>JAHBUC010000009.1 GCA_019638275.1 Cyclobacteriaceae bacterium | reverse complement strand
TCTTTTACACAAAATGCCACATAGTCACTGTTGTCTTTGGCAGATACTTCAATGACAGGTGGTGTATCTGCTTTCCTGAATTTTAAACCATTACTAATCAGGTTCTGAAAGAGCATACGCAATTCAACCGGGTTGCCCTTAACAGCAGGTAGCTCGTGGAATGTAATGGTTCCCTGTGAAGCCTTTAAGGTTGCATCAAAATCCAGCACAATGTTATACAACAGCTCCATGCAGTCTACTCTTTCAGTTTCCCGCTTGTTGCCTATTCGGCTGAACTCCAGCAAGCCCTTAATCATAACTGTCATCCGGGTGGTTGCATTGGTCACATAATCCAGAATTTTTTTTCCTTGATCATCAAACGTGGCATAGTACTTTCGCGCAATCAATTGAGTCATATTACCAATGGTGCGAAGCGGCTCTTGCAAATCATGGCTGGTAATACTGGTAAATCGTTCAAGTTCCCGGTTTTTAACTATTAAATCGGCATTCAGTTTTTCCAGTTTCAGTTTATGCTCTGTTAGTTCCTGTTGTTGCTCATCCAGTTCTTTTACTTTCTCCAGTAGTGCTGCGGAACTCTCCGTAAGCCTGTTGTTAATGCTTTCCAGACTTGAGAATCCGCTCTTGGCAATAAATACCATCATCACACATATCCAAATGACCACCAAGGATATGATGATGTTCACTTTAGATAATTCATTCGGATTGACGTTCATTTCCTGCGATTGTGACGCAGCAAAAATCGTGAGGAAAGTACAAATTGATGCTGTGTAAATACTGGCACGTTTTCCCGGGAGTAGCCAACTGTATAGAATTACTATAGCATACATACTGGCAACGGATACCGTAGTATCCGAATGCAGGTCTACCAGGAAAACGATGCTTGCAATAAATGCCGCCAGGAAAATCAAGACTGCATTCTGAACAAGAATCACGGATCGTTTCTGTGTAAGCATTAGTTACCCTTCTTATTTAACTGTGTTTTTAATTCAGCGATCTCCGCTTCGTATTTTCTTAACTGTTTTTCCAATTGATAGGTCTTCAATTCATCTTCGGGGCGTATTGCTATCAATTTCGGTAAATCCCGAATGAGCACGAAGGCAGTAGCCAGACTCACAAGAGCCGTTAACACCCGCACAAGTGCATTTACACGATAACCGGGCCACCAAAACATCAGTGCATCAATAATGTGTGTACTGCCACACAGAATAATGAACGCACCAAAAAGCCAGAAGACTGGTAAAAAGGGGAGGTTGTGGTGCTTTTGGACAAAAAAGATGATAATAGCCGGAATCACAAAATAGGCAAGCCAAATAGCAATGTCGCTGGTGATGTAGAGCCATCCATGAAAAGATGACCAATTGCCGCATACCCAACGTGCCGGCCAGTCATCGGCCTCAAATAGTTTAAAAAGAAATTCCATAACCTGTTCCATAGTAGTCGGGGTTACTTGATGAGCTTAATTTACGAAATCGAAAGTGGAACTACAGGGGACTTTCGGTGAGTGTATGCAATCTAATTTACGACCTATTTTCTGTACTTTTTGCTTAAATCAATGATTTTTTCGAAAAAGTGACCTCCTCCCTTGTTTTACTTTGAAATACAAAGTACTTTTGAGTACGGAATAAAAAGTCCGCATATAGACTATGAAAACAACCAACCAGGAAAAGGCCCCAGCGCGCACCCTTCCCGCATTGGTAGTATTGGGAGCAGGGCTGGTGCTGTTGCTGTTGGTATTGAAGGTGATAGGAGATGGAGAGCCCGGAGCCTTGCCGCTTTTTATGATCATCGCAGGTGCGATATGGTATTTTGTTGCCCGCAATAGAAACAAGTAAAAATCAATCTCTCAGGACACTAACTTTTATCCAATCAAAAACTTAATTCAAATGGAAAAGCAAATAAACTATTCACGATCTATTCTGGGCGTAGCCCTTGTAACCTTGTTCATTTTATCAATACCCCTTGTGGCCATGCAGTTCACCGATGAAGTGAAATGGAGTGTTGGGGATTTTATCCTGATGGGCGCCTTGCTCTTTGGCACGGGTGTTTTGTTCGTGTTGGTGATGCGGCTCAGCAGCAACATCGTTTATAAAACCGCAGTTGGACTGGCTATCGGGGCAACGTTTTTCATGATTTATGTAAACCTGGCCGTTGGCCTTATTGGTGGTGGACCGCACGCGGGCAACCTGATGTATGCAGGTGTGATTCTGGTGCTGATCATTGGTATTTATCTTTCGCGTTTTACGGCTGCAGGCATGGAGCGTGCCATGTACCTAACGGCAGGTACTTTTGCTGTGCTCACCGCCATTGCCTTTATAGCCAAAATGTATGAGTACCCCGGCAGTTCCGTATTGGAAATAGTGGGAGTGAATGTATTTTTTGCCACGCCATTTGTTGTATCGGGTTTATTGTTCCGGTATGTAGCATTGGAGCAGGCAAACAAAAATGAAAAGGCTGCATAGCAGGTCTTTGGCATTTCGATAGATGATAATAACTGCTTATTCAGCGCATGACATTTAACAGGAACTACTTTACGCTGGCGGCACTTATTTTCATTATTGAAGTATGTATAGCCCTTTTTGTTAAAGACAAGTTTGTCAGGCCCTATGTTGGCGATGTGTTGGTTATTATGCTGATATACTGTTTTGTGCAATCCTTTTTTAAATGGAATGTCAATTCGGTCGCCTTGAGTGTATTGTTCTTTGCCTTTACGATCGAATTTCTTCAATACCTGAACATTGTTGAAAAGCTTGGATTGCAGCATTCATCATTGGCGCGAACAGTAATCGGTACTTCATTTGCGTGGTATGATATATGGGCATACGTAGTTGGTTATGCACTGGTGTTGTTGATTGAGAAGTGGATGGAGTGGAGAACAGTTGTATCATGAGAGCAACATATTTTGTAAATGAGCGTTCTATTGTTCGCCAGATTTGGGGAAAGGGGGATACCGTTCTCTTTATCTTTGCAGGTGCTTCGGCAGAATTTGCTTTAAACAAAGCAGTAGACTGGCTTTACTTCACAGGTCGCCTTCCAGCCGATCCGCTTGGCCGGCTTTTCTCCACCGTTTCATATGCCAGAACAATCGTCTTTTCAAATACGGAAACTGCACATCGTGCCATTGATGCGATGGCTAACATCCATGCTGGTGTTGAAAAGTCGCGAGGGGCAACCATTCCCGATTGGGCCTATCGCGATGTACTTTTTATGCTCATTGATTATTCTATTCGCGCCTATGAGGTACTTGAACGGGAGCTTAGTCTATCCCAAAAAGAAGAAGTGTTTCATGTATTTGCCCGGATGGGTAATCGGATGGGTGTAACCGGTTTGCCCGATACGTTTGCAGGATACCTGCTCATGCGTCAGCTCCACTTGCATCAGAACCTTAAGCGTAGTTCCTACACCGATGATTTGTATCAGCAATACAAAAAACACCTGGGCGTTGTTCGTTACCGGATCTTGTTGGAAGTGCAGAATCTGGTTGCGCCCGAGAAAGTTAGGGAATGGTTAGGTTTTCATCGCAAATCGTTTTTGAACCCCATATTGACGTTCTATAATATGAGTAAGTTCCTACGGATCGATCCATTGATCCGATACCTTATTTTGCCTGCCCAGTACAGAGCTCAAATCAAAGCGCTTGACCAATAGTGGTCATTTGAGGAAGTCAAATGCCAAAGACGAATGGTTCATGGTCTACTGCATTATGGTGTGGATGGATATGCTTTGAATATTATTGGAATAGTTAGCATCTTGCCTGTAAATGTATGCTTAGTATGGCGGAGGAAATTGATTTTATAAAGTACAAAGAGCTTGGAGCTTATCATTGGGAAAATTACTTCGGTAGTGTTTTTAAAATAAACAGTTTTGTACGTGCCCGCTATGATATCGTGATTCAGTTACTCAAAGCGGGTGGCATACGCAACGATTCTTTATTGCTTGAGGTTGGATGTGGAGATGGTGCCTTAAGTGGTCTTATTTATGGATCTTTTGCTTGCAATCTGGTAGGTGTTGAGCCATCGGAAATTGGCATTAGATTCTGCAAAGAAATGTTTTCAAAGTACGGATTATCGGGAACATTCAATGTATCCGAAGGCTACACATTCGATTATCCTGATAATCATTTCAATTATGTGGTTATGGCAGATGTTATTGAGCATCTCCAATACCCAGATAAAATGTTGGAGGAAATAAAACGCGTACTAAAGCCAGGAGGTCATGTTATCATTACAACGCCTATCAGGATTACAGAACTCCCGGAAGACAAGATGCATGTTCAGGAATTCTTTCCCACACAATTGAGGGCACTTTGCGATAGTTATTTTGGTGCACCGGTAAGATCCATGTATACCCATCCGGTGGTTTGGAGGGAATTGTATAAGCATGGAAATAAGAAAATTCGGTCGTTGATCCGTCTTGGTTGTAGAATACTGGATAAAGTATTCGGAAGAAATGTGTTTGCGAAAGAGGCAGGTAATTCCAGATGGAAAAACTTTTCTATGCAATCGCTTCTGTATGCCAAAAATTAATGGCAAGGTAGGTGATACTTGTGGGCAAAATATTATAGGTTGGTATGTAAGTCATCGTAATGCAATTTTAAATAAACATGATCAATTGAAAGGGGAAGAAATCCTCCTTTCTTTCAATCACTTGTGTTGCATTTTTTATCGAACTTAATTTAATCGCGGTGTATTCTATGAAATCTCTTGTTCCCTTCCTTTTGCTTTTTCTTCTAGTGGGTTGTTCTTCAAATAAGGAGGATGCTCGTGGCAATCTGTTTGATGAATACCTTTCCGGGCAAGCAAAACATTTTAAATTTAATGGCAATGTATTGATTGCTGAACGCGGCAATATACTGTATCAGAAGTCATTCGGGCTGGCCGACTTCGACTCAAACCGGCCGCTTAATGATTCGTCCGTTTTTGAGTTGGCATCCGTGAGCAAACAGTTTACGGCCATGGGTATTTTACTTTTAGAGCAGAATGGAATGTTGAGTTTGCAGGACTCTTTGCGAAAGTTTTTTCCAGAGCTTCCTTATTCCGGAATTACCGTTCATCATATGCTTACACATATTTCAGGTTTGCCTGATTATATGGATATAATGGAAGAAAAATGGGATCGTGCCCGAATTGCCGGTAACGCTGATATCGTTACTTTACTGGCTCAGGAAAAACCGGAGGCTCATTTTAAACCGGGCACAAAGTGGGAGTACAGCAACACTGCGTTTGCACTTCTGGCCAGTATCATCGAAAAGGTGTCGGGGCAATCGTTCAAAACGTATATGCAGGACAATATTTTTAAGCCGTTAGGGATGACCCGGACACGTGTTTACAACACAAGACGTTCAGGTGAGCGAATTGAAAATTATGCGTTTGGCTATGTTTGGTCTGACAGTTTGAACAAGCATGTACTCCCTGATTCAGTACCTCGTCTTGATTTTGTTCGCTACCTTGATGGTATCCAGGGAGACGGCATAATCAACTCAACCACATCCGATTTATTGAAATGGGATAGGGCATTGGCAAACCATGATGGGTTACCATCAGCAGCTATTGAAAAACTTCTAAGCCGTCATTCCCTGGTCGATACAGCATCCAATGTATACTACGGCTATGGTGTTATGCTGGAAGGTAGTAAGTATGGAGAACAGGTAGCTCATGGTGGTGGCTGGCCCGGGTACGCAACATATTTGACCCGGTATGCTGACCGTGATGTTACCATCATTGTATTGTCCAATAATAGTGCAGCGTCTCCAAGAATTTCAAATGCCATTGCTGCTATTGTGCATGGTGATTCCGTGATTATGCCGTATGAACATGCTCCTGTGCGGTTAACTAGGAATGAACTATCCCGTTTTGAAGGCCAGTATAAATTCGATGGGGAATCTTTTGAATTGAAAGTAGAGAACGACAGTCTTTTTCTATTTAGTGGTGGCAGGAGGAGACTTCACCTGATTCCTGAATCGGAAAGCAAAGTATTTGCGGATAACAAAACCGATACGCAGTTTGAATTACAAGCTGGTAGGGAGGGTTCACAAAAATTATTTTTGATTTTTTCTGGTGTGAAGAAAGAAGTTCAGGATAATTAAAATAGGGCACTCAAGGTTCAACTAATTCAATAATGCTGCAATCCATTCATCCCAAATTGCCCATGCGTAATAAATCTGAGACAAAAGATTTCTATGTGAACCAATTGGGCTTTGAGGCGCCCCATGATTTTTATCCGGATTACCTGATGGTGCATAAGGATAATATTGAGATTCATTTCTTCTTGTATGAAGATATTGATCCCAAAACCAACTACGGCATGTGCTATATTCGAACCAATGATGTTGATGCGCTATATGCACACGCCCTGAAAAGCAAACTCAGCATTCCTGAACTGGGTCATTTGATGGAAAAGCCCTGGCGGCAAAAGGAATTTTCGCTCCTTGATCCAAGCAGTAACTTGTTAACCTTTGGTCAGGCATTGTAACAGTAACGTTTACGATAAGCGTATGAAAAAAATCTTCTGGGTACTCTTCATCCTGCTCTCCATATCAATCGGGCTTTACCCGATTAGTTATTTGGTGCTGACCACGGATCATGGTGTTCTGATCAATCGTGAATTGTATAACATACCTGTTTGGCGGTGGATGTTTTTTCAACATGTAGCCCTGGGTGGCATCGCCATGCTCAGTGGATTCACACAATTCAGTAAAAAGTTAAGGGCTCGCAACCTGAAGTTGCATCGCTTGTTTGGAAAAATTTACCTCGTGGCGGTTCTGTTAAGCGGTGCTGCAGGATTTTATGTAGCGCTTAACACATACGGAGGCGTGCCTGCACAACTCGGTTTTGTTGGGTTAGCCATTAGTTGGCTGGTAACTACATTTATGGCCTATTGGCGAATACGAAACAAAGAAATTGATGCGCACGAACGATGGATGATCAAGAGTTATGCGCTTACCTGGGCAGCTGTTACCTTACGAATTTACCTTCCCACTTTTGAACATTTACTCAATATGAATTTCAATGAATCATACCAGATTATTGCCTGGTTATGTTGGGTGCCCAACCTGATCGTGGCTGAACTGATCATCTTGCAGAAAAGAAGACCGCGGGTAATGGCTTGAATCAATTGGCCGCAGTTGAAATCTGGTGTTGCAATTCTTCCACCAGGGTTTGCTTATGGGTTATTTCTTTTCGCTCAGCGGTAAGCGGTTTGCCTTTCAGTTTAGCTTGCTGCATAGACAGTTTGTACATCATGTCCTCCAGGGCTTCAAGGAGAATGGGTTTGTATTTTGGATCGATGGTCATGGCGCTTGTTTTTATGTAAGAAAGCCTATTCAGTGTTTCAGGCGCAATGATAAATATCAGCCTTTTTAGGTTTTAGGCTCCTGAGCCCACCAATTCCCAGCAATCATCCATAAACTGAAACCGGTGTTTCGTCAATTTGGCTAGGCGTATCTACTCAGCTTGTCGGTATTTAGCTGCACAAATCAAACAAAAAAGAACATGAAACACCTAATGTTGATTTCAGGCCTTGTGGCCGTCCTGACTTTTCTATCTGGCTGCGATGAGCAGGGGGAACCCCGGTTAACGGACGAAGCCGCTGAAAAACTAATTTTGGAAAAGATCGAAACCAATCAGGCGCTTAGCCTTGACTTGTTCAATGTGCTGGGTAATCGCATTGATACCGATTCGCTAAAGCGATTGATGGCAAAATGTAAAACCCGTGATGAATTTATTGACCTGATGGCGGAACAAACATCCAGCTACTTTAAAGATGTGGTGGAATTAAAGCTGGCCGGTCTTTCAGTGCAGGCGGTGCCGATGCCGTTTATGGGCGAAGCAGAAATCACCTTGAAATTGTTGTATAGTGAAGAAGGAACAGCGGGCGCTGCTCCGCATGATCCGGTGCAGGCATACAGTGATTTGGTTTTGAAAAGAATAAACGAACAAGCCGCTGGCAATGATCATAAAGAATGGATTCTGCTTGAGTCATTTCATCAGTCTGGTTCAAAACCCAGGTCTATGCCTTCCGAGCAGGTATCGTTCAATTTCACAAAGATTGAAATGATGGCCACGTTGCCTCACGCGATTATTCTTAATCCTGAATTATCGGATGAGGAAGTGCTGGAATCGCTAAACGACATTATGGCCACAGAAGGTATACCTCCGGTAGCGATTGCATTACTCTTACCGGCAGTTCAAAAAGTAAGAGAAGCAGCTTCAACAGCCAGCCAAACACCATTTGAGCAAGGTCTTCTTGCCTGGTTTGATGATACCGTTGAGCCCCTGATGCCCAGTGGCCTTGACCACGATCTTATCAGAAGAACTCAGGCAACGGTATTTCTGGCAGGTTTGCATGCCATTCTGTTGCCTGAATATCAAAACAAAAATCAAGATCAGGCAACCTTAAGTGTGTTGCATGCGAAGTATCGGGCAGCGGTGATCTGCACAGCGCGCGAAATCTGGAATAACAAATAAAAATGTTGGCTATTCATCTTCGGGGTTTGGGGGTGCATGCAGCAGCGGGATTTGTTCCCGCTGCTTTTTTTCCTGATCTTCAATATTGCTTATGACGGTAATCGCGTTGAAATCCAAACGAAAAGCATCGAAACGCCATTTATCCAACGATGAAGTTGAGGAAATTCTGATTTACTTCTCAACATCTTTATTGGAGAAGGATACCGAGCAGGATGTATTTTGGGATCTAACAAAAAATGTGATTGCGCGCCTGGGCTTTGTCGATTGTGTGATTTATAAAATCAACCCGCGAACACGTAAGCTTGTTCAGCGGGCGGCATACGGGCCAAAGAACCCCGAACGGGAAAAAATACTGGAGCCTATGGAAATTCCATTAGGCTCTGGCATTACTGGCTTTGTAGCCACTACCGGTATAGCCGAACGAATTGGCGATACACGCCTTGATCCAAGATACATTGTTGATGATGAACAGCGCAGATCGGAACTAACCGTTCCGATTATTGTCAACAACAAGGTGGTTGGTATAATTGATTGCGAGCATCCACGAAAAAATTATTTTACCGAGCAGGATCTTAGGCTGGTCAAGGCAATTGCCTCCATCTGTGCGATTAAGCTGAAGCAATTGGAGGCGCAAAAAGCTGTTCAGCAACGCGAGTCCAAGCTTTTGCAAGCCAGGCATCAACTGGCTGAGCTTAAGGTTCAGGCCATCCGGGCTCAAATGAATCCGCATTTTGTTTTTAATGCGTTGAATGCGGTTCAGCATTTCATCACCATCAACGACAAGAAAAATGCGCTGCGGTTTCTTTCTGCCTTCAGTAAACTAGTAAGGCTTTACCTGAAAAACCTGGAGAACGACACAATCGATTTGTTCCAGGAAATTGCTGTGGTCGAGCAGTACCTGAAGCTGCAACGACTCAGGTACGAAGGTATATTTGATTACGAAATCAATTTGCCCGACAATGATTCGGGTTCAACCCAGGTTCCTGCCTTAATTGTTCAATTGATGATTGAAGAGGCTGTGGAGAATCTTGCCAAGAACAGATTGGCTGGAAAATTGACGATTCGTATTGATTTGCCTGACGAGCATCATGTAGCGGTAACGATAGATATTGCGATCCGTCAATCCGGAAAAATTTTAGCAAAGCTTGAAGCGCGTTATGCGAATGAAGTAGCAAGCTGGTCGGATCATATAAACCTGCTGAAAAAAGTAAGAAAGTATTCGATTGTTACTGATAAGGAGGTAATTCAAGGTAAGGGAGTAACCCATTACCAAACTAAGATTTTATTGCCCATTCTGTAAAATCATGAAAGCGTCAACCATTTGGGTGCTCATTTTTCTCGTCACTTTTTCAGGGGGTGCGCAAACGCCTGAACTTGACAGTCTTTTATTGAACTTGAAGAATTATTCAGTCAAAGACTCTGTGCGCGCTCAGTTATTATTGGATATAGCCGTGAAGATGCGCAGAATCAATCCGAATGAAGCACTGACATATTATACCGAAGCGTTTGAAACGGCTGATGCTGCAGGCGTTTCTGCGATTCAATCGAAAGCAAATAACGGAATGGCCATTTGTTATGGCATGATGGGAGAGTATCCTTCAGCAATTGAGTACTTTCAACGTACACTTGCGATTAGTAAACGCATTAATGACCTGGTTCGGCTTGCGGATGGTTATAATGGATTGGGCATAGTGTACAAGCGACTTGGTGATTATCCGCAAAGTTTGGTTTACTATACACAAGCCCTGGCAATTTATGATTCAATACAAGATGTAATGGGGTTGGCAGCTGCGCACGAAAATGTTGGCGTGTTGTACGACCTGATGAAGGAGCCAGAAAAGGCTATGACGTACTACCAGAAGGCCATTGATATTTATATTAAAGAGAATAAGCCATTGCAAGTCTCAACAGCTAAATCGAATGTGGGTGTACTTTACATTGGTGAAAAGCGATATGAAGAAGCACTGGCTATTTTTCGCGAGAACCTGCGCCTTTATGACTCTATGAAGCGTGATGCCAATTCGATTGTGGCGGCAACGGATATGGCCCACGTGTACATATTGCAAGGCAAATATGCCGAGGCCGATGTGATATTGAAGAAATACCTTTCAGTGGCCGGGGAATTATCCATGAAACAGGAGCAGGCCGACATCTACAATAACCTGTTCAGAATTGGAATGGCAACCCATAATTACGAGTCTGCATTAGCGCATGCCCAATCATATCATGAGTTGGCCAAAGCATTAAATGCAAAACGATTCATTTCAGAATCCTTTGCCATGCTATCACAGGTGTATGAAAAACGAAATGATTTTTCGAAGGCCTTGCAGGCGCATAAGGAGCACAAGGCCTGGAGCGACAGTGTGTATAATGAAGAAAATGCACGGGCGTTTCTGGCGCAGGAAGTCAAGATAGAGGTGCTTGAAAAAAACAAGCAGTTGGCTGAACAGAATTTGCGACTCGAATTTTTGCAGGAGCAGGTAAAGCAGGAAGTACGGCAGAAGTGGTTGCTGGCTTTTGTTTCGGTTTTGCTACTGGTTAGCGGAATTCAGGTTTTTCAGAAATTCGCTCAACGTAAACGAATGAATGCCTTGCTGGCTGCCAAGAACCAGGAAATTACACGACAGAAAGCGCACATTGAAGAAATGAATTTTCAGCTTGAAAACAGAATGCTTCGTGCGCAGATAAATCCGCATTTTATTTTTAACAGCCTGAGTTCCATTCAGCATTTTATTACCAGCGATGATCGGACTGCAGCCCTGAAGTACCTGACGAAGTTTTCACATTTATTGCGTCAGGTATTGGAAAGTTCCATTTCCGGAAACGTGTTGTTGCGTGAAGAGGTAAAGCTGTTGCACATGTATCTTGAATTGGAAGCGTTACGCTTTGATCACAGCTTTTCATTTGAAATACAGGTTGACGATTCGCTTGAAATGGATACAGTAGAAATACCCACCATGATTTTACAACCCTTGATTGAAAATGCGGTTTTGCACGGTCTGATTCCTAAGCCGGGAGATAAAAAGCTAGCGGTATCGTTTCGGTTGGACTCAGGGATGATGGAAATTAGAATTGAGGATAATGGTATTGGTCGGGAAGCAGCCAGGGATTTGCAGCAAGGAAAGATAAGGCAAAATCCATCGCGTGGCCTCTCGGTAACTGAACAGCGATTGGCTGTACTGCGCGAAAAGCATGGATGGGAATCTTCCATAAAATACCTTGACTTGGTTGATGCCGCGGGACAACCTGCAGGCACATGTGTTATATTACGACTATCTGTTTTTGGATCATGAATGCTATGAAAGCTGTACTTGTTGAGGATGAGATGCACAGTCGCGAGACGTTGCGTAACCTGATAGAGGAATTCTGTAAGGATGTTACAGTTGTGGGCACTGCCGGCTCGGTTGAAGATGCGGTACAGGTAATTCGTGCTGTAAATCCGGATGTTGTGTTTCTTGATATTGAACTTCAAACCGGCTCTGGTTTTGATGTGCTTTCCAGGCTATCCGACATGACTTTTGACGTAATCTTTACAACAGCTTACGAGCACTATGCAATTCGGGCAATTAAATTCAGCTCATTGGATTATTTATTAAAGCCAATTGATGTGGAAGAGTTGCAGCAAGCAATTAACAAAGCCCGTCAACGACAAAATGCAGCCTTTCAAAAGCAACAGTTGGATATCCTCCTGGCAAATGTGTCGGGCCGGCAGATGAAAAGGATTTGCCTGGCAACTGCCGATCGGCTTGAATTTGTGAATGTTTCGGATATTAGCTTATGCGAAGCCAGCGGATCGTACACAAACGTTTATCTGAAAGAGGGCAGAAAGATACTGGTAAGCAAACACCTGAAGGAGTATGAGACATTGTTGGCAGATGAGCACTTTATGCGTGTGCACAACAGCTATCTTGTTAACCTGCGTGAGGTAAAACAATATGTAAAATCGGAAGGAGGGTACCTGTTGATGAATGATAATGTGCAGGTTAGTATCTCGCCAAAAAAACGCGATGAGTTTTTAGCACGGATCGGTACGTAGCTTTTTCTTCAGCAACTTTTGTTATGGCCAATGTTTTCCAATGTTGGCTTTTATTTTTTCAGGCCGTTCAGCCGAATGGTTGTTTCATCAAGTCGGGAGGCTTATTCATCAATTCATCCTAATAGGCGTGTGGTCGGTAGCCTATGTTTGAGTCATAAATCAAACAAATCCTATGAAAAAATCACAGTTGGTATTTTGGATGTTAGTCGGCTTGTTGCTGGCCGCTTGCTCCACGGGCAATGAAAATGATGTACAACCCAAACCCTTTGTAAACCTTGCGGTAGCCAAGATTTATAAGGGAACACAAAGCCCCGGTGATGTATGGACCTGGGCCTTGGATAAAGAACAAGGACATATGATGGCTACGTGGGATTACGGAACCTTTGATGACACAAGCGATGATATTGAGATCGAAGGTACATTCGAGCAGTTCCCTTCAGGATTTCTTAAAGTAATCATTACCAAAGTAACACCGACTACGGATGAGATTAAAACCGATGGCAGCGCCTGGTTTTATGCATTGGAAGTGCCGGGTATGGCAATGATCATCAAACCTGAGGGAAGCATTAAAGGTGACGTAATTGCGTTGGTAGCGCAAGGCGACTGCTCCAGCATTCCGGGTACCTACAATTATATCATTGCAGCACCCGGTGATCGCTCTACCTATAATCCCGTATCCGATGAAGCGTTTGGCTACCTGGAAGTCAGCAACAATGGATCAAATTATGCATTGGCCGGATTTAAGTTTAGCTTGGATTGTATAGATGGAGGTAATTGTACCACTACTGGCCCTATCAACGGTTTGCCTACGGCTACATGTGTTGGTGGTGGAGAGGTTGTGATAAAAGATGGCGGTAATACGGTTGCCGAAGGACAATTTACTAATGGGGGCGTTATGATGATGGACTTCGGTTATGGAAATGGCGGTGTGTTTGCCTTGAAAGCCGGTGCTGCTGCAACAAAAGCTTCGTTGTTGGGTAATACCTATGCGGGGGTAGCATATATGCCCAAAAATAATAATGACCAAACCGTGCCCGTGCAGCTTTCATTTTTTGAAAATGATCTGGGCAATATGATCGGAACAGGCTATCCGTTTACCGATATTGAGAAAGCAATTGTGTCAAACGATGAAGGCGCAATAGTTTTGGTAGATGATGTAATTAATGGAAGAGTTTTAGGGTCGATGAACTTTGATGAGTTCAGCGATGTATCACCGATGGCAGCTGCCTTGCTGGTGAACGGAAACAATCAGATCATGATCCTTTCAAGCTACGATGAAAAAAGCTACGATCCCTTTATCCTTATTTTGGTAAAGCAGAATTAATCAGGTTGGTACAATAATTCAGTTAAGAGCTGAGTTTGCCGATGGCAGGCTCAGCTTTTTGTTTTAATACCAGTAAGAATCAGCGTGTGGAGTTCAATTTTGAACATTAAAGTATTCGATTATGTACACCGTTGCAATCAGCACACTATCATAAAGCTTTGAAATGAGGATTTTCATTTCGGTATAATTATTATTTAGTCAACTCGTAGACTAGAGACTTGAGCCGATCATTTTAATTTTACACTATGAAATACATTTTCCTGTTTGTATTGGCCTGCATGCATGCCCTTTTCGTTTCTGGTCAGCAAGATGATTTATTTCGCAAAATACATACCCTTGATAGTGTAGTATTCCACGCATTCAATACGTGCAATATTGAAACCTTTAAATCCATGTTTACACCTGATTTGGAATTTTATCACGACAAAGGTGGGTTAACGGATTATGACCACACCATAAACGCAATCAAACAAAACTGTGAACGAAAGCTGGGGTTGGTGCGTACCCTTGTGCCTGGAAGTATGGAAGTCTACCCGATTGGGGATTATGGAGCAGTTCAAATAGCGGCACACCGGTTTTGTCACACGGAGAATGGAAAGGAAGATTGTGGAACTTTCAAATTTGTTCATGTTTGGAAGAATGAGGGCGGGAATTGGAGAATAGCCCGGGTAGTGAGTTACGACCACTAAAAATTTTTGTGATCAGCGGTTGCTCATCACCGCAGCAGATACTTAATATTGAGTAACATAAACCTAATCTATGCGCTCCGTATTGAGTATCCTTTTTCTATGCCTGGTAATTTCATGCCAGGTACCTAAAACCGAAATTCAGCAATGGGAAGAGCAGGCATCACGGGTAACGATTATCCGCGATGATTTTGGTGTTCCGCATGTGTACGGAAAAACCGATGCCGATGCAGTTTTTGGTATGCTGTATGCCCAATGTGAAGATGACTTTGCCCGTGTTGAACGCAATTACATTTGGGCCATCGGACGATTGGCCGAAGTAGAAGGTGAGGAGATGCTGTACAGTGATATACGCGCTAACTTGTTTATGACACAGGAAGAAGCGATTCAGCGCTATGAAGAAAGTCCGGAATGGTTAAAGAAACTTTGTCAGGCTTTTGCCGATGGAATAAATTATTATCTATATACCCATCCGGAAGTTCAGCCAAAATTGCTCCTGCGCTTTGAACCCTGGATGCCGATGTATTTCAGTGAAGGAAGTATTGGAGGAGATATTGAGTCGGTATCGATAAGAAGCATTAGGGAATTCTATGATCAACGTGATATTAGTCTAAGTGCTGATCTTAGTGCTCAACATGATGGCAAGAAACGTGATGTCAGTCTGAGCCAGTCGAAGACTGACCAGTTGTGTTCTGTCATGTTGAGCACTGAGCCTGTCGAAATGTCGAAATATGACAGTAGGATATTAGACGAACCTCAGGGCTCCAACGGCTTTGCCATTTCAGGTAAGCTTACCGAATCGGGCAATGCCATGCTGCTGGTCAATCCGCACACCTCGTTTTACTTCCGTGGAGAAATTCATGTAGTGAGTGAAGAAGGATTGAATGCCTATGGCGCAGTAACATGGGGGCAATTTTTCATATATCAGGGTTTTAATGAGAAAAATGGTTGGATGCACACTTCATCCTACACTGATGTAATGGATGAATTTCTGGAAACCATTATTGAAAAGGAGGGAAGGTATTACTACCAATACGGTGATGAGCAACGTACCGTAGAAGAGGTTAACGTAACGCTGAACTATACCACAGGTGACTCCATTCAACGGAGGGATTTTACCTTGTACCGAACACATCATGGTCCGATAACCGGCAAGCAAGATGATAAATGGTTGGCAACTGCCATGATGTGGGATCCGTCCAATGCGTTGCAACAAGCCTTCATCCGAACCAAGACCAGTTCCTATGAAGAATTTAAAAAGATGATGGACTACCGTACCAACTCATCGAATAATACAGTATATGCAGATGCAGACGGGAACATCGCTTTTTTTCAGGGAAATTTTATTCCGAAACGAGATGTGCAGTTTAATTATGAGAATCCAGTGGAAGGGAGCAATCCGGCAACAGATTGGCAGGGATTGCATTCGGTAGATGAGAGTATCCATTTGCTCAATCCCGGTAACGGCTGGATTCAGAATTGTAACTCAACACCTTTTACTTCAGCAGCAGAATACAGTCCGAAGAAGGAAGACTACCCTTATTACATGGCCACCGAGCCTGAAAACTTCAGGGGAGTACACGCCATAAAAGTACTTACCGGCAGCAGCGGATACACACTGGATAAGCTTTTAAAAGCTGCATACGATCCATACCTGCCTGCATTTGAAAAATTAATTCCAGGTTTGGTTGAGGCATTTGATAAATCAGGAAAAAACTTTTCCAGGCTTAAGTCGCCTGTTGATGTGTTGCGTAATTGGGATATGAACGTATCCAAAGAATCGGTAGGGATGACCCTTGCCCACTATTACATTTCCGCTTACCTGCAAAAGGGCCCGAGGCCAGAAGGACTTACCATGATGGAGCGGGTAAACTATTTCGGAACGAATACTTCTCATGAAGAACGACTAACTATTTTTTCTGAAGTGATTGATAAAATCACCACAGATTTCGGAACATGGGAAATGCCGTGGGGAGAAGTGAATCGCTTTCAGCGGTTAGATGGTGCCATCCAACAGAAGTTTGATGATGATAAGCCAAGTATTCCAGTGGGGTTGGCTTCCGGAAATTGGGGAGCGCTTGCTTCGTATGGAGCACGGGGAAATCAGGGAACAAAGAAAATATACGGAACCTATGGCAACAGCTTTGTGGCCGTGGTAGAATTCGGGCCAAAAGTAAAGGCAAAAAGCATACTGGCCGGAGGGCAAAGCAGCGATCCTGCTTCACCATACTTCACCGATCAGGCACAGCGTTATGCCGATGTTGATTTTAAAGACGTGGCCTACTATCGGGAAGATGTTGAGAAACGGGCGAAGCGCACATATTATCCAGGACAAAAATAGCGGTGTTGGATGACAGGAATTGTTATCTTTAGTTATGAAAAAGTTTACTGTTCTGCTCACCGCATTTTTTTTGTGCCTGTTTTTTTCTTGTTCGGATAAAAATCCAAAAGCCAACCGTGTTATTTTAAACGCTGTTATCTGGACAGGCGATCAATCCAATCCATCTGCGCAAGCCATGGCTATTGCCGGAGATTCGCTTTTGGCTGTAGGTAATAATGCTGAAATTGAAAAATACAAAGGACCAAACACCGAGGTTATTGATCTAAATGGTGCATTTGTCACCCCAGGCTTTATTGATTGTCATGTTCATTTTCTAACTGGTGGTTTCAATCTCTCTGGTGTGCAACTGCGTGATGCTAAAACAAAGGAAGAGTTTATAAGTCGTATTAAAGCGTTCGCTGAAACGGTGCCCGCTGGAACCTGGATTTTAGGTGGTGATTGGGATCACGAAAATTGGGGTGGTGAATTGCCAACACGGCAATGGATTGATGAAGTAACGCCAGATCATCCGGTGTGGATAACCCGGCTTGATGGACATATGTCGTTGGCCAATACCGCAGCATTAAAAGCTGCCGGAGTTGATCGTTCTGTTAAAGATGTTGAGGGAGGCACCATTGTGCGTGATGCAAAAGGAAACCTGACAGGTATTTTTAAGGATAACGCTTCGAATATCATCGATAGGCATGTGCCTGATCCTTCACCTGAACAGGTGGATGATGCCTTACAGGCAGCGATGAAATATGTAGCATCGTTTGGCGTAACGTCAGTTCATCACATGGCCGGGTATATGGATGCATTGGAACGGGCACAGAAGAATAACAACATGATTACGCGCATATACGCCATGTATCCAATCAGTCAGTGGCAAACACTGGATGAAAAGATAAAGCAGGAAGGCAGGGGAGATAAATGGTTGAAGATTGGCGGCTTAAAAGGTTTTGTAGATGGCTCCCTGGGTTCACACACCGCAGCATTCTTTGAACCGTTTACGGATGCACCAGGTGATACGGGGTTATGGGTTAATACACCTGATCAACTGTATGAATGGATAAGTGCAGCGGATAAAGTCGGATTGCAGTTGATGGTTCACGCCATTGGTGATCAGGCTATCAATAGCTTGCTGAATATTTATGAACGTGTAGAACAGGAAAACGGATCGCAGGACAGGCGTTTTCGTATTGAACATGCCCAACATATTGCTCCACAGGATATCCCTAGGTTTGCTGCGTTAAACGTTATTCCAAGCATGCAACCGTATCATGCTATTGATGATGGCCGATGGGCAGAGAAAGTAATTGGTCCGGAGCGCATTAAAACTACCTATGCCTTTAAAAGTTTGTTTGATGCCGGTGCAACGGTAGCCTTTGGTAGTGATTGGTTTGTAGCGCCACCAACCCCATTGGAGGGGATTTACGCAGCCGTTACCCGAAGAACCATTGATGATCAAAACCCCGATGGTTGGGTGCCGGAACAGAAGGTTACAGTTGAGCAAGCGCTTGTTGCGTATACACGAAATGCAGCGTACGCTTCCTTTGATGAAAAAATAAAAGGCACCTTAACCCGCGGTAAGCTTGCCGACTTTGTGGTGCTGAGTGAAGACTTACGCGCCATAGCCCCGGAACAAATACGGCATGTTCGGGTACTGAAAACCTGGGTAGGAGGAAAGGAAGTGTTTAGCTTGGAATAACTGTTGCGGCTATTGATGGCACACCATCACCACCACTCTTCTGGCAAAAATTTACGTATAGCATTTTTTTTGAATGTGTTCTTCACGATTTTTGAATTGATTGGTGGTTTTTATGTAAACAGCATTGCCATCATTTCGGATGCGGTTCACGATTTGGGCGATAGCCTTTCGCTCGGAACTGCGTGGTACCTGGATAGCAAGTCAAAAAAGTCCGCTACTAAATCTTTCTCTTTTGGCTACAGGCGCTTCTCCCTTCTTGGGGCTTTGATTAACAGTATTGTGCTGATGGTGGGATCGGTATTTGTAATACAGGCTGCCATTGGAAGAATCCTTTCACCGGAGCCTTCTCATGCACCGGGCATGTTTGTTTTTGCGTTGATTGGCGTGGCTGTTAACGGGTATGCCGCCTGGAAAACAAGTTCCGGAAAAACCCTGAATGAGCGCGTTGTTACCTGGCATCTGTTGGAGGATGTATTGGGATGGATAGCAGTTTTAATTGTTTCGGTGGTACTTATGTTTGTTGAAAACTACTACCTCGATCCGGCTCTATCGTTGCTCATCACGCTTTTTATCTTGTGGAATGTGGCTAAACGATTGAAAGAAACGCTGTTCTTGTTTTTGCAGGGGCATCCGGCTGATATTAACCAGAAGGAAATTGAAGATGCCATATTGCAGATTGACCACGTTGATTCATTGCATCATACCCATATTTGGTCACTTGATGGTGAACACCATGTTTTCACCACACACCTCAAGCTAAAGCAGGGTGTTGGTTTATCGGAGCTGCTGGTTGTGAAGAATAAAATCAAAACGCTTATGCGAAAATATCCGTTTGAGCATTATACCATTGAAACCGAGTTGAGCAATGAAGATTGTGCACTTGAATAACTTGTGAGTAATCTAGATCAATAATTATGACGTTGGAGCATGTTGCCATATGGACCAATAAGCTGGAGCAGCTGAAGGAATTTTATGTTACGTATTTTGATGGCCTATCCAATGAAAAGTACATTAACCCCCAGAAGCAGTTTAGCAGCTACTTCATTCGATTTAAGTCTGGCGCGCGACTTGAATTAATGTCGCGACCTGATATTCCGGTAAACGTTAATGATTCGATTGATAAGCAATACCTGGGAATCATTCACCTGGCTTTTGGCGTTGATACCATGGAAGAAGTGGACAGAAAAGCGGAAGAGTTGAAGAAGGCAGGCGTTAAAATTTTATCCGGACCGCGTAAAACCGGTGACGGCTACTACGAATTTGAAACCCTTGATCCGGACAATAATCGGATTGAAGTAACTACAGTTTATCGTTGATTCACAAGGCTTGGGATGGTCAATATGAATTCGGTTCCATTACCCGGCTCACTCTTCACCTGAATTGTACCCTGAATTTTTTCTACGGCTTCTTTAACAATGTATAAGCCAAGTCCGGAACCAACACCCTTGGTTGAAGCCCGGTAAAACATGTCGAAAATTTTCGTTAGTGACTCTTCCGGGATGCCTTCACCATTATCTGAAATTCGTATTTCTGCTTTTTGATCATCGGCAGTAACGCGCACTTCAAGCATGGGGTTTTCTTTATCCATATCGGCATACTTGATGGCGTTCGACAGCAAGTTGTTGAAAATGATGTTCAGCCTGCTGATGGCGCTATAAAATGTTCCGGTTTGTTTTACTTCAACCACACGCCAGATGCGTTCCATGTTATCCATGAATTGAAGTTGCTCAAGTGCACTGTTAATCAGTGATTCAAAATTAACAGGTTCAACCTCAACCTGAAGACGGGTATTCCGGGAGTGATCGACAATATCTTTGATGAATTGATCGAGTCGTAATAGGCTTTTCTTTTTTAAATCAAGAAGCCGCTCAAGACTTTGCGGATCTTTTTCCATTCGTGCTACTTCGATAAGCCCTAATAAGGATGAGATAGGTGCGCGCAAGTCGTGCGATGCGGAGTAAACAAATCGATCCAGTTCAGCATTGATCTTCACCAGTTCCTCGTTCCGTTCTTCAAGCGCTTTCTGACTGGCCTTGCGTTCGGTAATATCGCTTTCGATGGCGATGAATTGGGTTACCTTGCCTTGATTGTCGCGTATGGGTTGCACTTCAATGCTTACCCAATAGGGTTTTCCTTCCTTTGTGTAATTGATCAGTTCAACTTCTTTGAAGCCTTCACCGTTGCGGAGTCTTTCCCGCATTATACGCGCTGCCTCCGGGTTAGATTCGGGGCCACGCAAAAAATGCCCCGGCTTTCGCCCAATCACTTCTTCAAGTTTGTAACCTGTTGTGCGCTCGAATGCCGGATTAACCCATTCAATTTCACCGGCCGCATTGGCAATCACCACCATATTGGTGGTATTGTTTGCCACAAGGGCGAGGCGCTTATTTTCCTGTTCGGTTTGCTTGCGCTTACTGATGTCCCGAACAATGGCGAGTATCTGTACATCACCTTCCAGGTCGAGCCGGTTTAATGATACCTCGGCCGGAAAGGGGGTACCATCCAGCCGGATATGCACCCACTCGAAAAATTGGGGTTCGCCTTGAAGTACAGCGTTTATTTTTTCCATGGCCGCTTCTTCCGAAGTGCGGCCGTCAGGTTGGTGTGACGGTGAAAATCGATAGGGAGTTTGACCAACTATATCCTCTTTCTTACATTGAAAAATCCTGAGGGTGGCATCATTACAATCCGTAAAGGTCTTGTAATCCATAGTAAAGATGGCATCGTGGGCGGTGTTGAACAGGGTTCGTAACCGGAATTCATTCCTTCGAAGCGTTTCTTCAACACGGTGCAAGGCTTCCAGATCGGTACCCGGCAGATCAGCACGACTAAGCACATCTTCAGACATGGAACCCAAGTTTGGGGTTTTTGGGCTACTGAAAAAGGAACATTTTATCTTTTCCTTACATGCAGGGGTCAGTACTGTTCATACCAATCAAAATGTTGATGTATGATGTGGTTCTTTTCCTTTTTTACATAGTTGAGATAGGCCTGGGCTACCGGTGAGAATTTCTTGTTCTTTAACCAGATAAGTTGCCACTTCGAGGTAATCGGAAACCCTTTCACGGGTATGATGTGCAGGTCGCTATTGTTTAGTTCGTCCTTAAGTCCGATCAGGGGCATTACGGATGATCCCAATCCGGCAATTACGGCTTGCTTCACAGCTTCGTTTGAAGTGAGTTCCATTTTCTTGCGGGCATGAATGCCGTGCAATCGGAAATACTTTTCCATGGTTTGGCGGGTGCCTGATCCCGCCTCGCGGTAAATCAGTGGAAGTGTTTCAAAAATCTTTTTGGTATGTGTTTTCTTATCGGCTTTGGTCTCAGCATTGGTAACTACGTAAAGTTTGTTTTGCATGAGTTCAATACCATCTACCTGGATATTTTTTGGCAACACCGATACCAGCGAAAAGTCAACTTCATTATTCTCCAGACTTTCAATTACCCGCGCCTTATTGGAAACGTCCAGCATCAATTCCACGTCCGTATGCTGGCGCAGAAAGCCTGTCAGGAAATACGGCATAACATATTTACCAGTTGAGACCACGGAAATACGCAGGCTTCCGGTAAGTTTTCCCTTAAAGGCCTGCAGCCGTTGATTAATTCCATTTACTTCATTCAAAATGGTTTCAGCTGATTTCGCAATTTCCTTTCCAAAATCAGTAATAAAGAGTTGTCGGCCAATTACTTCGGTAAGCGGCACATCAAATTGATCCTGAAAGTTTTTCAGTTGTATGGAGACTGCGGGCTGGGTGAGGTGAAGGGCTTCCGCAGCTTTGGTAATGCTTTTTGTTTCGGTGATCTTCAGAAAAATCTGAAGTTGATGCAGGGTATAATTCATAAGAATAGTTTATGTGATGTATTACGAAAATAAATAAAAATTTATGATTAGCACTGTTGATTTTTGCACCGGTTAATACAAAAATTATGAAAGCGAAACACCAGATTAAATTGATTGATGGGAATTTTCATCCGAAGGATGCAGCGCGGGTACTGATGCAACTGATCAGCGACAAAATTAATTATCATAACGTTGAGATGCTTTCAATATATGAACATTTTAACGGAGATGTATCCAATTCTGTTAAGCGGATTCACGAACTAAGCGAGGCAAAGGAATCGCTGCGTGAGTTGCTGGAGTATGCCGAGCAGGAGGGGTATGATCTTATCATAGAAGGAAACATTACTATAAACCTGGTCAAAGAATGAGTTTGTCTTTGTTGGTCGATAACCTGACCAACCCAGCGTTACTATTTTTTGTATTAGGCATTGCAGCAGTCCGGCTCAAAAGTGATCTGGAACTGCCGCCTACATCCTCAAAATTTATTTCGCTGTATTTACTCTTTGCCATCGGTTTTAAGGGCGGGCAAGAATTGGCGCACAGTGAGTTTTCATTGGAGATTGTGTGGTCAATGTTGTTTGGTGTGGCCATTGCAAGCCTTATACCGCTTTACACATTCTTTATTTTAAAGCGAAGATTAAGTGTATCGAATGCGGGGGCCATAGCAGCAGCTTACGGATCGGTAAGTGCTGTAACATTTGTAACGGCCATTTCCTTTCTGGAGATGGAAGCGATACCGTTCAGCGGACACATGATTGCAGTGATGGCGTTAATGGAGACACCGGCTATTATTATTGGTGTTATTCTTATTCGTCTTTATGGACGAGACGAAACGGCACATACCCGGTTGCGATCTGTTGTGCATCATTCCTTTACAAATGGAAGCGTACTGCTGATCATCGGAAGTTTGCTTATCGGGTTTCTGGCCAATGATCAGCAAGCGCTCGGCATCAAACCTTTTACCAACGACATCTTCAAAGGTTTTCTGGCTCTCTTTTTATTGGATATGGGAATTGCCAGCGGACGAAAGTTGAAGGATTTTTTGGATGGCGGTTGGTTCACGTTAACATTTGCGCTGGTAATACCACTTGTAAACGGATGTGCAGTGGCCTTATTAAGCAGTTGGGTTACCGATGATCCGGGCAATCGGTTTATGTTCGCGGTGCTGGCGGCCAGTGCATCCTACATTGCTGTTCCGGCAGCCATGAAAATGGCCGCGCCACAAGCAAATCCCGGAATCTTTATCCCGATGACATTGGCCATAACGTTTCCTTTAAATATCACCATCGGTATGCCAGTTTACCTGGAGTTGATTTTATAGTCTACCGGTATACTGGATTTACCCAAGGTTCCGTTGGTTCGTATTTGCTGGCACCGGCCCACTGAATCCCTCGCTTCAAAAGCGTTACCGCCTGTGCTTGATCAGTCAGGTGTTTCAGGTTGTGCCCAAGCGATGTATAAAAGACACGCCCTTTCCCGTAGGTCTTTTTCCAGGCAACGGGTATCACGCATCCTTCAATCCATGGATCATTCGCTCCATTGAATCGGGTTGTGGCCAGCACTTTTACATTTGGATCAACGTGCATGTAATACTGCTCACTAGTCATAGGAAAATCACGAAGGCCTGTTGTCACAGCATCTTCGTGGTTAACAATGTTTACTGTATAGTCAATCACTCCTCCCGGATGCGACACCCATTGTCCGCCTGTCATGTATTGGTATTCCGTATTGTTTCGAAAGGCATCGCATAATCCTCCATGCCAACCCGCTATTCCTACACCGTTTTTCACCGCTTCCAATAACCCGGCTTCCTGTTCTTTTGTGATTTGCGACATGGTGAAGATTTGAAGAATCAAATCAACTGAACCCATTAGCTGTTTATCTGTATAGGAGTCCAATGTTTTAGAAAGCATTACGTTAGCGCCTTCTTCCTTCAGCCACGGCACCAGGTAGTCCACAAATTTTTCAGGCTCGTGCCCGTCCCAGCCACCATATGTAAACAGTACATTTTTACCTTTAAGGGATGGCAAAGGTATGGTTTGGTCGGCAGCCGGTTTTGCAATATGACGAAAGGGGAGAGCAGCCAAACCGACAGTTGCAGCCAACGCTTTAAAAAGGAAATTTCTTCGTTGATTTTTCATTTTATGTTCTGATGTGTTCTTAAAGATAGGTAATCAAGATAAACATTGCAGATCATTTGGTAGTTAAATGATTGATTGCCGTTCTTTTCTTTTATTTTAATCCGATTAAAATCAGTTCTCGCCTATGTTTATAAAACGAAATTATGGTTTATGTATGACCTTCAACTGGTCAAAAAAATCGTTCTTGTATGGTTTACTGTATGCCGGTGTTATTACTGCCGCTTACGAATTTATACCACTCAATATGGCTATTCCATGGCAGCCTTTAAGCATTGTGGGTATTGCTGTTGCCTTTTACCTGGGCTTTAAAAATAACAGTTCGTATGATCGTACCTGGGAAGCGCGTAAAATCTGGGGTGGTATTGTAAATAATAGCCGCTCCTTCGCCAGCGCAGTGATGGCTTTTGTCAAAACCGAAAATACAGATGAGGCTCATTCCATCAAGCAAACATTAATCTATCGGCATATTGCCTGGTTAACTGCACTGCGTTATCAATTGCGGTTGAGCAGGCCTTGGGAACACACGAACGAGCGGCTTACTGGCTTGTATGTACCCACGGTGTGCGAAGCTTATTTTGATTCGCTGGATAAGGAGATTGAAAATTTGCTCAGGCCGGAAGAGCTTGAGCAACTTAAGCGAAAGACAAACATGGCCACTCAACTGCTGACTACCCAAACTCAAAAACTAAAAGCATTAAAGGAACTGAATTACCTGACTGAAATGGAACACTTTCGGTTGCAGGAGCTCATTGGGAGTTTGTTTGATGAGCAGGGCAAATGCGAACGTATTAAAAACTTTCCGTTTCCAAGGCAGTACGCCTCAACTGCATTATGGACCACTTTTGTATTCAGTGCGCTTGTCCCTTTTGGGTTATTGGATGTGTTTACAGAAGGAACCTGGGTTTGGCTTACCGTTCCGTTTTCAGCATTAATCATTTGGATATTTTTTCTGACTGAAAAAATCGGAGATTATTCTGAGAATCCGTTTGAAGGTACATACAACGATGTACCGATTACTTCAATTGCTCGCGCTATTGAAATTGATTTACGGGAGATGCTGGATGAAACCGATGTGCCTCCACCGATAAAAGAAGAAAATGGATTTTTGATGTAAAACTATCGGTTGTTTGACGGTCGTAGCATTTCGAAGGCCTCCGGATTCAAGTATATAAGTAGTATTACTATTATAATTGAACTGATACTTATTGTTAGTATGAAGAAAAACATTCCAATACCGTATACCAGTAGTCCTTTTATAAATGATTTCCACTTAGCTTGATATCCGATAAAGGTTGTGTAAGCGTAGGCAAAATAGAAAAAGCTAATGGGTGCAGCGGCAAGGTGAAGGGCAAAGGATGAAGTGAGCTTATAGAGAATTAGCGAGGCAATATTCAGCCAATAGATATGACCGGTCAGGTAAAAGGGCATTACCATATGTTCCAGGTAATTCATTCCACTTTTTCGGAATAAGAAATACCGTGACGCCAGCGCATTAAAAGGGATCATGGCAAAGGCAAGAATTCTTGTGTTGTCCGCCACGAAATCCATCACCATCTTGTTGAACTCTTCCTGTCCGCTTCCAGGTTTTGGTTTGGGAGCAAGAGTACTTTGACTTGCGCTGTAAAATTCCTTAATATCTATTCCCAACAAGCTAGCCACGATCAGGAAAAGTGTAACCATCAAAAAGAAATAGCCAACAGGTCCGTAATACTGAACACGGTTGCCATCAATAAATTTTCGTGCGGCAATACCCGGGCTACGTGTTAAATCACGGAGTGTCCGGGGGAACATTCCATCAAACCCATATACCCTTGACCAGAAGTCATTCCAGCCTTCGCGAAAAGTAATTCGTTTTACATTTGTGCGTTGGCCGCAACTGGTACAGAATTTTCCGCTTACTTCTTGCTGACAGTTGGTACAGGTCATATTATTTAAAATGATACAGAAAAACTATTGTAGCCGTAAAGGCCGGCTTCGGGTTATCCTTGATTTCCAGCGTTACTTTCATTTCGGTTTTAGCTATACCACGCAAGTTGGTAAGGGCTTGCAACATCACGCGTAACCTTACCTCCTGGTTCACCAGTACCGGTTGATTGAACTTTAAACTTTCGATGCCATAGTTTACCAACATGGTGTAGTTGTTCACCTCAGCAATCTGATCCCACAGGTGTGGTACCAACGAGAGGGTTAAATATCCATGAGCTATAGTCGATTTAAACTGGCTTTCTGCTGCAGCCCGTTGTGGGTCGATGTGAATCCATTGGTGGTCGAGAGTCGCATCGGCAAACAGGTTGATTTGCTCCTGGGTGATTTTGTGGTATTCAGATACCCCAAGTTCTTTACCGATATGTTGCTCAAACTCGGCAAAGCTGTTGATGATAAGTTTCGGCATGGTTGTTAAAAATAGGAATTTTTTTGATTTCCAACTGCTGTACATCCCTGAACAGTCGGGTGTACAGTACCGGATAATGGACACAAAGGCTTCTTATGCTTATGGGTGAGAATCAACAGCTTAGCATTATGGTGCTGATTTTGTATGGCTACAGGCAGATTTATTTAACCTATGCGTACATTCATTGCCGTTATCCTTTGGTTTATTTTACTGGTGCTTTGTTGGCCGTTGGCCCTCATGCTGATCTTTCTCTTTCCACTAATCTGGTTGATCTTGCTTCCGTTTAAGATCATTGGGCTCTCCATCAGCCTGGTGTTTCAATTCATTGGCGCTATTTTGATGTTTCCGTTTAAGGTGCTGGGGGTTAGATAGTGTTGCGATGAAATCCACTTTGCGTCTCAGCGCCTCAGCGGTTATTGATTTAGCAGTAAGCTGAAATTTTCACCGCAGAGGCGCAAGGACGCAAAGAATTTAATTCAATCGTTATTTTCTAACGATGGGTAACCTCACCACCGAGGGATATTTCTTCGAGTGATGAATCGTGTTTGTGGCTACCACACCTGCCGACTCATCATAATTATTACCCCCTGTATTTAAATTGCGTTCAAAGCGCGGGAAGTTGGAGCTTGATACTTCAATGCGAATGCGGTGACCAGCAGCAAAGTAATTGCTCGTGCTCATCGGAGTCAGCTTTACTTCGTACACTTTTCCCTTCTCCATAAACACTTCTTTCTCATATCCTTCGCGATAGCGAACACGTTGAATCGTTTCGTCCAGGTTGTAGGCTTTTCCATCCGGGTGCACATCGATTAGTTTGATGGTAACATCGGTGTCTTTTACATCACTCGACAAATACAAAACAGATTCAATGAAACCGCTTACTTCAATGCCTTCCTTTAGAGGTTCTGAAGTATATACCAATATATCATTCCTCAATTCCATTTCTGATTGATCGAATGCGCCACCTTGCACCGCATTTCCGGTACAGCAAACATTACCGCCATGTGATTTCACCGGGTTCATCGGATCATACTTGAAGGTATCGGGTTTATCTGCAGAAGGTACTTTTGCCACCAGCTTACCGTCACCATTTCGGGTATTGGCTTTGCCTTCGCTGCTGAGGAAATAATTTGTCATCACGGCATTTTTGGGCGGCCACGTGTCGGACGTTTGCCACTTGTTGCTGCCCATGGTATAGTATTGAACGCGCGGTGTGCTTTTCTTGAAATCGTTTTGTTCACCTTTCAACAACATATCGAACCACCCCCACGTGAGTTCATCATAGTTTAATCGCGCATCACCTACACTTCGCTCGCCAACAACCGTATTTTCAGTGGCTCGTTTGTAGGCGCAATGCAGGGTAGGGGCAATAACCAAATATTGGTTGTCGGCAATCTCTTTATTCGGATTGTTCCGTACATGATTGAATAAGGCCAGGTTCGGACTGGATGAAACATCATACCACGAAACAAACCAATAGGCTGGAACATTTATCGGCATGGTGTCGTGATACAACCCACCGGTAAACCAGGCCGGGTCGTTTGGCTTGCGCCTGATCATTTTTTCATACACACCATCCTGACCGTTTACATTTTTAATAATGTCCTGAACGGGTAAGTGCTGAAGCGCTTGCGCCCAATCCTGGCGAGGCATCTCGGTGGCCATATCATAAAAGCGTTGGATGCGCACCAGGTCTTGTTGGGTAATGTCTTTTGGTAGGGTAGGTCTGAATTTATCGTTTTGAGTACCATACAGCCATGCGGTAAACAACATTTGTTGTGCACCACCCCGATACCAATTACCCTGTTCAAAGAACTCACCAACTTTGCCCACACCGGCACCGTATCCCTGTGCCACCATAGCGGCAAGCGCGGGGTGGTTCAGCGAAGCAACGGCCATTTGCCATTCGGCCGTAGAAGAGCAACCGATCACGCCTATCTTTCCATTCGACCACGATTGTTTGCTCATCCATTCAAAGGCATCGTAACCATCCGTTAGCGGTGTTCCCAAAATATCCCATTCGCCTTCGGAGAAAAATCGTCCGCGTTCATTCTGAACCACGTAAGCATACCCACGCTGCACGGCATCAATTGCAGCCTCAAGTGTGCGGGTTCGCATTTCACCATCTATCCAGGTATTGAAATTGTAAGGCGTTCTGGAAAAAACAATGGGCACTTTGGCATTACCTTTCGGCCGATAGATGTCTGTCGCCAGGCGCACACCATCGCGCATGGGCATCATCACCTTTTGATCAATGATGGCGATTTCCGCCAACTTGTTGTAAACATCCTGAGGATTTTGTTGGGCTGTTGCGGCTACAGCGAGTAGCCAAAGGAATGAAAGGAGAAAATATTTCTTCATCGTGTTTAGGTTTTACTTTACCACAAAGTACCAAGGTTGCATTTGTAAATTCTTTATGGATTGGCCATGAATGTCCGAAAACTTTTTCATTCGTTTTCAGGTTTTTATGCGAAATTGAGACAACAATTACGCAAACGGTAATGGCAGGTTGTTCTTCCGGAAAACGATCTTACGTAAGCGAAGCCATAGCGGTTGAGGCGCTGATAGAAGCACACGTGCAGTTCGACTATGGCAATCGATCAGGGCCCATTGCAGTTTATCCATGTGATGAATGTGGCCAGTTTCATCTTACTTCAACGGGTTCCATCAATAAAAAGCTTGAACAGTTTATTGCAGACGGAACACTTCAGAAACTGCGTACCGCCAGTAAATGGTCAGGTAAATGGAGGTAGAAAGAAGTGTTCTGAAAACTTTTAATTCTTCGCAGGCGGATTAATCATAATGTGCGCCCGGTGTGTTCCCGGATCCATAATCCACGGCATGCCTGGTGCTTCCGGTTTTAAGGGAAGGCCCGTACTTTCCGCGGTTGCCCAGGGAATATATACTACATATCTAAAATTTCCTTTTGTCACCTCACCTGTTTCGGCATTGTAGTTTTCGGAAGGAGCGGAGAACACTTGCAGGTTAGTGGCTTGCTTTGGCATGAAGAGTTTTCCGGATTTTACTTCAGCTTCTCGGATGTCAAAAATTTCCTGAAACGATTTGCCTTGTACCTTCAACTCACGTCCGCGTGCCATAAAGGGTTCCAGGTCTTTATGGTAGCACGATACATTAAAGCCACTTGCTTTGGGATCATCGGTTATGCAAACAAACTCGTTCGTTCCTTTTCGTAACACTACAAACTCACCTTTTGTATTGTAACCGTAAACCATTGCGCCATCCCGCTTGTCTTCAGGAGCAGCCAACACAGCAGTTTTGATTTGTACTTCTGCAGAAGGAACTTGAGCAATAGCCAATTGGGTGATGAGCAGAAGCAGTATGATGGTTTTCATGGTTGTGTGAATTATGTTGATAAAAGTGCTTTAATATATAGTCTCAAGTTTCAAGCCCAAAATTCAAGTTTTTTGTTTTTTCTTTTGTGCCGATGGGAATAGTACGTTGTTCAAAATTAATCGATACCCCGGAGAGTTAGGATGCAAATTCAAATCAGTGGCCGATCGTCCACGGCCGGCATGTCCTTCCGGATCGTGACCACTGTAGAATGTCCAGAATCCCTTTCCCATTTCATTGAACATATACCTTACATTTCCTGCTGCACGGTTTTCACCAAGAATGAGCACATCGGGCTTAACCAAGGAGCGGTTGAAGGCTGTTGTCAATCCGGAGAATTCGCGGATCATATTTGTATGATTTTGGGTTAGCAGTGAAGGGATAAGATCCCACTTGGCGGAAAATGAAAACAATGAAAAATACGTGCCATTTGTATTGTACCCGCGACCAACATTAATGTCGGAGAAGCGCCTGTTGTAGGGTGGTTCCAGTATGAAATTTTCAAAGGCAAAGGAGAGTGAGTAGTCAAGCAGCGCTGCCTGCTGCAGGTCGTCATCGACTACTTCAAAAATATCATTTCCGTTTGCGGCAAGCGCCACATCAATGGATTCTGCAGCAGAACACATAGCGAAGAGGTAGCCACCAGCCGTACAAAATGCTTTTAACTTTTTGGCTACTTCAAGTTTCATTGCCGGTACACTGGTATATCCCAGCCTGCCTGCGGTTGATTCCTGCGCCTTGTATTCCAGTATGGCCGATTCGCGCCACCGTGCGCGTGCCGGGTGACCGGTAAAATCTTCGTGATGAAGGTGAACCCAATCGTATCGGGCCAGGGCATTGTCGTGTATCTCCTCATCATAAATGATATCGAATGGAATTTCCGCATACTCCAATACATGAATTACTGCATCGGTTTCATCCAGAATGAATTCATTTTTAGGAGAATACACGGCAATACGCGGTACCTTTTCAAGCCGAACCACATTCATATTAACCGCAGGACTGGATACTTCATTCAGGATCACATTCACGCGCGCAGCGCTTATGGTTTCATATGAAATACCACGAAGTTTACATTCTGTTTCTGTTTCGGGAGAATATTGAATTAGAAAACTTCCACCACGATAGTTGAGCAACCAATCAACTTGAAGTTTTTTTTGCAAGGCGAAGTAGGCCAAGCCGTACGCTTTAAGATGATTTCGCTGACTTTCGTCCATAGGAACAAGTATGGAGTTGGCGAGTGCATTCCAGGAAAACAGGAAAAGGAAGATGACGCTGAAAATTTTTGTCATCATAGCCGGAGTTTAACCGTTAGATTAAAGCTCCGGATATTTTATGATAATCGCAATAAAATTGTGATGATGGGTTACCGGATTACGATTCGGGCATTTTTAATAACCTGTCCGTCAGAAATCTGAAGTATATAGATGCCTGGAATGTTTTCCCTTCCATCAACGGTTGCTTCAAATCCGTTTACGGTTTCTACATGAATGTGTGCCCTTCTGCCTAATTGATCAACTAATTGTACCCGATTGAATTGAAACGGTGCACGTACGGTAAAGACTCCAGTTGATGGATTTGGGTAAACTTCAAGATTGCCTGAAGGTTCGATAATAACCGGCACAACTTTCGAGTAGGTAAATGTGCCATCAAAGTCTGTTTGTTTAAGTCGGTAGTAGGATAGGCCTGTATGTGGTCCATCATCTACTGCAGTATAATTTTTCGCTTTGTTTGTGGTTCCTGCACCATCAACATGCAATACAGATTCCCAGTCACTTCCGGTTTTGGATCGTTCAACCGTAAAATAATCATTATTGGTTTCTGAGACGGTTGTCCAGAATAGATGAACCATTCCCTTACGTGCTTCAGCATGAAAACTTTTGAGTTCGATAGGCAGTGGAGCACTCAGGTTTGTGTTTCCCAAGGTAAACCGATCGCCATTTTGGAAATTGACACCATTGAAGGTGATGGTGCCTCCAGAAAGTGTACCCCCTGCAATGGGCGTAACATCGTTATCAGCAAAACCATCTCCATCGCGGTCAATCAGTAATCTCAGATCAGCACCAATGGGACTTCCGCTTAACCCACTAATATCGAATGACACGGATACGATACCCACGTCACCTGTTTCGCTTACAGCCCACACCCGGTTTAATCGTTCAACGATTGGTGCGCCAATGTCGGCAAAATTGCTGGTAAGGGTTGCGTTGTTATGCCCCCAGAACAGAAACTCATTGTTGGCCAGTGAAGGCTGGCTTTGAATAATCATTCGTACCATACCGGTACCGCGTGCATTGGTATGGCTGCTTCCATCATTTGCTTTACCGATGCCGGCCACTTCATGATCAAAATTTCCGTTACCCGGATTGTCCATGGTATACAAATCATTTGCGCCTAGTGTTAATCCATATTTCGCACCCAGGTAGTTGTTGATGATAATGGTCTGCGCGGCATTGATTGCATAATTATAAATGATGAATTCATTTATGTAGCCCCTGAGGCCACCATTTGCAGTATTGGTATGTCTACCAATTCTAGGGCCTGGCGGAGTTGTGGCTCCGTCAGTGTCAGCAAGGTTTCCACCTTCCTGCGCGTTGTTATAGAACATCTGATAATTGACCCCGTAGTCTCTACGCATTTCAATTATTTTGGTATTGGTATTTATTGCTGTAGTTCCGGTAATGCCACCCAAACCGCCACCTGCATTATTTCTTTTTTGATAAAAGTATCTGCTTCCGGTTACGGGCTTCAACGAAACGAGCTCATTTGTTACTGCAGTTCTATCTAATATAAAATGGCCTGCACCATCATTGGTAGCTCCCAAACCTGTAACAGTATCCCTGAACACAATTAAATATGTGTAGCTGCTGGTACTGCCGATGCCGGGAGATGGTCCATCAATAAACAAATCACCCGTGAATCGTAAAGCCGGATAACCGTTTGCTGCATTGTTGTGAAATAGTGGCCTGTTAGCTGCAGTGGCCTGAAAACCATGACGGTTATTTCCCGATCGGTCATTCCATTGCCTGATCTGTTGTCCATGTGTGGCAGGTGTTACCCCCACATCCGTAAAGGCACCAAAATTGGCCATGTACCACATTGAATTTGTTGAAGCCTGCCCGACACCTCCAGGTCCAGTGTTTCCTGCCAGTCCTGAACCGGTACCTACAACCGGAAATCCGGAACAGCCAACACCCACACAGTTGATAGTGAACGTGGTACAAATTTGTGATTGGGTTGCAGCATTTGTATAGGTAACCTGGCTTCCTGCTCCGTTCTGCAATGTAGCTGTACCGGTACCGCAAAGTGTGGCATCCCGGTGATCCATGATCAGGTCATCGGTTGAAGTTGAATTTGTGTTGACAAGTGTTATGCTGTTTCCGGTAAGGACAAGATCATCCAAACAAGTGAGGGTAGAAGTGGCATCAGCTTGGAGATACCCAAGGTTCACCAGGTTTGATCCTAAAATAAACGAGCCACCTGCCTGTACATGCGTGTAGCCCTCTGTCATCATTTCAATACCGCTTACCGTTAGGGTACCCCTGATTTCGATGTCGCCCGTTTGATAAAACATGGCAACGTTTGAAGAAACGAAAGTTCCTACATTGCTTCGCCCGAGCGCATCAGGAGAGACACCGCATTGTTTGTTGTCATCTGTGGCGTTGATGGTAATATTATGTCCTGCAAGGATCACAACATTGTCGGAGCGTGTAGGCCATACACCGGCCGGAAGCGGCCCACCTGATCCATCTGCATTCAACGTCCATGAATTCGGATCATCCCAATGGCCACCTGATGTTGCATTGCGGGAGTAATAGGTAACAATATCGGTTACTGCAATGCCATTAAAACCAACTCCAACATTTATAAGTCTGGAGTCTCCAGTGGCCCAAGTTGCAGTAGGGTTTTCATTTCCTGCTGTTGTTATTTCTCTTGTAGCTGTGGCCATGCTTGTACCACCAGCTCCTCCGATTATTTGGTCGGTTTGCTCAGTATAAGTTCCGGGAGGCGTGTGTGTTCTGTTGCTATTTGATGAAGAGGCGTATACCATGATGTCATTTACACCTACTGCAACATTGCCTGTAGTTCTTGTTGTAGCCACAGCAGTATGCCCACCATTAACTGCGGAAACAGGTGTAGTCTGATCCACGTCTTTAAGCGTAAATGCAGCAAATACTTCATTGCCTGTAGCTGTAGACCAGTTAACCTCAAAATTATAACTACAAGCACCACGCGCAGATGAAATACCAGCTTCATTCAGATACCAGATATCGGTTCTTAATTGATTGCCACCGCCTCCACCAGTACCAACCTGTGTTCTGGCTTGTGTCAATGCTTGCCCACCCCAGGTAATACTTGTTATGGTACCAATAGTTCCAGCCTCTCCGGTAACGGCAACTACAATTAGTCGGTTTTTACCCTGGCCAACAGCGTATGCATTTTTTGAAGTTGTTACCGAGCCAGCTACTACGCTGGCTTGTGAAAAGGCTTCGAAATTGAAGCAAATGATTAAAAATAGAAGTAGAAGGCTAAGGCGATTTCCCTTACCAACTTTACTGCCAAACGTTTTCATTACCCACTATAGACTATTACAGTCAGTAAATATAGCAGGATTCAATAGTATACCAATAAATAAATACCGGGCTAGTACACTGGATACCAGTTACGCAGCCTTACCTCGATGGATGAATTTCCTTCCTGAATAATTCTTTTGAACTGTTCCACATCGCTTAAACCACCCTGGCCACGGTAATGAAAAGGGTAAACCACCTTAGGCTTAAATTCCAGTACGGCACTGGCGGCTTGTTCCACCGTCATGGTAAAGGGTTGGTTCATGCATACAAACGCAACATCAATGTTGGTCAGGGCACGCATTTCGGCAATGTCTTCTGTATCTCCTGAGATATAGATACGCTTACCGCCCAACTCCAATACGTACCCGTTGCCCCGGCCTTTCGGATGGCGCGAATCTTCTGTTTCGGGCAGGTTATACATGGGTACAGCGGTGATGGTAATATCAAATTGTTTATGAGAAGCACCATTCGACAAGGGAATGGTTTGGTTGGCGAGCTCCTCCGGCAGTTTTTCCCGTACGGCCTGCGGTGCGATAATCAGGGCTCGCGTAGTTTCTATGGCCTTTAGGGTTTCGAGGTTCATGTGATCGCCATGAATGTCGGTGATCAGGATTAAATGAGGTGCAGCAAGTCCTTCAAACGCCTTGGCGCCTCCGTACGGATCAACATAAATGGTTAAGTTGTTCCAGGTCATGGCCAGTGTGGCATGGAGGATGGGTTGAATGCTCAACTTTCCAGTGGATGTTTCAATCGCATCGGGTGCTGAACGTTGAGCGGTACAAATTACAAAAGAGAACACCAGACAAAGAACTGCAGATAGTTTTTTCATTATTCAGGCTTATACCTTTAAAACAATAGTTAATGCATTAAGTTGGTAGTGTTATTTCTATTTGCATACATGGTCGTACGCAAACACATGGCCTGCCACATCATTCCATTTCACTTTTTCACCAGCGAAAACCTGAAGCATTGCCGGACAGTTTCCGTATAACTCATCAAAATTCTTCTTGTAACTTCCCTTTTTAACCAACACCGCCTTTTCATCATTCTGCACAAACAGGTACGATTTATCTGCCCCACCGGTAAGTTTTACTCCGCCAACTCCAACGCCCATCGTTTCCTTCGCGTTCGGATCGGCAAATACTTTTATCTGGCTATCAAAGCCGGGATTCAGCAATTGCATAAGTCGAAGTTTGCTTGCTTTATTATGCCGCATGGCTGTTTCGAACACAATGTACTCCCGGTTAACGATTTCATCGAAATTGGTTTTGGTCATCTCTTTTATTGAAGAGGCCGATTCGGTCATCATGGCAAGCTTGGCTAACTTCGATGCCTTCACTGAAAGGCGCGCTACATCTTCGGGTTTGAACTTGGCTTTTTCGCCATTTTCCAACCGAATGTTGAAGTTGTTCAGGTAGCCATTGATCATGGATCCACCTAAGAATTTCCCGGTAACTTCCTCTCCGCTGGCAAGCTTAACAACGCATTCTTTTCCATTGATCACAAACATGTCGTCAGCTTCAAGTGCGGCAATAAAGCCTTGGCTAAAAGCGCTTGCTGGTAGCACAATAGACAATACAATAAACAGGTATTTCATGTGAGATGGGTTTTTAGTTATGTTAAAGGTAAACATAAACTATACCAATCCGGTCATAACCCTTAACCAAATCAAACAGAATCCACTTCTTTTATTACCACTTTCTCCATCACATCGCCTTGCCTGATCTGATCAATAACCTCCAATCCTTCATATACTTTTCCGAAACAGGTATGGTTGCGGTCCAGGTGGCTGGTATTATCCCTACTGTGACAAATGAAGAATTGCGATCCCCCGGTATTACGCCCGGCATGTGCCATGGATAACACCCCGCGATCATGGTATTGATTGTTTCCCGTTAGTTCACATTTAATCTGGTAGCCCGGACCGCCATTTCCAATGCCATTCGGACAACCGCCCTGAATAACAAAATTGGGTATTACACGGTGAAAGGTAAGGCCATCATAAAAGTTATGTTCGGCCAGGTCGATGAAATTTTTTACAGTATTGGGTGCATCTTCTTCAAAGAATTTGATTTTCATAACACCCTTTTTGGTGTGGATCTCAGCAATTTTCATGGTTTGTATTGATGTTAAAAATGGGCGGCAAGTTACAAATCCTGTCCGGATTTTGTATGTTTAATTCGTATGGACGAAATAATAGCCAACCTTGAGGAAAGCATTCAGGATGAATTTTTCTCGAAAGCTGAACGAAAAAGTCTTCGCGCCCTCATCGGTGAGAAACCGTTGGATCAGCATCAGTTAAACTTTTTGCGTAGCCGGATATATGAAATGGCCAATGCCCGGGTAACATCCGAAAATTATCGGTTTATAATTGAATGGATAAAAGCGGCTAACAGCGCACTGATTACAACCGAGCGACAGGAAAATTCAGATGTGTACTTTAGTCCGGGTGAGTCATGCCGCTCGGTAATCATTAACCAATTGAACCAGGCCATTCGTGATGTGAAAATCTGCGTATTCACCATTAGCGATGATCAGATTACTGATGCCATAATAACGACACACAAAAAAGGGATTCAAATTCAGGTTATTACCGATAATGATAAAATGGAAGATGAAGGATCGGATATTGAGCAGTTAGCCGATGAGGGCATACCGGTTAAAATTGACAATACGCCTAACCACATGCACCATAAATTTATGGTGGTAGATGAAAGAGCCTTACTTACCGGAAGCTATAACTGGACACGCAGTGCGGCCCGATATAACCACGAAAATATTCTGCTCACCAAAGAAGCACCGGTAATCCGTTCGTACCTGAAAGAATTCAGTCAACTTTGGAAGGAGATGAGCGTTTTTAAATAAGGCTATTGCGATAAGTAGCCACCATCAATCGCGTAGTAGCTGCCCGTAACAAAGGATGCTTTATCCGAACTTAACCAAACAATTAGTTCTGCCACTTCTTTAGATTCACCCAGCCGGCCAATCGGATGCAACGATACCAACATGTTCATGGTGGCTTCATCCAACTGATTGAGCAGGGGAGTCTTAATAAATCCCGGGCCTATCGAGTTTACTCGAATGCCTTTTGCAGAGTATTCCATTGCAGCATTTTTGGTGAGTCCAACAACCCCGTGTTTGGCCGCTACATAGGCCGATGAATTCATAAAGCCAACCTGCCCGAGTATGGAAGCAATATTCACAATTGCACCCTTGCCCTGCGTGAGCATGGCTGGAATCTGATAGTGCATGCCGTAGAAAACCCCGTTAAGATTAATGTCGATAACTTTTTTCCAACCTTCAATGCTCATGTCACCAACAGGGTTACTTTCTCCACCAATACCGGCATTGTTGCAGGCTATATCCAATACCTTATAGGCTTCCAGTGTTTTAGCCACCAGGCGTTCGTTTTCTTCAGGGCTGCTTACATCAGCTTTTATGAAGCGCGCATCACCACCAACGGCTTTGATTTTATCAACGGTTTCAAGGCCACCGGCTTCGTTCATATCGGAAACAATCACATGGGCTCCATTTTTTGCGTAGAGCAAGGCGGCTTCACGGCCAATGCCTGAACCTGCCCCGGTAACCAGCGCTACTTTTTCTGTTAACAGCTTGCTCATAACTTTATGTTTTAGAATCTAAAGCAACGCAAGTGAGCCTGTAAATACCATGACGAATATCCGATGCATGAGGTGATAAACATCAGGTGATTGTGAAACCGCGGCACTATATTTGAAAATTATTGATATGTTTTTTCGTACCCTTTACACCCATATTCTCGTGTGTCTGCTATTACCGGCCACAGCACAAACCGCTCTGGTGCTGAATCCGAAAAGCAGCAAGCTAACGATCACGGGCACATCATCTTTACATGATTGGCAGTGTACGGTTGAGCAATACACAGGGGTGTTACAGGCTGTGTATACGTCAAATGAATTTTCCGATATACGAAGCCTTTCCTTTTCGGCAACTGTAAATTCAATACGAAGCATCAAGGAAGATGGATCATATTACGAAAAGGGTATGGATAAAAATGTATATCGGGCCATGAAGTCGGATCAGCATCCTTCATTAACCTTCTCGCTTTCTAAAGTCAATTCGATTACTCCGGCAGGTCGTGAATATCAGATTCAGGTTACGGGCAATCTTCGCATGGCTGGTGTTACCAAGCCTGTATCGTTTTCTGCTGTTGGCCGTGTTGAACAAGGTGGTATGGTGTTTGAAGGTAAAGTTCCATTAAAGATGACAGATTATTCCATTGATCCGCCCACAGCACTTTTTGGAACCATTAAAACGGGAAATGAAGTTGATGTCCATTTTAAAATGGTATTTCAGCCATCAAAATAAGCGATCATTTCGCCATCTTAGCGAAGTTGAATTGCACATGCCCAACGTTTACTTACCAGCTTTTATTTGGATGTTGCTCACCGGAGCAGGAAGTGCATTGCATGCTCAGGAGTATCAGATTTTTATACACCCTTCCAGTGATGTAGCGGTATATGGTTCCACCAACGTCAATAACTTCAAGTTTCAGTATACTGAAAGCATTACACTTGATAAGCCTGTTCGTGTTAAACGAATTGAGGGCACGCTTCGTCTTACCGGTGGAATTATAGACTTGAAAGTACGGGCATTTGATTCCGGCAATGGCATTATGAATAAGGATTTCCGGAAGATGTTGGAGGAAGAGGATAATCCGTTTATTCAGGTGGAGCTGGCAGCGTTAATACCTCAATGGTTGCCAAATGCTGCCTGGCGTGAAGGCAAAGCGGAGATCAATGTTACCATTAACCAGGTTACGAAGAAGTATGTTGTACGGTGTAAAGTTGAAAACCCTGAAAGCTTGCTGATTTACGGCAAACAAAAAATATCCCTCAGCGATTACGGGCTAACACCTCCCGTACGGATGATGGGCATGGTAAAGGTGAGTGAGTGGGTTGATCTGGATTTTTCCTTACGGTTCGCTACCGACCGATAACATGGTACAGTGATCTAAATGCGTTTTTGCATCTCGCAAATCTTGTTCTATTTTAGGGTCTAATGAACAGGTTTCGTTAACCATTTCAACCGCCTGTTGTTATTGCATTTCATGAGATCAGTTGGCTCTACATTCAGGTTCAGAAATCTCTATCCGGTGGCCGGTATCACTACGCTGTTGCTCATGGCGAGTATATACCTTTCCTACAGAAATAGTCAAAGTATTCAGTTAAGCCGGGAAATGCATGACGAAGCCCGTGAGATTGCCGTAAGTACCAACAACATTATCCGTTACCTTCACCTGGCTGATATTGGCTTGCGTGGTTATGCATTGGTAAAAGAGAATCCTCAGATCCGGAATGCATCCGATACGGCCAAACTTGAGATCACGGAAACATTTCAACTTTTAGACCAGTCGCTTTCTGCTCAATCATTTCCAGAAATGCAGTCGTATATCGATTTTAAAAATGCTGTGGGTGATTATTTTTCCTTTGTGGATAGCATGTTTGTGTTGATTGATTCAGACAGGGTTGATGAATTTGTTAAGCGACTTGCGGAAGATCCGGGCTATCCGCTATACGAACGGTATTTGGTTTTCGCTTCATCAGTAAACACGTTTGAGGATGCGGTAATTGATAATGCCGACAGGGATTACCACCAGGCGCTTCGTTATTCGTACTTGATTCAGGTAGCAATTTTTCTGTTGGCCGTGCCGCTGTTATTCTTTGGGGCGTATCAGGCAAATGAGATTTTCAATGTTTCTGAACGGTTACGCAAGTCGGAAACCGATCGTAGAAAATTGCTTGCTGTGCAAAATGTGGAGCTTGAGAAGATGGTATATGAACGAACAAAAGAAATTCAAGCACAGAATGAGGAGATTCAGGCGCAAAACGAGGAAATAACCCTGCACAATGAGCAGCTTGAATTACAACGCAGGGAAATTGAAACTAAACACAACGAGCTGTTGCTTAAAAATGCAGACCTGAACCGTGCAAGCAGTATTATCCAGAAGCAGAAAGAGATTATTGAGCATTCAAATAAACAACTTTATGCAGAAGTTGAACGGCAGACAGTTGATCTTCGTCATGCAAACACTGAGTTAATAGAGCACAACAATCGTCTGAAACAGTTCTCGTATATTGTTTCGCATAATTTAAGAGCACCTGTTGCGCGGTTACTTGGCCTTGCCTCTTTGCTGTTGAAGAGTAAAGACGATCAGGCGAAAATTCTGGGATTGATTAATACTTCCGTGCACGATCTTGATCAGATCATTAAAGATATAAACCTGATACTTGAAATTGATAACCTCAATACGCAAACACTTGCCCCGATAAGTATCGCTGAGTACATGAACCGTGTGTTGGATTCGATTAAGCCAGAGCTTGAGAGTATAGGAGGTAATGTAGAGGTTAATCTAAACTCCGTTTCATCCGTTCCATTTCTGGGCCCTTACATGGAGAGTATCCTGTATAATTTGTTGAGTAATGCCCTGAAGTATCGGGACCCGGCCAGAAAATTGGTTATCAAAATTTCGGCCACTGAAAGTAAAGATCAGGTAAGTCTTAGTATTTCCGATAATGGTTTGGGCATTGACCTAAATCGATTTGAGCAGGATTTGTTTAAACTTTATAAACGTTTTCACACGCATGTGGAAGGCAAAGGACTGGGACTATATTTGGTGAAAACCCAGCTACAGGCTTTAGGTGGAAGGCTGGATGTTAATAGTCAGGTAGGAGAGGGAACAACCTTTTATATTCACTTCAAAAGGGCGAATTGAATTTTTCAGTTACCTGACAAAACAAATGCGCCCCAATAAAATGGATCCGTGTATTTTTTACGTAACTGCTGTTGGGCTATGCGAAAAGCCTGCCGCATATTCCCTGGTTTTCGTAACCACTCCTGATAGAAAGAAACCATTAGCTCCTGTGTGGCCATATCGTCCACTTTCCAAAGGCTCATCATAATATTGGAAGCGCCTGCAGCATTTAGGGCAAGCCGCAAGCCATACACCCCTTCACCGGGATAAAACTCTCCCAAACCGGTTTCGCATGCCGACAGCACAACAAGTTGGGTTTGATCCAGATTCAGGTTAACAGCTTCGTACGCGGTGAGTATACCATCTTCGTAGTCGAGTAGTTTGGGCTGATTGGCACCGGCTAGTGCGATACCCGAGTTAATCAACATCCACACCAGTGAATTAGATGTATTTTCAGAATCGGTAAAAAAGCCATGCGTTGCCAAATGAAGAATAGAAGTTTTTGATATGGCTTTTAGCTGGGATTCATTTGCTGTATTTCCTTTATAAAGTTCCACTGACCATTTGTTTGATTTCAGGAGATCATGAATGGCATTTACTTCTTTTTCAGTTCCGGATAATTCGGTGAATAGTTCCTGATTTGTATTATTCGATAATGTAAAAGCTGGATTTCCAAATAGCACGGCATGTTTGAATGAATTGCTTTCTTTTGTTGATGGTTTCAATAATTCCTTCGTATTGGTGAGTTGATGAATTTCTACCTGATCGATCAGGTGCTTTCCGGATTGCGGATCGAACAAGGTGTTCAAATTGATTTGGTTGTAAACGCCATCCGGAGAAAAATAAACACGATTTAATTTTTGATTTTTTCGCAATGATTTATTTATAGCATCTGCTATGGGTTTCCAGTACACTGAGTAGGAGAGTGTGTCTGTATGCCTGTAATTGATGCCATTGATGTACTGCCGCACATACTCCTTTTCCAGTCTTCGGGTTTCGGTACTTTTTACAATGGCCAGTAATGGTCTTTCTTTTGTTTCGTGCGTAATAATTAAGGCGCCATAAATTAATCCATCTAACATGCGCACCATCTCCACCGCAGCCTCACCGGGTTTTAATTTTTTCTGGATGTCTTTCCAGGAAATAGGATCAACAAGAAAACCCTTTTTAAAGGCAGCCGATTCACGGCTCAGTTTCATTTCAAGGTCGTCTACAATAGCGGTAAGCTGACCGATTTGATTGGCAGGTGGGTTTTCACTGCGAATTAAAAGGGCTAATTCATTTTTTAAATATTCCCACCGAAGGTAGTCGTCTTTCAATCGTTGGTTCCCACCGCTTAGTATGGCGGTCTTCATCTTGTGACTTGAATTTAAAATAATGCCCTTCGTTAAAATCTGAAGGTTATACAGATTTTCCGTGATATCCGGATTTTGATAGGAGCCCTCCGTAGGAATAATACCCGATACATGTAAAGCAAAATATATATACTCTTTGAGAATATCTTGCTGGTTTCGGTAAAACGCTATTTTTTCATTTTCGCTCAGGTAGGTGAAATTATGTTGAACTTCATTTAAGAGATGATCAGTCAGTGTAGCAAACACGGCATCAGCTTCCTTATAATTAAGGTTATAGAAATATGTAAGCGCAAGGTTTAATAATGTGGTTTGGTAGATTCTGGGATTGACACTACCAGGCTTTTCCAGTAATTCACGGGCTTTCACTAAATGGAAAATGGCTTTTTCGTAATTCTCTTTATAACCACGTACTTCGCCCAAATTTACAAGAATGGAAATGTGCAGTTGGCTCCCTATATACAGACCGCCATCAATAATGGAAAGCGCAGCGCTCCACACATGTATTGCTGAATCATTTTGCTCCAATCTGCGATAGATGTTTCCTTGGTTTTGAAGTGCATACAGGTATGAGAGTGATCTTCTATCGGTAATCAATGATAGATATTCTCTATTCAGTTGAGTTGCCTTGTCAGCACTTCCTTCTTCGAGATAATAACTAACCAGATTACTCAAGAGTGTTTTGTATTCATTCGTTTCAACAGCCAATGTGTCCAATGTCTCCTTTAAGAAGGATACGGTCTCTTCCAGTTCTTGAATGGCTTTTTGTAATTGTCCCGTTCTTCGGTGAAGGGAAGCCATTGAATTCTGTGTATTCGCAAAAACCAAAGCAAACGTGTATAGGTTTTCTTGATAGTGATTACGATTATGAGCCAGGGCATTTTCAAATAAGTTCAAACATTGTTTCAGGTAAAACTCACAACTGTCGTATTGTCCAGATTCAAGGAATAGGTTAGCCAATTGGCTACGGGCATCAATTCTGTCGATATGCGCTTGCGTGTATTGCTTATCAGTAATAACAACTACTGTATGAAACTGCACAGCAGCCTTTATATAATTTCCGGTCGCTTTATTGATTTGAGCCAGTGTGGTAAGGCTACTGGTGTAGGCTGTGCTTATTTTTCCTGAGTCGGCTTCAGCGCGAGCCAGCGCCTTTGTCATGATCGTTTGTGCCTGATCATAGTTGCCTTCCAGGTAGAACTTTAGCCCTTGGGTGTTTAATGAATCCCAGGTTTGCGCAGAAGCAAGGGTAGAAGTAATTGAGAGTAGCGTAAGGAATAGGCAGCGCATTATTTCTGACAAGCGTATCTGTAAAGATAATTTTTACGCTCAATTTATCAGCTTCATCCAATCAGAATATGCACACAACACTTCCTGTAAACAATCTTTGCTAAACTGTTCTAATTCTGATATTGAACTGCTGTTTCGTATGAGCGCAGCTTCTTTTTCCAAGAACAGGTGTTGAAGCACTTGTCTTTTAGTTTCAAGGAGTGCTTTCCTCTTTCGATAATCTTTGCTGATCCAACGATGTACAAGTTCTGCTTTCCACCACAAGGAATCATCCGGTTGTGCACCCGGTACCGCAAGTTCGCTCAGTACGTTTGTGCCGAAAAAAAACGGAATGTACACGGACAAGCAGGGGTGAGGGGTGCCTGTCAGCCAAATGGTGTGCGGGCCACTCTTCCTGATTTTGGCTACCATGCTTCCGGTTGTAGAACTCGGGTTTAATAAGCTTGTAGCGTGCATACATACTGAGCCGGTGTTGGCTTTTGATGGCTTAAATTTGTCTTCGGGAAGATTGTGGGTTTTTAAAATGTTGATGCAATCATTTACATCAAGCTTTCCTGCATGCCTAAGACTCAATTCAGTAGTGCAGGCTTGCCGCCCTGAAGCCCGACCCAACGTAGTATAAAGCCAATCGGAGTAGGCTTTTTGAAAATTAAAGGCAGTATTTTCTTTCCACCAACCCCGACTGTGTGCATAGTCCATGGCTGAGGAACTAAGTTGCTCTGCTTGCGTTGAAATACTCAGTGTGTTTGAAATGCTTCGAATGTCTTTTACTTTTTCAATTGCCCATTCCTTGCCAGCCGTTTCCAGTACCCAGGCCTCATTCGGATCTGCGATGAGAAAGCTGTTGTGGTAGTAAAATTTTTTATTCTTGTATCCTCCGCATGCATTTTGTCCGTACAACGTAAGCAGCCCGGTAATGCAGGCAATAGCTTCGCGCGATGATGTGCAGCGCTCCAGGGCGAGGCGCAACATGTCCATACCGGTGAGGCCGTTATTGTGCTTTTCAAATTTCACTTTTGTGAATACAGCCTCATTGCCGATTACAACACCATGTTCGTTCACACCCATTTCAGCGCCCCGCATCTGAAAGGGTTTAGATATGATGCACTCGTATGTTTCCGCTACCTGCGGAATGCTGATGTAGGTACACCGAACATTTGCCTCTGCATGAATCTGATGCGGCACGTGCACGATGGCCTGTGCTTCATCCGGTTCCCGGTCGGAGTTTTTAGAGAATAGCAAGGTGCTATCACGGGTAGCGGAAGGAAGGGCAATGAAGGTGTCACACATGATGTTGAGTTAAAAGCACATATTCCATATACCCCCGCCTGCTGAAGTTGATGTATTTATCAATTCGCCATTAACGCTAAAGAACGGCTGACCGTCACTCCCCAAGTCCCAAAGTTTTCCACGAAGAAAAACATTAACACCCACTTTAGCCTGAGTTGATTGTATCCGACCAGGAAGCGCATATTTTTTCCAGGCGTCAACTTCCTTAATGGTGCCGATGTCGTTTTTATCTACATCGTTTGGCATCAAACTGCCGTCATACCCTTTCCATGGTGCATCCATGGCGTTATCTCCGGCTGCATAGGAATTCACCAGTATAACTTCAGCACCCGACTTTCTTATTTCTTCATAGGCTTGCGGATACCATGAATCAGCGCAGACCAGTACTGCTGTTTTACCAATGCTTAAATCGTATATGGGCAATTCAGTTATCGGGCACGCTTGCACAAAGGGTTGCTCACTTGAAATTGGAAATGATTTTTTAACAGGCTGCTTGTCAATTGACCCATCCGGATAGAAAATGAAACTGGCGTTATAAAGTGGGCCGCTAACATTAACATCAATGTTGTTTTTGTTTATGGTTGGATCGGGTAAAACGATTGAGCCCCCGTTAACGGTGACCTGATAAGTAGAAGCCAACTCTTTAAAAACTTCACTGTAAATCTGTGCCATCTCCATGGCCTTCATCCGAAAAAGTGAAGCAGCAAAAATGTCCGGTTCTTTATTATTGTTGAAGTAGGAGCGAATGAATTTTGGAATATTGCTCAATACCATGAGTGTCATGGCTTTGTTGAGATGCGCTGTCTCGGCCACACTGGTTTTCTCGCCACTGATCACGAGCCAGGTACCCAGGTATTCCGGTAAGAGCACAACCGTGTTTTCTTTGAAAAATCCGGCCCGTTGAGCTTGATCAAAGTATAGTTTTATTTTTTCGTAGAAATGTCCTTCACTCAGGTAATCCTCCGGAACCATGTAAGGTTGTATGCCTACAATATTCTTTGAGCAGACCGAATCGTTAGCTATTGATTCAACCACCCCGATGTTACCATCGGGCTCTTTCCATTCGGTTGTGCGACCAACAGATGACCAGATCGTCCAGAGGCCAACAACGATTAATATGAATATAAAAAATTTTTTCAAGGGTTCAGACTGTTTAAAACTTCATGTGCCGCCCGTTCGCCTGCCCGAACGGCTCCCTCAATATAGCCATACCATACATCCGATGTTTCTGTGCCTGCCCAAAAAATGGAACCGGTAGGCCTTGCCAACTCGTTTTGAAAATTTGTCCATGCCCCGGTAGGGTAAAGCCCCGCATAACATCCTTTGCTCCAGGCTTCATCAGCCCAGCAATGATCGGTATAGTAAATTGGTTGTGCTGCTTCTTTTCCGAAATAGCGTTCAAAGTATTCAAGTGTAATTTTCTTTCTGGTCTGTTCATTCTGCGAAAAGAATTCGCGTGCACGATTGGCAATGCAAAAGGCCAACAATACCCCATAGGAACTATCAGCCGGAGAGGAATCAAACAACGTTTGGAAAGGCGCGTTTTCATCCGCCACTACTTGTCCGCTGAAGCCATTGCTTCTCCAGAACGGTTTTTCATACACGCCAAACACTTTTCCTACAATGCCCATAGAAAGTTTTTGTAGTAATTGTTGCTTTTTGAGTGGGAGTGAGGGACTGAATTCAATTTCCCGAATCAACACGGGGGGAACGGCTACGATCACATGCTTGGCATGGTATACAAAACCATCGCCTGATACAGAGACAACAGCCTTTGATTGGTCAATTCGTTTAACCGGACTATTTAGCCGAATGGAGTGCTGAAATTTTTCAGCAAGCTTTTCAGCAAAGGGTTGCATACCTCCTTTGATGCGGTGTTGTTGTGCGCCATCTTTAATGCTAAGCAATACATTCAGGTTTGTGCCAGAACGGATATAAAACAACGCATGAAGAAGTGACACTTCATTCAGTTCACAGGCATAAACGGTTTCAAGTCCGGCACGGACAACTTTATAACAATTTTTGGTATAGCAATGCTTCTTCGCAAACGCTTCCAGGCTCATGCTATCCCATGTTGAGGCATTTGGATTTGACCAGGGATTGCTCAACTCAATTTTCTTTGCTAATCGATCAAGTTTTTTTAATACAAAGTCAATGTTGATCAGGGAGGCGATATCCATTTTCGGGATTAGCCCGGTGTAGGTTTTGATAACCTGATTCAGGTCAAGAATATTGTTACCTTCATTATAGGTTTCATACCACTCAATGCCATGCTCGGTGGCAAGTCTATACATGCGATCTTGCGTGGGGCCGATCCACTGACCGCCAATGTCAACGTATTTTCCATCGTCAAAGTGGCGTGTATGTGTTCTTCCGCCCAGCCGATCACGCGCTTCCAGAAGCAGGAATGATTTCTGTTCGTTATGAAGAATCTGCCCAGCGGCCAGTCCGGAAAAGCCACCACCTATTACTATGCAATCAAAAATCTGTGCCATATTGAATACGTCATCAATATACAGCCCAATATCAATCTTTTATTTAAAACCGGTGAGATATGTTTTATGAGTGCCGAACCTTATGAGGTTGCAATTACTCTCCGATTTAGGTAATTTAAACTTCGTCAGGATAACCAAAATCTGTGGCTATGAATATCCGGGTAAATGGAAAAAATTATTCGATTGAAGTAAGCGGCAGCACCAGTTTGCTGGTTGCGCTTCGGGAGCATTTGGGTTTAACCGGCAGCAAGTACGGCTGCGGTGAAGGGGTTTGTGGTGCATGTACAGTCTTGATTGGCGGTGTGCCGGCACGTTCGTGCATCACGCCTGTGGGTAGCGCGCAGAATAAGGAAATCATGACGATAGAAGGCCTTGAACAAAACGGAAAGCTCCATCGCGTGCAGGAAGTGCTTCTGGAAGCTGACCCTTTTCAGTGTGCCTATTGCGCATCGGGCATGGTGATGTCGGCAGTGGCTTTGCTGGAGCGAAATTCGTCACCGTCAAAAGAGGAAATAAAGGATGCCATGCACGGCAATGTGTGTCGGTGCTGCACGTATCCGGATATTGTTGAAGCTATTGCCAAGGCCGCCAACGCTTAATCACTACGCCATGAAGAAATCAGAAGATATACTTTATCCAGAGCAATACGAATTATACGAAAGCATACAAAAGCCGGTAACCCGAAGAAATTTTTTCCGACTGGTTGGCGGTGGGGTAGGCGTTGCACTAACCGTATCGGATGTACTGGCTTCAACACTTACTTCGGATTTAAAAAATCGGGAAAGCGAGAACTTCGATGATAGTACTATCGCAGCCTGGATACACATCAATGAAGCGGGAAGAATTGTAGTGTACACCGGTAAGGTTGAGGTGGGACAGAACATCCGAACATCACTTACGCAAATTGTTGCAGAGGAACTTCGTGTTTCAGTTAACGATATTGATATGATCATGGGCGATACCAGCCTGGTTCCGTATGATCGTGGAACGTTTGGAAGCCTCACCACACCGAATATGTCGCCTATATTGAGAAAGGCCGCGGCTTCGCTGCGTGAAGTTCTTGTGGAGTTGGCAGCAAGTCAGTGGAAAGTATCCGCATCATCATTGCGCGCTGAGGGTGGAAAGGTGATGCAGGCTTCGTCAAGAAAATCTGTTACTTACCAACAGTTGGCGCAAGGAAAGAAAATCTTAAAACCCATAAACGACAAAGCTGCTTTAACACCGCCCGAGAAATGGAAGATAGCCGGGCAATCAGTTCAGAAGATAAATGGTCGTGACTTCATTACGGGTAAGCACCAATACACATGCGACATGGTGCTGCCGGGAATGATGTACGGTAAAATTCTTCGGGCTCCGGCATATGGTGCTTCGCTTGTATCGGCAGATACACAAAAAGCCAAGGCAATAACTGGTGTTACAGTAGTACAGGATGGTGATTTTATAGGTGTTGTGTCCAATGATTCCCAATCTGCTGAGCGTGCCTTATGGGAGATTAGGGCCGAATGGAAAACTACTCCACAACCTTCTCGCGAAGTCATTTTTAACTATTTAAAAGAGAGGGCAAGCAGTGCGCGAACTGAAAGTTCAAAAGGTGATGTAGATAAAGTATTCGCTGCATCTAAAGAAGTATTGATGCAAACATTCCATGTCAATTACATCGCGCATGCACCGCTTGAACCTCGTGCTGCTGTGGCGCAATGGGAAGGTGACAAGCTTACGGTGTGGATTGGCACGCAGCGACCCTTTGGTGTGCAGGAAGAACTTGAGCGACACTTCCGGATGAGCAAGGAAAATGTTCGGGTTATTATGCCCGATACTGGCTCCGGCTATGGAGGAAAACACACTGGAGAAACTGCCATTGAAGCGGCCCGACTGTCGAAAGCGGTTGGAAAGCCTGTTAAGGTAGTATGGACTCGAGAGGAAGAATTTAAGTGGGCGTACTTCCGGCCGGCTGGTGTGATTGATGCGAAGAGTGTGGTGGATGCTACCGGAAACGTGACCGCCTGGGAGTTTCATAATTATAATTCTGGTGCAGCCGGAATTCAGATACCATATGAAATCGAAAATCAGAAAATACAATTCCATCCGGTTGATTCTCCTTTGCGCCAAGGTTCCTATCGTGCGCTGGCGGCTACGGCTAATGTATTTGCCCGTGAATGCCAAATGAATGACATGGCCGTATCACTCAATATTGATCCGGTTGCTTTCCGGATCAAACACCTGAAAGATGATCGGTTGATAAAAGTTTTAGAGACCACAGCAAATACTTTTGGCTGGACGAAGCCTAAGCAGAAGGGAAGAGGCTACGGCATTGCCTGTGGTTTTGAAAAAGGTGGGTATACAGCCCTTGCTGTTGAAGTAGAGGTAGCGGCAAGCGGTGCAGTTAACGTACTTCGGATTGTTTCTGCATTTGAGTGTGGAAAAATCATCAACCCTCGTCATTTACGCAGCCAGGTTATCGGTTGCATTCTTCAAGGGCTTGGTGGGGCGTTGTTCGAAATGGTTGACTTTAAAGATGGAAAAATGATCAACCCTTCTTTTGCGAATTACCGTGTTCCGCGGTTCAGTGATATACCACCCATTGAAATTATTCTAATCGACAGGCCTGATATCCGTTCTACCGGAGCGGGTGAAGCGCCCATTGTTGGTATTGCTCCTGCTATTCGCAACGCCATTTATGATGCCTCGGGTAAAAAGTTGAACAACCTTCCGTTGCTGGCAAACCGCGGTAGAATTTAATATTACATGATATGGCGTTTGAATTACAAAAGACGTTGCGCGTGTTGGAAAGAACACCTTCGGTGCTTGACAGCCTGTTGCGGGATTTACCAAACGATTGGGTTTTTGCAAACGAAGGTGCAGATACCTGGAATGCTTTTGATATAGTGGGGCATCTTATTCATGGAGAAAAAACAGATTGGATTCCGCGAATGGAGAAAATACTTTCCGATCAGGGAGAAAAGACCTTTGAGCCATTCGACAGGTTTGCACAATTTGAAGCCAGCAAGGGAAAACGTTTGAATGATTTGCTGGATGAATTTTCTGCGTTACGAAAATATAACCTTGAAGTTGTCAAATCAAAAAATCTTGCTCAAAGTGATTTTAACAAAACGGGTATTCATCCGGTATTTGGAGCGGTTACCTTGGGCCAATTACTTGCTACCTGGGCGGTTCACGATCTTAATCACCTGTCGCAGATTTCTCGTGTTATGGCGAAGCACTACAAATACGAAGTGGGCCCGTGGATTGAGTTTCTTGGAATATTGAAACCCTGAAAAAACACGAACCCCGGATTACTTCTGAGACAAGGCCAGCTTCATCCGGGGTTTCGTTACAAAATGACTTCTTATTTTTTACCGAACACATCCTTCGGCAACTGAATCAACCAACCGACCAGCATGGCAACGGTTAGGATGATCAGGCTTCCCAGAAACAAAACGAAAAACATCATAGCAGGTTTCATTTTTGTTTAAATTAATCGTGCAAACTGACTTAGCTTCCATACTCCGTTAATCACCAGGGCATTCTCAACAACCACTTTGTGCTCCTGGCCTTTGGAAGTGAAAACAATGGTAAGCGTTGATACACCAAACTTCCCTTTGGGTTCTGGGCCATATTCAATGCGTTGGTACTCCACATCATTCCAATCGATACCGATCGCCTTGCCTTCTTCGATAATCCGGCTGAAGGATTCATGTAGGGCAGGAATGATTTTCTTGGCATAGGTTAAGGCAAAATCATTCTTTGCTTCAAACAAGGTATTACCGTAAACAACAGTGTGTGCATCCATTACTGCGTAGAAATCGGCCAGCGTGGGTTGCAGCGCAGCATACGATGAAAATGTTTGATGTTGAAGCGCCTCAATCGTATTCACTCCAATTTGGTTAACCGTTAGCGGTTCTTGTTGGGTTGTAAAGGAAGTTAAGGTTAAAGTCATGACGGATAAAAGAAATAAATTTTTCATGATTTTAAATTTTAATTCAGTGGCATATCGTTTGGTGATACCGGAGCCGGTACCAGGTTACGCACAGGTTTAATAGATTGCAGGTAAGCGAAAATGGCTTTCAATTCATCATCGTTGAAGTGTTGATACATCTGCCAGGGCATAGGCGGCAGCAAATCACGACTCCCTTCAAGTCCTTTATACTTGCCTTTCCGGATGGCCAGTTTGAACTGATCAAAGCTCCAGCTTCCTGTTCCGGTATCATCGGGTGTTAGGTTGGCAGCGTAGGAGATTCCCCATGGGCCAACAAATCCGGTTAGCCCCATATTGAAGAGTATCCAGTTTTCACTCCCCGTAGGAACAGGAGGAAGTGGTTCATCTTGCGGATGGCCGGAAAGCAGGCGATCCGGATCGGGTTCAGGACCCAGCGGGGTCATAATTTTTGGGGAATGACAATCGTGACAGGCGCTAACGGTAACTAAATGTTGCCCGCGCTTAATCATTTCTTCATCCTTCAACCAATTATTGTTGGCTTCTTTTTTATCGGGTGTTCTGAACATGCAGGCTCCCACGAGCCCCGCCAGTATCACCATAAAAAGGAATTTTGCTTTTGGTTTCATAATCAGGGTTTTCAATTGTTTTGTGGAGTTACACGAAATCAACCCGGTTGGCAGACTACGTTAAACCACTTCTCTCATACGCTAAATCAACTTCTGTTTACTTTGTGCTTTTCTTTAGAATGATTCTACGAAACTTTGTTGAACGCTTTTCGTGAAAGGAGCTTGTTGACTTCTGTCACCCCTTATGCAACTCAATAATTTTGTTACTGTAGATAATCCCAACATCCCGGTGCTCTCGCATACAAAACCAGCCCATATTGAATATGGTAAGTTTATTGAGAACACGGTAAATGAAAATGACTGGCCCGAAGGACTGGCAACACTACGGGTGCGCGATATGTATCTACCTAATTTTTCGCTACGGGAAATTGATGCACAGTTTCAGGAGAATGTTATGTTTTACAATACGCATGCCCATGGATCGGAACTATTGGGAAGTTGCGTGTTTTTTAAAGCGCGTTTGAAATCAGTTTTACCGGGTGAAGATAACGAAGTAGATATTTACAACCGTACGCATAATTTCAAGTACGATCCGGATAATGATTTTCTGCACCTGGCCCCAGCCAATACGCCTTTGCACTTTGTTCATTTCTCCTATACATCCGAATACCTGAATCAGTTTCTGCCCGAGAATGAAGCGTGGGCCGAACGATTACGGGAGCGGATTTTTTCGCGCCAGCGTTTAATGGGTGGACATTCATTACCGCTGAATGTTGTGCAGGAAAATGCATTGCAGAATATTTTCAATTGCCCGCTTGAAGGACGGCTGGGAGAAATGATGATGGAGACCTCCATCATTCAATTGTTGTTGCTTCAACTTCATGGCCTTTTCGGGAAGGAGGCAAACATCATTACTACAAAGTTTGGCAAGCGCGATCTTGAGTTGGCGCATGAACTTAAGCTACACCTTACCGAAACATTTTTACACGATCATACACTGGATGAATTGAGTAAACGGTTTGGCGTTAACACCAATAAGCTGATGACCATGTTCCGAAGTTTGTTTGGCAAGAGTATTTTTGAATACATCGGCAGCTTGCGAATGGAACTTGCCCGAAATCAGATCCGTGAAAGCGATAAGCGCATTATTGATATTGCCCGCATGATCGGGTACAAAAACCCCAATCATTTTTCAGCAGCTTTCAAAAAGCATTTTGGTATTTCGCCCACTGCATTGCGGTAGTCATTCCTGTTCCGGTTGTTGTTCCGTACTTTTGATCTTTAACGCCCAATAAATACCCAGTACATCCGATTTCCATTTTGGTAAAACTGTTACCATCACAATCTCTTCCATCAATTCCAACGCGGTTACCACCAAAGCGGCATAGAAAAGCCAATATACGGGCTCATCGAAAAAAAACAGGCTGCAGAGAAAGGTGCCTTGTAGCATAGCAGCCGTTTTTGCACCAAGGGTATGAAAGCTGGTCGCCTTTTGATATTTAAAGAGTGCGTACAGGGTTTGAATAAGAAAAATACCCAGTACAACCACAATCGGAATCCATGCTGTTTTTAGAAATTCCCACCGGAATACAAACATGCCCAGCAAACCGGCCAACACGGTTAAATCATCACCAATGGAATCCAGGCGTGAACCGAGAATGCTGTTGACCTTCAGCTTTCTGGCAAGGAAGCCATCCAGCGCATCCGTAAGAAAGCTGATCAGCAACAGCCACTTAAAAATATCAATGCTATTCAGTGTGAGTACAAGTATAAAGAAGGGAAATACCGCAACCCGGAAAAATGTAATGGCATTGACCAACCTTACCGGTCGCCTGGCTTTGAACAACAGGTAGTATACGGAAGTAAATAATCCCGATTTCATTATTTCCCAAATTAACCGGAATTGGTGAATTTTTTTTGAGATGGCTTACGGAAACATAAAAAAAGCTGCCCTGAAACAGGGCAGCTTTTACAACCTAAAATTAACCTAACCCTTGTCTTAGTAAACGATAGAGGTCACTTTTCCAGTATCACTTACAATTTCAAAGCGGATGGAATGAGACATTACGTTTTTAAGATTGTAGATCAACGCAAAATTGCCAGATACTTTTTCGTGCTTGCTGTACACGATATTCTCTTTGGCATCGTATATGTTGATCAATATGTTTTCTGTTCCGTTGTTGGTTGCACTCAATATATATTTACCATCTTCATGCGCCAGTTTGGCTACGTGTATGGTGCTCACCACCACATTCTTTCTGTAACTGATTTTTTCTACCTGCTTGCCGGTTTTGTCTTCCAGCACAATGGTGTATTCTCCGGCTTCCATTCCGCTGAAGTTGTACGGACGGATAAACGCTGATACTTGTGCAATTACCTCTGTAAATACAACCTGTTGACGGTTGTTTAAGATGGTCATCTTAACTTTTCCGGTTTCCTGTCCCTGGTAAACCACTTTGTATATGCCCGAAGTTTCATTTGAAACAATGGCCATGGTAGTGGGAGAGTTGGCAAAAATCTGAACGCTGATGGATAGCAGTACGGTGATAAGGGTGAGTTTCATTTGTCTTGTAGTGTTTAAATACAATGCAAAAATCTGCTTTATGTACTTCAAATAAGATGTAATACAGGAACCAACTTTGCGCAAGTAATAAATAGCGAGTTGAACCTCAATCAGAATCTTGTATGGGTATCCGCGCAGTCAAACAAACGTTACAGCCTACAGTATGATGTGCCTTAGTGTGATATTTGTGTTTTCGATGGCTAACAAAAGATTATTTCGGTATTTGTACGCCTGCTGGCTGGTAGTAGACTGTAAATCCACTAAAAACAGGCCTTGTTGTGCCGAAAGAAGTGTAGGGTACGTGTATGGAATATGATGGAAATAGAGAAAATGTAATTTTAGTTGGTTTGTGTGTGTTGATTGTGTGCATTTGTTTCCACAAGAATTTCGGCATAGAAACCCAAACCGTTGAGCAACCGGATTATCTGCCGGGCATCAACATAACCCGTTAAAGACTTTACCCGAAGAATCTTGTCGCAGTCATCCAGGTCGAAGTTGGCGACATAGCCATCAAAAGTTTGATGAATGCAGGATACCAGCATGCCTGCCTGATGGATATGATCAACATTTGTTCTAAATACTTCTACCATTTTCAAGCACATTAATGTTCAAGTCGTACCATGCACAATACATCATTGCCTTTATACCACTCAACGCAGGGAAAGGTGGCATTTGGATGAGACTCACCCAGTTTTTGAAAGGTCTTCCCAATACTGGTTATGTCTGTTTTCCAGTTTTTAACCGTCTCGGTGATATAATCTCCTTTTCTGATCATAAATATTTCGCAACAACACCGGTTAGCTTCTCCCGGAAAATCTTCTTTCACGGCTGCTTTGTAAACCATGCTGCCGGTTGCTTCCTGAAAAGCGATTCCAAAAAAAATGCGTCCTTGCTCAGTCGGAAGTTTTTCGATTAGTCGCTCAAATGCCTTATTAATTTCATTCGGAAATGATTCTGCTGTCACACAAAAGGTCGGAATGTCGTGAACGAGTGTTAGGATTTTCATCTTCTTACTTTTCGCATCAAACTTACCCGATTGTGAAAGGCTAAAAAGGGTGTAATTCCGCCATATTCAGGGGTTGATTGCGACATCATGCTTTAGTAGTTTTGATCAACCAAACTCAATATTATAAATGAAACACATCAGCATTCTAGTACCGAAAGGTGCTGTCGCGCTGGGCTGTATTGAAGGCCCGTTTATTCTATTCAACAAGGCCAATGAATTTATGCAAACAATGGGCAAGCCGGCCATGTTTCATGTGCAGTTGGTGGGCTTGGATCGTGAGCCCCAGGTGTACGCACGTTTTTTCACGGTTACACCCGATTGTGCCTTAGTCGATGTTGATAAAACAGATCTGGTGATTGTTCCTGCTGTGAATGGCGATATGAAACAGGTGATTGACGATAATAAAGATTTCTTTCCATGGATTGTGCAGCAACATAAGCAAGGATCGGAAGTTGCCAGTTTGTGCGTTGGCGCATTTCTATTAGCCAGTACCGGCCTGCTTCGCGGAAAGGAGTGCTCCACACATTGGATGGCCGTTAAAGAATTTGCAGAAATGTTTCCGGATGTTCAACTCGTGTCCGACAAAATTATTACCGATGAACAGGGTATCTACTCCAGTGGTGGTGCTAATTCATTCTGGAACCTGTTGTTGTATCTGCTTGAAAAGTATACGGATCGTGAAATGGCCATTCTGTTCTCGAAGTATTACGCCATAGAAATCGATCGATTCACACAGTCTCCTTTTATCATGTTTCAAGGGCAGAAGGAACATACCGATGAAGTAATTAAAAAAGCCCAGGATTTTATTGAGCATAATTTTCAGGAGCGGATTACAGTGGAGCAATTAGCCTCCATGCTGGCGCTTGGTCGGAGGAACCTGGAACGAAGATTTAAAAAAGCAACTTCCAACTCGGTTGTGGAATACATGCAACGGGTTAAGATTGAGGCTGCTAAAAAAAGCCTCGAAACCTCAAGCGAAAATGTGAATGAAGTGATGTACCGGGTAGGCTATACCGATAGCAAGGCTTTTCGGAATACATTTAAACGTTACACCGGACTTTCACCCGTACAGTACAGAAGTAAATATAACCGGGCGTTAGCTACAGCGTAAAATTATGGCTTCGAAAAAGTGGTTGTTTATTATACTTGTTGCGTTCCTGTTTGCAGGGAGCTGTTCATCTAATCGGGTAGAGGATGTTGAATTGACTGATCTGAATCTATTTCTGAGAACAGATTCTGAAATTGATAGTGTATTCATATCAAACATTACGCAGGACAAGCTATATCAATTCTTGCCCTACGCTGACACCATTCGAATTGCCAGCAATAACACGATCAATGACCTTTATAATATAAACTTCTATGCAGGTGGAGAATTGACAATGAATCGACTTTGGTTGAGTGGAGAAAAAATAATAATTCAGGGTTATGTAAACGACAAGTTACAACTGAAAATCGACACCGTGATTGGGTCTGATTTGTACTACAAATCAGTAGAGTATAACAATAAGCAAAAAGAGTTGACTAAACTCAATAATGTTTTGTTGTTAGATGATTTTCAATTAAAATCTTTTGAAGAGAATATAGCTAATTCGTTTTCAATAGAAATAGCCACTAATTACTTCATGAGAAATGTTAGTAATAATGAGGCTTTGTATAAACTATATGAGTTGCAAACAAAGCAAGACTCCGCAATTATTGGCCATCTCTTAAATCCCATAAAGCGAATAGAAAGGATACTTTTTGAGAATAAGGTTGATCTTTCAAGGTTTCAATTCTATACGAAGGGGGGTGAGTTGATTTCACTAAATCTTAATGAAGGAGATAAGTATTTGCTTGATTTTTGGTTTGTGGGATGTGCTCCCTGCGTCCAGGATCATAAATTAATGAAAGAACAGTTGGCGTTTCTGAAGAAGCATCATGTTGAAGTAATTGGAATATCAACGGACAGAGACCAGGCTGAGTGGGTAAATTATCTGAAATCAAAGAATTATAGTTGGTGCAACGTGAGGGACGTTGATGATTACGAAAAGCGCGCCTCGAAAAGCATGTTTATTGATGTTTTTCCTACTTACATCCTGATTGATAGGCAAGGAAAAGTTTTGTACCGGACATTCTCATTCTCTGAAGTAATGAAATATCTGAGTAGATGAGTATTTAATTTTAATCCGATTTATCCTTCCCCATCGAAATCTTGTAGTTATCGGGGGTGCCCGTAAGCTTTAGGTTAACAAACCGAATACGTTTTGATTCATCGCGGTATTGAATTTCATCTTCCTGGTTACTGGTGTCTTCTTTTTTGCCAAACAGTTTGGCCATGCCTACCTGTGTAACAAGCTTCAATGGAATGCGCAGGTAATACTCCATGTTCATGTTCATATCCTGCTTCCCCGAAATTTCAATGAACCCAAGCGATGAGTTTATGGTCATTTTTGGAATGCTCAAGGTTCCGTTATTCAGCTCAAACTGATTGCGAAGGGTGTCAAACAGAACCTTCGATAAATTCTTGTCTTTAAAATAATCGGAAAGCGCTTCCAATGCACTGTATCGTTCAAGCCTTCCTTGCCTTACTTCAACGGCCAACTGAATTTCGGAGTCATCAATAATCGGTACCATATCAGCATGGAGGTGAACTTTGCCCGTGATTTTGCCGGTAAGCTTCCCGTGCAGGTTTTCGGATACCAGGTGATCCTGACCGAAGTTCTCAAACTTAAAGAGTAGCTTGTCCAGATCAACGTTTTCAACAGTCATTTTCGGACTGAAGTAAATCTTGTTGCGGTCTGAGCCGTTCATGTAGCCGCTTAAATGAATGTTGCCACCTGCGGCTTTCAACGACATGGTATCGATATAGATGAAGTGATCTTCCTGGGTTCGGGCCTTAACAAAGAAATCGTCAATCAAATACCGATGATAGTTCAGACGTTTGATGTCAAAATCCAACTTCATGTCGGTAAAGGGAAGGTCATAAATGTTGAACACATTTTCATGATCTTCAGGTGTAAGGGTTGTGTTCGGGGGTGGGGGATTGTAAGCGAACAGCTCATCAAAATCCAGGTGGGTTGCCTTCAGTGCAAAATGGTTATCGCGTTTTTTAATGGATTTATCCGTACCGGTGTAGTAGTGCAGGTTAGCTGTAAATTCACTTTTGCCCAGTTTGCCGCTCAGATTTTCAACCAGCAAGTGTTGGTCTTCATAATGTATTCGCCCTTTAAATTTCTCAAAGCGCATGGGGTGAACTTTCATCTGGGCTTCCAGCTTGTCGATGTATACATCGGATGATTTCAAACCTTTATTAAAATGCAGATCAGCAAAACCGTGGATTTTAAGCTGCTTAAATTCTTCATGACGATAATCTTCAGGCACATAGTTTTCACCTCCATACGAAAAGAGGTCTTCAAGCTGGAGCAAATCTGACGTAAGGTTAAATTCAACTTTTGTGTCACCCAGTGGTTCATTGAGAAACCACAAGTCGTAATTATTGAGTTTTCCATTAAAGTGAAAATCACTTTTATCGATCATGCCGGTAAAATCAATTATCCTGAAGTTGCTATCGTCAATAAATACATCGGCATGAAAATCGTGTAGCGTGTGCGGATAGTGCGTAAGTTTGGCATACAAATCTTCAATAAAGAATTCACCCACAGGCAGGTTTGGCGACTCGGTAAACGCGCGGGCAGAGCTGTTGAATTTAAACTTCATGCTCATGTCCCGTATTTGTTCATTAACAGGTTTCCGTTTTATCGTATCGCCTGATGTGAGTTGTTTAATATCCAACAGGTTTGATTTTACCAATAGCGTGGCCGTAACCGGATCGGCCGTGTGGTGCAGAATGGCTGGCAAATCGCTGATGCTTGCACTGATCTGAACATCCGAGTCGCCAACTTTGAGGTTGAAGTGATCAATGATGGCCTTGTGTCCATCCATGCTAGCCTTAATATCCAGATCATGAATAGGTAAATGAAATGAAGGTATTCTGAAACTCAGATTTTTTACATCCAGTTCAGTGAAGTACGATTCGTTCAGTCGTTCAATGCTTCGTTCCGGCCTGGATAAGTCCACGATGTCATGAAAGTTCATGGTCAAGGCGACCTGACCTTTTAAATCCTGCAGGTCGGTAATGTTCAGGAATTGCGCCAGAAAGTCCAGTTCAAATTCTGAACGAAGTTGCATATCAATTTCAGGCGAATCGAAATTTTTAACTTTGAGATTGCCGCTGAATGTTCCTGCTTCGGGCCTGGCAGTAAAGTCCAGCAAATGAAATTCCATGGTTTGCACGGTTCCTGAATCTCCGGTAGTAAAGTGTCCTTTAAAGTACAGATCATCCAATCGCTTGCTCGAGAGTTTATTGTTGAAGAATGCATCTTCGCAGCCGAAGTTGGCCGTTACCCGTGGGTTGTTTCCATTAGCAGCTTTGCCGGTAATTGCCGCGTTGAAAAAAATCTTGCCTGCATTTTCATACCGTTGAAAAACCGGATCAAGTTCTTCCGGAGCAAACGCCAGAAATAGATCGAAGTTGGGTTTATTTCCTTCAATCCGGATATCAAGATTCATGTCATCGTCAACATCCACGGAACCATCAACCTTAAAATACGCGCGTTCCAATCGAAGTTCAGACGGCCTGATGGTAAGCAGGTGCTTCACTTCATCGTAATCCAGCTCGGTATGTATCTCAAAATGTTTGTGCTTAACAAAGGTTGTATCACCAGCGGCAATCACATTCAGCATAAATCGGCTGTCGAGTGTTACCAGCATGTGGTCCTCAATGTCCTTGAATCTTGATTTGGCATCGTTGATAAAGAACTCAAGAACGAGGTTATTGGCTTCATTTATTTTTACCACATCGATGTTGTGCAAGTGAATGCTTTTCAAGTCCATGTGAAACTCTTCACCCGGATCTTCGATTTCCTTTGTTGTGCTCAGTGCATTGGAAATATTGAAAGTTCCATCCAGGTGCTGTATAAGTTTTATAGTTCCGTTGGAGAGCTTGAGCGACTTTACTTCAAATGTTCCTTTGAGTAACGTCCAGATATCAAAACCGAGGTATACATCTTCAACTTCAACTAGGGGTTGATCGTCCTTTTCTTTATCCTCGTAAATGCGGACATGATCCAGATCGATGGAGATGTAGGGGAAATTGGCAAAAGGGGAGATGTGACTGTCCTCAACTTCCAGTGTTCCGGTAAAATCGGCATTGAGTGTGGTGATGAGTTCCTGAACAATTGCATCCTGTTTCCAGAAAACAATTCCTACCAGTATTGAAAATACCAACACAGGCATAAGCACCACGAGTGCAATAATCCTTACTAATTTTTTCTTATAGGTTGAGTGCCTCTGCTCCATCCGTAAATTTAGTTTTTAACGAATACCAGGTACTGCCAGGGTTCCAACGTTAGTGCATTATTTGTGCTGAGTTCGTATTCTTTGCCTGTAAATTCATCCCTATATTTTCCGGAAACCGATCCATCCGTCAGCACAAATTTTTGTGGTTGTGGAGAGAAATTCAATATGCCGATTACGCGGTTATTTTCTTTCGTTCTTGAAAATGCATACACATGCTCCTGATTTCCATTAATGCGCACAGGTTTTGCTCCAAATTCCCCGGCCCACAAGGCAGGGTTTTCGGTGTGTATGTTCACCAATTTTTGGTAGAAGGGTTGCAACTGCATCGGGTCTGCCCAATCAACGGTGTCTTTCTCAAAAAAGCGAAGGCGCTTGTTCAGTCCAACCTCCTGACCACTGTACAGCAGGGGCTGGCCATAAGCGGTAAAGATAAATGTGGCAAATGTTTTAACGCCATCACCGAGGCGTTCAAACTCTGTTCCGCTCCATGAGTTTTCATCGTGGTTGGTTATCATGGTCATGCGAAACGGTTGTTGGCCGTATTCTTTCAGATCGTGATCAATCCAGTTAGCCAAATCATTTGCATTAGCTTCACCTTTGGCAACCTTGTTGGTAAGATGGAGTAACTCCCACGCATAGGTGGCATGAAATTGCAGGTGCATGCGTGCGCCATCCCATTCGGCAAGCCAGAATACATCTTTAACCGGATCAATGGCCTGGCGTACTTCTTCCCAGAAGTATAACGGAATTTCATGACCGGCATGGTCGCACCGGAAACCATCAATGTCGAACTCGGTAATCCAGTACTTCATCTCATCTATCATAGATTTGCGTGTTTCCGGATTGGTGTGATCCAGCAACGCAATGTCAGTCCAGTCGGCTTCATAAATAATTTCGCCTTTTTCGTTTTGCGCGTAGAAGTCCTTGTTGTTGGTTATCCAGGGATGATCCCATGCGGTATGGTTGGGTACCCAATCGAGAATGATGTACATGCCTAGGTCGTGCACCTGTTTAACCAGGTTTTTAAAATCGGCTTCATTGCCAAACTCGGGGTTAATTTTTCGGTAGTCCTGAATGGAGTAATAACTTCCCAGCGATCCTTTGCGCTCTTTTACCCCGATTGGCTGCACCGGCATCAGCCACAGAACCTGAACGCCAAGTTCTTTCAACCTCGGAAGGTCACTGGTGAATGCCTGAAGGGTTCCCTCAGGTGTGTGCTGCCGGATGTTGACTTCATAAATAACAGCCGAAGCGATTTTATCAGGAAATTTTTCGGTGGTTGTGGTGTTGATTTCTGGCTGCGGCTGTGAGCAGGCAACCAATAAGAGCCATGCAAGTGCGGGTAAAAAATTAAGCTTCATATTCAGCATTTGTCTATTGCTGTAAAGATATTCAAATGCCTGAATTGGTTGAGGTGAATTCTTTCCAAAAAGGTACCCGAAAGTAGTTTTGAAAATGACTGTTCAGACAGGCGCTGACATTTGAAACTGATTTTTGAGATGGCTTCTAACTGATCTCGGCATCCAGGCGGGTGTTAACGAAAGTCTGCTCGTTTTGCCCCAATGCAGACGTTCGCTGTTTTGTTTCCGCTGTAGCAACGGCTACGGATTCTGTTTCCCTGCAAATAAACTGATGTTCTGCAATGCGCAGCAGGTTATCATACGGTCCGCTTTTTGAAATGAGCTTTACCATGATGGGGGCCGTTTCCACAATAATAAATAAGAGGATAATGAACACATTGGCCCACCAGATGGCACTGCTTTGTGCTGTAAGCCGGCTTAGCGCTTCAAGCCTTGCAGCCGGGCCATCACGCCTGTTGCGCTCAAGATTCACCAGGCTCGCATTCAACAGAGAATCCTGATGATTTAAATCGCTTTCGAGATTTCTGATTCGTGTGGTATTCCGGTTCGTGAGCTCCTGAAGTTCGATTTCAGCTTTATCGGCATCAGCTTTTTTGAGTTTATAAATAGGGCCGAGGTTTTTGCGCATACTGCCCCCGGTTCCATCTGCTTCTTGTTGAGCCTGCCGGGTCAACGCGTTGCGTTGCTGCTCTTTTTTAAAAATTTCTGTTTTAAGGTCATTGATTTGATTTTGAATGGATGAAAGGGTGGGGCTAAACCGATTTCTTGTTTCGTTTTCCTGCCGCAGGTAAACTTCCTGCTCCATAATTACCAACTCGGGCTCAATTTCCTTTTCAAAGATTTTTAACTCCAATGGCTTTGCTATGATCAGCGAAATGGCAATGGCCAGTACGATACGTGGTGATGCCATGATCCATTCCTGTGTTGCATTATTTTCCTTGCGCATGCTGGAAACGATGTACCGATCAAGGTTAAAAATCATCAGTCCCCAGATAAGTCCAAGCAAGCCGGCAATCCAGTAACTGTTAAACACAGTAAACAAGGCATAGCCTGCAGCCCATGCAGCAAAGACACCCGTAAAAAATATGGTGGCTCCGATGCCTACATACTTGTTTGTTTCTGATGGGCACTCTTTTAACAGTGCGGTGTCAACTCCTGAAGCAAAGAGGAAGAAGGATGTCATTCGGTGCATGCTTTCTGAACGCCTGGGTTTGTAACCTAAGTATTCGGTAAGCCCAATAAATATGCCACGATGTACACCTGCAGTATTCGCAATGGTTCACGTGCATGATGGTGTTGGTATGTACGCGCGTGAACAGGAAAGTGTTCATTTTTTAATCAGGTGATCGGTAATGGTTAAGGCCATACGGTATAAACCGAGTTTGATATTCTTCACATCACTGGTGTTGGTTTGCAACGCCATACACATGTTGTGTTCCGGAAAGTATATCATCTCGGTAAGGTACCCGGGAAAGAATCCACTGTGACCAAAAGCAAGGCCTTGCGGAGTTTGCCTGATGATAACACCCAGCCCGTATTTTGAATTCGGTCCGAGTTTGGCAGGCACACCATCCAACATTAACGCCATGGATTGTGAATTAAGTACCTGGCCGCCATACAATAATTTTCCCCATCGTGCCAGGTCTTCGGTGGTGGAGTAGATGCCGCCTCCCGTCCATTCAAATTGTGGGTTAATGATGAAGTCTCCGTTTTCTTTTATCACCCTGTCCTGTCCGCCAAAAGGATTATCCTTACCGGCATAACCCTGCGACAAACCGGGTAAATTAATTCTATCAGATGGAAAGGTGTTTGAAAGTTTAAATGGAGTGAGGATATCTTTCTGTAATGCACTATAATATGCTTGTCCGGTAATCTTTTCAATGATCATTCCCAGCAATATGTAATTGGTATCGGAATATTCCCATCCTTCACCGGCCTTAAACGAGGGTTGTTCATCCAAAACGTAGTGTAGCAGTTCTTCGGGTTTCCAGGTTTTGTCGGGGGTATTGGTGAGATCTGTGGCGAATTGTTCTTTGAATTCATACCGCATAACTCCGCTTGTATGATTCATGAGCATCTTCACAGTAATGTCATTCGCATTGGGAATGCGTGCAAACCAATTGAAATGACCCAGATAGGTTGCAGCCTTTTCTTCCAGCTTAAGCTTGCCTGACTCAACGAGCTTTAGCGCAACAGCTGCCGCATAGGTTTTGCCTACACTGCCTTGCAGCAACCTGTCTGTTGGCTTGAGTAAAGTACTCTTTTCTCTATCTGAAAAACCTGAAGTAAAATTTACAGGAGGATTTTCATCAATCACTATGGATACACTTAATCCGGGAAGATTTCCGGCAAGCCGCAGGGAATCGATGAGTGATTTTATTTTTGCAGGATCAAGCTGGGCATTTGCCTGGGCTACGATCAGCAGCAGTACCGCACATAGAAGATGTTTGTACAATCGGGATTTCATGATGCCTAGATAATCTGATTTTGACAAGGCGGCAAAAAGTATGTGTTAACCGGCTATTTTTATTTGTTAACCAGGTGTTTATCGATGAGCACTTTAAGCGAGAGCACTGTATCGGAAACAATGGGTTTGATAAAAAAATCCAAAACAAATTCGTTGGTGCCTACCGATTCTTTGTCGGTTTTATCGGATGAGGATGTAACAATGAAGACCATGGTATTTTCCGGGCTGGCAAAGGCCTTTAAAGCCTCCAGAAATTTCCATCCATCCATCACGGGCATGTTCAAATCAAGCAGAATGATGTAGTTTTCTTCACGCGTGTAATCCTTCTCCAGGAATTGAATGGCTTCAAGGCCGTTTCTGAATACCAACGGAGCGGCACTAAGTTCATGTCTGATGATGAGGTGCTTCATCATTAACACAACAACGGGGTCGTCATCTACGATTATTACCTGGTGGCTCATGTACTAATCTTTTATTACCGATTGAGATTTATCAACAATGTCTTTTATAATTACATCTACTTCCTCTGCCGATGAAACAACATGGCCAAGGTAGGTTTCCTTCTCCTCATCGCTAAGGCCTCCTGTTTTAATCAGATCAACCAACCCGATTAGCCGGGCCACCGGTGCCCGTACAATGTGCGATTGTGTCCAGGCGATGTCGCGTAACCTGTCGTTTTGGATTTCGATGGCAGTCATGTGCCTGAGTTTTTCCGTGACATCCGATGCCTGTACAATGGTGGCTTGCAAACCTTTAAAATGAATGGCGTTTATGCTCAGCTCTACAAAAATTTCTTCACCATTACTTTTCCTGTGCTTATAGGTGCCCGGCAATGTGCGTGGTCCGGGGCTGGCATTTAAGGCTGTTATAAATGCATCAAGTCCATCATCAGCCCATAATTGATTAAGGGTAAACGACAGAAATTCATGTTGACTGTATCCGTAATGCTGAATGGCTGATTCATTCACATCTAAAAAGGCACGTGTGGTTTGATCAAAAACCCAAAGGGGGGCGGGGCTTAGCTGAAACAATTCCATATAGCGCTTTTCCGATTCCTTGAGCGATTGAACAACGCGATGCCGCTCAAGGGCATACAAAATGCTTTTGTACAGAACCAATGCGTTGATGGTGTCTTTAACCAGGTAATCGGATACACCAAGTGAAAGGGCCTTTACGGCAAAGTCAAGATCGCCATAGCCGGTAAGAATGATAACCGGATTCGTCTGACTGATTTTTCTGGCTTCTTCAATCAGGTTTTCCCTGCTGATGTCAGGCAAAGAAAGATCGAGCAGAATGATATTGAAGTTGCCGTGTTCATTGAAATAAATCTGTCTGAACGCCTTGAAGGTGTTCGCCTGAAAAATGCTTGCCTTTTGCAGGTGTTCGCCAAGATACTCTTCTACAAGCAACTGGTCTCCGGGGTTATCTTCAACGATCAGTATTCTATATTGATTGTAATCTGGTTTCATTTACGCATTGCGGCTTTTGCGATTGTCCCTGATTTCGCTTTAGTGTAGAAATTATGTTCAGTATCTTTTTCACATTAATGAGGTAAGCTACCATTTTTTGCGATATCTTTTTGGTTTCGATCATTTATCCTTTTCTGATAAGCTGATATTTTCACCGACTTGCTTTTCGCTTACCAGGGCATGCGGAAGGGTGAAGTAAAATGTACTGCCTTGTTCAAGCTCTGACTCAACCCAAATGCGCCCCCCTAAATTTTCAATAATTTTTTTCACAATCGAAAGGCCGATGCCTGTACCGCCATATTGATCGCGGGTGTGCAGACGCTGAAAGATGACAAATATTTTGTCATAGTACTCTTTGTCTATGCCTATACCATTATCCCGAACAGTGAATAGCCAATTATGCTCTTGCTTTTCGGCTTTGATACTGATTTTGGGAACCACAGCTGTTCTGGCGTACTTCAGTCCGTTGCCAATCAGGTTCTGAAACACCTGGGTAATGGGTAAACGATGAACGTAAAGCGATGGCAAATGGTCATACTCAATGCTTGCTTCTTTTGCTTCTATCGTGTCGCGTTGCACGGTTGTTATCTCTTTCACCAAGGTGTTCAGGTCAATCCATTCGGGTACACCGGTGTGGCGGCCCACGCGTGAAAACTCAAGGAGATCGAGGATAATTTGCCGCATGCGTTTGGCGCCATCCACGGCAAAATGGATGTATTGATGCGCTTTTTCATCGAGTACATCACTGTACCTGCGCTCCAATTGGGTGAGAAAACTGGTTACCATGCGCAACGGTTCCTGAAGGTCGTGTGAGGCAATGTATGCGAATTGCTCCAGCTCACGATTTGACAATTCCAGGTCTTTGGTTTGTTTGGCCAGTTGTTTATTCAATAGCTGGAGTGAATCTTCATAATCTTTCCGGTAACTGATGTCGGTCATGGCACCCACAATGCGTTTGGCGCGGCCTAGCTTATCCCGGATAAATACGGCCCGGTCGATCACAAATGCATAGTTACCGTTTGCTGTCATAAAGCGGTACTCTTCAAACCAGTTAGTGGTGTTCGGATCATTCAGTGCCCGGTTGATTTTATCCAATGTTTTTTGCCGGTCTTCCGGATGGATCAGGCTGACCAGTAAGTCGAATGAGGGTTTGATGCTTTGCAGATCATACCCAAACTGGGTAGTGAATCCTTTGCCCCAGAACAATTCATTTTTTGAAGCATCAAAATCCCATACAGCATCATTAGTGGCTTCTGCTATTTTTTCAAAACGTTCGTTTGATTGTTGAATTTCACGTTCGGCTATTTTTCGAATGCTTACGTCTTTAAAGTAAATGGACAAGCCCTGTTCAGAAGGATAAGCGCTCACTTCAAACCATTGATCAGTTCCCGGGTAATATTCATCAAATTGAACGTTTTCGCCTGTGTCCATAGCCCGATGGTATTCGGTGTAAAACTTCAACCCAACGGCATCAGCATATTCTTCCCATAAATTTTTACCAATTATTGCCTCGCGTTTTCTGCCTAATACTTTCTCTGCTTCCTTATTCCAATACAGAACCGTCCAGTTTTTGTCTACGGCAAAAAATGCATCACCGATACTTTCAAGAATGGTATCTCTTTCATGCAATAATTGCTGACGGGCCAGCTCCAGGGTTTTCTCTTTATGTATGTCCTGGAAACTACCGAATAAGCGAATAACCTTTCCATTGTGAAACTCTGCATGGCCGATGCTTCGCACCCAACGTTCATTTCCTTTGGCGGTTATGATGGGAAGTTGGAAATCCCAGGGCTTACCGGTACGCATGCCTTCTTCAACTTTTTCGCGGACAATATTACGGGCGTCCTCTCGATAAAATCCTATGTCGCTATCCAGATCAGGTATAAAATCATCATCCACTTCATGAATTTCGCGGGTTATTTTAGACCAGTACACCGTGTTCTTGATCGTGTCTACTTCCCAGCTTCCGATTCGTGCAAGCCGCGCAGAGTTTTCGAGCAATCGCTCGAGTTCTTTTACTTCGGTAATATCGCGTCCGTAGGCAAAAATATATCCATCTTCACCAAAAACATCTGACGAACTCCATTCAATCCACCGGTATTGTCCGGACTTTGTTAAGTAGCGATTTGTGAAGTTGCTGGCTTTTCGTTCTCCAGTAATCACTTCCTTATACTCTGTTGTAGTTGTCTTTATATCATCCGGATGGATAAAATTGGCAAACGGCTGGCTGGTGATTTCTTCTTCTGTGTATCCCATTAACTTACAAAAGGCAGGATTTACCTTAACAAAGTGCCCGTTAGGAGAAACGATGGTCAGAATATCAGGTGAGCCTTGAAACAACTGGATCATCTCTTCTTCCTGTTGTTTCCGGATGAGTTCATTTCCCAAATATGTGATCAGCGGGTAATACAGTTCCAGTTTTGGTTTGTCCCAACCCAACGGCTGGTGTGAGCAGAAAACCAAAACGCCCACTACTTTATTCTTGTGCTGCAAGGGCAACCCGAATGCAGCCTTAAGTTCTAATTGCCGTGCAATGCTGTGACGCACAAAAGCACCTCCTGCATCAATATTATCCCAAACTTTAACTTCATTGTCGCGCCACACAATACCCGGCAAGCCCTGTCCTTTTGTCAATTGTCCCAACTGTTGGCTTGCCTCGGCATAGGCCTCCAACGCTGGCTTTTCAATGTGTACGGCTATTAATTTAATATGGCTCTCATCGCCACTGGTTAACCAAAGTTCAGCTGTTTGGTAATCACTAAACCGGACAAGGTATTCACAAATGTGTTGTGCAATGTTGCGCAATGAATCTTGGTTTGTAAAGAATTGTGAAACTTGTTGCTGTATTTGCCTTTGGTGTAACCGTTGTTGTTTTTCTGAAACATCGCGCAACACACCAATCATGCGGATAGGCTTTCCATGCTTATCCCGTACCATGTAACCGATTTCTTCCGTATAGGCATACGCGCCATTGGCACGTTTAAACCGGAATTCCTTATGCCATTTATTTTGATTTGGGTCGCTTAGGAAATTATCCCATGCGGCTTTATTGGTTTCCGCATCCACAGGATGCATCAGGCTTACCCAATCGGCTAACGTAAAGGTTTTGTTAGTGAACTGGTGCCCAAACGTGCGTTCAAAACCATCACCCCAGGTATACACATCGGTTTCAATACCCCATTCATAAATGGCATCGTTGGTAACTTTGTTGATGTAATGGAAGCGTTCGTTTGTTTCTTCCAGTTGACGGAGCATATTCTCCCGTTCGGTTACATCGTGGGAGGCAATAATAACACAAGGCCTGTTGTTGTAAGTAATTCTTCTTCCGGATATATCCACCCGTATCAACTTACCGCTTTTAAGTTGATGGGTTACCATGCCAAATTGAATCAGTTCGGTTGTATTGGCGTATACTTCTTTCAATGCTTGTTGAAGTATTGGCAATTCCTGCTTTGGACGAATGTCTGAAATGGTCATATTCAGAAATTCTTCCCTGGAATAACCATACGCCAAAACAGCCTGATGGTTCACTTCTGCAAAGTGTAAGGTTTCCAGATCAAATATCCATTTTGGTATCGGACTGGTGTTGAACAGATCGATGTATTTCTTTTCTGATTCTTGTAACTTTTGAAGGGCTTCAATGCGCCCAGTCACATCTCGGAAATTGTCAATAATGCCGTTAATATTCGGATCGTGCAACATGTTGGTAATAGTCGCTTCGAGCCACCGCCAACTTCCATCTTTATGTCTTGTTCGGGAAGTATATCCCTTAGTGGGAATTCCGGGATTTTTTAGTACCTCTTTCATTTTTGACGCAACATGCGGGGCATCATCTTGGTGCAGCACATCAAACAGGTTTAGCTTAAGTGCTTCTTCTTCAGTGTAGCCTAATACTTGCTTTATTGACGGAGAGGCGTAGGTCGCCTGACCATTTCCATCCAAAATGACAATTGCATCTGCACTATTTTCTACCAATGCCCGGAAGCGCTTTTCGCTTTGTATCAGTAGGTTTTCGGTTTTTCTGCGTTCGGTAATGTTTTGGGCTGTTCCAAACAAGCGAACAACCTTTCCTTGCTCATCTTTTTCCGCATATCCATACTCTTCAATTATTCGCTTTTCACCAGAAGGAGTTGTGATGCGATATTCGATATGAAACGGTTCACCGGTTTCCTGCGAGCGTTTGCTGGTTGTAACCACCAATTCGCGATCGGCTTCATCAATCAGGCCTACAAATGAACCATGTGTTTCTTTAAAGACTCGTTGTTCATCGCCAAATACATCGTACAGTGCATCCGACCAGGTGAGGCTGTCGGTTCGAAAATCAAAATTCCAACTTCCCATTTTCGCAATCCGTTGCGCTTCATTCATCAAAATCTCGCTTTTTTGTACCCGTTTGTAAGCGTCAATAATCTCACTGGCATCGCGGGCAACGCAGTAAATAAGTTTGTCTTCGTTGTTCCGGCTAATGGACCAGCTTAACGGGACAACGTTTCCATTTTTATGAATGTACCGGTTCTCATAAGTGGTAGGTAGTTAATCCTTGCTCAACCTCGGCTACTACTTCTCCTATTTTTGAAGCATCCTCCGGGTGAATGAAGTCGGTAAACGGTCGTCCGATAAATTCTTCAGGTTTGTAGCCTAGAATATGTTCAACCGCAGCGCTTGCCTTAAGAAATATACCTTTTTCATTTAGCACACAGATCATATCCAATGATTGATCCATGAGTTTTTGCAACTCAAAATAACTGTGTTGAAGTTCTTGTCGGCTTTCTGTGAGTTGATTGGCAGCTGTTAATTGGTCGACTATTAAGCATAGCGTAGTGGCAATAGCTTCAATCAACTGGTTTTCTTCTGGAAGAAATACAGTTCCATTCGGATTTACACGTTGCTCCAGGTATGAAACGGTGATTTGTAACGCGCGGCCATCAATGGTTATGCGTTTTGCCGATTGACTCCAGGAAGTAGGTTTGCAGGTTGCTGATGTATATTGATCATTTCCATGTGAAATGTTGGCGCAGGCCAGCTCAACATGTTGCCAGCCTTGCGGAATAATATCAACGGCTTGCTGCAACAATTCGCTAATGGTTATGCCCGGTTTGTTCAAACTTGCTATAGCCGAAAGACAGGCCTGTTCTTTTATGCGCTCTTTAAGGGCGGATAGGGTTGAGGCCAGCTCCAGTTCAACCGTTTTTCGTTCGGTAATTTCGGTGTGCGTGCCCATCATCATCAGGGGCTTGCCATCCTCCGTCCACGTAACCACACGGCCTCTGTCGTTTACCCATACGGCATGGCCGTTCTTGTGGATCATGCGGCACTCGAGATCATAATATTCACGTTTCTTGTTGAAGCAGGCCTTTAATTGTTCATTTGAATGAATTACATCCTCCGGATGAACCAGCTTGTACCAGGTTTCAATGCTGATCGGTTTTAAATCGTTAAGTGTATAGCCAACAATTTCTGCCCAACGTTCATTTATAGTCAATGAACCGGTTTGCACGTTCCACTCCCAGGTGGCTACTTGTGTAGCTTCAATGATGTTTCCCAACCTTTCCGATTGGTGTTGCCATTCGCGTTTGTGGTTTTCGACATGCAGGCGTGTTCTGCGAAGTTCAAGTAACTGCATCACCTGTCCGGCTAATGATCTCAATGCTTCTTGCTGCCCTTCATCCAACGAATTTGTTTTGGAGTCGATCACACAAAGTGTTCCGATGGCTATACCTTCGGGAGTAATAAGCGGAGCCCCCGCATAAAAAACAATATGCGGCTTCCCGGTAACCAACGGATTTTTTACAAATCGTTTGTCTTTTCGTGCATCGTTAATGATAAATAGATCTTTGCCTGCCTTCAGGGCATGTGTACAAAATGATTGCTCAATGGGGGTTTCCTGGACATCTAATCCATAATGCGATTTGAAAAATTGTCGTTTGTCATCCAGTAACGTGATTAAGCTGATGGATGTATGGCATAGGTAGGCAGCCAACTGGGTGATGCTGTCAAATTCAGATTCCGGTAAAGTATCCAGAATCTGGTATGTCTCCAGTGCGTTGATTCGGTTAGTGGCATCCGTTTTCTTCATAGCAACTGATCGGTAAACAGGTACGCTCGTGCAGTGATTTAGTGATGGGGGTAGTGACTAAATTTACTAAAAAATTTTGGTTATCGTGTACTTTGATTCTATGATTCTATGGGTACATTTTTAGCGTCATCAACTTCGTGACCAGATGTCTTGAGTAGCATCCGCTACGGTATCATCATGTTTGTTCACCACGGTCAGCGAATCGTTTTATCCGCAAAGCAAGTTCGGCCAGGCTAAAAGGTTTCAGCATGTAATCATTTGCACCGGTTCTGAATCCTTCCAGTACTTTGTCTTCCTGGTCAGCATTAGCCAATAGGATGATTGGAATATGCTGACCAATATTTTCGCGTATATAGGTGATCATTTCAAGCGTAGAAAAATGCCCTGGTTCAAGTTCAGTAATTACCATGTCGAAGGATAATTTACTCAACATCACCATAGCTTCGCGGCCATTTGAGGCTACCACTACTTCGCCTAATTGCTGGCGTGTAACGATGAACCGTATCAGGTTTGCTACTGCTGGATCACTATCGCACAGCAGTATTTTCATAGTATAATGTTGCGGCTGCTCAGCCGCTGCTTTAATTCTTCAATGGCTTCCATGCAATGCTTACTAAAAGTTTGTTGGGTGTATTGGTTGATGTTTGCAATTCCCTGCGCTTTTATCCGGGCATTGATCTCGTCAGCGAATTGCTTCAGCTTTTCCTGATCGATATAACCCAGTGTGGCCTTGGCCTGGTGATGTGCCTTGATGTAAATCTGACCATCTTGTTGCTCAACGGCCTGTATAATGCTTACACGTAAGGCCTGCAGGTTTACAATAAATGACCGTACAAGCTCGCGCGCGAATTCAACATCGGTCTCCAAAAATCGTTGTAGTATGCTCATCGTAAGGTGTGTTGATAAAGGTATTTTTTCAGTTTAGTATGCAATTCAATCGGACTAAAGGGTTTCGTAATCAAATCGTTCATGCCCACTTCCAAAGCTTGTTCGCGTTCGGTGCTAATGGCTGATGCAGTTAGCGCGATAACGGGTAATTCAAACGGGCTGTATCCTGCCTGACGAATCAACTGGGTAGCTTCATACCCATCCATCACGGGCATCTGCAAGTCCATAAGCACCAGGTCGAAATGTCTTTTTTGCACCTGTTCAACTGCATCTTTGCCGTTGGTAACATGAATAATTTTTGCGCCCCAGTTACTCACGAATTTTTTTGCGATGAGCGTGTTGGCTTCATTATCTTCTGCCAACAAAATGGTGGCGCCTTCAAATGAGTTGTTCTCATCGGTAAAAGCCGCTGGTTTGCGATTAGACATCTGAACGCGTTCCGGTATTTCAAATGAAAGCACAAATGAAAACTCGGAGCCCAAACCAACTTCGCTTTTAACGTGTATGGTGCTGCCTTGCAGCTCAAGTAACCGTTTGGTAATCGCTAAACCGAGTCCGGTGCCACCATACCTGCGTGTAACGGATGAGTCAATCTGGCAAAATTGTTCAAACAGGTTTTTCTGTTTTTCCTTTGGTATACCGATGCCGGTATCTGTTACTGAAAAGCGCACCTGTACACGTGTGGAATCAAGTTGCTCTACCTGTGCATCCATAGTCACTTCACCGCAATCGGTAAACTTCACGGCATTGTTCACCAGGTTGTTTAGTATTTGCGACAAACGAACAGGATCTCCGGTTACGTATTTCGGAAGTTCATCGTCACGCTTCAGCTTTAGTTTAATTTGTTTGTCTTGTGCGCGAAGCAGGTTGGCATTTTTTATCTCAGAAAGCAGCTCTTCCAGGTCGAAGGGGATATGTTCAATAGAGATGCCTCCGGCTTCTATCTTGCTGAAATCAAGAATATCGTTTACAATGGCCATCAGGTGATTGGCACTGAATTTCAATGTGCGGATATACTCGGCCTGGTGGGGAAGATGTTCCTCTTCCATGAGCAGGTGGGCGATGCCAGAAATGCCATTTAACGGTGTACGAATTTCATGACTCATGGTAGAAAGGAAACTGGCTTTGGCTTTTCCGGCTTCTTCAGCTTTTTGTTTTTCCTCGATTAATTCGCGCTGCCGTTTTTTGAGTTCAAGTAACCGTATCACCGAATGGCTCAACGTGGTTAGCGCTTCGCGTTGTTGCAGGGTGAGTTTTCCCGGTTTGGTGTCAATCACGCAAAGTGATCCGATTTGAAGTCCTTCGGGTGTGGTTATTGGTGCGCCTGCATAAAATCGGATAAAGGGTTCACCGGTAACAAACGGGTTTGTGTTGAACTGATCGTCTGCTTCCGCATTTTCAATTTCAAGAATATCTTCGCCTTGAATCGTTTTGTTGCAGAAGGCAAGTTCACGATCGGTGCACGTGGCGGAAAATCCTGTATCGGATTTTATCCACTGCGTTTTTTCATCCAGAAAAGTAATGAGTGCGATGGGTTTATCGCATACAATAGCTGCCAGTTTGGTAATTTCATCAAACTGCTTTTCGCGTAGCCCATAGTCGATGGCGTACTCATGCAGCGCTGCAATACGCTGTTGTTCCAATTCATTGCTCAGTTTCATGCGCTGTGGTTTCTTCTACCGGAATGGTTACACTAAAGGTTGAGCCTTCCTGCTCATTTGAAATAAACAATAAATGTCCACCAACTTTTTCAACAAGTTTGTCAACCTGGAACAAGCCCATACCCAATCCGCTTGAAGTTTCATGCCCGCGGAAGAAGGGTTGAAACAGTTTGGGTTGAAGTTCTTTGGGTATGCCCAGGCCATTGTCGCTTACCTGTAAAATGGTGCAACGATTGTTAGCCAATACGTATATGCTTACCTCCTTATTGGGTTTAGCCAAATCCTGATAGGCGATGGCGTTGCTCACCAGGTGTTTTAGAATCAGCGAAAATGTATAGCGGTCAATTCGCCAGGGTTCTGTTACGGTAATTTTTTTGGTGAGCTTAATGCCCATCCGATCTATGGTATTCGAGAAGGGCTCCAATACGGAGTCAACCAATTCATCACAATTGGCTTCTTCTGCTTTTTTTATATAATGACTGGTTACCAGAAATTCCTGAAATGACCGAAGCATTTTTTCCATTTTTTCTGCTGAGTCATATATCATGTGCAGGCACTCATCAATTTCCTGAGTGTGCGGGTAATGTTCCGCAATGTGTACGAGTCCTTTAATAGAAGCTACGGGGGCACGCAAATCATGCGAACAACTCTCCATAAACCGGTCTACCAATTGATTTGCTGTGAGGGCGGTTGTCATCGGGTTTTCTTTTTTTAGTAAGCGTTATGCATATAGGGTATAACTAAACATCAGCACGGCCAGCGTAACGAGTAGAATGAGTAGTAGTTGGTTTGTCTTTGCCTTCATGTTTGTCTGTCTTTTAAATGCGATACAAAATTGGGAGGATACGATGGCCCAACCGACAGGGAAATGCTGACTTTGATAAAATCAGGAATACCGGTAAAAAGAGAGGGTAAACAGCCTTAAACGACTCGACAGACGCGATACGTTTATTTGATTAATGCCGAAAGGAAAACCAGATATCAGGGAAAACCCTGAGTAAGCGGGTAGGGAAAACCCCGATTTTGGCGCTTTAGTTGGCGATGAGTGAGCGCACTGCGTTCATCAGGTTATCGATGCTGCATGGCTTTTTCAGGTAAATGTTGGCACCGGCAGCAAGGCCTTCCGCGTGATCTTCCGGTGTAGCTTTGGCGGATAAAATGATGATGGGAATAGGGGAGACTCCCGTTTGTTTTTCGAATGCACGCACTTCACGCACCACCTCAAGTCCGTTCATAAGCGGCATGATAATATCGGTTACAATAAGGTCGGGAGTAATTTCATGATAGGTATCCAAACCGATTTTTCCATTGCGTGCCCACACCACGTTAAATCCTTCCATGCGCAACACATCCCGGATGTTTTCGCCCAGGTCTTCGGTGTCTTCAATCAGCAAAATGCGCGTAGTCATGAATATACTTAGGCCGGTTTGTTTTCAGTTGTCGCTACAGGTAATCGCACTTCAACGGTTGTGCCTTCGTTTAAACCAGATTGCAACCGTATAGAACCCTTCAACAACTCCACTGCCTTTTTCACAATGGATAAACCGAGTCCTGTGCCGGCAATCGATGCAGCATTAGTGCCGCGCTGAAACGCCTCAAATAACTTCACCTGATCTTCTTCGCTGATGCCAATGCCCTGGTCGGTAACGGTGATGATGAGCAAACCCGTTTCCTCTTTGATATTCAGTAAAACGGATTCCTTGCCTGGCGAATATTTGATGGCATTGGTTAATAGGTTTATGAAAATGTTCCGGAAAAGCTTTTCGTCTGTGTCGATTTCTTTGGAATTCACGTTGTAGTTCAGCTCAATCTGATGTGTATTCCGTGTGCTGTTTTGTACATCTTCAATGATTTTATCAACCAGGTTGCGCAATTCAATTTTCGATTTAACCACCAGTATCTTTTTCAGATCGGTTCGTCCGGCCATAATCACATCTTCAAGTAAGGCCGTCATGTGTGTAACCTGTTTTTCAATCTTTTTCAGCTTGCTTCGTATTTCGGCTTCATCAATTTTTTCCAGGTAATCGTGCAGGTACTCGGCTGCAAACCGGATGGTTGACAGGGGCGTGCGGAATTCGTGTGAGGCAATGGCTACAAACTGATTCTTTAAATCAACCAAAAGTTTTTCTTTTTTGATGGCTTCCTCCAGTTCGCGCGTTCGTTCCTGAACAAGCGCTTCCAGCTTTTTGCGGGAGACTTCCTCCGAGCGCATTATTAATTCCTGGTTGTGCTTTCGCTCTACGGAGTAGCGTATGGTTTTCTCCAACAGCTTTTCATCGTATTCACCTTTTATCAGGTAATCCTGCGCCCCTTGTTGCAGGGTACCCAGGGTTACTTCTTCATCTACCAGCCCGGTAAGTACAATTACGGGAGCTTGTTTAGCCAGCGGGTAAATTTTCATGAAGGTTTGAATGCCCTCGCTGTCCGGAAGAAAGAGATCCATCAGGATCAGGTGAAATTCCTGCTCCTGCAACAACTTAATGGCATCAGCCACGCGCTCGGTATGATGGATTTCATAAGCTGGAAGGGAGGTGCGTTTCAAGAATTCCTTAACCAGGAAAAAATCTCCAGGATTATCTTCGAGTATCAGAACGGTGGGTTGGGGTTGACTCATGGTAAACGCAGGTGTTTACGCAGGTTTGGGTAACCGCACAATGCTGATCCAGTAGTCTTCAATTGCATTAACGATCTCTAAAAATTTATCCAGATCAACAGGTTTGGTTATGTAGCAATTGGCGTGATTCCTATACGCGTTAGTAATATCCTTTTCTGATGAAGATGTGGTGAGCATAACCACCGGTATGGATTTCAATTCCGGATCATTTTTTATTTCGGTCAACACTTCAATACCATCGATTTTGGGAAGGTTGATATCCAGTAAAATAAGATCAGGTCGCTCACTGTCAATATACCTACCCTGGTTACGGAGCATATCCAAGGCTTCTTCGCCATCGCGGACTACGGTAATTCTGTTGTTAATTTTTCCACCCGACAAGGCCTCTTTTGTAAGCACGATATCGCCTTCATTATCTTCTACAAGCAAAATATGTATTTCCATTGGGGACATTACAAATTTGAATTTTGCTCAAACATAAGCATGACCTCGTTTAACATTTTGTATGATGTAAGATAAATCAAAAAAAAGGAAAAAACATGACTTTCATCATGGTTTTATGCCTGCAATAATGCTACTGGTCTGGTTTTAATAGCGTAAAATGAAAAATACTGCCCTTATCTTTTTCTGATTCCACCCATATTCTTCCTCCATGTGCCTCTACAATTTTTTTACACACCGCCAGCCCGATTCCGCTTCCTGAATATTCGCTTGCCGTATGCAACCGTTTAAATACTTTGAAAATGTCATGATAAAATTCCGGAGCAATGCCGATTCCATTATCGCGTATGCTTACCTGGTAATATGGACCGGAATCCACTCCGGTTATCGTTACTTCAGGCGTTCGGTCGCCACTATATTTAATGGCATTGCCGATCAGGTTTTGAAACAAGCGCATCAGGTTTGAATGGTATCCGTTTATTTCCGGAAGGTTGGGTTGGATCGTGACAACCGCGTTGCTTTGCTTGATGGCTGGTCCAAGGTTTTCCACTGCTTCTTTTATTATTGTGTTCAAATCGCAACGTGAAAATTTTATTTGTTGTGTTCCGGTTCTTGATAAATCAAGGAGGTCTTTTAACATAGTGTCCATTCGCCTGGCTCCGCCCAGTGCGAAGTCCATATACTGGCGGGTGTCCTTATCCAATGTATGGTGAAGTTTCTTGTCCGTTAACTGCAAAAAGCCGGTAACCATACGCAAGGGTTCACTCAAATCGTGCGAAACGGCATAAACGAACTCTTCAATCTCTTCATTTTTGGCTTGAAGTTGTTTATTCACTACTTCAATTTTGTATTGATAGGCTTTCAGTTCACTGATGTCGCGCATAACGGATGAGTAGTATCCTTCTTCTTTGTTGGTGCCTTCGTGATACAAAATAATGTGGGATATTTCCAACTCACGGCCACCTGTCACTACCAATGTACTCTCGCCTTTCCACGCTCCATCTTTTTTGGCCACGGGTAAGCCGGTCTGTTCAAATTCTCTAAGCGAATTTTCAGCGAACAGATTTTTAATATTCATCGCATTCAGCGACTGATTTGGCTGAAGTTTTAAAAGCGCTGATAATGATTTATTAAAGTAAAGGGGTGCGCCATGCGCATTGTATATCATCACCAGATCAAGCGTAGCTTCAATGATGGAAAGCAGTCTGCGCTTTTCTGCTTCAACCCGATCTATCTGTGCGCTGATAAAACGCGAAAGGTATACTGTAACTATGGTTACAATGATGATGGCACCAATGGCAACTGTTGATATGATCAATGCTTCATTGGAGAAGAAACGGTTTCGGAGGTAGATCTGAAATGCACCACTAGACAATACTAAAAAAGCAGTAAGCGGCAGAAATCCGCGCAACAAGCGCGCATAGGTTCTTTCTCCGTAGAAAAGAAAAAGCGGGAAAGAACGTACCCCGTTAGCAATAATCAGTCCAAGCGACAAGGCTAAAAAGCCGATGCCGGTAGTTAGTGCAATGGGTATGGTGGTTTGCCCATACAGCAAAGGTGTATTGTATAAATAACCAACCAACACAATAAGCGTACTGAAAAAGGCAATCACAGAAAAAATACCGGATGTAACCCGCGACCACTTTCCCGTTCTGGTTAGGAACAACAAAGCAAAGCAGCATAGCAAAAAGAGAAATGCTGTTATAGGCGACATGCGACCAAGTGGGACGAGCCCAAACATAGGAGCGGAGCCATTTGGCAAAAGCTTATCTTCAATGGCAAATCCCGGGATGCCGGAAACCGTAAGCAGTACGTTAATGGAAAATAATCCCAGCAAGGCCACGATCACTAACACCACCCATTGGTATTTACGCGAATGGTAATGCGTTGTTAAACCAGCTGTTATCAATAAAAAGCAGGTTGCCGAAAGCGGAGCCATTGGAATATAGGTGTTTGACAAACTGGCCAACCATAACGTATCGGTAAGCCAGGCAACCCAGGTGGCAACGGAGAGCATCACCGTTATGCTGATGCAGACAATAAAGGCGTAGCGTAGTGAATTCATTTAGCGTGTGCGGCAAAAGTTAAGTAGAAAGCAGGGAAGGGGATGCATAAACTTGTCAACTTCTTGATTTGGGTATTGAAAAATAAAATAAACTTCCCTTGCCGGGATGTGAGTTAACCCCAATTGAACCGCCATGGCGTTCCACGATTTTTTTGCAAATGGCCAGACCAATACCGGTGCCGCTATGTTCCGAGCGGTTGTGCAAGCGTTGAAATACAATGAAAATCTTTTCATAAAACCGTTCATCAATGCCAATGCCATTATCTTCAACTTCAATATACCAATAGGCCGTGTTTTCACGACTGCGAATATGAATTTGTGGAGTTTGATCGGGCTTGCGGTACTTGATGGCATTTGAAATCAGGTTTTGAAACAACTGAAACATTTGTGTGCGAATGGCATTGACCGTTGGTAAAGATTCGATGTTCAGCACAACGTGGTTTTCCTGAATAAGCGCCTTGAGCGATGACCGAACATCCTCCAGCGTTTGGTTCAGGTTTGTTGATTCGAAGTGCTGGGTTTGTGTACCCAATCTGGAGTAAGTGAGCAAATCAAGAATAAGTTGCTTCATGCGTTCGGCTCCATCAACTGCATAATGAATGTATTGCTGCGCCTGGGTATCCAATTGGCGATTGTACTTCTTTTCAAGTAATTGCAAAAAGCTGCTTACCATTCGAAGGGGTTCCTGTAAATCGTGCGAGGCCACATATGCAAACCGTTCCAGTTCCTGGTTGGAGGCAGCCAGTTCTTCTGCCTGCTTTCGCAGATCTTCATTTAGCCCGCGCAAGGTTTCCTCTGTTTTTTTTAGATTACTAATGTCCTGCATGTAGCCATACCACACCACCGTTCCATCCGGTTTTCGCTCAGGTCGCGATGAGCCTTGAATCCATTTTACCGGCCCGATTTTTACATTCGTTCTGAATTCCACATCCCATTCATTTAGGCTTTGATATGATTCGATTATCGATTGCCTAAACCGCTCCGCGTCTTCATCATGAATAAGTTTAAAATCAGTAATCGGGTTTTTACTCATTTCCTCAGCCTGTATGGATGGCCAAATCAGTTCAACCCCTTTGCTCATAAATGGAAACCGCATGATGCCATTGGTATCCATCTCAAATTCATAGATTACCGCGGGTACTTTATGGGTGAGTTTGATCAGCCTCGCATGACTTTCCTTTAGTTGCTCTTGCGCCTGAAATTGTTCCGTTATATCAATACTCACCACGATCATGGCGCGCTTGCCGTTGTAGTTCATTTCATGACCGGCCAGGGTCACATAAATTAGTTCGCCATTCTTTTTCTTGTGTCTCCATTGCCCCAGTCGCAAGAAATCTGTGTGGGACACGCTTCTGTCAATTTTCTCCATTAAAGCTACATCTTTTTCATGTCGTACATCTTTTACGGTCATGCTTAGGAATTCCTCCCGACTGTACCCGTAGTGCTTAATGGCAGAATTATTGACCTCAATGATCTTTAGTGTTTCAACATCAAAAATCCACTTGGGTAACGGGCTGTTGTCGAAGAGAAATTTGTACTTCCCTTCTGATGCACGAAGGGCGAGTTCTGCAATTTTTGTTTCCGTTATATCGGAGAAGATGTATACAATTGAATTAATTCCATCTTCATGCAATAAATTCGTATAAGTTCCATCTACCCAGATGTACTGCTCTTCCTTTGTTTTTAACCGGTGTGTTTTTCTCACTGAACCACCCGGAGTAGCAATCAAATTGGCAAAGAATGCCATGTCACCTCTTCGATCGGTAGGGTGGTTGAGCGAACCGAGGGTTAGTTGCTGCAGATTTTTAAGGGTGTATCCGGTTATGCGCTCAACAGAGGGGCTTTGAAAACTTACATTTCCCGATTTATCAATCAGTACAATGCCATCGGAAATATTTTCAATGATCTTTCTGAAATACCGTTCTCTTCGTTCCAATGCTTCCTTACTCTTCATCCGCTCGGTAATGTCAAGCCCAACACCGATCAGGTACGATTGATCATTTAAGGTTACATGTATTCCATTGAAGTAATAGGGTATTTTCAAGCCATTCTTTGTGAAAAAGTGTGCATCAACTTCATCTTTTCCGGTTTTGAACACATTCTCAATTTTTTCGCGAAGCAGTTCTTTTTCGTCTTCATCAAAAAAATCTATCGGGCTCATCCCTGCCATTTCTTTAGCGGTGTATCCGGAAACCGCTTCAAAATTTTTATTCCACCGGATGAATTTCCCATTCACATCGTACAGGTAAAATATTCCAGGGAGGCTGTTGATGATGAAGTCGGATAGGGTTCGTTCGTTGGCCAGTTCCAGTTCGGTTTTTTTAGCGGCTGTATTATCCTTAAAAAATAATGTTAAGCCATCAGCAGAAGGGTAGATTTTGACTGAAAACCATTTGTCCATGGGCGGATAGTAACTCTCCACTTCAACCACTTTACGGTTTTCCATGGATTCATGGTATTTATCCCAAAAAATGGTTCCCTTCATACCGGGATGCACTTCCCAGATATTTTTTCCGATCGTTTCTTCCCGCCCCAATGGGTGGGTCTCCAGCGCGGCATCATTTAAAAACGTATAACACCAATTATTATCAAGCGACACCACGCCATCGGTGATTCGGTTCAGTACATTTTCCTTTTCCTTGTAGGCTTGCAAAATGGCTTGCTCCGACTTTTTACGATCGGTAATGTCTTTGAAATAGATGGATAAACCGTCTGGTGAAGGGTAGATGTGGTTTTCAAACCACAAATCATAGGGTGGATAATATTCCTCCAGGTAAGTGTATTGCTGTTGTTCCATCGCCTGGTAATAGGCTTTGTAAAAGGGTTGCCCAACACCTTCAGGAAACTCTGTCCAGATGTGTTTGCCGATCATTTTTTCCGGGTCACGGTTGAAAATTTTTCCGGCCTTTTCGTTCATGTAGGTATAGCGCCAGTTAGTGTCGAGGGCAACAAAGGCATCACTAACCCGCTCCAGTGTTGTTTTATAATCTTTTTGTGTCGATTGGAGCTCTTTTGTTTTTATGGTGATCAGCTCACTTAGCCTGGCCGGTTGCTTGACCAGCGTAAACACATAGAACCCGGCCATAATAGAAAATAGTGTACCCAGTATTGCAAAGCCGGCAACGCGACCAAAACCTGTTGGATCCCTTGGGCCTACGTATAGCTTCCAGTTTCCATGTGGGATAGTTGTATGCATTACCCCGGGCGATTGGGAATTGAGTGGCGTTTCTATAAAGAACTCTTCCGCACCTGTGGATGGATTCAGTTTTGAAAATTGATATTGGTATTCCGCGTGATCATTCACAAGCCCTGTCTCCTTAAACAAGGTGGTCAGCCTGAGAATAACTACCGCAAAGCCTTCAAATTTATCGTTCACAAAAATCGGCAAGCGACCAACAATGGCAGTGCCTCCTTGCTTGAGTTCAAATGGACCCGCAAAGAACAGGCTTCTTCGTGCAATGGCTTGTTCGGCTTCATATTTTGTTTTCGGATCGGCAAGGATATCATACCCAACTGAAGCCTCATTTCCATTCATCGGGTATACGTGTGTGATTTTTCCCTTATTCGTAAGTTGGAGCGCGTCTATGTTCGGGTTGACTTCCAGAATGTTTCGGGCAATTGTATCAAAATCTGAAGGAACACCATATTCCTTTACAATGAAAGCCAACGTTTTGGTTGCGCCCAAACTGTAACTCAACGCAGCTTGAAGCTTGTCTTCAACCGTATGAAGTTCATCCGAAACCGCTTTTTCTTCCGCCCGCTTATTGATCAGGTACTGCTGATAGGTAAGGCTTTGCGTTAACAGCAGGGCTGCAAAAAAGATACCGATCCCTGTAAGTATTGGGTGCTCAAGCGGATTAAAAATATTCGATTTGGCCATAGATACCAGGGGTAATTCCCAGTTTCCTCTTGGTTTAACAGGGTGTTTGAATATACGATATAGAACCTGAATTAACCTAATTTCGGTTTGTCAGCTCCTCTTAATAATCAATGTGAGTATTTCTTATTCAGTACACGCATTCTTTTCTTGAAAGAAGAAAAACTATTTCTATCTTCGTATATAGTAGTAACTCCTATGTAATAAGAAAAGTCAGCATTCTACCAGTTGGCTTTAACGGTAGTATGACATTGACATTCAACAACCGTGCTTTTGATAAGGATTTTCTGGAACAAATCCTGGATTTTCTCCCTTATCCGTTTGTGCTCTCAGAAAACAAAGAAGGCACGTTTCGGAATTCTTACCTCAACAAAAAATTTTACCAGGAGATAGGATATAGCCTGGAGGAAATTCCAACCATTGATGCCTGGTTTCAGCATGCCTATCCCGATGAATTCTATCGGCAGGAAGTAATGAGTGGCTGGGCTCTGCGTTTTACCGTAGCGAAGGAAGCCAGACAGGATGCCATTGTAATGAAGGTGTTGATACAAACCAAGTACAATGGTAAGCGTTGGTACGAAGTGAAAGCATCACTTATTGATAATGTACAGGTGGTTGCTTTTATTAATATTGACGATGAGGTAAAACAGCAACAGGAATTGCAGCAGTTGAATGATAATAAAAATCAGGTGCTTTCTGTTTTGACACACGATCTCCGTTCACCTATCCAAAGTCTGCAAGGCATACTCAAGCTTGCATTTCGTGATGATCTTTCACAACAGGAGTTTACCCAACTTTTGCGCGATCTTCATGAACGAAGCCGAAACATTTTAGACCTGCTCGATACAACGTTGCTCTGGGCCAAGTCTAATTTTAACTCGATTAAGTTTAAGCAAATTCATGTTGATGTAAAACAGGTTGCTCAACAGGTGATGCTGGCATACGAAAATTTCATTCAAATCAAGCAACTTCAGGTAACGCTGAATTTATCGGACGATAAACCCATTTCCGATCCGGATGTAATCAATATTATCCTTCGGAATTTATTATCAAATGCAATTAAGTTTACGCCCATGGGTGGCCGGATTGAAATCAGTGGAGCCATGCACAATGGCGTGTACGAACTAATTGTGTATGATTCAGGTATTGGTATGGATGCAGACGTTGTGAAAAAGGTATTGGCTGAGACTGGTATAAGTTCACGCGGTACATTGAATGAACATGGTATTGGTATCGGGTTATCACTTTGTTTGCAATTACTTTTCAGGATAAAAGGAAAATTATCCATTGAAAGTGAACCGGGTAAGGGTACTGTTGTTCGCGTTTATTTTTAGTTTACTGAGGCAGACTTTTGCTTGACCGTAAACAGTACAAACAACACCACCAAAATCAGTACGCTATACTCAATGCCACCGTTGCCGTGCCCTACTACAAACCATCCGTTCGGCAAGTGCACCATAGCCAGGCCGGTTGCAATAATTAAGGAGTGGAAGATTATGCAATAGCGTACTTTAATACCCAGGGCGAGTAAACTTCCGCTGATGATTTCGCCAATGGTGATAATCCAGGCTATTGGCAGGCCAATTATAAAGCCCTTGCTGTTTAAGTAGTTTCCAAAATCACCTACAGATTCGTAATACAGGCGTGCGATGCCGTGGGTGATGAAGATGATACCCATCGTAACCCGAAGCACCACTAAAGCATATTGTGATTGGTTCATACGTTCAATATTTCGATACCTTTGATAAGCCGATGACTGCGAATTTAATAACCAATCTCAGTTAAAATCGTATGAAGAGCCATATGAATTGGTGTTATCCGTTGATAGTGGCCTTTTGGCTCAGTTTACCTGCATACGGGCAACATCACCAAACGGGTGAGGTCAATAGCCAGCAGGTGGATTCCTTATTAAAGCTTGCCAAAGATTTTCAGTGGATTGACTCCTATCAATCCTTGCACTATGCCGAACGGGCTTTGGCGCTTTCCCGAAATCTGCATTACGAGGAAGGTATTGCCATTGCCAATAATTTAAAGGGATTTTGTTTTTGGTCGTTTGGCGATAATGATCTGGCCATTGCGGTTGCGATGGAAGCCCTCGGGATTGCCAAAGCAGTAAACTACCCACGTGCCGAAGCGGAGAGCTATTACATTCTTGCGCGTGGTTATATGGATTTGCAAGAGCAGGAGAAGTCAAATGAATACATTGCAAAAGCTGAACGCACGGCCCTGGAAGGTAGCGACTGGGAGCAACTGTGCAGCATCTATAACCTGCGTGGCGTAATCAAGTTTGTGCAAGGCCAAAAAGACAGTGCCCTTCATTATTACACCAAAGCCTATGAAGTTGGAAAAACACACAACGTAGCACCAATTAATTTTCCGCGAATCATTTCAAATATCGGTGAGTGCTATGAGGATAATTCCGGTCTGGCATTTAAACACTTTAATGAAGCGCTTCTGTTGGCAAAAGAAACGAATAACCGGATTGCTGAGGCATCCATTACGGATATTATCGGGCATGCTTACTTACGTGGCAATGACTTACAACGCGCAGAGGAAAATTTACTGGCAGCACTTCAGTTGGCGCGGAAGCTTGGTTTGCGCAGGGTAATACGACATGCGTATGCCGGTTTAGTGGATATAAAATTAAAACAGGACAGGGGAGATGAGGCCGTAGTTTATTTGCAACAATATTATGCAGTTCGTGATAGTTTATTGAATACAGTCAAAATCCGGCAGATTGTTGAGTTGGAATCCAAGCATGCTTTGCAACTAAAGGAACAACAACTCCGCCTTCTTGAAAGCGAGAACCGCATACAAACCATCTGGAAGAACCTGCTCTTTGGTTTTGTAATCTTTTTGATGCTGCTTTTTGCTGCGCTCTATTTATTGCAACGCTACCGTTATCTGAAAAATCGTAAAGTCCTCAATCTCGAGATCGATTACCTTACCCGCCAGCATCGGGAAACTGTGGACAAATTCAAAACCCAACTGGGTTATGCGGATGAATCTGCACTGGAATCACACGATCAGAAATTGCTTAGAAAGGCAATAACTGTTGTTGAAGAGCACATCAATGACCCTCAGTTTGGTGTTGAGAAACTGGCCCTTGAACTGAATATGAGCCGAACCAACCTGCACCGTAAAATAAAATCCATAACAGGTTTTCCGCCAAGCGAATTGATCCGCAGTATCCGGTTGCGCAAAGCTGCCCGGTTGATTGCCGGAAAGGTTGATACCGTTACTCAAATCGCGCTATTGGTTGGGTTTGATGATTACTCACATTTCTCCAAAGCGTTCAAAAAGCATTTTGGTGTTTCACCATCCAACTATCCGGAACAATCGAATCAGCATGAGCACCAAACTGAGTCCACGGAGCATATGATCTCCTGATCATTCCCCTAATACGCTGGCCACACGTTCCAAAACCTTGTCATGAGGTACAGCCTATGTTGCAACAAGCAATTTGCGACATGAAACCATTGAATTGGTTGATTTTACCAACCCCGCTACATAGCCATTGCCCTAGTTTTGCCGTTCAGTCAGCAAGCATAATTAATCGAATCTTAAACTTTTTTAACGAAACATGAGTGTGAAGAAAGGAAAACGAATCATGGCCTTACTTATGGGTATAGGCATTGTGGCTTTTATTGTATTGAAAATTTTGCAGGATGGCCTTCCGGTCTAGTTTACCTGCACAGCTAAAACATTAGTACGTATCAATTTTAAACATCATGACAACAACAGAGACAACAAGCAATCCCAATCAGGCGCTTTGGGAGAAAGGTGATTTTACCCGGATAGCCGCAACTATGCGAAAAAGCGGTGAAGCGTTGGTAAACCAATTAGGAATACACAAAGATCATTTCGTACTTGATTTGGGTTGCGGAGATGGCACAACGGCCATTCCGGCAGCCAAACTAGGCGCAAAAGTTTTGGGGGTTGATATTGCGCGGAACCTGGTGGAAGCCGGAACAATCCGCGCAAAGCAGGAGATGTTGAAAAATATTTCATTTCAGCAAGGCGATGCCTGTAACCTGGAAGGCCTGCCGGATAAATCATTCGATGTGGTGGTGAGCATCTTTGGAGCCATGTTCGCTCCCAAACCAAACCAGGTAGCCAAAGAGCTTGTTCGCGTTACCAGGCCCGGTGGAAAAATTGTTATGGGCAACTGGATACCGGGCGACCCCACCTTGGTTGCACAGATATTAAAGATCAGTTCGGCTTACACGCCACCACCTCCGGATGGTTTTATCAGCCCGATGTTATGGGGTGTTGAAAGTCATGTGTACGAGCGGTTTGCTCAGGCGGGAATTCCGAACCAACACGTTACCTTTTTAAGGGATACCTATAAATTTCATTTCGAAGGTTCGGCATCAGAATTTGTTCAGTTGTTCAGAACGTTTTACGGCCCCACCATGAATGCCTTTGATGCTGCCGAAAAGAATGGTAAAGCGCATGAACTCCAACAAGAGCTTGAAAAATTATTCATTGATCAGAGCACGAGTAAGGTGGCCAACCAAACTATTATTCCGGCTACGTTTCTTCGGGTTACGGTAAATGTACCGGGTGTAAACCCTGTCATGTAGGAGTGAGCGAACATCTGACGATGGCTCTTTCGAGCCAGCAAAAATGATTGGGTAATCAGTAATAAAATGTTCTGTTGATGCCGTAACTTGGTCTGCATAATTAAGACCGATGATCGACATTACCATTGAAGCCCGCCAGGCATCGTTGGCACCCGGTATGGAGGTGCGCAGAATATTACCATTTCGCTTACGCAGAATGGTGGGCCCGTTTATTTTTATGGATCATGCCGGCCCGGTAAATGTTCAACCGGCAGTTGCATCCAACATGGATGTGCTGCCACATCCACACATTGGTCTATCAACGGTAAGCTACCTGTTTGGTGGTAAGGTTATGCACCGCGACAGTTTGGGTGTTGAACAGGTAATTGAGCCAGGCGAAGTAAACTGGATGACTGCCGGTAGTGGCATTGCCCACTCCGAGCGATTTGAAGACCCGGCTGTGTTGGCAGAAGGAGAGCTGGAGATGATACAAACGTGGGTAGCCTTGCCTGAAAGAGATGAGGAGAGTAACCCCGGCTTTGAAAATTACAAGCGCGAAATGTTGCCTGTGTTTACCGATACCGGTGTATGGATGCGCCTGATAGCTGGTGATGCGTATGGACTGAACAACAACGTAAAGACACATTCACCATTGTTTTACTTGCATGTTGTGTTGGAAGCCGGAGCTCGTTTTGGACTGCCTGTAGGGCATAGTGAACGTGCCATCTATGTAGCGAAGGGAAGTGTTGAAATTTCCGGTCGCACCTATACCATCGGCCAGATGGTTGTATTTACCAAAGGCGTTGATCCGATCATTAAAGCAAAAGAACAGACAACACTAATGCTGTTAGGCGGTGAACCTTTAGGTGAACGTTTTATCTGGTGGAATTTTGTTTCTTCCCGAAAGGAGAGAATTGAACAAGCTAAAGCCGATTGGAAGGCTGGGAGAATTTTGTTGCCGCCTACTGATAATAAGGAGTTTGTTCCCCTGCCGGAAGACAAGTCCAGACCGGCTTCGAGTCCATCACCGAATGCGTTGTCATAAAAAGCTTGGTGAGATAATTGGAATTAAAAAAGGTGCCTGTTTCCAGAGCACCTTTTCTTTTATAACTTAATTTATTGGTGGCGTTTTATTAATTCAACTCAAACCGATCCCGCATTCATCATTTTATACTGGGCTGTGTAAAATCAGCCAGGTTGCTTGGTTCAGAGTTTGAATCTTACTGAATTGGGAAAGCCGGAAAACCTTATCTCATTTGTGTGTTAGAAAATAACTATTTACGAATCTATGTAAATTCGCATAAAATCACTTTTTTGCATGCTTCAAAATCCAAGTGTTTGCGTCATAAAGACATAAGAAGAGTATCTCCATTTAAAAACTGTAAAAATAAGCTCGTGGTAATTTCATATAAAAATCGCACGTATAGATATGTTTTTTTGCTGTCTATAGCATTTGCAGTAAGCATAGCATCATTATTTGCACAGCCAGACCCACTAGTAAATTCTGGGGAGATTCTTTCAAGGGCTAAGGTACTTGGTGATTCAGGAAAATATGAATTAGCAATACGTGAATTGACTCGAATAGAGCCCCGTGACACAAATTATGTCCTCTCATTGGTGAGGCTGGCAGATTTATTTTATTCTAATGGACAATATGATGAAGCAATTAAGCGGGCAGTTGCCGGATTAAGATATACTTCTTCTTACCGATCTGAATTTCTTGTTGCCCAAGGGATGGCCTATACCCAATTAGGTAAATACGATAGTGCACGTTCTGTTTTTGACACCGGGCTAGCTGAATATCCTTTTTATCCCGCGTTTGTTCTCCAAAAAGGAAGGATGTGTTATCTGGAAAAGAAATATGACGAGGCAGAAGAGCTTTTATTCAGAGGACTTGAGTTAAGTCCATTCAACACAATTTCTCATTTGTATTTGGGTATTATTTCTATTCTGCGAGGCGAGAAGACACGTGCAATGATGGCAATGGGGGTCTACCTTGCTATAAACAATCAAAATAACTCACAACTCGTATCGCTTGAGCGCTTTGTAAAAAATCAATTAACAGATGAATTCACAGTTTCTCCATCAGGGGTTAACCCGTTTGCCAGGTTAGATGGTATTATTCGTTCACGCATAGCTATGGAGCAAGAGTATAAGACACGTATTCCTATTGATGCTGGTATTGTGAGACAATTTCAATTAATGTTTGATCAATTGGTTGTGAATGAATATGATGCTGATGGCACATGGACAAAACTCTACTTGCCCCTGTATCGATCAATAAAACAAGCAAGTGCTCAGGATGCCTTCGTGTACCATATTCTTAAATCATCATCCATTAACACTGTTAAGGAATGGACGCAAAAAAATAATCCTGCATTGGAGAAGTTCTACTCAACTATCAACCTGTCATTACGAAAGTGGCGCGACATGAAGACATTACCTTTGCTTGGCTACCAAACTGAGGTGCACAGTTGGTATGGTGACAATTCCAGGTTGGAGGCAGTTGGAGATAAGAATAAAAATAATGAAGAGGTCGGCCTGTGGTACTATTATCATAGTAATGGTGCGCCTAAAGCAACGGGTGTGTATAGCAACGGTCAAAAACAAGGAAAATGGAAGTACTTCAATGACTTAGGTGTTTTAACTGTGGTTGAGGATTATTCGTCAGGACAATACGAACGATACACGGAAGAAGGAAAGTTATGGCAAAAGTACATCCTTGTGAATGGTAAGGTAGATGGAGAGGTGCTAATTTATCGTGATTGTGGTTCCCTACTTGAGCGGCTGGTTTACCAGGCTGGACTGCGGCATGGTAATGGTGAAATTTATAGTATCTCAGGTCAAGTCATAGAGCGGTATAGTTATTCACAAGATAGTTTGCATGGGAAGTATGAAACCTTTTATGCGAACGGATCAAAACAAATAGTAGCGAATTATGAGCACGGTAAGTTTCATGGTACATACATACGTTACCATAGAAACGGTAAGGTGCGCTTAACCGGTACCTACCTACATGGAAAGGCTGAAGGGGAGTTTATATTCTATCATGATAATGGAAATTTAAATGAAGCGGGCACGTATAAAGATGACTTGCTCCTTGGTGCATATAAAATTTACGACCGTTCAGGTAAGTTAATTGAGGTGAGGCATTATGGAAGTGAGGAAGAATTGACGGGTGAGCAATTATTTTATTATAATGATAAACTTCATTACAAACTGGTGTATAATGATAATCGGGTAACTGAAATAGGTTATTATGATTCGAAAGGAAATTTATTTGAAAAATTTACGGAGGAAAATGGAGTATTGAAAGGCAAAGGGTTTTATCCAGATGGTCGTTTACGCTCGGAGATTGAATACAAAAATGGAGAACCCACCGGTGAATGGAAGTACTATTATCATTCGGGCATCCTGGAATCAACAAATGAATACTTTGATGGTAATCTACATGGTCAGGTAGTTGATTATTACCCCAACAAGTCAATAAAATCGAGGATTTACTATGAAAATGGGAATAAACATGGACCATACGAATCATTTTTTAGTAATGGTAAAACTGAATCACAAGGGTGGTATCAGTCAGACATGGCACAAGGTCGGTGGCTGTTCTATCATCCAACAGGTAATATTAAATCCGATGAATATTATCTGAATGATGAACTCTCGGGTGAATCTTATTACTACTCCTTAGAAGGAAAACTATTTCAGAAAATTAAGTTTACTGATAGCAAAATCACTGAATTGATAAATTACAATGAAGCAGGCGATCAAATATCTCGGTCAGTAGAGGAAAATGATCAAATTTCTGTGACCTTAAATTATCCATCCGGGCGGCCTCAACAGCAATTGATGGTTAAGTGTGGTAAACTACATGGTGACTATTTAATTTTCTTTCCCGATGGCAAAGAATTTCTTGCTCGCCAATATGATTATGGGGAGTACTTAGGAGTATATAAGCGATTTAATTTACTTGGAACACTGGAGAGTAAAGGAACTTATGTGGAAAGTAGTGCTGAAGGTGAACGGATATGGTATTTTCCTGACGGCTCAATTGAGATTATCGGAACCTATGCCAATGATAAGCGGGATAGTCTTTGGAAATATTATTATGAAAAAGATAAGCTTTCTTCTGAGGTGAATTACGTTGATGGTGAGCGTGAGGGTGTAAGCAAGCACTATAGCTTTGAAGGTGTATTAATTTTAGAAAAGAAGTATATGAGAGGTAATTTGATTGCTTATCGGTTACCAACGAGTAAAGGTAATGAATGGGTTGAATTTTCAGGCACAGGAACTATTCGGGCAACCCACCCCAATGGAAAAATTGCGTTAGAAGAAGCTTATCAGAACGGACTACTGCATGGTTCAATAAAAAGTTATTTTAGCAATGGACAATTGCAATCATTAAAGAATTACCAATATGGTGATTACGATGGCCTGCAGACTTACTATTACCTCGATGGAAAAGTAAAATTAAAGGAATCTTATATTTCAGATGAGGCCCATGGCAGATGGGAAAAATTCGATACATCTGGAAGAATTGAATGGGTGATGAATTATAGTCATGGGTACCCACAAGGTGTTGCGGAGCAATACAATCAAGGTAAAAAAGTTAAGTCAGTTAAATTTTATTATGGTTTTCCGGTTGAATAAATTTAAAGAATGCCTGGTGTTCCTGTTGATATGTCAATTTTACCCAGCAGGTGCACAACCCGGTATCTGGAAAGAGATGAAAAAAGTCTATCCGGATGAAAGTGCCATATACCTGAATCGAAATAAAATAATCACACTGGATACAGAGGGAGAACTGGTTACAGCAACGGCCACTGTTGAGGAAAAAATACTCTTCTTAAAGGATAGGCCCGATAATGCTACCGATATGGTTGTGTACGGCTCACATTTTCAGGAGATTGAAAATCTAAAAGCTTTTACCAGTGTTTGGGATAAAACAAAGTACAGAGAAATACCTTTAAGTGGATTAACACGCCAACAGGAAGGTAACTCTTCAATATTTTTTGACGATTCCTATTTCTATAGATTATCTTTTCCCGCTGGGCATGAAGGGAATCAGGCATCGTGGAGTTATAGTGAAGTCTATCGTGATGCACGATTTTTGACAAGTTTTTATTTCCAAAGTTTTCTGCCCCAACTGAGTGGACTACTTGTTTTAAGAGTGCCCAAAAATATTGAGATCAATTGGCAGATAGTTAATGATCCTGAAAAGCGAATAAAATTCAGGATGTACGAGAAGAATGGGTATCGAAACTACGAATGGAAGGCTGAGCATATACCCAAAGTTAAATGGGAAGATAATAGCCCCTCTGGAACCTATCATATTCCTATTGTTCTTTTTCAAGTAGCAGAATTAAACGTAGCTGGGGAAGCTAAGTCCATCCTTGCCAATTTATCGGACTTACATAAGTGGTATTTCCAATTCATTGAGCCAATCTTAGAAGATCCTAATCCTGATTTAATTGAAGAAGTCAAGAATCTTGTGAAGCCCGGTGATACCGAACTTGAAATCGTTCGTAAGGTTTTTTACTGGGTTCAGGACAACATCCGGTATATAGCATTTGAAGACGGTATGCGCGGATTCGTTCCACATAAGCCAAGCTATGTGTTTGAGAAAAGATATGGGGATTGCAAAGATGTTACAAGTTTGATTGTTGGAATGCTTAAATCTATTGGTATTCGAAGTTATTTTACTTGGGTTGGAAGCCGGGATATTGCTTTTCAGTACAGCAATTTACCTTCGCCTGCGGTAGATAATCATATGATTGCTACGTATATATCCCCAAGCAATGAATACTTCTTTTTAGATGGAGCGGGTGATCATAGCCCATTTGGATATCCATCAGCTATGATACAAGGCAAGGAGGCCCTAATTGTATTTGACGATACCTCATTTGAAATCAAAAAGATACCAGAAATTGATGCATCACTAAACAGAAAAATTGATACGGTTTACTTGTCGATTAGTACTGATGGCTTAACGGGAGTTGGTAAGGCCTACCTAACCGGCTTTCAGAAGGTTTCTGCAAGTTATGACTTGAATAAAACAAGTACGGTAAAAGAAAAAGAAAATTTAGAATTATGGATAAGGAAGGGTAATAATAAATTCGTTCTTCATCAGTATGAAATCAAAAACTTATCTGATAAAGATTCACCATTAATGCTGGACTACTCATTTTCTATCCATGACTATATCACCTATATCGACTCGGAGATCTATGTTAATCTTAATCTTGAGAAGATATATAACAATCAGTTAATAAATTTCAACAGGAAATTGCCTATCGAAAATGATTATAAGTTTAGTACCCACAACTGCTATATTCTAAACATACCAGACGGGTATGAACTGGAGTATGTACCTGATAACAGTAGTTTAAAAACTGGTGTTCTTGATTTCTCAGTCACCTATCACCATATTAACTCTACTGTAGTGGTCGATTTTAAAATTGCTAACTCAACCTTATTACTGACTGCTGATCAATTCGATGAGTGGAATAAAGTTGTTCACCATTTGGGCAGAACGTATAAGGAATCAATCATTCTTAAAAGAAAAAGTTCATGATACTGCGCGCGCTATTCTTGTTATTTACGCTTGGATCCATTTCGTCACTTTGGGCACAAAAACCTGTAATTAGCCACGATTGGGAGGCCAATAGAGGTTTATTTGAGTTGTCTGATGAGGAAAGTAATTACCCGGATTATGTAGTGGAATCGCACCGCAGGTATCTCTATCGCTGGGAGGGGGATAATTTGGTTACTTACCTGACAGATCACAAGATCACGCGAGTAAAAACAACGGCTGCCATTGAGCGACACAACCGAATTTATATTTCCATGCGAAATGTTCAGGACATTATTGAGTTAAAAGCACGGTCGATTAATAAACATGGTAAGGTTACTATTTTTGATAAGAATAATCTAAAAGAAGTCAAGGATAATAAATCCGACAATACATATCGCATCTTTGCTATTGAAGGTATCGAATCGGAGAGTGAGGTAGAGTATTTCTATACACTTAAACTAAATCCTCGCATGCAGGAGTCTTACTATTTTCAACGAGATACACCAATGCGGCTTTTTACTTTTGAATTGGTAAGTCCAAAGTCTTTGGTTTTTGATTTGCGCCTGTACAACGATTCAGGAATAATAGCTTCAGACACGTTCGATATGCAAAACCGATATTCTTTTACTAAAAGGAATATTCCAGGGACGCGCAATGAAGAGTATACTTTTGTTGATGCTTATAGTAAGCGCATAGAGATTAAATTGACTTACAATTTTTCGTCAACGAATGCACGTTTAAACACCTGGGCTGATGCAGCCCGCGTATTTTATCGGACACTTGCCAAAGCTGATAAAGAAACAGAAAGGACTCTGGATGCTTTTATTAAGCGCCTTAAGGATAATCCTAAAGCTGACCCTGTGGTTAGAATTAAGAATATTGAAGATAAGGTTAAATCTTTAGTTCGGGTGAACCGAAGTTCTTCTGATCCTGCGTTAAATGATGTGATGGCTATTCTAAAATCCCTTCAGGCTTCGGAAGAAGGTATTACCAAGGTTATGTTTCGCGTGTATGAGCGCCTGGGTATTCCTATTTATATTGTGCTCACCTGTGATCGTGAATATGGTAAATTTGATGGTACATTTGATACGTGGGCTTTTTTAGATGAGTATCTTTTTTATTTCCCACATACAGGAGGGCTACTTGATCCTGATGAATTTGAACTCAGATACCCGTTGATTCCAAGAACATTAAGCGGTCACCAGGGATTATTTATTGAGCCGGTATCTGTTGATAATTTAAAGACTGGAATAGCCTGGATAAGGGACATACCTGCTTTGCCATATACTGCGGATACCAATGATCTTGAGATTGAAGTTCAACTTGATGGGGAGCTTGAACACGCTCAAGTTATTCAGAACCAAACTTTTGTAGGGTATGACGCTGCGTCTTTGATTCCTTATTACAGTATTATGTCTAAAGAGGATCAGAGTAAATTTGTTGATGAACTATTCCGGGCTTCTATTCCCGATTTACTAATCGATAAATGGTCCGTTAGTATGTCTGAGAAAGCGCATATGCCTGTAATCAGGTTTTCGGTGAACTATAGAACCAAATCATTCCTTGAAGTGGCTGGTACACGGTTACTATTTAAATTTGGTGAGTTGATTGGTCCTCAAAGTGAACTCTATAGCGAGCAATCCCGTCAGTTTCCGGTTGAGAACACCAACAATAGAGGATATACACGTGTGATTAAGTTCACAATTCCCAAAGGGTATACGGTTAATAATCTTAATGCATTGAACTCTAATGTGGAGTATCGAGATGGTGATTCCGTTCCATTTTCTTTTACCTCATCATATACAGTAAATGGTGATGTAATTACTGTTAAAATTGAAGAGTACTACAAGCAACTCTATGCGCCAATTGAACGGTTTGAGGATTTCCGAAAAGTGATAAATGCTGCAGCCGATTTTAATAAAGTTACATTAGTTCTGATTAAGAAATAAAAAAGGTGACCTGCAATCAGGTCACCTTGTGCTTTGTTTAAAGTCACGGTATCAGTTCAACTCAAACCGATCGGCATTCATCACTTTATTCCATGCTGCGATAAAGTCGTGTACAAACTTTTCACCGGCATCGGAGCTTCCGTAAACTTCAGCAAGCGCACGTAATTCGGAGTTGGATCCAAACACCAGGTCAACGCGGGTTGCGGTCCACTTTACTTCGCCTGTTTTGCGGTCACGACCTTCAAACTCATCTTCTGAGCCATTAACGCCTTTCCAAACTGTACTCATATCGAGTAGGTTCACAAAGAAATCGTTGGTCAATTTACCCGGACGTTTGGTGAACACACCATGCGCTGAACCATCGAAGTTCGCATTCAATGCACGCATGCCTCCAACAAGTACGGTCATTTCCGGAGGGGTGAGGGTTAACAGTTGTGCCTTGTCAACCAACAACTCCTCTGCAGAAATGCTGTACTTCTTCTTCAGGTAATTGCGGAAGCCATCGGCAATTGGTTCAAGCGGTTCGAAGGATTCAACATCGGTTTGTTCCTGTGTAGCGTCTGCGCGACCAGGAGTAAATGGAACCTTCACATCGTAACCGCCATCCTTGGCTGACTTTTCAATGGCTGCACAGCCACCCAACACAATCAGGTCGGCCAATGAAACTTGTTTACCACCAGAAGCAGAAGTGTTAAATTCTTTTTGAATTCCTTCAAGTGTTGAAATTATTTTCTTGAGCTGCGCAGGATTGTTCACCTCCCAATCTTTCTGTGGAGACAATCGGATGCGTGCTCCATTGGCGCCACCACGCTTATCTGATCCACGGAATGTAGATGCTGAAGCCCATGCGGTTGATACCAATTGGGAAATGGTTAAACCTGAATCAAGGATTTTTTTCTTCAGCGTTTCAACATCTTTATCATCTACCAATTTATGTGTTACAGCTGGCATCGGATCTTGCCAGATCAACTCTTCTTTCGGTACTTCCGGACCGAGGTAGCGCGCACGCGGGCCCATGTCGCGGTGCGTTAGTTTGAACCATGCTCGGGCAAAGGCATCGGCAAACTCATCCGGATTTTCGTAGAAGCGTCTGGAGATTTTTTCATATTCAGGATCAAATCGCAAAGAAAGATCGGTTGTAAGCATGCGCGGCTCATGACGCTTCGACTTGTCGTGTGCATCGGGAATACTGTTGGCACCTGCACCGTGCTTGGGTCTCCACTGGTGTGCACCGGCAGGGCTTTTAAACAGTTCCCACTCATACCCGAAAAGATTCCAGAAAAAGTTATTGCTCCACTTGGTAGGTGTGCTGGTCCAGGTTACTTCCAATCCACTGGTGATGGTATCGCCACCTTTACCGGAACCGAAGCTACTATGCCAACCTAAGCCTTGTTCTTCGATGGATGCGGCTTCAGGTTCTGCACCTACGTGTGAAGCAGGAGCAGCTCCATGCGTTTTACCAAATGTATGACCACCCGCAATCAACGCCACGGTTTCTTCATCGTTCATGGCCATGCGTTTGAACGTTTCGCGTATGTCTTTCGCAGCAGCAATCGGGTCAGGATTACCGTTAGGGCCTTCCGGGTTTACATAAATCAAACCCATCTGTACCGCAGCTAATGGATTTTCAAGGTCACGCTCACCTGAATAGCGCTTGTCGCCCAACCACTCTTTTTCAGCACCCCAGTATACATCCTGTTCCGGTTCCCATACGTCCTCGCGACCACCGGCAAAACCGAATGTTTTAAAGCCCATGGATTCAAGCCCCACATTTCCGGCAAGGATCATCAGATCTGCCCATGAAATTTTCTTACCATATTTTTGCTTGATGGGCCACAGTAACCTGCGTGCTTTGTCGAGGTTTACGTTGTCGGGCCAGCTGTTCAGGGGAGCAAAACGTTGCTGACCGGCCCCTGCGCCACCGCGGCCATCGCCAATTCGGTAGGTACCTGCGCTGTGCCATGCCATGCGAATAAACAACGGACCATAGTGCCCAAAATCTGCCGGCCACCAGTCCTGTGAGTCAGTCATCAACGCAGTGAGGTCTTTCTTTACGGCAGCCAGGTCAAGACTTTTGAACGCTTCCGCGTAGTTGAATTTCTTTCCCATCGGGTCGGATAGGTCAGCGTGCTGCCTCAGAATATTAAGTTTCAGTTGATTAGGCCACCAATCCTGATTTTGAGGACCGCTGCTTGCGGTATGAAACGGGCACTTGCCCATGCCGTTTCCATTGCTTGAATGTGTGTGATCTGCCATGGTTGTTTAGTATTTAAGCGTTTAATTATTTACGAGTTTCCATCCGACAACTGTGCAGTATACCTACTGATCACCAGTTTGTCTATGACTAAAGTCAAGTTTTCAAGATTACAACCATTAGAATCATAAATCAAATTGATTATATTTATGATCATATAGCTATTCTCTATGACTTTAACTCAGCTTGAATACGTGGTTGCGTTGGATACACACCGCCACTTTCTGTTGGCGTCTGAAAAGTGCTTTGTCACGCAGCCTACGCTAAGCATGCAGATTCAAAAATTGGAAGATGAGCTTGGTGTGAAAATATTTGATCGCACGAAGCAGCCGGTTATCCCAACGGAAATAGGGGCGAGCATTATTGCACAGGCCCGAGTGGTTTTACGCGAGGCAAGTATGATCCGGCAACTGATCAGCGATCAGAAAGATGCACTTACTGGTGAATTGCGCATCGGCATTATACCTACATTGGCACCTTACCTGTTGCCTCCTTTATATAAAGAGATGCGCGAGAAGTATCCACAGCTTAACCTGGTGATTAAGGAAACGATAACCGAAGAAGTGATTCACGAACTGAAAAACAATAGGTTGGATTGCGGATTGGTGGTAACGCCTTTGAAAGACCCTTCGATAAAAGAAGATGTGTTGTTCTACGAAGAGCTGTTTGTATACGTTTCAAAGAAAAATGCGTTAATCGATAAAAAGTATGTGTTGCCTAACGACATAGATCCGAACCAACTGTGGCTGTTGGAGGAAGGACATTGTTTCCGCTCACAAGCACTTAATTTGTGCGAGTTGCGTAAGCGTGGAGATTTTCATGTGAAGTATGAAACCGGAAACATTGAAACGCTAAAGCGCATGGTAGATAAAAGTGATGGTTTAACTATTTTACCCGAACTGGCCGTGATGGAGTTCAATAAAACTCAATTTAAATTGGTTAAACGATTAAAGGAGCCCAGTCCGGCACGGGAGGTTAGCCTGGTAACGCACCGTGACTACATCAAGAGCAAACTCATCAAAACCTTAAAAGAAGAAATTCTGAACATTGTGCCCAAGCCGATGCAAAAGTTGCAGAGTAAGAAGGTGGTGGAGATAAATTACTAGTATTTGTACAATAAACTTATCTCCACTGATTAAACAAATCAGGTGACCATCTTCAAAATGCCGCCAAATGAATCCTGTACTTTCCGTGCCTTAACTGGGTACCGTTTTGTGCAATACGGTCTTCCAATGCTTTCCCTGTATTATGCTCAGGAGAAAGGTTTGTACCTCAACAAAGGGTAACGCTGCTGTTGTAGCCGGTTTGTAAACCTGACTGCAATAGGAGCTTAGTAAGTTGGGATAATAGTTGGCAAACAATTTATGCTGTGCGAAAATATCACAACCAACAATTTCATTACCATTCACTGCGATTACTCCGACAACATTATCCGACCATACTATTTTTTGCAAATGTTTTTTGTAATGCTCCACAGAGTCTGCTAGCTTTTTATCGTATAAAGCATAAGCCAACCCTCCAGTGGAGCTTTTTACATCCAAATCTTCGTGCAAAACAGCTACTTCTTCCCAAACTTTTTCTTGGGGTTCTGCGGCCTTTGCTGCTTTTCGTATTTTGCCTGGGGCTACATCCATCGACATGTAGAATGAAACCGACTCTTCAGCGTTCCACCTTCCATGCTCAACGCAGAACACACTGATATCAATTTTATCACTATGGGGAAGTATAATAAAATCCTGCGCAATCATACGATCCTGCTTGCCTCCACGCACCACTTCGCCACCCAGTATAATGATGGTATCTGCTGAAATATTTTGAATCAACAATGTATTCACCTCGGCTTGATCCTCATCTGAACGTTGTTGAAGTTGATTTTGCCTGTTGATCTGATCGGATGGTTCAGTACCTTGGATTTCAGTGATGACTAATTTCTTCTGATTTAAAGCTTCCTGTAACGACAGATACGACCCCAATTGCCGATGATAGTTTAGAAATTGCGGTGAAGCATAAATAGGGTAGAGCTGTAAATTACCATACCGGTGTGCCTGATCAGGCTCTGACAAATGTAAATGATCAGGGTGGTACACGGCCTGTATAAGTGTGACATCAGGTGGTTGTGTGGACGTAGACTTGTCGTTTATCCATACAAATCCGATCACTATAACCACCACAAGGAGTATTATGGTTTTCATAACAGATGGAGTTAGTTTAGTGATGTAATCCGTAAAGGGTAAGGAAGTAACAATTCAAATCGATATTTTCAATGCTTTTGGTTGTTGGAGTATCTCTAGGTACGGGCTTGAATCCGAAAATGTTGGGAGGTCATTTGTTAGTCCATATTATCCTTATCCTTGAAGCGCATGTCGACTTCACCCACCCTTCACCAATTCCCCAAACGCATGCCAATCAAACCCGCTTTCAATACGGTTGTGCCTAAGCGCTGGAATTTGTGTGGTGAGCAACAGGGTAGTTCCATTAACATCTGCACGATGATGTTGCGGGATGTGTTGTTTGATGGCCTTCACCATTTTGAATGTAGCGGATGGAAAAAATTGACATATCGATTCTTTAAGTCCGTTTATGTTTTCCATGCCATACATGAGCACAACCTCAGGTTTATATGCACGTGTGTTTTCGAGGATAGTGCGTATACGGGTAGGGTACAGGTAATCCTGGTATAGCGTACGACTTTTTAGAAAGGGCAGTTGTGGTAAGTCGAGCCACGCATAATACCACGCGTGGTTGTGTGCGGGCAGCGGATATAACTGAATCAATGCTTCTGTTTGTGCGGATGGTGCTGCAAATGAGTGTTGCTGATAGGTGAGTAGGTCGGGAAGCTCCCGCGCCTGGTATCCATGCACAAAGGCTATGAGGTTTTTCCAGGCACCGTGCAGGGTGGCTTGCTGGCCAAAGCGGTGATCATGAAAGGTTGTAAATTTCTTTGCTCTTGGCCCGTCAATCCGAAAGGCCACCTGTTGGTAAAGTTCGCGGATATCACAGAGTGTAGGGCCGGAACTGGTTGCTCCTGTGGTGTACAGGTAGTTGATCTTCTCCGCTACTTCTTCCGGTGCATCTCCACCACTTTCTTCATAACCCACAAACCAGAATCGGGCCTTCCACGAGCCGTACCCGTAAAAATTCTCGATCCAATAATTGAGCAGCTTTTCTTCAATCAACATAACAGGAAAGATAAGAAACTATGAGATGTAAAGAGCATTCAACGAAGGCAGAAGGGTAACAGTGATTAGTAAATGTCAGTTGGTCTTTTACTCTAGTATACACGTTACAAATTAATATACTATCTTAAGGAATTTACCGTACATGAAATTTGAAAATGAAATAGCGCTGGTGCTTCAATCCAGGCAACCTACCAGTAATTTGGTTAATGTAGTAGAGGTGTTGGGGTATACTCAAGATCAATTTCAGCAGGCTTTCGAGGTGGCCCTGGAAATGGACAATCAAAATCTGGCCAAGCTGTTATATTCAAATTTCAATGCACAAAAAATTATAGTAGAATTTACGCTGCTGGCACTGAATAAACCCCATTAATGCCACCAGCCAATTTATGTGTATTTCAAGCTCAGTGTGCAAAAAATCAATTAATCTAGTATACTTACTAGAGTGAATTCTTGCTATGAAACTAAAACTACTTCTTGTTATCATGCTGAGTGTTGGGTTGGTCATACATATTTATGGGCAACAATCATCCCCAAAGCCAATACTTGAAAACAAGGCAGGCCTGATTATTCCTGATTTTACAAAACTACCAGACTTACCGCGAGAGCAGTTTGCCTATGTGCCACAAGGAGGATTGCCGTTGTATAATGCGCAACAACAGCAGGTGGCAACACTCGCTAAGTTTTGTCCGGTTGGCAAATTTACCGATGGTCATATGCGGATGTTTATTTTGCCAACGGATAATCCCAATAACTGCAAGGATGTCCCGCTAGCAGCGCTTCATCATTGGTCAGATGATGCTTACGTCATTCCGTTTTTTGAAAATAATGGAGGCATGGTACGACTTTTTAACAGCAAAAGTCTGGGGACAACCTGGGTTAGGATTTCGGATATCACGGAAAAGGACTATCTGCTATTAAGTTGGAAGGACTATTTTATTTCCAGACGAAGTTCACCTGTGTTTGCAGTGGGCAATGGCCTGAATCTGCGAGAATCACCGTATGTAGACTCCAGACGTTTACTGACCATAAAAGGAGAGACGATGCACATTTACCTGACTGGATTTGGTGAGGATTTCTGTGAAGGATTCTGGTGCAAAGTTAAGGTGACGGTATACCAGGAAAATCCCTGCTCAACTCAACTTAGCAAAGACCAAAATTTCAAAACGGAGTATGAAGGCTGGATAAAACTTATTGACGATACAACCGGTTTGCCAAATGTATATATGAATACAAAGGGATGTTAACGGCAACGAATAAATCATGCAGACATCACACAACCTTCATTTAAAATCCAAAACGGACTAACTTCGAAAAATGCACAAAATGTTAAATGACTTTTATGAATGCCTTAAGAATCACTCACCCTTATACTTCGTAATATCCAAAGCGATACCCATGTAATTGCCATTTGGTAGCATAGAGTTAGACCAATTGAACCACATCTGCTTTCCTTCTCTGTTAATAATGCTCGTTTCCATGGAGGCGATTTCTTTCGGTACAATGTTCGGGTAATTCAAGATGTATTCCCTGCTTATCCATCCGTCCCGTAAATTCTGTGAACTCCACCAGCCATCTTTCACCAACTCGCCAGGGGCGTAACCAAGCAAACTTTGCACAGAAGGACTGATAAAAACAATTTCCCCAGCCTTATTGGCTACAATCGACATAACATTAAGTTTTTCCAGATGGGAGTGGGAGTGTTGTATGCTGGAAAGGAGCTTCAACCGTACCGTGATCACAATTCCAAAAACACCAAGCGCGAGCATTAAATTAAAAAAGGCTATCAGCTTTTCGCTGCCTAAATCAAAACCTGCATACGCAACCTGGGCGGCCAGTAGAATGATAAAGCATTGTATTCCATAATAAAATAAACTGTTAATGATAACAGAGCTCGCTCCAACAACTAAAATCAAAATGGTCACAGCATTGGGATCAAACTGGTTAATGACTACAAATGCAATAACATAAAAGAGGGTGCACATGTACAGGAAGAATGAAAACCAGGTAACAACGATTCCTCTTTTGAAACGGAAATAAGTTGTAAAGAAAAACACACAACCCAGGGCAATGATCGCCCAGCGTATCCCGTCAAGGTCTTTCAGGTCTGGTAGAAAACGGTCGTATAATAACTTGGTTATAGCCGCGGTAATGGTAAATAAGGCAATTACCAATCGCACGGAGCCAATGGACTGGCGCAACAATACTTTACTGACAAATGGGCTGTTTGTTTCCGGGTTCATAAGGGGTTTAGGTAAGGTTGGGCTAAGATTAGCAAGAGTTTAGTTAACTAAAAAGTGAAAAATGGGGCAAATCTTACTTCTGGGGGTGGAAATAAGGGTACTTTGAGGGTTTCTGAAATGTAAGGTAATGTTGTACTTCGATACAAACACATGGCGGTAGTTTGTTATTTTTACCCCATAATGTGTTTGTTAATAATTACTATACCTATATGAGACATACAAAATTACTTTTACTCGCTCTTGCTGTAATTCTTTTTTCCTGTAATGATGATGAGGCTCCGATGCCCACCCGCGAAGGAATGGTGGGAATCTGGAAGGTTACGGCAATTAATTACAAAGGCACATCCACCACCACAGTCATGGGGACAAGTATCAAAGCTAATTTTACGGGAACCGGAAAGGACATTGATCTGACTACCACGTTTGGTGATAACCCGAATACCGTAACCAGCGAAGGTAGTTACATCATTGTGTTAACCACCACCATGATGGGACAAACCACCACCGAGGAAGTTCCATTTGAAGAAATGATTATGGATGGAACCTGGGAGTTGGAAGGCCGCAAGCTAATCGTAACCAACGACTTAGCTGTTCAGGAGGGAACTGTTACCCGGCAGACCAGCACTACTATGGAGGTGAAGATAAAATTTGAACAAGTGGAAGGCGATGATGAATTTTTTTCTGTAGCCACAAAGTTTGATGCCGTCTTTACTTTTTCAAGGCAAGAGTAATACGGTTTACTCCCGAAACAACTCAATGGTATAATCCAATAGTTCTTTTCCTCCGTGCCTACCATGTCCGGGAATAACAACTTTTAAGTCGGGTAAGTCATTTTTTATGGCTTCAACTGTATTTGACCATGAGGCTATATCCGCATCACCGAGAAAGCCTTTGCTTGCGTTCATCGTTTTAATCAGGCAGCCTCCAAACAAGGTTTTTTCGTTGGGAATATATCCCACAATGTTGTCGGCTGTATGCCCGGCACCATAGAAGGTGGCATAAACCGATTCATTTCCGATTTGAAATTTCATCGCATCTTCAAAGCTGGTTTCAGGCAATACTTCAATGTTGTTGCTTTTAGCGAGTTCAACTGTTTTTGCGCTGGCATATGATTTTACACCGTTGGCATGAAATGTACTGAGCCCACCCAGGCAGTCGTTGTGAAAATGTGTGACTACAATGGCCTTAATTGTTTTGCCTTGTTTCTCCTTGATCCAGCTTATAAGCTCGGTAGAAGATTCATCGTCTGTGGGAGTATCAAAAACTATGGCTTCATCGCCATGAATATATACCATACCGTTACATTCTACCTTGCCAAAGTCATTTGTGGTAAGGTATGAGATGTGCATAAACACATCCTTGCTTAGAGATTCGATTTTTAATGTTTCCGAATCATAAACGTATACGTTGTCATTTTTCGAAGTGCAATGTGAAAGTATGATTGTCAATAGCAGAAGTGGAGAAAATTTTTTCATTTGTTAATTCATTAAAAATGGAATCTTGAATCGGGATCAAACCAGGGCGTATTCCTTTTTCAATCTACGCTCCACCACAAACGGTACGATCGGCAAGAGAGAGGCAATGAAGTATCCCGCCACGCGACTGAAGCTCCAGGCATATTCTTTCCAACACAGCACTAACCATACTGCATACAGCATAAACAAAACACCATGTGCCCAGCCCACTACAGTTACGGCTATGGGAAAACCGAAAAGGTATTTTAAGGGCATGGCAATGCCCAACAATAAAACGTAGGAGATACCTTCCAGTAAGGCTATCGTAGCAAAGGTTTTGACTGTTTTATTGTCCATGTAAAGTGTTAGGCTTTTGAATCGGTTGCAAAAATGTATTGAGTTACGCAATAATACTAATTCGTACCTGCATTAATGACATTATACAAATTTTTCCCTGAACTGAAGGTTGAACATGCCATACAGAAGACAAAGCATACTGAGGATGATGAGATACATTCTGTTTTTATAAATAATGGTGTGCCAGATAAACTCACTCATGCCGCGCGGCTCTGAGAATGGATTAAGGAAGATGTTATAAGCGCTATATTCTAACGGCTCAGAAAAAACGAAAAATATAAACGATATAATCACAAGTACAATGGCGGTTCCATTTCCGTTTTTGATTAACGTGGACAACATAAAAGCCAGCGAAGACAGAAATGTAATGGGAAAGAGTACCTGGCCAATCATCGGCAAGATGCTGAATCGATATAAGGTAAGGTTAGCCAGGTTGCCCAGCACCATTAGAATAACCGCAGCGACACCGATCGTTAGTACGAAACGCACCAACCAGACTTTGTACCGGTAGTTTGGAATTCCAAAAATTGTTTCCAGCATCTTGGCATCATCGTCATTTTGAATGCCGTACGCCATGGGGTAGAAGATGAGCAGCAATCCCGGGAAAACCAGGAAGCCATAGATTAAGGCTTCGCTGATGTCGTCATCACCCTCAAAGATGCTAATGGTGATGATGAAGCCAAAGAACAAAAAGGCTGCCACTACAAAGTAGACAAACTTGTTCCCAAAAATTACTTTAACGTTGTAGGTCGCCAACCTATACAACAGCAGCAGGTAGCTCTTCATATTTTGTTTTGGATTTACTTTTCATCAACCATAAATAGGCATCCTCCAGATTGGCGCGTACCGAAACCGCATCAAATCGGGGCCGCGCTCCGGATAGACACTTCACGCGTATCCGGTCACCTTCGCGCATGTGGTGAACGATCAGGTAGTTTTCTTTTTCAACCTCAAATTCATCAGGCGTTAAATGAAATTCCCATACTTTCTCATGGGCCTGTTCAGCCATGGTGGTCGGGCTACCGATGTATTCGATATTTCCGGAGATGAGCACCGCCAGCTTGTTACAGCTGCTGGCAATATCTTCAATGATGTGTGTAGAGAACACTACGATCCGTTCGCGGCTAAGCTCTACCAGCAGGTTACGAAACCGGATACGCTCCAACGGATCGAGGCCCGCAGTGGGTTCATCTACCACTAATATCTTTGGCAGGTGAAGCAAAATCTGCGCAATACCGATTCGTTGTTTCATGCCTCCCGAGAAAGAGCCGATCTTCTTGTGTTGATGTTCATCCATGTGCACGGCTTTCAACACGTATTGCACTCGGGCTTTCCGTTCATCTGCATTGGAAATTTTTCGCAAGATGGCCTGGTAATCCAGAAACTCATACGGTGTCATGTTTTCATACGTGCCAAACGCCTGCGGAAGGTAGCCTATCAGTCCTTGCAGTTCTTCTCTTCGCACGGTGGTATCATGGCCATTGATCCAGATCTTGCCATAACTCTGATCCAATATGCCACAGAGTATCCGCATGAGCGTAGTCTTGCCTGCACCGTTAGGACCTAATAATCCAAACATGCCTTGTTCAATCGTGAGGCTAGCTCCCTTGAGTGCTTTGAACTCTGCTTTTCTGAGTTTGACAAAAGGAATGGAGAGCACTAGTTTATAATATAATCTCCGCATTTTCTTAAAACGTCCGGTGAGTTCATGAACATCTACCGGGTTTTCCTTCAGTCTTTTTGCAACCCATACGAGGAAAAGCCCGACAAACCACAAGAGGATGAGAATAATTCCAAAGGCTTTGATCTGGACATCGTTATATAGATGGATCGCACTCAGCATCGGGAATCCCCAGTAAAGCAATGCGTTGATGACATTTAACAGTTTTTGTTTGGAAGGCAGCAGGTGCTTAATGGTACTGAAAATTGACAGCAAGAGTGCGTGCAATGCAATCATAAAGAACAACTGCCAAAATGCTTTGTCCAAATGAACGTAAATGAAATAGATCAGAAAGCTGATCAAGGCGCTCTGCCAGATCAGGTCTTGCAACACCTTGCTTATCGTAACCGGTTCTTCACCTCGTGCTTCAAAGAGATTCTTATTTCCTTTCCACTCCCTGATCCAGCGCTTGTCTCTTCCATACACTTTTGTAAGGTTTTGGATTTCAATGTGCATCGCTTCACCGGGCGCAACCATTTTAGCGTTGGCCTGGCGTAAGGACGACATGATGAAGTGCGTTCCTCCCGGAATTAAAATGATCGCACCAATGTATGCCATCATTTGCCAGATCAGCCCTTCTATCCGCAAGTTTATAAATACTCCGGCAACTACCATGAGCACAATCTGCGTGACCTTAATACCGGGTTTTAAATTTCTGAACCAGTCCAACACACTTTCCAATCCTGCACTCATAGTAGGGATGTAGAACAATGTTAATATAGTCGCGAAAGCAAGTCCACCCATCACGGTTACTGCAAATGGTTGACCAATGCTCACCACATACTCTGCCTCGCCAAGGGCTAATGGAAGCATCGCAATAATTGTTGTGATTGATGTAATGAGGATGGGCCGGATGCGTGAAATACCACTCATGATCAGCGCGCGGTATTTTGTATATCCTTCTCGTCTCAGGATGCGCGAATAATCAATGAGTATGATTCCATTGTTCACCACTACACCAAGCAAGATCAAAAACCCGATCAATGTGTTTGTACTCAGTATTGAGTTACCGGTGAGTGTGAGCCCAAGGAGAGCACCAGTACCGGCTAGCGGAATAGAGAACATGATCACGATCGGCAGGTATAATGATTCGAACACGGCCGCGAGAATCATGAAGATGATGACGATGGCTGCAAAAATGAAAAAGATGAAATCATCATATAAACCTTCATCATGGATAACATCCACCACGATACCTGACGGGATGTTAACACCCGCTACAATTTGATCGATCTCCAGACGGGAAGCTTCTTGCAATGAATTTGATTTCAAAACTTCATCAATAAAACTATAGGTAATTTGAATGCGCTTCTCCTGATTCATCCGGGTGATGGTGCTTTCTCCAGATGAGTAGAGCGCTGTGCCAATATCAGAAAACGCGTATACTGCACCTGTTGTACTGCTGACTTTCATCTCGCGCAAATCACGCATTTCCTTTGCCCTTGTGGCAACCTGATTCTGGGTGCGGATGGTAATTTCATACTCTTCGCCACCGCTGGTAAAGTTAGCGCCCGAGGTAAAGGAGGGTTGAAAATCGTTTAGTGCGGTGGCTATATTTTGCAGCGTGATGTGATTCTCGCTCATTCGTTTCTGATCGAACACCATGTGGGCTTCGGGCCGCTCCGGACTCAGATTCACTGAACTTTGTGAAACGGATTGCAGACCGCTCACCATAGTATTGATATCCTGAGCAATAGTTTGCATCAGCTCGAAGTCCTGGCCTTTAATCACAATACGCTCCGAGGCGGTGCCAATTCCCAGCATTCGTTGAAAATCATCCTGCGCAGCATTTCCAGCACCACTTTCTGTACTGCTTTGACTTGGCGGTTTATCCAGTGAGATGCTCACATCATCGAAATCCTTTGAGAAACCTGAAAGCCTGTTTCGAACATCTGCCACTGAAATCGTATCGAGATCCTTAAACCCTTCAACCAGCTTGATTGTGATCACTCCTTTACTTTCTGAAACCTGACTGATCACCTTGTCAACTGCCGGTATCTCCATTACCTTTTCTTCAATCTTCCTGATCTTAAGATCGGTGGATTCAAGCGTGCTACCTTGTGGCATGGTGACGAACAGATTCATCTCCGGAGTTTCTACTTCACTCGGGCCCGACATGCTGACCAGGAGACTGAGTCCGATGGTGACAAAAAACAAAACCAGTCCCCCGATAACCGTAAACATTGGCCTTCTGAAACACGACTTCAGGAGCACCATATAGATCTGAATAATTCGTTGGCGAATAGACGCATTCTTGATCAACGGGGCTCTTTCCTGATCTTTTTTCTGTATGGCAGAATCTGCCAACATCGGAATTAACACCAAAGCCACCACCAATGAAACCAACAACGTAGATATGATCGACACGCCAATGTGCGTACCAATGAGTGTGATGAGAAAATTAGTTGAAAAGATAAAAGGTAAAAACACGGTTACCGTTGTAAGTGTTGCTGCTATGATTGAGCGCATCACTTCATTTGTTCCTTTTACCACCGCTTGCTCGCTATCTTCTTTGTTTATAACATGCCGGTAAATATTTTCAATCACCACCACACTGTTGTCCATTAGCATACCGATCGCAAGCGCCATTCCAATGAGTGTAAGGCTGTTGATGGAGATGTTGTATGCGTAGAAGAAATTGAATGCAGTAAACACGGATATCGGGATGGCAAGCGCTATGCTCAGAATGAATTTTAACCTGCGGAGAAATACCCAAAGTACAAAGATCGCCAGCAGCCCACCCGTTACGGCCAGGTTTTGGATTTGATCAATATTCCTAGACATCATCTCCGCCTGATTATTTTCCACGATGATCTGTACATCCATCGGCTCGAGATCTTTATTGATCGCATCAATGGCTTCAAGTGTCTTTTCCGATAATGCAATCAGATTGGCTTGTGGGTCTTTTGATATCCGGATCGAAACGGCATCTTTACCGTTGACACGGCTTAGTGATGTTTGTTCTTTAACACCAAAGTACACGTCCGCCACATCACTCAAAAGCAACGGGCCTTTCTCTAAAACCACAAGGCTTTGAATGTTCTTGATGTCTTTCAACTCCGCAGTTACATTGACAAAAACTTTCTGCCCATCCATTTCTACTTGTCCTGCAAAAGCACTTTTGTTGGAGTTACGGGAAAGTATATTGCTGATGGTATTGGGTGTGATTCCATTTGCTTCGCAGATGGCTGAATGCATGATGATCTCTACCGTTTTTTGCCGGCCGCCAAAAACTTCCACTCCGCCCACACCATCTACATCACTTAGCCGATCTTTTATGTATTGGTCGGCAATGTTTCTTATCCGATCTACGCCACCGCCACCGCCACCAAGAACCTGCAAGTCCATGAACCCGTTCAAAAACTCCTCTGTGTCAACCTTAATGATGTTCACAAAAAACTCGGGCGTGAGACTCGACTTGATCGCACCCACTTTTTGTTCAAGCTTGAGGTAAGCATATTTGATATTTACCCCTTGCTGAAACGAGATGAATATCATTCCCTGTTGGCTATCGGCATTCGCAGTAATTTCCGCAACACCTTCGAGGGTACTGATTGCACTCTCTAATGGAATAATAGCCTGACGCTCCATATATTTTGGATCAACATCAGTTGCTGACCGCACGTGCACAATCAGCACCGGTAACTCAACATTCGGGAACAGTTCAACCGAGAGCTTGGTATAGGAGATATAGCCCATCACGGTGAAACCGATGAACAACATCGAAACGAAGACTTTTCTTCGAATGATTGTTTGTAGCAGACTGTTGTTACCCATGCGAAACTTCAATTTTCACTTTCTTCTTGCCACTGATCCAACTGACAATATTTTCAATGCTTTCGTAATAGCAAGGAATGATAATGAGTGTCAACAGCGTGGATGTCACCATTCCTCCAATCACGGCAATGGCGATAGGAGACCGTAGTGCTGCGCTCTCTCCGAATCCCAACGTTAACGGGAGAAGCCCCAGGATTGTCGATAGGGTAGTCATCATAATCGGTCTGAGCCTTCGCTCGGCTGCGTCCAGAATGGCTTCGCGTAGGGGCATGCCGTTCTCCTTGTTCTGATTGATGCAGTCAACAATCATAATGGAGTTGTTAACCGCAATACCACCCAATAGAATAATTCCGATATACCCCATCATATTCAGGGGCATTCCAAGGATGAAGAAGGCGAGGATTGCACCAACAACTGCAAAGGGGATTGTTAGCAAAATGGTGAATGGATGCAGCAAGGATTCGAATTGCGAGGCAAGAACCATGTACACCAATATGATGGAGAGGATGAGCGCAAACGTGAGGTTCGCTACCGATTCCTGGCGCCTGATCTCCTGGCCTGCTACCTTTATCTTGTATTGTGGCGGCACCGACAGTTTCGAAAGCGAATTTTGAATTGACTTCACCACTTTATCGTAAGGTTCATCCGGATTCACGCGTGCCCCAACGGAGACCGTCCTCGTTTGATTTCTTCGGTGAATGGAGTTGCTGGCATATTCCACCTTCACACTGGCGATTTCACTTAGCGGGAATTCGCGCTGACCACTCTTTATCTTTATGTTTCCCAATCCGGCCAATGAAACTTGAGGTACTTTTATTTTGATGTCTTGCATTTCACCACCACGCTCAATCGTACCGGCATTCTTGCCTTCCAACTGATCTTTGATCTGAACGATGACATCATCGATTGATAAATTCAAAATTCCGGCTCTGTACTTATCAACGTCTACTTGAATTTGCGGCACGCCCTCTTCCAGGTTTGATACTGGATCGTAAACATGTTCATGGGCAGCCATCACGAGCATGATCGAATCAGAGAGGGGCTTTAACTTCTCGAAATCTGTACCACTTACTTCCACAACCAACGGCATCTCATCCTCGTCCATAACGGAATACAGTGTACTTTCATCGTTGGAAAATCTTGCTTCAATGCCCGGCAGGGCTCCAAAATAAGCCGACAACTTTGAAGTCACGGGTGCGATGTTCAATTCAATATCCTCCCGAAAGATGAGTTTAACCGTGGCTTTATTTTCATTGTAAACATTTTCATTCTTGATACCCGACTGACTTTGCTGCGGGCCGATGTGTGAATAAATTTTATCAAGTTGTCCCTCGAACAACTGTTGCAGCTGGCTTTCAATTTGGTTAATCGTGGATGACGTCCTTGAAAGGGGAGTACCATTCGGCAGTGTAACATCCACTGAAATTGCTCGTGTATCCGACTGTGGCATATATTCGCTGCCAATGTAGGGAAGCAGAAAAGCTGCTGCCGCGATCATGACAAATGATGCGATTATCCAGGCAGCCTTGTAGTTCAACACTTTTTCAAGGACTGACCGATACCTTTTAAATCGGATATGCTTCTCATCGGAGAATACTTTTCTTTCTTTCGCAAACACTTTGTCTTTGCGAAAGAACTGGGCGAAGAGCATGGGTATAACGAGGATGGCAACGAATAGCGATGCGATTTGAGAGAATGCTACGGTCCACGCCTGATCTTTAAAAAGCTCTCCGGACGGGCCTTGCAGGTAAACGATTGGCAGAAACACAACGATACAGGTGAGCGTAGAGGCTGTAATCGCTCCGCTTACCTCGCTCGTGCCTTCGATTGCCGCATCGATAACGCTTAATCCTTCTTCGCGTTTCCGGAAAATATTTTCTACCACAACAATGGCAATGTCAACCAACATTCCGGCACTTAGCGCCAATCCACCCAGCGTCATTACATTTAACGTGAGGCCATTGAAGTACATCAGGTTGAATGTAGCAATGATGGAGATCGGGATAACAATGCTGATAATGAGTGTAGAGCCAATCCTCCGCAGGAAAAGAAACAAAACGATCACTGCGAAAAAGGCTCCGTATAAACCGGATTCTTTCACTTCATCAATAGCGCCTTGAATAAATCTTCCCTGGTTTTGAATGATTACAAATTCATAACCGGGAACAGTTTTCTTCAACTGCTCGAGGGAGGCCATCAATTCATTTACCGCATTTACTGTGTTGTAATTCGTCTCTTTGTAAATCGACAATCCAATACTGCGCTTCTGGTTGACGCGCACAATACTGGTCGCTTCTTTATCCAGGGTTTTAACGGTCGCTACTTCGCGAAGGAGAACCGGAACTTGTTCTGATAAGGATAAGTTTGTACTGGTGGGTGTTGTTGTAGTTGTTGAAGGAAGTGCCTCAGCATTGGTTGCCGTATTTTGACGACTTGTGTAGCCCACTACCAAGTCTCCCAGGTCTTCAGGCTTTTCAATGATGCCCAACCCTTTGATCACATATTTCCGCCCAAGCTCTTCAATAAATCCACCGGATACACTTCGGTTATAGTTTTGAATTTTTGCAACAAGGTCATTTACGGTTAAGCCAACCGAGGCCAACACATCGGGATCGGTTTCCAATACAACCTCCTTATCCTGTTCCCCCGAAAGGCGTACTTCCGCAATTCCGGGAAGTTTGATAAACTCGTTTCTGAAATTGTTCTCGGCTACCCGCCTCAATGCTTCTGTATCATTCGAAGCCGGATTAAAGATTCCTATTATCATAATAGGCGCTGCATTGGGATCAAATTGAGAAATGGCAAATTCATCGATCTCATCGTTCAACGAAAACGAGGAGAGTGATTTTTGAAGATCAAGAAATGCCTCATCCATATCCTTGCTCCAATCGTACTGCACGGTAACGCGGCCATAACCCGTCTGGCTAATGGAGCTTACTTCAACCGCTCCGCTTTGCCTGATTGCGATGGACTCAATCGATTCAATAAATTGCTTCTCCACTTCAGATGGAGGTTTGATTCCTACCTTGAGTTCAACGAACAACGTAGGATTTTTCAGTTCAGGCACTAACTCAATACCGAGTTTTCCAAACGATATAAACCCCAACAAAAGGACAGCCAATACCATCATCAGGATCGACACGGGGTAGGAGACGGCCAGGTAGACTATCTTTTTCACAAGGCGGTTATTTAAATAGTATATATTATTGAATGATACTTACCTTCGATTTGTTTCTCAGGGTTTCAAAACCGGAGATGACAAGCCTGTCATTAACTTTTAATCCACTCACTACTTCTATTACATCCGCATTCTCCAAACCGGTGGTGATTTTCTTTTCGGAAGCAATACCATTTTCAACTGTAAAAACTACTTTTCCATCTTGCCGTGAAATGATGGTTTCTTTCGGGATAACGATGGTATCGTCACGCTTTTCGGAAAGGATAAAGGCCTTGATAAACATTCCGGGACGCAGCAATCGTTTGTCATTATCTATTTGAAGAATGCTTTGAAAGGTTCGGGTGTCCGCGTTGATGACCGGGGAGATCTGACTGATCTTCCCGTAAATGGTATCGCGGGCAACCGTATAGTTCGATATCTGAACCAGTTGATTCATTCTGACTTCGGGTAAATACTTTTCAGGAAGTTTCACATCCATAAGCAGCTTGTCGTATTGCATTACTTTTAGCAGTGTTTGCCCTTGATCGATTTTTACACCATCCGTGTGATACGGTAATTCGACAATCACGCCATCAAAGGGAGCCTTCACCGACATCTTTGCCATTTGAATTTCTGCGTTCTCATACGCGTACTTTGCATTTACATATTGTATCGCAGAATTTTTTAATTCGGTTTGTGTCACTCCGCCCTTATCATATAAGGACTGTTGCTTTTTATGATTGTTATCAGCCAGTTCCAGGTTTAGTTTTTTACCTTCAATCTGGAGGTTGTTTTCAAATTCCTTGTCTTCAAGTCTGATCAAGGTCTGTCCGGCCTTGACTGCGTCACCCAACGCAAAAGGCCTTCCGGTGGCTGGATTACGTTGAAGTTTGTACACACCACTGAGTTCCGATTTCATAGCAGCTTCTTTAAAAGAGTATACCGTTCCTGTCGTTTCAATGAAACGCGAGATGCTCTGTGGTTTGATGCTGATTACAGAAACCGGAATTTTTATTTCCGTTTTAATATTCGAATCATCGGAGTTGCAGGAATAAATGACAATCAACACCAGCAGGGGAAGGATTCCGTTTATAAACTTTTTCATTGTGTATAACATTAGTTCAATGGATAATTAGTTGGTTGGAACGATCAGTGGCTCTTGAGTTTCAAAATTGTATAATGATTGAATCTTGAGGTTTAGCAGCTCAATTTTATAATTGATCAGTGCATCCGCGAGTGCGCTTTTCTTTTCCGAGAGTTGGCTTTGAAATCTGTTAAGATCGATACTGGTAAGATCTCCGTTCTTATATCGCTCGAGATTGAGGTCGTAGGTTAGCGTTGCGTTTTTAACATTTTGCTCAGCGATCAGTATCTGGTTTTCAAGATTTTGAAGGTTTCTGTAAATTTTTCGGATGTTGATGGTGATATCATTCTTTTCTACCTCAAGGTCAACTTTTCTTATTTCGAGCGTGGAATTGGCGACATCCATCCGTGCCCTGTTTTCGCCCCAGTCGAATATGGGTATACTAAAGGAAATAGCCACCCGGGGATTTACGGTTGGCGTTTCGTATACATTAGGTGCCCGTTCGTTATCACCAAAAATACCCAGTGACAAACCAATGGAACCTTTGAATTCATTTAATGCCTTTGTCCGGATCAGCTCAAACTTGGAACGCTCAATGTCAATCGCACGCTGCCTCAATTCCATTCTGTTCTCCAGTGCATACGTAAGTGCCTGATTGAGATCTACTTTCCGTGTAATGAAGTTTATATCTACCTCAACGGTGATTTTTTCAGTCAGGTCAATGCCAAGTAAAAGCTTGAAATCATCCGCTGCGTTGTCCAGCAGTACCTGGTTGTTTTCCAATGTCGACTTTGAGGTAGCCAGGTTTAGCTCGGCCTGATACAGTTCTTCCTGTGCCAGTAAATCCGCATCTACTTTATTCTTGGTGATCTCGTAACTTATTTTTTGATTTTCGTATTCATCTTTGGCGATCTGAAGATTGTTTTGTTGCTGGTAGTAATTATAAAATGACCGGGTAACGCTTTGTTCAAGACTTAGCAATTCCAAGGCGTTGCTGAGCGTGGCGTTTTCCAGGTTCAGCTCCAACTCCTTTAACTGCATCTTCGTTCTGTTGTACGTAAAAATGGGTTGGTCAAGCTGAAGGTATAAATTGTTGCTAAAGGTTTTTGTTCTGCTATCCTGAAATTCCGAATAGTTATCGCGATAGCCGAAGCGGTTGATCAACGAGATGGTACCGTTTGTTGCCACTATGGGTTGGCTCACGGAGAAATTGGCGAAGGAGTTATAGTCTTCATTGGTGTTCCAAAGCGAAAACAGTTCGTTGAAACCGCGGTTCCGGTTGTAATCGAATGGCGTAATGTCTAACGCAAACCTTGATTTCAATGCCGCACGTTGGGCATCCAGGCTGCGCTGGTTTCCATACAGGTTTAGCTTCGATTTTTTTATGTTGCGGCTGCTGTATTGGGCAATTTCAATGGCCTCACTCAAGGTTAGCTTTTGTTGGGCCAAGGTATCTTCCCAAATCATCACGCAGCAGATAATCAGGAGCCCTAGCGCCACGCGCCTAGCGCCCGTACCGGGCACATGTTTTATTTTCATTGTTTTTCTAAAACTCATGGAGGTAAAGTTTGAAGTGTATTGTTACGGATTTGATTCTATTGTTTAGTGCCTGCTTTGCTTACTGTTACTGCTTTTGCCTATTGCCTATTGCCTACTGCCTACTGCCTACTGCTTTATTGCTTCACCCATTTAACTGCATCCGCATATACTGTCCAGAGGTCGCATTTATCTGTTAACGAAACACTTCCACCGGTTTTGTTGAAATAGTACGAACCCAGGTAGTTCCATCCTGGCTCTGCATTGGTAATGTTGTATTTGATGTTATCCGTACCGTCACTGTTGTGAATGATATAGTGATAATCGAATTGCCTGCCATCACTATTACGCCCCATCCATGTGTTTTGATTTTTACCCCGCATATAAACGTAAATGTCATAGAAGCCTTCTTCCTTGAGCGCAGGAGTCCAGGTCGCGATTTTTTGGCCAGTTCCAGATCGGGTGAAATGTGCTGAGCGGATAACACTGCCATAAAAATCGGATCCGGTTGTCGCCAGCCAAAGGGCGTAGGAGCTATCCCACTCTCCAAAATACTTTTGCTCAACATCTTTTCTGCTATCGATAAAGGCCCTCAGCATAGTTGGCTTAATGGGGCTGAAGCTGCTGAAACCCGGATCCTCATTATCGATGATCACCTCGTAATGAGTCGATTCTTTTTTATGCTCCACAACCCGTTCTCCATCAAAGAGAAGACCGCCCTCACGCTTTGACAATGTTCCCATGGCAATGTTGATCACCGAAGGTATATTTCTGGAAATGATGGTATTGATCGCAACGGTATTCGGTTTTTCATCCAGCACAAATCCAAGAAGCTTGGTCTCTCCCTGTTTGATCACCGACAACTTGCCCGGGGCTTCTTCTTTCACTTCTTCATTTACCTTGGCATAGTAACCTTCATCCGTGTTTTCTTTGCTGTTGAATTTAAGTTCGAGCACGCCATCACTGCTTCCGGAGTTTTTCACCTGAATCAGTACCTGGTAGCGCTTTCGGTCACCATCCATGACTTCGTATTTTTGAACATCTTCAATTTCGAAAGCGGGCTGCGAAGTTTCCGAATACACCTTGCGGATGATCGGGTCAATATCCATGTTGAATCGGGAGAGCATCTCCTTCCTGAAGTCTTCGTAGCGACTAAGTTGATGCTGGTGCGTATTCACCCATTCATACAGGAAAGACTTGAAATTGATTTCACCTATCGTTTGGCCGAGGTAGGAGAAGAGGTATTGGCTTTTCAGCGTTACCGATTTGTTGATTTTACTGAACTCAGCTTCTGTGAGGATTTTTGTCATGGAAGAAGTGCGCATGAGATCATTGCATTCTTCCGTGAACGAGATTCCATTTATGTTCCTTGAATAGTCATTCTGTACTTGCTTGTCATTTCTCAGGTAGGTGGCCATACTCCGGTTTAGCAACGACCAGTCCTGGCTTACAATTCCTGAATTAAAATCATAATAATTTGGAAAAAGGGAATAGTCTGGATTGTCGACATTATTACCATCAAACACCCATTTTTCGCCAATCTGTTTCGTAAACACTTTCCTGATCAGGTCATTGAAAATGTTGGCTTGCTTTTGCTTATCCGTCAGCACTTGATTTGTTTTAGCAGCTTGGGTATTCATGTCTTTCAGTTGTCGCCTGAAATCAAACTGCCTTATTTCGCCACCTTCCTCCGGCCAAAAAACAGTCTCGGGTTGTAAAAACGCCTGGTGACTTTCATAGATTTTATTGTATGCCGTAAACGGAAGCGGCACTTCAACAAACTGCATCCTTTTAAAAGGATAGACAATTTTTTGAGCGTGTTCATATTCGTTGACAACATCGGTGATCAGGTAGCTGAGTGTATCGCCAAGGTGGTTGAGTCGTTGCAGGAAGAAATCGTTTTTGGGATAATGAAATACGGAATAGGTAACGCTATCTACGGTGATCTCTTTTTTCTGATACGCCCCAATGACAAGTGAAATGTGAGGCAGCGGGTATTCTGGTTTGAACTGGTAGGTGTCGCCTGTGATGACTACTTCGCCCTGTGAAATTGGCATTTGGCCTGCAGGTACTTTCACGTTTAATTCGAAATCAATGAAGGACTGCCTTTTCTTCGAAGCGGATATCCGGTTATAACCCACTTCTGTATCCGGGTACCACAGTACATCCTTGGTCAGTAATGCATAATCGTCCTCGAGAAAGGCATACTTTTTCGGCAGGGAGAACATGAGGAAATCATTGGCCTCCTCATACCGTTTCTGGTCAACGTCCAGGTGTGCGGCTGATTCCAGTATCGCACCGTGATAGTTTATCCGAACGTTTGCTTCCTTCCCCGGCTCAATACGGATGCCTTGGCTAAGAAAAATAATTTGCATGTCTCTGTTAAACGCTATTGGTTTATCGTTCAGCAAGATGGCATCAACCATCAACCCTGGATTCAAGGTAAAGTAGATGGTATCGAGCAACGCACGGGTGTTGTTTTTTACCAGCATATCTGACGTACTGATGATCTCGTTGCCCACCCACTCCAGTGTGATAGCATGCCTGGCGATCTCAATGTTGGATACATTCGTCCATCTGCCATTAACGACTATCATCTCGTGCCGTGTGGCGATGGGCTCTTGCCGCATCGTCCAAAGATTGACCATTATAAAAGAGGAGAGAAGAAGGAGCGCTAAACCGGTTAAGGCCGTAGCCTTGTGGGCTGCCTTATGACCCGACAACCGATCCAGGAGAAATGCGGTGATGAATAGAAACGCGATGCCTGTAACCAAATAAAATATTCGTTGCCACAGCGCGAATCCGATATCAACGAAGCCGGTCATTTCGGATGCCAGCATGGAAAGCCGGAACGAAATAAAATCCAGGATGTTGGAGAACTTATCGAAATAATAAATCAATTGAACTCCCGCCAACCCAATGAGCAACACAATCGTGATGGGTTGATTCCGGATAACCGTGACCAGAAGGAAGGCAATTCCCGTAGTAAATATAATGCTTGGAATGCTGGTGAGCAGTGGATAAAGGATAAAGGCCATCGGGTTAATGGTGGCAAACGGGTTGGTTAACCCCACAATCAATGGAATGACAAGCAGAACGAAGTTTAAAAGGAAAAAAAGTTTAAACAGCGCCAGTGCTTTTCCGATGACGTAATCCAGGTTGGAGATTGGCCGAACAAAGAAGACTTCATTCGTATCCAGCTTTTTATCTTTCTTAATCAACCCAGTTGCCAAAAATATAACGGCAGCGGCCTGCGGTATGCTGATCAGGAGCAGGCTCGCGTAGGGGAGGATCCAGCCGTTGGACAGGTCACCCCACTCGGGTGTATCAATCTCCGAAAACATGGCCAGGTTAAAAATGGTAACGAAGCCAACACCAGCCAGTGCAACAATCCGGAAAAACCAATTCCGCCAAAGCACCTTCGACTCGTATGATGAGATGGTCAGTATGTTTTTAATCGACATCATACCAGCGATACACCAAATTCATTCTCCATAAAAAATACATACGCGTGTTCCAGGTTCGGATTAGCCACTTTCGCTTCCGGGTGTGGCTGATGGTTGGCAATCACTTGCACTTCCCATTTTCCCTCGGTCGGGATGGTGGATACCACCGGATACTTTGCTTTTATAGTATCAAACTCATCATCGGCTAACAGAATCTGCCACACATGGCCGCGCACCTGCTCGATCATCCCTTCGGGAGAACCTTTGAACGCCACTTCACCTTTGTTGAGCATCGCCATGTTATGGCAGGTACTGCTGATGTCCCCAACAATATGGGTGGAGAGTATAATCGTGACGTCCTTTTGACTCAGATCGGAGAGAATGTTTCTGAAACGAATGCGTTCTTCCGGGTCAAGGCCGGTGGTTGGCTCATCAATAACCAACAACCGGGGTTCGCCAATAAGTGCCTGGGCAATTCCCAGTCTTCGCTTCATCCCACCCGAAAGTTTGTTGGCCATCCGGTCGCGAACATCCAGCAATCCTACTTGGTCCAGTAGTTTATCAACTTTAGCTAACCGTTCTTTTCTTTTTAATGATGTGGCCAGTTGCGCTGCGTAATCCAAAAACTCCCACGTTTTTAGTTTTGAAAAAAATGTGAAGTCTTGAGGCAGGTACCCGATCAGTTTCCGGATTTCATGCCGGTGTGTATTGATGTCCATGCCATCCATCAAAATCGTTCCTGAAGTTGCTTTTTGTACCGTAACCAGTATCCGCATGAAGCTCGACTTCCCGGCACCGTTTGGTCCAAGCAATCCAAACATGCCGCTTCCGATCTGAAGATTAATGTTTTTAATGGCCGCATGTCCGTTGGGGTAAATTTTAGAAAGCCCGGATATTTCAATATTCATGGAGTAGTGCGTTCATGGTTTTGCCCGCGTTTAAAAGTATTTAAAAGTACTTTTAAATACAAAGTAGATTCGGAATTTTTGTTTTGAGTTGGAGGCAGGGCCTCCCTTTGAGAGTGGTATGGATGATTGAAAGCGCTCACAACAGACTACTTTACAGCGTAGAAGATTTTTCTGATTTCTTGTTACAATACCTGCGACCTTTGAATCTAATACAAGAGCAGTCGGCTGCTTTTATCTTTCTTTATTTGAATCTCTTCTAGATCGTTCAGCCGCATGGAAGCACTGTTTTTTAGTGAACCTTGTAAGATGCCGACAGGGGAGAGGATGTTTACTTGTGATTTATCAAGCTGTGCCGACAAGGTATCCAACACTGTGCCCGATACTTCTAAATACGACTGCTCCAGTTCAATTTCCATTTTTGTTAGTTGGCAATCCCTTAGCCAAATGCTTCCCGACTTTTGTGAAAGGTGTAACCGATTTTGCTGTAGCCCTTTCACCGTAGCCGAAGCGGTGTTTACGGCAACTTCTTTTAGTTGTGCTTTAGGTACGAATACAGAGACTCTGATATTCGTGTTTGCTGCATGAAGATTTGAAAGCGTGAGCGTATCGCCCGAAACCGAATACGTCAATTTTGCTAACCAGTCGCCAGAGAAGCTGCGAACTTCTAATCGCGGACGATCCGATCCGATTACCTGCACATTTTTATCAACGTCCTTGATTATAAGATAAGAAACAGCTTCGAGATCTACCGTCTCGGCCATGCTGTTCGTGTCATTAATAAAGTTGGGTATGCCATTCAGCCTCAACTCAGCAAATGCTGCAGTCAGGTAAATAAAGATGAACCCAAAAAATCCGATAAGTATTTTATTACTGAGCTTCATAGTGTTCCGTTCAAGATTCAAGATGTTTTTTTAACTCATCGGCACTAATGCCGAGCAGGGCCGCCTGCCTGAGAAATTCGGGTAAGACTTTATTGAAGAATTCCTGCTTCTTGTCTTTGAGAATAATGCTTTTCGCTTCGGGATTTACGAAGTACCCGATGCCGCGTTGATTTTCAATGATGTTCATCGCCTGAAGTTCACTATAGGTGCGCATCACGGTATTCGGATTCACACCCATTTCAGCAGCCAGTTCTCTCACAGAAGGGATCTTTTCGCCAGCGGGAAACTCGCCACTCACTACCTTTTCGGTAATGGTATCTGCTATCTGCAGAAAAATGCTTTTGCCTTCCTGAAATTGCATACTACACCTCCCGCTCTTTTAATTTTCGGAATGCCACGAAGAGCATCACTGCCGTGCCTGCGAAAAGTGCAACGGTCACTGCCTTCAACGCGTTATCCTCTTGTAATGGAATCAACCACATGTGTTCCGGGGGATTGTATCGTCCCACCCCCAGGTGCTCAATAACGATGTAACTATACCCGACAAAGAACATGACGACCATCGCAACAGCAAAAAGTGATTTAACCAAGGGTTGTTTGGTGAACATCGCGGCACCGGTGAAGGCTAATGAAAGGGCAAACAATATGGAACCTGTTACGAGTGAATAAATCAGCAACTGGTATTCAGGCGGCACATCATCAATCAGTACCAGGTTCTGTATGCCGATGGCATTGAATGTTTCCTCAGTAAATATGGAAAAGACGTATCCCTGCACGTGGAAGGTTATCCAAAACAGCAGGGGTAATGTTAACAAGATGATTCCGATCCGGCTGACAAACTCAAAGGTAAATTTCTCCAACACCGATGCGGGTATCATCAGGTAATGTATCGTGCTCTCTTTTGAGCGGAATGCCGGGAAGGCGTGACCGACATAGAGAATGCCAAACACCGTGACGAATCCGATCAGGAAACCCTGGAAGTTTTCTAAGCCATGAGGTTTAAGATCGATACCAATCTGGGCAATAGACAATACAATGAAGATGACACCGACATAAGCGCCTGTCGAAAGCAACAGCAACTGTGCGTTGTGAATGAAATGCTGCTTGAAGAGCAACAAAAAACGTTTCCGGCTGAATATATTATTTGACATATTCTCTCATTTTTTCGGTTCCATTGGAAATCGCATTGAACAATAATTCAATGTCAACGGAAGAACTTCCGTCTGTTTGTGGTGTAATCACTTTGTAACCACCGGGTACCATCTCGCGGTACAAAATATTTTCTCCATCGGCTGATGATGTGGTGGCGAAATGCAGTTTTGAAGCAATCTCATAGATGTTCTTTTGCATGATGAATTTTCCCTTTTCAAGCATGAGCACCCTGTCGATCAGGTTTTCCACATCGCGCACCTGGTGCGTGGATATGATCACCAGTTGATCCGAATCCAACGATCCGGCCATCACTCTTCTGAAAATTGACTTGGAGGGTATATCCAATCCGTTGGTTGGTTCATCTAAAACCAATAGCCGGCATTTCGTGGATAACGCAAACGAAATGAGGAATTTCTTTTTCTGACCATAGGACAGTTCATTCAGGCGTTTGTTTTCGGGCAGTTCAAAGTCGGTGATTAAACGCTTGAGCAGTTCCTGATCAAAGCGTGGATAGAATCCGGAATTCGCTTTTGCATATTGCCTGATGGTAACGCTGGGATGATGAAATTCTTCGGGCAGAAAATACATATCCTGCAGCAGTGATGGCTCGCGTTCAGCCGGTTGCTGATCCATAATGCGCACCGTTCCCTCCGTAGGGCGCAGCAGTCCAATCATCAGTTTTAGCAAAGTTGTTTTGCCGGCTCCGTTCTTGCCCAACAGTCCAACAATGCTACCGGAAGACAGTTCACAGTTCAATTCCTGGAAGAGCGGCTGTACTTTTTCGGAATACCTAAAACCTAAGTCGTTGATAATAACCATTATATCTGATTTACTGTATTACTTAACTAATACAGTACAATTATGAGGGATTACTTACAATTTTCCAAATGGGTGGGCATTGATTAACAACTTTTATTTATGAGGAGCCATCTCAAGGATGCTTGTTGGGATGATTTTTACTATAAAATAGGATTTTTATACAACCTCCGGTATTATTACTACGTAATAGTATTATTCATGAAAAAAATCCAGCTTGGCGAATTTGAAGAAGTGGTTCTCCTTACCGTAGGGGTGTTGCATGGCAACGCATACGGGGTGACCATCAAAGACGAGATTGAACAGCGGCTTAAGCGCGAGGTATCCATTGGTGCTTTGCAAATCACACTGCGAAGACTTGAGTCGAAAGGCTTTTTGAAATCGAAACAAGGTGAGGCAACCGAAAGCAGGCGTGGGCGACCCAAACTTTTCTTTGAGATCACGGCATACGGAAAGAGAGCACTCGTGCACGCCAAGGAGACGCGTGATGAGCTTTGGAATGCACTGCCCAACCTGGTGTTGAAGCTAAAATATTCAGCATGAAAAAATCAGAGGCACCACGTTTCCTGTTGCGCTGGCTAAAAAGTTTTTGCAAGTCCGAGTATCATGCCGATATCGAAGGCGACCTGCTGGAACTTTACGAGAGGCGGGAGGCCGAATCGGGGAGGGCGCGCGCCAATGTGCTGCTGTTTAAAGACGTGCTGTTCCTCTTCAGGCCGGGCATCATCCGTTCGGCCACACTACATCAACCCTTAACCAACACCGGTATGATCAGAAGTTATGTTACCATGGGCTGGCGAAGCCTGTTGAAAAGCAAGTTGTATTCCACCCTGAATGTGGTGGGACTTACATTTGGCATCGTTTGCTTCTTGCTGATTGGTTTATATGTGTACGATGAACTTACGTTCGACAATCAACACCTCAAAGGCGACAGGATTTACCGTGTGATCACGCATGAAAGCAATGCAAATAATGGTGCTACTACTGTGGCAGCCGCGGGTTACATGCTCGCAGAAGAATCGAAGCACGTTATTCCTGATGTGGAAATGACCACCCGCATGCAACGTTGGGGGCGGGCAAACCTCGTGGACCCGGAGAACCCCGTTAACGTACAGGAAACCATTACCGTGGCGGATGAATTTTTTCTGCAACTGTTTGATTTTCCCCTGCTTGAAGGTGACAGCAGAACAGCACTGAAAGAGCCCAACTCCATTGTGATCACCGAAGATTTGGCCATGCGCATCTTCAGCAGAACGGATGTAGTGAACAAGTATGTGCAATTCAATTTCATGCAAACCCCGCTCAAGATCACCGGCATCCTAAAGCGCCACCCGCATAACTCAACGTTCAATTTTACCAGCCTGATGTCGGAGTCGACCCAATTCATTAGTGAAGCCTCAAGACGTTCAGCAGAAAGCGATTGGTCGTCAACCAGCTTTACCGTCTATGCGCTACTTAGGCCGCAGGCAAATCCAGATTCTGTTTCCAACAAAATGACGCGACTCGTACTTGACAATGAAGAGCTTGAGCCGGGCTGGCAGTTGTCACTCAGTCTGCAGCCGCTGCAGGATGTACACTTACGTTCCGAAGGCATCATCGATGGTGCACGAAATTCTAATGTGGAGAGTATTCCGCAGGGTAATCCCATGTATGTAACCATCTTCTCCTTCATCGGGATTTTCGTGTTGCTGATTGCGGGCATCAACTACACAAACCTCACTACGGCACGTGCTTCCAGCAGGATCAAGGAAATTGGCGTACGCAAAACAATCGGGGCGGTGCGCGGAAACCTCATCCGCCAGTTTCTCATTGAGTCGCTGATCACTACGGTGATCTCATTTTTACTTGCGGTGCTCATCGTGGGCCTGCTGCTTCCACCGTTTAATAATTTTGTAAATAAACAGCTTACCTTTTTTACCTCTACCGGCCTGCACTTCTGGGCCATCGCATTGGCGTTGATTATTGGTGTAGGTATACTATCGGGCGGTTATGCGGCCACGTTACTTTCCAGCTTCAATCCCGTTGCGTTGCTGAAGGGTTTAAAAATTAAAAGTGGCGGTGACTTTGTGTTGCGAAAAGTTTTGGTGGTGTTTCAATTCACCCTCTCCACGGTAATGATTATCGGCACCATCGTGCTGCTTATGCAGGTGCGCTACCTCCACAACTCCGACCTTGGGTTCAACAAAGACTTAATGCTTGTTGTTGATGTGAATGTATTGAAGGCCCGTACAAATTTTGAATGGGTAAAAAGTGAGATGCAAAAAGTTCCGGCTGTGCAGCATGTTTCCGTAACATCGCGCGTGCCGGGCGAGTGGAAAACGTTGCGCAGGGTTAAGCTGAAGCAGGAGGGAAGTGAAGGCGAACACCAGGTGGCGTATGCGATCGGTGCCGATCCGGATTTTCTAGCCACCTACGAGATTGAGCTGCTCAAAGGCCGCAACTTTCAAAATGATAACGACACCACGACCATTCTCATTAATGAAACAGCCGCGAAAATGCTGGGCATCACGGACGTGTTTGATCAGGTGGTGGATATTCCGCTGATTGCACGTAATAATTTTTTCACTCCGATTTATGAAGATGTCAATGCTTCCTTCAAGCCGCGCGTAGTAGGCATTGTTAAAGATTTCCACTTTCAATCCTTGCGCGATAAGATCGAACCCCTGATCATCGCCTACCATTTTAATCCGATTCATGTTATCGACTACTACTCCGTGCGCATAGCCCCGCACGATATTCAGGGCACGCTGGAAAAACTAAAGGCAGTTATGGTAGCCAACGATGAAAACGAACCATTCGAATATCATTTCCTGGATGATCAGTTGGCCATGTTTTATATGGAAGACCAGCGCAGTCAAACCATCCTCAGTTGGGTGGCGCTTGCCAGTGTATTCATTGCCTGCCTCGGCTTATTCGGACTGGCCACCTACTCAGCAGAGCAGCGCCAGAAGGAAATTGGAATGCGAAAAGTGCTGGGTGCCACCGTGGCAAGCCTGATCGCCTTGCTCTCCAAAGATTTTGTGAAACTGGTGCTCGTAGCCTGTTGTCTGGCTTTTCCTATTGCCTGGTGGGGCGCCAACCAGTGGTTGAAGGAATATGCTTACCACATAAACGTGAGTTGGTGGATATTTGCACTGGCTGGTGCTATAGCAACCGGCATTGCCTTACTCACGGTCAGCTACCAGGCGATTAAGGCTGCGTTAATCAACCCGGTGAAGATATTGAAGGCTGAGTGAGTAGGAGCTCAGCCGAAAAAGCATCCACGTCCCTGCCGCTGCAGACAGGCTCTTGCCCGTGACGTTGATGGGGTAAAAGTGCCGGGCTTCTGATATCCTTCACTTTTGTTTCTTTTCAAGGTAATAATTGTTGGTATAGATATCTTTTAGAATAGTATACTGTTCTAAATTTAGTTCGAGTGTCCACCCATCACCTTTTACTATGTTAGAATCTTGCTCTAAGGGTTCAGTAACAGTTATTTTGCTCCAGTTAGGGCTCATCAATGCGCCATTTTCAACTGTGAGAATTCCCCAGTTGTCTGCAATTCGTATGGTTGGATATACGGATCCTAAATTGTCAAGAGAAATAATATTTGTTGGATCGAAAGAGATATTCATTTTTTCAAATAGTAGGTCGAAATGTGGATTGGTAACGAATTTTAGTATTAGAGACTTTACTAATTGAGTATTTTCTTCTTCTCGCTTTTCTTCCTCGCTGATAATTAGTTCTCCATTATACATTTTTAAGATGCTTTCTTCCATTCCGAGAGTAAGTGGGGGTGGGGTAACACCAAAACTTTTCTGAAAGTACTCGGCAAGATTAGTTTCTGTTGAAATATCCCTGTTCCAGTATTTTTTTCCTTTTGAAAGCAAATAGCCATAAGCAGGAATTGTTTGATAAGCAAATGAGCGGACAAATGACTTGTTATTCATGAATTCAGTTATACTCTCATTAAGGTGTTTTAAAATTTGCTGATTGTTTCGCCCGCTTAATAGTAATCCGGTATACTCAGCAAGACCTTCATTGAGTTCAAGTAAATTTTCAGATGATATCGATTCTGGAAAAAGTTCATGCCTTGTATTTCGAAATGCAAGCGCGTAGGCTAGATGGTTCTTCATTGCTTTTTCTGAACCAGAACTGATCGCTTTTTTAAGCGCCTCAAGTTCTAACCGTAAATAGATTCTTCCATTCTTTTCATCTAAATGATTATTGTCAGGATTACTTAAAGGAAAATTAAGTTGCGATTGTATGCAATGGAACAGTTCATGTGATATAAGATTTAGGCGACTATGTTTGTCATCGGGGAGCGGAAGCAGAATCATGGCCCACCTCTTTCCTCCCCATGTCAATGCTGTATTGGCTATATTTACTGACTCTGGCAGCTTACCTGCATACAGTACCTTTCTTCTTTCTAAAATTCTATCTTCATCACCCTCATTTCCATAAATGGTCCTTGTTTTAGGGTCTGCAAAAAGTATCGGTCCATATAAATCAATACCCCATAGGGCTTTATTCTTAAGCATTATTTCCCTTACCTCATTTAAGTAGTTGGATAATGAATCTTCAAATGTCATGGTTTGAGCCGATAGAATGAACGAACTCTGAAGTAAGGCAATAACAGTTATAACTTTAGTCATAAGAGAAGACTTTGTCTCCTTTAGATAATCATTCTTTCGAAAAAGTTGTACCATACGTAATTTTTTCTGACAATGATTTTTCTAAGCAATTTCTTTCACCCTCAACGTTACCCGTTTAGGGGACGTGAGGATTCAGGTTTTGTAAGTTTTGTTTTTGTTGTGAAAGATTGAGTCAATTGTTAAAAAGCATCAACGTCCTCTGGCGAGTGACGTTGATGGGTAAAAGATATTGAAGGCGGAGTGAGCAGGAGCTCTTGCGTGTGACGTTGCTGGGGTGCAAAGTAATTTTCACTACCTGTAAATTATCCCCTCTAATCCCTTCTTAAAGCAAACAACCTACATAAGTAGGCACTTTCAACCCGTTTACTGCTAAATTCTTTAAAAGGTATGGTATCTTTAGGGCTATAGAATTAGCCTGTCCGCTAACGTATTTTGAATGTCCGTATTTATGATTTTGAAAGAATGAATTTTAACACGTTTGTATTTATTCTTTTGTTAGTCAGCCTGACTGCAAAACAGGCCTATGGCCAAAAACAGCGGGACATTGATAGTTTAAAGCGTGAACTGGAAAAACCGCATCAACACGACACCACTCAGGTTCAGGTGTTGCTGGCGATCTCCATGAACTATCAGAGTTTCCAGACGGATTCGTCTATAGCCTATGCACAAGCTAGTCTGGAAAAGGCAGCGGCCATACACTCGGTGAAAGGTCAAGCCGATGCATTGCTCCAAATCGGGCGACTGAAAAGGGATCAGAACAACGATGCGGACGCGTTGAGCACAATGTTTACTGCCCTAGAACTCTATCGGAAGATCAGCGACCATGTTCAAATTGCCAATGCCTTGAATGATATCAGCATTATTTATGCAACCTCTGGCGACTATGAAAAATCACTGGAGTACTTTAAGCAGGCGTTGGAAATCTTTCAACAGACTGGTGATGAAAAAGGGGAGTCCTATGCATTGAATAACATTGGCTTGATTTACCAGGAACTAAAGGATGAAGAAATGGCGAAACGTTACTTTCTCCAATCCTTGAAAATTAAGGAGAAGCGACAAGATCTTTACGGAATATCCCGTGGGTATACCAATCTGGGCTCGATTGCGGAAAATAATGGGAAGTGGGAAGAATCCCTGTACTACTATTTTAAAGCAGATAGTCTTTACGAAAAGACCAACGACATAAAAGCACAGGCCACCAATTTTATAGCGATTGCCCGAGTCATCAACAGTCAGGGTAAACTGAAGGAGTCCAAGCAATACAGTATGCTCGCGCTTGAAAAAGCAAAAGAGGTAAAGTCCTTATCATCGATGCTTGCCGCTTACAAGCAACTTTCAACGGTAGAAGAGACACAAGGGAATTACAAGTCGTCTTTGGCGTACCAGAAGCGGTACAATGAAATAGCCGATAGCTTGAATAACGAGAACCACCGAGCCAATCTCGATGAACTAAAAGCTAAATTTAATTTCGAAGAGCAGGAAAGGAAGATTGCTTTTCTGAAGAAGGAACAAGAATTACAGGAAGCCGTTGTCGAACGGAAAAACATTGTCACCTATGCGCTGGCAGGGGGCATGATCTTGCTGATGGTTATCATCGGATTACTGTTCTATGCCTATCGGACCACGCGCAGCAAGCGGGATATTCTTGCACAGAAGAATATAGAAATTGAAACACGGAATGATGAATTGGATAAACTGAATAAAGAAAAAGACCGGTTCTTTTCTATTTTGTCGCACGATTTAAAAGGTCCATTGAGTTCCCTGAAAGGGCTGTCGTATTTGCTTACGATGAGTAAGGATGCGCTTACACCGGATGAATTGCTTCAACTGCGTAGCAAAATTGACACCTCGCTTGATAACCTCACCGCGTTGATCAATAATATCCTCGAATGGTCGATGGCGACTTCGCAAAAAAGGGAATGGTCATTTGTAAAAATTGACACACTGGAACTGATTCAGAAAAACATTTCCCTGTATCAGAATATTGCAGAAAGTAAAGGGGTGAATTTAGTGTATGAACAACAGGAGGCGTGCTACGCCTATGCCGATTATCATGCGGTGGATACGGTGATCCGGAATTTATTATCCAATAGCATCAAATACAGTCATGCCAACAAAGATGTGGTTATTGGTACCCGTAAAGCGGAAGAAAAAGTTTTCATCTCCGTAAAGGACGAGGGCGTGGGGATGGCCGAAGAAATTCAAAACGACTTGTTTACCCTGAAAGTAAATGCCTCCCGGCCGGGTACAAATAATGAAAAAGGAACGGGACTCGGCCTTATGCTATGCATGGAGCTGATGAAAGAAAATAAGGGAAGCATACAAGTGAAAAGTAAAGCAGGAGAGGGGAGTGAGTTTATAATTTCTATTCCGGAATGTGTGTAGGATTAAACCTCCCATCATAGCATTTCGATGCTTTGAATAGTAGACTGGCCAGGGTCAATTCTAAAATCATTACCTTATAAACAAAAAGCCCATGAAGACCTTACTCCTTGCTCTTTTCTGCCTCGCAGCAGTTGCTGGTCAGGCGCAGCGCTCACTTGAAAAACTTTGGGAAAGTGATACCACGCTCGCTGTGCCGGAATCCGTTCTCTATTACCAGGATGGACTCTATGTATCGTTGATTGATGGTCAACCCTGGGAAGTTGATGGAAAAGGAGGGATTGCCAAACTGGATAAGAACGGGAAAATTCTGAATGCCACTTGGGTAACAGGTTTGAGCGCCCCGAAGGGAATGGGGTTGTGGGAGAAAAAATTATTTGTGGCTGACATTTCAGCGGTAGTTGTAATCAACACAGCCAATGGAAAGGTTGAATCAAAAATTGCGGTTGAAGGTGCAACGGGTTTAAACGACATTACAATTGACGAAAAAGGTGTGGTTTATGTTTCCGATTCCAGGCAGGGAAAAGTCCATCAGATTAAAAATGGAAAAGCTGAACTTTACCTGAGCGATCTGAAAGGAGTAAACGGATTGAAAGCGGTGGGCAGTGATCTTTATATACTTACCACGAATGATGTGATCAAAGCCAGTGCTGATAAAACATTGGTTACAGTTGCAACCACTGCACTAGGAGGTGACGGAATTGAACCGGTTGGAAACGGAGATTTTGTTATTTCATGTTGGGCAGGTTTGATTTACTACCTGGACAAAGACGGAACATTGTTGACGTTACTGGATACCCGCGAACAAAAAATAAATACCGCTGATATTGGCTACAATCCCGCGCAACGGATTGTCTACGTTCCAACCTTTTTCAAAAAATCGGTTGTAGCCTATACGCTTAAATAAAACCCTGAACCCGGTTTCTAACCTTAAAAAAAATACGATGAGTTACTCCATTACCAGCATGACTAAAACAGCGCTTCTTGCCTGCCTGCTTCTCGTTTCTGCGTTTGGCCGGGCGCAAGACGGCACCATCTATCCACTTGATGCGCCTCCTGAACCGAATGCAAAACTTATCAGGCTCAACAACGATGGAAGCAAGGACAATTCGTTCAGCCAAATCTCCAATGGGCTAGGTATAGTCTTTCAATTAACAGTAGACACTGATGATAATATCTACGTTGCAAACACATATCAAATTAAGAGATTTGCTAAAAACGGTTCGCTTGATGAAACCTTTTCAACTAATTCAGGCATCACGAACGATAGCGGGTCGGAACAAATACATGTTATTAAAGCTGATCCGAACGGAAAGCTGCTTGTGGGAGGGACGTTTAAAAAATATAATGGATCTGCTAAAAATGGACTTGTCCGGCTTAATAATGATGGATCCATAGATGCAACTTTTGTGGGAAACCCGTTGAGCGAAGGCATCACAAAAATTCTGGTAACACGTTCACAAGATATTTTGATAGCAGGCAATAATTTTACTGTTACTAAATTTTCACCTGATGGAACCACACGCACGGAAATAGCCTTTCCATACCCCAGCATGGTGACCTGCCTATTTGAAGCAAGTAGTAGCGATCTTCTCATCGGAGGCGATTACTTCCAAATTAACGGAACAAACCAGCACTCGCTTTCGCTCTTGAAACCTGATAATAGTATTGACCCTGATTTTAAACCGGAGATATATTCGTCTCCGACAAGTTATTCGAGTGCATTAGATATAACCCATGAAGGAAATTTGATTGTTGCTGGATTTGATCAGGGAATAAGTTCTGTCGGCAATAGCACGAGGCCACTGGTGAAAATCAGTAAAGACGGAACCATAGACGATTCGTTTGTAACTGAATTTGAGCCTGGTACTCGAATCTTAACAGTGGCTGTTCAAAATGATCAAAAAATTCTGGTCAGCGGATTCCTATTTGTCAATGGGAAAATACACAACCTTCTGCGCGTGAATTCAGATGGGTCTATTGACAACACATTTAACTCCAATAAAGAAGGTCTCAGAGGGGTTGCACAAAAAATAAGATTCAATGGTTCTGAAATTTTCTTAGCAGGGAATTTCAACACGTACAACGGTATTCATAGTCAGTCTTTCATTATCCTCAAAAAAGATGGGAGCATCAAGCAAACCTTTCCCGACATACCTGAGGCAACAATTGTTGATTTTGATTTTCAATCAGATGGAAAGATAATCGCCATTGGAGCGTTTTATCCTTCTAATGGACTCTTTGGCTATCTGCGATTAAAACAAGACGGAACTGTAGATGAAACCTTCCCAAAGGGTAAGTTTGATAACTACTTTGTGGTTAAAGTAGATCAGAATGATCGCATTTATCTGGGAGGAGACTTAGCAACACTCCGGCCTGAAAAAGTATTTCGATTGCTTAAAGATGGCACATTAGACAATTCATTTTTGGGGATTCATAATTTTTCTGGGCAATCATCATCATTTGTAACGGTAAGAGGAATTGATATACTGCCCTCAAAAGAACTTGTGCTGATGGGTAATTTCAGCAAGTATAATAACGAAGAAGTGAACGGCTTGGTAATTCTCAAAAAAGATGAATCAGGATACACTACAGTAAATTCTCTGGGTAGATACTCTATAATTACTTCGCTGAAATATCACAGTGCTAGTATCTTTATAGGCGGTAAGGTTTCTTTAAATGACGGGCAACAAGTAATGAGCTTGGCAAAAATAACTTTAGATAAGGAGAAAATTTTTGAGCCTAATGAGCCGATGGCAAGAATCATAGAGATTAATGCTGGTGAAGCGACTCTTCGGTGGAGTGATCTTTCCGATGCAGAAGACGGCTATCAAATTGAACGCTTCAATGAAGTTACTGCTGCCTATGAGTTAGTGGATGATGTTGCCGATGATCACACCGCTTATATACTGTCAGATTTTACCAGCGTAGCACCCAATTCTTACCGTATCAGATCGTACAATTCAAAAGGCGAATCGGAGTATAGCTATTTTACTAAATCTGAGGAATTTATCACCAATCTGGAAGAAGCGTTTGAAAATGCGATTGAAGCTTATCCTAATCCTACCGATGGAATCTTAATATTATCTGGAAATTTTAACGAAGTGCCAATTATCGTTACGAATTTAATGGGCCAGATAGTGTTGAATGGATCAAAACGCGTTGACTTGCAGGGGGAGACTATGCTTGACTTAAATGAACTCCCCAGGGGTGTATATTTGATTTCTTTTGGATCTCCTGCCATTCGATCTATCAAAGTCCTCAAGAAATAGAATCAGCTCATTTAAGAGCTTAGCTGTGGCTAGTAGTTTAGTTAGCAATAGTTATATAATGTTATTGCGTTATGTTAAATTGCTTTGGTATCCGGGCCTTACACGAATCTTCATAAAAAGTTTTTTTAGCGCAGGGTTTTAGTATTCCCTTCTTCCTTAATTACCACCAGGGCAGGGGTAGCATCACGCTCCCGAAGAATCGGGATGAACCAATTGGCGGGCTTTGGCTTGCAGGTAGCACTTGCCGCTTGACCATGTGCGGAGTTGGTCAAGACCTAATAGGATACTTTTCCTTAATTTTAGCCCTGTGAAATTCCTTGTTTTAATAAAGCTATTCATGCTTGGGGGGTTGCCGGTAGCATTAGCGCAATATGCCTGGTTAAGGCAATTTTCCGGTAATGGGTATGTAGTTGGTACCAATCTTAGCATTGGTAATAATGATGCCATTTACACGATTGGAAATTTCAACAATGATGTTTCCGTATTTGAACATTCCTTTTCCGGACCAGGAAGTTATATTGTAAAAGTAACCAAGCATGGAGATCTAAGCTGGGTTCACCCGGTAATTTACAATGGTAACGATGCGCTAAGCCAAATACGGTCGGACGGTGCCGGCAATATTTATATTACGGGGACATGCAACCAGGGTGTGACCCTTGGCGGTCAATCGATTCCGGGAGCACAAAACACCAGCTATGTTGCAAAACTTACTGGTGATGGCCAACTCCAATGGTATCAGCGGATACCTGTTCAGAATATTATTGAGATTGATGTAAACCAACAGGGTGACCTGGTTCTTATTGGAAGGTTAGCGGGTAGTATTACGCTGGGTGGCAATTCGCTTTCGTGCAGTTCATGCAGCTTTGGAGCGGCCCTCACCACCAACGGCACGTTTCGTTGGGCCAAAACTTTCGGAAATCAATCCATGCCCATTTCTACTACTATCGATGACGATGGCAACACCTATTTTAACGGAACATTTTGGGCTGATTTCTCACTGGATGGCAAAAGTGCAGTGGCTACCGGACAGTATACGCTGTTCTATGCCCGGATGGACAATCTGGGTACCTGCAGCTGGCTCACCTCCGTTAAGCAAACTGAATCACCGGAATCAAGTCCGAATCTTGTACAGGATGGAGCGATGAAAGCAGACGGCAATGGAAACTTATTTGCCGGTGGTCATTACTTCATGTCGGCTGAATTTGGAAATCATGTGTTGCACGGAAGCACAACGAATGAGCATGCCTCCAGTTTATATATTGTAAAATTTGATGTCCATGGAAATGTGGACTGGGCGGTGCCAAGAGTTAACCATTCAACCGGTAACTCCATTGACAATATCGTGATCAAGAACAATACTGTTTTTGTAGCAGGGCAAGATGGTTTGCACGTTTTTATTTACGCGTACAGCATGACGGGCGATTTCATTCACGAAATTGTACTTTCGCAGTTTAGGGGGGATATAGCGGGTGGGTTTGGTATTGACGCTGAAGACTCCCTATACGTAAGCGGCCGGATAACTGATTATTCAGCCAACAAGACAACCGCATTTATTTTGAAATTGGGGATTCCCGCAATTCCATTGCCTGCCAATACCGTTTATGCGCCCCTTGTTCAGTGTGCAACAGCCGGTATCGAAATTACTACAACGGCCATTGAACATGCAGAGGTTTATCAATGGGAGATCCGGTACGGAGACAAAACCGTAATGATTGAGACTCCAGGTACTGCGCTTGTGTTTATGCCAGGTGCGTATGGCATTGATGGCGAATACCAGGTACGGGTGCGGGGTAAGAATGCGAATGGGACGGGATCTTTTTCTCCCTATCAAACTGTTCGTATGGACTTTGCGTTGAGCGAGCTACAGATTGAAAAGCAGTGTAATAAGATTGTGGCGAAAACCAGCGATTCCTTTACGTGGTATTTTAATGGTGCGCCAGCGTCTTATCCGGAAGGCCAAACTGAGATAAGTCCACGGGAGGAGGGGGAGTACGTTATAAAACAAAAAAACGCGTGTGGTCAGAGTGAAAGTAACATCGTGAATTACGTCAAAGCAGGGGCACCTTTTATCCCTAACATCATAACCCCCGATGGTGATGACTTCAATGAATTCTTTGATTTGTCAGGCTTCGATGGCAATACCTCCGTTTTCATTTATGATCGATGGGGCAGTCAGGTGTTTCAGTCAAGAGCCTATACAAGTGACTGGAACGGTGATAAGCTATCTTCCGGGGTTTATTTCTACCTGGTTAAAAACCCTTGCTTTGATAAGCCCATGACAGGCCCACTGACCATTATTCGGTAGCCTGGCAAGCGGTATGTGAAGGTGAAGTAGCGTGGGAATGAGTTATAATGAAGGCATGGCCTTTCTCCAATATTCATCAAAAGTTTTTTAGCGCGGACATTTTCAAAAGCCAATGTTTATCATTTACTACGGGCTGGGGCAGCAGCACTTATTGGCGGGCTTCGGTCCCGATAGCTATCGGGAGGGAGGGATGCGCGGCCTGACAATGTGTGCTGATGCTGGGTTGGCAAAAGCAATAGGTATAAAGCCCAAAGTGCTTCAGTAGGAGTGAGGTATAACAATAATGAGATTTCATGAAGTTATTGGCTCTTCTCTTTCAGTCCAAATAAAAACCTCATCGTATTATACGGTCGAATGAATAGATGATATATTGCCACTGTAATAGAGAAGCAGACAACTAGTAGGAAAGTAAGTTTTAGAGAGACTTCATCATTGGTTCCAACAACATAATAAGCTATTATCACAATTACTGTTTGATGCAAAATATAGAAAGGATACACGGCCGTACTCATGTATTGAAGGGATTTGGAGTCCTTGTTCAAATACCTTTTTCCATACCCTAAAACTGCAAACACCCACATCCAGGCATTGAAGTTTTGCAGACCAAGAAAAAGATACGTTTGCGGCTTTTCAATCCAGTTCTCCCAGATATCAAAAGGTTCCCAGCCATTCCATCTGAGAATGTTAATTATTAAAATAGACAAAATTGAGAGCTTCAAGAACAATCGCCTTTTCGCTTCAAGGGTTTCTATTAATTGTGGAAATCTAAAGAACAATAGCCCTGCGACCGTAAAGAATATGAAAAAGGAATGCCTGGCTATGTCATGTATTAAATCGTAAGTCGTTTCATAATGCACAGATAAAAAGGAATAAGGAATTATTGCAATCAGAACAAAAACAAATAACGAATAGGGCTTTCGAAAAAAATGTTCCAGTCTCCGTGTAAACGTATTGTCCTTTTGGAGTGCATGGAAAAGCGGGATCGATAGAATATTATAGCAAAACAGGTAAGGTATAAACCACAGGTGTAGCCAATGAAAGTTTCCATCTGGCCACCACTTGAATTCCAAAAAGGACTGATAGAACTCAAAGTAGGTTTGACTGTTTCCCTCCAACTTCCGTTCAAAGAATATTTGAGGCGCTACAAGTATAAACGTCCCAACAATGGTAGGAATTATTAAACGAATAAATCGCTGAATCGCGAATGCTTTCCAGCTTAATCGTTGCATCAGAATATAAGAGATATACCCGGAAACGAAAAAAAGCAAAGGCATTCTAAACGATGCCATCCAATAGTTAATTTCTAAAAGTGTATTGCTTGTTTCTTCATTTTTAATATGCCAGTCCGATTCCGCTACGAATACCATAAAAACGTGGTAGACGAACATCATTAAAATGGCAATAACTCTTAATAAATCAATGTAATAATATCTGCTATTCTTCATAAAATATTTTCCGAAGTATGATGGTTTGAGCTGACAACACTGACAGATACATTTCCCTTTTTTCGAAATGACTCAACATACGCATGGGCTTCACGAATTTGTTCCAACGCGTAATTCCGATCAATTACAGATTTTAATTTTCCCGCTTCGATCAGTTCTTTTAAGTGTAATAAATCGTTAATGCCTTCTTTAGGAGTGCCTGTGACTGACACATACTTTCCGTTTGGTTTCAACAGACCTTTACATGTCGATTTGGATGTCTTTCCAACCGTATCAAAGACTACATCGAATGTAGAGGAGATTTTAGTGAAATCAGCTCGTGTATAGTCGATCACTTCATCTGCACCCAGCGATTTTACCATATCTACATTGGAAGTACTGCAAACGGCTGTCACATCTGCACCAATAGCCTTTGCAATCTGCACAGCAAACGTGCCCACACTACCCGAGGCACCGTAAATCAAAATGTTGCCACCCGCTTTCAATCCCGATGATTGAATAAACCGTAGAGCGGTCAACCCGCCAATTGGAACAGCGGCCGCTTCTTCGAATGTCATGTTTGACGGTTTGTGAGCAATTGAATCATTAACAGGAAGACATTTGTATTCGGCATATGCACCAAACTTGAATCCACAGGAGGCAAACACTTCATCTCCTTTCTTAAAAGTTTTTACATCCTGGCCAACTTCATCAATAACGCCTGCGAGTTCAAATCCCAAAATCTTCACCCTCCTAGGCTTGAACAAACCGTTGAACAACCTTGCCAGGAAAGGATCAGCTTTTCGCATTCTCCAATCACCAGCCGTTACAGTGGTAGCATGAACTTTGACAAGAACTTCATTCTTTTTCGGTGTGGGTTTCGGTATTTCCCTTAGCTCCAACACCTCGGGCGACCCATAGCGTTCGTAAACAACAGCTTTCATTTTTTAAATTTTTTAAGATTACTTTATTATTCTGTACCCGAAGTATCTTAATGGTTAAGATAATTAAAACTACTCATCAAAAACCCAGAACCTTTTCAGAATTAAAAAGAACACGTCTAACAACTTGCATCTGCCTACAGTTATGATTTATTCAAAGTGTCCGACTTAAATCCTTTTTTGATAAGATAAATACCTAATGAAAACTCGAAGACAGCAACAAATAGTGCACTTAATCCCGCCAGTGGTTCACGCTGATCAAGCAACCCGAACATAACCGAGAAAGTACCGGCTAAAAGTACTGGCCCACCAATAATTCCAATGATGGAAAGTCCTCTCGGCACCAGTCTTGAGTGATAAAGTAAGAGACCCAACAACATATCATCCACAGCCGGCATGAGGCTTTGCCCGATAAGAAACATGCGGTCATACATAGTAACCAGCGTGCGACTTATCACTAATGCGTCTGTTCCAGCCGATGACCGATGTAAAGACACAACCGTAAGCAGGAACAATACCCCAAGGAATATGGTAGCAGCTTCCAGTATTCTTGCGCCTACTAAAGCGAGAGACATAGCTTCGTTTTGTTTTTTGAGAACTGGATATAATACGACAGCAGTGCCTATACCAGCTAATGCCACAACCAATTCCAGAATATTTCCAATGACAACGTTAGTGTCAGCATCCGCTCCCAGTATGAAATCCGGTTCGTGAATCGGACCATAGAGGACAAAAGCAGGAATGGAGATAAAGGTGAGCAGGTAAAGTATACCGGCCGTTAGCGAAGTTTTGCGCAGTGGGGTCATCGGTAAATCCTGTTAAAAAATATTTTTCTTAAAGGATTTAAACATACTGACGCTGATGCTGAGCATCTGATTATAGCGAGTAATATCACGCGATAAAGAAGTCAATCCGTGACCATAGCGTACATCAATGGCTAGTTTGCTTTTCTTTACATCAAATACATAGCCTGCACCGGCTTGCCAACCCCAGTCGAATCGTTTAAAGCCATCGGTGTTATTGAAAGAGACGCTTCCTGCATCCGGCCCGCTCGTAGTCATCCGACCTGAAAAGATGTATGAGGCATACGGACCAGTATTAAGATAGAAACGGCCCATGTGAAAGCGAGCCATTAACGGTAGCTCAGCGGAGTACAGTTTTAGGGTGGACTTATCTTGCGTTAACCCATTACCAGCGTTGAGTATTCCGCCTTTTGTGGCATAGTAAAGTTCGCCTACCCAGGAAAAGTGTTTGGTTAAACCTGCCTGGAAGGATAAACCGGCACGGAGGGCACGAACGTTTTCCTTGGAAGATTTTAATTCGGCATTCTTCCCGCCATAATTGAAGTTGACATCCGTTGTGGTTACCACAATAGCGACATGACTGCTCTGACTGAATGAAAGGAGGGTGGTCATTAGCACCAACGCGGCTATCAGGTTGAAGCTCGTCAGTTTTCCATTAACACGGCCTTTTGCAGTGAGCGTTTTTGCATTGTTTCCTGAGGGTTTCATTTTACTTTTTGGTTATGTTGTGATTAAAAGGTTTCTGTAACTAAATCTTTGTTAGCCATCATACCAGCAACCGTTCCCATAGCGACAGCATTCGACACGGTACGGAGTCGGGTAACATTATCGCCACAGGCGTAAACTCCAGGCATTGTTGTTCGATGTGATGAATCGATTTTGATGTAGCCTTCGGGTGTTAGCTCACAACCCAATTGGGCAGGGAGATTGGTATGCTGTTTAAATTCAGGCCGGGCATAGATGGTTGAAACCATAGTTGAGTGCCCATTCTCAAATAAAATGCTTTTCAAATAGCCCTGATCGTGGTGAAACGCCTGTATCCGATGCTCAATAACCGGTATGCGATGTCGATCTAACGTTGCCTTTTGCTCGGCATTTAAGGTTGCAGGACCATTGGTGAAGATGACAAGCTCGCGCGTCCAGTTGGAAATGAGTGAACCAAATTCAAAGGCATAGTCACCGTTGCCCAGAATTCCGGTTTTGGTATTTCGCACTTCATAGCCATGACAGTAGGGGCAATGGAGAGCCGACTTACCCCAGCAATCTGCGAAACCCGGAATAGCGGGCATCAGGTCAACGACACCTGTAGCGAAAATGAGTTTTGTGGAAGCGAATTGAGTTCCCGTGTCAAGTCCGACTATAAATTCCTGATCCACTTTCTCTGCACTGACAACGAATCCTTCAACTTGTTTTACTGATGAATACTTTGCTACCTGTTGGCGTGCCAATGTTGCAATTTCATCCGGGCGTTTTCCATCGTGGGTAATAAAATTATGGGAGTAGGGTGTAAACCGATTAGCCGGCTTACCCCCGTCAATGATCAACACCTCCCGTAGTGCCCGACCCAACGCCATGGCAGCTGACAGTCCTGCATAGCTTCCACCCACAATGATGACATCAAATTTTTCTTTCATTCTTTTACTTTTGACTATTGAATCCATTGAAAAATGAGGAATAGCAGCGGCTGTCAGAATGCTGAATTGCTGAAGGAATGCTCTTCTACCCATTAGCCCTTGATGACCCGCTGCATTCATGTTCTTTACTTGGCATTTGGTTCAGATGAGAATTTTTTTAGAATAACATCCACGAATGGTACACCAACAAATACTATCCACGGCACCAGCGTAATGGTTAACAGAAAAGTGCGCTGGTACAAAGGAAGTACAGATAAAGCCTCTCCAAACAGATAGAGAAACAGCGTAATAGAAGGGTAGATGACAGCCCAGATTTTTAGCGATGCCATCAATTTCATTTTTGTTTTCATGCGTTGCTTTTGTTTTGCTTAACTGGAAGCAAAGGTAGCGGCAGGCAACGCCAGCGAGATAGGACGATTATGAAGTCGGGTGGGACTTAACCAAAGTTCTTACGAAAGGCCTCCGGTGTATGGCCGGTAAGCTTTTTGAAGAAACGAATAAAGTAAGATACATCCTCATAACCCAGTTGAAAGGCAATCTGGTTCACTTGATTGGAGGTAGCCAGAAGGTGGCGCTTGGCCTCCAGGAGAATCTGGTCTTCAATAAGTTCAGCAACGGTTTTTCCGAGCAGGCCTTTAGTTATGGAGTTGAGCTGGAAAGGAGAGAGGCTTACCATATCGGCATAGGCACTTGCAAGCTTTTCAGAACTAATGTTTACCTCCAATAAATCTAAAAACTCTTGCAGCTTTTCCTGCTGGTAGGTAGTTGCTTTCGTACCTACGGGCTCACGATGTTGCTGATACCGTAGGAACTGAATGAGAAAAATTTCCAGGTAGGCTTTCATCACGGTTTCAAAGCCTTCCTTTTTTAATTGGTATTCTTCCAGCATGGCTTGCAAGGGGATACATAGCCGTTGGATATCCGCCTTGCCAACCTTACAGAAATTACGGTTAGCTGCCTTGCGCAAAAGCGAATTTCCCGTTTGAGAAGCTGAGAATTGAAACTGCTTATTGAATTCCAGCAAAAAGCCTTCGCTTCCGGCCTTTAACACGAGTTCATGCACCTGCCCCGGCCGCATGATGAAGATGGAGTTGTTGGTTACACGGTGTTTAATGAAATCAATTTCATGTGTGCCTACCCCCTTGGTGACTACCAGAATAAAATAGAAGTCATGTCGGTGCAACTCCTGGTTCATATCCTTTCCGGCAAGCACCTCTTTCAGGCTTCGAATCTTAAAACCCTCTAACCCATCAGGTTTTTGGTCCTGAGGCCGAATGGACCGGATGGGTATGGTTAACATAATGCAATATAAAAGGTATTTTCAGGGTTTGCAGTTATATTTTGATAGTATTCAGGCATAAGCAGGAACTATCTATCCCGGCTTAGCGTGGGTCTTTTAACACTCAATTATTCTCCTTCACACTGGGCAACGGCACTCTTTTAGAAATTTTATTTACTTTAAGTAAATTAAAATGTATTATATCTAAAAGTAACCACAACATGTTATTAATGAATAAGAGTTTAAAGTTGCTCGTAATTGGGTCATTTCTTTTTTCTTTATCATGCGATAAGGCTGATGAGGTTGATATCCAAAAGAAACTGAAAGAAGGTTTGTTGGTATATTACTCATTTGATGGGGGTAGCGTTGAAGACGAAACCGGTACTTATCCTCCAGGACAGGTGTTTGGCGCAACTTTGGTGGTTGATCGGAACGGGAGAGAAGATTCAGCATATTATTTCGATGATCACTCGGACCAAATCATTCTTGGAAATATACTAGACGATGTTCAAGAACCATTTACCATTTCTGTGTGGGCAAGACCAGAAAGTCAAACTGAAACTGCCTTGTTTGCATCCCAAAGTAACTTACCAGGCGTCTATGGAGGGTTTTACCTATTTGTTGGAACGAATTCATTTGGCATTATGACAGGAGACGGAGCAGGCTATACACTTGCCAACAGGCGCAACAAAACGAAATTCAATTTGTCTGACATGGATGGTAAATGGGCGCACTATTGCGCAGTTGTGAAAGCAGTGGATCAAATAGACCTCTACGTAAATGGAGAAAAGTTCCATGCCGAATTTGATGGAGGCGACCACTCAGGCATCAATTCAAATTTTCCTTCTTCCTCAGCCACCATTGGCTCATACCAAGAGATGGGTTGGATTTATTCCTACAAAGGTGAAGTGGATGAGCTCAAAGTATGGAATCGGGCTCTTGCTGATTCAGAAGTGCTCGAGTTGGCAAAAAATTAATTTTTAAAAAGTGTTCTGATAGCCGGAGGTTTCGATTTATGGGGGCACCATATTTGCTGGCAGGCTTCGAGTTCAGGCAGCAGCGCAAGCAAGAGTTATATAATTTATATTATGTTAAGTTGATATTTCCTGAATTTACTGACCCTATGCATTTGGCAGCTTCACTGTAAACCGGGCATACTGCCCAGGCTCACTTTCAACAGCCACACTCCCGCCCATAGCAGCCACACTTTTGTTCACCAGGTATAAGCCGAGGCCGGCACCTTGTGCGCTGGTGTGTCCACGGTAAAACATTTCAAACACGCGTGCTTTCGTTTTGTCATCTATACCAATGCCATTGTCGTGTACCATTATTTCCAGCATACCTTTTTGCTTTTCAATGGAGAGTTCAATGGCAGGTTTGCCATTTTCGCGTAACGTACTGTAGAGCACTGCATTTTCCAGCATCGGTACCAGTATATGTTCTTCCAGCGCTGGCATGGCGGTGAACGTTAGGTTCTCATCCATGGTAAATGTCAGTTCAATATTCCGCTGCCTTAGCGTGGCACCAAATTGTATCCGTACCAGTTCTTCCAGTTCGGCTTTCGTATAGATTTTGAGTGTTTTATCCTTGCCAATATCGCTGATGGAGATCAGGCGCTTCAGTACCGCATCCAGGTTGGTAGTGGCTTGTACTACCTTGCTTAGCAAATCCTCTTGTGGAATGTGCCCGGCCAGACTGCACAACCCCAAAATAGACCGTAAAGGTGCGCGCATGTCGTGAGCCGAACGGTACAAAAATGTATCGAGCTCGCGGTTGGTTTGGGCCAGCATCAAGGTACGTTTCTCAACAATTTTTTCCAGGTTATCATTGATGGCGCGCACTTCTTCATTTGCAGCCTTTAAGGCCCTCGCCTGCCTGCGTAACCTTCCGCTGAAGGAGATCAGCAACACAATCATTACCCCAAAAGCTGCCAGTAATCCCAACACCAAAAACAACCGCTGCCTGAACTGACGCTGTTCTTCCAGCCTTGTTGATTCGGCTTCAATCAGTTGGGTCTCCAAGTTTTCTATATCAAAATATTTCTCCTTCAATGAATTAATCAATACCCTGTAGTCTTCCTGGTTCTTAAAAAATTTGGATTCGTTTTCGATCAGCAATTTCTCCAGCATATCCAGGTCTTTCAATAAACCTGCGCGCTCAACCGGACCGAGGTTTGTAAATCCTTGTTCCAGTTTTTCGGTGATGAGCTTAATCTTTTCATCAAAACTCTCACGATTAAAGCCCAACGCCTCGCGCTCCTGAGTGGCCTGTCGGATCAGGTTCCGGATATCTTCTGCCACAAAAGAAGAATCAGATATGTTGCCCACAAACATTTCAGGCTCCCTGCCTTCAGCTTTTCGATGTTGTTCCTCGAGTTCCTTAAACTTGGCATCTACACGGACTAATTCTTGAGCACTAAGCTTTGTAAAATCTTTGTTCCGCATCACGGCATAAAAAACCGTAAGCGATTGAATCGAGTCCAACTGCGACAGGTTGAATTTTTCTTCCGCCTTGGCAACGGGTTCCTGTGCCGGTGTGGCGCTGGCCACTACCTCAGACCGTACAAACAAGGTCTGTTCTCCGTTAACGGCAGTGAGTTGAGAAACCACGTAAGGTGGCACTTTGAATTGCCCGGTTGCCTTTACTTCTTCCTGTAAAGGAATCGGAAATACGGCTCTCCCCTGTTGATCAGTGGTGATCTGAACATCAGTTGCCCCACTGAAGTACACGCGTTGTTGCGGAACGGGTTTACCGTCTTCAAATTTCACGGCCAGGCGTACTTCTTTGTAGCGCTTTTTTCGCAACACAATTTGCAGCACGCCCTTTGCCATGCTCCATGAATCTACTTCAAATTGCTGATCTTTTACATCAATGTTTTTTACCGGCAAGGCACTGGCAGCAATCTCGGTTATCACCGAACCTTTGTTTCCGGTATTGATGTAGGGCGCACCATCCAACGAAACCTCGGCAAATGCGAATGGTTGTAACTGTTCATTCAGGGTTTTGATCTGCAACACCTGCTTTTGTTGCGCACACACGAAAATCACACTGCCGATGAGCAGCAGAAAGAGTACCGCAACCCGATTCAGAAACAATATGGTAATACACTTAGTCAAATAAATCCTTTACAAATACAATTTCGGGAATCCCGAGATCGCGTTTATATTTTGAAAGTTCAAATACCACCTTTTGTTTTCCACGCTCTCCCTCTACTTCAATAATGTAGTAACTGAATTTAGGAATTACAAGGATCAGGTTACCCTGTGCATCGGAAGTGGTTTGATAAATACGCGTGCCTGTAGCGCGATCAATCATAGAAATAGTAACATTAGGCCACGGCTTTACATCCTGTGTTGAACTCCAGCTATGATCTTTGATTTTTAACAAGGCATTCAAGGTAAGTGGGTACTGTTCCAGGTTGACATCGAATTCGTAAAGATCATCATCCAGGCCACCGGCTTTTCGGTTGGATGCCAGAAAACCATGCATGCCTAAGGAATCCATGAAAATGGAAAAATCATCATGCAGACTGTTAATCGGGTAACCCAGGTTTTCCGGTTCAAGTATGCTTAACGAATCGGTTGTAAAGGCAATCTTATACAGGTCGAGTTGCCCCAGCCCGGCATGACCATCAGAAGAAAAGTACAGTGTTTTGTTGGCGTGAAGAAAAGGAAATACCTCGTCTTTGGGCGTATTTATAGAGGGCCCAAGATTAACCGGTACTGACCAGCTTCCGCTCTTTTTTTCTGACAGGTAAAGATCTTTTCCTCCCAAACCAGTTGGTGAATCAGCAGAGAAAATCAGTACATCACCTGCTTCGTTCAGGGTGAAGCTATTGATGGAGTATTCCTTAAAATGCGGATAGGCTTCATCCACGTTCCATTGGCTTTTCACCCGTGCAGCAAAAAACAAACGAAGCGGTCGTGCTCCGCTTGCATTACGCTCATTTGCGTTGGTCACAAACGCCATGCGCGTGCCGCGGTCGTACAACACACACGGCCCGTTATTCCAGGCCGATTGCAATTCACGCGCAAAAATTTCCGCACGTGTCGTGTTGATCACATCATCATTTGGATCATTTGTGATTTGAGTGTGATACATCCGGTAGAAGTCAGTCTGGTTGTGCAGGCGTTCAACCGGTGTGCTGATTTTTTTATTTGACGAAAAGATCAGCCTGTCACCCACACGTTGCGGCCCGAATTCACTGTACTCAGTATTGAATGACAACCTCCGTATGGCTACATGCGCAGAATCTTCCCACAGGTACTGACGGTTATGGATGCGCCAGATTTTCTTTTCAATCCACTCCTCCTGACTGATTGCCAGCAGTTGCTGGTAGGCATCCAATGCACGGTCATACTTCTTCAGTGCAAGTAAAGCTTCGGCATATCGGAATAGCGCATCGCCATCCGTAATGGTTTCCATGGCTAGGGCTTTTCCATAAGTCTGCACCGCCTCTTCGTAGCGGTTCAATTCATCATAGCACCGGCCCAACTTCAGGTACAGCAAAGTATTGGCAGGCTGCTGCTTTATGGCCCGTTCAAAATATACAATGGCTTCAGCCCAAGCATGTTGTTCAAATTTTTGATTTCCCAGTTGCACATCTCCCCTCCCCATCGACCAGACGCTTTCCTGTGCCGTTGCGGTGGAGAGTACCAATTCCTGTGCCGTTGCGGTGGAGAGTACCAATACGAGCAGCACCAACAAGCGATATGGATGTAAGCAAGGCATATTACCGGGGCGAAGAAATGTTGTTGGTGTTGTACCGGAAAACGTATTTGAGCATCAACTCGTGCGAGCCGGTACGCGGAAGCGCCACATCACCAAGGGCAAAATCGTAGGCATACCCCAATTGCAATTGCTTAGAAGCCTGCGCCATGAGCAAAGTCGTTAGTGATTTTTCGCTTCGATAAGATAAACCCAGGGTTAGTACATTCCGATAAATGATGTTGGCATTCACATCAAAGGCAGTTGGCAGATCAGGCGCATAGCGAATTAAAAAACCAGGTTGAACTTTCCAGTATGGGTTCATGGTGATGGTGTACCGGCTAAACAAAAAGTAATGTGCATTGTCAACCTGAAACGAAGCCGTATCACTTGGGCTTTCGCGATGAGAAAGAAAGGAAGGTGCAGATAAACCGAGTTGAAAATTTTTAGAGCGGAAGAAGAAACCGAAACCAAAATCAGCATAAAAGTTGTTCACGGCTCGCGCCAGGTTGGGATCTACCGTGCCGTTTTGCATGAGGGAAGGATAATCCGAACGTTGGTGGATAACATTGATCTGTGCACCAAATGAAAGCGTTGATTGCTTACCGGTCTTCAGGTGATACGCAGGCGCTACACTCGCAAATAAATTTTTATGCACCCCGATTTTATCATGCGTCAACACTAATCCAAGTCCAACATTCTGTTTAACGAATGAACTGTGTGCCATCAGGGTTTGTGTCCTGGGGGCATTTTCAATTCCGGTCCATTGATCGCGATTGATAAAGCCGAGACTCAGCACCTCTTCCCCACCGGCTACAGCCGGATTAATGGCGAGCGGATTGAACATGTACTGCGCATACTGGGGCATCTGCTGCGCGAGCACATATTGGCAGGAACTCAGCAGCAGTAAAATTATTCCGGTTATGTATTTTATCGATGTCATGCCTCCCCTCCTAACGAACAAGTTCAATTGATCCGGTTAATACCCTTCGCGATTGTTGGATTTCAATCCGGTAGAAATAGGTTCCGGTTGGCAACAGATTTCCTGAATGGTTTGTACCCGTCCAGACTACCGAGACGTTGTTGTAACCTGACGCTTCGTATACAACTCCTCCCCAACGATCAACCACAACCACACGATTATTCGGAAAAAATTCAATGTCCTGGATTATCCATACATCCTGAATGCCATCACCATTGGGTGTAATCGCGGGCGTAGCCTTCAGACTAAGCACTTTTCGGTTTACCGTTACTGTGAAGCGGCATACAACCTCATCGCCAGCTTCATTTTTGGCTGTGTACACAACTTGTGTTACACCCTCCGGGAATGCATCACCGGATTCATGCGATTGTGTGATGGTTAACTCTCCACACGCAATTGAAAATTCGGGTTCGTCCCAGGTAACAATGGCCGTATTACTTTCATCGGCATCAACAACCAGATCATCAGGACAATTTTCAAGTATTGGTAACTGAGTATTATTGACTGTAACGGTGAAGGAGCAGGTGGCGGTGTTGCCTCCTGGGTCTGTTGCGGTATAAGTCACTATAGTTTCGCCAATGGGAAAAGCCGTTCCGGGCGGATGACTGGTCGTGATATTTACCGAGCAATTGTCTTGTGCAGTGGGCGGTGTCCATGTAGCAACAGCGGTGCAAGAAGTACTCGCGGTTAATTCAATGTTGGTTGGGCAGTTGTTGAGTACAGGGTTCGTGTTATCCCGGATGGTTACGGTGAAACTGCACGTAGCCTGATTGCCATTTTGGTCTGTTGCCGTATAGGTTACAGTCGTCACCCCAACCGGAAACGTGCTTCCTGGCATGTGGCTTGTTGTAACGGTAACCGAACAATTATCCTGAACTACAGGTGCACCCCAACTTACATTTCGGCTACATCCACTAACCGCATTCATTGAAAGGTTTGGTGGACAGGAGTTAAATACAGGCGGTGAATTATCGACTACAGTTACCGTGAAGCTACAGGTGGATTGGTTTCCACTGGGGTCTGACGCTGTATAGGTAACGGTGGTAACACCCAGCGGAAAAACACTTCCAGAAGTATGCGTACCGGTTATATTGGCGGAGCAGTTATCTTGCGCAATAGGATTGGTCCATGTAGCCGTTGCACTACAATTGTTGTTGGCCGATACTTGAATGTTTGACGGGCACGAAGTAAACACCGGTGGTGAATTGTCAACAACGGTAACATTAAAGTTACAGGTGGATTGATTGCCGTATTTGTCGGTTGCTGTGTGTGTAACAGTGGTCGTACCAAGAGCAAACAAACTTCCGGAAGCCTTGGAGACGGTAAGAACCGGAGAGCCACAATTATCCGAAACAGGAGGATTAGGCCAGTTTACTGCAACAGAACATGCATTTTGAGGTAGTACTACTTGCATGTTTGATGTACAACTGATGAAATTAGGTGGTGTGGTGTCCAACAATTCAACCGGGCAGCACAGTGGCCCACCATTTCTACTACTCGCTGCACGAATTTTAAAGTCACTGTATACTTGACCAACCACTATAAAATTACATTGGGTGCTGATCTGTGTTAAAAAAATTTCATTTATGTAAATCTCAATGAATGGACCACTAAAACTCTGTCCCGGAGTACGGGAATTGACCGTAAAAGTTTGTCCAGGATTTATGGTTCCGGAATACACTGAACCCAAATCATCGTTGATGGCTATAGAACCTCCCTGATTACCCTCATACAAAAACGTAAATGAACTGATCCCTCCAGAACATGGACTACACTCCGCTAACGTTGGACACAAGCATTCCTGCCCGTTTGCCGGTAGTACGCTTAGCAGAAGCAAAACCAACGCAAAAAATCCTGTTCGGTGAACAGTGCGGTTTCGTGTCATCATGACCAATTTAATCTAAAAATAGCGATTTCAAATGTACTGAATATCAATTTAATAACTATATCTTTTTCAAGTAAAAAATTATATGAAAGTTTAACTATTACACCCCCTTTTGATACGATCTGGCTTACGCCCACAGACAATCCTTCCTAGCCTGGGTTTTAGTCTCATTCGTTTGGCTTATCTTCGCGCCTTATTTTGAAATTAAATGCTGGCAGTAAATAAGCTTTCGCTCCAATTTGGTAAGCGTGTTCTTTTTGATGAGGTGAGCCTTCGTTTCACGCAGGGCAATTGTTATGGGGTTATTGGGGCCAACGGGGCTGGTAAATCTACGTTTCTCAAAATTCTTTCGGGTGAAATTGACCCTACCCGGGGTAATGTGTCCATGGAGCCGGGTAAGCGAATGGCTGTATTGCGCCAGAATCACTACGAATTTGATGAGGTTACTGTGTTGGATACGGTGATGATGGGCTACACCAAACTCTGGAACCTCATGCAGGAAAAGGATGCCATTTATGCCAAGCCCGACTTTTCCGATGCTGATGGCATGCGTGCCTCCGAACTGGAAGCCGAATTTGCAGAACTCAACGGCTGGAATGCCCAATCGGATGCTGCCGCGCTCCTGAGCGGACTGGGAATCAATGAAACCGAGCATTATAAAATGGTTAAAGAGCTGGATGGCTCACAAAAGGTACGTGTGCTCCTGGCGCAGGCCCTCTATGGTAACCCCGATATTTTGATTCTGGATGAACCCACTAACGACCTGGATATAAATACCATAACGTGGTTAGAGGACTTTCTGCTTGAATTTGAAAACACGGTTATCGTGGTATCGCATGATCGTCACTTTCTGGACACGGTGTGTACGCATATTGTCGATATAGATTTTCAAGCCATACGCTTGTACACGGGTAACTATTCGTTCTGGTATCAATCCAGTCAGTTGGCATTAACACAGCGTTCGGCTGCCAACAAGAAGGCCGAAGAAAAGCGAAAAGAGCTTCAGGAATTTATTGCACGCTTCAGTGCCAATGCGTCCAAATCGCGGCAAGCAACCAGCAGGCGAAAGCTATTGGAAAAAATCAATGTCGATGAAATTCAGGCTTCTACCCGCAGGTACCCGGCCATCATCTTTAAGCAAAACCGCGAAGCCGGTGATCAGATTTTGCATGCGGTAGGTTTGGGGTATTCAAACAACGGCACGCCCCTGTTCAGCAACCTTGATTTTTACGTGAACAAAGGCGACAAAATCGCTTTTCTGAGCAAGGATAGCCTGGCTATTACTTCATTATTTCAAATTTTGATGGGTGAACTTCATGCGACCACCGGTTCTTTTAAGTTTGGTCAAACCATTACCACAGCCTATCTCCCATCGAACAATGAAAACTACTTTCAATCGGATGATAACCTGATTGATTGGCTACGGCAATATGCTGAAGAGGAAAATCGTGATGAGATATACATCCGTGGTTTTCTGGGTAAGATGCTTTTCTCTGGTGAAGAGGTATTTAAAAAGTGCACGGTACTCTCCGGAGGTGAAAAAGTGCGCTGCATGATTTCACGCATGATGCTTACCGGTGCCAACGTTTTGATTTTAGATGAGCCCACGAACCACCTCGACCTGGAATCCATCACTGCCTTCAACAATGCGCTGAAAGATTTTCCGGGAACGGTGCTGTTCACCTCACACGATCACGAGTTTACCCAAACCGTAGCCAGCCGGATAATTGAGCTAACGCCCAACGGCTGCATCGATAAACTCATGACATACGATGAGTACATTTCCAGCGAGAAAGTAGCTGAGCAAAAGGAGGCTTTGTACGCATAAATCAGTCCTTTACACAGCGAAAACCAACGGTTGCATTGCGTTCAAACCCTTCGCTTACCCGGAGCAACGCTTGCCGGTAATGCAGCTCACGCGGACCACCCTGCACATACCACCAGCTTGAGGAAGGCTTGAAGTAACTTCCTCCTTTCATAATGATGTACCGGTAGCTTCCACTTTCGTAGATGTCGTGGGTGAGCTGCCATACGCACCCACTAAGATCAAGCAAGCCATGCGGATTGGCGCCTTTAGGATAGCTGCCCACAGGGTAAAGCTTACCATCACCCAGGTTGGCGTGTTTCTGGTCAATTCCTTCGATGGCTTTTACGGTTAACGTTTCGGTTACAAATTGTTCTTTTCTGTTAACCGGTTTGGACTGTTTCCATGGCCATTCCAGCAATTTGTCAGTTTGGGCAGCATATTGCCATTCTACTTCTGTGGGCAATCGCTTGCCGGCCCAGCGTGCGTAAGCCTGTGCATCTTCATACGAAACATAGATCACAGGAAAGCGCTCCTCTCCTTTTGCATAGATTCCGTTTCGCCAGTGCTTTAAAAAGTTTGTGGTGTCTCTCGGCTTATAGTTCGTTGCCTGAATGAAGGCATGGAATTCTTCATTCGTTACCGGGTGTTTATCCATCCAGAATGCTTTCATGTTGTATTCTTTACTTTCCTGCCCCTTCGGGTATGGAATGAAAGCATCACCATGTGTGGTACGAAACGTGAACGAACCTGCAGGTATACGCACCATATTTTTGGGTGATGATGCCGTTGAATTAGTTGGTGTCAATGTGCTGATCAACCGAGGTGTCCCAGGTGTAATGTACAGCACCACTTCATCCAGCAATTCATCATCGGCAAATGCCTGCACGACCACCTTTCCTTCATATCGCCCAAAGAGGTCGGGTATGAAAAAACTGTATTCGTTTTGCCCGGTCAGGTTTACCTGTTTGCTGGTCTTGCCATAGGCCGGGTTGCCCGCCCAAATGCGTAGTTCATCACCTTCGGAACAGGCAATCTGCAAGCGGTTATTGGTAATATGGGCATCGATCAGTCTGGGCAACTCAGCAATGCAGCTAACTGATCCTTCATTGTTGGTACCCTGCTCAAAAGCATTGAATCCTTCAAGTTGAACTTGAGTATAGCTTTTTTGACCCTGTTTGATTGCAAGTATTGGTTCATGAGACCATAGATCAATGTAGTGTTTGTCAGGGTGTTCAGGTACTTCAAACAACACCCCGCAAAAGCCCTCTGGCTTCAAACTGAAGATGGTGTAAATGGTCTTCTCCCCACCCGGCCATTCATTCACCCAAATGCTATCCCGTAAGGTTGAAATGAGCGGCTTCCAATGGGATGAAATGAAGTTGCTATGATTTTCCCGAAGTATCCTGATGGTTCTTCCTAAGAACCGGTACTGTTCTTCTTCCCACTCGGGATGACCTGGTGCAAACTGATTGATCTCCGTACCGTAGCCATTGAAGAAAGCGAGTGCATACTCCCGTTTTATTTTTTCTTTGAACACTTCGGCTACGCGAAAGATAGCGAAGTCGGGCCGGATGAATTTGTTCAGGTTCAACATGGGTGGATAGTACAAGGCATTGTGCACTCTCCCGCTGATGATGCCCGGCATATCCTTCGGTACAGCTATGCCTTCGCTGTACATGATCACTCCCGGCTTCACGGCATCGGCAGCCTCCTGCAACTCCCTACTCGATTCGCCTTTAGTGTCGAGCACAACACCATCAGCCGAGGTTTCCCTTATCAGTGATGCCAGTCCCTGAAGGTGTCCTTCCGAGCGTGTGC
>JAHBUC010000008.1 GCA_019638275.1 Cyclobacteriaceae bacterium | reverse complement strand
AGGAGCTAAACAAACTATATTAAAGAATCGGATGCCAATTCTCTTCGAATATGAATACCATTTTGAGGATGAATTAAATCTTTGCTTTCAGGATTATGTAGATTTTGTTGCTGAAATCGGATATAAGTTTGAGAAGGTTATCAATGGTCACAATTTTTTGATTGTTCCTAAATAAAAGTCTTGTGTATAGCGAAATTACAAAGTGCAGAATTAGTGGAAGTACAGATTTGGTTCAGGTGCTTTCATTGGGCAACCAGATGTTAACCGGAGTTTTTCCACAAACTGCCGAGCAGAAAATTACTACGGGTCCGTTGGATCTGGTATGGTGCAGGGAAAGTGGTTTGCTCCAGCTTAAACAGTCCTACAGCCTTACTGAAATGTATGGCGATAACTACGGTTATCGGTCAGGCTTAAATGCGTCTATGGTCAGGCATTTAACCAGAAAAATAACCCGGCTTGAGAAATTGGTTAGTTTGACTGAACAGGATGTTGTAGTGGATATCGGGAGTAACGATGCTACTTCGTTAAAAGCATATACCGGTAGCCATAGAAAAGTAGGTATCGATCCGACAGGCTTAAAGTTTAAAGCCTATTATCCGGCTGATGTTGAGCTTATTCCGGATTTTTTTAATGCAGCCCTGTTTAAAAAGGCATTTGGTAATCGTAAAGCAAAAATTGTTACCTCCATTGCCATGTTCTATGACCTGGAAAGCCCGGGTAACTTTGTACAGGATATTGTCGATATTCTCGATGACGATGGAGTCTGGCATTTTGAGCAAAGCTATTTGCCCGCTATGCTTCGCACCAATTCCTATGACACCATCTGCCATGAACACTTGGAATTCTACTCGCTGCAGGTGATAAAGAATTTATTGGAACGCTGCGGTTTGAAGATTATTGATGTTGAAACCAACGATATTAACGGAGGAAGTTTTGCCGTAACCGCTGCTCACATAAAATCAGGGCATCGTAGTAATGACAGTATGATTAATTGGATGTTGGCAGAGGAGATAAAGATGGGTTTGAATACAGTAACACCGTATATGGAGTTTGCTGCCCGTGTTGAAAAACACAAGGAGTCACTGGTTGCCCTTTTAAGATCACTAGTGAAAGCGGGAAAAAGGATTTATGGTTATGGAGCCTCTACCAAGGGTAATGTACTATTACAATATTGTGCTATAGGTACGGATTTGGTTAAAGGTATTGCTGAAGTAAATGAGAACAAGTTTGGTTGTTTAACTCCGGGCACAAACATTCCTATTGTTTCTGAGGCTGAAGCAAAGGCTGATAAACCTGATTACTTCCTGGTGTTACCCTGGCATTTCAGACACAGCATACTTCAGCGCGAGCAAGATTTTATTTCGGGTGGAGGAAAGTTTATTTTTCCATTGCCTTTTATTGAAATTACGGCTTAGGTACTATTAGTTGAATGGTTCAGTAATTATATTCGGTGTTAACGGCCAGGATGGTTTTTACTTAAAAAGTCATCTGGAGCAAATTGGATATCGTGTAACGGGAATATCTCGATCTGTCAAAGGCTATGTGACAGGTGATGTGAGTGATTTCAGTTTTGTGCAAAATCAAATTAAGTCGTTACAGCCTGAACTGGTATTTCACCTGGCCGCCAAGTCAACCACCCGGCACGAAGATATTTTTGAGAATCACACCACGATTTCTACGGGTACATTAAATATCCTTGAAAGCGTCTACAAGCATTCACCACACACAAAAGTGTTTATAACGGGTAGTGGTGTTCAGTTTAAAAGCATTGGTGAGGCAATAAAGGAAACAGACGGTTTTGAAGCACTAAGCGGCTACTCGGTTGCGCGTATTCAATCAGTTTACGCTGCACGGTATTACCGTACACTTGGGGTATCCGCATACGTGGGTTACTTGTTTCATCACGAAAGCCCGTTGCGAAAAGAAAACCACATCAATCAGCGTATTGTTCAGGTGGCCAAACGCATTGCTGGCGGAAGTAAGGAGAAGCTCCCTATTGGTGATGTAAGCGTCATCAAAGAGTTTGGTTACGCCAAGGATATTGTAGCAGGTATGGTTACGCTGCTTTCGCAAAACAAAGTATTTGAAGCCTGCATTGGTACAGGTATCGGACATTCCATCGAAGAGTGGTTGAGTTGTTGTTTTGGCCATTTTGATCTGGATTGGCGTAACCATGTGGAGTTGGTTTCCGGTTTTAAATCAGAATATGCTAAGCTGGTATCGAATCCAGCCACCATTAATAAGTTAGGTTGGAGAGCCACTACTGACATCCATTCGTTGGCTCAAATCATGCTAGAGCCCACCGCATGAAAAGGAAAAATATTTTGATTTTTTTTCCGGAAGGAAATCTGCCGTATTCGCCCTCTACTATTAATCTTTATGATGAGTTAAGCGCATTTCATAATGTGCAGATACTATCGCGCCTTCATAATTCAAACGAAAAGGTCAATAATAGAATTATTGAGTATTTGCCAAGAAGCTATGGTCGAATATATTGGATTTATTATCATTTTTATAAACTTCTTGGGAAGAAAGGTTCACAACTTAATTCTTTGGAGGCTTTCTGTCTCTTTAGTTCCCTTAAACGGTATGTGAAACGACATAAGATAGATGATATTATTGCTGTTGATTTGAAAGCAACAGCAATAAGTCAATTGGTAAGCAACCGAGTTCATTTTCTCTCTTTTGAACTTACTGACTTGACTTTTCTTGGTCATGTTAATATTAATTCTCTAGCTTCTGTTTTAATTCAAAGCATGGAACGCTATGACTATCTTTTTAACGTGCCCCATAAAAGCGTGTTTGTATTACCGAATTCGCCAGTTTTTGATCCATCAATGCGACAAAGGAAGGTCCCTCGAAACAGTTTGATTTTTAGTGGGTATGCAAGCAAGGGTTTTGGTGTCTATGCTTGTGTACACTTCTTAAAAAAATTTCCAGAGCGCAAAATGGTCATACGGGGAGCGCTGGAGGGCGGATTTCTGGAGAGCTTGATTATGTTTTTTCCCGAGTTGCTGGATGAGAGTCGGTTGTTAATTGATACAACGTACCAGGATGACAAGGATATGTTGGGTTATTTATCGCAATTTAAAGTAGGATTTGCCTTCTACGATTTTAGATTATCAAAAATTGACAATTTCAATTATTGGACAGCCCCTTCAGGAAAATTGTATAAGTATTTGGCGGCCGGTGTTCCTGTTATCGGCATTAATATTCCGGGCTTTTCAATTGTTCAACATTACAAGGCAGGTGTGTTGATTGATACCTTAGATCCCGATTCAATCCAGCAAGCCTTGGATATTATAGAGGCTGACTATGAATCCTATGTTGAAAATGCTTTTAGGGCTGCTGAATCTGTAAGCTTTGATAGAGCAGTAAAACCCTTTATTGATTTTATTTCTTAGAGAAAATTGAGTAATATGAAGAGAGCATTGATAACCGGAGTTACAGGTCAGGATGGAGCGTACCTGGCAGAGTTACTTTTAGGTAAGGGGTATGAGGTTCATGGTGTTAAGCGTAGGAGTTCTTTGATTAATACTGAACGTATTGATCATATATACCAGGATATTCATGAGTCAAATAAGAGGTTCTATGCCCATTTTGGTGACATGACTGATTCTACTAACCTGATTCGCATTATTCAGGAGGTACAACCTGATGAGATTTATAATCTCGCTGCTCAAAGCCACGTACGCGTAAGTTTTGAAATTCCCGAATACACAGCCAATGCAGACGCATTGGGTTCCTTGCGTATACTGGAGGCTATCCGTATTTTAAAGCTAGAGGAAAAGACAAAATTTTATCAGGCGTCAACATCCGAGTTATTTGGCTTAGCTCAGGAAGTGCCTCAGAAAGAGACAACACCATTTTATCCACGCAGCCCGTATGGCGTAGCGAAACTCTATGCCTATTGGATTACTGTAAATTACCGTGAAGCTTATAATATGTTTGCCTGCAACGGCATTTTGTTTAATCATGAAAGTCCGGTACGTGGAGAAACCTTTGTGACCCGTAAGATTACCCGGGGTATTGCACGCATGGCATATGGTATTGATAAACGAATCTATTTAGGTAATCTGGATGCAAGACGTGATTGGGGGCATGCCCGCGATTACGTGGATGCGATGTGGAAAATGATGCAACTCGAAAAGCCTATGGATTTGGTAATTGCTACAGGAAAGACTACTTCTATACGTGATTTTCTGACATTGGCATTTAAGGAAGTGGGTGTGGAATTGATTTTTTCAGGCAAAGGCGCAGATGAAAAGGCAATTGTAAATACATCACAAAATCCAGAATATAAATTTCAACCAGGACAAATAGTTGTTGAAATTGATCCACTGTATTTCCGACCAACTGAAGTTGATTTGTTAATTGGTGACCCTTCCAAAGCCAAAGCAGTTTTAGGTTGGAAACCAAAGCTTTCTCTTGAAGAAATGATAAGCGAGATGGTTGCTTCAGATCTTAAACGAGTTTCCTCCAGTCACTAGAATGTGATGTTATCATCAGCGTATAGTGTGCCACTTGGTAAAATTTAATGAGCTCAGGGCTCAGTAGTAAATAATTATCTGATTTGAAAATTCGTAGAGTTCTATTTATTTCCAACAATCGAACTTTTGGTGGTAGTGAAGTGCTTTGGCTCACAGTAGCACGCGAGTTGTTAGAGCGAAATTATCGGCTGGCATTCTATGTTTTTCGGTGGCCAAATTATCCTGAGCATTTTCATGATGTGTTTATTGATAAGCGAGTAACCATTTACTACCGATACAAACCAGGTTTTTTTCGGTCAATCTTTAATCGTTTTATAAGTAGATTTTACGATCCTGCTCCGAAGTGGGTTTCCTTTGAACCGGATTATGCTCTAATTTCGTTAGGTAGTCATGTAAAGACGTTAGGCCAAATTGCACATTGTAGTCGTTTTAAGGTCCCTTACTCAATTATTTTTCAATTAGTTTCAGAGTTATCGCATGAAACAAATATATCATATGTAACTGAGGTCTTGTCTTCCCGTGCTGCGTACTTTGCTTCTGATCAGAACAGAAAGTTGCTGCAAAGACAAATCGCTGCTGATATACCGCAAGCTAAAATTATCTATAATGCAGCCCAAGTGTCAGTGGATTTACCATTTTCGTGGCCTGCCAGCAATGTATCAGTTTCTTTTGCTGTAGTAAGTCGACTTGATAGTTACCACAAAGGTTTGGATATTTTGTTTGAGGTTTTGGCCAGGCCAACCTGGAAGCAACGAAATATTCAGGTTAATCTGTATGGTGTGGGTGGCTCAAGGGCGTATCTGGAGTTGCTTTGTAGTTACTTCAAACTAAGTAACGTTTTCTTTAAGGGCTATGTAGCTGATGTTACGACTATCTGGTCGCAAAACTGTGCATTAGTACTTCCGTCCCGTCAGGAGGGTATGTCATTGGCATTGATTGAAGCTATGCTGTGTGGCCGCGTGTGCATCACTACCCATGTAGGAGGCGCAAAGGAATTGATTACGCATGGCGTAGAAGGCTTTGTAGCCGAAGCCGCCACGCCTGATTTGCTGGACCAGGCATTGGAAGAGGCTTGGCAAAACCAGCACCGCTGGAAGGAAATCGGGTACGCTGCTTATGAGAAGGTTCGAAAAGTAATTTCTAGAAGACCTGAAGAAATTGTGCTGGAAGATGTGATACACTTTTTTGAACGCGCGAATTAATGGAGTCAGATCTTGTTTCGGTAATCATGCCTGTCTACAACTCAGCGAGGTACCTTGAAACAGCAATTGTATCAATACGAACTCAAACATATTCAAATTTTGAGCTGATCATCATTGATGATGGATCGACCGATTCTACTCATGGTATTATCCAGTCTGCGATAGAAGCGGATCACCGAATTCAATCTATTGTCCATACCACCTGTCTGGGGTTACCCCGCTCGTTAAATGATGGGCTGCAACTGGCGCGAGGCGAATGGATTGCTCGTATGGATGGTGATGATGTATCAATGCCTGATCGTTTTGCCAGACAGATTGATTTTTTGATGAACAATCCGGGTTATGGCTTGATTGGTACACAAGGTCGGTTTATGACAGAAGAGGGTGAATTGCAACAACCGAGCAATTTTCCGTTAGATCATGAGGCGTGTATTGGTTCAATATTGAAAGGAGAAAATCCATTTTTTCACAGTAGTTGGATGATGACGCGGAAGTGCTTTGAAACTGTAGGTTTTTATAATCCGTGTTTGTTTTCCGGAGAGGATAAAGATTTTTGGTTACGCACTTCGGAACAGTTTCAAGTTGGTAATTTGGATTATTTGGGTATCGGCTATCGAATTCATGCTACAGCATTTACATCAAAAACGATTCGGCAACGGAAATTTTTTAAGTCGTTTGTTCTGGATTTGTATCGTCAACGTAAACAATTTGGAAATGATTTTTTAGGGGGTAAGTATGCTAAGCGATGGGATCATAAAACAATACCTGAAACCGAGGCTAGAAATATTATGCCGTATCTGTTAGCAAGTAATAGTTTGATAGGGAGCAGTCTCTGGATTGACTTTTCAAAAAATGTTTTAAAGGCTTTGGTAGCGCGATGGAATAAGCTGTACACATGGAAAATTGTGGCGAGGTTAATAGTCTCATTCTATAGTTACGCTTTGAAGTCGGTTGTAAGAAAATTTTAATTGTGGTTCTAAAATAATTAACTGAATTATTTAATTGATCGATTGAAAGTCTTTGTTATTGGCACGGGTAATCCTATTCCTTCCTTTATCCAACGGAGACTTCATGCGCTTAATGGGCGGGGAGTGGAAGTAGTGGTCTCCATGGAGTATGGTCAGAAACACCAACTTCACCCGGCCATAGAAATAGTTCGCTATGGTGATGTTCGCCAAATGAAAGTGAACGATGCTTTACATTACCTGGGTAAGTTGTTGAGCAGCCCGCATATCTTTTTTCGGTTGTGGAAGTTGAATGCAGTAACGGGTTGGAGTGCCCGACTTAAAACAACAATTAAATATTTTCCGCTGGCTGTTGTGCCGGGTGTTTCATTGATTCATATTCAATGGCTTACGTTGATAACGCGAGTAAACTGGCTGGGGGCACTTTATAATGTTCCGGTTATGGCCAGTGTGCGGGGCAGCCAGGTAACAGTATATCCCCGTACACGAGCAGGGTTTTCCGATGTGGTACGACAAGCCATTTCGCAAACAGATGCGCTCCACGTGGTTTCGAAAGATTTAATGCCGCCATGCATGGACTTGGGTGCACGGCCAGCGCAATTGTTGGTAAATTACAATGGCGTAAACCTGGAAAAATTTCGCCCCCCTGTTGGGCAACTGCCAACTCAAACGCTTGCACTGATTTCTGTTGGCGCGGCCATCTGGCGTAAGGGTTATCTGTTTCAATTGGAAATTTTAAAACAATTGATGGATTTCACACCTGTTTCGCTTACTATAGTAGGTGAGGGGCCCGACCTGGAGGGCCTGAAGTACCTGGCCTTTAAAATGGGTGTTTATAAAGCTGTACAGTTTTATGGGCGCGCCAATGAAGAACAAGTGGTGGCATTGTTACAGCAGTCCGATGTTTATATTTCCACCAGTGCGGCTGAAGGATTGGCCAACAGTTGCATGGAGGCTGCTGCGTGTGGTTTACCGGTGGTGGCGTTTGCGTGCGAGGGTATGAATGAACTGGTAGAGCATGGACACACCGGGTATATTGTTCCGTATGGAGATGTAGCGATTTTTGTTGATCATGTTCGTGCGCTGGCAGATTCAAAGCACAGGCTTGCATTAGGAAAACAGGCCCGGCAGAAAATGGAGCGGGAATGGTCAATGGATTTCTGGACGGATGAGATGATCAAGCATTACGAAGTGATTTCACAATCAACCCCAAAACTCAATGAATAAAGCAGTCAAGACGCTATTAAGGAAATGAGGCTGATTGGTTTAGCAAGAAAAATTTGGTATTCCAGCAAGAATTTTCGGTACCTTGTTTATCATGGTTTCATGAAATCATATTTGTTGGTCTGGAAAGATCAACAAGTAAAGTTTTCAATACGCGATCCGTTCTCGGTAAATTTTTTTGCAACCTATTTTAGAAGCGGAAAATTGTATGAAAGCCAACTTTTGCAATACATTGATCAGGCCTTGCCTGAGGACGGAATTTTTGTTGATGTTGGCGCTAACATAGGATATTTTACATGCTTAATTGCAAAATTGAGGAGTCGTACAGGTGTAATAGCTTTTGAAATGGGTCAGCAGAACTTTTCAATCCTTGAAAAAAAACGTTCGATTAAATAGCCTCGATAATGTTACAATAGAGCGTTATGCGGTTTCGGATAGAACAGGTGTAGAGCGTTGTGTCAAGTCAGAAGTTGGAGCGGCCACATTGCAGGTTTTGTCTGATAAAAATTCTATTGGTATAGAGGTGGCAGATATTGATACAATCAACGCTATTTCATTGGATGATTATTTTCATTTACATGCTGTGAGTAATAAAAAAGTTTTTAAGATTGATGTTGAGGGTGCGGAGGTTAAAGTACTTAACGGAATGAAAAATTTATTACTTGAGGGTGTTGCTTTATTTATAGAAGTCCATAAAAAATTGTTAACTAATTACGACCATCAGGTAAATGATTTGATTCGTATTCTCGAAGAGAATTTATACGAATATAAAGTAATAGGTAATGAGAATAAGGGAAATCCGGTTTGGTATGCAAGCAGAAAAAAAATCTAATCTAACAAAGGGATTCCTATATGTGGTTATAGGTCAGAAGTATCACCAGGAAGTTTTGGTATCGGTGCGTTCATTGCGTAAGCAAACACAATTGCCTATAGCTATCATTACGGATGATGCAACGTTTAAGTCAGAATGGTTTGATGTTATTATTCACGAGCCCGCGTTGTATCGTGGTTACGGTACAAAAATACCGGGTATGGTGCGCAGCCCGTTCAGTGACAAAACAGTTTTTATTGATACGGATACGTTTGTGGCTGATAATGTGGATGGAATTTTTGATTTGCTGGATTATTTTCAGTTTGCCATGTCGCTCGATCTGGTAGGGCATAGTGAGATGTTCATTCGCAGTGTCAGACCTGATTTTAAGTTACGCCTGGAGGGTGTATTGCATGAGTTTCACACCGGTGTGATTGGTTACCGGAATGGTGATAGTAGGGTTATGGAGTACCTGGCACATTGGGATAGGGTACATCGTGAACTGGGTTTTAAATCGGATATGCCCTCTTTCAGGGAGGCTTTTCTGGACCTTCCTGTGTCTATCGGAATTCTTCCTAATGAGTTTAATTTTTACGGTACGGCAACAGGCGCAGTGGCATTTAATAAGGTAAGAATTCTTCATGAGCGTATCGGACGCAAGTGGAATGACAGGCGAACGTTTGTTCCATCGTACGAGCAGGTAGAAGCATACGTGCGGAAAATAAACAGGCGAACCTACAAGCGGATTGTGATTCAGGGGCTGGGCGTGATCCCATACAATTGGACACCGGTGGCGATTATCTCCAAGATCAAACGGCTATTGGGTGTCGGTACATCCAGTAAGATGAACAGTGATAAGAAGAAGTGATTGCCGGTATGAATAAGAAAATACTGTTTGCAGGTTATGAAATCGGGGGGCAGCTTCAACTGCTGGCAGAAACTGTTCGTAAGCGTTGGATATCTGCTACAGCTGCGCCATGTAACGAAGATTTTCGGGGATATCAGAACGATATACACCTTTCGGGTAAAGGGCTAAAGGGGAATTGGGATAGATTTCTCTTTTTTCTTTGGGCATTGCAGCACTACCAGGTTTTTCATTTTTTCTGGGGTGTTAGCCTGTGGAGTTGGTGGCGCTTTCACTTGCTTGATCTTCCGCTTCTAAAATTGTTTAGAAAAAAAGTTGTGGTTCACTTTCGCGGACTGGACATCATCGATATCAGGCATTTCGACTATTTGCGTGAAACAAACCGTGGTGAAGTGCTATCAAAACCCCCATTAAGCAGGCCTGATCAATTGCGTAAAATTAAAAAGTGGCTACGTTACGCTGATGTGGTGTTGGTTTCTGAGCCTGATCTTTTTGAAGTGGTTCCTACGGCCATTTTATCGCCTCAGGTTATTGACATGACCTACTGGCAACCCGCCCGAAATCCATTGTCCGCGCAAGATGGTATCATCCGAATAGTTCATGCACCTTCAAGCAGACGAAAAAAGGGTACTGATTTTATTGAAGCAGCCATTGATAACCTGAAGAAAAAGGGATTGCCTGTTGAGTTGGTGTTGGCTGAGAAATTGCCACACCATAAAATAAAGGAGCTATATGAGATCAGCGACATTGGCATTGATCAGGTGTTGTATGGATGGCATGGAAAAGTTTCAGTTGAGCTAATGGCATTGGGTAAACCAGTAATCTGTAACATTAACGAGGCATACCGGAAGTATCGCCCCGATTTACCCATTGTGCATGCAGACCCGCGAAACCTCGAGGCGGTGGTGGAGTTGTTGGTAAAGGACATACATATGCGTAAGGAGTTGGGTAAGCAATCACGCGAATATGTGGCACGATATCATGATGTAGAGGTTGTAACGGATGAGCTGTTGAAACTCTACGGTTTTGAGGATACAACACATGTTAAAGAGTCGGTGGAAGGTGCGGCCATGTGGTGATGAATGTGAATACGAATATCTTCTCTTTTACCAAGTATGTTCAGCCCGGCTGGTACTTTTGGTTACATGCTCCTGATGGTCGTGTTTATTGGGTAGATGTGCGAAAAATTTCGATTGCAGAAAGGAAATTGATTGACCTGGATTCCGGGTACGTGCAAGAAGAATCCATGTTACGCGATGCGGCTCACCAGCTTTTGCTTAAGGGTTATATTGCTACAGATCCGCACCTTTCACTTTCCATTTCAGGTGAGGCTATTCCTGTGGTTGATGAGTATCGCTTTCTGCGCAGGTATTATCATGGGTTGTGGTCGTGGTATGTTCTTTTTTTGCGGTGCCTTGGTGGTCATAACCCGTTTCGTGAATGGAGGTGCTTTTTAAGAACCCGAAAAGTAAAGCGCGTTTCGGTATACACGTCCTGTTTTTCGCATACAGTTGATTATGAAGCGGTAAAGGATTCGTCCCTGGTTTCAATTGTTATTCCTACATTAAACCGGTATGCTCATCTGGAACATATTCTGCGGGATATAGAGAAGCAAACCCTCACTTCATTTGAAGTGGTGGTGATTGATCAGTCAGATCCTTTTAGACCGGAATTTTATGCGAATTTTAATTTGCCGCTGCGTGTAATTCATCAATATGAACCTGGTTTATGGAAAGCGCGCAACCGGGGTATTCGGGAGAGTAATGGGAAGTGGATAGCGTTTTCGGAAGATGATGTTCGGGTAGAAGCCGATTGGCTTGAAAAGCACTTGGCCTGTGTTACGCATTTTGGAGTTGATGTCTCAGCAGGAATTTTCTTTGCTGAAGGAAGTCACATGCCCATTCATAAGGCTCACTTTCGTTGGGCCGAACAGTTTGCAACCGGGAATGCCTTGGTTCATCGCTCGGTATTCGAGCGTGTTGGGCTATTCGATATGCAATTTGAGCGCATGCGTATGGGTGATGGTGAGTTTGGCTTGCGTGCTTATTTATCAGGCATTCGCAGCATTTCCAATCCGCAGGCATTTGCTTTGGATGTAAAGGCTCCGCAGGGTGGCTTGCGTCAAATGGGCAGTTGGGATTCTTTTCGTCCTACGTCTGTGCTTGCTCCACGGCCTGTTCCTTCCGTATTGTATTTGTTGAGGCGATATTTTGGTAACACAATAGCCCGACTGGATTTACTGATTAAGATACCCATGTCGATAATCCCTTTTCGGTACAAAAAGAACAGCGGCCTTTTTTGGTTAGGAGGTATTGTTGCCATACTCATTCTGCCTTTGGTGTTGATTCAGGTATTTCGATCATGGCGAAAGTCCAGTGTTATGCTTCGACAAGGCCCTCAAATTGAATCCTTACTTCCTTGATGGAAGGAATAAACAGACCTATTCACGTTACCGCCTATGTGGAGTCGCAGTTGGCACATACAAGTCAGCTGTTTAGTGGCTTGGCCATGTTACAGGATGCTGGTAAGATTAAGGTGACTTATAAAGCCGGGAAGGAACTCCGTGCAGATGAGCCGCTGGTTCGCCTGGAGGTAAACAATAAGGTGCTGGTGTTTGATTTAAGTGATAACCCAGCGCTTTACAGCAACACCTGGTTGCAGCGCTCCGATTTGTATTTTAAGCGTATGCTTACCACTACGTTGCAACAAACCGATTCGCGTTTGCAACCGTATGGATTGAATTATCCGGTTTTTCACGAGCATGACCGCATGGTGTACCGTGCATGGTTAACCAAAAACAGGAAGCGGTGGATGCATGCGCTGTTGCGATCAAACAGTTTTTTGTCGAAAGCTCTGAATATCAACCTTTCCTATGCCAACAACCTGGTTCATCATTTTGAGGACACCCCGCGAACCGTTGAGGATCCGCGCATTATTTTTTATGCAAGACTTTGGAATCCCGACTCTGCGAAGCAAGAATGGAAAAGAGAAGAGCGAATAATAATGAATCAAATGCGCGTTGACCTGGTGTTGCGCTTACGCAAAGAGTTTGGTGATCTTTTTATCGGAGGTATTCAACGCGATAGACTGAGCGCACAGTTGGCTCCAGATGCTTTGGTGAAAAGTGATGATGAGGTATTTAAAGGTAATTACCTGAAGAAGCTCAGGCGGGCATCTATTGGAATAGCCACACCAGGGCTTGAGGGTTCGGTTGGATTTAAGTTGGCAGAGTATGTTGCCATGTCAAAAGCTGTCGTTACAACACCGGTGAATTGTATTGTGCCTGGTAATTTCGCTGTTAACCAGCATTACCTGACTTATGCTACAGCTGAACAGTGCGTAGAGCAGTGCGTAAAGTTGGTTAACGATCGTGAGTTAAGAGAAAAGTTAATGGTTAATAATAATATCTACTATACAAGCCATCTTAGGCCCGATCTGTTGCTATTGAAATGTCTTGAAAAAGTATAGTTTATAGTTCATAAGAACGGAATTCATGAATTCGTTTGATAAATGTAAAATTTGTTCAGGCCAAATCCAGCAACTAAATCCGCTGTATAACCTGGTAAAGTGTGAAGATTGCGGACTTATTTTTTGTAATGACATTTTTACAGATGGTCAGATACAGGAAACATATGATCGACTTTATAACAAAAGCACAAAGTATCAGCCCTATCAAGCAGAATTTATCCGGTTGTCGAAACAGGATTCCTTGCGATTAGGTTGGCCAAAGCGAAAAGTTGTACATTATATCTTGGATCAAAAAGTGAGGGAGGTCTGCGAGGTAGGGGCAGGTGTAGGACTGGTTGGAGTTTATCTCAAGAAAAGAAATTTATCCTATATGGGTATAGAGATGGATTCCGCTACTGCTGAAAAGGCATCTTCTCTGGGAATTGACGTACGAGCGGGTTCATTCACGCAACTAGCTGCCTATCAAGAAAGCTTTGATGCAGTTCTTGGATTTGAGGTAATTGAGCATATCCAGGAGCTTAAGGATTTTTTTACAATTGTAAATAAAAGCCTAAAGCCTGGCGGTCTGTTAGGTTTTTCCGTACCTAACTATAACAAGGTTCTAAATTATCCAATGGATAAGAACAGGTTGCACCAGGACGGACCTCCTATACATGTAAATTTTTTTACCGAGGAAAATCTGAGTAGCGTGTTGCAGCTTGCAGGATTTGAAATTCAATTTTTAAAAACAAAAAGTCGCCCGTACTTCAATGTTAAAAAATCAGATACTTATCGGTTTATGCTGAAGGCACTGATTGGGAAGTACCATGGGCCAACAATAATTGGAGTGGCAGCTAAGAGTCGTTCTCTTTGAGAGTTTTTTCATGCGGGTTATTCAGGTAATTGATTCGCTTAATGTAGGTGGAGCTGAGCGTGTGCTGGTAACGATGTGCAACATCTTAAAGGCACAACAAGTTGATGTTTTGGTTTGTGTGCTTACTGATAAGCTGGGTCTGCTGCAGTGCCTGGAAAGCGGAATTCCGGTGTACAGACTAAATAGGAAGTTTAAATGGAATCCATGGAAGCTTTATCAGGTACATCGTTTATGTTCGGATTTTGATATTGTACATATTCATCTACGGTATAACCTACGCTATATAGGCCTGGCTAAAATTTTATTCGGGGGTAGCTACCAATTGTTGTTGCACGATCATTACGGTGATATTGAACAAGATAAATCAATACCGATTGGCTTATCCTTTTTTATGAAACGCTCCTGGTATGCCGGTGTTCATCCTGTATTAACAAAGTGGGCAATTGAGCAGGTGGGTGTGCAAAGTCAGCAAGCTTTTGTGTTGGCAAATACTATTTTAAAGAGTGCAACGGCAATTTCACCCCAGTTAACGGGCGATTTGGAGAAATCACCTGTACGACTTGTAAAAGTTGCCAATTTCCGGCCCTCAAAAAACCAGACTTTCGCCATCCAGCTGATGGCTGCCTTGTTAAAAAAACATCCCGCCAGTTTGGATTTGATCGGTGGTGTTAATGATCGCAACTACTATGCTCGGATTCGCAACATGATTGAGCAAGAGCATTTAATGAACCAGGTTACATGCCAGCATGAAGTAGCTGATGTTCAACCGGTATTACATCGCTATACGATGGCTATTCACACAGCTTCAATGGAGAGTGGCCCGTTGGTATTGCTGGAATATATGGCGTTGGGTCTTCCATTTATCGCGTACAAGACTGGTCAGGTGGCCGATGAACTTCAGTTGTACTTTCCCGAATTTTTCATGACTACGTTTGATATTGATGAGTGGGAAGTTCAGGTCGGGAAAATCTTAAAAATGGATTTACCTGCTTTGCAACACCGCATGATGCAACATTTTGATAAGTACTACGCTCCTGAGGTTTATGGGAAGAAATGTCAGGATATATATGCCAGTATACTAAACACGAGCGGGAATTGACAGGTACAAATAAATTTTCCTTACTGGTAATTTCTGATACCCCCATGTACAAGGAAGGTGAACAGTATGTAGTGCTTGAAGCTACGCTTCGTGAAATGGAGTTTCTGGCCGATCAATTTTCTGTAATAACATGGATTGGTTTTCCTTATAAGCAGAATAATGGATTAGGTCGTTTGCCAAGTAAGGCAAATATCCGGTTGAAGCAATTTCCGCCAGCCATGGGTGGAGAATCAGCCTGGCAAAAGCTTAAAATACTGCCTTATATACCCTTTATATTAATTCAAATTGGTAGTGCAATACGAAGGCATGATGTTATTCATACACGAGGCCCTTCCGTGCCGGCATTATTAACCATTTTGAGTTCATGGATATGGAGACGAAAATATTGGCACAAGTATGCTGGTAACTGGCGTCAACCCGTTCTTCCGAAAGCATATGCCATACAACGTTACCTATTGCGTAGGGGTAGCAATTTTGTTGCTGTTAATGGCCGTTATGCGAATGATCCTCCGCATATCCACACGATCGAGAACCCTTGTTTTTCAAAGGAGGAATTGAAGCAAAGTATGGCTATTGCAAAGGAGAAGACGTTTACAGGCAATTTAATAGTTTTGTTTGTTGGACGGGTTGAACACAAGAAGGGAATATTTGAACTACTTGCTGCTTTCAGGCATGTACAGGATCGTATGTCGTTACATGTTGTCGGTCCAGGTGATTCAATGGAGAAAGCACTATCGTATGCAAATGAAAATTCTCTTCCGGTACATTTTTATGGGGCGCAACAGCGTGACAAACTTAATGAGTTGTATGCGAAGGCGCATGTATTGATTCTTCCATCCCGTGCTGAGGGTTTTCCGAAAGTTGTAGCTGAAGGAGCAGGCTTTGGGTGTATTCCCATTTGTTCTGACATTAGTTCAATTGGTGAGTATGTTAAACATGGAGTTAATGGGTTCCTGTTAAAAGAAATTTCTGAATCTTCCATATCCAGGCAGTTACAGACTTTACCTGAACCTGGTAAGTTAAAAGAGATGTCTCAGCAAGCTGTTGAACTTGCAACGTTATTTACGTACGAACGATATGCCGATCAGATCAAAACGAAATTGAACATTGACTAACACAATAAAATCAAAAAGACGCTTTCCCGAAATCCTGGCGGGGTTGCACCTCGCTTTGGGTGCTATACTCTCTGTAATACCCGGCCTGACTTTTTACATTGGGGTGGTGGTACTTCTGATGGGTATTTATTGGGCGTTGACTGATTCATCAACCAGTGTTAACCGGGGCCTTTTGGCGGCAGGATACCTGTGTGGACTTGAGCTTGTTTTTCGATTGTCGAAATCCGGTTTGCCCCATGAGTTTGTAAAGTATGCCGTAACGTTAATCCTGCTCATTATGTGGTTGCGAAGCGGAATGAAGATACAGCTTGGTATTCTTTTGTATTTCCTGTTACTCCTTCCTGGTATCTTACTTTCGCAAGGACGTACAATTGAAGAGACACGCCAATTTGTTTCGGCTAATCTGTCAGGTCCGTTATGTCTGGCGGTTTCATCTTTATTTTTTTATAAGCGCAAAATTCACATAGAGCATTTTGTAGGTGTTTTGCGATGGTTACTTTATCCACTGATTACGCTGGTATCCATTCTTATAGTAAAGAGTCCCGATCTTGCGCAAGTAGATTTTGGTTATGGCAGTAATTTTCAAACCAGTATCTACGGACCTAATCAGGTCTCTTCCGTTTTAGGGCTTGGCATCATCATTATTGGGTTGGGAATTTTATTAAAGCTTCAACTTTTTAAGTGGCAATGGGTGGGTTTGGTAATAGCCGGAATGATGCTTTTTAGGGGCCTGCTGACATTTTCGAGAGGTGGTATTATTACAGCATTTATTGTTTTGGTGCTGGTGTACGTACTCATTTTGTTTAGTAGTAAGGCTTCTGCAGGTTTGCGTATCCGGGTAATATTTTTTGTGATTGCTGGTTCCCTGGTTGTATATAGTCTTTTTCAATATACGAATGAGTTAACGGGTAATGCGCTTTTTGATCGCTATGCTGGTATTAAGCGAGGTCAGCAATTGGCAGCTGATAGCTATACATCTGGGCGCACCCGGATTGTTAAGATTGATTGGGACATCTTTAAAGAGAATTGGCTTTTTGGGGTTGGTGTAGGAATGGGTAAATCAGCCCGTGCCGAACAAGGCTATGAAATTATTGCCCATGTTGAATTTACACGCATGTTGGCTGAACATGGACTGGCTGGTTTGTTAGCTTTGCTCATATTGTTGTTTTCCCCAATACTATTCTACTTGCGAGAGCCTCGTGTAATGAACAAGGTTTTTTTGGTGGTGGGTGTACTTTTTTGCTTTTCGTTCATGTTGCATTCGGCTACCCGAATAGCGGCACCCATGTTTATGTATGGATTTACCTTTATACAATTACTATCCTCACGTGATATTATACTTCGGAAACATGCTCTCCAGGCACGGAAAGTCGCCATCAGTAATCGAAGAGATTACGCCACGGCTCCGGCAGGAGCAGCATAATATTGTTGCCTTTTCCGATAAAAGAAGCCCTTTGTTTCGTATGCTGCATATGATTCAAGGCTTGTTACGAAACAGGAGGGAGACGTCATTGGTATTGTTGGATACGTATAGTACTTCAGCGTTTTGGTATGCGTGGCTACTTGCGCAAATGTGCCGGATTTTAAATATCCCATACATTCCTATTTTACACGGAGGTGAATTGGAAAATCGGTTGCAACGTTCACCTCGGGCTTCGTTGTTGATTTTTATGCATGCTTTTAAAATTGTATCACCGTCTCTCTTTCTTCAATCCGTATTTCGGAAATATGGTTATCAGGATGTGATCTTTATTCCAAACGCGATTCAACTTGAACGGTATAATTTTAGTAACCGTAAGTTCTTTTCCCCAAGATTACTCTGGGTTAGGGCATTTCATAAATTGTACCAACCTCAGATGGCTATTCGTGTCGTAAAGGAGTTAACGATCATGTATCCAAATTGTAAATTGCTCATGGCTGGTCAGGATAAAGATGGGTCTCTTGAAATGTGCAGGAGATTGGCACATGAGCTTGAGGTTGCTGACAATATTGAGTTTGCCGGATTTCTTCCGAAAGCGGAGTGGATTGATCGGGCAGCTGACTTTGATATTTTTTTAAATACAACATCGGCCGATAATATGCCCGTAAGTGTTATAGAGTCCATGGCCTTAGGTTTGCCTGTTGTTTCTACAAATGTGGGGGGTATTCCTTACTTGATAGAAAATGGAGTTACTGGATTCACCGTTGATCAACACGATGTTCGGGGTATGGTTAAAGCTGTTGAGTTTATTTGTGAGAATCCGGATACGGCTTCTTATGTGGCTGATGAGGCCAGAAAAAAAGTTGAGGCTTTTGATTGGGCTACCATTAGACATCAATGGAATTTACTTTTCCAAAGTGCATCACAAACATGATATTTTTTCATAATCAAATCTATCCTCACCTGCCTGTTTTTCTTCAGCACGTGGTAGTTTCTGTATATGGATTGTTATGGCGAAAACGGAGGCTAGGAGGGGTTTTTAAAGAGCAGGTAAAAGAGTTTAAATCACGTGAGCATTATTCTTATGAGCAATGGCTCGCCTATCAGGAAAGAGAATTAAGAAAATTATTGGTTCATGCTTATACTACTGTGCCTTACTATGCAACCACCTATAAGGCATGTGGTATTGAATTAGGTGATTTATTGAGTTTCCGACTCAATAATTTGAGTAAGCTGCCGATGCTGGAGAAGGAAACATTGCGGAGCTTGGGCAAAACCGACCTCGTTTCTTCTAAAATACTTCCGGGAAGAAAGTTTTTTACATCAAGTGGTAGTACCGGCACACCGGTTAGTATTCTTTTTTCTGTCTCAACTCAACAAACGTGGTATGCCGCCTATGAGGCAAGATGTCGGAATTGGGCAGGAGTTTCATATACTTCCTCTCGAGCTATGATCGGTGGAAGAAGAGTGGTATTCGGTAATCCGGCAAGACCACCATTTCATAGATTTAATTGGGTGGAGAATCAGGTTTATTTATCGATTTACCATGTCAGTAAAGAAAACTTCATGTGGTACTATAGGGTGCTACAAAACAGAAAACCTGAATACCTGGTGGGATACTCTTCGAGTATTTTTTTGTTGGCAACATTATTAATGGAGTCCGGCCTTCAGCCTTTAAGATTTAAGGCAGTCATAGGTTCGAGCGAAAAACTTACCGCTGAAATGAAAGTTGTTATCGCCCAGGCATTTCAATGCCCGGTTTATGATAGTTGGAGTGGCATAGAAGCTTGTGCTTTGATCACAGAGCATCCTGATGGTAACCTCTACATCAGTCCCGATTGTGGTATCATTGAGTTTCTTAACTCAGAAGCACAACCAGTTAAGTGTGGTGAAGAGGGAGAGATGATTTGTACAGGATTGTTAAATTTTGATCAACCATTGATTCGATATAGAATTGGTGATCTGGGTGTGCCCCTTGATCCCCTTACTAATCAAGCTATTCAAATGCCAAGAGTAAATGAAATAGTTGGTCGAACTGATGATATCATTACGTTGCGTGATGGTAGAAGACTAGGAAGCTTTAATCGTTTTTTTGCAGATTTAAAGGGTATTCGTGAGGTACAGGTTGTTCAGGAGGATTATGATCACTTTATCCTAAATCTTGTCCCCACTGATGATTTTGGCTCGGCAGAGAAGGAAGCAATACATAATAGTTTAAAAAGTAGGTTAGGAAACGTGGATGTGGATATTAGAATATTTACTGCTTTACCTCGATCGTCTAATGGTAAGTTAAAGGCGGTCGTTTCAAGAATTGGGTTGGATACAAACGTAAAGTAAGGTGAGCGTTTTGTTCAGTATTATCTGTCCAACCTATAATGAGGAGAGATATATCGGATCCATCATTGCGAATTTTATTGATAATTGTCCGCAACCCTCTGAATTATTTATCGCGGATGGTGGATCAACTGATCAAACCTGTCAGATAGTTACTGAGTGGGGGCTTAGACATTCAAATGTTCACTTGGTCAAAAATGATCGAAAGTTTGTGAGCTTTGCTTTTAACCTATGTTATCCGAGAACAAAGGGGAGTTATATTGCACTACTAGGCGCTCACACAAAGTATCCATCAGATTTTTTTAGTGTTGCTTTAAAAGAACTTAAATCAGATAATTGCGATGTCGTTGGTGGCCCTCTAAAACAAGTTGGGATTACACTGTGGGGCAAAGTAATAGCTGAATGCATGAGTACTCCATTTGGCGTGGGGGGTACTGAGTTCCGGGTTTACAGCAAAAGAATGTATGTGGATAGTGTTGCCTTTGCTTGTTATAAGCGGGAAATATTTGAGGAAGTAGGCCTCTTTGATGAGCGATTGATCCGGAACCAGGACGATGAGATGCATTATCGGATAAATTCCTTTGGCTTCAGAATACTTATGGTTCCCGAAATGCAGTGCGAATACCAGGTTAGATCAGATTTGCAGAAATTGTGGAAACAGTATTTTGAATATGGTTTGTACAAGCCGCTTGTCTTGAGAAAGGTATCCGCGGGCATGAGATTTAGGCATCTGGTTCCTGCTTTATTTTGTTTGTATTTGTGCATGATCCCAATCATGTTGTATTTTGATCATTTATATGTGCTGATTCCAGCACTTTTGTATGGGATAATGTTGAGTTGGTTTTCATTTACCCGCAAGCTAAAATTTTGGCATCGCTTCCGGGCTTTGCTGGTTTTTCCTACACTTCACATTAGTTATGGAGTTGGATTTATTGGTGGTCTTTTTAAAAAATAATTGTGTCAAATAAGATTCAAGTAAGTGAGGCTGGATTTTCTGATTTAAATAAGATTGTTGCTTGTCACCAGGCAGCTTTTCCGGGAACATTGTCAACAAAACTAGGGCTAAATGTCTCCCGTAAAATGCTTGAGTGGTATCTGGTAAGTGATAAACGATTTTTACTATGGATAACTGATGGTGCGAGATGCCTAGGGTATGCTGGGGGCATGATTGCGGATGGGACACAGGTTCATGGCTCTGCATCGGGCACAATACAATATGCTTTTAAGGAAATTGTCCGGGCTTTAATTGTAAGGCCGTGGTTGTGGTTCCATTCCGAATTAGCAGCAAGATATTCGCTGATTGCCAGAAATTTGTACTATCGATTAGTCAGATATCAGACGCCTGTTAGCAAACGACAGGAGTTCATTACACCTCATGTTAGCCTTATTGTGATTGGTGTTCATCCGGAGTTTCAAGGCAAGGGGGTGGGCGATCAACTTTTGAAAGCATTCGAGCAAAAATCCATAGCGCTTGGCTATAGACGACTGTCATTGACCGTTTTAGCTAATAATATTAAGGCGTTAAGTGCGTACAATCGAAATGGATGGCAGATAGTAGAAAGAGTTGGTGTATCTATGCGCATGGAGAAATGTGTAGAAGCTAAATTATGATCAAAATTTTAACTGTACTGGGTGCTCGTCCGCAATTCATTAAAGCGGCCGCACTCTCACGTGTATTTAAACAAAGACCTGGCTTTAATGAGGTAATCGTTCATACTGGGCAGCATTTTGATGAGAACATGTCCGATGTTTTTTTTCAGGAGCTATCTATACCAAAGCCTGCTTATAATTTGAATATCCATGGATTATCACATGGCGCTATGACAGGCCAAATGCTGTCGGGTGTTGAGGAGATCGTTCAAAAAGAAAAACCCGATTATGTGTTGGTTTATGGCGATACCAATTCCACGCTGGCAGGTGCACTGGCGGCAAAGAAATTGAAAGTAAGAGTGATCCATGTGGAAGCGGGGCTGCGGAGTTTTAATATGGATATGCCCGAAGAGATTAACCGGATACTGACTGATCGAATCAGCGACATTTTGTGCTGTCCTACAGAGGCTGCAATGATAAACCTAAGCAAAGAGGGCTTTGATAGCTTTAGTGTAACCCTAGCAAAAACCGGAGATGTGATGCAGGATGCGGCCAGTTACTATGCAGACAAAGTGCGAACAGAAGAAGTATGCGCACAATTAGGATTAACTCCAAACCAATTTGTGTTATGCACATTGCATCGTGCTGAGAATACGGATAACGCAGACAGACTAAAAAAAATCATAGAAGCCTTACGAACTATAAGCAAGCAGGTTCCGGTCGTAATGCCTTTACATCCCAGAACGCGATCAAAACTTGCGGGGATTCCTATGGATGGAATTACATGTATTGAGCCACAAGGATATCTGTCAATGATCGGATTATTGAAATCATGCTCATTGGTGTTGACCGATAGTGGTGGACTTCAAAAGGAAGCTTATTTTTTCCAGAAGTATTGTCTGACCTTGAGAACAGAAACAGAATGGGTTGAGTTAGTAGAAGAAGGAGTTAATCAGGTTGTTGGTTTCGAAAAGGAAAAAATTTTGCGCGCGTTTTCTGAATACTTTCAGAAAACATGGAAAGCCAATAAGGCATTGTATGGTGGCGGAAAAGCTTCCGAAATGATTTGCCAGTTAATTGAAGCACACTACAAACAATTAAGTTTAATCTCGTGAAAATCCCCTTCTCACCACCCTATATTGATGACGACATTAAGCGTGAAGTAATGGAAACACTCGATTCCGGGTGGATTACCTCAGGCCCCAGGGTGTTGGCGCTTGAAAAATTGGTGGCAGAACAGACTGGCCTTGCCCATGTGGCGTGTTGTAACTCAGCTACTTCCGGCCTGATGTTGCTGTTGCATTGGTTTGGTGTAACCCGGGGAGATGAAGTTATCATTCCGGCATATACGTATGCGGCAACCGCGTTGGTCGTTATGCATATCGGTGCAACGCCTGTAATGGTGGATAGCGGAGAAGACTTTAATATCGATATCGCTAAAGTAAAAGAAAGGATTACCTCAAAGACAAAGGCAATCATTCCAGTGGATATTGCCGGGTGGCCATGTGATTATCAGGAACTTTTTGAGTTGGTAAATGCACCCGAAGTCAGAGCAAGGTTCAAGCCCGTAACAGAGAACCAGAAAAAGCTGGGTCGTATTATGGTGTTGAGCGATGCCGCACATTCGTTGGGTGCAACGTATGCAGGAAAACCAATTGGTACTTGGGGTGATTTTTCAGTGTTTTCGTTTCATGCCGTGAAGAATGTCACCACAGCCGAAGGTGGAGCCATGTGCATTAACCTGCCGCAACCGACTTTTGATCATGCGGAAGTATACCGAACATTAAAGTTGTGGTCGTTAAACGGCCAAACCAAAGATGCGTTGGCTAAGACCAATGGTGCTGGTTGGCGGTACGACATTGTTTATCCGGGTTTTAAAATGAACATGCCGGATATCTGTGCGGCTATTGGGTTGGCGCAGCTACGAAAATATCCCACATTCATGTTGCCCGAGCGCAAGCGTGTGGCGGAGGCTTACGCAAAAGGGTTTGCAAATTATTCGTGGGCAATAGTACCACCCATGAAAGATGACGTGCGTGAATCTTCGTACCATGTATTTGCCTTGCGCATCAAAGGCATTACAGAAGCACAGCGCGATTCGTTGATCGAACGGATTACAGAGGTAGGTGTTTCGGTTAATGTACATTTTCAGCCACTACCCATACTCACTGTTTTTCGGGAAAGAGGTTATCGGATAGAAGATTATCCTGTGGCCTTTTCCTGTTACGCTACGGAGATATCCCTTCCAATCTATCCGCAACTTGATCAGGATAAGATTGATTACATTATTGATGCTGTTGTTCGTGCGTATAAGTCATTATAAGCTGTTACACAAAGAGCTCAAAGCGTACACAAAGGTTCACAAAGAGCTTAGTGTTCTTTGTGATTCTTCGCGCAACTTTGTGAAATAACCTTAAGTAATGTCTGAGAACGAATTATCCAATATTGTCATAGGTCAGGCCATTGAGGTGCATCGGAGCCTTGGTCCTGGCTTGCTTGAGTCTGCTTACCGCGAATGTTTATACTATGATTTAGTACAGAGTGGTTTGTACGTAGAAAAAGAAAAACCGATGCCGATTGTGTATAAAGATGTAAAACTTGATCACGGTTACCGGATTGATTTATTGGTTGAAAATAAGTTTGGTGCTTGAGTTAAAAACAGTTGAGTTTCTTACGGACGTTCACACGGCTCAAGTTTTGACCTACTTGCGTTTGGGAAATTATAAGTTGGGTCTGCTGATTAATTTTCATACCGGGTTGCTGAAGGAGGGAATAAAGAGAGTAATTAATTAAAGGCAACTATTGCACAAAGGTTCACTAAGTTCTTTGCGCTCTTTGTGAATCTCTGTGAAACTTTGTGGAATAGCTTCCGCACAAAATACGTAACATGCTAAAGCGCTTATTCGATTTTGTCGCCTCATCCGTTGGACTGCTAATACTTTTTCCTTTTTTTCTACTGATTGCGGTGCTGATAAAGTTTGATTCTGCAGGATCTGTGTTTTACTTGCAAAAACGTGTTGGAAAAGATGGCGCGCTTTTTAAACTTTTCAAGTTTAGAACCATGCGTGTCAGCTCGGATAAAGCTGCAGCCATCACCATTGGTGCACGCGATTCACGGATAACATCAGTAGGATTTTGGCTCCGAAAATTTAAACTGGATGAGTTACCGCAATTGATTAATGTGTGGAAAGGCGAGATGAGTTTGGTTGGGCCACGCCCTGAGCTAAAAAAGTTTGTTGATTTGTATTCGGCAGATCAACTGCACGTGATTTCTGTCAAACCGGGTATCACTGATTATGCCTCCATTCAATTCAGGAATGAGAATGAGTTATTGGAAGGAAAGGAAAACCCAATTGATTTTTACATCCGTGAAATCATGCCCGTTAAACTTGAACTGAATTTGAGATACATCAACAGTCAATCCTTTTGGCTGGATATCAAAATTATCTTTCAAACCATCTTTTCAATTTTCCGAAATTAACAAGCATGTATAGACAATCTGGTAAAGTTGTACTGGATAGGGTAGGGAGTGTGTTGCTGTTCTTATTATTGAGTTGGTTGTTTGTTTTACTTTTCTTTCTATACATGTTGTCTTTTGAATTTCCATGCTTATACAAATCGGTGCGGATTGGAAAATCGGGTAGACATTTTACCATGATGAAGTTTCGTACATTAAAAACAAATGAACAACTCTCATTAAAGGCCCGTCAGTTCTGGCTGGGAAAATTTCTTCGTGCCACAAACCTGGATGAATTGCCCCAGTTGTGGAATGTACTGAAAGGGGAGATGTCGTTAGTGGGCCCTCGACCACTGCCCATAGCATACGAGCCACTTCTTTCAACTGAGCAAAAAGAGCGGCATTCGGTTTTGCCGGGAATAACCGGACTGGCTCAGGTGAATGGCAAAAACACTTTGTCGTGGGAAGAGAAATTTGAGTTTGATTTGAAGTACGTTCGTGAGATTTTCTTTTGGCTTGACCTTAAGATTTTGTTGAAAACAGTAGCTTTGGTTGTACAGATGAACAAAGATGTTTCATTAGACGAAAAGCAATTCACAGGTGAGTGAACTAAAGGATATAGCCATTATTGGCGCAGGCGGTTTTGGAAAAGAGACGTTGGTGATGATCAATCAGATAAACGCCATCAATCCGCAATGGCAGGTTACGGGATTTTATGATGATGGAGTTGCAGCAGGAAGCATAGTAGCTGGTCTTCCGGTGTTGGGTAGTCTGGATGCGTTGAAAGCAATCGATAAAGAATTAGCCGTAGTGGTAGCGGTAGGCGATCCGAAAGTAAAGCGAAGTGTGGTGGAACGTATTCAACAATCCAATCTTTATTTCCCAACATTAATTCATCCGGTGGCGACCATTGGCGAAAATATAAAAGCGGGTGCCGGTTGTGTTATTACGGCAGGTTGCCGCCTGACCATTGATATCGCACTCGGAGATTTTGTGTTGCTGAATCTGAATACAACCGTAGGACATGATGTACACATTGGTTCATTTACTTCCGTTATGCCGGGCGTACACCTTTCTGGTTATGTGCAGGTAGGTGAGGAAGTCTTGATCGGAACGGGAGCATCTGTGCTGCAAAACGTTACTATTGGTAACCGGTCGGTTGTGGGTGCAGGGGCGGTGGTAAACAAAAATGTTGAACCTAGTCGAACCGTTGCCGGTGTTCCGGCACGATCAATCAAAAGAAATGATTAAGGAATTTAAACCCGCTTTACGCTTCCTTGGAATTTTTGTCGGGCTGTATCTTATTCTGAACCTGCTCTATGGTTGGTGGATTGAGCAATATGATGTTGCCGACCCTGCAACTGTACTGGTTACTAAACAATCATCCGCATTGTTAAATATAATTGGGGAAGAAACCTACACCAAACCTAAAGGTAACACCCGTACAATTTCCATTTACAAAGGATCACGCATTGTGGTGAATGTTTTTGAAGGTTGCAACGGCATTAATGTGGCGATTGTGTTTGTTTCGTTCATGGCGGCCTTTGGTGGCGATCGAAAAAAAATCATGTGGTTTATTCCACTTGGGTTGGTGTTGATTCACCTCGCCAACCTGCTTCGGGTAAGCGGACTTTTTTTAGTGGCCGAATATTTTGAGCAATATTTTTACTACGTGCATAAGTATGCTTTCACTGCTTCCATTTATATCATGGTGTTTCTGCTGTGGTGGGTCTGGATTGAAAAGCTCAACAAAATTTCTATTCGTAAGGTAATGTCATCCGATAAGCCATGAAGCGGGGCATATTTATCGGTGGCGCGTTGCTGGTGTTGGTACTGGTGTTTGTCTTTCAACGATTCAATTATGCGGCAGCACTCACCTCTTTTCTTCCGGAAGGTCTTCAGATCAATCAACCCAATACTGTTTTCATTGTAAACAAAACCATCCGTCTCGTGCTGAATGACGTGGCTTGCATGGTATTGATTTATGCCTGGTTTAAAGAACGCAAGTACCTCACCCTTTCATTTTATCTTTTTCTGGTGGAAGTGTGCTTGTTGCTTCCTATATACTTTATCGTAAAACTTACCCTTGAAGGCGACTCAGAAATTTCCTCCCCGCTGCTTTCGCAGATTCACCGCCTTATTGTAAACCCACTGCTCATGTTTTTACTGATGGTGGGTTTTATCTATCAGCGTGTGCGCATGAAAAATGCGTAACTTGTGCCTTGTTTATCCAAGGCATGCGCTACTCCATTCCGCTTTCATACAACCCGGTTGACATTACCCGAATAACCGAAGTTCTCCAGCGTTACGAAGGGATTCACCACAACCAGATTATTACCGATTTTGAAACGGCCATCAGCAAGGTTACGGGCGCACCCTATGCCGTAGCCCTGAATTCGGGTACGTCTGCTATTCACCTTGCATTAAAAGTATTGGGCATTGGTGCTGGCGACTATGTACTCGCACCCACGTTTACCTATGTGGCAACAATTAACCCCATAGTCTACCTCGGAGCCAACCCGGTATTGATCGACTCAGAGCCCACTACCTGGAACATGGATCCGGAATTGGTCGAAAAAGCCATTGACAAGCTAAAGGCGGAAGGCAAAAGGCCAAAGGCTATGATTTTGGTGCATACCTATGGCATGCCCTGCCAGTTGAATCGGCTGTTGGAGATTGCAAGAAAGGAAGGATTGTTCGTATTGGAAGATGCGGCTGAGTCGCTGGGCTCGGCCTATAACAATCAGATGGTGGGCACGTTTGGCGATGTGGGCATCTATTCTTTCAACAACAACAAAGTGGTCACAACCTATGGGGGCGGGGTTTTGGTGACCCAAAAGGTCGAATGGGCTTCAAAAGTGCGGTTTTGGGCCAATCAATCCCGCGAAAACCTGCCGTATTATGAGCATCAGGAGATCGGCTTTAACTATGCGATGAGCCCCCTGAATGCAGCCGCAGGATTATGTCAACTACCTGATTTACAGGTAAATGTTGCGGGAAGACGGGCTGTTTTTGAACAGTATGAGAATGCCCTTAACAATCTTGGCGTTGAGTTCCAATCTGAATTGCCCGGAATGTGCGCAAACCGTTGGTTTTCAACCTTTTTGTTCAAAGATGAGGCAACCAAAATGCGGATCAGTTCCGTACTGGAAGCCAATGAAATAGAGACCAGGCCGCTGTGGAGGCCGATGCACCAGCAGCCCATGTTTGAGGGGCTTATTGTTTTTGATAAGGGTGTTGGTGCTGATTGCTTCCGGAAAGGTATTTGCTTACCGAGTGGACAAACGCTTACACCCACCGATATGGGGGAAATACTGACGCAAATTAAAGCAGAGATTTAAGCGGTTACTATAGGCTGAAATAGCGGCATTTAGTATATTAATTGCCGCAAAACCGGTGTTTTTGATTATTTTTGTGAGTTATTACCTGAAGAGAACCGTATGCTAAGAATCTTTTTAATTGCCTTTTGTTTAACCTCTCTTAGTACGATTTCCGTAGCTCAAATAAACTCCGTTCAGGATGGGGATTGGGATAACCCCGATACATGGGATTGTGCCTGTGTGCCGGATGTTAATTCTTTTGATTTCATAATTGTTAACCACGATGTAACCATTTTTAATGACATTAATCTCAATTTGGTGACAATAACCAATGGTGCGAGTGTCACCATTAGTACTGGGATTACAGTTACTATAGAAGAAGATTTCGCTAATACACCATTAATAGTTGATGCAGGTGGGTTGTTGGTCAACAACGGAACACTCGATTTAGCTTCATTACTTTTTTTTATTCCATGTGAAATATACGGTACTATTCAAAGCTCTTCTGATATTATCATTGGCGATCCTTCAATATTACTTTTTCAATCAGGATCGACTTATAGACATAACTTTGCTACCGGAGGAGATATACCATCCGCAATTTGGGATCCCAGTTCAACAGTAGAAATTTCTGGATTAACCAATGCTTCGCCAGCAGCCCCTAATAATTTAAATCAAACTTTTGGGAACTTTGTTTGGAATACTCCAGGGATGGGGACGACTACAACTTTCTCTCTCGGGGGTCAACTTCAAAATATTATGGGTAATTTAAGGTTTGTATCAACTGGTTCCCCGTCTCCCCGTGTAGTAAGATTAGCAAGCTCTACCTCTGGTTATACACTAACGGTTGGTGGTGATTTTATTGTTGAAGGTGGGACCTACTTTCTTTCGAATTCCTTGAGTTCAGCCTCATTAATTTCTGTTGCCGGTAACTTTAGTATGTCTGCCGGTAATCTTGGATTAACTCAGACTAATGCAAGTGACATAACTTTAAGTATTAATGGAAATTTTGAAAAAACAGGCGGCACTCTAAATTCGGGTGCAGGAGTAGGAGCAAAAAACATTTTATTTTCTGGGAATGGTTCTGACCAAAATTATTCGGTTAACACATTGACAGCTGCATTTAATTTTATAGTTCAAAGTGGTTCGGTGTTAAACCTAGGAACAAGTCCTTTAATAACATCTGGAACGAATGGAACATTCACCTTGAATGGTACAGTTAGAGTAGGTTCATTAAATTCCTCAGGCGCCATACAGGGTAACATACCTATGCCAACCAGAGTTTTTAATTCTGGTAGTCGAATAATCTACAATGGGTCAGCGCCTCAGTTTATGGGAAGCGCCCATCCAAATGATGTTGCTGGTGTTACAACTGAAATTGACAATGTGTCAGGGGTTACGTTGGCAGCAGACGTGACACTTGGAGGTAATCTAATATTGACGAATGGTAATCTCTCTGTCTCAAATAGAACCCTTACATTAAATGGTGGATTTACACCAAACTCAAATTTCTTGAATGTTTTAAGTACTTCCAGTATTTCCATTGGTGGTACGGGTGCTTTTGGAACTTTGCGAACCACTGGCAGCACTACTATCAATAATTTTACGTTAAACCGGCCGGCAAGTGGTTCGATAACGCTTGGTACAGATTTGACCATAGCCGGAACACTCACCCAAACTGTGGGTGATATTATTTTGAATGGTAGAACACTTACCATAAGTGGCCCGTACTCAAGAACAGATGGAAGCTTCGCTATTGATGCAAGTTCTAATTTCATTGTGAATGGTTCAGGATCATTACCATCCGGAATTCAATTCATTACCCCACAAGCATTGAATAGTTTAACACTGGATAGGGCATCAGCAACATTGGCTACAAGTTCAAGTTTTACTGTAACTAATCTGAATTTACGTTCTGGTACATTTAATAATACTGGAACCATCACTATTGCCACCGGAGGCGTAATAACCAGAACTGAAGGTAGTTTGATCAGCAATACACCAACTGCACAAACTTCGTATGACCTGGTTTATGACATTTCAACAAATATTTCTTCAGGAGCAGAAGTGCCGAATTTAACAACTGAACTTCGTCATGTTACCAAACTGGGTGGTGCAACGCTTACACTTACTGAGCCTTTTATAATCAATGGCGATCTTACATTATCCAATGGTATTTTCGATGCGGGATCAAATGCCATAGATTTAAAAGGAAATCTGCTTGCAAATTCCACATCGATACTTACCAGCAGTCCGTTTACGTTTAGCGGAACAACCAGTATCAGTGGTAGTGCCTTGATTCAATTTGGTGAAGTAACGATAACCGGTACGGTAACACCAACAGTAAACATAAGAATTGATGGAGACCTGATTAATGATGGAACGTTAAATGCCGGCACTGGTGCGCAGACAGTAACCTTTGGCGGTAATACAACCATTTCAGGAGGTAGCGCTCATAACTTTAACAATGTTACCATTACAGGAACGTTGGTGGCACCATCTGTAATGAGTGTAGCCGGCAATTTTGCTTTGAGTGGCGGTACGTTTACAAATTCTACTGGTACTGTGGTGTTTAATGGAACATCCTCAATCACCGGATCACCGCAGTTCAGCAATATCACAGTAAATACAGGCGCCACGTTAAACGGTCCATCAAACCTTACGATGGCTGGAAACTTTATAGTTAACGGTACATTCAATTCAGGCACAGGAAGGGTAACGTTTAATGGAACGTCAAATCAGGATGTTAACCGAACAGCTGGTACAGCCGGTACAGTTAACTTGTTTAATGTAACCGTAAATAAGTCGAGTGGAACATTGAACTTTCGGTCTACAATCGCCAATACAATTTTCAGAATTCAAAATGAATTCACATTGGCTCAAGCAGGCACTTCTTCACCTGATGTTGATTTTGATGGCCCTGGCGGAACAGGAAATGTCGTGCTTGCTTCAACGGCTACACGTACGGCTAAAGTAACATCTGTACCTGCTGGCGCTCAAATTGTTGGAAATTTGACTACAGAACGTTTTGTTCAAAATGATGATGGATTGAGGGCATGGCGTTACCTGGCATCTCCATTGGTAGGAGCTACAGTGGCGGACTGGCAGGGTGAGATTCAGATTACTGGCCAATTCTCAAATCCGTCAACCGGAGGAACGATTACAAATCCTAATGCTCCTTCAATGTACAGATGGACAGAAACGAATGGAGGAGATGCCAACAGCCGGTATGAAGCATGGCCAAACAACATTTCACTTGCAGCAAGTTCTTTTGCCTTAACCAACGGTAGAGGCTATGCAACCTATATTCGCGATGTTGGGAATCCGGTACTGACTACACGCGGTACACTAAGATTTGGGGATGTAGGAATTGGTCTTACAATAACCGGTTCGGAGCCGGATGCTGCCGGATTTAATCTGGTAGGTAATCCTTATCCTGCTCCGGTTGATTGGGATTTGGTTTCGCTGCCGGGTGGCGTAAGTACCATTATTTCCATGCTTGATAATGTTGGAAATGGCGGGTTGGGTAGTGGTCAGTTTGTTTACTACACTCAAGGAGGCATTCAGGTGGGGAATTTTAGTGGTATAATCGGTAGCGGTCAAGCGTTTTGGGTGGAGACTTCGACCAACACAACGTTAACATTCAGTGAGTCTCACAAAGCGTCTGATATTAATCCTGTAATCCTCAGGGAACGGCAACTTGCCAACGTACTTCGGATAAATGTTGAAGGAAACGGTAGGAAAGACGAAACTGTCGTTTATTTCCGTGATGAAGCCTCTGATGAGTATGACATGAGTTACGATGCCCGCAAGCGAGAAAATGAATACCTCAACCTCTTTACCTTCCAGCAAAGAGAAGCAGGTATCGAGAAGTTTGCCATCAATGCTTTAAAGGATATTAACTGCTCCCGTGAAGTTTCAATTGGATTGGAGAAGTTTAATCAGGGTACATACAGTTTCTACTTTACAGAGATAGAGAGTTTTGATAAACCATACATTTTTACGCTCGTTGACAATTTTACTGGAGTTTCAACTTCATTGGAAGAAGGCGCTTACACTTTTCAGGTAACCGAGAATCCTTTGTCCAATGGCAACGAGCGGTTTAAGATCGTAATCAGTGAAGTGGGCATTAACAATGCATTGGCCGTTCAAGGAGATGAAAAGTGCGATGTTACTGCTGCATTGGTAACCATCAATCAAACAGAGCCAACAGTATCATACCAGGCTTATTTTGATGGTGTGGCATTGGGTGAAGCTGTTTTAGGAAATGGATCTTCCATTTCTTTGAGCCTCACAGGTGGAACATTTGAACCGGGTGTATATGAAATCCCTGTCAAGGCTTTCAACTCTTGCAGCGAACTATTCCTGGATCAAAAAGCCAGTCTGGTAATTATAGATGTTCTTGATGCCGAAATAACCAGTGAAGGGAACACCCTTTATTCCAATTACACTTCGGGTAATCAATGGTACTTGGATGGATCTCCAATTGAAGGTGCAACAGGTCAGGAGTATGAGGCTTCGGCTTCAGGCTTATATAAACTGGTTGTAACAACAACTGAAGGATGTACAACGGAGGCCGATCGCCAATTTGTGATAACCTCCAATGAAACTGGAATAGATCAGGGAATTCGCGTCTATCCAAATCCAGTACAGTCTATTGTTAAAGTAGAAGTTCGATCAGTTGGACCGGTAGAAGTAAAGTTAATGACCACCCTTGGGGTCGAATTGACCTCGAAAGCATTAACAGATTCAGGATTTGAGAAGTACACTGAATTCGATTTATCCGATCAATCTAATGGAATGTATATATTGCACGTTCAGAAAGGTGGACGCGTACATCAGGTAAAAATTATTAAGACCAACAAATGAAGACCCGCGCTTTAATCTGTTTATTTCTGCTTCTGTCTGTAGTGGTTTGGGCACAGCCAGGCGATCCTGGAGGAAATCCAGATGTACCCCTTACAGGTGTTGAATGGCTATTATTAGCGGGTGGCGCATTGGGTATTAAGCGGTTTCTGTCTGGCAGGAAGAAAGGAAATTAAACTTTCCAATTTTGTTTTCACGACTCATTCATAATCTTAAAATCCTGCCCCGGTGGGTCATTGTTTGTATTGACCTTTCAATATTGGCTTTTTCAGCTTTGCTAGCCTACTTGCTTCGGTTCAATTTCTCTATTGGTGATATTGCTGCAAATGATTTTAGAACCGGTATTCTTGTCTACACAGCAAGTGGAGCGCTAGCCATTTTTATTACAGGTAGCTATAGAGGGATTATCCGGTACACCGGTATACAGGATGGTGTTCGGATATTTTACATGCTGGTACTAAATGTTGGGCTGGTTGTTTTTGCAAACCTGGTGCTGCATTATAATACGGGAAGGAACCTGATTCCGTATTCCGTTATTTTCATAGCCTTACTCTCTTCTTTCCTTTTCCTGTTCAATTACCGCCTGCTTGTAAAGTATTTTTTTGCATACTATCGTAACGCGATAACCAAGCGTAGTAATATTCTTATTTATGGGGCGGGTCAGTCAGGTATGATAACCAAACAGGTTATTGAGGCTTCCTCAACCATGCGCGTGGTCGGATTTCTTGAGGATGACACCAATAAAGCGGGAAAGGCCTTATCGGGAGCGCCTATTTATTTTAATCGATCACGCTCAAATATTGAAGATTTGTTGATTTCCCTGAACGTAGATGAGTTGATTATCACGGTTAAGGATCTTCCATTTGACAGAAAATCTGAAATAGTCGACTGTTGTTTGAAGCATCAGGTTAAAATCAGAACCATTCCACCCATTGAGCGATGGGTAAAAGGTGAATTGAGTTTGAACCAGATAAAAGATGTAAATATTGAAGACCTGTTGGGTCGTGAGGCAATTCAGTTATCGAATGAGCATGTGAGTCGTGAATTGGCTGGAAAAGTGATTTGTGTTACAGGAGCTGCGGGTTCGATAGGTAAGGAAATTGTTCTCCAGATTATTAATTACAGACCCATTAAAGTTGTTCTGATTGATCAGAATGAGTCAGCACTGTATGATCTTGAACTTGAACTAAAGCGCTTTTCAAATTCGGTTGCAATTTTTCCGTACCTGGCTGATATAACGAATCACGATCGGATTGAATCAGTTTTTAAAGAACACAAACCGCAAATTGTATTCCATGCCGCAGCCTACAAGCATGTACCCATGATGGAGGGGAATCCCTCAGAGGCTGTATTATGCAATATTCTTGGAACAAAGCACTTGGCCGATATGGCTGTGAAACATGCGGTTGACAAGTTTGTGATGGTCTCTACCGATAAGGCGGTAAACCCGACCAATGTAATGGGTTGCTCCAAGCGCATTTCTGAAATTTATGTACAGGCCCTAAACAATCAATTAGAGAGACAAGGGGTGCGCCATACACTTTTTGTTACTACCCGTTTCGGAAATGTATTGGGTTCAAATGGTTCAGTAATTCCGCTGTTTAAAAAGCAAATTCAGGAAGGGGGCCCGGTCACGGTAACACATCCTGAAATTACGCGTTATTTTATGACCATTGCCGAGGCTTGTCAGCTTGTATTGGAGGCCGGAGCAATGGGTAAAGGCGGGGAGATATTCTTGTTCGATATGGGGCAATCGATAAAGATTCTTGACCTCGCTAAAAAGATGGTACAACTTTCAGGTTTGGAACCGGGTAGGGATATTGAAATTGTATTTACTGGTTTACGAGAAGGTGAGAAGCTGTTTGAGGAATTACTGGGCGACAGGGAGAACACCATTTCAACCCATCATCCAAAAATTATGAAGGCAAGGGTACTTGAGTACGAGTACGCTGAAATCAATAATTATATCGAGTTGTTTTGGGATTTACTCAACGACCGAAACGAATTGAAGATGGTTGCGCTGATGAAAGAACTCGTGCCAGAGTTTAAGAGTAACTACTCACGTTACGAAGTCCTTGACAGAAAGAAATAGGGCTACCGTCTTCTCCGGTAATACGCTTTACGCTTAGATCTGTAGAGTTTACTGTTCGAGTTCCAGAACACCTCATCGGGGATATAATATTCCAGTTTCATTTGTAGAAAGAAATACCCATCGTTTTTATCCGGGTTTCCTCGTTGTGTACCGGGGGCTACGGCTGGAAGTCCAAGCTCGGGTCTTCGGTCTGCCAAGGCTGCAGCCACTGGATCTGAGAATGACGCAGGGTCTTTATGTACAGTGCTCACATCATCTAAATAATCCGTAAAGGTGGCCCGATAAGCTCCTTCAATGGCAACGTTGAAAAAAGGATTCAGCATAACACGCGTGCCAAGGCCATATGGAATAACCAGATTGAATCTGCTATACTTTACCCCCTCAGTTTGCAGCGGTTGTAAGGCGTACTTTTGCCCCTGGTATTCTGCTTTTGGATTTGAATAAAGTACTCCAATCCCGGCAAATCCGTAAACGTTGAACTTAGGACGTTGATAAAATCGTTGGCCCATTGGAAGTAGACTTATTGCTCCCGTAGCGTTTAATTCGAAATTGTTTGATGTGAAGGACAGGTTTCTTCTCACGCGACTACCATCATCTGCCTTGGCATCATCACCTTGAATTTGGAACCAGGTCAGTTCAGAGCGTACACTAACCCTGTTAGTGAAAAAGTATTGCAGTCCAATATTTACTGATGGCTTCGTATCAAAATTGTCTCCCGGGTTAGCCAACTCACCAAAATAGGTCGAAGTTCCTAATCCCACCGATCCAATAATCGAACGCTCCCTTCTTACCGCGTAAAAGCTTTGGGCATCAGCCCATTCGGGTAAAACTACGATCACTACCAACAGCAGACGTAAAAATCTCATAGCAAGTGCGTTATATCCCACTAAGGTAGGGGATTTTGGTCTTTTTTTAAAATCAATCTCAGGCCAGTACTTCTTTCACCTTGGCAGCTGCATCTTTCAGCAAAATAGCCGAAAATACCTTCAATCCTGACTGTTCAATGATTTTGGCTCCCTCTTCAGCATTGGTACCCTGTAACCGTACAATAATCGGTACGTGTATGTTGCCAATTTTCTTGTAGGCTTCCACCACACCATTGGCCACTCGGTCGCAACGCACAATACCCCCGAAAATATTAATCAGGATGGCTTTTACGTTGGGGTCTTTTAAAATAATCCGGAACCCAGCCTCAACGGTTTCTGCATTGGCACCACCACCTACATCCAAAAAGTTGGCAGGTTCACCTCCGGATAATTTGATGATGTCCATGGTGGCCATGGCCAGTCCGGCACCGTTCACCATACAGCCAACATTACCGTCAAGTTTTACATAGTTCAAACCAGCTTTTCCGGCTTCTACTTCCAATGGATCTTCCTCCGAAAGGTCGCGCAACTCAGCCAGGTCTTTGTGGCGGTAAAGTGCGTTGTCGTCCAGGTTTACTTTTGAGTCAACGGCAAGTATCTTGTTATCCGATGTTTTAAGCAGCGGATTAATTTCAAACATGGAGGCATCCAACCCAACATAGGCGTTGTACAGCGATTGGATGAATTTAACTCCTTCTTTGAAGGCATTGCCTTCCCAGCCCATGGCAAAGGCTATCTTTCTTGCCTGAAATCCCTGAAGGCCAATAGTCGGGTCAATCCATTCTTTTACGATTTTTTCGGGGTGGGTCTCGGCTACCTCTTCAATGTTTACACCACCCTCAGTTGACGCCATAATAACCGGAATGCCTTTGGAGCGATCCAGCAAAATACTCATGTAATATTCTTTTGGTTCTGATTCCCCCGGGTAATACACATCCTCGGCAATCAGTACTTTATTCACCACTTTCCCATCGGGACCGGTTTGGATCGTCACCAGGGTTCCACCCAAAATACCCTTCACTTTCTCAGGCACTTCGGCAAGGCTTTTTGCTAAAACCACGCCCTTAGAGCCCGTTTCCTTTACCACGCCTTTTCCGCGGCCTCCCGCATGGATTTGCGACTTAACAACAAACCATTTGGTACCGGTTTCGGCCTGCAACTCCTTGGCAGCCTGTAGGGCAGCATCCGGGTTGTCGGCAACGATGCCGCGTTGAACGGTTACACCATATTTCTTGAGTATTTCCTTTCCCTGGTATTCGTGAATGTTCATGAATTTTTATTTTGTGGCTAAACTACTTTATTTAACCTTTTAATTCAAAGAAATCTGTGTGAATACGCCCCTTGTAAAAGCCATTGATATCCGGAAATCGTATGGTGCATTAAATGTACTGAAGGGAATAGACCTGGAAGTTGCGGCCGGAGAGGTGGTTGCCATTGTTGGCGCTTCGGGTGCGGGTAAGAGCACGCTGCTGCATATTTTGGGAACATTGGATGAACCTGATCAGGGCCAGCTTTATCTACGCGATCAGGAAGTATTCAGGCTTTCATCTTCGCAACTTGCCGCATTTCGGAACAAGTCGGTTGGGTTTGTTTTTCAGTTTCATAACCTGTTACCGGAATTTTCTGCGTTGGAGAACGTGATGATTCCCGGATGGATAGCCGGACGAAGCAAACAAGAGATTACAACGCGTGCCAAGGAGTTGTTGAATATGCTCGGCCTGGGTTCCCGCATGGAGCATAAACCATCTGAGTTGTCGGGAGGGGAGCAGCAGCGCACAGCCGTTGCCCGGGCGTTGATCAACGATCCGGTGTTAGTGTTGGCCGATGAGCCAAGCGGAAACCTGGATTCAAAAAATGCGCAGGAGTTGCATCAATTGTTTTTTGATCTACGCAAGCAATTAAATCAAACGTTTATTATTGTTACGCATAATAAAGAATTCGCAGCCATGGCTGATCGCACTATTGAAATAAAAGATGGACAGGTGGCGAAGGGATGATGTTATCGTTTCTTTCTTTTAACCGGCTTCCGGTTAACTTCTTTGTCTTTCGTGCTTCTTCCTTGCTTGCGATTTTTTAAATCAACATTAACCACATAGGCCGCGGTAAACATTAGAATTTTTTCGTTGGCGCGCAGGTTATCTTCAAAATTCTGCCAACTATACGAGGCGCTGTTTCGTTCTCCGAAGTAGGTATGCCCCGATATAAAACGAAGATCAAGATTTAGTTTACGTTCACCACCCAATGGCGCTTGCATACCCACACCAAAGTTGAGGCCGAATAACCAACGGTTTACATCATTGAGGTACATCTTGTTATCAATCAAGCCGGTGAACGGTTTGTTGAACACAACCGTATAGGCCTGGCCATCATTATCCACAGAGCCAACTCTTCCATCTCCATTTAGCCAATAGCTTATATGCGGACCAATGGTAAAATACCAATCGGCTACTACTTGCTTGGAAAGATTAAAGGAATATGATTTTTGAAGCAGAAGTGTGAAATCCGTATAGCGGTAGGTGGCATCGTTTTTACTAAAGCCATTGTTAAAGTAGAGCACCCGGCCGCGCTGTGAGTAGCCGCCTTCAAGCAAGCAGGCATATTTGTTTTTTAGCGGAAACCCGATTAATCCGGAGACACTATACCCAGCCTTTATTCGGGAATCAAAGTTGGCCTTATCGTCTTTGTCTCCGTAAGCCGTCCACAGCATCAGTGGTCCTCCCTTTGCACCCAACGAAAATTTTTGGGCAGCGCTATTGGTCACAGCTGATAGGCCAAGGATAAGAACAAGGAGGCACCGTGTGTTCAACTTACAAAAGAAGCCAAAGGTCATTCGTCTGATTTTAGGGCACAGATTTGCTATTTTTCGCTAAATTTAGGATAATATTGAATACCTTTACCGGAATGACTAACGCTAATTTTTTAATCTGTTGCTTTTTGATTCATGAGGTTAACAGTGCATGGTAACTGTATAGATTTTATACATGTATAGTATAGGTCGATTCTATTTTTTTAGTGTATTGCTGGCGTTATTAAGTGGAGAGTTATTCTCCCAGGATGCTACAAACTTTACACAGTTTTTCATCAATCCGTATACCTACAATCCTTCTTATGCGGGTGCCGATGGAAGAGCGGCTTTGTTTTTGGGTTACCGAAAGCAATGGGCCAACATTCAAGGTGGACCAGCCATTGCCAATCTTTCATTGCACGGTCCCACAACCAAGGGTGGGTTGAATTTTGGATTAAATATTATTAATGACACGCGCGGAGTTTTAAACACCTCAGGTGCAACACTGGGTTTAGGTTATTCCACTTCGCTTTCTGATCAGGTAGCCCTTCGCTTTGGCGTTACGATAGGAGGTGCCTGGAACATGGTTAACCTCGAAGAGATTGAAGATGCATCCGATCCGGCTTTAGCTGAGCTACTCGATCAAAATGCTTTTCTGCTCGGGGGGGCAGGCATTTCGTTGCACACGAAAACTTTTCACCTGGGGGTATCACTGCCCTCTATTTTTGCGCCATCGTATGTAAGTGTAGATCCATTTTCTTTCAAGGAAGTTAAACCATTTCAATCGGTTATTGTCAGTGCCAGCAATCGCTTTTACTTTGGTAACGATAAGCACATTTTTGAACCGTATGTATTGTACCGGATCAATGCAGATTTACCTTCTCAGTTTGAGGTAGCCGGAGTGGTTCATCTTAATCATGTGTTATGGGTGGGAGGAAGTTATAAACAAGACTTCGGCATTTCGGCTTTGGGTGGGGTGAAGATTAACCACACGATTCTAATCGGTGGATCATACTCGCTGAAGAATACAGGTATTAATGAATTGAACAGTCCCTCGTATGAAGTGCAGATGAGCTACTTGCTCGGGCAACGTAAACCGGAAAAACCACATTATTCTTTTGTTGATGCTGAGAAGTTTAAACCAAAGAAACGGAAGTCCGCCAGTGAGTTGATTGCTGAGAAAAGAAAGCAGGAAGAAGCAGAACGCAAGAAGCGGCAGGAGGAGCTGGCCAAGAAGCAGCGGGAAGAACAACTGGCCAAGGAGAAAGCTGCCAAAGAACGTGAAGCTGAACTTCGTGCAGCCCGCGAAGCGGAACAGAAACAAAAGGAAGCTGATGCATTGGCCGCTAAAGAAGCTGAGCAAAAGCAAAAGGAAGCCGAGGCGCTGGCTCAGGCAGCACGCCAGGCCGAGTTGGAGAAGCAACGCACCCAACAGCAAGCGCAGCCAACGGTAACACCGGTTCAACCGCAACCCCAGCAGCAACAACCGGTTCAGCCACAACCACAACCGGTACAGCCGCAACCGGTACAGCCACAGCCACAACAACAAACCACACCTGTTGTTACGCAGCCACAGCCAACGCAACCTCAACCGGTAGCACCGGTAGAGCCACCGCTTGAAGATCATAGTCACGATGGTGGGGCGCGTTTCCGCAATCAGCTTTATGTGCCGGTTTATATCAGTGACGAAGAGAATGAACGCACCCTGCGTCTGGAAGAACATGCTGCCGATCCGGATGAGCATCACGATGAGGATATTGACTTCCACCCCAATGCTGAGCGCCATGAATTTGTGAAGCGTGGCGGTCATCAGGATGAGATGGATACCGGGGACTTTGTGGTGGTGGGTTCCTTCCGATCAATGGAGAATGCCAAGCATTTCTCAGATGGATTGGTAAAAATGGGATTCACCGCTGATTACGGGCATTTGACCGAAAAAGAGATGTGGTATGTTTACGTTACCTACACAAATGATATTAACAAAGCGCGCGCTGAGCGGGATAAGTACAGAAAAATGAAAATCTTCAGAGATGCCTGGTTGCTTACAGTACATCACTAACAAAATGCGTTACCTGATTTTAGGTGGAGCCCTGCTTTTGCTTGGCAACGTTGCTTCGTTTGCCCAGGTACCCGTTATCAGTAGTTTTGATAAGGTTACCGATTTTCCGTTTTCTACCGTTCGCATTAATGGCTCTGGATTCAGTGCAAATGCGGCCCAATTACAGGTGTGGTTTGGATCGGTAAGAGGTACTATTTTAAACGCTACTGAAACTTCTATTTCTGTTCGGGTGCCTGCAGAAGCACGGGTAAGCACCATTGAAGTGGTTAACCTCGCAACCAAACTTTCTGCCCGATCAATCAAAAAATTTGTACCAAACTTTAGTGGTGTTCAGCCCTTTACAAACAATTTCGCCAACAATCCATTTTCTAATCCGGATGATATTTTTGATTTGTGCTCTTGTGATTTTGATGGCGATGGTAAACCGGATCTGGCCGGATCAAAATTCAGGGATGGTAAAACCAACCTGATGTTGCTGCGCAATACAAGCACGGTTGCTGCAAACAATACTACACTAAACTTCGCGCAGTCATCCATCATCCTAAATGTGCCCACCTTTAGCGTAACCTGCGGTGATTTAAATGGTGACGGTAAGCCTGAGATCGTGGCCAGCCGTGGTGGAACAGTTACCGGAAGCAATATTTATATATTTGAGAACACCAGTTCCGTGGGTGCAATTTCTTTTGCTGCCCCTATAGCACTAAATCTGCAGGTAGGAGACTTTGCAAAAGAATTGGCCATTGCCGATTTGGATCGGGATGGTAAGCCGGAGATCATTGTGACCAATGGTCAAACCAACAACCTGTACATTTTCGATAACAACGTTACCGCGGGTGCGATTACTGCAGACGCTTTTACGCGTATTGAGAAAACGGTAGTGGGTGCAACAAACACACTGGCGTTAGATGTAGCCGACTACAACGGAGATGGTTGGGCCGACATAGCCTTTGCGGCCAATACAAATGCGCAACGTGTTTTTATCTACAATAATCCGGCAAATGGAACATTAAACTTCTCTGCAATAACCAGTATATTAATAAGCGGAAGTACCAACATCAACGACATTGCATCAGGTGATTTCAATAATGATGGACGATTGGATTTCGTTGTAGCCGACCGCGGGGCAAACAAAGCTTTTGTTTACCTGAACACGGGAGGTTTTGCGTTCAGTTCGGTTAACTCAACAACGGGTTTTCCTTCGCCAACCGCCTGGGGTGTTGATGTAGCCGATATGAATGGTGATGGTTTGGTAGATTTTGTAGTGGGCAATCGCGATTTCGCCAGTCCCCAACTTAATATCTGCATCAACAATGGAAATGCTACGCCTGGTTTTGGGCAATACACCATCGTAACACCAAAGGCCAATTGGTTTGTTCGTGCAGCTGATTTTGATGGTGATGCCAAACCAGATATTGCGATTACTTCTACGAATAACGTGGCCAGTTTTTCTATTGATGTATGGAAAAACAGAAACTGCCACAAGCCGGTTATCTTTAACGAAGACCCGGTAACGATATGCAACGGTCAAACCATTGAACTTGCCAGCATACCCATGCAAGGCGTTGCCTTCTCGTGGAGTTCGGGTGGTACAGGCCCTACCAAAAACATTACGTTTGCTGATGCGCCATCAACCATAACCTTAACAGCTGTAGGAGAGGGAGGTACTTGCTCACAACAAGCCACGATCAGTGTTGTGGCAGGTGCAGGAAGCGTTCCGGCCAATCCGGTTATCAATGCGCCTTCAACGGTATGTGCAGGCAATACATTAACCCTAACCACCACCACCACAGCTACTCAATACTTTTGGTCGGGGCCTGGCGGATTCAGTTCAACGCAGCAAAATCCGGCAGGCATACCAAACGTAACAGCTGTTAATGCGGGCACGTATAGCCTTCAGGTTCAATCGGGTGATTGCAGAAGTAATGTTACTACGGTAAATATAGACGTGGTAGAACCGGCTTCCTTCTCCATTGCCACTAGTACCGGAAGTGCGAAAGTTTGTACCGGTCAATCCATCACGTTATCTATCAATCCCGTTGCCGGATATGATTATCAGTGGAAGAAAAATGGTTCTAATATATCCGGACAAACCGGAGCATCGTTTACGCTGGCATCTGCAGGAGCAGCGGATGCTGGAGCCTACACCGTTTTGGTTTCGCACCAGAGTATTACATGCACAAGTGAAACAAGTGCGCTGAGTCTACAGGTAATCAGTGCGCCCGTTGCTTCTTTCACTACCAGTCCTGCGTTGGTGTGTGTGGGCACCGCAGTAAACTTTAACAGTGCCGGTTCAACCTTTGCCAACACGGAAGCAGTTGCCTATGCGTGGGAATTTGGTGACGGTGATGTGGGTACCGGACAAACAACAACGCATACGTACACCGCTGCGCAGGCGGGAGTTATCGCACGTTTAACGTTAAGTTATCCGGGCGTTACAGGATGCTCAAATGCTACAACAAGAAATTTTAATGTTAATGCAGCTACACCTCCACAAATTGTTGCTAATCCGAATGTAACTGAAATTTGTTCCGATGGATCGGAATCCGTAAGCCTGAGTGTTGCCGGATCGTTTACCAGCTTTTCGTGGAGTACCGGTGCAAACGGAGCATCTGTTTCTGTAACGCAGCCAGGTACCTTTTCTGTCAATACTGTCGATAACAACGGTTGTACGGGAACGGATGAATTGATTCTTTTGCCAAAAGATGAATGCGATGGTCCGCAATCACCCATAGATGTTACAATTCCAAAAGTTTTCTCACCTAACGCTGATAATATCAACGATTTTTGGGTTATTGGCAACGTAGAAAATTATCCCGATTGCAACATGAATGTGTTTGATGGAAGAGGTAGAAGAATTTACCAGGTAACGGGTTTTCCGGTTACGGGTTGGGACGGAACAAGCAGTGGAAGAGCCGTTCCGGAAGGCACATATTATTATGTATTCGGATGCCCGAATGCAACCCCGATAACCGGAAGCGTATTGATTGTACGGTAACGGTTTTAAGGTTATTTTGAACTTCGTTTAAATGAAAAATAGATTGATGAAAATCTTGGCAGGCAAACGAAGACCCTCTCTATATACACATTGGCTGGTTGTATGCCTGCTGACACTTATTTCTTTGGGTGTCCACGCACAAACACCTGTTACCCAATATCCTTGTGATCCTCGAAGCACATCCAATGCTGGTACCTGTCCGGTGGATTGTGTTTTTCCTGCCAATATTGAACAAGGCTGCAACTGCTTTGATAACATTGATAATGATGGAGATGGGGTCATTGATTCAGCCGACCCTAATTGCGCAAGCTATTTTGGTTTGGAATTCGTTGGCGCTGGTTCCGATTGTAGTATCGTTCCTCCCGGTGCCAATACACCATTTGATCTGGTTGGACCTCCGGCCGTATCCGGTCAAAATACTGCCGACACACAATCAAAAGTTGCCGCAGGTGATGTGGATGGAAATGGATATCCGGATGTTGTAATTACCTCAAAATGGAATTCTGAAGTCAGGTTGGTGGCTACGGCTGTGCAGCCCGGTTTTAGCCCCGGTAACGTAAAGGCCGATTTTAACCTGGATGGGAACACCGGATTTTTTCAAAAGTTTGACGGCATTGATGTAAAAAACCTGTTGTTCGAACACGAAGTGCTTATTGCCGATATAAATAAAGACGGTAAAGCCGAAATTTACTGTGTAGTGAGTAATCGTCAGGGTAGTCCCACAAGCCCGCCTAAAAATTTTTACCTGCTTGCGCTTCGCTTTAATAACTATGGACCGGGTGGATTGAAGCCCATGTACAATGCGGTTTACCTGGGCAAGAACCGTCCGGGTACTTTCGGTATTGCTGACATGGATGGTGACGGAAAGGCAGAAATTTATTTGCGTGACCGGATTTTTGCTGCTGAGACTGGCGCCTTGCTGGCCAGCGAAGGCGGTAAGCTGATGACGGGTACGGGTACTGACAATTGGGATGTTGACGTAACATCTGCTCCTGTGGCTGTTGATATTCGTTCTGCAGGTGCCGATGGCTTTGTGATGGAGTTGGTGAGTGGCTCGAAAATTTATAAAGTTCCTTCGTTAACAAATAGAAACCCTGGCGCACCAGGTTCACTTGTTTTGTGGCGCGATATGAACTCCCTAACGTTTGATATTAATGGAGATGGCGTTGCCGATAAGTACTTTGTGAAATTGATGAACGATCCGGACGAGTATGGAATTGATACGCACAGCAGCACCAGTGTGGCGGATATTGATAAAGATGGATTTGTGGATGTGGTAGTTACCGGTGCGCTGAATTCCTCAACCGGACGATCAACCGTTTTTTATTGGAATGTTCAGGATAACACCGTTACGGGTTATATGACACCCACCAGTGCCCAGCTTGGCATTCCGAATAATCAAAAACCTGATCATGATAATTATCTGAACGGATGGATTTGGGGAACGGGCCGTGTAAATATTGGTGATGCCGATGGTGATGGTGTACTTGATCTCTTGTTTGTAGCAGGTAATCAGTTGTTCTGCTTTACTACCAATGCAGCCAATGGGTTGGTGCAAAAGTGGGTACGAACCATAAACGATTCTCGTTCGGGCGTACTTACCGTAACGATTTATGATTTCGACAACGATGGTAATCCGGAAGTTGTCTATCGCGATTCGCAGGAACTGGCCATTGTTGATGGTGCAACCGGCTCGAATAAGCTATTCAGTCGTATCTGTATGTCGCATACGTACACCGAAGGCCCGATCATAGCCGATGTGAACGGTGATGGCAATACGGATATTTGCGTGTCGTGTAACCGAAGTGATAACCCGGCTCAGTTTAATATCAATGCAGGTATTCAACAACAAGCATTGGGCGAGGTCAGAATTTTCTTTTCAGACGGTGAATGGCTTCCAACCCGAAGAGTTTGGAATCAGCCTGGATACTTTGTGGTAAATATTAATGACGATCTAACACTTCCTTTTCCTCAGCTTGATATTGCAGCGGTATTCAGCAACACGCCTTGCCCGAATGGTTTACCGGGGCCACAAACTCCGTATAATGTTTTTCTTAACCAGGTGCCTTTCTTAAGCGCAAATGGCTGTCCTGTATTTCCTGCGCCCGACTTAACATTCATCGGGCAGGATCCAAATGATCCACTAACTGACCCGGACGATCCGGGTTATTTTCCAACAGTTTTTGCTGAAGCACCTATTTGCGGTAATATCGATTTGAAAGTGGGTTTCAATATTTCAAACTCGGGTGACCTTCCTATCAATACCTCTATTCCGGTTAGTTTTTTCCAGGGCAGCCCCTATGATCCAAACAATACCGGCACGCTGCTTCACTCAACCAATATTATTGTAAATAACTTGAGGGTAGGTGACACGCTTTCAATAGGGGATTTATTTGATTCAAATGGAAACCTGTTACGGGCGGGCGATCTGCCGTTTATAGAGTTTGATGGACCGGGAACAACTTTTGATTTGTATGTTGTATTGTATAATGATGGTTCTATACTCCCTATTGACACAACAGCAATTAGTAATGGAGTAGAATGCGACATCACCAACAATTTCTGGCCCATTACAATTGTGCCGCGTCCGTTCACTGTTAATATTGATTCGCTCCCCAACGTAAAATGTCTGCCTACTTCACCCGATTCCGGAGGGCTGATTTCGCATATCGCTGTTGGTGCTGATACCGTCATTGACTTAAGCCCGTATGCATTCCAATGGTTTTTGGATGATGGCGTTACCCCGGCAGGAACGCTGGGGGTACCGGACACAAATTATGATATACAAGGATTACCGGCTGGTGATTATTACCTGGTGATTACAAATGTCGAAAAGGGATGTAGTGCTCCTCCGGTTCTGGGTCAGGTAGTTGACGGGCCGCTTGTAATACCCGGCCTTACGGTCACAAAAATTTCTGATCAAACAACTTGTGAACCTCCAAATGGTGAATTGCGTGCAGATGTTACAGGAGGTAATGCCGGTTTTGAATTTTTATGGGAAGATGCAGGAGGGCCCATAGGTGTTACCGGTCCGGTGTTGGAGAATGTGCGGTCGGGCACGTATACAGTTATTGTAACCGAAACCCTGAGTGGTTGTACTACTGAAGCTGATGGCGTTATTATCGATTTTACTGAAGAACCCGATCTGGTATTAAGTGCAGTTGATGTAGTAAACTGTGTAAACGCCTCAAGTGGTTCGGTTACAGCGCGGCCATTTATAGGCGGTGTAGAGCAGGACACATTGAATTATCAATTCAATTGGTACTTCTATGATAAGGTCACGGATACACGCGGAAGCATACTACCCAATAACACCGGCAACCCAACGGTTAAAGGTTTGCCTGTTGGGCATTATGAAGTATTGATAACGGAGATTGCCACCGGATGTAATTCGGCCAGTTTAAATCCCGACACCATCGCCATCCGCGACCTTACGGTGCTTCCTGAAGCGAGGTTTACGGAGCTTGCTCCACAAACTTCCTGTGATCCGTTACAATCCAATGGCCGCTTACAAGCGGATGCATTTGTTAATGGTGTTCTTCAAAACCCGGCTGATTTTACGTTCGAATGGTTTGAAGGTCAGAATACGATTACACCGCACACTGGAGGAACCTCCGGTATTAACGGACAAATTGCAGAAGGTGTAAAGGGTGGAGGCCAGGCCTTTACCGTACGGATAACAACGGCCAATCAATGTTCAATCGCCAGGGATACGGTCATCAATGAGATTATCAATTACCCCTTGATTGCATTAAGTACTACGCCCAATTCGGTTTGTGATCAGGCACTTGGTTTTACAGGAAGCGTGCTATCAACGGTTACGTTTGGCGGAAACACAATTACAGCAGGCACACCGGACTATATTTTTGAGTGGTATGATGGCCCCCTAGCAACAGGAGCGCCAGTTAACCTGAATCAGCAAAACTATGTAAACCTTGACAGTGGTTTTTATACACTCGTAGTTACAAACACCTTGTTGCATTGCCCCTCGGTTGCAACTGTTGAACAAGTATTAAGTATAAAAGCACTTCCGGTTATAACCGCCTCTTCAATAGTTAGCACCAATTGCGATCCTGCCTTGGCCAATGGCGTGGCGCAGGTAACCGATGTTGATGGAGCAGGCATAAATTCTCCGGATTACACGTTTGAGTGGTATAACGGGAATGTTGCTGCAGGTCCGATTGAGGCAACAACTCCTGCTTATGGTGTGAATACACCAGGCAATGGGTTGCAAGGTGGGGCGGGTGCATTCTTCACCACGTTGGTTCGAAACCTAAATTCAGGTTGTGAAAATACAGCCACCGTTTTAGTAGGTGATGCCAGTGTTTTGCCGGTGCTTACACTCGCAGCGCAAGACAATACGATATGCGATCCGGCTTTAACAAATCCACCAACGCAATTTAGCGGTAGCGTTACCGCCACAGTTACTAATCAGGTTGGTGCAATAACTGATTATGCATTTGTTTTTGGTGGTGGCAATACAACGGGCGTTCAAGCAACTAATGTATATAGCCAATTAAACGGTGGCCCTGATGCCTATACGGCAGTGGCTACACACACACCAACAGGTTGTGTTTCTTCATTGGTAAGCATACCGGTGCAGAATGTGCAGGATATTCCTGATCTGACAACCACTAGTATTGCCTCAACAAACTGTGTTCCCGGTTTGGAAAACGGTCAGGCCAGTGTGGTAACTGTGGACGGTGTTGCCGCACCGGGCGCAACGTATACCTATGCATGGACAGGCCCCGGATCATTCCCCGTAACCAATGCTGCGAATAATGCAAATACCCATCAGCTCACCGCTGTACAGGGTGGTGCAGGATTCGACTATTCTGTACTGGTAACCAATCAAGTCAACGGATGTCAATCAACAGCGTTGGTTAACGTAGCCGATGCCAGGGTTATACCGGTATTGGCATTAACACCTGCATCAAATTCAATTTGCGATCCCGCTATTGCCAATACGCCATTTAATGGTCAGGTAAGTGCAGCGATCAACAACATTCCCGGTGGTAGTACGCTTGCCAGTTATTTCTTTGAGTGGAATACGGGTGCTACTGGTAATGGACTGAATGTATTGACTGGATTGGATGTAGGTAGCTATACCGTTACGGCCTTGCATGTCGCAACAGGCTGTGAGTCGGCACCATATTCAGCGCAGGTAACAAACGCAAAGGTTTTACCGATCATCACCACGGCACAAACTCCTTCACAGAATTGTGCGGGGGGCGCTCCGGATGGTGTGGCCAGTGTTGTAGATGTGTTGCCGTTAGGTCAAACCTATGACTATCGCTGGTACAATGGTAACACCGTTACGGCTACTCCCGACTTTTCAGAACTAAACACAACGCTCACAACCAGTAACTACAATAATATTCAAGGCGGCTTGAACGGAGTTTCATTGTTTCAATACACCGTAGAAGTTACCATCCGTGAAAGTGGTTGCGTGAACACAGCCATCGTTGCGGTTGATGATGACAGTGAATTGCCCGTGGTATCGCTGACCTCAATTGATAATGAAAATTGCGTACTGCCTGCAAATGGTAGTGCGGCTGTCAACACACTTTCATATCGGGGTGCGCCAGTGGCCTCACCCTACACAGGGTTTACATTTAGCTGGTCTGCCGGTGGAACGGTTGGTCCTGCACCTGGCGATACCTACACGGCTTTACCTGCCGGTACGTATACCATAACGGTTACGAATACCGATGATAATTGTATATCCAATCCGGTTTCGGTTGATATACTGGACGACTTATTTATACCAGAAATTGAAGTGGCTGCCATTGATCAGACTTCATGCGACATCGCCAATCCAAATGGTGAGTTGTTGGCAACAATTGATGAGACAGCGATTGGAGGAGGAACAGGTGTAACCGCAGGCTATTCATTTCAGTGGACCAACGATGTAACGGCCGCTACTTCCGCAACGAATCAGATTACTGGCTTACGAGGCAATCAAACCTATACCATTCGTGTGGTAAGGCCTTCAACAGGTTGTTCGAATGAACAGGTAATTACGTTGGATGAAAACATTACCATTCCCGTTGTATCTGCAGTTGTTACTGATTTAACCGTTTGTGTTCCGCCTGATGGTTCTATTTCTGCATCGGCTTTGCCAGCAGCAACCTATGATTTCTTCTGGTACGATGGCAGCGATGCCATTGACGAGAATGCCGTGATAGCCGGAGCTTCACAAGCGGGGCCATCTGCGGTATATGCAGGCTTGATACCCGGCAATTACACGGTTGTTGCCCGTGATGTGAATACGACATGCGTTTCCAATTTGATTATCAGAACCGTTAATGATGCATCACCCGCCATCAATCTGGCTATTACCAATGTTAGTTTACCAACCGATTGTAATGCCATAAACTCACAGATGGATGCCACAGCAAATGGTGGTACTGCCGGTTATACATTCGATTGGTATACAGGAGTTCCTCAGCCGACTGATCCATTGTTGGGCTCTATCGATTATTTTACAAATCCTCCGGTTTATACTCCTCCGGCAACAGTCGGCACGGGGTCAACCGTGAATGGTTTATTGAGTGGTTTGTATACCCTGGAAGTAACCGATCAGACCACTGGGTGTAAAGTGTTTTTGCCGCACTCATTGCCTTTCCAGAATTCACATGCGGTGATCAAGATCACCAAAACAGACTCTGAGTTATGCCCCTACACGGTAGGGAATGGTAGCATTACCATTGAGATTGAAAATCCTGTGGCACCAGCACCACCACCGGGAACGGATCAAACCGATTACAATGTTTTTCTGTATCCCGGAAGTAGCACCAATCCGCCATTAACAACCCTGTTGTCACCAACTAACAGAACAACCGAACCGGTTTTGCCATTCCTTGTATCGAACACATTGATACCCGGATCATACATCGTTGGGGTGCAGGAAACGTATTCAGGTAGTGATTGCTTCATCTACCAGGATGTACTTATTGAAGCTGTTGCACTTGATCCGATTATAACCCTGGCAAGTTCAGTTGTTTCGAATACGGCCTGCGACATTACGCAGTTTGACGGAAGCATTGAAATCAACGTAGATAAAGATCCGAATGACCCGATTGTAGGGTTAACCTATGATATTGATATGGTTAGCGATCCGAATAACGCATTCCCCATCGCGGGTGTTCCTGCAGGTAATTATCAGGCGTTAAATCTTGGGCCGAACACCTATACCTTTAATGTTACAGCATCAAATGGGTGTACAGCATCAAGGGCTTTCACAGTTTTGGATAACCCCGTTGTGTCGCAATTCGTAGCCGGTAATCTAAACGTTTTAAATGCCCAGTATTGCGATCCGCTGTTGGAGCAAAGCGCACGTGTTACCATCAGCAGCCTGAGCGTAATTGGTGGTGGCCCTGAAGTTGTTTCGGATTACCAGTTTGCCTGGGATAACGTAACGAATAATATTCCCAATGTGTTTGTGGCACAGGGCGATGCCCTCAACTCGCTCACCGGTGGAGATGAATTTATTAATCAGACTCCGCTTCCGGCAAGTGGTACAGTGCCGGCCGGTACAGTTCGTGCAGGAACCTATCGTGTTCGTGCAACAAAGACTGCAGATGCAAGTGGAACCGGAGGATTAGGATGCACCAGTGCGCCCTATACAATTACCATTGGTAGCAATACCGTTAATCCACAACTGACCTTAACACCTTTTGGAGATACATCGTGTGATCCGACCTTCTTTGAGGGTAGTATTCAGGTAGACGTGATCACAGCTTCAGGCCCTGGCAATGGAGGAACCTATACATACCAATGGACACCAACCGGTGGTGCAGGGCAACCAGCGAATTCAAATGCCAACACAGGTGTAAACAACTTGTTTACAGATTTGAATGACGGCAATTATTCATTAACGGCCATAAATGAAACAACAGGATGTTTCAGTTCATTGGCTACAACCATTCAGCGTAAAGCGCCACCTGTATTTACGTTGAATGCAACACCATTTAACCTTACCGATTGCGGCATCTTTGATGGCCGAATTGAAAATATACTGGTGTTTGTTGATGGGGCACCCGGTGTTGTTGCTGATTTCGATTACACGTGGTTTCAAGGAAATCTTACCACTCAGGTAATAGACGGACAAGATGATATTACACATCCGGTAGATGATCAATTAACGCTGGCAACCTATCCGGCTATTGCTGTAGGAAGCTATTTTGTTAAAGCTATTCGTAAAGCGGGTGGGGCAGGTGTCGGCTGCGAATCTGCGCCAATCAGACGTGATATTTTGGATGACAGAATTTTCCCGCAAATCGCCTTAAGTCAAATTGAAAATACAGCGTGTGATGGCAATTTCGATGGCCAGATAACGGTAACAGCCAGCACCGCCAGCGGACCAGGTGCAGGTGCCAATTATAATTTTATCTGGACGAATGATCCAGATGGAGCAGGGGCATTGTTCGGTGCAAGTGATGCGTTGAATCAAGCCAGTTCATATACTACACCCAACACCGATTTGATCGGGCCAGGATCTTATGAAGTTCAGGTTACCAATGTGATAACATCCTGTTCAACAACCGGCACAATTGTGTTGCAGCAGAATACAGTACCGATGGAGATTGTAAGCGTAACGTCAACCGATGTTGATGTGTGCTTGCCGTTGGCAGCTAATGGTTCTGGAACAGTAGTGGATGTATCAATCGGAGGCAGTCCGGGTCAGAGTGGATTGTTTACGTACACCTGGGCGGATAATCCGGGAATGACAGTACCGATCTTAGCCAATGATCCGGGCCTTACCTTGTTGAATCTGGATGCAGGCACCTTCTATGTTCGGGCTACCCGTAATGCAGTAGCCTTCCCGGCAACACCGGGTGTTACGGGTTCAGGGTGCTTTACAGCGCCAGTACCATTTGTTGTACAAGACAGAAGAATAGCACCGAGTGTAAGTTTGAGTCAGCTATCCAACACGGCTTGTGATGGTAACTTCGATGGTCAGATAACGGTAACAGCCAGCACAGCGAGCGGACCGGGTGCAGGCGCCAATTATGATTTTGTCTGGACGAATGATCCCGATGGAGCAGGGGCCTTGTTCAGTGCAAGCGATGTGCTGAATCAAGCCAGTCCGTACAGTACACCCAATACCGATTTGATCGGCCCGGGATCATATACCGTTCAGGTTACCAACGTGGTAACGGCTTGTTCAACTTCGGGTAGTATTGTGCTTCAGCAAAACGATGCAGTCATACTGGTAGTGGATGCCAGCAAAACCGATCAGGATATTTGTGACTTTGGTGGTTCAATTTTGGTAGAAGATGTTTCGATCAATGGAGTGATTGATCCGGATCACAATAACTTCCACTTTACCTGGGTTGCAAACAATCCGAATAATTTACCAGCCATTATTGATGATGTTCAGGGAGAAGACAATTTAACGGTTGCCAATCACCCAACTATTCAGGCCGGAAGTTATTATGTGGTAGCACGAAGAGCCGATGGCTTATCGGGTTCGGGTTGTGAATCGGCACCGTTCCGGGTGGATATTCAGGATATTGCCGTTAATCCGATTCCTTCATTCCAAACCTTTGTTAACTCATCATGTACAGGAGCATTTCTGAATGGTGCGATCAGGCTAAATGTTCGCGATAATTCCGGTCCGGGTGTTGGAGCATTGTATGATTATGAATTTACGTATACGGGTCCGAATCCTCCAGCGGGAGCGCCTCCCTTTCAGTTTTTAGGCAATAATGGCAATGGTATTAATGATGGCGATTTGGATAGCCTGATGAACCTTGGAGATGGTACTTATAACTTTATGGTAAGAAACCAGGTTACCCTTTGTGAAACACCTGCACAAGTTATAGTACAGTATGATCCGGTTGCCAGCAAGCCTAACATCATCAGTGTGGATAAGAACTTACCATTCGATTGTTTGGGTAATGGGGGAGATGCAACTGTTACAGCCATACGCATCGGCACCAATGCTCCGATAACAGGATCGCCTGCACTTGATCCGCCAAACTTCCAGTACGATTGGTACGATAACGCAACCGATGCTTTTACAAATCCTGCACCTGCCGGTAATGTACCGAATGGTGCACCGACCAATCAACGTTTTGTATCCATGCTTCAAGCGGGTACATACTATGTCTCTGTTCGCGATCTGTTGACTGAGTGTCGTTCAACACCAACAGAAGTCCGGATTGATTCTGTAGACATTGTTTACCCGAGCGTGGTGATACAACAAACGGTATTACAGTTGAGTTGCGATCCTTCAGATGGTACAGCGGTGCTTCAGGCAACTGCTGATGGATTTAATGCCACTAACCCCAATTATACCTTTACCTGGTTTAACAGCCTTGACGGAACCGGCACAACGGTTATTGATCCATGGCCGGGTAGTCAATCCACCATCAATGATCTGACTAGTGGTAATTACTCCGTTACAGCACTAAACGCTACAACAGGTTGTGCCACAACCAGGCTCTTTATTATACCACCTTTTGATCCGAAGTTTTTCCCTGCCATAGCGCTTTCCGGTGATCCGCAAAGCAGTTGTTTGGTTGATAATGGATCTGTGGTGGTTCGTGTTCTGCCGTTCCCTATTGTCAACGGATTAACGTATAGTCCTCCTTACAACTTCCGGGTTGATTTGTATAATGGAAATCAATTGACGGCTGGTCTTGGTGTTGAGCCTCCTCCGGTTGCGCCCGACATGGCTAATCTTCCTAACCTCCCGTTCTCACCGCAACCTGGTAGTTTTATTGCAGATCCATTGAATGATGGCTTATATACCGTGCGCTTAATAGACTTAAATACCGGATGTATTGTAGTGGATACAACTTCGATCGCCAACGATCGCAGAAGACCTGTACCGCTTGTTGAACTTGAAAATCCGTTAACCAATTGCGATACACGCTTTAACGGACAACTCTCTGCCACTGCCGATGGAAGACCTGTTTCGAATTATGATTTTTCGTGGTGGAGTGCATTAACCAACCCTCCGGGCGTTGGTGACACCCTTTCAACGCAGCATAAACTGATCGGTCAGGATCAGGGTAACTATTTTGTAAGCATTGTAAATCGATCATCAGGATGTGATACGTTGGCCCAGGGGACCATACCGGTTGATCAGACATTGCCGGTAGCGCCAAGCGCTCAGTTAATTCAACCGAACACAATTTGTTGGGAAGATTTTTATCCGCAGGAACCACTGGCACGCCCGAATGGATGGGTACGTGCCCATGTGAATAATCAAACAGCCGGCTTCAGGTTTGAATGGTTTACGGGTGAGTTGAGCAATACACAGGCTTCCACACAAACACCGGACACAGTTGGGGTGAATTACCTGCACCTGATCAGCCAGACGTATACCGTGAGAGCTGTGGTGTTAACTACCGGTTGTTCGAATGTTCGTTCAATTGTTGTTCCGGATGAACGTGTACTGCCCTTGGGGAGTGTTCAAACAACGCCTTCGTATTGCCCTGATGTTAGCCCGACGTTAACGGGTACAGGTTCGGTGTTGCTCAACATTACAAATTCTGAGAATGTGGTGTTACGGGGTATTCGTTGGTTTGACGAATCTAATAATGCTTCCATTGGAGATGGTATTCAGGTATTTGAAGTATCGCCAGGTTTTTACAGGGCCGAATTCCTGACCAACGAGTTTTGTTACGGTGAGGCTGTTGGCGAGGTGCGCACAGAGATACTGTCTTACAACCTGGTGTCTGCCAATGGCGATAATAACAATGACACCTGGATCATTGACTGTATTTCGAATTACCCGAATAACAATGTAAAGGTGTTTAATAGGTACGGGGTATTGGTGTATGAAGCCAATGGATATGATAATGCCGATACGGTATTCAGAGGCATTGGTGAGAAGGGCGTATATTCGATGGGTAATGACCTGCCGGATGGAACCTACTTCTACATCATTGACAAGCGCGATGGATCAAAACCGATTACCGGATTTTTAGAATTGGTACGATGATCAGACTAATTACCATAGTAACCGGAATTTTACTGACATGGCAAGTCTACGGCCAGCAGCGGCCCATGCAATCGCTATACATGTTCGATCCATTACTGCTAAATCCAGCCTATGCCGGTAACCATGTTCAGTTAAGCGCCACAGCCATTTACCGCAATCAGTGGGTAAACTTTCCCGGAGCGCCCCGCACACTAACCGCAACGGTGCATTCAGGTTTTCGCGGTTCAAGGGCAGGGGTGGGCATTATAGCAGGCCGCGATGAAATTGGAATACATGGGGAAAACTCATTGTACCTGGCATATTCATATAAGATTCCGGTATCGCAGTATTCCAAAACAACATTGTCGTTTGGCTTGCAGGGTGGTTTTAACGACTTTAAATCGGATTACGGTAAGTTGAATCCGAAAAGCCCGACCGATCCATTTTTTGGTGTGGTTGATCGCACGTTTACCTGGAATTTTGGTGCCGGTTTATACTTGCGCTCAGATAAATTTTATGTCGGCTTATCCGTGCCTTATGGTTTAAATAACAAAGTTGTCGACTTTGAATCGTTGGAGAGTGAGGCGTTGCAACGCAGGTACTATTACCTTACTGGCGGGTTTATGAAGGAATTATCGAAGGATGTTAAACTTTATCCTTCAACGGTGATTCGTTTTCAGGAAGAGGCTCCACTTAGTTTTGACTTTAACCTGTTAGCGGTACTTTATGATGTGGTTGGGTTCGGATTATCCTACAGGTTGAATGATTCCGTTGTTGGTTTGTTTGAACTTCAAATCAACGAGAATTTTCATGTGGGGTACGCGTATGATTTTACTACTTCGGACATGGCCAGGTTTTCGAATGGCACGCACGAGATAATGGTGAACTACCGCATCAAGATCAATAAGCTTCACAAAGGACTGGCCTGCCCTTCATACTGGTAGTTGACCGGGTACTTAAATCTTACGTTTGGCGTATTTCTCCTGGGCCTTCTCACCATGCTTGGTGGCTTTGTTGTGGTGTGAATATGCAGGGCAATGAGAAATTTCAAAGCTGCAAGAACCAAGGGCTAAACAAGCAATCAGACTTAAGCCAACTAGTGTGCGTTTCATAGAGTGTGTTTTTTTTGATGACTCAAAAGTAGAGCGGTTCTAACTCACAGGATCGGTGTAGTGGGTTGTGTTCTGATTGATGTAAGACGAAGGGGGTAGAATTACCAAAAAGCTGAAATCGGCAATAAGATCGGTTCAATTCAGCAAAAGCCTTACGTTCAAATGCGTTGCGATAGGCATTGTTTTTACCTTATAAATCCATTTGAGTGACTTATTTTAAGTGCCTTTTGATCAGTAAGTTAGATAATGCTTATAAGGAATAGGATGAGCACCAAAAATGACGTTTTCTTACAGATTCGGCCTTTTTCAGGAGAAGATTGAAAATGTTAAAAAATGAAGTGAATTCTCACTTTTTGTACCCAAAGTAAACATCAACCGGCTGTTTGCGCAGTTTAATGATGGGCGAATTCAAGGGTTTCCTCTACTTCTACGAGCCCCTTATCGTTAATGGCTGTAAGCTTGACGGGCTTCAGCTCGTTTATTAGAAGCGGGTCATATTTGGCGGTTACACGGATATAGTTCTCGGTAAATCCGTGCATCTGGTCATTCTCGACATCATTTTCAAACAGCACGGTAAATTGCTGCCCCAGGTTCTCCTCATAAAACCTCCTTCTTTTCTTGTCAGAAAGTATGTGCAACATCTTCGACCGTTCAGCCCGATCTTTTGCTGGAACTTCACCCGGAAGGGTAGCGGCTATTGTATTGTCTCGTTCGGAATAGGTAAATACGTGCAGGTAGGCAATGTTCAGTTCATTCAGGTAGCTGTACGTTTCCAAAAAGTCCTCCCGCGTTTCGCCCGGAAAGCCAACAATTACATCTACACCAATGCAGGCATGGGGCATTGTATTTTTAATCTTTTCAACACGGCTCGTATAGAGTTCGCGTTGGTAGCGCCTGCGCATCAGCTTGAGTATTTTATTAGATCCCGATTGAAGCGGGATATGGAAATGTGGAACAAACCGTTTTGATGTAGAAACAAATTCAATGATTTCATCTGAGAGCAGGTTGGGCTCAATGGATGAAATGCGGATGCGCTCCACGCCATCAACCTGATCAAGGGCTTTCACCAGGTCAGCGAATCGTTCAACCCGGTTTCCGTTCTGTATACCAAAGTCACCGGTATTTACTCCGGTCAGCACAATCTCCTTCACACCTGACGTTGCAATCTCCTTCGCATTTTTCACCACATTCTCAATGGTATCACTTCGGCTTGAGCCTCGGGCAAGCGGAATGGTACAGAATGTACAGGAATAATCGCAACCATCCTGAACCTTAAGAAAAGTGCGCGTACGGTCATGCAACGAATAGGAAGTGTTAAAAGATGTTGCTGTTTCCACTTCGGCAGCATGAACCTCTGCCTGTGGCTTCCGTACAAAACCATCCAACAGTTCTACCAACCGAAATTTTTCAGCAGCCCCTAACACGGCATCTACTCCGGGTATTTCAGAAATTTCCCTAGGTTTTAACTGAGCATAACAGCCAATAATGGCCACATAAGCTTCCGGTGAGATCGCGCGTGCTTCACGAACGATTTTGTGGCATTTCTTATCTGCGTTTTCAGTAACCGAGCAGGTGTTGATGATGAAAATGTCGGGGGAATCGGTAAAGGAAACCTTTTTGTACCCCTTCTGCTCAAATTGCCTTGAAATGGTTGAGGTTTCAGAATAATTGAGCTTACAGCCCAGGGTATAAAACGCTACTTTCTTCATGTGTCCGTTGCCTATATCGAACGAGCCGCAAAGATAACGCTATGAAGTGGCCTGCCAAAGGATAAGACCGACTTCAGGGTTTAGGGTTAATTTTGGAAATAATGCAGAATAAGGCCTATATTCCCAATAATAAATACTGCTCCGCTATTATGAACTCCAATCCAATCAAGGTTTTGCTTACAGATGATCACACATTAATCCGGCACGGTGTAGCTGCCATGTTAAGTGATGTAGCAGATGTGGAGGTTATCGCGTCAGTGTCCAGCGGTGAGGATGCCATCAATGCCGTGCGGGAAAACCGCCCCGATGTGATTTTGATGGATGTTTTGATGGGAGGAATGACCGGTATTGAGGCTACCCGGTGGATTAAGAGTGATGATCCCACTATAAAGGTGGTTATGCTAAGTATGGAGATAAGCCGGGAATATGTCTCCGCGGGCATTCAATCGGGTGTAGATGGGTATCTACCAAAAGATATAGACAAGGATACCCTGGTTGAAGCCATTCGTACCGTAAGTAAAGGTGGACGCTTTTTCAACGATGCGATTATGAAGCTTGTATTTGAGGACTTCTATTCGCGCGAAAAACTCAAAACCCCCACAGCTAAACTTCCCAACGACCTGACCAAACGTGAATTTGAGGTATTGGGGTTGGTGGCTACCGGTCGTACGAATAAAGAGGTGGCTGAGGGGCTTTTTATCAGTGTAAAAACAGTTGAAACCCACAAGACCAATATCCTGCAAAAGCTTGGCTTAAAGAACACCGCAGAGCTGGTTAAATACGCCATTAAGAACAAGCTTATCGATGTAGATACCATCTGAAGCTACCCAATTTCTCAGGGTTTACCCTGAGTTCTCAGGGATTTACCCCGACTTATTGCTCAGGGATTACTCCAGTCATTCCTGATTTCTTTCTCAGAACGAAAACATGATTATTTGTTTTTGATGCTCCGGGCAGCATAATCCTTCCCTGTTTCCTGATTTTTTCAATATCCGATTTGCCCTGATTTTTTCGGGCTGCGCGTGCTCCACCTTTGCTTCATGATTATTGAACGCAAAAACATATTACTAACCCAAACAAAAAACTCTTTTATGGACACGTTTAACAGACTTGAGTACAACAGCGCAAAAGGACTTTTCTTTTTTGTGCTATTCGCAGTGTTGATGGTAAAATCATGTACTGCACAGGCGCAACAACCTTTGTATAAGGGTATCGCAACAAATTTTGGTATTCGCTCTTTTACCTTAACCAGCGACATACCGGAATTAAACAACCTTCGTGTTGTTCAGGAGGGAGGCAATGCCGGATTCATTATTGGCAATGATATTATCCAGGCGCGTATCCATGGCTTAGGGTATTACTACTCCTCTGCAAAAACATCCAGAACGGTAAACACTATTGAAATTGAAGGCTTAGGAAACTTTTATCCGATCAGTGCGATCGACAGAAATTATGTAGGAAAGTTGAATCCATACATAATGGGCGGTGTGTCGCAGGGCTTCTTAAAGTTTCATGGTAATTACCTGAATAACGAAAACACGCCTGTGAATTACAGTTCAGGAAGCGAGCCACTGTTAGGCAAAATGTCGGCAACAGTAGCTACTGTGGGAATGGGTCTTGAATACCGTCTTCACTTTTTCGGAACGTTTGTTCACCTGTTTACTGAAGCCCGTTTCGGCAAACCGGTAATGATGAGAGGTGATGATGTTTTCAGTAACACGGCTATTTCAGATAGAAGCTCGGTAAGTGTAGGGGTGAGTTTTGGTGGAATCCGTTAATCAATCAAATTAAAATTAATCTGACAATGGAAAATAATAAAGTTAACCCTACAGGAACGTTTCGTCAGTGTACAGAAGAAACCCTGTCGATGCTAACATCTGTGCAAGGCTTGCTTTTACTCACGGAACGCTACTACACGCATCCTGATATAAAAGATTACCTCGGCATCATCTCTACATGCTTATGCCGCGTGGAACAGAATATCAGAAAGGCGGCAACGCTCTCCGAGTCAGGTTCAAACAGCAACGATTACTAAGATGAAAGCAATACTAATCCTCAGCATTTTTCTCGCGCCATTTTTTACAATGGCCCAGCAGGTAGTACTGCAATCGGGTGTGGAAAAAACGGTGTCGAATATGGAATACACGGCAACACTCGGATTTGAAATGAAGTCGCTCTTTGGCATTGGTGGATTTTACCAGGCCGGCTTGCATCGGAGTTCGGAATCAGGGTCACTGGATCCGTTAAATCCTTTCTTTGGTGGGTTTCTTCAAATGCCCATTGCGAAAAGTGAACGCCTTTCCTTTCTGGTAAACGTTCGCGCAGGTATTGTGAATGAAAACTTCTTTGCGGTGGTGCCTGGTGTGGAAACACGTGTTCATCTGAGCCCACGAACTGGTTTTTCGGTTGGATCCGCATTACGTCACGGGCATCCATCTTTTTCTGCCCGCTTGTTCCTAAAAATGTTTTAAAAAATTATTGTTATGAAAAGTACACTCTTATACGATCATACACGCAGGCAAATGGCGCGTGAACAAGTTGAAGTGAAATCTGAAAAACTTCGCCAGCGGTTGGCAAATGTGGCAACCGGCATGGTTATCGGAATTGTGATTTTAACCATTCTTATGGCTTTGTTTGGCCTTTAATCTTTAATATTTATATCCACTGAACCTATGAAAACCACTCTCAATATATTCGTTGCTCTCCTGTTGACCATATTGTTCGCATGCGAGCCTGAAGCCGATATGTTTAAAACGTTTGTAGTAAAAAAGGGTGAGCATTATTCTACGCCACGCCTTGTTCAGACCTTGCAATCCAATACACTTTTGTTTGAAGCCAGGTTTAATGAGTCAGCTATCTACAAATTTAATGAAGAAGGATTTCAGGATTCCAAAAACAAGCTGTTGGGTTTTTCGGATTGCAATTCACAGCACCATGATAACAGTGCACGATTTGGATGGCAGTGGTTTAATGAGCAATTGGAGATCTATGCGTATTGTTATGCAAATGGCGAGCGTAGAGAAGCGTTTGTGGGTGTAGTAAATTTGAATGAAATAAATCGCTATCGCATATCAATCCAAGACAATGCTTACATATTTCAATTGAATGATAACGAGCCTGTAACCATTGAGCGGGGGAATACCTGTAAGACAGGCGTATATTATATGCTGTGGCCATACTTTGGAGGTCAAATCCCGGCACCACATGATGTCTCTGTCGATTTGAATATCAAATACTAAACAGGCTGCGATAAACCGTTTTTATATTTTAGTTATCGTATTGTGTTGCTTTTTCTTTCTGCTGATGCTGGGGGTACTCCTGATCGCTCGTGTATAGTGTACGAGCTTTACACTGATGCAGCGCTGATTCTTCGATGGTAATTCACTTGCCCTAAATGATAGTTCAGGTGACCCGCCAGATGAATCAAAAAGAAGAGGGTGGTTACCGGATAGCCCCAAACCTGCACAGGATATTCCTGTTCCAGAATTTCAGGTTCAAGTTGTTGCAAGGTCTGCTTAACAGTTTCTTTAGTCTTTAGAATTTCATCCAGCAACAAATGGCGGGGAATGGCTCTTGCTGCAAATTCATGCTCCCGATCTCGTATGTAACCATTCTTATTCAAAACAGCGCCCAAAAAGTGCTGAAGGTTACCACACAAGTGAAGACAGAGCGTACCTCCTGAATTCTTAATATCTCCTTGTAAAGTCCAAACGGATGCTTCATCCGGGTAGAGATTAATCTCCTTTTCGAGCTGGGTTAACTCACGATCGAAAATGGTGGATAGCGATGCGATGAAGTCTTCCTGCATAGCTTATAGGGCTAAAAGGTATCTCTCAATCTGATTAATTTTTTCATCCAGTTTTTTGTTCGCGGCTTCAAATTCACCCCGGATCGAGAGGGTGGTATTAACACTGATGTAAAACTTGATCTTGGGCTCTGTTCCGGATGGCCGAACCGAAATTTTTGTTCCATCTTCCAGGTAAAATTGAAGTACATCTGAGGTTGGAAAATTTAATACTGTTGTTTCTCCTGTTTTCAGATTTTGTTCTTTCAATGAAATATAGTCGAGCAAGCGAACAACGGCCAGGCTACTGATAGAAGCGGGAGGATTGGTTCTGAACTTGTGCATCATGGCTTTTATTTCCTGCTCACCCTGCTGTCCTTTTTTTACCAGGTTGATCAACCCTTCTTTATAAAAGCCATGTTCCACATACATGTCAATCAGCCAATCATACAGTGATTTTTCTTCATCTGCTGCCACCGCTGTCATGGAGGCAAAAAACGCACAGGCAGAAACAGCATCCTTATCGCGGATAAAATCGCCCACCATATATCCGTAGCTTTCTTCACCGGCTGCAATAAACCGTTGCTTGCCTTCCAGTTCACCCATCAGTTGGGCGATGTACTTGAATCCGGTTAACGTATTGTAACACGCCACGTCATAGTTGCGGGCAATGGTATCAACCAGTTCACTGGTAACAATTGTTTTGGCGATGTACGCATCTTTTTTGTTTTCGAGGTTCTTTAAAATGAACCACATCATTAAGCTGAATGCCTGATTGCCATTAAGCAACACAAACTCGCCTTGCAGATTACGTACGCCAATTCCCACGCGATCAGCATCCGGGTCGGTTGCCATTACCATAGATGCTCCAACAGCTTTTCCCTTTTCGATGGCCATTTCCATGGCTGAGCGTTCTTCTGGGTTGGGTGATTTTACGGTAGGGAAGTTGCCATCAGCTTTAGCTTGTTCCTCTACTACGTACACATTGCTGAAACCAATTTTCTTCAAACATTCGGGTACCATGGTTGAGCCTGTACCGTGGAGGCCTGAAAACACAATAGGGATGTTATGGTGTTTTTTGATAATTTCCTTTTTCGGGATTACACGGATTACTTCTTCGTAATATGCTTCTTCCACTTCGGGCCCGATAATGTGAATGCGCTTTGGGTCTCCATCAAATTTCACCATTCCAAAGTCGGTAATGGTTTGTACTTCGTTGATAATGTTTTTATCGTGCGGAGGAACTACTTGCGCACCATCGTTCCAGTAGGCTTTGTATCCGTTGTATTCTTTCGGGTTATGCGAAGCGGTAACCACAATTCCCGACTCACATTTCAGGTAACGGATGGCATATGACAGAAGGGGAGTCGGTCTGAGTTCTGAAAACATGTACACCTCAATGCCATTTGCTGAAAATACATCTGCTGCTATTTTTGCAAAGTACGGACTGTTATTTCGGCAATCATGAGCAATGGCAACTTTAACCGATTTGTTTGGAAATGCCTTTAACAGGTAGTTGCTAAGCCCTTGTGTAGCCACACCAACGGTGTATTTATTCATGCAGTTCGAACCGGCACCCATAATGCCGCGCAAACCACCGGTTCCAAACTCAAGGTCTTTATAGAAATTGTCGAGTAGTTCACGTGAATCTGAATTGTCTAGTAAGGCTTGTACCTGTTTCTTCGTCTCAGTATCAATAACCGAGCTTGTAAGCCACTTCCTGGCTTTCTCCTGAATAGTTGAAAGGTTACTTGTCATTTAGTTTAAAGGGTCAAATTTTATAGGTTGCCGCGTAACGCCTGTTCCCGTTCAATGGATTCAAACAGTGCTTTGAAATTTCCTTTACCGAACGACTTCGCGCCATTGCGTTCAATGATTTCAAAAAACACAGTGGGTCTGTCTTGTATGGGCTTGGTGAATATTTGTAGTAGGTAACCTTCTTCATCGCGATCAATGAGAATGTTGAGTTTCTTCAATTCCTCCAGACTTTCGTTGATGGAACCAACACGCTCCATCACATCTTCGTAATAGGTTTCGGGTACATACAAAAACTCAACGCCTCGTTTACGTAACTCACCCACAGTATGGATAATATCATCAGTAGCTATCGCGATGTGCTGCACACCAGCACCTCTATAGAAGTCAAGGTATTCTTCAATTTGTGATTTCTTTTTTCCTTGAGCCGGTTCGTTGATCGGAAACTTGATGTATCCATTTCCATTGGATACCACTTTTGACATCAAGGCACTGTATTCGGTTGAAATGTCTTTATCATCAAACGTGACCAGCAGACTGAATCCCATTACTTTCTCATAAAAATCCACCCACGTATTCATTTTGCCCAGTTCCACATTGCCCACACAATGATCGACATACTTCAATCCGATGGGTTCAATATTAACGCCACTGGTGCGTGGCTTGTATCCAGGAAGGAAAGGACCGTTATACTTTTTTCGCTCCACAAAGGCATGAATGGTTTCGCCATAGGTTTTGATGGCCGATACGGTTACTTCGCCAAACTCATCTTTCAATACTTTCGGTGGAAAGGCGGGTTCGGCTCCCCGAAGCGTGGTTTCCTGAAATGATTTTGTGGCATCATCTACCCACAAGGCTAAAACCTTTACACCATCGCCATGTTTCTTCACGTGATCAGCTATTTCAGAATCGGGCTGCAGGGAGGTGGTAAGTACCAGCGTAATTTTGTTCTGGCGGAGTACGTAGGAAGCCCGATCGCGCACTCCGGTTTCTGGGCCGGCATAGGCAACCAACTGAAAGCCAAAAGCATACTGATAAAACAGTGCCGATTGCTTGGCATTGCCTACGTAAAATTCAATATGATCTGTGCCGTTAATGGGTAAGAAATCCTGTGCCATACGTAAATCGCTTTTTAAGTTGAACAAAGTTAATCCGAAAGGATTAATGTTTCACCCGGATTGATCGAAAATCAGGGTGCCTAAAACTGAAAATAGATGAACGGCTGCGATGCCTGCAGGCTCTGATGAGCCAGGTATATAACGACCAGGGTGATAGCAGCTTGATAACCCCAATGAAGGTTAGCAAAGAATTCGCGGTATTTGGTTTTGAAGTCGCTGTTGAGCCAATGGATGATAAATCCCAAAAGCAGTACAACAAAGTAGATGTCGTATGCGCGTATGGCTCGCGGGATTACTGAAGCATGAAATTGAGTCCCAATCTGCGTCATCATCTGATTAGCCGTTTCCATATCGGATGAACGAAAGAAAATGCGGGTGAATGTGATGAACGAAAGGGTTACGGTTATTTTCCATATTCTGGCCAACACATGATTTGATTTTTCCCAGGGGCTGATGCTTCGCCAAAGTTTGTAGAAGACAACACCCAGTCCGTTTAATCCGCCCCAGATCACAAAGTTCCAACTGGCACCATGCCATAACCCCCCAAGCAGCATGGTGATCATAATGTTTATGTTGGTGTTGATCCAGTTGCGAAAGGAAGGGGAAATTCTTGAAATAATAATCAAGGCCAATGTTGCAATCAGGAAAACAATGCCAACCTGAACCCAGAGTTTTCCGCTCAACGCGATCATGATGATCATAATACCACTAATGCAGATATAGGTAGTCAATGTGCCCACTTTATTTCCGCCAAGCGGAATGTATAGATAATCCTTAAGCCAGGTGCTAAGCGAAATGTGCCACCGTTGCCAGAACTCGCCAACGTGTAATGCTTTGTAAGGCGAATTGAAATTGGTATTGAGCCGAAAACCTATTAGCAAGGCAATACCTATAGCGATGTCGGTATAGCCGGAAAAATCAGCGTACACCTGCATGGTGTACCCGATAATGGCCATCAGGTTTTCAAAACCGGTAAACCGAAGCGGATCTTCAAACACACCATCAATAAAACCGTTGGCCAGAAAATCGGCCAGAAAGGCTTTTTTGAGTAAGCCGTTTAATATCCAAAACAAGCCAATGCCGAAATCGTGACGGGTAATTTGGTGCAGGTTGTTGAGTTGCGGAATGAAATGCTTGGCACGCACAATTGGCCCCGCTACCAGTTGCGGAAAGAAGGATACATAAAAACCAAAGTCGAGTATGTTGTAAACCGGCTGTACTTCTTTACGGTACACATCAACGATGTAGCTGATGGTTTGAAAGGTATAGAAAGAAATGCCAACGGGTAATAAAATTTTCTCTACACGAAATGTTCCGCCAAACTGGTCGTTTACCCATGCGGCCAGCACGTTTTTTACTTGCAGGTATTCGCCAATGTTTGTGTTCCAGAATTCATTGAATGATGAAACAAACAGGTTATAGGAATCAGTGAAAAAGTAGGCGTATTTAAAGTAGAAGAGTACCAACAGGTTTATGGTAATGCTAAGGGCAAGGATACCTTTTTTGCTTCGCAACGCCTGTGCACGATGAATGCCAATTCCGCCTGCATAGTTTACAAGTGTGGAGAAGACAAGAATCAGAAAAAAGAAGCCGCTGGTTTTGTAATAGAAGAATAAACTGGCTGCAAACAAAAAAGCATTTCGCGATGCAGTTTTGTGGTTGCGCATGGCGTAGTAAATAATGAAAAAAGCAAAAGTCGACCAGCAGATAAACACTGGGCCTAATTGCGACCAGGTAAAGTAGAGCAAACCGAGTACAGCCGTTACGGTACTAAACAGCATGGCTGTATACCATTTGCTACCTTCTTCAATCAGCGATTGGATGGCCAGCACCAGCAGTAGAAATATCCAGAAATGGATTTTAGTAAAGAATAACCCATCCGACATGCCTGAGCCTACGGGGTCTTCCCAAAAGAAAAAGATATATTCAAGCCATTCGATCATCAGCGTTTGGCGTTGGCTAAGATATGTTTTTCATAATCTTGCACGATTGCGCTGGCAAGCAAATAACCAATCATGCGATAACCCTCACTGGAGAAGTGAAGTTTGTCTGTTTTGGCCAGGCGGGCATCAATCCAGGTATCAATACTTCCACGGCCTCCCATAATGGTGTACATATCCCAAACGGCAGCATTGTACTCAGCCGACAACTCACTCATAGCCTGCTTCACTTTTTCACCGTTTGGATTCACATACCTGCGTTTGAAATAGCTGTCGTTATTCGTTGTGAAGAGTATGGCCACATTGGGTGCTACTGTTTTTATTCGTCTGATCAACTCGCGGTAATTTTCTTTGTATGCCTGTGGAGAAAAACCAGGATACAAGGCATCATTTATGCCTACAGAGAAGATTACCAGGTCGGGAGGGGAGACTTGAAGATCACGGGCAAAGTTCGGGCTTCGTAAGTAGGCCGGAACATCTGCTCCGTTTACGCCTACTGCGTTGTAGTAAATTCCAGACTTGCTATTCTCAAGTTTAATTCCAAAGCACGTAAAGTAATGCTGTATTGAATCTGTTTGTTTTACCTGAAGGTGAAGGGTATCCAATGCACGGGTAAACGTAATTTTGGAGTATCCCTGATCTGCAAACGTCTGTATAACGGCTTCGGGATCATTTGGAAAATCAAAGCAAAAGGACTGAGCATCGGTGGAGTGGTATAGAATGGCTTCTGTAAAACTATAATCTATAGGGGTAGGACTTTCCTTTAACTCAATTTTTAACCAAGCATCATTTCGTTTGGTGGTTACCGAAATGCCAATCACGCCAAGGTTGCAATCTTTATTCTTTTCAACATTACGACAACCTTCCCAGCCTCCACCATAGTCTACAGTATAGTCGTACGGTGTATTTGTTTTGGCTGCCCGATAAGGAAAAACAAGGCCGCGGCCCGCCACAATGCCGGGATGCAACGAGTGGAGACTTTCCCGCACGGTACCCGACCAAATACCTGCCTGAATGTGTGACCCACCAACATGCAGAATATTTATTTGTCCTTCGCCCTGGTAAATAAGCCGGTCGAGCTTCTTGTAAAATCCACGCATGTGATCGGTTGTGCCGAAATACTGCAATTGATTTTTCTCATAGTCGATAAAATCATAATGCGGGTAACTGTGTGTGTAACGTTGTGCTTGTACGCCAAACGCGTGCACGACAAACATCATGGTTACGAGAAATCCGATATGACGTTGATATTTCATTCGCTCTTTTTTCTGGCTGATGGAGTGGAGTTTTCTTTCTGTTGTTTATACTGATGATAGTCTTTGAGCAGCGCTTCAATAAACCACTGACTAACTTTTAATGCGCCTTTATCGGTGAAGTGTGCGTAATCTTTAATGGCCAGCGGGGGATTTGCATTTACCCATTCTTTCATCGAACCATTTCCGCCCATAGCCTCGTATAAATCCCAATAGCCTGCGCCCGCTTCGAATGCTGCATTTTTTAACGCATCGCGTACGTGTTCAAGTTTAGGGTATGTTACCCAGTTGGTGCCTTCCAGCACACTCATATCCGAGGGTCCGATAACAATCACGGCTGCATTGGGCTCCAGTTGCTTCAGGTATTGAATGTTGCGTTTAAAATTTCGGGCGTAACCCTTTATGCGTTCATCTGTGGTTGCGTAAGGCACAGCATTCCCACCGAATTGAAGAATAAACAATGGAATGTTGAATTCCCTGAAGGCCACTTCATAGGAGTCTCCATCTAATGTGGTGAAGCTGGCGCCAGAATCGCCTCGCATGCCAATATTGTTTACCATTACACCCTGTGTGTCGCTCAACGAGATGCCGTATACATCCGGGCTATCGTTGCCTGTAAACCGGATGGTGATTTCGTTTACGTGATTCGAAAAGGTGTAGCGAACTACTCGCGGGCTTGTTGTCGGTTCCAGAATTTTGGTAAACATAACCGAGTCTTTGTGAACCAATTCCAGCGTTAACGGCTTTGAATTCTTTCCGTAAAAGATCCGAACATCTCTGAATGCACGTGTGCCAGCATATGAACGCGATGAGGCTTTATAGCTGACCCAGGCATGGTGCAAGGTGCTGTCTTGCGAAGCGCTATCCGGATATGCCGTAAAACGTGAAAAAATTCCCAAGTGGCCGTATAACCGATGATCAATCGTGCTGTCGCCCCGATTATAGAAGTAATACGATTTCCAGTTATCGGAATGTTTCAGGATTACACTGCGGGGATAGGCAAGTGGCTGTACCGGTAACCAACCCGGGCCTTTTCCGCCAAATTGTTCCTGAAGTTTGTGGCGGATGTACGCTGTAATTCTATCGCCTTCAATCTGGCTATCGCCATAATGCACAATGTGTATGGGCTTTTTGTTGTTGCCAACTTTTTCGAGCGCATTGAAGAAGCTGTACAGGATGCGTTTATCATTATTGGGGTAGTGAATGCTGAGCTGATAATTGCGGATGGAGTCGCGTGCGAGCAGTAGCCGCATGGAATCAAGCTTGTTTTTCTCTGCGGTTGTCGAGTCTGATAAAATATCTTCCTTTATAATGGCAAGTAATCTTTCCTGCTCGGTGCGATCACCGGGAATAAAGATTTCCTGTGCGGTTGGAAAGTATAGGCTGAAGTGATCAGTAAGTTGAATTCCGTTTTGCGGATGGATGAGCTGAATCAGCATGCACACTGAAAACACAACCAAACCAAACAACGAAATGCGACTTGGCTTCATTGCTTTTTAATTTTAAGTACCTGGCCTATGTCAATACGCTCGCCAATATTATTCCACCGCATAATGTCCTCCACTGTAACTCCAGGAAACTGCCTTGAAATTGACCAAAGTGAATCACCTTGTTTTACTGTGTATTCGCTGTAGGTTCCGGGTTCAAGTACGGTTGGAGTAGGGGTAGCTTTTTCCGGTGTTTTGTTTTTAACAGGTTCTTTCGTGTATACAATGAGTTGCTGACCTACATTAATGCGATCACTCTTCAGGTTATTCCATTCTTTCAGTTGTTGTAAACTAACTCCGTATTGCATGGCAATCCGACCAAGATTATCGCCCTGCTTCACCGTATGCATGGTGTTGTGATAATTTTCGGGAGGTTTGGAAACTTTAACCGGTTGCTTGATTTTCACGGCTTGCCGGATGGAGTCCTGCTTGGCCTGGGCCGATTGAATTTGCGTAATCAGACTATCGTTTGTTTGCTTTGACAGGAAGATAGTAACATCTTTTGGGATCCGGTTTCCGGTTATTGATGGGTTGGAGGCAAGAATTTCTGTTTTACTTACGTTGAGCAATTTTGCCAGCACATCCGCATTGATTGATTGTTCAAGTTGGGTGCTGTCACGTTTGGTTAAACTTAAATTATTTGGATGTATGATGTTTGTGGGAATATTGTTATCCGGAAATATTCCGGTAAGGTAGTTCCAAAGAAAAATATCATGGCGTGTTGAGCTGGGTAGCTGACTGAATATAAAAACTTGTCGGCTTGAAGCATCTTTGAATCGCATGGATGCAGTTTTTGAAAGTGCAGCCCGTACAGCGCCTTCACCGTTGAAGAAAGCAAGGAGCGCAAGCGTATCGTCACCAAATTCAGTTCGAAGGTCAGCGAGGTAACGGATTGCCGCACGCGTACTTTTGTCAGGATCGAGACGTTGGTCAAAACCGGGCTTCAGCACAAGGCCATAACGAATGGCAACCAGGTGGGGGAGTTGCCACAGTCCTGCACGACCATCTGGGCCATAAAAATTGTATTGCATGCCCGACAGGCAGAGTGGAATCAATTGATAGGAAAGGGGAAGATTATGGGTTGTCAGCAACCGGGTAATGTCAGTTAAATAATTGTTACCCAAAGCAATTGTTGCGGTGAGGCTACTTGAGTTTACCGCTTTTCGGGCCATCCACATTCGGGTTTCTATGAGGGAGAAGCTATCCTTCAGCAAGAAGGTCTTTGGCTCCGGGAGCTTTAGTTCGGGGTATGAGGTGGGCGAAACCGCGGATAAGGCCAACGTAAAGACGGTGTCGCGGCTAAATTGAGCACTGGCTTTCTGGATACAAAGCTGGAGTGTCAGGAAGCAGGCGAAAAAAATGTGTACGGTGCGCGTTGAAAAAGTACTGCTCATTCCGGGAAACAAATTTACAAGATTCGCGCATTGTTTAATCCGATTTTGGGCAGTTTTACGCTATGAGGTGGTATTTCCATTTTCTATTCTCCTGAATTATTCAATCTTTGTAGAAAATTCAGCACTATAAAAATGGATAATAAGAAATTAGATAAGGTTCTTTCTGCAATAATCGAAAAGAAAAAGGAACTGGAGACGATAGATTACAACGATCCCCGCTACGATGAGGCTGAAGATGCCTTGCATGAGTTGGAGGATGATTTTGTAGATGAGTTCGGTGATTATATGGAAGAGAAACTTCAGGAGGTACACGACCGCATCTGCCCCGATACGGATGTACTTTCTCCCACCGCATACATTGGTAAGGGTGTCATTGTCGACCTTGAAAAATTTCCTGGTAAAGAGGCTCGTTTGTTAATTAATGGCAATCCAACCAGTATCGTTTTAGCTGTTCGCGATAAGCAGGAGATACTTTGGAAGGCAGATTAGTTAGCCACGCTTAACGGAATCCTAACTTTTTACGAACACGTTCCAATACACTAACCGCAATGGTTCGTGCCTTGTCTTCGCCTTGTTGAAGTTTCTTTTCAAGTTCTTCGGTATTGGAATAGTAGAAGTTAAAAGCTTCCCGTTCGGCTGCAAACTTTTTCAGAATCAGTTCATGCAATTCTTTCTTGGCGTGTCCATATCCATAGTTTCCTGCCAGGTAATTTTTGCGCATGGCCTCAACTTCCTCGGGTGAGGCCAGTAAACTATAGATGGCAAAAGTGTTGTCCTTATCCGGGTCTTTTGGGGCTTCCAACGGAGTGCTGTCCGAGACAATGGATTTGATTTGCTTAAGCAATTCTTTTTCGGGAAGAAAGATATCAATAATGTTTCCGTATGATTTACTCATCTTCTGACCATCTGTTCCTGGTATGGTCATTACCTGCTCTTCAATTTTCGCCTCGGGCACCACAAAGGTTTCTCCGTATTGCGTATTAAACGAAGAGGCTATGTCGCGCGCCATCTCCAGGTGTTGTTTCTGATCTTTTCCTACAGGAACTATATTGGCATCATATAATATGATATCGGCAGTCATTAAAACCGGGTAGGTGAATAAACCGGCATTTACATCAGCCAAGCGGTCAGCTTTATCCTTAAAAGAATGGGCATTTGCCAGCATGGGAAAAGGCGTGAAGCAGTTGAGGTACCAGGTAAGTTCGCACACTTCCGGAATGCGGGATTGCCGGTACAGGAAATTCTTCTCTACATCAAAGCCAAAGGCCAGCCAGGCTGCTGCTACAGCGCGCACGTTCTCCTCACGCGTTTTGGAGTCTTTAATCGTTGTTAAGGAGTGCAGGTCGGCAATGAAGAAGAACGACTCATTTTCAGGGTTTTTAGAAAGCTTGATGGCAGGGATGATGGCGCCCAATAAATTGCCTAAGTGGGGCCTTCCACTGCTCTGAATGCCGGTTAAAATGCGTGTCATGCCGCAAAGAAAATAAAATAACCCGAACGGAATTATGTTTTAATTTTACAGTCGAAATAAACCTGAAAGATGAAACAAATCAGTGCTGTCAGCTTGCTTGTGATACTGGGAATTGCAGCCTATGCTCAATTGGCCAAACCCATTCAGTTTAGAGAAGAATCTCATGATTTTGGGACCGTTATCGAGGAAGATGGACCGGTGGCTCATGAGTTTGTGTTCACCAATAACGGCTCAACCCCGATTCAGATTTTGAAGGTTCAACCATCCTGCGGATGTACTACCCCGGGTTGGTCGAAGGAGCCTATTATGCCCGGTAAAACCGGAAGCATTAAGGCGCAATATGATCCTAAGGGCAGGCCGGGTTATTTCAGCAAGTCGCTTACCGTTACCACGGATGCCAGTAATCAGCCGGTTGTTTTGCACATCAAGGGGACGGTTACATCAAAAAATGGATTCTCAACTGCCGAATTTCAGGCGTTGAGTGGAAGCATTCGGTTAAAGAGCTTGTCGTTCAACTTTGGTAAAATCTTTTTGAAGGATGAGTTTGTTGTACGAGAATTCGAGTTTGTTAATTCTGGTACAAACCCAGTTACCTTTTTAGGTAAGGTTGATGCTCCTGCATACATCCGTGTTGCAGCTGAGCCCACTGTTGTTGAGCCCGGCAAGAAGGGAATTTTAAAAGTGAGCTATAATGGCAAGCTAAAAGGACAGTATGGGTTTCAGACCGATCATATTAATGTTCATACCAACGATGAAGTTCAACCGGTAAAAGGTTTTAATGTGTATGCTACACTGGAGGATTATTTTCCGTCCATGAATACCGATGAGCTTGCTAAAGCTCCTCAACTCAGGTTTGCCTCGCAGACTGTTGACTATGGATCCATGAAGCAGAATATTTCGGTTATTCGTGAAGTTGAAATTTCCAATAGCGGAAAGTCCACACTTGAAATACGTTCGGTACAAGGGAATTGCACATGCATTAAAGCGGAAGTAGAAAAGCAAAAACTAAAACCGGGTGAATCCACCAAGCTTGCTATCAGCTTCAATCCGCAGGATAGGAAGGGTACTCAAACCAAATCGGTAACGGTTTACTCAAGCGATCCCTTGAATCCCGTGCAGCGGATTACATTGACTGGGGTAGTCGACTGATCAATGTGCAAAAATTTTAACCGTTCGGGTAGTATTGCCTGATTTAATCCGGATGAAGTAGATTCCAGGTGATACACGTTGTCCCGTTTCACTTAGCCGGTTCCAGGTAGCAGATAATTTTCCATTACTGTCAATGTAATTCGAAATTCTTTTTAGTTGAACACCAAGCTGGTTGGTGATAACAATATGATGATACGCATTGCCTGTTGAGTTGTATTCAATGGTTAGTCCTTCAATAAATGGATTTGGGAAAACGCGCATATCCGAGAAGAAGCCTTCTTCTGGAATGCTGGTCACAACTTCTTCAATGTCTTCGCCTTCAATTTTAATATCATCATAGCAAATGCTGATACCGGTGAGCGGTTGATGCTCCGGTACAATTTCAATGCGGTCAATGTTGGTCCAGTCGAACAAGCCTTGTGGGTTATACCAGGCATTATCCCAGGCGCCTTTTTCCTCCAATGTCTTTAGTGGGATTCTCACTTCCTGCCATTGGCCGTTAAACGAAGTAACGGTATTGTCAATTGTTTTGCCCATGCGCCAGGGTCTGTCGGTTGGCCCTGTTTTGGTATCTAAAAATCGTATATCAAATTTTATTGATGGCGAACCCGTTTTTACTTTAAAGGTCAGCTCAAAATCATGGTCTTTTAGTTTGCTTAAATCTGCGTCTGGCCTGAAGTCAAGTGCGATGGCATCGTATTGGCCAACATCATTCCAACACAGGCAGTAGTCACCACTGAAGGCGTTGGGGGCATAAAAATCAAGTGCTCCGCTGCTGCGGTAACTTGTATTGTATAGTCTCGGACCGGGATAGTCATCGTATAGAACCATACTTTTTAATTCTGGTTTCTTTACATATTCCTGCTGTGGAGGTACAGTAAAATTGAGTTTTTGCAACAAGGGTACGTTCAAATCGTAATCAAACTGTTCACCCGAATTCTTCTCAAACAGACCAAAGCCTCCTTTGTAATCCCACATCGTCCACGAAATACCTTTTTGATTCAGGTATTCGGTAACTACTTCATACCACAGAATGCGATGTGTGTTGTTGCTGTTGGGAATGTATACGCCAAGTTCTCCACAAAATATGGGCACATTGCGTTGCTCCTTAAAAGCAACGGCAATATCAATGAGTTGACGCACGCGGTTAATGGTACCGTCCGTAGCATAGTTGTTTATTGCGCTTTCTACCCAGGTGCCTTTCAGATCATTGGGTGTGGCCGGCATTGAAGCTGCTGCGTAAGGAAAAGGTACGTTAGCCAGGGATGCCATAGACGGACTTCCCCAGGTAGCGCCTTGGTGCGTGAAGATAAATGGATCGTAGAAGTGAAAGGTGTAGATGAGTTTGTCGTCCGCATAAACCGGCAATGCAGAAAGGTTGTTGTATCCGTTCCAGTCTGCACCGCCAACAATAATGTAATGTTCCGTATCGTGTTCACGGATCACATCAATTACTTCTTGTTGTATCTGCGCCCATGTGGCATCATCAATACCATGTGGTTCATTTAGTATTTCATAATAAATGTATTCCGAACGGTTTTTGAAATGTTCGGCCATTTGTGCCCAGGTCTTTTTTAAGGGATGAATGACATCGGGAGAAGTATCAACAGAAGGATCGAATGTATGATTGTCAAGAATTAAATGAATTTCCAATTCTTCTGCCCAGTCAACAACATGATCAAGCATGTTCAGAAAAAGTGGATCAAGTGTGTAGTCGGGTTCACCGTTGGTCATGTAATGCAGGTTTATCGGCAGCCGGATCACATCACAACCCAATGATTTTATTTGCTCAAAGTCTTTTTTGGTAAACATGGTAAAGTGAATCTCACGCGCGCTGCCCGCCTGAAACCATCCGGTAACATTTACGCCTTTGGTAAAATTCTGGGCGCTGGTTTGAGCCAGCGAGGCTACCAGCAAGAGTAACGTCAGGTTTTTTAGGACTGTCTTCATTATTTCTTTTCGCTAAGGGCCTGCTTAAAGTATTTTCCTTGTCGGGTAGTATTAAAATTCCAATCGCGTATCAACATCGGGCCCCAATCCGGATCGAAACACCAAACGATATATGATATTCCTTTTTGTTTGGTGTATGCGGTAATGGCATCCCCGTACGACTCATCACTGATTACCGGAATATGCGCACCTTTTTCTTCTTCACCGCTGAAACCAATTTCGGTAAGCATAATGGGGTGGCGTTCTGCCATGAAACCCCAATCCGTAGTCCATTTTTCTTCCCAGGGTTTCTCGCGTTTCATCGGGTAGGGGTGGCTTACATAACCAATTCCCTCGGCACGTATCGGATCAGCGCCAGCTTCTATGAGGTCGTAGCCCCAGTTAAACCCTGCCACGAGCGGGATGTTTGTTGCGCCTTCAGCACGAATGATGGCAATTAGATCTTCCATGATTGTTTTCCACTCGGCCCAGGTACAGCTTCCAAATTTCCCATCGTTTACAGGTTCGTTGAATAATTCAAAAAAGGCAACCGTTGAATTTTTACCATACTGTTTAGCCATAGTTTGCCAGAAGTCGCGCGTTTCGGCTATTGTGGCTTTGTATGATGGCCGGTGAAACACTTCTGTTTTCAGGTTACCGATGCTATGCCAGTCGATGATTACGTAAAGTTGTAACTCGGTGGCCCATTGAATGCCCTCATCTAACAATTTCAGGTAGGCATCTTTGCCAAGTGTGCGCCAGTTAGCCGGATGTACCGGAAAGCGAACCGCATTCGCTCCCCAGTTTTTTATTTCCTGAAAATAGCGTTTGTTCCATTGTTTGTCTCCTTGCAGTTTATATGGATCGCTTGTGTTAACCCCACGAAGCACAACCGGCTCTCCGTGGTTATTGACAAACAGGTTTCCTTTCACCTGTATTTTAGGTAAAGGTTTTGGCTGAGCGTGGATGAAGCTGCTCATGCAAAGCAGAATGATCAATGCGGAGATTTTTATGTGATGAATGTGTTGCGGCATGGAGTTGAGTCTACTTATCGATCAATACTTCAAAACATGATGCGGGTAGATTGTCCCTGTTAAAGAGATTCGGATTTGAATCATTCGTGTAGGCGAATCGAATGCCTTTTACTACGTTAACAGATTTTGTATTCAGTTCTACGGTTGATCCACTGATTTTAGCGGGAGCAGGAAGCCATTGCTTGCCATCAAAAATTTCAAACTCTTTTAAAGTGCCTCCCTTTGCTATCAATCCTCCTTCGCTGTACTTGAAATGGATGATTACGTTATCTTTTTTTATTTCATGCGATTGATACAACGGTCCTGAAAACGCCATGGATAACCCATAATCATAGTGGAGTGCCCATGCTGCCAGTCTTTTACCAACATCAATTTTGTTTCGGGGGTGGATGTCTTTCAGGTCGCCAATATCGGACACAACTACTAATCCGGTGTTGGGAGCTGACTCCAGCACTTTTCGTTGCTGATCCCTTACAATAGCACCCGAGACATTATCCTTGCCATAGCCCGACCAGGGAGCAATCTGTACCATGTAGAATGGAAAGTTGTAACCCCATGAAGCACGCCAACTGGTAATCAGCGCGGTTAGCGTTCGTTGGTAGTGAACAGCATTACTTGTATTTGCTTCACCTTGATACCACAGCACGCCTTTGATCTTGTAAGGTATAAGCGGAAAAATCATGGTGTTGTACAAACGTGCAGGCTCAACGGGGCTCCAGCTAACAGGTTTTAATACGCTGGCGCTTTCTTTTAAGATGTTGTCACGCTCAAAAATGAATTCGGGTGTCCATGTTTCGGCAGGTGAGCCACCCCAGGCTGAGCAGATAAGCCCCACCGGAACATTTACTTTGGAATGAATTTCCTTTCCAAAAAAATACATCAATGCGCTGAAGTAATACATACTTTCAGGGGTGCACACCACCCATTTTCCAGCTACATGTTTTTGTGGGGTTGAGTCAGCCCATGGCAGTACGGTAAAAAAACGTATCTGTGGATAATTGGCTTTCGCTTTTTCAGTTTCACCACCCTCAATTTTCATGGCTGGTGTCCACTCCATGTTTGATTGGCCGCTGCCCAACCAGACCTCACCGATCAGTACATCATTTATAATGATCGTGTTGTAACCTTGTATGGTTATCTGGTATGGTCCTCCGGCTTTGGGCGTTTCAATTTCGAAGCTCCAGTAAGAAGTTGCATCTGTTACTTTCTTATGTTCTTTGGCTGGATACCAACTTACTGTAATTTTTACTTCTTCGAGCGTCTTCGCCCATCCCCAAATGGTAACCGTAGTGTTTTGTTGTAACACCATGTGATCGCTGAAGATGGACGGTAGAATAACATTCGCTTTTGTTGAGTCAACAGCAGCGAGAACAAGAACGAGCAGAAGGGACCTTATACTGAATTTCATTTCAATACCAGCTATTTCTCCATGATGTTTCGTTGGGCATATTCCGAAGGTGTAACGCCAAACATTTTCTTAAAGCATTCGCGGAAGTAGGGGAGATCGGTAAAGCCAACTTCGTAGGTTACCTCTGCTATTGTGAGTTGGTTTTGTTCCAACAGTTGCGCGGCACGTTTCAACCGCATGCAACGAATAAACTCATTGGCTGAAAGCCCCGTTAGTGCCTTTAGTTTTCTGTACAGTTGCATTCGGCTCATGGCCACATCATGGCAAAGGTGTTCTATGGTGTACTCCGCATTAGGCATGTTGTTTTCAATGCTTTCCAGAACCTGTTGGATGAACAGTTCGTCAGCCGAGTTGAGCGTTACTTTTTTAGGTTCAATGTTGAGCACCTGACTATTTTTAAAGGCTTCGTGCAAGCGGGCCCGAAGTTGCAGCAGGTTTCTCACCTTTAGTTCGAGCACCTTGGGGTTAAATGGTTTTGTCAGGTATTCATCAGCTCCGGTCTCAAGCCCTTCCACCTTATAGATCAAGGAGGTGCGCGCAGTAAGCAGTATAAGTGGAATATGTGATGTTCGCTTGTCAGACTTTAGTCGTTTGCATAGGGTAATGCCGTCCATTACCGGCATCATTACATCGCTGATAATTATATCCGGAATGTTGGCTAACGCTTTATCCCATCCTTCTTCACCATGTGAAGCCTCTATAACTGTGTAATTTTTGTTAAAAATTGATTTAATGTAAGCCCGTACAGCGCCAACGTCTTCAACAATCAGTAGTTTGGGTAGTGATTTGCTTTTATCTGTTTTTTCGGTTGAATCCTCGTATGGGATAGCATTCCATTCTGCGTCAATTAGAGATGGATAATGATCCATTGACTCCAGGTCGTCCGACCAGGGTTGAATCTCTTCTTCAATGAAATGGTCTTTTCCTTTCTTTAATGTAATCTTAAACCGCGTGTATTCACCTTCTTTGCTTTCAACATGAAGCGTACCATGATGCATATCAACCAGGCTCTTTGATAATGCAAGCCCAATGCCTGTACCGGTATGTTGCCGGTCTTCATCATAACTGAAAAAGGTTTGAAAAATTTGTTCGAAGTGCTCCTGGCGAATACCCCTGCCGGAGTCTTTTACAATGATCTCCACGTTGTTGCCGATGTCATTCAGCTCAAGTGCAATTCTTCCGCCTTGCGGGGTATGTTTAAAGGCATTAGATAGCAAGTTGAACAGAATTTTTTCAAACTGATCACGATCAAACCACACCTTGATGTTTTCATGGGTGGATTCCATGTGAAAGTTGATCTGCATTTGTTCAGCAAGGGTGTCAAACGAAAGTTTTATTTCGCGTACAAACCGAACGATGTTACCTTCAGATACTTTTAAGTTCAGGTTGCCCGATTCTGCTTTCCTGAAATCAAGCAATTGGTTCACAAGCCGGAGCAGACGTTGTGAGTTGTCACTTATACTCGTAACATCATTTCGCGCATGCTTGCTGAGTTCACCCGATTCAAGAAGTGATTGTGCCGGACCTAATATAAGGGTGAGCGGTGTGCGAAACTCGTGAGAAATATTCGTAAAGAAATCGAGTTTGGCTTTGTTTAGTTTTTCCAGGTTTTCCCGTTGAAGTCGTTCAAGTTTTATGTCGTGAAGCAGGTTGGCACGTAATAAAATGAATTTCCTGAAAATGTAAAGGGCTACAAATCCAAGTAGTACATACAATACGGCTGCCCAATACGTTTTCCACCAGGGAGGGTGTATAATAACCGTAATCTGACTATACTTTTCCTGCCAGGTGCCGTCAATGCCGGATGCTTTTACCTTAAAAGTATATGTACCCGGATTCAGGTTGGTATAATTGGCAAACCTTCTGTCGCTTTCTGTGTAACTCCAGGTATCATTGAAACCTTCCAACATGTAGGCGTAGCGGATTTTCGGAGGTGCAGCAAAATCAAGTGAGGCAAATTCAAACGCTATTGAGTTTTCGAAATGTTTCAATTGGATTTTTGAATTATTGCGAAGGGGTTCCTTTAAGAGTGTTCTTCCGTTAATTTCTTCACCGTAGGCAACGTCCCTTCCAAATAATTCAAATTGGGTAATGGCGAGGGGAGAGTTTTCAGGTCGTTGAATAATTTTCTTTGTATCGATCCGGTTAAACCCTTCTGAACCGGCAAATAGCAATTCCCCCTCTACGCCCTTAACGCAAACATTATTATAGAAGAAACCACCCATAATATGATCATTACGATCGTAATTTTGAGTCCAGGTTTCGTCTGAGGGGTCAACTACCGTCAGGCCGTTCCAATGGGCAAGCCAAAGTTTCCCCTGACTGTCTTCCAGAATGCTTACGATTACATCGTTACTTGGGCCGCCTTCAATTTTGTAATGCTCAAAGTTGTTACGCCTTCTATCGAAGGAACTTAATCCGCCATCGGTTGCCAGCCAAAAAATGCCAGCGTGATCTTCATATATGCTGTTGATAAAATTGTCGTTGATGCTATTAGTCTCCGATCGTTTATAGTGTTCAACCAATAATTCTTTTCCATCCTCTTTAATACTGAAAAAGCCATGGCCACGGGTGCCCATCCATGTTGTTCCCGACCGGTCGACATACAAGACCACGTTGGGTGCGATTGATAACCGTGGATCTTCATAGCGGATAACATCACCATGTTGCAGTATTTTATAGAGTCCACCGCTCCAGGTTCCAATCAACACGTTATCACGGCCATCGCTTGTTATTGCCATGATGTAATTGTCTTGCAATATGGAATTGGTTTCTGTTGAATAGTGATTGTATGAGGTAATTTCAGGGCTGGTAAGCTGATGTTCATTAAAGTGATAAACGCCAGCGCCTGCAGTACCTACCCACACACTTCCTTTGCCATCGGAGTACAATGTTTGAACAAACTCGGTGAAGGTATTTTCTTCCGGTGCAATAATCTTATGCTTTGTGAAGGAATTATTTCCGTCAAACTTATAAAGCCCACCACCGATCGTGGATATCCAATACCCCCCGGTAGCGGATAGTTGAACGCCTGTGATAATGCTTTTGGTTTTATCGAACTGCGCAACATTAAACGATTCGAATTCCTTCGTGTAGGAATCAAATTTGTTAATGCCTTTTTTTGTCCCCACCCACAACACACCACCACGATCGATATACAGCGATGTAACTGAACCGTGGCTTAAATTCATTTCATTCCAACCGGTGAGAATACGTTCGTCAAATTGCATGGCAGCAACATCGAAGAATGAAATACCAGACTCAGACCCTGCAATCAGGTAGGGGCGATCGCCCGGAACGACCTGAAGGCTGCTGAACAGACTGTAGCTTGCGGGTTTGTTGGGCACGGTATAGCTATTCAACTGTCCGTTAATAAGTGCTTTAAGACCTTTTTTGGTGGTGAGCCAAATGCCGCTACCATTTTCGGTAGGCAAACTTGTTATATCGTATATGTGGTTATGCAGTGCATGGTTGTCTTGCTCCTTATCGAATAAATAGCTTTTAAACACATAACGGTCATCATGACGTTGTAATTTATTAAGACCGTATACAGTGCCAATCCAAATTTCATTATTGGCCGATCTGTGCAGCGAGGTAATGTAGTCGTGGGTAAGCGTAGGGGAGTTTTTGGTATTAATGTGTAAAAATCCTGAGCCATTTTTTTTAAGAATGTTAATCCCGTTTTCAGTCCCAATCCACAAGTTGCCAGCGGCATCTTCTTGTATGGCACGTATATTATTGTTGCTCAGGCTGGATGGATCATCTTCATCGTGCGCAAACTTTTCAAACGTTGTGTTGCTTTTGTTATACCGGAAAAGACCGCCCATGTGTGTGCCAATCCACAGAAATCCTGACTGATCTTCGTAAAGCGTTAGTATTTTATTGCTTTGCAATTTTCCGGGTTGGTTTTCGGAGTGGAACACGGTGGTTGTGTACCCATCATAGCGAATCAATCCCGACCATGTACCGATCCAGAGGTACCCTTCGCTATCCTGTAAAATGCAATTGATTGAACTTTGTGATAAGCTCAACTCTTCGTGCAACTGGTCAAATACAAGCTTTTTCTTGTGTAAATCTTCGGGTTGAGCTTGCCCGTTGAGCGGGAATAGCAAGACCAGCAGAATACTCATCCACAGCAAGGCGGCACAACGTTCTCTATTCGTTGCTGTATTTCGTTTCATGAATATTAATCTATTCATTTTATCCTTTTAAAACAAACCGTGCATTTACCTATGCACTGTGGATGGCTTAACGTACCAATAATTTCCGAACTACAGTCTCGTTTGCACTCGTAACCTTTATGATGTAAACCCCAGGTTTTATCATCAGTCGCTCCGTAGAAAAGATTATTTCTTGCTTGTCGGTTTTTTCCTCCACTATTTTTTTTCCGGATAGATCATACATACTTACCCATGTTGGCGCCTGGAATTTAGCGAACTCAACCACGATCTGGTGGCGATCAGGAACAACCTGCACGCTCACATCATCTGCGTTTAAATTTTCTTCGGTTGATAGGATGAGTAGTGGTTGATACAGGTCTTCAATCCCATCGCTAAACCGTACATGAGGTGAGTTTTTGAAATTGATAAAACTTTGCTTGGCTGTTGATGTGCTGCTGGCGTGTGGTACATACGGATGAGACCAGTTGGCGTTAATCCATGTTAATACCCAGGCAATCTTTAGCGCCTTTCCTGTTGTATCGTTCACAATGGCCGGCAATACGGTATCGTTCCAATATTTAGCTGCGGCATCTCCATTTCCTGTATCGTTCCGATAACCGGTTTCACTCAATACAGCAATTTTGTCGTGTGTTTGAGCATAGTCTACAATAGCAGCCATGTATTGGCGAAAGGGGCTTGCAATTATCTCATACATGTCCAGCCCAAGCACATCTACATACTCATCGCCAGGATAATAATTAGTAATGACCGTACTGTTAACCGGACTGTTGGGAGACCAACAGAATAAAACACTGTTGGTTCTTTCTTTGACATAGTTAACCGTTAATTGAAATAAGGCTCTATAATCGGTAGGAGTGAACCCTGAACAGTTTGCTCCCCACCAAAACCAATTTCCGTTCATTTCATGAAGTGGTCGGAATATGATGGGTATGTTTTCACCATTCACTTGCAGATCGTTGTTGATAATGGCGACTACTTTATCCAACTCGGCCAGGTACCAATCGCGATCGCCATTTGTATTTCCGGTAACAATATTTTTGGCCAGATTAGCAGGTGATCCATTGCACGTATACGATGAAGTGCTGCGTGCGCTAATGTGCCAGTCAAAAGTAATAACAAGCCCCTGTTGATAAGCCCATTTTACAGCCTCGGTGTGGTAGGCTCTTTCCGTATCGCTCTTGTCAAGATAGTAATGAAAGTCTGAACCCAACACAACCGGATAAGCACCCGTTACTTCATGGCTGTCTGAATAGGTTTCATCTCCGTGGGCGCTACCGGAACTAAATTTGAAACTGTTGAAAAATTCCTGTCCAAACAGAAAGTAATGGCTGTTTTGAATGGTTTTAAGATTGTTGTACAGAATAGTTGTTTTTTCTGAGGCATCGTCATCCACCTGAGCAAATGCACGAAGCGACATTAAAATGCAAACTAAAATTATTCCAGATCGATCACTCATCGCCAAAACGCTAGATATCGAGCACCACCGTAGTTATGGTTTTGGCTGGTAGGATTATGGATTTTTTGGGAACCGTAGTTGTTACTTGTGTATAGTAGCTTCCTTCCTTGCTTTGTACTACACTAATTCCGGTAGCGGTTTTCCCTTCGGCAGCAAAGTGAACTTTAGCGTTTGATGTACCATTGTTGATTACAATGATGGTGACCTTTTTGTTATCCGGACTTATAAATGCGGAAGTAACCAGATTTGATGCCGGTGTTGCAGCGGTTGTTGTTTCCACACGGTGATACCCAGCATTTATATTCTTTGAGAAATGTTTGATAAGATGATAGTAAGGTGTCACCTGGTAGGGTGAAGTCGGGCTGGAGCCGGTGCTGATCATGGCTGCATCTTCACCCGAAGCAGGTGTGGCCCACATGAGTTTCCAATAAATGTAAGCCGATGTGTTGGCATGGATCAGTGACTCCTGGATAAACAATGCGGTATTGAACCACGATAGGTTATCAGAAAACTCGGTCATCATGTTGGGCTTTGTTGAAAAGCTGGCAACATTGTTTAGTGTAGCTGTAATGGATGCAGCCGAAGTGGTTGAATTGATGTTGTATGGGTGCCAGGCAAAGATGGCGCAATTGGGGTTGTCTTTGAGTACACTCACGAAAGGGCTATAGGTTTGTATATCCTGCGATTCAGGTCCAATCAATAGCGGTACATGTGTGCGGCTTTTTATTTTGTCATACACTTTGTTGAGCGCTGTATTATATCCTGGTAAAACCGAAGTTTCTGTAATGGACCATTTGCAGGTTGTCCAGTTTGAATTGGTGTAGGTGGGCTCATTCTGAATGCTGATGTAGTCGGGATTAAATGGCGTGTAATCCAATAAATTATTCCAGTATTCTGCAAACTCATCATACATGAAACCATTCCCATCTTTTTTGAGTGTGCCTTCTCTTAATTTGTTATTGTCTTTCAATGACACAGGCGGCCCCCACGATGACAATAGAATTTTTACATTAGGATCCCGTTGTTTTGCCAGTGTGTATAACTGGTTCGTAGCATCCCAATGTGCTTTAGCGTAATCGTTGTCTCCGTTGTTGGACATGTTGCTTACTTCCTTGTTGGCAGGATAGCTATCCGGATAGTACCATGTTTTAAGGCGGATAATATCAATACCCAAATCGGTAAACATCAGATCTGCTATTTCATTAACCTTGTTGTTGGCGGTTAGCCAGTTGCTATACCAGGTAAGAGCCCCACCAAAGCCAATCATTTCCTGTTTTTTGTTGGCTATCTTAACAGTTATGGCAATGCTGTCGGATTGGACAATTGGCGGATTAATATCAGCTCCGGACTCGTCTCTGTTGCAAGAAAGAAGTATAATCATGCAGACTACACATATCGCACTTAATTTGATAAACTTCATACTGAAAAGTATTTAAAAAAATTAAAAATAGGAAGGCTGCAAGATGCAGCCCTCCACACTTAACACTGTACCAACCTATTGAAGTCCTATATGATCGATAAATACCGTACCTGACCAACCTGTATCCTGGAAGACCAATTCGCCAATAGAAGGTGGATTACCGAGATCTGCCAGCGGAATGGAGAAGTCGGTCCACTTGCCAGCTCTTATCGTTACCTGAGCATTGGACGTGGCACCATCAGTGGTTGGCTTAATGCCAATTTGAATCGTTTTTCCGTCCGTTCCGGTTCCTCCAAGAATTGAAAATGAAAGAAACTGCATGCCCGCGGTAGGGAGCGGGGGTCGGCCCCAACTTCCAAACTGGGCAGCTCCACCACCGCCACCAACGTATGTGGCTTTGATAGAAACGGTTCCGCCCCTTTGGTTTTCATCACTGTTCATGGTAGTAGTTGCGCCACCCCAACCACCACCAACACCAAAGTGCGTATCATTTACCTGATCAGTATAAATAGGAGCTACCAGGTCGGGTAAAAGTCCTAACGGTTCATCGATGGTAAGTCCTATTTCATCAATAAACACAATGGTGTTGTTGGTGCCTGCACTGGCATTGTTGTTTTTAATACGCAATTCACTTACGCTATTCGATCCGGGCAGGTCTGCCAACGGCACTACAATCTGGTGGTATTTGTCCTTGGTAAATGCAGGCGGGTAGTAGTCATTGTTGGTGTTTATCTGAACGATAATCTCAGAGTCTTGCCCAACAACGAGTACGTAGAATACCAGGTAATTGTATCCGGCAAAAATATCAGCTGATCCATCATTTTTAATTTGAATTGCTCCCCATTGGTCATTGAATACCGACTTGATGGCCATAGAACCATTTGCCGGGTTTTCGGTGTTGGTATAGCTTTGACTTACATGGCCCCAACCACCATATGCGGTCCAGCCGCTTTGCAGTCCATCTTTATAGATGTAGTAATCTAAGGTGGGGAAACTTCCGGTAGGGGGCAGCCGAAGGACAACACCCAACGGACCTGCGTAGCCATGTATGGTTACATAATCGATAGCTCCTTGTATGGCTGAAGCCGGAACCGCCAACTTAATTTCTGTAGCCGTATGCGAAATAAATGAAGCGGCCAATACATCACCTGCTCCAGGCAAAATTAACTTGGCAACCAGATCCAGATTAGTTCCTGTAATTGTAATTTCATCCTCTCCGGGTTTTGCCGGTGATGGAGACAATGCAGAACCAGCCGGTAAAATAATGGTAAGGGTTGGTGTTGTTAATTCTACCGGTGAAGCTTGCTTTAGTGTTAAAGCTCCTGTCTTGGCTGTTGCCGGAACGGCCAGCTTAATTTCCGTTTCAGAATGACTGGTAAAGTTTCCTTTTCCAACTTCAGTTCCGCCTTCAAATTTAACGGCTGTTACCAGGTCAAGATTGGTACCGGTAATGGTTAGTTCATGTGTGTGCCTGATCGATGAGGGCTCAACAGTTGTAACTGTAGGCACGGTAACGACTAGTTGTTCCTCCGTTCCAAACGTCATGCCTTTGGTTCCACCCAATCTGAATATCAGGAATCCGGTTTGTGCTTCCAGGGGTACAGTCACTACTGCTTCCGTAAGCGAGCGACTGACAAAGTCATCTTTTTTAATAGTCAGATCACTTGGAAATGTAATCTCTTCAATCCAGTTTATCTTTTCACCGGTAATGGTAATGTTGGTTCCCGGTTTTGCTTCGGCTGTTATACTTTCAATCACAACCGGTACTTCGAAGTTCAGGATGGTTTTGCTTTCGATATCACCCTTTGGTGTTTTTAAGATCACTGTTCCGGCTTCTGCCGTTTCGGGTACAATGATATTTATCCGTTCAGCCGTAACCGATTTGAACGAACTTTTGGATATCTCCACATTGGGCTTCAGAACAATGGCGGTTACCTTATCCAGGTTTTGCCCGAAAAAGGTAATTTCATCGCCATGATGCACACCAGAGGGTCCGAAACTTAATAGGACAACCTGACTCGGTCCTTCTTCTTCCTGGCACGATGTGAGCGAAATACTCAGGCTGCCAATCATGCATGCCATGACCAGGGAATATATGCTGTACGTAACAATCTTTCTCATCTTTTTAAGTAGTTATGGTTCTACAAAACGAATGTTGTCAATGTGGAACTCAACGTTATTTCCGTTGTTTTCAGGTGAACCCAGAAACCATGTGCTGAAGGAACCAGCTGCTGTTTCCACAAATGGTTGACCGGAGGTATACACTACTGTATTATTAGGACCTTCCGTGCCCATGAAATACTGAAACTCGGTTAAGGGTATGGTTACGGTTATCCAACTTCCGTTTGTGGTTACTTCCGAACCCGTATTAGCCCATGGCCCCCAAATGGCACGGGCGTTCAGGCTGTTACTCCAGATTTCCTGATTGTTTCCTGCGTGCGTAGGTGTGGATAAACAAAGGTTGAGGTATCCACCATACCATTTTACGATTTTAGCTTCAAACTTCACTACGTAGTCGCGGTAGGAATTAGGATATAGCGGGTAAAAGTTTTCTGTACGCCCGGCAGGGCCTCCCCAAAACTCCATACAGAATGGTGATTCAGCCGGACCACCCGGGCCTTCATCGCGTTGATTTGCTGCGATGTCGCCACGAACCACCAGGTAGTTTCCATCTATCGGGTTATCACCATTTTCGCGCAAACCAATACGCCAGCCATTAGCAACCTTGTCGTCAAAGTTCAGGATGATGTTTCGTGAATCCCAAACGTGGAAGCCTGATTCAATTTCGCCAAAATTTGTGGCAACAGTAACAGGCCCCTCTGTGGCTCCTTCTGGAACGGTAACCTCAACCCGCGACTGTGTTACCGATACGACTTCACCTTGAACTCCTCCGGTAAACGTAACGATTACTGGGTCGAAAAAATAGTTGCCGTTGATTACAAGATTTTCACCTTCTTGCGGCCACTCGTTACGTGCATGGGTAACTACAGGAGGTGGGATGGCCACCACGAATGGATACTCAAGCGTGTTTCCTTTTGCATCAACCAAATACATCTTGTCGGTTACTTCATTGGGTGCATTGCTTGGAATGCTAACAAAGATGTTGCGGTTGGTAACCCACGTAGGATTTAAGCCAACGGCCTTTTGATCGTTAAACCAAATCTCCCGTGTTCCACCCAGGTTCTTGCCCATAATTACGATACCTGTGCCCAGTGTGGCGCTGGCAATTAGCGAATCTGAAGTTTCAGGATTGGCCAACCGGATATAGTTAATTACAGGAGGTCCATCAGGTGATTCGATGTTTGTTCCATCTCCAGTCATTTCGCATGACGTTGGAATAAGCAGTACACTTAACAATAAGCACGGTATGAGTGCACTAATCAAATATGTTTTTAGTTTCATATTCATCCGGATTTTTTAGTTGAAGTTATACTCTACAGGTTCCTGATCGGGAGCCAGCAGTGGATTGATCACTACCTGATTTCCGGGAATGGGTAATCTCATTTTGGATGCAGTAAACACCACAACCGGATCAGTATTTTGATTGTCGTTTGGTGATGTAGTTCCAGCCGGAACGAGTTCATAACCGGCAGGATCGTTTTCGAGTGCATCATCACTATCAATTCTAAAATACATGTCGGTGCGGTTTTGCGTGTTCAGGTAATTAAGTGCTTCTGTAGCGTTGCGGTAATATCTGCGCTTAATATCCAGCCATGATTGTGCCTCTAAAGCCAACTCAATTCTGCGTTCGTTAAAGAGTTGTACATACGTTACGGTCGATCGCGGATCAAGGCCAGCCCTTGCCCGTACTGCATTAAGGGCTGCAAGTCCGGGGCCACCGGTCAGTTCATTATTCGAACCCATTGATGCTTCGGCATAGAGTAAATAGACATCTGCCAGGCGTAGATAGTAAATATCCAGCGGTGAGTCCTGATTCGTAATGGCGTAACCACCGTTGTCTTTGTCGTTACCTACAATTTGCTTCTTTAAACTTGTCAGGGTGGGGGTAGCGCCTTCTATTACGTTATTGTCTGCATCGCGCGTAACAATATTGTATGTATACCCACCATTTTCAGTTGATATGTAATTGTAGAAATCACCATTCTGCATATAGATGGCTTTTCTTCTCAGGTCTGTCTTTCCTCCGGCATTTGCGGAAACTGTATTGATGAGGCTTACGGTAGCACATTTTCCAGAGCCCCATGCGGTTGCATCACCGGTAACAATTGTGCTTCGGGCAAAACGGGCCTGACGGCTGCTGCCAAATCCCCATCCACCATTTATAAGTTGTGGTGCAAAAAGAATTTCGGGATTATGCTCGTTTTGAACTTTAAACAAATCCTCATAACTGGAGTTTAAAACCCGGCCACTGTTGTTGATTACATCTGCAGCGTAATTGGCTGCTATTGTAAAATCGTTGGCTGATCCGATTGATCCGCCCCCGACACTGCGTTGTGCCAGGGAAAGGTGAAGTTTGGCCAGCATTCCTTTGGCGGCCCATTGTGTCACTCTTCCGGGATCATCTGTAGCCGGAAGATTCTCGGCCGCAAACACCAAATCCCTGCGGGCAAATTCATACAAACTTGCGGCTGTGTTTTTTGGTAACAACAGCTCACCTTTGGCAACTTTTTCTGCAGCCTTTTCAATAATGGGTGCTTCACCCCAATATTCAACCAGCATAAAGTAGGAGATTCCACGCATAAACCGGGCTTCACCCAAGCCCTCATTGATAACCGTTTGATCAACACCATAGCCTGAGGCGATGGTTGGCATATCATCAATGATCAGGTTAGCATAGGATATAACATCATAAAACCCTTGCCAACCCTGTGCGATGTATGGGTTCGACTCGTTGAAAGACATATAAAAGAATTGTCCCTCAGCATCCCAGTTGTGATGCATGTCACCCGACATTACATCACCGGCAAGCCAACTGAACTGATCATTAATGCTCCACCAAACTCGGCCATACATGGAGGCTGTGGCCTGGCGTATTTCGCTTTTATTGCGATACCAGGAATTTACGGTTGGTCTGTCTTCAGGAACGTATTCCAGAAAATCTTCTTTGCATGAGCTGAGTACAATCAGAAGTACCGCAGTCAAAAAATATTTTGTGTATTTCTTCATAATTGTAGTCCGTTTAGAAATCAACATTAATACCGAATGTAAATACGCGAGGTGCCGGGTAGCGGCCCATGTCAACGCTTTGCATCAATGCACTTTGGTTAAATGCACCGATTTGAGGGTCAAGTCCTTTGTATTTGGTAATGGTTGCCAGGTTTTGGATGTTGGCATACACCTGCACGCTTGATAGCTTAACTTTGTTGATTAACGTTTTCGGAAGGTTATAGCTGAATCGTGCATTTTGAAGCCTTACATAGGTTCCGTCTTCAATCCATCGCGATGACATATAGTGGTTGCGATTTTCTCCACCATTGTCGAATCGGGGCATGTTGGTTCCAGGGTTGATGAGTTCTACATCATCAATGTTGTTTATGTTAATCCCATCCGCTTTCAATTGAGTGCGTGCCCTGTTTATAACGGTCATGGATTGGTTATCAAAGTTTCCAATCATTTGCTCATTGCGAGCACGTGAGTAATTCAGGATATCGCCACCAACGGAACCAATGATAAACAGATCCAAACTAAATGGACCGTAGCTGAAGGTGTTATTAAATCCAAAAGTGAAATCAGGATTTGGATCACCAATAACCGTTTGATCCTGACTATTGATCACGCCATCTCCGTTCACATCTTTCCATTTAACATCACCTAGCCATACACCTTGCGTTCTTTCTATCAGGTTAACACCATTTGGGTTTTCGGCAGTTACTGAATTGGGTGCCTGAATTTGAACAGCATGATTCAAAATTTCTTCTTTTGAGGTAAAAATCCCTTCCATCACAAACCCATAGAATTGCCCAACCGGATAACCAGCCCGTGTCATGGTTGCCGTTTCAAATCCAGGATACCAATACAGGTTTCTGAAAATGGTAGTGCCGCCCATATCGGTTACTCGGTTTCTGTTCACGGATAGGTTCGCGTTTGAAGTCCACTTGAAGTTTCCTTTATCCATATTCACCGTGGTTAAGGTTATTTCAACACCTTTGTTGGTCATACTGCCAACATTTGCCTGCGGACCTTGAACCTGGTTTCCGAATGTTGCCGGCAAAGGCACCTGAAGCAGTAGGTTGTCGGTTACTTTGTTGTATGCTTCAAATGTGATTGTAGCCCTGCCGCTCCATAGTTCTGCATCTAATCCAATGTTGGTCATACTCGTAGCTTCCCATTGTACATCAGGATTCGAGTAAGCATTATTACGCACGGATGGACCGAAGTAAGATTGTACGGTAGTTAGCATTGAGCCAAAGGCGTAGTTCTGAATTTCCTGGTTACCCGTTTGTCCCCATCCTAATCTAAGTTTAACATTGCTGATCAAATCATTTTGAGGGAAGAAGCTCTCGTTGGAGACACGCCATGCAACAGACACAGATGGAAATATTCCCCAACGGTTATTCGCGCCAAAGCGGGAAGAACCATCTCTTCGTATGGTTGCTGTTAACAGATAGCGATCACTGTAGTTATAATTGACTCTGCCAAATTGTGAGTAGAGGGAGTTCCACTCAATTTGTCCGGTAGGAGGGAAATTCTCATTAACATCTCCCTGGCTAACTACAGGTAGGTCGTTTGGAACATTGAATTTATAGATGATCATATTTTCCCAGCGGCCCTTCTGCGCTTCTATACCCGCCATGGCCGTAATATCATGACCGCCAAATGACTTGTTGTATGTGGCGTAATTTTTCCACAACCAAAAAAAGCTTTGGTCTGACCGTTGCCCCAGCTGACTGATGGTATTTCGAACACGTCCCCATTCATACGTTGGCATGAAAGCTTTATTAAGTGTGGTGTTGTAATCAACACCAATCTCCGATCTGAAATTTAATCCCTTGATAAATTCAACATCCACATACATGTTCGACATGAGCCTGTTGTTGAGTACGGTGTTGTTTCTTAAAAGTGCAAGTGCTACGGGATTTGCGCCAACCTGGGCTGAGAGTTCCTGTTGGCTTGGACCGGCAAAGCTTCCATCGAAGTTGCGTACAGGTATATGCGGAGCCATTTGTGCGGCCTGGGAGATAACACCATCGCCACCGTCTTGAAGGGTAATGGTTTCGTTCTTCCGGGAAAGGCCAATGCTCATTCCCATTTTTACTTTCTCTTTAACACGACTGTCAATATTGGCCCGCAGGTTGAACCGATCGAAGTTAGATCCGATTACAATACCGTCTTGCTTGAAGTATCCTCCTGACACCATGTATTGTGTGTTTTCATTTCCCCCTGTGGCGGTAAGGGTATGGCTTTGCATAGGAGCCACACGAAAAATGGCATCCTGCCAATTTGTGCCGGGGCCTAACAAACTTGGGTCGGCAAAATTCGGGTTAGCCGTAATGGTTGATACTTCCTGCGCCACCTCGTTATTGTATTGGGCATAGGTAGGCAGATCCATCATGTCGAAGACTTTGTATACTTCCTGGAAGGCGAGGAAGCTGCTATAATTGAGATTGGCTTCTCCTTTTTTGCCACGCTTTGTAGTAACAATGACTACTCCATTTGCTGCTCTTGATCCATATATTGCTGTTGCAGAGGCATCTTTAAGTATCTCAATACTCTCAATGTCTGTAGGGTTTATTGAGGCAAGCGGATTACTCGCTGCTTGTTGCTGCCCTCCAGCACCACCTTGCCAATCGAAACCTGAAATCCCCTGGGCATTACCACCTACCTGAATGCCATCAATAATATAGAGTGGTTCGCTGCTTTGGGTGAGTGAAGTTGTTCCCCGAATGCGGATGGAAACCGCACCACCTGGCTGGCCAGAGTTTTGTGTTACCTGAACACCAGCCGCACGACCTTGAAGGGCCTGATCAATACTTGCTGTTACCGTGCCTCTCAGGGATTCTCCGGAAACAGAAGAAAGCGCACCCGTTAAATCACTTTTTCTTTGTGTACCATAACCCACCACAACAACTTCCTGAAGTGCGGTTATATCTTCCTGCAGGGTAATGTTAATAATGGTTTGGGTACCGACTCTTATTTCCTGCGAGGCATATCCGATAAAAGAGAATACCAATACATCATTGGGGCTGGCTTCAATGCTGAATTTACCATCGGCATCTGAAGTAACACCTGTTAATGATCCTTTGATAAGCACGTTTACTGCAGGCATAGCCACACCTGAAGGATCTTTCACGGTTCCGCTAACCACAGCCTTTTGCGCCATGGCCTGCGAACCTGCAAATAGCAGGCACGCCAACAAGCCGGCCATTTGCAGTTTGTTTTTCAGTAAAAACAATTTTCTCATAAATGGTGGGTTTAGTGTTAAGGTTAATAGAAGAAAATACGAAGCAGGATAAGGATTACGAGGAGTGCGCAGAGGCCAATGCCTATTTCGAGTTGTTTAAGAAAGCGTTCGTTACGAAGCAATTTTCTGAGCCTGGTGCGCATGGTTTCGGTTACCTAACCCTGTTTTTTATTTTAATCCACAGAAAGTTGGGATACAATAAGCTAATAGAGCAGGGGTATACAGCTCAAAATAGGAGGGCAAACGTTTTCGGGAGGATTAATTTGCAATCCGTTGCTGGAATCGGCCTTTATTTTAACCAGTATGTAAGGGTGTATTAAAGCGATCTTAATAAAAGGATAGCCTTAAGTTCGTTGACTATAAGGGTTAGGAAAGGACTAAGTATTTTGGCTGGATGCTAATTCCCCCAATCAATTATTGGAGTCGTGATGGTGTTGCTGTCGTGTAGCTGACGGTCTTTAATTTTGAACTTCAATCGCAATGATTTATTTCCAAACAAAGGATTGAATCCGGTACTATAGATATTGTATTCAATTGTACCTTCCCAGCGGTTGCGCTTTTTTATGACAAACGGGCCAGATTTAATATTAGCTTTTCCGCCTTGTATGGGAAGAATTCGACCGTAAAAATTCTCACAGAATAGTTCGTTCCAGTCAAATACGGTCCAGGTAGTATTATTCTCACTTTGTTCAAATTCAAGAATTAGATTAAAATGATTCTCGTTTGAAGTATGATAAAGAGTGTCCTCAATAACTCTATAGGTTTTATTGTTAATTGTGCCGAACGGACCTAAGTCATCATAATTTTCGTCTAATAGGTACAATAAATCTTCTGGGATCAAGAATTTTTCTTTTCTGTAATTCGCCCAGCAGTAACCGTTAGAGCCAATATCCGGAAGAAAATTGTAGTTAGTTTTTTTCCGAGTATTGTTAGTCACGAATTTGTCCGAAAGAGATGCCTCTGGATTTAATGCCTCTATACGGTTAGGATATGGACCCTGAAAAGTATTTTCAATTAAGTTGGGTTGTATTTTCTTTATTGCATCTAATCCATTTTCAAGGTAATAATCATATCTGTTGTAAGGAAAATTGTTGTGTTCCAAGCTGCCACTTAATCCGATGTCATCATCTCCGTCTCTAAAGTAGAATATTAGTTTAATTGTGTCCGGATCAATAATATCAGGTGTCTCTATAAATTGAATTGACCTGAACTCGATGTATGGCTCAATCGGATAATTCGGATTTTCATCTTCCGAACATTTTGATAATAAAAACGAAAGGCCAACAAACAGAAGGGGGACTAACTTTCTGATCATAAGCTAAATTGTATATAAATAAATCTGCGTTACCGCAGAATGCAAGCTACACAAAAGCCTGAATTCCCGTAATCTCCTTGCCCAAAATCAACAGGTGTATGTCGTGTGTGCCCTCATAGGTAATTACCGATTCAAGATTGGCCATGTGACGCATGATCGGATATTCACCGGTAATGCCCATACCGCCATGTATTTGTCGCGCTTCACGGGCGATATCTAAAGCGATTTCAATGTTGTTTCGCTTGGCAAGTGAAATTTGTGATGTAGTGGCTTTGCCTTCATTCATCAGTGTGCCCAATCGCCAGTTCAACAATTGTGCTTTGGTGATTTCCGTTAGCATTTCAGCCAACTTCTTTTGCACCAATTGAAATGATGCAATGGGTTTTCCAAATTGTATCCGTTCCACTGCATAGCGCCTGGCTGAATCATAACAATCCATAGCCGCGCCAATTGCACCCCACGCAATGCCGTAGCGTGCAGAGTCAAGGCACATCATCGGTGCACCTAATCCACTTTTACCGGGCAACAGATTTTCCTTTGGAACTTTAACATTGTCGAACACAAGTTCACCGGTTGCGCTGGCCCGCAGCGACCATTTGCCATGTGTTTCCGGTGTTGAAAAACCTTCCATACCACGCTCAACAATCAGCCCATGAATTCTTCCTTCTTCGTTCTTGGCCCACACTACGGCAACATCTGCTTTAGGTGAATTGGATATCCACATCTTGGCGCCATTGAGTAAGTAATGATCGCCCATGTCTCTAAAATTAGTCACCATGCCCGAAGGGTTTGATCCATGATCGGGTTCGGTTAGTCCGAAGCATCCCAGCCATTCGCCTGACCCAAGTTTTGGAAGATATTTTTTGCGTTGCGCCTCACTTCCGAATTTATAAATCGGATACATAACTAAAGATCCCTGCACGGAAGCTGTTGAACGCATGCCCGAATCACCGCGCTCAATTTCCTGCATAATCAATCCGTAGGAGATATAATCCAGTCCGCCACCGCCATATTCAGTAGGTATGGATGGCCCAAATGCACCGATATCGCCAAACTTCTTCACAATTTCGTATGGGAAGTGAGCCCGCTGGGCCCAGTCTTCTATATATGGACTGATTTCCTTCTTAACAAAATCCCGGATGGAACTGCGGATGAGTTTATGCTCTTCTGTAAGCAAACTGTCAATTGCGTAGAAATCAGGGTGATCAAACAGGTCTTGTTTCATGGATTTAACAGCCTTTTGCTCCAGGGTATGCGATGCCATAAGATTTTGTTTAATTAGCGGGCAATTTACACAAAGCGTTTCTAATCCGTAACACCATGGACGACCAGAAAGTTAACCCCGAATTACTCGCTCAGCTCAATAAACTTCAGGAGAAGTATGATGTAATGGGGCAGGATTTGTCCTCTTACCTGGATGGCTTGCTGTATGCTGATTATTTAACGTATTGGGATTACATCCACCTGGATACGCTGCTCAGCCTGCAAAGTCCCAAAACCAGGTTTCCGGATGAGCATATTTTCATTATTTATCATCAGATCACCGAGCTTTATTTCAGATTGGTAATTCTTGAACTCGAACAGATTACAGCAAAGGAAAAACCGGATGAAAAATTTTTCACGGAGCGTTTGGATCGGGTAAACCGGTATTTCAATCACCTTGAAAATTCGTTCGACATCATGGTGCGTGGAATGGAGCGCGACCAGTTTTTGAAATTCCGCATGTCGTTGTTACCGGCCAGCGGGTTTCAATCGGCTCAATACCGGGTAATTGAATTTTATGCAACCGATGTGATGAACCTGGTTGCTGAAAAGGATCGACAGCACATTGCCGATCCGAAAAATGTGGATCAGGTAGTGGGTCATTTATATTGGCGAAGTGGAGCCACCGAACTGGCAACCGGTAAGAAAACGCTGACGCTACAGCAATTTGAGAAAAAGTATCTAAACGAATTCCGAGAATTGAGTTTATCGCTAACCAGCCGGAATTTGTACCAGCTATACAAAAAGCATTTTGAAGGAAATCAGAACGTTATTGATCGACTCAGGCAATTCGATACACTTGCCAATGTGCTGTGGCCGTTGGCGCATATGAAATCGGCTGCACATTATCTCGAAAAAGATCCGGAAGACATCAAAGCTACCGGTGGCACCAACTGGCAGAAGTACCTGCCGCCACGCTTCCAACGCATAATCTTCTTTCCTGAGTTGTGGAGTGAACAGGAAAAGGCGGAGTGGGGCAAGGCAGCCTTTATCCGAAAATAGCCTCTTTGTTTGTATCTTTCGGTAATCTTTTGAATGTGAAAAGGTTATCCCTTATCGGCTTTGTATTTCTGGCGGTTCAAACCTATGCCCAGGTTTTTATCCGGCAAACCTATCACGATCGTGAAAAGCGCTACATCAAGGAAGTTTACCAGGTGAAGGATACTGTTCGTAATGTGCTTCATGGGCGTTATGTTTCGTATTTCCTTAACGGGAACATCGAATCTAAAGGATACTTTTCAAACAATGAGACAACCGGCATCTGGGAATTTTTCTACGAATCCGGGAACCTGAAAATGCGTGGTGCCTTGCGGCAGAATTCCAATTATGGACTATGGGAGTATTTCTATGAGAGCGGACAGAAAAGCATGGAAGGTACAGTTAATGGAAAGGCTCGTGAAGGAGAGTGGAAGACCTATTATGAAAACGGTCAGATAAAAGAAATCGGTACGTATGTGAATAACAGGCGTTCGGGATTATGGAAATCGTTTTATGAAGATGGTGTACGGAAGGGTGAGATTGATTACAAAGATGACTACGGTCGATACACGGAATATTATCATTCAGGAAAGGTAAGTGCTGAAGGACCTAAGTCTGGAGTACGTAATGTAGGGCATTGGCGTTTTTATGATGAAACTTCCGGCACGTTACAACGTGAAGGTGATTTTGAAAACGGAAAAAAACACGGAGAGTGGATAACGTATTATAACGCTGGAAAAGTTGCTGTTCGCGGGGCGTATGATCAGGATGAGCCGGTTGGTAAATGGGAGTATTATTTTGAAGATGGAACGGTGAGTTCCGCAGGTGAATATCTTGGTGGACAAAAGAATGGATACTGGAGCTCATTTTCATCGGATGGAAAATTGCTCAGCGAGATCACGTACGAAAAAGGTGCCGGAGAATACCGTGAGTATTATGCCAGCGGCAAGTGGAAATCCAGGGGTGCTATGAAGAACGATAAACGCGAGGGGAAGTGGGAGTATTTTTATGAAGATGGGAAGAAGGAAGGTGAATGCGAATTTCTGAATGGTCGTGGAACATATTTTGGCTATTACCCGGATGGTTCGTTGCAAACCCGTGGTGAAATTGACGGTGACAAAAAAATCGGAACCTGGGAGTTGTATGAACGTGATGGAACGTTATCCGGATACTACAGACCCTACTATGACCAACAACCCAACGTGGCAAAGGAAATAACAGAATTGGCGGAGCGCACTCAAAATACCAAGCGTGTAACCGGAAATCATTTCGATTATTTTATGCCGCGTGCCAATGAATACAAGGGCGTTATCGTGGAGGGGAACCCAGTGCTGATGTTTGCTGGCCGCTTTCCGGTAGCATTTGAATTTTATTCACAAGAACGCCTTGGTCATTCATTTGAATTCATAGGCATTCGTAATCCATTTTTTGAAGCTGATGATCAGGTGGTTCCTGGAAAACTTTTCGAAAGAGGTTACAGTATTTCCATAAAGCAAAAGTTCTATAATCCAGTGAAGGCGGGCATGTGGTATTTCGGTCATCAGGTAAGATTTACCAACATGGGGCATTTTACCAATGTAGTGTTTAATGGTAACCCTGAAAGCATCATCACGTTTACGGCCCCTGACCAGCGAATTGAATACGGTGTTTTGCTAGGTTACCGCATCATCCAACGAAACAATGCCAGCGGATTTACCATTGATATTTATGGCTCGGCAGGTATGGGGTATCGTAATGTGAATGTGGATGACGTAAGCGCTACATATTTTCAAAATGTGAATCAGGATAAATTGGTTACTTCATTTTCATTTGGACTTAATGTAGGAAATGTGTTTTCCTACCGGTAATCTTATATTTGCAACATTGAAGGTTAACTCCCTTCCCGTATGTCCATAAGAGAAATCATTCTTTCGCCCGAAGAGGCATTTGGTGAAAGTCGGTTTACGACTTCGATTTACCAGAAGCTTGGTGTAAAGCAGGATGGCGATCAGTGGGTTCGTCCGTTAAAGCGATCCATTGATGCGCGTGGAAAGAAAATAATTGTACGTGTGCAATGTGAGGTCATCCCAACCGCTGAGAAAGGTCCACTCATTACCTACACCAAAAATTATCCGGATGTACGTCATAAGCCAACGGTTGTTATTGTTGGCTCCGGACCTGCCGGTTTATTTGCAGCATTGCGGTTGATGGAGTTTGGGATTAAACCTGTTATTCTGGAGCGTGGTGCTGATGTACGTGCACGCAGGCGCGATCTGGCGGCTATCAATAAAGAACACATTGTAAATCCCGATTCCAATTATTGCTTTGGTGAGGGAGGTGCTGGTACCTATTCGGATGGGAAGCTCTACACCCGATCGAAAAAGCGTGGTGATGTTACACGCATCATGGAAATTCTGGTCGCACATGGGGCAAAAGAAGAAATTCTTTTCGATGCGCATCCGCATATCGGAACCAATAAGTTGCCGAAACTCATTGAAGAAATCCGTAAAAGCATTCTGGAGGCGGGTGGAGAAATTCATTTCAACACACGTGTTACCGATTTTATTTTAACAGATAGTCACATATCCGGAGTTAAAACGCTTTCGGGAGAAACATTTACAGGCGAAGCGGTAATATTAGCCACCGGTCATTCCGCTCGCGATATTTTTGAATTACTATATGCCCGAAAGATATTAATTGAACAAAAGCCCTTTGCGCTTGGCTTGCGGGTTGAGCATGCACAACAATTAATCGATCGCATTCAATACCATTGCCCGGTAGATCGCGGGCATTATCTGCCAGCATCGTCCTATTCATTGGTGCACCAGGCACAGGTTAATGGCCAGCAGCGGGGTGTGTTTTCTTTTTGTATGTGTCCGGGTGGGTTTATTGTTCCCTCCGCAACGGCACCGGGTGAGGTGGTGGTAAATGGCATGAGTCCATCGCGAAGAGATTCACGCTTCGCCAATTCGGGTATCGTTGTTTCTGTGGATGAAACAGACTTTAAACCTTTTGCCAGGTATGGCCCGTTGGCCGGGGTTCATTTTCAATCGGCCATAGAAAAGCAAGCATGCTTAAGTGCCGGTGGTACACAAGTAGCGCCAGCGCAACGATTGGTCGATTTTGTGGAACGCAAGGTTTCCACTTCATTGCTGGATACTTCCTATCAACCAGGCCTTGCTTCTGTTGATCTTGCGGCAATCTTGCCTGGGTTTATTGGTGAATCGTTACGCCAAGGGTTTAAAAACTTTGGTTCAAAAATGAAAGGCTACCTCACGAATGAGGCTCAGGTGGTCGGGGTGGAGAGTCGTACGTCATCACCGGTTCGCATTCCGCGCGATAAGGAAACACTGGAGCATCCGCAGGTTAAGGGTTTGTTCCCGTGTGGCGAAGGAGCAGGTTATGCCGGAGGAATTGTTTCTGCTGCCATGGACGGTGAACGTTGTGCCGAAGCCGTGTGTTTAAAGATTGGAGTTAATATGCGTAAATGAAAACGGTTATTATTGGAGCAACCCCAAATCCCTCGCGATATGCGTACCTCGCTGCTGAGATGCTAACGGAGTACGACCATGAATTTACTCCGGTCGGCATCAAGAAGGGAGAGCTTTTTGGTAAGCCGATTCTTGATATCCGCACAAGACCACATGTTGATGATGTAGATACTGTAACCATGTACATCGGGCCTCAACACCAACCTGAATGGTATGATTATATAATCGGGTTAAAACCTCGCAGAATCATTTTTAACCCCGGAACAGAGAATTACGAGTTTGAAAAGCTGGCAAAAGAAAATAATATAGAGCCCATTGAAGCGTGTACGTTGGTTATGCTCCGTACAGGTCAGTACTAATCAGCGCACGGGTTTATTTTCTTTCTGAACGGCAATTACCGAAACGCAAACTATTTTCCACTGCCCGTTTACTTTTTCCATCACACGCACTTCGGCCTGGGGTGGTCGCCCAATATTATCCGCAACTTCCTGGGTAAACCGGATGTAGGCAAAATTTCCGGCAATACGAATGTGGTGCCAGGTGCGTCCTATTTTTGCTGTTGAAGGTTTTGATGTTTTAAAATAGTTGTTGAAGCCTTTATAAATATCATCCCATCCTGAAAATGAATTCACATCGGTTGTGTCGGCAAACGACCAGAAGGCATAGGGTTCATGTACCCATAACTCGGCCCACGTTTTTTGATCAATTTCAAAAAATGCCTTTGTTTCCTTTTCAATCACTTCTTTAATCTTAGCTTCTTCATTTTGTTGAGTAGGTGCTTTTTCCTTTGGCTTTTTTTGCCCGAAAACCGCAACACTTGTAAGCAAAAGGATAAGCAGGGACAGATGAAGGGCATTTGTTGTTTTCATGGCAGGTGAATTATAAGTTTCGATGTTTTGAATATCCTGATCAGAAGGTTGTGGCAACATCTTGTTTGAAGTTCTGCAACCAGGCCGCTACATCAAGTATCACGTTTCTCAAATAGCCTGCCGTACAAATGCTTGCCACAATGTAAAGAATCAGGAAATCCAGCTTTTTAACGGCTAGTTTCATAGGTGTTTGGTTTAGGTGATTAAAAGTTACGTAAACGGGCCTTTATAATCAACACAAATCTTCTTTTGAATATGATCTAAATCATGGGGATATATTTTCAATTACACCTATCTTCAAATGCTATAAACCCTCATGCTTATGCTTTCCGATGAAAAACTGATTAACGTAAAAAAGTTGTATGCCAAACCGGGCAAAAAGGTTAAACTTTCCGACTTCGATACCGAATATAAAGGCAAGCAGTTGGTGAAGAAGGAAGCAGAATCGCTTCTGGAAACAGGGCGCAGGCATCTTGCGGAAATACAAGACATGCTTTATGCGCATAACCAATATAGTATTTTAATCATCTTTCAGGCAATGGATGCTGCCGGTAAAGATGGTGCGGTGAAACACATCATGTCGGGCTTTAATCCGCTTGGTGTTAAAGTGTATAGCTTTAAAGCGCCCAACTCGCATGAGTTGGATCATGATTTCTTTTGGCGACACAACCTGGCCCTGCCGGCAAGAGGGGAGATAGCAATCCATAATCGTTCGCACTACGAAAATGTATTGGTGACCAAAGTCCACCCGGAGTGGATTTTAAATGAGAATATTCCCGGAATAGAAACAGTAAAAGATATCAACGATGCATTTTGGGAAAATCGCTACAAGCAAATTGTGCGCTATGAAAAAAATCTGGCGGCAAACGGCACCATCATTTTGAAATTCTTTTTGCATGTTTCCAAAAAGGAGCAGAAGAAACGGTTTCTTGAGCGCATTGACGATCCATCCAAGAATTGGAAATTTTCACTGTCGGATTTAAAAGAGCGTGGTTTTTGGGATGATTACCAACGGGCATACGAAATGGCTATTTCGCAAACCTCAAAAGAACATGCTCCGTGGTTCATCATACCAGCCGATGATAAATGGTATGCACGATTGGCCATTGCGGCAATAATTTACAGGCAATTTAAAAAGCTCAATATGCGCTATCCGCAGGTAACGGATGCACAAAAAGAAGAATTGCAAAAAGCGCGACTTCACCTGATGGCCGAGAATGGCTCAGCAAAATCGGCAAAAGCAAAAAGTAGGAAGGTGAAGAAGGTTACCCCCTAATTATCTCCGGGCGGATCCACTTCATTTTCCAGGGTATTCAAGTGAACCACCGTTCCTTTCTTTCGAAGCACTTCCGCAATGCGGATGATGTCGTCATTTCTTTCCCAGGTGTTTCCGGTCAGGGCAAAAATCTGAAGTTTTTCAAATGAACTTAGCTCTTCAGGAATTCCGTACAAGTTGGTCCGTGAAATATCAAGGTTCTCCAGGTTCTTCAACGAAAGGATCTCGTATGGAAACGAGGTGAGTGAGTTATTGTTTACCCGAAGCACTTTCATTTGGTTTAAATTGGAAATGCTCTTTGGCAGATAGTTGAGTTTGTTGTGCGAAAGGTATAACTCCTGAAGACTTGACAATTGGCCAATGCTTTCACTTAATGAGGTTAACTCATTATTGGAAAGATAGAGAATTTCCAGTTTCTTTAGCTTGCTCAGGTCAATGGAAATGGTGGTAAGCTGATTGTAGTATAAATCGATTTGCCGCAGATTTTCAAGTTCTTCAATGCCTTTACTTAATTCCTTAAGTTTACAATTGTAAAAGGCTAGTTCTTCCAGCTTTTTTAATTGGCCGATGGCTGGATCAATTCCATTAATGGGGTTGTTACTGAGTACAAGTTTCTTCAGTGATGGAAAATTGGCTATGCTGGCCGGAACTTGTGTGATTTTATTGCTGAGCAGATTTAATTCCTCAAGTGTGGCGTGTTTAATTTTATCAACATCCGTCAAGGTTAGTTGATTGTTCAACAGATTTACCTTGTTGAGTTTTGTGTTTCGGGATATATCGGGGAACTGCGTTAATCCGATGTTTGCCGTGAGATCAAGTTCGCGAAGTGAAGCAAAGGACTTGTATTGCTTGGGTAGCCTGGCCGCTTCCGTTCCGCGGATGAGTAGCGCTTCGGTAGTCTTATTTTTCGACAGTCGCAATCGCGTTTTGGATGTGTGATTGTACACATAAATGCTTTTCAGTTCAGTGAGATTACCGAGTTTTTTGGGCAGCTTTTTTACCCGGACATTCACCAGTTCAAGTTCTTTGAGGTTGGTGCAGGTATATATTTCTTTCGGAAACTTTTTTAACGAGTTGTTGGCGAAGCTAAGCTGTGTTACCTCAGTGGGGTCGACTTTGCCGTTCAATACATCCCGGTAATCTGTAAATTGGTCATTTGGCTTGTAAATCACTTTGTAACCAATAATCTTCCCTCTTAAGGTGTTTGAAATAGTTAGCAGACTATCAAACTTTTTGCGGTTATCCATTGAGTTTGGATTTTGCTGCACAAGTTCCCGTATTGCAATTTGAACCTGAGAATATTGTGCTGAATCTGTTTTGTCTTTGAAAACAGGAGAGGAAATCTGGGCTTCAGTGACGAAAATAGTGGCGAAGAGAAGGGCTACAACCAGTTTAATTTTCATGCGAATTGGGGGTCAAAATCAACGTAATGCCCAAGGCCTTTTTTAGTCACCGGACAATTGAAAATAAAGTTAGCTTTTTGTCTTTTAAATACCCTATTTACTTAAGAAATCCCCTTGAAAAACCTTAATTTTGAAGGTTTTAAACTGTACTCATGAGTGAAGTAAAGAAGAAAGCGCCAGCCGATTATTCAGCCAGCAATATTCAGGTTTTAGAAGGCCTGGAAGCCGTACGTAAGCGTCCCGCCATGTACATTGGCGATGTGAGCGTGAAGGGGCTCCACCACCTCATCTGGGAAGTGGTAGATAACTCCATTGATGAAGCTTTGGCAGGCTACTGCGATACCATACGGGTAACGGTAAATGAAGATAATTCCATCCTGGTTGAGGATAACGGCAGGGGTATACCCACCGATATCCACGTCAAGGAAAAGCGCTCGGCTCTTGAGGTGGTGATGACCGTGTTACACGCAGGGGGTAAGTTCGATAAGAACACATATAAGGTATCCGGTGGTTTGCATGGTGTAGGGGTTTCCTGCGTAAATGCATTGTCGGAAGTGCTGCACGCAACGGTTTACCGGGAAGGAAAAGTGTTCGAACAGGAGTATCATCGGGGTGTACCCCAATATGCCGTTCGGGTAATTGGCGATACGGAAAGACGCGGGACTTCAGTTAAGTTCACTCCGGATAAGGAAATTTTTACGGTTACCGAGTATAATTACGTAACCATTGCATCACGCCTCCGCGAATTGGCGTTTTTGAACCCGGGCATTAGAATTTACCTAACCGATCTTCGTGAAAAGGATGAGGAAGGCAAGCCTCGTCAGGATGAGTTTTTCTCTGAAGGTGGCTTGCGTGAGTTCGTAAGTTACATTGACGCAACGCGCGAAAAGCTTATTCCGCAGCCGATCTACATCGAGAATGATAAGGGCGATATACCCATACAGGTTGCGTTGAGTTATAACACGTCTTTTAGTGAAAATCTTGTTTCGTATGTGAATAACATCAACACACATGAAGGAGGAACACATGTGGCTGGTTTCAGAAGAGCGCTTACACGCACCCTAAAATCGTATGCCGATAAATCAGGCCTATTGGATAAAGTAAAAATTGAAATCAACGGGGATGACTTCCGTGAAGGACTCACCGCGGTTATCTCAGTGAAAGTAGCAGAGCCTCAATTTGAAGGGCAAACCAAAACCAAACTCGGTAACTCCGATGCGATGGGGGCGGTTGATCAATCGGTGGGTGAGGTGTTACAGTATTACCTGGAAGAACATCCTAAAGAAGCCAAACTAATTGTCAGCAAAGTGATTCTGGCGGCACAAGCCCGTCACGCTGCACGCAAGGCACGTGAAATGGTACAGCGTAAAAACGTACTTACCGGAACAGGTTTGCCCGGTAAACTGGCAGATTGTTCCAGTACTGATCCGGGTATTTGCGAATTGTACCTGGTGGAAGGTGACTCTGCCGGTGGTTCCGCCAAGCAGGGCAGGGATCGTGCTTTCCAGGCGATACTTCCGCTTCGAGGGAAAATCCTGAACGTTGAAAAGGCCCAGGAGCACAAAATCTACGACAACGAAGAAATCAAGAATATGATTACTGCACTTGGAGTTTCTTTTGGAACTGCCGAGGATGGTAAGGCGTTAAATATTTCGAAGCTGCGGTACCACAAGATCATTATCATGACCGATGCGGATGTTGACGGTAGTCACATTCGTACCTTGATTCTCACCTTCTTCTTCCGTTACATGAAGGAGTTGATTGAGAACGGCTATGTGTATATCGCACTTCCGCCTTTATACCTCGTTAAAAAAGGGAAGGAAGAGCGTTACTGCTGGACAGAAGATGAGCGTGAAGCCTTGGTGAAAGAGTTGGGTGGTGGAAAGGATGATTCGGTAACCTTGCAGCGATACAAGGGTTTGGGGGAAATGAACCCTGAACAGTTGTGGTCAACTACCATGGACCCTGCCCGCAGAACACTGAAGCAGGTGAGCATTGAATCTGCTGCGGAAGCCGATCATTTATTTTCCATGTTGATGGGAGATGAGGTGGCGCCACGCAGGGCCTTTATTGAGAAGAATGCGAAGTACGCCCGCATAGATATTTAATAATTTTTTAACCGATTATTTTTCGTTGCTTGTGTTGCATACGTGACCTTGCAATAATGTTTCGCTATGAATGACCCCGTAGCTGTTCGTGATCAGGTTTTTAACCGTATTGATGAAAGCCGGTATATCAGTCGTGACCTGAGCTGGATTCAATTCAACTACCGTGTGCTGGATCAGGCCAAGCACATCAACCGAAGTATTTTCGATCGGTTGAAGTTTTTGGCTATCACGGCATCCAACCTGGATGAATTCTGTACCATCCGCCTGGGAAGTTTGTACAACTACCTGGATTTCGGGAAGGAACGATTTGATTACAGCGGTTTGCGTGAGGAACCGTTTCGTAAGTTGTTGTTAAATGCGATCCGGAATTTTGTTCAAGATCAACACGAATATTTTATTTATAAACTTAAGCCCTTGTTTAAAGACAATGGGTTTATGATTTGTCCGTACGAAGAGTTGTCGGAAGAACACACCCGGTTGGCAAATGATTACTTCCACCACACCATTTTTCCGATGCTTACGCCCATGGCGTTCGACACCTACCATACATTTCCGGTGTTGAAGAATAATCGGTTGCTGTTTGGCGTGGTCACAAAAGTTACTGGCGACAGCCAGAATCAGAACCGCGTGTCGTTTATTCAGGTACCCAGTAACATACCGCGTTTTTTTGAATTGCGGGGTGAAGATGTTTTTCGTTTTGTCCCGATTGAGGAGATTATTCGCCACAACGTTCAGCAGCTCTTTCGTAATGTGGAGGTGCAAAGCATAAACTTGTTCCGGATAAACCGCAACGGAGATTTTACATTGGATGAAAGTGATGACATTGAATCGAATTTTCTGGAAGACCTGAAACAGAAGTTAAAGAGCAGACGAAGCGGAAGGGTAGTGCGGATGGAAGTTCACGGCCAGGTTGATCCATGGATGATGCGCCTGTTGAAAATCCAATGGGACATTGATGACAACAACATCTTCAGTATCCCCACCAAAAGCCTGTTGGATTTGGGAAGTTTAACGCAGATTATTTCGCACACTGAATTTAAAGGCAGGCGTGCGCAGCATCCGGGACCAATACGCCCCCTGAACTATCCGGATGAAGAAAATCAGGAGTTGTTTGAGATTTTAAAGGAACGCGATATTCTATTGCATCATCCGTACAATTCGATGGAGCCCGTTTTGGAGTTGCTCGAACGTGCTGCAGATGATCCGTATGTGCTGTCTATCAAAATTACGATCTACCGCGTTTCACGGGATTCTCGTGTGACCCGTGCGTTGTTACGCGCAGCGGAAAATGGTAAACACGTTGCCGTGTTGTTTGAAGTGAAGGCACGTTTTGATGAAGAGAACAACATGCGTGAAGCCCAGCGTTTGCAAAAGGCCGGATGCTTTGTCATCTATGGCGTGAGTAGTTTGAAGACACACACCAAGCTGATGCTCATTGTGCGAAAAGAGCCCGATGAAAAAGTGTACCGCTATGTTCATTTGTCGAGTGGTAATTATAACGAATCGACCTCAAGGCTTTACACCGACATTGGTTTGCTGACCACAAAGGAAATTTACGCCAACGATGTGTCGGAATTTTTTAACGTTATCACGGGGCATTCCTATCCAACGACCTATCGTAACCTGATTACATCACCACGTGATATGCGCAATCAGCTGTGTAATCTTGTTAGGCGAGAGGCAGAAAATGCAAGGCAAGGCTTACCATCAGGTATCGTTATAAAAATTAATTCGTTACAGGATAAGGAATTTATTGATGAGTTGTATTCGGCTTCTCAGGCAGGTGTTCCAATACGTTTGGTGGTGCGCGGTATGTGTTGCCTGCGTCCAGGCCGGCAAGGATTAAGTGAAAATATTCAGGTGATCTCCATCGTTGGTGAGTACCTGGAGCATTCGCGTATTTATTATTTCCATAACGAGGGTGATCCGAAGGTGTACATCGGCAGCGCGGATGCGATGGTGCGAAGTTTTGATCGCAGAATTGAATCATTGTTTATGCTCGATGAGGCCATTCTGAAAAAGCAAGCCATGAATATTTTGCGCTTCAACCTGAAGGATAATGTGAACACCTACATCATGCAGGAAGATGGAACGTATACATTAAAGCAATTGAATGACGAGCCTCCCTTTAATGTGCACAAGGAGTTCTATACCGTTTCGAAAGAGATGGTAAAGGACATTCAGCTATTCTAGAGGCCATTTCAAAAATACCCTCTAATGTCAGGTTGTCCGCAGGACTCCTTTTGGAGAGCTTGTTGAAACCGGTTTGGTAACTCGAAACAGCCTTCGACATCCCGATAGCTATCGGGATTATCGGGACAGGCTGACATTTGAATCTGATCTTTGAGATGGCTTCTAGTTGAAGGCTAGAACTTAATTACTTTTCGTCCTTTCGATTGATCTTCATTGTTGGCAAACTCAATTTTCTTTTGGTTGGAGTTCTTCCGGAACAGGTGAAGCATGATGCCATCTTTTAACCCCACTTCAGGTACTTGAATGTATTTGGCATTCGCCCAATCCATTACTTTAATGTAAATATCGCTTGCGGGAACAATAACATCAGCACGGTCGGGGTTCATTTGCAGCTTATAGATACGCTCTTCGATGCTGTGTTTTTCAACCATCTCTTTGATTTCACGCACGCGCTTCAATGACATTAGTCGGTGAGGCCTAAGTTGCGCCAGGTCAAAAATTTTGCTGATGTTACCACCCGTTCCTATCGCAGTAACTTTCCCGTAGTCGGGTCGCACGTTTTGCTTTACCCATTTTTCCATGTCTTCCCACATGGCCGGGGAGTCGTGGTGTTCAAGAATACGTACCGAACCAATTTTGAATGATCGTGTCTTTACCTTTTTGCCATGCACGTAAATGTTCAACTCGGTACTACCGCCACCTACATCAATGTGTAAATAGGTAGCATCGTTCAGGTACGAGATGATTGCCTGGTTGATGTATTCTGCTTCCTGTTTTCCATCTATGATGTTGATATCCAACCCGATTTCTTCTTTAACCTGTTTGGCCAGTTCAGCTCCGTTTTCTGATTCGCGCATGGCCGATGTGGCGCAGGCCATGTAGTCGTCAACCTCATATAACTCAATCAGACTCTTAAACACCTGCATCAACTTCTTGAACTTTTCCATGCTCTTTTCGCTGATGCGGTTCATGGTAAATACATCATGCCCTAACCGAAGCGGAAAGCGGACGTATTCCATTTTTTTGAAGATGACACGTTCGGGAGAGTTAAGAACTGAAGAGACCTGGAAGCGGATGGCGTTGGAGCCAATATCAACTGCGGCTAATTTCATGCTGAAGCAAAAATAAGGCATTGCCTTTTCTTTTTAAGCACTTCTTTTTGTTTCTTTGTGGCACTTATCCAGAAAGACCGAGGGACTGGGCCCCATGACGTCTTAGCATCCTGTTCAGGTTATCGTTATGTTAACCAAACGTTGTGCTAAATCCCATCCTGATCTGATAACTATCGGTTTCAGGTAAAGATAAGTAACCCACCTTACCGGGCTCTCTGGATAATGTTGTGACATATCCGATTATCAGAGCCTATGAATATTGAAGACATTTTAAATGAACGTATACTGGTGCTGGATGGCGCTATGGGCACCATGATCCAACGGTACTCCCTCGAGGAGGATGATTTTCGAGGGGAACGTTTCTTGAATCACCCGCATCCCTTAAAAGGAAACAACGACTTGCTTTCCATTACACGGCCGGATGTGATTAAAGAAATTCACAAGAAGTACCTGGAGGCTGGAGCAGATATTATTGAGACCAATACATTCAGCAGTACCAGTGTGGCCCAGGCCGACTATCACCTGGAGGCATTGGCGTATGAGTTAAATTATCAATCGGCTAAGATTGCCCGTGAAGTAGCCGATGAATTCACGAAAGCAAATCCTTCGAAGCCTCGTTTTGTAGCTGGTGCCCTTGGCCCGACCAACAAAACTGCTTCTATTTCTCCGCAAGTAAACGATCCAGGGTATCGCGCGATCACGTTTGATCAGTTGGTTGATGCCTACTATGAACAAACAAAAGGATTGGTAGAAGGGGGATCTGATCTGCTATTGGTGGAAACCATATTTGACACCCTGAATGCAAAGGCCGCCTTATTCGCTATTCAGAAATATTTTGATGATGCAGGCAACGTATTACCCATCATGGTATCCGGAACGATTACTGATGCGAGTGGTAGAACGCTTTCCGGACAAACAACAGAAGCCTTTATGATTTCCATGTCGCATGTTCCGTTGTTAAGCATCGGATTAAATTGTGCTTTGGGAGCCAATCAATTACGACCATACCTGCAGGTGATGGCACGTGAATCTGATACGTTTGTTAGCGCCTATCCAAATGCAGGTTTACCGAATGCGTTCGGACATTATGATCAAACACCCGAAGAGATGGCCGTCCAAATTGAAGAGTATCTCAAAGAGGGATTGGTAAATATTGTTGGTGGTTGTTGTGGAACTACTCCGGATCACATTAAGAAAATAGCTGAAGTAGCAGTAAGATACAAACCTAGAGTAACGGAGGTAGTCTATGCATAAGCCTTTACGTCTCAGCGGACTTGAACCGGTAACGGTAACGCCCGCATCAAACTTTGTTAACATCGGTGAACGCACCAACGTAACCGGCTCAGCAAAGTTTTTGAAGTTAATCAAGGAAGATAAGTTTGATGAGGCATTGGAAGTGGCACTCGACCAGGTGCGTGGTGGTGCGCAGGTGATTGATGTCAACATGGATGAAGGTATGCTCGATTCACAAGCCGCCATGGTTCGCTTTCTCAACCTGATGGCTGCGGAACCTGAAATTGCACGTGTACCGGTAATGATTGATTCTTCCAAATGGGAGGTAATCGAAGCTGGGTTGAAATGCTTGCAGGGTAAGGGCATTGTAAATTCAATTAGCATGAAAGCTGGCGAAGAAGAGTTTGTTCGTCAGGCAAAATTAGTAAGACGTTATGGTGCCGCTGTTGTTGTGATGGCGTTTGATGAGCAAGGCCAGGCTGATACATTTGAACGTAGAATTTCAATCTGTAAACGGGCATATGATATTCTGGTAGAGAAAGTAAAGTTTCCTCCTCAGGATATCATTTTCGACCCGAATATTTTTCCGGTAGCTACCGGTATTGATGAACATAAAAATTACGCCCTTGATTTCTTTCGTGCAGCAAAGTGGATTCGCGAGAATCTTCCGCATGCGCATGTTAGCGGTGGGGTAAGTAACGTGTCGTTCAGCTTTCGCGGAAACCAGAAAGTGCGTGAAGCCATGCATGCTGCTTTTTTGTATCACGCCATCCAGCATGGCATGGATATGGGGATTGTAAATCCCACCATGCTGGAGGTGTATGATGAGATTGATAAGGAATTGTTGGAACGTGTTGAAGATGTATTGCTGAATAGAAGGGATGACTCCACTGAACGGTTACTCGAGTTTGCCGAGACCGTAAAAGGTTCAGCAAAGAAAAAGGAAACGGATGATTCCTGGCGGAAGGGTACGGTTGAAGAGCGCATTACACACGCACTGGTAAAAGGTATAATTGATTTTATCGATCAGGACACGGAAGAGGCGAGACAGAAGCACGCCAAACCGTTGGACGTTATTGAAGGTCCATTGATGGATGGGATGAATGTGGTGGGTGATTTGTTTGGCTCTGGAAAAATGTTTTTACCTCAAGTGGTGAAGAGTGCACGCGTAATGAAAAAGGCTGTGGCGTACCTGGAACCTTTTTTACAGGAAGAAAAGATAAAGAGTGGACAAGTTGGGAAACCAGCTGCTAAAATTTTATTAGCCACCGTAAAGGGTGATGTGCATGATATAGGGAAGAATATTGTTGGTGTGGTGTTGGCCTGTAACAATTACGATGTGGTGGATTTGGGGGTAATGGTGCCCGCGGATAAAATTCTTGAAGCAGCCCGCAAAGAGAAGGTCGACATCATCGGGTTAAGTGGTTTGATCACGCCATCATTGGATGAGATGGTGTACGTAGCTAAAGAAATGCAACGCGAGAAGTTCGATCTTCCCTTGCTTATTGGTGGCGCGACAACCTCGCGCATCCATACTGCTGTAAAAATTGATCCGGTTTATGATGGCCCGGTGGTATATGTCCTTGACGCTTCACGCAGTGTTCCGGTGGCGAGTGAACTGATCAGTGAAACGTCACGAAATAACTTTAAAACAAAAACCAAAGAGGAATATCAAAAGCTTCGGCACGATCATGAAAGCCGTAAGGAGCTAAAAAATTATATCTCCCTTACGGAAGCACGTAAAAATAAAGCGGCAATCGACTGGAATGAATTTATTCCGGTTAAGCCGGCTTTTTATGGAAAGAAAATTTTGTTGAATTATCCGCTTGAAGAATTGCGTCAGTACATCGATTGGACGCCATTCTTTCAAACGTGGATGTTGGCGGGCCGTTATCCGGGAATTCTGGAAGATGCCGTTGTTGGGGTAGAGGCGAAAAAGCTTTTTGATGATGCACAAAAGATGCTGGATCAGATCATCAAAGACAAAGCACTTCAGGCAAATGGTGTGGTGGCTTTCTATCGTGCTAACCGAACCGATCAGGAAGATGTAAAGCTGTTCAAAGATGATGCTGCCGAACAACCTTTCGCAACACTTCATTTTCTGCGTCAGCAAAACAAGAAAGCACAGAATTTACCTAACTTCTCATTGGCTGATTTTATTGCTCCTGCAGATTCCGGTAAGCCAGACTACATCGGCATGTTTGCTGTAACCGCAGGTGTCGGATTGGAGAAGCTGATTGAAAAGTATAAAGCCGCACACGATGATTATTCTGAAATTATGGCGAAAGCATTAGCCGATCGACTCGCGGAAGCCTTTGCGGAACGCCTGCATGAACGGGTGCGGAAGGAATTCTGGGGTTATGCAAAGGATGAAAATCTTGCCAACGACCAATTGATCGCAGAAAAATATCAAGGCATTCGTCCGGCACCGGGTTATCCTGCTTGTCCGGATCATACGGAGAAGCGAACGATTTTTGAAATACTGGAAGCGGAGAAGGAAGCGGGCATTAAGTTAACGGAATCTTGTGCCATGTATCCGGCAGCAGCCGTAAGTGGATACTATTTTTCTCACTCCGAATCAAAATACTTCGGATTAGGAAAAATCGAGAAAGATCAGGTTGAGGAGTATGCTGAACGCAAGGGAATGAAGGTGGAAGAGGTCGAGCGGTGGCTCTCGCCAAACTTGTCTTATGATATATAGGTGCTTATGTACTTTAGGTGTTTATGTGTTTAGGTTGTAAGGTATGGCTAAAGTTGAAAGGTTTGAGGATTTGATATGTTGGCAAGAAGCAAGCGTTCTTGTTAAGGAAATTTATTTACTGACGGAAGAAGGAAAACTCGCCAAGGATTTTGACACACGAAGTCAAATACGAAGAGCAACACTTTCTGTTATCAAGTACCTGGTGAATCGAACTAAAAAATAGCACTGTGTATAAACATAAGCACATAAGCACTTAGATACAAAAGCACATATCGAAATGAAAGTAACAGAACATCTGGCGAAAGCCAACGGCAAAACGCTATTCACGATTGAAGTACTCCCGCCTTTAAAAGGTGAGAACATTCGTTCGTTGTTTGATCACATGGATCCGCTGATGGAATTCAAACCGTGTTTTGTGGATGTGACCTATCACCGGGAGGAATATGTGTACAAGAAACGCGAGAATGGATTGCTTGAAAAAAAATCTACCCGTAAACGTCCTGGTACGGTAGCGCTATGCGCAGCCATTCAAAATCACTATAAGGTTGATACTGTGCCTCATATTATTTGCGGTGGCTTTTCAAAAGATGAAACCGAAAACGCTTTGATTGATCTTCACTTTCTTGGAATAGAAAATGTATTGGTATTGCAAGGTGATGGCATCAAGAATGAAGGACGATTTGTGCCAGAACCTGACGGCCATAAGTTTGCTTCGGAGTTGTTACAACAGGTGGCCGATATGAACAAAGGCGTTTACCTGGATGAAGAATTACTCAATACCACACCCACCAATTTCTGTATCGGTGTGGCGGGCTATCCTGAAAAGCATTTTGCAGCGCCCAACCTGAAAACAGACTTAAAGTTTTTAAAACTCAAAGTTGATCTGGGGGCCGAATACATCGTTACGCAGATGTTTTTTGATAACCAGAAGTATTTTGATTTTGTAGCCAAATGCCGGGAGGCTGGTATCAACGTGCCAATAATCCCTGGGATAAAACCCATCACTACGAAAAATCAGGTGAGTGTGCTGCCTACTATTTTTCATATTGACTTGCCGGAAGCGCTGGCCGATGAAGTGGAGAAGTGCAAAGACAATGCGGCTGTGCGCCAGGTTGGAGTTGAATGGGCGGTTAAACAATCGAAAGAATTGATCAAGGCGGGTGTGCCCACACTTCATTTTTATTCTATGGGTAAATCTGATCCTATTTATAGGATTGCCAAAGAGCTTTTTTAGCGTCCGCTGGCGGACGGAAAAGTTCATAAAGGGACGAGCAGTCAGAAAAATTGTTGAAGAGAAGCCTGAAAACACGGTTTTCTTTATAGGCACTTTCATTGTATAGGGGTTTTGCATTCACATCAAACCCATACTTTTTAGCCTATGTTTCTCAACTACCTCAAAATCACTCTCCGAACCCTCATTAAATACAAGGGGTATGCTTCCATAAATTTATTGGGATTATCGCTGGGTCTTACTGCCGGTGTATTGATACTCGTTTATGTATTGGATGAACTTTCGTATGATCGGTTTCATACCAATGGCGATCGCATTTACCGTGTGGGCACCGATATGTACGACATTAAAACCGGTGCCCTTAATGGGGGTATCGAAGGCAATGGTTGGGCTGTGGGTAAACTGCTGGAGCGCGACTTCCCTGAAGTGGAAAAAGTGGTGTATATCTCCAATGGCAACGGACTGCAGGTTAACCACAATGGCAAGCGCATAGAGCAACGCAATTTTTTTGCAGGCCAAGAGTTTTTCGATATTTTTTCTTTTCCGCTAGTAAAGGGAAATTCCCAAACTGCGCTTGCGCAACCGAACAGCATCGTCATCACTGAATCAATGGAAGAAAAATATTTTCCGGGTGAAGATGCACTGGGTAAAGCCATGTTGTTTGAAGATAGCTTGCTGTTTACCGTTACGGGTGTACTGAAAGATATTCCCGCGCAATCGCATATGCAGTTTGATATGCTGATTTCATTTGCCACCTATGAATCGCTGGCCAGAGGATTTACCTACGATGGGGGCTGGGGAAACCTGAACGTTCGTAACTATATCTTATTAAAAGAGGGCGTTGATGCCCATGCCTTCTTTGCAAAGGCTCGCGACCTGTACATGAACTACGTGGAAGAGGACATGCGGAAGTGGGGAATGTTTATGTACCTCGGCTTTGAACCGGTAAAAGAAATTTATCTGCATTCAAAACGCGGTAACGGCATGGGTCAGCTTGGTAGCATCGACCGGGTTTACCTGGTTTCGGGAGTTGCTCTGTTTGTGGTACTGCTTGCCTGTATCAATTTCATCAACCTGTCCACTGCTCGTTCGGCACACCGTGCAAAGGAAGTGGGGCTACGCAAGGTGGTGGGCTCATCGCGCAATTACCTCATCACTCAGTTTATAAGTGAATCATTCGTGTTGACTGTATTGGCATTTCTGATAGCTCTTGGATTAATCGGTGTTATACTGCCCATGTTCAACCAGTTAATTGGTAAAACCTATAGCCTGGCTATGTTGCTTCAACCAGCTGTGGTGATCGGGGTAATGGCGATGCTTGTTGTTGTAACCTTGCTTTCCGGCTACTATCCGGCCATTGCCATTTCATCCCTACGGCCTGCAGAAGTGTTGAAGGGAAAAATCATGACCGGTCAGCGTGGTGTGCAGTTAAGGCGCGTATTGGTGGTGTTTCAATTTGTTATTTCTGCCGGTTTGATTCTCTGTACGCTTGTGGTCATGAATCAACTCAACTTTATGCAGAACCGCGACCTGGGTTTTAACCGCAATGAGGTGTTGATTGTGGATGTGGGAAAAGTGCCTTCCGGAGACCAGACCTATCACAATGCCTTCAGGAATGATTTAAGTGCGCTATCTGCCATCGAGTCGATAAGCTTTAGTAACGCAGTACCAGGCCGTAATGGCTGGGTAGGGCAGTGGGCGCACGCATCCGATCGTAGCTCGGAGGAAAGCATCGGTACGGAATTCATGACCATTGACGAACATTATTTCAACACACTTGATATCAAACTATTGGCTGGAAGAAATTTTGATCCGAACAATACAGCTGATATGCAAGAAGGACTTATTATTAATGAAACTGCGGTAAAACAATTTGGTTGGGAAACCCCGGAAAATGCATTGGGTAAGAAAGTGGATTCTCCTTCCAAACATCCGGCCGGAACGGTGATTGGGGTAGTGAAGGATTATCATCAGTGGGGCCTGCAACAGCAAATCTACCCACAGGCCATGGCCTACAAGCCGCACTTTTCACGGTATTTTGTTTTGCGCTACAATGTTGCGGCAACAGCCGATCTGCTTACGCAGTTGGAGGCCACCTGGAAGAAACATTATGATGGTCATGATTTTAGCTACTTCTTCCTGGATGCAGATTTTGAACGGCAGTATTATGCCGAGCAGCGATTGGTGAAGGTGTTTACTGTGTTTTCTATTGTCACCATAATCATTGCCATCATCGGATTGACCGGTTTGGTTTCGTTTATGGTAACCGCGCGCACCAAGGAGATTGGCATCAGAAAAGTGCTGGGCGCGGATGTACTGAACATCACCCGGTTATTGTCGCGTGAGTTTTTAATGCTGGTTATCATCGCCAACGTGATTGCATTTCCTGTGGCATGGTACCTCACCAGTCAGTGGCTGAATGGGTTTGCGTACAAAGTAACCATTGGGGCCTCCTTGTTTGTGCTAACATTTGTGTTGGCCATTGGCACAACGTTGCTTACAGTCGGCTATCAAACGGTTCGTGCTGCATTATCTGATCCGGTCGATTCTTTACGTTACGAATAACTATTTTTTATATGAGAACTTTATTATTGATTCTGTTTGTTGCCGGTACATTGGTGCTGCGCGCTCAAACGCCTACTGATCGTGAACAGGTTTACGCAGCCATTGAAGATTATGTGGATGCCTTGTACCTCGTGCAGCCTGATCGTATCAAGCAAAGTGTGCATCCGAATTTAACCAAAAAGGGTTTTTGGCGACAGCCGGATAAGACCACGTATGAGAAGGAAGCCACCATGACGTTTGATCAGCTTTTTGATTTGGCCGGAAGGTGGAATGCCAAGGGCACACTTCCGAAAGATGCACCGAGAATCATTGAAGTGTTTGATGTGCTGGATCAGACAGCCACTGCGAAGTTAACGGCCCATTGGGGCATTGATTATTTTCAATTGGCGAAGTACGATGGGAAGTGGCTGATTGTAAATATCATCTGGCAGGCACATCCCCCTAAGGGATCATAACGTGTTTAAATTTTTGGTTGGTAGTAACTATTATCCTGAACATGAGTATTGATGTATAAACCTGTAATATGCTCAAGAACTACCTGACCTCCGTTTGGCGATACATATCGCGGAATAAAACTTTTACGGTTATAAACGTTTTAGGCCTCGCCATTGGCATGACGGCCTGCTTGCTCATTGCGCAATTTGTTGTACATGAGTATAGCTACGACAAGTTTCTGGATCATAATGATCGAATATTTCGTGTTCAGCTTGATCGTTATAATAAGGGTGAGTTATCTACCCGGTGGGCATCCGGATGTGTGGGTATCGGCCCGGATCTGAAAGCGAATTTTCCGGAAGTCGAGCGGTATGTTCGGTTAAAAAAGAGTGATGCATTGCTTGCTCATGGCGATGCTTTCTTTAAAGAAGAAAATGTATTTTATTCCAGCGCTGATTTCTTTCAGCTCTTCTCTATTCCACTTATTGCCGGAGTGGATTCATTGGTTTTAAAGGACCCTTACACCATGGTGATCTCCCGCTCATTGGCCAAAAAGTATTTTGGCGATGAAAACCCGGTGGGAAAATCAATGAGAAACAATGGTAGAGTCGAGTATGTCATCACCGGAATGTTTGAGGATATTCCCGAAACATCACACATGAAAATTGATGCCTTGTTGTCGTTTGCTACCTATGCCGTACTGACGGGCCGCGCCAGTGAAGCAGAGCTTGACCAATGGCAATGGGATGGTTTTCTGACGTATATAATGTTGAGTGAAAATGCGCGTGCCTCGGAATTGGAAGCCAAGCTTCCGACATTCGTAGAGCAACGTGAAGGGGAAGAATTAAAGCGATGGGAGGCCGGTATGATATTCCAGTTGCAACCCATCTCGGACATACACCTGGATTCAAATTTTATCGGTGAATTTAAGCCTAACGGAGACCGCAACACAGTTAAGTTTCTTTCGGTGGTGGCAGTTCTCATTATTTTAATTGCGTGGATCAACTACATCAACCTGTCAACGGCAAAGTCGATTGAGCGTGCACGGGAAGTGGGTGTACGGAAAGTGATGGGCGGATTTCGTTTTCAACTCGTGCAACAATTTTTGTTTGAGTCTTTGCTGCTGAACAGTGTAGCCGTTGGATTGGCAATAGCATTGGTTGCCCTGCTCACCCATTGGTTTAGTCAACTGACCGCGCGACCGATTGATCTTACTTTGCTTCAGGAGCCCATGTTTTGGGTCTGGTCACTGTTGATGATACTCGGAGGTTCTCTTCTGGCTGGCTTATACCCAGCATTTGTGTTATCAGGTTTCCGGCCTGTTGAGGTTTTAAAAGGCCGGTTCAAAAACACGGGTCAGGGTGTGTTGTTCCGGAAGGGGATGGTAATTGCTCAGTTCATGGCTTCCATTGCGTTAATCGTAGGCACATTTACGGTTTACCAGCAAATCAATTTTATGCGTACGCAGCGATTAGGTGTTTCGATTGATCAGACACTGGTGCTGCGTTCACCCAATATTGTTGACTCCACATACCAAAGCAAGTTTGAAGCATTTAAGCAGCAAGTGCTTCAATATCCTGAAGTAGCCACCGTGTGTGCTTCCAGTTCGGTTCCGGGCCGGTCGCCCGACTGGAATGCAGGTGGAATAAGACGACTGAGCCAGCGTGAAGATGAAGCCAATCAGTACCGCGTTATCATGATGGATCATGATTTTGTTCAAGCGTATGGAATTGAACTGGCAGCAGGCAGGTCTTTCTCTGGTGAAGTTGCAGGTGAAACTGGAACGGTGATGTTGAATGAATCAGGAGCCCGGCAGATGGGTTTTACCAATCTTGAAGATGCGATCAATGAGCAAATAAACTTTTGGGGCGATACATTCCGGATAGTGGGAGTGGTACGTGATTACAGGCAGGAGTCGTTAAAAAAATCATATGAGCCGTTGGTGTTCCGGTATTCACCTGCACCCGGTGGATTTTATTCCATTAAGCTCAATACCGGAACCGTGAGGGAGTCAATGGTGCGCTTCGAGTCACTTTGGAAAGAATTTTTTCCCGGCAATCCATTTAACTTTTTCTTTCTGGACGATCATTACAATCAACAGTACCAGGCCGATCAACAATTTGGAAGCGTATTCGGTGTCTTCAGCGGGTTGGCCATATTTATTGCTTGCCTCGGTTTATTCGGACTGTCATCATTAACAGCCATACAGCGTACAAAAGAAATCGGTATCCGTAAAGTGCTGGGCGCTTCCGTACCGGGAATACTTCGTTTGGTGAGTAAAGACTACCTCGCATTAATGGCCATTGCAGATGTTTTGGCTGTGCCGGTGGCATGGTGGACCATGCATGCGTGGTTGCAAGGTTTTGCCAGCAAGATTACATTAACCTGGTGGATTTTTGCTTTACCGAGCCTGGTGGTTATGCTCGTAGCGTTTGCAACAGTAAGTGCACAAATAATTAAGGCCGCAATGGTAAACCCGGTTCAGTCACTTCGGTATGAATAAAAGTTGAAATTATGTTTAAGAACAACCTGAAAATTGCTATCCGAAATTTGCTTCGCCAAAAAATCTACACATTCATAAACGTTATGGGACTTGCTGTTGGCGTAGCCAGTTGCCTGCTGATCGTTTTATTTATCCGGCATGAATTCTCGTACGATAAGTTCTTTCAGGATCATGAACATATTTACCGCATGGTATTGGAGCGCAAGTACCCGAATCACTCCACTTTCTACTCCATCATACCGGCATCCTATGAGGATGTGGCTAAACGCGACCTGGCTGAAGTAGAAGAATCAACGCAGGCATTTCGGTTTACCAACGTAACGTTATCCTTTACCAACGATCGTGAAGAACTGATTCAATTTGATGAGGAGATGGTGTTGGTGGTGGATAGTTCATTTTTCGATGTATTTAGTTTTTCCTTTGTCAAGGGTAACTCCACGCGCGCCCTCAAAGCAGCGAATGAAATCGTTGTAACCGAAGAATTTGCAAAGCGCTATTTTGGTGAAGCTGATCCGATAAACAAAACAATCCATGGTCCCGGGCCGCAGGGCGAGTTTAAGGTGGTTGGCGTGATTGCGGATATCCCTGAAAACTCTCATTTCAAATTCAGTGCACTGTTATCCGCTTCAACCTTTCCCTTCACGCGGCAAGAGAATTTTACCGGCTTTTCAAACTACACGTACTTTAAGTTACGGGAAGGAACAGATACCAAGGCCTTTGAAGAGAAGTTTGCCAAACTGGTAGATACGTATGCTGCTGCGCAAATAGAACGTGAGCTTGGCAAATCATGGGAGGATTACAAACGCGAAGGCAATGGCTACCGCTATTATCTTCAGCCTTTATCTTCTATTCACCTCGATCCGGTTTACCTCGAGGCGCAAATGAAACCCAGCGGCAACATCAACTCGGTATACATCATGATTGCAGTAGCCATACTCATTCTGGTTATTGCCTGCATCAATTTTATGAACCTGTCAACAGCCCGTTCGGCTGAGCGTTCGCGCGAAGTGGGTGTGCGAAAGGTAATGGGATCGTTGCGGCAACAGCTGATGTCGCAGTTTCTTACAGAAGCTTTTGTGTTGAGTGCCATTGGTGTGGTGCTGGCCATTGTTTTAATGCGTTCATTTTTACCATTCTTCAATAACCTGATTGGAAAAGAACTTAGCTTCTCATTCGATCCAACGGCAGTTGGATCATTGCTACTGCTTACAGCCATTGTCGGGCTGCTGGCCGGCCTATATCCTGCTTTTGTTTTGTCTTCATTTAACCCGATTGTAGTGATGAAGGGCAAGTTTACAGGAAATCAGAAAGGAAAATGGATACGAAACGGATTGGTAGTCTTTCAATTCTGGATTTCCATTGTGCTCATGATCGGCACCTGGGTAATTGGCGATCAGATGAAATTCATGCGTGAAAAATCGCTGGGTTTTGACAAGGAGCAACTGCTTGTTGTGGAACGCGGCTTTACGCTCAATCCACAGCAAGGCAAAACGCTGATTGATGAAATCCGCAGGTTACCCGAAGTACAAGCTGCTGCCGGTGCGTTTGCCATACCGGGCCGTGAAGATAACTTCTTCGGGATTCAGTTTCAGCCGGAAGGTTCATCTGAAATTCTGACAACCAAATCCATGGTGGTTTCGGATGGGTTGAGTGAAACCCTGGGGTTTGAGTTAGTGGAGGGAAGGTTATTTTCAGAAGAAACCAACGACTCGCTTTCGGTTATCTTAAATGAGACGGCCGTAAAAACGATGGGGCTGGAAAATCCGATCGGGCGCAAGCTGGTCGACATGCAGCAAGGCCCGGACGGCATCATTGCCGTGTCCTTTCGGGTGATTGGCATTGTAAAGGATTTTAATTTCAACTCCCTGCGCGACCAGGTAACGCCTTTGGTTATTCAAAGCAACGAATTGTTTAATGGTGGCAATCAGTATTACGTGGCCCGGATAAAACCAAACCAACTGGCATCGGCCATTCAGGCTGTTGAAACAAAGTGGAAGGAAATTGCACCCCAGCAACCATTCAAATATTTGTTTCTCGATGAAAGCCTGAACCAATTGTACACAGCCGAGCAACGCACAGGCAGGTTGTTCGCGGTTTTTTCAGGCCTTGCCATTTTTGTGGCGTGTATCGGGTTGTTTGCGTTATCCGCTTACATCACTACGCTGCGCATAAAAGAAATTGGTGTGCGCAAAGTGTTGGGCGCATCCGTAAGCAGCATTGTTATTTTACTCTCGAAGGACTTCACCAAAATGGTGGCGCTGGCTTTTGTATTGGCCGTACCGGTAGCGTGGTATATAATGGAACATTGGTGGCTGCAAAATTTCGCCTACCGCATTCAAATTGGTTTTTGGATATTCGGTGGAGCAGGTGTTGTAGCCATTTTAATTGCGTGGATTACGGTTAGTTACCAATCGATTAAAGCTGCCAGCAGTGATCCGGTGAAGTCGTTAAGGTATGAGTAAATTCATTAACGATAAAAAAAGCAACCCATAAAAGGTTGCTTTTTTCTTTTAATGGAAAACTGTACTTTAAAGCGTTAACCTAAAATCAGTTCCATGACCTCATTTAAAAGCTCACGCAGAAAGTTCATTCAACAGGCAGGCCTTGCAGCCGCAGCGTTCACCATCGTGCCCCGCCATGTGCTGGGCGGCAAAGGATTTTTGGCCCCCAGTGATACCCTGTCGGTAGCGGGTATAGGCGTAGGCGGACAGGGCGGTGGCGATATCAACGGAATTTTTGGCACCAACAAGGCCGTGATCTCCTTCCTGTGCGATGTAGATGACCGCAGGGCGGCCAATGCCATCAAGAGTTTTCCCAAAGCAAAATACTATAAGGATTTCCGCGAGATGCTCGATAAGGAGCACAAAAGCATTGATGCTGTTTCGGTGTCAACACCCGATCATAACCATGCCGTGCAGGCCATGGCGGCCATGCAGTTGGGCAAGCACGTATACGTGCAAAAGCCGTTAACGCATGATATTTATGAAGCGCGTATGCTCACCGAAGCTGCAAAGAAATACAAGGTAGTAACCCAGATGGGTAACCAGGGCGCATCGGGTGATGGCGTGCGGCAGTTGGTGGAATGGTACAAGGCCGGCTTGATTGGTGAAGTGCACACCGTGTATTGCTGGACGAACCGCCCTGTGTGGCCGCAAGGCATTCCCTGGCCTGCGCAAAAAGCAGAAGTACCCAAGGAACTGGATTGGGATCTGTGGCTGGGTACTGCACCCCAAAAGGATTATATCGAAAAGCTGGTGCCGTTTAACTGGCGCGGCTGGTGGGATTACGGTACCGGTGCCCTGGGCGATATGGCGTGCCATATTGTTGAGCCGCCCTTCCGTGTGCTTGAATTGGGTTACCCGATTGATGTGCAGGCCAGCGTGGGCAGTGTGTATGTGGATGAATTCCGCAGGGGATATTTTCCGGAGAGTTGCCCGCCTTCGTCACACATTGTGATGACCTTCCCTGAGCGCGGCACCAAACCAAAAGTAAAAGTGCATTGGATGGACGGTGGCATTCAGCCGGAGCGCCCGGAAGAGTTAGGTCCGAATGAACAATTTGGAGATGGGGGCAATGGCGCGTTATTTGTCGGAACAAAAGGTAAGATGATGTGTGGTACGTATGGCATTTTACCCAAGTTACTTCCTACCTCGAGAACAGAGGAAGTAAAGGTGCCACAAACCCTTAAGCGCGTACCGAATGGTGACCGCGGGCACTATGCCAACTGGGTTGAAGGTTGTTTGGCCGGATATGGCAAAACCGAGTTAAGTTCTCCGTTTGAAATTGCCGGGCCGCTTACGGAAATGGTGTTGATGGGCAATTTGGCTATTCGCAGTCACGATATTCGTATTCCAAGAAAAGATAATCCGAATCAATTCACCTATCCGGGCAGGGACATTAAATTGTTGTGGGATGGCGTGAACATGAAGATCACCAACTTTGAGGAAGCCAATCAGTTTGTGAAGCGCGAGTATCGGGCGGGCTGGAAATTATAAATTGTGGGTATTCGCTTGTAGTTCTAAATTTAGCCCGTCATTGTCCCGAGGGGATGTCGTTGGTCCGAGGAACATCGACAGGACTACTCAACTACAAGAATCACTTTGTGACGAAGCAATCCCTGATTATATAGTTAAAACAAAACGCGAAGTTTGGGATTGCTTCGGTCTCCCGATAGTTATCGGGATCCCTCGCAATGACGGTCAAATTATATTTTTTGACTGTAAACTGATACTCACTTAGAAATTATAGTTTGAAAAATGTTCTTTAACGGTAAGGTGGTTTGGATAACCGGTGCTTCATCGGGTATTGGTGAGTCGTTGGCGTATGCGTTTGCCAGGCAAGGGGCAAAGCTTGTCTTGTCAGCCCGCAGGGTAGAGGAGTTGCAGCGTGTAAAAGCCGCCTGCAACATAGCGGATGAAAAGGTGTTGATTCTACCGCTTGATGTATCAGATACCGAAGCCATTCCGGCACAAGCCAAACTAGTATATGATCGGTTTGGTCAGGTAGATATTCTGATCAACAATGCGGGTGTTAGCCACTGGACAAAAATAAAAGACTTGTCGCTGGAAGTGATTCATAAAATTTTCAACGTGAATTTTTTTGGAGGCATTGCGCTAACAAAAGCGGTGTTGCCGAAGATGTTGGAAAGCAAACGTGGACACATTGTAGTCATCTCAAGTGTGTTGGGGAAGATGGTGGTGCAAAAGCAAGCGGCCTACAATGCGAGCAAGCATGCGTTGCAGGGATTTTATGATACCCTGCGGCTGGAAGTGGCTGCGGATGGCGTAAATGTGTTGTTGGTTTGTCCGGGATTTGTAAGAACCAACGTAGCCAAAAACTCACTGAACAAAGATGGCGTAGCCATTAATCAGGATAACGATAAAATTGCCAAAGGCCTCGACCCGGAATACGTGGCAGAGGAAATACTGAAAGCCATTGAAAAGAATAAGGATGAAATCATTCTGGCCGGTCGACCGGAGAAGTCGGCCATTTTGTTAAAGCGACTGGCACCCGGATTATTTGCCAAAATGATGCGCAAGCGTAAACTGCTGTAAGAAATGAATTTGCTGGAGTTGGTTGAGAAGTTGCAGGAGCGATTAAAACACGAATTACCGGGTGCGAAAGCGCATGAGCTTTTGCGTGCAACACCGGTTGGCACCGTTCTTCCTAAGTTCGAACATAAAATGCCACCCAAGCCCGGCAGTGTTTTAATACTGTTGTATCCGGAATCAAACGAAATTTATTTCCCGTTAATCAAACGCCCCGATTATTTGGGTGCACACAGCGGTCAGGTGAGTTTACCAGGCGGAAAGGCTGAAGCAGGCGAAACCGTTTTTGATACCGCCTTGCGCGAAGCCCAGGAAGAGATTGGTATACACCCTCAGCACGTAAAGGTGTTGGGAACGCTCAGTGATTTTTTTGTGGTACCCAGCAATTTTTTGGTGACACCTGTTATTGGTGTAGCTGAAGGAAAGCCCGAATGGATTCCGGATCAGCATGAAGTCGCACGCGTACTGCATGGAAGCATAGAGTACATTGTTCAGAATGATGCCATTAGAACAAAAGAAATCATGGCAGCGGGCCGCTACAAAATGCTGGCACCACATTTTGAAATAGAAGGAGAGGTGGTGTGGGGCGCTACGGCTATGATGTTGAATGAGTTTCGGTGGGTGCTTGCAGAAATTAATCAAAAAAAATAGGGTCACAAAGACCCTATTTTTTTTAAGATTAATAACTGGCTATTAATTCCCTACATAGTCATCCCAATTAAGTTCAGCCTGTGGAACAGGGAATTGCGTAAAGATTGTGCCCAGATCATAACTTGTTGGAATTTCATTCAATTTGTTATATCGTCTGGCGTCAATCCAACGGTGTCCCCAAGGTTCAGCCCAAAGCGAGTACCTGCGCTGATAGAGTATTTCATCGATCAATTCGGCTTTGGTTGTACCACCTGTATACACACCGATATCTGCTGCTTCGCGGATAACATCAATGGCATCAACAGCCAATGTAGTTTGATCCAGCTGCGCGTGTGCTTCAGCTTTTATCAGAATAAGTTCTTCATTTCTGATGAAAGCTATAGGCGCTATATTGCTTGCCCACCGCTTATCCTGATGAGTACCAACAAGAGGAGCAGCATCAGTTGTGATTGTTACAGGAGTAGTCCGTTCAAAGAATTTGTTTTGAACCCGTAGATCACCCGGTGTTGCATCATCAATCATAGATGGATGCACAACAATGATCGTGTTGACGTTTGCATTAGGAATATAATACAGCGGATTGAAGATATTCGGAGGGCCGCCATAGGAGTGAGCTGGTCCAGTTTGCAGGTTTCCTTCCAAATCCATAAAGGATAAGTCGAGTGCATCAAGTGCACCTTGCCAATCTTCGCGGTAAACTGCAAGTCTTGCTGCGATAGCTCTGTTTACTTTTTTCAAGCCATCAATTGAATTAAATGTACCAACACTTGCGTTGATTCCAGACCATTCTGTTGATAGAACAAAAGGCTGTGCAGTACCCGCAGCAACTAAATCATTATATCCCTCGGTAAGCAATTGGTTTATGAATGTTAACGCATTATTATACGAAACAAACGGTCCGGGATTATAGGGATCTTTTACATCAATCCGTATTCCGTTCTGGTAAAGCCAATTGGCGGGAATCATAAACTGATACGCCATGATGGTCTTGGCGAATCCAGATACTGCTTTTTTCTCTTGCTCAGTAATGAAGGTTGTATTCTGTGCAGCATCCATCAACACATAGGCTTGTTTGATTGCCTGGTAAGGAACAGCATACGAGCCTCCTCCTGTAGCACCAAATCCAAAATACGCAGCATCTGGCACGCGACCAGCCTGCCCTAGCCAGTCTGTTTGAAAGCGAGGGTCTGATCCATTTAAGTACCATACCTCCCGGCCAAAGGTATTCCAGGCTTGTGAAATATTGGTAACATATCCACGGTGCCGTGACTCCAGTCCTGTAACCAGAAACTGAATTTGTCTACGTGAAGCATTGCTTGCAACGCTGTTCACGTTAGGGTTATTCGGGTCTATCAGCTCATCCACCTGAAAGGGGTTACAAGCTGCTGCTAACGCCAATAATCCAATAAGATATTTTCTTAAGTTATTCATATGCGTTGTAATTAGAAATCAATTTGTATGTGGAAGAACAAGCGTCTTGTTGAAGGATATGGAGCCACGTCTACATTGTTCGCCAAGGCCTGCGCGCCAAATGTTGAAGTTTCAGGATCATAGCCTTCATAGTCGGTAATCATAAAGAGATTGTTTCCAGAGAATCCAACTCTTGCACGTTGAATCACGTTTCCAAACCACTTTGTGGTTACATCCTTCGGTACATTATAGTATAGTCCAATTTCTCTAACTTTTAAGAAGGTGGCATCCTGCACCCAACGACCAGCATTGTTGTAGGGGGCTGGTGGTCTTTGGCGTCCATTTGGTATACCATCTCCATCATCATCATCAAACCATCCTTTGGTTGTACCGCCACCATCAGTTAAGAAACTTGTAAGGTTTATGTTGTCTCCGCCTCGTCTATATTCCATTAAGAAATTCATTTCAAAATTCTTAAGGAACGTTAACGAGTTATACCATGAAGTGGTCCAATCCGGTTGTGCATTTCCCCATACGGTAAATTCTCCTGGCGCTGTAGACGGAGTTCCTACGATTGTTGTGGGTGAAACACCCTCTCTTACCAGAAATGTTCCTAGTGCAGTACCAAAAGCACCAGTTGTATAGGAAGGAATGCCGAGCTTGGTTACAACCACATCATTTTTCCACCACAGTAATCTGGAGAACCAGCGGATGTTTGACTTGTCGAGTATACTACCAGAAATACCTAGTTCAATTCCCTTATTCTGTAGCTCAGCTTCATTGCTAAGTGTAGATATTACCCCTGTAGATGGAGCAAGATTTAGGGGTTGCAGGTTATCCTTGGTGTTCTTAATGTAATAGGTTGCTTCAAGTGAAATTCTGTTATTCAGAAATGCGGCATCAATACCGAACTCGATTTCTTCTGCCCGTTCAGGAACAATCAGCAGGTTTTCGAGGGTAGTTGAAACTACTGAACCGAATCCACCAATATTTGTTCCTTCCAGTGCCGTAAAGGTTGTGCCAAAAGGAACAGGTCCAGCTGTTTGTCCGTAAGCAATTCTTGGTTTAAGAGCTGAAACGGCTTCAACGGTCCAGAAATCAAAATTGGCAACATTAACGGCCAAAGATGCCTTCGGGAAAGCAAAGAATTTGTTGGGATCTCCATTTGTATTGGACTTATCCCAACGAACACCCACTGTACCGATTATTTTGTCTTCAAAGTTCATTTCCTGTTGAATAAAAATACCGACATCTTGTTGTGTACTGGAAAATTGAGATTCGATTTCTTGAGCAGCTGCCTGTTTTAAGTTCTTCTGGCCAGGCGCAAGACCTCTTCCGCGATTAAATAAGGATTCATTCTTGAAATCCAGCCGTGCAAACCCTGCCTGGGTGTTCATGTTAATCCGACTAAGATTCCAATTGTATACTAATGCGGCCTGGAAGTTTGTGTTCAGACTTTCCTGACGTCCAACCAATACGTCACCTGGATTTGCCTGACCACGTTGAAACTGCAGATCATCAGGTAGGTATACCAGTGTAGAATTTTGTAGATAATCTAACCCTCCGTTTACCCGAAGTTTTAATTGAGAATTTGAGGTATTTAAGAGATTCGCGTCTAATGAGAAAGATTGTATAAAGCGATTAACTACAGAATTGTTGATGCCTTTATCAGTTAGCGCTATTGGGTTTTCTGCGAAGTACGGATTATTAGGATAAACTCCCTCTACCGGTCTTAAGTCAAAATAAGTTGGTACGTATGAAATGTTATAACCAATACTTGCACCTGAGTTGTTTTGATTTCCGGTAAAACCTCTGTCTGTATCAGTTCGAATGAAGTTAGAATTAAAAGACAAACTAATATCCTTGGTTAGTTTGTGATCAATGTTTGCTCGTATAGAATTTCTTTCAAATCCTGTTCTTCGTACGATTCCATCTTCATTTGTAAGTGACCCTGATACAAAGAATTTGGTTTTATCATCTCCACCACGTACACTTAATCTGGTATTGCTTAGTAATGCCGTATTGTTGTAGAAGAAATCCTCATAGTTCATAAATGTTCCAGAGGCTACGGCATCATTGTAGCGTTGTAATTCGACAAGTCTTCTGGCTTGAACTGTGGCAGAAGGGTTGTTATAAAACGTGTTGATCTTATCCTCACTCCAGGCATCTACACCCAATAGCCTGAGTGGCTGACCAAAGCCAATATCCTGACCTAAACTGACAACAGTTTTTCCAGCTTGACCTTTTTTAGTTGTAATCACAATTACACCTGCATTGGCTCGTGTTCCATAAATTGCAGCAGCTGAAGGCCCCTTTAATACTTCAATATTCTCAATATCGTTAGGGTTTAAGTCTGCTAATCGGTTTGCACCATCATCCTGGCTGGAGGCTCCTGCTCCCGTAACGGTTGCACGACCAGTTCTTTGGAACGAGTTGTTGATATAAACACCATCTAAGATGATTAGTGGGGCAGATGCTTGAGTAAGACTGGATAACCCACGAAGTTGAATCGCAAGGCCTCCACCTGGAGCGCCCGAATTCATTCTGATGTTTGCGCCTGCAACTTTTCCATACAGTGCTCCATCGGCTGTTTGAATCTGCGTTGCTCCCGTAAGATCCTTGGATGATACAGTGGTAACAGCATTAGCCAGATTTGATCGCTTGATAGACGAAGCCAAACCTGTAATTACAACTTCTTCAAGGCTGGTGTAATCCTCTTCAAGATTAATGGTTACACTGGAATTTGATGCACTTACACCAGTTTCCAATGTACGGTAACCAATGAAGGAGAAAACCAATGTTGCGGTTCCGGACTCAACCTGAAGGGAGAAGCTCCCATCAGCATTAGTAACTGTTCCCAGGGTGGTACCCTTAACAGTAACGTTTACACCAGGCATGGCGTCACCGGTGCGGGCATCCTTTACAGACCCGCTAGCCGTGAACCCCTGTGCCATAATTTCCCCGGATGCAATAAGCAGCATACCCAGAAAAAAATTCCTCAAGTAAAATTTTAGCATAGAGTTTTTATTTGGTTAATAATACACCAAGCTAAAGAAAAATTTGAGATCGGTAATTAGAAATTGATTAGAAACGAAAAACAAAAGTTGAACTTAAAAAAGTACTTGTTCAATACGGACAATTGAAAAAGCGGTGCTTTAAACGGATGGACAACCATTAAGGTTATCAAAAATAACAGAAGAAAAAATATTGTTGGATACCTGAATCTCCTGGGGAAGACGAACTACCCAACCTTCGTAGCAAACGCTTCCAACTTCCCAATCTCCTGATCAATCATCCACAAGCCAACACCTTCTTCACCAATGAGGTCAAACAGTTCAACGGCCCTGCGGGCAATGGTTTCTTCTTCGCGTTGCTCCATTACATACCATTGTAAGAAGTTGAACGTGGCAAAGTCTTTCGATTGAAAGCAATGATCTACAATGCTGTTGATGGAGCGGGTTACATCCAGTTCATGATTCAATACGGTTTCAAAAACTTCGCGAAGTGATTTGAAGGTATGTTTGATGCCTGTTACTTCGGGTTGTAACGCATGACCACCTGCAGTGTTTACGTAGTGGATTAGTTTTAACATGTGCATCCGCTCTTCTTCGGAATGCTTATAGAGAAACTGTGCAGAGGTTTCGTATCCTTTCGTCTCGCACCAGGATGCCATGGATAAATACGCGGCTGAAGACTTGCCCTCCAGTACAATTTGTTTGTTCAATAGCTCTTCGGTTTCCTTGGATAGTGATCGGGAAGGGGTAACGATTTGTTGTTTCATGGTTGCTTCTTTGATTTGGTGTAAGATAAGTCCCAAACAGTATAATTCAGACTAAAAGCTCAAATATTATTTGGATTAATTCTAAATAAGGTATAGCATTGTGCGTTATTTAAAATGAATCTAAACAGAACTTTGAGCCTATATGAAACAAACATGTACAGCCCTTTTCTTATTTCTATTAACCGCATCAACAGCACTTTCACAGCTGCGCGTTACCATTTCCGGGGCCATCGTTACTGAAACCGGTTCGGGTATTGAAGGTGCTCATATTCAGGCGGTTGGAACTTTATTTGGAGCTGTTACCGATGCTGATGGTCGCTTCCGGCTGAAAGGACTTGCTTCCGGTGAATACACCTTGCTGATCACGCACCTGGCCTACTTGTCGCAACAGGTGTCCATCAATACTTCGTCACAAACTGAATTATCTGTTGTGCTTGTAGAAGACCCGCATATGTTATCGCAGGTATTTGTGATCAGTGGTCGTGGCCAGCTTTTGAGTAAAACACCCGGTTCTGTAAGCTTTCTGGATCAGAATGAATTGGTATTGCTAAAGCCGGTAACGGGCAATGAAGTTTTCAGGCGTGTACCGGGTTTGAATGTAGTTGATGAAGAAGGAGCAGGTTTGCGTGTCAATATCGGAATCCGGGGGTTGGATCCTGACAGGAGCAGAAGCGTTTTAATGATGGAAGATGGTATTCCGGTTGCACTGAATCCATACGGTGAACCTGAAATGTATTACACTCCCGCAATGGACCGCATGAGTGGCGTGGAAGTGTTGAAAGGCAGCGGTCAGATTTTGTATGGTCCGCAAACAGTAGGCGGGGTGATCAACTACATCACTGCCGACCCGCCTGAAGAACAGCAGATCCGCATGCGATTTCAGGGCGGATCAGGAGACTACCTTACGGCACTTGGGAGTTACGGAAATACCTTTAATAAAACCGGAGTTCAACTTACATACTTGCGCAAGCAGGCAGATAACATGGGGCCTACTGATTTTACAGTTAATGATTTTTCGGCTAAGCTAAAAATTCCCCTCTCAGATCAAGCAACGCTGGGGGTGAAACTTGCTGCATACAATGAAGTTTCCAACTCAACGTATGTGGGGATTACACAACGCATGTATGACCTGGGAGGTGATGACTACTCAGTATTGGTACCGAATGACGAACTCGATGTTAAGCGTTACCTGATGAGTTTCTCACATCAAACGCGTTTTGGAAAGAACCTGAATCTTCAGTCGACTTTATATGGTTACACAACCACCCGCAATTGGAGGCGTCAGGATTATGCCTATAACTCGTACACCAATGATGTATTGAATCCTCCTCCTGTCGATTGGACGGGTGTGGTGTGGGGTGATGAGGGTGTGGCAGGTGGTGCCATCTACTTGCGCAACCGAACTGGCAACCGTGATCGCCAATTTGAAGTAGCAGGTTGGGAACAAAAAATAAATTATAGTTTTCAACTGGGCTCAGTTGCTAACAACCTGACTGCCGGATATCGCTACTTGTATGAGCGAGCCTATGAGCAGCGCATCAATGGTACTTCTGCCACTGCACAATCCGGAACCCTGGTTAGTGATGAGATCAGAACCGGAAAAGCGATCGCGGTCTATTTCCTCGACAAAATTTCTATTCTGCCCAAGCTTGAACTTTCTCCCGGACTGCGGGCAGAGTTTTATAACTATGAACGTGAAATATTGCGTGAGGCAAGTACCGATATGTACGAAGTGGCGAGCAACAAAATTGCAGAGTTTATACCCGGTGTTGGCTTAAACTTCCGCCCGAATTCGAAGGTGAATATTTTTACGGGCGTTCACAGGGGCTATGCTCCACCACGTATAAAAGATGCCATCGATTTTAGTGCTGAAAATCCAGTACTTGATTTGGAAGCAGAGACCAGCGTAAATTTTGAACTGGGCTTGAGAACTCAACTTATAAGCGGTCTGTTTGCAGAACTCACTTACTTCCACATGGATTTTGATAACCAGATTATACCCTCATCTCAGTCGGTTGGCGGCCCGGGTTTTGGCGTTACCAATGCAGGCAGAACTCTTCATAAAGGATTGGAAGGGGCAATCTCATTTAACAGCAGGGAATTAACGGGGTCTGTGTGGCTGGTAATGGCGGATGTTAATGGTACGTTTACACGGGCTACCTATAATTCAGATCGCTTAGTGCCGAATGGCAATGAGAATATTAACGTGAATGGAAAAAAATTACCCTATGCTCCTGAACTTACGTTATCCACCGCATTAAATGTTGAGTCACCTTTTGGTACGGGTATCCGCTTCACGTATACCTATGTTGGAAATCAGTTTGCAGATGAGCTAAACACCGCTACGCCATCAAACAATGGACGCATCGGGGAGATACCCGCCTATAACCTGCTTGACGCAACACTTTATCACCGCATTCTGAAGTACAATGCCCAATTTAACCTGTCGGTTAAAAACCTCACGGACGAACGGTACATTGCAACGCGCAGACCTGAAGGAATACGTGTGGGCTTGCCTCGGTTCATTACTGCAGGTTTTGAAATAAAATTTTAAAACTTAATCCAGGTATATGAAACTTCAAACCAAAATTGTTTTCCTGTGGATGCTAGTTATCCTGGGTATGCTGTTGCATCAATTCTTTAGCTTACATAACCTGCGTTTTGGTGTCAATGTAATTAAAAACGGATATGATGCTGTGCCCGACATGGAGATGATAAAGCGTCTGGGTTTATATTTATTACCCACCGTGTACATGTTGGGTATCATGTTTGTTGAAACACGGATCGTAAGGTTGCTCGCATTTGCAGCGAGTCTGTTTTACTCAGCATTTCATAGCTGGCACTTCATCGATGAACTGGGAAAAATGAAGGATTGGGTACAGTGGGTTTTGTTGACCCTTATCATTGTGTACTGCCTTATTCTGAATCTGGCTTCATGGAAATGGTACAGGGAAGAGGATAAACGATAAGTTGTAAAAAGAAACAGGCAGGTGTTTGAACCTGCCTGTTCTCTTAAATCAGATTGATGATACTATCTTCTTTTCTTAGAAGAAGACTTCTTTGACTTTCCTTTCTTAACAATTTTTTTACTGACTTTCTTTTTACCAGCGGCCCTTCTAACCACTTTTTTAGTCGCCTTTTTCGCGACTTTCTTTTTGGCAGCTACCTTTTTCGTTGCCTTCTTTTTTACAGTCGACTTTTTAGCAACTTTCTTTTTCGATGAAGCTTTCTTAGTCGTTTTCTTTTTCGCACCGGTAGCTACTGCCTTCTTAACCTTCTTGGCGGCTTTCTTTTTGGTTGCAGTTGGTTTGGCTTTAGCTGCTGATTTTTTAGCTGAAGCTTTCTTAGCAGCAGGTTTAGCGCTTGCTTTCTTCGTACTGCTTATTTGCCCGGCCATCAGGTTAAGCGCTGATCCAGCCTTGAACCATTCAATCTGCCCGGCATTGTAGGTGTGATTTACTTTAATGGTATCGCTGCTGCCGTCTTTGTGCTTCAACACCAGTGTCAACTGCTTGTCTGGGGCAAATGAAGTCAGGTCAACAATATCAATGCTGTCGTCTTCCTGAATCTTGTCATAATCTGCTTCGTTGGCAAACGTTACGGCCAACATGCCTTGCTTCTTCAAGTTGGTTTCGTGAATACGGGCAAATGATTTTACCAGGATTACACGAATGCCCAGGTGACGTGGCTGCATGGCGGCATGCTCACGTGATGAGCCTTCACCATAATTATGGTCACCCACCACAATGGTTGGTACACCTGCTGCTTTGTAGGCGCGCTGTGTAGCGGGTACCGGACCGTATTCACCGGTCAGTTGGTTTTTAACGTTATCGGTCTTTTCATTGAAATAGTTGACAGCACCGGTAAGCGTGTTGTTGGCGATGTTATCCAGGTGACCACGGAATCGCAACCACGGACCGGCCATAGAGATGTGATCGGTGGTACATTTTCCTTTCGCCTTGATCAACAATTTCATTCCGGTGAGATTCTTGCCATCCCAGGCTTTGAAAGGAGACAATGCCTGCAAGCGGTTTGAATCTTTGGCAATCCTTACCTCAACCTTGCTACCATCTTTTGCCGGTTCAATGTAGCCGGCATCTTCCACATCAAAACCTTGTGGTGGAAACTCAACACCTTTAGGTTCATCCAGTTTTACCTGCTGCCCGTCTTCGTTGGTGAGCGTGTCAGTTAGTGGATTGAATGTAAGGTCACCGGCAATGGCAAACGCGGTGGTAATTTCCGGAGACGCAACAAAAGCGTGCGTGTTCGGGTTACCATCGTTACGCTTGGCAAAGTTGCGGTTGAATGAAGTGATGATGGAATTTTTTCTGTTCGGATCGTTGGTATGGCGCGCCCACTGACCGATACACGGTCCGCATGCGTTGGCCAAAACCACACCGCCCATTTTTTCAAACACGCCCAGGTATCCATCGCGCTCTACTGTGTAGCGCACTTGTTCTGAACCCGGTGTAATGGTGAACTCTGCTTTAGCTTTTAGTTTTTTATCAACAGCTTGCTTTGCAAGTGAGGCCGAGCGGGTGATGTCTTCATACGAAGAGTTTGTACACGAACCGATCAAACCAACTTCCAGTTCCTGTGGCCAGCCGTTCTTCTTCACTTCTTCAGCAAATTTTGAAATCGGAATGGCGCGGTCTGGCGTAAACGGTCCGTTTACATGCGGCTCTAATGTTGAAAGATCAATTTCAATTACCTGGTCAAAATATTTTTCAGGGTTGGCATATACTTCTGCATCACCGGTTAAATGTTCCTTAACGGAATTGGCCAGGTCGGCCACTTCTTTGCGACCGGTTCCGCGCAGGTATTCGGCCATCTTCTCATCATACCCAAAGGTAGACGTGGTAGCACCGATTTCAGCGCCCATATTACAGATGGTACCCTTTCCTGTACAGGATAGGGTAAGAGCACCCGGTCCGAAATATTCTACTATCGCTCCGGTTCCACCTTTTACAGTCAGGATACCGGCAACTTTCAAGATCACATCTTTCGCGGAAGTCCAGCCGCTTAGTTTTCCGGTTAGTTTTACACCGATCAACTTAGGCCATTTTAATTCCCAGGGCATTCCTGCCATTACATCTACGGCATCAGCGCCTCCCACACCAATCGCCACCATGCCTAATCCACCGGCATTTACCGTGTGTGAGTCGGTACCAATCATCATGCCTCCGGGGAAGCCGTAGTTTTCAAGCACCACTTGGTGGATGATACCAGCACCGGGCTTCCAGAAGCCAATGCCAAATTTATTGGAAACCGATTCCAGGAAGCTAAACACTTCACCGCTGGCGGTTAATGATTCTTTCAAATCCTGTGCAGCACCATTCTTGGCAAGAATCAGGTGGTCGCAGTGAACAGTAGAAGGAACACGCACTTTGGGTATTCCGGCCGACATGAATTGAAGCAGGGCCATTTGCGCTGTAGCATCCTGCATAGCCACACGGTCGGGAGAGAAATTCACATATGATTTACCGCGCTGAAAATTTTCAACGGGTTGGTCATCGTGCAGGTGACTGTAGAGGATTTTTTCAGAAAGGGTGAGGGGTTTTCCAACAGCTTTACGGGCTTTGGCGATGCGGCCGGGCATTGCCTTGTAAACGGCCTTAATCATGTCTAAATCAAAAACCATAGGTATCAAATTTAAGAGTGCTAAACTACAAATTATTTGGTTTTCAGTACGGTTTTGAGGGGTTTGAAACGACTAAAATCCACCTGTTAAACAATTATAATTCGCTGCCTGTTCATGTAGCCGTATGAAAGTAGTTGTTATTGGCGCAGGGGTAGCAGGACTGGCAACGGCCAATCGGCTAAGGACCTTGGGGTTGGATGTACTGATACTTGAAGCCAACGCCTATCCTGGAGGTAAGCTAACGGCTTTTGAACAAGCCGGATACCGGTTTGATGCTGGTCCTTCTCTATTTACTATGCCTGATTTTCTGGATGATGTGTTTCGGTTCTGTAAAAAAGATCCTCGTGATTATTATGTATACCGAAAGCTGGATGTAGCCTGCCACTATTTCTACGATGACGGAACTTTTCTTTGCGGGTATGCGGATGCATCAAACTTCGCACTTGAAGTTGAAAATAAACTCGGAGTTTCCATGGAAGTGGTAGTCGGGTACCTCAGGAATTCGGAAAAGCTTTATGAAACTACCGGACGAATATTTCTGGAAAAACCTCTTAACCGGGTATCTACCTGGCTTTCAAAACCAGTGGTAAAAGCCTTGACTTACATCCCCAGAATGGGATTGTTTCAAAGCCTGAATAAATTTAATGAAGTCAGACTGTCTCACCAAAAGTTGGTACAATTGTTCAACCGGTACGCTACCTACAACGGCTCCGATCCGTATCGGGCACCGAGTATTCTAAGTACCATTCCGAATCTTGAATTTAACGTGGGTACATTTCTGCCCGAAGGTGGTATGCATACCATCATCAATGCATTGGTTAAGCTGACTGCCGATCAAGGTATAACGATTCAATACAATACACCGGTTGAAGAGATACTGGTTAAGGGTAATAAGGTTTATGGTGTACGTACAGGCAAGGAAGAAATACAAGCCGATTTAGTGGTGAGTAATATGGACGTGTATTACACTTATCGAAAATTATTGCCTTATCAATCTGCGCCTGAGCGTAAACTCAAGCAGGAACGTTCAAGTTCAGCGCTTATATTTTATTGGGGAATTAAGCACACCTTTCCTCAACTTGATTTGCATAATATTTTCTTCAGTGCGGATTATCGCAAGGAGTTTGATACCATATTTCAAGAGAAGACCATACCAGAAGACCCAACGGTTTACATCAACATTACCTCTAAATATGTGAAAGCGGATGCACCTGAGGGTTGTGAAAACTGGTTTGTTATGATCAATGTTCCTCCGGATGAAGGACAGGATTGGAATGATCTGATCGTAAAGGCTCGCCTAAACATCAAACGAAAACTCAGCCGCCTACTGAATATTGATATTGATTCATTCATCGAAAATGAATCTATTCTGGATCCGCGGTTGATTCAATCCAGAACACAATCTTTTCAAGGCTCGCTATACGGAACCAGTTCCAATAGTCGTTATGCTGCCTTTTTACGTCACCACAATGATTCAGTCATTAAAAACCTTTACTTCTGTGGTGGCAGTGTGCATCCGGGAGGGGGCATTCCGCTTTGTCTCCAATCGGCTCGAATTGTAGCCAATCACATCGAAAACACTTTGCATTAATGGTTGTTTTAAAACCATGATTGCACGGGTTTATCAGGGTCTGCACCAAATTGTGCAGTCGTATACGCTTTCGATACTTCTTTTAATGCATGTGGTTGGCATTGTCGGGCTGCTTTCCCCGTATCAGGAAATTTTCAGGCTGTTGACACCTGTTAACCTGATGGTTAGTGCAATCTTACTGGGCTTAAATCATGCAGATAGATCGATTCGTTTTGTCTGGGCATCGGCACTAATTTTTTTCTTTGGATTTTTCGTTGAACTGATCGGGGTGCATACTGGATTTATCTTTGGTGAATACCGGTATGGAGCTACCCTCGGTCCGAAACTGATGGGTGTACCTGTGATCATCGGGTTAAACTGGTTGTTGATTATCTATTGCATAGCTTCATTGATCGAAGCCTTAAAAATCTCGACCTGGTTTAAGGTAACCTTGGGTTCTGTACTGGCTGTGCTTATCGATATGTTGATTGAACCGGTGGCGATGAAATATGATTTCTGGACGTGGAGTGATTACATCGTTCCCATTCAGAACTACATCGGCTGGTTTATTACTTCCGGTATTATGTTTTCAATTCTCTACCTGTTTAAGGTAAAAACCGAAAACAGAATTGCGCTGGGCTATTATTTTATTCAGCTATTCTTCTTTTTGATTTTATTTCTCCTGATCTGATCTGTGTTGACAAGTATTCGCGTCATATCCTCAGACAAATGGCTACAATTAATTTTTTTAACCACATAGGTACATAGCTTTTAGTTTCTATGTGATCTGTGCTTCTATGTATTTTTAAGATAGTGAGTATAAAAAAAGACCGACATTAGTGCCGGTCTGTTCTAAATTAAACTAAAGATTATTTTGCGTTGATATAATTCAGGAACTCACGCTTGATGTTTTCATCATTAAATTTTCCTGAGAAATGTGCTGTACCGGTTTTGCTGTTGGTATCACCCACACCACGTGAAGCTACGCACAAGTGTGTGGCATCAATCACTACTGCCACATCATCGGTATGCAATACGCGTTGAAGTTCTTTGGCGATCTGTACGGTCAATCTTTCCTGTACCTGCGGACGTTTGGAAAAATATTGAACGATGCGATTAATCTTGGATAACCCGATTACTTTTCCGCTGGAAAAATACGCTACATGCGCCTTGCCAAAAATGGGAACGAAGTGGTGTTCGCAATGAGAATAGAACGTAATATCCTTTTCGACCAACATCTGGTCGTACTTGTACTTATTTTCAAACAAACGTGCATGGGGTCTGTTTTTCGGATTTAAACCGCTGAACACTTCCTTCACATACATCTTGGCAACTCGCTTGGGTGTTCCGTTAAGGCTGTCGTCTGTCAGGTCGAGCCCAAGTATGGTCATGATTTCACGAAAGTGCTTTTCGATGCGCACAATCTTCTCATCATCATCCAGTTCAAAGGCATCGGGGCGAAGGGGCGTGTTGTATGAGGATGCAGCGTGATCATCGCCCAACTCATCCGCATCGTTAAGGGGCCGGATATTCAACATAATTTCTTTCTGTCTCATACAAGGTAATTTTTAAATCAAGGGACGAGTCTATCTTATCACGCAAAATCTTCCAGATGACAACAGCGATGTTTTCAGCCGTGGGATTAAGGCCTTTAAAATATTCGGTATCCAAGTTAAGGTTTTTGTGATCAAATTTTGAGGTAACGTGCTCCCGAATCAAATCGCTCAATACTTTCATATCGAATACATAACCCGTTTCGGGGTCGGGTGTTCCGGTCAGCGTAACAATTATCTCATAATTATGACCATGGTAATTCGGGTTACTGCATTTCCCGAAAATGTGGGCATTCTTCTCGTCACTCCAGGCAGGGTTGTACAGCCGGTGGGCTGCGTTGAAATGCTCTTTACGCGATACTTTTACCTTCATTTGAACAATTGTTAAACACGTATCTGGATAAAAGGTTCTCCATTTACCCGTTTCGCACTAAAATACTTATTTCCATTGGCTCCACGTATCAAACGGTTGCATTACTGATATTTTATCGCGAGCCCGGATATTGTCCTGCCTTTTTGTTTTCTTTGATCCTGTATGGATTTTGGCGCAATAAAGGAGAAAATAAACCAGTATAAAGCAGAAGGCAAGAGGGCATTCACCAGTTCGTCATTCCAATCGCATAGCCTGGTGTTGCTCCACATGCTTAGCCGGATTGATAAGTCTATTCCGGTTTACTTCATCAACACCGGCTACCATTTTCCCGAGACCATTCGCTTTCGGGATGAGGTTACCGAGCAATTCGGACTAAAGACAATCGACTTGCAGTCGGAGGTACCCAAATATATGCAACGCGATGGGGAGGGGAGACTACTGTTTGCCTCTGATCCTGATCATTGTTGCTACCTGAACAAAACCCAACCGATGGATGGTGTGCTGAGAACCCATGATGTGTGGATCAATGGCGTTCGGGCCGATCAAAGTGCTGTTCGCGCAGCTATGAAAGTAGAGCAACCAGCTCCTCATGGAGCAATCCGCTTTCATCCCATGTTGGATTGGTCTGCCAAAATGATCTGGGAGTATCAGCGTGATTTCAAATTACCCAAACATCCACTTGAAGAGAAAGGCTTTGTGAGTATTGGTTGTGAACCCTGTACGCGCAGGCTCGACCCGGCCATGCAGGAGCGTGAGGCACGCTGGTATGGATTGAAGAAGGTAGAGTGTGGGTTGCATACGGAGTTGGTATCGAAATAATTGGCTTAGGTGTTAAGACTTAGAGCTTGGGCCTATTGTATAAATTGAAGTTTTCAAAGCATGAACATACTCATTACAGGCGGAGCAGGATACATTGGAACTGAACTGACACGCATTCTTGCGCAGGATAGTGCAGTAGATAAAATCGTGGTGTATGATAATCTTAGTCGGCAAAACCACAACCTGTTTCTTGGTAACAAATTTCAAGGTCTGGCAAAAATAGAATTCATCAGAGGCGAGTTACTGGACTCTCGTAATCTTAAGAAAGCTTTAAAGGACATTGATGTGGTGTATCACCTGGCGGCACGGGTAACCACACCCTTTGCCAATGCAGATGCGCACTTGTATGAACAGATTAACCATTGGGGTACTGCCGAGTTGGTTTATGCAGTTGAAGAGAGCAAGGTTAAAAAATTTATCTACACCAGCAGCGTAGGCGTGTATGGTTCATCTGATCAGGCGTTGGATGAACAGTCTTCTCCAAACCCCAAAACATTTTATGCCATTTCAAAACTCAGGGGTGAAGAGCACGTAAGACGTTTGTTGCCTAAAATGGATACCTATATTTTTCGATGCGGCAATGTGTACGGCTATAGCCCCAGCATGCGGTTTGACGCAGTAATCAACAAGTTTATTTTTGAGGCAAACTTTGAAAAGCGTATTACCATTCATGGCGATGGTGAACAAGCCAGAACTTTTATTCACATCGATTTAATTGCGCGGGCGCTTGCCAACGTGCTGACTAAAAAGCCGAAAGGAGGAACCTACAACCTGGTGGAGCGTACCCTTAAGGTAATGGACATTGTGGATGAATTGAAGCAACTCATGCCAGAGTTGGAATTTATTTTGACCAACCAGCATATGAAGTTGAACCAACTGGTGATAAAAACAAATGATTTAATCAATAAACAACTTGATATAAGTAATCCAAGAAGTCTAAAGGAAGAACTTCAGGAGTTTATATCCCGTCTTTCTTTCTGATTCTTAGAAATCGCTGATTTGAGTCAGGTCGTGGAAGTTGAACACTCTTAGGTTTAGGCCCAATGTAATTTCATGTGAGGTAAACCGGGTACCCACCGAGTTGTTGGTAGGCATTTCAAACACGTAACCAAACCGAAGTTCATTGATTTTCATTTGGGCCAAAAATCCATAGGTGTTGAAATTTCGGGTGAGTACACCAACGGCATAGCGCTCATCAATGTTAAACTGAAAATTCAGGTCGGTTGAAAGAGGAGAGCCGTTTACTGCCCGAACAAGAACAGCTGGCTTTAGTTTTACCCTGTCAGATAGAAGGAAAATGTAAGAGGCAAACCCATAAAAATGCTGGGAATATATTGAGGTGGTTAAATCCTCAAAGGTAGCCTTAACATTTAGAATTCGAGGAACAGAAAGCCCCAGAAAAAGTTTGTCCGTACGGAAAATTGCACCTGCTCCAAATGATGGTTTGGTAACATTCAATGGATTTAGAAATACCGGGTCGTCTGGGGCAGCAATGTTCAACTCACTGTTGTCGCTTCTGAAATTCATAAAACCAGCCTGAAGGCCGAAGGAGATGTACCGGTAATCATCGAACCTCACTTTATATGAATAGGTAGCCTGAACAAACGTGTTCGTGTTTTCCCCAACCTTGTCTTGTGAAATTATCAAACCAGCTCCCATGCGGTTGTCAAACAAACTTGTATGTCCGGTTGCAGAAATGGTGTTCGGACTTCCGTCAAATCCTGCCCATTGTTTCCGGTAACCAACCATCAGGTTCATGGATTTGTTCATACCGCCATACGCGGGGTTGATGAGAAACGGGTTGTTCAGGTATTGTGAGTACAAGGGGTCAACCTGGGCTTGTAAAGAAGAGGTGAGGATAACACACGCGGCAACAAGGGTAAAAACTATTCGCATGCAAGTTGGGGGTTAGGGTCTTTTACGTTTAATTACAATAAAGATACAAGGTTGGGTGATATAGTGGAAGAAAGTTTGAAAATATAAGATCACATATGCATGTTATAGAAGTAGTCATTATACTGCTGGCTGTTGTTACGGCTTTGGCTGAGATAACCGACAAGGTCAGGATACCTTACCCGATATTGTTGGTTTTGGCCGGTCTTGCCATTGGTTTTGTGCCCGGTTTACCTCGGCTGGACCTTGATCCGGATATAATCTTTCTACTTTTTTTACCACCCATGCTGTATGCCGATGCGTGGTATACCTCCTGGCCCGACTTCAAAGCTGCCCGAAGGCCAATCTCTTTGTTGGCAATTGGTTGTGTTATATTCACCACCTGTGCCATTGCCTGGGTGGCGCAGGCTTTCATTCCTGGGGTGGGGTGGCCCGAAGCGTTTGTGTTGGGCGCCATCATTTCTCCTACCGATACGTTGGCGGCAACAGCTGCTACCCAGGGTTTGAATGTGCCTAAGCGTGTGGTAACGGTAATTCAAGGTGAGAGCCTGGTGAATGATTCAACAGGCTTGATTGCTTATCGGTTTGCGGTAGCGGCAGTGGTTACCGGTGCTTTTAGTTTGGGCGATGCAACCCTTCAGTTCTTTGTTGTGGCTGGCGGGGGTATTATGCTTGGGGTAGGAATTGGGTATGTATTTAAATGGATACACCAAATAACCCCCGACAATGCCACCACCGATACGACTTTAACCTTTCTTACTCCCTATGTGTGTTATTTGGTGGCTGATCATTTGGGGTTATCGGCTGTATTGGCAGTTGTGGCGTGTGGGTTATTGCTTAGCCGAAAGTCAAACGAATTCCTTTCACAGAAGGCACGAATTCAGGCCATTGCTACGTGGGATACAGTGGTGTTCATCATGAATGGCATCATCTTTATATTAATCGGACTTCAATTGCCGTATGTGTTGGATGCCATTGAGAAATTTTCATTGGGTGAACTGATTCGGTACGGATTGATTATTAGTGGTGCCGTTATTCTGGTCCGGATCATCTGGGTTTATCCGGGCGCTTATGTGCCACGGTGGTTAAGTAAGGAGATTCGTGAAAAGGAAACAACCACAAACCTTCGTACCGTAACCATTGTCGCGTGGTCGGGAATACGCGGTGTGGTTTCACTTGCTGCCGCGATGGCGCTGCCGTTAACGATTGCCAATGATTCACCGTTTCCAAATAGGGAGTTGATCATCTTTTTAACGTTCAGTGTCATCTTTGCCACTTTGGTAGTGCAAGGGTTAACCTTACGACCTTTAATCAAGTGGCTTGGGCTTAAACCCGATAATCAGGTAGTTAAAGACGAGGAAGAGGCGAGGCTTCGTGTTGCATCGGGATTAATTGAACATATTGAAGAGAACTACTCGCTGATTGGTGACGACTTGCTGCCCATCATCAAAAGCAAATACGAAATCCGGATTCAGCGGATCAGAAAAGATCAGTCTAAAAAAAGGCTTGATGAGGAAACTGTGCAAGCCTTTTTGCGCATTCAACGTGAACTCATTGAAGCCGAACGGAAAATGGTATTCATGCTCAGGAAAGAAGGAAAGATTGGTGAAGAAGCGCTTCGGAAAATTGACTACGAATTAGATCTGGAAGAAACCCGGTTAATTATGGAACTTGGGTAAAAGCCAATTTGTAAATGAATATTCTCATTGCTCCGGATAAGTTCAAAGGCACACTGTCGGCCTCCCAGGTCTGTGATTCCATTGAACTGGGCCTATTACGCAGTGGATTAAAAGCAACTATCTGGAAATTTCCATTAGCCGATGGGGGTGAAGGCACGCTTGATATTTTTCTTCAACATAAAAATGGTCGGCTGATTGAAATCGATGTTCATGATCCATTGATGCGAAAAATAAAAGCAGGTTATGGTCTTTCAGGTGATGGTACGGTGGCATTTATTGAAATGGCAAGCGCAAGTGGCCTCACCTTGCTTAAGACTGAAGAGCGAAATCCATTGCGCACAACAACGTTTGGCACAGGAGAAATGATAAAAGATGTGGTGGAGCGGGGTGCTGAGCACATTATTCTTGGAGTGGGTGGAAGCGCAACCAACGATGCAGCATTGGGCGCATTGGTGGCCCTTGGCGCTAGGGTCACAGACCAATCTGGTGGTTTGATTTTTCCGGTAGGTGAATCACTAAAGCAAATTGCTAAAATCGAACTTCAACCTGTATTGGATTTAATGAAAGGCAAACGTATTACCGCTATTTGTGATGTAGATAATGCGTTTTATGGAAGTGAGGGTGCAGCATTTACTTATGCACTACAAAAGGGTGCTGATGAAGTTGGAGTTCAGATCCTTGATGCGGGTTTGCGCCATGTTGCCAATCTTGTGCTCCGGGATTTAAAAATTGATCTGCAGAAGGTCTATGGATCAGGTGCAGGCGGTGGATTTGCTGGTGGGGCCCACGCTTTTATGGGGGCAGAGTTAAGACGTGGAACGGATGTTGTATTTGATATTACCAACTTTTACAAAGCAGTTGCCTGGTCAAATATAGTGATTACAGGAGAGGGAAAGCTGGACAATCAAACCTTGCAGGGCAAACTTGTTCACGGTGTTGTAAGAGCAATACAAAAATTGGGTAAACCCGTTTATGTAATCTGTGGAGAAAGCCAGCTCACCGTAGATGAGGTTAAGTCTCTGAATGCCACAGCGATCTTTTCACTTACAAATTATGCAGGAAAGGAAGCTGCAATTATGCAACCTGCTAAGACCTTAGCAAAGCTTACTGAACTTCAAAGTAGCAAAATGAATAAAAAAGGTGACGGATAAGGTCACCTTTCTGCTGGAATATTTTCAGAATTAACAATACTCTTCAAACACTTCCAACAAATGATTGCCGATCATTTGTGCGTTACGCCCTTCAATATGGTGGCGTTCAATAAAGTGAACCAGTTCGCCATCTTTAAACAAAGCGATCGATGGAGAGGATGGTGGATAGGGTAGCGTGTATTCACGTGCTTTCGCAACTGCTTCCTTATCAACACCGGCAAAAACGGTAGCCAGGGTATCAGGCTTTTTGGTAGTTTGCTCAATGGCCCAACGCACGCCAGGTCTTGCAGCACCAGCCGCGCAACCGCATACGCTGTTGATCACCAACAATGTTGTTCCTTTATGGTTTTTTAAGTGATTGTCTACGTCCTCAGCGGTTTTGAATTCGGTAAATCCGGCTGTGGTTAAATCAGCCCGCATGGGGGCTACAAGTGGTTCGGGATACATATTTTTACTAGTTATAGATGTGTTTATTTAATAATTTATTGATTCAACATAGTTACATAAAACCTAGTTCCAGTTTGGCTGCTTCGCTCATCATATCCTGCGAATAGGGTGGGTCAAAGGTAATTTCAACCTTTACATCGTTGATTCCTTCAATGGCTTTTACTTTTTGCTCTACTTCCCCGGGTAATACCTCAGCCGAGGGGCAGGAGGGTGAGGTGAGGGTCATCAGAATATATACGTTGTTAATGGGGTATACATTGATCTCGTAAATCAAACCCAGCTCATATACATCTACCGGTATTTCAGGATCGTAAACCGATTTGATGGCGCTTACTATCTTCGTTTTCAAATCGGGTATCTCCACGGTAGTACTTTCTTTATCGGTTTGTGATTCACTCATGAGCGAACTGCCTGTTTAGTTTTAAAGGCCAGGGCATACAGTTTCATTTGCTTGATCATGGCCGCAAAGCCATTTGAACGCTGGGTGCCAATAAACCGTTCCATCCCGATTTTATTCATAAAGAATAAGTCGGCATTCAAAATGGCATCGGGTGTCTGACCGTTGAAAATTCGTACCAGTAAACTTACCAGTCCTTTGGTGATGGCGGTATTGCTGTCTGCTGTGAAATAGATTTTATCCTGATCCAAGTTTGCTGTAAGCCATACTTTCGATTGGCATCCCTTAACAATATTTTCTTCAGTCCTGTCCGCTTCCTTCATGTCCGGCAATTTCTGTCCGAGTTCCATAATGTAGAAAACAGTCATTTCCATATCACCATCCAGTAAGGAAAATTCGCTGATGATTTCGTCTTGTATGATGTTAATATTAGCCATCTACTTATAAACTTCTCACGTGTGAGAAGTTACTTAATACTAAAGTTTAGCTTTTTTAGTTTAATGTTCATCGCCTTAATTTCATTTTTGGTTTTAGAGACCTCACTTATTATAAAATTTTGCCTTTTTATAATTGCGGTGAGCAATACAAGAATTTTTCCCTCTAAATCCAATTCATGATCCATTCTACGACATGAAGTTAATAATTCTATCAAGTCCCTCTACCAAACTATCAATCTCCTGTTTTGTATTGTAAACAGCAAATGAAGCACGCACTGTTCCTTCAATACCAAAGTGATCCATAAGCGGTTGCGTACAGTGATGTCCCGTACGAACGGCAACACCTCTTGCATCAAGCATCTGTCCGATGTCGAAGGGATGAATGCCATCAACCGCAAAGGACAGCACGCTCACTTTGCTTTTTGCAGTACCAATTAGTTTAACGCCTTTAAGTGCGGATACTTTTTCGGTTGCGTAGGTGAGCAGCTCGTGCTCATAAGCTCCTATGTTCTCTTTGCCAAGCTGATTGATGAATTGGATAGCAAAATTCAAGGCAACCACATCAGCAATATTGGGTGTGCCTGCTTCAAACTTGTAGGGCAGATCGTTGTAGGTTGTTTTTTCGAACGTTACCTCCTTTATCATCTCCCCACCGCCTTGATACGGTGGCATTTTCTCTAGTAATTCCTTTTTGCCGTACAGAATGCCCGCACCGGTTGGTCCGTACATTTTATGCGCAGAGAGGCAATAGAAATCGCTGTTTAATTCCTGGACATCAATTTCAAGGTGTGCGCCCGCTTGTGCACCATCAATCACGACAACAGCACCGATATCATGTGCCGCATCAATAATTTCTTTAATGGGATTGATCGTACCCAAGCTGTTGGAGGCGTGATTAACGGATACAATTTTGGTTTTTGAGGACAGGAGTTTTTTGAAAGCATCCAAATCCAGCTCTCCGTTTTCAAGAACCGGAATGACCTTCAGGATAGCCTGCTTCTCTTCACAAAGCATTTGCCACGGAACGATGTTCGAGTGATGCTCCAGGCCGGATATGATGATTTCATCACCAGCCTTAATAAAAGCCCTGCCGTATGTAGATGCAACCAGGTTTATCGCTTCCGTAACACCGCGAACGAAAATGATTTCTTGTTCTGAACTTGCATTGATAAAGGCTTTAGCCGAATGCCGGGTATCTTCAAAAGCTTTGGTTGCTTTTTCTGCCAGGGTATGAATGCCGCGATGGATGTTGGCATTGTAGCCTTTGTAGTAATCAACTAACGCGTTAATTACGCTCAGTGGTTTCTGACTGGTTGCTGCATTATCAAAATAGACCAGTGGCTTACCATTTACCTGTTGGTGAAGCACCGGAAATTGCTCCCGTATTTGTTCAATATTCAAAATACCGGTAACAGGAGCATTCATTGTTTAAAAGTTTTTGTGCAGGCGTTCGCTGATCAACGAATCGAAATAATTTTTCAAGGGCCCTGAATTGATTTTATCCAAAACCTCTCCCGCAAATGCATAAAGCATCATAGCGCGGGCTGTAACTTTGTCAATGCCTCGTGCCTGCAGGTAGAACATCGCTTCCTCATCCAACTGACCGGTAGTACAACCGTGTGAGCATTTTACATCATCGGCCCAGATTTCAAGCTGAGGTTTGGTGTTCACCGTTGCCTTGTCGGAAATCAAAATATTTCTATTGGATTGAAAGGCATTTGTTTTTTGTGCATCGGGGCGAACATAGATTTTGCCATTGAAAACACCTTTGGCGTTATCATCAATAACGCCTTTGTACAATTCGTTACTGTTGGCATTCGGCTTTCTATGATCTACTACGGTGTGGTTATCTGCTAGTGTATCTCCCTGTAAAATGTAAAGGCCATCCATGTGCGATTCAATACCTTCACCATCCAGAATCAATTGAAGGTTGTTTCGTATAAGCTTTCCATCCAGCGTAAGCGTGAATGAATTCATCCTGCTGTCACGGGCTTGCCAAATAGAGGTTTGTCCGAAATGAAAACGTTTTCCTTTATCGGCTTGCAGACTGAAGATATTCAAGGCTGCATTTTCTTCTACAAATCCTTCGGTGATGATGTTGGAGAAACCAGCCTGATCACCGATGGTATCCTGTTTTTCAATTACGGTTAAGCTGCTGCTTTTCCCTAAGCGAATAATGTTTCGCGTAAACGATTTGACTTCGCCTTTTGAAGTATCGTGAATATAATGCAACACAACAGGCTTACTTACGGTTGTATTGGCTTTCACTTCAATTGAAATACCACTGGTCCAGGCTGCGGTATTCCAGGCAACCAGCGCATCTGATTTGAAATCGGCAAGCGTACCAAATCCATTTTCTGTTCCGGATGTTGGTGTGATCTTCAAATCAGTTTGGTTGTATCTGGAGAGTTCCTCAACGAAACCTCCGTTTACAAAAACAAGGGTGTGTGCATCAACACCGGGAATAGCAAATGATTCGATGCTTTTCAGTTCGCTTGCACTGTTTTTGGTAGCGAAGTTGAAATTCTTTTCAAGCGAACGGGTTATTGGCGTGAATTTATACTCCTCACTTTTATTGCCTGGTAAGCCGAGCTGTTCCAATACGCTAAGCGCATCAGCTTTTAAGCCAGCTTCAGGTTTAACAGAAGCAAGAATATCAGAAAGAAGGGGAGTTGTTTCAAGTACTGCACTCATGATTACACTACGGCTACCTCATCTTTAATCCAGTCGTATCCTTTAGCTTCAAGCTCTAACGCGAGTTCTTTCGTACCCGACTTCACAATCTTGCCTTTGTACAATACGTGCACAAAATCCGGAACAATGTATTCCAGTAAGCGCTGGTAGTGCGTTACAACAATAATCGCTTTATTCTTGTCGCGGAGTTTGTTCACACCATTGGCCACAATACGCAAGGCATCAATATCAAGACCTGAATCGGTTTCATCTAAAATAGCCAGCTTGGGTTCCAGCATAGCCATCTGAAAAATTTCATTACGCTTTTTCTCGCCTCCGGAAAATCCTTCGTTCAACGATCGGTTTAATAAAGACTGATCAATCTCTACCAGTTTCATTTTTTCTTTCATCAATCCCAGGAAGGATACAGCATCCAAGGGTTGCTGTCCGCGTGCTTCCCGCACCTGGTTAACGGCAGTCTTCATAAAGTTGATGGTGCTTACACCCGGTATTTCAACCGGATATTGAAAAGCGAGAAATACGCCTTCACGCGCACGCTCTTCTGGAGCAAGCTCAAGCAAATCCTTGCCTAAATACTCAACTGTTCCATCGGTAACTTCAAATTCTTCGCGGCCAGCCAAAACCGAAGCCAGCGTACTTTTTCCGGAACCATTAGGCCCCATGATGGCGTGAACTTCTCCAGGCTTTACTTCCAGGTTCAAACCATTTAGAATCTGATTGTCTTCAATCTTTGCGTGTAAATTCTTTATCGATAACATACTTATAAATTCAATATTCAATATTTTAAATTCATAATTTAATACCGTAGTCTTCCTTGAGTCTTAAATTTTAAATCATGATTGGGTTACCCAACGCTTCCTTCCAGCGTAAGGGCGAGAAGTTTTTGCGCTTCTACAGCAAATTCCATCGGCAGTTGATTGAGGACTTCTTTGGCGTAACCATTTACGATCAGGGCTACGGCAGATTCTTCATCAATGCCACGTTGTAAGCAATAGAATATCTGATCTTCGCCAATTTTTGAAGTGGTAGCTTCATGTTCCACTTTGGCGGAATTGTTTTCAACATCAATGTACGGGAAGGTGTGGGCGCCACACTTGTCACCCATCAGCAATGAATCGCATTGCGAGAAGTTGCGGGCACCTTCTGCGCGTTTTAAAATATGCACCTGGCCGCGGTAACTGTTTTGAGAGTGACCGGCTGAAATTCCTTTCGATACAATTCTTGATTTGGTATGCTTACCGATGTGGATCATTTTGGTTCCGGTATCGGCCTGCTGGTAATTGTTGGTTACCGCAACCGAGTAGAATTCTCCGGATGAGTAATCACCTTTCAACACACAAGACGGATACTTCCAGGTTATGGCTGACCCGGTTTCTACTTGAGTCCAGGAAACTTTGGAATGATCGCCTGCACACAACGCGCGTTTAGTAACGAAGTTGTAAATGCCACCTTTACCATTTTTGTCACCGGGATACCAGTTTTGTACGGTAGAGTATTTTACTTGCGCATCTTTCATGGCATAGATTTCCACAACAGCTGCGTGCAACTGATTTTCATCGCGCTGCGGAGCGGTACAACCTTCGAGGTAGCTAACATATGAACCTTCATCGGCAACGATCAGCGTGCGTTCAAACTGCCCCGTGTTGGCAGCGTTAATGCGGAAGTACGTGGATAATTCCATCGGGCAACGAACACCTTTTGGAATGTAGCAGAATGAACCATCGCTGAACACAGCAGAGTTCAAGGCCGCAAAGTAATTATCATTCATCGGAACAACCGAGCCGAGGTATTTCTTAACCAACTCAGGATGCTCTAGAACGGCTTCACTAAAGGAACAGAAGATAATTCCTAACTCACCCAATTTTTCTTTAAACGTTGTTGCAACAGAAACACTATCCAATACAGCATCAACAGCTATACCGGTCAGGCGTTTTTGTTCGGTGAGGGATATGCCAAGTTTTTCAAATGTCTTAAGTAATTCAGGATCTACTTCTTCCAGGCTCTTTGGCTTCACCTTTTGCTTTGGTGCTGCATAGTAAATAACATCCTGATAATTGATTTCGGGATAGGTAACATTGGGCCATTTTGGTTCTTTCATGTTAACCCACTGGCGGTAGGCTTTCAGGCGCCACTCCAGCAACCACTCTGGCTCGTTCTTTTTAGCTGAAATAAATCGAACAATGTCCTCGTTCAACCCTTTCGGGGCCGATTCCATTTCGATGTTGGAGGACCATCCATGCTCGTATTCTTTCGAGGTAATTTCTTCCAGAACCTGATTGTCTTTGCTCATCTCAGCCTATATTAGACTAATTTTAAATATACGCAAAGATATAACAGAAAAGGCAGTTTTTGGTTCAAAATCCCAATAAGTTTGTACTTAAACCATATCCAGATTGCGGTCCAGGCTCTCTTCCAGACTGATCATGGTCTCGGTACGCTCTATTCCATCCACTTGTTGGATTTTATCATGGAGCACTTCCTTTAGGTGATTGGTATCCCTGCAATGAATCTTGCAGAACATGCTGTAGTTACCAGTGGTGTAGTGGATATTGGTGATTTCTGGGATGGACTTAAGTTTCGCCAGCACTCGGTCGTATAAAGCGCTCTTTTCCAGGAAGATACCCAGAAAGGCAGTGATGTCGTACCCCAGCTTGGCGTAATTGACTTTCAATGTAGTCTTCTCCACAATGCCCGCTTCCTCCATTTTATTCATGCGAACATGCACAGTTCCACCTGAAACATAAACCCTTTTTGCCACTTCGGTATAGGGTCTTTTGGCATCCTGCATAAGGATTTCGAGGATCTTCAGGTCGGTATTGTCAACTTGATAATTTTCGGCCATTTCATTACAGTTATTTTGAAAATATGTCAGTAATATCGGTATAAATTATAAATTATTAAAATATTAGCTATTTGTATTGATGTTTGTATAATAAAATCATTGTTTTGTTGTCATAATTACACTGTAGGGTGTTGAAATTGGCAGACAAGCCCTCCTGTCTCGGGGGTGGGGAGCCAAGGATAAACGCAGGATAATGCCCCCGACATTTGTCGGGGACGGGGGTTGACCACCAAAGTTCTCTCGGTATGTCCTGTAGCTAACTTCCCCGTGGAGGTTCGAACCCTCCCTCTACAGCTCTCTTCATGGTTATTTAAGTTTGAGTAAAACCCCGGCATCAGTCGGGGTTTTGTTTTTACTTCAAAGGCATTCAGGTTCGGTTTGCGTGCTTTATATTTGATTCAAACAATCGTTTGTTAGAAGTCAACCTAAAGCATTTATGAAAGATTTTCCCTGGATCAAGAATTACCCTGAAGGCATTCCTGCTGACATTCATTTATACGACTATCATTCTTTGGTAGACCTGTTTGAAAAGTCGTGCAAGCAATTTGCCGATCGTGTGGCGTTTGAAAATATGGGGGCTACACTTACCTATGCCGAGGTGGATAAGCTTTCGCTTGATTTTGCTGCTTACTTACAAAGCATTGGCTTACAAAAAGGCGATCGAATTGCCATTCAGATGCCCAATGTGCTTCAGTTTCCAGTTGCGTTCTTTGGTGCGTTGCGTGCCGGACTCATTGTAGTGAATACAAATCCGCTTTACACACCTCGTGAAATGGAGCATCAGTTTAAAGACTCTGGTGCCAAGGCAATTGTGATTGTGGCAAACTTTGCACATAGCCTGGAAAAAATTCTGGCTCATACCTCCATTCAGCACGTTATCGTAACTCAACTGGGTGATATGCTTGGCGGTTTCAAAGGCTGGTTGGTGAATTTTGTGGTGAAGCACATCAAGAAGATGGTTCCGGCCTATCATCTTCCTACTGCTGTCAACTTTATGGATACCCTGAAGAAAGGACAAGGGTTCTCTTTATCAAAGCCGACTATTACAAATGATGATATTGCTGTTCTTCAGTATACCGGAGGCACAACGGGTGTAGCCAAAGGTGCACAACTCGCTCACGGAAATATTGTGGCACATAATTCCATGATTACCAAATGGTTTATTCCTTTCCTGAAGCAAACGCCCAGCGTGCAGGAGGTGATCATTACAGCCATTCCTATGTATCACATTTTTGCACTTACTGTAAACGGAGTGTTGATGTTCAGTGTAGGGGCTAAGAGTATTCTCATTACCAATCCGCGTGATATTCCAGGGTTTATCAAGGAATTGAAGAAGCATAAGTTTTCCATCATCACGGGTGTAAATACCTTGTTCAACGGTTTACTCAACAATCCGGATTTCGCAAAACTTGATTTCTCCTTTTTAAAGGGTGCCGTTGGCGGTGGTATGGCGGTGCAGGATGTAGTAGCAAAGAAATGGCATCAGGTTACAGGAAAGCCTTTGGTTGAAGGGTATGGACTAAGTGAAACATCGCCTGTGTTGTGCTGCAATCCGCTTGACGGAACCCACCAAATGGGAACAATTGGTTTACCGATGCCCAGTACGGAGGTAGCGATTTTTGATGATGAAGGCAATCAACTTCCGCAGGGAGAGAATGGCGAGATTTGTGCCCGCGGTCCGCAGGTGATGTCAGGCTATTGGCAAAAAGATAACACCGGTGTTTTCTTTCCAGGAGGATGGTTTCGCACAGGTGATATCGGTTTTATGAACGACCAAGGCTTTTTCAAGATTGTTGATCGCAAGAAGGACATGATCAAAGTTTCAGGCTTCAACGTGTTCCCGAATGAAATTGAAAACGTGTTGGCTGCCCACCCGAAGATACTGGAGATTGCTGCGATAGGAGTTCCCGATGATAAATCAGGCGAAGCGATAAAGGCCTTTGTGGTGAAACGCGATCAGTCGCTTACAGCCGATGAGGTGATTGCCTATGCCCGTGAAAACCTGACAAATTATAAGATACCACGTCATATTGAGTTCAGATCAGAGTTGCCAAAAACCAATGTAGGGAAGATTCTTCGCAGGGCGTTGAAGGAAGAGACGGGGGCTTAGGTATTGGGTATTGGGAACCCGGGGATGGGTTTATTCGGTATTTTCTTTTCGTGCACGGGTATTATTCTTACTGCGGCCGTTATATTTTTGCGCCTTCATTTAATTCCCCATTTTCATGCTATTTCGATTGTCTATTGCCCTTGCTGCCTTACTGATGGTTGCCTCATGCTCAACCAGGAAGAATGAGGACACTGTAGCAGAATATAACGAGGCTGCTGATACGCTAAGGTATCCTAATGAAAAGCACATTCGAAACCTTCGTCAGTTAACATTTGGTGGTGATAATGCCGAGGCATATTGGAGTTTCGATAACACCAAACTAGTGTTTCAATCGAACAGCAGGGCATGGGGCGTTCAGTGCGACCATATTTTTTACACCACCTTAGGGGTTGATAACCTGAAAGAGAACAGGCCTGTAATGATCAGCAATGGAAAGGGGAGAACAACATGTTCTTACTTCCTGCCCGGTGATTCAACAGTAGTTTATGCTTCAACACATTTAGGTGGCGATGCCTGTCCAACTGATCCGGAACGTGTACCGGGTGGCAAATACCTGTGGCCGATTTTTCCAACGTACGATATTTTTGTTGCTGATCTGAACGGTAACATCCTCAAACAACTCACCACCGAAACCGGTTACGATGCGGAAGCGACAGTGTCTCCAAAGGGAGATAAAATTGTATTCACTTCAACCCGCAATGGCGACCTTGATTTATACACTATGAACCTGGACGGATCGGATGTAAAGCAAATCACGTTTGATTTGGGATACGATGGTGGCGCATTCTTTTCACCAGATGGAAGCAAAATTGTTTTTCGTACTTCACGTCCTAAAACGGATGAGGAGATAGCTGAATACAAAGATTACTTATCGAAAGGCCTCGTTGCACCAACCAACATGGAAATTTACATCTGCAATGTGGATGGATCAGACCTTCGTCAGGTTACCAGCCTGGGCAAGGCCAACTGGGCTCCCTTTTATCATCCTTCCGGTAAGAAGATTGTATTTTCCTCCAACCACCATGGTGAGCGCGGCTTTCAGTTTAACCTGTTTATGATCAATGAAGATGGTACCGGGCTGGAGCAGTTGACCTATGATGGCGTATTTGATTCCTTCCCCATGTTCTCTTACGATGGAAAGCACCTGGTATTTTCCTCAAACCGCAATAATGGTGGCACGCGCGACACCAACCTGTTTGTAGCGGAGTGGGTTGATTGATTAACTTGTGTAGTTGCCTTCGGGAACTTCAGGCAACTGGAAAAATCCAGGTGGCTACCGCGGTTGTTGCCTTTGAGAACTCAGACAACATAGAGATATCAGGTGGCTGAGGCCCTCGAAGCCACCGGTATTTGAGTCTTCACGGCAGTTTCATTATTTTGCTGGCTGATAACCATGTACCGTTATGAAGGGCTTTTTTGAACACCAATATCTCTCTTACAAGAAAAACCACCTGAAACACTTGCTGGCACTGGCGAATGCTGACGGTAATATCCATGAAAAGGAATTGGTACTTCTTTTTAAGCTTGGGAAGAAATATGGGCTTAAAGACTGGCAGATTCAAAACCTTGTTGATAGTAAGGAGAAATTTAAGCTTAACATCCCGGATAATTTCTACGATCGCATGAATCTCTTGTATGACTTAATCCTGATGGTTTATGCGGACGGTGTAGTGGAGAAGAGAGAGATTACCTTTTGTGAAGATGTTGCCGTTAAGTTTAAAATGAAGAAAAGTATTGTTAAGTGGCTGTTGGAGAATTTCGAAAAGGGCACACCGCCACCTCCGGATGAATGGGAGGAAATCAAGGAACAGGCTTTGCAGAAATTTGTAGTTGCTTAGTGTACTGATTTCTCAATCAGTTCGCTCCGGTATTTATTGAATATGGTTGATTTTGATATGAACCCGAGGTATTTGCCCTGACGTGTAACTGGTAGATTCCACGAATCAGTTAAATCAAATTTTTTCATCACTTCATCCATCGACTCGCCTTCTTCAATTACCGCAGGGGGTTTACGCATTAGTTCCTTCATCACTACCTGATCGTAGAGTTCTGTATTAAACATGATGTCACGGATCGAATTAAGCTCAATCACCCCTGTCAGTTTGCCTTCCTCGGTTATAACCGGAAAAATGTTTCGGGTGGTTTTTTCAATGACGGTAATCAGGTCGCGCAGTCGTGCAGTCTCCACCACCGGCTGAAAGTTTGTTTCGATGAGTTTGGAAAGCGATATGTCGGATAGAATTTTTTTATCGCGGTCGTGGATGATCACTGCGCCTTTTTGTGCGAGCTTCTTGCTTTCAATGGATTCAGGTTCAATGAACCGCGATACGGTGTAACTGATTGAAGCAACAATCATTAGCGGAATCATCAGTCCATACCCACCGGTAACTTCTGCAATAAGGAATATGGCTGTTAAGGGAGCGTGCATAACACCACTCATTACACCGGCCATTGCTACAAGCGTGAAGTTGCTTTCAGGAAGCTTGCCAAAACCAGTGAGGTTAACAAAACGTGAGAAGAAAAAGCCCAAAAATGCGCCCGTCATGAGGGAAGGGGCAAAGTTGCCACCATTGCCACCGCTGCTAATGGTAGCACTTACGGCAAATGTTTTGGTAAGCATAATGCCGCCAAGAAACAGAAGCACCAACCATTCGTTGGTAATGAATTCTTTTAGGATGCTGGTGTTTAGTAAACCCTGTGCATTGTTTTGCGAGAGCGCAAGAACACTGGTATAGCCTTCACCAAAGAGCGGAGGAAAAAGGAGAATAAGTACGGCCAGAATTCCGCCCCCGATAATTACTTTCGTATAGGGACTTTTTCGTTTTGCGAACCAGGCATCCATCTTCATGAAAGTACGCGAATGATAGGTTGCCAGCAGACCTGCAAATATTCCCATTAACACATAATAGGGAACATTGTAAAAGTTAAATGGTATCTGCGTTTTAAAGGATAGCAGGATGCCATCTTGCAAAATAATGTTGGAACATAATGCGCCAACAGCCGATGCGATGATTAATGGAATGAATGCCGTGGCGCTAATGTCCAGCAGCAAAATCTCAATAGCAAACAGAACTCCGGCAATGGGGGCATTAAATGCAGCGGCAATACCTGCAGCAGCACCGCATGAGAGTAGCAACGTACGCTGCCTGTAGTTAAGGTGGTAGGTGCGGGCATAATTTGAGCCAATAGCCGAGCCGGTGGTGGCAATGGGTGCTTCAAGTCCTGATGACCCACCAAAACCAATGGTTATGGCGCTCGTAATGAGGTGCGCCACCATATGAAAAGGTGCCATTAAGCTTGACTTTCTGGTTATCGAATACAAAACATGCGATGTGCCCTTTTCCAAAGTGCCTTTGTGAAACCGCTGTGCATACAACACAGTAATCAACAGCCCGATAAACGGAAGAAACAAATACAACCAGAATTGAAAGGGGAGTTCATAATCATGTGTTACGAACTCATAGATAAGGTGCACCAATGACTTCAGCAACACAGCGGCAAGGCCAGCGGTTAGTCCTACCAAAACGCTTGAAAGTATAAAGAATTGTCGCTCGCTTAGTCTTTGCTGCAGCCAGCTTAATAGAAGACTATGTTTTTGCGCCCATTCATTCATGCGTTCTTAGTGGTCACAGGATTTTGTCCAGTCCGAAAAACTTATCGATGATAATCAGGATTGAAAAGAGTCCGAGTAATACTGGACAAACATACGTGATGGTGAAATTGATATACGACTCAATAAATGATCCCTTATACCTTGGATTACCATTGGCAATTTCTTCACTCATATTTTTTGAATTCCACCTTCTTGAAATGAAGATGGTCATCAGGCAGCCGCCAAGCGGCAAGCTGATGTCAGAGAATACTTCACTTACAAAATCCAATGCAGACTTATCGTTATAAAAACTTAGTGAAGAAAATATATCCACGGCACCTTGTGATAGCATACTCGGGATACCTAATATGAAAACAAGAGCGGCAAGAATCCAGACACTGATTTTTCTGGGCACTTTCTTTTGATCAACCATATAGGCTACCGGTACTTCCAGCAACGAAATGGTTGACGTGAGTGCCGCAAAACAGAGCAACAAGAAAAAACCACCTCCCACAACTTTACCCAGCACAGGACCCATGGCCTGAAAAATGCCGGGTAGCACAACAAAGACCAGGGCCGGACCTTGCTCTGGTGATTGGCCCTGCGAGAATACCAATGGGAAAATTAATAGGCCGGCAAGAAATGCAACTGAAATATCCAGGAATGTAATTGTTAAAGCGGACTTCAAAATATTTTGTTGCTTGTTGACATAGGAACCATACGTAATCAACGCACCCATTCCAAGCGATAAGGAAAAGAATGCTTGCCCCATCCCTGAATAAAGTGTTTCAAGTGTGATCTCGCTGAAATCGGGGAGGAGATAGAATCTCACACCATCCATAGCATTAGGCAACGTAAGGCTATAGACGATCAGGGCGATTAAAATGACAAACAGGGTAGGCATCATAATTTTAGATGCGCGCTCAATACCGCCCTGTACACCCTTCACAACAATGAAGGCCGTTATAAACATGAAGCACAGAGAGAAAATGAGGTTATCCCAGAAATCAACAACATACCGCCCGAAAAATGCACCGTAGTTCTCTTCAGTCAGTAAGTCACTAAAGGATATCTCCAGAAAATAGCCAAAAGCCCAGCCGGCAACTACATTATAAAAGGAGAGGATCATAATGCCGCACAAGATTCCGTAGAGGCCAAGAAAGCCCCACTTCTTTCCGCCCAGCTTGTTGTAAGAACCATAAGCATCTAACCCCACCCTACGCCCGATGGAGATTTCACCCACCATTACGGGGTAGCAGAATAAGAAAGTCAAGGCCAGGTAAATGAGCAAAAATGCTGCACCACCGTTTTGACCGGTCTCGTAGGGGAATTTCCAGATGTTGCCTAATCCTACGGCTGAGCCTGCTGCCGCCAGTATAAATCCTATCCGACTGGTAAAACTTCCGCGTTGATCCATTTGTTTTATCTGGTAAAGTGCGAAAAATAGACCATCTGCGTTAATATTCAAAAAAACATACAACGCTTGAGTGGTTCGTTCAAGGTTGTTTACCTTTGATTGAATTTTTTGAACTGGCTTTAATCAATGTTGGGTATGATGGATGAATTCAGGAAACTGACTACGCAGGAAAAGGCACTGCGTATTAACCTTAGCCGGGATGTGTATGGCTCCTTCGCAGAAATTGGTGCCGGGCAGGAGGTAGCCGCAAACTTCTTTAAAGCAGGCGGGGCTTCCGGAACCATAGCCAAAACCATGTCGGCCTACGACATGAAATTCAGTGATGCCATTTATGGCCATTGTGAGCGGTATGTATGTGAGCCCAGGCTTATGAAGATGCTGGATCACGAATATCCTTTATTGGCTGAGCGCCTTCCTCACCGGATCGAAACAACTAAATTCTTTGCCTTTGCCAATACCGTTGAGATATTGAATTTCGAGCGAACCAACCAGGCACACGGTTGGATCGGTCTGCGGTTTCAGCTGCAGCCGAAAGGAGAGTATAACGACTGTGTGATACACGTGAAGATGCATGACAACGATCCCCTGCAACAACAGTATGCATTGGGTGTTGTTGGTGTAAACCTGATCTATGCCTGTACATATTTTACCGATCCGGAACAAATTCTCATGTCGTTGCTGGATGGGCTACAAGGCAAGCGTATTGAAATAGATATGTTCCGCCTTACCGGACCAGACTTTAAGAACGTAGACAACAGGCTCATGGCGTTGAAGCTGGTGAAGAATGGTTTTACACGTGCAGCCATGTTTGGTCCCGATGGAGAAGTGATGCAACCTTCAGATGAATTGTACAAAAAGAATATACTGGTGTTGCGTGGCCGGTTCCGTCCACCTACTCATGTAAACGTGGATATGTTACTGGCAGCCCGCAGAAAATTCAAGCACGAACCGGATGTAGAACGGTCAAATATCGTAGTGTTAACCGAGTTAACGCTTAATGACCTGAGCGCTGACGGTACCATTGATGAAAAGGATTTTTTACATCGTGCTGATATTATCTGTTCGCTGGGACAGAATGTATTGATTTCAAACTATTTCGAATACTACCGTTTGGTGGATTACCTGTCGCGCATTACCCGTGGTAAAAAAATCGGGATCATCATGGGCGTTAATGCCTTACAAAAAGTTTTTGATGAGAAGACTTATGAGAATACGCGAGGTGGAATTCTGGAGTGTTTTGCTTCCTTGTTTGGTACAAATGTGAAGCTCTATATTTATCCGGCATTGGTTCGCAATTCGGCCAACATCATGACCTTGAAGGATTTTGAGGAAGACATTCCGGCAAATCTTAAAAACCTGTTCAGGTATTTGATGGACAACAACAAGCTGGAGGATATCAAAGATGCCAACACCAAAAATCTGCATATCATTTCTGATCATGTATTGGCGATGATCAAGAACGGTCAGGCAGGCTGGGAAAAATTTGTTCCGCACAAAGTGGAAGAGGCCATCAAAGAGCGCGGGCTCTTCGATTATCATCCATCGGCAGGTGTAACGGTATCTTAACCTTCTTTCGCTTTCAGATCGGCAAAGTAGCGTTTGGCTTCTTTCAACACCTTAGGTGCCAAAACAAATCCAGAAACC
>JAHBUC010000007.1 GCA_019638275.1 Cyclobacteriaceae bacterium | reverse complement strand
ATTATTCTTGGCCTCTTCATTACCTACAAAGGTTTGCAATTCATTACCAGTATGGATGAACTGGAAACCACAGCCGCTAGTTTTAATGTATGGTTTGCAGGCGCAACGCTGGCACACTATGTCGTGTTTGCGCATATTTTAGGTGGGCCGTTACTTGCTTTTGGGTTATTTACCCGTATTGTTTGTGTGATTAATTTGCCTGTATTGATTGGCGCAGTAATTTTTGTGAATTACCCCAAGGGATTCCTTAGTGTGGGTAATCACATGGAATTGGAAATGTCGCTGATTGTATTAGCGGGATTAATTGTCTTCATCATTTTCGGAGCAGGGAAATATTCCATAGATGCCAAGCGCAGAAAGGAAGCCGAAGCGGCTATGAGTAGTAGTTAGATCAGTAGCAAAAAATTTTTACGCACGCTTCAATTCAATAATGGTCAGCTCCGGTGGAATGCCCACCCGGCCAGGATATCCAATGTAACCAAATCCACGGTTTACATATAGGTGTTGATTACCTTCCTGGTAAAGATCTGCCCATTGCTTGTATACATACTGGGAAGGGCTCCACTTAAAATCACCGATTTCCACACCAAACTGAAAGCCATGCGTATGACCTGCGAACATCACATCAATGTCATTGTAGTTTAAACGAACCTGTGCATCCCAGTGACTGGGATCATGTGAAAGTAAAAGCTTCACAGCGGCTTCATCCGTTTGTGCATACGCCAGATCAAGCTTACCGTATTTGGCAAACCTGCCAGCGCCCCAGTTTTCAATTCCGAGAATAGCGAGCTTATCTCCGCCTTGTTCCAGTATCTTGTTTTCGTTCATTAATAAATTGAAACCCATTTGCTTATGAGCTTCCATCAGGTCGTTGAAATTTTTTTGCTTCGCTTCAGGTGATGACCACGAAACGTAATCACCATAATCATGATTGCCTGTAACGGAATACACACCCAAAGGCGCTTTAAGCTTACTAAACACAGGAACATAATCTTTCACTTCACTGGTTTGGTTGTTCACCAGATCGCCTGTGAAGAAAATCAAATCGGGCTTTTCCTTTAAGAACATATCTACCCCACCCTGTACTGCAGTTCTGCTGAAGAAACTTCCCGAGTGAATATCCGAAAGCTGACCAATACGAATGCCGTCAAATGATTTTGGAAGATTGGGCAGGTATATGGTTCTTCTGCGGATGCGGTAATCGTGCGCACCGGAAATAATGCCGTACGTCATAGCCGCAAAAGGTATAGTGGCCGTAATAACCGCAGCCTTTGCCAAAAATTCTGATCTGGGAATGGTTTCGCCTGTTGAAGTCGCATCTGCTCCACGTTGAAAGAAAGCCGTTATCCAACGGATGCCGCGTTGAATGTCATCAATTAAAACAAACAACACCCCAAATAACTTGGAGAGATACACCATAAAAATTCCGGTAAGAACCATGTTCCGAAGTTGCGTACCATACTTGTACGGATCGCCATAGGCATACCAGAGAATGGCACCAAAGGTAATGGCAGTGAAAATCCAAAAGCCATAACGAATGAACAGTTTCCAACCGGAAGTAAAATCCTTACTCACGGTAACAATCGCCTGATAGACATACAAATCGATCAAGGATAATATGACAAGTAAAATCAAAAACGTCATGAGCTTGGCCATAAAAAGTTAAAGTCGTTTCATGAACACTGAATTACGTGACAATGTTCAATGAAACGACCTCAAGAAAATTTACGCGATACCGATTCTCCGGTTTAGTTTTTCAACCATTAAGTACATCACCGGAACTACCACCAGGGTTAAAAAAGTAGCAAATGTTAGTCCGTGAATGATTGTCCATGAGAGTGGACTCCAGAACATTACGCTATCACCACCAATGTAGAAATCAGCATCGTAGGTACTTAACCATTTAATGAAATCAATGTTTATACCAATCGCCAGCGGCATCAACCCAAGAACGGTAGTGATGGCCGTTAACAATACCGGACGCAAACGGGTTTTACCTGCTTCAGCAATGGCATTCAACACAATATCTAGCGGAAGCTTGTCAACACCCATCTCCTCTTTAAGTCGTTTCTTCTTCAACTCAATAAAGTCAATCAATACAATAGCATTGTTCACCACCACACCGGCCAGTGAAATCAAGCCCACCATCGTCATGATTACCACGAAGTCCATCCGGAAAATAACAAGTCCCATGAATACACCGATTGTACTGAACAATACCGATGTCATAATAATCAGCGGAGCAGTAATCTTGTTAAACTGTGCAACAATGATGAGGAAGATGATAAACACCGCCAGCATCAATGCACCCGACAAGAAACTCATTTCTTCCATTTGCTTCTCTTGTTCTCCGCCAAACTTATATGAGTAACCTGGGGGCATGCTAAAATCTTCCAACAGTGCCTTGATATCGTTGTTTATTTCCGTTGGGTTGAATCCGGCCAAAACATTCGAACTGATTGTGATTACTCGCTTTAAATCCTTACGCCTTACAGATCCATAGGAAGAACTCAATTCTGCCTTTGCAACTGAAGAAATTGGCACCTGCGATATTTTTCCAGACGACTGATCGCGGAACGTGATGCTCTTGTTCATCAGGGCATCAAGGTCGTTCCTGTATTTATCTGACAGCCTGACAAATATTTTATAATCATCTTCGCCTTGCTTGTACTTGGATATCTCCATACCATAAAGGGATGTGCGGATTTCCTCCGCCACCGATTTGGTCGATAATCCGAATCGTCTCGCCTTTTCACGGTCAATGTCAACAATGAGTTCAGGCTTACCTGTCTCCAGATCGGTTTTTAGCTTTTCAATGCCTGGTATACCCGATTCGTTAATCACTTTCTTCATTTCTTCAGACACCCTAACCAGTGTAGAAAAATCTTCACCCGTTAATTCGATGTTGATTGGTTTACCTGTTGGCGGGCCATCAGCATTTTTATCAACTGTTACCGTAACACCGGCATATTGTCCGATTTCTGCCCGCAAGTCCTCCATAATAGCCGTAGTGCTCTGGCCATTGCGGTATTTAAAATCAACAAAGTTTACAGTTATCCGTGCTTTGTTGGGCGTGTCTGACATACCGATGTTTGACGGATCATTCGGGTCACCGGTTCCCTGACCCACATTACCAATTACTGATTCAACAATCGATTCATAAGGCTTTATAAATTCGATTACCTGATTCTCTATTTTCTCCGTTAAGGAATTTGTTACTTCTATATCCGTGCCGGTAGGGTATTCAATGAATACATTGATATACTTCGGCTCATTGATCGGGAAGAAAATTACTTTTGGAGGAATGGCCACCAACAACACTATTGAAAGTATCAGCGCTAATACTGTTCCCCAAAAAATCAATGACGGGTTTGAACCCCTTAGTGAAAACGAAATCACTTTTGAATACCTGCTTTCCATTCGCGGAAGTACCACGATTTGAAACCAATGCGTAATTGGTGCAAATACATAAATATTTAATACGGTAAGCGCAGCAAAAACCAACAACAGGTTACCCAACCAAACTACCTTGAAGGCAAAAAACAGCACACCGCCAATAACAAGTGCTCCAACAATTTTCAGCGTGCGTCTCAAAGAAGGCTTCTTGCTTTCACTTTCGTGTTTCATGAACACCGAGGCTATAACCGGAGTGATAACCAGACCAACGAACAATGAAGACGAGAGTACCACGATTAGCGTTATGGGCAGGTACTTCATAAATTCACCCATAATACCCGGCCACATGGCCAGCGGTAAAAAGGCTGCGAGTGTGGTGGCTGTCGAGGCAATGATAGGCCAGGCTATTTCGCCAACTCCCAAACGGGTAGCGTTCCATAAATCATACCCTTCCTCATATAAACGATACACATTTTCTACCACCACTATACCGTTATCTACCAGCATACCCAGGGCCATAATCAACCCAAACAGTACCATCATGTTTATGGTATACCCCATAAATCCAAGTATGAGGAAAGAGAGAAACATCGAAAGCGGAATGGCTATACCAACAAAATATGCATTGCGTATGCCAAGGAAAAGCATTAATACGGCAACCACCACCAACACACCTGAAATGATGTTGTTCTCCATGCTGCTTACCATTTCTTTGGTGAAGGAGGATTGGTCGTTTGTAATGGTGACATTTAATTCCTTTGGAAACACATCCTTTTTGGCGCGATCTAAAATGGCATTTACCTTTTCCGTGGCGATAATCAGGTTCTCACCACTACGCTTGATCACGTCAACCATTACCACCGGTTCCTTTTGAAGACGCGCATAACTCTGACGCTCTTTGTAGTCAAATTCAATGTCAGCAATATCTCGCAGGTAAACGATGTTACCTTTTTCGTTCTTAACGACAATGTCCTCCAACTGGCGTGGGTCTTTGAATTCACCCACAACACGGATGTTTCTCCGAATGCCATCGTCTAACATGTTGCCGCCTGAAAGCGTGACATTTTCATCCAGTATAGCACCTGCAATATCACCAAAGTTAAGTTTACGGGCTTCCAGCTCATACGGGTCCACATTGATTTTTACTTCCTTCTCATCAATACCTCGTATTTCAACTTTTGAAATTTCTGTGAGTTTCTCAATTTCATCTTCCAGGTATTCGGCATAACGCTTCAACTCTTCAGGCTTAAAATTTCCTGCCAGGTTTATGTTGAAGATCGGAAACTCGGAAAAGTTAAGTTCAAACACATTCGGATCAGCCGGTAAATCAGTGGGCAATTCCGGCTTGGCACGATCTACCGCGTCTTTAACTTTTGTCAAGGCATCTTCTACTGCCGTTTTCGGATCAAACTCAATAATGATGGTTGAATAATCCTGTACGGAAGTAGACTTGATGTTATCCACTTCAGAAATTGTATTCAATTCCTTTTCAATGGGACGCGTCACCAGGTTTTCCATATCCAATGGGGAGTTCCCAGGATAGGATGTACCTATATACACCACAGGCTGCTCGATTTCCGGGTAACTATCCTTTGGCAGTGAGTTATAGGTATAAATACCCATAATGGTAATCAACACCGCAAGAAAGCCTACCGTTGTCCTGTTTTTCAATGATAAGGAGGACAACCCGAACTCCTTATCTACTTTAAGATTTTTATTGGACTCACTCATAATTTGCGTGTGTAACGATTACTGTTTTGCAATTTCCTTTTTAACAGCTTCACCAGCTTTTGCCAGGCTTACTTCTACCCCTTCGGTAAGATCACGGTATCCATGATCAACGATCAGCTCACTTCCAGCAAGGCCCTCCAATATTTCCGTTTGGGTATCGTAAGTGATACCTGTTACTACGTGTATCTTCTTCGCCAGCTTGCGCTCACCACGATCGTCCACAACAAAAATGAACTGACCGTCCTCATCGCGTTGAATAATGCGTGTTGGCACCGCTAACGTTGCCTCACTCACATAGTCACGAAGTGATAAAACAGTAACCTGATTTGGCTTTACTGTAAAGTCAACGCCTGGTAATACTACTTCTACAACGAATGTGCGGTTTTCCGGATTGATCACCTGGCCTACTGCAGCAATTTTCGACTTTAACTTTTTATCCTGAGCCGGAAAGTAAACTTCTACCGGATCACCAGATTTGAACTTTCCAATAAAACGTTCTGATACATCTGCCTTGATGTACGTATCCTGCTGACTAACAATGCGCACAAGCGGAAAACCGGGTGATGCTACCTCTCCTTCACGGGCTGGCAATTCATCAATAGTTCCATTGAATGGAGCTTTCACAATGGCCATGTCCAACTGGGCATGAGCTGTAGCCAGTTTGCGTTCAAGCGACTCCTTATTGTTCTTAGCCTGAAGATACTGTAACTCCGTGCCGATTTTTTGCTCCCACAATTTGGATTGCTTTTCATAAACCGATGTAGCCAACTCAAGGGCTGTCTTCAACTCGGCTATGGTATTCCGGGTAACGTCTGCATTTTGAGATACAAGTATCTGGCCTTTTGTTACCTGCTGACCTTCACGTACGTGTACACGCTCAATTTCTCCGATTGTTTGTGCAGAGATTACCACATTCTTACGCGACTCCACAGCCCCTCTCACTTCAACTTTATGTTCAAAGGGCTTTTTCTCTGCTACGAATGTCGAAACCAGAATCGCATTCTCAGTTTGCTTGAAGCTTGGATCAAGCTCAGTGATTTCATCTTCCAGTTTGGCAATCTTTTCTTTCAAAGAAGCGAACTCCTTACGCGCTGTTTCAAGTTCCTTTTTCTTGGCCTCCACATCCTGACCATTTTCAGAAGGAGCTCCGCATGCTACTGCCAGTACAGTTAATGCTATTATCAGATAGTTATTTTTCATATAGGGTTTGATTTCGGGGTTTATTTTTTGTTTTCGTTCCATAGTTTTCCGTAAGCTTTTTCGAGATCAACTTTTGCTACCAAGGCATCAAACAACGCATTGAAATAGTTAATCTGCGATTCACGTAATGTCGTTTCAGCTTCAACCACTTCAAAATTTGATCCTACACCTTCTGCATATTTAATTCGGGTTACATTGGCGACTTTGGACGCCAAGTCAGAATTTTCTTGCTGCCATTGTAGGGTCTCTTTGCTATTCGTAAACAGACTAATCGCCTCCTTAATTTGTAAATCAATGTTCGACTTCAACTGACGCTCACCATTTTCAATTTTTTGAAGTGTTAACTTTTCTTGCTGAATTTTATAACTCCGCTGAAGTCCACTGAAAATGGGAACATTTAGCGAAACACCAATTGACATGTAGGGGTACCATTTATCGGGGCCAACAGGGCCTATATCATCTATGTTTGTATTTGTTTTAAACAAGCCTCCAACATTAGGTGATTGAGTTGAATAGCCCATATTCGCATATGCAGATAAACTGGGTACGCCCAAAGCAAAGTTGTTTTTAACATTGAGCTGCTGAAGCTTTTTGTTCGCTAGCAAAACCTGGTAATCAGGTCGTTCCGTGTAACTCCAATCAGCAACAAAACTGTTTACATCAACATCCAGATCTCGATCAGTCAACTCACCTTCAATGGTTAACGTTTGCTCCATCGGATAATTGATCTGAAACTTTAGGAGTTCCAGGCTGAGTTCCTGGAGTCGTTGAAATTTGCTACGCTCTGTAATTAGGTTATTTAATGAAACCCGGATCCTGTCAACATCAATTGACTCTGCAAAACCATTTTCAAACATGGCACGGGTATCCTTCAGCAAGGATTCAACGCGACCAATATTGTTATCAAAAGATTTTATCCGTTCACGATTAACCAAAACTGCATAGTAGGCCTTTGAAACGTTGGCTACTACCTCCTCTTTGGTTTGTGTAGAACTTTTAATGGATAAATCTTTATAGGCATTCGCGGCTTGTAAGCCCACCAAATATGATCCGTTGAATAATAACTGATTAATTCTAACCCCTGCATCAGCACTGCTTTTTAGCTGAAAAAAGTTTTGGGCTGAAATAACATCTCCGACTTCGGCTCCTGGAATGGTTTGTCCACCAAAGAAAATGCTGTTCGGATCATACAAAGAGAAGAATCTTCTCAATCTATTGTTATGATCAACAGAGACCGTTCCATCGATTTGAGGTAAGCCGATGCCAACTGTTTCCTTCACCCGGGCAGTTGCAATCCGTTCGTCTAATTCTGCATTCTTAATGGGTACAGCATTCTTCAGTGCATAGTCAATGCATTGATCCAGGTTAAAAGAATCCTGTCCGTAACTCTGCCAAGAGGCAGCCATAAAAATCAAAGCTAAAATCCGTTTCATAGTACAGTTGAGGGTAGTTTGTTGAGTTCTTTGTATTTCAGGTATAGTTTTCTTCCTTTTTCAGTTACAATGCCGTGAACGAAGTGTTCGAACAATTGTTCCTGCACCTGTTGAAACTTAAAGTTCGCAGGTGAAAAAATTTCCGGATTAAAGCCCATCTGCACGCATTCAATTCGCATCACCGAAAGAATTTCCGCATCAAGCCCTTCGCGAACATATCCATCAGCAACGCCTTTGGTAATGATGCGCACAACAGAATCGTGAAAGTGCTTGTTCTTAAAGTCAATCCATTCAGCCCATGCCTTTGGATAAAACTTCTGCAAATCATACAATAATGAAGGATTGATACTCTCCATGTTTACTTTTATACAAGCTGAAAGCAGCACAAGCTCTTCTATCAGATTTTTAGAATTATCACGGATGTTCTCAAACTGGGCTTTGTTCCGATCCAGGTGATTCCGCGACACCATCAACACCAGTTCATCTTTATCAGCAAAATGCTGGTACAGGGTTTTCTTCGAAACCGACAAGTGTCGGGCAATATCATCCATTGAAATGCTGCGGATGCCATAGCGCATGAACAACTCTTCAGCGCCTTTTAAAATCTTGTCTTTTATATCCTGTTCTTCCATAGGGCCGCAAAACTATGGAAACTTTTTGTATTACAAAAGTTTCCTTCGTTTCCTTAAACGCCCTAAATCGATTCAGGTTGGCGTTTTTGCAATAATTTTTTGAGAGTTTTTTGAGCTTTCAGCGCAATCGTTTGAAATCGCTACTTCGTTTCTGCTTCACCCGGTACAACCTTCCGGCACCATTTATCTTTCATTTTTTGTTTAAACCGTTCGCGCTCAGCCTCATCCATGTTTGCCCAACGCTCTTTCCAGTGCTGCTTCACGTGGCCTCCACCATGTCGGTGCGACCGATGCCGGCAACCAAATGTCCACAAGAAAATTTTAGATAAAGCCAACAACCCCAGGGTCTGCCAGAAGTTAAGCACCGGCCCGTTAAACAACTCCGGTATCAGCATATTCCACAAATACATGGTGCCCATCACAACACCAAACACAATAGCAACCACTACAATGGCCATTATTATGATTTTCCCGATCCAAACTCCTTTATTCATGTTGTTAATATTTTCAATATCAGTTGTTAATCAAATCATCGTACAGCGATTGAAGCCGTTTTCGTAATGCCAGTATGGCGTAGCGCTTTCGCGAAAGCAACGTATTGATTGATACACCTGTTTCTTCGGCAATCTCCCGAAAGCCACGCTCTTCAATTTCATTCTGTATAAATATTTCCCGTTGCTCTGCCGGAAGTTCTTCCAATGCTTCCATAATGGCATCCCACAAGGCATCACGCAGCAATAAGTCCTCAGGTGAATTACCCAGATCAGGGAGAATTTCCTGCAACGTGAGCGGAACATCCTCATCTCCATCCAGTCGCATAGCAAAATCTGCTTGCTTCGGCCGGGTAGCTTCCTTGCGGTAGCGGTCTATTATCTTGTTACGAGCAACCGAAAACAACCACGATGTTACCCGATCCAATGACTCGATGGTCTCATAGCCGGCAATAAACTGATAGAATACATCCTGCAGAATGTCCTCGGCTTCTTCGAGCGTAGCTACACGATTGCGAATGAACCCTAACAGGCGCCCTCTTTCCCGTAGAAATGTTTCTTCTTTTATTTGCATGGCCAGGTCCATCGCATCATACTATACACGTGGATAGTCGGGCGTGGTTTTCTTTTATTGTAAAGGTTCAATAGTTTTTTAAAAACATGGAATCATCAGCGCATTTCTTTCAATACCAACAGGCTCGTCTGCATTACACCAAAACAGGTGATGGTCAGCAGGTTGCGCTGCTCTTTCACGGTTTCGGACAAGACAAAAATATTTTCGATCAACTGGCCACTACGCATTTCAAATCCTATACCCTGTATGCTTTTGACCTGTTCTTTCATGGCAAAAGCAGCTGGGGCTATAACGAGGAACCGCTTGAAAAACATTTCTGGATAACCTGCATGAAAGCCTTTCTTTCCGAAAACAAAATTGAAAAATTCTCGGTAGTAGGTTTCAGTCTGGGTGGTCGGTTTGCCCTATCATTAATAGAGGGATTTTCAAAACAAGTTGATCACCTCTACCTGCTTGCACCCGATGGCATTAAAACAAGCTTTTGGTATAGCCTAGCCACGTATCCAGTGCTGTTTCGGAAACTATTCAAAAGCATGATTGACCATCCGAACCGATTTTTCAACATAGCCAACATGCTTACCCGATTAAGCGTAATGGACAAAGGGCTTATCCGCTTTGCCGAAAGCCAGATGAACACGGAAGAAAAACGTAACCGGGTTTATTACTCATGGGTTGTGTTCAGGCATCTATCATTTAACCTGACTAGAATTATTGGCTTGCTTAATCAGAATCAGTTACACGTAACGCTGGTATTAGGCGAGTTCGACAAGGTTATAAGCCAAAAAAACTTAAATCAATTTATTAATCGTGTGCCCCACCTCAACCTTATTGTGCTGAAATGCGGGCACAACGATTTAATTCAGGTTTTTAGCAAAACCAATTTTATAGCTCAATAAAAGGGTAAAAAATTTCAGGAAGAACCCTACATCCTGCTATTTTTGCATGTCCTTATTTCAGCCTCAACTTCAATGATTTTATTCTTCCGTTCATCCACCAACATCATTTTTGCTGTTGGTACGGCACAACCTTTACAAAGCGTTGATATTCAAAAGCTTGAATGGCTTTTTGGGGGTGCAAAACCGCTGTCCGAAAAATCCATAACAGGCTTTTTTGTTGGCCCGCGAAAAGAGATGGTAACTCCGTGGAGTACCAATGCGGTGGAGATCACCCAAACCATGGGTATTTCGGGCATTATCCGAATGGAGGAGTTCTTTACCGTTACCAAAGATGCAGTTTATGATAAGATGCTTCAGGTTTTATACACGGAGCTAAACCAGGATTTATTTACGATTCATCATCAACCAGAGGCAATTGTTGCAGTCGATGATATCGCTGCCTACAACGAAAAGGAAGGGTTGGCCTTAAGTGCTGAAGAAATTCAATACCTCGAACAGGTAAGCCGTGAATTGGGTCGTAAACTTACCGATAGTGAAGTGTTTGGATTCTCACAAGTTAACTCCGAACACTGTCGCCATAAAATTTTTAACGGCACCTTTATTATTGATGGTGAAGAGAAAGCAAGCACCCTGTTTCAACTGATCAAAAAAACATCAAAAGAAAATCCGAACTACATCATATCCGCATATAAAGACAATGTGGCGTTCATCAAAGGGCCACGGATTGAACAGTTTGCGCCCGCACGACAAGATCAACCCGATTACTTTGAAGTGAAGGATATTGATTCGGTTATTTCATTAAAAGCCGAAACACATAATTTTCCGACTACCGTTGAACCGTTCAATGGAGCTGCCACAGGTTCGGGTGGAGAAATACGAGACCGACTTGCTGGTGGAAAAGGATCGTTACCGCTTGCCGGAACAGCCGTTTACATTACCTCCTACCCGCGACTGGAAGATGGAAGATCGTGGGAGAAAAAATTTCCAGCGCGTAAGTGGTTGTATCAATCACCGGAAGAAATTCTGATCAAAGCTTCTGATGGCGCTTCTGACTTCGGGAACAAGTTTGGCCAACCGTTAATCAGCGGAAGCTTGCTCACCTTCGAACATTTTGAAGGAGATAAAAAATTTGGTTTCGATAAAGTGATCATGCTGGCCGGAGGCATTGGTTTCGGTAAAGAGAAAGACAGCAAGAAAGAACACCTGAAACCCGGAGACAAAATTGTTTTGCTAGGAGGTGATAATTACCGCATCGGCATGGGGGGTGGTGCAGTGTCATCTGTTGCTACTGGCGAATACGGCAATGCCATTGAACTCAACGCCATTCAGCGCTCAAACCCTGAAATGCAGAAGCGGGCCATGAATGCAATTCGCGCCTTGTCGGAATTGGATCATAACCCGATTGTGTCTATTCACGATCATGGTGCTGGTGGACATTTCAATTGCTTATCCGAACTACTGGAAGAAACCGGTGGTGTGATTCACATCGATAAAATTCCGGTAGGCGATCCTACCCTTTCCGATAAGGAAATTCTCAGCAACGAATCGCAGGAACGCATGGGGCTTGCGCTGCATGAAAAAGATATTGATTTACTGAAGCGCATTGCCGATCGGGAACGCTCGCCTATGTACGTTATTGGTGAAGCTACCGGTGATAACCGATTGGTTTTTGAAAAAGCAAATCAGGATAAGAGGCCCGTTGATTTTGAAGTAAGGCATCTGTTGGGTTCATCTCCAAAAACAATTCTTACCGACAGTACCGAAAAAACAGTTTTTCAAAGCGTTCAGTATGATGAAAAAAATCTGCTGACCTATCTGGAATCAGTTTTACAATTGGAAGCTGTTGCGTGTAAGGATTGGCTTACCAACAAAGTCGATCGTTCGGTTACCGGCAAAGTAGCCACACAACAAACCTGTGGCGAATTGCAGTTGCCGCTTAATAACGTTGGTGTAATGGCGCTTGATTTCCTGAGCAATAAGGGAATTGCCACAGCCATCGGTCATGCACCGGGTGCTGCATTGGTTAACCCTGCAGCAGGTAGTCGTATGGCTATTGCAGAAGCATTAACAAACATCATGTTTGCTCCACTTACTCACGGATTAAAAGGTGTTTCGCTTAGTGCAAACTGGATGTGGCCCGCCAAACAAACAGGTGAAAATGCTAAGCTTTATGAAGCCGTTGAGGCCGTAAGCGATTTTGCCATCGAGTTAGGTATCAATATTCCTACCGGAAAGGATTCACTTTCCATGGCACAGAAATATCCCAATGGCGAAGTTGTGCTTTCACCGGGCACCGTGATTATATCGGCTGTTGGTGAAGTGGAGAACATTCGTAAAACAATAAGTCCGGCATTGCAATCGGTTTGGGATTCGCAACTGATTTACATTGACCTTTCAAAAGATTCATTAAAACTTGGTGGAAGCAGTTTTGCGCAAGTGACTAACGTATTGGGCACAGAAGCTCCGACAATTTCAGATGCAGCTTATTTCAGCAAAGTATTTGAAGTTATTCAACAACTGATAAAGGATAATCTGGTATTAGCCGGCCATGATATTTCTTCAGGCGGATTAATCACCACCCTGCTTGAAATGTGTTTCCCAAATCAGTCTACCGGCTTGCATGTGGATCTAACACCTATTGGTGACGATCTGATTAAAATTCTCTTCGCTGAAAATCCGGGCATTGTGCTTCAGATAAATAGTGATCAAGCAACAAGCATCTTGAAAAAAAACAACATAACCTTTTCCAAACTCGGATCGGTTGAAAAATCACCAGCGCTTACCATCCGTTTTAAACAGCAAGACCATTCATTTGATGTTGCTTCCTTACGGGATACCTGGTTCAAGACTTCTTACTTGCTGGACAAAAAACAACGCAAAGCAGAACACGCCACTTTAAGATACAGCAACTACAAACAACAGCCACTTTCATACACATTTCAATCAGCTTTTAACGGAACTTTTTCTAACTACGGCATTGACCCGAAGCGCAGAAAACCAACGGGCATCAAGGCCGCCATCATTCGCGAAAAAGGTGTTAATGGCGATCGTGAAATGGCTTATTCGCTTTACCTCGCTGGCTTTGATGTGAAAGATGTTCACATGACCGACCTGGTATCGGGCCGTGAAGATCTTACCGATGTAAACATGATCGTTTTCGTTGGCGGATTCTCCAACTCCGATGTGCTCGGTTCAGCTAAAGGTTGGGCGGGCGCATTCCTCTACAACGAACGCGCGAAAAAAGCATTAGACAATTTTTACAAGCGCAACGACACACTTAGCCTTGGAGTTTGCAACGGTTGCCAGTTGATGATGGAATTGGGGCTGCTTTATCCGCAGTTAGGTGAAAAACATCCGCGCATGCACCATAACGGTTCGGGCAAATTTGAGTCTGCATTTATCAACCTGACTATCCCTGAAAATAATTCGATTATGTTTAAGTCGCTTACAGGAGCCCGTTTGGGTGCCTGGGTTGCGCATGGAGAGGGGCAGTTCCGGTTAGGCGCAGCTAAGGATCTTAGTAAGGTTGCAGCCTTTTACAGCTATACTTCCTACCCGGGAAATCCCAATGATTCGGAAAACGCCATTGCCGCTTTATGTTCAGAGGATGGCAGACATCTGGCCATTATGCCGCACATTGAACGGTCATTGTTTCCATGGAACTGGCCATATTACCCACAAGGTCGTCAGGCGGATGAAATCGGTCCGTGGATTGAAGCCTTTACCAACGCCAGAAAGTGGGTTTCTGAAAATTCATAAAAACAGAACAGGGCTCCCGTTGTTAGTAAGGGATTAGTGTATTACCTTCATTTCACTAAATCTAAACGGGCATGAAGAACGCGCAGTTGATTTTCCTGCTACTGGCGGGAATACTCTCAGGTTGTCTTGGTTACAAAGAACTTCCGGTTGAATACGATTACAGTTACAAAGGGCAGTTCAAAAAATACCGCACTTTTGAAATCATGAAGCCCGTTGGGGTGAATGATGAAACCATGATCAACGAGCAGATTGAAACAGCCATTGTCTCCCGTATGAAGTTTTTGGGATACAGACAAACGGCAAATAAGCCTCATTTGCTGGTCAATTTTAAACTTTTCGAAGATAGTTTGGGATTTACAGGCTACGCGCAGCCCGAAATTGAAGAGTGGATCAAAACTCAGAATGAGAACCTATCCTATGACCGTAAAAAGTTTGATTTAAGTACAGGTACCTTGCTCATTCAATTTTTTGACAGGCGCCAGAATCGCTCCGTTTGGCAAGGCTATGCCACAACCTTATATGGCAAGATTGATTACACCAACCAGCGCCACCTGCGCAACGCGGTCATCTCCATCCTGGATAAATATCGGTTTTGGGCCGAAGGTTTTATGGAAGGAACGGCCAGTACAGAAACCGATTTATAGTCTACTTTTTAGCCAGAAATTTCCAGTCCGGGGATTAGTTTTCTGAAAATTAATTCTACCTTTGCAATCCCAAAAAACAGGGTTTTCTTGCTTAAAACAAGGAAATTGTCCGATGGTGTAACGGTAGCACAGAAGATTTTGGTTCTTTTAGTCAGGGTTCGAATCCTTGTCGGACAACAAAGGCCCTCCCAACCGTTTCGGGAGGGTTTTTAGTTAACTCAAAACGATGGCTGTAAAAATTTTCAGCGGAAGGGCTACCACGTATCTGGCCGAAAAAATTGCCGATGCATACGGTGAAAACCTGGGGGTTGTAAACTACCAGCAATTCAGCGATGGCGAGATGTCGCCCTTTATTGCTGAATCTGTTCGAGGCCATGAAGTTTTTATCATTCAATCCACCATACCTCCGTCTGATAACCTGATGGAGCTCTTACTGATGGTGGACGCAGCCAAGCGTGCCAGTGCCTCCAGTGTAAACGTAGTGATCCCTTATTTCGGCTATGCGCGCCAGGACCGTAAAGATCGCCCGCGTGTTTCCATTGCTGCCAAGCTGATCGCCAACCTGATTTCAGCAGCAGGAGCCGACCGCATTATGGCCTGTGATTTACATGCCGACCAGATTCAGGGCTTTTTTGATATACCGGTTGATCACCTGGACGGGGCTTACATATTTGTTCCTTATCTCAAGTCATTGCAGTTAGAGAACATCATGTTTGCCTCACCGGATGTGGGAGGTATTAAGCGCGCCAGAAGCTTTGCCAAATTTTTTGATGCTGAACTTGCCGTTTGCGATAAGTACAGAAAAGAGGCCAATAAAGTAGAATCCATGCGCCTGATTGGTGAAGTGGAAGGCAAGGATGTTGTGCTGATTGATGACCTTGTGGATACTGCCGGAACCATTTGCAAGGCTGCTGCCCTGTTAAAAGAAAAAGGCGCACGTACCGTTCGTGCAGCTTGTACACACCCGGTGCTTTCCGGCAAGGCGTACGAGAATATTGAAAATTCTGTATTGGAAGAATTGGTGGTAGCGGATACCATTCCATTAAAGAAAGAGATATCAAAAATTAAAGTGCTCACGGTATCTGAATTATTCGCGAAAGCGATACGTAAAATTCACGACCATGAGTCGATTAGTTCGTTGTTCATAAAACTGTAAACCATTTAATAACTATAAATTTTAAAACCATGAAAACTGTTGAGATTGTAGGGTATAAAAGAGCGAATCTCGGCAAGTCTGATTCTCAAAGATTGAGAAATGAAGGATTTGTTCCCTGCGTTGTGTATGGCGGAAATGAGCAAGTGCATTTCTATGCACCCATGATTCTGTTTCGCGAATTGGTGTACACCAACGAAGCACACTTTGTGCACCTGAACATCGAAGGTGAAGAGTCGGAAGCGATTCTTCAGGAAGTTCAATTCCATCCGGTAAGTGAGGTTATCCTCCATGCTGATTTCCTGAAAGTTGAAGAAGGAAGAAAAATTAAAATGAGCATCCCGATCCGTTTGGTGGGTAAAGCCAAAGGTGTTGATAAAGGTGGAACTCTGGTGCGTAAGCGCGCTGCCCTTAAGGTTGAAGGTTTCCCGAAAGACATGCCTGATCATATTGACGTGGATGTTACGGAGCTTGACTTCCACCATGCCATTAAGGTTTCAGATATGAAAATGGAAGGCTTAACGTTCCTGGATCCTAAAGCTGCTGCTATTGCCGCAGTTGAGGTTCCTCGTGCCGCCAAGCTTGCTGCTGAAACAGCTGCTACTCCTGCAGAAGGTGCCGCTCCTGCCGCTGCTCCTGCTGATGCCAAAAAAGCTGAAGCGCCTAAGAAGGAAGAAGGCAAGAAGTAATCTGAAATTTGTCTGCTATTCAAAACCTTCCTGTCATTCAGGAAGGTTTTTTTATGCATTACCCGTTATCTTGCCCCGTTAACTTTTTTGAATGAAGTACCTCATTGCTGGATTGGGAAATATTGGTGCCGAGTATGAACTCACACGGCATAACATTGGCTTTCTGGTGCTCGACCGTCTGGCTGATGTGAAAGGGATCACCTTTGAACTATCCCGTCATGCAGAAAAAGCAGAACTGAAATTCAAAGGAAGGCAAATCCATCTCATCAAACCTACCACATACATGAACCTGAGCGGCAAGGCTATTGCCTACTGGTTGCAGGAACTAAAACTACCGAAGGAAAACTTGTTGGTTATTGTAGATGATATCGCTTTGCCATTTGGTACACTGCGCATGCGTAAACAAGGAAGTGCGGCCGGTCATAACGGACTAACCAATATCGAGCAGGTGCTTGGAGGTGCTGACTATACTCGTTTACGCTTTGGCATAGGCAACAACTTTAACAAAGGCCAGCAGGTAGATTATGTACTGGGCAACTTTTCTCAAGAAGAATTCCATGCATTGCCTCCACTGATGGACAAAGTCAGCGAAATGATTTTGTCATTTTGCACGATTGGTGTTGATAAAACGATGAGTCTTTATAACGGTTAAGACTAGTCGCTCCGCCTAAAAATTAGTTCACCATCCCTCCCTCGCATTCCATGAGAACCATCTACTCCCTTCCATCCGTTCTTACCAGCTGGTCCCTCGATAATTACTCTTTTTACCCCATTAAGATACTCAATACGTTTAGGAGGTGGTCCACCCCGACCTGCAGGTCCCCCTCGGCCAGCTATACCGCCTTCCCCACCAAAATAATCTAATTGAATACTGTGGCGTCCTTTTTGACTGCCGTTAAAAGTAGGAGTAAATCCCTCACAATAATAAATTAAAGTTAAATCCCCTCCATTACCACCATTTCCTCCATGTCCTCCTTTCTGTCCATCTCCGCCATTGCTTCCAGGTTCACCATTATAACCGGGACTACCTAACGCTCCTTTTCCACCGCTTCCCCCATTCGTACTTATCTTTAGGTTTCCAAGTTTTTTGAAATTGATTATAAGTATTAAATGTTTACCATCCTCACCATGACCACCATCCAATTGGTTCTGAAACTTCCCGTCAAATCCATTCAAACCAGCTGAACTTAACTCACAATTCTCCCCAATGAATGCATTTTTAACTATCAAAATTGAATTTTTAGCGAATTTAAGTTTTGCGCCATCTTCAAGTATTAGTGTATTCATATAAACCGAATCAACGCCCACAATTTTCTCTTCACCCCTACCTACAAAGACTTTTGAATAGTAAGTACCGATCACCACTTGGGAATGACAAAAAAATACCAAAAACCATCCTATTAGAAAAAGTGAGATTTTAAAATTATTCATGTCATAACTTTATAGGATAGTAAATCTGTTGCCTAACTCTAAGTTTAGTTCACTAAAGAACCAGGATTCACCACCTCGATAGGTTGAATCAAGCGAAGTTTTCCATCCACATCTTCGGCCATTAAAATCATACCCTGCGATTCAATGCCCATCATTTTACGAGGCGCCAGGTTTGCAATCAAGGTTACTTGCTTTCCCACCATTTCTTCAGGTGAATAATGCTGCGCGATTCCACTCAGCACAGTGCGCTGATCAACACCCGTATCAACTGTAAGCTTTAGCAGCTTGTTAGACTTCTCCATTTTCTCAGCTGCGAGTACTTTTCCCACCCGAATGTCAAGCTTGCCAAAATCATCAATGGTGATTTCAGGCTTTAAGGGTTTTACAGCAGACGCAGGTTTCTCATTTTCCATTTTTGTTTTTCGTAATTTTTGTACTTGCCGGTCAATCTCTTCGTCTTCAACATTTTTATACATCAATTCGGGTTGTCCCAGTTGGTGATGCTGCGGCACCGCATTAATTAACTGCTCTTTAATCCAAAACTGTTTCCAGTTAACATCAAAAGAAGAACTGTTAAGCTGTTTGCGCAAACTAGCCGCTGCATCTGGCAGAAATGGATCGCAGGCAATAGCAATATTACCAACAATGGTAAGAGCATAATTTAAAATGCAGCCTACAGCTTCCATGTCCTCCTTGGCCAGTTTCCATGGTTCAGTATCCGCCAAAAATTTATTTCCAATTCGCGCAAGGTTCATCAGTTGAAATTGGGCTTCACGAAAACGAAAACCATTCAACGCACTGATCATTTCCTTCACCGAAACATTTAGTTCATCATGTGCTTTATTATACTGCTCAAGGATTTTCTTTCTCCGATCCGTAGTTCCCGGCAACTCATGTTCGGAAGGAACCTTCCCATCAAAATACTTCCAGGTAAGCACCATTACGCGGTTCACAAAATTTCCAAGAATGGCCACCAACTCGCTGTTCACTTTCTGCTGATAATCCTTCCAGGTGAAATCCGAATCCTTTGTTTCAGGTGAAATTGAGGTGAGCACGTAGCGCAGTTCATCGCGTCTGCCCGAAAAATCGGTTAAATATTCATGCAACCAAACAGCATGATTACGCGAGGTGGATATTTTATCTCCCTCCAGATTTAAAAACTCATTTGCCGGAACGTTATCCGGAAGAATGTAATCGCCAGCAGCTTTCAGTATGGCCGGAAAAATAATACAATGAAAAACGATGTTGTCTTTGCCAATAAAGTGAATCAATCGCGTTTCGGGGTCCTTCCAATACTTTTCCCAGCCCTCAGGCTTTAATTCCTTTGTTGCTGAAATGTATCCGATTGGTGCATCGAACCACACATACAATACTTTGCCTTTCGCATCTGCCAACGGAACGGGTACACCCCAATCCAGATCGCGTGTAATAGAACGAGGTTGTAAGCCCTGGTCTATCCACGATTTGCATTGGCCGTACACGTTTACCTTCCAATCATCTTTATGGCCGTCAATAACCCACTCACGCAGCCATGCTTCATATTTATCCAATGGAAAATACCAATGTCGGGTCGGCTTCAACACAGGTGTCTTTCCGGAAACAGTTGACCTCGGGTTGATCAACTGACGTGGACTCAGACTCGTTCCACACTTTTCGCATTGATCGCCATAGGCATTGGTGTGACCACAATTCGGGCAGGTGCCGATTATGTATCTATCTGCCAGAAAAATCTGTTCCTGCTCATCATAGTATTGGTCGGAGGTTTCTTCAAGAAATATCTGCTGATCGTATATTTTTCTGAAAAACTCCTGGGCCGTTTCGTAATGAACCTCGGATGAAGTTCGGGAATAGATATCAAACGAAATTCCAAAATCCTCAAAAGCCTGCCTCATCAGCCCATGATACTTATCTACAAACTGACGGGGAGAAACACCTTCCTTTTTTGCGCCCAACGTAATGGCCACTCCATGCTCATCCGATCCGCAGATAAATATCACATCATCACCCCGTAGTCGCAAATACCGCACATAGGTATCAGCAGGCAGATAGGCACCCGCAATGTGTCCGATATGTAATGGACCATTGGCATAAGGCAATGCTGCCGTTACCGTAGTTCGTTTAAATCTCTTCATAACACTAAAAAAAACACTGTCACAAATTTGTGAAGTGCAAAGATGTGCATTGATCGGGAGGTAAAAAAATCAGGCGCTGGCTTTGGTTTTTACAGCTTCCTGCCCCTGGGATGACTCCGTTAACTCCTTCGGAATTTCCAATGGTAGGGTGGCGTAAAATTCGGTGAATCCATCTGAGGTCAATTGTAGACCTACATCTCCCCCCAAACGGCTAACCGCCTGTTTGATCAGGTACAAGCCAAGTCCGCCCGTACCTGACTTTTCCGAGGCTCGCGTAAACATTTGAAAAATCTTGTCTGGATTTTCTAAGGCAATGCCTACGCCATTATCGATTACATGGATGTGCATGTGTGGGCCTTCTGTAAAGATTTTAATATGTGCAAATGGAACCACACGGTCTGAATCATTATGAAACTTAATGGCATTGTCGATCAGGTTTTCGAGAATGATCCGGATTAATGCATCATCGGAGCGAAAGATCATATTCCGTTGAATCTCCCGCTTAAACTGAAAACCCTGCGGCAATCCTTTCTTCGATTCAAGTAAGATAATATCGTCAACTACTTTATCCATATCCAACGGCTCGGGATGGATAGCTGCGCTGTTGATCTGATTGATGATAAGCAACCGGGTTAATATGCGGTTAAGCTTGGTAGCTGTTTCATCAAGCTTTTGCAAGTAGCCCAATGCCAACTGGTCCTTTACATCCATCAACGCCACATTACACATGCCTTTTAGGCTGGCCAAAGGGCCGCGGATATCGTGGGAAGTTTTGTAAATAAAATTATCCAACTCCCTGTTTACCTTTTCCAGGGAGGTATTGGCAACCAGCAGATCGGCTGTGGCTTTTTTCACTTCAGCCTCAAGCTTATCATTATATGATTGCAATTGTTTGTTCTGAGCTTCAATGGTGGCATTGGCTTCAGCAAGTTTCGTATTCGTTACTGATAACCTGGCATTCACACGTCTCCTGACTTTGTTACTATGATACAACACAAACACCAGCAAAGCTGCCAGAAAAGCAATGGTACCAATGGCCAGGTTGAGCATGCGCTGGCGGGCAAGGGCTTCGTCTTTTTGCGCAATGGTTTTTATATTCTCCCGCTCTTCAAACTGAGTTTGCGTCTTCGCAATATTCTTTACAAGCTCCTCCCCAATTAGGCTATCTTTTAAAGTAATGTATTTACTTTGATAATACGCAGCATTCTCAAAATCTTTGGTGACACGATACAGGTTTGCGAATTCTTTATAATGATCTAATACTAACTGATTGTATTTGAGTGCCGATGAGATGGATTCACCTTCTGTCAAGAATCTCTTAGCTTCCTCATATCGACTAGCTATTAAATCTAATCGAGCTAGATACACCAAATTCTCAGCCTCCCATCTTTTAGAATCATTAGTCTTAGCTCTGGCATAAGAATTCATAAAATGAACTCTGGCTTTATCAAATTCTTTCAAGTTAAAATTTGCAACCCCCAAACCAAATTCTCCTTCGATAACAATTTCATTGGAACAATTCGCCCCACAAATTTTAAATCCCTCACTTATATAATTTAAGGCTTCAGTAAAGTTATTCAAATGAATATTACACATCCCAATATTTATATAGAGGCGATCTAAGTCAAATGAATCATTAATTTTACTTTTTGCATTCAAAGACCTCAAGAGGTATTCAAGGGCCTTCTCATAATCCTTCAGTTTAAAGTAGACGAAACCAATATTGTTCAGGCTTATGCTTATTTCAGATAAGTCATCCTCCTTCTCTTTCAGAATCAAAGCCTGAAAATGAAATTCCAGTGCCTTATCATAATTCGCCAATAATGCGTATGTATTGCCAAGACCGTTCAAAACAGTCATCAATTCTCTGTCAACTTCCTTGTTTTTTCCAAGGTTGTCTTTTTCTGCAATGTAGATTTCCTCAAAAACTTTAATTGACTCTTCGAGTCTTTCAAGTTTGCGTAAAATTTGAGCTCTTAGTCGGCTTGATTTTACGATCCTAAACCGGTCATTAAGATTTGTAGACATCGTAAGCGCTAAATCAATGTACCGCAACGATTCCTGTGTATTCGAGAAATAGTTTGCACGGGCGAGCTCTATAAGAATATCTGCTTTCTTTAAGCCAGAACTCAATTCCAGTTCATCTTTAAGAGAGTCTAATAATCTGTCTTGTGAGTAACATTTAAAGCCCAGACTGAGCCAAAAAAACAGGAGACTTAAAAAGCCAATTTTAGAGAACCGAAAAGAAATTTCGTACACGGGTTATTTTTAAAATTTTATTAAACAAACTAGGTTAAAATCATATCCCAAATTTGTCTTGTAATTAAACGGAAAAATTTTCTAAAACCTATAACCCCGCAAAACTATGAAAAAAGTTATTTACACCCTGCTATTCGTTGCTGTTTGCTCTCTTTCATTTACTGCTTGCAGTGAAGAAGAAGTGAAACCCTCTTCTGAACTGGAAAATGGCGGTTTCGGCCAAAGCGAAAAAATCTAATAACTCCTCTTCATTAACAATTCAAAAATATGAAAACGAAATTAACAATCTTGACATTGGTTATTGCGGCAACAATAACAACATTATCGTTCTCATTCGGTAGTGGTCGTCAAAATACGATTGAAAATGATACCAATGCTCCAGCAACATTTGAAGCACCTGCAGGAGGATTGATCTCAGAAAAAATATAATCAATTACTTATACTTATTTGAAAGTCAAGGGGTTACAGTACTTGCGGCTACGGCTGTGGGTACTGTTTTCCATTTAAGGAAACCTCGAATTTCACTATCAAATGGTTGAAGGATAAAGACTCAATCAGGATTATTGCCAGAGTTAATCTGCTCATCCTAAAAATCACTAAATCCGCCCTTAAATCAGGAAAAGCCCTGGTAACCACTAATAAGTTCGGGGTTACAGTAAAACAATACAGGTGTCAAACGCTGATCAAAACAACGCTGAGGCACACAGTTAAACACAAAATTGAACCGAAAAGCAGCAAATTTGATAGTTGAAACAACTGTATAAAGGGACAGACGGGCAAATACTGAAACTGATCATAGAAAACCGGATGTATAAAAAGGCACTTAAAGTGTTACTTTAAGTGCCTTTTTTGACAAAATTGACAAAAACCTTACATCAAAAATTGACCAGTTTTGATGATTGTAACCCGTTATTTTTCAGCCTAATGAATGCTGGTTATTGAATGGTTAACTGAAACGGCATCCGCGCCTGAACTCCATACAATTCCTTCAATTTCAGACCTTGCTGATACAGATGGTAATGTTCGCCAAGTTCCTCTTTCAGCGCCTTCGTTTTTGTATTCTCGGTGAGCTGCTCCATAAACTGCTCGAAGAAGGGCTTCTGAACCGGATATTGCTTTACTGTATAATCATCTAGACCTGCCGCTTGTGCAGCAACGCTGATTGCATCACCGTAACCTCCCAGTATATCAACCAAGCCACGATCTTTTGCTTGCGATCCAGACCACACTCTACCGGAAGCCACCTTCTTTAATTCATCCTGCGGCATGCCTCTCCCCTCTGCTGCTTTGCCTGTAAAAGTCTCGTAAATCTCTTCTGTTCGATTTTGCCAAACATCTTTTTCGGCTTGTGTTAACGGGCGACTGATGGTTACCAACTCACCGTACTTGCCGGTATTTACTTCATCGAACGTTATACCCAACTTGTTTCCTAAAAATCCACTGGCATCAAACAACACACTAAAAATCCCGATAGATCCGGTAATGGTATGGGGCTGCGCCACAATGGTATCGGCTGCCATGGCTAAGTAGTAACCGCCAGAGGCAGCATAATCAGACATGGAAGCAATTACCGGTTTCACTTTTGTAGCCAGCTTCACTTCGCGCCACATTATGTCGGAAGCCTGGAATGCGCCCCCCGGTGAATTCACTCGAATGACAATGGCTTTCACTTTCTTGTTTAAACGCGCCTTGCGAATTTCCTCAGCAATGGTCTCTCCACCGATAATGCCTTCACTTGATTTGCCCGGCATGATTGTTCCATCTGCAACAATTACCGCAACCTCATCAGCTCCACTTTGCTTGGTCTGGATACTTTTGCTGTATTTCTTGCGCGCCACAAACTTTATCCGGGCATTCTCCTCTAACGCCAAACGCTCGCGCAGTTCAGCCAATACTTCATCGTAATACATCAGGTCATCCACCAGCCCGTGCTCAACCGCCAGTGCTGAATTCCGTACCGTCATATTATCCGACATATCGCGCAGCCTATCCAGTGGAATGTTGCGGGCCTCTGAAACGCCTGTTAACACATGATCATAAATTGAATTGATCAATTCCGATAACTGCAACTTGTTTTCATTGCTCATTTTTTCGAGCATGAATGGTTCAACAGCGCTCTTAAAATCTCCTACGCGGAAAATCTCCGGTTTGATCTCTAACTTATCAAATAGTTTCTTGAAGAATGTTACCTCAACGGTAAGCCCGTTAAATTCAACTTCGCCTTCCGGATTCAGGTAAACTTTGTCAGCGGCAGTAGCCAGGTAATAGGCCGGCTCTGACATCACATCGGCATAAGCCACAACCCACTTACCGCTTTCGCGGAAATCAAGCAACGAAGCTCTTATTTCTTCAATTGTTGAAAAGCCTGCCATCGGGTAGCTCACATTCAGGAAAATACCTTTGATCTTCGGATCTGACTTGGCGTGTCGGATAGTCTCTTTCAGATTCAATAAACCAATCTTTTGAATGCCACTTCCAAAAATAGGCATCCCGGAAAACGGGTCGTCTATTTCCTGCTCGGTGATTTGAGCATCAAGCTTTAATTGAAGAACGGAATTACTGGTGATCACTACCTTCTCTTCGGAACCCAAAGCGAAAAGGAGAATGATCATAAACACAAAACTAACCCCGGTAAAAACAAAAAGGGCCAGGAAAGAGGCCAGAAACGTTTTAAAGAAATTCATAAATCAAAAATTAAGTCTCCAAAATTAAGCATCTCAGTCTGCCTTTAAAAAAGTAAGTTTGCTGAGTGGCAAACGTATTTCTTCTGCTGGGCAGTAACCTGGGTGATAAAATCAGCCAGTTAACCGAGGCGCGACAGCAAATCAGTCGGCTTGTTGGGCCTATTGTTACAGCTTCCTCGGTATATAAAACAGCCGCCTGGGGCAAAGAAAACCAGGGGGATTTCCTGAATCAGGTAATTGAAGTAAGTACGGAAAAGGAACCCTATGATGTTCTCCGCATCATTCAGGATGTGGAAAGCAAGGCCGGGCGTAAGCGGATAGAAAAATGGGGAGCCCGGACACTTGATGTTGACATTTTACTTTGGGAGGATAAGGTTGTAGCAAATCATGATCTGCAAATCCCTCACTCAGGAATCCCAGCGCGCAGGTTTACACTTATACCATTAGCTGAAATTGCACCACTATTGGTACACCCAACGCTTCATAAAACCATTAAGCAATTACTGGATGATTGCTTTGATAATTTAACCGTTGAAAAACTGTAATAAACAGATCGCTATATGCTCATAGCCTCAACCTGTGGGGCAATTTTTTTCACCAGTCCTTGCAATACTTTACCAGGGCCGCATTCCACAAATGTATTGGCGCCATCCTGAACCATATGTTGTACGGATTGCGTCCATCGCACCGGGGACGTTAGCTGGTCAATCAGGTTTTTCTTGATTGCATTTAAATCTGATGACGGTGAGGCGTTTACATTCTGGTAAACCGGACAAACAGGAGTTCTAAACTGAGTACCCTCAATGGCAGAAGCCAATTCTTCACGAGCCGGTTCCATAAGTGGGGAGTGAAAGGCGCCACCTACCTGTAATGGTAATGCGCGTTTGGCCCCCGCTGCTTTAAGTTTTTCGCAGGCTATTTCAATTCCTTTTAGCGAACCGGAAATAACGAGTTGTCCGGGGCAGTTATAATTCGCTGCCACAACAACTTCCTCTTTTATGGAGGCACAAACCTCTTCCACCACATGATCGTCCAAACCAAGAATAGCTGCCATGGTGGACGGATTGATTTCACAAGCCCTTTGCATGGCCATGGCACGTTTATAAACCAATTTTAACCCATCCGAAAAAGATAAAGCGCCATTAGCAACCAACGCTGAAAACTCACCCAACGAATGACCGGCAACCATATCCGGTTTAAAGGAATCGTTAGCCAACGCAACGGCCACTGAATGTATAAATACAGCCGGCTGGGTTACCCGGGTTTGTTTTAGCTCATCAGCAGTACCCCCAAACATGATCGAGGTTATATCAAATCCCAATATGGCGTTGGCCTCATCAAACAATTGCTTTGCTTTGGGATTTGAGTCGTAAATATCTTTACCCATTCCGCTAAACTGCGCACCCTGTCCGGGGAATATATAAGCCTTCATGCTGTTATGGTTTTTAATTTACCTCGCGAAAATACAAAACACAGGCGTACGCCAAAGTGTCACCCCAAGTCTAATCAATAAACCTCTCCTTCAATTCAGGGGTAGGCAGCCAGCAGGCTTCTTTTTTACCAAACCAGTTGTACCGGTTGCGGGAAATCCAATTGTATATCGGGTCGCGTAAAACTTTAGGAACAATTTTAAAAGCATAAAACAACGGCCATAAACCTGAAAGGTTTCTGGCTATTTCAAGGGCTGCATCGCTGCGTTCCAGGTAGGAATTTTCCCGAACGAGAATAATGCTATACAACGCATCAACCGGAAGCTGAAATTTTTCGAGTAAACCTTTTCCGGTTTCAGATTGAAGCAATGCAAATCGAAAGCGGGATTTCGGGTCACGGTTGATAATAAACTGAACTGAACTGCTGCACAGGTTGCAGACACCATCAAATAATACAATGTTCTTGGGTTGATCCGCTTCTGGAATCATCGAACGAGGTGAACCCATCCTTTAATGGTTTGCACACGTTTTTTCGGATCCACAACATCAAATGTTACATCGGCTTTGTAGTAGTAAACACCAGAATTCAGGGGCCTTCCACCATTGTCGCGGCCATCCCAGTCGATAAATATGGTATTCTCTCCTCCCGAAACGTAGCTGTAAACCTCCCCGCCCCATCGGTTAATAATCGTCAATTCAACCTTTTGAACAAACCTTGCACAACGGCCCTGCAAATGTGCAGGCACCTGGCACCCTTCTTCTCCTTCTCCGCAATCCTGATAATCGCGAACATTAAAGGCGCTGAACAGATCGTTGAATCCATCGCCATTTGGTGTGAAGATATTAGGTAGTTCATAATATGGACAGTTATCATTGCACACTGGGTCACTTAATTCACTTTCATTACCGGAACGATCAACTGCAGAAATGCGATAACAGCGTGCAAAAGTGCTGAGGTTGCTATGAACATAGAATGTATCTGTAACGTTTGTGGCAAATAGTATAAAAGATCCTCCTACAGCATTGGCTACATACACATTGTAGCTTCGGGTATCCTCACGGCAAACCGGATCTTCAGGACGATTCCAGAAAATTGTATTGCTGAATGTATTAAAGTTACATACTTCCTGTTGGATAAAATCTTCACACTTGGTCAACTCTGCCTGGAGCACAGGCTTGCATGGTGCAACATCATCAACAGGCTTAGCACAAATGATCTGCGAAAAATTTTCCTGAGGAACATCAATTGCCGGGTTACCGTAACCACCCCGTGTCATTACGCGATAGCAGTACACAGTGTTATTATCTAACGGCTCGTTATTATGCTGCCCTACATCTGTGTAACGGAACAGGCTATCAAAAACGTTTACACTGGCAATAAGGGTAAGTTCGCTTTCGGTTGCATTTTCTGGACCTCGGTAAATATCGTGCAGCGGAAAACTTTGAATTTGATTCGACCACGGCACAACAGCACTCCAGTTGAGCACAATTCTTCCTGAAGAAGGCCTTAATTCCAGACGAACAGAAGAAGCAGAGGCAGATTGATCAAAAGGAGTGGTTTGATTTTGGGCAATCGCTTTAACCCGATAGTTGTAAACCTTACTATCGGTATCCAAATCCGTATCCAGAATAGTTGTATCACCTGCTAACGTTCCTGTGTGAATGGCCACATAATTCGTTCCGGCAAAACCGTCAGCTCGTTCAACTATATAATCATACCCATAAGGTTGCTTAGGGAACTGACTTTCATCTGCATCAAACGGTGAGCGCCAACTAACTCGAATCTCGCCATCATTAGAGGAAGTCTTATCAACAGTAACGTGAGTAATCACTGGTGCATCAGCCAGAATGGGTGGAATACAAATTTCCTGCGACACATAACTCTCTCCTCCTCCCGGTTGAGGATACACGGCAACAAGCCGGTAACAATAGCGTGCGCCTACATTCAAACCTGTATCGTTAAACTGGGTTGCTGTTGCTGCCACCTGCCCAACTTGTGTGTATCCCAAAAATGGTGGTATTCCGGTTTGGCAGCTATCAGGCTCAAACGTAATACTATCTACCCTTCTCCATATCTGAATGGAAGTGGCTTCCTGACGGCATGTGTAATCTTGCCAGGTAAGCAGAGCACTTCGGTTAGTAAAATCAGGTGTAGCACTCGACCACACCGGTGGTGGTGCCACTACACGAATACGCCAGGTTTTAAAAGTCACAAGCCGCGGTCCACCACCGCTTGGTGGATTGTCGGTGATTTTAAACACTACCTGATACGGAAGTTCTTTTACATGGAAACATTTGGTCTCCCACTCGAAGTTAAGCTCTGCAGGCGGATTTGACGGTTGAAATTCATTGGCCGATTCCGGTATAGGAATGGGTGAATATGTCGCGGGAGATTTGTCTGAAGTGAAATTAAATATTTCAGAAAATGCTTCAATCTTTACCGGGTGATGATCAGGAGCACTATTAGGATTAGATGGGTTGGGGAGGTTATCAATGCCGAGAATTTTTGCAGTTAATGTTGTTCCTGCTACCACGCAAACATCTTCCGGTACAATCAAATCAGGACGCTCATTATTACAATCTGCCACTATGATTTGCATGTCCCTGCGAACAAATCCGATGCGGTACCATTGACCATTTTTCTTTCGCCATTCAACCACAATAAAAGCAATGTTGTATTCACCTTGTTTTCCGGGAGCATCCCAGATTATAGTTCCGTCTACCGGATTGATAGTAAATGTGGGAGGGCCTGTTCCGGCTTCATTTGCTGTTGTGAAGTTGTTATAAAATGCAGGGTTATTCGGATCACGGTAATTGGTTACGGTAGTATTTTTTTCACGGAACGGAACTACAAATTCATAGGATAAACTATCGCCATCCGGATCATATGCACCAGGGTTATGAAAAAATGCAACCCCTACACATGCCCGATCTATCGGAGGTATTAGAAGCTGGGGGGTGTTGTTGCATCCAAAAAACGGATCAATATTTATCTGGGTCTCTAAATAAAAAGTTGTAGAGATTGAATTATCCATATTAAGCACCCCACCATTGCGGTTCGGCTCAATGTAACTAATGGTATAGCGCCCCGGGCCGGGGTACGTATGCTCAATGGTATATGATGCTGTTGCTACTCCGGGAAAACCGAGCAATGCATTATTTGCTTGCTCCGGAACTAATACTCTTGGTGATCCATCTCCAAAATCGAGATAGTCCATATCTCCTCCAAAGAGGACAGTTGAAGTTGCATTATTTGTATACACTCTAATTGTAATCCTAAAAGTCAGTCCAGTACAACTTACCCGCGTAGCCACAATCTGTCCCGCACGTAAGTGCGTAGCATTTGCCTGCTGAATAAATAAAAACTGGGAAATGACGATGAAGAATAAGACTATTCCCGCTTTGCCTGCTTCAAACTTCAATAATCCACCCATAATGCACCAATGAGGTTACAATATAAAACCCTTAAGCCGTTCGAAAAAATCCAATTTATTCAACGAATTCGTATGAATTTTAGTCTTTTAACCCTGCAAAAGGTTAAGTTGTTGCTATAATCGCAGCAAATTTCACAATTCTCATGCGAATCATCGGAGAAATACCGCATCCATCTTGTAAAATAACCCTGTTTAGCTGGAATAACCGGTACTTGATTAAACTGGAACAAGGGCTATTGGAACAAACCTATAAAGTAGACCAATTTGAACTAACCAGTGAACACGACCTCCTCCGGATTGTAAGTGACGATTTCATCGCCCATGCCCTTCGGCTTTTTGTGGAAATGGAGGAAGCTCTGCAAAAAGCGCAGCAAGCCTTATAAAAAATACGCATACTTCAAATGCGTGAAAATATAGTATTTTGTGCCCGTGGAAGTTCTGGAGAAAAAGAATAAGAATAAAAAGTATGAACCCATTCTGGAAGGCATTCCGGATTGGCCGGTGTACAGGCTTAGCCGAAACCGGAAAGAGTTTATTGAAGAAGTAGCAAACCGTTCAGCCGCACGCATTAACCAGTTGCGCTCCACACCTAAACAACTGCTGGATGAACTGGAAGCCACGATTTACCGCGAGCAACAGCGCATGAAGCGCAACCGGTGGCGCGTTGACCCTCCTGACGAAAGTAAATTCTGGTCGGATGTAAAACAGGAGTTGATCGATATTGGCGCAGTTACCGAGGAAGAGAAACAGAAAAAGTCGCAGGAGCTACTCACAAAAATTGTTCATCGTTACGCCAACGAAATTGCCGGGAATTTTAAACCGAGTTCGTACCGCTTTGCACGCGAAATGATTAAGTTCTGGTTTGCCCGTTTGCTCAATGCATCGCGTGTAAAAAAATTCGGTGGCTTTTTCCGGAACCAGTATACGCTCCGCGATAAGATACAGATTGTTGGTAAAGTGAAACAGTTGCGAAACCTGGCTCGCAAAGGAACCATTGTTATGGTGCCTACACATTTCTCCAACCTGGACTCCATTCTTATCGGATGGATTATTCATGCGCTTGGGTTGCCTGCCTTCATTTATGGTGCCGGTCTTAACCTGTTTAACATGAAGATTTTTGCATACTTCATGAACAGCTTGGGTGCCTATAAGGTAGACAGGCGAAAAAAAAACCTGCCATACCTCGAAACATTGAAGATGTATTCAAGCATCGCTATTCAACGCGGTGCGCACAGTTTGTTCTTCCCGGGCGGAACCCGATCCCGTTCAGGCATGATTGAGAAAACACTGAAGCTTGGCCTGCTCTCCACAACCATTGAAGCCCAACGGAACATCTACCTCAATACAGCCGAAGGGCAACCCCCACAAAAGATTTTTGTTGTGCCGGTAACGCTGAACTACCATTTCGTGCTGGAGGCACCTGAGTTGATTGACGACTACCTGTCGATAAAAGGTCAGGACCGGTACTTGCCTGAAGAAGATCCACATGGAAGCTGGGGGCTCCTTAAGTTCATGATCAAATTCTTCACCAAAGGCTCCAACATCTCCGTATCGATTGGGCGTGCTTTGGATGTGATGGGTAATTATGTTGATGAAGAAGGCAATAGCCTGGATTCGCATGACCGCGTAATTGAAACCCGAGACTACTTTTTAAGCAATGGAAAAATAACCGTGGATGCGCAGCGTGAAAACGAGTACACACGCATGCTCAGCCAGCGGATTGTTACAGAATATCATCGAATCAACCGGATTTTTGCCAGCCACTTGGTTGCATTCGCGGCTTTTGAATTATGGCAACAGAAGCACCCCAAACTTGATCTGTTTGGCCTGTTACGATTACCTGAAGAAGAGCTGGAATTAGACTATGCTGAGTTCAGAAAAACCTGTAAGCGTATCCGAAAAAAAATCTATCACCTCAAGAAAGAAGGAAAAGCCAACCATGCCACGCACCTGAAAGGAAAAATCGACCTGGTTATAAAACATGGGCTTGATAATGTTGGTATTTTCCATCTTAAACGCCCGTTGCTAATGAATAAAAAGGGCAACATCGTTACGCAGGATCTTAACTTGCTTTACTATTACCACAATCGCCTGGTAGGCTATGACCTCGAAAAGTTCATCTGACAAAAAGCCTATTGGCGTGATAGGCGCGGGTAACTTTGGTAGCGTAGTGGCCAACCTGTTATCGCGGCAGCACAAAGTTTTATTATATGCGCGCGATGAAAAAGTAGTGCAGCGAATTCTGGAGACTCGCGAAAACCGGGGCTACAAACTAAACAGCCGGGTTACGCCAACCCATGATTTGAAACACCTTGCCGAAAGTTGCGAGGTGATTTTTCCGATTGTTCCCTCTGCGCACTTTCGCTCCATGATGCAGAAGCTTTCGCCACATTTGCATCCCTTTCACATTCTTATTCATGGTACGAAAGGGTTAGACATCACCCTGCCAAAAGGTGAAACGATTGAAACAGTGGGTAAACTTAGTCGTGACCAGGTTAAAACCATGAGTGAGGTAATACGCGAAGAAAGCGTTGTGGTACGCGTAGGTTGCCTGGCCGGTCCAAACCTGTCGAAAGAATTGGCCGAGCGCCATCCTGCGGCAACAGTTATTGCCAGTCCGTTTAATGAGGTGATAAGCCTCGGACAAAAATTGCTGCGCAGCGACCAGTTTCAAGTATACGGCAACAATGAATTGGTAGGGGTTGAACTGGCCGGGGTACTCAAAAACATTATTGCCATAGCCTCTGGCGCTTTGAGCGGCATGGGTTATGGCGAGAACGCCAAGGGGTTACTGATCAGTCGCGGGGTAGTTGAAATGATTCACGTGGGAAAAGCATTGGGAGGAAACGTAAAAGCCTTTCTGGGTGTGGCCGGTATTGGCGACCTGGTAACCACCAGCAACAGTACACTTAGCCGAAACTTTCAAATTGGATACAAGCTGGCCAAAGGCAAAACCCTTCAGGAGATTGTAAACAGCATGGATGAAATAGCTGAGGGGGTAAATACAGTGCGCATTGTAAAAAAATGTGCTGATTACTATAAACTTCGCGCCCCCATTACCAGCATGCTCTACAAAGTGTTGTTTGAAGACCTCACCGTTGAGCAAGCGCTCACGTATTTGATGCGCTATCCGCTAAATGTGGATATTGATTTCCTGGACTAGGCTGAAAAGGCTTTCTTAATTTTTTCGGCAGTCTGTGAAAGCTCTTCCTTTGTGGGCTGAAGCTTGGGTTTCGTGAAATTAATATCATTCATGGTGTTCATTGGCACCAGGTGAACATGAACATGAGGCACCTCTAATCCGATAACCGCAATACCAATCCGTTCGCAGGGAACAACCTCCCTGATGGCAGCTGCAACACGCTTTGCAAATAGATGCAGGCCTGCGAGTGTATCATCATCCAAATCAAAAATGTAGTCAACTTCTTTTTTAGGAACCACAAGCGTATGCCCCATTACCAGTGGCATAATATCCAGAAAAGCAATAAACCGATCATCTTCGGCAACAATGTGCCCGGGTATTTCACGATTGATTATGCGTGTAAATACGGAAGCCATTGTTGTTATACTGTAATATTTGTAATCTCAAACTCAACTTCACCGGCAGGTGTTTTAATCAACGCCATCTCCCCTTTCTTCTTTCCCAACAATCCTTTTCCTATTGGCGACATGGTAGAAATTTTTCCGGCTTTCAAATCCGCTTCTTCTTCTGATACAAGTGTATAGGTAAAAGAAGCACCATTCTTTTTATTCTTGATAGTCACTTTTGATAAAATGGAGACTTTGGATGTATCCACATTGGCTTCATCCAATAGACGGGCGTTGGCCAGCAAATCTTCCAATTGCGCAATCTTGGCTTCCAGATGACCTTGAGCATCTTTGGCCGCATCGTATTCAGCATTTTCACTCAAATCACCCTTATCGCGTGCTTCAGCAATCTGGCGCGCAATTTCCTGACGTCCTTTAGACTTCAATTCGGTGAGTTCTGTCCTGAGTTTATCAAGACCTTCACGGGTGTAGTACGAAATTTTTTTACTCATAACACTTACATCAAATACGACATGCAATAAAAAAGAAACAACGGCCTCCGGATGGAGACCGTTGTCTGTTATCGCTACAAAGGTAATGCTTTAAATCATTTGTACAAAAGTCAGGAACCTACCAGCTCCGGCAGTGCGGTTTGAATCTCCGCAAATAGCTCGTCATCAAAACGCGCCAGGTATAAGGTTTTTGCTTTTGCAAGCTGCTCGATGGTAAGGCCTTTTGCTCCCCGCAAATCAGCTTTATATAAACTTGCATTCTCCAGGTCGGCACCCATCAGGTAACTGTTTTGCAGGTTTGCTTCCATCAGGTATGCATTATTGAAGTTGGCCTTAATCAGAAACGCATTTTCAAATTGCGCCTTGATCAGAAACGCATCTTTGAAATTAGCCCCACTGGCATAAGCTCCACCCAGGTTAGCCTGGTTGAGGTTTGAATTCTCAAAATTCGTCTGATTTAACCGTGTATTTTCCAGGTTTGCTTCAATTAACGATGATTGCGAAATGTTTGCTGAATTAAGATTGGAACCTGAGAGGTTAGCATAGTTTAGGTTTGTGCGCGACAAAAAGCAGTTCACGAGATTAATCTCATATATTTTATGCCGGTTGAGTCGCTTAATATTACCCACTGTACGAAAAGCCGCTTCTTCTGATTCCCACAACCGAAAGTCGTCAATTTCATCGCGATAAAACCGAATACGTTGTCGGGTTTGCCCATTTTGATTTAACCAAAAAATAAGAATACCGATTACCGCAATATCGAAAATCATACCGTGAGCCTCAGCCAGAATCTGAGCCCAGAAATTCTCAAAATCATTGATGTAGTAAGGCAAGCTTAAGCCAATTACCAAAACGGCAATCACAACCAATACAATGGTTGACGTAAGCATTGGTTTTTCAATAACACTATTGAACGTTTCGCTTAATCGTTTCAGTCGGTTTTTTAAAAAACTCATTTGACAAGGGCTACTGAATGCGCAAGATGTAAAAATTTAAGAAGCATCAAAATTACATGTTTTTTCGATGCCCTTGTCAACTCAATGATTTACCAGAAGTTTAAATTATTACATCTGTAGGCTGATGGCCTACCGCAAGCCAAAGCGTATAATAAGCCAATACATTCCTGATGTTTTACTGTTTCCGAGGTAAAAAATTGCATTTAAAACCCAATAGTTTTGATGATGTTGATTAACCTCAACTAAAACTTACATCCTGAAAAGGGATTTTTGATTGTTAAAGCATTAAGTGAACCGTGAAAAAGTAGACGGTCAACCCGAGCAAATCGTTGGTCGTGGTGATAAAAGGCCCGGAAGCCAATGCCGGATTAAATCCAAAGCGGTTAAGTATTAACGGGGTAATTGTGCCAACAAATGAAGCAAACACCACTACGCTCAACAAGGCAACTGAAACGATAACAGATAACTTTTGCTCACTGAAAATCAAAACATTGGCACCATAAACTAGCAATGCCAGGGATATACCACTTAACAGGGCAACCAAAAATACTTTTGCCAGACGTGTCCATAAGCCATCGTACACGAAACCCGGATTAGCCAAACTTTGTACAATCAGGGATGAGGACTGAATGCCCACATTACCTCCTGTCGCCTGAATGAGTGGAATAAAAAATGCAATGGCTGTGATGCGACTCAGTTCGGCTTCAAAAAGTCCCATAAACTTGGCATTCATCAACCCACCCACAATACCAATCAATAGCCAGGGCAAACGGGCGCGCGTATTGCGCCACACGCTGTCGTCTTCTTCCACATCTTCACTGATACCCGACATGAGCTGACGATCTTCCTCTGCTTGCTCCGTAATTACGTCTACCACATCATCGATGGTAATTCTTCCAACCAATTGCCCTTGAACATTTACTACGGGAACAGATTCAAGATCGTACTTGCGCATGATATCTGCCACCTCCAGGTCAGATAAATACGTTTCCACAGAAGTGATGTCACGCTCACAAATATCAGAAACAACTTTGCGCGCATCAGAAAGCACCAAATCTTTAAGCGAAACGCGACCAACCAACACATCGCGGTCGTTCACCACATATACCGCGTAAAACTTATCTACATTCTCAGCCTGTTTTCTGATCTCATCAATGCATTGCACCACTGTCCAGTGATCGCGGACTTTGATAAGTTCTTTTGCCATCAAGCCACCGGCAACATTTTCTTCATAGCGAAGCAGTTCAGTTACCTGTGTGCGCAATTCACCGTTCAGTCCCGAAAGAACTTCTTCCCGTTCTTTTACTGGCAATTCATTTAAGATATCGGCAACATCATCTGAATGCAAAGCATCAACTATCGGAATAAGTTCATTTACCTGGTAAACCTTAAGGTATTTAACACGGGTGTCTGTGTCCAGGTCGTTTATAATCTCAGCCTGCACTTCCAGCGGCAATAGATCAAGAACATATTTTGATTCTTCAGAATTGAATTCATACAAGAGCGCAGAAATATCTGCAGCCTTAACACCCTGCAGGCACTCCACGATAAATGCGTGGTCGCGTTCATCCAATGCTTGTTGAAAACGATCAACAAACTCTTTGGTTAGCTCAAATTGAATTTGCTGCTCCACTGTTTTGCTCTATTAACTCCGTCAGGTGTATAAAATCATCAACCGACAATTGCTCAGCTCGCTTATCCAGAATCGTTAACTTCAAAAACTCCGTTACCGCTTCGGGTGGCAGATGCTGAAAGGCGGGCAAAATTAGATTTTTTAAGGCGTTACGCAAGGTTTTACGCCTGTTATTGAACCCTTGTTTCACCACCCTGAAAAACAACGCTTCATTGCAGGATAAAGCCTTCCGTCCATTGCGCTCCAGCCTGATTACTGCCGACATTACTTTTGGTGGCGGATTAAACACTCCGGGAGGAACCTTGAATAAATAATGCACCGTGTAAAATGCCTGAAGCAGTACACTTAAAATACCATACGTTTTGTTTCCAGGTGGTGCAGCAATCCGATCAGCCACTTCTTTTTGTATCATACCCACCACTTGCCACACACGGTCTCTGTTTTCAAGTACTTTAAAAAAAATCTGTGAAGAGATGTTGTAAGGGAAATTTCCGATGATGGAATAGTTGCCAGAAAACCGCTCACGCAGATCAAGTTCAAGAAAGTCGCCTGAGATTATAGGCAAACCCGGGTAGTGTTTTTCGAGGTAAACAACCGAATCCCGATCAATTTCAACTACCGTTACGGTAAGATCCTTGCGTTGTACCAAAAATTGTGTGAGCACGCCCATACCCGGACCAATTTCCAACACTTGTTCTATACCCCCGGGCGCAATCAAACCTTGAACGATCTTCTCCGCAATGTTTTTATCATGAAGAAAATGCTGCCCTAACGATTTCTTCGGCCGTACACGATCAGGTTGATGGGTGCGCATCCTGTAAAAGTACAAAGTCGTGATGAGGTTTTAACGATCACCTTCAACATTGTAACCCAACGTATTTTTAAGTAAATAGCCAATTAATTTTTCGGACTATGAGTCAACAGCAGAAACCACGCATAGGCATTACGCTTGGCGACCTGAATGGAGTTGGGCCAGAGGTGGTGATAAAAGCACTTCAGGATAACCGGTTGTTGAGCCTGATCACACCGGTGATTTATGGTTCAACGCGTGCCGTATCATTTTACAAAAAGCAACTGAACCTGGAAGAATTCAACTACGGTCATGCCAAAACGCGCGGGCAATACATACCCAAGACGATCAACGTTGTGAACTGTTGGGAAGATGCTGTTGAAATCAACCCCGGTAAACCCTCGAAGGAAACAGGTAAAGCTGCATGGCTTGCATTGAAGCAGGCTACTCAAGACTTGAAAGAAGATTTGCTGGACGCACTGGTTACCGCTCCGATTGATAAGAACACTATAGCGAGTGAGGAGTTTCCGTATCGTGGGCACACCGAATACCTGGCCAGTACATTTAACACAAAAGATTTTGTAATGATGATGGTGAGCGAAAAACTCAGGGTTGGCCTCGTAACCGAACACATTGCAGTAAAAGATATAGCAGGTACGATTACGCCTGAACTGTTAAACAAAAAAATAAGTGTTCTGGAACAGAGCCTTCGAAAGGATTTTGGAATCACCAAACCAAAAATTGCCGTGCTTGGTTTAAATCCGCATGCCGGTGATGGCGGTGTAATCGGAACTGAAGATGACCAACTGATTAAACCGGTAATTCAGGAATGGAAGAACAAAGGCAAACTGATAGCTGGTCCGTTTCCGGCTGATGGTTTTTTTGCTTCTGGAAACTACACCCGGTTTGATGCCATCTTAGCCATGTATCATGATCAAGGATTGGTTCCGTTCAAACTTCTGGCTTTTGAAACTGGAGTAAATTTTACCGCGGGACTTTCTGTAGTTCGTACTTCACCTGACCACGGTACAGGTTATTCGATTGCAGGAAAAAATCTGGCACAGGAAAGTTCACTTCGCCAGGCGATCTATACTGCGGTTGATGTTGTACAGGCCCGAAGAGAACCAGTAAAAGTTCTTAATGATTAGCGTAATGCTTTTCTGGGTTATACGACTGATTAGTTAACGTATAAAGATCATTAATTTTCTATCTTTGGCTGTCCCTCTCAAAAGCATATGGATATTGTCACCAAAAAACTGATCAACATTTTAATTCAGCTCGCTGAAGCAGACAAACACTTTGCGCGTGCCGAACGGGAGATGATATTCAAGATTGCCAAAGAGAAAAATTTTCCGGAAGATGCCGTTACCGCACTCATCCGAAATCCAGAACCTATTGAATCCCTTGGGGCACTCTCATACGATCAAAAATTTGATTACCTGTTTTCGATAATTGAGCTGGTATTCGCGGATCATAATATTTTCGACAGCGAAATCCTGTTCTGTAAAAATGTGGCCATTAAACTTGGCTTCCGTAAAAACGTAATTGATTACTTTGTAGAGCATTACGGCAAGAAAAGCCGGGAGGACTTTAAGTCAATGGCCATCAGCCAGCTGTTGTGAACCAATCGACCCAAAAAGGGCCTTTCTTTTATATTCTGATTAATTGTCCTAAATTTGCCGACCAATTTTAAAACCCGTAAGGGCTTGTTCTTTGGAGGCGTATCGTGTTAATATTCAGGGGTTAAGCAACAACATTCACCATTTTGAGTATGAATTCGGTGATGAGTTTTTTAGCCGGTATGGGGCCGATTTGGTGTCGGCAGGTACTTTTAAGGCAAAAATCGACCTGGATAAGCGTGAAACCTTCATTGAAGCGCATTTCGACCTGAACGGAACAGTAAAATTGGTGTGTGACCGAAGCCTGGAAGTATTCGACTATCCCATCGCAATCGATAAGCGGATAATCTTCAAGTTTGGTCACGAGGTTGCTGAGGTTACCGATGAGATTGTAGTCATCGACTTCAACACGGTAAGCCTGGAACTCGGGCAGTATATGTACGAGTTTATTAGCCTGGCGATTCCGATGAAGAAACTTCATCCACGCTTTGCCAATGAAGAGGAGGATGAAGGAGATGAAGAGGGTAAGATTATCTATACCTCCGAAGCGGATGAACCCAGCAATGAAGAAACAGACCCGAGATGGGAAAAATTAAAGAACTTGAATAAAAATAAATAGTTATGCCGAATCCGAAACGAAAAACCTCGAAAACGCGAAGAGATAAAAGAAGAACGCATTACAAGGCAACAGCAAAAGAACTGGTAGTATGTCCTACAACCGGTGAACACCACTTACCCCACCGTGCTTTCTGGCACGAGGGCAAACTTTACTACAACGGTAAAGTGGTAATGGAAAAAGAAGTGCTGGCTTAATGCGTATCCATCACGGCCAACCCGAACAACCGTTTTACGGTTTCTCGAAACGCCTGATGCTTAACACGTTACTAAACGCTCGATGCAAGTCGGGCTTTTTCTTTTTACAGGTTTTGTATTTTATACCCTATCTGAAACGCTCATGACAAAAATCCGGGCAGCCATTACAGGCGTAGGCGGTTATATTCCCGACTACATTCTTACCAATCAGGAGTTGGAAACCATGGTGGATACCAACGATGAGTGGATCACCTCGCGAACAGGAATTAAGGAACGAAGAATCCTTAAAGGTGAGGGACTTGGCACATCGTATATGGGCACAAAAGCCGTGGAAGAGTTGCTGCACAAAACCAAAACCGATCCGAAAGAAATTGACCTGATCATTTTCGCAACAGTTACACCCGATATGCCCTTCCCTGCAACGGCAAACCTGGTGGCTGATCAGGTTGGTGCAACCAACGCATTCAGCTACGATATCAGTGCGGCATGCTCCGGGTTTATTTATGCCCTTACCACAGGTGCCAAATTTGTTGAGTCAGGCACCTACAAAAAAGTAGTGGTTATAGGTGGCGACAAAATGTCGTCCATTATCAATTACCAGGATCGTACCACGTGCATCATTTTTGGCGATGGCGCGGGAGCTGTATTACTTGAGCCAACAACCGAAGAAGTGGGCGTAATGGATTCTATCCATAAGAGCGATGGATCAGGAGCAAATTATTTACACATGAAAGCTGGAGGTAGCCGTATTCCCGCTTCGCATGAATCGGTGGATGCCCGTCAGCATTTTGTATTCCAGGAAGGTTCGGCTGTATTTAAGTTTGCCGTAACCAATATGGCTGATGTTTCGGCTCAGATTATGGAAAAAAATCATCTTAAAAGCGATGATGTGGCGTGGTTGGTACCACACCAGGCCAATAAACGAATCATCGATGCCACCGCCAACCGCATGGGCGTAACCGAAGATAAGGTGATGATGAATATTGAAAAGTACGGCAACACAACTGCCGGCACTATTCCCTTGTTATTATGGGATTATGAAAAGAGACTCAAAAAAGGCGACAACCTGATATTGGCTGCCTTTGGTGGCGGCTTTACGTGGGGTGCCGTTTATGTAAAATGGGCATACAACGCTCAATAATAACCATCAGAATTAAACAGGATTAATAACTTTAGAACTACTTTAAGCTATGGCAACTATTTCAGATTTGAGCCGCGGAAATTATGTGCGCTACAACGGTGAAATTCTTCAGGTTGAAGAACTTCAACACCGCACACCCGGAAACCTGCGTGCTTTTTATCAGGTAAAAATGAGAAACATTCGCAACGGAAAAATTGCAGAGAACCGTTTCCGCCCAAGTGATGAAGTTGACCTGCTTCGTGTTGAAACAAAAGAATATCAATACCTGTATGCCGAAGGTGAAAGCCTGGTGTGTATGGATAATCAAACCTTTGATCAGATTTACCTGGACAAAGCTTTATTAGGCGATTCAGTAAACTACATTAAAGAAGGCGTAACCCTGTTGATTGTATTCGAGAACGGAACCTCTCCTATTTCTGCTGAAGCCCCACCAAACGTGGTCATGGAAATTCAGTACACGGAGCCGGGCTTGCAAGGCGATACGGCTACCCGGACGCTAAAAGCAGCAACACTTGAAAATGGTGTTGAAATACGAGTACCTTTATTCATCAACACTGGTGATAATGTTAAAATCGATACAAAAACAGGTGCATATATTGAACGGGTTAAATAATATTGTTAATCATGGCTAAAACCAAAACATCTAAATCACCCAAAACCGGAACCAAACCTGCCCCGGCAGCAAGTTCCGCCAATCCTACAAATATGAAAACTTCAGAAATCAGAGATCTTATCGACTTCATTTCCAAAACAGGATTAAATGAAGTAAACATTGAAACCGGTGAGCTGAAGCTTCACATCAAGCGTGAACCAGATCAAAAAGTATTAAAATCTTCAGCGCCTGTTGTTGCTGCGCCTGTTCATGCTGTGGCTCAAGCTGCTCAACCACAACCTGCAGTGCAAACTGCTGCGCCTCAACAAAAAGCTGCACCTGCAGCAGAAGCAACATCAGGAAAGAAAACGGTTGACATCAAGTCACCGATGATCGGAACATTCTATCGCTCGGGTACGCCTGATTCACCTGCGTTTGTTTCAGTAGGTGATAAAGTGAGCAAAGGACAAACCCTTTGTATCATTGAAGCGATGAAACTCTTTAACGAAATTGAATCGGAAGTTTCGGGCACCATTGTTAAAGTGAATGTGGAGAACGCCACACCGGTAGAATACGACCAGGTGTTGTTCGTAGTTGAACCCGATTAAGGTACATTTAAGATTTTAGATTTGGGATTTTAGATTTACCAGTGGGTCAATCCCATTCGGGTTTAAATCAAAATCTTAAATCGTAAATCAAAAATCTAAAATCAGAACTATGTTCAAGAAAATACTAATCGCTAACCGAGGAGAAATTGCCCTGCGTGTAATTCGTACCTGCAAGGAGATGGGCATTAAAACCGTTGCTGTTTATTCAACTGCCGATCGTGAAAGTCTGCATGTTCGCTTTGCCGATGAAGCAGTGTGCATTGGAGCGGCACCGAGCAAAGATTCTTACCTGAACATTCCACGCATTATTTCTGCTGCCGAAATTACCGGAGCCGATGCCATACATCCGGGCTACGGATTTTTATCAGAACGCTCGGAGTTCTCTTCCATCTGTCACGAATACGGCATCAAGTTTATTGGCCCGACACCGGCTATGATTGAAGCGATGGGTGATAAGTCTACCGCGAAAGACACCATGAAGAAAGCCGGAGTACCTACCATTCCGGGTTCTGATGGTTTATTGAGTTCACTCGAAGAAGGAAAGAAGCTCGCCAAAGAGATTGGCTATCCGGTAATTGTAAAAGCTACTGCCGGTGGCGGTGGCAAAGGCATGCGCATCATCAACGATGAAAGTGAATTTCAAAAAGCATGGGATGATGCCAAGCGCGAGGCCGGTGCAGCTTTTGGAAACGATGGTTTGTACCTGGAGAAGTTTGTAGAAGAGCCACGCCACATTGAAATACAAATTGTAGGCGATCAATACGGTAAAGTATGTCACCTTTCAGAACGCGATTGCTCCATTCAGCGCAGGCATCAAAAGCTGGTGGAAGAAACGCCCTCTCCCATTGTAAGCCAGGAATTACGCGAACAAATGGGCGAAGCCGCCATTAAAGGTGCACAGGCCATTAATTACGAAGGTGCGGGTACCATTGAGTTTTTGGTAGATAAGCACGGCAAGTTCTACTTTATGGAGATGAACACCCGTATTCAGGTGGAGCATCCCATTACTGAAGAAGTAACTGATTACGACCTAATAAAGGAACAAATTAAAGTTGCTGCAGGTGTTCCAATCTCCGGTAAAAACTATTTCCCGAATTTATTTTCGATGGAATGCCGTATCAATGCGGAAGATCCGGCAAACGGTTTCCGTCCTTCACCCGGAAAAATTACCAACTTGCACATGCCTGGTGGCCATGGTGTTCGTATCGACAGTCACGTTTATGCGGGCTATACCATTCCGCCAAACTACGACTCCATGATTGCCAAGCTGATTGTAACCGGTCAATCTAGAGAAGAAGTAATTACCAGAATGAAGCGCGCCTTACAGGAGTTTGTGATTGAAGGAATTAAAACAACCATTCCTTTCCACATTAAGCTCATGGATAATGCCATATTCCGTTCGGGTAAGTTCACTACGAAGTTCCTGGAGACGAGCTTTGATTTTTCGGATTTGAAATAATCGCTTAGGTATTGGGACTTGGGTGCTAGGGCACAATACCCAAGTCCCAAGTCCCAAGTCCTAACCTTCAATAACTTTCACCAGTTCATCATACCACGGCTGGCCGTACTTGCGAACGAGTGGTTCTTTTAAAAACTTGTACAGCGGAACCTGCAACTCTTTACCAAGCGCACAGGCGGGGGAACAGATGCTCCACTTGTGGTAGTTCACGGCTTCAAAGCCTTTCTTTTTGGTAATTCGTATCGGGTATAAGTGACAGGAAATGGGTTTCTTCCATTTTATTTTTCCATCGTAATAGGCTTGTTCAATGCCACACTTCAATATACCCTTATCATCGTAAATCGCGTAAGCACATTCCTTACCGCCAATGGTGGGCGTTGAAAAATCACCATCATCATCCAGCACATGCGTGCCCTGTTCTTCAATGGCTTTAATGCCTTCTTTTGTCAGGTAAGGCTTTACCTTCGGATAAATTTTCTTCAGAATGTCAAGTTCGTCATCTTCTAAAGGCGCACCATAATCGCCCTCCACACAACATGCACCTTTGCATTTTTCAAGATTGCAGACAAACTCTTTCTCCTTTATGTCATCGGAAACCAAAACTTCACCAACCTGAATCATATAAACCTGAGTTAAATCACTGAAACGTAAACATAAAGGATTCTATCCGAAAGATCACACCTTATCGAACAAGGTAAATTGGTTGTGCAGGTTTTCCTCCACCTCGCGTTGAATCACGCGAGCCGGAAGTGTTTTGGAGAATACACCCATATAGTATATCGGCAACTCCATCAACCCGGAATCCAGTCGTTGTACAGACAAAGAGCTATTAAACCCCAACATCAACAAATTATTGCGCATGGTCCGCACTACCCGCTTGTAAAACTCCAGGTTGCTTTTCACATCATCCAACCGGGTTAAGTCGGTGAACTCTCCTAAAAAGCGCTTCAGCTTTTCGCGATGCTCATTCAGGTAAAACTGATAATTATGCCGGTCGTTCAAACTAAACGTAAAGGGAATAATGAAATTCAGGCCAAGCGCTTGCAATTTATCCAGTACGGAAAAAGGCACATCAATCGAGAATGGATCAAGTATGCAAATCACGCTCACCCGAAAGCCACGTTTCGAAACGGGAATGTAGTATTGCAACTTTTCAGGCAACCGATCAACAGGATCATCAAAGATCAACACATGCTTACCTTTGAAATACCGGTTTACACGAATCTTCAGCGCCTTAACAGCTTCCGGATCACGTTCACAAAAAATCCATTTCGAAATGGGAAGTTCATCACTCAAGGATGCCAGGCAAGAACCCGCAAACAATTCGCGTTGATACCCCAATGAGTAAAGACCACTGCCGGCAAATAAATCCACTACAATAATCTCATCTGATTTATCCGCGCAATGCGTAACAAAAGATCGTAAATATTGCTGGATGAGTTGAACCTTTACTTTAAACCACGGCTCGGCTGCCGTTATGGTGAAGCCATCATTTGTTAAAGGAGTTGTAGAGGTTTGCAGCAACAAGTTCGAAGGGTTTACCAAAGGTAGACCGCCTTGAAGAAAAAATTCAGGAAAACTTCATAAAAATTCAAAACGGGCACCTTAAAGCTGCACCGCAAATCTTAATTTGCGCACGGATATGAATTACCTGGATCAACTGAATGAAGCGCAACGTGAGGCGGTAATCAACACAGAAGGCCCCACCATGATCATTGCCGGTGCCGGCTCCGGAAAAACCCGGGTACTCACCTACCGGATTGCACACCTGATTAAAGACAAAGGTGTTGACTCGTTCAACATCATGGCACTTACCTTCACCAACAAAGCCGCCAAAGAAATGCGCGACCGCATTGAAACCGTTGTTGGCCCCGATGCCCGTAATCTTTGGATGGGAACCTTCCACTCGGTTTTCGCCCGCATTCTTCGCGCGGAAGCGCACTTACTGGGCTACCCGAACAGCTTTACCATTTACGATACGGATGACTCCAAAACCCTCCTCAAAAATATTGTAAAGGAGATGGGGCTTGATGAGGCCACCTATAAACCGAATGTAGTCTACAACCGAATTTCAGCTGCCAAAAACCGATTGATCAGTTGGCAGGAATACCTGGCCAACCCTGAACTGCGCAGCGATGATGCCTCAAACATGCGCCCGGAGATGGGCAACATTTACAAGGCCTATGCCTTGCGTTGCTTCAAGTCGGGCGCTATGGATTTTGATGATCTACTCTTCAACACCGACAAGCTTTTCAAGGAACACCTTGATGTGTTGAACAAATACCAACACAGAATACAATACGTTTTGGTAGATGAGTTTCAGGATACCAACCTGTGCCAGTATTTTATTATCCGTAAGCTCTGTTCGGTTCAGGAAAATATATGTGTAGTGGGCGATGACGCACAAAGCATTTACGCTTTTCGAGGTGCCGACATCACCAATATTCTGAACTTCGAGCGCGACTATCCCGATCTGAAAATTTTCAAGCTGGAACAAAACTATCGTTCCACACAAACCATTGTGGAAGCCGCCAACTCCGTTATTCGTAAAAATCGGGCACAACTTCCAAAAAATGTTTGGACCAGCAACGAAGAAGGAAGACTGATTGAACTCATCAAAGCTGTATCCGACAATGAAGAAGGTCGGCTGGTGGCCTCTTCGATATTCGAAGAAAAGATGCAGCACCAGCTTAAGTTCAGCGACTTTGTTATTTTATATCGTACCAACAGCCAGTCGCGGGCAATAGAAGAAGCCTTGCGCAGAATGAACATCAAATACAAAGTTGTAGGTGGTTTGTCGTTCTATCAAAGAAAAGAAATCAAAGATCTGCTCGCCTACCTGCGCTTTGCCATTAATCAAAATGATGAAGCTTCTTTCAGAAGAATCATCAACTTGCCCAAGCGCGGCATTGGTGACACTACCGTTGATAAGTTGATTGTAGCAGCCAACGATCATGGCATTACCATTTGGGAGGCCCTGCAAAATGCAGGCAGCTTTGTGGGTGGAAGAGCTTCGGGCGCTATTGATGATTTTGTTACCCTGATCAAGCGGTTCAGCCTGGAGATTGAACGCAAAGATGCTTACGATGCAGCCTTTGAGATCGCCAAGGGTTCCGGATTGTTGCGCGAACTCTATGAGGATAAAACCGTTGAAGGCCTGAGTCGTTATGAAAACGTTCAGGAATTGCTCAACGCGATTAAAGAGTTTGTGGATGATCCCGAAAAAGTTGATAAGTCATTAAGTGCCTTTCTTCAGGAAGTGTCGCTCGTTACCGGGCAGGATGAAGACAAAGATAAAGATCCGGATAAAGTTACCCTGATGACCATTCACATGGCTAAGGGGTTGGAGTTTAAGTACGTGTACATTGTTGGGTTAGAGGAAGATTTATTTCCATCACAGATGATGCTGAGCAGTCGCGCAGATCTGGAAGAAGAGCGAAGGCTTTTTTATGTAGCGATTACCCGCGCACAGGATAGACTCTTTTTATCTTACGCCCTTACCCGCTACCGCTTCGGCCGCTTGAAGAATTGCGAGCCCAGTCGCTTCATCGATGACCTCGATGAACGCTTCATAAAAGTAAGCACGAAGTTCGGTGGACTTGAATCTTCACCACGCCCATCAGGCAATTATGCCAAATCACTGGTAAACGGGATAAAAAGAACCCAAACAACTTCCACACCCAAGCCGGCCGCAACCAATTATAAAGTGCCGGCCGACTTTACCCCCAGCGACACCTCGGTTTTAGAGGAAGGAATGAAGGTAGAGCACCCCAAATTTGGCTTTGGTACGGTGGTTAAAATGGACAACACCGGGGCCGACCGGAAGGCGAAAATACAGTTTGATGATTTTGGTGAAAAGACCTTATTACTTAGCTTTGCCAAACTCAGAATACATAATTAAGCCAGGTTTTACATAACCGGCATAAATCCAAGTACATGATAGCAGAATACAACACCCAACGGCCTCATATTATTTTGAAGGAATACGGCCGTAATGTTCAGAATTTGGTAGAATACATCCGTAGCGTACCCGATAAAAACAAGCGCACCGAATTGGCCGCAACACTAATTGAATTGATCAAGCAGCTTACCCCAAGCCTTAAAGATCAACCCGAAAACCCGCAACGTCTGTGGGATGACCTGTACATCATAGCCGATTTCGTACTGGACATTAACAACCCCTACCCCGTGCCAGAGCGCGAAATTCTTTTCAAGAAACCCATGAAGGTTAACTATCCGCAAAGCAAAGTTCGCTTTAAGCATTACGGAAAGAACATAGAAAAGCTGGTGAAGGAAGCCTTGAAAAAGGAAGACCCACAGGAAAAAGAAGATGCTATCATCTACCTGGGCAAACTCATGAAAACCTTCTACGGAAACTGGAACAAAGAAACCCTGGATGATTCGGTGATTCTAAACGATATTAAAATAATGTCGGAAGGGAAACTGACCTTAAACATTGAGAAGGTTAGGGAAGATAACTTGTTTGAAAAACTCTACAAAGAAAAAAAGCAGCTTCAACCGGTACAGCGTGAGCAACGCGAACGCAACGGAGGCGGAGGCAAGCATCGCCACCAAAAGCCGTTCAATAAAAACAAAAACCGCAGACGCAGGGATTAAACTCAGTTAGCAATTGACAATTTGCAGTTGACAATAGACATTGGATAGATGGTGGAATAGCCAACATTAATTTTTATTATTGTCAATTGATAATTGTCAATTGTACATTGGTTATATGAGTATATTCCGAATAAAGGGCGGCAAAAAACTAAAGGGTGAAATAACACCACAAGGCGCCAAGAACGAGGCCCTTCAAATCATCAGCGCAGTACTGCTCACCGATCAACCGGTAACCATCCACAACATTCCCGACATTCGGGATGTAAACAAACTCATTGAGTTAGTAGGCGACCTGGGTTGCCAGGTTGAAAAACTCAAAGAAGGCTCGTACCGCTTTATAGCCGAAAAGATCAATACCGATTTTCTTGAAACCGATGAATACCGCAGCAAGGCAGCTGCCTTACGCGGATCGGTGATGTTGTTGGGGCCAATCCTGGCACGTTTTGGGAAAGCAAGTTTACCAAAACCGGGTGGCGACAAGATTGGAAGAAGAAGATTAGATACCCACTTCATCGGGTTTCAAAAACTGGGTGCACGATTCAACTTTAATGCTGATGATCACCTGTTTCATATTGATGCCTCTGAATTAAAAGGCACCAACATGTTACTGGATGAAGCTTCTGTAACAGGAACAGCAAACATCATCATGGCTGCTGTTTTGGCAAAAGGCAAAACAACCATCTACAACGCAGCCTGCGAACCTTACCTACAACAGCTTTGTCTGATGTTGAACCGCATGGGCGCAGACATCAGCGGCATCGGCTCAAACCTGATTACGATTGAAGGTGTAAAGAAACTTTCGGGTACCGAACACACCTTGCTGCCCGACATGATTGAGATCGGCAGTTTCATCGGCCTTGCCGCGATGACGCAATCTGAAATTACCATTAAGAATTGCCGGATAGATATGCTGGGCATTATTCCGGAAATCTTCAGGCGATTGGGCATTAAGATGGAATTTCGCGGAGATGATATTTACATCCCTGCGCAAGATCATTATGAAATTGAAACCTTCATTGACGGCTCCATCTTAACCATATCCGATGCACCGTGGCCAGGGTTTACACCAGATTTGATCAGCATTGTGTTGGTAGTGGCTACACAGGCCAAAGGCACCGTATTGATTCACCAAAAGATGTTTGAAAGCCGCTTGTTCTTTGTGGATAAACTAATCGACATGGGTGCGCAGATTATTCTGTGCGATCCGCACCGTGCCAACGTAATCGGTCTTGACCGCAGGCAGCAACTTAAAGGCATTAAGATGTCATCACCGGATATACGCGCAGGTGTTGCATTGTTAATTGCCGCACTATCCGCAAACGGGGTGAGCGAAATTTCAAGTATTGACCAGATTGACAGAGGGTATCAGAATATTGATGGGAGGTTAAAAAAATTAGGAGCAGAAATTGAACGAGTAAATTAATAGCGCTTGAAACACCTGGGCATTCTGGCTTTCGTTCTGCACTACATCATCGCACTGATTACAATACTTGCGTTATTATCCAGAGAATTTAATTTAGCGCTTCCACTAGTTTCTGAGGGCGAGTTTGCTGAACGAACAACAGCGAGACTTTTATTGGATTTTGGTTTCTTCCTTACCCTTGGATTGTCAACACATTGGTCGGTCTACCGTGCCGATATGCGTGTACGTAGATTATTTCTGCTGCTTTCGGCAGCCGTATTAATTCTATACATTTTGAATTAAATATCTATGGTTAACCCGATCGGGCAATGATCTGATCCGTGGTATTCGTTATAGATTGAAGTCTGCTTGACGTTATCGAGTAAAGACTTATCGGCAAGAAAATAATCGATGCGCCAACCCACGTTTCGGGCACGGGCATTAAACATGTAATTCCAGTACGTGTATTTTACTTCTTCCGGATTAAAATGACGGAAGGTATCCACAAATCCAGCATCCAGTAATTTCTGAAAGCCATCAATTTCAATTTGTGTGTATCCAGCCGACTTGTTATAATTTTCCTTTGCCCGCGCAATGTCAATTTCCTGATGGGCTACATTCAGATCACCACAAATGATTACGGGTTTTCTTCGGTTTAATCCGGACACAAAATTCCGGAATACTTCATCCCATTTCGAGCGGTATTCCAATCGTTTTAAACCTTCACCTGCATTGGGCGTGTACACCGTAACGAGAAAGAAATTGTCAAACTCTGCCGTTACCACCCTACCCTCCTGGTCGTGCTCCTCAATGGCCATGTCGTATGTTACAGATATCGGCTCTGTTTTAGTTAAGATAGCCGTGCCGGAATAACCCTGTCGTGCTTTCGATGCATTCACATAGCTCTTATACTCAGGCAACAACTCCATCACGCTCTTTACATCTTCAACTGTAGCTTTTGTTTCCTGAAGGCACAGCATGTCGGGTGCCATGGCTTTTACATCTTTCAGAAAATCTTTTTTGATAATCGCCCGGATACCATTCACATTCCAGCAAACAAGGTTCAATACAGCCATGCTCAGATAATAATTTTTAAAGGCCTGCAAGAAATAAAAAACCCACTCCGATCGCAACCGAAGTGGGTTTGAATTTTACTTTTTCTTCTCCGGTGGAGTTGGATCCGGATCAGCAGGTGGCGTAACCTTTTTCTCTTGCTCGGATTGCTGACCTAAATAGGTTGGTAAATCGAGCCCTGCCATCTTAAACACTTCATGCAATGGCGGCACCGATTGATACAACCCCGATATAAAGTTTGCGGTAGAGGTCTTACCATCTTTCGATTGACCACCTTCCCACACTGTAACTTTATCAATCTGAATATTTTTAATAGCCTCCGTTTGCAAGCGAACCAATTCCGGAAGTTTATCTGCGATGATGAGCATAGCGGCATCTTTTGAATTGTTTCCGGCTGCACTCACAATCTGCTTCAAACCATCCGCCTGCTTGGTCAGGATTTCAAAAATACCCTTCGCTTCCGCTTGCTGTTTCAAAAAGATGGCGTCCGCCTCACCTTTTGCGCGTTCGCGAATCTTTTCAGCTTCTGCCTGCGCCTCAATGATTGCCTTTTGTTTCTGAATCTCAGCTGCAACCACAATGTTTGCATTTTGTGAAGCACGTTCCCGTTCTGCACGTGCCTTTTCAGCAAGCTGTTCCGCTACGTAAGCTTCTTCCAGGGCTTTTGCCGATTGAACTTTTTCTGCCGCTATAGCTTTTCGTAGCGCTTCTGCTTCACGTTCCCTACGTTCAGAATCAGAATTGGCAATAGCTATTTTCGATTGGTTCTCACCCTTTACAGCAACCGCATTGGCTTCAGCAGATTTAACACGTGTATCCCTTTCTGCTTCCACTTTACCAATGGATTCATCGCGTTTCGCCCCGGCAATCAATACCTCCTTATCCTTAACCGTTACCGCAACTTGTGTATCGCGATCGCGGATCATTTCAGCTACTTTAATATCGCGCTCCTTCTCAGCTTCCGTTTTACCAATGTCTCCAAGACGCTCCTGGTCAGCCACGCGAATTTTTGCTTCATTGATCGCCTTTGCAGCCGCTTCTTTACCCAATGCCTCAATGTAACCACTCTCATCACGGATATCGGTGAAGTTTACGTTGATCAACTTTAGACCGATCTTTTTCAATTCCGCCTCTACGTTGTGTGATACGTTACTCAAGAACTGCTCGCGGTTGGTGTTGATTTCTTCAATGTCCATCATGGCCACCACCAAACGCATCTGCCCTACAATGATGTCGTGGGCAAGTGCATGGATATCCTGGCGTTGCAAACCGAGCAAACGCTCAGCTGCATTCTCCATGATTCCTGTTTCGGTTGAAATACCCACTGTAAAACGCGAAGGCACATCCACCCGGATGTTTTGCTTACTTAGTGCATTGGTCAGGTTTACTTCAATGGAAATTGGTGTAAGGTCCATGAAGGAATAATCCTGAAACACAGGCCAGATGAAGGAGGCGCCCCCGTGAATACACCGGGCCGAACCACCCCCAACTTTACCGTATACAACTAAAATCCGATCGGAAGGACAACGCTTGTAACGCCTAAAAAATGTAACAAGCACCACGAAGACAAACAGTACGGCCAGCGTGGCAATGGGCAGAATAAATGGATTCATTGTGTATGGAAATTTATTTAGCAGTTACAACCAATATAGAATCATTAATAACTTGTGTGACGGTAATTATTTTTCCTGTCGGGATATCCTGATCATCATCTGTCATAGCATCAAGCGTGCGCAAGGAATTCTGAATTTTAATCTGAACCTTTCCAATACCCCCTCTTTTACTTTTGATAGTCATGTAAACTTCACCCACTCCACCCAACGCGTTTTTCATTTTCAATGTACCATCCGCATTGGCTTTGCCTAGAAAATAAAAGATAGAAGCCATCACCGTCATCATAATCAGACCAGCAACCAAGGCAATAATCAATGAAGTGGTCTCCGATAAACCCGAATCGATACAAGCAATGCCCGTCCAGCCAAAGATTGAAAAGAAAGCAACAAGATTTTTCAGTGTAAAGAATTGAAAACCAATTCCGGTGTCAGCCTCTACCTCAGCATCTGGGGTATCATCCGGTACATCGCCTCCCATAAACGAGAGTACGAGTTGCAACAGAAAAAACAACGTAAAGGGAATGGCCAGTGCCCAGTAAATTTTCAAGGAGAGGTTGAGACCCTCCCACCAGGTGGTGAAGTCGTTCATAGTGGTTAATCTGGTTTTAAAGTAATTTGAAATTTTATCAAATACAACACAGAATGGTAACCCACCAAAACAAAAAACCCTCGCCAACGGCAAGGGTTTATAATGTCTTTCACCAGAAAAGGAAAATTAAACCTTCTTCGCCTTAAATTCTTCCTTGATTTTTTCGATATCCACGTTCTTGATAACCGGCTTGGCATTCTGGTTTTTCAGCGATTGACGCCTTACCGCTGCCTTCGATTTATCTTTACGGTTCTTTCTTTTTAAACGGGTAACTGCCATGACTTTTTGTGTTAAAAGGAGCGCAAAAATAAGGGTTTCCGGCAGATGGGCAAAAGCCAGCCCGAAATATTGTGATTTTAGGAGCAAAATTACCCCCGTTTTCCCTAGCTATCGGCAATCGTATTAGCTTTGCCCCAGTATGGAAAAACCTTCATTACCAAAAGGAACGCGGGATTTTGGCCCTCAAACCATGGCCAGGCGCAACTTCATTCTCCAATCCATTCGCTCAGTTTTTCAAAAGTTCGGTTTCCAGCCCCTGGAAACGCCAGCAATGGAAAACCTGTCCACTTTAACGGGGAAGTATGGAGATGAGGGGGATCAGTTGTTATTTAAAATTCTGGATAGTGGCGATTTTTTAAAAAATGTTGATGCCACAAAACTTGAAACCCGTAATTCGAAACTCGTAGCCAACGACATTTCCGAAAAAGGCCTCCGCTACGACCTCACCGTTCCCTTTGCCCGTTACGTAGTGATGAACAGGCACGAAATCACGTTGCCTTTTAAACGTTACCAGATACAACCCGTTTGGCGTGCCGACCGCCCGCAAAAAGGAAGGTACCGTGAATTTTACCAGTGCGATGCCGATGTGGTGGGTACGGATTCAATTATCTGTGAAGCTGAAATTATTTTAATGATTAAGGAAGTGATGGCGTTGCTGCGCATTGCAGATTATACGATCAAAATAAATCACCGGGGTGTACTGAACGGGATTGCTGAAACCATGAACGCCACCGGAAAAGAGGCCGACTTGTTTGTTGCCATTGATAAACTCGAGAAAATCGGGGAAGAAAATGTACGGAAAGAATTATCGGAAAAAGGATTTACCACACAGCAACAGGATAAACTTTTTGAATTACTGAAAACTCCCGGAAGTCCGGAGCAGAAACTGAATACATTGCTAAACGCTTTTGCTACCTCAGCCTCCGGCAAAAAAGGTATTGATGACTTAAAAACTGCTTTTGACTTGTTAGGTCATTATCAATCGTCATCCGATCATGTAGACTTTGATGTTGCCCTGGCGCGCGGCCTCAGCTATTACACCGGATGCATCTTCGAAGTAAAAATCAATAACGTGGCCATTGGCAGCGTAAGCGGTGGCGGCCGGTACGACAACCTTACGCAAGCGTTCGGTTCGAAAGAAAAGCTTTCGGGTGTGGGCATTTCGTTTGGTATTGATCGCATCTACGATGCCATGGATGAGCTTAACCTATTTCCGGTAGAGGCCAACGCATCATCAAAGGTGTTGATCTGTCATTTTGATGACAATACGTTGCAACACGGACTTGCACTGCTTACTGCCTTGCGTCAAAAAGGTATTTCCAGCGAGGTATACCCGGAAGTTTCTAAACTGAAAAAGCAACTCGACTATGCCAATAAAAAAAGCATCCCGTTTACCATTGTCATTGGCGAAGAAGAATTAAAAACAGAAGTATTTGCTGTAAAAAACATGACTACAGGTGAGCAGCAAAAATGGAGTACAGAACAAATCATTCAACACTTAGCCTAACCTGCGTGAACCTCAAACACTCCATTTCTACCGCTAAACTTACGTTGTCCGATCTTGATAAGATTACCTTTCAATCATTAACGCTTGAGCTATCGGATGAGGTGCAGCAAAAAATTATCCGTTGCCGCGAATACCTGGATGAAAAAATCAAAAACACATCACAACCCGTTTACGGCATCAACACCGGTTTTGGTTCCTTGTACAACACCTACATCGCCCCGGATCAACTTGAAAAACTTCAGGAAAATTTAGTGAAGTCGCATGCGTGCGGTGCCGGTCCTGAAGTACCTGAAGAGATTGTGCGCCTGATGCTGTTTCTAAAAGTACAGTCACTTTCGTACGGTCACTCAGGCGTTCAATTGCAAACCGTACAACGCCTGACTGATTATTTCAACAATAACATTTATCCGGTAATCTATGAGATGGGCTCGCTTGGCGCTTCAGGTGATTTGGCTCCATTGGCACACTTGGCGCTTACCCTGATTGACGATGGTGAAGTTACGGTAAACGGTGAACGGAAATCCGGCAATCAAATCAATAAACAGATGAATTGGCAACCGATTCATTTTAAAGCAAAGGAAGGATTGGCGCTGTTGAACGGCACACAGTTTATGAGTGCGTACGGAGTGTGGTGTTTATTACATGCAAAGCGTTTGCTTCGCCTCAGCAACATGATCAGTGCACTTTCATTGGATGCCTTTGATGGTCGCATAGAACCGTTTCTATCACAGGTTCATAACATCCGGCCGCAGCATGGTCAGGGCGAAGTGGCAAAAGAGATTTTTAATCTTTTAAAAGGAAGCGAACTGATCAACCAACCTAAAAAACACGTTCAGGATCCGTACTCTTTTCGTTGCATTCCGCAAGTACATGGCGCAAGCCTGGATGCACTTAACTACGCAGCTGAAACCATCCTGACAGAAGTAAACAGCGTAACCGATAATCCGCTGATTTTCCCGGAAGAAGATATGATCATCTCTGGAGGAAATTTTCATGGTCAGCCGTTAGCCCTTTCATTGGATCATTTGGCTATTGCTGTAGCAGAATTAGGTAGTATTTCCGAGCGTAGAACCTACCAGCTTATTTCGGGTTCTCGTAATTTACCCAATTACCTTGTGGCCAATCCCGGTATCAATTCCGGAATGATGATTCCACAATACACAGCCGCATCACTGGTTAGTCAGAACAAACAGCTTTGCACACCCGCATCAGTCGATTCCATCGTTTCTTCCAACGGCCAGGAAGATCATGTGAGCATGGGCGCGAACGCGGCAACAAAAGCCTATCGGGTGGTCAATAATGTTTACCATGTTTTAGCTATTGAACTGATTACAGCCGCACAAGCCATGCATTTCCGCAGGCCTCTAAAAAGTTCGGTTGTATTGGAGGAGTTCTTGCATACTTTCCGTGAGCATGTACCGTTTGTAGAAGAAGATCGGGTGCTTCATCAGGATATGGTGAAAGCTGAAAAATTTATTCGCGAATTTTCGCTGGTATGATAGTAAGGCTTTTTATTGGCTTCTTCTTTCTCACTTCATTTCTGATAAACGCACAATACGCGAGCCAGAATGGTAGATTTCAGGTGGATGAGCGGAAAGGATGCGCTCCACTAACCGTCACTATTCTTAATGCCAATCTTCTAACTACAGACGAGTGTACTCCAACCAAACCCTGTAATATGAATTGGGGAGATGGATCTCCCGGGGCGCAAAATTCCTTTACGCACACCTACACGCAACCGGGTGTATATACCTTATCGGTTTTGTACCAGGCTATGAATCCCCCGACTGACGTAATTCAAATAATCGTAACCGCAAACACTCCTCCATCATTTAATATGGTTACCTGTAGTGGGAATGAAGTTCAGGTTCGCGTTACCGACACAAACTACGATGCGTACATCATTAACTTCAATGATGGCAGTCCGGAAGTTCAGGTACCCAAAGGCTTATTGGCTATTGCCAACCATACTTATGCCAGCAGCGGGAACAAAACCATATCCGTTCGGGGTAAAGATGTTAATGCCGATGATAACTGCGGCTCCAATACGCAAATGATTGAAGCCCTGGCCACCTTGCCTGCACCCTTCATTAATCAACTGAATGTTATGAGTTCCGATCGCATTGATCTTAACTTTTCAGGCGCAAGCAACATACAATACCGGCTTGAAATTGCAACCAACAACAATACAACCTTTCAGTTGGCGCAAACCCTGTTTAACACATCAACTGTTTCAGTAACTAATCTACGACCTGACGATAATTACTACTGTTTCCGATTGGGTGCTTATGATCCTTGTAATAACACCACAAATTATTCAAACGTAATTTGCAGCGCAAACTTCGATGCTGCTGCACAAAACAATCAAAACCAACTAAACTGGATCACAAACACAACAGGCATCACAAACTTTTCCCTTGAGCGTGATGCCACATTGCTTACAACCACAGGAGCAACTTCGTTTACCGATAACACTACGGTCTGTAAAACAGACTATTGCTATCAAGTGGTATCAAACTACTCCAATGGGAGTCTGAGCATTTCGTTGGCGAAATGCGTAACGGCTTTTTCATCTGATGTTCCAACGGCAATAACCAACGCAACAGCCATTGTAACACAAGGAGCAGACATAACCTGGCAACAAGATCCTGCTTTTCAAACAAGTCTTTACCGGATTTTTAGAAAATCAGGCGGAGCAAATGCCGAACTTATTGGTCAATCGGGGACTCCGCAGTTTACGGATGCAAGCTATACAACCGAGGGCGAATTTTGCTATCAGGTTGGTTATACAGACGTATGTGGCAATGCTGCCCCAACAGGAAGTGAAATTTGTCCCATACGTTTAAGCGGAGTGCTAACCCGCGAAAACTTCTCCTCTCTCAGTTGGAGTGCCTATACCGGATGGTCGGCAGGAGTTGAGGAGTACCGGATCGAGAAGTATAACGAACAGGGGGTTCTCATACAAAGCATTACCGTTACTGCGGGAACAACCGCCTACACTGATTCCGACATTGATCCTGACAATCAGGTAAGTCGGTATATCATTAAAGCAGTGGCCAATGAAGCAGGTTTGGGTGAAGCCGTTTCAAATGAAATCATACTGATCAAGGAACCAAAATTATTTTACCCAACAGCCTTCACACCAGATGGACAAGGCCCGGTTGATAATGAGACCTTTGTAGTTTTTGGACAATACATCGCTTCATTTGAGATGCGCATTTTTAACCGTTGGGGCGAGTTGTTGTTTGTTACTACCGATCGTGATAACGGTTGGGACGGTACCTATCGCGGAAAAGAACAACCTGAAGGTACGTATGTATTCACCGCTGATCTCATTGACCTTGCGGGCCGGTCATTTAAACGCACCGGATCCGTGGTACTGCTTCGTAGGAAGTAGTAATAAATCGTAGATTGCGCCCTGATTAAATTTCTATTGATTACCTTAATTGCTGCGCTATGTTTGACATGATGAAGATGATGGGCAAAATGAAAGAAGTTCAGGCCCGCATTAAAGAAGCTCAGGATAATCTTGATAAACTTACCACCCACGGAGAATCTGGTGGCGGTATGGTAAAAGTAACCGTTAACGGCAAACGGAAACTGCTTGCGGTAGATATTGATCCTACCTTGCTTAAAGCCGAAGATAAAATTATCGTTCAGGATTTAATCGTGGCCGCGGTAAACAAAGCTGCTGAAGAAGCAGAAGTAATGGCAAAAGAAGAATTACGAAAAAGTACCGAAGGCCTGCTTCCTAACATCCCAGGTATTGATTTAAGCGGCATGATGGGGTAAATTCTTTCACTCAATTTTTAATCCTCAATCTTGAGCAAGACAGCCGTTGTTATACTGAATTATAATGGTGAAAAACTACTTCAACAGTTTTTGCCATCCGTGATCACATGCACCCAACAGGCTCGTATTGTTGTTGCTGATAATGGTTCAACCGATGGGTCAATCAGGTTAGTTAAAGATCAGTTTCCCTCTGTTGAAGTTATTGCGCTGGATGCTAACTATGGTTTCTGCGGAGGATACAACAAGGCGCTCAAACAAGTTAACAGTGAGTATTATGTACTGCTGAATTCCGATGTTGAGGTTACTGCCAACTGGCTTGAACCAATGGTGCAGTTACTGGATGAAAACGTATCGATAGCCGCTGTCCAACCAAAAATATTAACCTACCATCAAAAAGATGAGTTTGAGTATGCCGGGGCCGGTGGCGGTTTTATCGATTCATGGGGCTATCCTTTTTGTCGGGGAAGGATGTTCAACTTTACTGAGAAAGATAGTAGCCAGTACAACGATACACGCGAAGTGTTTTGGGCCAGCGGTGCATGCCTGGTCATCCGATCGGAAGTTTATCACCACCTTGGCGGGCTGGATGAGACATTTTTTGCGCACATGGAGGAAATTGATCTGTGCTGGAAAATTCACCGAATGGGCAAGCAGGTGTTTTACTGCGGATCAAGCACGGTGTTTCATGTAGGCGCAGGCACGCTTCCACGAAACAATCCTCGAAAAACCTATTATAATTTCCGAAATGGACTTAGCCTCATTTACAAGCACCTTCCCGGCAATCAACTTTGGTATAAATTACCCATCCGAATGCTGCTCGACCTGGTGGCTGCATTAAAGTTTGTGCTTGAAGGACATACGCAGGATGGAAAAGCAGTTTATCGCGCCATACGAGACTTTTTGAGAACGAAACCGGATTTACGGGCTGAGCGCTCATCACTTCAGAGTCTGTTTCCCTTTGATATGAGCCAGGTTTACGGGGGTATGGTAATTTTCGACTACTACCTGTTAGGTAGAAAGCGTATTTCCGAAGAAAAATTGCCCGCTAGTAATCCCAAATAGGACTTCTCTTGCGCAAGGACTTGCGCAAATTCATGATAAAGGCCAACCCCAGGTAAATGATAACCGGGGAGCCAAACGTGATAAACGAGGCATAAATGAAGAATAACCGGATGTGAGAAGTAGCGATTCCTAATTTCTCACCTAGCCGGGTACACACGCCAAATGTGTATTCTTCGAGGTTAAATTGAATTTTCTCCATCAGATTACCCATAAATAATGGCTTTCATCCCTGATATAGGTCGTTTAACGACTCAATAAACACTTTTACAAATATACGGTTCCCTGAAACCTTTACTAAAGGCCAAAATCTTTATTTTTTGAGTATAATTGCAAAAAAAATCATATAGACGTAGTTTTGCGACTCGCTTAAAAACAACCAAAATTCAAAATCCAATGAGAAAATTACTTTACGCATTCTTGATCGTAGGAGTACTTAGCCTGGCTGGGTGTACCCTCCCCCAGATGGTAAAAATGTCGAAAGAACAGCAACTGACTGTAACCCCCAATCCATTGGAGGTTCATAAGGACACTGTGGCTTACGACATGGCCGCTAACCTCCCTGTAAAAATGTTAAAAAAGGGTACCACCTATTCAGTGAACTCTTTTTACAAGTACGGAGATCAGGAAACTGCACTTCCGGCCATTGAATTCAAATCGGAAGATTACCCGAATGCAGCAACTGAACAACCTCGTGTAACGAAGAGCTTCGCTTTTCCTTACTCCCCTGCTATGAAGTCAGGCGTATTGCAGGTTGAAGGTGTTGCTTCAAAGGGAACCAAATCAAAGGCATCTCCTCGTATGGATGTAGCCGTTGGAGTGATCACTACTTCAAAACTGGTTAAGCCTGTTTCATTTGCTTCCTATGCAGAACATGGTTATAACAACCAGGAAGAAATTGTACCGATTGTTATCCCCGATTTCATTTTTGAACAAGGTCGTTCTGTATTGCGCACCTCTGAAGTAAAAAGCGACAAAGGAAAGCAATTAGATGCCTTCATCGCTTCTAAAAACGTTACTAAAACGGTAACCATTACCGGTACACACTCACCTGAAGGTGCCGAACGTGTTAACAGCAAACTTTCACCCGAACGTGCTGCAGCGATTGAGAAATTCTATCGCCAGCAGATGAAGAAGTATGACTACAAAGGCAAAGCTGATTCCATTCAATTTATTCTGAAGCCCGTAGTTCGCGAGTGGAATGAATTCCAAACTGCCTTGGCAGCTTATGATGGAATCACTTCCGAAGAAAAAGCTGAATACCTGAACATCATCAACGGTGGCGGTTCTTTCGAAAGCCAGGAAAAGCAAATGCAAAAACTGAAGACCTACAAGAAAGTTTTCAAAGATGTATATCCTAAACTGAGAACGGCAAAAACTGAAATCCTTACCATCAAGGACAAAAAGACTGATGCGGAGATTGCTGTACTATCCAAGCAAATCACAACCGGTCAGGCTAGTGCTGATGCCCTTTCTTTTGAAGAATTGATGTATTCTGCTACCCTTACTCCTTCATTGGAAGAGAAAGCCGCTATTTACGAAGCTGCTACCAAGAAAGGCACCAACTGGAATGCACACAACAACCTGGCTGCGGTTTACATCGCTCAGGCTATTGAAAATCCTTCAAATGCTTCAAGTCTTGCCGATAAGGCAAAAGCTCAGCTTGACATTGCTGCCCGCATCAATGCCAATGCACCTGAAGTACATGCAAACCTGGCTTCTGTATCCATGATGCAGGGCAACGCCTATGCAGCTTATAGCAGCGCAAACAAAGCATTAAGCAGCGGCTTACGTGGCGATAATGCAGCCGGTGTAAATGGTGTGAAAGGTTCTGCTGCTATTGTAATCGCTCGTTACAGCGAGGCGGTTAGCGCTGAATCTTCTGCTGCCAATACCGCTGACAACCTGTTTAACAAAGGTCTTGCTCAGGTATTGAACAAAGACTACCAGAATGCCCTTACTTCATTTGGTGAGGCTTCACGTTTAGACAGCAACCATGCTCACGCTTATTACGGAGCAGCTGTTGCATCTGCCCGTTTAGGCAATGCCGAAGGCGTTGTAAGCAACCTTACCAATGCCGTTAAAATTAACCCTGATTTAAAATCAGCCGCTCTAACTGACCTTGAGTTCAGCAAGTGGGCTACTTCTGAGGCTTTCAGAAACGCCCTTAGATAAGGCTTAAACATATCATTGGATTAAAAACCATCCCGATGTTTCGGGATGGTTTTTTATTTTGTCAATCACCCCACAGGTACTATTTTTACGCCTGCCTTTAAAGCCTGCATTTACCTGTCAGCGTTCTAAATGGCAATAAACCAGAACGTACTATGCGAGAAATTCAATTCAGAGAAGCCCTGCGTGAAGCCATGAGCGAAGAAATGCGGAGAGACCCCAGTGTTTTCCTAATGGGTGAAGAGGTAGCCGAATACAATGGAGCCTATAAGGTAAGCCAAGGCATGCTGGATGAATTTGGACCTGAACGGGTTATTGATACCCCCATCTCAGAACTAGGCTTTACCGGTGTAGGTATTGGCGCAGCCATGAACGGGCTAAGGCCAATTGTTGAATTCATGACCTTCAACTTTTCGCTGGTCGCGATTGATCAAATCATCAACTCGGCCGCCAAGATGTACTCCATGTCGGGCGGTCAATATAATGTACCCATTGTATTCAGAGGTGCCACGGGTAATGCCGGCCAGCTTGGTGCACAACACTCGCAAAACTTTGAAAACTGGTATGCCAACTGCCCGGGGTTAAAAGTGGTGGTTCCATCCAACCCATATGATGCAAAAGGATTATTGAAATCATCCATTCGCGATAACGACCCGGTTATCTTCATGGAATCGGAATTGATGTATGGCGATAAGGGAGAAGTTCCTGCAGAGGAATACCTTATCCCGATTGGCCAGGCTGATATCAAACGCGCGGGTACTGATGTTACACTGGTCACTTTTGGCAAGATCACAAAAGTTGCACTGGCAGCAGCTGAAGAGTTGGCAAAGGAAAATATTTCCGCTGAAGTGGTTGATCTGAGGAGCGTTCGCCCGATCGATTATGCGACAGTTGTTGAATCGGTAAAGAAAACCAACCGCTTGGTGATTGTTGAGGAAGCATGGCCTCTGGCTTCTATCTCAACGGAGATTACTTACCATGTACAGAAGCACGCTTTCGATTACCTGGATGCACCCGTTCACCGCATTACCAATGCGGATGCACCACTTCCCTATGCCCCAACCTTGATTCAGGCCATTTTGCCCAATGTTGAGCGTACGGTGAAGGCCGTGAAAGCGGTGATGTATCGCGACTAAAAAAATCTGTTTAGTTTTTGTTCTGCGAAAGCAGAAGGTTCCACGCTTCAGCAACCTTACCCTCTTTCAGATAGGATTGTGCGCGTTGATGCACAACCTCTTCACCAAGTTGCAAGGCACCCCTATCCTGATCATTGATTAGCAGATACGCTACATCCGGAATTTTTTCTACACCAGCTAATAAAGCCAGGTCATTCCCGGTAAGTATTTTACTATTGCGGATTGATTCCGGAAGGTTATCCATTCCGATACCAATTTTGTTTCCCGGCTGAGGCAATTTAAACAGGTTTTCACCTGCGGCACGGCAATACCAATCGCCACCCATACGGGAAACAGCATCCAGTTTAAACGGATCAATCTTTCCGTCATCACCAAGCACTTCATCTTTAATGTGCATGAGTATCACTTCACACACCACCAGATTGCCTGCAGCCCCACCTTCACCAGTTTTAATTACCTGTAGCACCTTACACTCAAATGATGCAGGCGACTCACCCACACGTGGCGGTTTTACCAAAGTTGATTTTACTTCTGTAAAACCGGCTTTAACAAATTCGTTAACGCCTTTCGGGTACTCTGCGCTGGCCAGCGACATTTGTTGTACCATGTTGTAGTTCACCATGCTGATCACCGCTTCGGGAACTTCCAGCACATTTTCGTACGTGTTCTTCACCGTGTTGTCGCGTCCTCTCCGGGCTGGAGAAAAAACAAGTATAGGCGGGTTTGCTCCGAAACAATTGAAAAAGCTAAATGGACTCAGGTTTACATTTCCATCTTTATCGATGGTGCTGGCGAATGCAATCGGACGGGGTACCACGGCACTCAACAGGTAACCGTGTACTTTGCTGAAATGCATTTCTTTGGGATCGATTACCATAGCTTAAATTTTAAAGTGCAGGTAAAATTTTTCCGGTACACAACCCAAAACCGATGCGAACACCATTTCTCTCTGCGTGCCCGCGAAGTATAAGGGTATCTCCATCTTCAATAAAAGAACGTTGTATGTGATCGTTTAGTTGAAGTGGTCTTGAACCATTCCAGGTTAATTCAAGCAACGATCCGTATGATCCCGGTGAAGGACCGCTGATCGTGCCGGAAGCATACATATCGCCTACCTGAATGTTGCAACCATTCACGGTATGATGCGCTAACTGCTGATTCACATTCCAATACATGTATTTGAAATTCGAGCGACTGATCGTAACCGGGTCGCCTCCTTCCGGCTGCAACAACACTTCCAAAGCAATATCAAAATTCTTTGCTCCGGAATATTTCAGGTACGGCAACACTTCGGGATTTTGTTCTGGTCCATCAACACGAAAAGGTTCCAGTGCATCAAGCGTAACAATCCAAGGAGAAATGGTAGACCCGAAATTCTTTCCAAGAAATGGCCCGAGCGGAACATACTCCCATTGCTGTATGTCGCGGGCCGACCAATCATTAAACAACACAAAACCAATAATATGATTCTCCGCTTCAGCAGTTGATATTGACTTACCAAGCTTAGTTTCCCCACATGCGATGAAAGCAACCTCTAATTCAAAGTCCATTTTACGCGATGCCGAAAAAACCGGTTGCTCTAAATCTGGAAGTTTAATCTGCCCTTTCGGGCGATGAATGGACGTACCAGAAACCACTATGGAGGATGCACGACCGTGATAACCGACCGGTAAATGTTTCCAATTTGGCAATAACGCATTCTTCGGATCACGAAACATGGAGCCCACATTGGTAGCATGCTCTTCGCTGCTGTAAAAATCCGTATAGTTTGGTACACGCACCGGCATTAGCATTTGTATCTCACTGATGGGAACCAGTGCTATTTCCCGGGCCGCTACGTTATCTCGTAATTCATCATTATCGTGTCTTAGTAGTTCCGAAATACGCTCACGAACATCCCGGCTCTTCTTACGACCCAGCGCGATAAAATCATTCAGGTACTTCTGGTTAAAAATTCCGGGAGGAAGTCCGAGTCCATCGAGGTAACCGTGCTCATGCAAATACACCAGGTCGAGTACATGATTGCCGATTGCCACACCGGCCACAGGCGAAAGGTATTTCGTTTTGAAAATTCCGAACGGAAGATTTTGTATCGGAAAGTCAGATTGAGTAGGCACTTCCACCCAGGACTTTAATTTCGGATCATTCGCTTTTATCATGCCAGACGAGTTTCTGAAAACAATGGATATTCAACTGTAAAGAAAGCTTAATTTAGCATCATGACTGAATCGGACATTAAAATACCGGAAGATTTTTTTCTCCGGATGAAAGGCACCTTACAAAGTGCTTTTCCCGACTTTCTGAAAAGTCTGAAAGAGACGTCTCCGATCAGCATACGCCAGAATCAATACAAAAATTTTTCCATTGAAGGTGAATCGGTTCCATGGTGTAAAACTGGCAGGCATTTAAAAACACGACCGGTATTTACACTTGATCCAGCCCTTCATGCCGGAGCCTACTATGTTCAAGAGGCCAGTTCTATGTTTTTGGAACAGGCCATCAAACAACTTGACCTCGATAAAAAGCCTATTCGTGTGCTCGATTTGTGTGCAGCTCCGGGAGGGAAATCAACGCACCTTGCTGGGTTGCTGCATGAAGACTCTTTGCTTGTGTCAAACGAAGTAATTCGCACACGGGCATCCATACTGGATGAAAACCTGACCAAATGGGGAGTTGGAAATGTTGTCATTACTAATAACGATCCGCGCGACTTTGAAAATCTTACCGGATTTTTTGACGTGATTGTAGTGGATGCGCCCTGTTCAGGTGAAGGGTTATTCCGAAAGGACCATGAAGCTATGACGGAGTGGTCGGTGAACAATGTGCAACTCTCCGCAAAGCGCCAACAACGAATTTTGACTGATGTGTGGCCAGCGCTTAGATCGGATGGTATACTCATATACTCAACCTGTACTTATAATTCATTGGAAAATGAAGAAAACATGCAATGGCTTACTGAACAACATAAACTTGAATCGATTAATCTTAATATTGAATCTGAATGGGGAATTGAAGAAGTGAAACATAAAAATATTATTGGCTACCGTTTCTATCCGCATCATGTAGTGGGAGAAGGATTTTTTCTTTCAGTAGTTCAGAAGCAGGAGTCGATAGAACCTGTTTCAATAAATAAAAAAGTAGCGCCAACCTTGCCAGCAAAAAAAATTCAGGAACAACTATCCCATTGGGTTATTGATCCTGATCATTACACCTTCCATCAACATAACGATTTGATTTCGTTATTCAGAAAAAGTCTGGCAACTGATCATCTTTTCCTGTATAGAAAATTGCACATCGTTAATAGCGGAACTGCGGTGGCCACATTGAAAGGCGATAAGTTAATACCGGAACATGCGATGGCATTATCAACCCGACTTAATCGGGAGCGCTTTCAAACTGCTGAATTGAACAAGACAGATGCTCTTAATTTTTTGAGGAAAGAAAATATTCACCTAACAGGTCATACTAAAGGCTACCTGCTGGTCACAAATCAGAACCTTCCGCTGGGTTGGTTAAACGTACTCGACAATCGATCGAACAACTTGTACCCAAAGACATGGCGAATCCGGATGGGCAACTCCCCGGTTTAGCGGCCTAGACTTGGAAGCTGCACCCCTTACCCTTATTTTTGCCGTTCAAATTTATTGTAAGCATGTCTTTATCAACCAAATACAATCCTGCCGAGGTAGAGGAAAAGTGGTACACGTACTGGATGGAGAACGGATTCTTTCATTCTGAGCCTAATGCTGAAAAAGAGCCATTCACCATTGTCATTCCTCCACCAAACGTAACGGGTGTATTGCACATGGGGCACATGCTCAACAACACCATACAGGATGTATTGATCCGTAAAGCCCGCATGGAAGGCAAGGAAGCCTGCTGGGTGCCCGGAACCGACCACGCCTCCATTGCCACAGAAGCGAAGGTTGTGGCCATGCTGCGCGAAAAGGGAATAAAGAAATCTGACCTCACCCGTGAAGAATTTTTGAAATATGCGTGGGAATGGAAAGAAAAATATGGCGGGATCATTTTAGAACAATTGAAAAAACTGGGCGCTTCCTGCGATTGGGATCGCACCACGTTTACCATGGATACTGCGTATTATGAAGCGGTTATTGATGTGTTTGTTGATTTGTATAACAAAGGCTACATCTACCGCGGATTGCGCATGGTGAATTGGGACCCCTTGGGCAAAACGGCCTTGTCGGATGATGAGGTGAACTATAAAGACGTTCAGTCAAAGCTATACTACATCCAATACGCCATTGAAGGCGCATCCAATGAGTTTGTAACCATTGCTACGGTTAGGCCAGAAACCATTATGGCTGATACCGCCATCTGTATCAACCCGAATGATGAACGCTACAAACACTTAAAAGGAAAACGAGCGATCATTCCGTTGATCAATCGGTCGATACCGATCATCGAAGATGAGTATGTGACCATGGATTTTGGTACAGGCTGCTTAAAAGTTACGCCAGCGCACGATTTGAATGACTATGAACTTGGTAAAAAACACAACCTTGAAGTTATCGACATTCTGAATGAGGATGGCTCATTAAACGAAAAAGCACAGATACTGATCGGTGATGACCGGTTTGTAGCCAGAAAAAAGATTGCGAAACTTTTAGAGGAAGGGAATCACCTGGCCAGGGTTGAGGACTATAAAAGCAACGTTGGATTTTCGGAGCGTACCGATGCCGTAATTGAACCGCGATTATCCTTGCAATGGTTTCTGAAGATGGATACCATCACCAAGCCTGCGCTTGAGCATGTAATGAATGATGACATCAAACTCATTCCGCCAAAATTCAAGAATACCTATCACCACTGGATGGCCAATGTTCGCGATTGGTGCATATCGCGGCAATTGTGGTGGGGGCACCGTATACCCGCCTGGTACAATGAGCAAGGCGAATTTGTGGTGGCAAAAACCGAAGCAGAAGCCATAGAAAAATTCAAGAGCGAGAATAAGCCGTTCACTTCCGTAAAGCAAGATGAAGATGTAATGGACACCTGGTTCTCAAGCTGGATTTGGCCCATCGCTGTATTTGATACATCTGTGTTTAAGGATTCTTCAAACAAAGGAAATAAGGATCTTAACTACTACTATCCTACTAACGACCTGGTAACAGCACCTGAGATTTTATTTTTCTGGGTGGCACGCATGATCATTGCGGGTTATGAATACCGGCAGGAGATGCCCTTTAAAAATGTGTACCTGACGGGTATTGTACGCGACAAACAAGGACGCAAAATGTCGAAGTCACTGGGTAACAGCCCTGACCCGCTCGACCTGATTGCCAACTTTGGTGCAGATGCCGTGCGCACTGGTATGTTGTTCAGTTCACCTGCTGGTAACGATTTATTGTATGATGAGAAGTTGGTGGAACAGGGAAGAAACTTCGCCAACAAAATCTGGAATGCATTCCGTTTAGTTAAAGGCTGGACCGTTTCGGATGAACCAACGCCTGCTGAAAATAAAATTGCCATTGAATGGTTTGAAGCAAGAGTAAACCAAGGGCTTACTGAACTTAACGATCATTTCGAAAAGTTCAGAATGTCGGATGCGTTGATGACCATTTACAAATTAATCTGGGATGATTTCTGTTCGTGGTACCTGGAAATGGTTAAGCCGGAATTTGGAAAACCGATTGATCAAACAACCTACACCAATACGGTTTCATTCTTTGAAACGCTATTAAAGGCACTTCATCCGTTTATGCCTTTTATTACGGAAGAGTTGTGGCATGAATTGAAGGACAGAGACACTCAAGATTGCATTCTTGTGGCCTCATGGCCTAAGGTACAATCATTCAATATCAGCATCATTGAAAAGTCGGGCATAGCGCAGGAAATCATAACCCAGGTTCGCAATGCGCGAAGTTCAAAAGGACTTTCACCAAAAGAGCCGCTCAAACTAAACATGGATCCGGGAGTTGATGCTGGTTTAAAAAACTTTCAACCCGTTATCGAAAAGCTTGGCAATCTTTCAGAAGTCCGAATCACAAAAGACAAGGAAGGAAGCGGAACATCCTTCCTGGTAGGGTCGCTGGAGTTTTTTATTCCTTTCGATACAGCCATTGATCCAGAGAAAGAAAAAGCCAGTCTGCTCAAGGATTTGGAATACCAACGCGGTTTTTTGAATTCAGTAAGCAAGAAACTGGAGAACGAGCGATTTGTAAACTCAGCCCCTGCTCACGTGCTTGAAATGGAGCGGAAGAAAAAGGCAGATGCAGAAGCTAAGATAAAAGCATTGGAAGAAAGCCTGGCAAGGTTATAGTTTAAAGCCTTGCCGCCAGCAACAATTCAATATTCTTAAACTTCAATCCAAACTTACGGGCAACCGCTTCATTGGTCAGACTTCCTTTAATGGTGTACACCCCCTTCATAAACCAGGCATGCGAATAAATCATGGCTTCAACACCACCTTCTTCAGCAGCCCGCAGAATAGTGGGAGTAAAAATATTACTTAGCGCTGTGGTGGCCGTATGGGCAACACGTGAAGCCACATTGGGCACACAGTAATGAATCACATCGTACTTTCTGAAAACAGGTTTCTTCAGGCTTGTAATCTCGGAAGTCTCAATGCAGCCGCCCTGGTCAATGCTCAAATCAATAATCAGTGAATCGGGTCGCATCTTGCTCACCATCTCTTCGGTGATCACAATCCTCGCCCGGCCTTTTTCAGCACGCAATGCTCCAATAACAACATCGGTTGTCTTGAGTGATTCGCTTAGCGTTAATGTATCAATGGTAGACGTATATACCTGCTGCCCTAAAAGATGTTTGATTCTGCGTAGTTTATACAAGTGGTTATCAAAGATCTGCACCTCCGCACCCATTCCTATGGCTGCACGCGCAGAGTACTCCGCCACTGTGCCGGCACCAATTATAACTACTTTGGTCGGTGGCACACCCGTAATACCTCCAAGAATAACACCTTTACCATTGTTGGCCGTACTCAGGTACTCAGCCGCAATCAGCATAACGCTGCTGCCGGCTATCTCGCTCATGGCCCGTATGATGGGCATTCCACCTACTTTATCTTCAATAAACTCGTACGCCAGCGCGGTGATTTTCTTTTTGAGCATAGCCTGAATCGACTCGACTGGAAGATGCCCAAGTTGCAGCGCAGAGATTAGTGTTTGGCCAGGCCTCATGTATTCAATTTCTTCAACGGTGGGTGGCTCAATCTTCAGAATAACATCAGCCTTATATAACTCTTGTGGAGAGTATACGATCTTTGCTCCCGCCTCACTGTATTGCTGATCGGTGAACTTTGACCCAACACCCGCCTTGGTTTCAACCCATATTTCATGGCCATTATTTACCAGCAACGCAACAGCATCTGGCGTGAGCGTAATGCGATTCTCCTGAAGAGAAATCTCTCTTGGTAATCCCAGGAAAAAGGAATGTTTACCCTTTTTTACCGCCATCAGTTTTTCCTGAGGTGCCAAACTGGCGCGGGCCAGGGTTTCAAACCCGCTTTTCTTCTTTTCTGCCATGCAACAAAAATTCTATCGTTCGGTGATGTTCGTCTTCAACTGTAATCCGTATTTCGGCATATTCCTCGGGCAGTAAGGTCAAAATTTTTTCCGGCCATTCAACAAAACAATACTTGCCGGAATACAAATATTCCTCCGCGCCTATATCAAAAACCTCATTTGCCGATTTTAGCCGGTATAAATCAAAATGATAAATTCTATCTCCGGATTTAGTGGCATACTCGTTGACCAAAGAAAAAGTCGGGCTGGCCATTGTGTCCACTACTCCTAAAGCTTTGCCAAATGCCTTGACCAATGTGGTCTTTCCGGAGCCCATTTCACCTTGCAACACACACACCCTATAGGCACCGATTTGATTCAACATCGTTTTGGTTACTCCTTCAAGTGCTGCAGTTGACACCCGGTCAAATACAAGATCTGGCGTAACACCATCAGGTTGCATTCTTCGAATTTAAGAAAATTAATGGGATAATCATCTCCTCCAAGCTAACTCCGCCATGTTGAAATGTGTCCTTGTAAAAGTTAACGTAGTAATTGTAATTGTTGGGATAGGCAAAAAATTGATCCTCGGTGGCAAACACATAACTGGTGGATACGTTCATTTTAGGAAGGAACAACCGTTCGGGTTTCGTGGCTTCCATTACTTTTCCTCCTTCATAACCCAGGTTTTTACCTTGCTTGTAGCGCAGATTTGTATTCACGCTCCGGTCGCCCACAATTTTAAAGGGGCGCTTTACGCGGATAGTACCGTGATCGGTGGTGATAATCACTTGTGCTTTTCGTTCCGATATGGTTTTCAGAATATCGAGCAACGGTGAGTGCAAAAACCAAGAGCGCGTAATGGAGCGATAGGCTGATTCATCCGGAGCCAACTCACGAATCATAGCCATATCCGTGCGGGCATGCGAAAGCATATCCACAAAATTGTATACGATAACATTGAAGTTATTCTGAAAGAGATTGTTCACGGTATCGGCCAGCGAACGTCCTTCCTCCAGGTTTTTAATTTTGTGATAGGAGAACTTTGCATTGATGTTGTTTCGCTTGAGTTGCTTGCCTAAAAACTCATCTTCGAAATTATTCTTTCCTTCGTCCTCATCTTCGCCCACCCATAAGTCGGGTTGGCTTTTGGCCATTTCACTGGGCATCATACCCGAAAAAATAGCATTACGCGCATAAGCCGTTGTAGTGGGGAGAATGGAGTAATATGTTTCCTCATTAGTTACGGTGAAGTAATCGTCAATAATGGGTTCGATCATCTTCCACTGGTCAAACCTTAAATTATCAATCACAACCAAAAACACAGGAACATCCTTGCCCAATGCAGGGAATACTTTTTTCTTCAGCAACTGATGCGATAACAATGGCTTATCGGCATTGGCATCATTGAGCCACTTCTCATAATTTTTAATTACAAACTTAGCAAAGTTGGCATTGGCTTCAATCTTCTGCATGTCGAACACCTCACTCATATCTTCATTGTCTGACTGATCGAGTTGAAGTTCCCAGTGTACAAGCTTCTTATAAATATCGGCCCATTGTTCATGGTTCATGTCGTCCATAAATGCCATGCTGATCTTCCTAAATTCCTGCTGGTAGGAAAGATTTGTCTTTTCGATAATCAACCGTCTGTTGTCAAGTATCTTTTTAACGGAAAGTAAAATCTGGTTAGGATTCAGCGGTTTAATCAGGTAGTCAGCAATCTGCGAACCGATCGCTTCTTCCATGATATGTTCTTCCTCATTTTTGGTGATCATCACCACCGGAAGATTGGGTTTGCTGGCTTTAATCTGATCCAACGCTTCCAGACCAGACAACCCCGGCATATTTTCGTCCAGAAACACCACATCAAAGTGTTTTTCGCTGGCCAGTTCAACGGCATCCGAACCATTGTTAATCGGTGTGATGTCGTATCCCCGTTGCTCCAGAAACAAAATATGAGGTTTCAACAAATCAATCTCGTCATCAGCCCACAAAATGCTATATCTTTGCATATCAAAATTTTTATGTAAAAGTCATCTTCAAAATACTGTCCATGTCAGGTTACCCGAAGGACTCCTTCGGACAGGCTGACAGATGAAACTGATTGGAGACGGCTTCTATAATTTTTACGAAGGTAATTAATCTCAAGCGCTCTCTTGAATAAAAAGAAAATAATCAACGATCCCGTTTACGGATTCATTAAAATTCCAGGTGAACTGATCTTCGATATTATTGAGCATCCCTGGTTTCAGCGTTTGCGGCATGTAAAGCAACTGGGGCTTACCGATTTTGTCTACCCATCCGCACAACATACCCGCTTTCAGCATGCCTTAGGAGCGCTACACCTGATGGGACGCGTGCTTGACAGCCTGCGAAGCAAAGGTATTTCCATCAACGATAAGGAGTATGAAGCATCCTTGATTGCTGTACTCTTGCATGACATTGGCCACGGCCCCTTCTCCCACGCGCTTGAAGATTCGTTGCTAACCGGCATTCGCCATGAGAGCCTCTCCTACCTGTTCATGCAACAACTGAACAAGCAGTTTAATGGTTCGCTTGATCTGGCATTAAAAATCTTTAGAAACGGATATGAAAGAAAGTTCTTTCACCAGTTAATCGCCAGTCAATTGGATATAGACCGGCTTGATTACCTGATGCGCGATTGCTTTTTCAGCGGAGTACCTGAAGGCACCATTGGCGTTGACAGAATTATTGCCATGCTCACCGTGCATGACGATCAACTTGTGGTGGAGGAGAAAGGCATTTACAGTATTGAAAACTTTTTGAATGCACGCAGGCTGATGTATTGGCAGGTGTACCTGCACAAAACAACGGTTAGCGCTGAACGCATGGTGGTGAACCTGATCAAGCGGGCGCAACACCTGGTTAAGGCTGGTGAGCAAGTACCAGCCAGTGAAGCCCTGCTTTTCTTTTTAAAACATAATACTACGCTTCAGGATTTCAAGGAAAAACCGGAAGTACTGAACCTGTTTGGAAAACTTGATGATCAGGACATTTGGGGCGCAATCAAGTTCTGGTTGAATCATGACGATCAGATTCTTTCAACCCTGTCGGGAATGTTGTACCACCGTAAGCTCTTCCGTATACTGCTAAGCAGTGAGCCAATAAAAAAATCATACGTTGAAAAGGTCAGGGAAGATATTGCCAGGACATTTGGAACATTGCGCTCTGAAACGTCTTACCTCTTTTCGCACGGCACCGTTTCCAACGAAGCCTATACGGAAGGGCAAAAAATCAATGTATTAATGAAAAACGGTCAGGTATTGGATATTGCCCAGGCTTCGGATTTACCCAGCATTAAAGCCATCAGCAAAATCGTGAAAAAAAACTACCTCTGCTGGCCTAAAAATGTATCTTTGTAAACAGTCAAAACCTACTTTCCTGCAACTAAACATCTATGGAGTTTACCGTTAGTCAGATCGCTGCCATGCTTGGCGGAGAAGTTCAGGGAGATGGGAGCGCCAAAATACGCATGCTGGCAAAAATTCAGGATGCAAAAAACGGTCAGATTGCATTTCTTTCGAATCCGAAATACGAAAATTACATTTACACTACGCAAGCTTCGGCTGTAATTATCAGCAAGGATTTTAAACCACGCAAAACAATTCAGGCCGCTTTAATTTTGGTAGACAATCCGTACAGCAGTTTCACGGTTTTGTTGGAAGAATATCATCGGCTGGTAAGTTTTCAAAAAACCGGAATTGAAGAACCCTCCTTTATGGGCAACAACACTTCAACGGGAAAAAATATTTACCGGGGTGCATTCTCGTACATTGGCAACAACGTTAAGATTGGCGACAACGTAAAAATTTATCCGCATGTTTATGTTGGCGACAATTCGGTGATCGGCAACAATGTCATTCTTCATCCGAATGTTAAGCTATATGCTGATACAAAAATCGGAAACAACTGTGTGTTACATGCAGGTGCAGTTATTGGCAGTGATGGCTTTGGTTTTGCACCTCAAAACGATGGTACATATAAGTCGATCCCTCAAATGGGAAATGTAATCATTGAAGATGACGTGGTGATTGGTGCCAATACGGTTATCGATTGTGCTACCCTTTATGGCGATGCCACCATCATCCGGCAAGGAGTAAAACTGGATAACCTCATTCAGATAGCCCACAATGTTGAAGTTGGAAAGAACACGGTTATGGCCGCACAGTCGGGTATATCGGGCTCAACAAAAGTGGGTGAGCAATGCATTATTGCCGGCCAGGTGGGTATTGCCGGGCACCTGCTTATTGCAAACAAAACGGGTATTGGCGCACAGGCCGGTATTTCCAAGTCAATTAAGGAAGAGGGAGTGCAAATTATCGGGTATCCGGCATTCGATGTGAAAGAATACTTTCGGTCGTATGCCATTTTTAAACGCCTCCCCGACCTTAACGACCGCCTTAGAGAACTCGAAAAGAAAGTCAAGGGAAACCCTGTCGAATCCCAATCTGACTAAAAATACGAGCCTAAAACGTTATAATAGAACCAGAAAAGGCCCTTTTAAACAGGGTTTGGATTATCCCTCCTTTCGGGGTTAAATTTGCCATCTTTTTACGGTAAATCATGCTGAATATTAAACAACAGACGATCCAAAAATCGGTTTCCTTATCGGGTGTGGGGCTACATACGGGGGCCAAAACAAACATGACTTTTATGCCGGCCAAACCTAACCATGGCATAAAATTTCAACGGGTGGATTTGCCCGGCTCGCCTATCATTGATGCCGACTGTGATAATGTGGTAGATGTATCGCGGGGAACCACAATTGAACAAAGTGGGGCACGTGTGAGTACCATTGAACATACGCTGGCTGCACTGGTAGGCCTGGAAATTGACAATGTACTGATCCAACTGGATGGACCCGAGTGCCCGATTATGGACGGAAGTTCCATCGAATTTGTTGAGACCTTAAAATCGGCAGGTACAGAAGAACAAAATGCGCTTCGCGATTTTTTTGAAGTACAGGAACCGATCTTCTACCGTGAAATTCCGCGCAACGTAGAGATTGCCGCGTTACCGCTTGATGATTATCGTGTAACGGTAATGATTGACTATAACTCACCCGTATTGGGAAGTCAACATGCTTCCATAACCGATATCCGCCAGTTCGAAAAAGAAATTGCCTCGTGCCGCACATTCTGTTTTTTGCATGAATTGGAGATGTTGTATAAAAACAACCTCATCCGCGGTGGCGACTTGAACAATGCCATCGTTATTGTTGATCGTGTTGTTAAAGAAGACGAACTTGAAAATATTGCCAAGATGCTCGGCAAACCAAAAGTTGCTGTAAAGCACGAGGGCATTCTCAACAACATTGAGCTTCGCTACAAGAACGAACCGGCAAGACATAAGCTGCTGGATATTGTTGGCGATCTTGCACTAAGCGGAAGACCCCTTAAAGCCCAGGTACTGGCAGCAAGGCCAGGCCATGCAGCCAATGTGGCCTTTGCCAAGAAGTTGAAGAAAGCCATGGCTGAGTCAGACAAGCAGGGAAGACCAAAATACAACCCGAGCTTGCCTCCTGTAATGGACATCAATAAAATCAGGCAAACCCTGCCGCACCGGTATCCTTTCCTGCTCATCGATAAAATTATTTACCTCGACAGCGAAAGTGTAGCGGGTGTAAAGAACGTTACCGCCAATGAGCCCTTCTTTCAGGGGCACTTCCCCGGTAACCCCGTTATGCCCGGAGTGTTGCAAGTAGAAGCCATGGCGCAGATTGGTGGGATATTGGTAATGAATACCGTACCCGATCCTGAAAACTATTGGACTTACTTTTTAGGAATAGAGAATTTCAGATTCAGAAAGATGGTGTTGCCGGGCGACACACTGGTTATACAGTGCGACCTGATTGCACCGATTAAGCGCGGTATTGCCAAAATGTACGGCCGTGCATTTGTAGGCAATACATTAGTTTGTGAAGGAACCATGACGGCCAGTATCGTTCGTAAAGACTCATGAGTTACCATCCCCTAGCCAACGTACATCCGGATGCCAAAATTGGTAAGGATGTTACCATTGAACCCTTCGCCACCATTGCCGCAGATGTGGTTATTGATGACGGCTGTTGGATCGGACCGAATGCTGTTATTTTTGACGGTGCCCGCATTGGTAAAAATGTAAAAATTTATCCGGGAGCTTCCATTTCGGCAATTCCGCAAGACCTGAAGTTTGCCGGTGAGAAGACGGAAACCTATATTGGCGATAACACTGTAATTCGCGAATGCGTAACCATCAGTCGTGGTACACACGATAAATTCAAAACCGTTATCGGAAAGAATTGCTTGCTGATGGCCTATGTGCACGTAGCGCATGATTGCATCATAGGCAACAACTGCATTTTAGTTAATACCGTTCAGGTGGCCGGCCATGTTACCATTGACGACTGGGCGATTATTGGCGGAGCAAGTGCGTTGCACCAGTTTGTAAAAGTGGGTGCACATGTGATGATCTCGGGTGGTTCGTTGGTGAGGAAAGATGTACCTCCATACACCAAAGCAGCTCGTGAACCGTTAGCCTATGCCGGAATAAATTCTGTTGGTTTAAGACGCAGGGGATTTTCCTCAGAAAAGATTGGAGAGATTCAAGAGATCTACCGATACATTTTCATGAAAGGCATCAACAACACCAAAGCACTTGACATGATTGCTGAATCGATTCCACAGAGTGAAGAACGGGATTACATCATTAACTTTGTACGAGCGTCCGAGCGTGGCATTATGAAAGGTTATGGATTGGGGGACTGAAAGGCAGTAAGCAGTAGGCAAATTGCCTATTGATGATTGCCCACTGCCTACTCTAATAAAATTACATGAGTAAACTTTCCATCTCCGTTAATAACCTAAGCAAACGCTATAACCGCGAGTGGATATTTCGTAACCTGAACTATACGTTTGAACAAGGTAAAATCTATGCGATTACCGGACCGAATGGTTCGGGTAAATCAACCTTACTGCAGGTATTGTGGGGGCAATTACCCATGAGTGAAGGTAAACTTGCTTATACACTAAACGGACAATCGATAGAAACTGAAAGTATGTATAAACAGGTGAGCATTGCAACCCCATACATGGAGTTGATCGATGAGTTCACCTTGTATGAACAGGTTGTCTTTCATTTCAAATCAAGGCCAGTCCTCAACCATCACTCGCCTCAGGAAATTATAGAAATCATGTACCTGGAGCAGGCAAAGAATAAATACATCTCCAACTTCTCCTCAGGCATGAAACAACGCCTGAAGTTGGGGCTTGCTTTTTTAACGGATACCCCTGCGCTTTTCCTGGATGAGCCCGGCACCAACCTGGACAGGCAAGCGTTCGATTGGTTTGCGCAACAAATGCAAAAAAATTGCACAAACCGGCTGGTGTGCATAGCCTCCAACCAACCCGAAGAATACCCGAATGATGCAGAAATTATTAATTTGAGCGACTATAAAGCTTGAACAAGGCATTAATGCGGTTACAACCGTACAATAAAACCGATAAAACCTTGTTTATCCCTTATGCTTTTTAAAGCATAATTGGGGTTAAATTTGCAAATCCGGCCTTTTGGTTTGATTTTGTGGGTCAGAAAAATGAAATTCGTAATTCTAAACTATAAGCAATGATAAAAGTAGTGTCCCGTTTAGCGTCTTTATTAATAGTGGCTGGCGCATTGGTGTTCTTTAGTAATTGTGGTGGGGATGATCCGAAAGATCCGGTTCAAAAGACTCAGTTGAGTAAGTTATCTAAGACTTGGACTATAGTCTCAGCTCAACTTGGTTCAACTATCAGAACTCCTGAGTTTCAGACACCAAACTTTACCTTAACAATTTCAGGTGCATTTAATTCAAACAATCCAAATGGACCATATAATTACTCTGTTGGCGGTACCCGCCCTACACCAAGTCCATGGCCTGCTAGTGGACAGTGGTCTTTCGCTGTAACAGGAACGGGTGATACTGGTTCTCTACAGAGAAGTGATGGTCTTACTATGGCCTACACAATTTCTTCAAGCGGTCAATTAACACTCACTTTCGAATGTGAAGATTGCGATTATGCTGGAAGCCGAACAGAAGAAGTAAATGGAGTTTGGACTTTCGTACTTCAATAAAATATTTTTAAAGCAATAAAAGGCTCCCCTCCGGAGCCTTTTTTATTTTAGTACCACCACCGTAATCCCATCTCCGCCCCGCTCCACATGCTCATCGGCAAAGGAAGCCACCTGCTTGTATTGCTTCAGGTAATCGCGGATTACTTTACGCAACACGCCCTCTCCTTTTCCATGCAGGATTTTTAATTCGCCTTGCGCCAGTAAAACAGAGGTATCCAAAAAAGCTTCCAACAAAGGAAGTACTTCATCCACCCGCTTGCCACGCACATCCAATACCGGTGAATAACCGGCTCGCTTTTCATGCAGGCTGAGGCCAACGGAGCGCAACTTCCTTTCTACGGTTTTATCCGAATTGCTTTGGTCGGCCCGTTCAAGTTTTGTTAACGCTACATTGGTTTTCAATTCGCCAAGCTGTACCATAGCTGATTTTCCTTTTACCGAAAGCACTACACCACTTCCCTCCTGCCCGATAATGCGAACGCGATCACCCACCTTAATTTCTGCGGGCAGTGTCGGCTTCTTCGGAACAACAGGGCCCGAAATTTTTTGTGAAATCTCTTTTAATTTCTCCCTTACTTTTTTGGTCTCAGTTTTTTGCGCCTGGTTCTCCCGAATGTGCCGGATTGTTTTTTCTATTTCGCGATTGGTCTGGGCTAATAACTGCTGCGCTTCCTCTTTGGCTTTGCTGAGAATCACCTTCTTCTTATCTTCCAACTCACCCGATAACGTTTCATACTTCTTAACCAAAGCGCTCAACTCCTTATTCTTGTGTTCCAATGACGCTGATTTTTTCATCAGCGCATTGCGTTCCTTTTCCAGATCGCGCACAAGGGTTTCAAAGCCCACCAGATCACTACCGGCCAGTTCACGTGCGCTGTTTAATACCTCGCTTGGCAAACCTGTTTTCTGTGCAATCTCCAGGGCAAAAGAACTTCCGGGTTTACCTATGTCGAGCAAGTACATGGGCACCAGGTTTTTTTCATCGAAGCGCATGGCTGCATTGCGAATGCCCGCGGTTTGCCCGGCAAACAATTTTAAATTGTAGTAGTGTGTGGTGGCAACTCCCCACACTTTCTTTTGCACCAATTGCTGTAAAATGGATTGTGCAATCGCTCCACCAAAATCAGGATCGGTACCTGACCCCAATTCATCCATCAATACAAGTGAACGTGCATTCCCAGAATGAATAAACTGCGCCATATTTTTCAGGTGGCTGCTGTAGGTACTTAAATCGTTTTCAATGGATTGCTGATCGCCTATATCCACAAATATCCGATCAAAAATACCGGCTGTTGAATCGGGCGACATGGGCACAAGCAAGCCACACTGCAACATGTATTGCAGCAAGCCAACGGTTTTCAGACAAACTGATTTGCCTCCGGCATTTGGTCCGGATACCAGGAGGAATCGATCGGTATCGGAAAGGTTGATATCCAGCGGAATCAAATCACGTTTGCCCTTCAAACTCATCTGCAACAGCGGATGGCGTGCTCTCATCCACTTTAGTGCAGGATCACGCTGAACGACTGGCATACCGGCTTGCAACTCCAGGGCCATTCGTGCCTTTGCCCGGATAAAATCAATATGCGCAAGAAATGCATACGCCAATTCAAGCTGACCCAATTCAATCCGTAATGCTGATGTCAGTTCCTTCAGCAGGCGAATCACTTCACGCTTCTCGGCATGTTCCAGGTCGCGCATTTCATTGTTTGCTTCCAGCGCTTCAGCCGGCTCCATAAAAACGGTTTGGCCGGTTGCTGATTCATCATGAATAAATCCTTTCACTTTTCGTTTGTGTTCGGCCAGAATCGGAATCACCAATCGTCCGCTACGAATAGTCGGCAGGGCTCCATCCGGTATCCATTGCTCCTGTACCGCATGCCGGTAAACCTGGTCGATGATTTTACGCAACCTGTTTTGCTCCTCACGAATTTTCCTACGAATACGGCCCAACTCAGCGCTGGCCGAATCGCGAACCTGTGCATGGTCATCAATTATATTCAGTATCTGCTTAACAAGTTGTGCAGAAATTCCCACAGGCTCGGTTAACCGGAAAAGTGAAGGGGAATGTTCTTTATTCTTCACCAGGTAATCGCGACAGGAAATAATGGTTTGCAGCGACCAGGCTAACTTTAAAAAATCAGCTTCATCAATATAATTGCCCTCCAGCGCTATGCGCTTTAACAGATCGGCCGGATCAAAAAAGTGGTTGGAGGGAAACGCGTCTCCGCGTTCAAATATCTGCCTGAATTCAAGCGTTTGATTTAGCAATTCCAAAACCCGGTCAGGTTCAGTCAGAAAGGTCATCTTATCAGCCTCCGCTGTACCCAGTGTGGAAAGGCAATGCGTTTTTAACCAGGTACGGAGTTGATCGAAACCGATCTTAACCTCAACATCATTCAGACTGGACATTCTTCGAAGTATCGTGTGGCCTTCCCTGCTCTTCTAAACTTAGGGAATCAACCAATGCGGTGTAAATATACTCCAGGCGATTAGGGCGTCCCATATAGTATTGCATCGAAACCCTGAATAACGAATCGGATACACCCGCCTCTTCATAAACTTTGCCTTTTACATAGGGCAGCAATTTCGACATGGAGTCGTACGGAATGGTCATCTTATTCAATCGTTCCTCTGAGAGATACAGGTGCCTCAATACATCAACCATTTGGGACTCAGTAAGTATACCCTTTGGAGGCTTATCATCCGTACACGAACAAACCAACACCACCACGATCAGCCACAACCGGGGATGCATCCATTTAAAGCAAAAATTGGCCTGATGTACGAGCATGGCGGGCAAAGTAGTCACATTTAACTATTTTTGAAACTCAAAAATCGCACCAGCGTAACCAGATATTGTGAAGGCGCTTTTAAAAAAGTTACGGAAATACGAAATCCAGATACGCAAGGCCATTAACAGCCAGATGCAGGGTGATTTCCGGTCGGTATTTAAAGGCACCGGGCTGGAATTTGATGACGTGCGCCCCTACCAGTATGGGGATGACATCCGCACCATAGATTGGAACGTGTCGGCCAAGGGGCATGGCACGTTTGTTAAAACCTTTCGGGAGGAAAAGGAGCAAACCGTGTTCTTTATTCTGGATGTGAGTGCCTCGCAGGAAATCGGCTCGGAGGGAAAAACCAAAGTTGACATTGGCAAGGAAATAACCGGGGTGTTGGCACTTTCGGCAGTGAAAGAATCCAGCCATGTGGGGTTGATCTGTTACTCCGACCAGCGGGAACTGTACATTAAACCAACAAAAGGCGTATCGCAGGCCTACCAGATTATCAGCGGAATCGTATCATTGAAACCAGCTTCCCTGAAAACCAATCTGAACAAAGCACTTGCTTTTGCACTAAACACCATTAAACGCAGAAGTGTAGTCATTCTCATTTCAGATTTTATTGATGAGGACTATGAAAAGAACCTGAAGGCACTGGCCCGCAGGCACGACCTGGTGATTATACACGTCAGCGACAAGCGCGAAACCCGTTTACCGAAATTGGGGATTATACCCGTTCAGGATAAAGAAACCGGAAAAACCTTGTGGGTGAATACATCTTTTGGAGATTTCCGTGAAAAGATCAGCTACCGGTTGGATGAACGCAAAGCAGCTTTATCTTCCTTTTGCAAAAAACACCAAATCAATTTTATTTCGCTGGATACGGACGAAGATTTTGTTCCGAAACTGCTCCGCCTATTTAAAGTGCGAAACCGAACAGTAAAAACAACCTGAGGGAATGGTGACGATGCGCATGTGTTTTTTGAAAGGTTGCATTACGCTGTTCATGTTAATTTGCCTGAACGTTTCCCACGCGCAGGTAAAAGTAACAGGCGGATTCATTCAAGACAGCACCAAAATTGGTATACCCTTCAACTATTACCTAACCGCACGTTACCCCAGTAACCTTCAGGTTCTGTTTCCGGATTCGACCTGGAAGTTTGAAGAATTTGAATTTCAAAAGAAAAGATATTTTCCAACTGTTACGCAGCAAGGTGAAAGTTACGACAGTGCGGTGTATACGCTGTTAACCTTTGAGGTTGACGAAGTTCAATTCCTTGCCCTACCGGTATTTCAACTACAAAAAGTAGATTGCACGTATCACATTCCACCACGTGATAGCATCGTACTTAGTTTATTGGTAACTGAACCTGTTCCCGATTCATTAAGTGCGCAGGATTTGCCGCTGAAAACCAACACAGGCTATCAGCGCGTATTTTTCCTTTTTAACTACCCCATCCTGTTAATTGTATTGGTGTCGCTGGTTGTTTTAACTGTGGCCCTGTGGCTGATTTTTGGAAAACGTATCAGGAAGCATTTCAGGCTCAAGCGACTGAACGGCAATCATCAGAAATTTTTACAAACATTCTCAGCCTATTTGCAGCAACTTCAATCGCAGTTCAGCGCAGAGCATACCGAACGCGCGCTTTTCCTGTGGAAAAAATACATTGAAAACCTGGAAGGAAAGCCCTACACCAAACTGACTACGCGCGAGACACTTTTGCTGGAGGCGGACACACGGTTGCGTGAATCCCTCCCCGTATTGGACAAAGCCATTTATGGACACAACAACCAAGTGCTTGAGCCACTCAATCAATTGAAGGCTTTGGCCGAAGAAAAATTTGGTAAGAAGGTAGAAGAAATCAACCATGGATAAGGCGGAAGAAATAACCGAAGTGTGGTATTCGCTGGATTGGTTCAGTTGGTCAACCCTGCAATCGTTTAGTTGGGAAAGACCACCGTTCCTGTACGCCATAGCTGCGCTTCCGCTCCTGTTGATCATCCGGTGGCTGTGGCGCTATAAGTTCAATCAAAAACTTCCGGTTGCCCTTACGCAAAAAGATCTCAAGTCTTCTGCACTTAACCTCTTGCGATTAATACCCGATGTACTTTTTTTGCTCATGCTTGCCTTGATATTGATTGCCCTGGCACGGCCTCAACGCACGAATGAAAAAGTTGATCAATGGACGGAGGGGATTGACATTATGCTGGCGGTGGATATTTCTCAATCCATGCAAATCTCTGATTTTACACCCAACCGGCTTGAAGCAGCAAAAACAGTGGCTATTGATTTTATTGATGGCCGTATTCAGGATCGTATAGGATTGGTAGTATTTTCAGGAGACGCCTTTTCACTGGCACCACTCACCACCGATTATAATTTATTGAAATCGTACATAAAGGATATTGACTTTTCCATGATTGAAAATCGTGGAACAGCCATTGGCAGTGCCATTGGTGTAGTTACCAACCGCATGCGTGAGTCGACTGCGCAATCGAAAGTATGTATTCTACTTAGTGATGGCGACAATACTGCCGGTAACATTGATCCGATTACCGCAGCTGAACTGGCCGCTGCTTATGGAATAAAAATGTACACCATTGTGGTGGGTAAGGAAGGTATGGTTCCATACGGTAAAGATTTCTTTGGCCGCCCGAACATGATTGAAAATACCGTTGATGAAACCACCATGCGCAAAATTGCTGAAATCGGTGAGGGTGAATTCTTCCGCGTAAGCGACAACCAGGCGCTGCAAAACGTGTTCGACAAAATTGATCAGTACGAAAAGGCAGAGATTAAGGAAACGCGCTTTAAAGACACTGCGGATTATTACTATTACTATCTAAACTGGGCGATTGTATTGCTGCTGCTTTGGCTCTTCACCAAATCCACATTCATCAGCAATGTGCTCCAGGATTAATGCATGATGAGGTTGTCAGCATACAGCAACAACCGGCCCCCAAAAATCAGCATCACTACACCCAGTACAAGATTCATTATACGAACCAAACGGGGAGTCATTACCGTGCGAAGTTTGTCCGCAAGCTTTGCTTTGATGATATCGGTAATAAATACAGTAGTTACAATGGCCCCAAAAAAAGTGATTACCTGCACGGTTGTGGTGTAGCCAAACTCACCGGTTGCCACACTCACCGTTCCCAACCAGAAGATCAGAACCATGGGGCTTAGTCCGTTAATGATAAAACCCTTTGTTATCAGGCGTAACGGACTGGTCGACTTAATATTTACCGATTTAAAATCCAGGACTCTACGACTTTTAACAAACAGGTAGTAAGCACCAAAAGCAAAAAGAATTACGCCACCCAAATAGGCCATGTATCGTTGATTATCACCATTGCTGAAAATCTGCGATAACCCCATATAGGCGAGAAAGATATAAAATGCATCGCTGACTGAAACACCAATAGCAACCAACACACCGCTTACAAATCCGCGCTCGATGCTGGTTTGAATGATGGAGAAAAAGACGGGACCAATAAGCAGGGCCAGTACCAGTCCGGACACAATGCCTTTAAGTACGATTTCCATTTACATGATTTTCGATAAAGGCTTGCCAATCTTCCAACTGACTGCGTTTCATCACACGGGGAAATTTGTTCTGCCCACCAACCTTTCCTTTTGATTTCATCCATTCGTAGAACGTGTTTACCGGAAGCACATCCACATGCACATCTTTAAGTGCAGCGCTACGTTCAACAGCATAATCATCATTCAGTACTTTTAGGTGCGCATCAATCTTTTCGCGCAACACCTGTTTATCTACGGCATCATCCGTGCCTACAAACCAATGATGGGCAAACAGGGAGCCATGCGGGATACCGGCTACGGTAAATTCTGGTACATCAATATTCAATTCGTTTGAAGCAAGCTCAATAGCCTTGTTCATATTATCCACTGAAAGGTGTTCCCCACATAGGCTAAGAAAGTGCTTGGTGCGGCCGGTGATAACAATCTCGGATTCTTCCAGTGAAACAAACTTTATCACATCACCAATCAGGTAGCGCCATGCACCCGAGCAGGTTGATAACAATATGGCATACTCTTTACCTGCTTCAATTTCATCGATCATGAGCGGCTTAACATCAGGCTTTACTTCACCATACTCATCAAAATTGCTGTCGGTGAAAGGAATGAACTCATAAAAAATCCCATTGTTCAACACCAGCCGCATGGAGCGCCTGTTCGGATAGGCCTGAAAGGCAATGAAACCCTCAGAAGCAAGATACGTTTCGATGTAGTGAATTGGTTTGCCCAATAATTTTTCAAACCCCTTTCTGTACGGATCGAACGAAACACCCCCATGTACATATACCTGAAGGTTAGGCCATACCTCGTGTATGTGCTTCACCTTATAGTGATCGATAATCTTTTCCATCAGGATTTGTAACCAGGCGGGCACACCCACTATAATCCCAATGTCCCATTCGTGCGCCTTTCGGGTTATCTCATCAAGTTTGGCATCCCAGTTACGCGTTTTGGCTATGCGTTTGCCCGGTTTATAAAAGTGCTGAAACCAAAATGGAAGTTTTGCTGCCTGGATGCCGCTTAAATCACCCTCAAAAAAATTCCCGATTTTATTCAGGTGCGTGCTGCCACCCAGCATGAGAATACCGGATGTAAAAAAGTCATCGGGCAAATCATATTTCGATAGCGTGAGTATCTGACGAATACTGGTCTTCTGAATGGCCTTCGTCATGTCTTTGGTTACCGGTATGTGTTTGGACGAAGCCTCGGACGTCCCTGAACTCAACGCAAAGTATTTTACACGGCCCGGCCAGCAAATATTTTTTCCACCCTGCAACGACAGCTTCCACCACTCATTGTAGATTTTGTTATATGTGTGCACCGGAACCCGTTCGCAGAAAGCGTGATAGAAACTCTTATTTCCCTTTCTGAATTCTTTCAGGATGTCGGCAAAATTGTAATGCTTACCAAACTCGGTTTGATCCGCCTCAATGAGCAATTCTTTCAATTCCTTCTTCTGCAAATCAAAAGGCGAAGAGTATTCCTGCTCCATCATCTCGCGGATGCGGATTCCTTTCTTGAGCAATGTGCCGATTATCGCCATCGTGTTGGGTTTATGTTTTACCTTTGCCGGTAAAGGCACCAAAAATAACGAATGACCATCAAAAATAACATAGTCCGGTATACGCAAAACCTGCCTCCCGGTTGTGCACTCATCGCGGTAAGCAAAACACAGCCCATCGAAAAAATACAGGAGGCCTATGATGCCGGACAGCATGCATTTGGAGAAAACAAAGCACAGGAAATGGCCCGTAAATACGAACAACTGCCGCGCGACATTCAGTGGCACATGATCGGGCACCTGCAAACCAACAAAGTGAAATACATCGCTCCGTTTGTCCACCTGATCCATTCGGTAGATTCACTGAAACTGTTAACCGAAATTGACAAGCAGGCCAGAAAAAACAACCGCATCATTTCCTGTCTGCTACAGGTTCATATTGCTGAAGAAGAAACGAAATTTGGTTTTTCTGCTGAAGAAGTTCAGGAACTACTGAAGAATGAAGCTATGCAAAGCCTGGATCACATCCGCATTTCCGGGCTTATGGGCATGGCCACCTTTACCGAAAATATGGATCAGGTACGAAAAGAATTCCGGTCACTCAACCAGTTATTTGCCACACTAAAAAATCAACCGCTACCAAAACAAGTAGTGATGCAGGAGCTATCGATGGGCATGAGTAGCGATTACGCGATTGCCATTGAAGAAGGCAGCACGATGGTTCGCATTGGCACATCCATATTTGGCGAGCGTAATTATGCTGCGGCATCATCTACACAGCAATAGAAAAAAATGAATACAAAAAACACATTGATCACCGGTGCACTTATGGGCTTGCTTGGTGTTGCACTTGGAGCCTTTGGCGCACATGCCCTGAAACCCATGTTGCTGGAGTCAGGCCGGTTGGAAACTTATGAACTTGCCGTTCGCTATCAATTCTATCATACTGGCGCACTGCTGGCCGTAGGAATTCTGCAACACTTGTTTCCCACCACACCGTTTAGATGGAGTTCAATCCTGTTTCTATCCGGCATATTGTTGTTCAGCGGAAGTCTGTATGCGTTATGCTTCACTGGCATTACCACTATTGCAATGATTACTCCATTTGGAGGGGTCTTGCTGATTGGCGGGTGGCTCGTACTGGCCATTGGAATTGCTAAGAGCATAAAATAAAAAAGCCATCCGGTTCACAGATGGCTTAAATATTCTTTCTCAGTAAGTTCTTATTGAGGTGTTTTTGTAAGAATGTTGGTTACGAATGAAATCGTAGTGTCATCGTTAGCTGCATTGGAAATAACAGTAACGGTCTTGTTTTGACGGCCCATCTTTCCCGTGCTGTTAAACCCGATTTTAATTTCACCTTTTCCTCCGGGAGGAATTGGATTACGCGGCCATTCAGGGGCAGTGCAACCACATGTAACCTGAATATTGGTAATAATCAAAGGTTCGTTACCGGTATTGGTGAATTTAAAAATCTGGGCCACCTGATCACCCTGGTAAATATCACCGAAATCGTGGGTGTTCTTTTCAAATGTGAGAATAGGTCCGTTAAGCTTCGCTGCGGGCTTTGCTTCCTGAGCAAATCCACAAACCGCAAAGGCCAGCAAAACCATCATCAATACTGTCTTCTTCATAGCGCTTATTTTTGTTCAAATTTAACAATCATCGAACAACAATTCTGCCAGGAAAGTGCAATATTTCAAGGCAAATTGTGACTTAGCCGTCCATCTTGAATTATACCCCCTGGTAACCGGCATGAATCAACACATTGAAGAGATTTTCGGTAAGCGGATCAGAATAAGGGTGTGTGGTTTATGCCTGGAAGGCGATAACCTGTTGCTCATAAACCACAACCTCTATCCCGATCAGGATTTTTGGGCTCCACCGGGTGGCGGGCTGGAGCTTGGACAATCGGCTGCTGATGCCCTTATTCGGGAATTTATGGAGGAAACGAGCCTCGACATTCGTGTAAAGGAATTCCGCTGCATAGCCGAATTCATCAATCCGCCCTTCCATGCCCTTGAATTGTTCTTCGAGGTTGAGAAAACCGGTGGAACGACCCAAATAGGGCACGACCCTGAATTACCTGCCGACAAGCAACTAATCCGGGATATCAGGTTTATGCCATGGGCAGAAATACAGGCTTTACCCGATAGGGAAAAACATGGGTTGCTAAGGCTGTGCAAAGGCCCAAATGACCTGAAATTACTGACTGGTTTTTATAGAATATAATTCGCCCAAACACGGATTTTACCTTGTTTTTTACGCCTTAAAATAATTATACTTGTGCCCTTAAACCTTTAAAAATGAACCTGACCAAGATACTCGCCTACGTTCTTTTTGTGATCAGTTTAGCGCTGGCGTATTACCTGTACAACAGCATCAATTCTTCTATCAAATTCCGCGAAAAAATCACCTCAACCGAAAAGCAAATCACGGATAAGCTTGCCGTAATACGGGAAGCGCAGAAAGTATACCTGGAACAGCACGGACGTTATGCAAATAATTGGGATTCGTTGATCAATTTTATTGAAACCGGTGTGGTTCCCATTATCGTAAAGTCAGAAACAATCATTCCTAAAAGTTATGGTGTAGATAGCGTAATCGTTAAAATCGATACTATTGGCGAAGTTTCCGCTCGCGAAAAAATCTTCAGAAAAACCTATAGTGTAAATGCTGCTGATAACGGAACATTCCTCGGTTTCTCCAAGAAAGAAGGCGACTATGTTGTAAAGGGAACCAAGTCTTACAAAATGAGAAGGCTTACTTCAGAGCGCGTTGAAGAATTTGCATTTCTTGATAAAGGAACCATTAGCAGCCAGGCAAAAGTTAATGTGGGTGATGCCGTTAAAAAGGGCCAAAACCTGATTACATTTTGGGATTATCAACTTAATCCAGATGTTGATGTCAAGACATTAAGCATCGTGCCGGGTTCAGGTAAAACTTTTGAATTATACACTGCATCCATTGATCGGAATGGTATTAAAGTGTGGGTTATTGAAGTAAAAGACCCTGCACCGATCAACCCTGAACGCAGGGAAGAAAACGAAGCTAAAAATCGTAAGCCGCTACGCTTCGGTTCAAAAACTGACGTGACCACGGCTGGTAACTGGGAATAAGTTGCAAAGCATTGCCACGTTTAAGCTGATAAAGAAAATCAAGGATGAGCGCTTCGAAGAAGACAACATCCATGATTACACGCTGCTATTAAATGTTGGTCCACGCGATGTTCAGGTAGGCGTTGTTGACAGTAACGAGAACCGCCTGTTGTACATGGAGGATTATGTACTTCCCTCGGTTTCCTCAAGCGATGATCTGATCTACACGCTCGAACAACTTTTCGACTACCATGCTTTCATCCGGGCCGGTTTCTGGAAACAGATAAAAATTGCACTCAAAAATCAAAAGCTTGTTCAGGTACCGCAAGCCTTATTCGAAGAATCGGTTGCTCCCAATTACCTGAATCTCAACGCACAACCCTCTCAATCAGAAGAGACCTACTTTGTTCCCATGGAAAAAAGTGAGGCGGTAACCGTGTTTGCCATTCAAAAAGAGCTTAAAACCTGGGTAGAACAAAAATATCCCCAAAAGCAATTCGTTCTGTTGCACCAATCGGCTGCGCTTATTGAAGGCATTATGCGTATTGCCGAAAAACGAACCGACAACCCATTGTATTTATATGTCGATCGGTTTAAGCTGCACATTATTTCAGCTAACGAGGGCAAGCTGATCTATTACAATCAATTTAACATTCTAAGCTTTCAGGATTACATCCGATACATTATGCTGGTGATGAAAACCCTGAACATGGATCAGAAAACCAGCAAGGTTGTGATGTGGGGATACATCGGAAAAAACTCACCGCATTACCACGAGTTTTACAAGTACATCCAAAACGTAACCTTTGGTGCGCGACCGGATAACCTGAAATTCGGATATATGTTTGATGAGGTGCAGGACCACCATTTCATTGATTTGTACAGCGTTGACCTGTTTCAATAGCGTTGCTATTCCAACCTTATTTACCGACCTTTAGTCGCTAACCAAACGCATGCTATGAAGCGAATCGCCTTATTTCCCGGTTCATTCGATCCGTTTACCAAAGGACACGAGGATATCGTACTTCGCGGCCTTACGCTGTTTGATGAAATAATCGTGGCGATTGGCTTTAACAGCAGCAAAAGTGTCCGGTACTTCGAGATTGAATTTATGATTGATCGGATCAATACCACCTTCAAGGATTACCCGAACATAAAGGTTGCTACCTTTTCAGAACTGACAGCCGAGTTTGCCCGAAGAAATGGCGCCCGATATTTGTTGCGGGGCTTGCGCAACACCACCGACTTTGAATATGAAAACAGCATTGCGCAGGTAAACCGCTACCTCAATGAAGAACTGGAGTCTGTTTTTCTGATTACCTCACCGCAGTTCGCTTCCATCAGCTCATCCATTATTCGCGAGGTTCACCGCTACCAGGGTGATGTGAGCAGTTTTTTACCGTACAAACTTTAGGACTTTACATCCACCAACTCGTAGTAGCGCTCAAACACGTATTGAATGGATTTGTAGGAATGTTCAAGTGCGTGATACACCTCTTTTGTTTTCATCCAGCGTACATCTTCAATGTCTTCTTCGGTGCTGGGCTTCATCTTTGAATCATCCACCAGGTCCATCGCATACCACCTGGTTTTTTTAAGCATGGCCCTGCGGTTCATCGTATAGGTGTGCCAGGTGGTGCATATCTTTCCTACGAGTTTTACCGAAACATTGCATTCTTCTTCTACTTCCCGCACAGCGGTTTGCGCATATTTCTCCTTCCGTTCCTTTTTCCCTTTGGGAAGATCCCACTTTTTCAACCGGTAAATCATCAGAAATTTATCCTTTTTCCGCACAAGGCCACCGGCTGCCTTCACCACTTTAAATTTACTCGTCAGGTATACTTTCAGCGCGTTGTAATCATAGGCACTGATATGAAGCGATAATATCCCAATAGGAACTTTTGAATTCAGATAGCCGAGCAAGGTCTCAAACTCCTCCTCCTTCACATTTTGTACCCACACGTGCTGGATGAGTTTTGCCCGCGTAATCGCTTCGGAAGCAGCATCAATAACATGATTATAGTGTCCATCAATCGGACGGTCATCAGCCTTGTACAGGCTTACGGGGATATCATTTATAAAAATGATCATCCGGTAAATGTGATATGCTTCACCATGATCGCAAAAGAGTAAATATTCCGCTTGCAGGCAAGAGGCCCCAAAAGAATTTTACCCGATTTCGGTTTGGAACTTGGTTAAACCATCCGATTGCCGGATTTTAGGGTCAGAAAGATTTACTATGCCCATTATTAAGATCCAGGCTTCTACGGCCACCCCGGTAGCCAACATGCTGCTCGAAATCGAGGCCATTAAATTGAGCGCTCAAAAACCATTTACGTGGGCTTCGGGCTGGAAATCACCGATCTACTGTGATAACCGGTTATCCCTCTCCCATCCAACCATACGAAAAACCATTACCAACGGATTGGTACAGGCCATACGCGAAAATTTTTCGGCCGTTGAGGCCATTGCCGGTGTGGCCACAGCCGGTATTGCGCAAGGCGCATTGGTTGCCGATGTACTTACCCTACCCTTCGCTTACGTGCGACCAAAACCGAAAGATCATGGCATGGAAAACCTGATTGAGGGTAGAATAACCAAAGGACAGAAAGTAGTTGTGGTGGAAGACCTGATCTCAACCGGTGGAAGCTCTTTAAAAGCTGTTCGTGCATTACGCGATGGTGGCGCAGAAGTGCTAGGCATGGTTTCCATTTTCACCTATGGTTTTGATATATCGCAAAGCAATTTCTATTCAGATGACGTTTCACTGGTGAGCCTGAGCGATTACGATCATTTATTGGCCTGCGCACTCGATAAAAAATATGTGGGCGAAAAAGAACTTACTTCGCTTAAAGCCTGGCGCTACGACCCCGCCCATTGGAAGCCCTGATGTATGACACTCAATACCTTTGCACCGAAATCCGGAGAAGAAACCGGTAAGCGCATTGCACGTCTTTCGGCAGGAAGTTCCGTGGCGGTAATCGGTGCAGGCGCCTTTGGCGGGTGGACTGCCCTTAACCTGCTTCGCAAAGGCTATGACGTAACGCTGATAGATACCTGGGGCCCGGGCAATTCACGCTCAAGTTCTGGCGATGAAACACGCGTAATCCGCTCGACCTATGGCGCCAATGAATTCTATTTTGATCTGAACGTTAGGGCATTAACGTTATGGAAGGAACATGAGGCAAGGTGGAAGACAAAACTCTTTCAAAACAAAGGCGTGCTTTGGATGTGCTACCAGGCATATACACCTGTTGTTGATGAGTCAATACCCTTCGCTGAAAAGCACAACATGCGCTATGAGCGGCTTAGCAGGGAAGAAATTATTAAACGCTATGCCATTGTAAATACTGATGATCTGAGCCACGCATGGCTTGACCCTTACGGTGGCTGCCTTCGGGCGCGTGAGGCCTGCCAGGCAGTTTACAAAGGATTTATTGCCGAAGGTGGAATGGTTGTTCAGGCACAAGTCATACCCGGAAAGTTGGAGCAAAACCGACTTACCAGCTTGCAACTTTCCAACGGACAATCATTTCATGCTGATCTGTATATTTTCGCCTGTGGATCATGGCTTGGAAAACTGTTCCCAGGAGTATTGGGCAATACCATCACCTGCACGAAGCAGGAAGTGTACTACTTTGGCGCACCACTAGATAACCCCGCACCGTACGAAAACTTTCCGGTGTGGGTAGATGTTGATGGGAAAGATTTTTACTATGGCATTCCCGGAAATAGCTACCGCGGATTTAAGGTTGGTGTGGATGAACGTGGTGAACCATTTGACCCCACACATGGCGATCGAATTTCCAACCCGGATGTTTTAAGTAAAGCCCGAAAGTTTTTAGCCCACCGGTTTCCCGGATTAAAAGATGCACCGCTTATTGAAAACCGGGTATGCCCGTATGAAAATTCACCGGATGGAAATTTTTTATTCGATCATCATCCGGAAGCAGGTAATTTATTTTTTTTGGGCGGAGGATCAGGTCATGGATTTAAGCACGGACCTGCATTAGGTGAGTTGGTGTCAGAAATAATTGCAGGCGACAAAGCCATTCCGGAATTGTTTCTGCTACGAAAATAAACTTGCAGTTATACCCACTAAACACCGATAGGTTATTGCTCCAAATATGGTAACAACCATTGTCTTGCGTCATCTTCATTGCTGAATAATCTTGTAGGAATAGCGGGTTTATTCACACTTAGAAACAGGTTTGCCAATGCATTGTTAAAAGGAGAACCGGTTACAAGTGCAGCAGCAGTTACCAATGTAGTGCCAATTGTGGCCATATAGTTTCTCGCTTCCTTTGACGTTGATTTTATCCCTTTCATGTCCACCAGCAAAACAGCTGGTTTTCCCTTTGTGAAGAAAATTCTGCTTTCAACGCAAAACTTCGCCACCTCAATTGAGAGATCCAGGTCATCGGCATATTTGCAGTATACCAATCCATCTTTTAACCACATGGTGACGTATGGAGTTTCAAATACTTCTCCCGCTTTAACAGGTTCATCCATTGTTTACCTTGTTTTAACCATATGGGGTCTTTGAATCGGTATTCAAAGAACTTAATCATATAGGCATTAAAAAAGTAACTGATCACTGAGCACCTTTTATTCGCGCTTTTTAGCCAGATGAAACTGATAAATGAACGAAATCAAAACCGGGTTTAGTTGTACAGGTTCCAATAGTACCTCATTTTGCGCGGCATTGGTTCCAGCGTAGTATGGTGAGGCTCCCGCATAGATGTACCGAAGTGATATGACAAAATTCCGGCTAAATTGAAGCCCAACTTCGGGGGAAAATGCAAAAGTGTTTTCCTTTGTCAATACTGAGGGACCTTCATCTGTTCCTTCTTTATAGCTAAATGTATTCAGCCCAAGGCCCATTGCAGCAAAGAGCCTTATATTGTTTTCATCGGTGCTGAAATACTTAAACCTAATAAATTTGGCACGCGACAGTGTAGACGAGGGCTCCAGGATTTCAATGCCAGTATCCGAATCCAGAACAGAGTGCACTGAAAATGGGCTTTTGAGTCTGCCCGACCAAACAATCTCGGGGCCCACTGAAAACCTGTCGGAAATGAAATAATCAGCTGCAATGGAGAAAGAAATCCGAAAAGATCGATTGCCCTCAACACCTGAGCTAAAAATCCTGCCAAGTCCTGGTGATAACTGAACAGCTACACGCTGGGCTTGTAACGTTTGAACAAGCACAGCTGTAAAAATAAGTGTGAGGATTCTCATAGCGGTTGGTGTGAGGTTTACGTTAAGATGACTTGTTCAATAAATAGGTTGCATAGGGAAAGTTATTAAAGTAATTAGTCCGAATCAATTGTCCCGGTTATCTCATACACCCCGCCCCTATCCAGGCCAACAAAAATGCGTTCATGGGTTGGTCTGCTCACTACCTTCATTGAAAGAATTCCTCCGGCTTGCTCAGCATCAAACGTTTTGTTCCTCCACGTTTTACCAGCGTTTGTTGAGTAATTGATGATCAGGGGTTGAGTATCCTCCCCTTTTAGCCAACCTCCTGCAAACACATGGTTCACACGGTTGGTGCTGATGTCGATGCCATAGAAAAACCGCATACCATTTCTACGGCCATTAATCACTTCCTTCCAGGTATTTCCATTATTGGTTGTTTTCATCAACGCACCTTCAAAGCCAACATAAATGGTTTGTGTTGCACGTTGGTCAAACATCACCTCCACAGCAACCGTTGGGTTTGGCACCAGGTTATCCCACTCATGCAATGCCGATTCGTTGCGAAGTACACCCAGGTACCCATTTTCAATTGCTCCCTGGCCACCATACCAAAGATCAGTTTGTTTGGACGGATTAACTTCGGCTACACTCGTGCCCGTGGCAAATGCACCCCACTCTCCCCATAGCAGTTCCCAGCTTCTTCCATAATCTGATGAGGTAGCCACAGAGCGCAGCCCGGTAGCATAAATTACATTTGCCTGATGCGGATGAACAGAAAGACTATGCACAGGTTCTTCAAATCCATCTTCTCCGAACATATCCAATTCATCCCATGAATCCCCACCATTCGTTGTTTCAAGCAATGAGAAGTCGTCCGTAATGGCCCCTCGGTTTGCCGTGGTGGCAAGGATGTGCTGATCGGAGAACACAATAAAGTCTACCACATTTCTGCCCTCCAGGCCAAGGTGAATAAAATCATCATCCGCATGAATGTGTTTGCTGTACACACCATTGTTCGTGGCTGCATAAAGCCGTTCGTTAACAATCGATAACTCATATACCTTTAACCCATCCAACCCGAGTTGAAGAAACTCAAAATCAAGTTTGGGGACTGGGGCTTCATTCTCGCAAGAAGCGTATGTAAAAAGCAAGGCAAGAGCAAAAATCTTAATTAAATAACCGATGTACTGCATAAACACAATTTCATTTTTGCAGGCTTAGACACTGGGTTTGAAGGAATGGTTGGAATGAAAAAATAGACGCGCAGAATAGGTGGCTCTGATCACAGGGTGTGCCTGTGTGTCGCAATCAATTGTGCATTTCATAGAACAATGGCAGGCGACACGGTTACAACCAAAATATCTTGCACAACCATAATGTCACTCCTACGGAGCTATAAGCCCCGGAGGGGCGGCATATGGTTAGCCCTGACCGTAAAGTGGGGGCTAACCGATGAATTGAGTTACCGCGCCACAGGTGAAATACAATTGAAAAGCTAAACATTCATGGCGCGGAATAGGTAAGCATTGATCAACGGGCGTGCATGTGTGTCGCAATTAATTATGCATTTCATGGAGCATTTGCAGGCGACACGGTTACAACCAAAGTATCTTGCAAAACCATAATGTCGCTCTTAGGGAGCTATTAAGCCCCAGAGGGGCGACATATGGTTACCGCGCCACAGATGAAATGCATTTAAAAAGCAAAAAGATCATGGCGCGGGATAGGTGAATGCTGATCAGCGAAATGTATTCTTGTCGGTTCAATCCAACAGACACTAACTATCAGTTTTTTATACAAGATATAGAGCCTTATATAGTATTCAGAATGACTACCTTTATACCTACGTTAAAGCACTTAGTTTATTTATAAATGCAACCAGTTACCAAGACAGATGCAGTACCATTGATTGTTCTAACTAAGGCGAGATAAAAAATTCCTTAAAAAAATTTATATAAGTATTAGAAAGTAGATATTTCATAACCTTGACATTTACAAAAGTATGTTTCAGTTCGGTGAGTTTTATGGAAATGAAAGCGTCTCATGGTTAGAGTTGCTAATTAACTTTTTGGGGATTTTGGTTGGTGCCGGCATTGCAATATTAGTGTTCAGGCTCGGTAAGAAAGATGAAGAACAAAAAGAAACCAAAAGACTTTTGGAACTCAAAGTGATTTTCTTACTTGGTCTTTTGAAGCTAAATTCTGGAATAACAGCCTCAATTAAAAAATTAGAGGAATTAACAACCGAATTATCAAAAGAAGAAATTGGTGATTTAATGCATAGACCAACAAGGATTAATACAAGCGGGATATCTTGGATTGACAAAAATGACCTTTTTAGAATATTTGTTCTTGATAAAAAAATAAATCAAGACAATGTGAGATTGTTTTATCAAACGATTGAAGGAATTGACTCCCTAACAACCTTTACAAATGATTTTTTTCAAACATTTGATAAATATGTTACGGTATTTTCGGGGTATTGTCACACATTCGATAACGGAATGAACGAAATAGGTAGGTTAAGAGATAAAATGGTTGTGGATTACCAAAACAGACCACCTGATGAACCGTCCCCCTTTTTAGATGAACTAATTGGAATTACTGACCAATGGCGTGAGGCGAAAAATAATAAAGCATATCATATAGCACATGAGAATCTATTGACACCTATAAAGAATTTACTCTCTGATCCAAAGACTAGGTATGATGACAATATTTTAAAAATGGGTAATATAGTTAATGATACAATGAGAGCTTATAGAAATATCCTCAAAACCAGACGTGTTTATAAAGTTGTATTTGATTCATTCATAACTAGCCAAACCAAAATTCATGAAGCATTTGATCTATTTATAAACAAACACGCTGATAACAAAGAATTGAGAGACGGATCTAAATAGTGTGATCGTAACAAAAAAATCCAAAACTCTTGATGGTCTTCCCCGACAAATAACACTATTCCTATACCTATTTAAAAATATTAAACTCCTTCACCATCTTTTTATACTCTGGCATTATCTTCTCGTAGGAGGCTTCATCTACCTTCTTCAACATGTTCATAAGCGAGCCAATGCCGGAATCCTTCAGGCTTACCCGTTGCTTCTTAATCTCCTCCATTTTGTTGCGGATGGTGGCTTCGAGTTTTCGCAGGTCGCGTTCAGTCATAGGTGTAAATTAGTAAAGAAAGATAATCAACTCAGGGCTTAAAAAACAAAACCCCTCCCGGTTTTATCGGGAAGGGTTTGCTTTGAGGTCTCGAGCGGATTCGAACCGCTGTAGGAGCTTTTGCAGAGCTCAGCCTAGCCACTCGGCCACGAGACCAGAATCAGGCGTTGATCACTTGATGCGGGTAAAAATAACACCCCGGCACCAAACGCCCAACGCCTGCTATGAATTACTCTTTCGAGTCGCCAGCCTTCGGTGCGTTCATTTTATCTTTCAACGCACTTAATGCTTCCAGGTCGCCCAAGGTAGATTTCTCCACTTCCTGGTTGATCTTATCGATGGTCTTGCCTTTACCGGCAGCAGGAGCTTTCTTCTTGGCAGCAGCGGGCTTATCCTCTTCAGCAGAGAACATAGCCTTGTGCGACAAGGAAATTCTGCGGTCATCCTTAGAAAACTCAAGCACTTTGAAGTCGAGTGATTCACCCACTTCAATCTTGCCGCCATCTTCCTTCACCAGGTTCTTGTTGGCACAGAAACCTTCAATACCGTAAGGCAGTTCAAGCACAGCACCTTTATCGTTCTTGCTGATAACGGTACACTTGTGTACTGAACCTTCTGTAAACACAGTCTCGAAGGTATCCCAAGGGTTTTCTTCCAGGTGCTTGTGGCTGAGGGCCAGTCTGCGGTTGGCCGCATCCAGTTCCAACACCACTACCTGCATCTTATCGCCAACCTTCACAAATTCTGAAGGGTGTTTGATTTTCTTTGTCCAGCTCAGATCAGATACGTGTACCAAACCATCAATGCCTTCTTCCAGTTCAATGAACAAGCCGAAGTTGGTCAGGTTACGCACAATACCTTCATGTTTGGTACTGATGGCGTACTTGGTCATCACATCCTGACGTGTCCATGGATCTTCAGTAAGTTGCTTGATGCCGAGTGACATCTTGCGCTCTTCGCGGTCGATGGTCAACACAACGGCTTCAATCTCATCACCTACTTTCATGAAGTCTTGCGGATTGCGCAGGTGTTGCGACCAGCTCATCTCACTTACGTGGATCAGGCCTTCAACGCCCGGTTGCAGTTCGAGGAACGCTCCGTAATCGGCCACGTTCACAATCTTACCTTTCACCTTAGAACCTACGTTGATATCAGCAGGCAATGAATCCCAAGGATGAGGCGTAAGTTGCTTCATACCCAAGCTGATGCGCTTCTTGTCTTCGTCAAACTCAAGCACCACAACCTTAACCACCTGATCCAGTTTAAGCACTTCTTCCGGATGGTTGATGCGGCCCCATGAAATATCCGTAATGTGAAGTAATCCATCCACACCACCAAGGTCGATGAACACACCGAAGTTGGTCATGTTCTTGATAGTACCTTCCAGTACCTGGCCTTTCTCCAGGTTGCTGAGGATGGCCACCTTCTGCTCTTCAAGGTCTTTCTCAATAAGTACTTTATGTGATACGACTACGTTATCGTTGGTGTAGTTGATTTTCACAACTTTCACTTCCATCGCCTTATTCACATAGATATCGAAATCGCGGATTGGCTTCACGTCAATTTGTGAACCCGGTAAGAATGCTTCAATGCCGTACACATCTACGATCAATCCACCTTTTGTTCTGCGCTTCACGAAACCTTCGATTACCAGGTCTTCATCCAATGCTTTCTGGATGCGCTCCCAGCCCTTCACTAATTTCGCTTTTCTGCGGCTCAGCACGAGCTGGCCCATTTTATCTTCGCGCTCTTCGATGAAGATTTCAACTTTATCTCCAATCTTCAGGTCGGTCATGTCTTTGAATTCAGCCAGGGGCACCAGTCCGTCCGACTTAAATCCGATGTTCAGGATCACATCGCGGTCGTTAATACCAACCACAACACCATCCACAACTTCACCGCTGTCAACCGTAGTTACCGTACCGGCATACAGTTGTTCCATTTTTTCGCGGTCGCTGGCGGAATAGCCTTCGCCAAAGCCTTTGGTTTCAAAGGCATCCCAATCGAATTCACCCGGAACGGCCATGGCCTTTACAGCCTTGCGCAACTCAGTAGCCGGAATAGCCTCAGATACGATTTCTTCTTTCTCCATGGCTTTCACTTCCTTCATCGGATCATCTTCATCGATCTCGATTTTGCTGTCGATTGCCTTCTTCTTTACCGCTTTAATTTCTTCATCCTGAGCGGTGGGTTTTGCTTTTTCTTTTGCCATAAAATAAAATGTGCCCGAATGTACATGCGATAGCCGGGCCAGCGTACCGCAAATTTTGGGTTAAACACTGCTTTTTGGCCGATTTTCAGCAAAAAGCCCCCAATACTTATTGGGGGCTGCAAAGGTATGAAAATATTTGATTTTTGACTCTATTGATCTCGTAACTGGCCTATCTGGTAGTTCAGAATTGTTTCCTGAAACATCAGGGTATATTCAGCCTGAGCTTTTGCTGCCTGGGCCTGAATAAGGGCATTATTGGATTGCGAGAATTCAAAGAAAGCCGACACACCTAACTCATATCGTTCCTTCTCCAGACTGTAAGCAACGTTGGCAGCTTCAAATTGAGCTAATGACGCTAAGTACCCAGCCTTTGCTGCTTCAAAATTCTGGTAAGCAGTTGTCACATCCCTGTATATAACGGTTTTGAGATTTTGTTCCTGAAGTAGACTATTGTCGCGATCAATTTTAGCAGCTTGAACCCGTGTACGTGTACTGAAGCCATTCAGAATAGGAACCGATAAGGACAAACCGTAAAAGTGATAAGGGTTTACCGTTTGCAATTGATCAGACCTTGAAAATGGTATTCTGGAGTTATAAAAGGAGCCAAAATTGTAAAATGCCGTCAGGGTGGGCAAATAGCTACCCCGCAATGCCCACATACTTCGTGTATTACGTTCCACCAATGTGCGCTGCTGATTATAATCGGGCCGATTATTCAACGCAGTCTTGTATAGTTCATCAAGATCAACGTCCAATTGCATTACACGATTAACATCAAAACCCGGATTGACTAATGTAAAATCAGTACCCGGTTCAAGTTGAAGGGTCTGAGCCAATACAAGCTTATCGTTTTCAAAGGTATTCTTTGCCCTAATCATCAGGTTTTCCAATCGTTTCACTTCTGCCAATTGATTGTATTTATCTGTTATTGCAAGTGCACCAACCTCAACCTGACCTTCGATCCGTTTTAAGTTCTCTTCCTGATTCCGGTGATTATCCTCGGCTATGCGATACAACTCTTCACTCAACAAAACCTGCAGGTACTGTTGAGCAACATTGAAAATGGTATTCTGACGAGTGCGTTCAAGCGCAAACTCTTGAGATTGAAAATTGCTTAAGCTGGAGCGAAAAGTTTGTAATCTGTTTAATCCGTTAAAAAGTGCAATTTCTGCATTGATACTTCCTTGAAGATTATTTGATATAACGTCAAGGAATTCTACTTGATTAGTTTCTGGGTTCTGAATTTGCTGCCTTCCCCTTCGATCAAAGAAATCCGCACTTGCCCGGAGGCTCGGCCCCAATCCCATTATACTTTGAAGGCGTTGACCTGAAGCACGCTCTACTTCATTTTGTTGAACATTGTAATCAACATTTTTTTGCAATGCAATTTGAACTGCTTCTTCGTAGGTTAACTTACGTTGACCATAAGTTATTAGCGAAGTTAAAACAGCAATAAAAACTAATACTCGTTTCATATCTGATACTTTATCCTCCAACTTTTTCATCTGATACAATTGCCCCATCCGCTACGCGCACTACACGTTTGCCACGTTGCGCGTTTTCTTCTGAATGCGTTACCTGAATAATAGTCATGCCTTCTTCATTCAGTTTCTGGAAAATGTCCATAATGTGTTTACCCTGATCGGAATGCAGATTTCCGGTTGGCTCATCGGCCAACAACATTTTCGGCTGACCCACAATGGCGCGGGCAATGCCCACCAACTGTTGTTGCCCGCCTGAAAGTTGTTCGGGGAACAAATCTTTCTTGGCTACCATGTTAAACCGGTCGAGCATTTCGGCTACCATGCTTTTGCGCTGGCCGCCACTAACCCCTTTGTACAGCAAGGGTGTTTCAATGTTTTCATAAACCGTCAGTTCGTCAATCAGGTGGTAGGCCTGAAAGATGAAACCGATATGGTTCTTATGCATCTCTGACTTCTGCTTTTCCTTGAGTTTGTGCACGGGTTGATCATAGAAATAATACTCTCCTGCCGAAGGCTCATCCAACATGCCGATGATGTTCATTAGGGTGGATTTACCCGCCCCACTGGGGCCCATAATGGTTAGAAATTCACCCTGTTCAACATCAAGGTTTACCCCTTTTAAAATGAATGTGCGCTGAAAGCGTGAGTCAATAAATTTGTCGATGTCGCGTAGCTTGATCATGTTAACGTGTAGTTAGGTGCCCATTAGCCAATTATGGTGCCAAGGGGCTATTTCGGGTATTAGACGCAGAAAAGTGGCCTAAGTTGCACCAAAGTACGTCCGCTTATGCAAAAAGGTGTCTGAAATCGGACAGCTAGAAAATGATCGGATAGAGGATAACATCCACCCTACGGTTCATGCTCATGCCCCTGCGGGAGTCGTTGCGGTAAACCGGATTTTCAAGGCCCCAGTCTTTGGTGGAGATTTTATGTTCGGGAATGCTGCGCTGTAACAGCAACTCGAACACCGCTGTGCTGCGCATTTTGGAGAGCCATTCGTTGTATTGCCTGCCACCGATAGGATCGGTATGACTGATCAAATGAATGTCGTATTTGTCTAATAAGTTGGGGATGGAATCCAGCCAATGAAACAGTTCATCGGCCTGGTATTCATCAATGTAAAAACTGCCGCCACCAAAGTAGATGCTTTTGCGTAGTTCATCTTCACCCTGTCCGAAGCCGGTTGTTAGTATGAGTGCCAGCAGAAAAGCAAATGAACTTCGCATAGCTTAAAGTTACGAAGCAAAACGCTAAATCAGTAGTCGGGGAATTTCGGCTTGTTTTGAAGAATTTCCTCGATTTTGTTCATCACCTCATCGGTGAGCAAGTGTTGCGCATTCAACGCATTGAAGTTTTCCTGCAACTGTGCTTTTTTGGATGCACCCAAAATTACTGTGCTCACATGTTGATTTTTCAAACACCAGGCAATCGCCAGCACGGGCAAACTTACGCCTAGCTCTTTTGCAAATGCTGTAAGCTTCCGCGACTTCTCAAGCTTCTCTTCCTGAAGTGCGGATTCTTTCAACCAGTCCATACCTAAAATGCTCAGGCGGGTTTCTTCTACGAAACCTGCATTGTATTTTCCACTAAGCACACCGCTTGCCAATGGCGACCAAATGGTCGTTCCCAACCCAACGGTTTTATATAGTTGTGCATACTCAACCTCTACACGTGTGCGTTCCAGCATGTTGTATTGCGGCTGCTCCATTACCGGACCGATAAGATGATGCTGTCGCGCCACCATGTGCGCTTCCGTAATTTCCTGTGCACTCCATTCGCTGGTTCCCCAATACAAAATTTTTCCTTGTTGAATCAGGTTGTGCATCGTCCACACCGTTTCTTCAATCGGTGTTTCCTTATCGGGCCGGTGACAGAAATACAAATCGAGGTAATCGAGTTGAAGACGCTTTAACGCTTGCCCGCATGCCTCTACAACATGCTTACGACTCAAGCCTTTCTGTGTTGGCTTTGCATCCTTACCCAAATACCCAAAAAACACTTTACTGGAAACAATGTAACTGTCTCGTTGCCAGTTGTGTTTCTTTAAGATTTCGCCCATCACAATTTCAGAACGACCACGCGCATAGATTTCAGCATTGTCGAAAAAGTTTACACCCTGATCGTACGCCAGTACCATCAGCTCTTCTGCAACCGAGTTATCGATTTGTTTGCCGAAGGTTAACCACGAGCCGAGCGAGAGCGCGCTTACTTGTAATCCTGATTTTCCGAGACGTCTGTATTCCATATTGATAAAATAGTAAGCAAAGTGTGATAGGCAGTAGGCAATAAATATGATTGTTTATCTAACTAATGCTTAAACTTTTAAACAGAAATTAGTTCAACTTGTTTCTGATGATCAATAATTTAACCAAACCAGTTTGGCCAGTTTTCCTCTTTCTGTTACGGTGATCAGCAACACATTGTCATAATCACCATCTTCCCATGGGCGATATTTTTCGTAACCCAATAATTTATTGGCAAACCAGGGAATGGTGTTGGAATGGCCAGACACTACTATCGTACCGCCAGCATGACTTGTAATCATCCGGTCAATTTCTTCTTCTTTGTTAACCTGATAATCGTTAATGGAAAGTCCTTTGGCCTTGGCCAATAGCTCAACCGTTTGGCGGGTGCGCTTATACGGAGTGCTGTATATCGCATTCACTTCACCTTCATTTAACAACGCGGCCAATCGTTCAGAACGCTTTTTTCCTTCTGCTGATAAATCTGGATCGTTGGTGCTTTGCGTCATATCCTTTTCCGCATGGCGGATGAGTATGAAAGTGGTGAGTTTATCCTGTGCAGACAGGTTGATTGCAAAAAGAATCAAAAGTGGAGTTAGCAAAAACTTAGTCATAATTCATTCATTAATTGGTATCGATATGGGTTTTGTCACTAAGACACTAAGTCACCAAGAATTCACTTGGCTCCTTTAGCCTGGCTAAAGTGCTCTTAGTCTATTGGTGTCCTTGTGGCCGCTTTATATTGTTAATTACTGAGATAATTCAAATTGCAAACTCATTTATACTTTGCGCTAACCGTATCAGGAATGTTACAATCAGTCGGTCTGCGTGTGTCGGCAAGGTGGAAAATTTTCCATCCCTTTTCGGTACGAAACAATTGAAACGCATCCACACCGCAATGGCTAAACTTCTTACCTACATAAAAAGCATAATCGCACCAGGCTTGCGCCAGATCGCCATCCACCTTTATTTCCAGGTTCCAGATTTCCTCATTCAAGGCATCTGCCCTTGGTGTGCCCACTGACTTCACAAAATCTTCAATGGATGACTCTCTTCGTAACATCGATTTTTGCTCCCTGTTTTTAAAAGCCGTGGCCATGGTAACGGTCTCATGGAACACGCTGCGCACCAAAGCACTGTCACCTTTCTTCATTCCGATAAAAAGATTTTCAATGACTTGTTGAATCTGTTGTTCATTAGTCGACTGCGCATACACGTGCATCGAACAAAAGGAAAGCAAAGCGAAAAGGAATACGGCTGGTTTCTTCATATGGGTAAAATTTATCAAATTTGAACATCCCCACGTTGAAGGTAAAGATATTTTATCCGGACGGAAATGGCCCGAGAGAATTTACCGGAATTCCCGCATTTTAGATTAACTTTAACGCCTTAAATCAATCGCTATGAGGTTTAAATTGCCCCTTTTAGTCCTCTTTTTCGCATATTCTGCCATGGCGCAAGATGCGGTAATCGATAGCCTGCTGACGGCCCTGGATACCGCCAAAAATGAAGGCCGGGTGAAAACCCTGAACGAACTTTTTCGGGCACACATTCAGTCCGACCCGGTTAAGGCCCTCGGCTATACCCGTGAAGCCTTAAGCCTCGCAACTGAAATTGAAGACAGAAAGGGAATGGCCGCGTGCTACAACAACCTGGGAGTGGTTTACCGCAATCAGGGCGCACTCGATAAAGCCCTTGAATATTATATCCGGTCACTCAGCATTTACGATACACTCCAAAACAAAGAGGGTATCGCCACCACCAAGAATAACATCGCTACCATTTACTCCATCAAAAAAGATTATGGTCAGGCCATGAAATTCCTGGAAGAATCGAATGCGTTGTTTAAAGAATTAGGTGATCCGCAGAAGCTGGTAGGGTCCATGAACAACCTGGGCAATCTGAACAACGATTTGCAGTTGTATGAAAAAGCCATGCGGTATTTTTCTGAAGCGTATCAACTCAGTGAAAAAATTGGTAAGCCTACGGCAGATCCACTGAACAACATGGGCAATGTATATTTCAAGCAAGGCAATTATCAGCGCGCCATTGAACATTACCAAAAGGCGCTTGATTTGGAACGGCAAACCAACAACAAATTGGGTATGCTGAACAGCCTTACCAACATTGGTATTTCCTATACCAAGGCCAATCAACCCGGCCCGGCACAACAGTACCTGAATGAAGCGCTTGCGCTTTCCGATGAGCTTCAGGTGTATGCCGAGGTACCTGAAATTTTGAAGAACATTTCATACAGTTACTACCGGCAGAACAAATTAAAAGATGCGTATGAAAGTCTGCTGAAATACGACTCAGCCCGCGAACGAATTCACAGCGAAGAAAGTACACGCAGAATTGCACAAATGGAGATGGCCCTTGAGTTAAGCGAGAAGGAACGTCAATATGAAATATTAAAAAAGGAAGATGAAGTTAAAACCCTGCAATTAAAAAGCAGCCGGTTGTTTATCGTGTTGATTATACTCGCCATTCTGTTGGTAATCGCTGCCTTCAACTTCATTTTTATGAACAAACGAAAAGAGTTGTTCAAGTAATGACGCGCGAAGAAGCCCGCACCTTGTTAACTGAAATGACCAAAAGCCAAAGCTTGCTGCGGCACATGCGCAGCATTGAATTGGTGATGGAGGCCTATGCCAAACACTGTGGCGAACATGCTGATGAGTGGGCGATAGCCGGGTTATTACACGATGCGGATTATGAGGCCTATCCCGAAAAACATCCAGGTATCATTGTCGAAAAACTAAAAAGTTTGGGTGAAGAAAAGATTGCGCACGCCATCTCTGCACACTATACCAAATGGAATGTTCCGTACACCAACCAACTCGACAAAGCATTACTGGCTTGCGATGAACTTACCGGCTTCATAGTGGCCTGCTGCCAGGTGCGGCCTGATGGCATTGCCAGCCTGGAACCCAAATCGGTTATTAAAAAACTGAAAGACAAAAGTTTTACGGCCAAAGTGGAGCGAGATGAGGTGTACAAAGGGGCCGAACTGTTGGGTGTAACCCTGCCCGATCACATTGCCTTTATCATTGGCGTTTTGCGCGAAAACCGCGAAGAATTGGGCATTTAATGCCGAATTAATAACAAATTAATTTTAAGGATTAGCCTCAATCGGCTACATTTGCTTCATCAAAAACCGATACCATTATGTTTGAACAATATGTAGGAAGTGGCGCCAACTTGTTTATCACGATTGTAGCCGTGGTTATTGGCTTTGCTGCAGCTATAGGCTACGTAGATTTCCAAAAAACCAAGAAACAAGAAAATAAAGATTAGGCCGGTAACATCTGCTTAACTCATTACAAACCATCTGCAGGTTTAACTGTTGATGGTTTTTTTATGTCCGGACTTTTGAGATTTACCTGCCAGAAGAAGTACCGCTTGCGTAGGGCGACTTATACTTCAGTTGCCAATCGGTCCAGGAGATCTTTTTAAAATGATCCTCGCCAATAAACTGAACGATCTTATGAAACTCTTCCGGCTTCTGATAGCCCGGTAACGGCTGAATGATCCGAAAGTCTTCATCCAGAAAAACAACCGTGGGATAGCTTAACTTATTATTTAGTAAAGAGGCAGCCAGTTGATGATATCCGTTTCTACCAGACTCCACAAATTTGAAGGTATGCCCGGCATACACGATATCTTCGCGTTGCTCGGCATCTAATTTAACCGGGTAAAAATTCTCGTTCAGGATTTTCGCTATACGGGGTTCACTGAATGTGTTCTTATCCATCACTTTGCACCAGCCACACCAATCGGTGTACACATCAATGAAAATTTTGCGCTTTTCAACCTTTGCCTTTTCAACAGCCTGTTCAAAGGTTAACCACTTTACCGGGCTTTCCTCCTTCGGCAAATGGAAAGAAGAAATCGCTAATAGTGCTACAAAAAGAAAGATATTATAGATTATTCGCATGGCCCTGTAATCCTGAGACTAGTTCAGCAACAAATTTAACACGGAATGTGGTTCAAACAGGATTTAATCTTTTTAAGCCGCATGGAGTAACCTTAGCTAAAACAACGGGTATACTGTTCGAAGTAAATCATTACCATGTTCAAAATCGCACACATATCATCAAATAAAGTAGCAAAAAAAGCTGCTTTGAGCGATTTTCAGACTGGCACAGGTTTCGTAAAAGACCGCCATGTGAAAATGCGGTTAACCTATAAAGAACTTTCCCTCCTGCTTGGCGTAGCCGTAGCCGCCATTATTTTAATGGTAATCTGGTTGAATCCGGCCTCCAACGAAGCATCAGATATTGGAAATGCAGTACAGCCGACTGTGAAACTTCAGGCATTCAAAATCATCCTGCAAAAGGTACAGGTTGTTGTTCAATCGTTTCTGTAAGCATACCAGGCCAACACCGTTTCAATGGCTTTACGAATGGCCTGATTAATCGGGTAAAAATCTTTCGTCAACTCGTAATCAATTGCATGAAGTTGCATATAGTACTGATGCATGACCGGTATTGACTCTTTCTCCTGCTCTACTTTCTCATGCGCCAGCGTATACTGATCAGCCTGTTCGGTTTTGATGATTTCACACGTGACCAATTCTTTTCTTCCATGCTTGTTGGTGCGCGCAGAAAATCCAAAGAGGCGGCAAATCAATCCGCGATGCTTGTACTCCGTGCACAGGCCCGCACCTGATTGTGTCGGATTTAAAATCAAGCAAATGGATCCGCTTGATTGTTTTAGTTTCTCCAGCCACGCAAATGCCTGATCGGCATGATACAAAGCATGCGCAAACGGAAGAAACTCAAGAATAGTAGCTTCAATATCGGGCTTGAAACAGCATTTACCACATCCCCACTTACAATGCAAGCCCGACCAACCCTGAAACTGTGCAATTTCCTGATCGAGTTTCTCAAAAACCTGTTCAACAGCCTGTACCCTTTCCTCCATCGTCATGGAGGCAAAGATAACGGAAACGTCATCAGCCTTTGTAGCGAAGTTTCATTGAAAGATAGCCTTGCTGTTTGTCTACCTCGGTGAACTCAAAAAGTTCACGCTTTTTGATATCCTGAAACAACGGCTTGCCTGCCCCCAGTACTACCGGCACAAGGCCAAGCCACAGTTCATCCACCAATCCTGCATTTATAAATGTGGTGGTCAGGCTTGCGCCACCCCACAGCCAGATATTTTTCCCTTCCTCTGCCTTGATTTTCTTCACTGCACTCACTACATCGCCACTAAGCAAATGGGTATTCTTGCCCTTTACAGCGGTTAACGTATTGGAAAATACATAGCAGGTCTTGCTGGCATACTCGGACGTGCCAAACAATTCATAACTCTTCCGCCCAAAAAACACTACATCAATTCCCTCCAGGAAATTATCCATTTCATTTTTCGAGGGAGGCGGGCACCAATCGTACTCGCCATTCGGACCTTCAATAAAGCCATCGAGGCTTACAGCTACGCCTAAAATTACTTTTCGCATATCGGTTATAAATTATTCAAGTTCCTTACAATCAATTCCCCAACTGCGCAACAGTTTCACGGCATCGGTAGGTTTAATCTTATCTGAAACAATGCGAAGTACCCGGTCTACATCGTCCAATGCAAAATTCCAGTTACCCTGACCGGCCAATTCGTTCAGTACTGGTGCCAGGGATTTTACCTGAATTGGCGATTGAACGGAGGTTGAAAGCACGATTACATCCATAATTTAAATTGACTTAGGTTAACAACGGTTCAGAAAGCAAAATCACCAGGATCAACACTCCGATCAGTACTCCGGCTATTAGCCATAAAACTTTAATAAACGGTGTAGATGATTTTGCATGAATCATGTACCAAAAAAACGATTGACCGGTGACAGCCCTATGGCAACAGAAAAAAATAGTTTTGAAAATTTTATCTCTTCAGTTCTCGAAGGGCACATTCTTACCAGAATTTCACGGCTTTTTTATGCAGGAAGTGTATCTTTTAAATGGAATTGTCATTTAGACTTCAAAATGGCCCAATAAGCACGTGGAGCAAGACTACCAGACTAAAATCTCAAACGAAGAAGAAGTGCTCATCCTCCGATCAAAAGAGGATTCCGCTGCCTTTAAGCCGCTCTATGAAAAATATTACAAGGCGATTTTCCTGTTTATACTCCATCGTACAGCAGAAAAGGAGCTGACTGCCGATTTGACCTCGCAGGTCTTTTTAAAGGCTCTGTTGAATATTGGGAAATATAATTTCAGGGGATTACCCTTCTCGGCCTGGCTGTATCGCATTGCTATTAACGAATGCAACGATTATTTCAGAAAAACCAAGCGATCACGCATAGTGGTGTTGGAAGATGATCTTGCCGATTTCTTATACGAAGAAATGTTCGCGCAGGATGGTTTGGAAGATCTGAAACAACGACTACCGGAAATACTCAAGCAGTTGAAGCACGAAGAACTTCAACTGATTGAGTTGAGGTTTATGGAAAACCGGCCTTTCAAAGAAGTTGCCGACATATTAGGCATTACAGAAAACTACGCCAAGGTTAGAACCTATCGCATTCTTGAAAAAATGAAAAAACTATTCATCGGACATGCCAAACATTAAGATTACCATAATGAAAAAAAGACCAGAAGTATCTGACAGCGAAATACTCCAGTATATGGATTTCGATGTGCTGCTTCGCAAGCATGCAAGTGCTACACAGACCAATCGAAACAAGCTTTTCCTGAAAAGAGGTTTACTTGGGGTTGGGGGAATCGTATTGATTGGATTGCTGTGGTACGCGGTTTCTGAGAGAACTAACGTTGATGGAATACCCGAAGCAAAGACCGCTGATTCGGAAATAACAGGAACACCTGACACTCCGGAACCTGCAACACCCGCTCAAGATGATCCCGTAACAGCTAACGATGAACAAGACGCAGAAAAGCAACCTGTTATTCAGCCTCTGGAAAATAAATCACCAACAAAAATTGCTGCGAACAAAAAATCAGAAGTTAAGGAGAAGGCAACAGAACAGCCTGAACACATTTATCACCAGGCCTCACCCGTTAATGGATACGGATCACTATACACCTACTTCAGTACCGCTTTACAATATCCCCCGGAAGCCCTTGCCGACTCCATCCAAGGTGTCGTGACAGTATCCTTTATCATAAATGTGACGGGCAAGCCGGAGAAAATAACCATTGAAAATTCACCGGATGAGAAACTCAATCTGGAAGCCATCAGGCTTATTGAAAATATGCCGTTGTGGAATCCGGCCACATTGAACGGAAAGCCTGTATCCAGTAAGCTTTCCATTCCCATAACCTTTCAAATCATCTCTGTTAAAACAAAAGAGTGATGAAAAAACTGTTTGTACTGATAACTATTCTGGTTCAAGGATTCTGCTCCACCGCGCAACAGTTTCAGCAGGTTCAAAGCCTGGATTTACCGGCCGGGTTTACCGGTAAAAGCATACACTGGTTAGACATAAATCATGATGGTGAGCTTGATCTTTTGGTTCAGGCCACGGATCAACTTGACTACCACGTGTTCCTGATTTATAAAAACGAAAACGCTGAATTCTCATTTGTACACCCTGTTGAGACCGGAATAAAAAATGCCATAACCTCATGTACTGATATTAATATGGATGGGCAGGTTGATGTTATTCTTTCCGGAAATTCAGGTGATAACCCCGTCACAACCGCCCTGATCAGTGATGGCGATTTTAACTTTTCGCTTCTTGATGAGCCTTTATTGCCCATAGCCGGCTCTGTTATCAAGTTTGCAGACCTGAATCAAAATGGAATAAAGGAGCTGATCATCAGCGGAACAAATTTGGATGGGCCCTTCTTTTCCGTTTTTGAGCTTCAACAAAATTCATGGACGTTGGTAAAAGATAGCATTAAGGTTCACGCCACCGTTATTGAAGCATACGACTTTAACCAGGATGGAGTGAATGATCTGTTTATTTCTGGCGAACTTGAAAATGCTTCACCTTACCATGCTATCTTGATTAATGACAGACAGATGAATTTCACCGAAGGTGCCGTGATTGGTGGTATCGCTAAGCTTTCATCCTGGCTTGCCGATATTAATTATGACGGAATATTTGATGTGGTGCTAGCAGGAATCAATACCAACAACGAAGGGATAGTACTTACAGTATCCAGTACCGAAACCGGTGACTTTACAATTGAAGAGAAAACCTCACTTGATTTTATTCCTAAACAACTTTTTGCTGCTGATCTCGACTCAGATGGCCAAGTTGACATCCAGGTGCAGGGTGAGAATCAAACAACAACGCTTGTCAATAAAATCTTTCTGGCAACTGAAGCACTTGAGCCGCTCCCATCTGATGACTTAATCACGCAACGTTTTGGAGATTTTGACTATGATGGGGACCTGGATTTGGTTCAGCTGTCAGGTACAACAACATACACGATCAGTTTCTATAAAAACTCCATCTCTGCAGTCAATAATCCTCCAGGGGTTCCCCCAACGCCAATTGCAGCAATTCTTTATGGCCGACTTTTTATGTATTGGGATAAACCCGGAGATGATTCGACCCCTTCGTCATCAATAACATATGATCTAACACTGCAAACGCAGAATAAAGATTTGGTATCCGGTGACTTTGATTTACTAAACAAACGAAGGCTACAGGTTTCGCATGGAAATAACGGAACAGATAATTACGCCTTCGTCAAGGGCATTAATCAGCCGGAGTACGCCTATCACATCCAATCCATTGACAATGCTTACCATACCGGAGAATATTCGTGTTCCGGGTCTGTGCTCAATTGTCAGGGTATTTGCAACGGGTCAAGTGAATTTTGCCTGGAAATTCTGGAGGAGGAAGTCACACTTTGCAAAACGGAAAGCAAAACATTAACGGCCGATACCACCGCACTATGGTTTTCTTTTGATAAAGGTTTTCTGGGTGAAGCCACGACTTACGAGTATACCGCTGAAGCAACAGACACCGTCTTCTTCCTTATTCCACAACGCGATACCGTATGTTCATTGATCAAACTATTCTTAATGGAACGAAAAGATTCGGTTGTTCGCGAGTATTACGACACGCTCTTTGCCTGCGAAAATTCACAACTTGAATTTGAAGCCAGTGGCAATTGGGCTCAGATCGAATGGTCAAGCTTTAAAAATGGATTTCTGTCAAATGAATCGGCAATTACCTATATTGTAACCACTGTTGATACAGTGAAACTTTTTGTAACCGATGGCGAGGGCTGCAGCGAAATCCATCGAACAACCATTGAAATCAGTAAACCAGTCGTAACCTTAAACGGACAATCGTTTCAAATTTTAAAAGGAGAAGAAGTTCAATTGAATGCCGCAGGAGGAACTCAATACACTTGGACACCTGCGACAGGATTAAATAATTCCACCATACCCAATCCTATTGCATCGCCCGCGGTAACTACAACATACTTAGTTACGGTTACCGATTCAATTGGCTGTCCCGCATCGGCCAATGTTACGGTGGTAGTACAACAGCAGGCCTTCATTCCCAATTTATTCACACCCAATCAGGATGGAACAAACGATCAATTGAAAATTTACGGACTGAGTCAGGTGAAAGAATTTTCATTCTCCATCATAAACCGCGAAGGAAATACGGTATACAGCACGACAGATATGACCGAAGCTACTCAACGAGGTTGGGATGGATCCGTTAAAGGAATTTTACAACCCGGAGGTGTCTATTATTGGAAAGTAAACGGGGAACTCATGAATGGCGGCAAACTACTGCTCAATGGAAAAGATTCAGGTTCAATTGTATTGATTCGATGATACTGAGAAAACTGCTGATCTTACTTGTATGCTGTTGGTCACACTACTCCTATGCTCAATATTTTCAATTCAGTCAATACAACTACACTGCACAGCGCATCAACCCGGCATCGGTTGCCACTTCCGATTATGCCACACTCAGTTTCATTCACCGTAATCAGTCAACCGGGGCAGACTTCAACCTGGCAAGCAGCATGGCCTCAGCCAGCTTTCCCTTTTTAAGTTCAAGAAATGGAACGCGCTGGGGCGGAATAGGATTAACCTTGATGGATGACCGCTCAGGAGTAGCCGGCATTTTCAATACCCAGGAAGCTGCCTTATCAATCGCGACTAACGTTTACCTGAGCAAATACCAAACGCTTTCCTTTGGCGCGAAAGGGTTATACCAGATTCAAAAGGTAAATCCGGCTGGCTTATATACGGGTATGCAGTACATCCCCGACAGGGGTTTTGACGAATCGCTATACAGTGGTGAAAATTTCAATCAATTGCGGTTAAATTTTTTCACATTGAGCCTTGGCCTCCAGTGGCAACAGGTGGATAGAAACAACAATCGTGTGGCCTATTGGAGTGTCTCATTCTTTGACTTCAACAAACCACAAGCATTCTTTCTCGACTCACAAGCACAACTAAAATCAACAGCAGTGGCTGCAGTTGGAATACGTGTCTATAAATCCGGCCCGCTGGCCTTTACTCCTGAAGTATTATTTACAAGAAGTCACCTGAATAACCTTTTTAACATTGGTGCCATAACCAGCTATGAATTAAGTTCCTCTCCCTCACTTTCCGGCCGGGTTGATTTCATTACCAAATATGTGCCGGGCAGATCGGGCATTATTGGCGCACAATTTCACAAAGAAAATTTTTCTGTAGGATTCAGTTATGACTTTCCATTGTTCAAAAAAAATATTGGAAATCTTGGAGCCCTTGAAGTTGGCGTTGAGCTACGCGGCCTGGTAGACCCCAGATTAAAAGCAAGAGCCAACGCAAGAAGGAAGAATAAAACGCCCGAACGCAAGAAGCAACCAGTTACTGCAACCCGACCGAAAGCAGAACAAAATGCGAGTACACCAAATACCCTCAAAGCTGATTCAACAACGAGCACACAGCCTAAACCAATACCTGCACTGAAAGAAAACCTTCAACACAAACAAGATTCTGTGCTGGCACTTGCCGAAGCAGGAAAAATAAAACATGAAGCACTCGTCATTGAACGCGTTACGTTACATTTTAACTTTGAATTCAATAGCGCAAATCTGGATGGAGAATCAGCTACATATATTGATGAGTTGGCCGAGGCGCTGACTGATAACCCACACCTGAGCATAAAACTGGTTGGCCATACCGATAACATCGGCTCGGCCCGATTTAATGAACGACTATCGCTTCAGCGCGCCAATGCTGTGAAAACCCGGCTTGTTGAACAGGGAGTCGATCCATCCAGAATCGTAACAGAGGGTAAAGGAATACACGAGCCGCTAAACAATAATGAAACCGATGAAGAACGAGCAAAAAACAGGCGTGTTGAGCTGACTATTCTGTACAATTAACATTAGCATTCTCTCACTTAGGTTTTTATTATTGTCCATAAAAAAAACATATGGAATACAGAAACCTTGGCCATTCTGACCTGAAACTACCGGTAATCACCTTTGGTGCATGGGCTGCTGGCGGATGGATGTGGGGCGGAACGGAACGCACAGAAGCCATCAAGGCCATTCAGGCATCGTATGAGGTGGGCGTAACGGCCATTGATACCGCACCGGTTTACGGACAAGGCGAAAGCGAAGAAATTACTGGTGAAGCCATAAAAGGATTACCGCGCGATAAGGTGCAGATTCTGACGAAATTTGGTTTGCGCTGGAACCTGTCGAAAGGTGAATTTTATTTCAAGAGCAAAGACAATTCAGGTAAGGACATTGACATTTATAAATACGCTGCAAAAGAGAGCATCATTCAGGAATGTGAAGACAGCCTGCGCAGGTTAGGTACCGACTATATTGACCTCTATCAAATACACTGGCCCGACAGCACCACGCCTATCCATGAAACCATGGGGGCTGTGGAGCAATTAATTAAAGCCGGCAAGATTCGGTATGCCGGAGTGTGCAATTACAATGCAGCCCAACTGGAAGAGGCTGAGAAATCCCTAAAGCTGGTCTCTAACCAGGTGCCCTACAGCATGGTGAAGCGCGACATTGAAACCGAAGTGGTGCCGTATTGCCTGAAACACAACAAAGGAATTTTGGCATACAGTCCGTTGCAACGCGGTTTACTCACCGGAAAAATGAAACCCGGCTATACTTTCAATGAAGGTGACCACCGCAGCGCCACCTACTTTTTTACGGATGAAAACATCAAGCGCACAAACGCATTCCTTGACAAGATAAAGCCGCTTGCTGATGAAAAGAATGCCACACTTGGTCAATTGGTGCTACGGTGGACCATCGAACAACCGGGCATTACCATTGCCCTTGCAGGTGCACGCAATGCAAAGCAGGCTGTGGAGAATGCGAAAGCAGCAAGCATTCAGTTAAGCAAGGATGAAGTTGAACTGATCAATGCACATTTGAAATCACTTGAACTAATAAAAGCTTGAGATTAGTCAAGTATAAAAAAGCCAAGGCGCTATAGGGTTTAGATAACAGAAATATATTTAATGATTATATACTAAAGTTGGCGGCAAGCACATAACTTTTTATGGAATTCGAAAAAGCGACCGACTTAGAATTTATAAACGCAGGACTTGACATACTTGCCAATAAAGGAGAGCTTCTTATTTGTATTCGACACGCTTACGCAGCTGGCGACAAAAACTTCAAAATAATTCGAGCAAAAACCGACTTTCTGGAACTATTAAAAAAAGGAAGGGAAAAAGACTCGGTGATTTTGTTTTTTGAGTTTCAATACATAATTCATGGACTTTCCGACAAAAATCTAATTCAAGAACTCCGGAAAAAATGGAATAAAAAATCTGACACTCCTTGGCTAGGAATTTGGGAGCTAAATGACTTTAGACACGACTGGTTCTACATAGATACTTGGGACGAATTGGAAAACGAAATAGCCGACAGACTCGGACACAAACTCAGTATTATAGTAGAGCCTGACTGGACATCAGAACACGGGACGATAAACGCGTACATACCCGACAATGACGGACACGTAAGACCCGGGGTTTATTAATTTTGAACTGGTGCCAGCCGCCAACAAAATGCTTGTGCCAGACGGGGGTTCGGTGTCCTCATAACTATCGTTATCTTTATGTGCATTGTCACGGGGGACAGGTTACAACTGGTCGGCCTTAGCATTTCGCTTCGCTCCATTGCTAAGGCCTCCTAAACCCCGCCCGTCACAAGCACAGACGTTAGCGGCAAGCTTATGAGACGACTATCTGACATATCTATATACTACTATGGAACAGAAATACCAATGCCTCCTGAGCAATGGACATTCAGATACGAATTTAATTTTGTAGCAGACTTATATTTGACAAAACTTGACGGATACAAACCACCTAAGACTTCAGCTATTCGTATTCAATTCAATAATCGAAAGGTCTATAGTAAGCCTACGTTTATTGGTTCAATCTGTATATATGACACTGAATTCAATGACAATGGATTCATTACACTGAACAAGGAAAAAAGACTGCTTAAAATACTCGAAATACTTCATAACTCGATTATTGAGATAGGTGATTTCGAGAAATGGGACAATAGGATTTTCTTAAATGCATATAATGAAATTCTAAAATGTAATTTTCAATACGAAGTACCATTCAAACCTATATTATCAAGAAATAAAAAAATATCAGCCCAGCCGAAAATCATAAAGACAACAGAAAGGTCAATACTTTATGTTCTTATCAAAAGTCAAAATGACACCAAGGAATTTAAATTAATAGACAAGAGAAATACTTATCCGCTTGACCCAATAAAAATAATTGCTAAGACTTGTAAGTGGATAAATACAGACACATTTGGAGTAATTGATGGAAGAAATGTCGCGACAGTTGATGTTATAACAGGGCAAATCATTAATAATCTAATTTTCTTTGAAGACGTAATTAAACCAGACACAGAAAAGCCTGCCGCTAACACCGGGTTTGTTTAATGGCGGGCGACCGTGTCGTCTGTAGTATCAACAGGTTTATTTATATTCGTGTAGGCGGACAAATCCGAAGGTTTTACCGCCAATTAAACAAACCCAAACAGTGACACATAAAAATCCTGTAGTACTTTTACTTTTTTGTCTTTCTATGTCCACGGTTTGGAGCCAAGAAAGCAACAACCTTACTGGGAAGCCTAAAACTCTAACTCAATGCTGGGACTATCTTGACAAGATATTTGATGATACCTCTAAGTATACCTTCAAAACTTTGCCAGAGGACATTTCCACTGGACGACTTCATCATGGTTTCGGTATGTGGATACGAAACAATTGGGGCCTCTGGAAAAATAGTGATCTAAAAAAAAGTCTTCTTGACTCAGGTTTCGTGCATCCAGACGATATGTCTGCAATCATTCTAAAATCATACCATCGACATTTAAATGGACTCCCTTTAAATATTAAGGAAGAAGCAATAAAATATAGAACATTTTGGCAAACAGCCCCGCAAGATGGTTTTTCCGCCCCTGACTTAAAAAGAGATCATGATAGTTTTACGTCTGTAGAAGAGTTGATGAAATACTTCCCTATTGGAGATACCATTGTTGTGAGTGTATTTGCTGCCTTTAAAAAAAATTACGCGTCAAGCTTACGAGGTATAGCAATTGTGAAAGCTCATAGTACTGAAAAACTTATTGTTCGACTTATTAGTCTTGAACAAAAATCCCGACACAAACCCGATAGACAAATTGGAGATGAATATGAAGTATCTCCAATAAATTGTAGTTTGATACCACCCAGTAATTGGAAAATAAACGGTAGATAAAAAAATATATGCTATACGAATTCCAGTGTGTAGTGATAGCCAGATTGTGCTCAACTCCTGCCAGCCAGCCCTGTCATCACCTGCCCACTATAGTGTCCGGCCAACTCCTCCACCAGTTCGGTCATAATAGTCTTAAGCTCATCGGGTGATTCGATTTCAACGGCACTACCATACATCAGCAACCAGTGCGCCAGGTGCCGTAGGTTATCCATCATAAATTCAACACGAAGCCTGTCACCCAAATCAGTTTGTGAAATGCTGCCAAATATCGGGCGGAAACCCAGTGCAGCTTTGTCGAATAAAACTGAAACACGAATAAGCGAACTGTTATTCTGAAATATGGTGTTGAAATACTCCTGCAGCGACATCAGGTTGCGGCTTTCGAACGCCTGGCCTGAATTTTCAAGATGTTTAATCCGGTCGGAACGAAAATCGCGGTAATCGTTCCGTAGCCGGCACCAGCCAATCAAATGCCACGTCATGCTGTAATAAAAAATGCCGATGGGTTCAACCTCGCGCGTTGTTACCTCTTCCTTATTATTGCAGTAATCAATTACGAGTACCTGTTTTTTAGCCAGCGCCCGTTGTATTTCAGTAAGAAAATGATCCGGAAAGCTGTTCTGATCACGGTGCTCATACCGCGACCGTAAATAAATTTCAATGTGTGGTTCCAGGTTTTGCAGGTGATCTTTTTCGGTTTCATTCAGCACGGCCTTTACTTTTTGCAAGGCGGTATCAAATGCCTGGCGTACCGATTTATCGCCCATCTTCTCCACCAGTTTTCCGGCCAGCAACATGGCACTGGCCTCATCTTGCGTAAACATAACCGGTGGCAGATGATAGCCATCTACAATGAAGTACCCCTTCCCTGCCTCCGAGCCAATGGGCACACCCGCCTCCATCAAGGCCTGCACATCGCGGTAAACCGTGCGCAGACTGATTTCAAACCGATCGGCAATTTCCTGTGCCTTCACTACTTTTTTGGTTTGAAGCTGAATTAAAATAGCAGTAAGGCGATCGATTCGGTTCATCAATTGGGATTAATACAAAATAATGAGCGGGAAACGGGGCTCGAACCCGCGACCTTCGGCTTGGGAAGCCAACGCTCTACCAGCTGAGCTACTCCCGCGAATAGTGATGAAAATTATGGATATTTATCCTCCCGTTAAACAACTCGTCATGAAAATTTTCCATGTTTCTTTTGTTGGCCTTTTTATACTGCTGAGTTTCGCTACGTGTACAAATCAAAAAACTGTTTTAGTGTGGTCAGATGAGTTTGATTACACCGGAGCACCCGACACCACCAAATGGAATTACGACCTGGGTGATGGCTGCCCGAATGTTTGCGGTTGGGGAAACAACGAACTTCAGTACTACACCAATAATTCAAAAAACGTGCGGGTTGAAAACGGAGTACTGATTATTGAAGCACATAAAGACTCACTGGGTGGAAAAGCCTACACCTCCACGCGTATTGTTTCGAAAAACAAAGGCGATTGGTTGTATGGCCGCATTGAAGTAAAAGCAAAACTACCACGTGGTAAAGGCACATGGCCGGCCATCTGGATGCTCTCCACGGATTGGTCGTACGGAGGCTGGCCTGCTTCAGGCGAAATTGATATTATGGAGCACGTAGGTTTCGACCCCGGTGTGGTTCATGGAACTATCCATACCGAAAAATACAATCACTTGAAACAAACTCAGAAAGAAGGCATCATCACCGTTGCCGATTGTCAGGATGCGTTTCATGTATACGCCATTGATTGGCGCGAAAACAAGATTGACTTTTTTGTAGATGATACCTTATACCACACGGTTGCACGCGACCCGACTGATGATTATAACGGCTGGCCATTCGACAAACGTTTTCACCTGATTATGAATGTAGCCGTGGGTGGTAATTGGGGTGGCATGCAAGGCGTTGACGACTCCATCTGGCCGCAACGCATGGAAGTAGATTACGTTCGCGTTTACCAATAATTGCTACGCACTTTTTAATTCAGAAAGGCGATTGCGGTAGTCCTGAAGCTCACGGTAAAGTTTCACTTCTTTTTCAACCGTGTTTCGTTTATAGGTGTCAAATTCATTACTCACCTCGTTATACAGGTTTCGCGATTCGCGGGCGGCCTGTAACGCTGTACGAAATGCGATAAATAAAAGTACCATTAAGACAATCAACCCGATGGTTACCGAAACCGCAATCCAGATAAAACTTGCTTTGGAGAAATCCCAACCCAAAAAAGCGATATGCGAACCGGCAAAAGCCATTTCTTCCACAGATGAATCCTTTTCCTTAATTGTATTTTTCAGCGAAACCACTTCACCCTCTACCGCAGCAATTTTTTGTTGAGCCGCTAACAGGTGCTCATCCTTCTCACGTAAGGTGTCCTGCACGGCCTTCCAGAAATTTTCAACCTGGTATGCACGTACCATGCGGAATGGATCAATAAACTCTGAATTGTCGCGGATACCCTGAAATTGTTGGTGCAAATCTGGCTTTTTCTGCTCTGGCTCATTTGCCCATGCTGTTGACAATCCAAAAAGAAAAAGAAAGAGTAATGCTTTATTCATGACAACCCATTTTATAGCGGTGAACGTTAAAAGTAAAATCGCTATCCGAAAGTGTAAAGGCCGGCTGTATGAATCCCCGATTTTTCCGCTAAAAGGAAGAAATGCCACGATAAATCGTTGATCAACACAATCGTATTAGTTCCTGGAGATGCTTTTCTTTAACGTGAGGTAGTCAATAAAGTAGGTTAGCCGTAGCGAGATGCTGTTTACCTGGGGCGATCTGGATACGTCACGCACATTTGTGAAATAATCGGGGTCGGTGTTATTGGTGAATTTGTGTATCGCGTCCTTCCAAACAAAATTCAAAAATGAACCCGGGGCAATCTGAAAGAAATATACCAGATCGACATTCATGGCGTTGAAGTTACCATCGTGTGCGGGCGAGCCGTCATTGTTTAAACCTTCGTAGGCTGTATCATTCAGTTCGCCATCCGCACCTAAGCTAAAAAACTTTTCATACTGTACCTTCGACCAATAATGGCGTACACGAAGTGTCAGCCCCATCTTGTTGTTAAAGGTGTAGTTCAACCCCACAATGTTGCTCGTGATCAACATATCGCGTGCACCAAAAATGATGTCGGAAAGATTAGCCTCTTCATCATACAACTTTGTAGCAAACCCACGTCCATTACCGCGTTCGTAATTAATTTCTGTATTGAATGAAAGTTTATTGTTGGCACGATAACGGAAATATATGCCCCACCACCTGAATGTTTGTTCCCACTCCGGCCGGTGCCATTGACCGGTGTAACCATTTACTTGTAAGGGCTTTCGGCTGTCGCTTTCTACCCAAAAATTAAAATTGAAACTTTCCGGAAGACTGACATAACGACCTTTAACTCGTGGCTCAAAGTAATCATACGTTGTAACCGGTCGGCCTCCAAGGTTAAATCCAGCCCACCAGAAGTTTTTGAACTGCGCATTGATGTTCACATTGGATTGAAATACGGTAAACGTGTTCGGTTCATATAAATGCTCATGAAATAGATTCAAGTTACTGCGCATGGTGTTGATAATGCCTTTCGGCTTGAGAATATTGTACCGCAACCATCCATAATGCGATATCTCATTTGGCGCCTGTAAAAAACCCAGGTCGTTGATGTTGTAGTTATCGCTTTCAACATTGCGCCCCAGGCCGTATTGCCACACACCACTTATCTTAGCCAGCTCAACAAAGTACTTATACCCAACATCCGTCTTTTCATCAGGCTGGATAATGGCATTTACAGCCGCATACGTACTGACCTGGTACGTATTGGATTTGTCGCGAAGGCTCATACGCACAGCCGTTACGTTGGCATCCCGACCGCCATCTCCGCGGATAACACTGGTGTTGGTAAAATTGATGTTGGAATTATTTTTCAGGTTCTGGTCAACCACCAGCACATTGAAATTGGTTAGCGGGTCAACCTGTTGCTCACGCTCTTCACCCGATTCTTTATTTCGGATTTTGGCATGCGTGCGATTGGTGATGGCATTGAAGAAGCCAAGCCCAAGGCCTTTTTTATTTCTGCCGGATATTTTTGTTGCATTAATCAGGTTGGCTGCCGTTGGTGCACTTACTACTTCTTCGGTTTCAGCATCATACTGAATCGAACCGAATGTTTGTCCGATGCGTCTGGAGTAAAAGAGATTCGATTTGCTGAACAACTCCGTACCTTCCGTAAAAAACTGCCGGTTTTCATTATACATTACTTCAAAAGCTGAAATGTTATACACAATGTTATCCGACTGTACCTGGCTGAAGTCTGGTATCAGGCTCATGTCAAGTGTATAGCTTTCATTCAAGCCATACTTCAAATCCATACCTCCGGCAAACGAAAACTTACCGGCACCGGCATGGCCATCGTGTGTATAAATGGAAGTAACATATGGGGAGAAAGAAAGACGAAGCGGTGGTTGAATGTTTTCCAGCCCGGTAAGTACACCAAACTGATTTACCGTTCCCTGAATTCCGTTATCAACCAGGTTCCAGTACGATTCTTCCTGAATGCGTTGTACCCTGCGGTAGAAATTGGCGCTCCAGTGTTGCACTTCCTGCTTGGGAAAGCGAATGGCAAAATAGGGGATCTCCAGTTCCACAACCCAGCCTTCATCATCAATCTTCATGGCGCTTTTCCACACGGCATCCCAGCTTGAATCAAAATTACTTCCGGTCAGCAGAAAATCTGCCTGCACACCGGCTGCCGTTACAAAAAAGGTAAACGCATTTATGCCGCTGTTGTACGGGTCAATCAGAAAGCCAAAGGCATCCGCATTCCGGTCACCATCATCGCGCAAGCCAAACTCACGTAAAATCTTTTTTGGCTCCGGATCATACATTCTGGCCGCCACATAAATAGCCCGGTCGGTATAGGTTAGCAATACCGTGGTTTTAAAATCAGAAAGCTTGCCATTGCTGGGCGAAAACTGAAAGAATTGAGCCTGCTCTCCACCTTCCTGCCAGGCCGCATCATCCAGGATGCCGTCAATGCGGGGAGCATCCTCTACCCGCTTAGCCTTAAATTCTTTCTTATCGGTTGCCAATGTCGTAAATACTGAGCCAAGCAGGCAAAGTATAACAAGTGGGGCGGTCAGGTGTTTCATGAGGTTTGGAAGATGTGTATAGATACTCTGAAACCCATGTACTGGTTACATCCGAATTGTTAAAAAATTGCCAATCTTTATGACTGGTAAGTTTATCGTTACAAAAGGCATTTTAGAGAGGATACTATGAGGATAGGTCTGCTTTCAGATACGCATGGTTTCCTTGACCAAGCTGTTTTTGAACATTTCAAAAACTGTGATGAGGTTTGGCATGCTGGCGACATTGGTGATGAAACCCTGTTAAAACAGTTGGAGCTGTTCAAACCCGTACGGGTCGTGTTCGGTAATATTGATGAACGGCCACTTCAGCAAAAGTTGCCGGAAGACTTGTGGTTTACCATTGAAGGGCTTACCATCTGGATGACACATATTGGTGGTGTTCCGCCAAACTACAATCCACGGATAAAGAAGATTTTAACAGGCCGTATACCTGATATCTTCATCTGCGGACATTCACACATACTACGCATCAAAAAAGATCCGAAGTATAATAACATGCTGTATATCAATCCGGGAGCTGCGGGAAACCAGGGCTTTCATCACATCAAAACGCTGGTGCGCTTTGAGTTGAAAGAAAAGGAAATCAAAAAACTGGAAGTGATTGAACTCGGTAAACGAGGAGCACTATAATTTCAAAAGTCAAGATTCAAAATTCGGTAACAATAAATCGAGAATTTTGAATCTTGAACTCTGAATCATTACACATATTGGTTCAACATCACCGGCATCACCAGCATCAGTATGTCTTCACTCTTGTCTTGCTCAGATGGCAGGATAACGCCTGCTTTATTCGGTGCCGACATGTTCAGGCGAATCTGATCGGCATCAATATTCGTCAACATCTCAATGAGAAACTTTGCGTTGAATCCGATCTCAATATCCTCACCTTCATGTTCACATGATAAGCGTTCGTTCGCTTCGTTGGAGAAGTCAAGGTCTTCAGCAGAAATCTGTAGCTCGCTTCCGGTAATTTTCAACCGAACCTGGTGTGTGGTCTTGTTGGCGTAAATGGAAATACGTTTCATGGCGCTCAGAATATCCGCGCGCCCAATCGTCATCTTGATCGGATTCTGCGTAGGGATAACATTTTCGTAATCCGGGAAGCGCTCATCAATCAAGCGACAGATCATACGAATGTTTCCAAATTTGAAGAACGCATTCGATAAATTAAAGTCGATGTTTACCGGAGTGTTTTCTCCCGGCAAGGTTGCTTTCAGCAAGTTCAACGCTTTGCGTGGAATGATGATGGCGTTGCCATTATCGGATTTAATATCTGCTCTGCGGTAGCGCACCAAACGATGACCGTCTGTTGAAACAAACGTTGCGTTTTTCTCGCCCAGGTTAACATACACACCCGTCATGGCTGGGCGCAACTCATCGTTGCTGGTAGCGAAAATGGTATTGTTGATGGCACGGGCCAGTACTTCAGAAGAAATTTCTGCTGAGAAATCATTGCTCACCGAAGGAACCTTCGGGAAGTCGGTGGCATTTTCACCGGAAAGTTTATACCGGCCGTTGTCCGAAATGATCTCTACGCTGTAGGTCGACTCATCAATCGAAAAGGTTACCGGCTGTTCAGGTAGGTTTTTTAATGTCTCCAGCAGGATGCGGGCCGGAACGGCAATGTTACCCCGCTCTTTCGACTCTACCTGCAATTCGGTAATCATCGATGTTTGCAAGTCGGAAGCGGTAACCGTGAGGCTTCCTTTATCCAACTCAAACAGAAAGTTTTCCAGGATGGGCACAACCGGGTTGGTGGTGATCACTCCATTGATATTGGATAGCTGCTTGAGCAGGTAAGCAGAGTTGACGATGAATTTCATTTCGTGGTTGTTGATTTAGTATTAAACGCGGTAAAGTTATAAAGAAAAGACAATTTTGGAAACGCGCTAAAATTCACTTTTTGCGCCAGTAACCTCACTTTTGGGGTGCCAAATGACTGCGTGTTTTCAGGATCCCCTCCAACAGCCTGCGATCGAACCAGGCCAGCTGGGCGCTGTCAATTATGCCCGCAATTTTTGATGGATCGCGCGGATCGGGGTACAGGCTGAGCACAAACGACCGGTTTGCCACATCGCGCAACGAAATGGTTAGCGCAGGTTGTGCCGAACGCAGGCTGTCGCGAAAGGCATCGTTTGCAACGTATGAATCAACTGTTAAAAATGACACTGCATCCAGGTAGTCATTTAAGCGTGTAGTATCCGTTGCCGGTAATTCTTCTACGTTAAAAAAACCATCTTTAAAGCTTACCTTAAAATCATCGGTTGGTGATCGGGGAAAGCTGGCGGTCAGACTTTGAAAATTGCGCCAGTTGATCTGAAAAACATGCTTGTCCTTCCAGCCATTTATATCCAATTCAAAAATCCCGGAAACATAAACGCGATAACCCGGTATGGCCACCAGGTAAACGTCTTCATCCGGCAGAAAAAAATAAGCCTGCGTTTTGCGGGCGTTTCCTCCGGCTACAAAAGACTTCAATACTTCCTCACCAGTCATCACATGAACCTGAACAGCTTCAGCCTGCAGTTTCTGTTTAACCGAATCTTGTTGCGACTGAGCAAGCGGTCGAATCGGCTGTGCTTGCTGAAGCGTAGCAAACAATACATCAATGAGATTACGATCGGCCACTTCATTATTCACCAGCCAACGGGCACCATCAAATTTCAACACAACCTGATCTGATTCGCGCTCCAGTACAACCTGATCGACCTCATCCAATCGATCAACCCGGAACAACGCCTTATTCACAACCGAACGATCGCGCTGAGCGTACCAATACCAGGCAAACGTGACCACACTTAGCACGACAAGTGAGATCAATAAATTCCGGTTTCTATTTTCTGCACCGCTCATGCCTTACTGTATTTTCTTTTTCTCAGGTATGCTGAAACTAATCCGTATAAAATCAAACACACTACAGGTAATACCAGGTTAATGAGTTGCCACTTGGTCTTCTCCACCCGAAGCTTCTCTTTATTAAACGGCCTGATTTTAACTTCCTTTGATCGCGTCTTTATCAAGCCATTCTCATCAGCCAAATAGGCTACTGCATTCAACAAAAATTCTTCGTTGGCAAATGTGTAATTGGTAAACGGATCCAATCCAAGCTGCTGCGGATTTCCGGTTCTCGGATTCACATCGTTTCGGGCCATGTCGCCATCAGATACCACAACAAGCTTGGTTTCCTCTCCGTCAGGTTTAAAATTTTCCTGACTGACACCTTCCGGCAAAAAACGATTCTTATATAGAGACGTAAACTTACCTTCCAGCAAATAAGCAACCGGAATATTTCCGGATGAAAAAGATTCCGGCTTCACGTTTCTTCTGATTTCATTGATACTTGCCGGCACCGGTGCGTTAACGCGCCTGGAGAATTCCGATGTAAAAGCCAGTGGTGTTTTGGTGATACCAACTGCTTTAACGGTATCCATACTGCTTGCAAACTTCATCATCACAGCATCCAGGTTGCGGGTGACGGGATGATCGGCATATCGGTTAATCAACGGAAAGAAAGGCCAATCCATTAGTTGCATTTGCGCCTTACCCCCTTGCTGGCCGGTTACAACCGGATATAAACCTGCATTGCGATCCTGAACCAAATCGGCATTGATGCGAATACCGTATTTGAACAGTAAATCATCGAGGCGCAATTGGTAAGGGAATGCAAAGTAATCTTCACGTGAAGCACTGTCCATGGAAGCCTCAAGCCTGTCCAGCAAAAACAAGGCACGACCACCACTCATTATATACTGGTCGAGTTTGTACTTGTCTTGCTCAGAAAAAGGCTGAGTAGGTTTTGCTATGATTAAGGCGTCATAATCGGTTAGCGCTTGCTTGCGTTTCAGGTTCACCTTATACACATCATAAACATCCAACAGCGCATTGTTAAAACTTGCGATAAACAAGCTATCCAATTCACCATGGCCGTGAATAAAGCCAATCCGCTTCCGATCAACATTGGTAAGTTTATAAATAGCATTGGCAAATTCGTATTCGAGTCCTTCTATCGATTGGTTGATCTCTTCAGCAGGCGTTCGTGCTTTATTTCCCTTCAGTACCGTTACACCAACTTCCATTCCGCCATAAGCAATAACAGCCCCCGGAAAAATCAATTTCTCTGAAGTCTGTCCATCTTTTTGTTCCACCACACGGGTAGGCTGCACACCTTTTGAGGCCAGGTCTTGAATAAATTCATTACGGGCCTTCTGACTGATGGCCGTAGTCGGATCGACAAATGAGATCTTTACTCTATTACCAGAATAAATGCGAAACTCGTCCAGTACTTCGCGAATGGCATTCCGCAGTCGCCTGAATTCGGCATTCAATTCACCTTCGAGGTAAACCTCAACATAAATATCATCGCTAAGGTCTCTTAATAATTGTTGTGTCTGAGGCTTTATGGAGTAACGCTTCTCTTCGGTAAGATCAATCCGGAAAAAATAATCAACAGCAATAAGGTTTAGTAAAATAACTAACACAAGGCCGTTGGCCAGCAATAGAAAGTCGCCTGTTTTTTTGCTTTTCATTACCATGACCGTGAACCGATTACCGTTTTGGTTAGCAACAAAAACAAAAAGGCCACGCTGAAGAAATAAATCAAATCACGGCTATCAATCAGTCCTTTGCCAAGGGATTCATAGTGGTACAGAATACCGAACTGCTTGATCACCAACACCCAGGCCGACCAGGTATTCAAAGCCGAGAGCGAATCAAACCCCGAAAACAACAGGAAGCTCAAAAATGCGGCAACAATAAAAGCCACGATTTGATTGGGTGTGATGGAAGAAGCAAAAATCCCTACCGAACAAAACACACCACCCAATAAAATCAACCCGATGTATGAACCAATCACACCTGACGTATCAACATTACCCACCGGATCGCCCAACGCACGAACGGAGAAATAATACACCAGTGTTGGCAGAATAGAGAATACAACCAACAAGAAGGAAGCCAGATACTTTCCGAGGATGATATCCCAATCGGAGAGCGGTCGTGTTAACAGCAACTCCATGGTACCGCCACGCTTTTCTTCCGCAAAGCTTTTCATGGTGATGGCGGGAATCAGGAAAATGTACACATACGGAGCAAGCGAAAACAGCGTGTCCATATCGGCATAGCCATACTCCAGCACTGAAGTTTCCGGAAACACCCACATCAACAACCCAATGGCTGTGAGGAACACTCCAATTACCATATAGGCAATCAGTGAATTCAGAAATCCGTTAAACTCACGTGATAAGATGCTGATCATGTTTCCGAGGGAGGTAAAGTTAAAAGTCTGAAAACATGCTCAAGGGAATTTTCTTCCTGCTTGAGTCCGATTAACGAAACCGATTTCTCGGAAGCATATTTAAAAATTTCAGGTCGAACGTCTTTCGCTTGTTCAGATGTTATCCGAAACAGGGTGTCACTCATCACTTCAACATTGGCCACACCCGTTAGTGCGCGCAAGTCATCAACCGGCACAGCGCGGTCAAATTCAACCTGAATAACTATAGCGTCTGCTCCGCCACGCACCAGGTTTTGCAATAAATCATCGGCCACTACCCTTCCCTTATTTATTACAATCACACGGTCGCACAGGGCCTGTACTTCCTGCATGATGTGCGTAGAAAAAATAACCGTTTTGTTTTTGCTTACTTCTTTGATAAGCTTTCTGATCTCCACCAATTGATTCGGGTCGAGGCCCGTAGTCGGTTCATCCAGAATCAACACCTGTGGATCATGGATTAGCGCCTGTGCCAGGCCAACACGCTGGCGATAGCCTTTCGAGAGCATGTCAATTTTTTTGTGCTGCTCCTGGGTAAGTCCACACTGCTCAACCATAGTATTCACGCGATGCTTCAACGTCTGGCCCCGCAACCCATACAAACTGCCGATGAAACGCAGGTATTCGTGCACATACATATCGCGGTACAATGGATTGTGCTCTGGCAAATACCCGATGATGCGTTTCACCTGCATCGGATTTTCCTGAACATCCCACTCTCCTACCCGCACCGTACCTTCCGAAGGTGGCAAATACGTAGTGGCAATTTTCATGGTGGTGGATTTACCCGCACCATTGGGACCGAGAAACCCGACAATCTCACCTTCGCGTACCGAGAACGATACGTTATCCACAGCGCGTTGCTGTCCGTAAAATCGGGTAAGGTGTTGAACGGTTAACGACATAGTTTGACGGGGCACAAAACTATAAAAATAAACGGTGCAATGAATGCATGTTGACACTTAACGGGGGTTACGGGAACCACCCGCAGCGAATGAAGGTTATCGGCATACAAATTGCCTCAAAGCCGAAATAGTAATAATATTGAATGCTGAAAATGAAGGTTATGCGCATACAGATTAGTACACTCCTTATATTATTATATACCTCGATCATGAGTATGGCCCAGCAAAAGCCGGGTTATGAGCTAAACTTCAAGGTTAACGGACTGAAAGACACAACGGTATATCTGGGATATTATTACGCGGAAAGCACCTATGTGCGTGATACGGCCAGGGTGAATGCTTCCGGGCAATTCAAATTCAAGAAGGCCCAGGCGCTGCCACAGGGTGTATACTTTTTGGTTTTGGATAAAATACGCCTGTTTGATCTTGTAGTAGGAAACAACCAACACTTCACACTTGAAACATCAACCGATGACTATGTTAAAAACATGGTGGTGAAAAATGATGATGACAACCGGTTGTTTTTTGAAAACCTACGGTTCAACATGGAGCGTGGCAAAGAAGCCGATCCGTTTATTAAGATTCTTCAGGACAGTACCTTGAAAGATGAGAATCAGAAAAAAGCTGCGCGCGAATCCTTCGGTAAAGTAAACGATAAGGTGATGGCCTATCAGAACGAACTGATCCAAGCCCACCCGAAAACCATGACGGCCCGCTTATTAAAAAGTACCAAGCGCATTGACATACCCGAGCCGCCAAAACGCGCTGATGGAACAATCGATTCTACCTTTCAACTGCGGTATTACCGTGAACATTTTTTTGATTACTTCGACTTGAGTGACGATGCATTGATTCGTTTGCCGCAACCCATCTATAGTCAGAAAGTAAACGAATACCTCGACAAGCTTTTTTCACCGCAAGCCGATTCTATTAGGAAAGCGATTGAACCGATGATCGCAAAAGCCAGGAAAAATCAGGAGACGTACAAATACCTGGTATGGACACTCGTAATGAAATACCAGACTCCCGAGTTTATGGGTTTGGATGAAATATTCGTGTATTTAAATGACACGTATTTCGCTTCCGGTGAAATGAATTTCTGGGCCAACGACAAGCTGAAGAAAAATCTGAAAGACCATGCAGATCGTTTGCGCAAAAGCCTGATCGGAAAAACTGCACCTAACCTCATCATGCAAGATGCAGCGCTTCAACCAAAAGAATTGTACAAAATCAAGAACAAGTACACCCTTGTTTACTTCTTCGATCCGGATTGCGGAGCCTGCAAGACTGAAACTCCGAAGCTGGTTGACTTCTATGCAAAAAACAAAGCGAAGTTTGATGTTGAAGTGTTTGCTGTAAGTGCCGATACCTCCATGCAAAAGATGAAGGACTACATCAAAACCATGAACATGAAATGGATTACGGTGAACGGACCGCGCACCTACGTAGGTTCATACCACGATTTGTACGATGCCATGACCACGCCTACCCTTTACATTCTGGATGAGAAGAAGAAAATTATCGGGAAGAAGATCCCTGCCGATCGGCTGGAGAACTTCCTTACCAATTATGAACGCTTTCAGAAGCAACAACAAGCAGGCAAATCATCACCCTGAAGCACCATTTGTAACTTTTTTGGATTTTTTGCGTCCTATATGCAACTATTCCGGGGTATCGGAGTATCTATAGTACAAACAGGACAAAAAAATCATGACATTCTTCAACAAACTCCTGGGCAAATCCCCTAAAAAAGAGCTGAAAGCCCGTTGCCCGATTACACGCGAGGCCATTGAAAATGGCTTTGGCTACCTGTTAACTACCTCGCAGGTAGTGGCCTCAAAGAAATATTGGGACATGATCATGACAGAACCTGAAACCATGTCGTACACGGTTTCGCATTTCAACAACCAGCCTAATGGCACACAAATGCGCAACCTGATTTTTGAAAAATACAGCAGCATTGAAAAGCCGTGGATTGTTTCTGACTCCTGCATCAACTTATTTGAAATAGATAAAAGTGAAGCCAAAGAACTGGCGAAACAGTGGTGGAGCAACGAAGGAAATTTTATACCCCAAGGAACCGGACCAGCTATTGAAACCCTTGACCCGGACAGCTATCGCGAATGGAAAGATTACGCGGTGCTGGAGGCGGGGAGGAACCGCGTTCCTGCTTTGTGAGACCTGAATAGGTTTAGGTTATAGATCCGAGGGACCCTGCTACGGCAGGGTTCTTCATTTTATATCATTGCGACACGACATGCTTCGACATCACTTACTCCGCTCAATCGTAAACTGAACCAATTGAATCAGTGATTTCTTGTAATCAGATTCCGGGAAGATGCCAAGAAGTTGCAACGCTTCCTGGTGGTATTTCTCCATTACTGCGTTGGCATACTCAATGCCACCCGATTTTTTGACAAACGCAATAACCTCATTTACCTTTTTTGGTTTCTCGCTTTCGTTGCGGACAATGCTGATAATTTTTCTTTTCTCCCACCAATCCGCTTTTGATAATGCGTAAATTAGCGGAAGCGTCATCTTCTTCTCTTTTATATCAATACCCAACGGCTTACCGATTTCAGCCTCACCGTAATCGAACAAATCATCTTTGATTTGAAAGGCCATGCCAATCTTTTCGCCAAACAAACGCATGGTCTGAACCACCTCGTCCGTTGCGCTGACGGAGCTTGCACCAACGGCACAGCAAGAAGCAATAAGCGATGCCGTTTTCTGCCTGATGATCTGGTAATAGATATCTTCGGTTATGTCCAACCGCCTGGCTTTCTCCATTTGCATCAACTCCCCTTCGCTCATTTCTCGCACGGCATTCGATACAATGTTCAGCAAGTGAAAGTCTTTATTCTCCACCGAGAGCAACAATCCCTTTGATAGCAGAAAGTCGCCTACCAGTACGGCTACTTTGTTTTTCCACAACGCGTTGATGGAGAAAAAACCGCGCCTGTAATTGGCATCATCCACTACATCGTCATGAACCAGGGTTGCTGTATGCAGCAGTTCAATCAGGGCAGCCCCCCTGTATGTTGAGTCATTAATCAGGCCGCACGTTCCAGCGCTGAGAAACACAAACATGGGCCGCATTTGCTTTCCCTTACGCTTCACGATGTAATTCATGATGCGATCCAGCAACATAACACGGGTTTTCATGGAGTCCCTGAACTTCTGCTCGAATTCGTCCATTTCGCGAGCGATGGGCGCCTTAATATCCTCCAGCTTTAGTGTCATGCGGCACAATAATACAATGCCCAAAAGGGCTTTCAAAATAGGATTTACGGGCTTTCGAAGTAAAAATTCCCCTTTCGCATACTATATTGGAAGGCCTAACCGCCAGTCCAGAAAAAATGTCGCATACTTCCGACCAGCCAGCACAAGCAACACCCTCGGTAATCCTTGAATTAATCTGTTATGATCGGGAGCATTACGAAAGAGCTGATGGCGTAGCATTGGAAGAACTGCTCAAAAAAATCAATCCCGATCGGATTAACTGGGTTAATGTAGATGGGCTGTTTGACACCGACATAACGGAAAAACTCCAGGCACATTTTAATCTTCATGCCTTGCTGATTGACGATGTACTGAACGATCAGCGCCCCAAAACTGAAGAATATGACGACTGCCTATACTTCACCTTAAAAATGCTGTACAGCATCAATGGTGAAAACATCGAATACGAACAAATCAGTTTTGTGTTGGGCAGTCATTACCTGATTTCGTTTCAGGAAAAAGAAGGCGACTTATTTGACTTCTTTCGTGAACGAATCCGATTGGATCAAGGCCGTGTGCGCAAGAAGAAAGTCGATTACCTGTTATACCGGCTTATTGACATCATTGTTGATAACTATTACAATGTATTGGACGCGATTGGCAACCAGATCGAAGAAATAGAAGAGAACCTCAGTGAAAACCAATCGGAGCATACCTTTCAGCGCATCCAAAAATTAAAAAAGGAGCTCATCTTTTTGCGCAAAGCCGTTTATCCGTTGCGCGATGCACTTTCAAAATTGGTGAAGGATAAAAGTGATTTTATCGAAGAAGAGAATCTGCGCTATTTTGATGATGTGTATGATCACGTGGTACACTTGCTCGATTCGCTTGATACCTACAAAGATCTTACCTCAAGCCTGATGGATATTCACATCAATACACAAAACAACCAATTGAACAAGGTTATCAAAGTACTAACCATCATTTCCACCATCTTCATTCCCCTTACGTTTATCGTGGGCGTGTATGGGATGAACTTCAGGCATTTCCCCGAACTGGAGTGGACCTACGGTTACCCGCTTATTTGGGCGATCATGCTGGTGCTGGCCATAGGCATGTTGGTGTATTTCCGGTTTAAAAAATGGTTTTAACTTAGCCGCTTACAAATTTCCCTATCCATGTTCCTGAATCTCCTCCTACTTGTTTGTGGTTTCGCCATCCTGATTAAGGGCGCTGACTTTATGGTTGCAGGAGCATCATCGCTTGCCAAACGGTATAATGTTTCAACCCTGGTAATCGGGTTAACCGTAGTTGCCTTTGGCACCTCTGCCCCTGAAATGACGGTGAACATCATCAACTCAACGGCCGGTAGAAACGAAGCTATTTTCGGAAACATCATCGGCAGCAACATGTTTAACCTGTTGTTTATTCTGGGCGTAACAGGACTTATCTATCCATTGGTTGTTCAAAAATCATCGGTAAAGTATGAAGTGCCCTTTTCATTATCAGGAATTTTTATCGTGTGGTTGTTGGTAAACGATCAGGTGGTTCGGGGTGAATCCAGCAACTTCCTGAGTCGTGTAGATGCCCTCATCCTGTTCTCTGGTTTTTTAGTTTTTCTGGTGTACATCTACCGCTCATTAAAAACCAAAACAGACGACACTGAAGCAGAATCGATAAAGCAATACAAAACCGGAATTTCAATAATTATGGTCATTGGCGGTATTGCCATGTTGATTGGTGGCGGGTACCTGGTTACTGAAAATGCTGTGGGCATTGCACAACACTTTGGTTTGAGTGAAAAGTTAATTGGCCTTACCATACTGGCGGTTGGCACTTCATTACCCGAACTGGCTACAACAGTAGTGGCTGCTTTAAAAAGACAAACCGACATCGCTATCGGTAATGTGGTGGGCTCCAACATCTTTAACATATTCCTGATTCTATCTATAAACGGTATTATCAGCCCCATTGAATACCCGGCCCATCAGCACGAAACACACCTTGAACATGCGGTACTGAACACCGACCTGTACGTACTGGGCATTGGCACCCTGGCCCTGTTGCTGGCCATGTTTACCCTTAAACGGAATAAAGTAGACCGCTGGGAAGCCTTCATTTTTCTGCTGATGTACATCGGGTATACCTACTACCTGATCATGAGAAATTAATTCCGTCAGGGCCTTTTATAATTGATATGATATTGCTTTATCTTTAAAAGATTTACCAAGCAAAATCTATGGGCCCGGCTATTCTTCTGCTCCTTGTTGGATTCGTTATTTTAGTAAAAGGTGCAGATTTTCTTGTTAATGGCGCCTCCTCCATCGCTAAAAAATTTAATGTTTCAAACCTGGCCATCGGTCTTACGGTAGTGGCTTTCGGTACCTCCATGCCCGAAATGGTCGTGAATGTCATTTCAGGAGTCAGCGGAAAAAGCGATGCTGCTTTTGGAAACGTAATCGGCAGTAACAACTTCAATTTATTATTGATTCTTGGTCTTTCAGGAATGATTTACCCACTCGTTGTTCAACGCAAAACCATTTCATACGAAGTGCCCATGTCACTTTTTGCAGCCCTGGTGCTTTACCTGTTGGTGAATGATTTCCGGTTGTGGGGTACTGAACCAAACATACTTAGCCGACTTGATGCAAGTATTTTGATTGGTTTCTTCTGTCTCTTTCTTTTCTACATCTATCGCACCATGAAGCAGGCCAGCGACTATGAAGAAACTACCGAAATCAAAATCTACAGCAACTGGAAATCGGTTGGCTTTTTTGTTTTAGGATTGATTATGTTGGTGGGTGGCGGAAAACTTGTTGTAGACAATGCGGTGTTGATGGCCCAGCACTTCGGATTAAGTGAGAAATTAATCGGGCTCACCATTCTGGCTGCAGGAACTTCACTACCCGAGTTGGCGACTTCGGCTGTAGCAGCCTACCGCAAAAATACGGATATCGCCATCGGCAATGTGGTGGGCTCCAATATCTTTAACATTTTCCTGATTTTGGGAGTAACCGGATTGATTAACCCAGTAAAGTTTAATACGGCATTGAATTTTGATATTTATGTGCTCACTGCCGCCACTGTACTTCTGATGATTTTTATGTTTACGCTGAACACACGCAAACTTGACCGTTGGGAAGCGGTGATTTTGTTTGTGGGGTATATTGTATATACCGTTTACCTGATTGGGTTGGAGTAACACTTCAATAAGCAATACACACACGTGAGCACTCAACCTTGCACACGATGGCGTGTTGCTTTCTAATGCTTAAAGCTTCTTCTGAATCTCGTTGATTTTGGCTTGTGCTTCCTGCTTGCCTAACGAGAGTGACTTTTTATAAAGCTCAAGTGCCTCTTCCAGTGTCTCTTTCTTCTTACGTGGTGCAAGCTTGGTTCGGTTTGCTGCTTCTTCAACAGCCATGGCACGTGCGTAATATGCGTCTGCCTCACTTACTTTCGATTGGATCATCAATTCTTGTATACGGGCTTCAATCAAGGCAAGCTCCTGTTCCTTTGTCGAGATTTGAATTTCTTTGTCTGCTATCTCCGCGCTTTGTAGTTCAGCCAGGTTAATCAGGTTCTGATTTTCATTCTTGTATTTTTCAACCTGTTCCTGAAGGGCAATGATTTCCGTTGTTTTGGCTTCCAGGTCGCTCTTAAGTTTTTTAATCTGCCTGGCATAGGTTGAGGCGCTGCCTTGTGATTTCTTCAATGCATTTTCAAGATCAGCAATTTTCTTTTCCGTATCCTTCACATACTTGTTCAGGTCTTTCATCCGCGAGGTGTAATCGTCATAGGTGGTACCTTCCACCATATTGATACGCAACAACTGGCGGTTGGCATCAATGGAATCCATCAAAGCGCCAACTTCCACTAACGTGTTTGTCATGCGTTGTGAGGTTTCCAACTCAACCCGAAGGGAGTCAACTTGTGCCTGAAGATCTGCTTTTTCATTTGCACCGCATGAGGCAAGAAGTGCGACTGCGGGAATAGCCCAAAGAAAGTTTTTCATAGAACCGTATGCGTTATAGGTGATTTAGGTAAATACAAAAATACACCTCTGCGCCATTCAAACGGTTGCGAATGCATATTATTTTTCTTGGGATAAGTCACCACGTTAAACAAACCTACAACCGGTAAATAACTTTATTCGATTGTGTTTTTACCGTACCATAAACCGCTTAAATTTGACCCGTTTTACGGACCGCCACGTTAATTCATGTCCAACCCAACTACTGCGCGCACGCGTATTGCCGACCTCGGAAAACCCCGAATAATCATTATCGGAGGCGGATTCGGTGGCCTCGAAGTTGCCAAAGGGTTAAAGAAAGCCAAAGCCCAGGTAGTATTATTCGACCGGTATAACCACCACACGTTTCAGCCCTTGTTATATCAGGTAGCCAGCTCCGGTTTGGAAACCAGCTCCATCGTTTTCCCCTTCCGGAAACGTTTCGCCAAACAACAGGACTTCTTCTTTCGCATGGGCGAAGTGATCTCGATTAAACCCGAAGAGAATTACATCGAAACCTCCATCGGTGGTATCAAATACGATTACCTGGTAATTGCAAACGGAGCCACTACCAATTATTATGGGCTAAAAGATGTAGAGGAGCACGCCATCCCCATGAAGAGCATCATCGATGCCATTCAGTTGCGTAACAAAATCATCCGCAACATGGAAATGGCGTTACTCACCGATGATGTTGAGCTGATGAACAGCCTGATGGATTATGTGATTGTTGGCGGTGGACCAACCGGTGTGGAGTTGGCAGGCGCTTTAGCCGAATTAAAAAAGCACGTTTTCCCGAAAGATTATAAAGAACTGGAGTTTACCCACATGGATGTGCATTTGGTAGAAGCCGGCCCGCGGTTGCTCAATGGCATGTCGAAAGATGCGTCAGAGAAAGCGTTGGAATATTTGCAGAACATGGGCGTGAAAGTACACCTGAACTGCGCGGTGAAATCCTACAATGGGTATGAAGTGATCTTAAACACCGGAGAAAAACTTATCTCCAGAACAATGGTGTGGGCGGCAGGCGTAAAAGGTAAGCCCATTGAAGGGTTACACGAAAGTGCTGTGACTCGTGCCGGTAGAATTCGCGTGGATACGTTTAATAAAGTTATCGGGCATGAAAATATTTTTGCCATTGGCGATGCTTCCGTTATGGAGGGCGATGCAGATTACCCAGCAGGCCACCCGATGATGGCACCACCGGCTATTCAGCAAGGCCGGCTCCTGGCCAAAAACCTGAAACGGCTCATGTCAAAAAAAGAAATGAAGCCGTTCTCGTATTTCGATAAAGGTTCCATGGCAACCATTGGTCGCAACCGTGCTGTAGTAGATGTAAAGGGCTTTAAATTTCAAGGCATCTTTGCATGGTTTGTTTGGATGTTTGTACACCTGATGTACATCATCGGTTTTCGAAATAAATTCTTTGTAATGTTTACGTGGTTTGTCAGTTACTTTTCATACGACAAGAGTAACCGACTGATCATCAGTCGGAATAAAGACGGTGTGAGCTGATAAAATAATTTTAGTACATTCGTTCAACAGGTAATGGCTTTAGAATCATACCATAAACACAAAACTCCGCTCTCCGCTGCCGGTGTACTGATTTCACTTGGCATCATTTACGGAGACATCGGCACCTCACCCCTCTATGTGTTCCGCGCTATCGCGGGCCAACATGAACTTTCAGAAACACTGATACTGGGGGGTCTCTCCTGTGTGTTCTGGACGCTCACACTGGTAACCACTATCAAGTACATTTACATGGCGTTGAATGCCGACAACAAAGGTGAAGGTGGAATTTTTGCTTTGTATGCATTGGTACGCAGGTATAAAGCGGGCTGGGTAGTATATCCCGCCATAATTGGTTGTGCTACGCTCATTGCAGATGGCTTTATTACTCCCGCCATCAGTGTATCTTCAGCAGTTGAGGGGTTAAAAATTTTCAATCCTGATTTGCCCATCATTCAAATTGTAATAGTCATTCTGATCGGTCTGTTTGTGTTCCAACAATTCGGGACCGGGGTTGTCGGCAAGACCTTTGGGCCAATCATGACGATCTGGTTTGTAACCATCGGTACATTGGGCACTATTCAACTTGTTCAAAATCCGATTGTACTTAAAGCAATCAATCCTGTTTATGCGTTTGAATTGCTTGCCCAATACCCAGGTGGTTTTTGGATTTTAGGTGCCGTGTTCTTGTGTACAACCGGGGCAGAAGCGTTGTATTCCGACCTCGGACATTGCGGCAAATCAAATATTCGCGTTGGATGGGCATTTGTAAAAACAGCTTTGCTGCTTAACTACTTTGGGCAAGCCGCCTGGTTGCTTCAGCATGAAGGTTCTACACTGGGCGAACAAATTCCTTTCTATGCCATCATGCCCGAGTGGTTCCTGCCATTCGGAATAACGATTGCTACCATGGCTGCCATTATTGCAAGCCAGGCGTTGATCTCAGGTACGTTTACACTGGTGAACGAAGCTATGAAACTAAAGCTCTGGCCGATGACACGCGTACGCTATCCAAGCCAGATCAAAGGACAGATTTATATTCCCTCTATCAATTGGATTTTAATGCTGGGTTGTATCATGGTGGTGCTGTACTTCAAGGAGTCTGCTGCGATGGAAGGCGCCTACGGATTGGCCATTACCATTGATATGTTGATGACCACTTCCTTGTTGGTCTATTATTTTTCGCTTTCACGAAAATCCACCGTTCGGGCCATCGGATTGGCCCTGCTGTTCTTTTCGCTTGAGTTCATGTTCCTCATCTCCAACCTGAGCAAGTTCAGTCATGGCGGTTGGTTTGCATTTATCATTGCGGGCGCGTTGTTCCTTGTATTATTTGTTCAATTGCGTGCCCGCAGGTTGCGTACACGGCATACCGAGTTTGTCGACCTGAAACATTACGTGGAGATGATCAAAGATCTTCAAGCCGATGAAACCATTCCCAAAGAATCTACCAACCTGGTATTTCTGGCTGTGGCCGATAGTAAGCGCTACATCGACTCGAATATTATTTATTCGATGTTCCGCAAACGGCCCAAGCGTGCCGATGTGTATTGGTTCCTTCACGTGGATACCGTTGACAGTCCATTTACCAGCAAATATTCCGTTGATACCATTATTCCTAAAAGATGCTTCTTCGTGCGCATCAAACTGGGGTTCAAAGCCGATCACCGCATTAACTTATTGTTCAATAAAATTGTACACGAAATGGCCGACTCAGGTGAGATTGACCTGATCAGTCCGTACCCTTCGTTACATAAATACAGCCAGACAGCCGATTTCAAATTCGTCATCATTCAATCGTGGGCTTCACCCGATAGTGAGATATCCAACTTTGATCGATTGATCATTCAGGGGTATCGACTTTTGAAGAAGTTCAGTCTTTCTACCGAGGCCCACTACGGTATTGAGGCCGCCAACCTGGAGTTGGAAAAGGCCCCGATACAGGTTGGGCCGCCTGCGATCGTAAAGATTAAGCGCGACCGGGAAGACGAGCGGTAATTGCCCGATAGCGGACGATTCTGTTCAGTACTGACCGTTTAAAATTCTCTAAAAAGCCAAATTGAACCCACTTTGGGCGTTTTAAGGATGGCAAGAATTTAGTAAGAGCAGGGACAAACCCAAACGTGCCATGTTCCGCAATTACTTAGCCATCGCCCTTCGAAACCTGCTCAAGCATAAAGCCTTCTCCATGATCAATATTGGCGGTCTTGCTGTTGGCATGGCTTGTTGTGTTTTGCTGGTTCTCTACATCCATGATGAATTCAGCTATGAACAACACTTTACAGATCACGAACGCATTTACCGCATTTACAGTGTCTTCTCCCGCGATGGAAACACAGAGTCATTTCCACGCACCTCACCCCCGGTGGCCATGGCGTTGGCGCAGGAATTTCCGGAAGTGGAAACGGCCGCCCGTTTAGTTCCCATTCCGGAAGTAGAACAACACCTCATCCGGTATGAAGAAAACCTATTCTACGAAAAGATGGGGTACCTGGCAGACTCCACATTCTTCGATGTTTTCTCCTTTGAGTTTCAGGAAGGAAATCCGCAAACCGCGCTAGATCGACCAAACACCGTTGTGGTTACGGCTGAACTGGCTGAAAAGATTTTTGGAAAGACCGAGGCGTTAGATAAATCCATCATCATCAGCAGTGGTCAGTATACCGATACACTGTTTATCAGTGGCGTACTCAAACCAAATCCCAAACCTTCGCACGTCAATGCTTCTTTTTACATGAGCATGAACGGGCACCCCATGGGCAATTTCATTAACACAACAACTACCTGGGCCTGGCAGAATTTTATTATCAGCTATGTGAAGATGAAACCAAACACTTCGCTCAACACGGTGGAGGAAAAAATTCCGGCCTTGATTGAAAGACATTCAGGCACAGACTTAAAGAATGCCGGACTACAAAAAGAGATGTACCTGCAACCATTAGACAAAATTCATCTCCATTCCGATTTTCAAAATTCATTCGGTATGGCCGAGGCGGGCAACATTGAATACATATATATACTGGGTTCGATCGGGATATTTATTTTGCTGCTGGCTTGCATCAACTTCATGAACCTGACAACGGCTAAGGCTTCACAACGTGCCGGTGAAGTGGGCGTGCGTAAATCGTTGGGGGCCACACGTCAAAATCTTATCCGTCAATTTTTAGGCGAATCCATGACCATTGTTTTACTGGCATTGCTGTTGGCATTGATCCTGGTACAAATAACCTTACCCTTCTTCAATGACCTTACCCAAAAGGCGCTAAGCCTGCAATCGATTAACATATCGTTTATTCTGGGCATCATGTTGCTCATTGGTATTGTTACGGCACTGGTTGCAGGAAGTTATCCGGCATTTTTCCTCTCGTCATTTCAGCCGGCTATTGTTTTAAAAGATAAACGCCTGAGTGGCGGTAGTTCTAATTTCTTACGAAAGAGTTTGGTTGTATTTCAATTTGTCATTTCCATCACGTTAATCTCCTCCATTGTCATCATTCAGCGTCAACTGAATTTTATTCAAAGCAAACCACTGGGTTTTGATCCGGAATACAAAATCATGATCCCGTTGCGCACCCACGAAGCGAAACAACAATATCTTCAATTGAAAAATCTATTTGCTCAAATTGGCGGTGTTGAGAAAATATCCGCAGCACGCAGTTTACCTTCTACTCCTATGCTGAGTGATTTTGCCGTTTACCCGAAAGGATCATCGCAAGATCGGGGGATCATACACCGCAACACGGTAGTTGATGAAAACTATTTCGATTTGCTGGACATCAAATTATTGGCTGGCCGAACACCAGTCTATGAAACCGACAGCTTTTCGTATCAACATCCCCATCGTAAAATCATGGTAAATAAGGCCAGTCTGCAAACACTGAACATTCCGCTTGAAGAAGCCCTGGGAACACATTTACTTTCGGAATGGCAAGGACAAACCTTTACGCATGAAATTATTGGCGTGGTTGACGACTTCCATCAATTTTCACTTCATGAATCCATTAATCCGCTTATATTCTGGATACCGGCCAATCGCGGAAATTACAATTTTATCATAGCCTCCGTAAGCCCGCAGAATTACCAGCACATCATTCAACAAATGGAAGTGAAGTGGAAGGAGTTGGTTCAGCGCACTCCGTTTGAAGCAGACTTTTTAAGTGATAGCGTGAAGCGTCAATACCAAAACGACCAGCGCGTTTCAAAAATCATATTTGTATTTACCAGCTTAGCCATCATCATTTCCTGTCTCGGTTTGTACGGGTTATCAGTCTACATAGCCGAACGCAAAGTAAAAGAAATCGGCATCCGAAAAGTGCTGGGCGGTTCTGTGAGCAGCATTGTTGGAATGCTCTCGAAAGAATTCGTGATCCTGGTAATTATTGCACTGGTGATCGCAGCACCCGTTGGGTATTATGCCATGAACAAATGGCTTCAGTCATTCGCGTACAAAATCGAATTGAATGTGGTGGTGTTCATTATCACCGGCATCATCTCGCTGATAATCGCCTGGCTTACCGTTGGTTTTGAATCAATTAAGGCGGCCATGGCCAACCCTGTAAAATCTCTTCGCAACGAATAAAGTCTCACACACCATCTCTATATGTTAAAAAGTTATTTCCTCATTGCCATTCGAAACCTGCTGAAGCAAAAAGGATACTCCATCATTAAAATTGCAGGCCTGGCCTTCGGGCTTGCGGCTTCATTGGTCATTTACCTGTTTGTTCAGGAGGATCTGTCCTACGATACATTCCATAAAAATTACAAAAATATTGCACGCGTACTCACCATCGATAGCGCTGAAGGTGTGAGCAGCAAACTCGTTGGGGTAACGCAACCTGCCTTAGGACCTGCTGTTGAGGAAGAAATCCCTGAAGTAATCAACAGTGTACGCATCAGTGGTGGTGGCAGGCTCGACCTGAGTTATGAAGATAACCTGCTGCGGTGCGATGCCGGTTTCCGTACAGAATCTTCCTTCTTTGAAATTTTTGACTTCGAGGTTATTGATGGAAAAAAAGAGGGTGTGCTGGACGAACCCAACACCATTGCCATTACCCAAACGTTGGCAACGCGATTGTTCGGAAAAGAAAACCCGATCGGCAAAGTGGTGCGACTGAATCAAAACCTGGATTTACATGTAGTGGCGTTGGTGGCTGATCCTCCTAAAAATTCACACATTCAATTTGATTTGCTGCGCTCAATGACACCTTCACAAGATGAAGAAGGCTACCGACAGTTTTTACAATCGTGGCAGGGCATTAACCAATTCACGTATTTATTATTGGATCGTCCAACAAACCCTGATGAACTGAATCCAAAACTCCAGGCGATTGCCAAAAAGAATAACGCCTTTGAATTCTTTACACCGGTTGTTCAACCCATGCCTGATGTTCACCTGCATTCAAAAGAAATTCTCTTTGAAAGCAACGCCAACAAATCGGATGTGTTGAATGTGTATGTGCTCTCCATTATTGCAGGGCTCATCCTCATGCTTGCTGCCGTTAACTTCACCAACCTGGTTACGGCAAAATCAACCGGTCGTGCCAAGGAAGTTGGGATGCGCAAAGTAATCGGTGCGGTGCGCGCACAACTCATCGGGCAACACCTCACCGAATCCATAGTGGTTACTGCACTGGCCGGTTTTCTTGCCCTGGCTATTGTATTGATCATCACCCCAACACTGAATAATATTTACCAGCGCTTTGCTGACGTGAACGTCATCTTTCAACCCGAAAATATTTCGGTGTTCATCGGGCTGATCATTTTGGTTGGATTGGTGGCTGGGTTATATCCTGCATTTGTACTGTCGGGCTTTAAGCCGGTAGTGGTATTAAAAGGTGCGTTCAAAAATTCAGCCAGCGGAACACGGTTACGCAAAGCGCTTGTTGTGTTGCAATTCACTATTTCCATCGCCTTGATGGTGGGCACCGGCATTGTGTACCAACAAATGAATTTCATTTACACTGCTGATCTGGGTTACAAACGTGATCAGATTATTACGCTAGCTCAAAACGGACAAAACCTGAGCAATGCATCTGCACTTAAAACAGAACTTCAACGCAATACCGATGTGCTGTCGGTAGGCTCATCCTCTACCCGAATTGGTCAGCAACTTGGGCGCACCGGCATACAGCCGGAAGGCTTCAGCAACGAAACCAATTTTATTGTAAGCGTCATGTCCATCGATGACACCTTCATTCCTACTCTGGGTATGGACATGGCCAGCGGAAGAAATTTTTCCCTCGATTATAACGACTCACTTTCCATCATCATCAACGAAGAAATGACACGTCTGCTGGAATGGCCGGATGCGGTAGGTAAAAAAATCGGCTTGCAGTCAGGACCGAACCCAACTGATGTAACCTATTACAATGTTGTGGGCGTTGTCAAAGACTTTCATTTTGCCACCATCCGCCATAAAGTTGAGCCCTTGTTCATGGTGTACAATACCAACAACCCTTCCATGGCCATTAAGGTAAACGCTGAGAACATAAAAAGCACCATTGCCTTTATCGAGACTACCTGGAAGAACATTAATTCCGGAACAACATTCGAATACGCATTCCTGGATGAGCAGTTCGCCAACCTGTACCGGAACGAACAGGCATTTGCCAGCATGTTTACACACTTTACCGTACTGGCCATGATCATTGCAGGGCTGGGCCTATTTGCACTCTCCGCTTTCACGGCCGAGCAGCGCCAGAAAGAGATCAGCATTCGCAAAGTATTAGGCGCCAGCAATGGAAATATCTTATACAAACTTTCAGCTGAGTTTATTGTACTCATTGTTATCTCTTTTGTGCTGGCAAGCTTTACTTCCTATTTTGTAATGCAAAAGTGGCTGCAGGATTTTCAGTACAGCATTAAAATTGGTCCGCAGATTTTTATCGCAGCTGGTGCAGCCTCTATACTCATTGCATTACTAACGATTAGCTTTCAGGCCCTGAAAGCTGCATTGGCCAATCCGGTAAACGCATTACGAAACGAATAATATAATTTAGTTAAACACATGCTCCTGAACTACCTTAAAATCGCCCTGCGTAATCTTCAACGAAACATTACGTATTCATTTATCAACATCTTCGGCCTGTCCATCGGCATTGCCTGCAGCATTTTAATCATGCTGTGGATTGCCGATGAATACCAGTTTGATCGCTTTCATGAGAAGCAGGAAAACCTGTACAAGGTAATGATGAACCAAACCTTCTCAGGGCAAAGAGGATCACAAATTGCACTCCCCTATCCGCTTAAAGAAGCGCTTCCGGAACACTCAACAAAAATCAAACACACGGTTATTACCAATTGGGGCGAAGGGTTTTTACTCACCGTTGATGAAAATAAAATCACCAAAGTTGGACTTGCCGTTAGTGAGGACTTTTTAAAGATGTTCACTTTTCCGCTGATACAGGGTGATGTAAACACGGCATTAAATGACCAGAATTCAATTGTGTTAACAGAAAGTGTTGCCAAAGCCCTGTTTGGCGATGAAGACCCCCTGAACAAATTTGTGAAACTGGATAATAACCGGGAGTTGAAAGTTACCGGAGTGATGAAAAACTTTCCTGATCAAACCTCATTTTCAAATTATCATTACCTGATCCCCTTCGCCTATTATGAATCCATTATGCAGTGGGTTCGGAATTCTCGTGATAATTGGCAAAACAATTCCTTTCAAATGTATGTGGAGCTTGAACCGGGTAGCACACAAGAAGAAGTTACCGCCTCCATACGGGATATTGTACTAAAAAATACACCGGATACCTTACCCAACCCGGAAGTTTTTCTACATCCCATCACGGATTTGAGGTTATACTCCAAATTCGAAAATGGCAAGGTAGTAGGTGGTATGATTGAATACGTAAAGCTATTTGGTGCTATTGCCATTTTTGTACTCATCATTGCCTGCATCAACTTCATGAACCTCGCCACGGCACGCTCAGAAAAACGTGCACGTGAGGTGGGCATTCGTAAAAGCATCGGTTCAAGAAAAAAGGAACTGGTTTTTCAGTTCTTAGGCGAGTCTCTTCTGATCACCGCGTTTGCTTTTCTGGTAGCCGTTGTATTGGTGGAACTTTCTTTACCGATGTACAATACGTTGGTGAACAAGAAACTCCTCATTGACTATAACAATCCATACTTGTGGGCTGGTGCAGGTATCTTGATTTTAATTACCGGCACATTGGCAGGTAGCTACCCGGCCTTCTATTTATCATCGTTTCAACCGGTAAAGGTTTTAAAAGGAAAAATTCAAACCGGAAAATATGCCAGCTTACCGCGTAAAATTTTGGTAACGCTGCAATTCGGTTTCTCCATCTTTTTAATCATCGGTACCATTGTTATTTACCAACAGATCATGCACGTAAAAGATCGCGAGATCGGCTATGATCGGGAAAACCTGATGATGGTATGGACGAACGGTGAGCTTGAAACGAATTACCAAACCATCAAAAATGAACTATTGGGTACCGGGGCAGTAAAAAGCGTTACCAAATCCAACAGTCCAATAACCTCCATCTTTTCCAACAACATTGTAGAGTGGCCCGGTATGGCACCCGGAACGCGTGTTGTATTCAGCACCATTGCCACCGAATACGATTATGTTAAAACCATGGGCATGAAATTGCTGGAAGGCCGTGACTTTTCGCCTGAGTTTGCAAGCGATTCCTCAGCTGTCATCATCAATCAGGCAGCCGTTGAAATGATGCAATTGGAAGAACCCATTGGTGCAACCCTGAGCATGAATGGCGGTGAACTGACCATCATCGGAGTTATTGAAAATGTAATTATGAGCTCTCCCTATGAACCGGTTTCGCCCATGATGGCTGCCTTCATTCCCGATTGGACCAGTACCATCACCATTCGCCTGGAGAAAACTGCCGACTTGCCCGGATCCATCAGCAAAGTGGAAGATGTATTTAAACGCTTAAACCCCACCTACCCGTTTGCCTACCGCTTTGCTGATGTGGAGTTTGAAAAGAAATTTTCATCGATTAACCTGATCAGCAACCTGGCTAAAGTGTTTGCCGCACTGGCGCTTACCATTACCGCATTGGGGTTATTCGGACTAGCTGCCTTTACAGCCGAACAACGCTCGAAAGAAGTAAGCATCAGAAAAGTATTGGGCGCCACCGTAACCGGGTTGGTGTTGCTCATTTCTAAAGACTTTTCCCGCCTGGTGATTATTGCCTTTGTGTTTTTTGCACCACTGGCCTGGTGGTTCCTTTCCGGGTTTTTAGAACAATACCCTTACCGCATCAATATTGCCTGGTGGGTATTTCCGCTGGCGGGATTATCCGCCCTGATTGTTTCACTGATTATTGTGAGCACACAGGCCTTACGCGCAGCCACCAGTAACCCGGTTAACAGCTTACGAAACGAATAATTCCATTTATTACATACCATGCTTCGCAATTACATCATCACCACCCTACGCATTCTTAGCCGCCAGAAAGTTTACTCGGCTATAAACCTGTTTGGTCTTACTCTGGGCATTACCAGCACGCTCTTGCTCATACTCTACATTGCCGATGAAGTTAGCTATGATCGTTTTCATACCGATGCTGACCGTATGTACCGGAGTGTTATGACGGCCAGATTAAATGACCAGGAATTTAAAACCGTATATACCGGCCTGCCCATGTCGGAGGCCATGCTGAAGGATGTGCCGGCTGTTGAATCTGTGGTGCGGATAACCAAGTGGAGTACCATACCTGTTCGGTTTGATGACAAAACATTTACGGAGAATCGCTTTCTGTTGGCCGACTCAAACTTTTTCAACTTCTTCAGCTTTCCACTGATAGCCGGAAATCCGAAAGAAGCCTTAAACGGTCCGAATAAAGTGGTCATCTCTGAATCCGCAGCCCGAAAATATTTTGGCTATACCGGGCCGGGCGATCTTTCACCGATTGGTAAAATGTTTTTTGTGGGCAGTCAGGGTGAAACAAAAGCTGAAGTAACGGGTATTGCAGCCGATGTTCCGCATAACTCGCACCTCAAATTTGATTTTATGCTATCCATCACCACATGGAATCAATTGAATTATCCGATGTGGCTGAACAGTGCTGTTGTAACCTATTTCAAAATCAGGCCCAACACAACCATTGAAGATGTAAATGACAAGTACACCTACTTTGTCAACACCTACATCGCAAAGGAAATTGAAATGTTTCTGCAGATGAGCATGGCACAGTTGGAAGCCAGTGGCAGCTTTGTGCGCTTTGAATCACAACCCATTACAGACATCCACCTGCGCTCGCAATTATCGGATGAACTTGAGCCCAATGGCAACATCCGGTACCTTTATTTATTTGGGATGATTGCCGTGTTTCTGATTGTGCTGGCATGTATCAACTTCATGAACCTGAGTACAGCACGTGCAGCTAATCGTGCCAAAGAAGTGGGCATTCGCAAAACCATTGGGGCACTGCGACACAAACTCATTGCGCAGTTTATGATGGAGTCGTACCTGTATACCGTATTGGCGGTTGTGTTTGCCTTAACGCTCGTGTCGCTGTCGCTGAATTTTTTCAATGTCATTACTGCAAAAAATATCCTGTTCACATCGTTGCTCAATCCGTTGTTTCTTGGCGGCCTGTTTGTGTTTACCTTAATAATCGGTGCATTGGCCGGAAGTTACCCCGCCTTCTACCTCACCGCCTTTAAGCCAGCCGAAGTACTGAAAGGTAAGGTGCGGGCAGGCTTTAAGAGCTCGGGTATTCGCAACGCCCTGGTGGTATTTCAGTTTTTCATTTCTATTGGGTTAATTATTTCTACGCTCATGGTATTTCAACAACTCAAATTTGTGCAACAACAAAACCTGGGTTTCGATAAGCGCAACATCATGACGTTGCTTCACACCATGAATCTCGACAAGAATGGTGAAGCCTTTAAAAATGAATTAAAACAATACGCAGAAATAGAAAGTATTACGTTCGTTAACCGGATGCCTCCTAATGTCGACTGGAATTCTGCATTCCGGATTGTAGATACCGGGCAAGATCAAATGTTAACGGTGTATGTAACCGACCACGATGCCTTGGAAACCATGGGCTACCAACTGGCCGCTGGTCGCTTTTTCTCACGCGATTTCAAAACCGATACAGCAGCATGCTTAATCAATGAAGCTGCGTTGCGCCAGATTGGTTGGGATACCCATGAAGGCAAAAAGATTCTTTCACGCTTCAATACCCTGGAAGGAAATGAACTGGAAGTAATTGGCGTGATCAAAAATTTCAACTATGAGTCGCTGAAAAACAACATACGGCCAATGATCATTATATTGGGTGGAGAACCTAACTTCGAAGCTGGCATCCGGTTCTCATCTGAGAATATTAAACGCAACATTGAGTTGGTTGAATCCATCTGGAAAAAATATGCGCCACAGGCCCCCTTCGAGTACAGCTTCCTCGACACAAACTTTGCCGCAAAATATAAAGCGGAAGAACGCATGGGCCAGGTGTTCATCATCTTCACCGGACTGGCCATCATCATTGCGTGCCTCGGTCTGTTGGGACTGGCCACTTATTCGGCCGAACAGCGCGCCAAGGAAATCAGTGTGCGAAAAGTGATGGGCGCTTCGGTAAGTCAGTTGGTGTTACTGCTGAGTAAAGATTTTGCACGGCTAATCATTATTGCTTTTGTACTGGCGATACCGCTTACGTTGTACCTGTTGCAGGAGTATTGGCTATCGGGCTTTGCGTACCGCATTGATTTTAATCCGTGGATTATTGGAGGCGCGGGATTGCTGGCGTTGGTGGTCGCATTGTTTACCATCAGCTTCCAGGCGTTGCGTGCCGCCATGGGCAACCCGGTGGATTCGTTGAGGAGTGAGTAGGTAATTACCATTCTCACAACTCTTCTTGTCAATTTAGCCTCACCCGTCTAAGCAACCGCTACATCAACGGTCGTACTGCCCTCTCCACTGGAGAGGGCCATTCAAGTCTTCAGCAGGCAAGCCTTTAGATGGGTGAGGCCAAAAACAAGGGCTAAAGAAGGCGCCAATCAGATGCATAGGATATTTTTCTAAAAACACTTTATGGAATCGTGACTCCCTCTGCATCTCAGGCATTGTAACTCAAATACAATGCATATGAAGAAGTTCAGATTCCTTCCGCTTATTCTGGGTACGGGTGCGCTCGTGTTTTCATTAGCCGCCTTCACCCTGAAAGAAACGCGCTCGTCAACACACAGCACCTTACGCGAAATCCCAAAAGGTTGTGTGTTTCGCACCGTTATGGGTGAAGAAAGTTCCTACAACCATTTGTTGTACAACACACCCGAAAAAGTTGTACTGGCTGTAAACCGCGGCCTTACCTGGCTCACCAAAGCGCAACACGAAAACGGTGGCTGGGGTGCCGGCAGTCATTCGCGGCAGAACATTATGGACCCGCATGCCGTACAAACCGACCCGGCCACAACCAGCATGGTAGCCATGGCCATTCTGCGCAGCGGCAGCACACTCACCAAAGGCGAATATGCAACACAACTTAGCAAAGCGCTTGAGTATATTCTTCGCTCGGTAGAACAATCACCTGCGGCCACCTACAACATTACCGAACTTACCGGCACACAAATTCAATCCAAGCTGGGCGCCAACATTGATGTAGTGCTGGCCTCACAGTTTTTGTCGAACATGGTGGAGCACACGGAGCACAACAAGGCCCTGCAGGCACGCGTAAAGAAAAACCTGAACACGTGCGTGGCCAAAATACAACGCGCACAAGATCGTGACGGCAGCATGGCCGGTGATGGTTGGGCAGGTGTGTTGCAATCATCGTTTGCCACCACCGCACTTGAAGCCGCGCAAGCTACTGGCGCCAACGTAGACGAAGACGCGTTGAAGAAAGCCCGCGAATTCCAGAAAGGAAATTACGATGCAAAAACCGGTCAATCACGTACCGACCGTGGTGCAGGCATTGTGCTTTACTCCGTATCGGGTTCAACACGTGCCAGCGCCAAAGAAGCGCGCAGGGTGCAGGAAGAAATGGAAGAGGCCAAACGCAACGGTAAACTTTCGCAAAGTGCAGCACCATCTGCTGAAAACCTGGAGAAGATTGGGTTCACCAAAGATGAAGCCATACGGTATTCAACTGCCTACGAAGTGTACAATTCGGCCAAACAAACCGCGCAACGTGATGACGTGCTGGATGGCTTTGGCAACAACGGTGGCGAGGAGTTTTTAAGCTACCTCCAAACCGGCGAAGGCATGATTATCGGTAAAGACCAAACCTGGAAAACCTGGTACGACAACATGAGCGGCCGCCTGGTGAAAATCCAGAATAATGACGGCAGCTGGAACGGGCACCACTGCATTACCAGTCCGGTATTCTGCACGGCTACCTGCCTGCTAATACTGGCCGTTAACAACGATGTTGAGCGATTGATTAAGATGGGTAAGGAGAATTAGCGTTGTTCTCCTGTGGGGTGAAAGGGCGGGCAACCGCCCTTTTTTATGGAAGGTATTGCTATATTAGTGGTGGAATATGTTCAATGAATGTATTTTGAAGTTGCCGCCAATACGTTAACAAATAAAGAGCCATGAGAGGACTAATTAAGTACTTAATTATATTGATCGTTTCAATGAATCCCGTTCTGTCTCAGGATCTGCAACCAGATTGGTTCACGATTATCAAGGGGCCTCATACAGAATCAAAACCAATAATAAAGCCAGACAATAGAGGCAACATTTATTCAACGGGAGTGCTCAGTCTATATGATCCAATATTTCAAACGGAAGATGGATATATCGATACAGTTAAAATTGATCGATACAATAACCTCAATTCAACTACATATTTTACCAAAATGGATGAGAACGGTAAGATTCTATTCCACAGATCAATCGTCCAAGACGGTTATGCAGACCCTAAATGTATTGAAATAGATAAAAAAGGTAATATTTATCTACTCTATTCCTTTAAGGGAACGCTCAATTTTAATAACACAGTAGTAAGTTCCTATAATTCAAGCGATCCACATTCCCTGCCAAGTACAATACTTGTTAAATACGACTCCCTTGGAGAATTCCTTTGGTCTAAAGCATTCCTCAGTGGATCTGAAATATTTCCCATAAAAATTGAAGTCACTAAAAGCAATGATATTATTGTATTAGCTGACATGTACTATAACTATAGTGATTCTTCGGTCTTTATTGATAATTCCACATTTGTATTTACCAACGGAAATCCCTTTTTGACACATTTTGATGAATCAGGGAATATCTCTTGGTTACGAAAACTTACTTATTATCCATCATCATTCAGCTTACCAATAAGGTACCATACAGCTGTAGACTTTTTAATTGATGAAGATGAATCAATTTACTTTTGCGGATACTATGAAGAAGGCATTTATTTTTCTGAAAACGATTCTCTTTATAGCCCAACAGGATCAATGTTCCTTGTTAAACACACTTCCACTGGTACGATTGATTGGATTAAGAGTATTGACAGCCCAAATCAAACAACCATTTTCCCAATAAAAATGCTTCAACGCAGTGAGAGCGTTGGAATTATCGCTATAAATCATAGCCCCGGTATTACTTTTGAAATCAATGATTTTCCTGTATCACAATACATTATTGCTACAGAATTTGCATTGGATGGTACTTTTCAAATAGCATATGATCTCTATACAGCAAATTCACCAATTGCGGATGTAGATATAGATAAAGAAGGTAATCTATACCTTTTGGGCGGACTAATTCCTAACGAAATATTTCAGTATGAGGATATAATGGTACAAAGTTCAGTTGAGAAATGGTTTCTTATTAAATTCAATCAAGACAAAATACAATGGGCCCAATTTCATGGAAATGTTGGTATGGGATTAGATCTTGAAATAGACAATGCCGGGAACATCTATTGGAGTGGAGCCTGGGGTTGTACGGCAAATATCTTTGGTGAGACCTTTGTTGCAAATGGTTGTTCATTTTTTAGAGGTGATGCATTAGTCTCAAAATTGAGTTCCAAATCAATTTATTTTGAAACTGATCGAACATGCTCGGGCATTCCAATATCATTTGAATTCAAATTCTTTGATTTTACATATACCTCAACAATTCATGAATTCACAATAGCCATAGAAGCCGAGGATTACACAGAACCTAATTTCACTCACACATTTGATAATGGTGGCGAAAAGACGCTAAATCTATCATTGGTTGATAATCTAACTCGCTCCTACTCCAGAAGCTTTACCTTCGATATCTTTGAACTAAAGCCAGAAATTTATTACAATAACGGTACCATATACTTGAATCCTTTACAAGGAGTCACGGCCTATACCTGGTTTAAAGACAATGAGATATTTACGACTACCTCTCATCCGAACTTAAAAGTAGATCAATCTGGTCTCTATTATTTGCAAATACAAGCAGAGAATGACTGCATCTTCAACTCAAATGAACTTATTATTGAGATTGATGAATTAGTTACAAGTATTGAAAAAAACAAAATACCTCAAGTACTGTTTTGGCCTAATCCAGCTAGACATACCTTGTATGTTGATTCTGGGGATACTTCTGCTGATATCCTAATTTACTCTTTAGACGGCCGATCCCTCACAAAAAAGACAGTAACTGGACAGAGTCAAATAGACATTAGTGGTCTTCAGCAAGGAATCCATATTATGAGGATTGAAAACAAGAGTGGCACCAACTATTTTAGAATTGTGGTAACTAATCCTTCAAAGTAAAATTCACTATTGACCTAACGTGCTGGCGGCAACACCGGGTTTGTTTAATGGCGGGCGACACAGTCGCCTGTAGTGTCAGCAAGTTTATTTATATTCGTGTAGCGGACAAATCCTCCGGATTTATCCGCCACTAAACAAACCCAAACCGTTGTTGGATCAAGAAGCAGCCATAGGTTTACAAGAGAGGAGTACGAAAAATATAAACAGGCTATTGCCAGTACCCGATATAAATAAAAATAAACAGACAGAAAATGAAATCATACAAACCTGACAATTACAATTCGCTTTCACCCTATCTGATTGTGGATCATGCTCAAAAATTGGTGGATCTACTGACTGCAATTTTTGATGCCAAAACATTAAGAAGATTCGATCACGAAAACGGAAAAATTGCGCATATCGAACTGCTGTTAGATGATACCGTACTCATGATTAGCGATAGTACAGAAAATTATAAAGCCAACAAGACGATGCTGCATATCTATGTGCCTGACGTTTTCAAAACTTTTGAAAACGCCATTGAGAACGGCTGTAAGGTGATTGAAAAACCTGTGAACAAGGAAGGCGACCCTGACACCCGGGGTTCATTCTATGATTTTGCTGGTAACTATTGGGCGGTAAGCTCACAAACGAGTTCTCTTTCCTGAACAGGTTCAACAAAAAACAGGTGATGAGTAAATACAATCCGCTGTGGGAGTATATTCAAAAGAAGGGAAAGTCTCAAGTTAAATTGACTTTTGATGAAATAGGTAAAATCATAGGAATTGAAATAGACCATTCATTCTTGAATTATAAAAAAGAATTAACCCGCTATGGCTATCAAGTTGGAAAAATATCCCTTAAAGAGAAGACAGTACTATTCACTAAAAAAGAACCCTGACCGTAAAGGGCTGTTTCTATACCAAGGCACTATGCAAAAAAACTGCAACCAATAATCAAATGAAAGGCGTAACACTGTCTACTTTTCTATTTTTATTTGCCCTAAGTTCTTTTGCCCAGCAACAATGCACGATCAAAGGAGAAATCATTGATCGCAACAGCAAAGTTCTGCTTATCCATAGGTACTCAGAAGGATATAATTCATTCAAGGAAAATCAGACAAAGATTCCGATCAAAAAAGGAAGATTTGAATACACCTTTTCATACACTGAGCCAGAAGCTTATGAATTGATATTTGAAGACGAAGCCAAACAGGGCACCTGGATCGCCATCCCCTTTTTTCCAACAAACGGAATTGTTGAATTCAAACTCCATCCCAAGGATCAATGGGAACGTAATACGATCACAGGCGGCCAACTGAATGATGAGCTTAAAGCGTATCAGCAATACACGAATCAGCTATTCGATAAACGAATGAACGAGTTAATGAAAATACAAACAGAATTAACTGAAAAGAATGAATACAACAGTGCAGCATATGAAGAACTAAGGCAACGTCTCAAAGCCACTAAAGCAAATGACCAGGATGCCAAAGCTTTAATTTATCAGGAAATGGATGAGCTACAGAAAACGCACGCTCGCTATACCGAGAAAGCAAAGCGCTTATTTGTGGATCCATATGATTCATTATCAAGAGCTGAACATGTAATAAAATATGAATACATAAGAACCAATGTCTCATTAGCATCCTACTACCTTATATGGAAGGATGCAGACATGTTCATGAAGAGCAGTCCACTCGTAGCCCAACTCGTTTCAAATGTATTTCCGCTTTATCAAAAGACCTATCCGGAGCACATCTACACAAAGCTTCTTGAAAGACAGGTAGCAGGACTTCGTACCATACATATTGGTGGTCAATACATTGACTTTAAGGCACCAAGCCTTGAAGGTGATTCCATTCAACTCTCCAGTGTTATTCAAAATCAAGTTGCCCTGATTGACTTCTGGGGATCCTGGTGTGGCCCGTGTATTGCAAAAAGCAGAATGGTTGTTCCGATTTACGAACAATACAAAGACAAAGGATTTAAAATTGTAGGTATTGCCCGGGAATTTAAAAATACCGATGCCGTAAAAAAACGACTAAGTAAAGAGAATTTCTCGTGGCTGAACTTAGTTGAACTGGATGACAAACTTAATCTCTGGAATACGTATGGAATCAGCAACGGAACAGGACTTATGATATTGGTGGATAAAGATGGAACAATACTATCCCTCGACCCAAAACCGGAAGAACTCGAGAAAATTCTCCTTCAAAAACTTTAAAAGACCCCAAAAATCAGGTGGATATTAATGAAAACCTCCTTTATGCATTACTCCTTTTCTTGGTAGGCATCATCTCTTTTAAACTAGGAAAAGAGGAGCCAATTGATTGGAAAGACCCATATTTGGTTAGAATCTCATTATTAGTCATTGGGGTTTTTTCAGTTCTGATATCGATATATCTCTTTATTAAATCGGTAGTGTAGCTATACTCAGCCGTTGTTGGTGCTTTTCATCCACAACGTTAACTTTATCAAAGCTTTGACGGATTGAAAAACTTTACGTTCGTAATATGACCCTCGCAAAATATCTTTGGATTTCAGGTTCTGCTATCATTGGCCTGTTAGGAGCAGCCCATCTTTTCTATACATTTTTCTCCAACAAGTTCCTCCCCCGAAAAGCTGAACTCGCTGAAGAAATGAAAGCAACCAGTCCCGTGCTGACAAAACAAACAACGATGTGGAAAGCCTGGATGGGATTTAATGCCAGCCACAGCAGCGGGGCTATCTTCATTGGTGTAATGAATAGTTACTTAGCCGTTGAACATTTCTCCGCTCTTCAAGGCAGTAACTTTTTCTTTCTGTTTAACATTATAACCATGGGGTTTTATTTCTGGCTGGCTAAGAGATACTGGTTTAAAATTCCTGCAAGAGGAATAACCCTCGCATTGATTTGCTTTATAGCAGCGTACGTATTAACGATCATAAACAAATAGAGCTGACTCAAGAAAATCTGGTTTCATAGTAAAGTAATTATGCCCACCACCTCCAAATCCTACGACCACATTCTCTTCGGCAAGCTCGCCTACGAGTTTTCGTTTACAGATAAATCGGAAACAGAAAAGAAAATCAAACAAAGTTTGAAATATTACAAACTTACCCCCTACAGCCAGGAGCGTGTGGACTACATCCGCCAATTCAAAAACGATTTGTATGCTGAAATTTCAAAAACCGATGGCTCGAAGTATTATAAAAAGACGCCTTCAGTCTATGCTGAAATGGAGGATTTCAACGTGGAGCAGATGACTGAAGATTTTCATAGCACCTATCACAAACTGGATAAGCAGGAACTGCGCGGCATGATCGGGTATGCCATTTACCTCTATTACCAGCGGTAAGCTACGAACAATTCGTTAGCGGATTGGCACAAATCATATCGGCTGTCAGCCAACCCGATTTACCCATCTCATCTTCAACCAACAGCCAGGTGCCACAACAGCCTTTCACACTGAAATGCTTTTCGCGGTCAAACTCCGCTACCACTTCTGATTCATCCGTAGGGTATTCATTCAAATAAACCTTTTCACCAGACGCATAATTGCGTGTATCAACCGAAAAGAGTTTGCCATATACCCAACCCCCTTCGCTCAATTTCATCCATCCATTTTTAGATTCCACAAATCGTACAGTCAGGCACCCGCAGTCTTCTTCATACTTCAACTGCCCGATAATTTTTCCACCAGGCGTTGCGCGAATGTTCGTGCCGCTGTCGTCAGGGTCGTCAAGATAGGCGCTTACATCACATACACAATCTGCATCATCTTCAATCTCTGCAGAAGAACTTGTCGGGTCTTGATCCTGTTGTTCAATCACCACCGTATCGGCTAAAGAAATTTCCGTTTCAGCTTGCTTCGTTGAATTTGTTGTGCAGGCAATAACGAGTGCTAGAACAGGGGCATACAAGACCTTCATTGGAATGAAATTACAACACAAGATAGAAACAAAGCGTGACTCCTGAAAAGCATTGGTTATATTCGTGAAATCAACCGCACAGCATGGATCATATTTACGTTTTCGTAACGCTGCTTCTCGTACTGATACTATTTATCTGGGGAAAATTTCGGTATGATCTGGTGGCGCTGTTTGCGCTCATGGTTTTAGTAATGGTTGGTGCCATCCCTTCAGAAAAAGCTTTCTCAGGCTTTGCACACCCGGCTGTAATTACTGTGGCGGTTGTGCTCATCATTGGCAAAGCCCTCGACAATTCTGGTGTGATTGATGCACTCGGCAAATGGATCAGTCGCGTGGGCAGTAACCTTACGCTACAGTTGTTGGCACTCACCCTGTTGGTTGCGGTTACCTCTGCATTTATGAACAATGTGGGCGCGCTTGCCATCCTCATGCCGGTTACGCTTAACCTGGCGCGCAAAAGTGGTAATCCCCCATCGCATTTGCTCATGCCGTTGGCGTTCGGTTCACTTTTTGGCGGCATGACTACCTTAATCGGTACACCACCCAACATCATCATTGCCTCCCTGCGGGCCAAAGCTTCGGGTGAACCCTTTGACATGTTTGACTTTACACCAGTGGGCATTGGCCTTTCTTTACTTGGTATTTTATTCTTGTCGCTGATTGGCTGGCGGCTGTTACCCAAACGATCCGGACAAAAATCAAAAGCAGAATCTTTTCGTATTGATGACTACATCACAGAACTGGAAGTTGTAACCGAATCGAAATTACATGGCATTAGTCTGGGTGAGCTGTATAAAAAATCAAAAGCGGATATACAGGTACTGGGACTTGTTCGGGAAAATAAGCGCATGCATGCACCGAATGTGGATGAGGTATTATTGAATGGTGATATCATCATCCTGGAAAGCGATACGGATGCATTAAAAACATTTGTGGATGATACCGGGTTAAAACTGGTAGGCGACCGGAAATTCCGGAAAGATGCAACCGATTCAGAAAACGTGGTGATCACGGAAGCTGTTGTTATGGCCACCAGTGCCTTGATCGGGCAAACCACGGCCGGTATGCGTATGCGCAGCCGGTATGGTGTTAATCTGCTGGCCGTTTCACGTAAACAAAAACGAATTCACAACCGGCTCGACCATGTTACGTTTCGTGCAGGTGATGTACTGATGCTTCAGGGCCGATCGCAAACCATAGATGAATCCATTCGGGCAATGGGTTGCTTGCCACTTGCAGAGCGAGGACTGAGAATCGGCTTTCAAAAAAATATTGCGGTATCCATTTCGGTTTTTGCTGTTTCCATTGCGCTGGTGATTTCCGGAATATTACCCGTACACATTGCCTTCACACTCGCGGCCGGTGCCATGATACTCTTTGGCATACTACCCCTAAAGGAACTGTATACCAGCATTGATTGGCCTGTGATTATTTTATTGGGTGCCATGCTGCCGGTGGGTGAAGCATTGGAAACTTCCGGAGGTGCTGCCATTCTTGCCGAGCATATCTTACATGCAGCAAATGCTATACCTGCATGGGCAATTTTAGGTTTATTGCTAACCGTTACCATGCTGCTCTCAGGAATCATCAACAATGCCGCTACTGTAGTGTTGATGGCTCCCATTGCGATTGGCGTGGCGCATGGACTAAACGCATCCATTGATCCTTTCTTGATGGCCATTGCTGTAGGCGCCTCCTCCTCGTTCTTAACGCCTATCGCGCATCAATCCAACACCTTGGTGATGGGGCCGGGCGGATACCAGTTTAGTGACTATCTTCGTCTTGGTTTACCGCTCACTATTCTTGTTATTGCTGTTGCCATTCCATTGATTCTTTTTTTCTGGCCAGTGTAAGTTGTAACTAAAAATAAAAGCAATCATGTTCCGACAACTGAAGCTATTTACCAATGTCTTCACACACAAAGATGAAATCATTCTCCGCGATTACCTGGCATTGGAGCGAACCAAACTCGCCAATGAACGAACGCTATTGGCGTACATCCGCAGTTCGTTGTACATGATCCTTGGCGGGATAGCCTTCCTGCAATTAAGGGATTTTGAAAGGATACGCTGGGTTGGATATGTTACCCTGGGTATTAGCGTAATCATGCTGCTCATTGGCATTTACCGCTACCTGCAAATCAAATACAGGTTAAGTAATTACTACTATCGCAAGAATGCAGAAGCACCCGAGAAAATAAAGGAAGAGTAATCATGGGCATGTCTAACAAATTTGCCCTGATCTGTACCACGGTACTGGTCATGCTGGATGTCGCCTTCATCATCTACTTCATCCGGCAACCTTCTAAAGACACCGTGCATGGCGGACTTGGTGAGGCCCTAATGGCCATGTATGCCCTTGGGCTCATTCTGATTTTTGTACTCTATGAAATATCTTTTCTGATTATCTACTTCAAACAGGCATTTACAGCCCTGCGCATTATGTGTTGGTTGCTGATAGGGGTGAATGTTCTGTTTGGTATACCCTTCTTTATCGATTTTATCAGAAACCGGTAAAGACTCACAAAACTCCTAAAGGTATTGCTATATTAGAGTAAAGAATGCTCCAAGCATGTATTCGACCACTGACCTATGAAAAATCAATTAGCCTGCTTTTTACTTTTTCTGATCGCACTAATCAGTTGCCAGTCGAAAGTTGAACCTGAAAAAAACGCTGTGAAAAGTACTGACTACAACGACCTGGTAACGTTGTTTCACGAGTGGCGAAATTTTGAGAAACCTCCCCTGAAAGATGGCGCACCCGATTACACCGCAGCAACATTTGAGGCGCGGTGGCCTGAATTTAAAAAACTACAAACACAACTGCTTGCCATCGATTACGCGCAATGGCCCATTGAACAACAGGTAGACTGGCGTATGGTGTGGGCAGAGATGAATGGCTATGATTTTAATCACCGTGTTTTAAAACCCTGGCAGCGCGATCCGGCTTTCTATACTTCGGTGTATATACATCGCAGCGATGTGCCTGCACACGAAGGTCCCACGCACCACGCTACTACCGAAGTGTGGACCTACTCCTTTCCGCTTGATGCAGAAGCAAAAAAGAAATTTTTAAACGATCTACAGGTCATCCCATCACTTAACGAACAAGCCAAACAAAACTTAACCGGTAATGCCCGCGAACTTTGGGTTGCCGGCATTCGCCCGATACGCGCACAAGTTGATGATCTGAAAAGTCTGCTTGATCGTGCAAGTGTTAAAGATGATGCTGAACTGGTGAGCGCTATTGAAGCTGCAGTCGTCTCCACAAACAATTTTGCAGATTGGCTGGAGCAACAAGCCCCTTCCAAAACCGGGCCATCTGGGATCGGAAAGGAAAATTACACGTGGTATCAGCAAAACGTTCACCTGGTTCCGTTAACATGGGAGGATGAAGTCATGATTTTGAAACGCGAGTTAGCGCGTGCGTGGACTTCCCTCAAATTGGAAGAACATCGGAATAGAAATTTACCACCGCTAACAGCTGCCAATTCTCCGGAAGCCTTTAATGCACTGGCCGAAAAAAGCGCACAGAGCCTGATGAAGTTTTTACAAAATGATCAGATCGTAACGGTTAAAGAGTACTTCGAGCCAGCCTTGCGCGTTCATCTCGGCAACTTTGTTCCGCAGGAAAAGCGAAACTTTTTTGTGATAACCATGCATTACGACCCCCGGCCACTGTATTCGCATTTCTATCATTGGTTCGAATTGGCACGCATGGACCTGGAGCCACATTCCAGTGAAATCAGGCGAGGCCCCTTGTTGTACAACATATTTGATTCGCGTAATGAAGGTACCGCCACAGCAGTAGAAGAAATGTTTATGCAAGCCGGTTTGTATGACGATGATCCACGGGTAAAAGAAATCGTGTACATCATGATTGCCCAACGAGCCGCACGCGGACTCGGTTCATTGTATGCCCATGCGAATGAAATGACCATGGAAGAAGCAGGTTCCATCCACAGCGAATTCACACCACGTGGCTGGATGAAAACCGAAAAGGATCTGCTTATTTTTGAACAGCACCTGTACTTACGACAGCCCGGTTACGGAACAAGTTACATCACCGGCAAATACCTGTTGGAGCAAACATTGGCCGATGTGGCCAAACTAAAAGAGGAAGTCAACAAGCCTTTTGTGTTGAAAGATTTTATGGATGAGTTAAATGCCATCGGCAACATACCCATAACTTTAGGGCACTGGCAGATGACGGGTAAAGATGAGTTGGTGCCACCTGTAAAAGAGTAGCTAGAAGTCATCTCAAAAATATCCCATAATGTCAGGTTGAGCTTGTCGAAACCGATTTGGTAACTCGAAATAGCCTTCGACAAGCTCAGGCTGACATTTGAAACAGATTTTTGAGATGACTTCTAAGGACTTCAATAAATTCTTATTGACAAATGGTACACATAGAAAACCTTAAAAGAACCTATGTGCCCTATGTGTCTATGTGTTTCAAAAAATTCTATCGATAACTTTTACGTTGATTCCCCTATTCTGTACGCAAACACTTCACGGGGTTCACATTAGCAGCTTTGATGGCCTGCGAGGCTACCGTTAGCCATGCAATCAGCAGTGCCAGAAAACCAGCGGCAACAAAATACCACGCTTCCAGGCTGATGTGAAAAGCAAAACGTTCCAGCCACTGATCCAGCAACCAATAACTGAGTGGCAGGCCAATTAAAATGGAAATCAACACCATTCGGGTAAAGTCACCCGAGAGCAACAACACAATATTGGTAGAGGAAGAACCCAATGCTTTACGAATGCCGATTTCCTTCTGCCTGCGTTCGGCTGTAAAAGCAGCCAATCCGAATAAGCCTAAACAGGAAATAACAATCGCCATCGAAGCGAAGTAAAACGACAAAGACGCCACACGTTGTTCAGCCGCATACATGCGCGCATATTCCTGATCCTGAAATTGATAATCGAAGGTAAAGCCAGGGTTGAAGTCAGCATAAAAATTACGCAACGCATCCAGCGTTTCCTTTTCTTTACCGGCCTCCAGGCGAATCATGATGTTCCAGGTGTATTGTGGTGTGAGTGCAAAAAAAGCCGGGTTCACTACATCGTGCAGCGATTGAAAGTGGAAATCCTTCACCACACCAATTATTTCCATATCGTATTGCTGCCACAGCTTCACGGTTTTACCAATGGGTTCATCCAGGCCCATCACTTTAATAGCCGCTTCATTAAAAATGATTTTGCTGCTGTCAGCTCCATATTCTTCCGAGAATGGCCTGCCTTCCAGGAATTCCAACTCCAGGGTTTCAAACAGGTTATAATCCACGCGAATATTTTCAAACAAAATAATGTCCTCCGGGTTTTTGCCGTCCCATTGCAATCCACCTGTGTTGCTGTTTCGGCCCAGTAAAGAATGCCCGATGGCGGAAGCGTTGACAACTCCGGGGATATTCCTTACCTGTTCCAGAAATGTTTTGCGGTTATCCAGAACCTTGCCTTCAATCGGAAATTGAATGAGTTGCTCCTTGGTATAGCCCAGGTTTTTGCTTTGCACAAATGAAACCTGTTTGTACACCACCAACACTGACACAATTAAAAAAACCGAAATTGCAAACTGAAACACCACCAATCCTTTCCGCGCCCACAGCTCGCCCCATGAACCCTTTACCACACCTTTCAACACAGCAGCAGGTTTAAAGCCCGATAAATACAAGGCCGGATAAGAACCTGCAATAATTCCTGTAAACACCGTTATCGCAAACAGCCACAAGACCAACTGCGGATCAGTCAACAAAAGAGAAATGTTTTTTTCGGTAATGGAATTGAATTGGGGTAAGATCAACCAAACCAATGCCAACGACAGCAATACCGCCAACACAGTCAACACCATCGACTCGCTGATGTATTGAAACACCAATGACCTCCGCTGCGCACCAATTGATTTTTTAATGCCCACCTCTTTGGCTTTGCGCGATGCGCGTGCCGTTGCCAAATTCATGAAGTTGATGCATGCTATGATGAGAATAACTACCGCTATAATGGAAAACAGGTTTACGTATTCAATGCGTCCTCCCGATTGCACACCGTTTTCATAACGGCCGTAGAGGTACCGTTCAGAAAATTTCTGAATAAACAGCGTTACATTCGATTTCTCATTCTTTCCTTTGATGTAATCTTTAATCTTATCAGAGAAAGCGGCAGCATCCGATCCTTCACGCAACACGATCATGGTGGAAGGGCCGTTGTTACCCCACTCGGTTACCCATTGATTTTCTTCCTTGAATACTTCAAACGGTAACACAAAATCAAATTGATACGAAGATGACGAAGGAAGATTTTCATAAACACCTGATACTGTAAACGACTTCTTATGCTGAAACTCCACTACCTTGCCCAACAGGTTTTGATCCGTGTCGAATAGTTTCTTTGCCATATCGCGTGAAATGACAATGGATAGCTTATCTGTCAATACCTGGTCGGGTTGGCCTTCCAATAACCGATATGAGAAAATCTGAAAGAAATCGGCCCCGACATAAAATCCCTTTGCTTTTACACTGTGCTCCCCTACCGATAGCGTAAACGGATTTACCCACGTAAGCGTGGCGGCATATTCCACTTCCGGAAACTCATCCTTCAACCCTTCCGATAAAATTCCGGGTGTAGAGGAAGTGGTCATCAGGTTATCGGCATATTGTTGATGCTCCATAACCTGGTACAGGCGTGCATCGTGTTCATGAAACTTATTCATGTTCAGTTCATCGCGCACCCACAGGTAAATGAGCAGCGTACAGGTAAGGCCTGTAGCCAATCCAATCAGGTTAATAAAGAAGTATCCCTTTGCACGGACGTAGTTCCGGTAAATAAGTGTGAGGCTGTGTTTGAGCATGGACGATGGGTTTAACAACGTGAAAAAGACCATACAACTAGTAACAGGTTGCATGGCCAACCAGTGAAGAAGTACTTGAAAGTCAGAAAAAGGTTACAGCGCAACGCAGAATTGTAAAAAATGCAACTGGTCTGGGCGTAAAGAATCAGTTGTTGCGATAATCGAAAACCAAACTTTATCGCGAGGGAAAGAATGAAACCGGACATCCTCCTAACCGGTGTTATTTCGGTTATCGGTTTCGAAGTATTCAAACCCTAACCTACTTGCCATGAAAACCAATCCAAAACCCCTCAAATCCTTGCTAATCGGCACCCTGCTGTTGTTGGTAGCGTGTGCAAATCCGCTGAGCACCACCCATATGCTCTCGGTGGAAGAACAATGCCTCGTATTGCATGAAAAGAGAACCAAGGCGCCAAAGCCGGGCGCCAGACCAAAAAGCTTTAGTTCACGAGAAATAAAACTGGAGGCCTTTCCGGTTGTTCAGCATCAAACAGAAATGCTGGTGGAGTCGATCCGGCTGCGTCCATTTCCGGTTGAAGAGCTGTACGCTTCAATCGCAGAGCCTGAGTTTCATTTAGCCATTCAGCACGCAGAGTCTATGATCTTTTCTGAATCGGCCCCTCACCTTGAAACCGCTTCTTATGAGATAGAACCCAAAGAAGCTACCGGTGAGTTGGTGATTTTACCAGCTTCAACAGAGACTTCGCAATCACGTGCTACCGAAAATAGCTTTTTAACTAACAATTCAGTTCCCATTATGATGGGTGCATCAGGATTGTTTAGTCTGCTGATGCTTAGCCTGGCACAAAGTCGGTCGAAGAAAATTTCTTATTGGGCTGCTGAAAATCCCTGGAAAGCCCGCGGATTGATTGCCGGAACGCACGTTATTACAGGTTTAAGTGCATTAACGCTTGGACATCACTTATACGATCAACAGGTTTTTGTCAGCGATACCGTTTCCTATGCAGCGCTGTCGGTCTTCACCACTTCTTATCTATTGTACCCCTTTAAAAATTCTGCCTTTTCATTTACACATTCTTACTTCGCACAAAAAGCAAATGACATTGCCTTGTTTACTTCTGGTGCGGTAATGATGCTTTATGCCGGAAATCACTACCACCTTACGCAACAACCGGTAGTCAACTCAGAAGTTGTCTATTCGTTTACATCAACCAATGCATCAGAAAAATCGCTTCACCTGGTTAAAAACAAAAAGGAGTTAAGAAAAGAAAAGCGCGAACTGCAACAGGAAGTTAAAAAAGAACTAAGCGGTGGAGCAAAAGCCGCGTTAACCTTATTGGTGCTCATGACATTTGTAGTTGCCATCTACGGCTTAGCTGCTTTGTCGTGTAGTATTGCGTGCTCAGGAAATGAAGGGCTTGCCGCTGTAGTTGGAATTGGCGGAGGAATTGGATTAATAGCCTTATTAGTACTTGCTTTTAGAGGAATTTATGGTGATAAAAGAAAATCAAAGAAAGTAAGAGAAGCCACGGAAGCATAGACATAACACAACCGGACAATGACCGGTCAAAAACGAACAGCCGGTCATTGTTACCGATTACTTTTATTCCTATTACGAGCTAAAAACGCAACCTTCCAAAACTTTCACGGTCTTTGTAACTAAGGCCCGAAACCGGAGTATTCAACCAAATCCCAAACCCATGCTCGTCAATTACCTGAAAGTTGCGTTACGTTCTATTTTCCGAAACAAACTCACCTCGTTCATCAACATTGCCGGTCTGGCGCTTGCCCTTTCCAGTGCACTATTGATCACGTTTTATGTGGTGGATGAGTTGAGTTACGACAAGCACCACCCCCAGGCCGACAGGCTGTATCGGGTAACGCGCTATTTCTACGATCAGGATGGCAATGCCAGCTTACGCTTATCGAATGTGGCCCCTCCCATCGGCATGCTCATGCGCAACGATTTTCAGGAAATCGAAAACTTATTTCGCATGCTGCCGATCAATACCACCGTAACGCTGCGGCAAGATGGCAACGAAGACAAATCATTTCGCGAGCGCAACATCTTTATAAGCGAGCCGGAAATTTTTGATATGCTGGAGGTAAACCTCACAGAAGGAAACAAAGCCACAGCATTGGAAAAGCCCGGCACCATGGTGCTATCGGAAGCAATGGCTGAAAAATATTTTGGCTCCACACAGGTTCAGGGTAAAACATTAGAGTTGTTTGGGTTTCCGGTACAAATAACGGGCGTGTACAAATCCTTTAAACCCCAAACACATTTCCATCCGGATTTCCTGATTTCATTCAGCACGCTCAATGACTCAACCATATATGGCAGAAGGAGATTGGAAACCAATTGGGGTAATAACGCTTTCGGCACTTATTTTTTATTGAAAGAGGGCGAGGACGCAAAAGCATTGGAAAGCAAGCTGCCGGATTTTCTCGATAACACTTCGGCACGTTTGCCCGCGCCAACTTTGGCGTAGCTCCCGATTTTGTGGCTTCACGAGTTACCAGCTTACAACTTCAAAAAGTAACCGACATACACCTGCACTCCCACCTCGATGATGAGCTGGAACCTCCGGGAAACATCAACACAGTATACCTGATGGGCACCATCGGCTTGTTCATTATTCTGATTGCCGGTTTTAATTTCATTAACCTCAGCACGGCACAAGCTACCAAACGATCAAAAGAGGTTGGCATCAGAAAAGTGGCAGGCGCTTTAAAAACACAACTCATGAATCAGTACCTGAGTGAGTCGGTGTTGATTTCACTCTTTGCCTGCGCCATTGCACTTGGCTCAGGTTATTTCGCATTGCAATGGTTGAATGGTTTCACCGATAAATCCATTTCATTCTTGGGCAACCCCACGCTGCTTATGGCTATGGTTGGCGGTACAATCATCATTGGCTTACTAGCAGGCTTGTACCCTGCATTCGTGATCTCAGCATTTCGACCTGCTGTTATCTTGAAGGGCAAACAATCGGGTGGCAAACCCATATTAAGAAGGGCCCTTGTTGTGGTCCAGTTTTCTATTTCCATCGTGCTCATTATTGCTACCACTGTTATTTTTAGTCAGCTTGATTATTTAAACAACAAAGACCTGGGCTACGCTAAAGATCAGGTGATAACGTTGCCCTATTATGGTAGCCTTAATAATAACTTCGATGCCTTCTACAATGCACTTACGGAACACTCATCCATAAAAAATGCCGGGCGCTCTTCGCGCATTCCTACCGGCAGGTTACTTGACTCGATGGGCGCACAAATGCGCAAGGGCGATTCACTCCAAAATGTAGGCTCGCGCATTGCTTACATTCGCGTTGATCATACCTTTTTCGATACCTATAGTATTCCGTTTGTAGCCGGTCGTAACTTCTCAAAAAATGTTCGCACCGATGATTCCTTAGGGTATGTATTAAACGAAGCTGCCCTGGTGGCGATGGGTATTGACGATCCTGCTTCACTGATCGATCAGGAATTTTCGTATGGTGGGGTAAACGGAAAAGTAATTGGCGTAGTGAAGGATTTTCATTTTGAATCACTGCACCAGACAATCAACCCCATAATCTTTCTCATTCAGCAACCGGCATACAATAGCCTTTCCATCCAGGTGGCGGGCACTAATTTTCAGGATGGATTAAATCACATTGAAAAAGTATGGCGCGAATTTTTACCCAATCAATTGTTTGAGTACACATTTATGAACGAGCGGTACAACAACCTGTATCAAACCGAAACAAAACAGAGTCAATTGTTTACCGGCTTCTCGTTGCTGGCCATCTTTATTGCTTGTCTGGGTTTATTTGGGTTGGCCACGTTCAATACCCTGCAGCGGATAAAGGAAATTGGCATCCGCAAAGTGTTGGGCGCTTCTGTTCCCAACATTCTCACCTTACTGTCGCGCGAAATTGTTGTGCTGGTACTGGTAGCCAATGTGGTGGCCTGGCCGGTAGCCTGGTACTTTATGGATAAATGGCTTAACACCTTCGCCTATCGCATTGAGATGAATGTACTGTTGTACGCCCTGGCAGCCTTTGTGGCAGTTACCATCGCTTTACTTACGGTGAGTTCACAAACGCTTAAAGCTGCTATGACGAATCCGGCTAATACGCTTAGGTATGAATAGTTGCCTATTGCCGGTCTCCAATTGCCGGAGACTGGCAACTACTTCTTCATATACTTCCAATTCCTCGGCTTACCCTCAGCCATCCATTCAATGGCCTGTGCTAAACGCTTTTCGCGGGTGGCTTCAGTTTTGGCTTCGGTGAGCCACTCAACGTAATCGCGTTTATTGGAAGGGCTGAAGGTTTCAAATGTTAAATGTGCTTTTTTATTTTTCTTGAGCGCATCCAACAGGTAGGCTGGTGCCTTTACAGCTTTCGCTGCAATTTTCTTTTTAGGTGGAAGCTTCACGCCTTCATCGTTTAGTTTTTTGGCTTGCTTGAAAAAATCGAGCAATACCTTATCCGGTGGTAAATCCTCCAGGCTGCTTACGCGACCGAAGTTGCCCATGGCCGCACCGCCCTCTGCTTTGTTGAGACCAAGGTAATTTTTGGGATCCTTGATGAGTTTTGCTTTCCAGAAACCGAAAGCACAATGCTTTTTAAATGCCGCAAAGCTGAAGTACGGACCTTTGTAATCGAACGAGGGCATACCCCACTTAATGGTTTCCGTTACTTCCGGGCAGGCCTTGTGCACCAGCGCGCGCATGTGTTCAAGAATAGGCCATGCAAATGGTTCGGCTTTGGCGATGTAGGCATCAATGCGCTTGTCGGTGGGCATATGTAATTTACTTTTCTATATTGAGGCTAAATTCAAAATTCGGATAACTTCTTAAATCTTGCAACACACAACAGTGGACAACATTAATCACGACAATATTGACTGGCCGAAGGTAAAAAAATTCCTGGCCGATTATGGAATTACCCATGCAAGTGACTTTGCAAAGCTTACCTCAATTTGTTACGATCCACACGACCCCTCTTACCTTCGCCATGTAAAAACATTTGAATTCAATCACGACATCCACCTGGTTTGGGATGCCTACAAAAACATTTCACCTGCACACGTTTGGAGTGGTTCCATGATTCGCTTTGGCTTACAATACGCCCGTTATAATAATTCCATCACCTATCCGAACACACAAACACACGATGGCCTTCAAGCCGGGCAGGTGCTTATCCTGAACCTTTGCATACTCAACGGAATGATTAACATTTGCGTAGGGCACGAAGTAATGGAAGTAAACGAAACTGAGAAGCTAATCCGCATTTGCTATCTTGAAAATGCTGCATCGCAGGGTTCGCAATTTATACGGCTCAGCAAAACCGGCACAAACGGCACCCTGGTAACCCACGAAACCTTTTACAAAAGCAACTCCTGGTTCCGCGACCGCATACTCTACCCCGGCTTGCATACCAAAGCGTTGAAAGAGTTTCATGGGAATGTGGGGAGGTATTTGGAGGAGGGAAGAGCAGACTAAAGCGTAGGAATTTTAGTACTTTTATAAGCGAGGTATGTGCAATTGCATGTATTCGGATGTTGGGCGCAAGCCGTGAGATTCAGATTGACATTTTGAGTAGATTATGACAAGGTCGATTGACAAGATAAGGTACAGCGTAAAATTTTCTACACCGAACCAAGCTATTTCCTTTGGTGCCGTGACAACAATTGCAGGTACCATACTGACAATGACATTTACTTACATAGGGACATACTATCCCGACATAGTTTATCTAATACTAATACTTTTGTTGTGCCTAGTAATTCTCCTTGTATTTACGATAGTTTTCCTTACAATAAAGACTGGGTTAACCTGGAAAATAATAATTTCAGCACCGTTGACACTTTTGCTACTCGGGCTGATAGTGATTTGTTTAACTACTGTTTCTACAATACTAAAATATGGTTTCTTAAAGTGTGACACATGTCCATAAAATCAAAAGTAAGCATTCACTGTTCATTTGACCATAAAGTAAAGGCTGGACTTAACAACGTTTTGCTAAAAAGATTTGACTAACCGACAACGACTTATAAAAATAAACGGTCGACAAAACGGCCAGCGCCCAACACCAGGTTTGGTCAATGGCGGGGTGATGTATATGTATAAAGTTTTTATCTTCGCTACAACGTTTGCCCACGGGGGACTGTGACGACCTTGTCGGCCTTAGCATTCCGCGATGCTCCATTGCTAAGGCCTCCTAAGCCCGCCACTGCCCAAACCCAAACGTTGGGTGCAATTACCTTTCGACAATGAGAAATACTATAATAGTTTTATTACTCTTCTTTGGACAATGTAGTACGAATGACAAAAAATTTATTCTTATTGACTCAGAATTAAACGACTCAAGACTTGAGTATGAACAAAAGAATAATAGAATACTTGATTGTATTCGAATGGGAATTAGAATGGAATCAAATTCAGACTCATTAAAAGACAATAACGAGATTAAAGATTTGTTTCAAAAACTGAATCAAATATCCATAACAAAGGACAGTTTGATAAAAGTCATTTCGCCACAGTCAGACAATGACGACTTAATTGGACTCTTGGAAAAACTCAAAGTAACTGTAATAGAGCTCCATAAACCTAAGTACCCAACTAAGGACATAGAATTTTACTTTGACCAAGACCTAAAATTTATTAGAGAAAATATTGAAACTTTACCACGTGAGATGTATCTCGAATTGTTCAAGCACATTATTGAGAGGTGGACAAATGAATGCTATACAAGTTTCCTACAAAGCTGGGCGATAGATTATCCGTGTTAGGTAACAGCACCCAACACTGTGTTTATCTAATTGCGGGGTTCGGTGTGCTAATTCAAATTCATTTCTTAATTTAGTCCGCTATAGGCGGACAGTTGCGGAGCAAGTCGCGCTTAACATTCCGCTTCGCTCCATTTTTAAGCCCTCCTATTCCCCACACTGCATAAACACAAACGTTGGCACCAATTGCATGAGACAGCTTAACAAAAAGGAGAAAATATTAATAACTAAAATAGTCGACAAGGATGCTTTTGGCTTTCGTGACTTGTTTTCAGACTTCTTTAGAGCCAATGTAAAACTTGCGATATTTCACGAAACTAGAGACGTAAAAATATTTTACTCAAGCAAGATTAATGACATGTCTCAAGTCTTTGAAGAAATTATGACAGTAGTAGGCTTAGTGAAATTATTAATTAAGTATGACCTCCTTCTAAAAATCCAACTTGAATTTCCACTTGAACCAGTTACAACATTCGGTGACTTCGATAATCGAAACAACCCAACTGCAAAGGTCATCT
>JAHBUC010000006.1 GCA_019638275.1 Cyclobacteriaceae bacterium | reverse complement strand
TTGCCGGTTTTTGAAACGCGTCTCTATCACAGTAGCCAAACGTATTTTGAAAGATAATACTTTTACTTTAAACTGAACCCCGCCATTGCTTATGCATTGTGTTAGCGCGCGTACGTTTCTTTCACGAATCTCTTTTTCAATGCTCTTTTATTGGCTTTGGATTGCGTTGGCATGTGGGGCCGATAAAAGTGCATTGAAATCACACCGTCCCTTATCAAATGCGTGTATTAATGAGATCAAGGGTCAGTCGTAAATAAGTCTTAATTTCAGTCAATGTAATTTGTTCAATGGGAATTTCAGTAGATGTCTCGAACACATCCGCATCGCCATGGTGACTGTCCCAAGACATTTCATTCAATTCAGTCAAGGCATCGAGAACACTTTGTCCATTGGCATCTCTAAATTGAATGCTTCCATTGTTCAACAATGTTGTCAGCTTTTCAATCAGATTACCAAAAGTCCCTTCAACAGTCCCGAGTTGATTATAAAATTTGAAAATTAAATGGTACTCAAGAGCAATTCTGATTTCTCTGCGTATCTCGCGCTTGCCTGAGTCAACTCCATTTTGAATAAAATCATTAATCTTGTCGAGGCAAATGAAGTAGTCATTCTGCAAAGATTTCTCAATGTCAAATGGTTGGATAGTCGATGTGGTATTTGTCTCGTCATAAGATATTCTTAGTCCTTTCTTGTCTGACCTCCGAATCCGTCTATTCAGATCATATAAGAATTTTCCATCATGACTAAGAATAATCAATTGCCTAGAGTCCCTAAATAGTCTTAGAAGTTCAGAAATTGTTTGAAACCTTCGGTTCTTGTCAAAACTTGAAAGCGGATCATCCAATACAACTACTTTGTCAGCTCTACTAGCATCGTTCTCAATTTTAGATAAGAAGAAGGCGAGTGCGAGTGTACTCTTATCTCCTTCACTTAAGCAGTCCCTTACATTATTTGTAGCATTGTGATCGAATGAAATTGGTTCTCCGTTAATTGTTAATGTATAACCAAATCGACTTTGAAAACCACGGCCCTGAGGTCTAATATTCTGAACATTCGCTATCTGATAAGGGGTACGGAAAACATCATGAAGATATCTATTCACTGATGTGCCGTATTGTGTAAAAAAAGCGTTTGCGGCAGCCTCCTGTTGCTCAACAAGTAATGGGTACGAAGTTACCAAGGACTGTAGGTTACCTTGCTCTGTAATCAATTCCGTAATTGACGTAATTACCTCTGCGTTAAATCGCTGACGAATTCTATTCAGGCGGTTAAGCTCATTTTGAGCTTGACCAACGGTTATTATTGTCGTTCTAAACCGGGCTATCGAAGCATTGAACTGTTGAACTATTTGATTGTATCCATTTATTCCATTATTAATTGTCTGAAGCAGAGTCTGAAATTCAGATACGCTATCTGTCTGTACAGCTACGGAAGGGTTTGAGATCTTGACTTCAATAGATTCAGCTAACCTAGCAAGAGAAGTTCGAATTACTTCAGTTTCTGGCATGAACTCAAGGTCAGGCCTTGTAGTAGTGGCAGGCAAATATGTTTCCCATGAAAGTAGCCTAGGCGGATTTTGATTGTGAGTCAAATTTATTCTTTGGATCGAAGCATCAAGATTAAAAGCCCGTAACGAATTTCTGTGGGCCTCCAGTCTGCTAACGAAATCTCTGAATGCCGCATTAAACATTTGAGCGTACGAACGCAGTAAGTCAATCTCGTTAGTAGACTGTCCACAAAATGGACAGATTGCATCTTGGCTATTTTGGTTTCTGAACTGAACAAAATTGAATCCTTGCCTTATCCATGTCTCGGGGCTAGTTACTCCACCTGACGCAAGTTGGCCGCAATGATTTTGAAAAAGTTGCTGCAATGCTTCCTCTTGAATGCCTTCAATTGTTGTTTGTAAATCCCTTATTATCTCAAGAAAATTAATGGATACATTGATCGCTGTAAGCGGTGCTAGCGTTTGAAGAGACTGAATAACTTGATTCGCTTGCGCATTATTGAGATTTGTTTGAGCTGAAGCAATTCTTGATTCAATATTTGCTGCACTATCTTCTGTGAGACTAATTAGTGGATTTAGCTCACTTTCGGTGAGACCAAATCCAACTTGTTGAATAATTGTCCCCTTGATTCTTTCGATTAGGGAACGCTTAGTTGCCTTGTCGCTTTGTTCTGCTCAATTTGGTCTCTAATTTGAACCCCAGCTGCTCCTATCGCGAACTGATGAAGGTTTTGTCCGTGTGCATTATCAAAATTGAAACCTGAATAGACGTTGTCATTCACGAAATGGATATCAAAAATTTCAATGTTAGGAAAGGGGTTTGACCATCCTGTCTGTCTATAGGTGTGGAAGGTATCTGTAGTACCTATTCTCTGAATGATTTGGGCGCCTTGAGGGTCTTGAGCATTTGTCGATACTCGCTTCTGAATAATTCCAACATTGTTTTCCAATAAAGACCTTATTATCGCGGCAAGTGTTGTTTTTCCTAGTCCATTGTCCGAATAAATTAGAGTCAGTTTCCTGAATGCAATATCGCCTGCTGCGGTGTAGTTCCTAAATCGTCCGACAGAAGTTATTCTCTCAATCTTATGAATCATTGTCTTAACATGTTATCGATGTCCAATTTGGTGCGCTAGTTGGCTCTTGATACAGCTTGGATCGAGCTAGGATTTGCGCGGCTGTGTCAAGTGCCAACGTACAACTTTGTCCCGAAACGTATGTGCGCTAACGTTGGAGTTTATGCAGTGCGGGGATTAGGAGGGCAAAAAAATGAAGCGCAGCGAAATGTTTTGCCCGACCTGCTCCGAACTGTCCCACGTTACTGAACGAAATTATGAAACATAAACTTAAATACAACACCGAACCCCCGCATTGCATAAACTTTGTGTTGGCGGTAGTGTTTTTGGTCTATACTTTTTTCTTGGCCCCTGCGTCTGCGTCTTCGTCCTTAATGGAGTACTTGTCAAGGAGAAGTTTCTTGTCCTCTTTACCCAATTGCTTATACCGTTCTTTCACAATTGCAGTCTCCTCTTTTAACTCTTTAGTCAGGTCTTTTTTGTCGGTGCTCTCGTCAGTCGTCTTAGGAGGTGTCAAAAGTTTGACTTCGTTTCCTTTAATAATGTGGTCAGTAATTACAGTACTTACTTCATCTATCTTTTTGTCGACTCCTGCCTTGTCAATTTTCTTGTCAATTTTTAGTCTTTCTGTGTGCTGCTCTAATGCTTTGCTGGCTATGGACTCTTTTATATTGTCGAGCATGATGGTCTCACGCTCTTTCTCCATTTGTATTAACTTTTTATTCCCCATGTAGGAGTCAATAATTTCACGAGCTCTCTTTGACTTGTATAATAGATAGGCTCCGTAAACTTTTAGTCCAATAGTTATTAATTCAGCTAAATCAACCGCAACATCAACGTTTATATTAAAAACTATGTCTATAGAACCATTTTGGATTTCAACAAGTGAAACGTCATCTGGTGTTTCTGATTTTACCAAAGTATGATAGACAATAAGTGTCCGATTCCATCGCTGAACAACTTTGGAGAACTCCTTAAGGCTTTTAGTCGTTTTTAAGTCCTTAAACACTAAGGACATCAGTGCTTGGTCGTCTTTTAAGTCATGTTCTTTAGTACCAACTGAATATTTCTCAAAGAATTTACGGGCATTATCCAACTCAGTTTTATTTGAGTCTATGCCTTGTAATAGTTGTGAAAGTATGACATTGAATTTTTGAAAGTATGCGGCTGCGTCTAAGTCTGTATCATTGTCGATTTCTTGAAGTTGACTCAACGTCTTTAGTTCTGTAAATGGTGAATTGTCTCGGAGTGCTATTTTTAGTTCACTACCAAGTGAGTAGTTGTCGGCATTAATTAATAAATCCTTAATTCTCGTTGACAGGTCTTTCATGAAAACCAAATTCCGATTCTGCGATTGTTGAATGGACTGGATATAGTCGTTTACGTCCCGTCTGAATCCTGAGTCAATAATTAACTCGTCAAATAGGTTAATTTTTTCAATTAAGCTTTCTATATTCATAGCTGTTACTTTTTTAAAACATTACCGCCAACGTTTGGCTATTTGCAGTGGCTGGCTTTTGAAACCGTATCTGTCCACCGTGACCAAACGTAGTAGCGAAGATAAAACTTTTAGCTTACACGTCCCCAGCCATTGCAAATAGCTGCTGTTGTGGGTCGTTTAATTTCCCCACTTTATAATTCTTGTAATCTCTTTTACCTCTCCTCCAAAAAGTCCCATGTGTCCGTGATTGTTCATGTCAAACGTTCCTTCAATTAGAACATATCCTTTGTTCAGTTTTTGAATTTCCTTTTGATCCAACTTGTCGGAGAATGATACCCAGAACCCATTTGTCAATAATGATTTTTCGTAGTCCTCTTTATGAAGGTAAATGGCGTCTCCTTCAAATTCGAGATTCATATAACCGGTAATTTGTATTTTTTTGTTGTGATATTTTTCCGGATTAGCAATCAGTCGAACAATTGAAACAGAATACTCAAAGTCAGAAGTTTCCCTTTTCATGTGAAGCTTGTCCGACTTTACACATCCAGAGTCGACAATTTTGTCAGGCTGTATTCCGATTTTCTTGACCGTCCAAGCTGTTTGTCCTAAGTCAGGATATTTTATAATCTTGTTGTCCAAGAAGGTCGAGTCATTCTTAAACTCTAATTTCTTATCACGAATTGTCCATGTTCCCTTTACCTCTCCACGACAGCCCCCAATACCATAACTGTAAATAAATCGATTGTCTTTTTCGAGAATCATTGTCGAGAAACTCTCAAATTTATTCTCGATAGAAAAATATTCTCCAATTAGTCCGTCAGTATTTGTCTGTCCGCGAACTACGTCCACGGTGAGAAAAATTATTAGTGTAATAGTTAGTACTCTCTTCATAAATTAAATGACCCACAACGTTTGAGTTTATGCAGTGTGGGGAATAGGAGGGCTTAAAAATGTAGCGCAGCGAAATGTTAAGCCCGACCTGCTCCGCACTGTCCCCCGTTATTGAACGAAATTAAGAAATTACTTTTAATACCTACACTGAACCCCCACATTGCATAAACTTTTTGTTAGCGCCTGTGCCCTTCTCCCCGTGTTAGTCAGTTGTCAGTCGTTTTATTTGTTCTTATGTCAACCGAATTGTTTTGTGAAACTTATGTCGCGGGTGGGGCAACCGTTACACGAATTTCTCGGTTTACGCAAATCTCTAACTACTTTGTCCCCGTGGTGCGGTGGGCGGCACTCTTGCTAAAGCTTTGGATGTGTGTTGGGTTTGCGGGGCTTTAGAATGTGTGCCGTTGCGCTGGCATCACTAAATAGTAGTTCCTCATTTATCGGCAGTCCAAAAGTCCGCCAACAATTCAGCTTGTTTTAAAACTGTGTCAATCGCCTTTGCCTGCTTGTCTGGAGGATAACCCCATTTATTAAGTGTCCGCCTTACAAGCACCATTAGTTTTGCTCTTGCACTTTCTCTGATTGTCCAGTCAATGGTTGCGTTTGCTCTTACTTTGTCTGCAATTTCTCTTGCAATTTCTTTTAAAGTGTCGTCACCTAAAACCTGCACAGCACTGTCGTTTATTTCTAGGGCATTGTAAAAAGCCACTTCATCATTATTGAGTCCAAGTTTTTCACCTTCTTTGTCTGCCTCTTTAATTTGCTTGGCAATATTGATGAGTTCTTGAATTATCTCTGCAGTTGTCAGTAAGTTGTTTTGATAGCGTTTGATTGCGCCCTCCAACATTTCTAAAAGTTTTTTGCTCTTAACAAGGTTTGTCTTGGCTCTTGCTTTCAGTTCATTGTTTAAAATCTTTTTAAGTAACTCAATTGCAAGATTTTTATGTTGCATTCCTTCGACTTCCATTAAGAATTCGTCTGAAAGAATTTCGAGTCCAGAAATTTCGGGTTTGTCAATTCCTGCTGCATCGAAAATGTCTATTACTTTATCGCTGCTTAGTGCCTCGTCAACAATCTGTTTGATGGCGGTTTCAATTTCCAAGTCTGTTCGACCTCCGCCTGTTGGAGCATCAAACTTGGCTAATCTTGCTTTTACAGCCTGGAAAAATGCAACTTCAGGTAAGTGTGGTTGAACTTCTTCTTTGGTAATACAAAGAGAGAGTGCCTGACTTAGTAAACTAACTTCACGGATGAATCTTTCTTTTCCGTCCTGCAATCCTAAAATATGTTCTTCTGTTTGTAAAATGATAGAGAGTTTTTCTTGTGCGTTTACGGCAAAGAACCTTCGGTAATTGAACTTGAAAGACCCTTCAAAATAGGCTTCAGGTTCTTCCACTAAAATGTCTTTTCTCGTTGCGCTGTCCTCATTGAACATTTGTTGAATGATTTCCAATTTCTCTTTGAAAACCTCAAAGGCTTTTTCAATGTTCTCTGCTGGGTCGCCTTTTCCACCTGCTTCACCATAAAACGATAGGGCTTTCTTCAAATCTGTTCCAATGCCCAAATAATCAACTATCAAACCGCCCGGCTTGTCTTTAAATACACGGTTTACTCTTGCAATGGCTTGCATTAAGTTGTGCCCTCTCATTGGTTTGTCCACATACATTGTATTCAAACAAGGTGCATCAAAACCGGTTAGCCACATATCTCGAACAATAACGAGTTTTAGTTCATCATCAGGGTCTTTCATCCTTTCTGATAAATCTTTCCGTTGCTGTTTTGTAGTATGATGTTTTGAAATCTCAGGACCGTCCGCACTGTTTGTTGTCATTACCACTTTTATAAAACCCTTGGTCATATCATCATTATGCCATTCAGGTCTTAATGCAATGATAGCTGCGTAAAGGTCGGCTGCTATTCTGCGGCTCATGGCTACAATCATTGCTTTGCCTTCAAAAACAGTTTGTCTTTTTTCAAAGTGAGAAACGATGTCTTTTGCCAAATTCTTAACACGTTCCTGATTACCAACGATAGCCTCCAGTTTTGTCCACTTGGCTTTGGCTTTTTGCTTTTCGGTTATTTCTTCGTCTTGCTCAAGTTCCTTGTCAAATTCTTCAATCAATCGTCTGCCTTCTTCGTCAAGGTTTACTTTGGCCAAACGACTTTCATAGAAAATTTTAACTGTTGCTCCATCATCAACGGCATCTTTAATGTCGTAGCGGTCAATGTAGTTTCCGAAAACTTGTGGTGTGTTTACGTCAGTGCCTTCAATAGGTGTACCTGTAAATCCAATGTAAGTCGCATTAGGTAATGCATCCCGCATGTATTTAGCAAAACCGTATGCAATACGCTTTCCAATGACTTCTTTCGTTTCTTTATCTTTTTCGTCAATCAATTTAGCTTCAAACCCATATTGCGTTCTGTGAGCTTCATCGGCAATCACTACTACATTTTTACGGTCGGAAAGTTGGTCGTAAACGGATTTATTGTTCTCTGGCAGAAATTTCTGAATGGTGGTGAATACAATTCCACCGCTTGCCACTTTTAACAACTCTTTTAAATGCTCTCTGTTCTCTGCCTGAATGGGTTCTTGTCTTAGCAGTTGAACTGAAGAAGCGAAAGTGTCAAACAATTGGTCGTCCAAATCATTACGGTCAGTAATTACAACAATGGTCGGATTTCGCATTTCGTGAGAAGTAATCAGTTTGCCAGAATAGAAAACCATACTCAAACTTTTACCCGAACCTTGTGTATGCCAAACTACACCGCCTCTTTTATCTCCATTGATGCCGGATGCAACTACAGAAGATTGAACGGCTTTGTTAACCGCATAATATTGATGGTAAGCAGCTAATTTTTTAACGGTTTGAATTTGTATTAATCCTGTTTTTAAATCTTCCTTTTTTGATTTTTCGAATACGATGAAGTTGCGAACTAAATCCAAAAGTGTTGCAGGTTGCAACATGCCTTTTAACAAAGTTTCTAATTGTGGTTTGAATCGTGAAGCTTCTTTGATTCCGTCCGCAGTTTTCCAAGTTATGTATCGGCTTAAATCTGCTGAAACACTTCCAGCTTTACACTCTAAGCCATCAGAAAGAATGCATATAGCATTGTAAATGAACAAGCTCGGAATAATTGCTTTGTAGGTTTGTATTTGCTGATAAGCGCTTTTGATATCAGCATTTTCACTGGCAGCATTTTTTAACTCAATTACCACTAAAGGCAACCCATTGACAAAAAGTAATACATCAGGTCGTTTGTTCTGGTTGTTTTCAATGATAGTGTATTGATTGACGATTGTAAACTGATTATTGGCAGGATTGTCAAAATCTATTAAAGCCACTTCGTGGCTTCGTTCGTAGCCATTTTGTTGATAGGGTATTTTTACTTTTTCTACCAACAACCTGTGAAACTCTTCATTATTGTGCAATAAGTCAGGCGAAGCTATCCGCAATACTTTTTGAACGGCTGCTTCCTGTGCATCTAATGGTATTACAGGATTGATTTTGGCAATGGCATTGCGTAAACGGTTAACCAAAACTATCTGACTGTAATTCTCTCTTTCACAAAAGAGGCCTTCTGGTGAAATCTCCTTGCCATTAGCATATTCCCATCCCTGTGACTGCAAAATCTCAATCGCTGATTCTTCAATGATGTTTTCGGTGATGGGTTTCATTTATACTGTATTCAATTGAACCTTATACCAATATGATAGATTTTTTCTGACCTCTCTTAATTGGTTAATTAATTCTTGCTTGTTTTCTATATTACTGAATTCAAAATTATTACTTAAGAATATTGCTGTTTCTCGTGGAATGCTCAATTCAATTAATTTTCGAGTCAATGGCTTATATGCACCAATTTCTACAAACCTTGGGAACATGCCACCTGGTTCTTTTATATCGTATAACGGCTTCAAAATAAGAGGAAGACCGTAAGAAATTTTATTTTGAACAAAATTTATTGTGTCATCAATTTTATCAGACGAGTCATAGAATCTATCTGAAAATATTTCGGCAAGTGATTTTTCTTTCAACCAGTTTTCAGCGAGAATGCACTTTTGAAGTAGAATATCTTTGCCTGCAACATCAGGAACACCAAAATACTTATCATAGTATATTGAAAAATCCTGTCTTATTCGTGTGAGTATATCTTTTAACTGATATGATAATCTAAACTCAGATGCACTTGTAGGCAAAGTAAAGTTGCTTCGTTTCTGATAAAGTCTGTTAAGGTCAATTGGGTCCCAGTATCTGTTTTTAGAGCACATTGATTTAGAAATTTCCAGACTTGACAAGGATTTAAGTATGGTATTCATTTCCTCGTCATTAATAACTATACCAACTCTACTTAAATACATTTGGGATGATAAACCATACCTTAAAACAGTTTGACGAAGATATGTTGTAAGAAAGGAGTATTCCTGATTTTCTAAGGTACATCCAATATTTTTAGCTAAGTCCTCTTTTATCGCCTCTCTGTATGTCGAATATTTATTCCCATAACCGACTTGTAATTCCTTGGCAGTGTCCTTGAATAGGTCTAGTTGGCTTGCTTCTTTCTCCTTAAAACTTAACTCGTCTAATATATATGTTCTGCCGATAAAATCTTTTAGCAATCTTCCGGCCCGTCCTCTTAGGTTTGCTATTTCATAATTGGAAAGCTTAGAACTGGTTTCCTTCTTAGCAATAAATAGGTTTGGGTTTCTAATAATAATATTTTGAACAGGTAAATTTACCCCCTGCAAAAGGGTTGTTGTGCAAATTATTGTCTTAACGTTTTTTTGCCTAATCCCATCTTCAATTAATACTCTTACATGAAATGGTAGCTTTCCGTGATGATATGCAACTCCTTTTTGAATCGTTTCAACCATTGTAAACTTCGGATGAACTGTCGATGAAATGAAACTTGCCAGTTCTCTCAGGTATGTGTTTTCCAATTCTTGCATGCTGCTGGCGATATGTGATGCCATTTTATTGCATGTAGTTGATGTGGGTGAAAATATTAGAGTGCTCTCATCTGTATTAAAACTCTTTAAAAAACCACTCAGGTAGTCAAGGTAGTTATCATTATACAGAACTTTTCCATAGCCTTGAATAGAATCTTTATTCGTGATTTTTATTTGAAGACTTTTTTCCAATAAATCAGAATACACATTGAAGAAATATTCTTCCTTTTTCTTTGAGATGGAGTAGGTTAGGTTAAGAACTGGTGAAGCGTCAGTTTCTTTCTTTTCGGAATTTATCCCGAAAACATTTTTTCCTAATTCATCTATTTTAATAATTCTTGGACCTGAAGTAATGATGTGGTCAATCTGTGAACTGTTTCTTAGTTCAATCATTAAGTCATATAAAACCTTAGAACGCTGGTCATCAGAATCCGCAACTTTCTCAACATTTTGAATCTCATCAATCACCAATAGGCGAACATTCCCAAACGGATTTTCAGACTGAGAAAAAGCGGCAATAGCTTTTTCCTGTGTCAAAATATAAATAGAGTTCTGTGTAGCTGAAGTATTATTATAAGTGGTTTCAAGAGTGTAGTCTGCAAGTTGAAAATCGTCAAGTAGTTTTCTGAAATCACTGGTAACTTGTGAAACTAAGCTCAAAGTAGGCACTACATAAACAACTGTACCGCTTTTCTTCTGGATTAGGTCTATAGCTTTCAGCAGAATTAGAAAAGATTTTCCTGCCGAGGTTGGAGCTGAAATTCCAGTTAAAGTATTTTTCTCAATGGCTTCCCAAATGTCCTTCTGAAAATCACTCAACAGAAAGATTGAGTTGCCAACTTTTATTTCGTTTTTTACTTGTGCAACTGTAACTGCAAATTGATTCAGCAGATTTTCGCTAAACGAAAACTGTTTGTCGGAAAAGGAATATTCCGAATCAATCATGATTGATGAAGGGCCAAAACCTGCTCTTGAAAGAAACAGAATTAGATAATTTTTAAGTCCATCCCATTCTTTTTTTCTATAAGTCCAAAGTAAGGCACAAATTGCAATGAGTTGTTTCTTTGAAACTTCATCTGTCTTTATCGACAAATCATTCAAAACAGAAATTGCTTCGGTTAAAAATTCCTCATCAATTTGTTCATCTGAATTTCCTTCAATGAATTTTAACCTGCTCGCATTTGTAACAAGTTCTAAATGGAGCAATTTTATGAGAATTTCTTTTGCTTCCATTATTTACCAATTAATGTTTTAAATTGTTCAAGTAGCAAATCCAATCTTTCCCTCGTTCTTCAATGATTTTAATAATATCCTCTTTGATTTGATTTTCGTTTTTCTTTTCAATCTTTTTGTTTTCGCAATAAGTTATAACTGAAACCAAATGAAGCTCTACATCCTTTAGAGTTCCGTTTTTATATTCTTTCGCAACTTCAATTAAATCATCGTCAATGAAAGAATCGTAAACGTATCTGCCAAGTTCTTTGCGATGTTCTTTGTAAGTTTTTAAAATGCTTCCAATTGCATCTTCAATTGCTGTATCAAATTTGTATTTGCTGCTATAAGTTTTTGCTTCGCCTAAATAGAAAAGATTTTTACCCCCGCTGTAATTGTAATGAATTGCATCTGCACCAAATCTTTCCATCTCAACAGAAGTTGTGATTGGCATCTTGCGAAGTAAAGGAACACTCTTGAAAAAGCTTTGCAGAAAGTTGAATAAAAGCAATTCGCCAAACTGTCCTTGAACTAATAATTTGTCAGTTGAATGGTTTCTGAATTTTTTAAATGCTTCAGTAGTGAGGGTGTTTTGCGCATTTTGGAAGCTTCTCCCTTCACCAATCATTATGTCAATTACTTCGGCTGCTTTTTTCTGGCTATAAACCCACTCAGATATTGTGTTTACTAATTCATTACAAAATTCATCACGATACTCTTGCAAGTCGACATAGTTTATACATGTGCCGTAATGCTTGTTATCAGGAAGCAGATTAAAAGATTGTTGCACAAAGTGAACATGATTCATGAACATCTTGGTGCAACTAATTAGTTTCTCTATTTCTGCTTCAGTAATTGGCATTATTTCTTTAGTAGGTTATTGCTGCTTCTCCATTCATTAGCTTTGGTATTAAAGCATCTCTCATTTCTGTAAGTGTTCTTATTTGGTTTTGATTGATTCTAATTTTTTCCTCCATTTCTTTTGAAACAAGTTCAAATTCTAAAAGCCTAGATTTTGGGGGCAATTTGAAAGCATAAGCACAAATAGAAGTCGGTGAAGTATGTCTAATTGCTGTTCCCGAAGCTCCACCCAGAATAAACCATTGGTAATCGGGGGTTTTCATTAATTGAAAAATAAAATGCTTACTAATTTCAGTTTTCAATTGAACTTTGCCGATTCTTTGATTATGCAAAAAAACCTGATTGCAATAGCCATCTGGTATTAATGCTGGACATCCTAGGGTATCTCCATCTACGCTCAAATCCGTCATAGTAACTGCCAAATCTCCAGTTTGAAAAATATAATCTTTAGGAAATTCATCGCTCACGTAGTATTTGAACTTGTCAAACTTAAAGCCACCGCCTATTTTAAAATTGCCGGGAGTTACTAAGATGTAGTTGGTTGGTTCAGTAGAAATGTAATTTCCTTTAAATGCAAATCCATGTTTAACTGAAATGAAATTATGAAGTGCTGTTTCTTTCCAGTTATCATCCGCCTCTTCTATAAACCATTGTCTAAAAATTGTTTCTAATAATTGGTCAATAGTTTTGTTTTGGGTGTGAAGCAAATCAATTTTATCATCCAAGCTTATTAGGATATTTGAAATTTCTGTTTGTTGCAAAATATCTGGCAAGAAAACTTCCATCTTTTTAAGCTCAGCAGATTTTATTCCTTCAACTGTGCTACCTGATGCCCTTGCTTGCAAGGAAGCTTGTCCTTCTCTGCTTTGTAGATAATATTTTAAAAAGACACTGTTACATATTTCTTTTTTAGTTTGAAGGGTAATAATTCTCTGTCCTAACGCAACATTTTTATCTTTAATGAGAGCAACCTCTCCAAGTGGAGCTTCCGTTGTCAGCACAACATCATTAATTTCAGGAAATCCTCTTGTCATACGTGATTCATAATCTTCTTCAGCAATGAACTCGTTTGCCTCAAGCAATCGCCCATCTTTAACAATCCTAGCAGTAATTAATGGGATGCCAAAATTTGTTTTTATAGGGGTTTTACCTCTATAATCAATGAATTTATCAATGACGTCCTCTAGTATATATTCTTTCCACTTAGACATTAGATTCTACTTTGACATTAATTTTTGATAGGTTCTTTGCAATAAGTTTATTCAAAGTATTTTCTTTTTCAATTTGACTTTCTAATTCCATTTTTAATTTACCGAACCGTTCAGCAAAATTAAAATCATCTTCTTCATCAGGTAAACCCACATATCTGCCAGGCGTAACAACATATTTTAGTTCTTTTACTTCGTCAATAGACACTGTTTTACAAAATCCAGCTATATCATTGTATGGCTTATCTCCAGTTCGCCAGTTATGGTAAGTTTCTGCTATTGTTCTTATCTCATCATGTGTTAGCTCTTTAGTTCTTCGGTTTACCAAGATGCCTAGATTTCTTGCATCTATAAATAGTATTTTCTTTTTTTGCTTTAGCTTAGTTTTACGCAAAAACCAAAGACAAGCAGGAATCTGTGTATTTAAAAAAAGTTTTGCGGGAAGATTTACAATACAATCAATCAAATCATTTTCTATCAGTGCCTTTCTTATTTCGCCTTCATTACTAGTATTTGTAGTTAGTGAACCTTTTGATAATACAAATCCAGCTTGCCCATTTGATGAAAGATGATAAAGGAAATGTTGAATCCATGCATAGTTGGCATTGCCGCTGGGTGGTGTGCCATACGTCCATCGTGCATCTTTCTGTAACAGTTCACCACTCCAGTCGCTATCGTTAAACGGTGGGTTGGCAATGATAAAATCTGCTTTCAGGTCTTTGTGGGCATCGTTTAAAAAACTGCCTTCGTTGTTCCACTTTACATTGCTGCTGTCAATACCTCTAATGGCAAGGTTCATCTTTGCTAGTCGCCATGTGGTTTGGTTGCTTTCCTGACCGTAAATAGAAATATGGTCGGCAGGGTTTAAAGAAAGTTTTTTGCCGTTGTTCTTTTTGTAATAGTCTTGGTGGTGCTTAATAAATTTCTCACTCTGAACAAACATTCCACCGCTTCCGCAGCAAGGGTCAAAAACTCTGCCTTCATAAGGTTCTAGCATTTCAACTAAAAGTTTCACCACACTTTCAGGTGTATAGAACTGGCCGCCTTTCTTTCCCTCTGCTAAGGCAAATTCACCTAAGAAGTATTCAAACACTCTGCCCAATAAATCTTTGCTTTGTGCTTCTTTTGTTCCAAGCGTTGCAGTACTTACCAAGTCGACAAGTCCGCCCAAACTTCCTTTATCTAATTTCTCTTGTGCATACACTTTGGGCAAAACACCTTTCAAAGAAGGATTGTCCTTTTCAATGGCGTCCATTGCATCGTCAATGTCTTTGCCAATCGTGGGTAATTTGGCTCTGCCTTGCAGCCATGTCCAACGAGCAGAAGGTGGAACATAAAACACTTTCTCGGCTACATATTCATTTTTGTCTTCAGGGGCAGCGCCTTCGTATTCGCCTTTACCTTCTTTTAATTTGTTATAGAGTTCCTCAAAAGCATCAGAGATGTATTTCAGGAAAATCAGTCCCAACGCCACATGCTTGTATTCGGCTGCGTCCATGTTCTTACGGAGCTTGTCAGCCGCTTTCCAGAGTTTTTTCTCTAAAGGTTCTTCAACTTCAGTCTTTACTTTTTTGGCCATCTCAATACTTTATAGGAGTAAGTGTTAAAAATAGTCAAAATCCGCTTTATCTGGTTCGGTTTGCGGGTGGGTTTGGCTCTTGCCATTGCTTTGGTGTCGCGGTGGGTTTGCGCGGCTATGGCATGTGCCAAAAGCGCGGGCGAGAATCTCTCCACGGTTGCAGTGCGGTGGGGGATATGACACGAATCTTAATTCGTAGCCGTGTCCCACATTTTATTTTTGATTTCTCAGTCCCACGTTGTCTAAAGAAACGTTCAATTGTCCGCGTGAGGAATTTGAATTATGTAGAGTGTCACCCGTTAATTTTTTCTTGTCTGCGGAAACGAGTCTTTGTCGGCTTGCTCGTCACTGTCCGCGGTGCTGGAAGGGCATTGGCGCTAACGTTTGGGTTTGGGCAGTGGCGGGAATAGGAGCGCTAAAAAATGGAGCGTTAGCGGAATGTTTAGCGCGACCTTCACGTCACTGTCCCCAGAGGGCAAACGTTGTAGCGAAGATAAAACTTTATACAAACATATCACCCCGCCATTGACCAAACCTGTTGTTGTAGGCTGGCGGCATGTCCAACATTAAATTAGTTGGACTTCAATTTTTCGTCTTTGTCGGTCGAGAATAATCCAAGAGTCTGCTCCAACGTCCGGAATGCAGTCTTCAAGTCTGTCACCCGTTTTAATTTTATTTAGGGAATTGTCACCGAAGCTTAGTCTCATGTCGTAAAGAAATTGTCCGTTTTTTTCGTTTTTGGTTCGTCCTTCATCAATCCACGCCTTTGTCAAAATTTCTTTTGTCTTTAAAATCTGTCTTGGTGAATAGTCTGTTTCGTTTTCGGGTAGCAACACACCGTCACACCAACACCGTCTCCAGTCAATGTCTTTTGATTTTGTCAACGCTCCAGAAATCGCGTATTCAAGTCGTCCGCAAAAGTCCTCGTCAAACATTATTCTTAGCTGTATCTTATTTTGCCGCTTGCCTACAACGTCTGTATATAGGGCACGTAGTGTCCTATATACCCTTATTCGTATCCAAGATAAGTTCTTGATTCAAATAGTCCAACGGGCTAATCAATTTATCAAATCCTCGTTTGGTTACATGCGTATAACGCTCAGTTGTACGGCTGCTTTCATGACCCAGCAAGGTTTGAATATATCTTAAATCAGTCCCCCGCTCAAGCAAGTGCGTTGCAAAACTATGTCGCAATGTGTGTGCACTGACCCGTTTTAATATTCCTGCAGCCTTGCAATACCGGTGAATAAACCTATTGATGCTTCGGGAAGAGTACTGGCCACCGTTGATTCCTTCAAAAAGCCACTCCTTTGGTTGGTAGAGTCCTATGTAGTGCTTTACGTAATCCAATGCAAGCGTTGAAAGCAGGCTGATTCTATCCTTGCGACCTTTTCCAGAACGAATAAATATGATCAATACGGTCTTCATCAATGTCTTGCCATTTCATATGTAAGAGCTCACTTACCCTTAATCCTGCAGAATAGAGCAAGAACATAATGCAGCGATGCTTAATGTTCCGCGCAGCCCAAAGCAATTTTTGAGTCTCCTCCTGGGAGAGAACCGTTGGAAGCGATATATTTTTTCTTGGACGATCTGTGTAATAAATGATGCGATCTCCATTATTTACTTTTTCAAGGTAAAATTTGATTGCATTAATCGCTGTGTTCTGAGTTGAGATTGAAACCTTCTTTTTCTTCACCAGAAATGCCATAAATTCATTTATTAACTCTCGTGTCACTTCTTCTATAGGTGTCGGGTGAATAAACTCAAGGAAGTGTCTCATTTGAGTCTCATAGGTAATCCGTGTACTGTCACTATACCGCATTCTGACTAAGCACTCGCGGTATCCCGTTGGAAGTTGAATATGCCTTGTAGGAAGGTTCCTTGCTTCGGTAAATGAAGAAAGAATTTGAACGGATCTGGCTAAGGAGAGCTTTTGATGAATTAAATCGAGGGTATCCGAAGAATACGGCACATACCAGCACCGATGTGTTCTGCTGTATTTTCGATTTGGGCAGATTGAAGTCAGAATTGAAGCAGACTCTCCAAAGCAATTTCGGATTGCAATGTTGTACGTACCGTTATGGACTAGCGGATATAATTCAACAGGTTCCATACTCCTAAAGCCAGTAGTTTACGCAACACTAGCTTATGGCCCGGACTCTATTTGTATGGTAATCGTTTCTAATCGATTGTATTCGTTTAAAAACGCTTATAAAAACAGGACACTTTATATTCATCTCAGACCTTAATACGATAACTGGTGCTTCTTCCCCCACCCTCTTCCTTCTCCAGTATTCCTTTCTCCACCAGATCCTGTATATCTCTTAATGCTGTGTCGGGTGAACACTTGGCAATCTTTGCCCATTTTGATGTGGTGAGCTTTCCTTCAAAGCCGTCCATCAGTTTATTGAGCATCCTGCGTTGTCGCTCATTAAGCACAACCGTCTGTTGAGCTTCCCAAAACTTAGCTTTGTGGATAACGCCTGAGAGGTTTTGCTCTGACAATGCAATCGCTCTATTTAAACAATCCAAAAACCACAACAGCCACGTGGTGATATCCAGATCACCTTTTTGTGTGCTCTCCAGGATATCGTAATACTGATTTCTTTCGCGCTGGATTTGTGCCGACATGCTGTAGAACCGCTGCCTGCTTCCATCAGCACGTGCCAGTTGCATGTCAGCTATTGCACGGGCGATCCGACCGTTGCCATCATCAAACGGGTGTATCGTCACAAACCACAAGTGCGCTACGGCTGCTTTGAGTACAGGGTCTGTTACGGATGGCGTATTAAACCAATTTAAAAATTTCTCCATCTCACTTTGAAGCCGTGAAGCTTGCGGAGCCTGATAGTGCACGCGCTCTTTTCCCATCGCTCCGGATACTACCTGCATGGGCCCCTTGGCATCATCGCGCCAAGCACCTACCGATATTTTATGCATTCCGCTGCGACCGGTGGGAAATAATGCTGCATGCCATCCAAACAGTCGCTCCTCCGTCAATGGCTGTCCATATTGTTGTGTGGCATCCAGCATCATCTCTACAACGCCTTCCACATTTCGGCTGACCGTAACTTCTCCCGCGATTTCAATACCGAGGCGCCTGGCTATGGAAGAACGTACCTGATCGATGGGTAAACTCTCACCTTCAATCTCGCTTGATTTGATCACATCTTGAGTGAGTGTTTCCAGTGTAGCTTCTTCCCGGAGTTGAAAACCCAGCCCCTCCAGTTTGCCCAGTAACCGACCCTGTTTGTGGCGGACTTCGGATAGCGGCAATATCAGCTTTTCATCCTCCCAGGTGAAGGTTGGCCAGGCTCTTAGTTCATGGATATATCTGGTCATTCTCCGCAAATTATGCGGTAAATAACAGCATTATTCTCCGCATTTCCTATATAATCACCGCAATTTATGCGGTGATTATGCGCACTATTCTCTGCATGAACTGGTACTCATTATACATGGAGAAGTTGATTATGGTCTGATCAAAACCCCCTCCTCCTTTTCTTCTTTCTTCTCCTGATCTTCCTGATAAAATCCTCAGTGATCAGGTCTTGTTGTTGCAGATCCGATGGGCCGGTCAAAAGACTCAGGTGACTGTTCAGTAACTCATCCACTATTTTAGTTGTCGATCCTGCCAATGAAAAACTGTTGTTTGTTCTTCGTGGTTTTGTCCAGCGTTTGGCCTGCGGGTTTTTGTTGGAGCTTAATCGCTTTGTTCGCTCATTGGTCTGTTTGATAATCTGCTGATCTCTTTGCTGGTCATAGTCGATATTTGTCTTGATGGATGCCCACTTGAAGTCGTTTCCAAGCTTGGCTCCGGTGATGGTTATGCCTTCATAGCTATACGATATCCCGCTAACGTACCCAGTTGTAGCCTGGTTAAACAGCACGTTAACCTTTTTCTTTTCGAGGGCGCGTATAAATTCCCTAATGGCTGGTTTTGATTTTTGGGCAAGCACTTTTTTGATGATGGCCTGCAGCTGCACCTTGTGTGATGGTGTATTGGTGCGCTTCATCATCTCCAGCTCGTCTTTGGTGACGGCCCGTTGTCTGGCCTGTGTACTGGACGGTACCTGGGTGAGATTGTACTTCTTCTCAAGCTGGCGAAGGATCTTTTCACATTGGGCAAAGTCGTTGCTGTCGCTTAGTACCTTCCCGTCATAGCCTATCCGGCTGACCAATATGTGCAGATGCGGATGACCGGCATCATAATGCCGGAACATGATGTAGTGGTGTTGGGTAAAGTCGCTTTCCTTTAAGTAGTCCTGTCCGATCTGAAGCATGGTCTGGTTGGATAGATCTTCATTTGGTGGAAAGTTGATCGAGGTGTGGTAAAAGAACTTTTTCAGGTTAGGGCGTTGGCTGCGGATCATCTGAATTTCTTTCATGATGGTCTTTTCTGAGACTTCCACAAAGGAATGATCCAGCACTTCGGCTACACCTTTCTCTACCTTCTCCAGGTTGTAGCGTAAGGCTCCCTTAAAGCCTTTACCCTTGATCATGTTGCCGGTCATGTAGCATAGCTTTGAGTATGTTACTTAATAATGATTGCAATTCAAGCTGGATGGTGTAGAGGTCTTTCGGAAATTCTCCCAGGTTGAGTTTGTGGGCTGCCTGATTCAGGTTCACGCCTATTCTTTTCAATTCCATGTAAATAGAAGTATCCAGCGGAGATAATCTGGCCGGTGGGTTCTTTCCGGTGAATATCTTGTGCCTTATCCAGTTGGCCGGAGTCAATCCGCTGGAAGCTGCGTTTTCGTTTAACTTATTGCTCTCTTCCGTTGTCAGGCGGATGTTCACTTGAATGAGTCTCTTTGCGTTATCCTGTATTGCTGGTCTGCTCATGGTCATTTAATTTCTTCTTTCCTCTTTTTTATCTCCCTGTATCAACTCAGTTTGTTTCTTACCTGCCCTTTGCTCCTTTAACCTTACAGAACCGAACGAAGTGGTGGGGATGATGTGCCGCAGTCTGGGGAGCAAGCAAGTTGTAGCGTAGCGGAAACATTGCTTGCTCCGAATCTGTCACGAAATCTGATCCCTGGAATTGTCTGTACCTACTTGTGTCGTTCTGCTTCATTATTCCTCTGATATGGATTTATCGGTCATATCTTCCTGTCCTTTACTCTAACTTGAACCTACCTGGCGCTAATTGCCTGTCGGTTGTCTCATGTGCATCTTTAAATACCCATTTGCGGGGTTGGCCATTTGATCGGTCTTCTTTGTTTGTCTTTTTAAATCGGGAAATGGCATGGGCAAGGCTGGTGTAGTTCAGGTTTACCGGTTCACCTGCCTGTTGCTGCAGGTCTTCTTTGATTATCTCAAGGGCCAGTGATGTTCCCATAGAAAGTACCTCATCGGCATACATCTTTACCAGTAGCGTATAGGCCCCTCGCTTGCCTTCTTTCAAAAACCGGATGATGTGTCTCTTCTCCATGGGCTTTCTGATGTGCTGTGGTTATTTAGGATTGCCTCCTTTGCCAAGGTATACCCGAACCGTTTTCGCATTCAGTATCTGGAATTTTTTAAACCGCTCGGTTGAGTCGGCTTTTGTATTTCCCATTGCCGATGTAAAGTCTACATAGTAATATCCGGATTCGTCCTTCTTTACCTGCTCCATGAGTTGATGCATATAGCCATGAGCCTCCATGATAGCATTGGCTTGCTTTACCTTACTGGTTGTAGACCAGTACCCCGCTGCAAGTCCAAGGAACAGCAGGATGATCAGTCCGCCAACAAGCCATTTAACCGCTGCCCCGAGTTGGAACTTCCACGCTTCTCCGGCCACATTAAAATGAAACACCTGTGGCTTGATCTTCTCTGCGGCCTTTCGTACTTGCTGTGCAAGCTCTCTGTTGCTGGAGCTATTGTGCTCCATTTCCCGATGGATGATATACAGTGCCGGCATGACCGGATCAGTTGGCGTGAGTTGGAATCCATACTCTTTCAGCAGGAAGGCACAGTAGGCTCGTAAGTCTCTTTGCTCTTTGTCAGTCATGGACATGGTGTTCTTACTTTGGGGTGGTTTACAGATTCAGCTCTTCGATCGGCTTTTTGAAATAGATTGCCGCGAACGGGCTTAAGCCGGATATGCCGCTACCGTCTTTCAACACATTCTCTACTGTCCGAAGGGCGATCTCGCCTTTGTCTTTGACCAGGTCGAAGGTTATACGGGAGAGGTTGTGTTCTTCAATGTACTCCTGAAGGGTGGCCCCCTGGTCAGGTGAGCACGGATAAAAGCCATTAGTTGCAACGGTCAATTCCAATTGTCCTTTTGTACATTCAACCAGTTCGGTCAAGTATTCCATGGTAGCTCTGAAAATGTTGCCTCCTCCGACCACGCAAACCAGTTGCAGTTGGATATCGTTTGCTTCGAGTATTTCCCTGACCAGTTCAACGCCATTCATCGCAAAATACTTGGGAAGCTGTTCGGCCACACTGGCACCAAGATCTGCAATGAACAGCGTCTTGGTTGATTCTATTATACTTTCAAACAGTCCGTTGAACGCTCCGCGGTCAATGCGCTTTGTCGTGGGATCCAGAAAAGAAACTTTAACCGGCTTTCGGTAAGCAAGCTGTTTCATAGTGGTCGTGGTCGCATCGTCCAGGTCAAGTATGGCTGCCTCCGTATACTTTTCTGCCAGCATGAAGGCCAGCACGGATTTACCGGAGCCTCCTTTGGCCTGCGTGATGAAGTAGATTTTTTTGGTCATGGTGTCTCCTTTTGCTTGATATGATTTTGTATCGGGCGTTAACTCAGGCTCAGGCGTTCTGAAAGTCTCTGGGTTAAGCAGTTCAAATCAGCTTAACACAATTATGGGCATTCAGAAATTGCCAAAGGCAGCTAACGTCACACAAGCTGGATATGTGGAAGGAGAAATTTTCCCTATTTGTAGTAAACTGGGTATAGATTATAGGATGCCTCTTAAATGAAAAGTCCTGAACTGTCTGGATCAGGCCCGCAACCACGGCAACATTCAAAAGAAAAAACAACAAAAAAGAAAGCCACACCATTTTGGTGGCACGGCTGAAGGGGCAAGGTTGCTGACAAAAAAATTTATTCCATTAAAATCAGGCCATCATAAATTTTTTTGTCAAGCATGCACTTTAACCTTGACACTTCGGCCGGGCCCCACACACCTTTGCTTTCTTTTTTGTTGTTTCCATATTCAATATCGGACAGGCTAAACGGATATTGTTCTTTACATCAATTTGTTTAAATTTAAGTTCCAAAATGAGGTTAATAAACCCCATTTAAAAATGAGGCATAAATAGAAGAGGTTAAATATCGAACCTCCAGATAGCCTGAGATTAAACCACCATAGTTTATCTAAACTAGTGACATGATTTAGAAAAGTCTTGAGATTTTCATCAAAAAAATGAAATGCTCAAGAAGGGTGGTAAAGAAGTGATTTCCCTTGAGGACTGTCGAAAAATTCTTGGAGAAAGTTTTGCGCATTATACAGATTGCGAACTTAGAAAAGTCCTGGATTTGCTTTATGCATTAGCGGAAGTTGAATTTAAACACCATACTACACCCCATGAAAAGAGCAGTACTTTACATCAGAGTATCCACTGATGAACAAGCCGATAAAGGTTTTAGCTTAGCATCACAAGAAGAGCATCTGTTAAGATATTGTTCCATAAACAATATTGAGGCCGTCTGTATATTTAGAGAAGATCATTCAGCTAAGACCTTCAATCGACCTGAGTTCAAAAAGATGATCAACTTCTGCAAAAGAAATAAAGGAAATATTGATCTATTGTTATTTGTAAAATGGGACCGGTTTTCCAGAAATACCAAAGAGAGTTATCAGATAATTCATGAATTTCAGCGCATTAACATTGAGCCTCAAGCAATAGAGCAGCCTCTTGATCTAACCGTTCCTGAGTCAAAGCTGATGTTAGCTATTTATTTAGCGTCTCCAGAAGTTGAAAATGATCGGAGATCATTAAATGTATTTCAAGGAATGAGAAGAGCCAAAAAGGAAGGGAGATATATGGGCACTGCTCCTATTGGTTATAGAAATTCGCGCGATGAAAGAAATCGACCAATCATTGTACACACTGACTATGCGCCTTTGGTTAAGTTAGCATTCGAGGAAATGGCGACCGGCAATTTTTCACAAGAAGAAGTACGACTCCGTATGAGACAGCGTGGACTGAATTGTAGTCGAAACGGATTTCACGTAATGATACGAAATAGTGTATACCCAGGCTTATTATTTATTCCATCTTATAAAGGAGAAGAGCAACATTACGTGAAAGGAAAATTTGAGCCCATTATTAATGAGCAATTATTTTTTAAGGTTCAGGAAGTAATTAAAGGCCGAAGACCCGTCAACACTATGAAGTCTACATTCCGTGATGAATTCCCGCTGCGTGGAGTTTTGGAATGTCCTCGTTGCGGCAAGCCACTAACAGGAAGCTCGGCTCTCAGCAAGTCAAAACGTAAGTACTACTATTACCACTGTACTAAAGGTTGTAAAGAGATTCAATCGACAGAGAAAATTCATAAGGCTGTTAAGGATTACTTAAAATCCATCGTTATAAAGAAAGAAATCATCGTTCTATATGAGAAAATACTAAAAGGACACTTTGGACAAAATGATAAAGATCGGGCCGAAAAAGTAAATATCCTCCAGAAGAAAATCGATAAAAATAAAGAGCGGCTTGATACAGCAATGCAAATGATGCTTGATGGTGAAATTGAATCTGTGGACTATCGCAGCATTAAAACAAAATTAGAAGATAGCAACAGTAGCTTCCTTAGAGAGAAAGCATCACTAGAGTTGGATAATCTTGATTACTCTGTATTAATAAAGAACAGTTTCAACCTCCTTAAGAATCTTGATGTGTTCTACGATGAGGCAAATATTGAGATGAAGCAAAGGCTATTGAGCTTGATTTTCAGGGAAAGACTTATCTACAAAAATGACGAAGTTCAAACACCTAAGAACAACGAGATTCTTTCGCTTATCTCATTGAAAAACAATGAATTAGATCATAAAAAAAGGGACAGCTCGAAAAATTTTTCAACGCTGTCCCATCAAGTGCACTCGCAGGGATTCAAACCCCGAACCTTCTGATCCGTAGTCAGATGCTCTATTCAGTTGAGCTACGAGTGCAGGCCCAAAATTGGACTGCAAATGTAAAGAATTAATTTATCCGGCAAAAAACAGTTTTTGCCCCCATCAACAAAAAACCTATTTTTGAGCCTTTATTTAACCCCAGAATCCGTGATGATGAGGAAATTCGTGCTCTTTGTTTTTTTAAGCGCCATAACACTTTTTACATATGGTCAGGATGCAGGCAACACCAAGGAAAAACGCAGGGGAAGACCTGATATACCGGGTACTTTTTCATTTGATTTTGGACTGAATTTCCCTTCAGGTGATAGCGCAGCTTTTAATACCGGGGCCTTTGGCTCACGAACCCTGAACTTGTATTATCAACTGGATAAACGCATCGGTCAAACCAAATTCAGCGTGCACCCGGGTTTAGGATTTGGACTTGAACGTTATAAATTCACCAACGACAGAACACTTGGTTACGTGGCCGGCCCAAATGGCCCGTTTGATAACTTGCAGATGATCGAGATCATTTCGGCCTATCCGAATATATCAGGGATAAAGAAATCACAACTGATTACCAACTACCTCGATGCATTGGTGGAACTACGCTTCAGCACCAGCCCGAACGACCCGTCCCGAAGCTTCAAAGTGTCGGCCGGTTTCAAAGCAGGCGTTTTAATCGACTCCTTCACCAAGCTAAAACTTAATGAAGAGGGAGAAACCAAGAAGTTCAAAAACAAACAAAACTTTAACCTGAATCCCTTCCGCTATGGAGCAACCCTGCGCGTAGGTGCAGGCAACTTCAGTGTATTTGGCTTCTACAGCTTGTCGCCAATCTTCCGCGATAAAGAAGGACCCAATCAGGCGGAGTTGACAAACTTCACGGTTGGACTTTCACTGGCTGGCTTCTAAGTCTATTTACCAGTAAAATTTGGTTTACGCTTTTCAAGAAAAGCCGTAACGCCTTCTTTGTAGTCGTGCGAGGTACCGGCAATTTCCTGGCTGTATGCCTCATACTCCAGCATCTCTTCAAGCGAAGCAGCGGTTGACTTATTCAGCATTCTTTTAATGATGCCAATGGATTTGGTGGGCGCTGTGGCGTAATAATCGGTATACATTTTTACGGCTTCATCCAACTGATCGGCAGGAACCGCTTTGTTGATCAACCCGATGGCTTGCGCTTCCGTTGCTTTTACACGAGAACCCATCGAACACATTTCAAATGCCTTTACACTTCCAACGGTGCGTGGAAGAAAATAAGACGATCCGGAATCCGGAACCAGACCGATATTAATGAATACTTCAATAAACGTTGCTTCTTCAGCAGCTACTATCACATCGCAGGCCAAAGCCAACGAACATCCTGCACCGGCAGCAACGCCATTCACACGACCTACAATGGGTTTAGGTAATTCGCGCATGGCGCGGATAATCGGATTGTAACGTTTATGAAGCGATTGAAGGAATGATCTTTTCTGATCGCCCGAGGCAGCCTTTAAGTCCTGGCCTGAGCAAAAAGCCTTGCCCTCACCGGTGAGCACCACCACACGAACCTGTTCATCGCGGGCAACAGCTTTAAGGGCATCCTGAAGTTCAAACGTTATTTCATCATTGAGCGCATTGTAAACTTCCGGTCGGTTGAGCGTGATGGTGGCTACCCCATTGGCAACCTGATACGTTAAAAACTGAAATGAGGCACTCATAATTCTATCGTTTAATCAAAACAAAAGTAGCATACCAAAAAAACCAATGGAAAAGCCTGACACTGCGCCCACCAACACTTCACGCGGGGTGTGCGCATTCAGTTGCAACCGTGCCGACATCACCACGCCAGCCAATACCAGCGCAACCAACGTAACCACAAAGATGGCGGAATCATCTATAACCTTGTTAAGCGGCAATAAAATTCCGATAACACCCCAGATGCCCACACTGTGAATGCTGGCTTTGTAGAAGAAGGTTATGAGCAAGGAGAATAGTACCAGCGCATCAATAATCAAAAGTAAATTGAATAGATTATCCCCGATTGAAAGATTACTTTTCGCGTAAAGCATCCATGTAAAAACACCATAAAGCATGGTGATTAGTAAAAATGGCTTAATCCGATCTTCCCGATCTTCCATCGAAATACTTTTAACAACACCAAGTAAACGGAACAAACCAATATTGACTGCCGGAAGTAAGAATGTCATCAAGAATAACAGAAGCAAAAATGAATTCCGCGATCCGGGAGTAATTGGATATAAAGAGGCCGGGAATAAAAATGCCAAAAGGGTAACAATGTAGGTAGCCATCAATAACGGATGAAATACTACCGAAATAACACGCGCAACTATATTCACCTTGCTACAACTCTTTTCGTAAACGGGCCACCGGTATATTCAACTGCTCGCGGTATTTGGCTACTGTTCTGCGGGCAATGTTGTACCCTTTTTCATTCAGGATTTTTTCCAGCTTATCATCCGACAAGGGTTTGCCTTTGTCTTCAGCATCAATAATATCCTGAATAATTTTCTTTACCTCACGGCTACTAACCTCTTCACCCGTATCGGTGGTAATGCCTTCGGAGAAGAAATATTTCAACGGGTAAATTCCAAAATCCGTCTGCACGTACTTGCTGCTGGCCACTCGCGATACGGTAGAAATATCCATGTTAATCATTTGCGCAATGTCTTTCAGAATCATGGGTTTAAGTTTGGTCTCATCGCCCTCCTGAAAAAAATCGTATTGAAAATCAACAATGGCCTTCATGGTTCTCAATAACGTTTGCTGGCGTTGCTTTATGGCATCAATAAACCATTTGGCTGCATCCAGCTTTTGTTTCACAAACGTTACAGCCTCTTTCAACTTCTTGTCTTTCTTATCGCCTTTGTCGTACGCTTTGAACATTTCTGTGTACGACCTGCTGATGCGCAACTCGGGCGCATTGCGCGAGTTCAAGGCCAGCTCAATCTTTCCGTTATTGTTGGTGAGGATATAATCCGGAATAACCACCTGGTTTTTTACCATACCCGATGAACTGCCGCTACCCGGTTTCGGGTTAAGGCGCACGATCAACTCAACTGCATCGCGCACAAATTCCTCATCTTCTGTTCCTAACTTCTTCTGGATTTTCTGGTAATGTTTCTTGGTAAACTCATCAAAACATTCGGTGAGTATTTGCCTGGCAACCGCCACATCAATATCATGGCCGTTATCCATGCGCTCCAGTTGCAGCAACAAACATTCCTGCAGGTTGCGGGCAGCTATTCCCGGTGGGTCAAATGACTGAATTCTTTTCAGAGTCTTTTCAACCTCTTCCAGTGTGGTTTCAATGCCCTGAGAAAAGGCCAGATCATTGACAATAGCCTCAAGTTCCCTCCGGATGTATCCATCCGCTTCAATGCTTCCGATCAGTTGTTTTCCGATGGCCTCCTCATGTTCGCTAAGACCCAGATACCCCAATTGGGTGGTCAGTTGTTCATGTAATGAAGTACCCATCGGGATGGGCATTTCACGGTCGTCATCATCATCGCCCCCGCCATCGCTTTGCGTCTTATAGCTGCTGTATTCGTCATCGCGCAGGTAATCGGTAATGTCTACCTCCTCCTCGCTGCCCGATGTTTCCTGGTAATCATCATCATTTTCTGTACGCTCCTGCTGGTTGTCATCTCCACCCTCTTCCAAAGCGGGGTTTATTTCCAACTCCTCCTCAATGCGGCTTTCCAGCTCGGCTGTAGGCACCTGTAGCAGCTTGATGAACTGAATCTGCTGTGGCGACAGCTTTTGTTGTAACGATTGGTTTAACCCTAGTTTCTGCATGCACGTTCTCGATTTCCAGATGTCAATTCATCTGTCACAAATTTATCAATTCGGCCTGTACCTTAAAATTTAATATGTGGCCTGCATCCCCCAACCAGAACAATCCGGAACCCTTTTGATAAAACTTACAAATTGTCGTTTTTTGCGCCTCATTCCATTTGAGTTATGAAGCGCACCAAGATAAAAGAATTGCTTACTGTGGAGCCCAAGGGCCAATCCGTTGTTGTAAAGGGGTGGGTACGTACGTTCCGCAACAATCAGTTCATTTCCCTGAATGACGGATCAACCATCCAGAACCTTCAGGCGGTGGTTGCTTTGAACTCAGTGGATGAGGGCACATTAAAGCGCATCACCACTGGTGCATGCCTTTTCGTTACCGGAGAACTCGTTCCCTCTCCTGCAAAAGGCCAGCCGGTAGAACTGCGCGTACAAGCGCTTGAAATACTGGGGGACAGCGATCCGGAGAAATATCCGCTTCAGCCTAAAAAACATTCGCTTGAGTTTCTTCGTGAGATTGCGCACTTGCGTGCCCGCACCAACACCTTTGGAGCGGTGATGCGTGTGCGTCATGCCATGGCTTTTGCTGTTCACAAATTCTTTAACGATCGCGGATTCTATTATATACACACCCCCATTATCACAGGCTCGGATGCAGAAGGCGCTGGGGCCATGTTCCGCGTTACTACGCTCGACATGAACAAACCTCCACGCGATGAGCATGGACACATTGATGTGAAAGAAGATTTTTTCGGTCGCGAGACAAACCTCACCGTATCCGGACAACTGGAAGTTGAAACCTACGCCCTGGCGTTGTCTGAAACGTATACATTCGGCCCGACCTTTCGTGCGGAAAACTCAAACACAACCCGCCACCTGGCCGAGTTCTGGATGATTGAACCCGAAATGGCTTTCTACGACATCCATGATAACATGGAGCTTGCAGAGGCTTTTTTGAAATACCTGTGCCAATATGCGCTTGATCATTGCGCAGAAGACCTTGAATTTTTGGATAAACGCGCTAAAGAAGAAGAGCAATCGAAACCGCAGGATCAACGCAGCGAGTTGGGTTTGATTGACCGCCTGAAGTTTGTAGTGGAGAATGAGTTTCAAAAACTTTCATACACCGAAGCATTCGATATCTTGCGAAACTCCAATCCAAACAAGAAAAAGAAATTTCAATACCTGATTGAAAACTGGGGCGTTGACTTGCAATCGGAACACGAACGCTACCTGGTTGAAAAGCATTTCAAAAAGCCTGTTATTCTATACAACTATCCCGCTGCCATCAAGGCATTTTACATGCGCCAGAATGAAGATGGAAAAACGGTGGCAGCCATGGATGTTCTCTTTCCCGGCATTGGGGAAATCATTGGTGGTTCGCAACGTGAAGAACGTTATGATAACCTGCTGAAACGCGTACAGGAGATGGGCTTACCGGAAAAAGAATTGTGGTGGTACCTGGAGCTCCGCAAGTTTGGATCTGCTCCACATAGTGGGTTTGGCCTGGGCTTCGAACGCCTGATTTTATTTGTAACGGGTATGACCAACATTCGCGATGTAATTCCTTTCCCGCGTTTCCCGGGTAATGCTGAATTCTAATCGCTTAGCAATCACTTGCTTTTATACGCGAGCAGTGGTGCACTGTTCAAAAAACTCAGTTGCCGGGTTACGCTGGGCTTAAACAGTCTTTCAAAAAAGCCGTGCTTGTGCGGAAACATAGTGAGCATATCCACCTTCAGCTTCTTTACATAATTACTGATAGCAGCCGGAGTGTTTTCATTTACCAACACGCGCACCAAAACATTTCTGTAACCAGATTTTACTACCACTTTATCAATCTTATCTTCCGCTAACGTAGCAGCCTTTTTATCGGGAGCCACATGAATAATATGAATCATTGGTTTTTCATTGCTCACAATGGAGAGCATGGCTTTAAACTCCTTGGAAATATTTAATAAATCGGTTGCGTACACTACCGACTTAAACTTTTTAAAGGTTGCCTCGGCCGGAATAGCCAACACCGGAATACTGCTTGCCTCCAATAAGGATGCTGCATTGCTTCCCATCACCACCTTTTTTAAACCCGAAGCTCCGTGCGTTCCAATGATGATCAGATTTGACTTATTCTTTTTGGCATATCGCGCTACAGCATCAACAAAGGAAGATCCCAACTCAATGGAATGCTTAATCGGTTTACCACCTTTATTGGATTTATTAGCCTCAGCCAAAACAGATTCAAAATCCTCTTCAGCCATTTTCACCAGTTCATCGATCAACGAACTAAGGCGCAACCTCATGCTTGAGGCGTGCTGCGCAGTATCAATAACATGAAGCAGCGTAACTTTGCCTTTCATTTTTTTGGCCATGTTTACGGCATAGCGAATGGCTACCTTAGACAAATCAGAAAAATCGGTGGGAACAAGGATGTTCAACATGAGTGAAATTTTTTTTAGTACTGAAATTTGCAGAAAATCGATGAATTCACCTAACCAAATGTGGCCAACTAAGTCTGATTTATGTCAGCGGTAACATAGATTTAACATAAACCGGAAAGGCAAAAAAAATCCTCCCAGGTGTTTCTGGGAGGACTGGAGTTCTATTAAGAGGATCGCGTTAACGGTTGCCCATTTTTTCCATTTCCTTATCGAAGGTCTCCTTAAACTTTTCATAGTCGTAGTCGATCTTCAGACGCTCGTCCTTCGAAAGGTTTTCGTTGTATTTCTGTACAATATCGCTAGCGGAAAGCTCAATTGCAACATAGGTTCTGTAGCCACCCTGGCTGGTCTGCACCTGCTTTTCGCAGATCATCTTGATGCCCGACAAGGTTTGATTTACAATGGTTCTGTTCAACTGCTCAAAACGCTCTTCCAGATCTTCGCGGTTGTTGAACTCACGTGAGTTAACATAGTTGTCGGTTACCGTTTTAACGGTTGACTCGATAGCCGCAGCCAGTTCTGCGCGGGCATTATCCATAGCTTTTTTCTTGGACACCACCAGGTCAGAGCTCTCACCCAATGAATTGGCACGGAAGAAATTCTTATTGGTGAAGTAATCTGAACCCGAGCAGGGAATATTTACTTCTGTTTCCCCCTTAGGTAATTTCTGTTTCCCCTTACAGCCAACCATCAACGCACCAGCGAGGGCAAACAGCATAAGGGTTGAGTACGATAACTTTTTCATATAGATCAATTTTTGGTTTCAACTATAGTCTTACAATTTTAAGACCAATTTAAGTAAAGCCCCTTAATTTATTGTAAAACGTTATTTAATAGTTCGGTCATACGCTCCTTTTCAAGGGTTTCAATGGCCTTGTTATAGGCATCCTGGCTCGATCGGTCATAATCGAGACCATAGCCCTTAATGCGATCAAGTGTTGTGGCGTAGATAACCCGCCCTTCCCTTGCTTCCGTTACCCGGATAACCCCGGTTAAAAAGGTTATGTAGATGCTTCCGGAAATTGAACCCTTTTCTGAATCGGATACAACCTCCATTAGCAGGTCGGCTGATTTGCTGTCGGTTGAAAATTCGAAGCCTGCATTGGTTAACAGGTTTTTAAGTCGGTTTGAAATCTGGGTGCTGTTCTTCAAAATGCCCAACGACTTTTCATTGGAAGTGAGGTACACCACCGGTCGCTGAACTTTCAGAATAGTTTTGGTTGATGGAGCATTTAAAGTTGCGGCAATCAACTTGTAAACAGGCGAACCGGATGTTCCGCTGATGGCATCCAGGTTCAATTTTACCCCTACGGTTTGTTCCAGTTCGCGTGAAGCAATTTTGCTAATCAAAATTTTTGCCTGGCCGTTTTCATCCGTAATGTAATCCGGAAATACTTCGCCACTGCCCTTTTCAAATGCTGCCGTTAGGGGGAAATTAGCAGCTGGCTGGCGAATGTCTGTATACATTACCTGCACCGTTACAGGTTGGGCATTCAGGTTTAACCTGCGGTTAATCATGAGTTCAACAGGATCGATCTGAATCTGAATTTTATCCAACAGCCCCTTTATGGATGCATAGATTTCATTGGTTAACAGAACTTCCCGGTCATCAATCTTAACAGGAATTGCTTCACCCAGGTATTTCTCCACACTGCGTAATGCCTGAAAATAGAACCCGATTGCCTGAAGGCGGGAACCTGCTTGTTCCGCTTTTCGTGCTTTGTTAACAAAATCAGTTGCCAGAATTACGGCATTGCGCTTTTGTTCTTCTTTTATTTGCCGGTAACGCTCTTTCGATAACCGGTAATAAACCCAGTAGTTGCGGTCATCTTCATAGGCGCCAGCCTGTTCAAATTCCTCAATTTCATCAGCCACCTCGGTTTGAATGATTTGCTCATATTTTTCCCGAAATTCTTTCCGGTCTTGTTCGAACACACTAAGTATAGAGGTACTGGAAACGGTAACTTTTATTTGCGAAACCAGATCATCCAATGCACTTTTCTTGGCTGCCTGAACATAATTATTGGAACCATCCTTTGCACTGTGGCCAACCCCGGTGTAGTACCTGGGTTCGTTTAGTTGGCCGGTAAGCCAGGCTGGTCTCGAATCAACCACCTGCACTTTTGGGCTGCAAGACGCGAAAACAAGAATCAGGAATAGAAATATGCGATTCACGAAATTTTTGGTCGTTTTGATGCGTTTAGACTAATGCTACTTCTGTGCCAATTTTAAGCGGGTGAAGCAAATCTAACCTAAAATCGCTATAGTATTGGTCGCAGATATTTTAAATTAGGGCTAAAATTAGTGGACAGCATGAAAAAGTTAGCAGCATTGGTATTGGGATTGGCCATCTTCGGATGCCAGGAAAGTGAGCAGCCGGCAGGAGAATTTACCGGTAATGAAGTAACCTATGCTTTACAGGCGGGATCGGTGTATGCCATTAGCGGTGTAGTCGTTATTAAAGAACGCATCGATGGTTCAGCCCATGTGGTAATTAACCTTACGGGAACAGAGGGAACCGCTCAATTGCCCGTGCACTTGCATCTTGGTAATATCAGCGAAGCGGATGCAGATGTTGCCGCATTGTTGAATCCAATTAATGCTGCCAATGGAAAAAGTGAAACCATCGTTAAACAATTAGCCGATGAGACGCCTGTCACCTATGCCGAACTGGTGGATATAAATGCCTGCATAAAAATTCATTTGGGTGAAAGCGGTCCGGAAAGGGATATAATTCTTGCAGCAGGAAATATTGGAAAAGCTGCGTTGGATGCTGCCAGCGGCAGAGCCAGCATAGGAGTGTGCAAGAGCAATTGAAATTCAAAGAAACTCCGTAGGAGCGGCACGTTACTTAAGAGAAAACAAATAGTAAATAACCACCCCTAACCCCTCCTTATCAGGAGGGGAGTAAAACGTACCAGTTGTTGCAAACTCAAGCTCCAGAGGAGCGACATCTTATTGGAAGAAAATCATATTCAATATTGAGCTCCGTAGGAGCGGCATCTCATTTAAGAAAAAGTAACTAGTAAATAACCACCCCCGGCCCCTCCTTAGCAGGAGTGGAGTTATGGAAAAACGTACCAGTTGTTGCAAACTCAAGCTCCGGAGAGCGAAATCTTGTATTTAAAACAAAAAGCCCCGAATGAATCGGGGCCTTTTGTTTTATCTGCTATTCAATTTTATTCTCCTCCCCCTACTTGCCATTCATACGAACTCGCCATCGATGAATAATACTCGCGGTTCATACGTGCAATGTTTGTTACGCTGATGCCTTTCGGGCATTCGGCTTCACAGGCTTTTGTATTGGTGCATGATCCGAAACCTTCAGCATCCATCTGTGCCACCATGCGCTCTACACGTTCCTTTCGCTCGGGTTTTCCCTGTGGCAACAACGCAAACTGCGAAACTTTGGCGCTCACAAACAACATAGCCGATGCATTTTTACAAGCGGCCACGCAGGCACCGCAACCGATACAGGTTGCCGCATCGAATGCTTCATCTGCAATCTTTTTTGGAATGGGGATCTCATTTGCATCCGGAACACCACCGGTATTCACGGAAACATAACCTCCGGCTTGTTGAATGCGATCAAACGCTGTTCGATCAACCACCAAATCTTTAATTACCGGAAATGATTTTGCACGCCAGGGTTCAATGGTGATGGTCTCCCCATCTTTAAAACTGCGCATGTGCAGCTGACAGGTTGTAGTTTGTAACGGTCCATGCGGCCTTCCATTAATATAAAGCGAGCACATACCGCAAATGCCTTCCCGGCAATCGTGATCAAAATGAACAGGCTCCTCTCCTTTTTTAATCAGGTCGGTGTTCAGCACATCCAACATCTCCAAAAACGACATATCCGGAGAGGCGTGATCAAGTTGATAGGTCTTGAATCCTCCTTTGTCAGATGTATTTTTCTGACGCCATATCTTCAGCGTTACTTTCATGTTACTTATAGCTACGTTGAGTAAGTTTTACATTTTCAAAAACAAGCGTTTCCTTGTGCAATACTTCAGGCTGGTTATCCCCTTTGTATTCCCAGGCCGACACATACGCATACTGATCATCATTGCGCTTTGCTTCACCATCTTCAGTGGCTGACTCCTCGCGGAAATGACCACCGCAAGACTCGGCACGGCTCAAGGCATCATCCACCATCAGTTCGCCCAGCTCAATAAAATCGGCCACACGATTGGCTTTCTCAAGTTCCATATTCAATTCATTGGCGCTGCCCAGAATTTTAACATTCTTCCAAAACTCTTCTTTAATGCCTTGAATTTTTTGTTTGGCTGTTTTTAATCCAGATTCATTCCTCGACATGCCGCAGTATTCCCACATGGTTAAACCAAGCTCGCGATGAAACTCATCTACGGTTTTGGTTCCTTTAACATTTACCAATGTATTGAGTCTGCTGGTTGCCTGATCCATCGCTTCTTTAAACTCAGCACGGTCGGTGCTCACTTTTTCGTTTGGCATACCGGCCAGGTAATCACCAATGGTATATGGAATAACAAAATAACCATCGGCCAAGCCTTGCATCAGCGCACTTGCACCCAATCGGTTGGCACCATGATCAGAGAAGTTGGCCTCACCTAATGCATACAAGCCTGGAACAGTTGTCATTAAATTATAATCAACCCAAAGGCCGCCCATGGTGTAATGAACAGCCGGGAAGATCATCATAGGCGCTTCATACGGATTGTCACCGGTAATTTGCTGATACATGTCGAACAGGTTTCCGTATTTCGCCTCAATCGTTTTTTTACCATCGCGCTTGATGGCATCCGAAAAATCGAGGAACACGGCCAGGCCGGTAGCGCCAACACCTCTTCCTTCATCGCAAACCATTTTAGCGTTACGAGACGCTACATCGCGGGGAACAAGATTACCGAAAGAAGGATATCGTCTTTCCAGGAAATAATCACGCTCTGATTCCGGAATGTTTACCGCATCTTTTGCCTTCAATCCGGGGCGGGCAATTTTTGGTACCCACACCCGACCATCGTTACGCAAAGATTCTGACATCAGTGTAAGCTTCGATTGGTGATCGCCTGATACCGGAATACAGGTTGGGTGAATTTGCGTATAACAGGGATTGCCGAACAATGCACCTTTTTTATGGGCGCGCCAGGCAGCTGTTACATTTGATCCCTTTGCATTTGTGGATAAATAAAATACGTTACCGTATCCTCCCGTACACAACAATACAGCGTGTGCGCTGTGTGCTTCAATTTTTCCGGTTAGCAAATCGCGGGTGATGATGCCACGGGCTTTGCCATCCACGATAACCACATCCAACATTTCTGTGCGGTTATACATCTTCACCTTTCCATTGGCAATCTGGCGGTTCATGGCTGAGTATGCACCCAATAACAATTGCTGTCCGGTTTGGCCGCGTGCATAAAATGTACGCGATACCTGAGCGCCACCGAATGAACGGTTTGCCAGCAATCCGCCATATTCGCGGGCAAAAGGAACACCTTGCGCCACGCACTGATCAATGATGTTCACACTGACTTCAGCCAGGCGATATACGTTGCCTTCGCGTGCACGATAGTCGCCACCTTTTATCGTATCGTAAAACAGACGATAAATACTATCGCCATCATTCTGATAATTTTTTGCTGCGTTGATTCCACCCTGGGCGGCAATGCTGTGTGCCCTGCGCGGACTATCCTGAAAGCAAAATGCTTTTACGTTGTATCCAAGTTCGGCAAGTGATGCGGCTGCAGAAGCTCCGGCCAAACCGGTACCCACCACAATCACATCATATTTTCTTTTGTTGGCTGGGTTAACCAGCTTGAGATTAAACTTGTGCTTCGTCCATTTTTCAGCAAGCGGTCCTTCCGGAATTTTTGAATCTAACTTCATATAGCAGGATCAGATTTTTCTTGTTTAAAAAGAAATGTCAAAAAACATAAATAACGGTATGGATGCGAACAAAGCAGGAACAATGATTGCGAATGCCCGTCCAACGAAGTTTATAACACCGTTGTATTTAAGATGGTTTAAGCCCAAGGTTTGAAACGCGCTGGAGAAACCGTGCCACAGGTGAAAGCCAATCGCACCCATGCAAATCACATACACCGTAACATACCAACCTTTGTCGAACCAGATGTTTACGATATTAGCCAAGTCGCGCACTTCAGCGCCATCGTAATTCACAGTTGGAATGGAACCAAAATGCATTTGTGCCCAGAAGTCTTTCAGGTGAATAATGATGAAGGCCAGAATTACTGTTCCTAAAATGCCCATGTTTCTGGATGCCCAGATGGAAGATTTGCCAGAAGTCTGCGCGTAGCCTACCGGGCCGCGTGCCTTGCGGTTTTGAGCCGATAAGATCAATGCATAAACCGCATGGATGATGATGAACGCAAAGTTTCCTTTTGAAACTGTTTGAATCAGCGGATTCGTACTCATGAATTCCGCATATACGTTAAACGATTTGCCTCCATCATCTTTAAGCAACTGCAGGTTGCCGGCCAGGTGAACGGCTAAAAATAAAATGAGGAAGAGACCCGTCAGGGCCATGAGAAGTTTTTTGCCAAGTGAACTCGACAAAAATTTAGTAAACCACGTCATAGGTATTTGTTATGCTTAGCGAATTATTGCAAACGCATAAAAATACTTCCGGATCAAATACCAAACAATTGATGGATGTAGTTTAAAGGATTTCTAAACACCGATGGTGTGCGTAATATCTAACAGCCATTAAAGCAATTCGAATAAGGCTACAATGATGGCGATCACCACGAGCATTACAATCAGGAACCATTCCCGCTTGAACCAACCCGACATCTTATTCATAAACGATTTCATAGATATTGTCTTTTGAAATCTGTTAGATGCCAAAATTGAGCCCGAACTTAAAAGCATCAGATTATCAACGGGTTACAAAAATGCCCACTAATCAATATCAGGAATTTAATCCCATTAATGGAAAATTATACAATTATGGGAATGGAATTAGTCTGCCAAAGCATGTACTTTTACACTTTTCAACCACTACGAAAGCGATTCGATGTACCTGATTTTTGACACGGAAACCACCGGGGTTCCGCACAATAAAACCGCGCCTTTAACAGACCTGGACAACTGGCCCCGGTTGGTACAATTAGCCTGGCAATTACACGACCGGCATGGAAAACTGCTGGCCCAACAGAATTTCATTATCAAGCCGGATGGTTTCAACATCCCGTTTAAAGCGGAGCAGATTCACGGCATCTCAACACAACGTGCCCTGGATGAAGGGCACGACCTAAAAACTGTTCTGGATGCATTCTTAGCCGACCTTGACCGTACCGAACTTCTGGTTGGTCATAATATCGAGTTTGACATCAACATTATTGGTGCCGAGCTTATCCGCAAGCAAATTGCTCCGGATAAATTCCTTGGTGCGCAAAAAGTTGATACGGGTTTAGCCTCCATTGAATTTTGTCAGTTAAGCGGTGGCATTGGTGGTAGGTTAAAAATGCCACGCCTTGTTGAGTTGCATGAAAAACTTTTCGGAAAAGATTTTGGCGATGCACACGATGCGGCTTATGATGTAGCCGCCACGGCACGCTGTTACTTCGGGCTGCTTCAGAAAAAGGTAGTCAAGCCGATAGATGACACAGCGCTGGCCGACATTCAGTACGAGGAGCCTAAACTCGATGAAGCCAATTTTGCCAAGCGGAAGCGTAAAAAAGATGCAGGTTATTCGTTGGATGATGATCAATCGGCAACCATTGAGGCACCCTTCTGCCACCTTCATGTGCACTCGCAATATTCCGTACTACAGGCCACTCCTGAAATCAAGGCGCTGATTACCAAAGCCAAAGCATTGAACATGCCGGCTGTTGCGCTTACCGATCTGGGCAACATGTATGGTGCCTTTAAGTTTGTGCGCGAAGCATTGGCCCACGAAATAAAACCCATTGTTGGATGCGAGTTTTATTTAGCCGATGAACGAAAGAAGCTGAAGTTTACGAAAGACAATCCGGATAAACGATACAACCAGGTATTGATTGCCAAAAACAAAAACGGGTATCAAAATCTGGCCATGCTCAGCTCACTGGGTTTTACCGAAGGGCTGTACGGAATTTATCCGCGTATCGATAAAGAATTGGTATCGCAATACAAGCAAGACCTCATTGCAACAACCGGAACATTGTCGAGTGAAATTCCTCACCTGATTTTACATGTGGGTGAACGCCAGGCAGAAGACGCTTTTGTATGGTGGCACAATCAGTTTGGCGATGATTTTTACGTTGAACTTAACCGGCACGGCTTGCCCGAAGAAGATCACGTAAACGAAGTACTGCTTGGCTTCGCCAAAAAATACAACGTAAAATACTTCGCAGCCAACGAAGTGTATTACATCGATAAAGAAGAATCAAATGCACACGATGTACTGTTGTGCATCAAGGAAGGAGAATTTAAGGCAACACCCATCGGAGAAGGTAGAGGCTACCGGTATGGTTTACCCAATAATGAATTTTATTTCAAGTCGCAGGATGAAATGAAATCCATTTTCCGCGATCTGCCTGAAGCCATTGAAACCATCAGCGAAATTTTGGATAAAGTAGAAGCCTACAGCCTTGAACGCCAGGTGGCTCTTCCCAAGTTTGATATTCCAAAAGAATTCAAAACGGAAGACGAATACCTGAAACACCTGACTTTTGAAGGAGCAAAAAAGAAATACGGTGAGCTGTCGAAAGAAATTAAAGAACGACTTGAATTTGAATTAGAAACCATTCGCAAAACGGGTTACCCTGGATATTTTTTGATTGTTCAGGATTTTACTTCCAAAGCCCGCGAGATGGGTGTATCCGTTGGGCCGGGCCGTGGCTCTGCAGCTGGTTCGGCAGTTGCATATTGTATTGGCATTACCAACGTTGATCCCATCAAATACGATTTGCTGTTCGAGCGTTTTTTGAATCCCGATCGTGTGTCACTACCCGATATCGATATCGACTTTGATGATGAAGGCCGCGATAAAGTGTTGAAGTATGTAATCGACAAGTATGGTAAAGCGCAGGTTGCCCAAATCATCACGTATGGCACAATGGCGGCCAAATCTTCCATTCGTGATTGTGCGCGTGTGATGCAACTTCCGTTACCGGATGCCAACTTTTTAGCGAAGATGGTTCCGGAACGCCCGGGTACAACATTGGATGCCGCGTTTAAAGAGGTAAAGGAACTCTCCGATATCAAAGGCGGAACCGATCTGAAAGCCGATGTACTCAAGCAAGCTATCATATTGGAAGGGTCCGTTCGCAACACAGGTACGCATGCCTGCGGGGTAATTATCACTCCGGATGAGTTGACCAAATTTGTTCCGGTGGCCACGGCCAAAGATTCGGACATGCTGGTAACGCAGTTTGATAACAGCGTGGTGGAAGGTGCCGGTTTGTTGAAGATGGATTTTCTTGGCCTGACCACGCTCTCTATTATTAATACAGCAATTAAAAACATCAAAAAAAGTAAGGGAGTTGAAATTGATATTGATGCCGTTCCGCTGGATGATGAAAAAACCTATCAGCTTTTTCAACGTGGGGAAACCACTGGCACGTTTCAGTTTGAAAGTCCGGGTATGCAGAAATACCTGCGACAACTTAAGCCCGATAAATTTGAAGACTTAATTGCCATGAACGCCCTGTACCGACCAGGGCCGATGGAATACATTCCAACCTTTATCAATCGTAAACATGGTCGCGAGCCGATCAAATACGATTTGCCCGAGATGGAAGAGTTTCTGGCAGAAACGTATGGTATTACTGTTTACCAGGAGCAGGTGATGTTGCTTTCGCAGAAGCTGGCCAACTTCAGCAAAGGCGATGCGGACGTGCTGCGTAAAGCCATGGGTAAAAAGCAGAAGAGCGTACTGGATAAGATGAAAGATAGATTCATCGAAGGCTGTAAAGCCAACGGACACGCACAAGAGATCTGTGAAAAAATATGGGTCGATTGGGAAGCGTTTGCGCAGTACGCGTTCAATAAATCACACTCCACCTGTTATTCGTTGGTTGCTTATCATACCGCATACCTGAAAGCTAACTATCCGGCTGAATACATGTCGGCTGTATTGACACACTCGCAGAGCAACCTCGATAAAGTTACCTTCTTCATTGAAGAGTGTCGTAACCTGGGCATTCAGGTGTTGGGTCCGCATGTAAATGAATCGGGCGTTTACTTTGAAGTAAACAAGCAAGGAGAAATCCGTTTTGGATTGGGTGCCATAAAAGGTGCCGGTGATGCGGCTGTAGAAGCGATCATTCACGAGCGCGATGCACATGGAGCCTTTCAGGATATTTTTGATTTTTCCAAACGTGTCAATCAACGATCGGTAAACAAAAAAACGTTTGAATGCCTGGCCTTATCCGGAGCGTTCGATTGTTTTGATGGCGTACACCGCAGGCAATATGTATATGCAAAAGATGGTGATGCCAGCCTGATTGAAAAAGCAGTGAAGTATGCAGCCAAAACACAACTGGATGAACAAAGTTCGCAGGTAAGTTTATTCGGTGGATCAACCGGCACGGCCATGCCCAAACCAAAAATTGAAGCCGTTGAGCCGTTCAGTGAGCTTGAAAAACTGAACCTGGAGAAAGAGGTGGTGGGCATTTACATCTCCGGCCACCCGCTTGATAATTTCCGGTTTGAAATGGATGCCTTTTGCAATACACTTTGCAACCAGCTGCTGGACATTGAAAACATGATTGGCCGCGAAACAAAAATCTGCGGCATTGTTACCGCTGTAGAACATCGCACCACCAAAACCGGAAGACCGTTTGGCAAGTTTACATTGGAGGATTACACCGGCAATTTCACCTTCACCTTGTTTGGTGAAGATTACATGAAGTATAAAAACTACATGTCGCAAGGATGGTTCCTGTTTATTGAAGGCAACATTCAACGCAACAACTGGGGCCGGATGGATGTGGAGTTCCGCATCCGCGGGATTGAGTTGTTGAACGAGCTTGTGCAGAAACGCCTTCAAGGCCTTGCCCTACGATTGCCGGTACACGGCATCACCAAGGAGGCCATTGATGCCATTGAAAGTCAGTGCAAGCATAATCCAGGTCAGTCAGCGTTTCAACTCTTTATTAAAGATGATCAGGAAGCCTTGCAAGTTGAACTGTTGGCCCGCCATTATCGGTTAACCGTAACCAACGCGCTGGTACAAGAACTAAAAAAGTATGGCGAAATAGGGGTAATTACCGACAAGGTTCAGGTACGTTGGCTCAGCGATCAGCCGCTTGAAGATAAGCTTACCGATTTGGAGGAGGATGGAACAAATTCCGCTACCTTTGTGTTGGAAACAGCAGAACTTATTAACCAATAACTATATCTCAAACATTATGGGTAAAACTATAGAATTGACCGATTCAACTTTTGATCAAACCATTAAATCCGATAAACCTGTTTTAGTGGACTTCTGGGCCGAGTGGTGTGGCCCTTGTAAAATGATAGGCCCAGTTGTAGAAGAGCTTGCCGGTGAATACGAAGGCAAAGCTGTGGTAGCCAAAATCAATGTTGATGAAAATCCCGAAACTGCTGCCAAATTTGGTATCCGCTCCATCCCAACCTTGTTGGTGTTTAAAGGCGGCCAGGTTGTAGATAAGCAAGTGGGTGCAGTGCCCAAATCCGTTTTAGCACAAAAACTTGCTGCTCAGGTAGCGTAGTTATAATCTACTGGTAAAGAGGCTGTTTCCTGTATTGGGTTCCAATCACGAAACAGCCTTTTATTTTTATAAGACCTTGATCAGCCTGCTTCTCTCCCGCTCTTCGCGTTCCAATGCAATCAAATCCTGTAACAGGGTAAGCGTAACCGCTCCAGGTTTTCCATCACCAATGCGTTTATCATCTATCTGAACAATGGGGATAATTCTTTTTGTTGTGCTGGTCAGGAAAGCTTCACGAGCCTGATGCACGTCATTCACTGTAACAACTTCTTCGTTTATTGTAAATTTCTTTTTGGCCAGTTCCAGTACGTGCTTGCGCGTAACACCGTGTAAAATATTTTGTGAAGGCGTAGACACTGTGCCGTCTTGCTTCACTACAAAAAAATTACAACGCGGAAATTCCGATACCTCTCCTCGCATGTGATACAGCACATCAGCTGCGCCTTGTTCCATCATTTTCTTTTGTGTCCAGATGCCGGTGATGTAGTTAATGGTTTTTACGTTCGGTATCTCCCGAACATACTCATGCGTGATTACTTTGATGCCTTCTGGTTGAACGGTGTCGGGTGGAAATTTTAGAGCGGTTTGTTGAATGATCAGATTGGGCTTGCTGATCTGATATCCATCAGGCGAGTTACCTCCCGTAAGAATAACTTTTATGCCCGACATGGGCAGGTTATTTCTTTTGATCAGTTCAAACAAAGTCGACTTGAATGCTTCCCGATCCAGGACCACATCCAGCCGCATGGTTGCTGCTGATGCATAAAAACGGTCGAGATAATCTTCCAGAAACAACGGTACATTATCCATTACTCTGAAAAAATCAAAAATGCCATAGCCACGCTGAATGGCCAGATCACTCACATGCACCACAGCCTTATCGGCTTCAACAAAATCCGTATTCAGGTAGATATACATTACTTCTTAATCACATTATACTTCTTCAAAATCTTAATCACTTCTTCTCTCGGCAATGCCTCAATCTTTCGTCCGTCTTTACCGGTCATTGTTTCGGCTGCAAAAAGTGAGTTGATAATGGCCTCTTCGGTCGCCTCAATAACCGCCAAAAATAAAGGAGACACGGCATCATTACGAAGAAAAGATGCAGAATCTGTTCGTTCATTTTTATCGTGCATGACACGTATGCCGGCATTCGTTGAAAAGGCTATGACGTAATCACCGCTTCCGTTGGAAGCAATGCCCCCGGTTTTGGCCAGGCCCATCATGGCGCGTTGTGCCAAACGTTCCAAATTACGGGCATCCAGCGGAGCATCGGTAGCCACTATCATCATGCAGGAACCATCTGCATTTTCAAGTTGCCCGCGCAAGAAATACTGTTTCAACTCCTCGCCTACGGGTGCGCCATCAATTTGCAATACGCCTCCAAAATTCGTTTGTACCAACACGCCAACCGTATATCCGCCCGTAGCTTTTGGCAGAACACGTGATGCTGTTCCAATGCCACCTTTCCAACCAAAGCAAACAGTACCTGTTCCAGCGCCAACGTTTCCTTCCTTCACCGATCCGGAAGATGCTTTTTGAATAGCCTCCAGCACATGCTCCTTCTTTACATGGCGACCGCGAATGTCATTCAGGTAGCCATCATTTGTTTCACCCACCACGGCATTCACCGATTGCACATTTTCATTTCCCGGTAAGTTCAGGGTATACTCAATCACAGCATCCATACCGGTAGAAACACTTAAGGTATTGGTAAGTATAATGGGCGTTTCGAGGTTGCCCAATTCCATCACCTGCGTGCTGCCGGCCAGTTTACCAAAACCATTGCCGACAAATATGGCGGCTGGTACTTTCTCCTGAAACATATTTCCGCTATGCGGAAGGATAGCGGTTACACCGGTGCGAATGGAAGAACCTTCCATTATAGTTGTGTGTCCAACCTTCACCTCTGGAACATCCGTGATGCTGTTGAACGTGCCAACCGGCAACACACCAATTTTTATTCCCAGATCGCGGGAACGCTGTTGGCTCCACAATGGGAAGGTACATAGCGTAAGAAAAAAGAACATAAACCCAGCACGCATAGAATGTTATTTAAAGAGTTATAAATCTAAAGTCAAAAATCGTTAATCAGCAATCGTCAATCAATTTAAGAACAAGGATTAACGATTTAAGATTTTTGAAGTTCTGGTATATGAAATCAAAAATTCTCACTTGCGATGCGGTTTGTGGGGAAACAAACCAAGAAATATTATTTAAAGAAGTTATAAATCTAAAATCAAAAATCGTTAATCGTCAATCATCAATAATTTAAGAGCAAGGATTAACGATTTAAGATTTTTGAAGGTCAGGATATAAATCAACAATCCAAAATCGTAAATCATTACATCTTAACCTGTTTCAAGCGCTCCACCATCTCCAGCACAGCCGGGCACACTAATGTATTTTTGTAGGTCAGTTCCATAATCTGCACCATCTTCTTGCGATCAGTATGCGGGTACTCACGGCAGGCTTTCGGGCGACTGTCGTAAACCTTGCAATAATTATCCTCATCTAAAAACGGACATGGTGAAGATTTCAACACATAGTCGTTGTCTTCATCAAGTTGTAAATACTGCTCCACGAAATCACCCGGTTTCATGCGCAGGGCTTTGGCCACACGCTCAATATCGGTTTGATAAAAAATCGGGCTGGTGGTTTTGCAGCAATTCGCGCAGGTCAGGCAATCAATCTCTTCAAAAACCTCTTCGTGAAGTTGATGAAAGGCTTCATCCAGCTTTCTTGGATCTTTTTTCTTTAATCCCGTAAGGAATTTTTTATTCTCCTTTGCCAGGCGTTGAGCTTTATCGTTAAATGCGGTTAAATCCATGTTAGCAGGGTTCAAAGATAATTCTTTTCGTTGCTATCTTTCTGTGGCTTCACAACCTATTTACTAATAGGGGTGTCAAATCGTTGAAAGCGATATAATCATGCAGAACCGATTTATACTCACATTTTTCCTATTGATAGCTGTCTTCTTTTCATGCGAACGGGAAGAAGCGTTACGAACTCATACTTTTGATGTGACTTTCGCTGGTGTAGGAATAGACTGTAAACTCGCTTTAATTGAGTTTCAAGAAGAAGATCTAAGTAAAATAAAATCAATAACAGGATACGACTGGCTAACATATCATGCCTATAACCTTGATAAAGAAAAGTACCAGATCGGTGAAATAATTACTGTGGTCGTACGCCAAACATATGATCAAGAGCTTTTCTTCTGCACAACACTAGGCCCTGGTTTTCCGTGGGTTACTGTCATTAAAGACTCACAGAAATAATTGGCGTAAAAACTATCTTGTCACAGCACTCAAAATGATGAACTACCCTATCTTAGCCCCATGGATACGCGTGGCATTATTTCCCATATTTCACGATACGTAAAACTTTCACCAGAGGAAGAACAGTTTTTTACCTCCATTCTGATACCTGTAAAACTAAAGCAAGGGGAATTTGCGGAAACAGCCGATGAAGTAACCACCACGTTTATCCACGTAAATTCAGGATGCCTGATGACGTATTACACCGATCCGTCCGGCAACGATCATGTTATCCAATTTTCTACTTCGGGTTGGTGGACAGCCGATTTGCATAGCCTGACCCACAATCAACCTTCTATTTACTCTACCCGCGCCTTGGCCGACAGTGAAATTTTTCTGCTTCCGAAAATCCGGCTGGAAGAGTTGGTGGAACGCTACCCGGTGTTTGAACGGTTCTTCCGAATCATGTTTCAAAATTCGCTGGTTACGCACCAGCACCGCATTGTTCAGGCGTTTTCGTTTACAGCCGAGCAACGCTATGAGCACTTTCAACAAAAGTATCCGCAATTGGAACAGTTCGTTCCGCTCAAATATATCGCATCTTATCTGGGCATTACGCCTGAGTTTCTTAGCAAAATCCGCAGAAAACGGATGGAGAAGTGATTTCTTAACCTAGTTCAAGTCCTTTCATCTTCCTTCTTAACCTGGTTCAACCCGTCTGGCGAATCAGCGGGCCTACCTTTGTGTTAACAAAACAAACGAAGTATTAACCTTTAAAACATAACAACTATGTCAACAGCAACAGCAGTAGCAACCAGGTGGAATTTAGACACCACACACACCGAAGTTCAATTTAAAGTGAAGCATTTGGTAATCGCCACCGTAACCGGTTTCTTCAAAAAATTCAGCGGAAGCGTAGAAAGCGAAACCGAAGATTTTGATGGCGCAAAAGTAAGTTTCAGCTTAGATGTAAACAGCATTGATACCAACCAGGCTGATCGTGACGGTCACCTGAAGTCACCTGACTTCTTCGCAGCGGAGCAATATCCTTCTGTCGACTTTACCGGAACATTGAAAAAAGAGTCGGGTAACGACTACAAATTAGATGGCGCGCTTACCATCCGTGGAACTACCAAGGCCATCGTACTGGATGTGGAGTTTGGTGGTACAATGGTTGACCCTTGGGGCAACACCAAAGCCGGTTTTGAAATCAACGGTAAAATCAACCGCAAAGATTTTGGCTTGAACTGGAATGCCCTGACTGAAGCCGGTGGCATGGTGGTAAGTGAAGATGTGAAAATCCACATCAACGCAGAATTGGCAAAAGCACAATAAGGTAAGGGTTAGGTTTAGGATGAAGGCCCTGTCCCATTCGTGGGATGGGGCTTTTTCATTTTGCAGACCGTTCAAAAAAAACCGTATCTCATTTTTCAGTTTAACGGCTACTTTCGAACTTCAAGCACTAAACCAACACCTATGAAAAATCTGTTTACGCTATTCTTTGTAATTCTTGTTGCCGCTTCAACCTTTGCCCAGCGCGTGCTGGAAGGTGAATCGGCTGTTACTTCTTCCGCCACGGTTACCGTAAAAGGAAAAGTAATTCCCTACACCGCCACAGCAGGAACACAACCGGTGTGGAATGCTGAAGGAAAGCCCATTGCTTCCTTGTTCTATACCTACTACGAACGTAGCGACATTAAAGACAAAGCCTCCCGTCCGCTTGTTTTTTCCTACAACGGTGGCCCCGGTTCGGCTTCTGTTTGGATGCATGTAGCCTATACCGGCCCGCGAGTTCTTGAAATCGACAAGGAAGGTTACCCGGTACAACCGTATGGCGTAAAGGAAAATCCGCACAGTATATTGGATGTGGCTGATATTGTGTACATCGATCCGGTTAACACCGGCTACTCACGCATTTTGGACAAAGATGCCAAGCGTGAAGAATTTTTTGGTGTGAATGCCGACATCAAATACTTAGCGGAATGGATGACCACATTTGTGTCCAGAAAAAATCGGTGGCAATCACCCAAGTATTTAATTGGCGAAAGTTATGGAACCACGCGCGTATCAGGCCTTGCACTTGAATTGCAAAACGCGCAGTGGATGTATTTGAATGGTGTGATATTGGTTTCGCCAACGGGGTTAGGCATTAACCGTGGCGATCAGATTGAAGCCGCGAATCGTTTGCCTTACTTCACAGCGGCTGCCTGGTTTCACAAGGCGCTTCCTCCTGATTTACAAAAACGCGACCTCACCGATCTGTTACCTGAAGTAGAAGAGTACACCATTAATGAAGTTATTCCGGCCATTGCCCGTGGCGGTTGGCTCGACAATACCAAACGAAAACTCATTGCCTCCAAAATGGCTTCCTATTCAGGTTTGGATGCAGAAGTTTTTCTGCAACATAACCTCGATGTGCCTACCGCATTTTTCTGGAAAGAATTGCTACGCGACAAAGGCTATACTGTGGGCAGGCTTGACTCACGTTATTTAGGTATCGATCGCAAAGATGCCGGTGAGCGCCCCGACTACAACTCAGAGTTAACTTCATGGCTACACTCGTTCACACCTGCCATCAATTATTACCTGCGCGAAGTATTGAAATACAAAACCGATGTGAAATACAACATGTTTGGTCCTGTGCACCCATGGGATCGCAACAACGACAACACCGGTGTTAACCTTCGTCAGGCAATGGCGGCCAACCCGTATTTGAACGTGATGTTTCAGTGTGGCTATTTCGATGGTGCCACCACCTACTTTGAAGCGAAATACACCATGTGGCAACTCGACCCAAGCGGAAAACTAAAAGACCGTTTTCGGTTTGAAGGCTACCGCAGCGGACACATGATGTACCTGCGCGAAGAAGACCTGGCCACCTCCAATGAACACATTCGCGATTTTATTTTGAAATCGACACCAAAGAAGGGAGAACCAGCGAAGTATTGAGTAAGAGATTTCGGATTTGTGATTTTGGATTTGGGAAGCACTTCCCAAATCCAACTTCCAGCATCTGTGATCAAAATCACCAACCCCTTTCCGGAACTTCCTTAACCTTGCATCAGTTAACATAGGTATGAAAACAACAATTATCAAGTGGAGTATTGGCATTGCCCTGGGGGCCGTAGGTGGATTTTTATATTGGTATTACATTGGGTGTAACAGCGGTTCATGCGCCATTACATCTTCCCCTATTAACAGTACACTTTATGGTGGCATGATGGGCGGTTTGTTATTAAATTCGTTTGAATCGAAAAAACGCAAGGATGAAACTCCAAAAACAACTGATCAGTAAAGATCACCCCGATTACGAAGCCATCGGGGAATACATTCAAAGCAAGGAAAGCGTGGTGGGCATTGATGCGCGCCATACGCACATCATCATCATTAAAAAATTGATGGAATTAGAGAAGAAAATCACGACCTTGGAAAAGAAGCTTTCAAAAAACAAAACCCGCAAAAAGAAATAACCATGCGCCTGCTTACGCTGATCGGTTTGGTTGGTTTACTGGGTGCCTGTTCTGCTTCCAAAGAAGAGCAACAGGAAACTACGCAAGTGCCCGATTCCGTTTACCTGTACCGTGGCGATAAATTAGTAGCTCAAACATTTGACACTCTCCGTAATTCATTGCTTTCAGCCATTGCCGACAAGGGCTTTCCGCATGCCATCGACTTTTGTAATGAACAAGCCTACCCATTAACGGCTATTTACCAAAACGATAGCGTGTCGATCAGGCGCGCTTCTGCCCGGTTTCGTAATCCGAATAATAGACCCGATAGTTTAGAAATGGCTGCGTTAGCTGATTTTATTGTCAACGGACCCTCAACAAAAATCATCCGCACCCGTGATCAGGTTCATTACATCAAGCCCATTATGATGCAGGCCATGTGCCTGAATTGCCATGGCGTACCCGATGAAAACATCAAACCGGAAACGCTGCAGGCCATCCGCGAACGTTACCCGACCGACCAGGCCATCAACTATGCCGAAGGCGACCTGCGCGGCATCTGGCACATTGCGTTTACGTTGAAGCGATAAATAGCAAAAAACTTGTTCTGATTTTTTTGCCCTCCGTGACTATTGTCACTTACTACACCTACGCTTTACCCGACCTTTGTGGTGTTAATTCGTAATCACAAAATCAGCAATACACTATGTTAGGATTATTTGGATTCGGCCCGAAGAATTATGAAAACCTGAATGGCCGTGCATTTAAAGAGAAATTTCTGGCTACACCAGACGCGGTACTAATTGATGTGCGCACGCAGGGCGAGTTTCGCTCGGGCAGCATCAAAGGTGCGCGTAACATCGACATCATGTCGGCCTCATTTGCCCAGCAAATTTCAACGTTAGACAAGAGTAAAGAATATTTCTTGTTTTGCCGCAGCGGTAACCGCAGCGGACAAGCCTGCAACCTAATGGCGAAACAAGGATTTAAGGTACACAACCTGGACGGTGGCGTAGGCGACTGGCCAGCGTAGTGTTTGGGGTTTGGTTTGAGTGAAAGCCGCCACCGGAAACGGGGCGGCTTTCCTGTTTTAAGGGGATTTGGTAAATTTATGGACGGGATACCTCGTGACAGCTAATAGTTATGCTAAGAATAAAAATTATCCTACTTCTTTTAACACTTAGTCTAACGACAGAGGGACAAATAGTTAACAATTTATCGCGGGATAAATCAAACATCTATGTTCATGCAATTGACTCTGTGGCGAGAATTCTAAAAATGACTGAGACGTTTGATGTAATTAAAGTTTTTGCTGACCGCTATATAAGTCAAAATTTCCCAGACACTATCGACAACATTAGATTAACTAAAATGCAGAGTGGGTTAAAGAAAGTGCCAAAAATCAATAAGTATGAGGCAAGATTTATTGTTAGTCCAATTGAAATAATAAGGGATCAATTCAAGATTTCAATATTGACTTGGGGACACAATGGCAGGCTTGGAGAAGGACAATATTTATTTAGATATAAATATATTCCTGAGACAAGGACTTATGAGCTAAAAGAAATTAAGACAGGAATTAAACTATGAACGTTCTCACCCCTTTCGCTAGAGGACACAGAAGAATGTAGATAATGTTTAGTGCAATCAGCGTCCCCTTCGGGTGACGCTGATTGGGTAAAAATGCTGAAGCAATAAATCTGATGGCGACAAAATTTGAACTCGAACAAAAAATAATTGACAATTCAAGACAACGGAGACAAAACCAAAATATTGACAAGCTGGAGTTCCTTGTTCCTGTAAAGGTTAGTGACGAATTTCTTGAGTCGAGTTCATTCTCCACTTCGAGGAATTCCTGGAGTAAAAAATCACTTTATCTAATTATCGGTATAGTTCACTTTGTTGCTATTTATCAAGTGGCTGTTAAGTTTGAATTAAACCAAGTTTGGCATGGGATCAGTCTTGGTGTATTTGGATTAAGTGGAGCCTGGTTCCTCTGGAAGTTTTTCGAGAACAGACCAATTCTAAAAATAAAACCTGAAGGTCTCACAATTTATCCACGTATCTTCAACAAATGGAAAGATATTGAGTATCTATATTTTCATACTAAATATGACGATGAAGGCTCAGTGACAGGGATATACCTAGTTGTAAATTTGAAGACATCTTCATATCACGAGATAATGATAAGTGATTTAGGTTGGTCTGTTGAAAAGTTGGGCAGGACATTATATCAGTGTATGAGGCGATATGGAAAGTAATTAAAGACAACGTTGACTTTTCACCCCTCAGTGTCACCCGCAAGAGGAAACTGAGGAATTTAGTATAGGATTGGTATAATCAGCGCACCCTCGGGTGTCGCTGATTGGGTAAAATTGGGTAATATGAGTCTACTTAAGTATATTTTAATTCTTGTATGTTCGGTTAAGTTACTTGGACAAGTAACCGGAACAAAAACTCAACGGTTAGAAGCGTATAAAAAATCAATTGATGCCTACCTGCCAACTGATTGGAAAACATATCGGTTGATGATATTAGTACTTGATCACAAAGAAATAGTTGAAAGATTAAGGCAAGCTAACTACGCTTCGTATGCGCAGAATGGAATTGATACAACATTGAACCCCGCTCCATTTAGCGAAAGTGAACTTGAAAGTCATCGAAAAATGGCAAACAATCCGAAGGCTGGATTTGGAGCAAAAGAAATAAAGAAGTTAAGGCGCTATCAACCAATTTACTTAAAAGTTAGTGACTTAAGCGAGTACAACAAGACCGAATTTAGGTACTATATAGACACCGGCTTTACAAGCGATAAAGCTTCCCCTGAAGATCAAGGTTTTGTTATAACACTTGACTATTTCTTTGTTGATAGGATAACAGGTCAGAAATACAAAATGATTTCGGACAAGAGTCTTGACGTAATAGATTTGATGCACTAATGCAAAACAATAGGTTAAAAATCAAATGTATGAACAAAAGCTTCTCCACCCTCAATGCCACACGCCAGAGAACACTGAGGAATACTGATTGAAAAAAAAAATTAAGTCATTAAAGCATTCAGTATGACACAGCTAAAACACATACTTGCAGTAACCGTAATAATAGTGTTGTCATGTAATAGGAATACAATTCATCAAAGAATAGACCCCTTTGAAGAAATTAACACTCTTATAGAGCGAGGCTTCTTTAAAGAGGCACTCAATAAATGTGATTCATTAATTGAAATTGATGAATCTTCAAGCAAAGCATTTGGTTATAAAGGGTATATAAATTACGTCTTAAAAGACTATACTAAAAGTCGAGAAAATTTACTCGAAGCTATAAGACTCAATATCAACTACGCTGAATCCTACCACAATTTAGGCTTAGTCTATTATGAGGTTAATCAATGTGACTCATCAGAAATAATGTTCTTAAGAGCCATTGAATTAGATCCGACAAATCACAAAACTTATTTTAATCTAAGCCAAATTTACATTGATCAAAATAAATTTTCAGAAGCAGAGAAAATGTGCAAAAAAGCGTTAAATCTTCAAAAAGATTATAGCAAAGCAATAAACAACTTAGGAGCAATCAGCTATAGTCGAGAAAAATTTGATAGTGCCGAATATTTCTACAAAGCAGCATTACAACTTGATTCAAACTACTTCGTCCCACATTACAATTTAGCTGAGCTTTATCTACGAAGAAATCAAAAAGATAGCGCAAAAATTTTTATTGATAAATGTATAGCTTTGAATTCCAATTTTAAAGAGGCATATATTTTAAAATCAGAGATCATTAAAGATGAAGCAACTACGGAAGAAAAACTACATTTGGAAGAAGTTTCAAGCTCATTGATTTATCGAAAACATTGCCGTTAATATGTTGCAATAAATTCACCCCTCAGTGCCACTCGCCAGAGGGCACTGAGGAATTAAGTATAGAATTAGCACAATCCTATGAAAGCCCCAGGCAAAACCGTTACCGAGATCTTATTAAACCAACCTGCAGACAGGCTTGAACCCTTCAACAAACTGCACGAGGTGATTATAAAAAACCTTCCCAAGGGGTTTGTGTCGGCTATTAGCTATGGCGGGTTGGGCTATGTGGTGCCTCATAAACTATACCCGGCAGGCTACCATTGCAAACCCGAGGAGCCCCTGCCCTTTGCCGGTATTGCTTCGCAAAAAGGCTCCATTAACCTATACCACATGGGCATTTATGCGGATCCGAAATTGTTAAACTGGTTTGTGAGCGAATATCCAAAACACAGTAAACAAAAGCTGGATATGGGCAAGAGCTGCATTCGTTTTAAAAAGATGGATGATATTCCCTACAAACTGATTGGACAATTAATGAAAAAGATAACCGTGAAGGAATGGATCGACATATATGAGAAGAACTTCTTGTCGAAGGAAAAAAAGAAGTAGATGACTCTCTAAAATTTCTGCTACCCAGTTGTTGGAGAAGAACCTGCCTGCCACAGGCTGGCTCCAACAAAGGCGAGAGCTAGTCTAACTTTTTAATTTCCTCATCAATCTGATTCAGCAAATCGCTTAACGCTTTTTCAGTAGGGTTATAATGACCCCGTAAAAGTCCCACCTGATTTGAAATTCTTGCACGAAGAAGTGCTGCGTATTCGGGATTTGCCTTCAGTTCAGCAAAACGCAACGGACGCATGATGCCCCAGAAAGGTGGAGGTATACTCTTGTTGGTGGAGACACGATCAACATCATAGGCATCAAAGTAAAGTCTGTCAAAATCCCTTAACTGTTCATAGTCTCTCTTAATCGCCAATTCCACCAGGCGAATTCTAGGATACGCCTCATCATACATGCTAATAATTTCCAAACGCAGTTTGTCATTTGACACAATCGCTAAATTAGTGTTCTTCAATTGCTCGATGGGGCCAACCCTACCTGAAAAGGTGGTGAATGCATGCGTGTGGGCAAAACAGGCATCTAATGAATCATGATAAGGAAGGTTATCTTGAATAACCTTCAAGATAATTTTACTGGAGAGAATGCTGTATTCGTGCATGCTGATATTATGCTGCATCTCCACCAAATCAGCAGCAAGCGCTCCTTTAAATTCTTTCAGTATTTCAATTTCCCGCTTTTTGTTGCTACGCGTATCTCTCCATTGTTCAAGGTTAAATGCAATCAAAATACCAAGGATAACCACAATGATCTCAATTATATATTTGTACCATTCAGATTTTAGATGGTTAAAAATTACTCTTAACATTTAATATTTGGTTAGGGCTTAGTAAAGATATAAAATCAAACCGGAATATTTTTTGCAGCTACCTTGTCAACAAATCGCAGGATGCGCAATACTTTCGCTACCTGCTTCCGGAAAACACGAATAGTACTTCCACTATAAAACAACTAACCCGAAACCTAAAATTGACTATCTTTAAACGGATGCAAGTCGTCCTCAATCAACCTGCAATCCGGATAAATATGCATGACCTGTTACTCAAGAGTATTAGCGAAAAGATCCGCATCGCATCCGCTGAAGAGACCAGAATCAAAGAATTTTTTATTCCCAAAAAGGTCAGAAAAAAGCAGTATATCCTAAACGCAGGCGATGTATGCCAATACATCACGTTTATTGAAAGGGGCATGCTTCGCTCATTCACCGTTGACGATGACGGCAACGAACATGTGGTACAGTTTGCAGTTGAGGGGTGGTGGATTTCGGATATAGGCAGTTTTCTTTCCGGGGATAGTGCGCTCTATAACATTGAAGCATTGGAAGATTCGGAAGTACTAAACCTCACCAAACCAGCAATGGACGACATGATGGATCAACTTCCTCCGTTGGAACGTTACTTCCGGCTACTTATGCAAAACAACATTGTTGCGCTTCAACGAAGGGTAATTGCTTATATGAGCCTCTCCGCAGAAGAAAAATACCTGAAACTCATGGATGTTTGCCCCGATATCATAAGCCGGGCGCCTCAACAATATGTTGCCTCCTATTTGGGCATTACACCCGAAACACTCAGCCGGATAAGAAAGCAGGTAGCTAGTCGAAAATAGTACAACCAACTGAATTTAGTCCAGCGCACTTGATCTACATCAAGTGCTTTCTTATTTCACATCAATGTCGGGGGCGGGGTGCCATACTAGTTTTGCTGTATCAAACAAAACAAATTATGGCAGCCATAAAAACGATCGCAATTGTTGGGGCAACCGGAAACATGGGTTCCGCAATTGCTAAAAGTCTTTCTAAAAGTAAAAATTACCGGTTGCTGCTCATGTCGAATGAGCAGGAAAAACTAGTTGATCTGAAAACAGAGATTGAAAAAACAGCATACCATCAGGAAGTGTTTGCGGTCAGCTGTGCAAAAGAAGCCTCATGGGAATCGGATATCATTATCATAGCAACACCCTATGAGCACGAACAGGAAGTAGCAGATAAGATTCGTGAAGTGGCCACAGGAAAAATCGTTATCAGTATTTCCAATCCATTGAACAGTTCCTATAATGATCTGGTGACATCATCTGATACCAGCGCTGCCGAAGAACTGCAAAGGCTTTTACCTACATCGAAAGTGGTGAAAACATTCAACACAACGTTTGCTGCGAATTTTAAAACCGCAACAATTGACGGCAAGACAGCTGATGCTTTCATTGCCGGTAACAATGGCGATGCGGTTGAGACGGTTGCCGAAATTGTAAGAACTGTCGGCTTCAATCCCATTATTGCTGGCGACTTAACCGTAAGCCGCACATTGGAACGCATGCAGCTCATGTTGATTCAGCTTGCTGTGAAGAGCAACTACAATTGGCTAGCAGGGTGGAAAATTCTTCACAACTAAGTACACGAGAAAATGGCTACTTGATCTGGATCAAGTTCTTTCTTATCCAATATCAATGCTAAAAAGTAGTACAACCGGTAGCTTTGAATAGTAAGTAATACAAATAAATCCTTTTAATTATGAGCACAAAAAATAAATCCATCATCATTACCGGAGCCGCTATGGGTCTCGGTTTGGCCGCAGCAAAAGAATTAGCCCGTCAGGGTGCACACCTCACGTTGGTTGATTTCAACGAACAAACATTAACGGCAGCACAACAAGAACTTACCAGGGAATTTCCGGACGTGAAGATCATTACCGTTGTAGGTGATGCCTCGAAAGAAGAAGATGTAAAACGATATGTTGATGCAGCCGTGAAAGCCTTTGGGAGAATTGACGGACTTTATAACAACGCGGGCATCGAAGGGCGTCAGGCCCCAATTACGGAGTACGACATTGATGTATTCAAAAAAGTGATTGACATTAACCTGATGGGCGTTTATTATGGAATGCGTTATGTAATTCCCGTGATGCAAAAACAAAAGTACGGGCGCATAGTAAACGTAGCTTCTGTTGGTGGGCTACGTGGCGTTCAAAACCAGGTTGCTTATGTGGCGAGCAAGCATGCGGTTTCGGGTATGACAAAAAACGCTGCATTGGAATATGGACGTGATGGCATCACTACAAACGCCATTGCACCGGGCGCTATTTTAACACCTATGGTGGCCGAAGCATTCAAGCAGGTAAACCCGGCTGATCCTAAAAAAGCGGAATCGGATTACGCACAACGCAACCCGACCAAGCGCCTGGGATTACCACACGAAGTGGCGAAGGTGGTGACCTTCCTATTGAGTGAAGAGGCCTCATATGTAAGTGGCCAAACTATTGCCATTGATGGTGGCGAATCAAACATTTATGGTAACGCTTAATTAAATTTAGTTATGGAACTCGGCATTTATACGTTTGCAGATGTACAGCCCTACAGGTTGGCTGGAAAAGCAATTCATACGCATCAACGCATCAGGGATTTGTTGGAGGAAGTGCAGCTTGCTGACCAGTTGGGCCTTGATGTGTTTGGTGTGGGAGAACATCATCGGGCTGATTATGCTGTATCATCGCCAGCCGTTGTTCTCGGTGCCGCAGCTTCCATGACTAAACATATTAAATTGAGCAGTGCTGTTACCGTACTAAGCTCTGATGATCCTGTTCGGGTATACCAGCAATTTGCAACACTTGATCAACTATCCGGTGGTCGTGCAGAAATCATGGCTGGACGTGGCTCATTCATTGAATCATTTCCATTGTTTGGATATGATCTTAAGGACTACGACAGATTGTTTAAAGAGAAGCTTGACTTACTTTTAAAAATCAACAGGGGCGAAAGGATTTCATGGAGTGGTGGATTACGACCAGCCCTTGACAATCAGGGCGTTTATCCGAGACCCTATCAGGAGCATCTTCCGATCTGGTTAGCGGTTGGCGGAACACCTGAGTCTGCTGTACGTGCAGCCACACTTAGGCTACCGATGGCACTTGCCATTATTGGAGGTATGCCCGAACGCTTTGTTCCGTTTGTTGACCTGTACAAGCAAACAGCAAGTCAGTTTGGAAATGATTCGCCTAAGCTTGGTATTAATACACACGTGTATATTGCCGAAACATCGCAGCAAGCGGGTGATGAATACTTCCCAACGTATGCTGCCATGATGAACAAGATTGGCAAAGAGAGAGGATGGCCTCCGCTAAGTCGCGAGCAGTTTGATGCTAACCGATCGGCCAAAGGATATTTGATGGTTGGAAGTGTTCAGCAGGTGATTGACAAAATTCTCTACGAACATGAGTTATTCAATCATACGCGCTTTCTCGCTCAAATGAGTGTAGGCACAACCGACCATAAGAAAATTATGAAGTCGATGGAACTATTTGGAACGCAGGTTGCACCTGCTGTACGAAAAGCGTTAGGAACCAAGCGTGAAGTAAAAACTTCCGAGTCTGTGCTTTAATCAGATACGGAGATATGAATAGGAAAACATTTTTAAAATCATTGGCACTGTTGCCATTAGCCGGATCAACTATGCGATTACAAGATTTAAATAAAATGACACAACCCTTTACCAGCACGCAAAAAATGCCGGTGCTGTTTCTGGGGCATGGCAGTCCGATGAATGCCATTGAAGAAAATGAATTTGTTACCGGATTCAGAAACGTAGCGAAGGAAATACCTAAACCACAAGCCATTCTTTGTGTGTCGGCACATTGGGAAACCCGTGGCACGTATGTTACGGCTATGGAAAATCCTGTTACCATTCATGACTTTGGTGGCTTCCCAAAAGAATTGTTTGAAGTTCAGTATCCGGCACCGGGCAGCCCCGAACTGGCGAGTGAAACCAAAGACATTATTAAAAAGACCGAAGTACACCTGGATGAAAAGTGGGGATTGGATCACGGTGCCTGGAGTGTGATCAAGCATTTGTACCCCAATGCAGATGTGCCGGTTATTCAGCTAAGCCTGGATTACTATCAAACACCGCAATACCACTATGAACTTGCCGGGGAGCTTGCTTCGTTGCGTGAGAAAGGCGTGCTGATTATTGGCAGCGGAAACATGGTACACAACCTTCGTGAAGTTTCGTGGAAACACCTCGACAAGGTGTATGCTTTTGATTGGGCGCTTGAGGCAAGTGATAAAATGAAGCAATTCATTTTGAATGATGACCACAAGTCGCTCATCAACTATACATCGCATGGAAAAGCCTATAGCCTGGCTGTTCCATCACCCGAGCATTACCTGCCGTTACTGTACACCCTGGCTCTAAAAGATAAAGGGGATACCGTGAGCTTGTTTAATGACAAACCCGTGGCGGGCGCATTGACCATGACTTCGGTAAAGATTGATACGCAGTAAAAGGAAAGCACAGACTGCGCACAAGTAAATTGCTGCCATCAAGTAGTGGCGAATGTATAACTCTAAAAGAAAGAATCATGAAAAAACATTATATAAGTCTATCAGAAGCTACAAACGATTTGAAGGCCAGGGGTTATAGCTATGATTTCAATCTAAAGCCAACGTGTATTGAATGTCCGGCTGTACACCTACAAATCAGTCCGGAAAAATTTACGGTAGATGAATTCTATCGGTTTGAAGGCATGTCGAGCACGGATGACAACAGTATTGTTTTTGCCATTACATCAGATGAGGGAATTAAAGGTGTGCTGGTTGACGCCTACGGTGTTTACGCCAGCAACCTGAATGAGAATATGATCAAGAAGCTATCGTTCAGGAGATAGGCACACCTTTAACATGAGGTATTGAGCATAGCCTTACAGGGCTCAGCGTTGTGAGATGAAGACAGCTCCATAGGAGCGTCATCTTGTTGGATAGATTAGTAATTACAACCGAGTCGACTGTGCCTGTTCAATGAAACGCACTATACATGACGACACACAGGCACACCTTCTAATTAACGCAATAAAATTATTCGATTACTAAATTGAACAGCCTTACCGATAGCATATCCGCTTGTATGGGCAATACTTACAGCTGTCCGTTTCTTCCGTCTGGTCAAATACCGTTTCCGGATTAAAGAGTTCTTCCAGCAATTCACGCAGTCTTGCTTCAAACTCGGGCAAAACAGTCTGTACATCAAGCAATTTGCCTATCGCCATCTTCAATCCAAATTCTGCGTCATCATCAAACAGGTTTGTGCTGTTGAGCAGCCCGGGTATTACCCGCATACCGGATGTATTTTTTGTTTTTGTATACAACCAGGCATACATGAGGGTTTGAAAGGCGGCCTTGTTTCGCTTCCCTTCACGCGCATACAAGGAGGCGATGGAATCAAAATCAAGTTTATCGCGGCCGGTTTTGTAATCCACAATGCGCAATAGGTCCTCCTTCCGGTCAACGCGGTCAATCTTGCCACCTAACAACACACTACCTGCAGGTGCACTAATCGAAAGCGTGTACTCCATGTTTTGCTCCACACCTTCTAACGTAAAGGGCGTATGCTTTTTGTCGTGTTCCAGAATTTTATCAATAAAGCGTTTCACCACTTCGCTCACCAATATCAACTGCCCTTCGTACGCCACCGTTTCGTTGGGGTTGAGGTTGTAGGTTTTAATCACCTCCTGATCGAGCAATGTTTGAATCAGTTTCTCCTTCTTTTCAAGATCCTGCGCTTCAATAATTTTTGATCCCTTTTGCTCCACCAGCTTTTGATAAAACGCTTCCATTACGTTGTGCACAAAATTCCCCAGCACACGCGCATCCATGTCCTCTTCTATTTCATCGGCCTCTTTTATTTTCGCTACATGTCGGAAATAAAACCTGAGCCTGCATTCAATGTAAGCGTTCAACGCAGATGGCGACAGTCCACTAAACTTTCGATACTCGCTCTGTTCACTCAACTTTTCCAAAGCCTCCAGTACGGCTTTGTCCTTTTTTATTACAATGGGTTTTACCTCATTCACCCCAAGGGTATTGTGCAAGGCATGGTGCTGAAATTTCTTGCCGCTCTCAAACATCAGTTGTTGCAGGTAGCGGCTCATTTCACCCTGGCCCAGAATATCGGTTTCCGTGTTGTAGAAAATGGAAACATTTTCAGCACGCTGAATGACGCGGTAGAAAAGATAGGCGTACATGGCATCCTGATGCTGCAGCGTAGGCAAGGTATACGCCCTGCGGATGTTATAAGGAATGTACGAGCCCTTGCTCCCACCCGATGGCAACGACCCCTCATTTAAGGAGAGGATGTACACATTTTTAAAATCGAGGTTACGGGTTTCGAGCATACCCATAAGCTGCAACCCCTGTAGCGGCTCGCCACTGAAAGGTATACGCACTGTACGAACATACTGCCTGAAAAACCGAAGAAACGAACGCAGATCGGAATACTGATTTCCCAATACCTCCTCCATCCGGTTCAGGCATTTAAGCATTTGAAAAATGTATTCTTTGTCGAATGCATACAGGCTATCTAACCCACCCAATAAAGTCAGGCACGTTTTCAGGTACTGTGTGATGTTGCTTACATCGGCCACCACAAACATCACACGATGCAACTCCGTTTCAGAGGCCAGGAAATTTTTCGGCACCGATACCCAATTGTGCTTTAGCATCTCTTTGCGTTTGCTTTGCGCAACTTTTGAATCGGCCGAAACGGTAAACGGATGATTCAACAGCGACAACACCGGACGGTGGTGAAAATATTCATCCTTACGGCTGATCTGCAATTCGATCAACAACTCTACAAAATTAAAGATGGGTGTAGCGCTAAGAGAGAAACCCATGGTAACATTCAGTTTCTCCACGTTATCGGAAACACTGTGTAGCGCAGGTAACAACAGTTTTTCATCCGGCAGCACGATAAGTGTTTCTTCCGGCAAGGCACCGGCTTCCATGTTTCGCTTCAGCTCCTGCCCCATTAACTTGGCTTGCCCAACAGGCTGAGCCGCACCATATAGTTTTATATTTTTCTCTTTACGGAAATTAGCGGGCACTTGAGCCTCAAAGGTTTTACCCAATACCTTGTTCTCCTGGTATTCCCGAAAAAAATCTCCCGCTTCCTGCACAGCACTGTTTAAATAGTATTCATCTACATCCCAATATACCGTAGCACCGCCATCAACAGCGTGTGTGATAATCACCTCCTCGGCTTTGGTAAGCGCATTGAAACCAATAAACACTTCACGTCCGGTTCGCAAGGTCTGCCCTTGTAGAATTTTTTCCGCTACCTCGCGGTGCACCATGCCTTCAAATGCAAGTTCTTCCTTTAACAACTGTGCGCGATAATTGGCATACACATCATAAAGATGTTTCCATACATCCAGGAATTTTTTTCTGTTCTCGGTTTGGTGTTGATCAAAATTCCCCCAGAAATCGAGCAGGAATTTTTTCTGTTCATCGGTCAGGTAATCAAAGCTGGCATCCAGTTCCTTTTGGTGGCTAAGGTGGCGAAACAGCATTTCAGCATTGACAAGGTATTTATCAATCTCCTCAAAATCACGCAGCAACATTTCACCCCAATAATAAAAGCGGTCGAATGACTCCTTTGACTTCACCGTTTCAGTATAGGCTTTGTATAGCCGATGCACCAATTCCAACTTATCCGGAACTTGCAACGTTGAATAGCTTTTAATGTACTCCTCAATAGTCAACATGGTTGGCGCAAACGCAGGCTTTTTCAAGAGCGTTCCCACATGCTTTCTGAAAAAAAGAATTGCCCTTCGGTTTGGAAACACAAGGGTCACCTCTTCCAGCCGGGAATGACTGGTGATTATTTTTTGTGCGGTTTCAAGGAGAAAGGGTGTCATATAGTTTCAGTTTTCACCCCACCCCTAACCTCTCCTCGTCCGGGGAGGGGAATTAAAAAATATTTTTCAGCTGCAATCATTTTCTTCAATTAATACACTCATTCAAAACTCCTCTCCCCTTTGGGGAGGGGCCAGGGGTGGGGTCATAACTCCAATTCCAACTGACTATCATCTTTCTTCTTAACTGTCTTCACTTTCCCAGCTTTCACCTCCACCACTTCACCCGTGCGCACATACAGCACATACCCTTCTACTTCCGTAAAATTCATATTTCTCAAAATATCCATATATGCCAACACCTGATAATGATCCGCTTTTGAAGGAGCACCCGTTTTGAAATCAATTACGATTGCGTTGTTATCCTTAATCAACAACCTGTCGAAGCGGCTCTCTTCTCCACCCGGTAAAATTACCGGCACCTCTGTGCGCACCTCCCAACCTTCCTCAAACCATGAAGAGACAAGCGGAGCCTTGAACAACTCATCCAATTCAACCTTGACGGCCTCAATCTCTGCGGTAGTGAGTAATCCTTCCTGCACGGCACGTTGCAACGCTACATCCACATCGCTCCTGGTTTTGATGTACGACAATACCCCATGCATGTGAATGCCGTACTTCACCTTCTCCTCCTTGTCGGAATCGAAATAGGTTTTTCCTGCTTGCCGAATGACCAGTTTATCGCGCCAACGCGATACGGGATAGTGCTTGAGCGCAATGGGTGTTATCTCTTCATAGTTCGTATCACTTGCTACTGAAGCGGGTTCAAGTGTGCCGCCTTTCCAGCGCAGAGATGCTTTGTCCCAATTTGTGGTAAGCTCGCTATTCGTAATAATACAGTGCTGAAGCAAATCACTTACATCGGATATTCTTGCCAGCTTTCCGGATGGAGCAAAAATCTTCATTCCCAATTCAGCACGGGTAAGTGCCACGTACAAAATGTTTACATTGTCAAGAAATACCTGTGTGCGCTCCTGATGATAGTAAGAATCAAAAATCGTATCGGTAAGTGTTTTACCATATTTCACTGAAAGATACCCTGCATCTTTAAACATGGGCGTATCTGCCTGCACCCACAGGTTGGGTTGCTTATACCCTTGATGATCCAACTGCCACGAACAAAACGGGATGATGACATATTTAAACTGAAGTCCTTTCGATTTATGGATCGTCAGAATTTCAGCGGCATCAATCGAACCTGAAGTTTTTACAGATGTTTTATCAGAGTCTTTGTTTTCTTCCCACCATTCCAGAAACGCTTGCAAATCATTTCGCTCGCGTGAATAAAAATTCAACACAATATCCTGAAAGGCCTGCAAATAGGCCAGCTCTTTCTCCTGATCGGAAAGACGGAAAATACGAATCAGCATTTCCGTCATTTCAAAAAGTGGGAGTTTCCGAAGCGATAATTTTTGTTGTGTGAATTCTTGCGGGAGAAAGCTTTCAAAAACAGCTTCGTTTGTCACGGAAAAAACATCCGATAACGCCATACCCGATTGATGGATGCGCACAAATTCATACGCCAACTCTGCACGCGCCACCACATCCAGGTGGTTATTGAGGTAGCGCATGGCGGCCAACACAAGATTTACAGATGCTGCACCGTCAATGCGCAACGATTCATTGGAGATGACATCATACTTACACGTTGACTTGGCTTCTTCCGAGTTTTTGTACTTTAACAAATGCGCTACCAACTCCTGACCATCCGCATTGGTGCGAACTAAAATGGCAATATCTTTTAACTTCACTCCGGCTTCCTGCCATTCTTCCAGTGTTTTCACCAACTGTTCCTTAGCCTGCTCCTTCCACTTCAGTTCTTTTTCATTCTCAATAAATTGGATATCCACCAGGCCCTTGTGTTCTCTTTTTATTTGTTGATCCACATCCTCGTAAGCACTTTGAGCAAGAGCCGTTCCCGTTTCCTGCGAAACAAATTGCGAGGCCGTTTTAAACAGTTGATTGTTAAAGGAAATGATATTGGCTGCACTCCGGTAGTTATCTGAAAGGTTAACATGCGCCACACGATCCTCACCAATCTGCTGCTCTAGTTTTTCCTGCAACAAGGTAAGGTCGCCTCCACGCCAGCGGTAAATGGCCTGCTTCACATCGCCCACAATCACATTCCGGTTATTGCTGCTTAAACTTTCATTGATGAGTGGCACGAAGTTTCGCCATTGTAAATTGGACGTATCCTGAAACTCATCGATGAGGTAATTTTTAAAGAATGAACCGGTCTTCTCATAAATAAAAGGCGCATCGCTGTCACCAATAAGCTCTTGTAAAAACTGCGGGGCATCGGCCAGCAGCATCATGTTGTTTTCCGATTTGTACTCCTGAAGTTTTTTGGAAATATCAGCCAACAGACCATAAGCGTAAAAATTTTGCAGGACTACTTCTGCTGAAATGGCGCGACTGAAATTACGCTCCCGATAATCCAAAATTTCCTGCAGCAAAGTAAGCAACTCAGCTTCAGCAACTGCCAGTATCTCTTTAAGTCGCAAGGATTGCTTCTGCGGCCAGTTTTTCAACTCCTGCAATTCACGGGTTACTCGAACGCCCGGCAGTTCAAAATCACTCACGCGTTTAATATCACTCAGCTTTTCAAAAAAAGTATACCCGGTTCCGTAACGAAAATCTTCTTTATTAAATTGATGTTTACTGATTATATCAAAACCCTTGCGGGCCAAAGTTTGAATATGGTTGACAAATGAGTTGGTCGTTTTTCCAAGTTCAGCCAGCAAATCTTTCAAAAACCCCTTGTCACAGGTTTTTTTATTGAATTCCTTTTCAATCGCTTTAAAATCTTCTTTTAATATTTCCTTCGAAAAGTCAATCAACCCCCTGCGTACATCCCACGGTTTGTCGCTCTCCAGGTTCTTCGTGGCAAAATCCACTATCCAGCGTTTCAGATCCTTGTCCTCGCCAATGTCATCAATCAAGCTATTCACCACTTCCTCCAACACCGCCTCATTCTCAACTTCCAATCGGTAATCGCCTGAAAGCCCTGCTTCTCGTGTAAACGAACGAATCACTTTTTGAAAAAATGCATCGATGGTGCTAATTGAAAATTGCGAATACTGATGCAAAATGAGCGAGCGCAACTCGTTGCAATTCTCCTTGAATTCAACATCGCTTTGGTTCAGCTCGCGTTTCAACTCATTTTCAAGTGAATTTTCACGCCCTTCAATAAAATCGTTCAGGTAACGCACAATGCGCTCCTTCATCTCCTGTGTGGCCTTGTTGGTGAACGTAACCGCAAGAATATGACGAAAGTACCCCGACCGATGGCGCAATGCCAATTTAAGGTATTCCTTCGCCAGGGTCCGGGTTTTACCGCTCCCCGCTGAGCTTCTGTAGATAACTAAGGGTTTTTCTGCCACGGTTTTGAATTACGCGAATGATGGCAAAAAAGAAAAATAGATTGACAATTTCTGTCTGTTATACCTTTTTTTATCTTGTAAAGAAGTAGGTTGTGCAGAAAAGACCCGATAAAGACCCATGCGTAGCGTTTATCATTTTTTTGGTTCCCTCTGGCATTCGTTTCCCCTTCAGTTGCTGTTTAACAACCTGAGAAGAAACCACGTACTTATTTTATGCTGGATCATCCTGTTTGCAATGATCACCGGAAACTTTGGGCAATATCTGGGTATTCCGTACCTGTTTCTCGACCCTGAATACCTAAACAAAGTAAATTTCACCAGCTTTTTTATTATCGGTATAACATTGGCCGGATTTACGGTGGCGTTTCACATCACGGGCTACATTTCTGACGGGCACCGGTTTTCGTTTGTGGGCGCGTTATCACGACCCTTCACCAAGTTTGCACTGAATAACAGTATTATCCCGGTGCTGTTTCTGGCCACATACATTTATTATATCCTCAGTTTCCAAACCGACAACCAGTATGTTTCAGCAAAGCAGCTTTTCTGGAACATGGCCGGGTTAATCACCGGCTTTGCGCTGATGACACTCATCTTCTTTATCTATTTCTGGCTCACCAACAAGGATATTTTTAAATACGTGGTGTGCCGCATTGATGAAAAGATTAAACAAAACGTTCAGGTAACGCGTGCCAGCGCCATGAAGAAACTGGACATCGCGCGAAAGCGCCAGGTACGCGTGGATTATTACCTCGATTACGACCTGCGTGTAAAAAAAGTTGATGACAGTGGCTTTTATGACAGAAATACCATCATACAGGTATTCGACCAGAACCACCTGAACCTGGTCATTATTGAATTATTCATTGTTGGTCTTGTATTGGTGCTCGGATTATTCAAAGACTACCCCACTTTTCAACTTCCGGCTGCAGCCAGCACGATAATCTTCCTTACCATTTTTGTAATGCTCTCGGGCGCGTTTAGTTATTGGTTTGGTGGATGGGCTGCCACAACTGCCATTGTAATTTTTCTGATCGTTAACACCCTGGCCGGAAAAGATTTCTTTTCCAAACAATATGAAGCGTTTGGCCTGGACTACCTGAAGCAACCTGTACCCTATTCACATGAGCACCTGAAAGCATTGAACTCTCCCGATCAGATTGAACATGACCGCGAACATTCGCTGGAGATGCTGAACAACTGGCGCGCCAAGTTCCCCGAAGATCAGAAACCCAAGATGATCTTCCTGTGTGTGAGTGGTGGCGGAAAGCGTGCCGCTTTATGGACACTTACCGCATTACAAGTTGCTGATAGTCTGACTGGCGGAGAACTCTTTAATAAAAGCATCATGATTTCAGGCGCCTCTGGCGGGCTTATTGGCGCCAGTTTTTTTCGTGAATTAAAATTTCGTGAACATTTAGGCGAAGAGATTCACCCCTATGCCATGCGTCATCGTCAAAGCCTTTCTTCCGATAACCTCAATCCGTTAATCTTCGGCCTGCTGGCAAACGATTTGTTTGTTGGCTTCAACAAGTTTGAATATGCCGGCAACTATTACCATCGCGATCGCGGATACACGTTTGAAGAACAACTCAATACCATTACCGAAAAATTAATGGATAAACCCGTATCCGCTTACGTTGAGCCTGAGCAACAGGCACTCATTCCTATGTTGGTAATGTCGCCCACCATCATCAATGATGGGCGTAAACTCTACATCGCGGCACAGCCATTATCGTACATGAATTCCGTGATGATCGCATATCCGGATTATGACTTGTCGAAACTGGCCGGCATCGACTACCAACTGCTATTCAACAATCATGGGGCGGGCCATCTACGGTTTTTATCTGCCTTGCGGATGAGCGCCACGTTTCCGTACATCACACCGAACACAACACTTCCTACTGAGCCCTCCATACAGATCATGGATGCGGGCATCTCGGATAACTTCGGCATTTCCGATGCGGTGCGTTTTCTATATGCGTTTAAAGACTGGATTGCAGAAAACACATCGGGCGTGATTGTGCTTTCCATCCGTGATTCACCAAAACTCGGACAAATTGTAGAACGGAAAAGCCAGACGATACTGGATGCGATGACGCAACCCATCAGCACGGTGTACAACAACTTTGAGAATTTTCAGGACATTGGCAATGACACCTACATCGGTTTTGCCAAAACCTGGTTTCCCCGACCGATTGAACGAATCGATTTACAATACCAACTGGAATCGTATGCACCGATTCTTAGCCAAATGGATAGCCTTAGACAAAACAATGCACGCGCATCATTGAGCTGGCGATTGACTACGCGGGAGAAACAAAGTGTGGTGGATAATATCCAATCACCCAACAACCGCACGCAACTTGAAAAATTGAAAAAACTGCTGGAAGAATAAGCATTCATGATACCACAGGCAAAAATTTTACGCGTATTTCAACTCATTGGTTTGTTGAAAGGTGGTGGTCGCACCATTGAACAATTGGCGCAACAACTCGATACAACCAGCCGTACCATTTACCGGTACTTCAAACTGCTGGAAGAAATCGGCTTTATTATCGATCAGGATTTTCACGGAAGGTACTTTGTTCATCGGGAAGACGGAGAAAGTCCGGAAGACCGGTTTACGCTGGAGGAAGTAACCATTTTAAGGCAGTTGATTCAAAGCGGTGCCAGCGGCCATCCGTTGCGCGGCACTTTATTAAAGAAACTCGCTTTTCATTCAGAAGCGAAAGACGTACCCGAACAGTTTTTGAAATTGCGTGTGGCCAAAATGTTTCGCACTTTATCGGAAGCTGTTGAGAATAAAAACCAGGTGGTGTTGAAAAATTACCATTCGGCCAACAGCCAGGAAATAACCGACCGGTTGGTAGAGCCGTTTCAATTTGGTGAAGGCTTTCAATCGGTTTTGGCATTGGATACGAAAGACAAGCAATGCAAATTTTTTAAACTGGAGCGCATTGGTGAAGTGGTGATCCTGGAAAAGCCTTACAAATACGGAAAACTGCACAAAAAATCGAACACGGATATTTTCGGCATCAGCGGCAGAAAAGAGATTTGGGTAACGTTGCGTTTAACCTTACGCGCATACGTGTTGTTGCGCGAGGAGTTTCCGCTATCCCAGCCCTACCTTGAAAAAGAAGCAGGTGAAGAAATTAAAAGTTACATTTTTAACGGGCCCGTGTTACACTTCAAGGGTGTTGGCCGGTTTGTGATGGGCTTAGCGGATGAAATTACCGTTCTCGGACCGCCTGAATTTAAGGCATACATTAAAGATAAAATCAAACAGCAGAAGCTTGTTTGATTTGACTACACCCATCCTTTCAGAAACCAGTATTTTGAAGGATCAAACGTTGACACCAAAAATATACCCAACCAGTGCGGACAAGCCCATGGCAATGGTTCCCCAGATCACAATTCGTATTACTGCTTTACCCATACTTGAACCACCGGTTTTTGCCGAAACTGCACCCAGTATAATGAGTGATAGCATGGTAAACCCATAAAGGAAATACTCCATTGTGGCAACGGGCGCAAATAGTGCGACCAATAGGGGCAAAAGACCACCCATTGTAAATGCAGCACCGGATGCGAATGCTGCCTGAATGGGTTTAGCCTGACTGACTTCATTAATTCCCAATTCGTCACGTATGTGTGCGCCCAGGGCGTCTGCTTCGGTTAATTCTTTAGCTACCTGTAGTGCTGTTTCCTTTTTCAATCCCCTTCTTTCATAGATTTCAGCCAATAATTTCAGCTCTACATCAGGCATCGTTTCAAGTTCTTCCTTTTCCCTTTCAATATCAGCTTTCTCAATATCGGTTTGTGAACTTACAGATACATACTCACCTGCCGACATGGATAAAGCCCCGGCAACCAGCCCGGCTATGGTAGCCAATAAAATAGGGTCTCTTGTTGTACTCGCAGCGGCAACACCAATGGCCAGACTTGAGATTGAAATAATACCATCATTTGCTCCCAACACAGCAGCCCGTAACCAGTTGCTTCGGTGTATATAATGGCTATCCAGATAATTATCGATCGTTACCATATTGAAGAAGTTAGTCTGTATATAAAATTTCAGTCAGGATAATTCAACCCTTAATTTTTCTTATTCCACCACCAGATTAAATGCCCCCTTTATCAGGAACTTTGCATCCGGTTGCTTGGCGGGCGTATTCACTATTTCCGTCCATTGGTTATTGAATTGACCGGCTGTAACTTCCAAACGCTTAAATCGAAATTCATCTGGTGTTTCCTCCAACAACATGAGCACATACTTTGCATCATCAACCGAAACAACAGCTTCTGTTGGAAGTACCGATCGCTCTACGCTGGCTACTTCAATGGTTGCTTCCAAATACATACCCGGTAACAGATTCGGCACATTCTTTTCATCATGAATGTGGCCATGAATACTCACTGTACGCGTACTGCTCTCAATGGTTTTGCCTACTAAATAAACTTCGCCATCATACCAGGTATCAGAACCTGAAGTACGGAACGAAAATTTTTGACCTTTCCTGATGTCCACCACATCTTTCTCAAAAACCTGAAGTTCTGCATGCATGTGATCGGTGTCTACCAATTCAACCGCCACGTCATCGGGTGAAACAGAAACGCCTAGCGAGATATTGACTTTCGAAACATAACCACTGATCGGTGCATACACATGAACTACTGAAGCAATGGTACCAGCCTCCAGCGATTTGATGTTTACGTTCAACATCTTCAGTTTTTCCTCAAGTCCCTGAACGCGTGCCTGCACCACCTTGTAATCCGATTCAGCTTTCAAAAAATTCTTCTGCGAAGCAATATTTTCATCCGCCAACGCTTTTTGCCTTTCGTAATCCGATTGCAGGTACTTGAGTTGCGCATGGTTTTCAAGGTACTCCTGCTGTAGCTGAATAAACTCCGGGTTCTCCAGCGTAAACAAAACCTTTCCCTTTGTAATCCGGTCGCCCGGCAAAATGGTAACCGACTTCACAAAACCGCCCAACTTCACACTTACCGAAGCCTTTTGGTCAGGCGGAACATCAATGTATCCGTTTGCGTTTATCTGGCGGGCAAATGCTTTTGTTTCGATTGTGCCAACTTGCATTTGAGCCGCTTCAAACTGAGCCCGGGTAATGACGAGTTCATCGGTATGTGGATTGGCGCTGATGTCGAGCGCTTCAGCAGATTCACTCTCCTTGTTTCCGCAGGAGGTTAACACCAAAAGCACGATCACCAGACTAATTTTCAGAGTCAAAAAAGCCTTCGACAAGCTCTCCGAAAGGAGTCCCATGGACAGGCTGACAGTTGAACAGGATTTTGAATTGGGTCGCAATAAAGTATGTTGATTAATAAAGTTCATAAGGTCAATTCATCAGGTAGTTTAATTCGATAACTGTTGTGTTGTACAGGCGCAGGTTATTCAGGTAGTTCATCCGGATTTGCATAGCCTGATCAAGCGCCTGCACATACTGGAGAAAATTTATCTCTCCGCTCACAAACGACTTCCTGGCAGTGATCAACGTTTCATCGGCCAGCAACTTTCCGGAGGTGATGTAAAAATCAAGTGCTTGCTGGTACTTGTCGCGCTCGCGTAGCAAGCGTTCATGGGCTGTTGCGAGCGCACTTTGGTAATCTGTTGCCAATTGTTCAGTGCGCTGTACATTCAATTGTGCCGATTTGATATTTGCCCGCTGTGCACCATACCAAAGGGGTATACCCAAGCCAACATTTATGCCTTGATAAAGTTTATCGTTCTCAGCCGCGTTTCTTCCTTGAAAGTATGCGAGGTGAATATCGGGTAACAGTTTATTCTTCTCCAACTGACTGTTAAACTCGGCATATTGTTTCAATTGCTCGTAATACATCAAGCCCGGATGATTTTGAAAGCCCTCGTTATCGGATTGAACAGGCATGAGCGTTGACTCACTAATCGCGATCGGTTCATCAATTTGTAGCCAACGTTTCATGGCAGCGTATGCAGCCTCGATAGAAGCTTGCGTTTGATTGACCTGAAGTTGCGCTTCTTGCTTTTTCGTATCGGCTGTTAATTTTTCCAGGTAGTTGGTCTCGCCCAACTGATACCTGCGTGAAGCGGCACGGGCAAAGTCAGTGTACACGCTATCCAACGAAATATAATAGCGCTGAAGGTTTTGCCAATACACCACTTCATAGTATGCCCTCGATACTTCCTGTGCCAGCTTGCGGTTATCCAACTCATATTGCTTCTCCTGAACTTCGTATGCACCCTTCAATGCCTGGCGCTGCTTTCCGTACACGGTTGGAAAGGTGAATTGTTGTTGAACGCCCCAAACTTGTAACGCATCGCCCACAGGCGGAAGGTTATTCTCATCCAGGTTGTAATACACAACCGGCCGCTCAAGCGAGTATCCGGTTTTAATTAGTGTTTTGGATTGCTCAACAGAAATGGATGACGACTTTAAACCGGCATTATTCTGAACCGCAATATCCAATGCATCTTGCAATGTGATGATGCGCGGTTGCTGAGCCATAGCAGGTTGCACCACGAACAAAACCAAAAGTACGAGCATGGTCACCTTGCCACCCGGCTTACGTTTAAATGCAATTCGTTTCGAATCGAAAAGCGCATACAAAACCGGTAACACAATTAGTGTCAATAAAGTAGCCGAAACCAAACCGCCAATAACGACTGTGGCCAGTGGTCGTTGCACCTCAGCACCTGCATTGGTTGAGATGGCCATCGGTAAAAAACCCAACGCAGCAGCCGATGCTGTTAACAGTACTGGCCTTAAACGTTCGCGGGTTCCTCTGATAATACGTTCTTTCATATCGTGTAAACCTTCGTGTTTTAATTCCTTGAAATGTTCAATCAATACGATACCATTCAAAACGGCAATTCCAAACAGGGCAATAAATCCAACCCCTGCCGAAATACTAAACGGCATATCGCGAATCCAGAGCAGCAACACCCCACCCACAGCCGAAAGCGGAATAGCGCTATAGATCATGAGTGCATCCTTAACCGAATTGAATGCGAAATAAAGCATGAAGAAAATCAACACCAGCGCTACGGGTACAGCAATCATTAATCGCGCACGTGCACTTCGTAGATTTTCAAATTGACCGCCATACGTTACACTATAACCGGTAGGCAATTTGATATTCTGATCAATCAACAGTTGAACATCCTTCACTACCGATTCAAGATCTCTACCTCGAACATTAATGCCCACCACAATTCTGCGCCTGGTATCATCGCGTGATATTTTAGCCGGCCCTTTTGCATAATCGATCTCAGCCAGTTCACGTAATGGAATTTGCCCACCAGTTGGAAGCGGTACGTATAGGTTTCGAAGGTTCTCAATATCAGAGCGGGACTCAGGCGCAAATCGTATAACAAGATCAAAGCGCTTCTCTTCTTCAAAAATGCTGCCTGCAGCCAGGCCGGCAAACCCTGCCGATACAAGGCTATTGAGTCCGGAAACATTCAACCCATACTTCGCAATTAAGGCACGGTTGTATTTCACATTCATCTGAGGTAAACCCTCTACTTTCTCTACGATTATATCCGAAGCGCCTTCTACATTACGGATTAAACGTTCAACCTCTTTTGCCTTACTGGCAAGCACCGATAAATCATCACCAAATATTTTGATGGCCAGATCGGCACGCACACCGGTAATCAATTCATTGAAGCGCATTTCAATCGGTTGGGTAAATTCGTATTCGATGCCGGGCAATACACTCAATGCGTCTTTGAATTTATCCGCAAGCCCATCCTTATCGGATGCGGTTGTCCATTCTTTCCGTGGTCTGAGTTTGATGATCACATCCGTTTCCTCCATCGACATCGGGTCGGTGGGAATCTCTGCCGCCCCGATTCGCGTTACCACCTTCTCCACCTCAGGAAACTGAAGCAGAATTTTTTCCATTTCCGTAATCACGTCAATGGTTCTGCTTAGTGTGGTGCCTGTTTTTAACACCGGCTGAATCACAAAATCACCTTCATCAAGGGTAGGCACAAACTCACCACCCATATTTTTGAACAAAATGCCGGTGCCTACCAACATGGCCGCTGCAATTACCAATACAATTTTTTTCTTTTTCAGTGCCCACAGCAATGCCGGTTGATGAAGGCGTTCAACCCAGCTCATCAAACGTTTGGAAAGCGTTTGCCTGCCTTCCGGTGCCGGTTTCAGGAAAAGCGCTGAAACCACCGGAACATAGGTGAAACACATGATGATGGCGCCAATCAAGGCAAAAGAAAAAGTAAGCGCCATTGGCTTGAACATCTTTCCTTCAACACCGGATAGTGAAAGAATGGGAATAAAAACCAACACAATAATCAGCTGGCCAAATAAAGCCGACTGCATCATCTTAGTGGCACCACCAATGGTAATCTTATCTTTAACAGTCTGAATTTCATTTTTCGGTAACCCAATAAAAGCGCTTTGTTGTGCGGTAATCTGAAATGCGATAAACTCCACAATAATCACCGCCCCATCGATGATGATACCAAAGTCGATAGCGCCCAGGCTCATCAGGTTGGCATCTACGCCAAACAGGTACATCATGCTCAAGGCAAATAGAAGGGAAAGCGGAATGATGGATGCGACCACCAATCCCGAACGGAAATTGCCCAACAAGAGCACCACCACGAATACAACAATGAGGCAACCCAATACCAGGTTTTCTGTAATGGTAAATGTTGTTCGGGCAATCAGTTCGCTGCGATCTACAATCGGGTTAATGAAAACACCTTCGGGTAAATTTTTCTCTATTTGTGCAATGCGCTCCTTCACCTTCTCAATCACCAATCCAGAATTCGCATCCTTCAGCATCATGATCTGGCCCATTACCTTTTCGCCCTGACCGTTTGCGGTAATCGCACCAAAACGAATGGCATGACCAAAACCTACCGTGGCTACATCCTTCACCAACACCGGTACACCCTGACGAATTGTAACCACCATGTTTCCGATATCTTCCAGGGATTTCGCAAGACCTTCCCCACGGATGAAGTAACTTTCATTTGTCTTTTCTATGTACCCGCCACCAGCTACGCTGTTGTTGGTTTGCATCGCACGATAAACATCCTGTACGGTTAAATTCATAGACCGCAATCGCTCAGGTGTAATGGCCACTTCGTATTCCTTCAAAAATCCACCCCAGGTATTTACCTCTACCACCCCGTAAATACCGGAGAGCTGCCTGCGCACTACCCAATCCTGAAGTGTGCGCAAATCGGTTAATGAATATTTCGATTCATATCCAGGCCTAACATCTAATACGTACTGATAGATTTCTCCTAACCCTGTGGTGATAGGTCCCATGGTTGGTGTGCCAAAACCTTGCGGAATTTTTTCAGAAGCGATTTTTATTTTCTCGGCAATAAGCTGGCGCGGCAAGTAGGTTCCCATATTATCATCAAACACAATGGTTACTACCGATAAACCAAATTTTGAAATGGATCGTATCTCCTGCACACCGGGCAGATTGGCCATTTCCAACTCAACCGGATAGGTGATGAACTGTTCAATCTCTTCGGTAGCGAGGTTTCGCGATACCGTGATAACCTGAACCTGGTTATTGGTGATATCGGGTACCGCTCCTATGGGGATATTGAATAGCGAATAAAAGCCAAAACCCACCATGATGGCGGTGAACAACAATACAATCAGTTTATGACGGACACTGAACGAAATGATTTTCTCCACATGCAAAGATTTGCCGTGAAGGTAAGCTGAGATGCCTTAATGTATACTTAGGCCTTTCTTAAGATTGGCTTAAGAAAAACAGTTAAAAAAATGTTAATCCCATTAACTAATTTCTGGTATCTGCGTATGCAATCCATAAAAATTACCATGAAAGCAGTTATCCTTACTCTATTTTGCTTGTTCAGCATCTTAACCTTTGGTCAGAAGAAAGCCGAATTATTAGAAGAAATCAATCGGGATGTTTGGGTCCCTTTTCAGCAAGGCATTAATACGGATGTTGATCAATTATATATTGATGTACACAGTGAAGACTTCTACTGGGTTGGCCCCGGTAGCAAGGGAAGAATAATGGATTTCAATGAATATGTGGAGGACTCCAAAATGGTAATGGCCAGGAGGAGAAACAATCAGGAAAAAAGTGAGATTGAAATCAGGTTTCTGGAGCGCAATGTAAAGGGCGATTTTGCCAGTGAAAAGTGTATAAGCATGTTCAGCACCTTGAAGCCCGGAGCTGAAACTCAAACCGGTTATGGCATAACTCGATACTTCCTTCGAAAAGAGAATGGAACATGGAAAATGATTCTTCAATACGGTTCAACCGAAAAAGCTACAGAAGACATGTTCAAGAATGCAGCAAAAGCAAGTGAGGCAAATAAATTTTAACCTTTAAAACTTAAGGGAGAATGTTGACCCCTTATTTACTTCACTCACAACCATCAACTCAACACCCAATTGATCACACGCCTTCTGCACCAACGATAAACCCAGGCCGATTCCCTTGATCGATTTATGCTCCAGGGAAGCCGAACGGTAAAACGGTTGAAAAATACGCTGCAAATCCACCTCACGAATGCCAATCCCGGAATCTTGCACGCTAATGGTTAATTGCGGCCGATCTTCCACCACAACCTGAACGTTATGATTGTGTGAGGAATATTTAACAGCGTTTGATAATAAGTTATCCAGTATCACTTCCAACAACCCGGAATCGGTTTGAAGAACAACAGCATCAGCGCACTGAACATCAACCTGAACGCCATTTTCTGACCAGGTTTTTCTTTGGCGTTGAATCAAATCAATCAAAAAATGCTTGAGTACCACAGGTTTCTTTTCCGGTGATTTTCCCGGATGATCGAACCGTGCCAATGTGAGTAATTGCTCCACAATGAGGTGCATGCGATCAATCTCCTTGATGCTCAACTCAATTTTCTCAATGTACTCTTCGGATGTTCTGGGCTTTCGCAACAACACCTCAAGGGTACCCCGCAAAACAGATAGTGGCGTTCGTAATTCATGCGAGGCGTCAGCCGTAAATTGCTTCTCGCGCTCCATGGCTGATTCAATGCGCGTTAACAATTGGTTGATCGATGAAGTGAGTTGAAAAAGTTCATCGCGTTGATCGGGCAAGGGAATGCGCTCGTTCAGGTTACTTTCTGTGATGCGATTGGTGGTTTGTAAAATCGTGGTAACCGGTTTAATGCTTTTGCCAGCGAGCCATCGCGTAACGCCAAACAAAATCAGCAATACAATTGGATAGAGCACCAATAACCATCGTTGCAAAGCAGAAACAAGCTGATGTGCGTTCTCGCTCGAAACTGCCGTTACAATATATCCCACAACCTTTCCTCTATCCACAATAGGAATTTGCCGTTGTCGGATGCGCTTGCCGTTCAACACATGATCCTGATCTACCGGGCCGGTTACGCCCGACTGAAAAATGAGTGTACCTTCTTTCAGGTTAGGGGAACGATCCTGAACGTTACCCGTTGCGTCCGTGAGTTGAATAAAAATTGGATTCACTTCCACTTCGCGGTGTTCACGTTCCTGCATTTCGGCCTTGTTGATAAACTTCATCCGGCCACCTTCAATCATAATTTCCTTTTCGTGTCGAACAGCTTCGTAGTTCAGTGTATATTCAAGATCGGCATAAACCTGGTTGCGCACCATAAAAAAGATAAAAGCAAACACCACCGCCACCAACAAAGCTGTGGCAATGAGAAAAAACGAAGCGATCCGGTTTTTAAATGATACGTTCATTGGTCATTTGCCATATATCCCACACCACGAATGGTTTGAATGTAATCTTCATCGCGGGTTAAACTCAATTTCTTACGAAGGGCGTTAATATACACATCAATCACCCCTGAATCGTGATCGGCATCATGCCCCCACACAGCATCGAGTATGCGGTTTCGCTTGCATACTTTGCCTTTATTGCGAAGAAGAAATTCCAGTAACGAAAATTCTTTTTGCGTTAACGAAACCTCTGTACCCTTGTTCATCACTTTGTGCGTTTCCACGTTAAGCGAAACCGTACCAAGCGTAAACACGGGTGACACGGAAGTTGACCTGAGTTGTACGCGAATACGCTCAAGCAATTCCTCAAAATGAAAAGGCTTTCGGATATAATCGTTGGCTCCTGCCTGTAAACCATATATCGCATCCTGAACAGTATCGCGGGCGGTGAGAAAAATAATCGGAGTGGTTTTGTTATCCTTTCTATAAGCTTTACAAACCTCAATGCCCGTAAGTCCGGGCAGCATCCAATCGACAAGCAACAAATCGAAATGCCCGGTTAATGTCTTTTCTAATCCATTGTTTCCATCGTGCGCCAGTTCAACCTCAAAGCCCTCCTCTTCAAGCCCCTGCTTTAAAAAGCTTGTTATTCCTTCTTCATCTTCAATTACAAGAATGCGCATACAGCAAAATTAAGCATAAACACCTTAGGGAAAACTTTACCGAAGCTTAAGATTGGCTTAAGACGCTGACTCAGGTGATGATGTTTTGCTTCCGAAGCAACAAGCCGGAAACAATGAGCAAAAGTCCGGCTGCCACGAAAATCACATGCAGGTAGTTCACTGTTTGGATCATAATAGCCTGAACGACAATCCAGCCAATAAGGATCAATCCCATGAGTATAGTTAAAAAAGAATACCGGGTTACATGCCTGAAGATCAAGTAAGCACTAACCAGGCTGAGCAGGCCGATAACGGTAAACAGTACAATACCGGGAATTAAAAAATTACCGAAGGGTGAGTGTTCCAACAGGCTTACCGTCATTCCAAGCGATGAACCATCCGGTGAGGCGGTCAACATCCATCCTCCAAAACAGGCAGACACACCGTTAAAGATCAAAATCAGTACCGCCAATATGTGGGCCGACTTTTTCATCGCATCGTCTTGGCAAATTTTTCAATGGCTTCATAGTCAATGGCCGATCGCGACTTATTCTCCTTGGCAATCATGCGCGTCATAAATCTTTCCAAAAAGTTCATCTTTTCGAAAAGCAATTCACCGCCAAAAAGGCCATGTGCTGTAGTATGTGTTCGCAACTCGGCCGAATAGGCGTTTTCAAATTCCTGTTTTGCCAATTCCTTATTCATAAAGCACAGGAATAGCCCTAATCGCTTTTGAAGCAATTGATCTTTGTGAGATTCGCAAAACCGCTTTACTTTCCCTTGAATCTGGCCTACATGAATGGATCCCCCTACAATTACACACGCATAAGGCGATAAATCCGGATCACTCACCTCATCCAGGTTCACTACTGTGGTTTCCCCCTCACCTAACAATGAAAGCAAATGGTCAACAACTTTCTTTGTTGTACCATGGTGCGTCATGTACACAATAAGCGTTTTCATACGCGGTGAACTTACTACACCACCTGACAGAAAACCATGATGCACATCACTACCGCATACTGATTCCTGTCAGAAATTACGAATGAACCTGGCACGCTTCAAGCACATTGCCATCGGGGTCAAAGAAAGTGAAGTAGGTAACTGCATGATCGGTGATGATATCGCTTACCTGAACACCCCGTTTTTGTAAAGCTGAGTGGGCCTCAACAGCACTCAGGATTCTGAAAATGGGATAAGATGCTGTTTTACGATTAACTTCAATCTTCGAATCGGTTTGCCACAAGGTTATGCTGGTTGGGCTTCCGGTATCCATTACCGCGAGTTTCAGTATCGGATCATCCCAAACCGGGGTTAGCTCCAGTTTTTCCTCATACCATTTCTTAGAGAAGCTATAATCAGCAACACGAACAATTACGGTATCAATTCCGTGGAGAATTTTTGAGTGCATAGCTAAGTGTACATTTTATCTATTTCCTTTTGATAGTGTTCAACAAGTAATCTACGAACAGGTTTTAACGTGGTGGTAAGCTCACCAGATTCAACGGTCCAGTCCTGGTGGCAAAGCACAAAATCGCGAATGCGTTGATACCCCGGCAGAGATTCATTCAAGTCATCAACATCTTGCTGATACCGGGCCCGTACCCGTATGTTGTACACCATAAATTGTGGAGCTGTCCAGTGTATGTGCTCTTGTTCGCACCATGCCTGAAGCAATTCGAAGTTTGGAACCAGGAGTGCCGTTACAAAAGGTTTCTGAAAACCAATAATGAGGCAACGCTGTATCCATGGCGACTGCATAAAATGATTTTGCAAAGGACGTGGGGCGATGTATTTGCCAGCAGAGGTTTTGAAAATATCCTTCTTACGATCGGTGATCTGTAAAAATCGTGCACGAACAAATTTTCCAACGTCACCTGTGCGAAACCAGCCGTCTTCAGTAAACACCTCATTGTTCAGTTCGGGTCGTTTGAAATAGCCCAGCATTACATTCTCGCCTTTCACGAGAATCTCACCCTCCCCTTCCTCGTTGGGTTGGTCTATCTTAACATCCACACCCGGTATAGCCGGGCCAACCGTACCGAATTTGTTTAGCCCCGGCTCAAACCGGTTTACCGAAATAAATGGAGCCGTCTCCGTCATGCCATAACCTTCAACAACAAAAATTCCGGCCGCAGAAAAGAGTTTGCCTATCTCAGGACGTAAAGAAGCTGCCCCCACCACCATGTATCGTATTCTTCCACCCAATTTCTTTCGCCAAAGCCGAAGCACCAGCATTCGGGCTACAAAAAGCTTTATTCGAAAAACAGGCGCTAAACTCCCTGGCCTGAACTGCTTGCCAATCTGCATGGCCCAACGGATCAGCTTTCGCTTCCACCAATTTTGCTTCATGCTTTGTTCCACCATAAAGTCGTACATTTTTTCCAGCACACGTGGTACGCTTGTACAAAAGTGCGGCCTCACAGTGGCAAAATCATGTGCGAACGTGTCCTTATTTTGATTGAAGTAGATGGAAACACCAAACACCAGGTAGGCATAACAAGCAACGCGCTCAAAGATGTGACTGAACGGTAAAAAGCTGATCACTCGCTGACCGGGCTCGAGTGGCAATAACGTAATGATCGATTTAATGCTACTCACTACATTTTGATGTGAAAGCATTACGCCCTTTGGCACACCGGAACTACCTGAGGTGTACAGAATGGTAAGCACATCTGTTGGCAAAATACTGTTGCGTATATCGGTCAGCTTCTGCTTTAAACTATCAGTAGCCTTTTCCAACCCAATGGGTTTGAAAAAATTCTTCTCCGTGCGATCAAGATGGCGTACCTCCAACACAAAACCACCTGATGATGCCACTGAAGAAAACTTATAGTACAGTGCCACGTCAGCACAAATACACATACGGGCTTCTGTTTCACTGATAATAAGTCTGATCTCATCTTCGCGAGAGGTAGGATGCACCGGCACCACAACTAAGCCAGCCAGCTGGCACGCGAAATCAATTATCATCCATTCCGGTGATCCGTTAACCGGAACAATCAGTATGCGGTCGTCTTTTTGAAAACCCTGTTCGATAAACCAACACGCCAGCGCTTCTGATCGCTTTTCAAGCTCATCAATACTCAGGCTCCGCCAGGCACCGTTTGCAAATCCGTTTAACGCTCTTGCATTCGGATATTTGTTCTTTTGGTACGAAACAATATCAAAGATGCGTGTAAAATCAGCCGAAGATTTGCGAAACACTTCCATACTCACGTTTCTTTCTTCGGTTTTACATAGAGAATCTCATAGAGTTTTTCAAAAAACTCTGGGTAGTCCGGTAAGTTATTGTGACGCGCGCCTTCAATAGCATGCAAGGCAACCTTATCGGGATGCAGGTTTTTAAGTTTCACACTTTGTGAAAAGGAAATGAGCCGATCGTGTGTTCCGTGAATTATATAAACCGGGCACTCCACTTTTTTTAAGTACTGATCGGTTCGGATGTCGTACCGCAGCAACCAACGTAACGGAATAAAAAACAAATACCGGTTCACGTTATAAAAGAAACTGAAGTACGGAGAATCGAGAATCAACAGGCGAGGCTTATTCCACGAAGCAATACGGGCCGCCACGCCACTGCCCCACGACCGGCCATACAATACAATGGATTGTTCCGGATAAACAGAGGTTAGCCACTTGTATATAAACTGGGCATCATTAAAAACACGGGTTTGGGTTCGTTTGCCTCGACTCTTGCCAAACCCACGGTAGTCGAACATAAAAAAATCGTACCCATTGCTTAAAAAGTCCTTGGCAAATTTTCCCCAACCTTTCAGGCTTTTTGAGTTTCCTTTCAGGTAATACACAACGCCCAATGCGTTGGGAACCTTGAAGTGTATGGCATTAATGCGTCCGCCATCTTCCATTTCAAAGTCCAGTTCTTCAAAAGGAAAGGGGTACTTATACTCAAAAGCTCCGGATAAAATTTCCGGACGGAAAAAGCCGTAGTGTTGAAAAAAATAAAAGGCCAGGCAAATGCCCACATAAACCAATGCAAGAGTTATCAGAGCAGCCTCCATGAAATACCAAGTTAAAAAATATAACGGGTATTGCTACCACAGGTGGCGTTCCAGTACGCGATGAAATTCGGGATACGTGTTGAGATCATGATGGCCGCCCCCTTCAATGATTACAAATTCATCGCCTGGTTTAAGAAAAGGCCTAAGCTTTTCAGCAGAAGACAAGGGCACAATCCAATCGTCCGTTCCATGAATGACTACTACAGGAGCCTCAACTTTTTTCAGATGCTCCTTATTCGAAAACACAAATCGTTGCGGAGCCAACCGGATGATCGGATAAAAAACGGGGTGAGCCACATTTCCGATTTCATCGAAGGGCGTTTCCAAAATCAATTTATATGGCTGTGCTTCCGATGCGAGATGAGAAGCTACCGCAGCGCCCAGCGACCGTCCGTAAATAACCAACCGGTCGTGTTTAATATTTTCGTTTGTCCATCGCATCAACTCCTCCGCATCCTTATACAACAGTTGTTCAGTTGGAACACCCCCGCTTTTACCGTATCCCCGATAATCCATCATTAGCACATCATAACCAAGTTTTGTAAAGTCAGGGGCATAAGTACCCCAACGCGAAAGGTTATCGGCATTGCCGTGGAAATAAAGAATGAGCCCTTTGGAATCAATGGTGGATATAAAATGAAGCACATTCAAAACAACACCATCCGACATGGTGATATCGTGTTCCTTGAACGGCTCGTTAAACGAGTATTCGAAATTCTGTTTCAGTGGCGTACCCTGAAAAATAAATTTGTCCTGCAAAAAATAAAACAGTAAAGAAGCTAATAGATATACTACTGTGAATGAAATAATTAGGCGGAATATTGATTTAATGATTTTCAGATTCTTTCAGTGGTTACTGCTGCCTTATAGGAAATGCCCAACTTGTCCCAATTGCTAAAGCATTAACATTAAACTTCCCAAACGTTGATGTATATACCAATCGTGAATATCCTAAATGAAAATCCAATCGTCCGGCTGAAATATATCGCGAATATCCCAAACCGAAATTCAGTCCTAGTCCGGTCTTCTCGAGAAAAAGTTCCCGTGTATAGGAAAACCCGAATGTTTCTCGATTCACTTCAACATCCATAAGAAGATCATAAGTGAATCCTGCTTTGAAATAAAGATCGGCCTGACTTAAAATAATACGATATTTAAGAGGAAAATTGAGCTGGACTGACTTAAAAGAAAAATCAAGCACTTCATAGGTCGACATATTAATCGGATTCTTTATGCTATCATTGGCGAATTTCCGAACAATATAAAATGCTTCAGGCTGAAAGGAAAGAAAATTAGCTAACCGAATATCTATAAATAATGAAGGAGCTATTCCAGGCTTATAATCATTAACAACCCAACCATCTTTATAATAACTATTATCTCCATTTTTAACAAAGTTATTTAGCAAACCAGAAACAGACGCGCCTATTGTCAATTCCAACTTATTTTTTTTGTCAAAAGAATAACTATCATTTAGAGGATCAACACATTGATTATATTTATTAACCGTTTTCATTAACTGGCTAAGACTTGAGATTCTTTGTCCCCCTGAAATTGAATTTCCCACAGCCTCACAATCTGAAAGCTTAGTGTAGAGAATGCCTGATAATCTATTGTCGACTTTTAATTCGACAAACTCATCTTTTACTTCAAGAAAATAGATCTCGCCATCCGATGAACTATAAAACGAATACAGATTTGCTGATCCTTTAACAAGAACCTTTAAAAAAACCCAAGAATAAAGATCATTCCTTAAAATTTCCCTTGATACATACATTTCACCGTTTGATAGTTTGTAGCCACTAATATCTGAGGGGAAATAAACCTTTTCATTGCCGTCAATACTTGCTTTGATCTTTACGAAATATTCTCTTTCCTTTTGTATCATAATTGACACTTTGACTTGGGAATCAGAAAAAAGTAATTCACCATCAGAGTATTTATCTTGACTAAGGCACATTAGTGGAGAAATCAGCATTAAGAAAACAATAAGAAACTTTGCCATAGGAAAAATAATTTATTCCAAAATTAACAACTTCTACTAACTAAACATGTCACGCTGGCTGGATCAAGTCCCACAGATTTCCATATAGATCAGAAAAAACAGCAACAGTACCGTACTCCTCAACCGAGGGCTCGCGTACAATGAGTACATTATTTCGTTTCAGATTTTCATAGTCGCGATAAAAATCATCGGTATGCAGAAATAGAAATACCCGCCCACCGGTTTGATTTCCTACGCGACTCGCTTGCTCCTCAGTTGAGGCCTTGGCCAGCAGGATAGAGCAACCTATTGAGCCTGGAGGCGCTACGCGAACCCAGCGTTTGGTTTCAGAAAGTGGTGTGTCCTCTATTAATCTGAAGTTTAATTTCTCGGTATAGAACTTGATGGCCTTGTCGTAGTCATCGACTACCAGCGAAATAGCTGCAAGTTCTTGTTTCATAGAAATTACCTGACAGAATTGTACAATTTTACCAAGGCTGGAACTTTTGAATATGTAATCGCGCCCTTCTCCTCCTTGTAACGGATAAGATAACGTTCAGGAAAAAAATCCTTCAACACTTCAAATAGTTTTTGTTGTTCATATGGAAGTGCTTGCAAGTAGTCAGTAACCGGCTCCTCAAGAACATACGTGAAATTATCATTACGAAAAGTCATTACTGAAACTGAACCTCCTCCTGAATTGATCATAATCGACTGAGTGTCTCTTTTAAGATCGCATAAAGCGTCAATTTTTAGTAGGGTCACTTTGCCGGTAGAAATAACCTGTGCTTCGACAAACTCAAAGTAAATGTTTTCACTTGTAAACGGAGAAAAATCATACAATATCCGAAAGGTGTCCTTTTTGATGGCATATTCATAAATAGAAGACGTCTTTACTCTGATCGGTTGCGGATCTTTTTTAGTTCGCCATACTTCCAGGCCTCTGCTGCCATCCATGTGCGAAGTGTAGCGCTTAATAAACCCAATTATAGTGGAGTCTCTACTGACTTTAACATATCCATTTTGTCCGAATAGGTTAAAACCAAGTAAAGCCAGAATAATTAGCAAAAACCAACGCATTGAATCACTGATTGGCCACCAATTTCATTTTTGAACCCGCAGGAAGCTCATCAATGCCGGCTTTATCAATTACGAGGTAATCTCTCTTTGATAAGGATTGACGCGTAATCAACTCAGCCAGAAAACCGGTAACAAAAAGTTGTACGCCAATAACAAGGGCGACAAGGGCGAGGTAAAAACCGGGTTGTTGGGTGATCTCACGCTTGAGCGGAACGTGTGAAAAATAAATGGAGTCGATTTTATCCCAGATCAGCTTGCCGGTAAAAATAAATCCGGCCAGAAAAGACAACGAACCTAACGTCCCGAAAAAGTGCATCGGCCGTAAGGCAAAACGGCCTACAAACATAATCGTAATCAAATCCAGAAAGCCGCGCACAAAACGTTCGAGTCCGAATTTGGTATGGCCGTATTTGCGTTCGCGATGCTCCACTACCTTCTCACCAATTTTTTTAAACCCGGCCCACTTCGCTATTACCGGAATGTAGCGATGCATTTCTCCGTACACGGAAATATTTTTTACTACCGCTTTGTTGTATGCTTTCAAGCCGCAATTGAAATCATGCAGCTTAATACCCGACATCAGCCGGGTAACGTAATTGAAAAACCGTGAAGGGATTGTTTTCGAAATCGGGTCGTTACGCTTTTTCTTCCAACCCGAAACGAGTTGAAAACCTTCTTTCCGGATCATATCATACAGTGCCGGAATTTCATCCGGACTATCCTGCAAGTCGGCATCCATGGTAATGACCACATCACCTTGCACCGTTTGAAAGGCAGTGTGAAGTGCGGCAGACTTCCCATAGTTGCGATTGAATCTAACACCCTTAAAACTCGGGTTTGACGCACTGATCTCCTGAATTTTTCTCCATGAATTATCCGTGCTGCCATCATCTACAAACAGTACTTCATAAGAATAGCCGTGCGCTTTCATCACACGGCTAATCCAATCACTTAATTCCTGGAGCGATTCTTCCTCGTCCAGTACAGGAATGACTATTGATATTTGGGGATGGTGCATTAAATCATTTCAGGTTGATTCTTTCGTATAAAGATAGCCATAATTAATGCACCGATCGCATACAATATAACTCCTACACCCAGACTTGTTAATAATCCCATAAAACCAAAGCGTTTTGTCACTGCTTCAGGATCAAACTGATCGCGCATTTGTTCCAATGCATCTTCTGGCGCTCCAAATTTCTGTGCCCAATAAATCGATGTATTAAGTTGTGACTCAGCCATTACATCAGGATAAGTGGGATCAATAACTAACAGGAGAGCCGAAAAAATAATCCCAGTTATTCCATTGATAAGCAACAAAATAAAAGCATACTTAAACGCTGCTCCATAATCCAGAAATCCGCCCACCTGTTTTCTCCATTGGTTGCCCATATATATGGTAAAGCCAAAATTTAATACGAGTATAAAAAATACATACGAAAAACCGGTCAGCTTGCTTGGCAGGAGCATGTATAGCAAAAGCATAACAACAATGTGAATAGCACCGAGTATGAGGCCATTTTTTGCTGCATCTTTAAACCATGAGGCATTGCTTTCTTGAACTTGATCTTCCATAACGATTAGGGTTTTGGTTGTTTTCTTAAAATAACAGACATGATTATACTAATAAACAAACCGATACCGAAGCTCTGAACCAGGTACAACGTAGCGATTTGCCCCATATTAGTAGAAGGTAGGGCTTGTAAATTACGCTCAATGGTTTCTTTTCCTACCCGCGCTACCTCATCTTCCGGGGCTGATTTCAGGTATTCCGTCATCAGTCTGATGTATTCCGGGATAAAATTTGTTTCAAACGCACCAAAAATGCGGTACAAAATTGACCCTAAAACCCCCGCTGTGGCTACTAATACAAAACTCCCGAACATGCCCTGAAAAAAATGCAGCGCACCTTCGTTGTGAAAATCGCGGTACTCTTTCAAACTAAAAAAAATGAAAATCCCGTACAGAAAAACCCGAAAGTCAAGATAAGGCGAAATCATAACCGGGTGGCGATTCATATAGAACATCGCAATATTCAATGCAATTGATAGCACAGCCGCAACTGCGCCATAGCGAACCGCAATGGTAAAAAGGGGTGACGGCTTTCTCATAATGTATTATCGAACCAATGTTTGGTGTTGTTGAAAACGGCTACCACTTTGCCGGTAAGCGTTTGTCCAAACCAGGGTGAATTTTTTGACTTACTCAGATTTGTCTTTTCATCCAAGTGCCACTCGCGTGCCGGATCAAGCAAGGTAAGGTTAGCTTTCGTTTCAATATCGATGACAGGTGTCTCGATGTTCAACACCTTGCGGGGAGCTACCGTAACTTTTTCAAGCAATGTTGCCCAATCCACCACTTTTGAAAGTGACACCAGGTTGGCGGCAAAGGTTTGAAGATTGATGATGCCGTGATCGGCATGATCGAACTCCAGGTTTTTGCTTTCTTCATCCTGCGGTACATGTCCGGAACAAATCACATCGATGGTGCCATCATTCAATCCGCGGATCAACGCGTCTTTGTCGCGCTTTTCGCGTAGTGGTGGATTCACTTTATAATTCGTATCGAAACCTGCCAGCATGGAATCATCGAGCAGGGGTTGGTATGCGGTTATATCGCAAGTCAGCGGAAGTTTTTTCTTCGCGCTGCGAATCAGGTTTACGGAACGTGCAGAAGAAAGCCTGGCGATGTGTAACCTTCCGCCAGCGTATTGTAACAAATCCAGGTTGCGGTGAATGGCCACTTCTTCGGCAATGCGTGGCATGCCTTTCAAACCCAGCATGGTGCTTTGAACGCCTTCGTGCATTTGTCCAAACATGTTTAACCACACATCTTCCGGATGATCGATTAACACACCGTTAAACTTTTGCAGGTATTGAAGTGCCTTTAAAAAAATGTCGGTATGCCAGATGGTTTTCAGGCCATCGGTAAAACCAACTGCTCCTGCCTCGTGCAGGTCGATCATCTCGGTAAGTTCTTCGCCTTTATTATCGCGTGTTACCGAAGCCAGCGCATGCACCTGCACCAATCGGTTATCGTTGTAGCGGGTCAGGTAGTTAACATCATTTTTGGTTTGGATGGCGGGAACTGTATTGGGCAGCACCGCAATTTCTGTAAAGCCCCCAGCCGCAGCGGTTTTGGTTACCGACTCCAAGTCTTCCTTGTGCTCCAGGCCCGGATCGCCCACGAACGTGCCCAGGTCGAACCAACCGGGGGTGAGCAACATGCCTTCGGCTGAAATAACCTTATCTGCCTGATAGTTTTTATCCCCTATTTCGGTGATACGGCCGTTTACGAGAAGAATATTTTTGACTTTTTTATGAAAGGGGGACTGTGGATCGAGGATTTTGGCTGCCTGGATGAGTATTTTCATTAACCCCTATTTAAGAAACCGGATTAGCATTACCTCCACCAACAGGAAGAAAAGCGCCAGCATTAACGCATACTTCCATAATGGAGTCCCCAAATATCTTGTTTTTATTTCGTTAGTAAAAGTTTCTGTTGAAGTGGCCTCAAAAAGGGTGATGTTATCGCCTCCACCTAAAAGTTGCTTGATCTCGGTAGCGCTTACCTGCTCCAGCAACGATTCACGACTATCCAGGTTAAACGCGAACAAGCCGGTGGTATCTTTTCCGGCAATAGCACTGTAAAAACCTGCCTGCATCGAGAACCGGGGTAATTCCAATATCACCCGATCAGTAAGTTTTCGCTGAGTAGGTATAATCTCCTGCTGACCGGCCAACCGGATGGGTTCTTCTCCGGGCAGGCTATCCACCCGCATGGTGATTACAGTCTCGGTCAGTTTATAATACGGTCTCCAGTCGGCTTTTTTTCCGGAAGTGGCCACTCGGTACATAACCGGCAGAAATAAAAAGTTAGCGTTGAAATCGGTGAATTCAGCTTGCAACGGAGAAGCGAACAAGAAAACTTTTCCGCCCTGCGCAAACTGCGACAAGAAAGGTTTGTCGTTTTTTAATTTCAAAACGGCTGTACGATCCATACCCCAATCGAGCACACGCCTGGCTTTCGGTAAAATCAACCGGTTCGATCGCTCTTCAAAAATATTTTCAAAGAAAGGATTGGCATAATCCGGTGTTTCAAGTTCAACAGCCTCCGCCTCTATCATCACCAAAAGGTTAGGAAGCGCCAACAGATTACGATAAGCCGACACATCAGGCATAGATGATGGGATGACTACCAACGTTCCTCCTGCCGTAACATATCCGCGCAAGGCTTGAATCAGTGCCGCATCAATCCGATCAAGGCCGTTCACAACTACCAGGTCACTCTCTTGAAATGCTGAGTAGTTAATGTTACCTGAATTGTACGACCGAAACGTAAACACATCCTGATTGCCAAAAACTTTTTCAACAGGCGATGGCGCAGTACTTTGCTTTACCTCAATCACTTTCACTTTTTCTGAAAAGTTAAGGGCGAGATAGAATTCATTATCGAAGCTTACGGGAAAATCATTGAAGCTGATCACTGCCTGGCTATTGCCCCGAGTTGAGGAAACAATGTCGAATGAAGTAGTAACACTGCCACGCGCAGGAATGCTCACCGAGCTTGTACCGGATTGAACCCCATTGATAGAAAGTTTCGTGAGCAATTGTTCGATTGAGCGATTGCCATCATTGCGCAACTTAACCCTGAGCGTGTTTTTTTCGCCTCCGACTACAAAGGGATTTTCCAGGTAAGCTGTGTCCACAAAAATATTGGCCAGTGTTTGTGTGGTGAGCGGTATGAGGTGTAACCGTTGCAGACTATCTACCAAATCAGACTGCACTGCACCAAGTGTTGATTTCTGAAAATCCGAAATCCAGAAAATTTCCTTTTGAATGGCTGAGCCACTGGTGTTGTCTATTTTCTCCTTCACCTCCCGAAGTGTTCTGCTCAATGGCGATAACCGTACTTGTGCCAACAAGTCAATAAGTTCTGGTTTCGTTTTGAACGAATTCGAGAAAGGTGCAAAATCATTGGTGATGAGTTGAAAGCGTGTATCCTGCGGAAAAATCTCTACCAGTTGATTGGCCATGGCAATGCCCGCATCAAGCGCACGGGTTTTCTCACCAACCGGTGCCGACATGCTCAGGGAATTGTCGAGCACAATAACCACCTGTTGTTGTGCCGAAACCTGTTCTTCTGCCGGTAAGAAAGGTTGGGCAAATGCGAGAACCAAAAACAACAGAAACAACAGCCGCGAAGCCAGAATGAGGTAATGCTTAAGTCTTCGCTTGGCAGAGGTTGCCTCCTGCACTTGTTTCAGAAAACGTGTACTGGAGAAAAATATCTTTTGTGTCTTTCGGAAATTGAAAAGGTGCACAATGATGGGAACGGAAAGCGCTGCCAGGGCCCACAAAAATGTCGGATACACAAAACTCATTGCCGAAAATTACAATTTACACACCATCTATAACGCATAAAGCCGCGGAAGAATTACAAAATTTGATTGGCGGAAACGTGACTTTACCGGAGGCTGAATATTCTGAAGTCAAAAGAAAATCGTATGCGCTACTCCGGATCATTAACCCGGCCTGAACTGAGTGCAGGCTCCCTGGCCGATATTGCCTTTTTGATGTTGACCTTCTTCATGATCACCACCCAAATCACGAATGAAAAGGGATTGGCGATTGTTTTGCCACAGCCTATTCATGCTCCCGTTGCCCCGATTCACAAACGAAACTTATTTACGGTTCAGATCAACTCAGCCGATAAGTTTATGGTGAATGGTGAAGTGAGAAGTAGCCTGGAAGGTCTTCGTGAAGAAATCAAGACATTTGTGCTTAACCATGGACAAGACGTAACGCTTTCGGATAACCCGGAAAAAGCCGTAGTGTCATTCAAAGCCGATCGGGGCGCCACACACCGGGCTTACATTTATACCTTAGACGAAATTCAGGCTGCATATTATGAACTGTATGCGGAGGCAGGCAGGTATATCCGTAGAAGCATTTCGCAATCTTGATTTAAGCCGGGCAGCCGATCGTGCTTTGCATGAAAAAGGTAAAAAAGGAATACCGATGAATATTTCTATTGCGGAGCTCTAGACTCTAAATTTTCACGCAAAGGCGCCAAGTGCGCAAAGGAAGTCGCAAAAAAAATTCCATTCTCCTCGGTCTGTGTATCACAGACCGCCTAATAAAAAAGCCCGACCCATTTCTGAGCCAGGCTTTTCTTCATCGGTAAACGGTATTACTTACCGCTCAACATAAGCAGGTCGTTTACATTAATCTCGGTAACGTAACGCTTCTCACCTTCGGTGGTCTCGTAGTTGCGGTGCACAAGCTTACCTTCAACACACACTTCCTGTCCTTTCTTCAGGTACTTTTCAGCTACGCCAGCCAGGCTACCCCAGATCACGATGTTGTGCCATTGCATGTCCTCCACCTTCTCGCCTTTCGCATTCTTGTACGAGTCTGTAGTGGCAATAGAAAAAGAAGCTTTCTTCTTCTCGCCATACACTTTCACTTCAGGATCTTTGCCTAAACGACCGATCAATTGCACGCTGTTTCTCAAACTTTTCATAACTGTATAATTTAATTGTTTAACATACACATTCTTGCCACGCTGAGCCTGCCTGCCAGACAGGTAGGCCTGTCGAAGCGTGAGCGTCAACCGGTTTGTTGTCGATTGACGATGCAAAGGTGTGGGGAGAAAAAAAACGGAGTCGTATGATAATCGCTTACTTTCGGTTATATTCGTTTGTAAACGTTTATAAACGGATATAAAAACCTCAAAAACCCCCGAAATCATGGCGAAAACAGAAGAAAAGGTTTGTTTGGAGTGTGGCGATAAAATTAAAGGCCGGGCAGATAAAAAATTTTGTTCCGACCAGTGTCGCATCAGTTACAACAACAAATTAAACAGTGATGAGACCAACTACATCCGCAATGTGAACAACATTTTGCGCAAGAACAGGCGTATATTGATGGAGCTCAACCCCGAGGGAAAATGCCGGGTGAATCGATCCAAGCTCAACGAAAAGGGTTTCGATTTTACCTATTTTACAAGTCTGTATAAAACCAAGGAAGGCGCCATCTACCATTACTGCTATGAACAAGGCTACCTGGAAATGGATAACAATTACTTCTTGCTGGTGGTTAAAAAGTAACTGAACTGTACCGAATAAAACCTAACGCTTATGCGACTCTTACAAAACCTATTCCTTATCGCTTTATTGACCACGGTAATCTCCTGCTCAAAAAAAGAACCTGAAACAGCAACTATTATTGAACCTCATCGTCCCCAATTCCACTTCTCTCCTCCTGCCAAATGGATGAACGATCCCAACGGCATGGTGTATTACAATGGTGAATATCACCTCTTCTACCAACACTACCCCGACAGCACCATGTGGGGCCCCATGCATTGGGGACATGCCGTGAGCAAAGATTTAATTCACTGGGAACATTTGCCGATTGCCCTATATCCGGATTCGCTGGGCTACATCTTTTCTGGTAGTGCCGTTGTAGATGCCAACAACACTGCTGGCTTTCAATCCGGAAATGAAAAACCATTGGTAGCCATTTTCACCTACGACAAACAAGGTTACGAAACACAAGCCATTGCTTTCAGCAACGACAAGGGTCACACGTGGACGAAGTATGAGAACAATCCAGTAATTAAAAATCCGGGAGAAAAAGATTTTCGCGATCCGAAAGTTTTCTGGCATGTAGAATCTGAACATTGGATCATGTCGTTGGCCGTGGCCAACCGCATTCAATTTTTCCGATCAAAAAATTTAAAAGATTGGGAACTGACCGGTGAATTTGGTCGCGAGCACGGCAACCACGGTGGCGTATGGGAATGTCCGGATCTGTTTCAACTGCCTGTAACCGGAACAACTGAAACAAGATGGGTTTTATTGGTGAGCATCAATCCGGGCAGTCCGAATGGTGGTTCAGGCACACAATATTTCATCGGCAATTTTGATGGCAAAACATTTACCAGTGAACATGGTCCGTCAACCGAACGCTTTATCGATTATGGCCGTGACAACTATGCCGGTGTTACGTGGGGCAATGCTCCCGATGGCAGAACTATATTTTTAGGATGGATGAGCAATTGGAATTACGCACAGGTTGTGCCCACAGAAACGTGGCGCAGCGCCATGACGCTTCCGCGCGATCTTTCGTTACACAACACAAGCGCTGGTATTCGTCTCGTTTCAACGCCTTCCAAAGAAGTGGAGCAACTTCGCACAGAACGAAAAGATATAACGGTTGATCAACCCTTTATCCATACGGGATTGGCTGAAGTGAAAGTTGAGTTTGATCTCAATGAAACCGCTGCAAAAGATTTCGGCATTGAGCTATTTAATAGCAAGAATGAAAACATCCGAATAGGCTATGATCGCGAAAGCAACTGGTTCTACATTGATCGCACCAATCCAGGTAAAAAAGAATTTTCCACTGATTTTGTCGGTATTCAATACGCGCCCCGCTTTTCAGACAGCCACATCCTTACGCTACACATTTTTGTGGATGTGGCTTCCGTTGAATTGTTTGCCGATGGTGGGGTAAGTTGCATGACAGCCATTTTCTTTCCTACTGAAGATTTTACACAGCTCAAAATTTATGGTGATGGTGAGGTAAAACTTCTTTCAACCGAGGCCTACGAATTGAAATCAATTTGGTAGTATTGTCGAGCACCAAACCTGAAACCGCATGCATGAACCGCTGATCACCAACGATGCAGTTGTATTAGGCCTGTTAATGGTCATCCTGGCATTTGTGTTTAAAACCGCCAGCAGTGAAAAGCCGTTCTGGCAAAAGTTTTATACCTATGTGCCTTCACTCCTGCTTTGCTATTTTCTTCCCTCCATCTTAAATTCTACCGGTATTATTTCCGGTGAACAATCCGGGTTATATAAAATAGCCTCGCGCTACTTGCTACCGGCAAGTTTGGTATTGCTCACCTTAAGCATCGATCTGAAAGCCATTATGCGACTGGGTCCAAAAGCGGTAATCATGTTTTTGGCGGGTACGGTTGGTGTTGTTATTGGCGGACCGCTCGCCATCATGATCGTATCGGTTTTCAATCCGGATCTTGTGGGAGGTGAAGGTACCGATGCCGTATGGCGGGGCATGACTACTGTGGCCGGAAGCTGGATTGGTGGTGGTGCGAATCAGGCAGCTATGCTTGAAGTGTTTGGCGCCAGTGCTGCGTTGTTTTCGATTATGGTTACCGTGGACGTGATTGTTGCCAATGTATGGACAGCAGCCATTTTATATGGCGCTGGTCGTGCCGATAAAATTGATGCTGCCTTCAAAGCCGACTCATCGGCCATTGAAGATGTGAAAAGGCGCATTGAAAATTTCCGGTTAAGCGTAATGAAAATGCCAAAACTTGCCGATACCATGCTGATTTTTGGAATTGGTTTTGGACTAACCGGGCTTTCACATTTCTTGTCGGACTATATTGTTCCGTATATAAAAAGCCTGCCACCTGAATGGGAGCTCGATCGGCTTAGTCTGGACTCTCCCTTTTTCTGGATTGTAGTACTGGCTACCACGTTTGGTTTAATTTTATCGTTTACAAAGGCACGTAACCTTGAAGGTGTTGGGGCTTCACGATTAGGCAGTCTCTTGTTATATGTATTGGTGGCCACCATTGGTATGCAGATGGACTTGAAGTCTATCTATTATAATATTGAATTGTTCATGGTGGGCGGTATATGGATACTCATTCATGTTGGGATTTTATTACTCACGGCCAAACTCATCAAGGCGCCATTCTTTTTTACCGCTGTGGGAAGCATGGCCAACATTGGTGGGGCAGCTTCTGCGCCCATTGTTGCGTCTGCTTTTCATCCATCATTGGCACCGGTAGGTGTGCTTCTGGCGGTACTGGGTTATGCCTTGGGAACATACGGTGCGTGGCTGTGTGGTATTATGATGCAGGCGGTTGCCCCTTAAGCGTTGTCACTTTATGAAAACCATTCACATCATCTCCAGTCCACGTAACATTTCCACTGCCCTTATGTATTCGTTTGCTCAGCGCAGCGATACAACAGTAGTGGATGAACCTTTTTATGCCGTCTACTTTCTTAAAACAGGTATTGTACATCCCGGTAAGGATGAAGTTTTAAAAAATCAGCCTCACAAAGAGGAAAAAGTATTAGCGCAATTATTTACAGAGCACACCCGGCCTGTTTACTTCATCAAAAATATGGCCCATCACCTGGAGGTGTTGCAGCACTTTCCATACGAAACGTGTGAGAACATCTTCCTGATCCGCAACCCAAAACAAATCATAGCCTCCTATGCCCAGGTAATCGATCAGCCGGTAATGCGTGATATTGGGATTGAATATCAATATAACTTGTTTGAAAAACTGGCCGCTTCCGGAAAAAAGCCTGTTGTACTGGACACAAACCTTTTATTAGAGAACCCGGAAAGCGTACTGCGAAAAACCTGTGCCGCCATCGGGTTACCGTTTGAAGAAGCCATGCTCACCTGGCCTGCGGGGCCAAAGCCATACGATGGTGTTTGGGCTCCCTACTGGTATGCCAATGTGCATAAATCAACCGGATTTGAAAAACAACAGACCAGTAACAGGCCGCTACCACAAAATTTAAATTCTTTATTCAAAGAAGCACGTATCTTTTACGAAAAGTTATTACCTTTTGCCATCAAACCGTAACGGTTACATTCCAACTGAGCGTTAGTCTTAGTCCCCCCGGCTCATTAACAGTTGCTTTTTTATTTAGTGTCTATGCTTCAGGCGTACAATCCAAAAAACGCTGACATAAAAATTCATGTTGGCGGCAAGTTGCTTTCGCGGAACGATGCGAAAGTTTCTGTGTTCGATAGTTCCGTGCAGGGCGGTGATGCCGTGTGGGAAGGACTACGCGTATACAATGGAGGCATTTTCTGTCTCGATAAACACCTCGACCGGCTGGAAGCTTCGGCACATACCCTGGCATTTGTCAATATTCCGTCCAAACAAGAAATCAAAAAAGCCATTTTCGAAACGCTTGAAGCCAATGGCATGCGCGATGAAGCGCACATCAGGCTTACCCTTACCCGTGGTGAAAAAGTTACCTCCGGTATGGACCCTCGGCTGAATACCAAAGGTTGCTGCCTGATTGTATTAGCCGAGTGGAAACCGCTGGTCTATAATAATGAGCAAGGCATTCGGGTAATCACCAGTTCACAGCGCAGAAACAATCCGCAATTTCTGGATTCTAAAATCCATCACAATAATTTATTGAATAACATCTTAGCCAAGATTCAGGCAAATGTTGCCGGTGTAGATGCCGCCATCATGCTCGACCATAATGGTTTTGTTGCTGAACTCAACGATACCAATTTGTTTATGGTAAAAGATGGCAACGTGTTTACCCCTTTTGCTGATGCCTGTTTGCATGGCATTACACGTGGATTGGTGTTGGAACTTTGCAACACACATAAAATCCCATTTGAAGAACGAAACCTGTCCCTAACAGAATTCTATACAGCCGATGAAGTGTTTGCTACCGGAACCATGGGCGAACTGACACCCGTGCATGAAATTGATGGAAGAAAAATCATCAATCGTTCAGGCATTCAGTTGCTCCGTAAACTGCAGCATCACTTTCACGACCTTATTCCACTGTATGCTGAAAAATTACCATTCTGATATATGAGCACAGGAAGAAAAATCGAAAAACTGAAATTCCATTCATCCGAAAAATGGGTTACGCTCCGCGGATTCAAAGGAAGCGATGGACAACGCTACGCTATTTCAAATTTTGGTCGCGTGGTGGCCTTTTGGGAAACGCACGACAACGGGTATTTCTTGCGGTACAGCTACATCAAAAATTATCCGGGCATTCAGCTTCGCAAAAACGGAAGCAGCAAGGGCTTTTTGGTACACCGGCTGGTAGCGGAACACTTCTGTGAGAAGCCAAGCGGTTCACACAAGTTTGTGATTCACATCGATCACAAAAAGGAAAACAACTACTACCGAAACCTGAAGTGGGCCACCAAAGCTGAAAAGGATGTACACATGGTGAAGGATCCAAACTACAAACAATCCAAAGCAGAATTTAGCGGGCGAGGGCAAAAGCTTACCACGGAACGGGTAAAACTCATCAAGAAAAAGCTTGTTGAAGGAAAAACGCGGATGAAAATTCTTTCCAAACAATTCGGGATTTCGGAAATGCAACTCTACCGCATTAAGTCGGGACAGAATTGGGCGCATGTGAAGATTTAGAAGACCCTTCGGGAATTTCAGATCAGGGTTACGAGGTACGGATACCGGGTTGCGGGTTTCGGGGAACGAGTTCATGAAATGAGCGCATTTCCGATCATTCGATCAATGCTTAATCCTGAACTTTTGTACCTTTCGGTAAAGCCTCAAGCCTATGAAAAAATTCGTTTGTCCGATCCTGTTATTTCTCTCATTCTCCATTCATGCACAGGTTCTAACACCTGCCAAACCTGAAGCAACCGGGTTTTCACCGGAACGACTCAAGCGCATCGACAACATGGTGCAATCGCTTGTACAACAGGAGGCTATTCCTGGTGCGGTAGCATTGATCGTTCGCAATGGCAAAATTGTTTTTCATCAGGCCTATGGCTTCAGCGACACAGAAACAAAAAAAGCCATGCAAAAAGATAACATCTTTCGCATTGCATCACAATCCAAAGCCATTACAAGTCTGGCGGTGATGATGCTGTGGGAAGAAGGAAAATTTTTACTGGATGAGCCCATCTCGAAATACATTCCCGAATTCAAAAATCCATCAGTACTTAAATCATTCAACGCGGCCGACAGTTCGTTTACCACTGAACCAGCTGGCAGAGAAATTACCATTCGCCAGTTGTTAACGCATACTTCGGGAATTGACTATCCTGCCATCGGCAGTACGGAGTTTAAAGCCATCTATGCCAAAGCCGGAGTACCCAGTGGCATTGGCAACGATACGGATGTGCTGGCCGATAAAATGAAAATACTGGCTAAGCTGCCACTCAAACATAAACCCGGTGAGCGCTGGACGTACGGACTCAACACTGATGTGTTGGGTTACCTTGTTGAGATCTGGTCAGGGATGCCGTTTGATCAATTCTTAAAAAAGCGAATCTTCGATCCACTCGGCATGAACGATACCTGGTTCTATTTGCCAAAAGAAAAATACAATCGATTGGTACCCATTTATACCGGTAATGATGGTAAAGCAAAAAAAGTAACCGGAACCGTTTTCGACAATGTGAATATTGATTACCCCAAAACCGAAGGAAAATATTTCTCGGGTGGTGCCGGACTTTCCTCCACAGTTGAAGACTACGCAAAATTTCTGCAACTTTTTTTAAACAATGGTCAGTATAATGGTGTGCGATTACTTAGTCGTAAAACGATTGAACTCATGCTGACCAGTCAACTAACTTTGCCCGATGCTTCACCGGTTGGGCTTGGTTTTGGATTAGAGACTGCAGCCAACGATTTCAGATCGGTTGTCTCCCTCGGCACATTCAGTTGGGCGGGTGCCTTCAACACCCATTACTGGGCTGATCCAAAAGAAAAAATAATCGGGTTGATTTTTACCAACATGTATGACACACCGCATTGGAACATTGGTGAAAAATTTAAAGTACTTACTTATCAGGCAGTAAACGACTGACCTGAACGATTACCCGGATTGCCCTGTTAAAGATTAAGCATGTCAGTTATTGCATTATCCGAAAAAGAGAAAAAGCTTTACACGCTGGCGTTGGGTCTGGCTGTATTTACCATTCTGTATAACCTGGTTGAAGGCATTATTTCAACCTGGTTTGGCTATGAAGATGAAACCCTCACACTCTTTGGGTTTGGCGTTGATAGCTTTATTGAATTGATTTCAGGCGTTGGCATTGTGCATATGATTTTGCGCATCCGGTATAATCCTGAGGTGCAGCGCGATTCATTTGAACGCACGGCCCTGCGCATAACCGGTACTGCTTTTTACCTGCTTGTTGTGGGGTTGCTCATGGGCGCTGGCCTGGTTATTTACACAGGGCAAAAACCCGAAACTACATTTTGGGGAGTAATTATCTCCAGCATCAGCATTCTTGTTATGCTTGGGCTGATCTATGGCAAACGAAAAGCCGGCCGGGGATTAAACAGTGAAGCCATACTGGCTGATGCAAACTGTACATTGGTTTGTGTGTACATGTCAATCATTCTACTGATCTCCAGCGGACTCTATGAACTAACAGGCTTACCGTATATCGATGCGGCCGGAACCTTGGGCCTTGCCTGGTTCTCGTACAAAGAAGGAAAAGAATGTTTCGAAAAAGCAGCAAGCGATAAATACTGTGCTTGCGATCACGATTAGTGTTTCCAACGAAGCTTCAGAAACAACAGGAATGAAGCCAGCACCAGTGTTACCAGGTTGGCGATGATTACCGGAATATCCATAACCAGCAACCCGTAAACCAACCATAGCACCACCCCGGTACAAAAAATAGAAAACATTCCCAGCGATAAATCCTTGGTTGAGCGGCTTTTCCAGGTTTTCACTACCTGCGGAATAAAAGCCGCAGTAGTGCATGAACCTGCCAGTAAACCCAAAAGCTGAATGGTATTCATAATTCGTTAAATGATTACCCCAAAGCTAACGCGTTTCTACCGAATGTGTTTCGGTATGTAGGATTATAAAGAAATATGTCGGTGAAAACGATTGCGGTACTAATACACTAGAAGCCATCTCAAAAATTAGTTTCTTCTGTCAGCCTGTCCCGATAATTATCGGGATGTCGAAGGCTTTTTTGAACACCAAATCGGTTTCGACAGGCTCAACCTGACACCTTCAGTATACTTGAGATGGCTTCTAGATATCCGCCTTTTTCAAACGCAGGTAACTGAAATAGTTGAAAAGAAATGTCCATACCAACGCAATGCCAACTGCTTCCAGGCTCACGTAATCCTGTATCTGTTGAAATGCATAGCGCGCAAACGGCATGGGCACCAGGTTCATGATGGATTCAAGCGGAAAATATTTGATTAGCCAGGGAACGTAGTCATCAATATTTTCCTTGATGATCAACTCAATTAAATAAGAATTCAGCAACAAAATAATAGACAGGCCAGAGCGCTGCACAAAAATACCAAGCATCAAGGCAAAGGAAAGAAAGGCGAACACTTCCAGAAAATAGGCAGGATAGAATTCAACACCTTCAAACATATAGCTCATGTCCAACCGGCTTGAGTAAATCAATCCGGTAACCAAGGCCACCAGAAAAACCAACACCATGCTGAGCACACTCAGTAACGCATTCGTATAAATTTTAGAAAGAAGAAATTCTTTTCGACTTAAACCATCGATAATGTTTTGCCGGATGGTACGATACGAATATTCGTTGGTGATGGAGATCAGCACCATAATGCCGATCATGATCTTGAGCAGTCCGCTGGCCCACGCCAGGTTTTGCCACACATCTGGAAAATGATACAGCGGTATACGGTTAATGTTTATCGACTGGCCAAACCCCTCAATAGTGCGTGCTAACCATTTTAAAAATTCCATGCCACTGGCCGTGGTAGTGAGCAGGGTGAAAAAGTAAAGCCCGCAAATAATCCAAAACGTGCGGTAGCTCGTCAGTTTCTTTAAATCTATTTTAAGCAGTTGCAGCATGTCGTCTGATTAATGAGATTCAGCAAGAATTTCCAAAAACTGTTTTTCCAAACTCTTCTTCCGGGTAACCAGGTGTGTGGCCACGATATTTTTATCGAAAAGAAAGCGGTTCAAATCTTTACCATGAAAACCATCGCGCATGGTAACCTGGTATACACCATTCTCGCGGTTAACAGAGGCGGTGCCTGAAAAACCGAGCAGCACTTCATTCAGGTTTTCCACCTCAGCGTTTACTTCTACCGTTTCAGCACCAGCACCTACATCGCCAATCGGGCCGGTGTGCACCATATTGCCGCGCTTGAGAATGGCAAAGTGCGTACACACTTTCTGTACTTCATCCAACAAATGACTGGCAAGAATAATCGTCTTACCACTGGCTGCAATCTTTCGTATGATCTCGCGGATTTCGGCTATCCCCATCGGATCAAGTCCGTTGGTCGGCTCATCGAGTATCAACACCGTAGGATCATTCAATAAAGCGGAAGCAATCGCCAGCCGCTGTTTCATCCCCAACGAATAGGTTTTATACTTATCGTCCTTCCGTTCGGTCAACTCAACCAGTTCGAGCACATGCGGAATATTTTCCTGCGGACACTGCTTGATCATCGCATTCAGCTCCAGATTCCTCTGCCCGCTCAAGTACGGATAAAAAATCGGGTGCTCCAGCACGGCACCTATTTTTCTTCGAAGCTGTGGTGTCGGCTCTTCACCAAACCAGTAGAAACTTCCTGAAGTTGGGTTGGTAACACCCATAAGCATGCCCAGGGTAGTGGTTTTTCCACTTCCGTTTGGGCCAAGCATACCAAACACCTGACCGGTCTGAACTTCGAGATTCAGTCCGTTAACGGCCTTGATCTTGCCAAAATGCTTGGTGAGGTTTTGAATGGAAAGTACGGTTGCCAAATTAGTATAGTTGGTTAAAAAGCGTTTTCAGGCAAATAATCATTGCTTAATGATCATCTCCTTCTTTGTCGCCTTCCTTACGCTTTGCATTACGGTTGGAGAAGTTTTTAATTTTTTGACCTACATCCGTGCTTTCATCCAGTTTATTATACAAGGTGGTCACCTTATCCAGGGCAATACTTCCAACCATATCCAACACATATAAGCTTGTAGAATCATTTATGAGTACCACCATACCCAATGTTTTACCTGACTTTTCCTTGAGCAGCACATCGAAATTACGGCCCTGGTAGCGGGTGCTCATTACCTCTTCAAAAGTTTCGGTTACATAATCCTTCTTAAGTTTTGAGTAATCGGCCGGCTTGAATGATGTTTCTTTCTCAATCATCAGGAATTTCATTTTTTCGATATCCTTGATCAGCTCATCAAACTCTTTATCCTCGGTTTGATTGATCATGCGTAACGTATTCTGATAAAAGAAAAGCGAGAACGCTTTGTTATATTTCTCCTGAAGTTTATTGGTTGTATTGCTTTGTGGGAAGGCACTGAAGGCTACCCCTGCAACTAATATAAGAGTGAAGAGATTTTTCATGATGATTGGGTTAAAGCTAATTACGCAAAAAGCAACGGGCGGTTGCCACCCGTTGCTTTTTTATCTGGATTATTTTGAGATCAGTTTTTCTTCTGACCGTCATTCATTTTTTCAAGCTCTTTCAGGCCATCCACATTCATCTTCTTACCGATACGGGAAACCTGTTTCAGATCAATTTCTCCAAACAAGGTCATCACCATGAAATCACGCGGGCTTCCGGAAATCATAACCAGCTCACTGATTTTACCTGGGCTCTTTTCCAGGATATAGAATTTCATATCCTTGTCCTTATCACGAACCGACATCAACTCTTCAAATTTGTTTTGAAGCACGAGAGAAGAGGCCTCCTTGTAAAGATTACGGGCATCGCTGCTGTTATCCTTGCCGATCATGCGCAAGCCTTTCAATTTGCTGATCGCTTCCAAAACCTCTTTATCCTCTGGCGTTTCAACCTCCATGTTCGTAAACAAGCTGAACATTTTGCTCGAAATCGTTACCTGCGTTGTAAACGATTCATCGGTTGCATACTTGTTAAAAAACTTATTAATGGCATCACTCTGCGCATACACTCCCGTACCCAAAGTGATTAAAACGATTACTGCAATTATCTTTTTCATAATGTATTGATTCTTAATTTTTATAGTTCTGATTCTGTAGTTTGTACTTTTTCCTGTGCTTCGTTGAACATGTTTATTTTCTTAGCCTGTTGTTCGGCTCTGCCAAAACCTTTTGAAATCATAAGCAGAGCTTTTTTCGTTTCTTCAAAGGCTTGCTGCGGATCTTCAAACGTGTCTTCTACCGCGATTGCCTGATCTTCGCGTAACTCCTGACGCACAAAGTAGACGGCCGCCAATAACACCGCTACACCTGCCGCAATGCGTAGTGAAGCAGTTACCCATTTCACAACCTTCCCCTCGCGCTTCTTTGGCATTTCCTTTATCCGGGTCACCACCGTTTCATCAAACTGGGGTTCAACCGTTTTGGTTTTTTGCTCATCGAAGTAGCGGAAGAGCGCAGCTGTTTCGCGCCATGTTTCAGGGATGCTATCTCCCCGGAAGTATTCGCGCAACTGCTGTTCTTCCTCCAGGGAAGTTTCACAGTCCCAATACTTCTTTACTAATTCTTCCAGTTTCTTAGAGTCCATAAGCATTGATTTTCATCAATTTTTCGCGCACTGCGTTCCTTGCCCGAAACAGGTTTACTTTCACCTGGTTCATATCAAGTTCCAGCATCTCGCTGATTTCATTGTACGTGTACCCTTCAACATCGCGAAGGTGGATTATTTGCCGTTGCTTTTCGGGCAAGGCGGCAATCAGTTGACTTACATGCTGCATACTTTCACCTAGTTCAGTTTTTACATCGGGTGTTGCGTCTGCGTGCTGAACATCAAAACCTTCGGCCACCGGGTAGGTACCTTTTCGCTGTATCGACCGAAGTCTGTCGAGCGAAAGGTTTTTGGTTATCCGCATGCACCAGGCTTCCATATTTTGTATGTCGCCCCAGTTTTCGCGGCCATTCCAAACCCGGATAAATACCTCCTGTATTACATCGCGGGCCTCCTCATCGTTACCCAGCATACGCAGGGCAAACCGAAAAAGCTTGTTTTTAGCAGGTAGAACACGGTTTTGAAAAGCCTCGAGATCCATTAATCAAAATCCAATAACCAGACGATGGGAAGTTACAGATGTTACAAGGTACCGGAAAATATTTATGAGAAAGCCAAAAGAACTAAAGCGTATCATTTTTTGTAAATTTGATACTATGGAATTTATACATCCGGATTTCCCAAGAATATCTGCCGATCCTGAAATATGCTTCGGAAAACCCAGAATAAAGGGTACCCGCATGCCCGTTTCTTCTATCTTATCTTATTTGGCAAGCGGAATGACCGTTGAGGAATTCTTGATGGATTTCAATTGGCTTACCCGTGAAGATGTACTGGAGGCAATAGCATTTGCTGCTGTTATGATGCAAGACAAATACATACCGCTCGAAAAAGCGTCATGAAGTTCCTGTTGAATGAAAACATTTCACCTTCCTTAGCAGGAAAACTTTCAACCATAAAAATTGACTCAGTACATGTAAGAGATGTCAACCTTATTGGTCACCCTGATACTCGAATTATCGAATATGCAATAGTTCAAGATTTTGTAATAATTACTCACGATCTGGATTACAGCAGGATAATATCGCTTTCAGCCAAAGAAAAACCATCCGTTATAACAGTAAGAGTGGATAAAATCAACTCAGAAATCTGTTCTCCCTTATCAAGAATAATATTGACAACTTGAAACCCTATCTACAGAAGGGTGCGCTTATTACAATGGAGGAAGATAAAATTCGATTCAGATTCCTTCCTGTTGAGCGCGGATAATCTACTTCTTCTTTTTTGCCTTCGCTTCCCGAATCAATTTCATATCCACATTCTCGCGGGTGATATACTCGTAATTTCCTTTACCCAGGGTTGCCAGTTGCTGAAGATTTTTTGCTGATAACGTAGTCTTGCCGAAATTAAAAACGGTTATAAAAATATCTTCACTGGCAAATTTCTTCACCAGGTCATAGGTAGGTGAACCGATCGGGAACTCACCATCGGTGGCCAAGATAATTCTGTTATTTCCACCCCGAATGTAATTCTTGTCAGCTATCTGGTAGGCGAGCTTGATACCCGAATTGCCATCCGTCTTTCCTTCCGACTTCAATCGTTCAATCACCCTGGTAATCTTTTCCTCCTCCTTAAATGAGGTAGGCGGCAACTCAATTTTTGCTTTTCCCGAATAGGTAATAATCGAAACCTGATCTTCGGGTCGCATCATTTTCATTAACAACAAAACGGACTTCTTCAACAGCGGCAACTTGTCTGCGTTATTCATGGAACCGGATACATCCAGCAGTAACACCATGTTGTTGGTGGCATACCCTTCCATCGACATCAGGTTTTCACCGGGCAAGCCTACGTATACCGTATCTACACGAGAAACATAAACGGTATCCTGCCGGATAGTTTCAATGCGGATGACATCTGTTATACGAACGGTGTCATGAATCACACTACCGGAAACTTGTTTCACTTCTGTTGGTTTTTGATTTTGCTTTGTGCCCGACAATGACTCCCTGGTTTTAGGAACATCCTCTTTTTGTGCTACAGGTTGCGTAACCGGTTTAGGAACCGCTACCTCGCGAGGCGGAACAACCTCAAACAGCTCAACCTGAATCACCGCTTGCAGCAGAGGCACCTTTGTCAGTTCAGCAAACTTGTTGTAATCCCGAACAAGGATCTGGTTATACCGGTAAATAAGGTCGTTGTACGGATGCCGATGATACGAGGATGTCACCTTACCCGGCTTTGCTTTTTGAACAGCCTCGGCAAAATGATTGGTGTACTCCGCAAAGTTTTCATATGGCGTGTACGGGCAGTTCCCATTGTTTCGCCCGAGCTTTTGAATACCTGCCAGGTTGGTAAACTCATTTACAATCAGGTTTCGTGCTCCCTGCTCTATAGTTGTGGTGTTGAGCGATACGGTTGAATCTCCTTGTAAAAACTGCTTGGATTTTTTCAGCACAGCATAATTCTCATCCAGGAGTGCACGCAAGGCATTACCCGAAAGCTGCCATGAATTTTTTGTATCCGCTTGTTTATACGATTCAAAAATTGCTCGCACATCTGTGTAAAGTCGCTCCTTTCTTTCATCAAATACTTCCGACAATTTTTTAAACCGTTCAACCACCGCATACACATACTCCAAACTATCCTTAGTGAGTTCTTTGGTTTCGGAGTGTACCAACAAAGCATTGTTCCATTGATTTATTTCAGTAAGAATGGCATATAACACCTCCGCCTGATCAGTCAGGGGTTTTTGATAGGCCCCTGGTAATGTTTTTGTCTGACTAATGGTTTGCTGGTACAACGTAACGGGCAATGCGAAACTCTTATAATAATATTCAAGATTCAACCTCCCCGTATTGCGCAACCGGCTTCTGCCTGTTGAAGCTGAACTGTTTAAATTATGCATCGGGTTCATCAGGTTATTGATTTGCCGCATGCCTTCGTTGACGAATTCCACATAATTCGAAAGGCTTGAAAATACAACTGGGCTGATCGGTGCAGCAACCGGTTTAACAATTAAGTCTGCTGCCGACTTGTCCGCAAATGGCGCAACACTGACATCAACCTTCTTTGCTTCAATTTTTACCGTGAACACCGGACAAAAGTTTACAAAATGAATTCCCCGGTAATCATTCTGCACGGCCATGTTAATGAAGTTATTATAAAATGAAACTCCGGCATTGTTAAAGTAGTTGATCAGGTTTTTATACACTTCATTACTGTGCCGATCCGATTGCTGATTTTCATAGGTATAATCATCTACCCCGTGCCGTTTGCTTTGCTGCAAGGATGCGATTGATTCAACAAACGACTTGTACATAGAGGATGCCGGGTATTGCAACCCGGAACCAGATTGACTCAACGTTTCAAGTCGCTTTACATTTTCGAGAATATGTTTTTCGGCCGTCTCAACCGGCCAACCGGTATGGGTAGCTTCATTAACATTAAATGTCATGGTTTCGAGCAAATCCAATTCAAACCTTAACTGATCACGCATAATTTTTTCAGCTTTATGGTAAGATGAAGAAGCACTAAAGGGTTGAAGCGTGGACACCAGTTTTTCGCTTTCCTTACGGAGATCGTTGACCTGCTTATGATATGCAGCCACCTGTGATTGAATGGTACTGATCATTTCTTCCAGTTTCTTAAAGCCATCCGATTCATAATCTTTCAACCGGTAGTAAATCTCTATGCCCTTACAGGACTCATCAATTTGCTGGTAGGCGGCATACACTGCTTTTGCTTTGGAGATAAAAGTCGTGCCTGTGCTACCCAAAGCAGGCGCGCTTTTTTCAGCCTCTGTTACGTAGTAATTCTTATCGCGGCACACGCAGGTATAGGGTGTTATCGGTCGATTCGATTTACCTTTCCGCTCCAGCATCTGCCGGTAGGGTTGCAACAACGATGGGCCGATGGCTTCAACATCTGCAGAAAGCTGGTTGGCCAATGTGATGTAATTGTTAATCGCTTTTTGTTGCGTTGATGAAAGAGACTGTGCCGATCCGATAATCGGCAACAAAACGATGACAGCAATTTTCCAGAGGGTTTTCATGCGCTAATAATTCGTCTTTTAACGGACACATGCCATGCCCGCATAACCCTTTCGGTTGATGTAAAGGTATTACATGGGCATTTCATACCCTGAAATTATAAAAGTTACCCGTCATTTGTTACCTTACCTGAGATGGAACCCGAAAAACAGGAGCCGATTATTGTTTACCAAAGCTTTGAAAACAGCATGGATGGCAACTTAGCCAAAGCCAAACTCGATGCTTTCGGCATTCCGTGCTTCCTTACAGATGAAAACCTGGCCAGTTTGTATCCGATACATAATCCACGCTTCAGCGTACGCCTGCACATCTTTGAAAAAGATTATGAACAGGCGCATGAAGTGTTAAGTGAAATGGTTCCGCTGGAAGACGACCAGTTGACGCGCTGTCCGAGATGCCGGTCAACCCATGTTGAGATGGAATACACACGAAAGTTCAGTTCGCGATTCATCTCAATTTTGGTAACATTCTTTCTTGCCGTGTTTCCGCTTCGAAAAGTTTACCGGTGCCAGGATTGTCATTATGAATTTTAACCGGCTCCCCTAACGCTTGTTATCAGGCACACGCACTTTATCTTTAACCCGAAATGAAATCGAAAACAATTATTGGTGTAATGGGGCCGGGTGAAAATGCTTCACCGGAAGAAAATGAACTGGCCTACGAACTGGGTGAAGCCATTGCCAAGCAAGGTTGGGTGTTGTTAACCGGTGGCCGTGAGTTTGGTGTGATGCATGCAGCCATGAAAGGTGCAAGCGATAACAACGGGTTAACCATTGGTGTATTGCCGGCAGACTCAACCCGGGGCTCCTCACCGCATGCGCAGATTAAGATTGTTACTGGTATGGGGAGTGCACGCAACAACATTACCGTGTTAAGCAGTCATGTGATTGTGGTGCTGGGCATGGCAGCCGGCACAGCTTCTGAGGTAGCGTTAGCCATCAAGGCAAACAAAAAAATCATCTTGCTTTCGCAGGATGAACTTACGGTTATGTTCTTTAAAAAAATCGGAACCTACCGCGTAACACCGGTAAACACGGTAAACGATGCCGTTAACCTGATTCGGGATTACGTGAGTTTGAATCAGATCCGGTAACTCTTAAGTTCAATCAAAATCCTTCTACCAAAATCATCTTACCGGTTGAAGCTTCAAACCTGATTTTTTTCGCCTCGGTGTACTCCGGTGAATCGTACCAGGCCTTTGCTTTTTCCATATCCGGAAACTCCAACACCACTACCCTTCCCGGTTTCCAATCACCTTCCAGCACTTCCGTAGGGCCACCACGAACGATAAACTTTCCACCATACGAGCCCACAATTCCGGGGGTTAGTTTTTTATAGTCTTCGTACCGGGAGGGGTCTGTAATGTTCACATCAACAATCACGTAAGCAGGCATTTTTTTTTAGAATTTAAATTTATAAAAGCGCATTTATAGCATTACGAATTACATCGCCAGATGACGGGCGAGGCGCATTTGAATCTGCAATTTTTCCATCCTTATCAATAAGTAGGTATCGCGGTATTGCCATTATATTATAGGTCTTACAAATTTCTGAATTCCATGCACCTTCAACAAACAAGTGTTCACCGGCAAACTCAGGATCATTTGTCAGATACTTCTTCCAGGCGGATTTATCCGAATCAATCGAAACATACATAAACACCAAATCCTCCTCATCCCTGTATTCATTTTTTAAAATCTTGGAATTTGGAAACTCAGCCCTGCACGGCCCGCACCAGGTAGCCCACACATCCACATACACAACCTTACCTTTATAATCCGCCAATGAACGTTTTAAACTATCCGGACTCAGTCCCTCGTAATTTGGAGCAACATTTCCCTTTGCTAGTTTCAACCACTTGTCGTAGGCCTGCTGTAACCGAGGTGTATAAGCAGATTTCGGAAAATTACTCTTAAACCAGTCAAAACGATCACCCAGATTATCTATACCCGAAAAGGAAACATACTCCTTAACATAAGAAGCAAAAGCCAATTCTCTCAAATCTGAATTTGAAATTTTGCTTAACACCTCCTTCTCTAATTGAATTAATACCGAATCTGGTATCTGCTCTACTTCATTACTCTTTCTATACACTTTACTCGCCACGTAATTCAAATCTCTATAATAAGTATTCACCGTATTTCGGTAATCCGGATGAAGCATGCCTGCGGTTGCATGTTGTTCAAAAACTGACCAGTATGTCTTCAAGCTATCGGGAGTATATTCAGGCTCTTTCCCGGTATAATATTTATAATAATTTGAGTAATAAGTATACCACTCCGATTTCTTGGCTTGCAGGAAGGCTTTTTGACTATTCACAAACAGGTCATCGTTTATTTGCTGTTGTACCGAATCCAATAGGTGTGTTGCCTGATCAAAAATAAACTTCAGCGTATCCTCAAAAGCTGCCGGTTCGCGCATAACCAAATCTCTGAACGGTACAAACATTGATTTATCCAAATGTAACATTGTCTGTTGGTAAGCTGCTCCGTTTCCTTCAAAAGCAAGTTCTGTTTCTCTATTCTTATAATCGCCCCTTATTGTAAAATCAAAACCAGGTTTAAGATAAAGTCTAACATAAACTCCGGATAAAGAATAGTATCCGGGTTTATCAATTGTTGTCTCCATCTGAAAATGACCAAGTGAATCAGTCGTGACTGTTGAAATCGGCTCTCTATTCTCATAGCCAATTGCATCACTCAAATACGTGAGTTTTATTTCGGTTCCGGGCTCAACGTTTAAAACCTCAGAACGAATTTTGGTTACAACGGGCTCCTTTTTGCACGCGGATAACAACAACGCAGCAAATACAGGAAGTAGGAAATTTTTAACGCGCATGATGTGAGGGTTTAGGGGACTAATGAATTAACAGATGGAATATCGGGTTTATTTTACTCTGATGAAATAAAACCCAAAAAAGTTCTGACGATTATTACATGAAGATGGGCGCAACATCATCACTAAGTGGCTCTCCAATCAAATATTCAATCGCCTCTTTTTCTGTAGCAAACGCCCTGAAATCGGTATTCATTAAAAGATTGAAACCCTTTAAGATCATCATCTTGGGCAAGTTCAATCCCACAAGTGTGTTTCGTTTGATGAGGTGCTTGATCTCCTCCGACTCACGCTCCATGTATCGAACATACCCAGGCGTTACAAACACATTGTGAAATGAATTGATAAGTTTTTCGTCAGCATCATGAAGCAATAATCGCTTTACCTCAATAGCCAGGTTAATCATCCCCGGCTCTTTCAAACCGGAATAATCAATAGCCAGTATCTCCCTTCCCTGAATAACGATTTTACGGATTCGCTCCATGTACCAAAAATACAATAGAAGCCTGAACAAGCAATTAACAGCATGCAGCAAGCGACTGCCTCCTGCATACTGCCAACTGCCAACTTTTTTACTAACGCTCCCAGAAAGCCGGAGGCTCAATACCAAGCGAACGCAAATACACATATGCCTGCGCCCGATGATGGATTTCATTATCAATAAAATAGAAAACAGATGACCATACCGTTCCCTCGTATTGTCCGAACGTAACAACGGACTGCTGAAACTTCTCTTCCGGAATCAACGCCCACAACCGGTTTATCTCTGGTGTTGCTTCATCCCACAGTTGCAAAAGTTTCGCTTTGCTGTTGTTGTGGTCGAGGTGCTCTTTCAATTCTTCGGTTGACTCCAGTGCGATCTGGCGCAAGCCGGGTACGGCAATGGCCAGCAACTCCTGAATAAGTACTGCACACGTGCGCATGCCGCCAATGGAATGTGTAAACAATTCCTTCTCTGGAAAAGCCTCAATTACCCGTCTGGTAAGCGCACGGTGTCCCTGCCAATGTTTCAATAATTGCTCAGTTGTGATTACGGTTTTCGTTTCTTGCTGTGTTTGTGTCATAACGGATGAATTTTTGTGTGGATATTTAATTTCATCACAATCTCCAACCGAAGAGTGACAACGGGTTGTCAGCAGTAACTAATAGTGTAAATTATTTACGGGCAATTGATTTGAATTCCTGAATGTTGCCTTCGAGAACATCAGGCAACAAAGATATTCTTGGTGGCTGAGGTTCCCGAAGCCACCTCCGGGCCTGAGGCTCCCGAAGGCCCCGACACCTCAATCCCTACATCTTCACCACCCTGAACTCTACCCTTCGGTTATTCGCACGGCCGGCATCGGTATCGTTGGTGTCAATGGGTTTGCTTTCGCCAAATCCCTGCGCACTTAAGCGTGAAGTATCAATGCCCTGACTGATCAGGTAATCCACTACCGACTGCGAACGACCTTGCGATAAGTTCAGGTTATAGTCGTCAGAGCCTTTGCTGTCGGTATGGCCTTCAATCTGAATGGCTACCGAAGCATTCTGTTTCAGAAAGTCTACCACTTTGTTCAACTCAACAAAGGATTCTGATTTCAGTGTTGTTTTATCGAAATCAAAATAAATATTTTTCAGTCGCACGGTAAGCCCCACTTCAATAGGTTGCAATACCAGATCTTTGATCACAGGCGTAATTTCTTCACTAACTACCTCAACACTGTCGATAGCATTTAAATACCCTTCTGCGGAAGCGGTGTACATATACCAACCGGTTCGTTTAATCTCTTGTTCGTAACCCCCATTACTGGCTCGTGTGGAAAAACTAACCTTGCGATCCGTTTTCAATTGTATCTGCAGGTTGGCCGAAACCGGTTTCATGGTTTTGTTATCGTATACGGTGCCCGTCAACATTAATTTTTTGGCTATGGGCGTCAGGTATAAATCAACATACAGTGTTGTGTCGTTTCCTAACTGGTCGGGCAAGGTGATGGAAACTTCTTTCGGAAGAAATTCAGCACGCGAGGCAGCAACTTTAACCCCGTTTACTTCAGGAATTTTAGTTTCATATTTCCCATTGGCTTGCGCATGCAGTTGAATAACCTCTGTTCCGGCTGGTTTCACCTGAACATCTGCATCGATGGGCTGCTGGGTTTTTTCATTATAAATAGTACCCACCACTTTTACGGTAATATCACGCGGAACAAGCTTCCATAAATCAAGTGTGCCCCCATCGCTGCCAATTACCGAACGGCTCATAAATACGTTACCGGTTTTGTCGATGCAAAAGTACATTTCGCCCGCTGCCGTATTGATGGGTGAGCCCATGTTCACCGGTTCACTCCACTTTTGCCAGGTGTCATCCAACCGTGTGGTTTTATAAATATCAGACTTACCAAATTTACCCGACACATTTCTGTCGCTGGCGAAATACAACGTTTTGTCATCGGGCGCGATGAACGGTCCGAAGTCATCATCACGTGTACTGATGTTCAGCTTTACCGGCCGCGACCATTTTCCATCACTGCCCATATTACTCACATACAAACTGCTGCGGGTACTGTTGGCTAATTCGCCAAAGAAAATAATCATGTGCTTCATATCAGCCGACATGCTGGCGCCATAAAAGCGACCTTTATTCATTTCCTTGAAACCCGGCACTTCTATTTCTGTAAGTGAACCACCTGCACTCACAATGGAAAACCCTTTGGTGTCTTTTTGGCGACCTCCTTTAATAAAGAGTGAACCATCGGGCAAAGCTGTAAACACCTGGTTGCTGCGGTGAATGTTGAATGGCGAACGCAAGTGAACCGGTGCGCCCCATGTTCCATCGTCTTTAATGGTCGACTGCCAGATGTCATCACTACCCGTTTTACCGTAGGTATTTTCAGGGTGGTTATGGATAAAGAAATACAGCTTTGTACCATCGATTGAAATGATGGGGGCAGCATCATGATAAAAAGTATTTACTTCCTTGTTCAGCTTTACCATTTCGTAGCGTGGGGAAAATTCCTGCGCGAACAAAATGAGGCTTAGAACAGAGAGAATGAGCGTTGAAAATATCCGTTGCATTGATAAGGGTGTTTTACCTTCATAAAGGTAAAAACATTGCGGAAGAATTCAGCCTTAAACCCGCTGAATTCATTACGTCACCCGACTTTCAGTCGCTGGGTGCTTTATTTAAAACTTACCCGGAATCAAAATACCGCGCCCGCTCATGCCGAGGGAAACAAAAATGATGATAAGTGCCAACGCATTGAACACAAACATGCGTCTGTGTTTGGCTGTATCATCTGTCATCTTTTTGCTGGTGGTGCGTGCCAGCGTAATCAGCACAATCGCAATCAGGTTGAGCGAAATATGCTCTACAGCCCAATATCGCAGAACAGCATTTTTCATGGTACCGGCATTAAACTGAACCACATCGCTAACGAAATAAAGTACAAGGCCGATCAATAACTGCAGGTGGGTGAAAATGAACAGGTAAAGCCCCAGCTTATTATCCAGGTTGGTATAGGGTTTCTTGCCCAGCAACTTCAGCAGCGACATTACCACTACTACCACCAACATTATTAGTACAAAATACCGCAACAACGAATGAGAATGCAATAAACCTGTCATATCATAAAAATTTAACGCCCCGAAAATAGTACTCCTTTTCCAAACTTCCGAAAAACTCTATAATTTGGAGGAACATCCTTCTGCATGAAACGCCCCTTCATCATCCTGATTACTCTATTTCTCTCAATTCAGGTGTTTTCACAAGATGGGTTTGATGACGAAGCACACCCCGATACAGTAAAAATCGGAGCGTATATCATCAGCATTCACGACATCAACTTTCAGGATAAGGAATACACGTTGCGGTTCTGGCTGTGGGCACTCTTTGATAATGTGGGTTTTGACCTGGCCAAGCAACTCGATATCCCCAACGCAAAATCTATTGATGAACCCCAGGCCATTGTTGATATGGTGGATGGAAAAACGTGGCAGTTGATGAAACTCAGGGCAACCATGAAACAAAACTGGAAAGTGGGGAATTATCCCTTCGATAAGCAGCATTTGGTTGTTCATGTTGAAAATACCATTTTCGATAAATCGCAATTAGTGTTTGTACCGGATGACCTCGGCAGCGGCTACGATCGGGAACTTACCTTGGACGGCTGGAGCATTTCCAACTTTGAGGTAACTACCAAAGACAAAGAGTATACAACCGTGTTTGGTGATCCGGAATCTGATTTCCTTCATTCAGAATACTCTTCATTCGATATTGTTATGGGCATAGAGCGCGATGGCTGGGGATTGTTCTGGAAACTTTTCTCCGGCATGTACATCGCCTTTTTAATTTCGATGGTCAGCTTCGGCCTGGCGCCACGCGAAGTTGAACCTCGCTTCGGCCTGCCGGTGGGTGGTTTGTTTGCTGCGGTAGGTAACAAATACATTATCGATTCTATCTTACCTGAATCCAACACGTTTACGCTTGTTGATTCACTTCACGCGATCACCTTCCTGGTAATCTTTGTTATCCTGGTAATCTCTGCAGTGGCACTTTACACGATTAATAAAGGTAAGGCAGAGCGTTCAAGAAAGATTAACCTTTACGCAGCCTGGACTGTGGCGATATTATTTTTGAGTATTAACCTGGCGCTGGTACTGGCGGCCATTTGATTTATCTATCTCTATGAAAATTATCAAACGAATTATTATCGCTTTTCTCCTGTTGGGCCTGCTTATTGTTATTGCCGCCTACCTCTACCTGCTTACCACAAAACCCACGTTAGATGGTTCACTTCAATTACCGGGATTAAAGGCTGAGGTTGAAGTGCTGTACGATGAATGGGGTATTCCGCACATTTATGCACAACATGAAGAAGATGCGTACTATGCATTAGGCTATGTGCATGCACAGGATAGGTTGTTTCAAATGGAGATGCTCAGGCGTGCCGCATCCGGCAGGTTAGCCGAAGTATTGGGCCCCGACCTTGTTGAAGTAGATAAATTTTTCAGAACGCTGGGCATTAACCACTTCGCAAAAGAACACGCAACAAAATTTCTTTCGGGTGATACGGCTGCGTATCAGCGTGCCGCACACGCGTATCAGAAAGGTGTTAATCACTTTGTTTATACCGGAAGAGGACCAATTGAATTCTCAATTATGGGCATTCCAAAACAAGCGTTCACGCCCGAAGACATTTACCTCGCAGTTGGATTCATGTCGTTTGGGTTTGCGGAAGGGTTTCATGCCGATCCGGTTTTACAAAAAATAAAAACGGAATGGGGCGATGAATACCTGAAAGATCTTTCTGTGCAAACACCGCCCGATGCGGTTATTATTAAAAACCATGCTGGTGAAATAAAATCAACCGTAACCGATCAGCTCATCTCAAAAATAAATGCGGCTATTGAAAAAATTCCTGTGCCCCTTTTACAAGGCAGTAATGGTTGGGTAGTATCCGGTGAGAAATCCGTTTCGGGTTTTCCGATACTCGCCAACGACACACACATTGGTTTCGGGCAGCCCGCAGTATGGTATGAAGCACATATGGAATATCCGAGCAACAGTTTTTACGGGCACCACCTGGCGGGCATACCGTTTGGGTTGTTGGGTAATAACCGCTACTGCGGCTTCGGACTTACCATGTTTGAAAACGATGATGTCGATTTCTTTGTTGAGTTACCAAACGAAGATTCTACCGCAGTAAAATTTCAAGACAGTTGGGAGTTGTTACAAACACGCACAGAAGTTATTAAAGTAAGTGGCGCAGATGATATTCACTTTCCTGTAAAATCAAGCCGGCACGGTTCAATCATCAACGGCATTGTTGAAAATGTGGGAGAAGCCGGAAATCCAATCGCCCTTGCATGGCAATTATTGTTGGTAGAAAACATGGCCGTGCAGGCAGCCTATCAACTGAATCACGCCTCAACATTTGCGGAGGCACGCGAAGCTGTTTCTAAATTCTCAGCTCCCGGCCTCAATGTTATGTATGCCGATACCGATGGCAACATTGCCTGGTGGGCTGCAGCCAAACTTCCGGTGCGGCCACCTCATGTTCAGAGCAAGCTCTTTTTGGATGGCGCCAGTGGTAACGATGAGTATCAGGGTTATTACGATTTCAGCAAAAATCCGCAAGCGGTAAATCCACCGTGGGGTTTTGTTTATTCTGCCAACAACCAACCCGATACCGTTGATGGGATCTTGTACCCGGGATATTATTATCCGAAAAGTCGTGCGGGCCGTATTTACGAACTACTCTCGGCCGAAAAGAAATTTTCGGGAGACAACATGAAGACCATTCAATTAGATGTAACCTCGCACCAGCATGCCGAAACTGCGCGCATCATAGCAGAAGCACTTAACGCTTACGCGGATGATGCTGATTTAGCGGTGATCGTTCGTGAGTTAAAGAACTGGACAGGTGAACATTCCAAAACTTTAATTGCGCCATCTATATATTACAACATGCTTTCGCAGATTACGTATCGTTCGATGCAGGATGAGATTGGCGTAACGGCATTAAAATCGCTGCACGGCACTTCCGTACCTAAAAATTCATACCACACGTTTATTGCCAACGCTTCATCACCGTGGTGGGATGATGTGCGCACAACAGATAAGAAAGAATCGCGCGAAGATATTCTGGTTGAGTCGGCTCGGGAAACGGTACGGCTCCTGAAAAAGATTTGTGGCAACAAACCTGAACAATGGACATGGGGCAAACTACATACCCTCACCCACCCGCATGCGTTTAAAGATGTAAAACCCTTGAATAAATTTTTTAATGTTGGCCCGTTTGCCGTTGATGGTGGTAACGAAGTACTCAACAACCTGCTCTTCAGTCTGGATACCACCGGTTATTTTCCTGTACAAGGCGGGCCTGCGTTGCGCAAAGTCACCGACTTCGCCAACCTGGAGCAAGGCGAAACCGTTTCACCCACGGGGCAAAGCGGCAATGTAATGAGTGCCTATTATGATGATCAGGCCGAAAAGTATGCAACCGGGCAATACCGGAAAATGATGATGAACCGTGAAGAGATTGTTGATCGAAAAAAACACAAGCTGATTCTAAAACCCTGAGTTACTGACAAAGATCAGCCACAGTTTATGACTGATTTGGTATAGACAAACAGAAAATTTCACTTCCTTACCCCTAAAAACTGGATTTCAAAAACCAACAATTTCACCACGTCCTTTGCGCGCTTGGCGGCTTTGCGTGAAAAAGAACCGAAACAGTTAACAAAAATAAATGAAACTATTATAGCCATGAAAATCCATATTCAAACACTTGATTTTACACCCAAACAAGACCTGATTGACCTGGTAAATGAAAAAGTAGAAAAGCTGGAACGCTTCAGCGACCGCATTGTAGAAAGCCGGGTCGTGCTGCGCGTGGAGAAATCAGAAAAGCGCGACAACAAAATTTGCGAAGTACGGGTAGTTATTCCCGGCAACGACCTTTTTGTAAGCAAAAAATTCGAGTCATTCGAAGAAGGCATTCATAAAGTAACCGATACGCTGCAACGCCAGCTAAAAGAGTGGAAGGAAAAACAAGGGTGATACCGCTCCACGGGTATAGGTTTTAAAAAGGCCGTTGCGGCTCATAAAAAAGTACTGGAATTCCCAATCCGATTGTTGTACTTTTCAACTATCTGATCTGTAAAATCCATTACTGTATGAAAAAGAATCTATACCTCATTTTATTCCTGTTCAGCACCGTGTTGTTTGCGCAGGAGAATCTTACCTACCAACGGCCCCCACAGGAAATTGCCCAATTGCTGGAGGCCCCACTTACACCGTTCGTAACATTTTCGCCCGATAAGCAGTGGATGTTGCTGCTGGATCGGTCGGACTTCCCCACGATTGAGCAACTGTCGCGGCCAGAGCTGCGCATTGCAGGCATGCGCATTAACCCGGCCAACTTCGGCCCGAGCCGCAGCAGCTACCTGATCGGCCTTACCGCAAAACGAATTAAAGACGGGCAGGAAGTTGCCATCAAAAACCTGCCCCAAAACCTGCTGATGAGCAGCGCCAGCTTTTCGCCCGACAGCAAAAAACTGGCTTTCCTGCAAAACAATCCTGATGGTATTGAATTGTGGGTGGTAGACATGACCACATTAACGGCATCAAAAGTGACCGATCGTAAAATCAATGCCACCTTTGGCGGAGCATTTTCCTGGCTTTCCGATTCACAACATATTCTATTCACAGCGGTGCCGCAAAACCTGAAAGCCCTTCCTGAAAAATCGCGTGTACCAGCAGGGCCGGTTATTGAAGAAAACCTCGGCAAGCGTGTTCCGGCACGCACGTACCAGGATTTGATGAAGAATGCCCACGATGAAGCCGCCTTCGATTACTACACCAAATCTGACCTTATACTAAAACGCGTTGGCGGTGAAGAAAAAACCGTGAGTGCTTCAGCCATTCATTACAACTTCTCTCCTTCACCGGATGGAAAACTGATTCTTACCGAAACCATTCAACGCCCGTATTCCTACCTGGTAACCGTTTACAGCTTTCCCAAGCAAGTAAACGTGATTGATACCGATGGTAAACTTGTTGTTGATGTCGCATCCATTCCGTTAACTGATTACATTCCAACCGGCTTCAACGCAACACAACGCGAGCCCCGCAACCACAACTGGCGCAGCGACAAACCAGCCACATTATACTGGGCACACGCACAGGATGGTGGCGACCCAAAAGCAAAAGCCGACATTCGGGATAAAGTATTTACCTGGGATTTTCCATTTAAAGCCGAACCGAAAGAGTTGATTAGTTTACCCTTGCGATACTCACGCATTACATGGGGTAACGATCAGGTGGCATGGGTGTACGAACGTTGGACGTCCGATCGTAAGGAGCGGGTGTACCAGGTGAACCCAACCACAAGTGCGAAGAAAGTAGTATTCGACAAAAACTATGAAGATGCGTACAACGATCCGGGTAACGCACTTACTGAACCCAATGCGTATGGTCGTTATGTGTTGGCTATCAATAAAGACAACAGCGTATACCTGACAGGCCAGGGCGCCAATCCAAAAGGCAACTTGCCGTTTCTGGATAAGATGGATCTGAACAATGGAAAGAAAACCCGGTTGTGGCAATGCCAGGCTCCATACTACGAATACTTCGTAAGCATGCTGGATATAAAGAAAGGATCGTTTGTTACCTCACGCGAATCGAACACGGAAAATCCAAATTATTTTTTAAGAACAGTAGGCTCATCCAAATCCACACAGCTTACTTCATTTGCGCATCCCTATCCACAAATAAAAGATGTAAAAAAGGAAGTACTGAAATACAAACGCAACGATGGTGTTGAACTAACCGCTGACTTGTATTTGCCGCAAGGTTATAAAAAAGAAGATGGCCCGTTACCGGGATTGGTATGGGCGTATCCACGCGAGTTCAAATCAGCCGATGCTGCAGGCCAGGTGAAAACATCGCCTTACATGTTTACCCGATTAAGCTGGGGCGGCCCGATTTACTGGGTAACACGCGGCTACGCAGTACTCGACAATGCCTCCATGCCCATTGTTGGTGAAGGTGATAAAGAACCCAACGACACCTACATTCAACAACTTGTGGCCAGTGCACAAGCCGTAGTGGATCATGCTGCTTCATTGGGTGTGCTGGATCCCAATCGCGTAGGCGTTGGCGGGCATTCTTATGGCGCGTTTATGACAGCCAACCTGTTAGCGCATTCCGATATTTTTAAAGCCGGCATTGCACGCAGTGGCGCATACAATCGTACGCTAACACCATTTGGTTTCCAGGCAGAAGAGCGTACCTACTGGCAGGCACCAGAGGTTTATTACCAGATGTCGCCATTCTCGTATGCCGATAAACTGAAAGAGCCTATTTTATTCATTCATGGAGAAGCCGATAACAATTCGGGCACCTTCCCTATTCAAACCGAACGTTTTTACAACGCCATTAAAGGACATGGCGGTACATCCCGTTATGTAGTGTTACCCTATGAAAGCCACGGCTATGCAGCCAAAGAAAGTATTTTGCATACGCTTTGGGAAATGGACAGGTGGTTAGAAACATACGTGAAGAATGCCGAGAAGCAGGCACGTAAATAAAAGTTGAAACGATACCTTTGATTTTAACGTCATGCCGGCCTCAGTGCTGGCATGACTTTTTTATTTTTATATTGAACCTGAAATTAAAGCTAATTAGTAGAAGCTATCTCAAAAATCAGTTTCAAGTGTCAGCTTGTCGAAGGCTGTTTAGAGTCACCAAATCGGTTTCGACAAGCTCTCCAAAAGGAGTCCTGTGGACAACCTGACAATAGTGAATATTTTTGTGATGGCTTTTAGTATAAATAGATGACCTGGGCAGAGCAGATTATTGCATTTAATCAATCCTTAAAAATTGACGCCAGACTCCCGAAAGGTGTAGCGGTACTTAATCCGTTTACCGATAGCGTTACGCTTGATCTCGCCAAAAAATTTTACTTCACCTATTACAACGACAACAATCCACGCACATTGATACTGGGCATTAATCCGGGCCGCTTTGGTGCCGGGTTAACCGGAGTGCCTTTTACCGATCCGAAAAAACTGGAAGAACGTTGCGACATCGCAAACACACTTCCTAAAAAGGCCGAGCTTTCTGCCGATTTTATCTGGATGATGATTGATGCTTACGGTGGCCCTGAAAAATTCTTTGGCCGGTATTATATAAGTTCAATCAGTCCGCTGGGTTTTACCCGTAACGGGAAAAATCTTAACTATTATGACGATAAAGGATTGGAACAAGCCATCGTTCCGTTTGCAGTAAACACATTGCACGAGCAAATCGGTTTCGGGTTAAAAACCGATGTGTGCTATTGCCTGGGAGAAGGAAAAAACATTCAGTTTTTAAGTCGGCTAAATGAAGCACACCACTTCTTTAAAACCTTGATTCCGTTGCCTCACCCACGTTTTATTATGCAGTATCGCAGAAAAAAGCTGAATGAATTTCTACAGCTATACACCGGTAAACTCGGTTAGTTCATCGTTTTATTGGCATACCTATCGGCAAGGTTGCACATTCACCTGAAATGAACGTTACATTTGTTATCCGCAATCGTATTAAGCATTTAGTAACCAAAAAATATTTATTATGAAATTCGTAAGATTATTTTCTCTCGCGCTTCTTTCCGCAGTTATGTTGATATCGTGCTCGGAAGATGGAAGAAATGCCCGTTTAGAAATACGCCTTACAGATGCACCGGGCGATTATGAAGAAGTGAACATCGACATACAAGGTGTTCAGGTACATGCTGCCAGTGAAGACAATGGCAGCGGATGGAAATCGTTGGACATTACACCGGGTGTGTATAACCTGCTTGAACTAACCAATGGGTTGGATACACTGTTGGGTGTTATTGAACTTCCGGCAGGACGCATTTCGCAAGTGCGCTTAATTTTGGGTAACAACAACACACTTAAAATTAATGGTGAAACCAAAGCGTTAACCACACCAAGTGCACAGCAAAGCGGGTTGAAACTTAACGTCCATGCCGATTTAGTAGAGGGCATCACATACACCCTGTTGCTTGATTTTGATGCCGCCCGATCCATTGTTAAAGCCGGAGCAAGCGGAAAATACCTGTTAAAGCCGGTCATCCGCACAATAACAGAGGCCACCAGTGGCGCTGTTGCCGGAACTGTATCGGAGCCTCTATCCAAGCCAGCCGTGTATGCCATTATCGCCAATGATACGCTGGGAACAACCTTTGCAAACGATGAAGGCAAATTTATGATTAAAGGCCTACAGCCGGGTACCTATACCATATCCTTTTCACCAGCAACGGGTTATTCCATTGAAGATATTGCTGATGTTGATGTAACCCTGGGTAATGTGACCAATTTGGGTGAAGTGGCTGTAATTACAGAGCAATAGCAGTAAACGATAGCACTACGAAATTGAAGAGGATGGCTGAATCGGCCATCCTTTTCTTTTTACTTAATTTTTTCCTCACATCTATTTCACTAATTTTGGCCACCCAAAGTCGCTGATTCCTGCGGCAATGCCCCTGTAGTTAAATGGATATAACGAGAGCCTCCGGAGCTCTAGGTGCAGGTTCGATTCCTGCCAGGGGTACTAATTTTGTACTCCTTTCACCGAGCCTTGATTCAAAACACACGTTTAGGTTCCGTATAACTTTCCTAACCGCTATATTCAACCAATCATTCACCAAACCGAATTCTATATGTTGGCAAAAACAATTCGGGTGAAACGGTTTCACCATCGTAACATGGACTGCCTGGGCCTGTATTTTACCTAGGATCCGGAGATTAAACACCTCATAAAAAACATACCGGGAATCAAATACACCATTACACATAAGTGCTGGTACCTGCCCGATTCAACAAATGCCCTAAGTATTTTATTCGCTGCATTTAAAGATAAAGTCTGGCTTGACATCCGATCGTTAAGGCAAAAGGAACTGTACACCGAAAATAACGAAACAAAAACACCGGAAGGTAAGCAGCATCATCCCCAACAACCCGAGGCGCTTCACGAAATTGAAATTCACTCAGAAACGGAAAAGGCCCCAGTTGATTTCGAACCCACAGCCATGGAAGTATTTTTTGAACCTGTAACGGATGGAACACGCGTAAAACAACACACCCCTACCCAGGCTCAGGCGCTTGCCCTTGAAACCATGCGCAAAAAGCTGAAGCTAAAAAACTACAGCGAGAGTACATTAAAAACGTATACCGAACAGTTTAAACTCTTTCTTCATTTCTTTCCGGATAGTTACCCTGAAGATTTAGGAGAACAGGAAATTGAGCATTACCTGATGCACTTGATTGAGAACAAGAAACTTAGTGTATCTACCCAAAACCAGGCCATAAACGCGATAAAATTTTACTATGAGAAAATACTAAAGCAAGATCGGAAAGTATATGATCTGGAACGGCCCATGAGAGAAAAGCGGCTGCCGGAAGTATTAAGCCAGGAAGAAGTGATGGGCATATTTGAGCATGCCGGCAATTTGAAACACCGTACCATGCTGATGGTATTATATGCTTCGGGTTTACGAAGAAGTGAGTTATTAAATCTGCGTGTTGGCGATATTGATTTTGATCGTGGCGTTGTGCTAATCCGCGGTGGCAAGGGCCGCAAAGACCGGCACAGTGTGATGGCACATAGCTTAATGCCTATGGTGAAGGACTACCTGAAAGAATACAAGCCGAAGTTTTGGATGTTTGAAGGAGTGAATGATGACCGATACAGTGCCACCAGTTTGCAGATGGTATTGAAGCGCGCGGTGAAGAAGGCGGGCATACGCAAGAACGTAAGGTTGCACATGTTACGGCATTCATTTGCAACACACCTGCTTGAGTCGGGCACGGCCACGCGGTACATACAGATATTGTTGGGGCACGAATCGCCCAAAACCACGGAGATTTACGCCAAAGTAACGCGGTTTGGGTTAGACAAAGTGGTTAGTCCGTTGGACCAGTTAGCCGCCTCAAAACAGTTGCGCAGTGATGAAGAAACCGAAGGCGAATAATGGTATTGAACAAAAAAAATATCCTTGAAAATAACTTGGAAACCGTGATTTTGGGGCAAAAATTTGCCCTTTCGCCATATATGAAATATATTCAATAGCACAAGCACAAATGTTGGCTGCCATACCTTTTTGACAAATGAGACTACTAATAATACTGACGACATTTTTACTTTTCAGTTTCTGCGGACAACCCAGCAAGCAGAACGAATCAAACAACATAACAATCAACTCCGACTGCGATAAAATAAAAAAGGACTTTAATAAGAAAATAAAAGAAATAACAGTGGACAAAGACGGAAATGAAAAATTAATAACTGACGACTTTTATAATAGGTACCTTAAAGACATCAAAGAATTTAAAACAAGAGATGAATATGTGGACTTGTATTATCATTCCGTACCGGACATACAAACGGAAAGATGTTTGGTTATTATAAAAAGCGTTTTCAAATATGACCTCTACTCTTATTCATATAAACTCGTTGACTTGGGACCGGAGCCAAAAGTAATTTTTGAATTAGCCGCACTTGAAGACTATCCAGATGGACAAGTAAGGATAAAATCAATATTCGCGGACGACAAGGTTTTAACAAAGACAAAGATGACAGAGCAGATAGGTGACCAAGACAAAGAGACAGATAAATACGAAATAATTACCGACTCTGTAACTTTTACCTATCGACTTCAAGACAATGAGTTTGTATTGACAAAGAGGGACTCAGTTAGGACTATTAAAAAATAGAGTGCGTAAGGTACGGCAGCCAACAACGGCTATTTGCAATGGCTGGGTCCGTGTAAGTAAAATGTTTTATCTTCGCTATTACGTTTGGTCACGGTGGACAAATACGTTTTCAAAAACCAGCCACTGCAAATAGCCAAGCGTTAGCGGTAATTTTTTTATGAAGACTAGACTTCTGACAATCCTGACAATATTTATCACAATTACCTATTCATTCGGACAGAGTAGAAAAGACAGTTTATTTGTTTTCGTTGGAGAGATTATCGAAGTCAAAGATTATCCATATGAAAAAGAAGACCCTAAGGACTCCATCATAACAATTCACATGGACAGTAGGTACTTGGCAAAGTATAAAGTATTAAAATCTGTGTATGGAACTTTCACGGAGGACACAATCGAATTTATAGTTTATGACCATTATGGAAAGCCAGCTTTTTCAAAATTTAAGACAGTTCTATTATTTGTTTCAAACTACAAAGGACAGCTCTATCATGAAAAATATCAATACTTTGACGTCTATATAACAAAGGACAATAGATGGGCGAGTCCAGGAGACCCTTACAAATTTGACGACTATCATAGAAAGGATTTAAAGCCACAAAAAATAGAATTCAAGGAGAAGGTTTCTTATGACATAGGACAACTTGACAAAGACAGAATTAAAAAATCCTTCCCGAAAGAATATTTTAATATTGTTAGAAAGAAGGCTTATCCATTAATGGGGACTTACATTGAAGACCTATTTACAGTCAAGAAAGAAGGAGTCCTGAAAGCAAGAGGAATATTCTGACAAAAAAACTACCGCTAACACCGTGTTTATTTAATTGCGGGGTACGGTGTGCCAATTCAAATTCGTTTCTTAATTTAGTCCGCTGTAGGCGGACAGTTGCGGAGCAAGTCGGGCTTAACATTCCGCTGCGCTCCATTTTTAAGCCCTCCTACTCCCGCAACTAAATAAACACAAAACGTTGTGCGCAAGCGCCTGACAATAAATGAGACTACTGATAAACATTTAGTCGAATTGACTAAATTTAGAAATGAAGAACAATTTCCCCATCTCCAGCACAACGAGATTGCAATTGTATTATTTACATATCAGCAAGACAAAAAGAAAATAAAGCACACTTTGAAGGCGTTGAGAACTAAGTTTCCAGATAAATACAATGGATTTTCACAGCATATTTTGGATGACTCAAAAAATCCGGTAGTACTCATTAACAACAAGCAAATACATCACACAGAAGCGAAAGCAGAAATAGAAAAACTAAAAACTAAAGACATATACTACATTCATTACAATCCAAATTCTGTGAGTAGTGAAATTTATGGACAAAATGCCAAAAACGGACTTGTGAGAATTTGGTTAAACTATAATTCAATTAAGCATTTAAGATTCCGCCATGAATAATTGCTGGACACTTCTGTTTGACCTTAGACTTAGTGGCAGACTTTGACCTTTGACAAAACCTTAACAATTACGGCTGACAAAGACTCTTTAGCATATAACGGTCGACAGAAGCGCCCAGCAGCCAACACCAGGTTTGTTTAATGGCGGGCGACTGTGTCGCCCATAGTGTCAATAAGTTTATTTATATTCGTGTAGGCGGACAAATCCGTTGGATTTATCCGCCACTAAACAAACCCAAAACGTTGCCAGCAATTGGCGTGGACAGAGTAACGACTTAGATTACTAAATGGACAGAATTTTAATTTATCGTGACATTGGAGAATTTGGATTTAGTGAATTTCACGTATGGAACGGAGAGAAATGGGTCTGGACAGATTTAGAGGTAGACGTTGACGTATCAACACTTAAAATTTTTAAAGCCAACAATCAAATACAGTTTCAAATTTGGTTAACGGACGACAGGACAAAAGTAGGGATTGCCTCAAATTTCATGGGACATATTAGACAAGCCTTTTTGGCTTCAGAGATGTTTGAGAAAATCAAAGTAGAATTTGGTAGACCCGCAAAAGCTGGCGGAGAATTTGATTTGTCAATTGACAGCAAACGATACAAGGGACAGATTATTAGCGGAGAGATTAAAGTTGCTTTAAAAGGAAATTATTGGGACATGTCAGATTACGAAGAGAAGAAGAGGTCATTACAAAAAATGATTGAATCAATCCTAACGTTGACAAATGGACAATTGACCAAAGCGACTGAGTTTGTAAATGCTTGACATTTTATTTTACGTGTGACGCCAACAGCTGGCAACACCGGGTTTGTTTAATGGCGGGCGACACAGTCGCCCGTAGTGTCAGCAAGTTTAATTATATTCGTGTAGGCGGATAAATCCGTTGGATTTATCCGCCACTAAACAAACCCAAAACGTTGTGGTGCATGCGTTTGGACAGAAAAGTAAAATGAACGACAGAGACTATTTATTAATTAAGGCGACACTAACTTTATTAGCAGCAGCGACTTGTTTCGGAGCAGGCTATTACACGTTTGATAATAAAATCATTGGACTTTCAATTGCGACAATTTTAGCAGCTGGAATAGCATACAGGACTTATATGTCGACAATCAAAACATATCAAGACAAAGAATCAGAAATAATTTTTAATGGCTTTAATCTCAAAGGACAAATTATTTACATCGCATTTTGGGCGACAATGACCTATTTCTTCTTACAAGACAACAAAGGACTTCATTACTTATTTTATGGACTCTTTTTCTTGATTTTAGCAATTGAAGAAGGACTAAGACTCATAATCTTTGACTTTAATAAAAAGAAAGTAATCGGACTATTTGATAACAAAAACCAAGACTTTGGACAACTGACAATTGACCATATTCAGGACGACAATTCTGATAAAATCAAAGTAACAGATAAAAGCGGATTCTTCCTGTTGGACAAAAGTAATTTCAGTGACAGTAACTGGACACGACTTGCAAACTATTTGAACAAAATAAAAACGGAGACGTGAACGCACGCACCACAACACCGTGTTTATTTAATTGCGGGGTTCGGTGTTGGCTAATCAAATTCGTTTATTAATTTAGTCCGCTGTAGGCGGACAGTTGCGGAGCAAGTCGGGCTTAACATTCCACTTCGTTCCATTTTTAAGCCCTCCTACTCCCGCAACTAAATAAACACAAAACGTTGGCAACAATTGGGTTTTCCAGGTGGACAGTAATTTTAAAACCGACAAAGTTCAGCTGACAAAAAATTGTAAATGAAACTTATGATTCTGAACTCTGCTCAGTATGTGTGTATTGAAAGTTTATAGTGATACTAATTCATTCAAATCGTTTAAAGAAACGACCCGAATTCCCGTATACAGCATTTACGAAAAAGGAGACAAACAAACCAAGCGGAAAGTCCATAAGGATTTTAGAATATCATTTGACGTGTCCGAGAAAGATTGGGACGATTTTAAAGGACAAGTACAGGACGCGATTGATTTTTTAACAAAATACCGTAGGGACTTGAAAATACTCTTTAAAACTCACAAAGTCACAACTGCATATCTTGACTTTCCAATCTATTCAAGATTACAGGGAGACATCGTAAACCAAAATGACCACTTACCCAATACATTAATATTACTGGCAGGAAAATTATCCCTTGGGATTGAAATGTCAATTTACTCCAAAGATGCTTTCGACAGGGACGACAAATGACAAATAAATAGTTTGATAAAACAACATACCGTGGACTAACAATACAGAGAAACGAGACAAAATCAAGTATTTCGGAGTTGGGTTCTAGACCATTGACAAAGACTTGAGCCTTTAATAAACGGCAGACAATTGAAAACTTACAAACCATTGACGGACGAACCCAACTGTTGCCAACACCGTGTTTATGCCAGCTGCGGGTGACACTCTAAAATGTAGTTTTGTTTTATTAACTTCGTCCACCCACGGTGGACAAAGACGGCTTCGAAAACCGCAGCCGTCATAAACACAAAACGTTGTGCACAATGCCACGCGGGACAGAGTAGTGGCCACCGCGCATTGGCACATTTGCTTGCCACACATTCCAACGCGATACCAAAGCAAGCAAAAGAGCCAATTTTTTCTACCGTCAATAAAAGGTATCTTTTAGGTGACAAAAAGGGGTTGATCTACAACCGGGTATGCTATGAGTGTTTTACAAGAAATTTTAGAATGGTCAAAGGATAGACCAGATTGGCAACGAGATGCGTTAAGAAGGTTAATTACCAAGAATTCATTAAGCAATGAAGATTATGATGAACTTACAGAATTATGTAAAGCATCACATGGGCTTTCTGAAAAGGAGATTAAACCAATACTTATTGATGAAACTCACATTTCAGGAAGCGTTTCAAATTCCGGAAAGATAACTCTAACATCAGTGTTACACTTTAGTGGAGTGAACGCCCTTGCGGAAAATCAGAAAATTGAATTCGGTGCAAATCTAACTGTTATTTACGGTGACAACGCTGCTGGAAAATCAGGTTATACGAGAATTTTAAAAGGCGCATGTAAGACGAGAGGTCAAGAGGAGATTTTGGGCAATGTCCTATCAGAGTTGGTGCCCGCAAGGCCTTCGATTTCTATTCAATATAGAATTGATGACGGAAACGAAATCCATGAATGGACTGAAGGTGATAACAACCTCAATCGAGTTAATGTCTTTGATACGAGATCTGCTAGTATCTATTTGAGGGAGAGGACGGATGTAGCATTCCGTCCGTTTGGACTCGATCTATTTGATAAACTTGCTTTGTGTTGCGAAGAAGTTGGGAAGAGAATTGACAAGGAAATTAGATTGCTCAGTAGAGACGAAATAATACTACCAGATTTTCCGGATGGAACTCAAGTAAGAAAACTCATCAATAGTTTGTCATCTTTGACCAAGCCAGAAACTGTAACTCTACTGGCCACTCTAGACTCGTCTGAAAAAGAACAATTACAACTGTTGCAGAAAAGTCTTGACGACCTAAAGTCCAAAAATCCAACTAAAGACGCTGGTGTGATGCATATCAGAGCCGATAGGATTGAAACTTTTTTGAATCATCTTCTGAGCATTGACCGAGGATTGAACGATGAATTTGTTCATAAACTATTCGATAAGCAAAAGACTACTAGAGAGAATCATGAAGAGGCAAAGAAGGTAAGAGAAAAGGCAATGCCCACGGAACTTCTTCCAGGAAGCGGTTCAGACATGTGGAAAGAGATGTGGAAAGCCGCGGAAGAATTCTCTTCAAAAGAGGCATATAAAGAACATTCATTTCCTTTCACAGGTTACAAATCAAAATGTGTTTTATGCCAACAAGATTTAGCTGACTCAGCCATTCAACGACTAAATAATTTTCAAGAATATGTACTCTCTAAAACGGAACAGGCATTTAGCAATTCTAAGCGTGAATATCAGGTTTTGTTTGAGCAACTCAATACTCTAAAGGTTATAGACGTCACAAATGATAATTACATTCAAGAAATCAACATTGAATCAGAAGATATAGCACAAGAAATTAGTTCATTTTTGGAGGCGGCTAAGACAAGACAATCCATTATATTAAATGCTCTTCATGATCTTTCAGGTGCACCATCAGAGTTACCCAAATATTTATTAGCTGAAGATAGAATAAGGAAATTAGTTGAACAGCTTCGGAAACGGTCTAAGGAATTGGTGACTCCAGTTGATCAAGCGAAAAAAGACGAGCTGACAAGAAGCTACAATGAATTGAAGTCGCGGGAAGTTTTGGGTATAAATCTAAAAAGTGTTTTAGCTGTAATAGATCGTAAGGCCAAACTAGCCGCTTACGAACTATGTATCCGAGATACTCGAACTAATAATATCACAAGAAAGAGCACTGAAATAACTAAAGCTGTTGTAACCGAAAAGCTACAATCCAGTTTTAGAAAGGAACTTGAAAAATTGAAGTTTTTTCATGTGGAGGTTGAACTTCAGGAGGCCGGTGGAGAACGTGGAGCCCTATATCACAAGCTTATATTGAAAAGAGCACCAAGCATTGAGGTACCAAAAGTAGTAAGCGAAGGTGAAGCAAGATGCTTGTCTATCGCAGCGTTTTTTGCAGAGTTAAGCACCGCAGACGACCCGTCAGCAATACTATTTGATGATCCAGTTTCATCACTTGATCATAAATGGCGTTCAATAATTGCTAGGCGTCTTGTTGAGGAGGCTAACACTCGACAAGTAATAGTGTTTACGCATGACATAGTCTTTCTTCTTGCACTTCATCGGGAGGCAGATAAATCTGGTGTTAACCTGCAGGATCAACACTTAATTAGAGAAAGAATCGGAGCTGGCATATGCAGTGCAGAATTGCCTTGGGTGGCGATGAAAGTAAAAAAACGCATCGGGGTGCTTAAGAACGACCTACAGGAAAACAGAAAGTTGTTTAAGGCAAGTAACCGACAGGAGTACGAGCGTAACGCAACTTTAATTTACGGTCGCTTGCGAGAAACTTGGGAACGTGCATTTGAGGAAGTCTTATTGAATGGGATGGTAGAACGGTATAGAGAGAGCATACAAACTCAGCAGATTCACAGCCTTTCAGATATTACCGAGGATGATTGCAGGATATTTGAAGAGGGCATGACTAAATGCTCAAAGTGGCTACCTGGTCATGACCTAGCGGCAGCCGAGAATGAGGAAGTCCCATCCCCGGATGAATTGGAAAAAGACATATCTTCTTTGGAGAGCTGGGTAACTACCATAAATAAAAGACGAAAATAGATTTCCAGAAACACCAATGCAAAAGCCACATATTCCGACACACAACCTAAGCTTTGGCAGCCATGTGGTTAAGGCGAGAAGACTATGGTCATAAATAATCGAATCAAAGTCTTAAATTGGAATGTTGAATTTTGAAACCCGAGGCATGATTGAAGAAACTAAGACCAATCTAAGCGCGCTAAATGATAGACAGAAAGAAGCAGTTATCAGTGATGAAAAACGCTTACTTGTTTTGGCAGGAGCAGGTTCAGGTAAGACTAAGACCCTCCTTCAAAAGCTTGTCTATCTAATAGAAGAAAAAAATGTGAGTCCTTCGGGAATACTTGCAATCACATTTACTAAGAATGCTACCAATGAAATGATTGACCGCTTAATCATTTCAGCAGACAATACCGGAGAATATGAAAAAATCCTTGTTGATAAATTCAAAAGTAAAGCTGACAAAGACAAAGAGAGGTTTAACTATCAAAGGAAGTTTAAATGGATTGACTCACTTACAATTAGAACATTCCATAGCTTTTGTTATAGTGTTTTAAGGAATCATGGAGTGAATGAATTTGACAACAAATTCAGAATAATTGGAGACGAGAAAAGAGACGAAGAAGACGAATTATCAAAACATGTTGCTCCTGAAACTGTATTTGAAGTCTTCCACAAAATACTGATAGAAGAATGCGAGAAAACTGAATTTCTGCTTCGTCTAAAGCGTTACGTTTTAGACTACATAATTGATAAAATACATCTCGATAAGAACCAAAGCAAGTTCGCGCCCAAAGATGGAAAATATTTTACCGCTTTAGATGGAACCAAAGTAAGGTCGAAGTCAGAACAATTTATAGCAGATTGGCTTTACCGACATAGCATAAAGTATGAGTATGAACCATTGCTCAACGTTAAGGACTTTACATTTCACCCCGACTTTTACATTCCAGAGGCAAATCTTTACTTGGAACACGTTAGTGAAAAAAGCTACTCGACAAAGGACAAGGAAGAGCAATTTAAAAAAGGCAATCTCCTATTGGTAAAGACTTATGAGAGCATGACAAAAGACTCTGCTCTTTTTAATCACACTTTAGATAAAGTCATCAAGAATCGTCTTCCAGCAAATTACCATGTTAATGCAGCCCTTACATACAAAGAAGAATTCAACGGTTATCATGAAGACGTTAAAAAATTTCTCACTCAAGTCATTAGGATAACCGACATGATTAAGGTAGAGAATATTAGCACTCAGACTGTTTTAAGTAACGCAAATAAAGACCAACACGAAAGAGTAAGGAGCTTTTATGAATTAGCAATACCAATAGTTGAGAAATACATAACCTATTGCACAGACAAATCCTACCTTGACTTCAATGACTTAATTTCAAGGACTACTTCTCTATTTAAAAACCATCCAGACATTGCCAATAAGTACAAAAGTAAGTTTCAATACATTTTAGTTGATGAGTTTCAAGACGTTAACAATCTACAGGTTGAATTAATAAAACTTATGCTCACGGACGACACACAACTTTTTTGCGTTGGTGACGATTGGCAAAGCATTTACGGGTTTAGAGGTTCGAATGTGAGTTATATTATAGAATTTGAGAATCACTTTAAAAACGCTCGTGTTATTAAATTAAATCTAAATTATAGGAGCACTCAACATATTGTTGGAGCAAGCAATGAAGTCATAAAACATAATAAGTTTAAGGTTAACAAGGACATTCACTCTTCAAAAAAATCAGAACATAAAATTGTTGTATTTGCCGGAAATAGTGAGGAAGAAAATATTCAGTTTGCAATTGAAGAGGTTCGAAAATTCCAAGGCGAAGGACTAACAAGCGAGGACATTCTATTCCTTTATAGAAGAAGTAAAATGTTCAGTAACTCATTTAATCAAGACAAATCTTACTACCATAGACTAAGGGACGAGGGGTTGAAGGTTCAAGGAAAAACCATTCACGCAGCAAAGGGACTTGAGGCTAAAGTCGTTTTCATAATTGGACTTACAGAAGGTGACGGTGGATTTCCGGACATTTGGCTCGAGGACAGAATCTTTCAAACTATTAAAAAGGCCAACCACGACCTATTACTTGAGGAAGAAAGACGACTCTTTTATGTAGCAATGACGAGAGCGAAAGAGAAACTTTTTCTAATTACAGAAAAAGGTAATGAGTCGAGTTTCTTAAAGGAAATTCCAGAAACATTTACAGTACGGACAAGTATTCCACTCAAGTCAATGGTGGACAAAGTAATCACTTGCAAAAAGTGTTTCAGTGAATTGAATAAATTATGGATTACGTGTCCTTATTGTGGTGAAAAAGTAAACGGACAGGAGGTATAGTGCTTCGAAAAACCACACCAATGCCAGTACCGCGCAAGCCGACACACAACCAAAGCACTGGCATCCGTGTGGTTAAAGTACAGTGAATGCGTGACACTGTGCACAACAAAGTATATAAAACATGGCGGCACTTTGATTTGTTTTTTATTAATTTGGAGTGCCGCCACGTTTTATATACTAACGTTGGCAGTAATTGGGCTGGCTCCGTGGACAAAGACGAGTAATCGAAAATGATTTTATACCAAAGCACAAATAAACGACAGCGACATGATTAAGTACTTTTTCTTGACTCTACTGACAATTTTTTCCTATAAATCTTTTTCTCAAAAAATACTGACTTCATGGAGTCAACAAAATATTGAAAACTATACAAGAGAAATGTATGACCAGGCACAAAAGCTGACCGCATCAGAGCTTTTGAATAAAAATTTAAATGACAAAAGTTGGAGTGCCGTTTTCTTGACGTTAAATGCTTCAATAAATAACTATTCAAAGGACAGCGCCTATTTAAAAGAACTTACAAATCAAATCACCGATAGTAATGAAACAAAATTGGAGGGGACAAGTAGGTTAATCATTTGGGACAGAGTAATTAATGGTGACATAATATTTGAAGGAAAAGGCTTGGTCATAGACAATGATTTGTTCAAAGTTGGTGGAAGAGCAAATCAAATTCTTCAAAACTTAACAAACAAGAATTTTGGATTCGTTACCATTCAATCAACCAAGGAAGAACTTGAAGAACTTAAAAACAAATGGGTAAATTTCCTAACCAATAAATCAGTTGACGAATATAGACCCATTGAGTATAAAAATTCAAAAATTCCAGAAATAAGCAGCTTAACTGCTGTTCAAGCTCTTATTGTCTCTTTACAAGACAATCCAAAGAAACATCAAATCACAAAGAACTGCTTAAAAAACGTTTACAATTTGGATGAAATGCCAAAAGAAAAGGGTTCGCAAGCGAGTTACTGTAATCCGGACACTTACACATTTTCATATCTAGGAATGCTATTTGGAGACAGTAAGTTTGACGAAACTAAGGACGCCAAATGGTGGCAAACGTTTTGGGACACAAATCACAACAAATTAGTATGGAACAGTGTAAGTGGAATTTATGAAGTCAAGAAATAATTTTTTACAACGCTGGACTTTAAATCAAACGACTATATAGAATGAGGGGCGGTTGACGATTATGGACGAAGCCCAACTACTGCCAACAACAGGTTTGTGCCAGCTGCGGGTGATGTGTTGGTATAAAGTTTAGTTTTCTTAAATTCGTTTTGCCAACGGTGGACAATGACGGCTTCGAAAGCCGCAGCCGTCACAAACCCAACACGTTGCCGGCAATAGCACAAAAAATAATGGACAACAGATTTACAAACAAAATGACAACCAAAAGCAATTATGAGTTGACAAACATAATTGACAGACAAACACTTTTTGACAAAGAAGCTGTTTTAGCAGCACTGACGGAATTAGAAAAAAGAACAGGGCTATCTGACGACCATAGTAAACTCAAGACAGACATTCAATCTAAAATTGAAATAGAACGACAAGAAATTGAGACAATTAAAAAGAAAAACGAAGGACTTCCTGAATTATTTTCCAAACAACTAATCTTCATTGTAGGCTTTTTACTAAATCCAATTTTTGGGACAATATTTTTCGCAATGAATCTTTGGGACTTAAAATTAAGAAGAGAAATAATACTGACAGTTTTAATAATGCTGACCTATTTAATTATTCAATTGACAGTTATCCAGAATTTCGAAAGCACTTTTTCCATTGTGACATTGTCCAATTTAATAGGTTGCGCCATCCTGACAGAATTACTATGGAGTGTATTTATAGGACGAAAAAAAGAATTTGTAGTGAAGAAAATATTTTGACAATGCTACAGCCGGCAACACCGTGTTTATGCCAGCTGCGGGTGACGCTCTAAAATATAGTTTTGTTTTATTAACTTCGTCCACCCACGGTGGACAAAGACGGCTTCGAAAACCGCAGCCGTCATAAACACAACACGTTGGGCACAATGGGCCAGGACAACATGACAAAGTCTAAATTAATACGAGTTGCCTGTGGACTTTTAATTCTTACTTTATTAAGTAGCAGCTCGACAACGGACAAAAATCTAAAACTCATATTAAGGGACGGACAATTTCCGAAATTGCCCAAGTCTGTAAACAATATTAGAACTACTTTAACTCAAACATCAAATACAAGATATGGGTTCTTGACATTTGAAGGCCCATCAAGCGACATAAGGGACTGGTTAACAAATTCTAAATTTCAATTGACAGATAGAGAAGAAGTGTTTGACAAAAACATTTTAGTTGACCCAAATCATAGGCCAGTTTGGTTTGACAAGTTGACCAATTCACAATCAGGCTATAACATATATTTCATAAAACGACAAGTGGACAATTTTGTGGCATTGGCATACCCGGACAATGACTATAATAAACTTTTTGTTGAATATCAACGGACACGGTAGGCCCACAGTGCCCAACACCGTGTTTATGCCAGCTGCGGGTGACACTCTAAAATGTAGGTTTGTTTTACTAACTTCGTCCACCCACGGTGGACAAAGACGGCTTCGAAAACCGCAGCCGTCATAAACACAAAACGTTGGGCGCAATTCCAATTTGAGTGACACCGACATGACGATGGAAACTATACTATTAATAATCGTTTTACTGATAAACTTTCTAGTAGGTCTTTACATAATTTATCTTAAGCAGTATTTCAATAGAAAGGGACAAAATCTTGCTGACAAAGAAGATTTGGGACAATTGACAACTATTGTAGAAGAAGTCAGGAACAAATTTGAGCAGGACACTGAATTGCTTAGAGCGACTTTAGCAATTGAGACAAATAAGAAAAACATAATATTCAATGAGCAGAAACAATCAATAATAGATTTTTCTACAAATCTCAATATTTGGCTTTGGGACAGCTTAAGAGTTTCGGTTCATGAATATAATCAGACAAACCATGAAGAGCTAAAGGATAAAATTATCAAGCTTAGGGACGCCTACAACAATGTAAATGTTGCATTGAGTCGAGTGCAACTTCTAGTTCAAAGCGATACACTTGTAAGTTCATGCCATGAGACAGTAATGGAAGTATTAAAAGTTCATAACTTTGTTGACATGAGAATTAGTCGCCTAAAAAGAACTTTAATGTACGAGAAGGTTTTAGTAGACCAATATCTCCAAAAGGGACCCGATTTCAAACCTGGGGACCCATCTTTCGAATTCTATGCTCAACAGGCTAAGGACAATGCAAAAGAAAAGGACGACATTCTAGACGACTACATCAAAGAGCACGGAAAACTTTTTCAAGCCGCACTAATACAACGGAATATATTCCTTGAATTAGCAAAGCATTACTTAAATATGTGATGGAACTGCGCCCAACACCGTGTTTATGCCAGCTGCGGGTGACACTCTAAATTGTAGTTTTGTTTTATTAACTTCGTCCACCCACGGTGGACGAAGACGGCTTCGAAAACCGCAGCCGTCATAAACACAAAACGTTGGGCACCATTGCTAAAAAGAGTAGAGTAAAATGACAGGAGAATTTAGGACAGCTAAAGGTTGGAGAATTTTTATTTACATATTTTCACCATTACTGATTGGACTATTTGTATACGTTGGCTTCATAACTTTAAGTTCTGAAACTTCCAATCTGAATGTTTCACTCATCCTTATTCCCGTTTCACTTGGAGGGACAATCATGTTTACCTATGGACTGGTTGAAACAATTAGAGGCCGACTTATTATTGGAGCAAATTCTATTTCGAGACTAAGTGTTTTAGGGACAAAGACTTTAGACTTCCAAGAAATAAAAGGATTTCGGGCTGACAGCAATTACATTCACATAATTTCAAATAGTAAGGACAAAAAGTCAATAAAGATAACCGCCTACATCGAGCGGTCTGACCAAGTATTAGATTGGCTAAATAATAATTTTTTAGAACTCGACAGCCACGAGGCAAGTGAGGAGGAAAAACAAATCCTGACTGACAACGAATTCGGAATAAATCAACAGACAAGAGAATTTAGATTAAATGAGGCCAGAAGAGTTGCCAAATACATAAATATTGTTGGTGGCGCGACAGGCATTTGGTTGTGGTTTTATCCCCAACCCTACTTGATATGTGTTTCCGTAGGAATGATATTACCAGGAATTGCACTTGCTTCCCTGTACTTCTATCGTGGATTAATTAGGTTTGATGAGAAGAAAAATAGCGCTTACCCATCAATAATTTACGGCTTCATCGCACCAAGCGCTGGACTCTTAATACGGGCGATAATGGACTTTGAGATTTTAGAATATACGAACCTCTGGATTAATGTTTTTATAATCTCACTTATATTGACAGGTTTACTCGTACTGTGGACAAAAGAGATTAAATTCAAAAAAGTGGTTGACTACATAACCATTCTATCATTAGCAGGAATGATACTGTGCTACTCATTCGGGACTTTTGTACTGTCAAATTGCTTGTTTGACAAATCAGAGCCGGAAATATTTAATAGTGAAGTAACCGATAAAGAAATCAGTTCTGGAAAGTCGACAACTTACTATTTAACTCTCAGACCTTGGGGACCGAGAACTGAAACAGAAAAGGTAAGCGTGACAAAGGACGAGTATGAAGCGACAGACAAAGGGGACATAGTTAGCATTTACCTTAGACATGGACTTTTGAATACTCCTTGGTTTTATATAATGATTGAGTAAGCAACGGTGCCCAACAAAATGTTTATGCAATGCGGGGGTTTTGTGTTGGTATTAAAAGTATTTTCATAATTTAGTTCGGTGTCGGGGGACAGAGACGTGCAGGTCGGGCAAAACATTTCGCTGCGCTACATTTTTTTGCCCTCCTATCCCCCGCACTGCATAAACACAAACGTTGGCAACAATTGGGTTGGCTCGTGGACAGGGGCGAGTAAACCGACAAAGACGGTCGACAGAAAATCAAAAAACAATTCGGACTCTTCTCCGTTGACAGTTTATATCTCGGCAGACGGTGGAGGAAAAAAATTAAAGGACTTGAAAGCAATTTAATGCCCCCGGACAAATTGCAAAGCCATTTTAACAAGTATCGACATAACAATAAAATTATGAGACTAACCATTTGTCTGGGATTCTATTTTTCGTTTTATACTTTCGTAACGGGACAAAGTCTCGACAAAACTACTATTACTAAATGGTACAGTGAGACCAAAAGCAATGGAATAATAATACAAAACAGCTTCCCAAAAGGTGGCCCATACACTGGACTTACCAATAAAAACTTTAACTATAGTTACTTAGTATTCTTTACTCGTGTGCTTAATGAAACCTCGAATCCGCTAGAACTGATAATTAATTTTTCTGCTGATTCAATCGCTATTCCTTATTCACCTGACACTTTCGTAAAATTATTTCTACCTCCGGACACAATGACCCTTGACAAGCAATACTTATTTAGCTATGGAGTAACAGAATTGGAATCTTTTGATAAACCAACCAGTTTGCAAAGAACTATAAATCCAAATGAGGAGTGTCTTTTCTATGTAGTGGCAATCTTTTATCAGACAAGGGCTACTGCACAAAACCAAAGAAGGGGAGGTAACCGAGCAGAACTTGTCTTAGAAGGACAAGACCTTTTTTATAGAATGCCTCCGCAGATTAATTCCCTTTCGTGCGGACATGTTATCTCTAAAAAATGAGTCAGAAAGGACAATTAATTACTGACGACAAAGAATTAGAGTATGACCGACTGTAACGGCCGAAACCCAACTGTTGCCAACAACGTGTTTATGCCAGCTGCGGGTGACACTCTGATATGTAGTTTTGTTTTACTAATTTCGCTCACCCACGGGGGACAATGACGGCTTCGAAAGCCGCAGCCGTCATAAACACAACACGTTGGGCGCAAGCAAATAATAGAGAATAGACATGAAACGACTTACTGACAAAGTACTTAGGGTAGTTGGACTATTGGTCGGACTTATGATTCTTCAAATAGCAATCACTTTTGCGATACCATATGTCACACCAACCGACAACCCTGACTTGTTCATTGCGCTGACGATTCACGGACACTGGATTGGAAACATAATTTACGGGTTGATTATTTATGCGTTATTAAGACAAGGTAAAACAGTCGCAATCCCAATTGGACTTTTATCAATAATGACCCCTGTTTACGGTGGAGTTTTCTATCTACTGACCACATTTAATGAAAGAACACCAAATGACTAAAGATCACTCTCGACTTATAAGCAAATATGCAATACTACTTGGGACATTTGCTCTATTGGAATATCTCGTAAGACAATTTCTCAGAGAAAGGACTTTGGATTTTGGGGACTATCAAATATTAAAGACGACTATTCCGATTGGACTTACTTTTCTTCTAAACATTGTAACAGCCCTTTTAATAAACTATGACACCAAAAAAAATGGAATAAAGACAAACTACGTAACTCTTGCGACAATACTTTATAGACCAATTGGTGTTTGTGCTTTTCTACTCTTTATCACATTTGAGAAAAATAAGGCAGGACAGCCAAATTAAAAGGTGAGACGATTTGCCAGCGCCCAACACCAGGTTTGGTCAATGGCGGGGTGATGTGTACGTATAAATTTCTATCTTCGCTACAACGTTTGCCCACGGGGGACTGTGACGACCTTGTCGGCCTTAGCATTCCGCGATGCTCCATTGCTAAGGCCTCCAAAGCCCGCCACTGCCCAAACCCAAACGTTGGCGGTAATTTTACATTTAAGACATGACAACTATTGAGATAATTAAAAAATTAAAATCATCAACCTTCGTTGACGAAGACAATGAAAACTACACACTTGACTTCAAACTTGGACTGACAGATGATGAGTTAATATCTCTCAAAAGCAAATTCCCTTCTAACAGAATAGCGGACGAATTATTAGAAATTTTACGAGAGACAAAAGGTTGGGAAGGATATGGACTAGAGACAGCTTACTTCGACTCAATTGATGAATTTGGATTTACAGAACTTATACCTCATTCCATTACACTTGGTCATGATGGATTTGGAAATGTCTGGGTACTCGAGATAAAAAATAATGGCGACTTGGGCAAAATATACTATGCGTGTCATGACCCAGCAGTTTTGGTAATTTATTGTGATACCCTAACCGAGTTCTTCAAGTCATTAGTAGAATTTTATGAGAATCCTGGGGACAATTACCTAAATGACGTCCATGAAAAGGTAGTGATGGACATTTGGTCTACCAATCCAAATACTATTGACATTGCAGAATTTAGAAAAAGCAATAAAGAATTGGACACATTCCTTAATGAATTTCCCGATGATAATTGGGTTGTTGCTGATTTAAGAAATAAAACAAATAAGGATGGGTTTGCTTGGGGACGTTTTGGCTCAAACCAATTCACAAAGAGACATCCTGATGAACTGATTTGGGTGATTCAGAAAAAGAAAAAAGGACTTCTATCAAAGCTATTTGGAAAGTAAAACTACCGCCAACACCGGGTTTGTTTATATTCGTGTAGGCGGACAAATCCGTTGGATTTATCCGCCACTAAACAAACCCAACACGTTGGGCACCATTATTTACAAAATAGTTTGGTCACATGGACAACAATAAATTAGATACGTTATTACTAGAGACTCCTCTCTACAAACCGACAACATTTGAGCCGGGTGACTTGCCATTTATTTATCTCTTTGTCTACGGTGGACAGAAAATTGATTGTCACTGTGTCCAGTGTAGCAAGGACAGTGTTTTTTTGCGTAATGCTGATTACCCCACCTACCATGTTGGAGCAGGTATTACTGCACCAGCTGACACTTACGCAAAGTTTTCAAAAGTTTACGGTGGACTGGAACATTATGCAAACAAGACTTTCAATTTTGAGTTTCATTGCACTAGAAACGTAAATCACAAACTATTCTTTACATACTATTTTACCGAGAATTCATTTATTAAAATTGGACAGTATCCTACAATCTATGACTTGTCTCAACAAGATTTAAAAAAATACAGAACAGTATTGACGGCCGACAAGTATACAGAATTTAACAGGGGAATAGGACTTACGACACATGGAGTTGGAATTGGTGCCTTCGTTTATTTAAGACGCGTTTTTGAGGATTTGATTTATGAAGCATATGCACAAGCTAAGGTAAAGGATGGACTGAAGGATGAGGATTTCTTTAAGTTGAGGATGGACGAGAAAATATCAGCACTCAAAGACTATCTACCTGAATTTTTAGTTAAGAACAAAGTCATCTATGGAATCCTAAGCAAAGGAGTGCACGAGCTAACTGACGATGAATGCTTGTCCATATTCAGTCCAATGAAAATTGGTATAGAACTAATTCTCGATGATAAAATAGAGAAGAAGAAAAAGGAAGAGAAGATAAGAGAAGCAGAAAAAGCTATTCAACAAATTGGACAGGGATTGAGTGGTGGTAAATAACGGACGCCCAACACCGGGTTTGTTTAATGGCGGGCGACTTTGTCGCCCGAAAGTTTCACTCCGTTTATGTATATTCGTGTAGGCGGACAAATCCGTTGGATTTATCCGCCACTAAACAAACCCAAACCGTTGTGGCCAATGGGCAAATAGAAAATGACACGAACGATATTTACGATATTATTTACAACGACTTTAACTGTATCCCAAGGACAAATCCTAGAGAAGTTTGAGTTTTCCGACTGCATGACTGAATGTATTGGTGACAGTACAACTATAGACATGGTTACTCAGACAAATGACGTAACAGAAATATATCTGACAGCATACGCTAACTGCATCGGAAATTTAAAAGGACAAATTAAAATAATAAATGACACACTTAACTTAATTTATTCAACAGAGGTAACGAGAATTAAAAATAAAAAGACGGGGGAAATAGAGGAGTTCATTGAAGTAGCTATGTGCGACTGCATTTTTAAATTCAACTATACGATTAGGGGACTTCAAACACTTGACAAAAAGAAAGTAAAAATAAACGGTGAGAATTTGGACAAAATAAACGCTAGACAAATAAGAGAAGAAACAACTGAAAATACTTTTAAAGTTGATACGACATGGTCATCAGACGAAATTTTTACTATCGTGGAGAATCCCGCGCTATTCCCAGGAGGGTTCGGGAAATTTAAAGAGTATGTTGACAGCAATCTCATTTACCCAAGGAACTCAGAGAAGAAGGTCATCAGCGGTAAGGTTTTCGTAGAATTTGTTATTAATAAAGACGGTTCAATAGACGACTTTTCAATAAAAGTAGTCAGAGGACTAAATGAGTATTGTGACAGGGAAGCTGTTAGATTAATGAAGGAATGTCCCGACTGGACACCCGGAACTATAAAAGGACAACAGGTCAAACAAAAATATGTTGTTGGTATAACGTTTGATTCTTCAAAGACATCTAAAAAATAGTGTCGGTGTAGCCCACAGGCCACAACAACAGGTTTGGGCAATGGCGGGGTGATGTGTAGGTATAAAGTACTATCTTCGCTATAACGTTTGCCAACGGGGGACTGTGACGACCTTGTCGGCCTTAGCCCGCCACTGCCCAAACCCAAACGTTGCATGCAAGGCGTTCGGACGATTTTTAAATAACGCTGACTCCCAATTGATGCAACGTAGTTTTCAAACAAAATTCCTCGGCAGACATCCAGACTATTCGCGCGAAGCGCGAATTTTTTTTGCGGTTTGGCAAAGGAAATTTAGAAAAATCGGGATAACGAAAATTTTTCGTGTAACCCGACCATAAATTCAACAGTACGCAAGACAGTTTCCCAACTTACGACACTCTTGCACGCGGTAAGCAACGTTTTAACACGTTGTTACAACCGGACGTTTCCGTCAAGACCTTAAAACCAACTAACGACTTAGACTCAGAGGACAATTCAGACTTGAATTGCTGACTTTAATTGGGCTAACTAACGGTCTGACTGAAACGCCCAGCATGCAACAACGTGTTTATGCCATTGTGCTATCGGTAGATTTCTTATTATTTTAGCAGCACAACGTCATAAACACAAAACGTTGTGCACAATTGCCCTCAATGTAGCGTCCTAAAATAGGTTGACCAAAAACCCTAGGTCACCATGACAAATCCAAAAAACAACCAGGCCGAAAAATCAAACAAGTTAGTTTTGACATCAAACTCGGGCGACACAGTCGCCCAACTCCACCTCCCCTTTGCGGCCTGCGAATGCCTCGCTACGGCTACTGAGGGGCGTTAACCTGCAGCCACCGGCTCGCGATGACCGACCCACGTAAACCGCTTCACCACATACTCAGGATTTGTGAACGAAGCATTTCCCGAAGGATTACCACCCGTTACATGAAAATCAGAAAAGCCGGCATTCTGGTTCATATAAATACCGCCTACCAAATTGAATGACACCGGAGTAGCTGCCAACGCCATCGCATCCGCGATCTTCTCACGAACAGCACTATCTGTTGTATACGCTCCACACGAAATAGCTCCATGATGGATTGCCATCTCCTGTGCCAGGGCAATCGAGTGATCGGTGTCTTTGGTCTTAATCAATAAGGCTATAGGTCCAAATAATTCCTTGCTAAAAACCTCTTTCTTTGCAGCATCAACCTCTACTAAAATTGGTGTATTGACGCGCGCATTTTTAAACATCGGGTTTTCAATGGCGCGCGACTTAACCCAAACTTTGCCAGGGATCTTTTCGGCATCTGCCACGCGTGTGCAGGTGTTTTTATTTTGGATGGCACCCAACACAAATGGTCCTGCTTTCGGGTTGTCGGCCAGGCTATTGATGTTGTCCACCAGCTTCTGCGCAAACTCATCAAAGCTTACAGTGCCCGAAGCTGTTTTTATTCCACTTTCAGGAATGTAAAAATTTTGGGGCGCAGTACACATTTGCCCTGAATACAACGATAAGGAAAAAGCAAGATTGGAAGCCACTTTATCTGCATCAGCCACGGAATCCAGAATAACTGAATTCACTCCTGTTTTTTCGGTAAACACAGCTTTGCCCTGCAAGCCTTCCAGGTAACTTCCAAATGCACTGTTTCCGGTAAAGTCAATCAACTTAACAGATGGATGCTCAGCCAATTCCTTAGTAATTGTCTTATCATATGAATCAACAGCCAGTTGGCAGATATTCGGATCTAGATTTTGTTCGCTCAATACTTGCTGAATTTCTGCAACCACTAGTGCGATCGGCAATACAGCACCGGGATGTGGCTTTACGATAACCGGATTACCCGTTACCAAACTTGCATAAAGCCCGGGAACGGTATTCCAGGTAGGAAATGTTGAACACCCGATAACCAATGATATTCCTTTTGGTACGGCACGCCACTCTTTGTTCAACTGAATATTGAATTTTCCCATTGGTTTATCCCACAACGTGGCAGACGGAAATCGCTGCAATTCTTCATAGCCTGCGGCAATGGCTTCCAATGCGCGATCTGCCGCATGTGGGCCGGAAGCCTGAAACGCCATCATGTAACCCTGACCGGTTGTATGCATGGTGGCATACGCAATTTCAAAAAATCGTACACGAACACGCTCCAACGATTCAATTAAAATTCCAGTTCTATCCTGAGCGGAGACTTTTCTCCACACATGATAAGCACTTTGTGCGCGACTGATTAATGTATCAATCGAAAAGGCCGGGTACGTAATACCCAATGGTTCTTGTGTGTAGGGCGATTCTTCAACACCAATCCATGCTACCGGATCTGCCTGCTTCAGTAACTCAAACTTTTTTCCTAATGCCGTCTTAAAAGCTGCTTGTCCGTCTGCATCAGCGGTTTCACCATACACAGCCGGTGCAGGATGCTCCGGGTAAGCGGCAAAGAATGTGCGCTTGTGTAATGCATCAATAGCCTGATTCAATAATGTGCTGTGTTTCTCGAATAATCCCATATCACAAATTCAGTTAAATTTTTTACTTGTTGTGTCCAAAAACTTTCTTGAGCAATTCGGTTGTACGTGCCCCCGGATCTTGCCTGATTTTTTTCTCTTCACCCGCTATGAGTAGAAACAATCCATCCATTGCTTTTGTTGTGGCGTAATCATTCAAATCAGGATTTACTTTTTCTACAAGCGGAATCTTATTATAAGTGGAGATGATATCTCCATAATATTTTGTAGCGTTTACCTTATCAAGTGAGTTGGCAATAACCGGTGCAAATTTTTCGCGAAGCTGAGCTGATGTGGTTCGCTTCAGGTATTCGGTTGCTGCATCTTCATCTCCTTTCAAAATTCCCCACGCATCCTGTATGGTCATTTGTTTGATGGCACTAACAAATATTGGCTTTGCTTCCTTTGCCGCATCTTCTGCTCCGCGATTCAGAGTCATGACAAACTTATCCACTTCATTTCCCAAACCGATCTGACGCAGCTTGTCCTCCACTTTTTTTACATCGGGTGGGAATGGAATTTTTATTTGTGGATTTTTAAAGTAACCATCCAGTTGCGAGGCCTGATCTGATCCCGTGGAAATGCCTTTGACCAAAGCTTCCTTAAGTCCTTCAGCCACTTCAGCTGTGGTTAGTTCACCTCCGCCAAGCGACTTATTCAAATCGCCCAACGCCTGATTGATTTGTGCTGAAGTGCATGCACCCAGTACAAAAGCAAAAATCCATAGTAAATGTCTCATACAAGTCATCATTAGGGCACCAAATTACCCAACAATTTTTAAAAACCTACAGGGTTTCAGCGCAGTGTTTCGCGCGTGATCTCAGAAACATTTTTGCATCCCGCAAGGCCCATGGTGAGCTCAAAATCGGCCATAAAATTTCGTAAAACCTCATATACTCCCAACTCGCCAGCTAATGCCAGACCATACACGTAAGGTCTTCCAATACAAACGGCCTTTGCTCCCATAGCCAGACATTTATATGCATCTGCACCTCCACGAATGCCACTATCAATAATTACCGGAATGCGTCCATTAACAGCGTTGACAATTTCCGGCAACATCTCAAACGTTGAAACGGAACCATCAACCTGCCGGCCACCGTGGTTGGAAACCACAATGCCATCCATTCCATAATCCACAGCCTTTCGGGCATCATCCGGATGAAGTATGCCTTTTAGTAAAACAGGAAGTTTCGTTTGCTCACGCAGAAATTTTAAATCATCCCAGGTAGTACACGGATTTGAATAGGTGCTGATAAACTTCTGAACGGCCTTTATTGGTCGGCCGGATTTAAGTTTTTTAAAAAAGCCCTTGCCGGGATATCGGTTCACCATGCTCACCAAGCCGCGCAACGTTTGCCAGGTGATTTCACGCTTTGTATTTTCCTGTGCATCGGCTTCATCCATCATCTGCTGAAAAACCGGATCGGATGTGTATTGCGCAATTCCTTTTCCTTCAAGAAAGGGAAGGTACGCCAATTCAAGATCGCGTGTACGCCAACCCAACATGGTGGTGTCAAGCGTAACCACAATAGCATCGCAACCACACTTTTCAGCGCGTTGTACAAAACTTTTTACCAATTCATTCGATTTACTCCAATACAACTGAAACCACCGTGGGGAACTTCCCATCGCTTTAGCTACTTCTTCCATCGGTCGCGATGCCTGGTTGGAAAAAATATAAGGCACACCTAATTGCGCTGCCGCGCGACCAACAGCAAGGTCAGCTTCGGGATGAACCATCTCCAACACACCAATTGGTGACAATAGAAAAGGTGAAGAAAGTTTTTTACCGAATAAGTTAATGCTGATATCACGTTCGCCAACATTTCTCAACATGCGCGGAATAATCTTGCAAGTTTCAAATGCATTCCTGTTTGAGCGCATCGTGCTCTCCACACCAGCTCCTCCTGCAATGTAGGCATACGCTTGTGGCGACATCGCAGCTTTAGCGGCCTCCTCCAGGTGAACGGGATCAATTTTTACAAGCGGAAGTTTTCCTGAAAAACCTGAGAGGTAAATTTTCTTTTGCCAATCCAGAGCCGAAAAGGGATTCATAATGCCGGAATTAGGATAAAAGATAAGGAATCACCGGAACAAAATATCCATTTTTTAATTTTTATCTGATATTTGTCCGCGTTATAACTATGAAAAAAATTATTGCTGAAATTATTGCCATTGGCGATGAACTGCTATATGGCCAGACCCTTGATACAAACTCACATTGGATAAGCGGAGAACTGGATAAGGTTGGAATAAAAGTTGTCCGAAGAACTACCGTTGGGGATATTGAATCTGAAATTCTTACCGCTTTCGCGGAAGCAGAAAAACGGGCTGATATTATTTTGATAACCGGTGGACTTGGCCCGACCAATGATGACCTGACCAAACCATGCCTGGCGAAATATTTCAATTGCAAGATTGTAATGTTTGAAGATGCCTTGCGTGATGTAACAGCATTCTTTGCCAGTCGGGGGCGTGAACTAACGGAACTTAATCGTCAGCAAGCGGCACTTCCGGAATGCTGCAAGGCAGTGCGCAACGAGTTGGGAACAGCTCCGGGCATGTGGTTCGATCGGGGTGAAAAGGTTTTCGTTTCAATGCCGGGTGTACCGCACGAAATGAAGAAGATGATGACAGAAATTGTTATTCCGCAATTGCTCGAAAAATATCAAACTCCATTTATCCGCCATCAAATCATTAAAACGGTTGGTATTGGTGAATCCTTTCTCGCTGAAAAAATTGCAGCATGGGAAAATGCATTGCCACCACACATCAAATTGGCCTACTTGCCCAGCCTGGGTGAAGTAAAGCTACGCCTCACAGCTATCGGGCAATCGGCTAAAACGATGGATGCCGAATTAAAGGAGTGCGTTGAAAAACTCAAACCGTTGGCATCGCAATACATTTATGGTTACAACGAAACTCCACTTGAGGCCGTAATCGGCCAGTTGTTGCGTGATCGTAAACTCACACTTTCAATCGCTGAAAGTTGTACCGGAGGATATTTATCGCATCTCATCACCTCAATACCCGGAAGCTCGGAATATTTTCTTGGCACGATGATTCCGTACGCTTACGAAATAAAAATGCGTCAGCTTGGTGTTAAACCTGAAACATTAGAGAAACATGGCGCAGTAAGTGAACCTACCATTATTGAAATGGCCAACATTGTTCGCGCTAAATTCAGCACCGACATTGGTGTAGCCACCAGCGGCATTGCCGGCCCGGGTGGTGCAACACCTGAAAAGCCTGTTGGCACTGTTTGGATTGCTTATTCAGATAAACACCAAACCGTTACACGCAAACTTCAACTGTCGACTGACCGCATGATCAACATTCGCATGTCATCGGTAGCGGTATTGAATCTCATCCGATTGAGTTTACCCAAATAAAAATGTCACCCCAACCTATCGATCAGGGTGACATGCTAAGTTATTGATTGACTACAAACTGTTGTAACCCGACTCACCAAGTTTGGCATGCGCAGCAGCAAGCCGTGCAACAGGTACTCTTGGCCCAGAACAAGAAACATAGTTAAGCCCAATCTGGTGGCAGAACCGGATTGACTCCGGGTGGCCACCATGCTCACCACAAATGCCAACCTTCAATTCCGGATTTCCCTTACGGCCATCTTGTACCGCCATTCGCATCAGCTTACCCATTGCCTTGCTATCCAATACTTCAAACGGATTTTCTTTCAGAATTCCATGTGTGATGTAGTAAGGCAAGAATTTATTCTCGGCATCCTCGCGAGAGAAAGAAAATGTAGCCTGCGTAAGGTCATTGGTACCGAATGAGAAGAAGTCGGCTGTGGCGGCAAGTTCTTCTGCCTGTAAACAAGCACGAACAGCTTCTACCATAGTACCGAATTGGAACATAAGCTTGATGTTTCGTTCCTGTTCCAACTTCGCTTTTGCTTCCTGAACAAACTCGGATATCAGTTTTAATTCCTCGGCAGCTACAACTTGCGGCACCATTATTTCAGGGTGAACCTTCACGCCTTTCAACTGACAATCCGCAGTGGCTTCCAGTATGGCCTGTATCTGCATTTTATAGATTTCAGGATACGTAATCCCCAACCGAACACCTCGGTGGCCCAGCATCGGGTTAACTTCATGAAGCTCTTTTACTTTTCGCAACATCTGCTCCTTTTTCTGAATGGCCTGCCCTACCAATTCAGCGCCAGAGGTATTAAATGGATGAGCTGCATTTTCAGCAATTTTCAAGTCGGCATGAAGCAACCGCAGACTACTGAACAGGTTGTTCACACCGCTTACGGTTTCCTTTAAATGTACCAGGTTACTTAGTTCATCCCGTAGCACATCTTCGGTAGGCAAAAACTCATGAATGGGAGGATCCAACAACCGGATGGTAACAGGACGTGGGGCCATTGTGGTCAGAATTTGTTCAAAATCCTGACGCTGCATTTCTTTCAACTTGTTGAGTGCGCCTTCCCGTTCTTCGGTAGTAGCTGCTAAAATCATTTCAATCACGATAGGCAGCCGATCAACTGCATTGAACATGCGTTCAGTACGGCACAAGCCAATACCCATAGCTCCATAGTTCAAGGCCTTCTGTGCAGCCTCGGGTGTATCGGCATTCGCCATCACTTTCAACATGGCCAATTCATCCGCCCAGCCCAATAAGGTTTTCAACTCATCTGAAAACGTTGGCTCAACCATGGGTATCATGCCTTTGTATACCTTACCGGTTCCACCATCAATGGTGATGTAATCACCTTCATGCAAAATCTTATCACCGATAGTGGCCTGCCGAAGTTTTACATCAACATGAATACCTTCCGCACCCGCTACACAAGGTTTACCCATACCACGCGCCACCACGGCTGCATGCGAGGTTTTTCCGCCTCGACTGGTCAGAATACCTTGTGATGCAAAAAAACCATGAATATCTTCTGGTTTGGTTTCTTCCCGCACAAGAATCACCTTCTCACCAGACCTTCTAAGCGTCTCGGCTCTGTCAGCATCAAATACAATGTGACCTGAAGCTGCACCCGGTGAAGCCGGAAGTCCTTGAGCCAGTGGTTCTTCTTTATTCGAACTGTCGAGGCGTGGATGAAGCAACTGCTCCAGCATGTCAGGCTTAATGCGAAGCAAGGCCTGGTCCTTTGTGATGAGTTCTTCCTTTACCATTTCAACAGATGTACGTACCAACGCAGTGGTATTCATTTTTCCATTGCGTGTTTGCAGGCAATACAACACACCCTTTTCAATGGTGTATTCAAAATCCTGAACTTCCTTGTAATGGGATTCCAGTTTTTTTCTTAGCTCTTCAAGTTGTTGATATTGCTCAGGCATTTCTTGTGCCAGTTGAGCAACTGGTTTAGGCGTGCGGATACCAGCAACTACATCCTCACCTTGCGCATTGGTGAGGTATTCACCATACATTACATTTTCTCCGGTGCCCGGATCGCGGGTAAAGCCAACACCCGTGGCGCAATCATTACCCATATTGCCAAACACCATAGTCACCACGTTTACCGCAGTACCGTTTGCCATCTCCGGTGTAATCCTGAATTCTCTCCGATAGTCGACTGCCCGTTTACCCATCCACGAATTGAATACCGCTTTAATGGCGATTTCAAGTTGCTCGTATACGTCTTCAGGAAATGGCTTACCGGTTTGTTCTTTCACAACCAATAAAAAGCGATCGGCTATTTCCTTTAAATCTTCGGTGCTGAGTCCAACATCAACCTTAACACCCGCCCGTTTTTTGATTGCTTCAAAATGAATATCAAATTTTTCATCGGGTACACCCAATGCCACTTTGCCGAACAATTGAATAAATCTGCGGTAAGCATCATAACCAAAACGCTCGTTTCCGGTTTGCTTGATTAATCCTTGCAGTGTAATTGAATTCAATCCCAGGTTCAGAATGGTATCCATCATACCCGGCATTGACATGGCAGAGCCGGACCGAACGGACACGAGCAATGGATTTTCTCCATCCCCGAATTTTTTTCCTGTAGCTTTTTCCAATTCACTCATATGAATATGAACCTGATCCATCAGGCCAGCCGGCAATTTTTTGTTGGTATCGAGGTAAGTCAGGCAAGCCTCGGTGGTTACTACAAATCCGGGCGGCACATTCAGCCCGATTTGTGTCATTTCACACAAGTTGGCGCCTTTGCCGCCCAGCAGCTTTTTATTCTTTCCATCGCCCTCTTGAAAAGCGTATACAAATTTGGCTTCAGGAGTCATGGTTTTGGTGACTTTTGAAGTCGGTCTATCAACAGTTAGCGTATCCATAATTAATTGTGTTTAAACGTGTTTGAAGCTACCCCAGCATATACTTAAACAGAATGATAATCGTCACTCCTGCACGCGATTGAAATCAGTTTTTAGGATTGATTTTACGGCTGATACAGCCCGGAAATGCTGTTCTATAACACATCAAAAATGCTAACTTTGCCCCCGTAAACGATTGAATTATGGCGCTTGTTGAGCTGGTAATGCCCAAAATGGGCGAAAGTATTATGGAAGCCACCATTTTGTCATGGTTGAAAAAGCCGGGCGATAAAATCGAGCAGGATGAGTCGGTATTGGAAGTAGCCACTGACAAGGTAGATACAGAAGTACCCTCTACCCATGCCGGTGTGCTGAAAGAAATTCTGGCCAAAGAAGGTGATGTGGTAAAAGTGGGGAAACCCATTGCCATTATATCTACCGAAAGTGATGCCGTTACTACCAGCGAACCGAAAAAAGATCAACCCAAGCCCGCCAGCCCGGAAACCAAAAAAGAGGAACAGGTTGTCAGCCAGCCGGTAAATGGAAATGGTTCTGCACATCATGCTTCCGATTTTAAATCGGCTTCACGCTTTTACTCACCCCTGGTAAAAAATATCGCAAAAGAAGAAAACATTGCTGTTGCTGAACTGGAAACCATACCCGGAACAGGCCAGGAAGGACGGGTAACCAAGAAAGATATACTGGCCTACCTTGAAAACCGCAAGCTTGGTAAGGGTATACAAACGGCACAGGCTTATAAGGCTCCACAAGGTGTTCCGGTTTCCATTAGTGGCGGTGATGAAATTATTCAGATGGACCGCATGCGCAAGATGATTGCGGAGCGAATGGTAGATTCAAAGCGTATTTCGCCACACGTTACTTCGTTTGTAGAAGCCGATGTAACCAACATTGTTTTCTGGCGAAACAAAATGAAGGGCGAATTTCAAAAGCGTTACAATGAAGCGCTCACGTTCACGCCTATTTTTATTGAAGCGCTCGTGCAGGCCATCAAAGACCTTCCCATGATCAACATTCAGGTAGATGGCGATCGTATCATTAAAAAGAAAGACATTAACATTGGTATGGCTGTAGCCTTACCTTCTGGTAATCTGATTGTTCCGGTTATTAAAAATGCTGATCAGTATAGCCTCACCGGCCTGGCAAAAGTTGTAAACGACCTGGCCTCAAGAGCCCGCGACAATAAACTCAAAGCCGATGAACTTTCGGGCGGAACCTATACCATTTCGAATGTGGGTTCATTTGGCAATGTGATGGGCACGCCCATTATTGTGCAACCCCAGGTAGGAATAATGGCTGTAGGCGCCATCCAGAAAAAACCGGCTGTACTGGAAACACCTTACGGAGATGTGATCGCCATACGTCACAAAATGTTCCTTTCACACTCCTACGATCATCGTGTAGTGGATGGATCACTTGGCGGAAGCTTTGTAAGGCGTGTAGCCGATTACCTGGAAAAGTTTGATGCTGATCGGGCGCTTTGATTAAGTTAGAGCCTTGCCTTATTAAGCGTAAACCAGTTTCCACTCCCTACTGCTATTAGCGTGATGCAATAAAGACTGCCATTATCGGCTGCTGATATTTGAATACCTGCCTGCTGATCAATCGTATCCTTTCCACTCGCTGAGCGTATGGTAACGGCCTTTGCTCCTGAGGCGCGAATGATTAAAATACGTCCTCTTTCAGCATCTGAATCTGGTAATAGTATTTCATTGGTTTCAGGGTCTGCTATGATTACGTAATCCTTCGGGTCAACCAAATAATTACCTTGAGCAGTTATTGTAAACACCACGCCATGCGAGCCCCCAAAATGGAAATTGAATTGTGGGGGCAATCCAATACCCAAACGCGAATCCTTTTCATCCCATAATAGGTTATTGTTTCCGGCAATACTTGAAGAGCCTGTCCAGAATGCCACCTGACCGGCTGTCCCACTCCCGCCAACACCTCCACCACCGGTGTTATCCGTTCCAGGGGCCCAGGCAGCGCCATTCCATTTCAACACCTGTCCCGCTGCAGCGCCACCCTGCAAAATTTTACCAGGAGCTACGTTAGAAACCTTTATATCCGTAACTGCACCATTGGCCAGATCAGCGGTAGCAATCGTAGCATCAAGAATTTTGGCAGACGTAACAGAAGCATCTGCCAAATCCGCAGTTGCTACTGTACCATCCAGAATTTTTGCTGACGTAATCGCATTGGTTGTTACCGTAGGATTCGGATACGTTCCGGTCAAATCACCACCGGCTGCACCACCTGGCGTTACACCTGCAATGGTAACGTTGGAGGCCACGGTAATCCTGCCTTGTGCATCTACTTGAATTCTGGGAACAAGCGTTGCACTACCATATACACCTGCAGTCACCCCAGAATTGGAAAGCTTAGTGCTCGTAACAGAGCCATCTGTAATTTTTGAAGTTGTAATTGCGTTATCACGAATATGGTTGGTGGTAACTGCACGATTCGCATCTGTAGCGGCATCGCTTCGCAGTTCCGTAGCGGTTACACCATTGGCAGCAATGGCAATGGTACCTGTTGAAATAATTGTTCCACCCGACAAGCCAGTTCCAGCAGTTATGCTGGTAACACCCTGAGTATCGGTTTGAGGAGCCCACGCTGTTCCATTCCATTTCAGAACCTGGTTGGTTGTAGCACCACTCTGTGTCAGTTTTGCAGGCGCCACATTGCTGATCTTCACATCCGTAACGGAAGCATTGGCCAGATCAACCGTGCCTATTGTTCCATCAGCAATTTTAGCAGAAGAAACAGATCCATCAGCCAGGTCTGCTGTAGCAATGGTTCCGTCAAGAATTTTCGCGGAAGTAATAGCATTATTGGCAACTGTGGGGTTAGGATAAGTTCCACTTAAATCGCCACCGGCTGCACCACCCGGAGCAACACCTGCAATAGTGGTATTTGTTACCAAAGTAATTCGCCCCTGCGCATCAACTGCAAATTGAGGTACAGTTGTAGCGCTTCCGTATGTTGCAGCTGTTACACCTGTATTTGAAAGTTTTGTACCCGTCACAGCACCATTGGCAATGTCAGCCGTGCCTATTGTACCATCGGTAATTTTTGCGGTTGTTACCGATCCATCTGCCAGTTTAACAGTTGTTACGCCTCCATCAGCAAGTCCAATGGTTCCGGTAACGGTTATCGGTCCGCCTGTGAGGCCTGCCCCCGTATTAATAGCGGTTACTGTGCCTGTCCCAAAACTATCTTCAATAACAATCCACGCGCTTCCACTCCAGTAATAGAACTTGTTATCGCTGATATCAAACACCAATAAGCCCTTCTCACCTGCGGTTAATCCTGTTATGGATGTGCGCTGAGCAGCTGTAAGACGCGGAACCAGAAGCCCCTGATTATTTCCGGGAGATTGCAGATCCAAAACAGCTTTTGCGTTGGGGCTATCCGTTCCAATGCCTACCTGCGCAAAGGCGCACGTTGAGACAACTGCTAACGCAATAAGAATCTTTACCTTACGAATCATGACATTACTTGATTTTGTTGATTAAATACCCGAACTGTAATTAAAAGTCACCGCCTCAATGAAAGAAATCCCGTTAAGGGCGAGGAATTAGGTGGTTCTATCTTATAAAAATAATTACCAGACGGAAGCTCTTTTCCGTCAAGGCCAAAACCCTCAAATCGTTTACCTGAAACGGTATCATCATAACCTTGCATTTCAAACACCTTGTCGCCCCAACGGTTATAAATAGTAACGATACTTCCTTCCGGCAAATTTGCAATCTGCATATAGCGATTGGCTTCATAACCATTTGGTGCTATGGCATTATAAACCAAAATTCCAGATACGTCTGCGCGCGCCAGTGCCAACAACACTTCTGTCGGAGACAATGTACTGGTAATTGCTCCATTCGAAAGTGAACCGGTAAGTGTAGCCGGACCAAGATTAGTAAACGGATCTGTAAGATTGGAAGATTGAACAATAACAATGTTTCCGGCTCCCAATGCATCCTCATTCCTAACCGGAAGTGTTACCGTTGCATTTTGAAGAGAGCCCGAGACAGGTTCAACGGTGAAATAACGCTGGTCAGAAATTGCGTTTAGAGAACTGGATGTAGGTAAGATAATCGATCCATTTAACTCAGTGACAGAAACGCGTATCTCTGGCGAACCTGTCAAATTATTAAGTCGCACTGGCAAATACAATGACCCATTGCCTACAGGAAATAATTTCGTACCTGCACCTGAGTGTTGAACAGCACCATTAACATGCGCAAGATCAGAACCACCAGTAATGATCGCGTCACTGTCAAAAATAATCTTTGAATTATTCTCTGCCAGCATAATGCCTTCAACGAGAATCAACTCACGTTCTACCACAATGTCAGCAAGAAATTTTTTAATACCGCTACCTTCAATAGTAAGCCAACTAAAAGCCTGGGCATTGTGGTTAATGATCTGTTCACCAGCGGTACTGTTGAATGTTATACGGCCTTCACCCGGCACGTAAGTGCCCGTATTAAGCCACACTCCCCCCATAACCAACGAACCATCATTGATTAATGTACCTGAATTTACAAGACTATCTTTTACCGATAGAATAAACCCATTGCTGACGCTCACTGTTGCGGAATTCTTTATATAAAAACTTTGAGCCAACAACAGTGCTGGCGAAAGTAAAATAAGAAATAGTACTAGTCTCATAGTCAATTCATTTTTGGCGGTTTAACAACTTCTGCATTACCTTTCTGTCTGGGAAGAGGCTGTTTGTTTACTTCTTCTGATTTTTGCTTAAAAAAACTGAGAAATGAGGGTTTCATGACTTTCCAACTGTTTACTTTAATCTAAATTACAGATTATTCATCTTAAATAAACAAGATTGGTAACACGTTCAACCCCTGCCGTTTAATGCGTTTTTTGCGCCTTTTTAATACTGTTTTCAACAGGCTGACCCTGTGATTCAAGAAGCACATCCTTTAGAAGTCGTATTTCCATTTCATTCTGATCCACGCGATCTTTCAGATAATCAATCAGCACCTGCTGTTCTTGCACAGCCTTCACTAACGGAGCAATAAAATCGGTGTATCGCAAGCCAAGTGTACGGTCAGCATCACCACCGATGGTAAGTATCGCATTTTCATCCCCAACCAGTGTTTCAATATCCTGCGCAAGAAAACCCCAGTTCAGCTTACCATCATTAAAATTCTTCATTTGATAGCTAACAGGGTTTAATTTCAGAATAAAGTCGAGACCAACATCAAGTGATCGGATATCCTTCTTGAGGCGCTTATCCGAAGCAGCTGTGAAACCCACTTGGCCTTCGATTACTGTAACTGCTCCATTTCCTATTCGGACTTTGTTACTGGCATTTACAATGGTGTTATACCCAATTGCAGTAGCATTTTGCAAGTTTGAAGAACTTACATCAGCAAAATATCCAAGAATTGTATGTTGACCACCAGTAGTATTTGTGATGCCTGATCTATTTCCAGCAAATAAGCTTTGAGTTCCAGTTGTATTGAACTGACCAGATTTTTCACCTAAAAACGTATTAGGCCCGCCAGTAGAATTCTGTCCTGCTTGTGCCCCAATAAATGTGTTCCCATTAAAAGTTGCTGTAGTTAACACTGAACCAGCTAGCCAACCAATAAGTGTATTTAGGTCACCAAATTCCTTATTCTGACCTGCAAGCGCTCCAAATATCACGTTATAATTTCCGCTGTTATTTGAGCTACCGGCAGAAGAACCAAAGAATGCGTTATCTGTTCCGGTTCCACCCACAGACTGACCTGCGAATAGATTTCTCACACCAGCATTATTTATTAAACTACTTCCACTAGGATTTGCCCATTGTGACACACCTCCTGATGTAGTAAGCACCTGACCATTTGTGCCCACCGAAAACTTTGAAACATCAATCGCTGCACTGCCACTTATATCTGCATTTACAATTGACCCGTCAGCAATTTTTGCCGAGTTGATTGCATTATTTCCCACGGTTGGATTAGGATAGGTACCCGTCAAATCACCTCCCGCTGTACCGCCTGGTGTAACACCAGAGATTGCTGAAGTACCTGCAGCAGTTAACCTTCCCTTTGCATCAACTGTAAAAGTTGCCACTTGAGATGCTGATCCGTATGAACCCGCTGCGACTGTGGTGTTACCCAGGTTCAACCCCGCAGAATAAGAACCTGAAACATCTCCTGCTGCGGGTGACTCAGTATCTAATACAACTGCTCCATTTAGGCGATTAGTATTTATTGTTCCGGTTGTGGCTGCATTGTTGATGGCAGTCACTACATTATTTCCTGCAGCAGTAGCTATTGTAGGTGCAGGATAGTTACCTGCAAGGTCACCTGATGCACTCCCACCAGGAGCGACTCCAGTTATCGCTACTCCTGAAGCAGCGGTAATTCTTCCTTGAGCATCAACCGAAAATTGAGGAACCGTAGTGGCATTACCGTAAGACGCTGCAGTTACTCCCGTATTCGATAAAGCAATAGTGCCCGTTGTGGTTATCGGGCCACCAGTAAGACCAGCACCAGTTGCAATGCTAGTCACCGTTCCGGTACCTGTATTATCGGCTTGGGGTGTCCATGCGGCTCCACTCCATTTCAACACTTGTCCCACTGCTGCTCCGCTTTGTGTAATCTTACCGGGAGCTACTGTAGAAATTTTTATATCCGATACAGCGCCATCCGAAATTTTGGCTGTTGTAATCGCATTGTTGGCAACTGTTGGCGAAGGATACGTACCCGTAAGATCGCCACCGGCTACCCCACCGGGTGCAACACCAGCTATTGTAATGCCTGATACGGCTGTAATCCTTCCTTGGGCATCAACTGTCAACTGCGGAACAGTTGTGGCACTTCCATAAGATGCCGCAGTTACACCCGTATTCGATAAAGCAATGGTGCCCGTTGTAGTTATCGGGCCACCTGTAAGGCCTGCACCTGTCGTAATATTTGTTACCGTACCCGTGCCGGTATTGTCGGCTTGAGGCACCCATGCTGATCCGTTCCATTTTAGAACCTGCCCGGCAACTGCACCAGCAGCGCTTAATTTACCTGGAGCAACATTTGAAATTTTTGCGTCTGTTACTGATCCATCTGCCAAATCAATTGTGGCGATAGTTCCGTCAACAATTTTTGCTGAGTTTATAGCATTATTAGCGAGTGTTGGGTTCGGATACGTTCCACTTAAATCTCCTCCTGCTGCTCCACCCGGTAAAGTTCCACTAATTGTAACGTTATTACCTCCTGAAATAGTCAACAAACCGGTTGTTGAATTATAGGAAAGGGTCTGGCTGTCGGTACCGGCACTGTCTTCTATAACTGTCCAAACAGTTCCGCTCCAGTAATAAAACTTATCAGTATCCGAATCAAATACGAGTAAGCCTTTGTCTTCATCTGTAAGAGATGAAACAAATGGTGCTGCCGTTCGCTGCGCGGTAGTTAACCGGGGCACTAAAAATCCCTGATTATTATTGGGAGATTTTAGTTCGAGTACAGCCCGTGGATTTGGATCATCTGTTCCGATACCTACCTGAGCAAAAGACGGAATAATGGATACGAACAGGAGCAAAAAGCTGCCTGCAAGCCATGTGAGGGTGATTTTTTTCATAGGGTTAGGAGGGATTATTTTAGTAAGCTACAAAATTTGGCGACCAAACAATTTATTACTTTGCAACTTATTTTAAATACATGGCAAAGATGAAATTCGGCACAAAAGCAGTACATGCGGGGGTAGAGCCCGATCCTTCAACCGGGGCAATTATGACTCCGATTTTCCAGACTTCAACCTATGTTCAGGAGGAGCCCGCGAAACATAAAGGATATGCCTATGCCCGTGGAGCTAACCCAACCCGCAACGCACTCCAGAAAAGTATTGCTGCTTTGGAAAATGCTACGTTCGCCTTATGCTTTTCTTCTGGAATGGGGGCTACCGACACGGTCATCAAACTGCTCAATCAAGGTGATGAAGTTATCACCTCGAATGATTTGTATGGGGGTTCATACCGCATGTTTAAAAGGGTATATGAACGATTGGGCATCAAGTTTCATTTCATTGATCTGACGCACGCTGAAAATATTAACCAGTACATAAACAGTAACACACGTTTAATCTGGTTAGAAACACCCAGTAATCCGTTGATGAATATCATCGACATTGAAGCATGCGTGGCTATCGCCAAAAAGAACAACTTACTGGTTGCAGTGGACAATACGTTTGCTTCTCCATATCTGCAAAGTCCACTTGACCTGGGCGCTGACATAGTGATGCACTCGGTAACCAAATACCTGAGCGGACATTCCGATGTTATTATGGGCGCACTGGCAACCAACAATGAAAAACTTTTTCAGGATTTAGCCTTCATTCAAAATTCATGTGGAGCTGTGCCCGGACCACAGGATTCGTTTCTGGTATTGCGCGGTATTAAAACGTTGCATTTGCGCATGGAGCGCCATTGTCAGAACGGGCGAAAAATTGCTGAGTTCCTGAAGAATCATCCCAAAGTTGGGAAAGTATATTGGCCTGGATTCAGCGATCACCCCAATCATGCTATTGCAAAAAAACAAATGCGCGACTTTGGAGGGATGCTTTCATTCACCCTAAAAGATGATAGTCTTGAAAAGGCATTCACCTTAATGAAAAGCGTACAGCTATTTTCATTGGCTGAGTCCCTGGGTGGTGTAGAGTCATTAATTAATCATCCCGCTTCCATGACACACGCCAGTATTCCAAAAGAAGAAAGAATAAAGAATGGCCTGGTGGATTCGCTCATCCGTCTGAGTATTGGCATTGAGGATTCGGAAGATTTAATCAGTGACCTGGAGCAGGCGTTGAAGCACGTATAACCAGGATTGTCCTATTTGCCTTTTGCTTTTTTTGGCTTTTGCTTCCTGGGCTGTTGAATTTTCCTGCTTTTGCTATCCGTTTTCTTTGCCACTTTAACGCGTTTCTTTAGGCTGATGTCCTTTTTGCCACGCTTTGTCTTACGGTCGGTTTCATAAATCACCCGTTGATCCTGAGTCATGCGCGCACTTTCCTCTTTCGGCAAAGGACCCGTTTGCGCCTTAACGCCAACTGAAACCAATACAAGTACAACGATTGATAACCATTTCATGGTGCAAAACTACGTATAGAAAAAATATCCTTGTCTATGGGTGTAGTATTTTTATCCCTTTTTCGACAAAACACTTCAGGAAGCAGGCAATCGGTTATACCCTGTCTCCATTAGGCAGGCGAATCTGAATAAACTGCAAAGAACCTGCTATGTAATAAAATCTAAACAACAGAAACAATGGGCCTTAATGGAAGCAGAATTTCGAAAGTGCTTCCTTTGCCAATTTCAGTTCTCAAATCAATTTTACCATCCAACCGGTCGACCAGAATTTTTACAATAGCTAGCCCAAGGCCATTGGAACTTTCTCCACCTGTAGGTCGGGCTGTAAGCTTCTTAAATTTCTGATACATGAATTTAATATCGGCTGGGTTAAAGCCTGGTCCCTGATCCTTTACCGAAATTGAAAAATATTCACCCTTCATTTCCGATACGATTTGAATAACCGTCCTTCGGGGTGAGAATTTAATGGCATTGGAGATCAGGTTGTCCAGTATTCGAGATAAATACTCCTGATCAGATTCTACAGGCTCAGTAACGTGCTGTTCCAACACAATGTCAATTTCTTTGGCAGATGCACCCGGCCGAAAAGCATTGGCTCGCTCTGTTAAAAACGTACTTAAATTGAATATTGAGAATTCAGGTTCGCGGTTAACTTCCAGCGCATTTACATCCAGTAAGTCTGTAATCAAATCCAACCCTGAACGTGTAGAGTCTTTGATCAAGCCAAGGTACTTCCTTTGATTTGCATTAAGTTCTCCCTCCATTTCAATCAAGTCTGACAAACCCTTTATCCGGTTTAGTGGAGATTTTAAATCATGAGCCACAATATTCATCAGCGTATCCTTCTCATGATTAAGCTCTGAAAGTTCAACATTTCGCTTTTCCAGCTTTTCATTCTGATGAGATATCTCCAGTCGCTGGCGTTCAATCTTTTCATTCTGACTGGCCAGCTTAACGTTTGCGCCCTGCCTTTTCTTACTATTTCGCCATTGCATTAAAAACAAGGCTGTTACAAAACCTGTTATGACAATCAGAATTATATTTTCCAACTGCTTTTGCCTAACCGCAGCATCTGCTTCTGCTTGCTTTACCTTTAGCAGTTCATATTCACGTTCACGTTTTTCAATCTCTAATTGAAATTGAAGCTTCTCTATCTGCCGGGCCAACTCAACACTTTGCAACGATTCTTTTAGTATTAAGTATTTGTTTGTGTATGCCGCGGCCTCAGCCAACTTGCCTTCCCGTTCGTTTATCTTTCCCAAATAATAATTGGCATCACGTTGAAGGTCAAGATGAGTTTGACTACCAATCCCCACGACCTTATCAAGAAATATCCTTGATTTTTTAAAATCATTTAATTTGTAACTCACAATCCCCATCAACAGGTTTGCCCTGGGCAACAATCGAATGTTATCAGATTTGATAATAATTTTGTAGGCCTCATCAGCAAGTTCAGCAGCATGATTCATACTGTCATTGGCAGAAAGAAACTCGCCCCAACCCAGTTTAATCTCCGCCAGACTTATATGGTCATTAATCTTAACCGCTATAGAATCGGCTTGCTCGAAACACCTGTTGGCATCCAGTGAACTCTTCATTTCACTGTAAACGGTACCCAATTCCATCAACGCAGATAAAAGCCCCCTGGGATCTCCCGTCTTCTTTCGAAGTTGGTAAGCTTTAAGTGCCATCTCCAAGGCCTTCGAGTAATCCTGTTGCGAACGATAAATATTACTTAAGCTTCTGTATACATAGGCCAGGCCTACCGGATCATTAAGCTTTTCAAATATTGCCTGACTTTTAATTAAATTATCATAAGCGCGTGTCATATCACCCTGATCGTAAAATAGGCGACCAAAGTTATTGTAGCAGAATGCCAGTTGCGCTGAATCATTTTGTTCCTGGGCTACTTCTACGGACTTCAGGTGAAACTCGAATGAAGATTTATAATCGCCCTTATAAGCATTGGCCAGGCCGATAAAACTGAGCGGCTTTGAAAGTTCCTTGTCAACGTTCAATTCAAGTCCAAGTGTGTAGGCCTGATTGCAATAGTATATTGTACTATCAGGATATGAGAGCCGGTATTCAAAACCGATGTCGTTAAGCAATTGAAAGCGCGTAACACCGCTGGATTTTTTAAGCTGCCTGTGCAGACTATCAAGCAAAGAGATATTCTGGCCGTGGGCTGGGCTTACAACAATCACCAGCAAGATAAAAACAACGAATATACCTCCGGCCCTCTTCATACTACAGCAAATTAAAAAAGTTTTGATAGCCTCAAAATATTCACTCCAAATATTATCCCGTCAATCCTCAACAAAGTTCAACTCACGGCCAAAGGTTTCTTGCAGCGACCGAAGTGCAACCAGCGCAATAAGAATGGTGGCTACACCAACAATAAGGGCACCTATAATTATTCCGGTGTCATCGCGCAAGAGCTTGAAAGCAAACGTTAAAGGAACAACCGTACCACGAATAAAATTTGGAACCGTGGTGGCTACAGTGGAACGCAGATTTGTTCCGAATTGTTCAGCGGCAATCGTTACAAACAGCGCCCAATAACCCACACCAAAACCGAGGCAAAAACAAGTAAAATAAAAGAACGTATTGGTGGCAAACGGAGGGTATAAGTATAACAGAATAAACCCTAGTGTAAGGAGGATAAACACAAAAACGATTTTCTTCCGCGATCGAAACCATTGACTCAGCAAACCACTGCTCATATCTCCAGCCACCAAACCCAAATAACTGAACATAACCGCATCACCGGCAACAATCGGATTCAGCACCCCGATCTCTTGCGAAAATTCCGGAGAGAATGTTATTAGAATGCCAATTGTAAACCATATCGGTAAACCGATAAGAATACAATTCATGAATCGCTTAAACCGATCAAAGGAAGTGAATAACGAAATGAAATTTCCCCGCTCAACGGTTTGCTGCTTCAACGTTAAAAACATACCCGATTCAAAAACACTTACACGCGCCAGCAGCAGTAACAGGCCTAATCCGCCTCCAATAAAATACGCAACCTGCCAATCGAAATGCTTCGCCACCACATTGGCCAGCACGGCTCCTAATAACCCAACACTGGCCACCAACGTTGTTCCATATCCGCGTAAGCGTGTTGGCAAAACTTCTGAAACTAAGGTTATGCCTGCACCTAACTCACCAGCAAGTCCAATACCCGCAATAAATCTTAACCAGGCATATTGATCAACCGTTGTTACAAAACCGTTGGCAATATTTGCTAAGGAGTACAGTAGAATTGATCCAAATAACACAGAAAGCCTGCCCCGCTTATCACCCATAATTCCCCAGATAATTCCACCCACCAAAAGTCCTCCCATCTGAACGCGAAGTAAAAATTCACCCTGATCGAAAAGCGCAGCGTCTGGCACACCTAATCCCCTCAAGCTGGGAATGCGCACAATGCTGAAAAGCAGCAAATCATAGATATCAACAAAATAGCCGAGGGCGGCTACAATAACCGGAATACTAAACAGCTTCTTGAGGTCTCCTTCCTTCATAGGACAAAACAATGAACAGGCAAAGTCAAAAAATACTTTTGCATGTGCAAAACCTTTAATTGCCTTTGATAAAAAAGTGCTTCGCGTTTTTGTAATTTCAGGGTATCATCGTCAAAACTTATCCTGATACCTATGAAGAAGTTCTGCCTGATTGCACTATGCCTTTTTATGCTTTGGCTACCAGCCTGGGCGCAACGAAAAGGCGCTCCATCAACAGCAAAAACTACGGTTAGCTATGATGAAAAACTTTATAACGGCATGGAATGGCGAAGCATCGGACCATTCCGTGGCGGCCGCTCTGCAGCCGTAACCGGTGTACCCGGCAAACCTAACCTGTTTTACTTTGGCGCTACCGGTGGTGGCGTTTGGCGCACTACTGATGCCGGAAATAGCTGGGAAAATATTTCTGATGGATTTTTCGGTGGATCAATCGGTGCGGTGGCCGTGAGTGAATGGGACAACAACGTGATTTACGTGGGCGGTGGAGAAAAAACCGTTCGCGGTAATGTTTCCTACGGATACGGCATGTGGAAATCAGTTGATGCCGGTAAAACCTGGTCGCACATTGGTTTAAAAGATTCCCGCCACATTCCACGAATAAGAATACATCCAAAAAACCCTGATGTTGTTTATGCTGCCGTTTTAGGCGATCTGTTTAAATCTTCAGATGAACGCGGTGTGTACAAATCCATTGATGGAGGCAAAACCTGGAAACGTACTTTGTTTGCCAATGCAGATGCAGGTGCCATTGATCTCTGCTTTGATCCAAACAATCCGCGCATTATGTACGCGAGTACCTGGCGAATCAGAAGAACACCGTATAGTCTTGAAAGTGGTGGCGATGGCTCGGCCATGTGGAAAAGCACAGATGGAGGAGAAACCTGGACAAACATTACGGCCAACCAAGGATTACCAAAGGGTACCTGGGGCATTGTGGGCGTTTCGGTTTCTCCTGTAAACTCCAACCGCGTTTACGCGATTATTGAAAATGAAAATGGTGGCGTGTACCGCTCGGACGATGCCGGACAAACCTGGCGAAAAATGAACGACAACCGTAACCTGCGCCAGCGTGCATGGTATTACACCCGTATTTATGCCGATACAAAAGATGAAGATCTTGTATATGTACTGAATGTTTCATACCACAAATCTAAAGACGGTGGTCGTACGTTCGAATCTGCAAATGCACCACATGGCGATCACCATGATTTATGGATTGCACCGGAAGATAACCAACGGATGATTATGGCCGATGACGGTGGCGCTCAAGTAACATTTGATGGTGGCGCAAACTGGAGCACCTATCATAATCAACCAACCGCTCAATTCTATCGCGTTACAACGGACAATGTATTTCCGTATCGGATTTATGGCGCACAACAAGACAACTCAACGGTAAGAATCTATCACCGTACGGATGGCTTTGCTATTACTGAGCAAGATTGGGAAACAACAGCCGGCAGCGAAAGCGGTCACCTCGCACCCGATCCGTCCGATCCTGATGTTGTATATGGTGGTAATTACGGTGGCTTGCTGGAAATGCAAAACCACCGTACGGGTGAAAGTCGGGCGGTAAACGTTTGGCCCAACAACCCTATGGGGCATGGTGCGGAAGACATGAAATACCGTTTTCAATGGAACTTCCCGATTTTCTTCTCACCACACAATCCAAAGAAATTATATACCACTTCAAACCATGTGCACGTTTCACTGAATGGTGGTCATAGTTGGGAAACCATTAGTCCGGATTTAACGCGAAATGATAAAACCAAACTCGGCCCTTCTGGCGGGCCGATTACCAAAGACAACACCAGTGTTGAATATTACTGTACCATCTTTGCTGCGGGTGAATCGCCATACGAAAAAGATTTTATCGTAACCGGATCCGATGATGGGCTAATCTATGCAACAACCGATGGCGGTAAAGAATGGAAAAACGTAACACCACAAGGCATGCCCGAGTGGATGATGTTCAACAGTGTTGAATTTGATCCGCATACAAAAGGTGGAATTTATGTTGCCGGAACCCGCTACAAACTTGGAGATTACAGACCGTACCTCTATAAATCAAAAGACTACGGTAAAACCTGGACAAAGATTACAGAGGGCATTGATGCCGGACATTTCACCCGCGTTCTCCGGGCCGATCCAAAAAGAAAAGGTCTATTATATGCCGGCACTGAATCAGGTATGTACGTTTCATTTGATGATGGTGTAAGCTGGAAACCTTTCCAACTAAACTTACCCGTGGTGCCCATTACAGATCTCACCATCAAAAACGATAACCTGATTGCGGCTACACAGGGAAGAAGCTTTTGGTTGATTGATGACCTTACTCCTTTGCACCAACTGAGTGATCAGGTTGCAGCAAGCGATTCATATTTATTCAAACCGATGCCATCCTACCGTATGGGGCCTGCTTTCAGTTTTGGTCGTGCGTCCAGAACAGCAGGTCAAAATCACCCTGGTGGAGTAATCGTGCATTATTACCTGAAGGATACAACCAAGGCAGAGGTAAGCCTGGAGTTTTTGCAGGCCGATGGAAAGCTGATCAAAAAGTATTCAACAAAACCAAATCCAAAAGACAAAGTTGAGAAGCTAACACTCAAGCAACCCGGCATGAATAAGTTTAACTGGAACATGCGCTATCCGGAGGCCGATCGTTTTGATGGGCTAATCCTTTGGGCTTCTTCATTGAACGGACCCCGTGCATTACCTGGAACTTACAAGGCAAGGCTTACGGTGAATGGAAAAGTACAGGAAACCGAATTTGAAATTCTGAAAGATCCTCGCTCCGATGCCACAGATGCTGACATGAAAGCACAGTTTGATTTTGCGCAAGAGGTGCTGGGCAAAGTGAATGAAACACACACGGCAATAAAAAAAATACGGCAAGCCCGGGAACAAATCAATCGAGCCATTGATCCGATAAAAGATCAGAAAGATGCCATGAAAGATATTCTCGATAAAGCAAAGAACATTCAGGACCAAATGAAGACGATTGAGGAAACACTTTATCAAACCAAAAACAGAAGTGGTCAGGATCCGCTCAACTTCCCGATAAGGCTTAACAACAAGCTGGCTCACCTGAACTCATTGGTTAGCTCGGGTAATTTTGCCCCAACCGAGCAAATGGTTACATTCAAAAATGAGATTACAACAGAAATTGACAAGCACCTGAACAGCCTAAAGAAAATCTTTGATGAAGAGATTCCTGCTTTTAACAACCTGGTAAAACAAAAGAACATTGATGTCGTGGTGCTGAAAGAATAGCAAATGCAATTATCAACTTCAAAGGCCATTTCCGCTAAGGATTTGGCCTTTTTTGTTCGGATAACATATTTTGCTTCAATCCATTTTTTCCAGAGGTTTTTTCTAATTTACTTCTCAAATGAGGGTATACTTAAACCTGATCTTACTTATTCAAGTATTGATTGTGACCACAAATATCCGGGCACAGCAAAGACCAGCCTCATTTCCGCCATCCAAACCGCTTTCCCAAAGTTCAATCGATCAATGGACCAGTGATGCCGGGCTGATATCCAATAACCTGACCGGTGTAATCCAAGGTGATGATGGATTTTTATGGATTACCGCCTACAATGGGTTGCTGCGCTTCGATGGATACCGGTTTGAATTATTTGACCGTGATAATACATCATTTCTCAAATCAGATGCTTTTTACCAACCCTATAAAGAAGGAAATAAACTATGGCTGGCCACTCAGGGCAGCGGCATTGTAGTTTATGAAAACAATACACTGAAACCCTATCAACCCAAAGAGGGCGCATTGCCAAGCTCAATTCGATGCCTGTTAGTCACCGACAGTACCATGTATGTTGGATCAAACAATAATGGCCTGTTCATTTTAAGAAATGAAATTATTGAAAAACCAGATTTCGATCCGATAAGTAACACCAGCATTATGGCCCTGGCAATAGATACCCATGGCTCGATATGGGTTGGAACCAATGGCAATGGTGTTGTTAAAATTAAAAATGGCGCATTCTCCCACTACACAACCAAGAACGGACTTGCTGGAAATGTAATCAATGCTTTATATGCAACCTCCGATGGACGCATCTTGATAGGCTCAACTAACGGGCTGGATGTGTTGGAGAATGATCGCATTTCAAGTGTCGCATTATTACAAAACATTCAGGTCAACGCCCTTACCATGGATAGCTACGGCTCAGTATGGGCAGCCACAGAACGCGGCTTGGCAAGAATAAATGAAGCTGCCGGAACGGAAGAACTGTTTACGAAAACACAAGGATTACCAACACTTGAACTTACATCACTTACGTTTGATAAAGAAGGCAGTCTTTGGCTCACAACGAGTAAAGCCGGATTGCTGCGATTGAAAGATACCGGTATCGTAACCTATTCGGAAGCTAACGGCCTTTCGCTCGATCTGGTAAACACCATCGCAGAAGGAAATAAGGGAGAACTATATATTGGTACAGATGGTGGAGGTATCGATGTATTCATCAATGGTAAGTTCTCAAAGCTTGACCTTAAACATTCGTTAAACAATATTGGTATTCGGGACATCTGCGTTGATAACGATATTCTTTGGATTGGTTCATACAGCGGCCTGCTGCGAAAGCAAGGTAATCAAGAAACCCTGTATAACATTTCAACAGGTTTACCCGCACAGGACATCCGCAGAATACTGAAAGATAAAAATGGAGACTTATGGTTGGCAACTCGCGCAGGTGGCGCCATGGTGTTTTCAGATGGAAAAGTGAAATCTGTTTACAATAAAGAAAGCGGGCTCGGAGCGAACTACATTCTCTCTATAGAACAAGATGCTAACGGTACACTTTACCTGGGAACAAATGGAGGCGGATTAACCTTAATTGACACAACCGGAAAATTGTCAACCCATCATATTACCGATGATGATTCCGGAGTGCTCATTTTCAATATTCATATCGATAAACGGGGCCGGATTTGGCTGGTGGCAAATACGGGGATATTTCATTTTACCGGACAAGACTTTATACAGCTTGAGCTTGAACACCAGGTGAAAGGAGAAAGTTATTTTGATTGGGTTGAGGATAACGCAGGAAATGTGTGGATCACCACCAATAAGGGCATACTTCGCATACGAAAAGATGAAGCAGTTAACTACGCCCAAAATAAAAATACGCCAATTAAAACACGGCTATACAACAACTATGACGGCATGAAAAATAAGGAATGTACCGGGGCAACCCGTGCCACCTTGTCTTCAACTGGTGAAGTCTGGATTCCTACAATTGGGGGTGCTTCAGTAATTAATCCTGAAAGGATGATCGAGAATCCGATTATACCGCCCGTTTACATTACCCGATTGATTACGGATAATCAAACATTTCTTAAAAGTGGGCAACCAAAAATTCAGTCGGATAACATTCGCTATACATTCCAATTCACAAGCCTTAGCCTGGTTGCGCCAGGGCAAAACCATTTTAAATTTATACTTGATGGTTTTGATAAACAGTGGGTGGATGGCGGTTTAGAACGCGAAACCTCATATACCAATCTGCCACCGGGTGAATACACGTTCAGGGTAATTGCATCAAACAATGACGAGCTTTGGAATACCACCGGAGCTGAATTCAGGTTTCGTGTAAAACCCTTTTTCTACGAAACAAAATGGTTCTATATAGTGCTGGCTTTACTTGTAGCGGGTTCACTTTTTGGCATCTACAAATGGAGGGTGAACGATATTGAAAAGCGAAACCGTGAACTAAAGAAGGTAAATAGCGAATTGGACAAGTTCGTGTACAGTGCCTCGCACGATTTACGCGCACCATTGGCCTCTGTTCTTGGATTGGTTAACGTTGCCCGACTCAGCGATGGAAAGGACATTCCGCTCTATCTTGATTTGATCGAAAAAAGCATTCAACGGTTGGATGGATTTATACGCGACATCATCGATTTCTCACGCAATGCTCGACTGGAAATCATTCGGGAAGAAATTTCTTTCAACACGCTGATACATGAAGTAATGGACGACCTCCGTTTTCTGGATCATAAAAATCGCATCCTCAGAATTGTTACCGTTAACGGCCACGGAGCTTTTCATACAGATTCAAGAAGGTTGAAGATCATTCTTACAAATCTGATCTCCAACGCAATCAAGTATCACAATCTTCGACAAGAAAATCCCTTTATAGAGGTAAAAGTTGACTATGACGACAACCATGCAATCATTCAGGTAATTGACAACGGATCAGGAATTGCCGAGCATCACCTGATGAACATCTTTAAAATGTTCTATCGAGCCAACGAAAACATCAAAGGATCTGGCCTTGGACTATATATTGTACATGAAACGGTTGACAAATTAGAAGGCGAGATTACCGTTTCTTCAAAAATTGACAAGGGCACAACCTTTTTGGTGAACCTGCCTGCCATCAAAAAACAAACTCAATAACCAATCAAAGCTTTATTATTCCTCTGCTAATGGCATACCAGGCCAATGGTCCTACTATTGGCAAGAGAATGATAACCACCGTCCATAATAAACGCTTTTCCATACTATCCGCTCTTTTCCAAACATCAATCACTGCCAGTATGGCGATTACAAGAATGAGCAGTCCCCAAATTCTTACCATAGTTAACCAGTTTTAATTCGACTCCAGTATTCTGAACAATTCATCAAGATTAGGCGTGATGATTATTTCAGTCCGTCTGTTTCGCTGCTTATTCTGCGGAGTGTCGTTCGCAGCTAAGGGCACAAATTCACCTCTTCCGGAAGCCGTGATTTGCTTGGGAGACACACCCGCCTTTGTCAGAATTTTGGTGATAGCCGTGGCCCTCATCACGCTAAGATCCCAATTGTCTTGCATGTACTGCGACTTTCTGGAAATAGGTACATTGTCTGTGTGGCCCTCAATCAAAATATTAATGTCGTTTTGATCCTTAATGGCTTTGGCTAACTGCTGCAGCGCAGATACACCCTTTCCATCAACCTCGGTACTTCCCGAAGCAAACAAGAGCTGCTCAGCCAACGAAACATAAACCTTTCCGTTTTTAACATTCACGGTAAGGTCATTCTCCTTAAAATTTAACAAGGCATTCGATATCTTATTCTTCAGATCATTAACCGCTTTGTCCTTTGCGGCCAAAACACTCTCCAGCTCCTGAACCTTTTTCTCACGTTCTGTCAAGCTTACATTTAGTGAGTCGTTCATTTTTCGGGTACGCTCAAGATTAGCTTGAATTGCCAGCAATTGTTCTTGTTGCTGTGCCAAGTCACGATTAAGCTTTCCACTGCTGGTAAGCAGATTTTTATAATACGAATTGAGTTGAGTGTATTCCTTATCGAGTTCATCTAACCGGGCTTCTCGGGCACGAAGTGTTTCAGCCATGGCCGTTGTGTCGGCAGAAAGTTTCTTTACACGCTCATCCAATTGCTGTAAAGATTCATTGGCTTTGTCAAGTTGACTTTCCTTATCAGCTAAATCAGCTTCAAGCCTTACCTTTTGAGCCAGAATATCATCATACTTTTTCTTGGTTACCACACAAGAAGACAGTATGAAAAGAAATAAGATAGCGGAGGTGATTTTCAGATTCATCAGTTTAAAAAATTAGTTAACAAATATCGACACTACTGTGTGTAAATAAAAATTCATCATCCGTGGGCACGATTACTTTGTTTGCGTTAAATTGTTGGCTATCACAAAAAATTAATAATCACACATGGAAGGGATGCTTAAACCAGGGTCATTTAAGGACAAAACAATTATCATTACCGGGGGTGGCACAGGCCTGGGCCGATCAATGGGTAAATACATGCTTGAATTGGGTGCAAACCTGGTTATCACCAGCCGAAAGCAGGCGGTGTTGGATAAAACGGCTGAGGAACTAAAAAACGAAACCGGAGGTAAAGTTTTAGCCGTTACCTGCGATATCAGGAAATATGACGAAATAGAAAATGTAATCCGTCAAACAGAAGCAACCTTTGGTCAGATACACGGAGTGCTGAATAATGCCGCAGGCAATTTCATTAGTCCTACAGAACGGCTTTCTCATCGCGCCTTTGATATTGTTGTAGATATAGTGCTGAAAGGAACTTATTATACAACGCTGGCTGCCGGAAAGAATTGGATAGCCAAAAAACAACCAGGCGTATTTCTGAATATTGTTACCACTTATGCATGGACAGGCTCGGGCTACGTTGTTCCATCCGCATGTGGCAAAGCTGGCGTTCTCGCACTTACAAAATCACTCGCTGTTGAATGGGCTAAATACAACATCAGAAGTAACGCCATCGCTCCCGGGCCCTTTCCAACAGAAGGAGCATGGAGCAGACTACTCCCAGGTGATTTGGTAAAGAAATTCAATCCGGCTGAACGCATTCCACTGAAACGTGTAGGCGAACATCAGGAGTTAGCCAATCTCGCAGCATACCTCATGTCAGATTATTCGGGATACATTAACGGTGAAGTAATCACAATTGATGGTGGTGAGTGGCTCAGAAATGGCGGAGAATTCAGTCACCTCGAACACATTCCAGAAGAGTTGTGGGACAAACTTGAAAAAGAGCGGGGAAAGGGAGGTTAATTTTGCATGGGTTGAATCGCAAGCTGATACTCAAAGCTGGCCGCATAATAAACGCTGTTTCCATCCAAAAACATGGTAATTGATTCAGCTTCAACAGGCACAGGAGTTAATAGTTGACCAGCTCCATCGTAAATGTATACCAGATCCTGAGTTACGTCAGCCAATACATAATAAATGCGACCAGAGCCAAAATCATAGTATTGAACATCAATACTATTCTTTCCCGAAAAGTCATTGGTCAATATTCGTTGCCCTTGCTCATTTAACAATTCAAACTGCTTGGAATTGTTGCGGACGATAACAAACGACTTTCCGGATTTCTCAGGCACCAGCGCAAACACGTCATCTACAGCAGTTTTTACGAGCGGTTCACGACTTACAATTTTTCCTTCAACATTAAATTTAATTTTAACACCATCCTTGGTTACAACCACAAAGTTGGTAGTTGCCACTGTATTTCCTGATTCAAGAAAATAGCTCCCGGCAGGCTTACTCTCTAAATTGAGCGGAAAACCCTTAATATCTTCTCCTCTCCGATTAAACAAATGAACAACACCATCCTTTCGGATTGCAAGAATAAAATCCTTACCACGAATACGATGGTGCTGTGCAGCCTCAATCAATGCTCCGTCAATAATTCGCGGCCTCCAGCCATCCAGATTCTTACCTTCCTTATCCAATAACCACAACTTGCCAGATTTTTCAGTTAACAGATACCGATATCGTTTACTGTTATCATAGTCAACCACCCGAACAAAGTCATAAGCTTGATTAGGAACCACAACCGGGAATGGAGAAACCGCATTGCCAAGTCGATCAATAATTTCCAATTTACCATCGGCCATAAAGAACAACTGAAGTTTATTGTTGCTCAAATAGTCAACCTGATGGACTCTATCAATTATCTTACCCGGCAGGTTTCGTCTCCAAAGTCGCTTTCCATCCAACGAAAAATAGTGAAGTCCGTACGTTGAGTCCTGTACAACTATTTCATTCCGCTTGGTAACATGGTTTACAACAACAAATGGCCCAATGGTTATTCGATGATCCAGATTTGCCTGAATTCGGCTAGGTTGCTGTTGCACAGCAATTTTTTGATCATTTAGAATAAACGAAACATTGGTATAAAAGCTATTATTCAATGAACTAAACTGGATGGCTGCAAAACTTAGGGAATTCAACTCACCTCTTAGCGGCTTAGATAATACATTACCCCATTTGGGGTTCAGCTGCTTTTGAAGATAGCCATAGGCGCGTGAAGGATTAATATAAATGCTTAAGTTTGACTCCAGTAAAGTTGATTCAAGGTATTGATTAAACTCTACCGACTTACCCCAAACATCTTCACGTTCAACATCATCCAAAAATCTTCTAAGATCTTCAACGCGCTCAGCAAGCAGTATGGTATTATCCAATTGACAGTAGTAGGTTCTTTCAAATCCATGAATCAAAGGTTTGAATAATTTCTCAGGAAGGTTTACCAGATCAATCTCTTTTATCTCATGGTTGGAATACTGTTCGAAGTATAAGGAATCTTCTTTTTCGGTGGCTTGCGCTAGTCTATCAATAGTATGCAGCCATTGCCTCGCATTTGATACCGACAGCATCAGAACCTTGGAGAGCTTATTCTCTCTACCTTCAAAGTAACATACAGCTAATTCCTTACCAATCCCTGCATAAAGCTCTTCAGGATTTACGTCACCCAACATACGTATAGAGTCTAGAAACGCACTATTCCTACTGATTGGTAATTTATTGAACAACTGCTTTCCGTCTGTAATTCCAAAACTGGTTACAGCCAATGCTCTTGCTGATGCATACTGCTTTAACGTAAAAGGAACTGGTGACTGGTTATAGAAAAAAGATAGTAACTCATCAGTGTTATCTTCACTGGCGGAACTAAATCCATTTAGAATAATATTGTTGGCAGTTGATTTTACGTCAAGCAGTGAAGCCTGGCCTGAACTTGAAATCTGACCTTCTTGTAAAAAGGTTACGAACCATTGAGAAATACCTTTCAGATTTACATAGAGATTTCCAGCGTCATTCTTTACTTTCGGAAATTGTTGAACACCCGATAAAGTTGTTCCAAAAGTTCTCCTTTTATCAGATTTATAGGTTCGGATTACGTCCTCAATCAGAAATGGTGTAAAGCTGGCAGCCCAAATATCTTCAAAAGTAGTCCATGAAAATACACGATCACCAAATCTGACTTCATTAATTTGAATTCCATTTAGCTCGCGTTGCGAAATTTTGGATTGCTTCTCACCAGGTGAATGTAAGAAAGCCTCAACGCCCTTAGCTTTATTAACAGGCAAATAATAAACAAAATCAAAATCATCCTTCTTTGTAACATGAAGGGATACAACCAATTTATCCGCTGACTTTATAATAGTCTCCCATAGTTGTTTTGTTTCTCCATTATCTGAAGCAGTAATAATGGTCTTCTGAAGCACTGACCATAATGCAGTTTGGTGAATTTGATTAATGCAATCAGCGCATTCTCCAACTTCATAAACCAAAACTGTTTGCTCTGAAATAATATCCCAAATAGTAGTTGTTCGCTTGGTGTAATAGCCCTTATACAAAAAAAATGCAGCTAGGCCTATAATTACAAGCAGAGTAAAGATTAGTGGGGTTCTTTTCACTATTCGATTTTAATTCCTAATCAGATTCAACTTACCCACAAAAGCTGAAAAAA
>JAHBUC010000005.1 GCA_019638275.1 Cyclobacteriaceae bacterium | reverse complement strand
GGGCAAATCAGCCCATAAAGCCTCAAATTTTCAGCTAAATCTGTCATTTCTCAGACTTAATGCGACTGATGCGTACTAAACGCGACTCATGACCTAAGTATTCGCGACTGAAATGCAAAAACCTTAAATCTGGCTTAAATTCGAAGTTTTCCTACCTTATGGATTTTTCTGATACTACTTCGATAGGTTAAAGAGATCACTGTTCTAGGATTTAGATAGAGGTTTACAAAAAGCTACGATTAGAAATAAATTAGTAACAACTGGATTCAGGGCTCTCTATTATATAGATGTAACTCGACAGTTGAAGGAATAGACACCTAGTAATATGAGAAAGTAGTCATCTTTTTTATCCTGGCTTACATCATTAGTTGGATTATCTGGTTGCCTTTGTATGGTCATTATTTAGGATTGTCACAATTACCCATTTTACCTTTTCACTATGCACTTGGGGGATTGGGGCCTCTTCTTGCTGCTTTTATTTCTTCATTTTTCTTTCATGGTTGGGAGGGTGTCGTTGAACTGGGGAAAACGTGCCTTCAAACTCGGCCATTCCCCTATCTGGCCATTGTCCTTGTTCAGTCCATTTATAGTGATTCTTTTAGCCAGTATATTAAGCTACTTTTCTGGCCGTCCGACAATGGAGCTATCCGGTATACTCATTAATAAGGAGTTTCGGAATTCGGATTTTTCACCATTTTCCTTTACAACCTCATTTTTTTGTTTTGGGGAAGAAGTAGGGTGGCGGGGATTTGTGCTTCCGTATTTTCAAACGAAATTCAATGCGCTGACCTCGGCTATAATAATTAGTTAATTTTGGCTCTAGAAAAATACGATCTCGAAAAAGAGAGAGTAAATCACTAACTTTATTTTAATTCTTTCCCGAATGTCGGGGGACAGTAATTCGGGATGAAGATGAAAAAGAAAGGGAGGTTCGCCTCCCCTTTTTTATGGCTTTGGTCTGTTGGAATGGATTTCGATACCGACAAATCGGGGCTTTTTAGCAAACCATAAAAAATTCCTTAGGCGGAAAATAAATTTTACAAGACGGTGGTTGAAATATGGTTAGCCTACAAAATTCTCAATGAAAATCGTCTGCATTAGCGATACGCACACAAAACATCAGGAAGTTATCCTACCAAAGGGCGACTTATTGATTCATGCGGGGGATGTATCGTGGGTAGGTTCAGAACTACAGCTCATCGACTTTTTCAAATGGTTCGATAAACAGGACTTTAAACACAAGATTTTCATTGCCGGGAATCATGATCTGATGTTCGAACGGAACCCTAAACAGGCACAATCCCTGATACCTAAAAGTATTATCTATTTGGAAGAGTCCAGTGTCACAATCGAAGGAATAAAAATCTACGGCACACCGATAACTCCATACTTCTTCAATTGGGCCTTTAACCGATATCCAGGTCAGGACATTGAACAACATACCCAAAAGATTCCGAATGATACCGATATACTAATCACACATGGCCCTCCTTATGGCATACTTGATGCTAATGTGAAAGGAGAACATTGTGGGTGCCCATCGCTATTATCAAAAATTCAAGAAGTAAAGCCAAAACTATTGATATGCGGTCATATCCACGAAGGTTATGGAAGATTGCAAAAAGAGGAATCACTGTATATAAATGCCAGCTTGCTTAACCATAGATACGAGTATAAGAATTCACCGGTGGTCGTGGAGTTATAATTGAATATGCTGCAATCAATACCTCAACGAGGAATTTAGCGCTACTCCACTTTATCTTTTCCTGCGATTTATGCTTTTTAAGAGTCACATACTCCACTCCAATCCGTATATTATATTCAACCTATCTGTATAAGGACTCATAATTATGAGGATAGAACAGATTGTTCACTTACCTTATTAATTGACTGACATCTGGTTTTTTCTTCAGAAAAGCAAGGTCGCTTGATTGAAAACCCACCTTTACGCTCCAAGGGCTCTGGTAAAGGGCACTATTCCTTGTATGAAGAAAATTATATCCAACTATGACAGTCATGTCTACCTTCTGGTGCACTAAAAATTTGCGCCCAACACCAACAATTAAGGATTTATCGGTAACTCTACCACTTTGTGTCTCAGAACTGGATGATCTGGCTGTATTTACGGAGTACTCCACATTAGCAAAAAAATTCCGGATGACCGCGTACCTTGCAAACACTCCATAACTCATAACATCTGGAGAAATTTGCAGTAATGAATCGTTGAAGCTTTGGCGATAGGTTCCTCCCACACCCATTACAAAATTTGAATTAAACTTGTAACCTAACAGTGGTGAAAAGTCGATAGCAAGCGGTTCGAGGCTTAAAACCTGAAAATTAGTTCCTACTAATAACCGCTCTCGGAATGGTCGCCCTTTCAAAGATATTCTCTTTACTGCACTCGTGAGGTCATTGGAGTTAGGAACAATGGCATATTTCTTCATTAGAACATCCATCCGGTTTTTTGCAGCCTGAAATAATTCCTGATTTTCACTCAAATATTCGGCAGCTAAATCTTCCGCTTTTCTTTTCAACTGATCCTTTACAAAGGCTGAATCCGCTAACTGATCAACTTTCGCTTTATATTCATTATCCCAGGGATCATAATTTTTAAATTGATGAATCTGTGCCCCAAGCTCATTGACTTGTGAAAGCTGACTGAACTCACTTTGGGCGTTCTGAATAAGTTGATCACTCACATCTTTAAGCAAGGAATCATTTTTAGCTGTGGCTAAATACTTATTATGAATAGGTTCGACTGTTTGACCATATTCTGAGTTCTTAGCTTCATTTTTTATGCGGAAGATTGCCAGATCACGAATAGAATCTAATTGCATTAAATCATACTGATCCAGATGCTCCGAAAGCATCAACGTATCAGGTTTTAGTCGAGAAGTATCGTAATTTTCCTTTAATGCAAAAAGGCTATCAGATTTATTTTTCCAGTACCTCTCAGCCTCTTTTAATTGGCGTAAACTGTCCTTGCTGTAAAGCCTTTTGTACTGCTTGATTTTATCTCGCGCTGAACCGGCATTTTCTATTTTCTGAATATGCTTGACCGAAAGAATCTGGTTATATGACTGAGCACTGGAAATATTGAATGTGAATGTAAAGATCACCACCACTGCGAAAAATAGAGATGCAGGAAAGAACTGCCCTAGTCTTGATTCTTTTCCAACTTTCATTACTTTATTGCATCGCTAATCAGTACCAACCTCCAATTCAAACCTCCATCATGAGTAACCTGTAAAACACCTTTAGCCATGGCAATTCCATGTTGTTCATCAAAAAAGGAGATACTTTCTCCATAGAAGTCTTTTTCAATGAGTTGCCAGCTATTGCCTCCGTTTGTTGATTTTGCCAGTTTGCTTACCCAACCGAATGATAAATTCTCCTGTTGGCCGATTACCGCATAAATAGTGTTTCCATTGATCACTTCAATATCCTGAATTTGACCCTGAAGAGGCAGAACTGACTGATCCCACTCATTGTCATTTTCTAGAACATAAACATTATCATTGTCTATAGCAACAACCAGGTCATCAGACGATTTGATGGTTGAAATGATCCCATTACTTGTTATCAAAGATGGGTCGCTCCATGTTATCCCATCTGTGGAGCTAAAAACATAGGACTCAGTTGTGGATGCACTCCTGGCAAGAAGGTAAAATTTGTTATCGCTAACGAAAACTTTAACGGGGATAAGTTCTGTTTCAATTTCGGCAAGTATATCTACCTCATTATCTATAAAAGAACATACCTTTACTATACCCTCTCTATGTGCTGTGAATATCATAGTCCATAAAGCAAGAACTGTCGGAGGCTGGATCATGAAAAACTCAAGGGACTCATGCTTCACCTTTAAATTATAAATTCCAATTTCCTCAGCCTCCGAGGCAGTGGTTGTGCCTAAAGATAGTTTCCAAGAAAGTGGACTTGCATAGTATAATGTCCATGCATTGCCGCCATCGAAAAACACCGTTTCGCCAAAGCACGGCACACCATTTTCATAGTCACCAAATACATTGTATCGATATGATTGGAAGTCGTCTTCAGTAAATAGACCATACCTACCGGTAAAGATCACAGAAGTATTTTCTCCCACCATTCTGCCCCAAACATCCTGACAGTATCCATCACTAAGGAAAGGGTTCGCAGAAAACTTAGGTTCGTAACGGTCTATCAACAAACCATCTGTTGAGCAGCTTGTAACCAACAAAATAATAACAAAGAGTAAATGTTGGGTCCTCATAATTTCATTGTAATGGCAATCATAATATTATCAAAACTCATGCGATTAGAAGGAAAATCCATAATACTTCCATATAAGGGCGAATTGATATTATATGCAGCAAAAAATTGCTTTGCTTCATCACTAAGGGATACCATGGGACGGTGAATATTATACACCAACCTAATACTAGCGTTTTCAGAAACAGGAACCGATAAGCCTGTTAGGAGATACCCACCCTTGCTGGTGAGAACTGGAGTTGTTTCGCGATCGCTGTTCGCTTGCCCGCTGGATACAAGAAAATCTTGACCCCATAAGTACCCAACACCCAACAAAGGTTGAAGCCTAACCTTCCCGATGGTTAAATCCTTATATGTAACACCCAGCACCGGGCCGTATAGAATAAGGTAATCCGTTACATTATCATTGTATTTATTCATAAAACCATTTACCACAACCGAGGCTCCAATATCGATCTTATCAATTAAAGTAAGGTTCAAACCAGGCTCTAAAGATAACCCAGCCTGATAACCCGCAGATAAATCTTCACTTGTAGGGATCACAAGACCAATAGTTACTCCGGTAGATAAATCGCTCTGAGCCAATAATGATAGATTTAAGAAAAAAGTAAAAAAGAAAATTAATAATTTCACTGACTTAACTTTTATGCTTTAAATCAAAAACTGTGTCAAAAAAAAGAAAGCCCGTTTTCATTATTTTAGTTGTCAAGCCGTGCATCCCACAATTTTTCTTTATACCAATTTCTTTCTTTAAACCAAATCGCTGATGAGTCTGGCTTTATATTTGTCTTGTAAAAAAGATATTCTGTATTATAATCAGCAAATCCCATTTTACTATAATTACGCCTTGACTTAAAACACCACTTACAAGTAGATTTGGTTAAGATGAATTTTGAATCGTTAATTATTCTCCCTGTAAATTCTATACTATTGTTTGGAAAGAGTGCTCCGGGATTAATATCAAAAACTTGAATTAAAATTCTATCCTTACGGATAAAGAAATGTCCAGGACTATTTCCAACTGCATTCATTCGTAAATTATGTAAATAATTTTCTGGATCAATCCAAAACTTATCATCAGGAACATTACTTACATTTAAACCAAACACAGAATGAGTGCTGCCATCTGAATAGAGATAGAAAAGTATAGGCGCATTTTCAATCTTACTTTTAAAATCAAGAACAAAATAAATCCCATCAAGTCTTAGTTTAGCACTTTCAAAATTAAAGGGTTCATTCATATATGCATTAAAATTCCTATGATTAACCATATTGCATGAGCCCATTAACGAGAGTCCGCAAATTAGAAAAATCTTACTCGTAATGACTTTTTTTAATGCCATAGTGAGAATGGATCAAACGTTCTTGATGAAAAGTATAATTTTGGCGAGACACCATAACCAGATGGGAAGTATGGTGTGGACTTAGTAATATATCTATGAACAAAATTCTGAGTCGCATCTTGCACAAATGGTGCATCAATTCCAATTCTATATGAAATACCATTATATCGATATCCAATATACAACGAACTACTTAGTCTAATTCCATCAGCCCAACTTCCCTGATCCTTTCCGGCTAATTTTCCCTTTTTAGGCGTGTGGGGACCCCACATCTCAGAGTCCTTCCCATACTCTTTAATTTTTGGATCATTAGTATAAACATTAAACCCTAATGAATAATCACCATATCCGATTTCTGCTGCTGCTGTCCGATATTTATCTCCACCTACCCATGCATCATTTGTCATAGTAAAACTAAACTTACTCTTTTTAAAGCCGACTAACCAATTATTTTGAGTATCACGCCCCCTAAAGTGTGTGATACCAATGGATCCGCCAATCTTATTTTTTTCATCATAATAACTAATTAATCCGCCTATTCGATTCTCAAATTTTCCTCCATATAGTTTAGTTCCAGCAAAGGAAGCCCCAAAAGACCAATAGCCTTTACTATAACTGGCATTTAGACTTGCTCCAAAACCTGAAGTTCCTAAAACCGGAGATATGCTCAGCGAAAATCCGTTGTTCTCATATAGGGAGATTGAAGGTGTATTTGCCGCAATTGTCATTGCTAATAGCGGATTCGAACTTCCAATAAAGCTAAGCCCACTCAAAGCTCCTGTTAATGCACCGATTAGCACATTACCTCCAGTTCGATGAGCTTCATGAGCCCCAATTAATGCACCTAAAAAAATTGCCTGAACAAATCTTCCGTCAGGATCTATAGTCTGAACAGGGTTATTTCCCATTGCTAAATAGGGGCTCATAAACTGACTAGCAGGATCTGCAGAATTCCATCTACCTAATAATGGGTCATAATTACCTCTTCCTTCAAACCTATTCCAACCCGTTAACCCATTGTATTCCGCAAACTCCCCTTGATACAAGTAACTATTCAGTGGCCTACTTATATCCACATAATGTGTCCCATCCAGAACCGCTCCAAAAGGATCATAGTCTATGCTTTCCACTACCCGCAGACTATAAGTACTCTTTTCATGGAAGATAGTGAAGTCATCAAAAAACACGCTCGTAGCTGAGTTCACATTGCTTTCGTTAACCACGTAGGTGTACAGGAAGCCATTGACCGGCACGTTAACTTCAAGTTTCAGCGGCACATGACCCAATGCAGCTTCGAGTGGAACGGAGAAATAACCGAATTGCTGGTAGACATAACTGTTGTTAAAAATAATGTAGTACAGGTATGCTTTAGGTACGTTGGTAGTGGTGGGTATCAGCGCAGAAGTGCCGGGCAGGTTATTGTTCAGTGCCTGGTAAGCCGTTTGTGTTTCTCCGGCATTAACAATGCCAAACGCACCAGTAACGGCAGTAACCAGGTTATTGATAATGGTATTGTTACCTGCCGTGGATGTGGTGTAGCGAGTAAAAACTTCAAGGGTAACTTTGTCGCCCGCATTTACCTGCAACATTTTAGCAGGACCAATAGCTTTGCCTAAATAACCATTGGTAAGGGCTGATCGGTCTGGTGTTGGAATATCGAGCGTTTTTGCAGTATGATTGTAAAGCGGGTCCTGATATCGTGAGGATGGAATATTTCTAAAATCAAATTCCTCTGTGGAGGCATTACCTGCCTCCATGGTGGCTTTGTAGATATCGGTATTTCGCAAATAACCATAAACAACACGCGTATTGCCCAGATGGTCTGTTAGGAAATATTCATAGTCATATGTACTATTCTGTTTAACCGCACGGCCTTTTGCAGTGAAGATTAAGGTTAATGCATTATCGAAGTATTGTATACCAGCTACATAGTCTACCTGGCGCACTATCGTGCTTCCTTTTTTTAATACCTTTTTCACAGCATATCCGGTGGCATCATATGTGTACTCAAGTTTCCATCCGTCATAAAACTCTATGTATTCAGGCAGGTTGAGATAATTGTATCTCACCTCAATCATTTCCTTGTTCAGGTCTGATACCAGGTTTCCGGCAGGGTCGTAGTCATATTCAGTAGGGATCCCTATCGTACCATTTTTAAAACCGAATGATGGATTGCCGGCATCTTCAACATTGGTTAATTTATTCCCGTTGTTTCCATAACCGTAGGTAAGTTGATCGAGTGTAATGCGGGTATTGTTCGCCTTGGCATACCTGTTCAGGGTTTGAATATTCCCGTTCTTATCATAGGTAAGGTTAGTCAGGTCGTAGAAACCAGGCTCTGCGGTCCAACTGCTTCCGCTTTTTGCCGCATACAACGATTGGTTTAACTGGTTCACATCGGGCGTGTAGTAATGCCCGTATATTCTTTCCTGTGGCGGGTCCTTTTTGTTATCAGTCTTCCATTTAATGGCACTGATCAGCCCATTATATCGTGGGTTGGTATTAACACTATTAACCGTTTGTGTTTCCTCATGATAAACGATCTGCATTCCAAACAGGTCATTGGTATCATCATTGTTTACGCCATCATTGGTAAGGGTTGAATTATTAATGTGTGTTAACCAGCCACGAATGTTATACCGGTAGTCGGTAGATTGTAGAAAATTAACTTCATCAGTGGAGTGCGTGTTTACTTCAACCAACTGGCCCAGTTCATTGTAATTATTGGCTGCCAATAATATGCGCGTGCCGCTATCAATGGTATGGTAATGCTTTGTTAGCCTGCCACCATGATCATACTCGTATTCTTCGAGGATTGTGGCCGAGCCCAGTGTGGAACTATGTACCCGCTTTGTTTTTAGTACCCAACCCGGAAAGTTGTATTCCGAAAAGATTCTGTCAACACCACCAAGATGGTGTTCCTGAACAGATTGAATCGGTCTGTAATTCTTATCAAAGTACACTACTGCATTGAGCCATTTATTTTGTCCAAGCAATTTTGTCTTGGAACCGGTCGAAAGCCCTTTTACAGATGTAAACTGTGCTTCAGGAAATGTCCCATCAGACTGAAAAGAAAAACTATTTCCTTCTGCATCCCATCCTGAATTACCTAGAAAACTGTAATCATCATAGTAGGCAATGGTAAGGAGGTTAGACTCGGTAATAGTTGGAAACGAATTAGTTAGTGTGTAACCTATTGCACTTGTATTCCTGTCTTCGTGATGAGCACCTGTAACCGCAGTGACCATTTGTTCGAAGGTGTTGTTATTGGTGATGACCCCGGTCATCACCACCCGATTCAATGCATCATATTTTACAAAATTCCATTCCTTTGGGTTTTTAGCACGTTGGTTACCGTCCTGGCTGAGTACCATTCGATCCCATTGGTCGTAGATGTAATATTGCCAAGCCGTTCCAGGCCTTTTCTCTTTTACGAGTCTGCCCCTGGCATCATATATATATTGAAATGCCCACTTATCAATAAAAGTCTGATCCGGGTTAAGGTTACCAGATGCCTCAGGTGGGATTGTAAACCGCAACCTGCCAAATTGATCATAAACGTAATATGTAGTTAGCTCTGGAGAGCTGTGAACAGTTGTCTGAACCGTGTTTCCGCGAAAATCCGTCATCGAAGAGGATTCTGAGCCTTCTTCATCCGAGGTTTTTGAAATAGCAATGGTGCCATCAGGATAATTTGTACTGGAAAACGGTAAACCTGTTGTTGGACTAATTTGCCATCTTTTCACGGGATTGGTGGCTGAATTTACAAAAAAGCTGGAGCCTGCTTTATGTTGAGTAGTATACCAAGAATTTCCAGGTCCGTATGCTTCCTTAACTCTCCCAAGCGGAGATTTTTCGATTACAGTATGCTCAGAGAATGGACGACTATCGGTTGCTACTTTAGGTGTATTGGTATAAAATGATTGTTGGTCATTAACCACATTGGGTGCTACAGATCCATTATTAGTTGCTGTAGTGGGGTATGGTAAATAACTTTTTGTTTGCCAGCCGTCTGTATTATATACATTAAATGCAATAGCATCAGTCAACTCCGGAGTTGCTTTAACAGCCACGGTTTGTAATATTCTTCCAACTTCATCCAGGTACTGATAGTTGGTTTGCTTTTGGTCTATGGTGAAGTTAGAAAAAACTGCATCCGAAGTTGTTGCAAAAAGAGCCCGTTCAACACGGATGAGATTTTTATCTAAGCTTAGTATTTGATTTCCATAGTTTTCATGCCTGCAATAAAATTCGCCATTTTGCTGGGCACTAACTGAAAATCCAGGTAGCAGTCGCACTCCTTCAGTAAAAAGGTATGATTTTCCAACATAAGCTGAGGGTTCAACATATGGTATTACCTCAGCACTCTGAGCTAAAACGGATCTAATCCCTAAGATCCAGATGGTTAGTAATGTTAGCTTTCTCATTTCAATATTGGGGACAAAATGGATCACTCGCGTAAACAAATAAATAGATGTACTCATCAAATGTATTTCCGCAATAGTTTGTCATGGTACATTTGACTAAATAAGTGCCGGTAATGCCGCCATGATAAAACCCAGGAGGTGTATAGACAACCGGACCAGATCCCAAGGACCACCACCAACTGCTTCCGGGTGCCTGGTACTCCCAGCTAAAAGATTGAACATCGCCAGTTGCAGACGCCTGAAGTTCTGTGGCATATCCCCACCAAATATCCGAGCAGTTATCAATTGAGGTTTCGCCATTTGGAATAATAGTAAGATTCGAAGCTTGATTGAAGATAGTCACCACAGAAGAGGTCTCAAGTGAGTAGTACTCCGGGTTTTCCTTGCGAACCTTTACAGTGTAATTCCCCGCACTCTGATATACTTTCCCCACGCTGCTATTTGTTGTGCTCGTGCTTGTGCCGTCACCAAAATCCCAATGGTAAGTTGTTTGACCATACGATGTATTTTCAGGTGATGAAAGAGTCGTTTCAATTCCAACCATTCTACACCCATAATTGAAAATGCTTGAATTCGAAAGTTGTTCAGGTTGATTTTTATAGTGATAACGGTATCGTTCAATAATGTTGTTTTCATTATCACGGATACGCAGTAATTGACCGTATTGATTATCAAATTCATATTTGGTCAATCTATCATTCATATCTTTCGACTGAGTTAATCCGTAAATCGAATTGTACTGATATTCAGTTTTTTGTTGATTAGTGCCCGGGTTTACGGTTACAGATGATATTAAGGTATTATTAAGCCATTGGAAGGATGAGGTTAAACCATCACTTTTCTGTACAGTACTTAATGTTGAAGTTGACTCATTGTAATTGTAACTTTCCAATGGCCTGTACCGGTCGTCAAAAGAGAAAACAGTTTTATTGCTTGTCAATGATGCTTCCGGATTTAGATTTTGAATGGGCGCATCGATAACTAAGGAGTAAACAGAATTTAATGCTGGAGTTCCAAGTATGGTATTTTTATGAAACGTCTTTAGGCTTGCGCCAGTGATCTTAAAAGAAGATTCCCCATAATCCTTAAACCACGAGACCTGTTCAATCGGAGTAATAATTTTTTGTTGAACCAATGTTCTGATACCGTCAGCTAATGGCTGAGGGCCGGGATTTTGAGATCCTGTTCCAGCAACATCTGTCGGATACCTATATGTTACTTTCTCTTCTGGTCCGTTGCCGACTTGTCTGGTAATGGAAGAAGGGAATGTTTTATGAACTGGGTGATATGTGTATGTTGTCTTGTCCGCTAACGAAGTTGTATAGCCATTTTGATCATATAAATAACTGATGCTTTCAGTAAGTTTAACTATTTGAGACTTTACCTTATAGTCACCAACATAAAAACCAAAATCTCCGGGTACTGTCCTATAAACTTCAACGGCCATGTTCCAAACTGTTGAGATAATAGGGCCCGGTTCAAAAGTAAATTCTTGTATACTTAAAGTATTACCATCTGAGTCTTTAATGGTGACAGACTTAGGTAAACCCCTAAGCCAGGCATTTGAACTATAGGGTGTAAAAGGTGAGCTATCAACATTTGTAGCACCATAATATGTGAACCCATATGCTGGCGTTCCGCGATACCTACCTACAGTTGGTATCGAATCAGGGTAATCAGAAAAATTATAAAATGATCTTATGACTTTTGATCCATCAAGTTTAGTTTCAGTAACAGTGCTATAAGCACGATTTACTCCATTTAAATCAAAAATACCATTGTATGAATTGGAGGATCTGATAAGTTTATTTGAGTTTTCAACATCATAATAGTGATAAACAGGAGTTCTGTAGGTTTCACCCTGATAGGTAAATGTTGACCTTGAAACAAGTGATGATCCAATAAAGGAAGAAATGCTCGTTATTATCGCTCCTGCATCAACCGAATATGCCAGCACAATTCGCTGACCGCTATGTGTTTGAATTTCCTTTAGTATTGCTGCTAGTGTATTCGAGTTGGGGGCCTTACTCCTCCCGTTTGTACAAATACCACTAACGATAGAAGCAGCATCATCAGAATAACCAAAACCACCGCTTGCTCCAATATTTTCATCATACGTGCTATTAACATTGAAATATCCGAAATGATCAGTATAAAAACTCTTCGGGCCTGGTAAAGCGACAGTTTCTTCATACAAAAAGGAGTTAGTGGTTACTTTGTTTGTAATGCCTTCTTTAAGTGCCATAAGTTTCAGACCCCTACATACCCCAAAACCCAGATATTGATTAAAGCATCCATGTTCAAGCTCAAATCTTTTCTTTATACTGGATGATTGATCTCTAAATGACACCGAAGTTAAGCGTAAAGCACCTTGTAAGTCTTGCCTATTGTTGTCATAAAAAAAGTTACAGGAAGCTATTTCAGTCGAAATAGAAGAAATGTACTTAGGATTGATCGAGGTAATTCTGGTATCTACCCTGGTGTGAGGTATGTTAGAAGCCTGGCACTCTAGAACCCTTACACCTGGTAAATAATTAGTCGTATTGCTTCCGGAAGTATAATTAAATGTAGCAATCTGAATACCACTTGGCGAGACTATTTTGTTTAGATACCAGGTGGAAATATACGTGTACTTGTCAGTGAACGTATTTGTGGATATACTTCCCACAGAATAAGTAGTTTCTTCACGACTCGCTGAAGTCTCTCCAAAAAAGTATGTGAAACCTTGAGTATCCGTTATTTTCCAATATCCAATGCTCGCGCTACCAACACCAGGCTGAATCACAATATCCTGGTAAGGCATTGTCTGAGGTTGGCCTGCATCATCGATAAACAGTTTACCATTCCCTGCGGGATGGTTAAAATAAAAGATGTCTCGTTCTGAATCACAATGCTCAAAGTGACTATACCATATAGATTCCCTTGTAATTTTTCCAGTTCCATCAACACTGCAATTTGGCTTAGCGCCATCCGGAATACCTCTTACAACCCTTGTAACTGCGAAGGTATTGGCATTTAAACTCCATCCTAACCCAACAGAAGAAGATATATCCTGTACCTTTATCCCGGTCGTTCTGTAATCAAATGATACAGGGATGGAAATGTCTCTTCCTGCAACCGCGTAAAGCGGTATAGAAATATTGGCAGTTCCTGTATAATGATTCATATCGAGAGCAGCAGCCGACAAGGCTCCCGAAACGTTTGGAGAAGGATATATGTGGGATCGTTCTAGTTGAGCTTGAGCAGTGTAGTTTAGGAAACAAACCAGATATAGCGTAATTAGAATAAATTTCGTTGTTGCTTTCATGCTCAAACTCATTGTTTAGTTTCTAGTAACTCGATTCTCAGTCTAAGCAACTCATTTGTCTCATTTAATTTAATAATATACAAGGTTAACTCTTCAATTTTTTTAAGTAGAAGGGCATTCATCTCACCCACTCCAATACCATTTTCTTCAACCTCCTTTGCAGATGGTATTTCCGGTAAATGCTTATGTTGTTTAATAAAAGCTCGAAGTTCATCAAGGCTTAACAGTTTGTAATCGGGCTCAAAAACATAGTCAGGCCAGTTGGATTGTAATTTTACAACAACCTCTTCGGCAATGATCTTTCCTGCAACTGCCAGTTTATAACCACTTGGTAATGTCGATCCGCCAATGTTCAGCGCTCCACTTGTACTGATTGTACCTGAGGCATTAATGCTGCCCCCAACATTGAGTGTATAACTTCCTGGTAGCGCATTTATCCCAACTCTTCGTAGACTAAAATCTCCAAAAATTAAAGGGGTACCTGTGTTTGTGTTATCTATATAAAGCTTGTTTGAGCCAGTTTCAAAGTATCCGGCATTTGTACCGATAAATATATTCCCGGTTCCGGAAACATTGGAGTATCCAGCGTATGCACCAATAAATGTATTACTACCACCTGTTGTTGTACTATACCCTGATCTGGCTCCGAAAAATGCATTGCTTCCTGCAGAACTATTAACTCTACCTGCCAAATTTCCAACGAAGGCATTGTAACTACCCGTCACAACATCACCTGCTTGCTTCCCGACAGAAACATTGAAAGACCCATTACTACCAGCTGAGGTTCCTAACGACACGTTATCAGTTCCTGAATTTCCAGCCCCAGAAGGAGCTGAATAATTTTGCGCAACGCTGAATGTTACCATGCAGCTAAAAAGAATGACAAGGGTTGAGCCTGCTAATCGCGGATACTTTTTGAAGCGAGATTTCATGGGGGGATGGATTAAGTAAAACATGGTGAAAATTTCATGCTTTTTCCGAATACCATGCTTTTCAAAATGAAACAGTTTATTGCCTCAATTTTTTGTAGTAGAAATACGACATGACCCTCGATTCCAAATTGATTTCGAAGAATTAAATTTGGCTTTTGTAATAATTGGAACAAATCTTACATCTTTGTTACCTTGGTATTAAAAATAAAGGCAAAACTTAACGTCCCCCGTATATGCCTGCCCGTATTACTATTCTCGTTGCCGATGACCATGCGCTGGTCAGAAAAGGCATCATTACTTTTTTGAAAATCACCAAGGTTGCTTCCAAGGTTTACGAGGCATCGAATGGTGTCGAAGTGATTAACCTGGCAAAAAAGTGCCCGATTGATTTGTTTCTCCTTGACATTTCAATGCCAGAACTTAACGGCTATGAAACAGCCAAAATTCTTTTAGAACAAGATGAGAATACCCGGATTATTGCAAACACCATGTTTGATGGTCATGCCCTGGTGAATGGCCTTGTTCAGCTTGGTGTGAAGGGCTTTGTTACTAAAGGTGACGATCCTGAGATACTAGTCAAGGCCATTCAGGCAGTAATGAAGGGGAGAAGCTATATCTGCCCAAAAATGCGCGAGTATATCGATGCTAAAAAGGAAGTGTCTTTCGGCCTCGATTTTTCGGAGACTGAGTTAAGACTGGTCGAGCTGCTCAGTCAGGGGTATTCCAGCGAATCTATCGCTGAAGAACTTGCGATTTCTGTCCGGACTGCCGAAACCTACAGGCACCGCCTAATCAAAAGGCTCAATGTTTCAAATTCAATTGAGCTGGTAGAGTATTTTCATAGGAATGGGTTGTTGAAGGTTAGCTCTGGAAAATAGTCATCAAGAATATTTTACAAGAAACATTTACTCAACCTGAGGTAAATATAAATTTCTCTATCCTATGTAGGAAAAACTCCTATTAAATATGCTATGACTTGGTATCTCTAAATATTTTTATGCAGCATTTGATTTATTAATTAGCATACCTTGACTATATTGAGATAGTAATGCCTTTCTTGAAGCCTAATTCTCTTAAATGATGAACGAAATATTCTTACCTACGTTGAAGTCAATCAAAATTAAAGACTTTAGCCTCTACCCGAATGGTCTTGACTACGAATACAAATTTGTCAATGGAGTAAATATCATTTTCGGAGGAAATGGGTTAGGTAAAACAACATTTATCAATCTCTTAAAATACGGTATAATTGGTGGGTACGCTGAACGATATGGACACCGCAGAACTTATCTAGAGCGTCAAATAATCAAGAGACGAGTTTATCCATCTGATTTTTTTGCAGATCGCATGGATGCTAGTTATGAAAAAAATGATGCTGCTAAAATTACTGTTGTTTTTAAAATTCGTGACACTACGTTTGAAGTAACGCGAAAACTTAAAGATTTCATTCTAGAGAAAGTCAAGATTACAGAGAAAGGCCAATCAGACTACTTAACCGGGAAAATAATTACTCAAGAAGAATATGAGGCGATAGAAGACAACGAAGAAAAGAAAGCATTTCTTCAAAAGAAATTTGAAGACAAAGCCGCCAAATGTGCAAATCTTGGAAGCTTTGATGATATAATTTTCTTCGTTACAACAATATTAGTATTTGAAGAAAGTCATAAAACTATTCTTTGGGATGATAATAAGGATCAAAGAATAGTTGAAGATCTATCAAGTAAATATTGGAATGATCCAGAATTGGATATTGAACGTCAAAAGGCTAAGGATCAGGCAAAGTATCTCGACAGCTTATATCGTCATAAATCGGAAGACATTCGTGCAATTGAGAATGTTATTGAAAAAATAAAAACTAATGATGACGCTAGCAAATCAGTCAAAGATTTAGCCAAAGAGGTATCAAGACTAAACAAGGATATTCAACGTCTTAACTCGGGGTTGGATTCCATATATAAGCAGAAAGAAGCCCTCGCATCTAGAAGAAACATCTTAAGCAATCAATTAAACAGTAATCTTAAGGATGCACAAATCATTGAAGCTAAAATTTCAAAAGCGGAGTTTGAAGAAAATAAACAGATCTGGGAACAGGTAAATCCATCTTATAAAATTCATCATGACCTTATCAGGATTAGTCGTCACTGCCCAATGTGTAACAAAGTGCTTCCAGAGAAAAAGCACAAACAATTAACTACTCACGATGATCACTGTTTTGTATGTGAACAACCATTGAATTATAGAAGAAATCCATCATTTGATCTTGGAGAACTTCAAAAAGAATTAAGGCCACTGAGTATACAAATACAACAACAACAATCCGAAATAAGTAAAATTGATGAGAGGATTGATCTTTTTGAAGAAAAATATAGAGAATTGAGTAATGATTTGTTTACCAAAAAATCTGAATTGTGGGCGCTTGAGCACACGCAGAATAAGAAGCAAACAAAAGATAAAGGATCAGTGGAGTTTAATGCTATGCGAGCCGAGATTAATAAGTTAGAAAGTGAAAAAACGGCCTTGCTTGCCCGCAGCAAAAAGGAAAAAGAAAAGGTTGAGAGAATTTCACAGAAAATTGAAAATGAAAACATCAGAATTGCCACGCAGCTATCGCAGAAATTTTCTGAATATGCTGAGAAATTTCTTGGCATTCCTTGTAAACTCACTTATGATGATTTCAAAGATGGTCTAGGGAAACGATTTGTCCCGATTATAAATGGAAAGGAAAGACTAAATCAAATGCAATTATCAGAATCGCAGAGATTCTTCATTGATCATTCATATAGAATGAGCCTGCTCGATTTCTTTTACAGATCTCCATCCTTTTATATATGTGAGACCCCAGACAGTAGTTTGGATATGTCTTACGAACGAAACGCTGCTAATGTATTCTTGAATTACTTAAAAAAACCCAACGCGCTTATTATTACTTCCAATCTTAACAACAGTGAGTTTTTACAATATATTATTGATAAGGCAGAAAGTATCAACTACGTAAATTTATTGCAAATAGGGAAGCGATCGCAAATTCAAATGGATAATAAACGAATGAATGATTTGTTGCAACAGTTGACTAGAAAATTAAAATCAAAGATTTCACGCCAATGATTGATATATACGATATTAATTTTGATATCCTATCGGTGTTGTCATCAGCAAGTGAAATGGGGTGGCGAAGAATTAAAGAACAAACAATTTCAAGAATCCTCTATTTTTCTAGTGTATTGTACTCATTCAGGCATGAAAGAAACAAAAACCCATTTCACATGTACTCCTTTAGTATCGACTACACTGGACCCTATTTTCCACTGATCTCTTATTCCTTATTATTTCTACAATCAAATGAGTACTTAAACAAAAACCCAGAAGGATATATCACTTTGGGTAAAAATATACCACCAAAATCCATGAAGGATGATATCACAAAAAAGGCTGAGTGGATAAAAACGATTATCTATATTCTTGGCCTCTACGGTGAAGGTAAAATTTATGAATTTATTATCCGAGATCCAGAGTATAGGAGAAATCTAGAAACTAATAGCATTAAGCGATTGAACACCACAGCAACAAGCTCAACTATTAAATTCTTAAATGAGTTTAAAAAAGTATTTGAACACACATTAGGTAAGGATTCCAAGAAGATTGATGATCAAGAATACCTGGAACTATACTTTGAGTTCATTTTTAGTAAGATCGTAAAAGGAAAAGTTTAAATAATGAGTTTACGTCTAGAAGACTTATCTAGTCAAATTCAGGAGTATAAGGAGGATATTCTTCAAAAATCAGACGGTCGATTTTCCACAATTGACCCTGTCAGATGGTTCCTTCGTAAATTAGTTCATCTTAGGGAGAAATCTTTAAGCAGTAATTTTGTGATTATAATTACGGATGACGACTTAAAGAATTTAAGACCCGATGTTGCTGATAAAGGCTTAGAACAACTCCTACATCGTTTAAAATTTAAAAACACATTCGTAGTAAAAAATGATCTATGCATACACAGCGAAGAACACAAACTTTACACTGATTCTGTTGCTGCAAGGCTTGATTGCAAGGCTAAATCAATAAATAATAAATGGGTCTTTCTATTATCAAAAGCCGGATGGGGCATTTGGAATAATCAAATTGAAGACTCAAACACAACCTTTTTAGCTGATAGCGATATAAAACTCTACGAAAAAAAACGAGATATTTCTGACATTGAGGAAGTAATGAAGGAATATCAAGAACATCTGAAACATCATAAAAATGTCATTGCATTTTTTGTAGATAAATTTTCAGTTCAACGTCTCAATCATGGAAAGAGAAAGCATATAAAGAATATCTTAAAGAATAAACCCGAAAACGATTTACGAAATAACTTACTTGATTTTTTAGCAAGTAAAATTGACCGGGGATTCAATATGAGTAAAGAGAATGAGCTGGACTCAGAAAGACGGATGGACATCAACACTGAAGATAATGATGGTAATTATTACTTCTTTGAAGTCAAGTGGTTAGGGCGGTGCGTAAATCATGATGGTACAAAAATTAATTCTGGATTTGGTGAATCATCGATTAAACAAGGATATAATCAAGCCATGAAATACATACAGGAACTAATGGCGTCAAATAAAACTGTTAAAATGGGAGGCTTAATTATTTTTGATGCACGAGAGAAGAAAAAAGATTTCTCTAAGTATTTCAATGACAGATATCTGGATCCGGGACTAATGAAGTTTAAGCCGTTGTTTGCTAAATGGGATCAGCTCCATATTGATAATGTTACACCAAAATAGACAAAGGATAAACAAAGAGACTATGATTCCATTACAATAACACTTTCTCTTAAACCCTTAATTTTAGCTCTTTGTTGAACACTCGGTTTTAACTTTCTCGCTTCACGTATTTCCCTGACTTTAAACCCTCTGGTTTCTGCGATTTCACAGATAATTTCATCAACCTTAATCTCTACTCCAAAATATGCAGAGTTTGCAATATTAAAGTAAATGGATTTTTTAGGTTGCATTTTTGATCTAAGTTCATTGAATAGTATATCCATGTCCTTAAAATAACCTTTTATCATACTGTTCAATCCGCGATCCCAATAATCTTCTTTATTCTTTTCAATTTTTTTTAAAGTCCTTTCAAGCAACTCAATCTTCAGACACTCTATGTCTCCATGAGTTACTTGAACATGCGATCGCAAAGTGCTTTTGCGTAGTTCTCGTACCTCAGAATAATTTTTAACTAAATCCAGCATCCAAATTTCTATCATGTAAATATCAGTATAATCTCTGCTGTTTAAATATGGAGGTGACGTTATCACTAAATCAACAGAATTATTAGGCAATCTTTTTAACAATTCACGTGCATCTCCGTGATAACAGTTAGAGACATTATTTAACATGTTTCCACCACCTGAATTGATAATTTCAATTCTGTCAATATCAGGCCTAATTATCCTTTCTAGTTGATCATAAAACTTTCCTAGCACAGTACTTTCTTTCGGCCGTTTGAATTCCCATTCCTTTTTATAAGAAAGACACTTGCCATTTCTATAGAGATTACTGACTTCAAGTAATATTGAAGCGAATGCAATTTTAAACAAATTCTTATACTGAGAATTATTCATCTGATTGATGTGGAATTTTATTTTCAATAGAGTCGTCATTACTGCTTTATTGAAAACGTACTTATCTATACCTGAACGAGGTTCAATTGTTTTATAGACCGGAGAGTTTAACTCAGTTCTGATATCACCTTTAAAACTATTGAAACGATTTTTAAACTTAGACAGAATTTCGTCAAATTCTTTAACTTTATAACCGCGATTCATTTTTACTGTAGTCAGAAGATGCATAAATGGGCTTACCTCAATTGAATGACAAGGAATACCTAAATATTGAAGTTCAACAGGAGTAGTACCACTACCTGAGAACATATCCAAGGCATTCCTAGGATTATAGTTTATTTCATTTACTACTGTGTGAATAAAGTCTCTTGAATATCCTTCAACAAAAGGATACCATTGATGAATAAATGCTGTCTTATTTTTATTAAACTGCATGAGAGACCCATACTCTTTAGAATAATCTGTAATTGGAAATGATCGGGTTAACATTTAGCGGTTCATTTTAACTTGTTACATCTTTTTTTAGAACTTTAGCAATCTCAGGATGTGATTTCAGAGCCTTCTCAGCCTGCTCCTCCAAAAGGCTTTCTAAAAAGAGCTTAAACCCCATATTTTTGAGAGTCGCAACCATTTGAAGCGCTTTAAATGATCGATCATTTAAGTCTACACTCTTTCGCTTCTTTTTTATCATTGTAATACAATATTATATTACAAATATATTATAACAATATATAGTAAACAAAGTCAAAGTCAGGATAAGCACTTATTAATAAATCCCTAATCTTGGATATTTAACACAGGACGACTGCTAACGAAACTTGTGGTTAAAGGTATTCGTAAGTGATTTTCTCCGTCTTTTCTCAATTAACAGGTCAATATAAAGATTGAAGGCCTGTTTTAAAATTGACTTTCTCCGGTTGTCTTTAAGCTTTTTTGTGTATTTCTCAAGTAAGCCAAGGTATAGGTCCGCCAATTCATCCGGAGATTCTCCAAAAACTAAATCGAGTAGCAGGAAGGTAAAGTGCGACCGGGCATTGTAATCGTCAAAGCCGATCTTTTCAATCTTGTTAAAAAAATGGCTATTCCTTAACTCCTCACTCAGAATGAGTAAATCCGATCAAGCTTTCTTGGCAGGCGAACAAGGGGGTATTCAGGTATCTTTTCCATAAACCAGTGTGCCGTTGAATAAACATCTATTGTCCGAACCCGCACCAATTAGATGGTGCGGGAATTTCGGACAAGCCAGTACCTCCAAAACGATAGCGCTAAGTTATTGAAGAAACCTTGAAAATACGCTTACCATACGTTCAGAAATGCATGAACAAAGGTTCATAATGCGCATTAACATATGTTAACTAATAAACAGAATATGAATGATTCTCTCGACTAAGACTACTTGGATATTTTGAGTGCAAACAAATTCAACAAATTACACAGGAATTCCACATTCAACCTTATCAAGAACCCGTCTAATCTCATTGAGGCCGTGAGTTGAAAACATGATGTCGACCGGTCTCTGCCTACTCAAGTCAACAGAAGGCTTACTCAGCCAATTATTGAAATCATCTACCGTCACAAATACTTCCAGTCCATGGGCATAGAACTTAGCAAGTTCAATGATCCGGTCAGTTAATGTCTGACCTATTTTTTTATGAGAATTGTAAGCTGTCAGCTTAGGCTTAATTCCAAGAAAAGGAAATAGCACATGCCATTCTATTTTGGTACGTTTTTTAAGCACATCAATTGATTTCCAGGTAAGACCCATTTCAGCAATTGAAATCAGTGAAATTTTCTTCTTACCCTTCCCTGCACCCTATAAAGTATAATGCTTGGGATTCATCCATCTACTCTCTGATTCTTATATGATGAAAATTAGCAAAATCCTATTAACAAGCTAAGCGTGATCGAATCCATTCAGAACTGTTACTCGACCTAAACGGATAATGTAGCGGGGAGTATCTTCATTAATTTTTTACGATGTAAATTCAATAAGGGTATGGTAGTTAATTCCTACTATCATGCTTACAATTCTTAGAGCGAACAGGAGAGAAAAATACATTGGTGTAATTGGCGGCTACATGGAAGAGGTCTTGTACCATGATAAGATTCTGGCCGAGGTTCTAAAAAAAGTAAAAAGGACTATCAACCCTCCGGTTGGATCCAGGTTGAGTGGCCCAAGCAAATTCATGATACTTAGAGCTTTCTCTAACGATGCGGTGATCGTTATCGCTACCCGGAAAATGGACAATCCCAAAAATACAAAGTGCAAACTGGTAATGATGGTAAACAAGTCAGATGTCCCTACTTCAAAACTTCTCGCTGAAGCCAGGCTACTAGCCAAATTCAGATGGGGAGATGTGATGTTTTAAACATTGCTTAGAAGTCTTCTTACATGAACCATTAAGCGGCCAGTCGAGTAAATTGAACGCGCTTAATCTTTACAGAGATATTGATTATTGAGCCCCGAAAAATACCTGGTAGTGGATTTACAATATGAGAACGATCCTCACCATAGTAAACGGCTGTGCCACCGGAAATGACCAACATCTCACCTTCATTTTCACAACAATATCTACCAATGCCTTTAAGCGATCGATTCGCGGATGCCCTGGAATTTCCTCCATTTAAGGCCCATTGAATAGCCTCAGACTCGCATACCACTTCTTCTCTATCTTCCATGTTGGATAGAAAGCCAACACCGCAATCCACAATGGTGAATCGAAGAAATTCTCCTTCAAACCCGGATGAAATAAATATCGGGTTGTTAGAATGAGAATGCTTACTTGCATTTCGATAAAGTTCCCGTAGTATTTGTTTGAACTCCGTTATATAGTGATAGGGTATAATCTTTTTCCAATGCTCTTTAAAGGCGTCATAAAAAAGATAGTCATTGAATCGCTCGTATTCATGAGGATCAAAGGTGTACACCTTTGATCCCGTAGTCATATATACCTGATTCAACAAATGCTCCCAGCCCCCAAAATAGCCGAACATATCCTTAGTAATGGAAACCCGGACGGAACAAGCATTTTCCGGCCAGATAGTGAGGCTATTTGCTGATTTGTTAAGCATATAATTAATGGCCGCATAAACACTTAACAGATTTGAGTCAGCATGTACAACCTTTTTCATGTTGAACACGAATCTTGAGCAGTAATGCCTGTTGGCTAACTGTATGATCCTGGAAATCAAATAATAGCTTTTGTAATCAGTCTTAAGGTTTGGGTCGTCTGCTTTATGAATAATTCGCAAGGTATTCTTGAATTTGATTGTAAAATTTAAATAAACACGTCACCAGCCGATTCAAATTCGACCTGATCAATAATAGCTGGCGTTATTTTTTCCAGGCCACTCTTGAGCGCAAGCTTTGCCGCATCTCTGATTAATGTATTAATTTCACCGATAGTACCGTTGGTACGGTGGTAAATCTTACTAGCCATATTTTTTTGATTTAACCCTGATGGTTCTTTTAAGGGAATTAGTTGCTCAAAACTTGCAAGCAGGCGTAGATAATTGTCGTCTGGTTCCCATTTTGGAAGAACTACTTTCTTAAATCTGTTCTGTAGCTGTATATCTGACGCAAAGATATTCAGCGCCTCATTCGGACCAAACGCTAGAATGGGAAGTGATAGTTCTGATGAGAGGTGTTTAATGGCATCCAGAATAATTCGTTGACGTCTGTTTGCCAATCGCTCTATATGCTGTACTTCATCAATCATCAATAACCTAACACCATAATCACGCATATGCATAATAAGACTTTCCAATACGAAGTCCTTTTTACTGGAGACATGTATGGGGTGCAGCATAGCCCGAAAAATGGAATTATAAAATCCTCGTTCATCGGGATTAGGAGGCATTTGAAAACTCACTACCTTTATCTGACTTTTACCGTTTTCGGATGCCCGACTTTCATTTAGGCTTTCAATTCGCTTTCGTATCGTGGTCTTACCATTATCAGAAGATCCAATTACCAGCATGCAATGCATCCTGGTCACACGCGGGCGGTCAATCATATCTTTTGCTTTATCGATAATCGATTTTGCCTTTTCATAACCGATCCACGTTTCGTGGTCAATTAAATGTATTCGCCTTTGAACATCCTCGTTACCTTTCTGTAAGAGATATTCTTCAACTGATTTAGCTAAATGAGCGTACATAGGGATTTATTTCAATTTCATCAAATGGTTTAATTTCTTTACTTTCAGTATCAAAAGTTGGAGGTACTTCTAGAACTATAGGTTCTGATTCATTTTTCACCGCTATCACTGGATCTCGTTTCATTCTTGATTGACGTTCTTGACGCTTTTTCATCTCAGCCGTCTTATTTATCGAAAGTTGTTCCAGTTTCCTCAATTCCTTAAACGAAGCATAAATGGAATTTTGATCGATCTTTCTATGACTCTCCTTCAGTTTCCTCACACTTTGGCGATAATCCCAAATGCTCATGATATCAGGTTTAATATTAAGAACACTCTGTACTTCCCTGTATTGGGAATCGATAGGATCGAGAAAAAGAATTGAACTGATGTTTCTTGGGTCAAATCGAAATGTAAATTTCCGCTTAGGCTTATTTTTGCCAGCAATTGTTTCATCTTTAGCGCTTATCCATCGTTTCAATGCTTCTGAGTAGTATTGAAGCTTCCGATAATAAACTCCAGTTCGCTGAATCGTCCGCTCAAAACGGGGTAAAAAATCAAGCTTGAGCTTCCTCTCATCGGTAAGGATTTGAGGCATACCAATACCTGGATGTCCTTCGCCACCTTTAAGTCCGGCTTCCCACATGGATAGTGGACTTATGCCGTGGAGACCTTCGTGTGCCTTTTGGTGATAGACATTAGTTACCCATAGGGCAAACCATTGCTCAAATTCCGATATCGTGAACGAAGCTGTTTTTTCCGGCTTAAAATTCTTGCGCATTTCCGGGCTCACTTTTGTAGCACCGGCCAGGTCCTTTAGCTGCGCACTAATTGTACCCATAAGTCGCTCAATATGTCCCCCGTACTCAGGTTTCTTTACCGGTCTGAATTTCAACGTGATTTTATAATTCGCACAATTCTCACGAAGCATGGCTCCACGAAATTCCTTTGCATTATCACAATGAAGTCGTACCATTTTCCCATAACACGGCCATTCAACATTTTCAAGGCCAATAGACTTCAGATAATTATCTTTCAATAAGATGGCATGCGCAATTGCCCTACCCACTGCAAAAGCACCTGGTGGGTCATAGGAGATATAAAATCCAAGTATCACCCTGGAGAATACATCAATCAAAACGGTTATCCACGGTCGCTTAAATGCTTTTCGTTCAACTTCATCAACCATGAAGATGTCAAGCTGCGTATGATCGATTTGAACTAAGGCTAATGGAGCATTAGCACCAGGGGTTGAACCGGGTTTTGGGTCGTGCTGCTGTGCGGCAGTTCTTGGTCCAAGACGTTTCGCATTTCTTTCCCTTTCAGATATCAAATTTATTCGTCTACGAACTGTATTTGGGTGAGGGACTTCCAGGTTTAGTTCTGAAAACCGATTCACGATTTCTTCGAATGTCTTGTTAAAAGATGAACCCTTTAAATACACATCTTCAATGACACTAGAAATCAGATCTTCCTGAACCTTATCTAACCTACTTTTGCCTTTTCCTCCTTTGGCTTCATCATCAACCAAACACCTTATATCTTCAAACGTACGATAGTTCTTAAGCCACCTGTAAAGTGTTGAAGGACTCAGACCATGCGCTTTTGCAACCTTAGTTAATGCTGTCTTGTCACCACGGAGTTCGCTAAGAAATGGCTTAATGATATTATAGCGCATTTCAGCACGCTGAAGTTTCTTATCCGAAATAGCTTCAATCGGAATATCCGGGTCATAAATAACCTCTTCTACTGGCTTATCCTGTAGTTCAGCAATTTTAACACTTTGATACTTACCTGTTTTCTTATTGCAGATCAAGACGCTTGTCAGACCTGAAACCTTGCTGATTTCCCATGCAGACCCCTGATAATAAACTATTTCACCTGTTTCGAGCTTTATCATAATTATTTGTATGGAAACCGTAAAAAATTTGATCCCGTATTTGCCTTAATGGAAACCCTTGTATTCATAAGCAGCTTCTTTTTCAAATTACACTTAACCCGATCCTTGATAACCAAAACCCACAGGCATGTAAGGCTATCTAACTTTTCTACATCTGAAGTAGCTAATTCAAGCACCAACTGGGGTGTCCATTTTCCAGGCTTGCCAAGGCTTGTAAGAAGCCTGTTTACTATTGCAAGGGTTGGTTCATTGGTCTGAAACCCTAACAGAAAGGATAAATTTTCAACATACTGTGTCAATATTTCCTTGTCTGTTATGACGCAAAAATCCCAACCCCTCTCTTTTGCGAATTGAATTGCTGCATCAAACCGAGCCTTGAGTTCCTTCCTGTACTTTCGAAGGTATGCCAGCGTTTTAACCTCAAATAGAACAGGCTTTCTATTTTTATAATGCACCAGAAAATCAGGGGTATACCAGGATGTTATCCCATCAGCATTGGTATACGGTATTCTGATGGGCTGATCCTTAATGGTTACCACATCAGGGTCAAAATTCAAGATGAGAATAAAGCCTTCTTCCAAGGAAGATTCAAATTGGACATTTTGGGCTTTAGCCGTAGATACTTCACCAACAACGGTAAAGCCGTTACTTCGGACCTTTCGAACTGGGCCATGCTTCATAGAATAGATTTTGTTAAACAATAGGAACTAGGTAATTAGGCATGTTTGATTTTATGCCTACACATGCTTATTGCTAACAAGACCCATGAATGTTACCATACTGCCCTAAAAAATTTAAAAAATCTGAGCTTTATGGTTTGAATAAGGAAATTTTCAAATATTTTTCAATCCAGATGGTAATATTTGACCTGTTCGTTAGCATTATACTATTGTAAGATGGATCGAATTCAATTTGACACTACAGATGGAGCCAGAATACTTCGAAATTTATATGCCTTTGCATACAGTCAATATAAAATTCTGTACAAGCGGGAAATAAATGAACGGGGAAAAAGCTATAAGGACTATGTATACGATGCTATTGAGCGATATCTCCGTGTAAAAGATCAGCTTTATATTACTACATTAGAACACGAGATGTTTCTAAGGAGCCTGGTTAGAAGATCAATCTATAATGACTTACTTCCATACCAAAGAAAGGAAAGGAAAACCTTCCTTGAGTCTTTAGAAGAGAATCACCTAATTAGTACTCCACACCAGCATCCGGAAGAAGTATTACGAAATTTTCCGGTCAATGATTCTTCCAAAATCGATAGAGATATCATGCTTAAGAGTATTGAAAATGCGCTAAAGGATGACGAGGTAGTAAAAAAGATTTATACCGCTGTCTGCATTCATGATTTCAGTCTTTCAAATCGAATGGGTATCTGCAAGGAATTCGGCATCAGTATTGATGATTTTAACAATGGCAGTCGTAGGTTCATGAGAATAGTCAAGAAAATACTTAATAAATAGTAATCAAGAAAAGATATGAAAAGCGCTGATGAAAAACTGATTAAATTAATTGATGAATACTGCCTGTATCATTCATCAGATCAGGAATCCGAAAATACACTTCGTGAGGCCGGACTTGACCCGGATCAAGTGGTTAATGAAACCTTACTGCAGATTAAAAGAATCAGGATGAAGCTTGAGGCTGAGTCAACCCAGAAGAATTTCCTTGAACTTCGAAAAAATCTCCTTCAACGTGCGAAATCAGAAGTTGACAAACTATTGAGCAGCGAGTTTGACTTTGGCCAATTTCTTAAAACCAATAACATCAACCTTGCCTACCGAAATTTTGAAACAATGAATGAAACTGAAATACGGGAATTTCTGGAGCGTTATTTTCTTCTTAAATATCAAAATGAACAAAATGAAGGGTAATACACGTTATGCTTCTCTCGAAAGCTGAAGCCACAGCAAAAAAAATACTTTCCGAGTTTGGGCTCAACGAAATCGGGATTATTACGTCTACAGAATTGCAAACTATTATTCAGGCAAGGGGAGCTTATTATGAAGAGGTAGAGCTCGACAGCATGGATGGGAGAATTGTTACCTTCAATGGGAAATCAGTCATCTCCATTAATAAGAATATTGTCGGGACGGGAAAAAAGCGGTTCACTGCAGCCCATGAACTTGGGCATTTTGAATTACATAAAAACATCCAACCACCTGCGGATACCCAATATGAGCTTTGCAATTGGTATCAATCCGGTAGCCACGAAAAGGAAGCTAACGACTTTGCTTCCGAGCTGTTGATGCCAACACATTTATTCATTCAGGAGTGCAAGGGGAAAAAGTTTGGGCCACAGCTTATCAAGCAATTAGCGGAAACCTTTCAGGTTACACATACAGCCATTATCCTAAAAATACTGAAGGCTAATGTCCATCCTGTGTGTGTTATCGCAACGAAAAAAAACAAAATAAAATGGTGGAAATTATCGCAGAGTATGGAGTCTGCTGACCACGAGTTTATTCCCGGATGGACAAAGTATAAACTCCGGATAACTTCTAACTTACCACCACCACCAGATTCGGTGATGGGTCAATTTTTCAAATCAAATAAGTCATTAGAAACTCTTCAGGAGATTGACAAATCTACCTGGTTCTTAACCCACCCGCAGGACAATCCTGTAATGCTTGAATACTGCAACTACATCCGTGATTATGACTTTGGTTTGAGTGTGGTTTGGGAGGATTGAGCTCAATTCTATTAATAAGAATTTATATGGTGCAAATTCCTTCAAGAAAAATTGTTTCGCTATCAGGATAAAGTGAGAAGGCTTAATGCAACTCGACCTAAGCCAATTTGTTCTCCCTAAATATGTCCCAAACTTCAGAAATTACATTATCTATCACATCCTTGTTATATTCATTGATGTTAAGTTTGGATTGAAGACCTTTTAAATTCTGCTTTATCTCCTCGGATGAATATTTGAGATTTGTATTTCGTAAAGCTTCACTTATTGCCGCAGATACATTACCCCGAACCTTAGCAATATAAACTCTGGCTTCGTACTCAAGGTCTTCAATCGACTTTGTCGATATAGGCATCTGACCTTTTTTGATTGCTTCCTTTTGGAGCTCAACTTCACGTAAAGCATGCTCCATATCTCTATACACATTGGCATCCGCTTTCCCACGCGCTCCATACCTTTCCGTATTATAAGCTGCCTTTACTAGGTGCTCATAAAGTAATGACTTCATTCGATATCCATTTTTAAGTTGATTACCAAAGATATATAGTGATGCCAAGTTTCGAGTAATTCGAAAAAAATCATGAGTAAATAGCTAAAATCGAATGTTTTGCGCAGTCTTATTTAGTTGTGAATTTTTAAGACTCAGTCGCAGATACTTAGGTAAAAGTCGCAAAAACTAGAAAAAAAGGCGGCCAAATCACCTAATTAGTCCTAAATGGAAAGAGAAATGACAAAATCCAAAGGATTTTGGGTTCTTTGCACGCGAACATTTTCAGGCTAAAGCCTGTTTTCAACCTTTAACCTTACGTTCTATGCGGTTTTTACCGGCTATTTTATTGCTGCTTATGGCTTGTTCTGGCTCAGAAAAAACATGGATTCCTACCGGCACCTGGCGGGCGGTACTTGAATTACAGGGCCAGGAGTTGCCTTTTACATTCGACCTTGAGAAAAAAGAGGATCAATATGTGGCCTGGATCAGAAACGGGCAGGAACGACTCCATTTAGATGAGGTTGAAGTAACTGCCGATTCCATTACCATGAACGTCCATATTTTTGATGCCGTATTCAAAGCCGCTATCAAGGGTGGGGAAATGGAAGGGCTTTTTATCATCCAATACGCTGATAATTACCGCGTTCCGTTCAGGGCCACGCACGGAAAGGACTACCGGTTTGCACCAACCGACACCACGGCTTCAGTAGCAGATTTCTCAGGAAAATATGCCGTTCAGTTTTTCAATGAAAGCAATACCGTTGATGCACTGGGCATTATCACCCAAAAAGGCAATTACGCGGAAGGCACATTTTTGACCCCTACCGGAGATTACCGCTACCTGGAAGGCAATGTGGTGAACGATACGCTTTGGCTCAGCGGGTTTGACGGTAACCACCTCTATATTTTCAACGCAATCAAATCGGGTGATACCCTTTCGGGGATACACTGGCTGGGGAAATCACGCAACCGTAAATGGTCAGGAATTAAAGATGATCAGGCCAAACCACCTGTTTCCGAATCGCTTACGTATTTAAAAGATGGGCACACAACCCTGGAATTCACCTTTCCGGATGTGAATGGAAAACCCGTTTCCCTTCAGGATGAGCGCTTCAAAAACAAGGTTGTGGTTGTACAGATACTGGGATCATGGTGCCCGAACTGTATGGACGAAACCCGGTTTCTAACTGAATGGTATCCGAAAAACAAGGATCGTGGTATTGAAATCATCGGCTTGGCCTACGAACAAAAAGCTGAATTTGATTACGCCAGCGGAAGGGTTAAGAAAATGAAAGAGAAACTAAACGTTCCATATGACATTCTGATCGCAGGAACCAACGCCAATGCCAGCGAAACGCTTCCTTCTCTTAATCGGGTAATTGCTTTTCCAACCACTATCTTTGTGGGGAAAGATGGACAAGTGAAACACATCCACACCGGTTTTTCAGGGCCAGGAACGGGTGTTTACTACGAACAACAACAGGAACGGTTTAATGAAATCGTGAATCAGTTATTAAATAGCTATTAGTCGCTAGCTTCTAGCTGAAAGCCTAAGCCAACAACGTATAGGCTAGCAGCTAGAGGCTAGTAGCTTGCAGCCTAAAGCCTAGTATGAAAAAAAGAGTTGTAGTCGGTTTATCAGGGGGCGTTGATTCCAGCGTAGCGGCTTACTTATTAAAAGAGCAGGGCTATGAGGTTATCGGCATGTTCATGAAAAACTGGCATGACGACTCCGTAACCATTTCCAACGAATGTCCCTGGCTAGACGACAGCAACGATGCCATGATTGTGGCTCAGCATCTCGGTATTCCCTTTCAAGCCATTGATCTCAGCAAAGAATATAAAGAGCGCATTGTCGATTACATGTTTGCCGAATACCAGGCCGGACGAACACCGAATCCGGATGTACTCTGCAATCGCGAAATCAAATTCGATATTTTTTTAAAAGCTGCCCTTAAGCTTGGCGCTGATTATGTCGCCACCGGACATTATGCCCGCAGAAATGAAATTGAGGTAAACGGCAAAAAAGTTTACCAGCTGCTGGCGGGAAAAGATCCGAACAAAGACCAAAGTTATTTTTTGTGTCAGCTTACGCAGGAGCAATTATCGAAAGCGTTATTTCCGGTAGGCGAATTACTAAAACCGGAAGTCCGCGAAATCGCCACGAAAGCCGGACTGGCTACTGCGAATAAAAAAGATTCACAAGGATTGTGCTTTGTAGGTAAAGTGCACCTCCCCGATTTTCTGCAGCAACGCTTACAACCTAAAAAAGGTAAAGCGATTGTTATTCCGGAAACCGCTACCATGTACAGCAACGGCCAGTCGATGGACGATTTGATTTCGTTGACAAAACCATTTATCTATCAACAAAGCGAAGGTGAAGTGGTGGGTGAACACAACGGAGCGCATTTCTATACGATCGGGCAACGTAAGGGACTGAATATTGGCGGCCAGCCCAAACCATTATTTGTAATCGGTACCGATACCGAGCACAACATATTGTACATGGGCATGGGTGAAGACCATCCCGGGTTGTATCGCAAAGGGTTGTTTGTACCCAATGAAGATGAACATTGGATTCGTGAAGATTTTAAACTCATGGTTGGTGAATCGAAGAAATACCTTGCACGCATTCGTTACCGCCAGCCGCTTGAGTCGTGCACCCTCTATAAAAAAGAAGAAGGGTTGTACATTATTTTTGATCGACCACAAAAAGCCATTACCCCCGGCCAGTTTGCTGCGTGGTATGAGGGTGATGAGTTGATTGGCTCAGGGGTGATCAGCTGATTAGCATACTGCTATATTTTATAGTTGCCAATCTTTACCGCAAAGACGCGGAGACGCAAAGAGGAATTAATGTTCAAGACTTAACGTCTTAGCGCCTGTCTTGCCGAAGCGGCTTCGCACAGGCAGGCCTCTGCGGTAAATTTGTATAACCGAAATTTTATTATAGAAAATTATTGAGACACAAAGAGTACTCATTTTGTCTTATCTTAGATTTCATGAAACATCTGGTACCATTCTTTGCATTGCTCCTATTCGCAACCTGTACACCAAAAGCTGATCACGAAGAAAACACATCCTGGCAACTCGGTCCATTTGTAAAAACCGATTCGCTCAATCCGGTACTGGAGCCTTTGGCACGGACAACTTTTTATTGTCCGGTAAGAAAAGACACCGTGCGTTGGGAGGAGAAAGATGTGTTTAACCCCAGTGCGGTAGTGCGCGATGGGAAAGTATACCTCCTCTACCGTGCCGAAGATACGGTTGGAAAACATGCCGGCACCTCCCGCCTCGGGCTTGCCGTTAGTGAAGATGGTTTGCATTTCGAACGCATGGCAGAACCGGTATTTTATCCGGACGAGGATAGTATGAAAATTTATGAATGGGAAGGTGGCGTGGAAGACCCGCGATTGATAGAAGATGAAAATGGAAGGTATATTCTAACCTATACCTCGTATGATGGAAACCTGGCGCGCCTTTGTGTGGCCAGCTCACCAGATTTAATTCATTGGACAAAACACGGGCTTGCGTTTAAAGATCATCCGGAACTGTGGTCGAAGTCGGGAGCGATTATTACCACACAACAGCAAGATCAATTTGTAGCTACAAAAATCAATAACCGCTATTACATGTATTGGGGTGATACGGATATTTTCCTGGCCACATCCGATAACCTGGTGGATTGGAGTCCGGAATATGATGGAGATGAGTTGTTTAAAGTATTTAGTCCACGACTCGGTAAATTCGACAGCGACCTGGTAGAACCTGGCCCGCATGCCATGATACAGGAGGATGGAATTTTATTGATCTACAACAGCCGGAATAAGCGAGACAAAGGCGATCAGCTTTTACCTGATGGCAATTATGCAGCAGGACAAATTCTATTTAACAAAGAAAATCCAGCAGAAGTATTGAAGCGATCATCAACGTATTTCATCACACCCGATAAAGACTATGAAATCACCGGGCAGGTGAACAACGTTTGTTTTGTGGAGGGATTGGTTCATTTCAAGAACCGTTGGTTCCTGTATTACGGCACAGCCGATTCTAAAATTGCGGTGACTGTGACGGAGTGACATTTGAAATAATAACTCCCCATCTGACAAGGAGGGGCCGAGGGTGGCTCTTTATTTTTCGCTTGTATTTTTTACTAAGATTATGAAATACCGAGCCCCGTAGGGGGCGGCATCTTCACTACCAAAATTTTATGCTTGGCTCAAGATGAAGTCTACTGCTCCTTCGCGAACCCCGAAACACCACCCGACACCACATACTTCATTGCTGTTGGTCCTGAAATATTCAAAGGCATAACGCGATCTTTCGAAATCACAAAATGATCGCCAGAGAAATTGTACGCATGTGGCAGGTAAACTGAAATCATATCCTTCAAACCTAATTCACTTAAATCGTTTTGTGTAACAAAACCAATTTGGTGCAGGTTGTTCTCTTTATTTATTAATACCAGCACCGGTTTGCTGAATTTCTTTTTATCGCCCACAAAGGCGCCAATCAAATCTTTAATAGAAGAATAAATCAATTTCACCATGGGTATCCGGTTTATGACATGGTCAAACCAATTTGAAAAAGTTTGAAAAACAATGTTGGATGTCAGATATCCAAACACGGTAATGGCCGCGATGATAATTGCAAAGCCCACACCGGGGTACGGAAGGCCGAGCAGGTTATCCAACCAGGAAAATGAAAAATAGATTACATACACAGTAACTGCAACGGGTACAATAAACAGCATGCCACTGAAGAAGTAGCGGAGTATTCTTCGAAAGTTCGATTCCATAATGATATAAGTTAACGCATCACTTTTCGTTTGTTTTTTCATATCGTTTAATAACCAGGTACTTTAACTGTGTAGTGCCCACATTTCGTATGCCGTGCTCACTGTTGGAAGGGCAGTATAAACTTGTATACGGGCCAACCACTTTCGTTTTTCCATCTAAGAAAAATTCAGCCTCACCTTCGAGAACAAAGAAAAATTCATCTTCCGGATGGCGGTGTGGAGCATGGGTAGCTTTACCAGGTTCAACCACACTCAGCTTCAACGTGCGGCCATCTCCCAGAAAATTTTTATCAGCAAACCAATATTGGTACCCTGCCCGTGTCTCTTCGGCTTGGTCATTTGAAAATTCATTCACACAATTTTCGATGGTGTACTGCTGGGCACACAATGTGAATGAGGCGCACACCATCACCAGCAAGGTTACATATTTCATATCAACTAAATTTAAATGAGTTCAACCACTCGCTTTTCTTCACTGCTTGTAAAGGCAGCATCTATCACGCGCATCACCTGTACACCTTCATTTGCAGTTACAGGCAAGCGCTTATCATGCACCAGCGACTGATAGATACCTTCGTAATACTCCATGTAATTACCGGGCCAACTTTCAATCCGTTCGCGAATAATTTTTCCATCAACTTCAGTATGAAGCAGTCCTTGTTCCTGTTGCGGCTCCATTCCCCAATCAGGAGCTGATGGTTTTTTGCCAGCCTGTAAATCTGTCTCCTGCACATCGGCTCGCGTTTTCAAGAACGATCCCTTCGTGCCGTGCACGATGTAGGAAGGCGCTGGTTCGCGAACAAAATATCCGGCTCTCAACCGAACCCTCCACGATGGATAGTAAAGTAGCATTTCAAAATAATCACACACTTGTGAGGTGGGGCGCGTAATCGAAATGTCTGCAAATACAGCTTCCGGTATTCCGAATAAATACAAAGCCTGGTCAATCAGGTGCGGGCCAAGGTCGTGTACCACACCTGCACCGGGGCGAGGTATTTCCTTGTGCAACTTCGGACTAAGATTCGGATTAAAACGATCGTACGAAAACGAAACTTCTACCAGATCACCCAGAATACCTTTGTCAATGATGTGCTTAACGGTTTTATAATCACTATCCCACCTGCGGTTCTGAAAAACAGAAAGCTTACCATTCATTTTTTCCGCGAGCGCTTCCAGTTCCATGGCTTCGGCTGCTGTTGCGGTGAATGCTTTTTCTACAACGGCATGCTTGCCAGCTTCTAACACCTTTTTTGTCAGCTCATAATGCGTGTATGTGGGTGTATTTATAATAACGAGGTCAACATCTTCATCATTTACCAGTGAATCGAGCGAAGCATAACTTTTTGCCTGCGGATAAGATTGTTGTATGGTTTTGGTTGAACGCTCCCATGAGCCTACCAGGGAGAATCCCGGATGCGCATCGATAAACGGAGCGTGAAATACCCGCCCTGACATACCGAATGAAAGCAACGCTGCACCAACCGTTTGCATACCGGTAAAGGTACGGGTAAGTTTTGAACTCCCTGAAAAAACGAAAGGCTTCCGGTTACTCAGAAGCCTTTATTACCTAAAAGAATATTTTTTACAACGAAAAGCCCAGGAAACTCAGGAAGCCCAACGACATCAATCCTACCAAAATGAAGGTGATGCCCAACCCACGAAGCGGCCCTGGAACGTTAGAGTATTTCATTTTCTCTCGGATACCTGCCAACGCAACAATCGCGAGTAGCCAGCCAATACCTGAACCTAATCCAAACACGGTTGCCTCTGGCAAGGTATAGGAACGACCAATCATGAACAGTGCTCCACCCAGGATAGCGCAGTTTACTGCAATCAACGGAAGGAATATACCGAGTGAACCGTACAAGGCCGGTGAAAATTTCTCAATCGCCATTTCGGTTAACTGTACCATCGAAGCAATTACGGCAATGAATACAATGAATTGCAAAAAGGTCAGGTCAATCGTAGCCAGTTCAGGACTTATCCACGCCAGTGAACCCTGATTCAAAATATGGTTTTGAATTAACCAGTTGATGGGAACCGTAAAGCCCAACACGAAAATTACGGCCACACCCAAACCAAAAGCAGTTTTTACCTTTTTCGATACGGCCAGGTATGAACACATGCCTAAGAAGTAGGCAAAGATCATGTTGTCAATAAAAATGGAGCGTACGCCTATGCTGATAAGATTTTCCATAATTCCTCTTGATTAACCTTCGCGATAACCGTTAAGTGAACGTTGAACCCAAATAATTACCCCCACCACAATACAAGCACCGGCAGGCAGCAGCATCAAACCGTTTCCGGGATACGTTAAGCCTACCGCATCAAATATTTTGAATCCGAACAGTGCACCTGAACCGAGTAACTCACGGAAGAATGCTACAATCATCAGGATGATACCGTAGCCCAACCCGTTACCGAGGGCATCCATAAAGGACGGCCCGATTTTATTACCCATTGAAAATGCTTCCAAACGACCCATCACAATACAGTTGGTGATGATCAATCCCACGAACACCGAAAGCTGCTTGGATATATCATACACAAACGCTTTCAACACCTGGTCAACCAAAATCACAAACGTTGCAATTACCGCCAACTGCACCACAATACGGATACGAGAAGGTATCGTGTTGCGCAACGCAGAAATTACCATGCTTGATGCAATCAATACCACAACCAAACTCACCGCCATGGTAAAAGCAGGCTTCATCTGTGTGGTTACCGCCAGGGCCGAACAGATACCCAACACCTGAACGGTAATCGGGTTGTCAATGTCCAACGGGTTGGAAACAAGCTTGCGGTTCTTTTTCGAGAACAGCGGTTCGCTCTTTTTTACTTCCTTTACTTCAGCTACTTCCGTACTCATAGTTACTTCGTTTCGTCTGATGATTCTGTTTCTGTTTCTTCAGCCACCGGTTCTTCAACCGCTTCTTCTGCTTTCGCAGAAGCACTGCCTGCTTTCACTTTCTTCAGGTAATTTTCATACAAAGAAAGGTAACCCGACAACATGGTGTTAACACCTTTTGCTGTTAGTGTTGCGCCTGACATACCGTCAACCTTGTGCAGATCATCGGAATAGTCAACGCCTTCTCCCTTCATCATGGTAACGGCAACCAATGTGGCGCCATCATAAATGGATTTTCCTTTGTACCGATCCTGAATGTCTTTTGAGTCGATGCGCGCACCAAGGCCAGGAGTTTCTGCTTTATGCTGAAATGACACCCCCTGAATGGTATTCATGTCTTCCTGCAAGGCCACAAATCCCCAGATGTTATCCCACAAGCCGAAACCAAACACCGGCAACACCACGAAATCAATTTTATCGGGATTGGATTCACTGCGGATCTCATATACCGGCAGCATGCGCTGATCGGCAGGCTTCTTGTATTCGGCCAAAACCACTACATCAGCAGCATTTACACCTTCTATTACGTTGCCTTTCGAGTCAATCACAAAGGATTTAACCTTTTTGGCATACTCTTCTTCCACGTTGGTGTTCTTATCCACCACCATTACGGTGCCCAGAATATTTTTCTTCTGTTCGAGGGCAATGTTTGCCTGTTGGCGATCTTTCAATCCTTCGGAAGCAAGCGCCAACAAACCACCACACACTACCGTGAGTGCAGCGGCATATAATACGATGTATAAATTAGATTGTCGCACGTCTTAATCTCCGTTTTTTGTTTGCATTCACAACTACGTAATCTATCAAAGGAGCCATCACGTTCATGAACAGAATGGCCAACATGATACCTTCCGGGTAAGCCGGGTTGAACACGCGGATCAACACCGTTAAAATTCCAATCAGTAAACCGTAAACCCATTTACCGGCTTCGGTCTGTGCTGCCGTAACAGGATCGGTAGCCATAAACACGGCACCGAACGCCAACCCACCAATTACCAAATGATAGTGAGCAGGCATGGCCATGAATTCATTTACAGCAACCAGGTTCAGGAATGAAGCCATTCCATACGCACCAACAAAAACACTTGCAATAATCTTCCAGCTACCCACACCAGTTACCACCAGAATAAATGCACCGATCAAACACATGAGCGCTGATGTTTCACCGATACTTCCCGGCATAAAGCCAAAGAACATATTCGAGAAACTGTACAAATCATTGGCCCAACCTGAGCCGAAAGAATTAAATGCCTGAACTACACTTTCGCCATCCGTGGAAGCCTGTGCGGCAACCGCCAACGGAGTTGCACCGGAATAACCGGCAACTGTTGTTGCGCCTTCCGGCAGATAGGTCCACACTTCACCGGAGATCTGGAGCGGATACGCAAAGTACAAGAACGCACGCGCAGTGAGCGCCACGTTTAAAATATTCATTCCCGTTCCACCGAAAGCTTCTTTGGCAATGACCACGGAAAAAATGCTGGCCACGGCAACCTGCCACAACGGAATATCCGGAGGCATCACCAACGGAATAAGCATACCGGTAACCAGGTACCCTTCGTTGAGCGGGTGTTTGCGTAGCACCACAAAAACAACTTCAACAAGTCCGCCTGCTACATAGGCTACAATAACAATAGGAAGAACCTTGATCAATCCGGTAACGATCATGTCGCCCATAGCCAGTTGCTGGCCGGTTGCAAGCGCATGTTGATAGCCTACGTTATAAATACCGAAGGCCAGACATGGGATCATGGCGATCACCACGGTCATCATCAAACGTTTCAAATCCACTGCATCGCGTATCTGTGCGCCTGAAGCAGGGGTTACCGTGTTTGGAGCATAATTAAACGTGTCGAACGCTTCGTAGAGGTAGAAGTATTTGTGGTACTTGCCCCCCTTCTCGAAGTCATGCTTTACTTTGTCCAGTGTATCGCGTAAAAACTTCATATCAACTGTTCAGCATTAAATCAATTCCTTCTCTCAATATAGACTGCACATTGTGCTTGGAGACATCCACAAACTCACACAGGGCCAGGTCTTCTTCAATTACTTCATAAATACCCAGCGCTTCCATCTCATCGTAATCCTCGGCAATGATCGACTTTATCAAATACGTTGGTAAAATGTCCATCGGGGTAACCTGTTCAAACACACCGGTTTGAACAAACGCACGCGGTTCGCCACGCATGTTGCTATCCAATACAAACTCTTTCTTCGGATTCAGGAAGGAAAACAACCCGAAAGCCCGGTGAACACTGAGTTTATTCGCTGTGGGTTTTATCCAACCCAGGAATTCATAATAATCTCCTTCCGGAATAACAGTAATAACATGATCGAAATGACCGAGGTAACCCTCTTTGCCGATACTGGTACCAGTAAGCACATTACCGGATACTACCCGTACATGATCTTGCTTCAAATTATTATTGAGGAACCTGTTTACACAAGCACCTGAATGTGTCTGGTAGTACTGCGGCTCCTTCACTTCCGATCCGGCCACAGCTACCACTTTGGAAGCATCGTAAATTCCGTTGAGGAAAAGTTTACCGATCTGGATTACACCGGCTGGTGAAATTGTCCAGATTACATCTCCTTTATTTATAGGATCAAGGTGGTGAATCTGCACGCCCACACATCCTGACGGATGCGGACCAGAAAATTTGTTTAACTCCACACCTTTTACTTGCGAGAAAACAGGGGAGATTTCACGCTCGGAGTGAACATTTACATGTACAAGACCCGAAGTGAACTTCTTTAAAATATCTACACCCACCTGGAAGAACTGCTCCTGCCCTTTAAAGATTACATTGTAATCTGCGCCAAGCGGATTGGAATCAAATGCTGAAATAAAAATTGCCTTCGGTTTTTCGGCCGGGTCAGCAACAATACCAAACGGACGTTGCACCAGGTTTACCCAAACCCCACTCTTCAACATTTGCTCCTGCGCCTTTTCGCGATTCAGGTTGGCAATATCAGATACTGAATGTTTGGTGAATTGAACGTATTCAATGCTTTTATCGGCCAGAATTTTCACTTCCAGCAGTTTGCGCTTTTCGCCACGCTTGATTTCCACCACTTCACCACTTACAGGAGCGGTGAATACGATGTCTGTGTGTTTTTTATCGTGAAACAGTACGGTACCAGCCTTCACATTATCGCCTTCCTGAACGACCACTTTTGGCATGTAAATGCCATGAAAATCAGTGGGTTTTACGGCAAATGTTTCAGGTTGTTCAATACTGGCAATTTTAGGTGCGGCTTTACCTGCAAGATTGATGTCAAAGCCCTTCTTTAACCGGATGAATTTGCCCATGCGCTGCGGGGTAATTTTGATTTGATCGGGGGCAAAATTAGTGATTAAAACGATATTAAAAAGGCTTTTTGGTGCTGGTTGGCACCTGATTTTCGGCAGTTAAAATTGTGTTTAACCTGCCCCCGTTAGCGGGTGGTTTTTCGCATCGAAACAATCTTCGAAAAGGCCATCCGAACCACCTCATCCACCTGCTCATCGATGGTGATGTGCGTGGTGTCGATTACCACGGCATCCTCGGCCTGGCGTAGCGGACTTTCTGCCCGTGTGGTGTCAATAAGATCACGTTTTTTGATGTTCTCAACCACATCATCCAGGTCAACCAGCCTGTCCTGATCCAACCACTCGCGCTGCCTGCGGAAGGCCCGCACCATCATATCGGCTGTCATAAACAGTTTTAGCTCGGCTTGCGGAAATACCACGGTGCCGATGTCGCGGCCATCCATCACAATGCCTCTTTCTTTACCCAGTTTGCGCTGTTGCGCCACCATAGCTTCACGCACTTCTTTAATGGCGCTCACCGGGCTCACCTGTTCTGACACACGCATCTGGCGGATCTCTTCCTCCACACTCAGTCCGTTCAGGAACGTTTCGGTTATGCCTTTAGCATTTATTTTAAAAGAGATGTTGATCTGCTGCAGCGCACGATGAATTTCTTTCGGGTTGGTGAGCGCTACGTGGTGATCGAGAAAATACAACGTAACTGCCCGGTACATGGCGCCCGAATCGATGTAGCGGTAACCCAATATTTTCGCTACCTCCTTGGCCGTGGTGCTTTTACCACAGGCGGAGTATCCGTCTATCGCAATAACAATCTTACTCAGGTTCATCAGCAGTCTTTTTGCGGACAAGGAATGGGCTTGCCGGGCTTCAGGCGCTTATGCTTTTTTTGTGAGGCGCAATCTGTAAACAGCATGGCGGCCAGCATGATCAAAACAATGGAAATTCGCTTAAGCAACACGGCACTTTTCATGTTGGCAAGTTAGGATTGAAAAGGGGATTTTGGAAACACCCCCTCTGTCCTGCGGACACCTCCCCCTTGAGGGGGAGGCAGGGAGGGGGTGTATCTATTTTTGGTAACTCATCCGGAATCCAATCTTCTGCCCGCCACCCAAATCGGGGGTATGCTCCAGTTTTTGGTGCAGGGTAATAAACCGCACTTGCGGATACGGCATGGCCATCAAATCGTTTTCAATGGCTATGGCCAGCGCCAGTTTTACCAGCGCGTTCAGGTTTTCGCGCTGCAGTGGCCCTTCCGAAACTTTGTTGAATAAAAATGAAAGTTGCCCCTCGCCTTCTACAAAAAACCGGTTCTCGTGATTTACCATCAATCGCGCGAGCAAATAACCCGGATCGTTGATGCGGTTGAATTTCAACGAATCGGCCATGAAGTTATAAATCATGATTTGCCCATAGTAACGGTTATATTCATTTTGCCGGGTATAGGTGTCTTTCATTACAAAGTGCTCTTCATCAAACGTAACCACGTTGGTGTGCAGCACAAAAATCAACAGATCGCCCGCTACCTTTGCATGAAATTCATGCTCGTTGATTACATCAAAGGAGATGGTAACATCGTCATCACCGGGATGCGCCTTTTTTTGCAACTCCTGCACAATACGCGCGGCCTCCTCCTTTAACATAGTGAATGCTTCCAGCAGGTGCTTGTAGGTTTTTTGCTTGGCGGTGGACTTACTCTCCAGCAGTTGGGTGATGTATTCGATGTGATCCTGATCGTTTTCCATGATTAGGGATTTGAGCTATGCAAAATAAGGAAATTAACGCACCCGATAGCGTAATTTTAAGTGAACGCGGGCGTCTGATTTTGCGTTACAGCAGTATCCGTTTTAACTTAATCACTTATTAACACCTGAAGTATGGCAGACGAAACAAAAGAAGGCAAAGCCGAAACACTCTTTCAAAACTTTGGCAAAAAAGTAGATAAGTTCATGGAAGAACTGAACGAGGCTGGAGGCAAACTCAATAAAGAGTTTGAAGATAAATACGAAGACCTGAAACAGGCCGCAGAAAAACTAAAAGCCCAGGCCGAAAACAAAGACCGCTGGAAAGAAGTAGAAAGCAGTCTGAAGCGTGCCGGCAAGGAATTAGAGAACGCGGTGAAGGCTGCGTTTAAGAAGAAGCAGGATTGAATTTACTAAATATGTTTTACTACGCGTCACTACGGTGTTATCAGTAAATGTGAAGCCAGGTCATGAAAATATTTTGGAGACCATAAATCCAGCCTGTGACTATCTGGTATGAATCGGATAACATCAGCCTTCATCCTCTCAAAGTCTATGGTTTCTATTTTTTCTGACAACAACTCCCTTACTGTTTCTTCTGAACAAGAACGCGTAAGCAAATCACCACTTGATTTAGCGCGTTCTATAAAATGAGCGAGGCTCATGGACACTTTGTTCTTAATGTACCACTCCAAATCATACCAGTCACGACCTTTTACGTTGTTCTTCCACTTTCGAAAAAGTAAAGCATGCATTTTTCCGGCAAAAAGAAATGGAAGTGAAAAGCACTTTACGTAGAACGAGAAAGGTTTCAGTAACAATTTCTCCTCCGTTTCAAATCCCCCAGGAGGAAGGGTATCAACTTCAATCTTAATCGTAATGTTTACCGGTTGGTTCAATCCAGTCTGTGGTAACATGCTCTCCAGTATCAATTCTTTCCAAAGCGTTTCCGATTTCAGAAAAGCAGATTCAACCTGGCTTTCTTTAGTTTTCTTTTTGTCCTTGATGGAAACCTCCATCCCCAGTGACTCAAACTCGTCATGAATTGCTACCATGTACCGATCAAGCGAGAAATTAGGATTGGGCTCTAATAAAGAAAAGTCAAGGTCTTCAGAAAAACGATCAAGCTTGTAGAAAATACGAAGCGCAGTTCCTCCATAGAAAGCTGCCTTTTCGAAAAACCCCGATCTGTATAATCCTGCCAGGGCTACTTCCTGCATAATTTCACGTAGGGCAGTGTGCGCCTCATTTTTATTGGCGGGGTTGTATTCAGCAAGCCATTCTTTAATCATAATTCCTTAATTGCATGAATAACCATTTGCAGACTTTCTGCTTTAGGAGATTGTGCCACCCAGGTTTCCATTTCATCCAGGTCGAGTTCCTTCAGCTTCTCCTCATCCATACGCATATTCTCAATCAGAAATTCGGTTGCCGAATTTCTACTACGAAACAACAACCCCGATGTTGTGATTATCTTATCACAAATAGCTTTTTCCGGTGATGCTACCAGAGCATATTGATCATCAGACAACATGATGCGCTGAATACCAAACGTGTAATACGGTAAAGGAGCACGCGTGTAGGTGAATTTTCCAACCCTTGTATCAAACGTTCTTGATGCTTTGGTGGTAACAGATGCAATTTCGTGCACACGCTCAGGTATGAAACCATAATAGGCCAAGGCTGTTTCCATCGAAACATAGCTTGGACCAAGCATGTGATTGGCCAACAGAAAAGGATCTGGCCTCCCCGCATTTAGGATGTTGCCCGCGATGTAGAGTCCCTTTTTTATGGGTATAATTAATCCATCGCGCATCAACTTATAAATCTTATCGTTTGGCTGTTTGAACGATTTAAGCAGCGAAACCAAAAGTTGGTGTGTAAGGGGCTGATGCGCGTACTGTCGGATTTGCTCAACGGAGTTCATCAATGCAAAATTGTAAAATTTTAACATGATAATCTACATTTTGCAGATTATTTATCAATATTTTTACATTTTTAGCTGCCCGTTATTCAGCAACCAATGATCCCAATCGTCCATCACATCGGCTTGTTGCTCCATGCGCCAACTGCCCTGATCATAGGTTACATACAGCAATACATTATCGTTCAGTTTCAGGCAAAGCCAGTCGTTTGGCGAGGGCTTGTAGGCAAAGTCGAAACAATCGGTGCGGGTGTTGAGTGCATCCACCAGAAATTGATAGGTTTTGTGCTTTTCCTTTTCACGGGCCAGGTATTCCGGGTCCATCACCAAATCACCAATCAGGTAATGGTGGTTGCTGCGCTGGTACAGGTACCACGTGCAGGCTTCCGATTCTAATATCAACCCCACATTATGTGGTTTAATAAAGCGTGCAAATGCCTGCACACTCCGCAAGGCAATTTTCAACTTGCCCGGGGGGGTTGCTTTTCTGCCACAACTGCAGAGTTTGAAATTTCCGTTGGGTTGACACATGATGGTGAAGATGTTACTTCAACCTTTTCCGCTTCGGTTTACCGGCAATAATTTTTTTCGCATTGAGCTTGCTCACAATCTTCTTTCCGGTCTTGGCTTCAATTTCCTTTCGGGTGTTCCCGGCTATGGTTCCGCCTTGTTTGGCTACCACTTTACTTTCGTCAAACGTATTGGGCTTTTTCTCTTTCGAGATTTCAGTTGTAGTGGCCTCGGCCAACATGTTTAATACCAACTCCAGGTTGGTCATGTGATCCCGAAGGTTTTCCTTTTTCAGGCTCTTGTGCTTTTTGTATTCTTTAACGGTTTTGCCACTCCATGCTTTGGTAATGATGTCGGTGAGCACCGCAAAATCCAGTCCTCTTTTTACACCCCGCTTTTCCCATTCATCGGTCAACTCTTTTCTGACTTCAATACTTTTAAGCCGCTGGTTAATCCATTCCTTGGAATATCCCTTTGCCAGGTAGGTTTCCATGGCGCGGTCAAAACTCAGTTCGGGATTTTCGGTTTCTTCGATTTTTTCATAGCCCACTTGAGCCAACCATTGTTTAAAGGGTTCAGCCTTTGGCGAGGGGATTGATTGAATTATGCGCAAAAGCCCTTGGGTGTCAGTGCAATCCGTCAGATACTTTTTACCATCATTAGACTCTAATTTCAGTTGTACGATAATATCGTACAACTGACTAAAGCCCTCTTGTTCAAGTTTTCTTTTCAAATCACTCCAATATCTTCTCGGATTATTGCTTCCAGTCAGTATCTGGATAACATCAATAATGGAGAAATACCAAAGTTCCTTTTCGTCATCCCACTGCGTTCTTACTTTTTTGGCTTCAAATAGTTTTATATCACTCATAGTTTATCGCCTTATTCAATCAAAAGTTACGGCTTTAAATTCATTGGATAAGGCTTCACAACAACTTAATACTGACAAATTCTGTCAATATCCTGATCTCTCCTAATTTTTTTACAACTTCTCCAGCACATACACGGTCAACGTCAACTTCTCTTTACCCGTTACAATTCGGAAACCACGGAGACGCTAAGAAGAAATCGCGGAAGCTTTGCGCCTCTCCGCCTTTGCGGTAAAATCAATCAACGTTATACTATAACTTATCGATCACATACTCCGTCACCACCGACTTGCCTTTTACCAGCCACGCCAGGCCAAATAAAAACAGCATGCCCGCCTCCATCCAGAAAACAAAACTGCTGCCTGAATTTGTTGAGCCGGTGAGCATATCGATAAACAGAATAAGCAACAACACCAATATGCCGATGCCGCAAAACAAATAAATATTTCCCTCTGCATTTTTGATAAACCCGTTGCTCCCATTCCTTCTGAAATTGATGATGCAAAACACCGACATGATCACAAAAAACAACGCAGCAAAAACCAGGTGCATCAAACCGGCTACATCGGAGGAGACGTAGATGTGAATGTTATCGATAATGGGCTTATCGGAGCCGGTGGGTAAAATCACAATCAGCAGCGCGCAACTGGCGGCTAATTTTGAAAGTAAACTATCCGTTAACCAGGCAACCTTATCTTTGCTCTCTTTCTTAGCGTGGCCTTTGTAACAAAACAAAAAGATGGCCAGCGTAATGAGCACCCCGGTAAACAACGGCCCGGCTGCGGTGTAGTAAAAATGACTGATGGACGATTTCAAATTCACCCCTGCTGTATAAGGACAACTGTACTTAGCATTTACAAAGGCGGGGTTGTTCAACAAATCATAATGGTTGACAAACGCATTAATACCCAAGCATAAGAACGGAAGTAATATACCCAGTATACCAATGAGCCGCCTTAACGCGTGGTAGGAAATAACGTAGGTGTTGGATGAGGGCATGGTATTTTTGGTTATGTAGTTTCATATCAACCACTCAAGCCTCACATATTCACCAATCTAGAAGTCCACAAATTTCAATGAGGCTCAACTTTCACTATGCCATTAGGTTGGGCATATTCAACTTTTCCGCTTTCATAAATCTGGTTGGCAATCTCCAAAGCTTCAAACCCTGTTTTTACTTCTTTTACTCTAAAATATTGTGTCGCATATTTTGCTTCAACCAACTCCAGATTCATCGACTCCGCATAATCTATAAAATCAGATTCCGAGATAAGGCTCTCGTTATTCTTTGTGAGCACTTCACTTAACAGGATAAAATAGGAGTTCGGGTCGGTGGCGGAATAGTAAAACACGGGTGTGGCCGAAAAAATTGCTTCATCCTCATTCAGCACGCTCAGGTAATTATTAACAATTGTACAATCCGTAACATTTTCATTTATTCTCACACCAACCTGCTTGTAGCTACTCGCCAACCCAGTCATTCCTAAAAAGGTGTATTTGCTCAGAATCAACTCAGCTTCCTCTTTCGTGATTTCCTCTTGCGCAAACACAATCCATATTTCAGTTAACGATTGCCTTAAATATACCTTTGAGTCGCCTGTGTTATAGTAAACATACTTGCTACTGCATACTTGTAGCTTTGGCAACCCTTCCTGCCGCTCACAGGAAACCAATAATGTCAGCCCTGTGAGTATCCATGCCGGAAATTGAATGAGTCGTTTCATAATTTTCTTTTTCCTTTAGACACATCCGTTGGCCAAAAGGTAAAAATGAAAGCAAAATTTATCCTAACCCCCTCAATGTCACCCGAAGGGGACGTTGAGGAAACGAATTACATAAAAACTCAAAACATCAACGCCCTCTAGTCAAGTCGTCATTTTAATTTTTGCTTTTCAAACGATTCAAGGCAATCCAAGGATTGGCGGAGGAACTCATGCGTACAAAGCATTGAAAAACTACCTACCAACTGTGCCTTTATGCATTATGTTGCAATTCGCTATATTTATTCTGATTGCACTAAATATTCAATAGGAAACCCGATGTCAGAGCCAATTGGATACATTATCTTTTTCAGTTTTAACTTAGGAGTTAAAAAAGTGCCTTTTGATACATTCCAAGAATAAGATTTAAGGCCAATATCAAAAGCCTCAATCATTTTATCCCAGTTAGTAGTGTTTCTATAAAATTTTAACATTTTAAATTTCTCATCTTCAATTACTACATTTTCAGATGATGTAATTTCATATTCAAATATTTTAGGTATTCTAATCGAGCAATCAATATTTTCAATGTCCTGGACAATCATTGGATTGATGTCTTCAAAATTTCTTGATTTCAGTTTAATGTCAATTTCAATATATGAAACAGCAGGTTTAATGGTATTAATCCTGATAACTAATTTCTCTTGTGAAATTTTGGGAAGAATTTCATTTTTTTTAATTTTTTGTAAGCGAAGTTTCCCGTTTTTTAAATAGTAATATTGAGCTTGAATGTCTTTAATGAAAGTATGAGTCGGAACAGTTATTTCCGGGATTTTTATTTCATCATCAGAGAAAAATGGAGCTGAATTTAAATTCAACCGGTAATTATAATGATGAATGACGTAAAAATCCATTAATTGTTTGGGAGGATGGAAATAAATGGTTTCTCCCATTTTCTCAAGTGTAGAATCCAGTTCATAGCAGAAGTAGATTTCTATTTGTTGATAATTCTCTTTAGAATTAAACTGCTCCAAAGTAAACTTGTTCTTTTTACCTAATTGAGTTGACGCATCGTATGAATGCATCATACTAATCAATTTTGGGTAGATTGGATTATATCCAGGTTGAGAATTAAGGCGACCTTGAGCATTAATTAAACCTATTGGAAATAACAAAAACAATAAAATTCTGTTTCTCATAATTTGGTTCTTAATGAATTACAACAACGGTTTGCATAAATCCAGTAACGGATCTAAAATCGAAAAACTACCCACCACAAACGAAGATAGAAAAAACTTGTGAATTATCTGCGACCGTTTAATCTGTTACTTGAATTATACAGTGCTGTGTGTCTTTAACGTTGTATACTATGTAACCCAAACTGTAAGCTCCACATTTTCAGGACAACTCTTTCAACCCCCTCAATGTCACTCGAAGAGGACGTTGAGGAAACGAATTGCTAACTTAATACAGCACTCAAAATTCACTTCAATAGCCCTATTGTGTCAAAGGATACTGTTATTAATCCTTGTGCAAGAAATAGATTTAATATTTTATCAAGTCCTAAAGTACTCCTTATATTCTTAAGCTTTATTGTCCCGATAATACCCACAATTAGAATATTCATCAGTCTACCGGCAAATGTCATATTATGATCAGGATGCAAGTACAAAAGTCCTTGTACGAAGATTGCAAAACACCAAACATGTATCCAATTGTCCGCAAAATCATTAAAGCAATTACTACTGTCCACAATGACTTATCTATGGTAGCTATGTAGTAAATCATTAAAGTTATCAATGACATGTTTGTCAGCCAAAAGAAAATCATTATCGTATCCCAATAAATAAGGGCACTCAACGCTACTCCAATTCCACCACTAACAGCGAGTCCGAATAATATTTGTTCAATTTTTGTCATTTTTAAAATGTGGGTAATGGCAGGCTTTTCACTTTACATTTACTTCAACCACCTCAATGTCACCCGAAGGGGACGTTGAGGCAACGAACACATAAAAATTCAAAACATCAACGCCCTCCAGCGAGTGACGTTGATGGGTGTAATTCAGTCCAATCTAAAACCAATAACAAACTTTCCTGAGTCATTCTTCTCCAAAAAGCACTTCTCCCAACCAATTACATTAATAATCTTGTGCTTTGCCAAAAATAAAACTGGATAATCCTTATCAAGCTCAAATTCAGGGAACGGCAAAGAAATAGAAATCAACATTGATGACCATAGGAGTGACACGTACGAAACATGTTCTTCTTCAATTGATGATGGGGGAAGGTTCGAGCAAACTAGCCCAATAACGATTCCGTTTTCGTTAAGAACAGGCCCCCCGCTCATACCACCATCAAATCTGGCATTAGTTTGAAAGCAAGGAAACTTAAGTCTGCTCAGATCACGATACTGTTGATGAACCTCTTTAACAACACCCTCAGAGTAAGCCAAAGATCTTGACATTCCATTACCAAATGATATATGATCCTCGGACTTTTTTTCTGCAATAGTCTGTGTATCAACGAAACCGAAAGCAAAAATCTTATCCCCAATCTTTGGCATGCTTAAATCAATTGTTGCAAATATATTAACCCTATCTTTCGCCATTTGATTTTGAGGAGCAAGCTTTAAGAATGCTACATCTACCCCTTCTACTAAAAAATAAAATTGTTGAACGGCCCACTTCGCTTCAGATTTAGGATTTATGACCATCGTGCTAAATGTCCCAGTGTCTTTTTTGGGATTGCCTTCAAAATATTTCTTACCATCAAAAACGCGCAGAAAATCCTCAACAACATGACGCGCAGTCATTGCTAAACATGGACCTACCATTACAGCTGTTCCGGAAGGAATATACTCTGAATTCTTAAAGGCGCACAAGCACAATCCAAAGTCAATAAAAACACTTTTAAATGAGCCTATAAGAAATTTATTCTCGCTACTCTCTTTCGGGTCTTCATTATCAACCTTTAAAGTCATTTTCACTTTTCCGCTTTCATCAGGAGTGAATATCTCACTTTCCAATGGTTCTGTTTCACCCGTCAGCTTAAAGTCTATTCCACAACTACTTAATAGCTTTGTTATTGTTTTCGAATGAACTCCAATCCCTGTCAAATGAGAATTACCTAATTTCTGCTTTTTATCATGAATACCAATAAGTCCAACAGACACTTCTAAGTTACTTGAATGAATTGCGCAAATATTACCATCCTCATCAACAATTGCGCAACCCTCATGTCCCGCCAAACCAGATGTTGAAGTCTCTATATAAACTATTTCGTTTCCATCTCTCGATTTTCCAGCGATGACATTCCGTGTATATATTCCATCAATTGGCAACCTCGATAGTCGGGGTAGCTCATTAATACTGAACTTATTTGTTGATTCGTCAAATGAAATATTTAGTTCAGTACACACGTACCCAATTCTACATAGTTTAATTCCAGGCTTGAGAGATGATGAACCTCTTATACTGGGGTAAATTTCAACTCTATCAAAATATTTTGGATCAACCCTAACTAATGCGAGATCATGCTCACTAAACACATAATACTCTTTTATTCCCATATTAATCCCGCCAAATAAAATATCGTAATGAGTTATCCAGTCTTTACTGATTTGCAACTTCAACAATTTCTTTTGTTGCCTTTTAGATTTTCTCTTTCGCGAATAGAGAGATTTTGACTTAATTTGATATTCTTCAATCTCACTTTTGTGTTTTTTATACAAGCTTATATAACGAAAGTGATAAGCTGTCGTCATTAACCAGCCATCTTTATTTAATAAGATAAAATTTCCTACTTCTGCCACCACCCGTTTATCATAAAATCTCGCGATTATTATGAGTGGAAAAGTGAATTCTTGTACTGTCTTGTATGCTTTATCAAACATATTAGAATTTAAAATTGCGCATCAATTAAATTCGAAACATCAGAAGAAAAACAAACTCCAGTCAGTTATTACTCGTAGAATTTAATACTATGTTGTCTAAGAAACTCTTTTATTCTATCGACATGTATACAATGTCCAACGTGCAAAAATGGGTAGTTTGACACCCTTGTTCTTTTTCCATCACTTATCACTTCTTTATCTCTTATATCAAACCCTAAATGCAAATGACTTGTCATGAACTGCATTCCATAAACAAGGGCATCAGAGTCGAATAAAGGCCCACCGCTTTGTCCGCGAAGCCCAGGGGTGCTTAACTCGATAGTCGAAAGGAGACCATTATTAACTCCAAATCTCGAAATCATTCCATCTATTGGAAATTTAGGGCTTATTAGGTTTCCCTCGGTTGTCCACTCAATGTCGTCAGTAATGGTATTGTGTTTAAAATTATTAAACTCTGGAAATGGATATCCAAGTCTACATAAGCTACGCCCTTGTTTTACTTTATCTGGATCATTTACGAATGTAGCATATGAACTATATAAATTTTGAGATTGGCCTTTAAACTCAATTATTGCTAAATCAAGTGTTGAATGTTGGTGCCATTGGAAGTTAGTGATCTTGTCAAAACAGTTAACAAAATTGTTTTTAATTTGAACAACAGTTTCCTTTTTGTATTTATACTTTTCTTCAAGCTCTATTAGCTTTCTTTTGAATTTCCCATCTCTTGGCAACTTGTTCCTTTCTGTTCTAAAATTACTAAAGTCAAGATTGATTTTATCAGCTTGGATTATTAACTATAAAACATGCTTACACGTAATGGCCACGCCACTTTCATTTACAAAAAATAACGTTGATGTCACAGGGCTAATTAACCCACCATAGGTCCTGACAATTGTATGAATGGGCCTTGTATATCTGTCTGCATCTTCAATTGCTTTAACGTACATAATTCTCTTGATTAAATGGCTGGCTGGTGAATGTACTCAATGAGTATATTCCAATTCGAACTATTGAATTTACCCCAATCCCAGCTTTTTCAAAACTCAAAGACAAAAAACCGCTTCTGTTTACTGAATCAGCATAGGAGTAACTCCTACGGTATGTACCAAAAAAATGAGGAGCCGGCAGCACCAGCGGCCTTACTGCTTGCGCCCAGCTCCTCATGTATTTAACTCGCGTGGTCTATGCTAAATCTTCACCGTCTTCCACTTACCCCTGCGGAAAATGAGAATACCCGCCACCGCCAACAATGACTCAGCCACTACAATGGCCACGTACACGCCCATCGGCCCCAGGTTAAACCCAATGGCCAACGCATACGCCAGCGGGATCTGAAACATCCAGAAGGCAACAAAATTCAGCAACGTGGGCGTGCGCGTATCGCCCGCACCATTAAACGATTGCGCCACCACCATGCCGTACGCATAAAACACGTAGCCCAGCGCTACAATCTGCAAACACTGTATGGCGTTGTGTAGCACGGCCGCATCGGTGGTAAAAAATTCAACGATGGGTCGCGCCAGTGTTAAAAACGTAATGGTTACAAATACCATAAACACCATGTTGAAGAAACCTGTGCGCCACACCGAGCGCTCGGCCCGGTCGGGATGACCTGCACCCAGGTTTTGCCCCACCAACGTGGCCGAAGCATTGGCCATGCCCCACGCAGGTAATATGGCAAACACAATTACGCGTATCGCTATCGTGTAACCCGCCAGCGCTTCGCTGCCAAAGGTTGACACAATGCGCACGAGAAAAATCCAACTCGCAGATGCAATGATGAACTGCCCCGTTCCACCGGCAGAAACTTTGATCAGTCGCCCGATCAATCCAACATCAATCGGCAGGTTTTGCCGGTGAACTTTAATCAGTCCTTTGCCATACAGCAAATGCGCAAGCTGGTACACCACACCCACACCACGCCCAATGGTGGTGGCAATGGCGGCACCTTCCACACCAAACGCAGGTATGGGGCCAAAGCCAAAAATAAAAATCGGGTCGAGCACGATGTTGAGTCCGTTTGAAAGAATCAACACGCGCATGGCCAGCGAGGCATCGCCTGCTCCGCGAAAGATGGCGTTGATCAAAAAGATGAGCATAATGGTGATGTTGCCGCCAAGCATCCAGCGCGTGTAACCCGCACCGGTGTCGATCACCGACTGTGAGGCACCCATGAGCGCGAGAATGTTCTCGGCAAAGAACAACCCCACCACCGAAATGAGTAACGAAATGCCGGTGGCTAAATAAATGGCCTGCACACCGGAGCGGGCGGCTTCGGGCACGTTGCCCTCACCTACCCTGCGCGCCACCATCGCGGTAGCGCCCATGCTCAACCCGATGGCGATGGAATACACCAACGTGAGCACCGATTCGGTAAGGCTAACGGTGGCGAGGGCATCAACGCCCAGGCGGCTAACATAAAATGCATCTACAATGGCAAACAGCGACTCCATCGACATCTCGAGGATCATCGGTATCGACAGCATAAAAATGGCTTTGTCGATACTGCCCGAGGTGTAGCTGTGCTCCTCGCCTTTGAGGGCTTGTTTGAATAAACGAAATAACGAACCTGCTTTGGTAAAAACAGACATACCTATGATGAGTTAAGAAAGGGAATCTCTAAAAACATTCCGCTATCCTTCTCCACCGGAGAAGGGAAGGGTTGAGGCCAACAAAAAAGAAGGTTTTTAGAGATGACCTTAGGTTAAAAATGATTTACGAATTGGCCGGACGTGCGGCCGGTCGGTGCGTAACCAACAAAAAATCCCATGTCAATCCCCGAACGGGATGTGGACACTGGATAATTTAGAATGTGAGAATCATAGGCATTAACGATTGGGGCTTGTGAGGCCGATGGCAAAGATCACGAAAAAACGCGGGAAAAGGTTTCACAGAGTGTAAACTTTTTCCAACTTATTTTGCTGAGGGTTAGCCTCACCCCACCCAAGGGCTTGCCATGAGTAAGGGTCGCGTTGCCCCTCTCCACGGGAGAGGGGCGATTCAGGTTTTCGCAACCTGATGAAAAAGGATGGGGTGAGGCTAAAACAAAAAAAGACGCACTTCAGCAACGAAGCGAGTAGAAAACTTTAGTACCACCTATCGAGTGACGTTGATGCGGAGTGCGCTACAGCCATAACCGCAGCTTTCAGGTTTTATTTTCGGCATCATTAAACAATACCGTTTTGGTCATGTTATTCCTGTACTAAAACTTAAAAGGACATTATGAATCTGACAGAAAAGCTGGAAATGACTGTGGCACGCACCTTCAAGCACGCTGTAATCAAAACCGTGGAAGGAAACCGCGAAGTTGCCGTAGTGGAAGCTACAGCTACCTATATTCCCATTGAGCAATTCAAGGAAATTTTTGCTGCCATTGGTGAGCTGGTGAAGGAGAAAAAGATTACCAAACTCGTATTCGACAAAAGAAAACTAACGGTGTTTCATCAACCCTCTATGGAGTGGTATTTTGTGGAGTGGAAGGAACAAATGTTTGAACACGGCTTGAAAACACACCGTAAAATTTTACCACAGGATGAAGTGTTTCGTCAGAGTGTGAAAATCGGGCGTGAAAAAATCAAAGCCAATCATCCCAATGGAAAGTACCAGCACATGGATATTCAATATGCCGAAACGCTGGAAGCAGCCATCTTAAACTAAATGCATGAACAGCCTTCCGGATGTAGGCGATAATCCAGAAAAAATTCTGCAGTGCATTGAAGCCGCAAAAGCTGAACTAAGAAGTGTATCGGAATTAATTAAACCTGCAGCATGGGATAACGAAGTGGCCCGGAAAATTTCCGGGTCACTTGATTTACTATCTCATCAACTCAGCGTGCTGGAAAGCGAAACCCGGTACGTCATGGAAATCAATATGTGCCGTAAAATTATGCTTGCAGACTCCATTGCACACGTTAAGAAACTGGAGCAGCAGCTACAGGAATTGAAATCGTAAATACGGTTTGTCCATTACCGCTCTGCCACATGAGCGAGCCGCGCAGGCGATCCACAATTTTACGCACCATGTATAAGCCCATGCCCAGGCCCACCGATTTTTCAGAGCCGCGGTAAAACATGTCAAAAATCTTCTTACCTGTTTCGGCAGAAATGCCCTCCCCATCATCCGCTATGCGCAAATTAAGTTGATCGGGCTGTGCGTGCACGTCAACCGTTACCACGCCCTTACCGGGATTGCGGAAAATAACAGCATTCGCCATTACGCATTTCAGAATAATACGCAACTGGGATTCATCCGCGTAGAGTTGTCCATCGCCTGAGAATGATTTTTTGAATTCGATCTGGCTGAAGTTGCCGAGGTAATTCAACTGGCTGATCTCATCTTCCACTACATCCTGTATAGTAAACACAACAGGATTAAATGATTCATCTGTAGCCTGACCGAGCAAGATGAGTGTTTTTACTACCGCTTGCATCTGGGTGATGGCCTTTTCAAAATGCTGGCAATAGGGTTTAAAGTTTTCAGGAATAGTTTCCAGTTGCAACAGGCTCAGCACGCCTACCATGGATGCCACAGGCGAACCGAGGTCGTGCGAGGCGCGGTATAAAATCTGGTCGAGTTCCTGGTTTCGTTCGGCCAGGAGTTTATTTTTTTCAATCAATTCCTCTACCGCGGCTGTCAGTTCTTCCTTTTGCGCTTCCAGTTCTTCAAAACGGTCAGCTAGTTCACTTTCGCGCTCCATGAGTTTCATGGTGCGTTCGTTTAAAAGTTCATTAAGCCTTTTTATTTCTTCTTCGTTCACGTCTTACCCGTATAATTCCTAAGCTACAAAATAATGAAAAAGTATTTTTTTTGTGCTGCTGAAATTATATGACTGGACGAAACAGGCGAATTGATGGATGGTTACACTACCGTGGAATCGTACACCACTACTTTTGTCCATAAGGATGAACACTCGGCCACGAACTTCTGGTGGATGGGGTGGTCCTGGTAGATATTCTGTCCTTCTACATCATCAAAGAGAATGAGTTCAGAAACACTGAAACTATTATCGACTACCTCACGCTTTTCAGTGGATGCCGGAACACCAATGTGCAGGTCGCGCACAGTTTCAATGGCACGCAAGGAACGAATGCCGGCAATAAGTTTTTCCCGATCGGCTTTCGATTCCGGGTTCTTGAGCCAGAAGTACACCTGGTGCAACAGTTTTGATTTTTGCACAAGTGTTAATGGCGCAGCTACAGCACTTACGCCAAGCAGCGAGGCAGTGGTCAGAAAGGTTTTACGGTTCATGGGATGAAGATCGGGATTTTAGGAGTAGGAGCAAAATTTACTCGTCATGCTACGCTTGCTCGGAGAAACGTAGCATGACGATCCTTTTCATAATCGCTGCGCTTTCTCTGTGTGCTCCGCAGTTTACATTTTTAACCACAGAACACACAAAGGTTTTCACAGCGTCTGTTTTTACAAAATACAGCGCGAGGGCAGTCCCCCCTTCGGGGGTAAGGGGGCGTGCGCGGGGGTTACCCACAAAATCACTATCTTTTCCATCTCAATACAAACACATGCACTTTTTCCAAACCGATAAAACCACTCAACTTTTACCACAATACAAACAGTTTCTGGAAGAACACCTCTACCCCATCGAACTGGATGTGTTGAACAAACCGTTCCGGCAGTCGTTGCCGAAGTTGCAGGCACTACGCGCGAAAGCTAAAGCAAACGGGTTGCTCAATCCGCATTTGACTAAAGCTGATGGAGGCGTTGGCCTCACGTTGGTAGAGTTTGCACAAGTGAGTGAACTGCTGGGCACTTCGCCACTTGGGCATTACACCTTCAACTGCCAGGCTCCCGACATTGGCAACATGGAGTTGCTGCATGAATTTGCTTCGCTAGAACTAAAAGAAAAATATTTGAAACCCTTGATGCAAGGCGACATCCGTTCGTGCTTTGCCATGACGGAGCCTGAATTTGCTGGATCAAACCCGGTGCATTTAGGAACCACTGCTGTAAAGCAAGGCAACAACTATGTCATCAACGGGCACAAGTGGTTTACCTCCAGTGCCGATGGTGCTGCGTTTACTGTAGTGATGGCGGTAACCGATGCATCATCCAAAAATCCTTACGAACGAGCCAGCATGATCATCGTGCCGCTGCCACATGAAGGCGTTGAACTCGTGCGCAACATTCCGGTCATGGGTGATGTCGGAGAAGATTACTTCAGTCATGCGGAGTTGAAATTCACCAACTGCATTGTGCCCATCACTAACCGTGTGGGTGAAGAAGGAAAAGGCTTTGCCTTGGCGCAGGCGCGTCTGGGGCCAGGTCGCATTCACCACTGCATGCGGTGGATCGGCATCTGCGAACGTGCATTCGATTTACTATGCAAGCGTGCCGCCACACGTGAACTTACCGAACACAACATGCTCGGCCATCAACAGGTCATTCAACACTGGATTGCCGAATGCCGCGCCAACATAACCGCAGCACGATTGATGGTTTTGCACACCGCACACGCCATGGAAGCACAGGGTGCCAAAGCGGTGAAAGAAGAAATTTCCACCATCAAATTTTTTGTCGCGAATGTATTGATGAACGTACTCGACAAAGCCATACAAGTGCACGGTGCACTGGGCATCACCGATGATACGCTACTGTCTTTCTGGTACCGGCACGAGCGTGCTGCCCGCATTTACGATGGCCCCGATGAAGTGCACAAATCGGCACTCGCAAAACATATCTTAAAACAATACGGATTGAAATTCTGATGGAACACGTGAAGCCCGATCAACCCGTTGAAGCCCGTCAGCATGAAGTTCCGGATGTTCAAAAACTCAATGCGTGGTTGCAATCAGTTGCACCGCATTTCGGTGAGGTGCTGTCCATTGAACAATTTCCGAGTGGCTATTCGAACCTTACGTTCTGTTTAAAAACAGCAAATCAGGAATACATTTTGCGCAGGCCGCCCATTGGGGCTAACATCAAATCCGCCCACGACATGGGTCGTGAGTTCATGGTGCTCACGCGATTGAAACCACATTTCAATAAAATTCCATCGCCCATCATTTATGGTGAAGATGAAACCGTGATTGGCGCACCGTTCTACATCATGCAGCGGTTGCAGGGCGTAATCCTGCGGGCGAGTCATGCACAGCAACTGAAACTATCGCCTGAACTTTTCAAATCCATTTCGGAAGCGTTGGTGGATACATTGGTTGAGTTGCACAGCATCGATATTGTTAAAACCGGGTTGGATCAACTCGGCAAACCGGAAGGTTATGTGCAACGCCAGGTGGAGGGTTGGATCAAGCGTTACTACGCAGCAGAAACCGATTCACTTGAACAGATGAATCAATTGGCTGAGTGGCTGAAGCAGCAACAACCCGCACCACAACAGCCGACATTCCTGCACAATGATTTCAAATATGATAATGTTATCCTTGACCCGGATAACCTGGGCAACATCATTGGTGTACTCGATTGGGAGATGGCAACCGTGGGCGATCCATTAATGGACCTTGGCGCAAGCCTGGCATACTGGAGTGAAGCAGGCGACAACCCGGTGTTGCAAAGTTTTAACCTCACAGCTCTGCCTGGAAATTTAACCCGACAGCAAATAGCAAATCGTTATTCAGAAAAAAGCGGGCGTGATGTATCGGGCATTCATTTTTATTATTTATTCGGGTTGTTCAAGAATGCAGTGATCGCCCAACAAATTTACGCGCGTTGGAAACAAGGCTTCTCTAAAGACCCACGCTTTGGCGGATTGATACACGTGATCAAGGCACTGGCGAAACAAGGTGTGGAGTCGTTGGATACTCAGAAATTATAAATCGTTGCCGGTTACTAGTTGCCAGTCACCGGCAACAGGAAACCGGAGACCGGAAACAAAAGAATTATGTTTGCACTAACCCAACACTTCCCCCACAAACGCGCCTTCATCACCGGGGCCGCTTCCGGACTTGGCAAAGCATTGAGTCTGCACTTAGCGAAAGATGGCTGGACCATCGGAATCAGTGATGTGAATACTGAAGCCTTACAACATACATATAATGAAGTTGAACAAGCAGGCGGAAAACCAATTTCATTTCAACTGGATGTTTCCGATAAAGAAGCATACAAACAAGTAGCAGCTGAATTTCTGAAGCAAACCGATGGAATTGATTTACTCGTGAACAATGCAGGTGTGGGCGATGGCGGAAACTTTGAAGAATATCCCCTGGAGAATTGGGAGTGGATGGTGCGCATTAACCAGATGAGTGTGGTGTACGGATGTCATTTGTTTATACCCACATTTAAAAAGCAACAGTCGGGGCACATTTTAAACATTGCAAGCCTCGCAGCAGTAAGTTGTGCTCCGCAAATGGGCGCTTATAACATGACCAAAGCTGCGGTCGTGGCCATCAGTGAAACCTTGTATGGCGAACTGATGGATGATAACATTGGAGTTTCCTGTGCGATGCCCTCCTACTTTCAAACCAACATTGCTGAAAGCGTACGGGGCGGTGATCGTATAAAAAAGATCACACAGGTCTTTATCAAAAAGTCAAACCTGCAAGCCGATGCCGTAGCGAAAGAAATTCTGGAGCGTACCGGAAAACGCGAACTCTATATTGTTCTACCCAAGATGGCCCGCAAACTCTGGCTCTTCAAACGCCTCATGCCCACACGGCTGAGAAAAATGGTAAAGGAGAAGTATATGCAAGCGATTGGGAGGATTCAGTAACACATCCTTTAACCCGACTGTCGGCATGCAATCTCAAACTTTATGTTTAGTTTCTGCTGTCTAATTTGGGATTGCTTCGTCACAAAACAATTTCGTGTGAATGATTAAGTATCATCAATGTTCCTCGCAATGACGCGAATTTTTATTTCGTCATTACGAACGGAAGCGCGGACATGTGTGTAAAGCGTGAAGCAATCCCAAACTTCACATTTAGTCTAAATAATATAGTATGGGATTGCTGCCGGTCAGGCGGGCGTCACGCTATAGATTCGTATAATCGATAAAATTTGGTTATCGCTCCTCGTGCCAAAGGCATCCTCCACAGGAATCCTTTGGACCTTCGGGGCAATGATGAAAAATATTAGTCCTACCAGGTCGTCTGATTAATATTCTTAGCTGCCTTTAAAATATCCCTTCTACTCACCTGGCCAATCAACACTCCGTTTTCCAAAATGGGCAACCGCCTTACCGGACTATTTAAAAATTCATTGGCTGCTTCCACCACATCGCTGTTAGAAGAAAGAGTCTTTACTTTGGCGGTCATATAATCCGAAACCTTACGGTCGGATGCAGGCAGGTTGTGATACGCCTGATCAACAATAATACGCAGGCAGTCTTTTTCTGAAATAATGCCTACCAGTTTGCGGTCTTTATCCAATACGGGCGCCCCGGATATTCCTTTATTGATGATGATATCGATTACTTCCTGAATGGTTTGGTCGGGGCTGAATGTAATCAGGTTGCCAGCGCCTACCATATACTTCGTTACCGACTCATATTTTGGCTGACCAGCCTCAAGTTCTTCTTTTGATTTCATTACCGGCTTAAAATTCATAGACTCAACAGTTTTGGTTTAGGTTCGTTTTATTTGGAATACAGCCCAAAAATGAACTTTTCAGCACTGGGCGAATTCCTTGCGTTAATGAATGTACAAAAAAATCGTACAACTGGCCAACATCCTAATTGACCAACCTCAACCCGGTTGCCTGACAATCGTCAGCTAACCGTTGGGATAATCGTATTAGTTTAGTGCAACAAACAAATACGGCCATGAAAAAAAATATCACCGCCATTCTGTTGGCTGGCTTCCTGGTGCTGATTGTGAGCATGGGTATGCTGTACATCGCCATTTTCTTTTTTCCCAACCTGATGGAAGAGTACTACAACGCGGTGTTCCGCGCTTCCTCGTTTGAAACCGATTGGTTATTTTATGCACACCCCTTTGTGCTGAGTGCAGCGTTGAAATGGTTTTGGGAACGCTATAAAGATTTATTCACCGGGAGCGCATGGCTTCGCGCACTTGAAGTAGCTATTGTGTATGGCGTAGTGGCCATGTTGCCCGTGCTCTGGCTTACCTTCAGCGCCATCGATATTTCCCTGTTTATGATTTCTACCTGGTTGGTGTATGGTATCATTCAGGCGTTCATTGCCGGAACGGTCTTTGCCAAACTCTCAACCTGATTTCCAACTTCAGGAATTTCAAACTTTACTGTGGTGCCGTGGCCTTCTTCCGATTCAATGGCCATGGAACCCTGAAGTTTTTCCAGCGTTTCTTTTACTATGTAAAGGCCAAGGCCACTACCGGCTCCTTCATCAGTAGCACGGTAAAACATTTTTCCTAAATGTGAAAGATGCTTCTTCTCAATGCCTTTGCCATTATCCTGAACACTCAGCTTTACGCGATTGCGATCAATACGGGCATTCACCTGCACCACCGGATCTTTACCGTTCTTATATCGGATGGCATTTGAGATTACATTGTTCAGAATAACTTTCAACCGCCATTTGTCGCAATAGAAAGGCTCATCCTGATCTACTTTAATCACTTTCTCAACCCGTTTTCCGTTCAGGTTAGAATAGTCCACTTGTTCAAATGCTTCTTCAATCAACGTTTGGAATTGAACAGGTTCACGTTTCACTTCTAATCGCGCGTTACGCGATTGATCCAAAATTTCGCGAATAAAATAATCCTGCTGGCGTGCGCTCTTCTCCATCATGTCGAGGTAGATGTCCTTCAGGTTTGAACTGCGATCACTCTTGGCCAGGTTGATTAACCCCAGAATAGAGGCAATGGGTGCGCGTAGATCATGCGAAACACTGTACACAAAATTATCCAGTTCCGTATTACGCTTCACAAGTTCATCGTTGGTAACCTGTAGTTTGTTTTGAGCTTCTTTGCGGTGTTGAATTTCTTCTTCCAGTTCTTTTGTTCGGTGCTGCACCATCGCCTCCAAATTTTCACTTAACTTTTTCAGCGCTTGCTGTGCCTGCTTTCGCTCATGCACTGCAGCAGAAAGCACCAATGCCGAAACAGAAATCACGACAACATAAACCTGTAACAGAATGATGGAGTCACCAGCCAGGTCAGTCAGGTAGAACGGTCCGGCTTGCTTACTTGTCGCATATATAGCCACAAGTGAAGCAATCACATAACCACTGATGGCCACCAACCCTTTAAACCGAAATGATAGCCATAACAGAAACGGAATCGCCACGAAAGCCAGGGCAAACGGTGCCACGTACTGTAATGCTTTGAGTTGGAACAAAAAGAATACGCCCGCACAACACAATACAAACAAAGCAATCTCTCCTGTTTTGATTAATGTAGGTTTGAATTGAATGCCCGGTATGGCCAGCAGCACAGGGCTAAAAAGTAAAATGCCCACCACATTGCGCATCCACAAGGCAAACAATGCGTTCACCCAATCCTGTGAAGCCAGTACATTGGATAATCCAAGAGCCAGTACAGTTCCGCCTGTACTGATCCACGAAATTAACAAGGCGATAAGTAGAAACTGAAATGCATGAACCGCTTTCGCAAACGGATAAACACTCTTCACCAGGCGTTTAAATAAAAACTCTCCGGCCAACGCTTCAACCACTGCCGTTGTGGCGATCAATACCGATACGGCCATCAATACCTGCACAGAGTATATTGCCCCAAACCAATAGCTCTTTACAATAATAACCAGCGAACCAATGGCAATACCGGGCCACACTTTTCTGCCCAGCAGAATAACCATAGCCAACGCTATACCTGCAGGGGGCCAAAAGGGTAATGCCTGAATACTCTCAAATGAGAGCAAAAAGCCAACTTCGGCTGACAAATAGTAAAACAGGGCGACCAAAAGAATATTGAAGTCGACCGAACGGGTTAGGTGTATTTTCATAAGGGGCCGTTTTTCCAGGTTACATACTTACCCAAAAACACGGATAAACGACCCGAAATACCAGCCAATGCCCCCTAATGGCGATGAAGCGTTAATAGGTTCGTTAACAGGTATATAGCATTTACCATTTATTGCGTTGGATGAGATAAAATAAACGCAAATCGCCTTAAATGCCACTTTTTGATTGGCGGGCATCCCTTTGTACTTTTAGACCATGAGAACACTTATCGCAATTCTTATTCTGACTGCCACTTTCGCGCATGCACAACCAACCACGTTTGGGAATTTTAAGGTGGAAGATCAGGAAATCATCTACCAAAAAGTATTCACCGAAGAAGGCATTACCGCGCTGAAGCTTTCGGAATACTACCAGAAGCAGGATTACATCTCCAACATAAAGCCTACGGAAACAGGCATCTCATTCGATATGAATGATGTTGTTGTAGACTATAAGAAATTTCAGTTCAGCCAGGTGGGAACTCCGCCCATCATTCAAACTGGTAAATATAGCGGTAAGGTTACCGTAGATGTTCGGGATGGGCGCTACCGGGTAACGGTTCGCGGTCTGCAAATGACCGGAAACATCGGGTACAAAATCATCACCGAGAAGGAAAGCGTTACCAGTTATTCAACCAAAAACAGCGGTACCCTTCTTCATCCCGATTGGTGCAAGCCCAACATGCTCGGGTTACTCGACCAGGCCTTTACCGATAAGCTTCAGTTTGTTGGAAAAGACAACGGAGATTGGTAGGCTAAAGTTTTTTCCGCCACTGCTTTTTCTCTGCGTGCTGCTTCTTTGACTCCAGTCGTTTCTTCACTGCAGTTTTTGAGGGCTTGGTGGCCTTCCGTACTTTCTTGCGCACAAAGGCCTGCTTCAGCAGCCGATCAAGTTTATTCATCACGGCCTCTTTGTTAGCCAGTTGCGAGCGCTTGTCTTGCGCCATCAAAATCAACACTCCCTCCTTCGTAAAATACGATTTCAGTTTTTCGCGAATGAGAATGCGTTGTTCATCGGTAATGGATGCTGATTGAAGGACATCCCACTTCAAGGTAACTTTTGTGTTTACCTTGTTTACATTTTGCCCGCCCGGGCCACTGCTGCGGGAGGTAGTGAAAACAAATTCGTGGAGTATCTCGGGTAATGCCGGTGCCGGGTTCACAGTAATTCAGGCTTGTACAAACTTAAGAACATATATCCGGTAATACCACCTAAAATAACAACCCGAATCAAATACATGAACAAACTGCTGTTGCGTGTAGTGACAGCAAAGTACAGCACCAACAAACCTGCAGCACTTAATGAAAGCAAACCAATCATCAGCATTTCCAAAGCGCCTTCGCCTCCGATCAGCACGAATGTAATTCCCACAATACTTACTGCTGAACTTATGTTAATCACTTTGATTCCCACAGTAGCAAAAAGCAAAGGCATAGTTTGATCGGGCACAAAAAAAGCGCTCAAAAAATAAAAGCCGGCCAATGCGTAGGCAAACAATATAATGGCTTCTCTGCCTCCCTGAATCTGGTAGTAATGGAGTATTGCCGCGGTTAGTAAAAGCGCAGCTAAAAGTAATTCTACTGTAAATTTGTTTTCGCGTAACCAATTAATTGCCTGCATCGCGTAGTTGATTTAGCTTATTTGCATTTATTCTTCTTAACAGAGTCAATCGCATCTTCAGATCCAAGCTTTACGGCCATAAGCAGATCATCACATCCACCCTTTTTATCGGATAACATAATTTTTCCTAGCCCTCGCATATGGTAAGCTTCGGCAAACCCGGGCTCCAACGCTATTGCTTTATCAAAATCCGACTGTGTAAAAGTAAGTGTACCTCTATAAAAATACCCCGCAAAATAATCAGGAGCGAGCTCAATCACTTTGTTCAGATCGGCTAACCCCTCGGTTCGTTTACCGAATTCATAAGCCAGCATTAAACCACGTTGCAAGTAAGCCTCAATAAATTCGGGTTCAAGCTCAATGGCTTTGTTATAATCATTAACTGCTTCTTTCTTTCCGTTCCCCTGCTCCAGGCATCGGGCCCGATGATAGTATGGTTGTGCCCATTGTGGTTGTAGCTCAATGGCTTTTGAATAATCCGCAATGGCTCCGTCAAAATCTGCCATATCCATTTTTGCTGATCCACGATTATAGTATGCCACCTCAAAATCTGCATTTAATTTTATCGCTTCATTGTAGTCCTTAATGGCTCCCTCCATATCTTCCATATGATACTTAGCAAGTCCTCTTAGTAAATATGCCTGCTGTGTTGCTGGCGCAAGCTCCAAAGCCTTCGAAAAATCAGCAATTGCATTTTTGAAATCGTTGACATCAAGTCGGGCATCGCCTCTCCCCAGATAGGCATCGGCAAAGTCTGGCTTCAGTTCAATACACCGGGTAAAATCTTGTATCGCACCTTGTAAATCTCCCGCTTTTACTTTCGATTTTCCTTGCTCAAAATAATGCGCTGCTTCCTGTGCGGTGGAAACACCAGCGAGTAATAACAGAATCAATATTGACGTGATTCTGAGCAAATCAGGCTTTTTCATCAGGTTTAGGTTTATTCCTCAAGTTATCGCTTTGCAATAGCCTGAGCAATACACCCCCATTAACATGTAGGCAGGCAAGCTACAGTATACTGTAGAGCAAAAAGATGATAATCAGAACAATGGCCAGCCAAATCCACGCGGGATTGGGTTGTGTAAATTCATACCCACAAATCGGACATGCTTTGCTTTTCTGATCAACTTCCATCGCACACGATGGACATTCTTTCTTCTTCATGAAGGCTACCCTTTGCGAAGGGCCGTAAACGTCCAGATAGCTCCGGCTGCATCAGCCAATCCAAATAAAATCAAAGAAGGTTGCGCCCACTCCAGCACAACAAATACTACAAACCATACCAGTACGGCTAACCGTGTATACACCGTAAGCGTACCAAAGAGTGCGCTGTTGGCAGGCGCCATAAAGATGTAATACAACCCAATATTAAAAACAATCACCCCGACTACGCGAATCCAAACCTCACTTGTCTCCGGTTGGTTAAACAGGGCAAGCAATACATTCGGGTATGTGATTAGTGCAATGCCCAGCAAGAGCAGGTAAAAACCAAAATAGTAAATGGATTTTGCAGCAGGTGACATGGTACCGGGGTTATGTTGAGTGATTAAGGTAGTACAATGTACAACAAGTTACAACGCGCAAGGCTATCGCTTCTTGTAGTTTTTACGAATCAACAGGTGAAGCAGTGATGGAAAAAGCCGGCTCATCACGCCCGTAAATTTGCCTAACCACCCGTGTATTTCCTCAGCCTTTCGATTTCTGATCTGATTTAAAATTTTTACTGCCGTCTCTTCGCGAGAAGCCACCAATCTTTTTGGGCGCTGTGGAACAGGCTCGGGGTTTCCATTAGGAGAAATCGTTCTTTTGTCTGTTTCGTTTTCGGTAAACCCAACATAAGCAATACCGGCAAACACACCATGTTGGAGTAATTCCGTTCGCAGGCTTTGCGCCAATGCTTTCAGCGACATTTTGGATAGTGAATAGGTTGAATGACCCGGCAACCCATGAAAACCCGCCACACTGGAGACAAACAGAATTGATCCTTTCGTTTTTTTAAGTTCAGGTAAGGCAGCCATCACCGGAAAAACTGAACCATAGATATTCGTATCTACAACCTGACGAACCACATCTTCCTGTAAAACCTCCACTTCACCAAAGCAAGAAATGCCAGCATTGTTGATGAGCACATCCAGTTTACCAAATTGCGCTATAATTTTCTCAACCAACACCTGATTGTCTTTATAATCAGCAACATCACCTGCGTGAATGATCAGGTGATCGGCATAGGATTCAAATTCGCGTTGTACCGCCTGAAGACGGGAAACATTGCGACCGGTAATCACAGCCTTCCCTCCAGCCACCAACACTTGCCGGGCTAACTCCTTACCGATACCCATTGATGCACCGGTAATCAATACCACTTTATCCGAATAAAACGACTGCAGACTCATTTCAAATAACCATGTTGTCTAAACCACGCTACACAATCTTCAATACCTGTTTCAATTTTAGTTTGCGGCATATCCAGTTCAACTTGCGCTTTGCGTGGAGAAAAATATTGATTCACTCCTGCAATAACGGCCATGCCGTAACTCAACTTCGGCATCCGTCCGGAGATGCGGGCAGTCACTGAATTTAAAAAACCTGCCGACAGAATGAAGAAATGTGGAATCTTGCGCAACCGAAACGGTTTATCCATCACCCGGCATGCACGTTCAAAAAATTGTTTATAGGAAAGGTTTTCACCTCCGGCAATGTAACACTCACCCAACGAGCCCTTCTTTAAGGCGTGAACAGCCGCAACTGCTACATCGGTAGCGCATACGAAATTCTTTCCGCCATTTCCATACCCGGGAATTACACCGTTATACAAACCCAACAACATTTGTCCGCTTGAAGGTCCTGCATCATACGGACCGATCATAAATGTTGGACAAACCACAATCACCGGAAAACCAGTCTCCCTGAATTTTTTCAACAACAGCTCTTGTGCCTCATACTTGCTGTCGATGTAATCCATACCAAAACGTGCCCCCACATAATCGGAAGTTTCATCACCGGGATTTTCAAGCGTACCCGGAGCAAACGAGCTGGCCGACCCGATGTGCACCATCCGTACCAGGCCGAGGCGCTCCACGAGCTCCATCACATTACGCGTTCCCTCAACATTTACCAGGCGAACATGTTCAATTCGTCTGGGCCAGACGTTTGTAAGCGCTGCCACGTGGATAACATAAGTACAATCCGCCATGTTGGCTTCCAGAAAATCCTTATCCAATACATCGCCATAGATCTTTTCAATTGGAAGCCCATCAAGTGTTCCGGTATTTCTTCCGGGCATGCACATGGCTTTTACCTGGTAACCCTGCTTAAGCGCTTCTCTACAAATGCTGCTGCCAAGCATTCCATCTGCACCCGTAACAAAAACTTTTTCCATGGTCAGAAAGATAACAAAAAAGGAGTCTGACAGACTCCTTTTTCAATATTCAATTCATTCTAAAATTACCCGATTGAAACACGCTTGAACTCAGCAACCGTCAATCCCTTCGACACACTGTCGAGGTATTGCGCTACCGTTTTGCTGTTGTCTTTCACAAATGCCTGGGGCAACAATGTGTTGTCTTTGAAGAACTTGTTCAATTTACCTTGTGCAATTTTCTCAACCATGTTTTCAGGTTTGCCTTCGGCTAAGATTTGCGCTTTGGCAATTTCAAGTTCCTTTTCAATCACAGTTTTATCCACTGAAGTTTCATCTACAGCAACCGGATTCATGGCAGCAATCTGCATACCCACATCTTTACCTGCATCGGTTACGTCTTTGCCGTTAATACCTTTTAACGATACCAATACGCCCAGTTTCGCACCAGCGTGAATGTACGGTACAACCGCTTCACCTTTCATGTGCACAAACTCGCTTACTTCAATCTTCTCTCCGATCTTACCTACGAGTTCTACAATTTTGTCGTTCAAGGTAAGGTCACCGGCTTTCTGTGACAACAACGCCTCTTTGTCGGCTGGCTTGCTGGCAAACGCTACATCCGCAATCATTTTACCTAGCGATTGGAACTCTTCGTTTTTCGCTACAAAGTCAGTCTCGCAATTCAGAGCGATCAACACCGCTTCTTTCTTGTCGTCACTAACCTTTACAAATACAGAACCTTCCTTTGCTTCTCTGTCGGAACGGGAAGCAGAAACTTTCTGACCTTTCTTTCTTAATATTTCAATGGCCTTTTCAAAATCACCGTTGGCTTCAGTAAGGGCTTTCTTACAATCCATCATACCGGCTCCGGTCATTTGCCTGAGTTTGTTTACATCTTGTGCTGAAATTGACATCGCTTTATGAATTTTAAATGTTACAGTTTACTAGTGCTGGGTTTAAAAAAATAAACACCGACTGGAAGGCCGATGTTTATTCTGTATATCGCTGGGCGATTGAACCAATATTGATCAGTCGCTGCTCTTACTTGGCTTCTTCAACGGCCGTATCTACTTTACGCTTTTCGTCCTCTTCCTTCTTCAACGAAGCTTCTTCCTTCTCCTTCTTACGTTCCTGCAACGCTTCTTCAATTACGCTGCCGATGTATCCGGTAATCAATGAAATGGATTTGAACGCATCGTCATTGGCGGGGATAGGGAAATCTACCGTTGTAGGATCTGAGTTTGTATCCACCATCGCAAACACCGGGATATTCAGCTTTTGTGCTTCCGCAACGGCAATGTGCTCGCGCTTAACATCGATCACAAAAAGGGCTGCAGGCAATCTGTTCAGATCAACAATACCACCCAATTGCTTTTCAAGCTTTGCCTTCTCACGGGTTAACGTAAGGCGCTCCTTCTTTTGCAGGTTCAGGTATGCTTCATCTTTCATCAGCTTGTCAATCTGTGACAGCTTCTTTAACGACTTGCGGATGGTAGCAAAGTTGGTAAGCATACCACCCAACCAACGTTCCGTTACGTACGGCATGTTCAGGCGCTTTGCTTCTTCGGTTACGATATCTTTTGCCTGCTTCTTGGTAGCTACGAACATGATCTTGCGACCAGAACGTACGATGTTTTTCATAGCAAATGCTGCCTCTTCCAAACTCGCCAATGATTTGTGCAGGTCGATGATGTGAATGCCGTTGTTTTCCATGAAGATGTACTCAGCCATCTTCGGGTTCCATTTACGGGTTAAGTGTCCGAAATGAACACCGGCTTCCAATAAATCCTGATAAGTTAATTTCTTTCCCATGTGTTGATGTTTACGATTAACGTTTGCTGAACTGGAATCTCCTTCTGGCCTTTCTTCTTCCCGGCTTCTTACGTTCTACCATACGCGAGTCGCGGGTGATAAACCCTTCCTTACGCAGTACAGTTTTGTTTTCAGCATTTACGGCTACGAGAGCCCGCGAAATGCCCAATCGAACGGCTTCAGCCTGGCCTTTAATGCCACCGCCTTCAACGTTAATGGTTACATCGTACTGATTCTCGGCTTTAAGCGCTGCCAAAGGCTGCTTAACCAGTGTCTGGTGAATCTCAGATAGGAAGTATTCCTTGAGATCACGGGCGTTTACTTGTATGTCACCTTTGCCAGGCTTTACATAAACCCTGGCTACAGAAGTCTTCCTTCTACCCGTTGCGTTGAAAATCTCCATTTATTATAGTTTTATTTCTTTTGGTTGCTGTGCTGTGTGCGGATGTTCCGTACCGGCATAAACATGCAGGCTGCGGAAAAGCTCGCGTCCCAAACGATTCTTAGGCAACATACCGCGTACGGCATGCTCTACCAGGCGCTCAGGATGTTGGTTACGGATATTGGCAGGCGTATGCTCACGCTGTCCGCCCGGATAACCGGAGTGCGTGTAAATCACACGGTCAGTCCATTTTTTACCCGTCATTTTTACCTTTTCGGCATTGATAACCACTACATGGTCGCCACAATCAACATGTGGTGTGTAGCTGGTTTTGTGCTTACCCTTGATGATGTGTGCAATTTGGCTGGCTACACGGCCTAACACCTTATCTTTTGCATCCACCAAAACCCACGTTTTCTCAACGGTTGCCTTGTTGGCGTGAGTGGTTTTATAGCTCTGATGATCCACGTTTTTCTATTTAAAAATCAACAAAATACACCCTTCCTTTAAAAAGGGACACAAAGGTAAGCGGAGGGGATTGGAAAAGCAAATAGACCCGATTTTTTACCGGAATCCTCCCTATTTATTTGCCTCCAGCTGGCGTATCAAGGCCTGAAAATCCTTGGGATACGGGGCATCCAAGGTCAGCTCTTCGTCTTTCATCGATTTGAAAATCAGTGACTTTGCATGAAGCGCCATCCGTTTCATCAGGGGTTCTTCTTCGGTGTTTTTCTTCAGGTTAAAGCCCCTTTTTATAGCTGATAAATAAAGTGGTTTTCCACCATATTGCTCATCACCGGTAATGGAGGCGTTTAAAACCGACAGGTGAATGCGGATTTGGTGCATCCGCCCCGTAATGGGCCGGCATTCTATTAAAGAGTGCTGCCGGTAAGCAACCAGCGTGGTAAAGTAGGTTTGCGCAGGTTTTCCATCGCGTTTGCTGATTTTCACTATGCCATCTGGCGCAGCCAATATGGGGGCATCCACCAGGTGTTGTTTGAAATCATGAACCCCATCAACGATGGCGTGGTAGATTTTTTCCACCTTCCGATGCTCAAACTGCATGCTCATGTGCCGGTAGGCTTCCGGGTTTTTGGCAAAAACAATCAAACCCGAGGTATCCTTATCCAACCGGTGGCAGGCCTGGGCGGTTTCGCAGTAGCCACGCACCAATGCCAGCAGGTTAACCGGGTCGGTTCTGTCTTCAAGCGTAGAAAGAAAGGGCGGTTTGTTAACCGTGATAAAGTCGTTGTCTTCCCAAAGGATTAAGTCTGTAACCGAATACTTTTTCAAAATCTGGTTTTTAAGCGTGGCTTTCCTGCGGTTTCACACGCGGAAGTTTGAAGCTGAAATCTGAACCTTTACCGGGTGTGCTTTGAACCTCGGTTTTGGTGTGGTGGTTTTCAAGAATGTGCTTGACAATTGCCAATCCCAGCCCTGTACCCCCCTTTTCCCGGCTTCGGCTTTTATCAACCCGGTAAAAGCGCTCAAATATACGGTTGATATGTTCAGGAGGAATACCCTCACCAAAATCGCGTACATGCGTGGTTACCGATTTCTTCGTTACGTCAAAACTGACTACCACTTCACCACCTTCATACGAGTGTTTCACTGCATTCGACACGAGGTTAGTCATCACCTGGAAAATCCGCTGCCAGTCGGCATACACTACTACTTTGCCGGGGTTGCCTTCCATACGAAACGTGATGTCGCGTTTATCCGCTTTGTTTTCAAACTGCTCAAAAACTTCCTGGGTGAGCTTATACATGTCGATGGCCTCGAAATGCATTTTGATTTGCCCGGTTTCAATATGCGATAGGGTTAGCAAATCCTGTACGAGGGCATCCAATCCATCAAGGCTCTTTGCAGCCTTCTTCAAAAACCGTGTTCGCACGGCCTTATCTTCCATGGCACCGTCAAGCAACGTGTGCACAAAACCCTGGGCGGCAAAAATGGGCGTTTTTAATTCGTGCGAAACATCGGCAATAAACTCCTTCCGGAAGGCTTCGAGTTTTCTCAACTCGTCAATTTCTTTTTGTTTGAGTTCAGCGAAGGAAAAAATTTCTTCGTTGATTTTTTCGAGTGGGTTAAGCGTTCCGGATCGCTGCTTATCCAATTTATTCAACTCCTTCTTCCGCAACTTTTCCATCAAGCGGTAAATTTTGTTGATCTCGCGGAAGATTAAAAAATCAAGTACAATAAAGACCAGCAGGTATGAAACTGAGAAGCTGATGCCAAACGCCACCAGCAACAGGGTAATTGAAGCTTCCTTGAACAATGTAAGAAAGAGGGTTGTAATTAAGGCAATGCAAATTGCCAGTAACAAGGCCAATACCCTCGAGTTATAAACCATGCGGGAAATTCAAGATTATAAAATCAAAATTCAAGATAACGATAGAGAATCCTGATCGGGCACAGTCTGGTATAGCCTTCTTTATTCAGGCTCCGGTATTTTGAAACTTCAATTGAGGCTGAATTTGTAGCCCACGCCCTTAACAGTTGTGATGTAATCTTCCCCGATTTTCTCGCGCACCTTCCGAATGTGCACATCTACCGTTCGGGCCAGTACATACACATCCGATCCCCAGATGTTTTGCAACAGGTCTTCGCGACTAAAAACCTTGTTTGGGTTCTTGGCCAGGAAATACAACAATTCAAACTCCTTTTTAGGAAGGTTGATTTCACGGCCGTCAACTTTAATGGTATAGCTGGTTCGGTCAATGGTTAAATCGCCAATGGAGATAGAACTTGAAGGATCAGTCTTTTTTACTTCTCTTCTGAATAAGGCACTGATCCGGCTTAGCAAGGCGCGTGGCTTGATTGGTTTCGTGATGTAGTCATCGGCACCTACATCAAAAGCGGCAACTTCAGAGTACTCTTCAGCACGTGCCGTAAGAAACACGATAAAGGTCTTTTGCAATTCAGGAATTTCGCGCAACAACCTGCAGGTTTCAACGCCATCCATTTTGGGCATCATGATGTCGAGCAATACCAGATCGGGATGAAACTTCTTCGCGATCTCCACCGCCTTGGCTCCATCGCCAGCGGTTTTAACATCGTATCCATCTTTTTCGAGGTTGTATCTCAGAAGCTCCTGAATCGGCTCTTCATCATCCACAACAAGCACTTTATGCACGGGCTTGTTTCCCATAGATTTAATCTAATTTGCCACAAAAGTAGACAGAAAGCAGGGGTTTAAAAACCGTCTGCCCATTCTTAACAATTCCTTAATCCCTGAAATTCAGGCTATAGAAAAAGATGGCGATCGGCCAAAGCACGGATATACGCCTTCAAATCACCCTTGAAATCATGCGTCCACTCATGCCAGAAAACATCTTGCTTGGATTGGTACCTTCTGAACGACATGAAGTACGCATTGTTGGGTATACCGGTATGCTTATCGGTAGGCCGAACCAATGCCTCGAACGATAAGGTGTCAACAGCTTGCATGATCGTACGAATGGATGTTTCTTTTATCGCGCGCTTTTCATCATGAGTTTTATCCATAATGGCCATATAAACGCTGTCGAGATAATCGCAACCACGCAGAATATGATCAACATAGTGAGTAAACTCTTTATCCTCCTGAAGAAACTGTCGATAAGGCTCGCTGTTTTTGCCATACTTTGAAATCAAAAATTGTTCAGCGCCCCGATCACCAATGAACGAGGCCAGGTTTTCATTAAAGTCAACACTGTCCTTAACAAAAATAGTCGCGTGTGCCATCTCGTGAATAATCAAGCTCACCAGGTCTCCTTCCGATCGCGAAAGCATGTTGCTCAAAATAGGATCGGTAAACCAGCCCAAGGTTGACCAACCACCCGGATTGCGAACGTTCACATCCCAGCCTTCAGCTTCCAGATTTTGCTTTTCAGCCAGCGCCCGCTCCATTTCAAAGAAGCCTTTGTAGGGAACAGCACCCAGCACTGGAAATTCCCACTCTTTAGCCTGAAGCTGAAACGGTTCGCTGGCCGTAACTACCCACATAATTTCCTTACCCTGCTGATCGTACATGGTGGAATAGTTCTTTGTGTCATTCAAGCCCAGCGAATCGATGGCATACTGACGGGCTTCAGCGATTAACAACAGTTTCTGTTTTAGGGAATCGGGAAAAGATGGATCAGCGAGATACTCCGCTACCGGCCGTGCATTCCATACAATAGTAAATTGGCCCTTTGCCTGCCGAAGCCCATACCCTACCAGGTCGCGATAAACTACACACAACACTACCACCACAGCCAACAAGCTGAGAACAATCCACTTCACTACTCTGAAAAACCGCCTTAGCATAGCTTAATTTCACGCAGTATACTCACTTTTACTGAACCACCGGAACAGCAATCTGACGAATAAACTGGCCTGATAAGTACTGACAACTACTGTCGCGAAAAACCGTGTGCGTTTGTTTTTGGAAGGGTTAGTAGTAATTTCAACCCCGGATTAACAACCGCTACAAACTTTAACAATTGAACTCATGAGTGACGCAAAAGAAAAATTAAAAGCGCTTCAGCTTACCCTCGATAAACTTGAAAAGACCTACGGTAAAGGAACCGTAATGAAATTGAGCGATGAACGGGTTATTGATATACCCGCCATTTCAACCGGCTCGCTGGGGCTTGATATTGCCCTCGGCATTGGTGGTATTCCACGTGGCCGGGTAACGGAAATTTACGGACCGGAATCATCGGGTAAGACAACCCTTACCATGCACATGATTGCCGAAGCGCAAAAAAAAGGTGGACTGGCTGCTTTTATTGATGCGGAACACGCGTTTGATAAAAGCTATGCTGAAAAACTGGGTATTGATACCGAGAACCTGTTGATCTCGCAACCAGACAATGGCGAGCAAGCACTTGAGATTGCGGATCACCTGATTCGTTCCGGGGCGATTGATATTATTGTAATCGACTCAGTAGCGGCACTTGTACCTAAAGGTGAATTGGAAGGTGAGATGGGCGACAGCAAGATGGGCTTGCAGGCCCGATTGATGTCGCAGGCGTTGCGTAAACTTACCGGTACCATCAGCAAAACCGGTTGCGCCTGTATCTTCATCAACCAGCTTCGCGAAAAAATCGGAATCATGTTCGGTAATCCGGAAACCACTACCGGTGGTAATGCCCTGAAGTTTTATGCTTCCGTGCGATTGGATATTCGCAGAATCGGCCAGATTAAAGAAGCGGCCGATGACATTACCGGTAACCGTGTGAAAGTAAAAGTAGTGAAGAACAAGGTTGCCCCCCCATTTAAAGTAGTGGAGTTCGACATCATGTATGGAAGAGGAATCTCCAAATCAGGTGAAATTGTTGACCTCGGTGTTGAATTAAACGTGGTGCAGAAAGCAGGCTCCTGGTTCTCGTACGAAGGAAACAAACTGGGTCAGGGTCGTGATGCCGTGAAACAACTCATTGAAGACAACCCGGAATTGATGGAAGAACTGGAGAGAAAGATTAAAGAGAAAATCTCCGGTGTGGAAGGCAAGAAGGTGTTGGAGGAGAAAGAAAAGTAATATGTCGATGGTCGATAGTCCATGGTCGATAGTCTTGTTGACTATGGACCATGGACTATCGACTAATTGACTACGATGCCCGAATAGCAATCACTGGATCCAATCGAGCGGCCATCGCAGCCGGAACGATGCCGGATACCAATCCAATTACGGTTGACACACCGATTCCCAAAACAATATTCTTAAATGAAAGGGTAACGACTAAACTACCCATCGGGATGAGTGTGATCAGGTATACGAGGAACAACCCGGCAAAGCCTCCGATTAAACAGAGGAAGATCGCTTCAAACAAAAACTGAAAGAGGATAAAATAATTTTTTGCGCCCACGGATTTCTGTAGTCCGATAATACTGGTTCGTTCTTTTACTGATACAAACATGATGTTGGCAATACCAAAGCCACCTACCAACATCGAAAAGCCACCAATTATCCAACCGGCTACTCCTACCACATCAAACAACCCACTGATTACATTCATGATGGCTTCCGGTCGGTTCAACGCAAAGTTATCTTTCTCAACAGGCCGCACTCCTCTACGCGTACGTAAGAACCCGCGCACTTCATTTTCCAATTCCACCAATCCAATATCTTGCTCCGTTCCTTTTACACCAATGGTCGACCCGATTTCGTTCCACCTGCCTGTACCGGTTTGGTAAATCTTTCGGAACGAATTGTATGGAATGATTACCGTGAAATCATTGGTGGTATTTCCCATAAAGCTCTGCCCCTCCTGCTTTACAACGCCAACCACACTATACATCAGGTTCTTCACCTTAATAGTCTTACCTAATGCGTCTTCGTTATTGGGGAACAGGGCTTTGGCAACCTCATATCCAATAACCGCCACATTGCGTCCACCCATTACTTCATCCGTAGTAAAGTATCTGCCCTTTTCAATCGGCACTTCAAACAGTTGCTCATACCCCTCGCTACCACCCAGCAACCTCACTTGTCCGATACTGTTACTGTTTCTTTTGATTAAAGCATTTCCCCTACCCGCCAGGATGGCGATGTGATCTGCATTTTTCAGATTTTGCTTCAGAAATTTAAACTCGGCATAAGAGGCATTGGGCCTGCGGAAATATTCCCACCACTTGTAATCTCCACCCTCTTCCGGAAGCCACGGCATCTTTTCAATGTAGATAACCCCGGTGCCGATAAAATTCAAACTGTCCTTGATGTTCTTCTCCAATGAATCAACCAACGTAAGCACGGCAATAATGGCGAAGATGCCCACCGTAACCCCCAACAGGGACAAGATCGTACGCAACAGGTTCGACCGGAGGGCTTTCCAGGCGAATCGAAAACTTTCCATTATCTGACGCAATACCTTCATGCTTTGGCCTTGGGGTTTATGGCTGAAATTACTCGGGTTAGTCGGCTTTTGGCCTTTTGAATTACGTCCATTAGACTAAAAACAGGGCAATTTGTTACGGTATTTAAAAACCAGCCCATTCTTCGTAAATCTCAAGTATTGCCTTATTTTTGCAACCTTAAAAAAATTAACTGTTCATTGGGCATACTTTGCATTTAAAATATGAAGCTTTCCGAATTCAAATTTGAACTCCCCAACAACCTTATCGCCTTACGACCAGCCGAAAACCGGGATGAAGCCCGTTTAATGGTGGTTCACAAGGATTCCGGAAAAATTGAGCACAAGGTTTTTAAAGATGTGGTCAATTATTTCGATGTAGGCGATGTGATGGTAGCCAACGATACCATGGTATTCCCTGCCCGTTTGTACGGTCGCAAGGAAAAAACGGGAGCCAAAATTGAAGTTTTCCTGCTTCGTGAACTGAATGCCGAAATGCACCTGTGGGATGTATTGGTTGACCCGGCACGTAAAATCCGTGTGGGCAACAAGCTATACTTTGGCAATGGTGATCTGGTTGCGGAAGTAATCGATAACACTACATCACGTGGAAGAACGATTCGCTTTCTGTTTGATGGCGATGCAGAAGCATTTGATAAGGTAATTGAAACCTTGGGCGAAACTCCACTTCCCAAATACATTAAGCGAAAAGTGGAAGCGGAAGACAAGGATCGCTTCCAAACTATCTTTGCCAAGAATAAAGGTGCCGTTTCTGCACCAACCGCAGGCATGCACTTCACCAAGCAATTGGTAAAGCGCCTTCAGTTGAAAGGTGTGGATATGAGCTTCATCACCCTGCACATTGGGTTGGGTACCTTCCGCCAGGTGGATGTGGAAGACCTCACCAAACACAAAATGGATTCCGAGAATTTCATTGTTGGCCCCGAGGTAGTGGATAAAGTGAACAAGGCCCTCGACAATAAAAATAAAGTGTGTGCCATCGGCACAACGTCCATGCGGGCGCTGGAATCGGCTGTATCGGCAACCAACCGGTTAAAAGTAAAAGAAGGCTGGACGGACAAATTCATTTTCCCGCCTTACGATTTCAAAATCTGCAATGCCATGATCACCAACTTCCACATGCCTGAATCAACCTTGTTGATGATGGCCGCTGCGTTTGGTGGTTTTGATCTGGTAATGGAAGCCTACAAAGTAGCGAAGAAGGAAAAGTATAAGTTCCTCACATACGGTGATGCCATGTTGATCATCTGATGAATTAGGTGCAGTCTATTGTACCTCTCTAATCAGATACAGAAACAACGAGATCGCTACGGGATAAATCATAAAATAGGTGAAGGAGGCATTCATAATGCCAAAGAACATACTGAACGGGGCCAGCAACAGCAGGATGCCCGCAATCAGAATGAGTGATTTCCTTCCGGAAGGAATCGGTTCTTTTGCTACCTGGAACATGCGGTACACCAGGTAAGTCACCACCACAACATTAAACACAATCAGCAGCAAGCGTAGTATCCCCATAACTATTTTGGTATTTTCACGGTGAATATATGAACAATAAAGAATACGCACTTATTGTTGCCGGAGGAAAAGGCACACGCATCAAAAGCAAAGTACCCAAGCAGTTTCTTGATCTGGATGGTGTACCTATACTCATGCGCACCATCAACACCTTTTACGCCTACTCACCCACCATAACCGTAATCGTGGTGCTGCCCGAAGATGACTTTCCTATTTGGGAAGAATTATGCCTGCTTCACAAATACAACAAACCATTGATTCTCACGAAAGGCGGTGATACCCGCTTCCAATCCGTTAAAAATGGCTTAGATAAAATTGAAGGCGATGATGGCCTCGTAGCCATACACGATGGGGTTCGTCCGCTGGTGGGTGAAGATATTATTGGCGCATCGTTTCGGCTGGCGGCTGTGCATGGTTCCGCTGTTGCTGCCGTACGGTTGAAAGAATCGATTCGCATGACCGATCAGGATAACACCAAGGCAATGGACCGGTCGCGCTTTCGGTTGGTGCAGACGCCACAAACATTCACTGTTTCCTTGATCAAACAGGCGTATCAAATAAAAGAAGATGCAAGCCTTACCGATGACGCCAGCGTAGCCGAACGTTCCGGGCATGTGATTTCCCTATTTGAAGGAAGTTATGAAAACATCAAGATCACCACTCCGGAAGATTTGATTGTTGCAGAAGCCTTGTTAAAAGACCGAAGGCGGTGAACAGGCTTCGGTCTTCAAATATCCTGACTAATAAGCAATATCAAATCTCACCCTTCTCGGCTTTCTTTTTCAATTTATCATTGGCAAAAATAGCCACCTCAACTCTTCTGTTCTGTTGACGTCCATCAACGGTTGCATTGTCGGCTACCGGTTGATCAGGACCATAACCTACTGTAGTAATTCTTGCCCCTGTAACACCGCGTGATTTTAAGTAACTGGAAACAGATGCCGACCTTTTTTCCGATAACTGTACGTTGTAATCATGCTTGCCGGTAGAATCCGTGTGTCCCTCAATCAGAATATTTGTGTCATCGTACTTGTTTAATACGTTAGCCAGATTATCCAAATTACTTTTCGAAGTAGTAGACAGATCGGATGAATTTACAGCAAACTGAATTCCTTCGCGGAAGGTAATTTTTATTCCTTCCCCTACACGTTCCACTTCAGCGCCCTTCAGGTCTTTCTTTAGCTCCGCAGCCTGCTTGTCCATGTAGCGACCAATCAGGTAACCAGCCGTTCCACCAACAGCTGCCCCAATAATGGCTCCCGCTGCCGTGTTACCGGCCGCTTTGCCGATTGCCGCACCGGCTGCAGCTCCACCCGCTGTTCCGATAATGGCTCCTTTCGTTGCTTTACTCGTGTTCTTGCAGGAGCCCAACAGGAGGGTAAGCGTTAAAATAAATACAACAAAACGATTGTGATGTATGATGCTTAAACGCATAGTAGTTTAGATTTAGTTTTGGTGACAAACTAAAAACAATCCATTTTATTCATGCGGTGAATTCGACAGGCTGCTTTAACATTCGAACCAGTGGCAGGCTAAACCAATGAATGACCCGGATTTTGGAAAACAAAAAAACCGGAGGTATCCCCGGTTTATATGCCTTCTATAATATAACGAGTATGTTAATATTCGTCTTCGTTGAAGAAGAAGTCTTCCTTGGTCGGGTAATCCGGCCAGATTTCTTCAATGCTCTCATACGGCTGACCGTCATCCTCCAATTCCTGAAGATTTTCCACCACTTCAAGCGGTGCTCCCGAACGGATGGAGTAATCAATCAGTTCATCCTTCGTAGCCGGCCAGGGTGCATCTTCCAGGTATGAGGCAAGTTCAAGTGTCCAATACATAACAGAGGTCCTCCTTTTAAATTTTCGCAAAAATAGAATTAATTACTCCATAGTCAATAGCCCGTTTTGGCCAAAAAACCGCTTGCCACTCCATGACAAATCGAGCCAGAAAGTAACCGCTTAACCATTCCGCCTCAATCATGGACTATCGGCTAAAAAAAGCCATATTTGCGCCTTGCCAGGAGCAGGCAGGCTTATTTGCCTGAACGGTAAAATCCAACAAATGATTTATGGCTGACGAAAAAATAATTTTCTCGATGACGGGTGTGAGTAAAATCTACCCACCCAACAAACAAGTATTAAAAAACATCTACCTCTCCTTCTTCTATGGCGCCAAGATTGGTGTTTTGGGTTTGAATGGATCAGGTAAATCTTCCTTGCTGCGCATCATTGCGGGTATTGATAAGGAGTTCCAGGGTGAAGTAGTTTCTGACCTGGGTTATTCGGTTGGCCTGCTGGAGCAGGAACCTCAACTGGACAAAACCAAAACCGTAAAGGAAGTGGTAGAAGAAGGCGTGCATGAAACGGTAGCCTTGTTGAAAGAATTTGAAACCATCAACGAAAAATTTGCCGATCCGGCCATTATGGAAGATCCGGATGCGATGGATAAACTAATTACCCGTCAGGGTGAAGTGCAGGAGAAACTGGATGCGATTGGAGCATGGGAGTTGGACCACAAACTGGAACGCGCTATGGATGCGTTGCGTTGCCCCCCGCCCGAAGCAAAAATTGAACACCTGTCGGGTGGAGAAAAAAGACGTGTGGCGCTTTGCCGACTGTTGTTGAAAGAACCCGATGTATTATTATTGGATGAACCCACCAACCACCTGGATGCTGAATCCGTGTTGTGGCTCGAAGAACATTTACGTCAATATAAAGGCACCATCATCGCGGTAACACACGACCGTTACTTTTTGGATAACGTGGCCGGATGGATTCTGGAACTGGATCGCGGAGAAGGTATTCCATGGAAGGGAAATTATTCTTCATGGTTGGATCAGAAACAGAAGCGCTTGGCACAGGAAGAAAAATCTGAATCCAAGCGCCAGAAAACATTGGAGCGCGAATTGGAGTGGGTGCGCATGAATCCGAAAGGAAGACAAGCGAAAGCCAAAGCGCGTTTAAGTGCGTACGAAAAACTGCTCACACAAGAAACAAAAGAGCGTGAAGAAAAGCTGGAGCTTTACATCCCACCCGGACCACGCCTGGGAAACAAGGTTATTGAGGCCAATGGCGTTGCCAAAGCCTATGGCGATAAGCTGTTGTATGAAAACCTGACGTTCTCATTACCACCGGCAGGTATTGTGGGAATCATCGGACCAAACGGTGCGGGTAAGACCACATTGTTTAAAATGATTGTCGGTAAGGAAAAGCCTGATGCAGGAACATTTGAAGTTGGTGAAACTGTACAAATTGCCTATGTGGATCAGGAGCACGATGACCTGAAACCGGAAGACACGGTATGGCAGGCCATCACCGGTGGCAATGACCTGATCATGTTGGGTGGAAAGGAAATGAACTCACGCGCTTATGTGGGCAAATTCAATTTTAACGGAACTGATCAGCAGAAAAAAATCAAGGAACTTTCCGGTGGTATGCGTAACCGTGTGCACCTGGCCATTGCGTTGAAACAAGGTGGTAACTTGTTGTTGCTTGATGAACCGACCAACGACTTGGATGTAAACACGCTTCGCGCACTGGAAGAAGCGTTGGAAAATTTTGCGGGTTGTGCTGTAATCATTTCCCACGACCGCTGGTTCCTCGATCGCGTGTGTACACACATCCTGGCTTTTGAAGGCGACTCACAGGTGTATTGGTTTGAAGGAAGCTTCAGCGAATATGAAGAGAACAAGAAGAAACGCTTGGGCGATGATCAGCCGCACCGGATACGGTATAAGAAGCTTGTTAAATAACAATTTGAGAATGTGATAATTTGAAAACCTGTCTGCCGACCGGCAGGTTTGAAGATTTTGGATGTACTACATTCAATTTTCAAATTGAACCATTTCAAATTTTCAACTTATGAAGGCTTTCTACACCATATTCTTGCTCATACTTAGCAATGCATTCATGACGTTTGCGTGGTATGGACATTTGAAATTCAAAGAAATGAAGTGGAGTGCAAGCCTTCCGCTTATCTCCATCATTCTCATCAGCTGGGGTGTTGCTTTGTTTGAATATGTGCTGCAGGTTCCGGCCAACCGCATTGGTTTCAAAGGCTATGGTGGGCCCTTTTCATTGGTACAGCTAAAAGTCATTCAGGAAGTAATCACACTGGTGGTATTCGTAGCGTTCTCCCTCATCTTTTTTAAAAACGAAACCTTCCGCACCAATCACCTGATTGCGTTCGTGTTTCTGGTGCTGGCCGTGTATTTCGTTTTCAAGAAGTAGAGAATAAAAACTTCCCAAAGAAAATTTACGCCTTTCGCCACGAAAGGATCGACTGGCGTGTTGTTCCTTGTTAACATGCGTGGATTTGCTATCTTAAAAGCTTATTCTGCACTTTAGCATTTAGAAATGGAAACGTTGCCAGATCAACCATTTTTACAGCGAACAAAAGGAAAAGTTATTGCAGCTTTTGTACTTGCTGCGATGGCCATCATCATGGCACTGAGTATCTCATACTTTGGGTTTGGCGAGCTTTTGAAAAATGTAGATGCCATATCAACACCCAATGAAAAATTACAAGTTCTGAACAACTTCTTCCGTCAGGTTACCCGTCTTGAACAGGAGCACCGGGCTGCGGCTATTAAAAACCCTCGCGCGGCTTATCAAAAAATTCTGGAAGAATCCAGGTCGTTGGTACTGTCACTGGATACTCTTCTTGCGTTATCATGGAGCGAAGAACAAACGCAGCGTCTTCTTGACATTGAAGGAATCCTTCAAAAAAGAAATCAACTCTTTATTCGTTATTTACGGGAACGCTCTTTGCAAGTAAACAACAAAGCTTACTCGGCACAACTCGACTCCCTATCACAATTCTTGCTGCACTACACTCCGGATTCCGACAGCAGTGTTGTTACCACGGAAAAGAAAATTACCACTACATCAACACTGTCCGCACCAGATGATCGTAAAAATGAGCGCTCCTTTTTTTCCAGGCTATTCAGTTCCAAAAAAGAAGCAAACGAACCTGAAAATCGCATTGAAATAAAAGAAGAGCTTAGCATAATAACCGACACAATAGCTATAAGCAGGCAGGATAGCGCCATTGCACACATCGGACGAATTATGCACACGTTGGAGGAGACACAGCGAACATCCAGTGAGCAATTGATCCGGCAGGAGCTTCAACTTGTTAATATCAGTGCATCGTTGTTACAACAACTCATGCAGATTTTACACGAAATTGAAAATGAAGAAATAATTCTTCTACAGGAAAAACATATTGAATCGGTAACGCTTTTCAACACAAGCATTAGCCGCATGACGTTGCTTGTGATCCTTTTTTTACTGGGCATTGCCATGCTCGTGTTCTTTATCCTCAGCGATATTTCAAGAAGTCAGTACTACCGCAAGCAATTGGAAAAAGCAAAAGAACAGGCCGATCAATTACGTGCGGTAAAAGAACGTTTCCTGGCCAATATGAGTCATGAAATCCGCACGCCATTACAATCCATTCTCGGATTTTCAGAACAATTGCATTCGGGCGGAAACAATGAAGCCGTTCGTGCAATCCAACATTCATCGGAACATTTGCTGCACATCGTTAACGAAGTGCTGGATTATAGCAGAATTGAATCAAATAAATTTGAGCTCGATCGTGAGCCGTTCAACCTGAAAGAACTGATTCAGGAAATTGAAGCTTCGCATCGCATTCAGGCTGATAAAAAAGGATTGGCCTTTATAGTGAAAACAACGGGGGTCAAAGAAATCAATTTGCTGGGTGATGCCTTCAGGCTTCGGCAGATTTTACACAACCTGATCAGTAATGCCATCAAGTTCACGAAAAACGGTTACGTAACATTTGAGGTTCATGTTGATGATACAGGCTATCGGATGGAATGCGTTTTCATCGTTAGCGACACCGGCATTGGCATTCATGCGCAAGACCTGGAACGGATATTCGATCAGTTTGAACAGGCCAACAATTCCATTGGTTATCAATTTGGCGGTACAGGGTTGGGTCTTACCATTGTAAAAGCTTTGGTAGATGCACAATACGGCAAACTTGAGGTGCAAAGCGAGCCAGGACAAGGAACCGCATTTACGGTGAAGCTTGGCTTTGATAAGGCCCCTTTCACAACTCCTGAAAAAACTCATTCTGTTAAAACTTCAGAACCCATAACGTTTAGTGGAAAAGTATTGGTAGTTGATGATGATCCGCTCATTCTCCGGCTATGCAGCATAATTCTGGAAAAACATAATATCCCGCACATTACCGAAGATCAGCCCGAAAAGTTGCTGCGCAGCAAGTTACCCGAGGGAGTGAGCCACGTTTTTCTTGACATACGAATGCCGCACATAAACGGGATAAAATTGCGAACAGAGCTATCCACGTTGCTTCCGGCTGGTACTAAGTTTATTGCGCTGACCGCCCACGCTTTGCCCAACGAGCAAAAGAAATTTATCGAACTTGGTTTTGATTCCATCTTGTTAAAACCATTCAGAGAAGAGGAATTGCTTCAGTTCTTAGGAATAACTGATGATTCAATGGTCTCTAACCGTGAACCTGTATCGTTCAACCTGGATGCATTGGAAAAAATTACCATGGGTGATGCCGACTTGCTTCAGTCTGTATTGAAACAATTTATTGACGATTGCACGTCCGATCTATCGGACTTAAGAGATTGGATCGCAAAGGAAGATGCTGCCCAGGTACGGGAAATCATACACAAGCTTTCGGGTCGAATTGGTCAACTTGGTGGAATTTCAATTTCAAATGCACTACGGGAAACTGAATCAGAACTTGATAAGGGAACTCCGCTTAACAACCTTGAGGAAGCCATCAACGTACACCTGGATGAAGTCGGAGAATTTATTGCTGATCTGAAAAACCAGTTTGTGAAAACAACCGATTCGTAGAGCTGGCGCCTAGTGAATGTTGTACTTTTCCATCTTCAGGTAAAGGGTCTTTCTGTCAATATTAAGCAGGCGTGCAGCCTTAGCCTTGTTGTACCGAACCTCTTCCAGCGTTCTAATAATCATTTCACGTTCCTGCTTTTCCTGAAGCGCTTTCAAATCATAGCCGGTTTCTGGCGATTCAGAAGCCAATGGTTTCGGTTCATTTGCGGTGCGTATTAAATCAGGCGGTAAAACTTCAGCCGTTACCAGGTCGCCCGGTGTTAGCAGTACAGCACGCCTGATCGTGTTTTTCAACTCCCGCAAATTTCCCGGCCAATCATACTTCTTGAAAATACTAATAACTTCTTCATCAAACGATTTGACATTTCGATTTAACTCGCTGTTGGCTTCTTCCCGAAAGAAATCGATAAAGAGTTCGAGGTCATCGCTACGCTGGCGCAAGGCCGGCACTTGAATTTTAAACTCGTTGAGCCTATGGTACAAATCTTCCCTGAAATTTCCCGATTTCACTTCCTGCTGCAGGTTCTCGTTTGTAGCAGTTATTATCCGAACATCAACTTTAACATTTTTTGTGCTTCCTAAAGGTTGAATCACCCGCTCCTGAATGGCCCTCAAGAGTTTCACTTGCACATCATAACTGAGGTTACCTACTTCGTCAAGAAACAACGTACCCCCATTGGCTGCCTCAAACTGTCCGGTTTTATTTAACACTGCGCCTGTAAAGGCTCCTTTAACATGACCAAAAAGTTCACTTCCCGCCAGTTCTTTTGAAAGCGCACCACAATCCACAGCCACGAAAGGCCCGGCTGCACGGTTGCTCAACCTATGAATTGTTTGGGCGGCATTCTCTTTTCCGGTTCCACTTTCTCCTTCTAAAACAACAGTCATTTCAGTGGGTGCTACCACCGAAATGTATTCGTACATTTTTTTTGCGACAATGCTGGAGCCTTCAACATACCGCCTGGCGTTTAGTTTACTGCCGGTTTTGGGCTCGGTTTTCTTTCGTAGTGCCTGCGCAATCAGCAGTTGAAGTTCATCGGGATTAATTGGTTTTGTGATGTACTCAAAAGCTCCTGCTTTTATTGCGCGAACCGCTGTTCTTAAATCGTTGAAACTCGTCATCAGAATAACCGGAACATCTGGCCTTTCGGATTTCATACGTACAAGCAGATCATATCCGGTTGTATCCGGCAACCTGAAATCCATTAGCACCAAACTGAATGAAGCTTCTCTGAAACGCTCAATTCCATCCTTACCATTGTCTGATAGCGTTACTGCATAGCCGATTTTTGTAAGGAATCCTTCAACGATTCGTGCAAAAGTTCTATCATCTTCAATAACAAGTATGGCATCCATAGTGCCTCAAAATAAAAAAGAAAGCCGAAATATCATTCCGGCTTTCCAAAATATATAGAATAAGGGCGAAACTATACCACGTTTCCATCTTTGTCGAACTTAACCGATTTCGATTCAGTTCCTTTCTTCAGTTTCACCTCGTAATGGTTGTTGGTTTTATGGTGGTAGGCCTTCTCAATAGACCAGTCTTTGTAGGCTTCGCTGGAGAGCACTGAGCGAACAGGTTGAGGAAGCTCATCGGCTTTAATCTCTACCTTTTCGTCCTGCATAGATTTGCTTTGCTCAATTGCAACCAACTCCTCCTTTGCTTCTTGCTTTACGGTTGCCTGGGCAAATACCGTTACTGCAGATAACAACAAAAGGCCCAACATTGAAAAGAATAACTTTTTCATGACTTTAAAATTTTAGTTAAACAATTAATTCATTATTTACATCTTATCACATAATTGTGCCAACTCAACCATCGGAACTAACAAGCTGCTATTCAGTTGATTGTTTTTAACTGAGCTTATTCTCTTTACAGCAGTTGTTGAAGATCACACCAAAGTGTTGAACCTTTCCCTGCCTGATGCCGCTGAATAAAACGGTTACATGCCTGAAAGTTTTTGGAGCATTGTTACGTAAAAAGCATCCATTGAGATTACCGGATACCGCCATGAGTTGTATTGTGATTATCCTCAGGTGTGGAATTACTCCACATGTTGTCCATGAATTGCACGGTAAGCTTGAGTGCAATTGGCTCAAAATGCCATTAAAAACAGCATTTCATCTGTTTGCCTGAAAGTTGCAGAATGGTTTCCCAATCATCAAACAAGTAAACTTATGAAAACAACATTCAAAATCGGGTTAGTACTGATGCTGGCTGCATTGGTTTGGAGTTGCGATGTGCGCGAGAGGGAGATGCTTACCTCTAAGGTTGATTCATTGCAAGTAGAATTAATGACGAGTCAGAAAAATGTAGAAACGCTACAGGAAATTGGAGCATTGATTGATTCGATCGATGCAAGCCGGGAAATGCTCCGGACAAATACAGTTGAAGGCACTTCGTTTTCTGATTACAAAGTGAAGCTGGATGAGATCAACAATTATATAAAGGAGACCAGGTCAAAGATTGAAGAACTGGAAAATTCAATTCAGAAAAATGCCTCACAATATTCCGCCTCTCTGAATCGGCTGAAAAAAGAACTTGAACAAAGCTCCATTCAGGTAGCTGCTCTTCAAAGTGAAGTTGATCGCGTGAGATCGCAAAACCAGGAACTCACTGCTTCATTAACCGAAAAGGAAAACCTGATTACCGATCAGGTGGAAACGATAAAATTGAGGGAAGAGAACATTTTTGCCCTGGAAACAAAAATTGCTGACATCAGCCTGGCTTCAAAAACCAGTCAGGCCGACCTTTACTTTGCACAGGCACAAGCATTAGAGGTTGCTGCAGACCGTACAAAGTTTGCTCCGAAAAAGAAAAAGGAAACACAACGTGAAGCGCTTGAGCTTTACAGGATGTCGCATTCACTTGGAAAGATGGATGCTCAGGACAAAATTAATCAATTGGAAAAGGACTTAGGATAGCAAACCTGGGTTTGGTAGTGTAATGTGTTTGCTTGATGGCGCCATTGAAGGCGCCATCTCCTTATTCCTGATCGGGTTCGCTTTTAGATAGCTATTAAAAGATTAACACTTCAATTTATCTATCATAAATACCCTTAATCTACCAATCCGGTTAAACTGCATCAGTAACACCATACTTTTACGTTATATATCCAGGTTTCTAACAAAATACTTTTAAAAAATAAACTACATGAAAAAATTAAGATTGTTCTTTTTACTTATTCCGATTGCAGCGCTGGTGATGAGTTGCGACACAAAAGAAAAGCAACAATTACTATCTAAAGTAGATTCGCTGCAGGTTGAATTGCAGACCAATCAACAAATGGCAACAACCTTACAGGAAGTTGGCATGTTGCTGGATTCCATTGATGTGACACGCCAGGTACTGCGTACCAATGTAGTGGAGGGCACTTCGTATGCCGACTATGAGAATCGGCTGAATGAACTCAATGCCTATATCCGTCAAAGCCAGCAAAAGATTGATGAGCTGGAAAAGACCATGAAGAAAAGTGCCGCCAATTACTCAGCCACCATTAAACGGCTTAAGAATGATTTGGCTCTACGCAACGGACAGTTGGCTGCCCTGGAATTGGAGGTAACCAAATTCAAAAATGAAAACCAGTTGCTGACTTCCTCCCTGAATGAAAAAACATTGGCCATGGCCGAACAGCAACAACTCATTCAACTAAAGGAAGAGAATATTGCCAAACTGGAAGCCAAAGTTACTGAAGTCAATATCGCTTCGAAGACCAGCAAAGCGGAGCTGTACTACGCACAAGCGGCAGCCCTGGAAACTGCAGCCGACAGAACCAAGTTTGCTCCAAAGAAAAAGAAAGAAACACAGCGCGAGGCTTTGGAACTTTATAAGATGTCGCTGTCGTTAGGACATATACAGGCACAGGAAAAAATAGCACAACTTGAAAAAGAACTTGGATAGCAGACCGTTTTGATGAGGGTTAGGTGTTTGTTATCCAAAGGCGTCCCGTTTCACGGGGCGCCTTTTCTTTTTGAAATTTATACACCGTGAATGCACGGTTAGCGAGGCGCTACCTTTTGATGCGGTAACTTAACTGCTCGATTCTTTCTTTCATATCGCGTTGAATGAAGAGCATTTCCGCTGCAGTTACCTGATCAGCAGGTTGGTGATGATGGTGGTCGTGATCGTGATCGTGACCATCATCGTGATCGTGATCATGCTCATGTTCATTCCCAGGCACTTCCACCAATTCTTCATTCCATTGGGTAAGCAGTTGCTTCCATACCTTCAATGAATCAACTGAAATTGTTGAGTCGGATTCTATTTGGTTAAGATGCGCCTTGAGATCACGCGCTATTGCTACAGCTTCATTGTGTAATAACGAAGCTTCATTCAACAGTTCTGCATCTTTTTTGGATGAACCACCACAGGCGGTGATCCATAACACACTGGTTATAATCAGGTATCGCATAGTCATCAAGGTTTAATTTGTTCAGCTTCGGTTAAAATAAAATTCAAATGTTCTACATCTGTATTATTGAGTTTTAGTTTGCCCTGCACAGCAATTACCTGATCCGGTTTTGGTTTTGGGGCTTTCTCCGGGAAATGAACTTCAATAACAGACTCCGGGCCCGCACCTCCACAAAAGAAACAGGCGGAATAAGGATACCGGCTAAGGACAATCATTTTCCGATCGGGCAAATCAAGCGGCATATAGTGACCGCTGATTTGAATTACGGATCCTTCAAGACTTAACAAGTTTGAATCAAATTCAGGGGTTAAAAAACTTTCTTTGTATGCTTTGTAGTACTTCGACTTAAACTTCACAGTCGAAAAAATTTCCCAGCCCATTAAGCTGGTGCGCGGTTGCCCTACCTGAGCTTTCACAGCTAAAAAAATGCAAAGCAATAGCATAATGGCAAAGGGTACATAATACCGATGACTCAACTGAGCAACGGCATAACGACATGCGTCACCAATATGCTGGCCTGTAATCCTGATAACGTTATGCAGAGTCACTGTAACTCGTTCAATTTGGGGAAAAATGTAAATGCAACAATGTTGCAAGTATATTATTGAAAGTTGTAAAATCCAATACTGCTACACGTATTTCTGCAGCGCGTAGTCAGCCCTAAGATTGAACTGAGGCGAAGAATTCTCCCCGCCTCAGCTTACTACTTATTTACTGATTCTTTATACGGGCAATGCCTGCACCCACTCTGGCAACAGTACCCCCGCTTCAGGTGAAAGGATGCGGTAAAGACTACCTTGCCATTCTCCAGGTAATAATCAGGCTCGGTTGCTGGCAAAGCGGATGGGTTTATTGTCTTATTTTTCCTGACATTATCCATACTCAAAATGTGGCGCGCATACCTAACGTAGCATTAAGTCGCTGGGTATTGTATCCATACACTTCAAAATAATCCTGATCCAATAAATTTCGAAAATCACCAAACAACTTTATGCGATTGTTAAACAAGGCATACTCTATATAAACATCCAACAACTGATAAGCATCCAACACGACCGGACTAGAGGTGAATGTATTGAAATCAAAAAAATTATCGTTCCGCTGACCAAAGGTTCTGAGGTTCAGACTCGCAAAGAACTTTTCTGTGACGCGATACCCAATGTTCATGCCCACCGCGTGTTTTGGTCTGCGAAGCAAATCATTAGGTTTTGTTTCCGACCCTGACACAGCTTGTGTAGTTATTTCTCCATCAACATACGCATAGAAACCGGTTAGTGTAAGTTTATTTAAGGCATACGAAGCTTCCACCTCAACACCGTGATCATTCAGTTTATCCTGGTTGATGTAACCGGTTGTATAGATGATAACATTTTCAATTTTTCTGTTGAACCAGGTTGCCCGTACATCCAGGCGCTTATCAACCGATGTAAACTGTACACCACCCTCAACGCTCGTGCTTTCTTCCGGCTTTAACTCTTCGTTGGCGCCAAAGGGGCCGTACAGTTGCGATAACGTAGGCACTTTAAATCCGGTACCGTAGTTGGCAAAAAGCTTTACCTGGTTATTGATCAGATACGAGGGATTAATGCTGAACGTAAAATTGTTTCCATATACCGAATGCGTATTGAATCTTCCGCCCAGTTCGGCTGAGAAACCATTCAGGTTGCGAACAAAAAAAGAAAGATACGGGCTGGTAATGGATGTTACCGGTTTTTCAATGGTTGTGTTGGTAGCCACCATTTTAAAATGCTGGTAGCTCAATCCACCCAACAGCTGCACATGATCGGCTAAATTCCAGTTGGTGAATACCTCACCATGGTTGAACCAGCCATCATATTCATCAGGTCCACCATACATGTTTACAAATGATCGCTCCGTTTTGTTGTGCGCGTACATAACAGTAACCGCACCCTTCCCAAATTGATAGTCAGCGTTGGCACCGTAGTGCAAGGTTTTGGCCTTATAAAATGCATCCGGATCATCTGCGAAAGCACCCATATCGTAGGCGCCATCAAAATCATTGAAGCGTACAAACGGACGAATGGAAATTTTTTCGGTTGGCTTATAGCCAAGATTCAACTGAATGGCATTTTGCTCAAAACCATCTTTATCAAACTCAGCACTATCATCGGGTTCTTTGGCTTCACTGATGCCATCGGTTTGCAGGCGCGTGTAGCCCACGCTATAATCAAACTTATCCGTACTTCCTGAAATGCCAACGTTGCCACGAAAGGTATTGTAGCTGCCATAGCTTACGGTACCTGTTCCGCTTACAGGTTTGTTGCCTTTCTTTTTCGTGATGATGTTGATGACACCCGCCATGGCATCGGTACCATACAAAGTAGATTGACTTCCTTTGAGAATTTCAACGCGTTCGATCTGATCGAGGGAAAGTAATCGTAAATCAAACGCGCCATCAATACCACCCGGATCATTCACCGGAACACCGTCAACGAGAATAAGTGTGTACTTACCGGCTGCGCCACGCAAAAACACCGACTTATCCTTGGCGGGATTGCTATTGGCCCCGTTGATGACCATTCCTACCTGTTCATTCAACAGTTGCGCCAAATCTTTTCCTGCACTGCGCGATATTTGTTCTTCATCAATGATGGTAAGCACTTTACCTGTCTCGGAAACGCTCTTCGGAAACTTGGTAGCGGTAACCACCACTTCACGAAGTGTGGTTGTTGACAGGGTGTCTTGTTGGGCGATTGTTTTGGTTGGCGCCCAGAGCCAACAGGCAATTACAGTCATTGCCCAGACTTTGATCTCTTTTTTCATTTGAAAAAGGGTTAAGGTTGAAAAAAGAGTAAAGGCTGAAAATGAATCGTGCGGAGTGAGGGTGTGATTCTATCATACCCATCACATGAATCACAAGAATCAAGTAGCTTTTACCCGAAGCACTGAAATAAACGTTGCTGTGGCAGGTCTCCTGGCTTTCCCGACTTTTGCAGCCTTCTCTTCCTGAATGCTCAGGAAAATGGCGAATGGTTTGCAAAAGCTGGACTTCGCATGGAAGTCGGGATTACAGTTGCGGGAACAGCCCCCGATTTTCACGGGGTTCCCTTTTCATCCCTTTCAATCGTGTATTGATCGGGAACCAAAGCGGTGCAAGTATAGAAGTTTTAAGTCTCAAGTTCAAGGTTAAAATCTCAAGACTATGTTTTAGTTAGCATTATGGCATACCATTTCAGGCTAAAAAATATCAGCTTTAGAAACTTAAAGGGATTTGACGTTGTTAACTTATAAGTTAACTTTGTGAAATGGAGAAATTGAGGGAAATCCATTTCTACAAAGACTATTTTCTTGACTTTTATGATGCACAGACAGAGAAGGTTAAGAACAAGATAGATCACGTGCTGTTTGTAATTTCAGTTGCCGAGAGAGTTCCCGTCAAATTCTTAAAGCACATTGAGGGAACGGACGGGCTTTATGAAATACGAGTCGCATCTGGAGGAAACATTTACAGGGTCTTTTCCTGCTTTGACGAGGGTAAATTGGTTATCCTGTTCAATGGATTCCAAAAGAAAACACAAAAAACTCCAACAGGAGAAATTGAGAAAGCACTAAAAATAAAGGCTGAATATTTTATTGAAAAGATTAAATCAAAAGGACATGGAAACAAAAAATAAAAAAAGAAAGAGAGTAACGACTTTTGATGAGCATCTTGAAAAACGTTATGGCAAAATCGGGACTAAAAAAAGAACCGAATTTGAGATTAAAGCAAAGTCGTTTGCCATTGGTGAGATTATTAAGGAAGAAAGACGGCTTGCTAACATGACTCAGGACGAGTTAGCCGAAAAGACCGGGACAAAAAAGAGCTTTATCTCAAGAATTGAAAATGGTCATAGCGATATTCAATTGTCAACTTTATTCAAATTAATTGAACTGGGATTAGGAAGAAAGGTATCGTTGACAATTGAGTAACGGGAAACAGAAAGTCGCACTTAAACCGTTAAACTACCGCAGTGTATACCGCACACCCAGAAATCCTTTCAATCCCTGCACAGGCGCATAGTTGTAGGCCGTATCGAATGTGTAGTTGTTTGGGTTATTCATATCGGTGTTGCGATCAAACGGATCGAATGGTCGCATCAACGGATGCTTCGGAATGAAGTTCAACAGATTTTTTACACCACCATAAATCTCCCATTGGTGCTTTTCACTTTTACTGGTTATCGTCCGCGTTACCTGGATATTCATCAACGGAACCACAGGCGATTTATCCGGGCGGAAATCATTGAGTTGTACGGGCAAGTACATCGGGCCGTTAAACCTTCCGGTGAGGTCAATCATCCAGGCTTTGTTTGGCGTGGTGTAGGAAGTGGCCAATGTTGCGGAAAAGCGAGGCGCAAAAAGCTGTGGAATTTTTTCTCCCCCTTCCCTGCTGTATACATCCATTAACGTAATGCCGGCCAGCACCGAAAACCCGGAGGTGAATTGTAAATCCGAGTTCAACGTGATGCCTTTCGATATGGCGTGCCCATCCAGGTTGTCGTAAATGATTTTATCCGGGTCAGACAAAAAATCGCCAACAATTTTGTTTGAAAAGTACGTGTAGAACAATGAACCGTCTACATGCCAAAAGCCGGAGGAGAATGGAAACGTATGGGTATAGTTGAGATTCAGATTCCATGATTGTTCCGGTTTCAGTTCATCTTCAATCACCACTTCGCGCGAGCCGGTGAGAGCTGCATGATCTTCGGTAAACAAATTCACTACGCGATAGCCGCTGCCGGTGGTGAGTCGTAACACGCTGTTGGTTGATGGCGCATATCGAAAACTTAACCGTGGCGTAAAAATACTCCCATGAATGTTATGGTGATCGTAACGCAAACCTGCCAGCGTAGAGAATGATTTGCTGAATTCCATTTCATGCTGCACAAAAACTCCGGGCAAGAAAGTCACCGAGGGTGTGTTGTCGCCTGAAAGTTCAGCCGTGCCTGGTGTGTTATCATCATAATAAATAAACCGCACAGGCAAACCCGCCAGCAACGTGTGTGCGCCCATCTTCCGGTTCCAACGCAGCTGCGCAAACGCAACATGCTGATCGGCTTTGTACTTTACGGTACCGTAATACGAATCCTGCAGGTGGTAGTTATAGGAATAATCGATAGCCGCATTGGTGTTGAGTGCTTGTGTGCCGATCACTTCCCACCGGTTGGTGTAAATGGATTCTCCATAATATACATCCGACCCGCGGTAGCTTCTGTTCCATTGCAGTTCTCCGCCCCACCGGTCTTCATAAAAGTACCGCAGCGCCAATGAACCCTTTTGTTTTGGAAATTCCCATTTGTTGAAAACGGAAATGCGTTGCTGCACCGGTATGTCTGTAAAATTATCGTTGTTGATATCGCTTTTGTTACGGTATTGAAAATGATTGATCCCCAGCAGGGTTGAAGCCTTGCACACTTTTCCTGCCAATGAAAAATCCAGGTTAAGTTCACCTACACTGGTTCCAAAAACATCTGCCTGCAATACAGGCATGTTGCCCGGTTCTTTGGTGATGATGTTGATCAACCCACCAACCGCTTCAGAGCCATACAACGTGGAAGCCGGGCCCTTCACTACCTCAATGCGCTTCACCATGGCGTTGGGAATTCCGGCTAATCCGTATACAGTCGACAGACTGCTTACGATGGGCATGCCATCAATCAGGATCATCGTGTACGGGCCTTCTAATCCGTTAATGTGTATATCCCCTGTGTTACACACGTTGCAGTTCACTTGCGGCTGCACGCCATTCACCATGTTCAACGATTCAAAAATATTGGGCACCGGATTTTTCTTAAACAACACCGGAGCGTAAACCTCCACCGGAATCGGTGACCTGAGTTTCGTTACCTCCTGCATGGTTCCCGTTACCACTACCTCATCAAGCTGGCTCACCTCTTCTTCCAGGGTAATGGTTATCGGTTGGGTTGACGGGCTGACCTTAACCTGTTGTATATTTTTTTTGAACCCAACGGCTGAAACTTCCAGCACATAGGAACCACTAACGATACCCGTTAACGCAAACGATCCATCGGCTTTGGTGATGGTGCCCTTGTTTGTGCCCCGCAAGGCCACCGTGGCAAAGGACACGGGCGCCTCCTTAGCCCGCACCCATCCGTGCACCGCGGCTTCCTGCGCCACCGCCTGAAAGGCCAACACAACCCCTGCCACCATCAAAATTTTAGCCTTACTAAGCATATTTTTAGATTACTCTAAATTTTAGTTTACACAACACTAACTAAAACGGAGGAGTAAGGCAACAGGTTTCCAATGATTTATTTGAATACGGGCTAAAACGAGCTGAATTGCAACAATCGAAAATGTGGCACTTCGAAATTCAACGTATATTCATTCCCAAAATGAACGAATTCACATACGCTCATGAAAAATCAAGCCGCTAATCAAGGCGCTCCAATAACATCAGGACTGATACAAGCCATTCTGCTTACAGGCTTGCTGGCTGGTACGTTGGATATACTGGCTGCATTCACGCACGCCTTTGTTGCCAATGAAACAACACCCATACGCGTGCTCCAGTTTATTGCCAGCAAGGCTGTTGGCCCCGATGCCTTTTCCGGTGGTTTGCCAATGGCTCTCCTTGGGTTGTTCTTTCATTTTATCATTGCGTATTCATGGACAACGCTTTTCTTTTTGTTGTATCCACGCTTGAAATTTTTATCCGGAAATAAAATCATGGTTGGCCTTGCCTATGGTGTTTTCGTATGGCTGATGATGAACCTGATTGTGTTGCCCATAGTGAACGGAGCATTTCAGCCGTTTCAACTACAAAGTGTTATTGGTATTGTTATTCTGATGGTGTGTATTGGCTTGCCTATTTCGTGGATGGCGGGTAAATACTATTCTGGTAGATAAATCCCATCAAATGCAAGAAGGACGAAAACAAAACAGGCGTGTTGAGTTGTTGATTCACGATGGACAATAATACGTTTGCACAATCCTTCTTCACAGGTATTAGACAATTTTTTTTCTACGTTGGAGTTCAAACTCCTTAACGTCCTCTTTCGAGTGACGTTGAGGGGGTAAAAGTGCTCGCTGAGTTCCTGTTGGCTCTGAGGAGGGGATTAGTATTATTTTTTTAACTTAATATCAAAAGCCACCCAATTCATATCATGTCGATTTTCTCTAGGGGCTTTGCTCTTAAATTCAACAAAAGCGCCTATTACGATTCTATCCCTATTTTCATCAAAATCGCGTAAGCGAAAAAAGAATTTTTTGCCGTCACTTCCTAGGATGGTTCCTATTCCTTTATCAAGATTAAGATGAATAATTTTGCCACCAATTTTGCCGGGTACTGATTTATTCAAGTGATCTTTTCCCTCCAATTTCCAGAACTCTAACAAATCTTTATACAGCAGAGAAGACTTATCAAATGGTAAATTTTCTACAAAAGAATCTTCCAACGCCAACTTCAATTTATTTGGAATAAGCCATTCCTGTTCTTCTCTTATCAGCTTTGATAATAGGAAATGCTTATAGGAATTTATTCTATCTTCTTTAAAAGCAAAAATCTGACCCAGCAAAAAGAACAGGCCATCTTTCTTTTCCTTTTCACCGTAGGCCAAAGCTCCTTTAATTGCCAAGGCTTTCGCTTTATTAACATCATTATTTTCAAAGTATAGCTCTGCAAGTTCCTTTTGAATAAACCACTCATTTTTCCTTTTCTCAATAAGTTCCATTTCCATTATGGCTTGTGCTGTATTACCCAGTCCCTTGTTCGCCATCGCTATTTTACGAGCAAACCATAAGTCATTGTTATAGTGAAATCTCTTAATTGAGAATAAAGCAGCTCTGGAGCTCTCAATACATTCTTGAATTTTTTTTTGTTTCAATAAAGCTAATGAGTAGTAAGAATACCAAGTTTCCAGATCAGAAGCGAGTTCAATAGTTTTTTGTTTGCCATTCTTGACAAATTGTATTGTGGCACACTCTATATTGAGAGGCTTCTCTTTAAGTGCGGTCAAAAAGCTTTCCATCCATGCCCAATTTGGATTGGGTTTTTTCTTTTCACTTTTAAGACATAGATTAAAAAGTTTAGAAAAAGGGCTATACTCAGAATCAAACGAGAACAATAAGATTTTACTCGAAATTAAGTTCAATGTTTCACTTTTTGGGTGTAATTCCGGTACTTCGAGAATATCTGGCTCCTGAAAATCGACAAGTAAGGAATCGAAAGGCATGTCAGCATCATCATCGTTATCGTTGATTTCCAATTTTAGCTTAGTATAAAGAGACCAGCCGTACGAATTGAGGATTTGTTCGGGTGTTTTATCATTAATTTCGACTTTTAAAAATTTTAAGAATCCAAAGGCCCTTTCGACATGTCCTGACTTTCTAAAAATATCCATTATACCACTAACAATATAAGGTTCGGACGCAATGAAATTTTTAACTAAATCATGTTTGATATTAATTCCTTTAAGGACCTTTGAAAGGTTTTTAATAGTAATATTCTCTTTCCTCTTTTCAAAAGCTATTATTTTCCCAAATAACTGAATAATCAACAACTTATTACTTTCCTCGAGAATTGGAATCCTGCACAAAAAAACAACAGCAGCATCTATAACATCCTCCAAAGTATCATCAGGAAAATTAGCGTAATTCTTTAGAACAGAATGTAAAAGCCAACCGTAGTGATTTGAGACGTAAGTGTCTTTGAAGACATCTATTTCATAATCCTTTAGGAAGTCTAATCCCTTTAATTGAAGATCTTGTTCCTTATAACACTTTAGCATGTTACCAACCAGATAAGAGTTATTAGCAATTTCTTCCTTCTTAAAGTTGACAGAGTTTTCCTGAAAATTAATTAGTACATTTTCAAACTTGCCCTCTTTAACTAGCTGATGCAAATACCTTGAGTAACTTTCAATGTTATGCATTTCCAAATCTTAAATTAGATTCAACTAGATTCTTAACCTTTTGATATAAAGTGTGGGAATTGAATCGGACCGGTAAAATGGTTGTTATAAATCCCTCGGAATTATAATATATGGACAATTGAAGAAATTCGATATCTCTAGTGATTATATATCTCTCTTGAAAGCTCTCATGCTCAACGGAGACAACTTGAATCCCCTCCTTTGTCAAAAGTTCGTTAAAATGTCGGTACAGCTCTTTAAGAAAACCCTGAGGAAAATTAGTATCAATAGCGAAATTTCCACTTTCCAAAATTTTAATTATCCTTTCAGAAAAATCATTTTTTGGATATAGCAAATGGCGAGTAATCTTTCCTTCTCCGTTATAATAGAATCGTATCTTTGCTATTTGACCCGCTTCATCACCAAATGTATAGAGCTCCTGGTAGCTATGATGTTCAATTTTCTTAACATCTATTTTGTAGGGGGTAAGTTTGGAGGAGATTAAATACCAAAATATTTGAAGAGCTGGAAATTGAACAGGGAACTTCAATTTTTCCACATCAGCAAGTACTTGTTGAGGAATTGATATATCTAATTTCACATTAAATATGTTAATTCTGGCTTTTTCAAATTGATCGTAAGATTCAAGCCTATCTTTCCATTCAAGTTTTATGTAAGGACTAATATCCGAATAGCTTATTAAGTAAACTCTAGACTTCGCACAAGATAGGGCGGTGTATAGCCATCTAAAATACTCTTCATTATCCCTAGCCTTTTCAGTCTCACAATTAATGAACACGTATTTCCATTTCGATCCGTTTGCTTTGTGACAGGTCATGGAGTACGCATACTTAACTAATGCGCTATTATAATACGGATCAGTTTTTAGATAATTTGTAAATTCCTGTTTATTAACCTTAAACTTTCCAGAGAGTTGTCTAAAATTATTACGAGCATGTAGCAAAAGTCCTAATCGTTCTTCCTTAGAAATATCTTTCTCTTGCCGTAAGTAGTTTTCCAAAATAGTTACTTGTTCTTCCTTTTGATATCGGGGAATAAATACCTTCACTTTTCTAAACATTAAATTAACTACAGGCTTACCTTTTAAGTAAACAGGAATAATCTCCTGATCATCTACAGATAAAATTTCTACAATCTCACCTTTATAAATTTGAGTAGGGAATAAAGAGGTCAAAGCTCCGGAGGTTGGAACAGTATTATTGAAGGATACAAGATCACCTTTTTCCAAAATACTGTTTCTATTTAAAATATCTCTTCTGATTGCGGCATTGGCGTCAAATGCATGTTTATTAGAGTAGCTAAGAAATATTGATTGGTTTAATGAATCAAGTCTTTTGTAACAATCAGCAAATTCTTCCCGAGAGATCTTAAAAATACTAAACCCGTCCTCCTTCAAGGATAGGTTATTAAAATTGCTTTGAGAAATTGATAAACCTATTTCTTTAATGCATCCAAGAATATTTTTTTGTTGCTCAGTAAGAATGATCTCATCCAACTCCAGAACTTTAGTTGTCAGTTGATATGTGTTTGTTAGATGAGTTTTAGACAAGGCGGATTCCTCATTACTCCCTCTACTTATTTTTTTATCATCGCCAACGATTATTAATTTTCGATTCGGGTGATTTTTGATATCAATAAATTGAATTAAATCATTAAGGAGCTGTCCAGATCCAAATATAAAAAGTTCATTTTCACTAAAGCTATCAGAAAGTAACTGTGCTTCCTCAATAACATAGATAACTCTTTCTCCATCTGCATTATTTTTAATCGTGTATCGAGCTTGTTTAATATCCGATTCTGAAACTTCAGATCTGTCCAGATCAATATTGTCCTCATCCTCACCATTACTGTTTGTACTATTATTAAAATTATAAATATGTCGATATAAACTATACGCCTCTAACCCACTATTATACATTAGTTGTTCAGCAATTCTACTCCCGGCCGCTAATAATTTGAATACAATATTAGGCTCATTGTTACTTGTTAATACTTTTTTAATTAGAGTTGTCTTACCTGTATTCACTGCTCCCGTTAATATCAAGACATTGGTCTCTTCATCATTAATAAATTGGTTGATTACACGACAGTATTTTATTTGGCCATCGGTCAGGGCGTGATCCTTCTCCTCATTTACTGATACGGAAGTTAAATCATATAGAAATTTAGAGATTGACTGATATCTTTTATCGCTATCAAGTTCTAAACCCTTTACCAAAATATCATTTAGCTCGACTGAAATAGATGGATTAATCGCATTTGGCTCTGGCATTACTTGTTGTAATCGATGGTCTGCCCTGATCGGAACCGACCCGGTTAAACAATAGTAGGAGGTTGCAGCCAAACCGTAGACATCAATAAACTGACCTTTTCTTCCCGTTTTATCATATTGTCTGGTGGAGCGAAGCCGTGAGATAGTATCGCAGTATGCTCTTCGTTACCATTGGTAACTTCTCTAGACGCGCCAAAGTCAATCAAGACGGGCTTACCGCTTTTTCGAATAATAATGTTTGAAGGCTTAATGTCACGGTGCAATGTTCCTTGGGTATGGATATATTCAAGCGCGTGAGCAACATCTTTGATGTATCTAATGGTCTCTACTTCTGATAGATGAACTTTTAGGGTTAGAATTTCTTGTAAAGTTTGACCTTCCTCAAATTCCATTACGAAGTAAGCTGTATTATTAGCTTTAAATGCATCATAAATTTTTACGATGTTAGGGTGATTGAATTTTACAAGCCTTTTAGCTTCATCAAAAAAATTCTCTCGATATTGATCAAAGTCAAAAATCCCAGTGTATCCAGGCATTTTAACAATTCCTTGACCTTGTCTATAGCAAAAATTTGCAGGAAAAAACTCCTTTATGGCAACGGGTCTACCTAATTGTTGATCGATTGCTTTATAAGTAACCCCAAACCCCCCTTTCCCTAATACTTGTTCTATGATATAAGCTCCATCTTTTCTCAAGGTTGTTCCAATGGGTAAAGCCTGTGCACTCATATTGAGAAATGAAATTTTAAGGTCAATGCTGATAACACCTCCCGCTCGCATTGGTCGTCACTCCCTTACAACGGCTACCAGCTTTTGTCATGGCTGAGCATTGCCTGCTAACCGAAGCGTTTTGCTTCACCGGTTGTGTTGTTGTTGTTGTGCCTCCAGGTTTGCACACACTGCATGCCGTGTAGCCATTTTCTTTGGCCTTGGTTAGCTCAATGGAAATGGAACTCTTGCTTAAATATTTGCAGGTTTGTTTGTGATACTTTTCACCGGTGTTGGTGATGTACACAGTAGTTTGGGCCTGAACTGCGGTGCAGAACAGGAGTAGCAAAAACAGCAACTGAATTTTTCGCTGTAAGCCCATACCGAACTATAAACAAGATTAAACCAAACGCACGGAACTACACTGTGAAGATGCTATAAACCTCTGGCTTTTCATATAGGAGAAACTCCTATATCGGGTAAACGCGCTCATTATTACTTCCCCACAAAGTCTTCGCCTTGGGAATTCTGCGATTGTTCCCCTTGCTAGGATTCACCGCAAAAAAAAAGAACCTGTTACGCAGTATAATACAATGTCTGCCCGGCCTTGTCCAATATCAACTTCCCTTTTACATGGCCAATGGCTATCCCTTTGGTGTCGTATAAAAAACCATTCTGGAAGTACCCGATGTGCTCACCCGCTTCATTGAAGAGGTTCTTGTCATCGTGCGTGTACGCTTTGTAGGTTCCGTTGGGATGGTAGTATTTGGTCATGATGCTGGGGATAAAATTAGGGTTGCCGGCTTGAGGATGCAACTGATTTCGGTTTTCTTCCTGTTCACCGGCTTCTGCCACCCTCATTGTTACCTCGGCCTTTCCGCCTTTGCGGTAAGATAAATCAACCCATGCTTTTTTAATGGCAATATTTAGGACTTAAAGCGGATACTCACATAAAATATTTCCCGAACTTTACCTCAATTGGATTACCACAAAAAAATACTAACCGACATTGAAGTTCATTCTCCGGAAGGAATTCAAGAATGCTTTGAGCATGGTGTAAGCCCGAATGATCAGTATAACGGAAAGCCGCTTATTTACGAGCTGACCAGCGAGTACCTGCGCTCACCCCGGTTTAAAGCGTGCGTGCGGGTTTTTGTGAAATACGGCCTTGCGTTTGACGATACCGTGTTGCTCTCCGTTTTATTGAATGATGCCGTTGCACTGGAGCATGCCCTGAAAAAAGACCCAACAGCATTGTACAAAACGTACACCTTAACCAATGCCTTTACCCCTTTGCATGACGCCTCGCTACTTCACATTTGTGCTGAACACAACCACCTGGCATGCGCACAGGTTCTGGTTAACGCGGGGATGGACGTGAACATTAAAGCAGGACGCGATGAACATGGATTTGGTGGACAAACGCCCATTTTCCATACCGTAAATCAACACAACAATGTGTGCATGGATGTGTTGAAGTTTTTGCTTGCACAAGCTGCTAACCTGAACCTGACGGTAACCGGATTGGTTTGGGGAAAAGGGTATGAATGGGAAACGTTCGTGCCTGCTGTTAACCCCATAAGCTACGCCATGATGGGCATACTGCCTCAATTTCAACGAACGGAAAAAGATGTGTACGAAGTGGTGCACCTGCTGATGAAAGCGGCCTTTGATGTTGACTACACTCCCGCCAACATTCCAAACAAATACCTGAACTCTTAACCTCGTCTTTGTTTGGTGTTCAACTTGCTCCCGCTTAGGTTGCACCAAGCCAGAAGAGTAAGGCCATTCTTCTCCTTAGCGTCTGATTTCTTTAGCCAATTAAAAACGAAATGGGTACCTTGAATTCCCTACAGCATTTACCATCACCCCTATACCGATGAAGCAACTGAATTTTTTGATTTTTAGTCTTTTGATTACCGCACTCCTTTCCTGCACTCAGAAAAAGGAAGCGGATGAAGCCCGTGATGCGATACCTGTCCGCGAGGTGTGGTCGCGCGAGCAAGCCCACTCTTGGTATAAACAATGGGGTTGGTTACGCGGTTGCGATTTTATTCCCAGCACGGCCATCAATCAATTGGAAATGTGGCAGGCCGAAACGTTCGATACGGCCACCATAAACAGGGAGCTGGGATGGGCACAAGCCATCGGGCTTAATTCCATGCGGGTGTATTTGCATCATGCCGCCTGGCAAACCGACAAAGAAGGATTCAAGGATCGGGTGGGTCAATACCTGGCCATCGCAGATAAGCACGGCATCTCTACGTTGTTTGTGTTTTTTGATGATTGCTGGAACCCCACGTTTCAAACGGGCACGCAGCCTGAACCCAAACCCGGTGTTCACAACTCCGGCTGGCTGCGCGATCCGGGCGATATCCTTCACCAGGACACAACGCTTATGAATACGCTTGAAGCCTATGTAAAAGATGTGCTCACGGAATTCTCAGATGATCCCCGCATTGTTTTATGGGATTTGTATAACGAACCGGGCAACTCGAATTATAAAAACAAGTCGATGCCGTTGTTGCAAAAAGCTTTTCAGTGGGGCCGGGAGGTTAATCCGTCACAACCGCTGTCGGTTGGAGTTTGGAATAAAGAACTGCTAGAACTCAACACGTTTCAGCTCGCCAACTCCGATGTGATCACCTACCACAATTATGGTGATGCGGAAGACCACAAACAGTGGATTGACAGCCTGCAAACGTACGGCAGGCCGATGATCTGCACGGAGTACATGGCGCGAACCCGTAACAGCCGCTTTGATAACATTATGCCGCTATTGAAAAAGGAAAACATTGGCGCCTATAATTGGGGGCTTGTTGCTGGAAAAACGAATACCATTTACGCCTGGGATACGCCCATGCCTGATGAGAAAGAACCTGAGGTTTGGTTTCACGACATTTTTAGAAAGGATGGAACACCATACAAGCCGGAAGAGGTTGAGCTTATTAAGAAGCTTACGGGGAAGCAATAAAGACGTATAGGCTATAATTTAGACGTTGGCAGTAATAGGGTCCGGACAAATTTGTGTTTCAAAAAAACGGACGACAATTTTCAAACAAAGATTTCCCACGGGGACTCGACTTAGTCTTAAAAAGAACTGGAACCCCTAAAAGTCGCCAGACCCACCTCAAAACACCACATTTTAGCAACTAGCAAATATTTCCCATAATATTTGCGCAACCATATAATTGCACATATATTTGCAATCACATAGTTGCACAATGGAGACAAGACGAGATATTTTTCAAGCTATAGCCGACCCGACAAGACGAGCGATTATTACACTTATTGCATTGCAAGCAATGACACCAAACGCCATTGCCGAACATTTTGACACGAGCCGACAAGCGGTTTCCAAGCACTTACAAATTTTAACAGCGTGTGAATTAGTAACACAAAACCAACAAGGACGTGAAATCTACTACCAACTTGAAGTAAACAAAATGAAAGAGATTGACAAATGGCTCAACCAATTCCGTAAGATTTGGGAAACACGCTTCAATCAACTTGACGAAGTATTATTAACTAACAAAAACAAAAGAAAATGAAAGCAGCATTACTATTTGACTTTATCATCGATAAAGAAAGCAGAACCATTCATATCAAGCGTGAGTTTGATGCAGACCTTGAATTAGTTTGGGAAGCGTGGACAACAGCCGAATTGCTTGACCGATGGTGGGCTCCGGCACCTTTGCGAAATCAAACAAAATATATGGATTTTCGGGAGGACGGTTATTGGCTATATACTATGCTCAATGAGCATGGCGAAAGAATAAAACTCAATGACAAAGAAATCTGGGCTAAGTGGAGCTATATTTCTATAACTGATAAAGAATCCTTTACGGCTAAAGACGGGTTTTGTGATGAAAACGGTACAATGAATCCGGCCTATGCGCAAAACTTGTTAGAGACCAGGTTTGCAGAAGCAAACAATCGTGTACTTGTAACTCTTACTTCCACTTTTGATAAACTGGAAGATCTTGAACAAACTATTGAGATGGGCTTCAAAGAAGGTTTCACAATGGGATTAAATCAATTAGAAGAATTGCTAAGTAATCTCTCCACTTTAAGAAAGTAATGCTATGAAAATGTATGTATATAAATTTTTGACGACATTAATAATAGTTAATGCAATGGGTTGTGGCAATTCTCAACAGGATTCTCACGAAAGCACTAGAACGGGTACTACTTCGAATCAAACTGTAAAAAATAAGACTGATATGATTTCTCAGAAAATAACACCTTGTCTTTGGGTTGACAGAGATGCCAAAGCAGTAGTAGATTATTACCTGTCCATTTTTAAAAATGGTAAAATGAAAGAGTATCGCCAATATAAGAACCCACCTGAAGCAATAGAGCAAGGTGGTCAGGAAAGCTTTGAAACGGCCATTATGGAAATTGGTGATATAGAATTTAGTATTTTGGCTGCAGGTCCGTACTTCAAGTTTAACGAATCTGTTTCGTTTGTTATTAATTGCAAAGACCAGGCAGAAGTAGATTATTATTGGGATGCCTTGACTGCAGATGGTGGAGAAGAAGGACCTTGTGGCTGGTGTAAAGACAAATATGGTTTATCGTGGCAAGTTGTTCCGGTTGAATATTTTGATCTGATCCACAGCGATGATCCTCAGGTTAGAGAAAAGGCAATGAGAAATACACTCAAACAAAAAAAGCTAATACTTTCAGAACTTAAATGAACTTAATAATATCGTTAAAAACGACACGGTAGAATTTAGATACGAATAGAAGGGCTCTACTACTGCCAACAGCGTGTTTCTGTAATGTGCGGGTGAGGTGTAGGTATAAAAAATGTTTTCTAAATTTCGTTCGGTAACGGTGGACAGTTTGGAGATGGTCGGGCTACAACAACGTGAAAACATGAGTACCTACAAGGCATTATACCTGAGTCCGATGATTCCTTCGTATAATCTGGAAGCAACCGGCAAGTTCTTTAAAGACATCCTGAGTTTCACTCCGCATATGGAAACGGAAACATACGCTATCTATCACAAAGACAACCTGACGGTACACCTGCTACGGGCAGGAAAAGATATCGGGCAAATGGAATTTTACCTGGAGGTGGATGACTTGGATAGCGTGTGGAACGCAATCAAGGACAAATTACAAGGCCTAAAGGTCAGAGAGCCCTTTAATCAGGCGTACGGAATGCGTGAAGTACACATTGGTATTCCTCAAACCAATGCGCTATTGTTTATCGGGCAGGAGCTTGAAACGAAATAAGCCGCTTTCATATTCCATCACAAGCGTAGTAACTTCATGTTTCTGAATCGGTAGTTTAAAGTGTTATTACCATGTTGATAAAATCGGTACACCTGCACGGTATTAAATCAGGAACAGTCAGGCTGGCTTTTCGGAGATGGGAGAAGCCCCGGGTAAAAGAAGGCACGTTGCTGAAAACGTTTATTGGGTTGGTAAAAGTGGAACGTATTACACTTGTTGAAGAAGGGCAGATTACAAAGAAGGATGTCCGGGATGCAGGCTTTGAGAACCTGGAACAGTTGCTTAACTCATTACAACAAAATGATAGCGGCAACATATATAAAATAGCACTCCGATACCATGCAGAAGATCCGCGTATTAAAGTAAGAGAACAAAAAACCTTAACAGACTCCGCCTATGCTGAGCTGAAAAATAAATTGGTTCGCCTGGATAAGAACAGCCGCCAGGGCATGTGGACTAAAAAAGTTTTACTGGCCATACAGAACAACCCACACCTGCGAGCCGTTGAGGTTGCTCAATTAACCGGCTTTGAAAAGCAATGGTTAAAACTGAACATCCGAAAGCTGAAAAACCTGGGCCTTACCATAAGCCATGAAATAGGCTACGAACTTTCGCCATTGGGAAAGGCCTTTGTTAAAAAGTTAGTGCGTGAAAAATAATGGCTTACCCTTTTATCGTACAGAAAGCCATTCAAGAAACAACCCATGCACTCACCCGCAGGTACACTTTCAAAACCAGCAAGGAGCAAGCGTTAGTGAATCTATGTTTGTGCCTGGGAGAAACTCCTACATACTTCCGCTGCTTTTTTAAACCACGGGTGTTGCCTTATGGTTAAAAAAACAGCTGCACATATATTAAAGAGTGGCTTTTCCTACACCTATCGCTTTGCATTGAGAATTATACGTTTCAGCAGGGAATTCACAATTTTCATCGCATTCTTCTAAACAATTCAAACATTTTAATGTAACTTCATTTCACCTTGATGGGGTTCCGGCTGGTTCGTCTATAGCTGCCCAGGCTCATCAAAAAAGTTAAGAACCTCGTTCGTTCGCACAAAAATTATCACGGGTATGATCAAAAAGCTACTGGTTGTTTTTTGTTTGGGTGTAATGACTTTTACAAGTTACGCACAATCCGTTACCAACTATACCTTTTCGGCTTTTAGCGAAACATTCACCACCATATCGGGCACCACGCCTGCTGGCACCGGCAATGTAGACGAAGGATATTTTAACCCGGTGCCGATCGGTTTTGATTTCTGGTACATGGGCACACGGTATACAACCGTTTCGGCCAGTACCAACGGCTGGCTTACGCTTGGTGCCAACATAACCGACCCCACTCCGGTTAACAACCTGACATCGGGTGGTGCCCCACGACCGGTACTCGCACCGCTTTGGGATAATCTAAACATTCAACTCCCAAGTAATTTTATGTACCTGACAACCGGCACTGCCGGCAGCCGGGTATTCACCGTTCAATACCTCAATGTATCGTGGGGAAGTTTAACCGGTAATATGATGTCGTTCCAGGTAAAACTTTACGAAGGCACCGGAAGAATTGAATACAGCTACCGAAGAGAGTCGGGACTTTTATTTAGTGCATCAGCTTCAATCGGAATTTCAGCAACGGCTACCGGGTCAGGACAATTTTTGTCGGTAAACAATTCGGGTACTTCTGTTAGTTCAACTACAGAAGCCAGCGTAACATCCAAGCCCATCAGTGGAAATACCTATCGGTTTGCATCACCGGTACCCAATGCTCCGGTTGGTTTAAGCTTTACCGATGTGAGCACAACGGCCATGACATTAAACTGGTCAGACCTGTCATCCAATGAAACCGGGTTTGTGATTTATCGCTCTACGGATGGCGTGAACTATAGCTTTGTATCCCAAACAGCAGCAAACACAACTTCCTCCATTCAATCCGGATTAACTGCCAATACACTTTATCACTGGCGTGTCTATGCTGTGTCGGAAGGTGCATTAAGTACCACGCCACTCAGCGGCAGCCGGTCAACGTTGTGTGATCCGCCTCCACCTCCAATCGTTACCAGTCCGGTAAACTATTGCCGGGGTGCAACAGCAAGCCCGCTTACCGCTACAGGTAGCAATTTGTTATGGGGAGGTGTTTCCGGTGTAGCTGGTGGAACGGCAGCCATCAACACAAATACGATTTATATCGACAACAATTTCAACAACCGCAGAACCAACTTCACCACCACTGCGCCCAATGTAAGAATCACAAATGTTGATTATTACATACCGCCCTTTCAATCGGTTACCGGATTGGTTGTTTCGCTTTACAACAGCAGCGGAACAATAATTGCCACCTCCACCACCACGACTACACTAAGCGCGAATGCTGCACCGGTGCGCATCAGTAATGTCTTTGATCACACACTTGCCGCAGCAGGAGATTACAGCATTGGTGTTTCAGCGGGTACCGGAAATGTGGGGTCAGACAATCCAACCTTTCCGCTTACCGAGTCTACCGGAATTGTGAACGTTACAGGCGTAACCTCTGCCGGCAACCGGGTGTTTAACAACATTCAGTTTGTAACAGCTTCCAGCGCCACAGCGCCTACACCTTCCACAGCGGTAACCGGTTCGTTTACGTATTTCGTAACGCAAACCGTAAGTGGATGTACCAGCCCGCATGCCACCATTACGGTAAACGTTACCGCTCCGGATATTTCGCAAACCCCCACCAATGGTTTAATTGCAAACTATAAGTTTAACGGCAATGCCACGGATGAAACAGGTAACAACAACGGAACGTTTCAGAATGGCCCCTCATTAACAGCCAACCGGTTTAATGTAGCGTCAAGCGCAGTTAGCTTAAATGGAAGTTCGCAATATGTTTCTACCGCACGGCAATATGTTAACCCCGGCAACTTTACCATTTCAATCTGGTTCCGAACGGCTACCACTTCGGGTGGTAAACTGATTGGGTTTGGTACGGCACAAACCGGCTCCAGTGGCCAGTACGACCGGCACCTGTACATGAACAATGCCGGGCAGATTTATTTTGGTGTGTATCCCAATGCGGTGCAAACCATCAACTCCAGTTTATCCTATAATGACAATCAATGGCACCAGGCTACAGCTACCTTGTCGTCTTCTGCCGGAATGGCGTTGTATATCGATGGTGTGCTGGTGGCTTCAAACCCCGCTGTAACTACAGCCGAAAACTATGCGGGCTATTGGAGAATCGGGTTTGACAACAACAACGGATGGACATCGCAACCCTCCAGTTTTTATTTTAATGGAACACTTGATGATGCACTTATTTACAACCGTGCCTTAAGCGCAGGTGAAGTGGCTACGATCTATACCTCACCCGAAGGGGCCGGCAATAACGGACCGGTTTGCGTGGGTTCGCCCCTAACGCTTAGCGCCACTACCGTGGGTGGTGCCACCTATTCATGGACAGGCCCCGGAGGGTTTACATCAAGTGTACAAAACCCTTCTTTTAACTACACTACTGCCAGTGCCGGAGTTTACACGGTACAAGTTACCGTAGCCGGATGTAGCGCTACGGCATCAACGCTGGTACAAACTTCTACCAACGCGGGTCAATGGACCGGAAACATTAGCAACGACTGGGCAACTGCGGGGAATTGGTGTACCGGTGTGGTGCCCACCGCCACTACAGATGTAGTGATTGCTGCGGGCGCAACTCAGATGCCTTTGATCTCCACTTCTGTTGTGTGTAGAAATTTAACCATACAATCCGGAGCCACACTCACTACTTCTGCTGCAGGCACACTTTCTATTGCAGGCACGCTCACCAACAGTGGCACGATGACAAACAATGGTACCACCGTATTCAATGGCACCACCGGGCAGCAGACATTCGCTGGTGTTACCACATTCACGAATCTTACCCTTAACAATGCGAATGGTCTTTTATTGCCAGCGCCTATTGCAGTCAGTAATAATTTAACCCTTACTGCGGGTACACTGAATGTCAACAATTTTAATATCACCGTGGGTGGTAACTGGACCAACAATGCTTCCACTACTGCGCTTACCGCAGGTACCAGTACAATAACATTCAACGGTTCAGCTGCACAGGCGATTGGTGGTACGTTCGCCACCACATTCAACAACCTCACCATTTCAAATACAGGCAATACCGTTTCGCTGGGCATCAATGCAAATGTTGCGGGCAACCTGAACGTGGCCAGTGGTACATTCAACCTTGCAGGATTTACAGCCAACCGCACGGCAGCAGGCGGAAGCATTACCGTTGCCAACAATGCCACATTGCGCATCGGAGGCACACAAGGCTATCCTGCCAACTACACAACCAGCACGCTCGTAGTAGCGAGTACGGTGGAGTATGCCGGCACCAACCAAACGGTGGCCAGCCGAACATACGGAAACCTGGTGTTGAGCAGTTCTTCAGGCGCGGCTGTTAAAACTTTTCCCGGCAGTGCATTTACAATTGCAGGTAACTTCACCACTTCCGTGGGATCAGGTACTTCTGTTACGTTTACCGCTGCATCGGCCATCACCATTGGCGGCAATGTGTTACTCGGTACATCCACCACTTTTAATGGCGGTAGTTTTACACACAGCGTTGGCGGCAACTGGACCAACAACGGAACCTTTACAGGCAACACGAGCACGATCACCTTAACAGGTACCGGTACTACCGTGAGCGGATCAGGAAATCAAAACTTTCATAACCTTACCGTAGCCGCAAGTCTGGTTAACTTTTCCGCTACTACCCTTACGTTATCAGGCAACCTGGCTACTACCGGTGCGGGATCGTTTAGTCAGGCATCCGGTGGTACACTAACCATGACCGGTACCGGAACAACCATTAGTGGTGCAGGTATATCCCTCGATAACCTTACCGTAAGTGGATCGGTGAGCACGACCACTTCGTTTACGCTTACCGGAAATTTATCCGTATCCGGAACACTCACAGCAAGCACCGGAACATTGACGATGAGTGGCGAATCAAAAACCATTTCGGGTGCAGGAACCAAGAGCTTTGGTATTCTTGCGGTAACCGGATCGGTTACTACTGCGGTGAACTTTACGATCACCTCCGGACTAAGTGTTAGCGGAACTTTTTCTGCTTCGGCAGGCACAGCTACCTTTTCTTCAACCTCCACGCTAAGTGGAATCGCCAATCTTTTTAATGTTACCCTGAACGGTACTTCGCTGCAACTTTCAGCCAATGCCACGCTGGGTATTGCCGGTGCTTTTACAGTAACAGCAGGCACGTTCAATGCCACCTCTTCTGCACCCAATACGGTGAACTTCAATGGAACGGGCGCACAAACCGTAAATGCCCTCACCTACAGTAACCTTATTTTATCGAACGGCAATACCAAAACTGCAGCAGGCAATCTCGACATCCGTGGTAGCATTACCATTGGTACAAGTACCACATTCAATCCTTCTTCCTTCACGCACTCGGTGTATGGTAACTGGATCAACAACGGAACCTTTACGCCTGCCACCAGTACCGTTCAGTTTGTAGGACCGGCAACAGCTTTTGTTACGGGGGCTACTACGTTTAATATTCTTACCAGCAATACCAGTGGGGCCTCAACCGAATTGATTTTGCAAAGCAATGTGTCGGCTGCGGTTGTCAACATGACGAACGGAATTATTCAAACCGGAACCAACACACTCACCATCACCAACACCCGCAGCGGCAACGGATACATCTATGGAAACATTCAACGGACGCATGCCTTTGCCAATGGTGTTGCCTACGCTTTTGAAGGGCCCAACAATACCATCACCTTTACGGGTTCATCAGTAACCAGCATGACGGTCTCTGTTGTGTTGGGATCAATCAATGATTTTCCTTCCGGGGCAGCCATCAGCAGGTTATATACCATTGGTGCGATTAGTGGTTCCTACACATCGGCCACTGTTCGATTGCATTATGAAGATGCTGAGCTCAATGGAAATGATGAAAACACAATGGGCTTATGGCAATTCCATCCGCCACTATGGACACCCATGGGTAAGTCTAATAACAGTAACGGCTCGAATTATGTGGAACAAACCGGCATCACCGATATTACTGACCGGTGGACAATTGCCGGAACAGCCAATGTGGTGCAATGGAACGGAAGCGTAAGTACTGCCTGGAATACAGCTGATAACTGGACACCGGCTACCGTTCCCACCAATGCCGATGTGGTGTACCTGGGTACGGGCACGTTTGTGAATAACCCCACCATCAGTACGGCAGCAACAGCAAAAAATATCATCTTCGGAGATGTGCAGGCACTTACGCTATCGCTGGCAAGTGGCGGTTCGCTTACTACCGGTGTCGTTCAAGGTATCTGGAATACGCCTCGCACACATGCCATCCAGGCAAACAATCAAAGCATCACCATCAACGGTGATTTGTATTTGAGTGATGGTACTGCAGGAAATGTCATCAACCTATCTGTTGGAACGGGATCGGTAACGGTAAACGGTTCACTTTATCAATCCGGAAATGCTTCCGTAGTTTTTAGTGGCGCAGGAAATCTGGCACTCACCAATGATTTCAATTACACAAACGGAACGTTTACACCCGCTACCGGCACCGTGAGTTATACCGGTAGCACCAATCAACTTATTGGCCCGGTGAGTTACTATAATTTAACCATCAATAAGTCAGCGGGGCTAACGGCTATTAATAATTCATCCACCATTGGAAACAACTTAACTGTAACCAATGGAACCCTTGACGTTTTCGCTCCTACAGTAATCCTCGGCAATGTTACAATTGGTGCAGGAGGTTCAATTCAGAACAACAACCAATTGAATGTGGGTGGAAACTGGAACAACAACGGTGCCTATTCTGGCGCGGGCTCTAGCATATACTTTGATGGCACGGGTGCACAAAACATTTCCGCTACTACCTTTAATAACGTTATCATAAATAAACCGGTAGGCACAACTGCCACCCTTACCGGAAACATTACACTAAATGGAGACATAGAAGTTACTTCGGGTACACTCAACATACAAACCTTTACCTGCAATCGAAGTGTGTTGGGAGGTACGGCCACACTGGCCAACGATGGAACGATCATCATTGGTGCGAACAATGCACCCGTAAACTTTGCGAACTACTCCATTGCGCCCGCCAGCACCGTAATTTTTAATGGCACCGGAGCACAAACGTTACAATTTCCGGATATTAGTTTTGGAAATCTTATTTTCAGAAATGCAGGTGTAAAAACACTGGCTTCATCCAACACCATCAACGGTGACTTGACCATTGAGAGTGGCGCTACCTTGCAAGGCGGATCAAATACAATCACGCTGAACGGGCATTGGTTCAACAGCGGAACCTTTATACCCGAAACCAGCACGGTGATTTGTGCGGGTAACACAAAAAATATTTCTGGCAATACCACTTTTAACCGGATGACGGTTACAGGCAGTTATACCATTCTGAATAACGTAACCTATAATGGCTTATTAACCATTACCAGTTCAGGCTCGCTAACGGGAGGCAGTTCTATTCATACCACCTTGCATGGTGATTTAATCAACAGCGGAATATTATATACTGAAGGCACCACCACATTTAGTGGCAATGTATTGCAAACCCTTAGCCTGATTAATGCCGTACAAACTGTAGCCATCACGGTAAACTTTAACGGAACGGTTTCTCCTGTGCTCAACTCCACGTCAACACCTCAATACGGATTCCTGAACATCAATAACACCGGTGGAGTAAACCCAAGTGTAGATTGGGATATTGCTTTTGCATTAACCGTGGGCAGTGGCGCTTCCTTTAATGTGGGAAGCACAACGCAGCGTATTTATGGCTCCGTGACCAACAACGGTACAATCACCAGCAGTGGTACCATTCGCCTGTTGGCAAACATTCCCGCCACAATAAATCTGGGAAGCAATTTTACCAGCAGTGGTAGTGGTCTGGTGGAGTTCGGAGGCACTGAAGCCATGACACTGGCAGGCAGTTCTAATCTCACCTTCAATAACGTTACCATCTCGAATACGCACGCAAGCGGCATCACACCGTCATCCAACTGGGTTGTGGGCCGGGATTTTATACTTAACAGTGGCGCTACGTTCCATGCAAACAGTCGTACCTATTCGGTAGCCAGAAATTTTATAGCCAGTGGCACATTAAACAGTGGTACGTCAACTTTTACCTTTAACGGAACCGGTGCGCAGGAAATTTCTGCGTTGTCTGCCTTTAACAACATCATTATTAATAACGCGACTGGTCCGGTTACCTTGCTTTCTGATCTTACCGTAAACGGGTCATTAAATTTTGTAGCAGGAAGGATAACAACGGGTAATCACAGTGTAATTCAACCATTAGCAGGCACGGTGTTGGGTGCATCACAAACCAGCGGTTGGGTAAACGGTAATCTTCGAAAAGAAATTGGAACAGGGGCATCCACCCGTACCTTTCAAATTGGTGACAACGTAAGTTACACGCCTGTTACGGTCACCTTCTCATCGGTAAGTACAGGCGGTAATCTTACAGCCTTCACCACCACCGGAGACCATCCTTCTATAACCAACTCATCTATTAATCCCGCCAGAAGTGTAAATCGATTCTGGTCGTTGATAAATAATGGTGTAGTCTATACCCAATATTCCGCCACACCTTCATGGGTATCAACCGATGTAGATGGTGGTGCGAACACTGCTGCATTTAAGGTTGGTATGTATGATGGAAATTCGTGGACACTACCTACCACCACTTCTCCTACAGCTACTTCCATACAAGCTACCAACCTTACCCTTACGGGAGATATTGCCGTAGGCGAAGTATGTAATGCCGGTACTACCATTGCGTATGCTGCTTCACCGTATTGCTCGAATGGTGGAAATGCCGCAGTTACCCTTACCGGAACAACCGGAGGTGTATTTTCATCTACAGCCGGACTTGCCCTGAACAGCAGCACCGGTGAAGTGGACCTGGATGCCAGCACATCAGGTTCCTATGTGGTGGTTTACACCGTAGCGGCAACAGGCGGATGCCCCACGTTTATTACCAATGCTGAAATCACAATTACAGAAGTACCCGATGCCACCATCGTCTACCCGGGCACACCATATTGCAGCTCTTCAGGTATAGCCACCATCACCCTGATTGGGAGTACAGGTGGTACCTTCAGTGCCATCACCGGACTAGACATCGATCCGGTTACCGGATCAGTTAACCTGGAGAACAGTACACCGGGAGAATACTTTGTGTTCTATGATATTGAAGCAGGATCGGGTTGCGCAGCATTTTCAACAAGCACAAGCATAACCATTACACTTCAACCCTTTGCCACCGGCACCTACGAAGGCAATCCCTACTGTTCGAATGAAGGAATTGCTTTTCCTACCGGAAGCGCAGCAGGCTTGCAGGGCACATTAACCTCAACACCCGGACTCGTTATTGACTCACAAACCGGAGCAATTGACCTGGCCGCCAGTACGCCCGGCACCTACACCGTAACCTATCATGTAGAAGCCTTTGGCGGATGTGATGCCTACTCCAACACCGCAACCGTAGCGATTACCGAATTACCGGCTGCCACCATCAGTTATGCCGACACACCCTTTTGTACAACATTAGAATCAGCACCCGTTACATTTTCCGGAACACCTGATGGAATTTTTTCATCAACAACCGGGCTTGTAATTGATGGCATTACCGGAACCATTACCCCGGCTTTCAGTACCGGAGGAGATTACGTTGTTACCTATACCATGGCCGCTTTCGAAGGGTGCCCGGAACAAACCGCTACGGCTTCTATCACCATTACAGAAGACCCGGACGCGACTATTTCATACGATGGTTCACCGTATTCAATAGGTAGTGGAACCGCCACTGTCACGTTGATTGAAACAACAACTCCGCCATCTGCAGGAACCTTCTCCTCCACCACGGGTCTTGCGCTTGATGCCGGTACAGGTGATATTGATTTATCCCTCAGCGTTGCAGACACATACACGGTGACCTACACCATACCCGCCTCAGGTGGTTGCCTGCTATACACCACTACGGCAGAGGTAACCCTTATCAATAACCTTAAAGTGTGGGATGGCGGAGCCGGTACCACCAACTGGGGTGATGCCGAAAATTGGGATACCGATGGCGTGCCCACCGCTACAGACAACATCGAGTTAACGGGCGTCAACACCATTGTAGTAAACGTGCCTGCCGTAGCCAATCGGCTTACCTTGAATAATGCAGCACTCAGTTTAACGGTTGCACCCGGAAATTCCCTCACCATTTCTGATGATTTAATCCTTACTTCCGGTACACTCACAAACAATGGTTCGGGATTATTTGTAGGAGGCGATTGGATTAACAACGGAACATTTGTACCGAACACCAGCACGGTAACGCTTAACGGAAACTCCACGCAGCAAATAAGTGGTTCATCCGTAACTAATTTTTACAACATACATGTTACCAACACGGCAAACCCGGGGGTGCAGGTACAATCAAATCAAAACCTGTTTGGTGTACTTACTTTAAATAGCAACGTGGTGTTTGATGCGGACGGCAGTAACAATACCGCCATCTTCACGTTAATTTCAGGTGGTGACGAACCAACCAACGATGCAGCCATTGACATACTGCCGGCAGGGGCCCAGGTTACCGGGCAGGTAACGGTGCAACGATACATGACACGCCAGGGATGGAACAACCTGCGCATCTATCGCTACATCGCTTCACCGGTGCAAAGCGGAACCGTTGCCGATCTGCAAAACGAAATTCCGGTTACCGGGTTGTTCACCGGTTCCAGCACTTGCACCGGATGCATATCCAATCCTTCGCTATTCTATTATGATGAGACCGTAATTACTGATATAAACGGAAGTGGTACTGCAGACTTTAATGATGGGTACATCGCTTTTCCTACAGCTATAAATTCAGAAACGTTTACACCGGGATTAGGATATGCCCTTTACACACGTGGCAATATTCTTCCGTCCACGCTGTGGGATTTAAGAGGCGTTATTAATGCAGGAAACATTTCACCAGTTACCTTGCCCGTCTCGTACACCTCATCTGGTTCTGTTTCAGATGATGGATGGAACCTGGTAGGAAATCCGTTTCCGTCAACCATCGATTGGAATGCATCGAATGGGTGGACAAAAAATAACCTTGAAGGTTCCATATACATCTCAGATAATGGAAGTTCTACAGCCTTGCAATATGCTACATGGAACGGAACAGTCGGGGTAAATGGAGGATCACAATACATCGCTACGGGGCAAGGTTTCTGGGTGAAGGCCAACGGTTTAGGAACACCCGTACTCACGGCTGACGAAAATGTAAAAACACCGGGCACCCAAACCATTTTTTTCCGTGAAGGCTCACCCGATAATATTTTACGGATTGCCCTGGTGCAAGGAAATGTACGGGATGAAACGGTAATCCATTTCCGGGAAGATGCTACGCCTGATTTTGATGCGCATGCCGATGCACGCAAACTGGCCAATGGAACATTCAACCTGTCATCGATCATGCCGGATGGAACGAAGCTGGCCATTAACTCGCTCGCGCCACTCACCTGTCGCACAACGATTGGTGTTGTGGTGGAGAATGTATCGCCAGGCACTTACCACCTGTCATTTTCAGAATTAAATTCTTTTCCGGAGGGAACCACCGTTCAATTACACGATAAATTTCTGGATCAAAGCATAGCGGTTGAAAATGAAAGCAACTATTCGTTTACTGTAACCACACATACTTCTTCATACGGACCCGATCGGTTTGTTATCGTTGTAACTGAGCCGCCAAAACCCATTACCATTCAGGTAAATAATAATACACTCAAAATTCCTTTTACGGAGGGAATTCAATGGTACGTTAACGGGGAAGCCATACCCGGAGCTACCGGCTCAAGCTTCGAGGCAGACCAGCCCGGATTGTATGCCGTACGGGTTTCCGTAGATGGTTGTACCTATGTTGGAGAGACGGAACACATCGTAACCGGAATAGAGTCCATATTCCGAAGCATGAAGATATACCCTAACCCGGTAAGAGATGAATTGATCGTAGAAATTCCGGAAGCAAGACAATCCACACAACTGGTATTGTTTAACATGCTCGGACAAGTGTGTGATGCCAGCGAAATTCTGCAACACGGTGTGATTGACATGAGCGATTTACCAGGAGGGGTATACACCATTAAGATCACGCACGGTAACCAGGTGATGACTAAAAAAATTGTGAAGCAATAATGTGTAGTGAAATTCGCTGAATTCAGAAATACGTTTTCACTGCGAATTCAAATTGGTCGATAAAGATTTTCTTAAAGGCTGTAATGTTGTTTTGCTCATAAAATAGCAACATGGCCTTCTTGTAAAGAATTGGCTCAACCGTGCGAAAAGACAGCGGACAGTGATTGCCGTTGATGAGTATGGCATTGCTGATGATGCGTGCTGTACGCTTGTTGCCGTCCGTAAACGCCTGAATGTAGGAGATCAACACCAGTGCAAGTAGTGCTTTCGAAAATACATTGTCCAATTTATTGAGTAGACCACACATCGCCTCCATCGCTTCCTGTATTTGAAACTCATTATCCAACGGGCGATAATTGGTTCCCGTGATGCCCACACCACGCCTGCGTATGTTTCTTTCCACATTCAACTCTTTCATGAGTATGCTATGGATCTCCTCAATGCGGGCGATGGACAGCGGGTTGATGTGGTGTGGATTCTCAATGATGAAATCCAATGCTTCTTTGTGGTTCAACAACATGGTGGCCTCATCGCGTGTTTTGCCTGCGGCCGTTTGTTTATCTTTCAACAGACGCTCGGTTTCTAAAAGGGAATATGTATTCCCTTCAATCTGCGATGATTTCCAACTCAAATCGATTGCCAATCGCTCCAGTTCTTTTTGATATTCGATTTTAGATAGGTCAAGGACTTTTTCTGTGTATTGCTGTTGTAATGTATTCAGGCGATTTAGTTCTTCAGCCGTAAACACATTCACGTTGCCGAGCATATCGATGAGGGAATGGTTGATGTTGCGCCTGATGACGCGATCATCGATTTCTTTTTTAAAGTATTCATCCAGGTCAACCGGAAGTAACAATTCATAGGCTGGGCTCACGCGGTATCGGGTGGCTTTTCCCTTGCCGGTCGTGTGCAGCATGTTTTCGGTCAACAGTTTATTAAGGGCACGTTTCACTGTTGCATAGGCAAGCTCATCTGCAATTCCTTCATGGATTTCCTTCGAGGAAACGTCAGGATTTACCCTTATAAACTGTAGAATCAGGTCGCTCTTATCCGCTGATTTTTTAGCCATTTATTGATTCAGGATCAGTACCCATTTTATTGAAGCTCAAATATAAGCCATAATGAGCCGTATTTTGCTTTAAATTGAGCTTAAATTGAATAAAGTTCATCAGAACATCAATTAGAGCTCAAAAATCAGGTAAAAAGGCTTAATTCTAAGAGCAGTATTGAGCCGTATTTGTTTCCCCTCAAAATACTGATGCGTTATCATGTATCTGGCAACTGCTACTTCTTCACCAGCACTGCCTCTTCCAGAATAAAATTCACATGCTCAATGTCGGATGCATTGAGTTTGAGTTTACCTTTTACGGTGATCAGGTCATCCACCTGAAATTTTCCGGGGTCAACCTTAAAGGTGACTTCGGCTATGGATTCGGGGCCTCCACCTCCGCAAAAGAAACACTGACTCATGGGGTATTTGGAAAGGATGATGTAGTTGCCTTCTTCGGGTGCAAAGGGCACATAAAAACCTTCTACGGTAATTTCTTTTCCCTCCAATGACTTTAACGATTCAGGAAAACTGGGATAGAACAAATATTCACCAAGCTTTTCGTAGTACTTGGGCTCAAACTTGGTTTTGGCAAATTCATTCCAGGCGTCAAACTTTGGGGTTTGGGCAAATGCCTGGCTGGCCAATAAAACAACGCATGCAGTAATCAGTAGTTTTTTCATCCTATTCATAAGTCAAAATTCAAAGTTCAAGATTCAAAATTTCAAAGTTTAACATGCAAGCAATTTTGAATGTTAAATTTTTGAATCTTGAATTAATTCCCTGCCAGCACTTTTGATATATCGGTTCGGTACGCCTGCCAGGCAGGTATCAGCGCACACAACACGCCTAATAACAAACTTCCCGCCAAAATTATCCATTCTTCGGTGTAGAAAACAATACCGCTTATCCCGGCTTTTTGAGTTTCGGCCACAAAGGCCGTCATGAGCATAACCACGCCATGCCCCAGCAACAACCCGATTACGCTGCCCAACAGGGTTAACACCACCCCTTCGGTTAAAATGGTTACCACCAGTTTTAATCGGGTAGCACCCATGGAACGCATAATGGCGAGGTCGTAGCGCCTTTCTTTTAATGAATTATAGAGTGCAATAAAAATGCTTAACGCAGATATGAAAATAAGCACGTAGGCAAATGCCATTAAAATATCAACACCCACACCGAGAATCGAAAACAAGCGTGCCGTTTCAAACGCTGGCGATGCTGCCTGCATGCTGCTCTGCTGATTGACAAAACGTGGCAACTGTATGGCGCCCATTGGTGAGCGATACTGAAGCAACATGGCCGTTATTTCTTTGGTGGAGTCACCAGCTGCTACAGACGGCACCAACGGAGAGGCGATAAAGGTGCTGTCGTGTTCATGATCGTGATGCTGGTGATCTTCTTCGGTGTGCAGATCATGCACGTGCCATACACTCTCTACGGAAGTAAGAATGAGGTTGTCCAACACGGTGTTGGAGCGTTTCATAATTCCTTTCACCACAAACTTGTGTTCATCATGCGCATGCCCACCGGTGGTGAGGCCGTGTGCGCTGGCGAACTCATCGTTCAGCTTGAATTTTGTCATGGCGGCCACGTTGGCGCCAAGCACCACTTCCAGTTCTTCGGCAAACCACTCCCCTTGTTCAACCTTAACTTTGTAAAGCTCAGCATAGCGTTTATCCGTTCCGATAATGCGATATGCTTCGTAGCTATCGCCCAACGCTAACGGAATGGCATTTTTCACCAACCGGTTTTTGGCAATGCGTTCGGCTTCTTTCAAATTAATATTGCCGGTAGGAAAATCGATGTGAAAAATGTTGCAGAGTATAAGCTGTAACGGACTACCCTTAGCTCCTACCACCAAATCAATGCCGCGTGCATTCTCCGAAATTTTTTCTTCCAATTGCTTATTGAACAACAGCAATACAATAATGACTGCAATGCCTAATGAAAGCAACACAATATTCAAGGCCGTATTGAGCGGCTTGGCTTTTAAATAATTCCAGACGAGGAGTAGTATGTTCATCCGAGTAAGCTAATCTGTTTTCCGATTTTATCTTTCAACCGCTGATCGTGTGTGGCCACCAGCAACGTAGCCTGGTGTGCATTGGCTTGCTGAATCAACAAATCAATTACTTGCGCACAGCTTTTATCATCAAGCGCTGAGGTTGGTTCATCCGCCAAAATTACCGGGGGATTGTTCAGTACTGCCCTGGCAATGGCTACGCGTTGCGCCTGCCCCTGGCTCAGCTCAGTGACTTTGCTGTGTTTCTTTGTTTCAATGCCCAGGCTCTTTAACACGTCATCAACCTGCTGAGGCTTAACCGGCAGTTCGGCCAGGTAAGGTGCCATCACTAAATTTTTTTCTACAGAAAGCGCAGTAATAAGATGGTTGCGCTGAAACACAAACCCCATGTGCTTGCCCCGAAAATGATCCAATGCTGTTTCCGACAAAGATGAAAGTTCTGTTCCAGCCACTTCAACTGAACCAGAATAACCGCGAAGCAAACCACCTAAAACGTGGAGCAAGGTGGTTTTTCCGCTTCCGGATTCACCCAACAACAGGCAATGCTCGCCTTTGGCAATGCTGAAGTCAGGGAAGCGCATGCCTTTCTGATTTCCGTAGGCGAATGACAAATTTTTAATCGTTACCATAATGCGGCTTAAAAATAAAAGTCTGGTGGGTTTATTCCGCCAGACTTTCAATATTAATTCGTGTATTAGTTGACAGTTGACAAAAGGGCAGTTGACATGTCATAAACATTGTCAACTGCTAATTGTCATTGTTCATTATTGTTTAATCGGTTCGTAATCCTTAAACGGTGACAGCGATACTTTTTCCATCATCGCGCGGTATTCTTTCCAGGTGCTATCGTAAAACGCATTAACACGTTTCACCAATTCTGCGATTTTATCCTCAGCATGTTTCACCACCCTTCTATCCGTTTCACTGATCGGATCGCGGGAACGGCCCACATAACCCATTGCCGTATTGATATACGAAACCGGAGTGGGATCAGGCGAACGCACAATGCCCTGGCGGTTATCCACTTTGCCCAGAATGTAATCGAACAAAGCATTGATGGAATCTTTCACAACTTTTGTTTTGGCTGCCGCATCTTTCAGGTCATCGCGTTTTGCATCCTTAATTTTCTTCTCGTATTCCTCCACAATCTCTTTTGACTCACGCAACCTGTCAGTGGCCGCGGTAGCCTGACTGCGCAGTTTCTGTAAATCCTTAATCATGGCATAGCGTTGTTCATACACAGCAGCCGGAACATCCATGCGTGGATCAGCTTTTACAACAATAGCGGTTGAATCTTTCTGATCGCCAAACGTAACGCGTAGTTTATAGGTGCCCGGAAGCACAGTTGTTCCGCCAAAGCCACCAAAACCTCCGCCACCCATGCCACCGCGTGGTGCCTGACGCGAAGGTTGCCGGTCACTTTTTTCATTCAGCATCCAGCTCATCCGGTAAACACCATTGGTTTCAGGAGCCTTCTGGCGAAGGGTGTTGATCAATTCACCTTTTGCGTTGAAGATTTCCAGTTTCACGGAATCATACTTTACTCCTTTTTTAGGCTCAGGTGTAACTGGTTTGGGCTCTTCCTTGACTTTCTTTCCCTTGGCTTCTACGGCTGCAGGTTTAGGATCATCAGAAGGTTTGTTTACAGAATACGAAATCATGGCGCCCGGCTGTCTGTTTTGTCCGTTGAACACGGCATTGGCATCAAAGCGTGGTCCTGAAGGTTGCTGAATTGAAACCAAATACGCATCCGGAGGTGTAAAAACGTGAACCGTTTTGGAAACAACCGAAGCCGACTTCGCCATCTCGCGTAGCGGACGAATATCATCCAACACATAAATGGCGCGGCCAAATGTTCCGATAACCAGATCATGCTCACGCGGATGAATCACCATATCAATGGTTGGTGTTCCAGCCGGGTAATCGTTTGTCCACTTTGTCCAGTTTCTTCCGCCATCAATGGTAACAAACAAACCATTTTCTGCTCCGAGGAAAATAAGCTTCGGTTCAACCGGATCCTGTACCACGGAAAGCGTGAAGTTGTTCTCACCAATTTGCGCGGGTGTAACCAAACTCTCCCAGGTTGCTCCAAAATCTTTCGTCCGGAATAAATAAGGCTTGTAATCAAACAATCTGTAATTATTTACAACTACAAAGGCTTCACCGGCATTGTAGGTTGATGCTTGTATTTGCGCTACCCACGAATTTTTAGGTATGCCAATTATTCTGGACGTAGTGTTCGACCAGGTTTTGCCACCATCTTGTGTTACCTGCACCTGTCCGTCATCAGTACCTACCCAAATTACACCTTGCTTAACCGGGCTTGGCGCGATAGCCAGTATCGTACAATGATTTTCTGCACCCGTAGCATCCATGGTAAGCCCACCACTTTCGTGTTGTTTTTGTTTGGATGGATCGTTGGTTGTTAAATCAGGCGAAATGATTTCCCACGTGTCGCCTTTGTTGGTCGACTTATGTAAGAACTGGCTTCCATAATATATAGTTGAATTGCTCAATGGATCCTGCGCCAAAGCAGCATTCCAGTTGTAACGCAACTTCGTGTTTGCATCCGGATGTGTAGGGCGAAGATTTTTTGTAAAGCCTGTCTGCAAATCAAAACGTGCCAGGTTACCACCCTGCGACATGGCATAGCCGTAACGATTATCATCCGGATCGGGTGCGGCATCAAAGCCATCACCAAATAAAACTTCCTGCCAATAGCTGTTGCGGATACCGGCATTTCGCCACACGTAAGCCGGTCCAACCCATGAGCCATTATCCTGCATACCGCCATACACATTGTACGGATGCGCCATGTCTACATTAATATGGTAGAACTGACCCACCGGAATGTTATCGGCAAACACCCAGGTCTTTCCCATATCGCGCGAAATGTTCAACCCACCATCGTTACCTTCAATAATCAGGTTTGGATTTTCAGGGTGAATCCACCACGCATGGTGATCGGGGTGAACACCGAAGTAGGGCAACAACTGTTGAAAAGATTTTCCACCATCTTCACTCACGTTTACACGTGAGAAAATAGTATACAACCGGTTTTCATTTTTCGGATCAACATAAATCTCATAATAATAGAAGGGACGGTCACCGATTTCACTCTTGTCGTTAACCATTGTCCATTTCTCACCGCCATCTTCCGAACGGTACAAGGCGTTTTTCTTGGATTCAACCAAGGCATACACAATGTTTGGTTTGCTTCGCGCGATGGCGAGGCCCATTCGGCCAAGGTCACCCTCCGGCAAGCCTTCCTTGCTTGTTAACTTCTTCCAGGTTTTACCACCATCATAGGTTACATGAAGACCAGAGCCCGGCCCACCGGAATTGAATGTCCACGGCATTCTGCGGTGTTCCCACATGTTTGCAAAAAGCTTGTTCGGGTTGGATGGATCCATCACCAACTCGGCACAACCGGTTTTGTTATCCACAAAAAGAATTCGCTCCCAGGTAGCACCACCATCGGTTGTTTTGTAAACCCCACGCTCTGGATGTTCGCCCCAGGGTGAACCAATGGCACCAACATATACAGTGTTAGGATTTTTTGGATCGATGATGACACGGTGAATGTGACGGGTTTTTTCAAGGCCCATCAACTTCCATGTTTTTCCACCATCTAACGTTTTATAAATACCATAGCCTCCATTCAAACTGTTGCGCGGATTACCTTCACCGGTACCCACCCACACCACAGCCGGGTTATCCTGCTGAATGGCGATGGCACCAATCGATAAGGTGGCTTCTTTATCAAAAATAGGCTCCCAGGTTACACCACCACTGGTAGAAAGCCACACACCGCCAGATGCGGCACCGGCATAAATAATATCAGGGTTGCTCACCACGGCATCAATAGCAGTGATACGGCCACTCATGCCTGCAGGGCCAATTGCCCGGGGACTCAGGCCTTTGAGCTTTTCCATATCGAGCTTTTGCGACCAGGCCGGAACGATCAACATCAGGCCCAGAATGATTAGTAGAAATCTCATAGGTAGTAAATTTTAGATGGGCTAAGATACCATTCTGCTTCGCGTAATACAGAACCACTTTATCAAGCCTGATTTTTTTAGGATAGATCGCCCGGGGGTTATATAAACGGCCCCAGGAAATTTTTCCAAATGGGAACGATCACCATAGGGGTAACGCGACTTTGGGTTGTCTTACTATCAAAAACCGCCTAAAACCTTAACTTGCGCAGAAACTGAAAGGCCAGGTGCAATCATCAACCGAAAGTTTTCGTGCAATCCGTTTGGGCGACCTAAGCGCTTTTGAGATGATGTTTACAACCTACTACAAGCCCCTGTGCCGATACGCCTCCACCTTTGTGGGCAACCCCGAAGATGCTGAGGAAGTTGTGCAAGCTGCCTTTATCGGGATATGGGAAAAGCGACAACACATCGACATCACCACTTCCGTAAAAGCATACCTGTACCGGGCCATTCGCAATGCCTGCCTGAATGAAATCAAACATCAGAAGGTAAAGCAACTGTATGCCGACCACGAACTGAAGTCAGGAGAAAAATATGCCGAAGCTACCGACCAGGGTACCCTTCGTGGCGAACTGGAAGAAAAAATTAAAACTGCGCTGTTGGCCTTGCCCGAACAGTGTCGCATTATTTTTCAGTTGAGCCGGTTTGAAGAATTGAAATACCAGGAAATAGCCGACCAGTTAAATCTCTCAGTAAAAACGGTAGAGAACCAAATGGGAAAAGCATTGAAAATTATGCGTGAGCAACTGCGCGACTACCTGCCACTGATCGCCATATTAATGAACGGACTGCTGGAACCATGAACGGAGAAAGATACGATATGGATGAGTTGGTTGGTAAGTATATTACCGGGGAGGCTACTGAACAGGAAAAGCAGTTGGTTCAGGAATGGTGCGCACAATCAGCTGAGAATCAGAAATATTTCGATCATGCTAAACTGATTTATGAAAAAGCTCAGGTTGATGATGGACACGCATATGATGTAGAAGCAGCCTGGAAAACCGTAAAAGAAAAAATTACAGAAACACCCGTTCGGAAATTACCCACAATTCAACTATGGCGCGTTGCGGCCAGCCTTTTACTAATCAGTGTACTCTCCTACTTTCTGTATTGGCAGTTTTTCAGTGCCGAGCAACTTCTGTTAGTCAGCAAAGATGAGGTGATTACACAGGGAATTTCGGATTATGCCTCGTTATCCCTCAACAAAGGCAGTGTAGCTGAAGTTACTTACCATGAGCGTAAAAAAACCGGCATCATAAAACTAATTAAAGGTGAAGCCACCATTACTATTGAACCTGATAACCAGGTTGACTGGCTGGTGCAGACCCATGAGTTGTTCATCCGTGATATAGGCACAACATTTAATGTGAATGCATATCCAGATAATGTACTGGTTGAAGTTTCAGTGATTGAAGGCGAGGTTCAATTTTATTCCAATCAGGATGAAGGCATTTTCATTAAGGCTGGCGAAAAAGGGTTGTACGATAAATCCACCAAACAATTTACAAAAGCGGTGGCCGATCCGAATGTGATTGCTTACAAAACACTGGAATTTATATTCGATGATATTGAATTGAGCGAGGCCATACAACAACTCAATAAAATCTATAACAAAAAAATTGTTGTTTCGGAAAACCTCAAAACATGTCGCCTCACGGTTAGCTTCACAGATGAAAGCCTTGAGACCATTCTGGGAATTATTTCCGAAACCCTTAACCTTACCGTAACCGACACAGGCAAAGAAATTCTACTAAGCGGAGATGGTTGCCCTTAGGAAACTTTATTTTAAAACCTTCGTTAGTGACTGCGTCTCTCCTGCCGTATGAGAATTTTTATCAGCACGTTACTTGTACTCTGTTATATACCGTTGATAGGCCAGCAAGCTCCGGTTCTTGAGCGGGCGGTTACGGTTACCGCGCAGGATGAACGCCTGGATATTTTTTTAAAAAAACTTTCGCAAGAAGCCGGTTGTGTTTTCTCCTACAGTGCTTCTGCCCTTGATGTTACCCGCACCATTTCATACGAATTTCAAAACCAACCTACACGTGAAATTCTCGAAACTATTTTTGATGGTAAAGTAAAGATCAAGCAAAAAGGGATTTATGTTATCCTTACGCCTGCACCTGAAGATGCCAAAGAGGTTGTGATACGCGGATACATAGTGGATGAAAATTCCGGTTCCCGCATTAGCGAAGCAACGGTGTACAACCCGGTTACGCTCCGTTCGGTTACAACCGATCAGTATGGATACTTTGAGTATGTGGTAAAAAAGCCAACTGCGGATGATTACAAGCTAATCGTTAAAAAAGTTGACTACGCTGATACGGTGGTACTCGCACCACAAAAACGTTCGTCATTCCAGCGGATTTCACTCAGCATCGACAAAGAAAAAATAAATAATGTAGGGGAAAACTTTGCTAAACCAGCCGTAAAGGCCTGGACGTGGACAAAGAATTCCATAGCGAGCATTAACCTTGGCAACGTTCGAGACCCGATTCACCGTACCTGGCAGGTGTCGTTTGTTCCGTTTGTGGGCACTAACCGTAAATTAAGTGGCAGTGTTACCAACGATTGGTCATTCAATATTATTGGCGGTTATTCTGCAGGAACAACCAAAGCTGAATTTGGTGGTGTATTCAACATAAACACCGGAGATGTAAAAGCCTTCCAGGCAGCCGGTATGTTTAACCTGAATGGAGGAAAAACAAGCGGAGCTCAGTTGGGAGGCATGTTCAATTTGAATCTTCAGTCAACAAGCGGAGTTCAGGCTGCAGGATTTGCAAACCTGAACGTGCAGAATATGCAGGGTGTTCAACTCGCTGGTTTTCTAAACCTGACAGGCAAACACACCGAGGGTGGACAGGTGGCAGGCTTCGCCAACATCAGCAAAACCATAACCGGCACACAAATAGCTGGCTTTGTGAACATCGCGAAACATATTTCGGGATCGCAAATCGGTTTTCTTAACATAGCCGATAGCATTCGTGGCGTGCCCATTGGCTTTTTGAGCTTTGTAGCCAAAGGATATCACACACTTGAACTCGGAGCAGATGAAGTGATGCCGGTGAACATTTCCTTCCGTACTGGTGTGCGTGCCTTTTACAATATTATAAGTGTGGGCATGCGACTGGAAAACACTGATTCCGTTACCTGGTCGTTTGGTTATGGTGTAGGAACATCACCACGCATTTTGAAAAAACTTTACCTGAATATCGAGGCAACGGCCAATCAGGTCAACAAAGGAAACATAGAAGCATTGAACCTGGTAAACCGAATGTATGCAGGATTGGATTTTCAGGTGGCCCGAAAGTTTGCCATTTATGCAGGGCCAACGGTTTCCATCCGCATATACGATACTACCTTCAATCGACATGCGGAATTGTTTACGTACTACACACCCACCATTCAATCAGAGCGAACCTACACGCAACATGACCTTGCCTCACAAATCTGGTGGGGCTTCAGGGCGGGGGTTCGGTTGTTTTGATTAGAAAGGATTGTTTACTCATTGTCATGCAATCCCGATAGCTATCGGGATGTCGAAGCATGACGTGTTGACTGGTCACCCTTCGACAAGCTCAGGATGACATAAAGACCAACTAAAACTTTTTGACAAAGGTCTCCAAAGGAGTCCTCTTGACAGGATGACATAAAAAGTTCATCTAAAAAAATCCTAGAACTACATAGGGGTAACTCGATCATCAGTTGTCGTAGAGACAAACTGAATCACAAACCCCATGAAAATTCTAAAAAAGAGTTTTGTCCTTGTTTTTATTTTCGCAGCCAACTGGCTGCACGCCCAATCGTTAACCCAAACCCTTCGGGGAAAAGTAGTCGATCAGGTTACCCAAATACCCTTGCCCGGTGCTACGGTTATGGTGTTGAATACCGATCCGTTGGTTGGCGCCACTACCGATGTAGAAGGCGAATTCAAAATCCAGAAACTGCCGGTAGGCACCTATACCATCCGGGTTAGTTTTATCGGCTACAAAGATTTCATACTGCCTAACGTGATCGTGAACTCCGGAAAGGAAGTAGTACTGAACATACCCATTGAAGAAGACATTGTACAGATGCAGGAAATTATTGTAACGGCCGTTGAAAAAGACAGGACCATAAACGATATGGTGCTGATAAGCGGAAGAACATTTTCGGTTGAAGAAACACGCAAGTTTGCCGCAGCCATAAACGACCCTGCACGCACGGCTATATCCTTTTCCGGTGTAGTCAGCACCGATGATGGCAACAACAACATCTCCATTCGCGGCAACAGTCCGAATGGATTGTTGTGGCGAATGGAGGGCATCGATATCCCAAATCCAAATCACTTCGTAGCGCCAGGTTCATCGGGCGGTGGCATTTCCATTCTCAGTTCGCAACTGCTTGCCAATTCCGATTTTATGACCGGTGCCTTTTCTGCCGAATACGGAAATGCCTTGTCGGGTGTATTTGATTTAAACCTGCGAAAGGGAAACAATGAAAAACGAGAGCTGACGATTCAAGCCGGTTTTTTGGGCACCGACATTGCAGCAGAAGGTCCGATTACCCGAAATTACAAAGGCTCCTATCTCGTAAACTACCGGTACTCCACACTTTCCATTTTATCCAAACTTGGTGTGCCCCTTGGCGATTATATCACCAACTTCCAGGATCTATCGCTGAACATTCACTTGCCGACAGGTAAAAAAAGCAGTCTGACTATCTTTGGTTTTGGCGGACTGAGCGATCAGAAAAACGAAGCGAAAAAGGATTCACTCAGTTGGACAGAAGACTTCGATCGTTATAGCTCCAATTATTTTTCCAACACCGGTGCCTTGGGCATCAAGCATGCGTACATGATGAACAAGAACAATTTTTTACAAACAACCGTGTTGGCCTCGGGCAATGAACTGGGCGACAAAACCTTTAAGCTGGATGATGACTACAACAACCAGTTGCGCTACTTCGGTAACTTCTCAAATTCTAAGATCACAATCAGTTCGGTGTTGAATACAAAACTATCCGCCCGGTATAGTTTAAGAAGCGGGCTTTACCTGAACCAGTTGTACTTCAGCCTGGAACAGGAGTCGTATAATTCAGACATTAACCAGGTGCAGACGGATCTTAACTCAAAAGGTAACACACAATCCATTCAGGCATTTTCACAACTGAATATGAAAGTAACGGAACAACTCACCCTGAATGGCGGTGTTCACTATCTGCAGTTGCTACTGAACAATTCCTTTTCCATTGAGCCGCGGTTCAGCGCTTCGTATGAACTTGATGAAAAACAACGGGTGAGTGTAGGTTACGGATTACACAGCCAGGTGCAACCACTGGGAACATACTTTAGTGAACTCGAAGAGAACGGTGAGGTTAGCCTGCCCAATAAAAATCTTGGACTAAGCAAATCGCACCATATTGTGCTGGCATACGATCGCTCATTAAATCCATTCCTGCGCATGAAGGTGGAAAGCTACTACCAGCACTTATTTAACATACCGGTTAAACCCGGAACAAGCGAAACATATTCCATACTAAACCAGGAATGGTTGTACTTTACCGATCCGCTGGTAAATGAAGGTTACGGAAAAAATTATGGTGTTGAACTAACGGTAGAGCAATTCACACATAACAACCTGTACTTTCTGCTATCGGGTTCCGTTTACAATTCCGTATACAAAACCCAGGAAGACACCTGGCGCAACACGCGATTCAACGGTAACGCCAATTTGAGTTTTACGGGTGGAAAAGATTTTGTGATGCGAAAAAACAGAACGTTGGGCATAAATATAAGAAGCATTTATAGCGGAGGGTTACGCACCACTCCCATTCATGTAGAAGAATCCATAGCAAAAGGTGAAACAGTGTTGTATGAAGACCGCGCTTTCGAAGATCAGAACCCTGCGTACTTCAGAACAGATGTGCGCATCAGTTTAAAACGCAACAAACCCAAATCAACTCATACGCTCGCATTGGATATTCAAAATGTTTCGAACCGGAAAAATATTTTCGGAAAGTATTTTGAGCCACTGAACGGAAAAATTATTACCGCCTATCAAACGCCTTTGATACCGGTGTTGAGTTATAAGATTGAGTTTTGAATTTTTAACCACGGAGGGCACAAAAGACTTGACAGCGTACACGAAGATTCGCTTTGTGCTCTCCGTGCCTACTCAGTGCTCTCTGTGGTTGTTGCTTAATTGCAGCGTTCATGATAACCACTTAACTCATAGATTCTCCTGTACTTACTTCTATCCAGCAACCACTCCAATGCTTTTTGCTTGTCGGACTGTTTGTTATAATACAGTTCAGCAATGGCATACCCAACGTAGTAACCAAGATCAGCTATACGGTTACCCGCGCTATTGCCATTGTAAAGCCACGGTTTTAAATCGTTACTCTTCTGTCTGATCACTTCACTGAATTCATTTCGGATTTCACAGGCATGCGCTTTACCATAATTGTGAATATGTGTATTGATATTCAATTCGGAAACCAGCTCCGTTACAAAATCAGCAATACCCTCATTCATAACTGACACCAGTAAATCTGTATTCCTCCCCTTCTGTCGCGTGTGAACAGCTTCATGTGCCACCATCGAAACAATATCACCGGTATTTCCAATTACACTTTTCAACCATGGTGTTAGCTCATCTTTCACCACGTATTTGTCAGCAGCTGCAATCTCCGATCCTATCAAGATCAATTTATCACCTGTAGTTCCACCTGTGCGCAAACATCCTATCGCAAAACAAACATCTGGAATTTCAAAGGCCGGCAGTTCATTTTTAAACTTTTGCAAAACTGCCTCAATCTCGTCTTTTCGATTGGCGATATTTTCCGTCAGCGGTCTTACCGATTTCCAGAATTGTGGATATTTACCAAGTAACGTTACATATTCCTCAGCCGTAAATTTCCGGATACGGATAAATGTTTTGAAATGCCCGGTGGCGCGATCAATGTACTTCTGCTGAATAATGGAAATGCTGTCAGCTTTTGATTTGGCAGACGTCAACTCATCATACGCTTCCCAGAAATGCGTAATATCTTCTGTACTGATGGTATGGCTTTGCGCCAAAACCACACCATGTATAAGCATGGCAAACACTAATCCGGTTATCGCTTTCATTTTGTATACCCGTAACTGATTTCCTTAAAAGCAAATTGCCTGTGCGTACCGTCAAGTAAAACCTCAAGTTTCCCCTCTTCCGAAACGCCCTCTATTATTCCTGAAACGGGTTGCTCATTCACAATAAAATCATGAACCGCATCACGCCAATACAAATGGTGTTCATAATCATATTTCAGTCGTTCAAATTCTTCCGCTTTCACGAGCAGGTAGCGGGCCTCCAGTTTTTCCAGCAAAAGTGAAAGCACATCATTCAAATCAAACGCGTGCCCGGCTTCTTTAGCCAATGAGGTTGCCGTTGCCATGGAGAATGAAAGCTGATTCACATTCAACCCAACACCCACTACGGAACGATCAAGCAACAGGCCCATCAATTGGTTCTCGATCAGTATGCCGCAGGTCTTCTTGCCGTTCAGCATCATATCGTTTGGCCACTTTACTTTTACTTCGGCTTCTGGCAACAAACTAGTCAGCCCATCCAGCAAACCCAACGAAACCGCCATGCTGAGATAGAACTGCATTTTCGGGTTGAGAAAGTGCGGCTTCAATCCGATGGAGAAGGTGAGATTCTTGCCCGGTTCGCTGAACCAGGTGTTACCACGTTGCCCCCGTCCAGCCGTTTGATTGGCTGTAATCACCACTAATCCATCCGCTGAACCCTTTTGTTGAAGCAGGCGTTGTGCCTCATCGTTGGTAGAATGACATTCTGGCACTAAAACCAGTTTGTGCCCCATGAAAAGGGTATTGGCAGGGATTTTATACAAGTAATTATTGTTAGTTTTGTACGAAAACCGAATATAGTTTAATGGCGAAAAAAAGAAAGGGTGTCAGTTCTGAAAAACTTTGTGACGCCATAGTAAAAGGAATGCAGGAGAAAAAAGCCCTCGACATCCTGGTTCTGGATCTGAGAAAAGTAAAAAATGCCATTGCCGATTTTTTTGTGATCTGTTCAGGTGGTTCAGACAAGCAACTGGATGCCATTGCCGAATCCGTTGATGCTGAGGTTTACAAGGCTTTGAACGAAAATCCCTGGCATGTGGAAGGCAAAAACAATAAAGAATGGGTGTTACTCGACTACTTTGATGTAGTGGCACATATTTTCCGCAAAGACAAGCGCGAATTCTTCGCCCTTGAAAAACTGTGGGGAGATGCAGAAGTAACAGAAATTGAAGATGTTGCCATAACCAAATAAAAGAGGCAGCGTTATTGGAAGAGAAAATTGACTTTTTGAAATACAGAGAACATGTCGGATAAGCGCGATAATAAAATAATCCCTCCAAAGGTGCCCAAAGGTGGCAACTATCAATTATGGGTAATCCTGATCACCATTGCGGTGATTATGGGGGTGATGTACTTCACATCAACAAACAACCTGAAGGAAAAAGATGAGAATGAACTGAAAGCGATGATTGAAAGTCGCGATGTGCGGAGCATTATTCTCATTAAAGACAAAGAATACGTTGAAGTAACCTTGAATTCAAACGCCTTACAGAATGCGAAATACAAGGAAGATATTCAGGGGCCCATGGGTCAAAACAATGCTGGCCCACATTATAAAGTAAAAGTTATCTCCGTTGATAATTTCGACAGGAAATACAACGAATGGATCAGTAAAATTCCGGAATCAGATCGCCCCGAGTACAGATCGGAAACGCGTATCGATTACATCGGCCATTTCTTCAGCTGGGGCTTTTTGTTCCTGTTGTTGTTTGGCTTCTGGATGCTGATGCGCAGAATGACCGGTGGCGGTGGCCCTGGTGGTCAGATTTTCAACATCGGAAAATCAAAAGCCGCGTTGTTCGATGCCGAGAACAAAGTAAAAATTACGTTTGAAGATGTGGCCGGTTTGGAAGAAGCCAAAGAAGAAATTCGCGAGATCGTTGAGTTCTTGAAGAACCCATCGAAGTTCACCAAGTTGGGCGGAAAAATTCCGAAAGGGGCATTGCTCGTAGGCCCTCCGGGTACAGGTAAAACATTGTTGGCAAAAGCCGTAGCCGGTGAAGCTGCAGTGCCGTTCTTCTCCCTGTCAGGTTCAGATTTCGTGGAAATGTTTGTGGGTGTAGGTGCTGCGCGTGTACGCGACCTGTTCAAACAAGCAAAAGAAAAAGCTCCATGTATCGTGTTTATCGATGAGATTGATGCCATCGGTCGTTCGCGTGGTCGCGGCCAGATGCCGGGTGCCAACGATGAACGTGAAAATACCTTGAACTCATTGTTGGTGGAGATGGATGGTTTTGCAACTGATTCAGGTGTAATCATTCTGGCAGCCACCAACCGACCGGATGTACTCGACTCAGCCTTGTTGCGTCCTGGTCGTTTCGACAGGCAGATCAGCATTGATAAGCCGGATATTGTTGGCCGGGAAGCTATCTTTAAGGTGCACCTGAAGCCTATTAAACTGGATTCTTCAGTCGACATTAAAAAACTTTCGGCACAAACGCCTGGCTTTGCCGGTGCAGAAATTGCCAACGTATGTAACGAAGCTGCCTTGATCGCTGCACGCAGAGATAAGAAAGCCGTTGACATGCAAGATTTTCAGGATGCGATTGACCGGGTGATTGGTGGATTGGAAAAGAAAACCAAAATCATTTCACCGGAAGAAAAGAAAATTGTGGCTTACCACGAAGCTGGTCATGCCGTAGCCGGTTGGTTCCTGGAGCATGCCGATCCGTTAGTAAAGGTTAGCATTGTTCCGCGTGGCGTTGCTGCATTAGGGTACGCGCAATATTTACCAAAAGAACAATTCCTCTATCAAACCGAACAGTTGCTGGATGAAATGTGTATGACCTTTGGTGGCCGCGCAGCTGAAGATCTTATTTTTGGAAAAATTTCTACCGGTGCCCTGAGTGATTTGGAGCGCATAACCAAAATGGCGTATAGCATGGTAACGGTTTACGGCATGAACGCTGAAATCGGAAACATGTCATTCTACGATTCAAAAGCTTCTGATTATGCGTTTCAAAAACCGTATTCCGATGCTACGGCTCAACGTATCGATCAGGAAGTGAAGAAGATCATCGATTCCTGCTACAAGCGTACGAAGGATTTGTTGAGCAAACACCGTGAACACTTGGAAGTGATAGCCAAAGAGCTGCTGGAAAAGGAAATTCTGTTCCAGTCGGATCTGGAAAGATTGATTGGCAAGCGACCTTTCGATAAACTCACCACCTACCAGCAGTTTACCAATGGCAGTGGAGAAAAGAAAGAAGAAAAGGTTGAGGTTCCGCCTGCACCGGAAGTACTTCCGGTTTCGGAAGAACCGAAGACTGAAAACCCCTAATTTGAAAACATAACTAAATAAAAACTCAGGCTTACAATCAGGTCTGAGTTTTTTATTTTTAGGCCAATGAATACCTCCGTGGAAATTAAGCTCGAAGCCGGCAAGAAAATTTTCTTTGCCTCCGATTTCCATTTGGGTGTACCGACCTACGAGGACAGCCTGGCTCGCGAAAAACGTATTGTGCGTTGGCTCGACTCCATTAAACACGAGGCCCAAAGCATTTACCTGTTAGGCGATATTTTTGATTTTTGGTTTGAATACCGGCAAGCCATTCCAAAAGGATTCATCCGGTTACAGGGAAAACTTGCGGAACTCCGCGATGCCGGCATTCCCATTATTTTCTTCACCGGCAATCATGATATGTGGATGTTTGATTACTTCCCCCGCGAACTGGACATTCCGATTTACCGCGACCCGGTGGTACTGACCTGCAACAATCAAAAGTTAATGATCGGGCATGGCGATGGCCTTGGCCCCGGTGATACTTCCTATAAAATCCTGAAAAAGTTTTTCAACAGCAAAATCTGCCAGTGGCTGTTCGCCCGCATACACCCCAACCTTGGCATAGGCATTGCTAAAATCTGGTCGAGAAAAAGCCGGATCAGCAACACCAAACGCGAAGAAAAATTTGAAGGAGAAGAGTATGAGTTTCTGCTTACCTATTGTAAAGAACTGGAAAAGCACCACCACCATGATTACTACATTTTTGGTCACCGGCATTTACCGCTTGACTTGGAGGTGGGTGCAAACAGTCGGTACATCAATCTTGGCGAGTGGGTTCATTTTAACACGTATGCCGTTTACGATGGAAAAACCGTTGCGCTTAAAACTTTCTCCGCTTAACATGAGGATCATTTTTTTGTTGACTGTACTTCCTCTTCTGTCGTACAGCCAGCAGTTTCCAATAACACTTTCGTTGAACCAACCCGTAATAGCAGCCTTTGTCGACCGGCCTGGAGATTTGTACTTACAATTTGAAAGCAGTGTGATTCAAAAATTCGACATCAATGGAAAACTGATTGAAGAAGTAAAGCCTGAATCACCCCTCGCGCTTTTTGAACCGCGTGACGGATCGCGTGCATTTAGTTACGATCGTTCAGGAAATTGGTACAGTTACGCCTTGTTCGGAAACTTCAACAAACAATCCATACCGGATGAGTTTGCCATTGAGCCCTGGTTGGTGTGCTCATCAGGCGATCAAAATATCTGGATACTTGATGGTGCGGACCTGAGCATCAAAAAGCTGAACACCGGGAAACAAAAAATTGAAGTTGAAATTTATCTGTCACCTCATCTAGCCAAACAAAAGACAGATTTTATTGGCATGCGCGAATACCAAAACTTTTTATTTATTCATAATAAGAACGCAGGTATTGAAATTCACAATGCTATCGGAAAACGGATACGAATTATTCCCGGAAAAGAGATTAAGTACTTTAATTTTCTGGGGGAAGAGTTATACTATGCCCTGGATGACAAGTTGATTTTTTTTGATCTATTCGATGGTAAAACACGCGAACTCCCAATTGAAAATGGAGTACAATCTATGCTGCTCACCGATGAGCGGGTGTATAAAGTTTATAGAGATCGGTTGGTTGTTGAACTGAAAAATCCTTAAGCACAGTCCATTTTCGCACAAAAAATATGTTCAATTATGAACATATTTGTGCAGGAAAGAACACTGCTTTCCCCATTTTTGGGCCAAAACACATAATTCCGTAACTGGCACAACTTTTTCTAACTAAAAGCACTACTTAAATCTATACCATGAATCCTGAAGGTGGCAAAATTTTGATGATCGATGATGATGAGGACGTTTTACTGGCAGCCAAGATGTTGCTCAAAAAGCAAAACCACCATGTAATCATAGAAAAGAACCCAAACAAAATTCCTTTTTTACTCAATAACGACACATACGATGTGATTCTGCTGGACATGAACTTCAGCAAGGACATTACAAGTGGAAAGGAAGGCTTTTACTGGCTCGAAAAAATTCTGGAGAAAGATCCGAATGCTGTCGTGATATTGATTACAGCTTTTGGTGATGTGGAAATGGCTGTGAAAGCCCTGAAGCAAGGCGCCACCGATTTCATCCTTAAGCCCTGGCAAAATGAAAAACTCATTGCTACCATTTCTACGGCCATTCGCCTGAAGCAATCGTACAACGAAGTAGACAAGCTGCGCAAAGCCAAAGAAATGCTGGAAGAACAAATCAGCAAACCGTTTGGCGAAATCATTGGCGAAAGCACCGCTATTAAAGAAGTGTTTGGCCTGATTGATAAAGTGGCAAAAACGGATGCCAACGTGTTGATTCTCGGTGAGAACGGGACCGGAAAAGAACTCATTGCCCGCGCCATTCACCAACGTTCATTACGCAAAGACGGAAGCTTCGTTTCTGTGGATATGGGCGCCATTACAGAAACGTTGTTTGAAAGCGAATTATTCGGTCATAAGAAAGGCGCCTTTACCGATGCACGGGAAGATCGGCCCGGAAGATTTGAACTGGCCAATGGCGGTACACTCTTTTTGGATGAAATCGGAAACCTGAGTATGGCGCTGCAAAGCAAGTTGCTCAGTGCATTGCAATCGCGGCAGGTAACACGCGTGGGTTCAAATCAGTCTATCGCGGTTGATATTCGTTTGATCTGCGCAACCAACATGCCCTTACATCAAATGGTTGAACAGGGTACGTTCCGTCAGGATTTGTTATACCGCATCAACACGGTTGAAATTAAGGTGCCACCTTTAGCCGATCGAGTGGAAGACATTCCGTTGCTGGCACGTCATTACCTCGATTACTATGCTCGCAAGTACCACAAGCAGGTGAACACCATTGCTCCCATTGCCATGGATAAACTGAAACGTTATGCGTGGCCGGGCAATATTCGCGAATTGCAGCACGCCATTGAACGGGCGGTGATCATGACCGACTCTGCTTCATTACAGGAAAGTGACTTCCTGTTTAGCAGACCGGTATCTTCTTCATCGGCAGAAACATTGAACCTGGATGAGGTGGAAAAGGCCGCCATCGTTAAGGCGTTGAATCTGCACAGCGGAAATATTTCAAAGGCCGCAGATGAACTTGGACTGACGCGCGCCTCGCTGTATCGCAGAATGGAAAAGTATGGATTATAAGTTTAACTGGAAATCACCGGTTGTACCCAGAATACTGTTTTTAGCGGCCAGCATTTTTGCGCTCGGCTTTTTTCTTTTTAAAAATCACTATTTCCTCGCCATTGCATTTCTGGGCCTAACGGCTTTCCAAATTAAACAACTGATCGACCTGGTTGATCAATCCAATAAAGACATTGCCTCCTTTCTTGATTCGGTAAGCTTTGATGATTTTTCAGCATCCTTTAAAACTGAAAGTCACGATCCGTATGTACAACGCTTTCATCAGGAATTAAACGAAGCCCTTACCCGGCTGCGAAACTCCCGTCAGGAAAAAGACACAGAATATCTTTTCTACAAGAATATTGTGATGCACGTGGGCATCGGCTTGGTGATTTTTAATGACACCACGGGCAAAATTGAAATTTTCAACAGCGCGGCACGCAAACTTTTAAAAATTAATAATGCCAATGCATTGGGTGATCTGAAAGAAGTTGACCCTAACCTGGTTCATACGTTTTTACGCTTGAAAACCGGTGGCCGTGAATTGATGCGCTTAAAAGTTGGGGAAGATATTATTCAACTTTCCATTTATGCCATTGAATTGACCTTGCGGGGTGAAAACATGAAACTGATTTCGCTGCAAAACATTCAAAGCGAACTGGAAGAAAAGGAAATGGAAGCCTGGCAAAACCTGGTGCGGGTGCTTACACACGAAATCATGAATTCGGTTACCCCGATTTCATCACTGGCCGGAACCATGGAGGTTGAAATCAGCGATCACCTGAAGGGGTCAGAAGATAAACCGCTTCAAAAAGATCAACTCAGTGATATTCATTTATCGCTGCAAACCATCAGCAAACGCAGTGAAAACCTGATTCAATTTGTAAAGGAGTTCAGAAGCTTAACCCATATACCAAAACCGCGACTGCAAACCTTTCTCGTTTGCACGTTGCTGGATGAAATTTGCATGCTGCATAAAAACGAACTGGCCGAAAAGAGAATTAAGCTGGTGGTAAATATTGATCCGCCTGATTTAACCCTTTTGGCCGACCGCGGCCTGGTTGAACAAGTGCTGATTAACCTGGTAAAAAATGCCATTCAGGCATTTGAAGATCAGGAAGAAAAGGTCATTACTGTTACAGCATCTGTAACGGATAAAAATCGCCCGGTTATTTCCGTTCGTGATAATGGATCCGGCATTGATCCGGAAGCCCTTGAAAAAATCTTTATTCCTTTCTTTACCACTAAAAAGTCTGGCTCAGGCATAGGCCTAAGTTTGTCACGGCAAGTTATGCGCCAGCACCAGGGAACACTCACGGTAAAATCAACCGTAGGTACGGGTACCGAATTCTTTATGCGCTTCTAAAAAAGTATCGATTTTGATGATTTTAATGGGGATTTAATACCTTTGCGAAATTCATTTTATCTATGGCTGATGTTTCTCAAAAAGTTGCCCGCATATTAATTGAAAAACTGGGGGTGGCTGAGTCTGAAATCAACCCCGACACGAACCTGGTAAAGGATTTGGGAATAGACTCGCTCGACTACGCTGAAATTGTAATGGACTTCGAACAAACATTCGATATCCGTATTCCTGATGAAGATGCAGAAAAACTTTCCACCATTGGTGCTGCGGTAGCGTACATTGAAAAAAAGCTACAGGATAAAAAGTAGTTACCTCGTTTCCGCGTTTTCTTCCGATTCAAAAAAATTACACAACCGCTTCATTACCTGAGCATCTTCCTTGTGAAGCGGCACAAATGAGTCCTTACCCGGATAGTTCACGATATACCAACCATTAAAACTGTCGTGCCACCGTACCAGAAATTTTTGATCTTTCTTTAGCAGGATATCCATCTCATAAATCTCTTCTTCGTGCTTATCTACCAAGCCGGTGTATTGCAATAAAATATGGTCGCGTTTAAATAACTCACCTTTTACGCAATCGATACTTCCCAGTTTCATCAGCAATCGTGCTTCACGATTCCAGGCTTTAAACTTAAACGTACGGGGTTGGAATTCTTTCATTTATATTGGCAAGTGTCGGGCGAATTTAAGCAGCTATTGTGAGATTCCGCACAGATAGACCGTGCGGAATCGCACGGTCATTCTCCAATTCGGCCAGTCTGCTTCCGTAACGATATCCTTAACAATCCGCATAACATTCAGTTTTGCCGGTTATTTAATAGTAAGTCAAAAATCGATCGCCATTTGCGGTTTATCCGTTAAATCGATGTCAACCAAATTCCGCAAACACATGAAAAAAAATCTACTCTTATCCGGGGCATTTATATGCCTCTCCATTGCTGTCTTCGCACAAGGCATTTCTTTACCGCCAAGCGGAGATAATCAAAAATCAAGTGTCACACAGTCCATCGGACTGGTACAGGTAACCATCAACTACAGCAGTCCGGATGTTCGCGGGCCAAACGGAGAAGACCGTAAAGGAAAGATCTGGGGCGGTGTAGTTCACTATGGCTACATCGATCAGGGATTTGGAACTTCAAAAGCTGCACCCTGGCGGGCGGGTGCCAATGAAAACACCACCATCAGTTTTTCGCATGATGTGCAGCTTGGCGGTAAGAAAGTTGCTGCCGGTACATACGGGCTTTTTCTTGCTGTTGAAAAAGATGGGGCGTGGACCTGGATTTTAAACAAAGATGCGAGCAGCTGGGGAAGTTACTTCTACAACCCCGAGCTGGATGTGGTACGTGTGCAAGCAACGCCACAAGATTGTGAGTACACCGAATGGCTTACTTACAGCTTTGACGATCGCAGAAGAAATTCCGCCATGGCCTTTTTGCAGTGGGAGAACAAACGCATTGGATTTAAAATTGAAGTACCCAACTCCAATGAATTGTACGTACAAGCCATTCGTGATGAAATGCGTGGATCAACTGCGGGGTTTCAGCACCAAACGTACATCAGTGCCGCTAACTTCTGCGCACAAAATAAAGTAGACCTAGAGCAAGGACTTCAATGGGCTGATCTCGCCATCAGCGATCCCTTTTTCGGACAGGAAAATTTCAATTCACTTTCAACCAAAGCACAGGTGCTAATGGCCATGAATCGGAATAGTGAAGCCGAAGCCGTAATGGACAAAGCCATCAATCATCCGACTGCTTCTGTAGGTGCCGTGCATCAATATGCAAGAAGCTTGCTGAATGCAGGAAAAACACAAAAGGCCGTTGAGGTGTTTAAGTTAAATGCCAAAAATCATCCGGAAGATAAATTTACACCGAATGTTGGTTTAGCAAGAGGGTACACCGCATTAGGCGATAAAAAGAACGCCATCAAATACTGGGAGCTAGCCATTAAAAATCTCCCTGAGAATCATAAGCAAAATCTTGCCTTTTACGAAGGGGAGTTGAAGAAGTTGAAGGAATAAAATAAAACGATAGTGGTTGCAAAAAAAACGACCACTATTTCTTTAATAATACCGGTCCGTCAGTTGCATTACCTGTGTCCACTACATACCGCCAGTTTCCATCACTCTTGCGCTTCCATACTGATACATAATTTCCATACAGTACGGTGTCACGCAATCCATCCGGTGTTTTCGTGTGTAATTCATATCCACCAAAGGTATACCCCAGGTTACCACTCGCCTCAGCACGAAGCGGTTCCCAGGTTAATTTTTCATCGCCCGGTGGATTTTTTTCATACCAATCCATCAATGCAAATTTTCCAACAACCGGTTGTTTACCCGGTGTAGGCTTAATCACCTTTTCATCCGCATAATAAATGAAGGCCTCGGCAATACCCTTTTCGCTGGCCATTTGGTTAAACTTTCTGTCGGCTTCCAAAACCTCCTCTTTTCGCTCAGCATCTGTATTGGGCGACTGACAGGACAACACTATGGTTGTAGCCATCAAAAACAATTTAATAACCTTCATAAATATGAGCCGTAGTAAAGAAAGTTGTTGTTAACAAATTGACCGAAATCGAACGTTGATAAAGTTAGAAATATACAGATTTTTGCTTAGCCTAATGTAATCATAACCTTCAATACATAATGCATGCGTTACCAGAAATTACTTCTTAATACACTGATTGGCACATTTGTAATCATCAGTTCCCAAATTTTCGCGCAGCAGTTAACGCTTCAGGAGTATTTTAGCAAAGCAAAAGAAGCCTATCAACAGAAAAACTATCCTGCTTTTTACGATCACATCAGCAAGGCATTGGAGCTGCATCCGTACCACCAGGGTATTATGTATCAAAAAGCGTTGGCGGCAGCACACAATCAAAAACCAGATGAAGCTGTCGCACTGTTGCAGTCAGCCATTTTGATCAGTACAACATTCGACCTTACGGTTGATGATTTTAAATTACTTCAAAACAGGGATGATTTTAAATCGGTGATCGCATTAAAGGAGCAACTCATGCAACCAATTACCAACTCAGTAGAAGCTTTTACAATCCCTGATCCTCAACTTCATGCAGAGAACATTGCGCCTGGCTTTACATCCGGAACATTTTTCGTAAGCAGTATACACAAACGAAAAATCGTTTACATGGATGAGCGCGGAAACAGTACAGACTTCATCTCCTCAAAACAAAATGGATTTGGCGCAGTGATGTGCGTTAAAGCGGATGCGAAAACAAATAGCCTCTGGGTGGCTTCAACCGTTACACCCGAAATGATGGAGTACGACTCGACCCTTACTTCAGCGATTTATCAATTTGATGCCCGTACAAAAAAACTAATCGCGCGATACGAGGCCGACATTGAAGCGAAAGGATTCTTTTTCGGTGACATTGTACTAAATAACGCGGGTGAGGTTTTTATTTCCGATAGTCAGAACAATGTGATTTTTAAAATCAACACACAAACCAAAAAACTTGAATCCTATTTTACATCAAATGAATTCTGGAACATTCAGGGGATCAGTTTTTCGGTTGATGAAAAATACCTGTATATCGCAGACTACATTAAAGGTATTTTCAGATTAACCTTGAGCACAAAAGAATTAATTCAACTTCCGGTTGATGCTGTAGCATCGGTTAAGGGTGTCGATGGCTTGATCGTTTACCAGAATACGCTTATTGCCATACAAAATGGCGTGCAACCCATGCGCGTTATGCAATTGCACTTAAACAAGCCCGGTGACCGCATAATTTCAGCACGTACAATTGATCATAACCATCCCGATTTCAATGAACCTACTAACGGATGCCTTGTTAACAATACACTTTATTATGTAGCCAACAGCCAATGGGGTGCTTATGATGCGCAAAAGAAAATAAAACCTGTATCCGAACTAAAGCCCATCATTATTCTTAAATCGCCACTCAAGCCCTGAATTAGCTGATATGTATAAAATGCCAGCAAAAACATTCGAAATTGTGCAACCTGGTGGTGGACGCGTGAGTCTAATACCCATAAACTCAACGTCATGTTTAAAAACTACCTGCTCATTAGTTTTCGAAACCTCCGCAAGCAATTCTCATATTCACTTATAAACATAGCAGGCCTTGGATTAGGACTTGCCACTGCGCTGTTGTTAATTCTTTGGGTAAGTCACGAGTTGAGTTACGACTCATTCCACAGCAAGTCCGACCGGATTTACAGGAGCTCCATGGAATACAGTTTTGGCGGGCAGGTCTCCAAAACATCAGTATCCCCCACGGCCCTGCTTCCGGCACTAAAAAGCTTTGCTGAAGTAGAAGAGGGCGTTCGTGTTTACAATCCATCGGGATGGAGCCCGTTCATTGTAAAAAAGGATGAAAACATTTTTCAAGAATCGAAATTCTTTTTTGCGGATAGCGGCTTCTTTCATGTATTCGATTATAAATTGGTTAAAGGAAATCAACAAAAAGCGCTTACAGAGCCATACTCCGTTATACTCACTGAAAAAACGGCTCAAAAATACTTTGGCAATGAAGATCCTATCGGGAAAACCCTTACCATAAACAATGCCCGTGACTATACCGTAACCGGTGTACTCAAAAATCCACCTGATAATTCCATCTTGCATTTCGATTTTCTGGGATCCTTTAATTCATTGGCGGTAACACGCGAAAAACCATTCTGGTGGAGCGCCAATTACCAAACCTTTTTGGTATTGCATAAAAATGCTTCTTTGACTGAACTTGATCGCAAACTGAACGACCTGGTGAAGAAAGAACTGGCCGCAGATATTACCCATTCAGGTGATTATGTGCGCTACAACTTCATGAAGGTAACTGATATTCATCTTCACTCTGATTACAGCACGGAAGAAGCTGCCCTGGGCGATATCAAGTATGTTTATATTTTTTCGATTATAGCCATTCTGGTTCTCGTTATTGCCAGCATCAATTATATTAACCTGGCTACTGCACGTGCAGCTGACCGCGCAAAGGAAGTAGGATTACGAAAAGTAGTAGGCGCCATGCGGCAACAACTATTTACTCAATTCATGGGTGAGTCTATTGTAATTACGGTGCTCTCATTTCTGCTGGCTTTTTTTCTCGCTCAGCTCATGCTGCCCTTTTTCAATCAGCTTACAGGGAAAGAATTTGCATTTTCATCGTTGCTCTCGCCTGCATTCCTCTTGATTAGCCTGGGTACTTTGGTACTGATTGCGCTTCTTTCCGGAGCATACCCGGCCATGGTCATTACTGGTTTTAAGCCGGCCACCGTGCTGAAAGGAAACTTCCGCTTCAGTGGCCGCGGTATTTGGCTGCGCAAAGCGTTAGTGATTACACAATTCAGTATCTCTGTTATCCTCATTGTCGGCACCTTAATCATTCAAAAGCAACTTAACTTCATTCAGTCGACTAAGCTGGGTTACGATAAAGAGAACACCATTGTTTTGCCCTACGAACGCAACAAGCCTGAAGTTTTCACATCCTTTAAAACAGAGTTGATGCGTTCGGGTGTTGTTAACGAAGTTGGACGTGGTAACGAGTCGCCTGTTCAGATACGGGGAGGCTATACAATCAACACGGCTGAAAGTTCAGAACGTGGCATTATCATTAGTGGCTTGCCTGTAGATGAAGGGTACCTTCCATCCTTAGGTATGGAATTATTACAGGGGCGAAACTTTACCGAAGCTGATGGAAAACGAGTATCAACTGATACTGTGTATACATTCATTCTCAATGAGTCAGCACTGGCCGCCATGCTTTTGGATCAGGAAAAGGCCATCGGAACGCCTGTTCAACTTGGGGAGCGAAAAGGCGAAATTATTGGTGTGGTGAAAGATTTTCATTTTTCATCCCTACACAATGCCATTGGTCCGCTGGTAATCTTCCCCGAAGAATTTCAGTTAAATCATGTGTTTGTGAAGTTGACAGCAGGCGATACCAGGCAGACTTTGGAAAAAATTGAATCCATTTCAAAAGCCATTTATCCGCATCGTCCATTTGAATTTCAGTTTATCGATCAGCAATATGCGGCATTGTATCAGGCTGAAGAACGCATGGGTTCAATCTTCACCGTTTTTGCCACGCTTGCTATAATCATTGCTTGTATGGGTTTGTTCGGACTGGTCTCGTTCGCGGCTGCACAACGAACAAAAGAAATCAGTATTCGAAAGGTGTTGGGTGCCACTGCACAGAACATTGTTATACTCATTACACGCGATTATACCCCACTCATTTTAATTGCCATTGTAATCGGATTACCTGTTTCATGGCTTATGATGGCTGAGTGGCTCAATTCATTTGCCTATAAAACTGAAATAGGATTTTCGCCCCTGCTGTGGGCATCTTTGCTTTGTGTAATCATAGCCTTTGGTACCGCCAGTTACCAGGCAGTCAAGGCCGCCTTTGTTAATCCTGCCGATAGCCTGCGTAATGAATAGCGCTACCCCAATCTGTTTGTATTTGTGACTTTCACAAAAGCTTCGGATTATTAGGCAAAGAAACACGCTTTGCTGTCGGATGATGAAATACGCCAGGAGTATGAAATCCTCGAGAAGTCGAAAAAGGATTCGCGTGCGTTTGGCGTATTGTATGAAAAATATTTCGATCGGATTTTTAATTTCATTTACCGGCAAACCGATGATGAAGACCTTACGGCCGACCTCTGTTCACAAGCCTTTCTCAACGCCCTGAACCACGTAAACCGGTTTGAATACAGAGGAGTACCGGTTTCGGCCTGGCTATACCGCATTGCCGCGAACGAGGTAAACAAGCACTACCGAAAATTGAAATCCACGCGCGTATTCAGCATTGAAGAAGTGCGTGTAAAGGAATTGGTAGAAATGGGCGCAGATGGCTGGGATGAAGAACTGGTACAGCGGTTAATCGGCTATTTAAAAGAATTGCCCACCGATATGCTTGAAGTATTGGAGCTTCGGTTTTTTGAAGACAAAGACTTTAAAGAAATTGCGTACATTCTGAACATTACCGAAAGCGGAGCAAAAATGCGAACATACCGGGCACTGGACAGGCTGCGGAAAAATTTTAACCTTAGCATCAAGTACGATGGGAAGAAATGAGATACGGTTGAGGCGAAACATGATGAGCTCGGGTCGTATTGCCCGTCACCGGAATTACTCTGAGCTTATGCGTCAACATGATCGCGATTCGCGCATGAAGCGTGTCTTGCGTGTGTTTACGTATTTCCTGGTGGTGCTGTTTCTACTCATCGTTTTGTTAATCGTGTTGCGGTGGGAATCCAAGCAAACCAAATCTGATAAAAATACTTCTGTCGAAATTTTTGATCCAACTCGTGACTTTGTTGTGAAAACCTGATTAGGAAGGTGTAACAAAACACCTGACCTATGGAACCCAAGAAAAATCCAAACAAAGATGTACATCGGTACACCAAACAATTTTTTCTGTTCGGCTTTGCCATTAGTGTTGCCCTGGTAATTGTAGCGTTTGAATGGCGAAGTCGTGTATCACAAAATGGTGATCGCAGTTTATCTGATCCGCGTGACATTACATTTTACCCGTACGAAGTGATTCAGGTTAAGCATGAAACACCTTCACCGGAAAAACCAAAAAAAATCAAATTGATTAATCCGGATAGAATTGTTGAAGCGGATAATACGGCACCAGAAATCAACGATGAACCATTTGTTATAGAAACACCTACAGCAAATGTCACTGGGCCGATTGAAATTGACATTCCGGTTGAAACAACAATCGATACATTCATGGTAGTTGAAAAAATGCCGTTACCGGTTGGTGGCTATGAAGCCTTCTACAAACAGGTGGGCAAATCCATAAAATATCCGAATCGGGCAAAACAACAGCACACGCAAGGAAAGGTATTTGTAGAGTTTGTTGTAAGTCCATCCGGTGAACCGGTAAACTTTAAAATAGCAAAAGGCATTGGCAGCGGCTGCGATGAAGAGGCCATACGTGTTCTGAAGCAAGTTCGCTGGGAGCCTGGTAAACAACGGGGTAATCCTGTGTTCGTAAAAATGACCTTAGCAGTCCATTTTCGGCTTGATTAACCCTTTAAAAGGCCATAAAGCCCTTCTGAGGGCACTTATTCACGGTTGACCATAAGGCCCAAAACTTAGGTTTTGGGCCTTAAATTGCCTATATTTGCACGGGTTTTAGCGACTAATCCGCGTTTTTAGCAAGACTGGCCACACTTCGAAAGTCCGCTTGATGGAAACCTCAGATTAATACACCGCAAAACACACCGGTTGAGTGATAAAGCTCAACTGAACTATTTCTAAATTTTCACGTTTCCTCAACATGCGACAGTTAAAAATCAGTAAACAGATTACGAATCGGGAAAGTCAGTCCCTTGATAAATACCTACAGGAAATTGGTAAGGTAGACCTGATTACAGCCGAACAGGAAGTAGAGCTGGCCAGACGAATAAAAGCCGGTGACCAGATTGCGCTTGAAAAATTAACCAAGGCAAACCTTCGTTTTGTGGTGTCTGTTGCCAAACAATATCAAAATAATGGATTAACGTTGGGCGATTTGATCAATGAAGGAAACGTAGGTTTGATAAAAGCAGCTACTCGTTTTGATGAAACCCGTGGTTTCAAGTTTATATCGTATGCCGTATGGTGGATTCGTCAGTCGATTATGCAGGCATTGGCCGAACAATCACGTATTGTTCGCTTGCCGTTGAATCGTGTAGGCTCACTCAACAAAATTTCGCGCACATTCTCTGAACTTGAACAGAAATTTCAGCGTGAACCTTCACCGGAAGAAATTGCTGAAATACTGGATATCACTGCCGATGAAGTACGCGAAAATCTTAGCGTAGGTGGTCGTCAGGTTTCAGTTGATGCACCGTTTGCCAACGGAGAAGAAAGCAGCTTGTTGGATGTATTGGAAAGCACCAGTGAAGTTACACCTGATTCATCGCTGATAGAAGATTCATTGCGAAAAGAAGTGCAGCGCGCACTGGCAACCCTGACTCAACGTGAGGCTGAAGTTATCTCCTATTACTTCGGATTGAACGGAGAACAGGCACTAACACTGGAAGAGATTGGTGAAAAATTTAATCTTACCCGTGAACGCGTGCGCCAGATTAAAGAGAAAGCCACCCGCAGACTCCGACACAGCTCACGCAGCAAGAGTTTGAAGGCTTATCTGGGATAATTGCTAAACTATTACAGCTGTGCCTGCCGAAGGTGTTACCTGGTAAACTCCGGGAGTCACAGTAAACTGGTTTTGATAGGACAGGGTAACCAAATCGGTTGCCCTTTTCATTTCCGCCCCGGCAATCAGGTTGATGGTGCATCCCCCAAACCCACCGCCCATCATGCGGGCACCGATAACTGCCGGAAATTTTTTCGCCTCGTTAATCAGAAAATCAAGTTCAGCACAACTTACTTCGTACGCCTGACTGAGGCCTTCGTGCGTTTGAAACATGAGTTTCCCGAAAGTATCCAGATCATTACTATTTAAAGCCTCACACGCCTGCTCTACACGGCTAATCTCTTCAACCACGTACGCACATCTTTTAAAGATGGTCAGATCAACCGGTTTAATGCATTCCTCAACTTGACTGAGGGTTACATCACGCAAGCTTTTAACATCAGGGTACTGACGTTGAATCAATTGCACCCCCGACTCGCATTCTTCCCTCCTTTTATTATAAGCTGTTAATGCAAGCGAGTGCTTTACGCGTGAATCAAACAAAACAATTTTATATCCGCTTAAATCGAATGGAACATACACATACTCCAACGACCTGCAATCCAGTTTGATCACATGATTTGGTTTGCCAAACACACTGGCAAATTGATCCATAATGCCGCACTTCACTCCGGCAAATTCATGTTCAGCCAACTGCGCAAGCTTAACCAGTTCCAACCGTGACAACCCAAAAGAAAAAATTTCATTTAACGCATAAGCAGTGGCACACTCAACGGCTGCCGATGAAGAAAGTCCTGCACCAAGCGGTACATCCCCACCTATAACCAGGTTAAAACCTGTAACCGTAAAGTTTCGCTTTTGAAATTGATTCACCACACCCAGTATATAGTTTGTCCATGGTTTTGATGATGAGGGGACAAGTTCAGTTAAACCAACTTCAACCTGGTCGTTGTATTCCTGTGAAACAAGGCGAACCAAATTCGAATTGTTTTTATGAACCGCCACGTATACAGCTTTATCAATAGCAGCCGGAAGAACAAGACCATCGTTGTAATCGGTATGCTCCCCAATCAGGTTTATTCTTCCGGGAGAACGCACAACAACAGGCTCTCCATGAAAATGCTGAACAAATGTGTTTCGAACAGTCAGGGCTAAGTCCATTCAACTAAAATTGGTTAACCCAAAAATAAAACTGAAGAGGAGGAGTACAACACGAATTACCACAAATAAAAAAGTCATCCTGATTGCCGGATGACCTTTTATTACATAGTTAGCGCTGTTTTATTTTTTCCGCACAAAAATGTCTCCGTTATAGGTCTTAATCATAAACTCCGGGCCACCACCATTCACATCACCTTTTACCCAATCATCGACCGTAACTTTATATACACCCGACTTTTCATCCTTTTTCTGAACCGGGCCAGACTTCACCATCGTCACATCAAAATCGGTAAAAATTTCGCCTTGATTGGTTTTCATCTTTAACGATGATTTCAGGGAACCGGGAAAAGTCAGGTCAACATCACCATTGTAGGTTGAGAATGACATGGGTGCACCCTCCGTTACTTTATCGAATGTCACCTTAATCTCTCCGTTATAGGAAGTAGCCACTACCGATCCGGATATGTTATACGCATAGATTTCACCGTTGTAGTTGCTCAACTCAAGTTCGCCCTGTACACTTTGAATGGTTAGAATGCCATCGTTATAAGTGTGCACCTGAAGATCCACATTGGCTGGCACTTCAATTTCCAGGTTCAATTCGTTGTTCCACGATCCGGACGAAATCTTGATAAAATTATTGCTCTCCGATACTTCCAGATCAACCGTACCACCTGAAATTTTCTTCATGCCGTCTTTACCTTGTTGCACCTTTCCGTGCGCTTTTTCAAGGGTTGAATATTTTACCAGCACATCCTTACGCGGGGTACCCTTAATGGTAATTGAGCCCGAGTTTAAGTGTGCCTTTACCTTTCCGCGTTTTGCGGGATCACTAAAAGGCACTGTAAAGTCACCCGAGTTTTGTGCCCCTGAAATGTTGACCATCCAAAAGCTTATCAGTATTATCAGATTAATTGTTTTCATGTTCTTCATTTTTCAATTTATAGTTCTTTCACGTACACGTTTCCATTAAAGGTTTCGAAGTCGAGGTGTACGCCTCCATTCCCGACTTTATAGCGATTGCCGCTTAGCTTGTACCTTACACGATCTTCCTTCGTGCTTTTCTGAACGGTTACAGGCAACGATTCCAGTTTATCAACATTGGTATACAAATCACCATTAAAACTTTCGAAGCTCAGGTTGGCTGACAGGCCCTTTATGAAGTGAGCATTGATGTCGCCATTCAGGGAATAGTATCTGCAATCTTTATCCGGATTTTTAGTGTATGAAATATCCACATTACCATTTATGGTGTTTGCCTGCGTGGCTCCGGCAATATTCTTCAATCGGATGTTGCCATTGATATTATCTGCCACTACAGTTTGTAAAACATTCTCTACGCTAATATCCCCTTCGTTTATTGTTGACACATGAACATGAACACCTTGTGGTACTTTAACAGTAAAATTTACCCTGAAATCATATCCCTCATGTTCGCGCCATTGTTTATTGTTATTGCAGCCATTCCAATCGTATCCCCAGCCCGAGTTTCGGTTCCGATTCCAATTGCTTTTCTTGTTTTTACCAAACGTATTGCAGAGTCCATCCAGGTATAGAATAATGGTATCGGCCTGATCAACAACACCGATGCTCAGTTCTTGTTTTCCTTTTTCAAGGCGTTGTTCGGTTTTTGCCTTAATGGTTTTCTCAATCTCTACGATCACCTTGTTTCCGGCATATCCGGTTACGCTAACCGAACCATTGACATTGGCTATCATCAGCGTATTGGCCTGACCTATCTGTTCAAATGTAAACTCACGGGTTAGCTTTTCGGTGTGCGATTGTGCCGTAGCAGCAATCGTTAACACCATCATTCCAAAACTCAATATTGCTTTCATACTCAGATCATAATTTTTAAACTTTCCTCAATTCGTTTTTTAACTTCACGAGGTGTGCTGTCGCTTTCCAGAATTTTCTCAAGCGCTTTAACAGATGATTTCTCCTGCAAGGCCGCCATCAGTTCAGCAAGCGCAACTTGTACCAATGGCGAACTCTGCTTACTGATTGATTGCACAAGTTTCTCACGAACCTGATCATTGCGCACATAAGGCTTTAATGCTTCCAGTGCTGAAAGTCTCACATTTACATTCGGGTCATTATCCAGTGTCTGGATCAGGGCATTTGTTACCTTACTGCTCACCTGATCCATTTCCTGTGTAAGACTTACCGCCTTTAAGCGCTCCGTGGCCGACTCCTTTTCCAGGAGTGAGAGCATCATCATCTCCCGCAACTCAAACACCTGTTCGTTAAGTATGGCAACCTGCTCTTCTGAATCCGGACGGAGAATATAACCCAGGAAAAAGCCCACAAACAAGGTAACTGCCGCAAGTGCAAGTTTGGGCGCAAACTCAGGCCAACTGAAAAAACTACGCCATGAAAATCCATCAGACTCACGCTTCATTTTCGACAGCATGGTATAAAATTGATGATCCAATTCAGCAGAAGGTGGAGCTGTTTCCAGTTCTGTAAATTGTTGTTGAATCTTCCGCAGTGAATCAAGATCAGCCAGTTCAATTACACCCTGTTCAAGCAGCAACTCAATTTGTTTAAGTTCTGCCGGATCAGCCTGGCCTTCATTGTACTTCACTACCAATTCATTAATCTTCTCCTTATCCATATCAAACCTGTTTTTCAAGTTGCTTATATACGGCCTTCAATTCCTGCAAGGCCCTGAAAACTTTAACCTTAACCGTACCTTCGGAACAGCCCAGTATTTCACCTATTTCCTTGTACTTCATCTCCTGGAATTTACTGAGCAACAAAATCTCCTTTCTATCCTGGGGCAATCGATCCATTGCCTGAGATAACAGTTGCAGTTCTTCGTGCTGTTGAAGATCAGTAGTATGCGAATCATGCATACCTAAACGATCCTGCCAATTCTCAACTGACTCAACCTTTCCAAACTTATTCTTCCGGTAGTGGTCGTTGTTCACATTACGCGCAATGTGAAACATCCACGTTCTGAAATCTCCATCTCCGCGGAAAACATGGCGGTACTTCAGTATACGGAAGAATACATTTTGCACCAGATCTTCACTCTGCTCGCCATCTTTGTTCATGCCATAAAAGAAACCATACAAAGGCCTTTTATAGCGTTCGAACAACAGGCCCAATCGATCAAGATCGCCATCTTTAACCCTGAGCATCAAGGCATTGTCGCTGAGTTTTTCCAAATCCGGATAAAGTTTCAAGCAGGGAAACTCAATATCTCCCCGATGGTTACAGAAAGTTACAGAAAGTTTTAGGGGCTGTACTACGTAAACCGCGAACGGGCCAAAAGTAAATACGCGTCATTCACAGGAAAGACCAACAACTACCCTTACCTTACCATCCAAACAAAATTGCATGGATGCATATTTCTTAATTACGATTGGCGCTGCGCTTGCGGGCGGCTTTATACTTTTTACCTATGTTTTACCGGTTAGTCTGTGGATTACGGCCATTTTCTCAGGTGTACGCATTGGCCTGGTGGATATGGTGTTTATGCGCTTTCGAAAAGTGCCTCCAGCCTTGATTGTTCAGTCGCTTATACTGGCCACAAAGGCGGGGATAAAAGGAATTACCTCCAATCAACTTGAAACCCATTATCTGGCAAAAGGACACCTGCAGCAAGTCATTAAAGCTTTAATTGTGGCAGACAAGGCCAATCTGAATATGAATTTTAAAGAGGCCACAGCCATTGACCTGGCCGGTCGCGATGTATTGCGGGCCGTACAACTATCTGTAACACCTTATGTGATTGCTGTACCCGCCATTATGGGGGTGTCCATTGAAGGCATTCAACTGGTGGCGGTTGCCCGTGTAACGGTTCGTGCCAATATCAGGCAACTGGTTGGAGGTTCGGGTGAAGAAACGATTGTTGCGCGTGTTGGTCAGGGAATCATCTCAGCCATCGGAAAAGCACCCAGCTATAAAGAGGTACTGAGCAATCCTGATAGCATTTCAAAAGAAGTGTTAGCCAATGGGCTTGATTCAGGCACAGCGTATGAAATACTTTCTATTGATATTGCCGATATCGACATCGGAAAAAATATTGGTGCCCTGTTGCAAATTGATCAGGCCAATGCCGACTTGAATATTGCCAAAGCCAAAGCAGAAGAACGCAGGGCTATGGCTGTAGCGCTGGAGCAGGAAATGGTTGCCCGTGCCCAGGAGGCCCGCGCTAAAGTAATATTGGAAGAAGTAAAGATTCCGGCAGCTATTTCAGGCGCCTTCCGTTCACAAAAGTTTTTCAACTGACTTTTCGGCACTCGATGAGCCAGTCCCAGGGATAGGGATCTTTCATCCAACGGGCGGGCTTGTCAAACTCGGTGCTCCAATCGTATTCAATTTTTTCAATAGCGGTAACACGGAAGCCAGCTTCCCGCATCAGCACCTGCAACTCACAATGTGTGTAATGCTTGGTAGGCACGTTGTTGATGTGAATAATGCCCTGAACCAGATCAGGTTTGTCCGCTTTGAAATAATCGAACTCATGCGCAGGAATGTCATTCACAGATTCACCTTCCTTTTTATACATGCGCATCAACTGCCAGGAAGCATGCAAGACCGACTCCAGTGAAGGCACAACGATAAGCGCGTTTCCTCCCTTTCTCAACGATTTCTGAATGTTCCGAAACATGACTACATTCTTCTCTACTTCGGGCAACATGATAACGTTGCAACAAAAGGCAAAATCGGCTGGTGTAATTTTTAATTTCGGATTAGAAAGATCAGCATGCTTGAACGTGATGTTTTTATATGGGCGCTGCCGGGCGGTTAATAGACACTCTGCAGAAATATCCAGCGCAAGAATTTCCTTGAACGCAGGTGCGAGGTAGGGAAAAGCCTTGCCTACGCCACAACCAAAATCGATGGCTCGCTTTGATTTGCTTGCGTGCTTCTTAAAATACCGGGGTAGAATTTTGTTCTTGTCGCTTTTAAAAACATCAAAGATCTCATCTTCATAACTGGGTGCAATGGTGTTCCAATGCTTTTCCTGATCCATGCGTAACAATTTAAGGTTGTGTTGTTAGGTAAATTTATGAAATTGGAACATACTTAAGCCTTTCCCATGGGATTCTTCACACCATTTTGAATCAGCGCTTTCAAAACCTTCATGTCAACATCTGCAAGTCTTTTGATATACAGACATGATTTTCCGATTTTGAATTTACCCAGCTTTTCCAACAAGTCCTTTTGCGATTCCAATCCACCCATAAGATACAGGGTAAGCGCTTGTTTTCTGGGAGAAAACCCACATAAAAACCAATCGCCCTCACGGCCGCTTTCGTATTTATAGTGGTATTCACCAAAGCCAACAATAGTGGCTCCCCACATTTTAGGATTACTCTTTGTAATTGAAGACATTAACTCCGCAACGGTGTTACAGTCTTCGCGCATTTGCGTATCCATCACCGATTGAAGAAAGGTTTTGACGCTTGCGGTATTCTTTTTGGTTTTGAGTTCTGCTTTAGGCATAGCATTTCTTTTTGAAAGAGATCTGCGCTTGAATCGAAGTGTCCTTTCAAAAGTGAAGGTAGTAAAATTACGTAAAGGGAAATGGATTTTGCCTTGAACTTCACTCACATTCAGAATTCATGGGCAAGAATCCGCTGACCTTTTGGAAGCCGGGTAAGTAATTGTCTGTGCTGCATAGTTGATATTCATTTTGTATTTTGAAAGAACATCTGAACCAAGAATACCAACAATTGTAATTTTATCGTGCTCTTTAATTCTCGACATAAGCGAAATCATGTTTTGTGCCTTTGGCGCATATTTAATAGCCAGCTCTCCTATGTTGATATTGCATGAATACGTTGCATACAGATCGGTAGTACCTGCCAGGCTTGCCATCTCCGTTTTGCTTGCGCTGAGATTACCCGCCACTAAAAATCCATATTGATTGGCAACCGCAGCATTGACTACTGTAACAGAAGCACCCGTATCCACAATCATCCAGGCCGTTTTGCCATTAATGGTAACCTTGAGCACCGGAATTTTACCATTCAGCGTTTGAAACGGAACTTCAATGTACTCACCTGTGGACAAGACTTTTGCGGTTTGGCATGCGGTTGCTATCACCAGAATGAAGGCCGGAAATAACATTGCTAAATATTTCATTCTCTCGCTTTTAGTAAGTAAAGAATGCAAGCAATAGAATACAAAACCTGAATATTAGACATAACCTGAACTTTTGTTGATACGAGTCCATTCAGTCATACAAATGGCATTTTAGGGGTGACGGAGCTTTTTGCAGTTGTAAACTTGTCGTTTGTCTAAGAAACTTGTCAGTTAACGCATCTTTTAATGATCTTGGTCGTAAAGTATACGAGAACAAATGATTGGCGCACAGAATACCCTTGACCTCAGGCTCGAAAAATTCAGAGTCATATTTCACATCCTCTTCTGGATTGGTATTGTAACGTACGAAAGTGTTGTGTGGGGGCTGGTGGATGGCGAATACAGCAAGCGTCTCTTAAGTTCTTTGGTTGATCTGCCGGTAAAGATTTCAGCCGCTTACTTTACACTGTATGTTTTGGTTGATAAATTTTTGGTTAGAAAAAAATACACTTCTTTTCTTTTGCTATTGATAGCCTCTGTACTGGTTTTTGGTCTCATATCAAGAGCATTAGCCTATTACATCATTTACCCGATACATTATCCTGACGCCTTAGGAACACCGCTATTTTATGCGCCAAAAATTCTGATCATGATTTTCTCAATCTATTCCCTGGTGGGCATACTTACTTCGTTTCATCTAATTCGTCATTGGTACCGCAACCAACAGGCGGCACAGGAATTCGAACGGTCCAGGCAAGCATTGGAGAATGAAATGCTGGAGGCAAAACTTAAATTTTTGAAGTCGCAGATCAATCCCCATTTTCTGTTCAATACCCTAAATAACCTTTATGTACTGGCATTAAATCAATCGTCACGTACACCTGAAATTATTCATAGACTATCAGAATTAACAAGCTACATGTTGCATGAAGGTAATCACCAACAGGTGCCACTTGAACAGGAAATCAATTACATCCGTAATTACATTGCCCTCGAACGCATGCGTTACGACAATACGGTTGACATTTCACTTAATGTTTATGATGATGTGGGCAACCTTACCATTGCTCCGTTGTTGCTATTGCCGTTCGTTGAAAATGGCTTTAAGCATGGCTTAAGTAATCGACTTACTGGTGGATGGTTACGAATTGACCTGTCTAAACAAGGTGATACACTTTTAATTAAAGTGGAGAACAGCAAAGCAGCTGGGCAGAAGGTAACCATACCAAAATCGGGTATTGGCTTACAAAACGTGAGAAGTCGGCTTGACCTGATTTATGACGATCGTTACAAACTGGACATTGTTGAAGATGATGAAGTGTACCTGGTCGTATTGAAGATCCGGTACACTACAGAAAATAAAAATATTGAAAACACCTTGACCTATGAAATGCCTCATCATTGATGACGAGCCCCTGGCGCGCGTGCTATTGGAAGATTACATCAGTCGCGTTGATGGCTTAACGTTGGTAAGAAGTTTTCCCAATGCCATTGAAGCGTTCTCCTTTTTGCAGGTACCCGGGCAGGTGGATATAATTTTTCTTGACATTCAAATGCCTCAGATTACAGGAATTGAATTCCTGAAATCCCTAAAGCAATGTCCAAGGGTTATTTTTACTACGGCTTACCGAAATTATGCACTTGACGCATACGATCTTGATGTTGTGGATTACCTCCTGAAACCCATATCCTTCGATCGGTTCCTCAGAAGTATCAGCAAGGTTTATCAGCTTCAGCAGTCTTTTGCCACACCGGAAAATAATGAAGAGCCAATTCAGAATTTTGAGCAAGCCTACATTTACCTAAAAGATAAACGCACCATGGTAAAGGTTTTCCTTCATGAAATTTTGTATGTGGAAAGTCTGCGGGACTATGTACGTGTGAAAACCAGCGAAGGACAAATCGTTACCTACCAAAAAATCGGCTATATGGAGCAAAAGCTACCCGAGCATAAGTTTATTCGCGTACACCGATCGTTCATTGTGTCACTCGACAAGATCACCTCTTACCAACTAAACCATGTGCGTATTGGCTCTTTGGAAATACCGATTGGCCGAATGTACAAAAATGAGGTTGTTAAGGTTTTGAATCGCATCAACATCCTTTCAGGTGTTGAATAATTCAGCTCCAGTATAAAATTACACCGGCACACAAGCCGTTTGATACCAGAACCTGTCAATTGAACTTACCAGCTCAATAAAATCATCTAAGTGAATGGGTTTTGGAATGTAGGCATTCGCAAAATTTCTATACGACTTTCTGATATCTTCCGGATTGGTAGAGGTGGTGAGCATAAGTATCGGTATGTGGCGGGTAGCCTCATCACTTTTTGCCCGAATGAGAATTTCATGACCATTGACCCCCGGAAGATTTACATCCAGCAATATCAAGTCGGGTGGCTTTGCATCTGCATAGCTGCCCCGCTTGAAAATTATGTCCAATGCCTGCAGCCCATCCGAGGCAACCGTAATTGTGTATGTTAGGTTTAGCTCCTCAAACGCTTCACGCATAAGCAGCACATCACCCGCATTGTCCTCAACCAGTAAAATATTCTTTTTCCCTCCTGCGTTCATGGTATTTCATTTAAATGTTACAGAATAGTTTGAGTAATTGATCCAATGCCTCATCAAGCATTGGATCAATTTGTGGGGGAGGGTTTTAATCAGTTACAAATTTCAGTTTATACGGTAATAGCCACTTTTCACAGCGAAACACAACAGGCCAATGTTTGTACGCGCCTGTATTTTTGATAGAATATTGGCCCTGTGATTAAAGAATGTTTTTTCGCTGATCTTCAGCCTTTTGCTTATTTCATTGGGCGACAATTCATTGCAAATCAATAGCATAACTTGCAACTCCCGAGAGGTTAATGTTGACACTGTGTCAATTCCAACCGTACTGAATTTTTTCTTCATAAGCGATGATAAATTTGATTTTCTCACCGCAAATTGAGCCTTACTGATCGGTTACGAGGGTTGGGTATAGGAGTAATTCCTACAGAATTTTGGTTAATCGGCTACTTTAATTCAATGTATCCGCGCTGAACGGCAAACCGGAAAAGGCCAACATTTGAGCGGCTCCGGGTTTTCATCAAAATTTTGGTGCGGTGATTAAAAAATGTTTTCTCGCTTATTTGGAGGCGTTCACTGATTTCGGCAGGGGTTAATTCCTGGCAAATAAGCAGCAGTATCTCCAACTCACGGGTAGAGAGTTTTGAGGTAGTCTCGATCGAGGCCATGGATGCGCTCTTTCGCATGGCATTCTCCACAATCTCATTTTTATAAAAATCCTTATCGATAATGGAATACAGTGCACGCTCCACTTCATCGGGGCCGGAAGATTTGCTCAAAAAACCATGTATCCCGATGTCCATTAGCTTATGAATAAAAACCGCCTCCGTGTGCATGGTGAGAATCAGAATTTTTACTTCCTGATATTGCGTAGTAATGAGCCGGGCCGCCTCCACCCCGCCCATTACCGGCATTTCCAAATCAAGTATTACGGCATCCGGAGGGGCGATTTCAATCAATGCGAGCAACTCTTTTCCGTTGGCGGCATCCTGCACGGCTTTTACACGTTGAAACGTTTTCAACAAGCGAAGCATTCCCTTTCGAACAACCGTATGGTCATCGGCCAGGTAAACCGTTAAGTTGTCACGAAACATTTGACAAAGGTATTTTCATGGTAATACGTATCCCGGTTTCTTCACTGGCATTTCCCATTTGAAATTCTGCTTTAAGTTGCTTAATGCGTTGCTCCACATTCCAAAGGCCTACACCCTTTCGCTCAACCTGACCGGATAATCCCTTACCATTATCTTTAACATGAATATTCAGGCTATCGGTTTTCCAGTCCATAACTAGGGAAAGTTGCGTGGCACCAGAATGTTTAAACGTGTTACTGATCAGTTCCTGAAGAATACGAAACACCAACAGCGCACGGTTGTCATTCCAGACTTTAGGTTCGTGTTCAACAAAAGATATTTGGATGGGTTTACCATCAAGTTGCTGGCACATTTTTTTTAATGAGCCTGACAGGCCCGTAAAGTGAAAGGCCTCTGGTGTGAGTTCCCAGGCAATTTTACGAACAGTCTCCAGGCTTTCATCCAGAATTTTTACAAGTTCATGATGTGCCTCAAGCGCATCCGATCCAAGATTACCTGTGCGTTGCACAAGCGAGGCATGTACTTTAGCACCCCACAGCAAAGACCCAACCGAGTCGTGCAAATCGGCCCCAATGCGCTTACGTTCCTGTTCCTGGCTTTCGAGTTGGAGTTGGATCATTTGGTCTTGATACTCTAACTCACGGGCTGCTTTTAGCTGCCGTTCCTTGAGCATTCTTTTCTGATAAAGCAATATAAACAAGCCCATAAATCCCACAAGGAGTAACATTCCAAGTGTACCCAATAAAATTATCCAGGTGATGTTCTCTGCTTGTAATGCTTCCATAATGCGATGGATAAAAATACATTTTTCGCAACATTCAGCATATTATGTAGAATCCATATTACGCTATGAGTTCCTGGCTCGTTAGTTATTAAGTAATTATTGAATAGGAAAAGAAATAATGTACCTCCAAAATAAATCAATATGGCAAAAGCTATCCAGAGCATAGGCAAGTCTTGAACACGTTCAACCGGCAGTTCCCTGAAAAGCCGATAAAGATAGAACAAGGCCAGCAGCAGCATGAAGAGAGCCCCCAAATAAGAGCTTGTTGAATTAAACTTAAATGGAGATTGAATAACAAAATAATTTATCAGGCAAAACAAGATAAACCCCAAGAAAAAAACCCTGATGTATTTGTTACTAGAGTTATAGGAAAAGACTAAGTACAGTAATGCAAATTGGACCATAAAATAAATGTTCACTATGGGCCAGGAGTTGAGGTTGTTAGAAACAAAATAATATGATAGACCGTCAGCTAATGCCGAACAAATCAGCATAATTGCTACAAACTTCAATCCTATACTTAGCCTTTTCCACTGACTCAATCCCAGAAAAAGTGGAATTAAAACTGAAAACGAAGAAATATGATCTAAAAGAATAAATTTCAATTGCCTAAGTTTTTTTATCGATTGGTAAATTACAAAGAAGTACCATTACCAGGGCAATGTGTAGGGCATGGATATGACGCATCAGCTGTAATACCTTCTTCAGCCGTACGGCCATTTTCGTTCGGAACGATATTATTTCCCTTTTCATCTACACCCACCAGGATAATTTGTCTGCCACCTGCATCGTCCAATGCATAATACATCCGGATACCCACGCATCCTTCGAGTGATAAAATTTCCTTTAAAATTTCATATCCAAAAAAATGTGCTTTGTTCCCACTTGCATTTTTCTCCTGGTAATTGTTTACCCATTTGCGGGCAACGGCAAAATCAATAGCATCGCCTTCTTTGCCATCAAACCGATAATCGGTTACCAGTCGCTCGTTAGCGCTGCTTTTGCCTTCATTCTTAAATTCAATTGGTCTCTCGTCACTCATTTGCTCTTCGCATGAGGCAAAGAAAGCAAGAATCAATACCAGCAATTGGATTGGGGTGTTGCGTTTCATTATAGTTAAAGTTTTTTTGGTTGACTACGAAAGGGACCATCCCTTTTCTGCAGGCAAAGGTTGTATGTCAGGTATGTAGCATGGCTGTCGTATAGGAGTAACTCCTATACATTGAATTTTTTAAAACTTAGTCAGAAGCACATTGGCGCAGTAAACCAAGTACCGGACGGGTAAAAATGTGGGAGACAAAACTTTTCAGAAATGAGGGTCACATCCCGCAACCGGATGAACCAGGGGTATAAAAAAAGGACAGCCCGAATTGCTCAAGCTGTCCCATCAAGTGCTCTCATTAGTAAAGAATTCAAACACAATAATTCCAACCCTTAAGTCCTTATCATCTCTATATCAATTAGTTACAGGGGAAATTGAGATAACTGAAAGGATAAGAAGATTGACCTAAAGTGTTTGAAACGTGTCAGGGTAGAATTTATCATTTAAGCTTTCAAACGACACTACTTTTCCAGATTTGTGCCCTTATTTGCCTTCGGAGTTTTTCTTCCAGATATTTTATATTCTATCCCAATCCGCATATTCAATCTATCCGTATAAGGGCTTTTGTAATGCGGATTAAACAGATTATAAAGCACCTGGGCATTACCGCGTAATGATTTTGAAATGCGATATTCCTTCTTCAAGCCGGCCATGGCGCTCCATACCCACTCTTGCGTTGCGAAATCCTGTGAGGGAGGAATGCGGACAGGGGTGTTCATGACCTCTACTTCCAGGCGACCAGAGAAGCCTTTCTTGATTCTGAATTCGCCATAAGACCGGGGGCCGTAGAGGTACATGTCCGGGTTAAACTCGCCTTTGTCAAAGTTGAAGGCTATGCGATGGTTCCAACCAAGGCCAGCTGTAATGCGACCCGTAAAACGGTAGCCCAAATAGGGATTGAAATTAAACCACCAATCGTTGCGCTTTTGGATTTGAATGGACAAACCAGGAACAAGACGCTCACGTAAGGGTTTGTCGTGCATTTCATCGGGGAGTTTCTTTGGCAAGTCTTTTATGCTTTGCACATTGGAGTAGCGCTGTTTGTACTTGCTCATCTGATCCATAGCGGCCTGCAGTTTATCCTGCTTGCCGGCAAAATGATCGATAGCTTGCCTCTTGGCTTCCGTCACCAGCATTTCTTTGGCTTGCTCCTCGCTGGCAGGCAACTCAGGCGCGCCTGCTATATCACCCATTTTTTCTGATGCCAGCTCGGTTGCTTTCTCTTCGGCTTTGGCGGCTATATCTTCTACTTTTGGCGTCTCCGGCAATTCTTGTTGGATTGCGGAGATCTTATCCGTTACTTCACCAAGGTTGGTGTTGATTTCAGGGATGTTGAGCTTGCCCAATTCTGCGGATAACGGGTTATTGAGATTTGGCAAAGACAGATTGGGAATTTCTTTCAGGTTTATTTGAGGAATATTGAATTCTGAGGAAGGTAAAGAAACATCCAACTGATCAAGAGCAGCAGTGTATTTGCTCACTTCTCCGCTTATTTCTTTGGGCAGATTAAGCCCATCGATTTTCTCTTTAGTCTTTTGCTTTACACTTTCTGCCTTCTGCCTTATTGCAAAAAGCCTTTCTTCCTTAGCGCTGTTTATGCTATCCAGCTTTGAAGCAAGGGTTTCAATGGGTTGACCCATATTGCTCAGGCTATCAATACGGTTTTGAAGATCGTTTGTAATTTTGGAGTACGTACTGTTGATGGAGTCGTATTCGCTCATGATAGCCTGGCATTGAATTTCAGTTTGTTGCTGAAGGGAATCAAGTGTTTGAAGTTGAGTGGAGTAGAGTGAATCAACTGGTTGTATTGCTTGTAACAACGTATCCACGGGTTGTGCGAATAATGAGGCACAAGACGCTAAAAATGTTGTAATTAAAACTGCCTTTTTCACCTTTTAAAAGTAAGAATTTTCGATTCAAAAAGCGGATAATTTAACTTATTACTAACTGATTATCAGTAGTTTAATGAGTAGACATATTCCCCGCAGAGTGCCTTACAGGACACTCTGCGGGGAATAAAGGAGCAATACACCGTTTTTGTAGTACAGTATTTGTCCCTGCTTTCTTTCTATGCGGAAAACATCGCCCGCACTGTAGGCCTGTGCCGAACCTAACAGGTTGGTGCTGCTCCCTTTTCCCTTACCTGGAACGTAGCATTGCTGTTGATGTAAAAACAGTATTTGATAGTTGTCCAATTATTGTTTGTGTTGGAAGTAGAGAAGCCAAAGCCAAGCAGTTTGTTCGTTACCGGCACAACAAACTCTAACCAGCCGTCTGCTGCAAGGGTTTCTGTTGATGCAGCACCGGGAGCGTCCCAACTGCTGCTGGCCGCTGTGCGCGTAAGTTTATCGCCCACCAGTTGGATGCCCACTATCTGTTCACTTAACCCCTCTTCTATTCTCGTATCCTAACTTTCAAGTTGTACCTAACAATCAAGTCATTAATCTCTTTCCTCTGCTCACTGTTGATAACCGGACTACTGGAGTCAAGTATTTCATAGTGAATAACCTTTCTTAAACAGAATTCTGACACCTTCATTGTTTCTCCCAAGCTACCTTCCTTATAATAAAGATAGGATGTAGTGTCCGACATAATGTTTATTAGGTGGTTGTACCAATTCTTCTCCTGCCTTCTATAAAGTCCTTTGAACCCAATAGCTTTAAGCATTCCATTTTCTGATTGAATTAAGCTTTCCAAGTCAGAGCTTGTTGAGTTTTTTATTACCCAGTTTACCCGATAGTATTGCGGTGATGTATTCAGCTCATAACCAGTTTTTTCACTTTTTAATTGTCCTTCATGCAAAATTACCCGGAGTGTGTCTTTCAAATTCTCATCAACCTTTAATGTTTGTACATAATCATTTTCTTTTGTCGAACAACCCAAGAAGGTAATAATTGCAATAAGTACACTAACAAAAATTTTGAATACTATTACCTTTCTCTTTTTAAGATTCATAATAAATTAAATTTTAGTAAGAAATTACTGTTGCATTGCCTTTCGTCTTAGTAAAGTTGGTTCCTTTTTTATCACTTACTCCTGATTTGTGATATTGATTTTTCATAGAGTAATCTGCTGCTGGCCCACCTTGCCTTACATTCTTCAATATTCGGGCCTGCTCTTCAGCAGGGTTATCGGCCATCTTACCCTGATAATTTTTATCGTTCTTAATGGTGTATTTGCCAGTAACCACATTGTATCCTTCCCTAAAAGTTTTAGTATCCTTTGACTTGGCTGCATCGACACCATCATATGTCCTTCTTGCTGACAATCCATTAGCTGTGCGAACACTATTCTCATAGTCAACTGCATCAATCTCACGGGAGTCCAGTGTATTGGCTTCCGCGGGATAGTCACTATTCTTAAATGGTTTTTTAGAGTCTATTATTTCTTCCCCTTGCATACCATCATAATCCTGCTCAGAGTGTCTGATTTCATGACTTAGACTTGTATATGGGGTATTTCTAACCCCATCAAATTCTTGTACTTTATTGGGATCAAAAGTAATGTATGAAGATTTAACACCATCTATACTTTCACCTGCTACTACCCTCGAATTATCATCTCCCATGCTAATCACCACTCTAAAATCTTTCGCACTCGCTAATTTGCTTATGGTGGCTGCACCGTCTTTCGTTCTGGCCATTTGCATCAACACTTTGACCACTGCCTTTACATAATCGTCATCACCGATAATTACTATTTCCTCTCCGGTAGGGTCAATGGCAATGGTAGGAACGTTAGCCACATAATTGTAAGCCGACAAACCCAAATATTTCTCTGCCATCGGGTCAATTGTTGTCCATCTTCCCAGGTCAGGCATGTATTGCCTTGACCCATAGTTAACCCATGATAAACCAAGTTCTTTAATTTGCTCTTTACCGTTGTACTTCAGGCGTTGCTCAACCATTCCCTCACGTGCATAATTTTCTGCTATCAATCCAAAGGGATAGTACATAGTTTCTTCCTGTACTGGCGAATGCTGGTGAGTGATTTTGAAGTCATCGAAGTAAACGTCAACAATTTTATCACTTTCGTTGCTGAGATAGATGTATACATAGCCAGGCTTACGAACAAACGCATTCAGTTGAAGCTTTTCATGGGGCACACCGCTTCCAGTTTCCAATGCATTTGTACTAATTTGGTCATAGCCAAAATCATACGGCAGAAAATCTTCATCGAATAAAATATAATTCAAAAAGGCTTTAGGTGCATTGGCATCTTCCCAATCATCCGGCCCAAGTACTGGCCCCGGGCTGAACATGGTGTTTAGTGTCTGGTAAATTTCTCCGGCTTCACCAACCGAAGAAGAAGTGACACCAAATGCGCTGGTTATTGCTGTGGCTATTAGTGCGCCTACATTGGTGTTGTTTGCTGTTGGTGTTGTGTATTTTGCATACACTTCCAACTTCACCGTATCACCGGGCACAACCCGTAACGATTTAGCAAGACCAATAATTTCATTTTGGCTGGCCGCACTTAATCGGATGGATTTCGTCCCCCCCGGTGTGTGATTGTATAAGCTTGTGCTGATAATTGTAGCATTATCATAGCTTGGATAGAAAGTGACATGTTCTTCCGCTGAACTGTTAGTTTCAAGTGTTGCAATGTATTCGTCTTGCTCTAGATTTGTTGTGAATGTTACGCGGATATTGCCTAGGTGGTCTTTCAAATGGTATTCATACAAAAAGTCATTATTAGTGTGGACAATGCGACCTTCTTCCTGATAGATATGTTTTAATGTATCGTTCTCATAAAAAAACTCACCAACATAATCAATCCGACTGATTAAAGTATTTGTTGAGTCGTATGTTAACTGGCTCAGCTTTCTTCCTGTTCCATCATACAGATTAATAAGTTTCTCCCCATTTTCTTTAAGCACTTCTATTGGAAGATTCAGGTGGCTGTACTTGATGCCATTCTCATCGATGTCTTTGTTTTTATCCATGTGCATATTCCCGCTGGCATCATACGCAAAATCATCTCCGGTTTGTATACCATCTTTAAATCCAAACTGCTTGTTCCCGGTATCAATAACCTTTAACAATTGGTTGCCATTGTACACATAATCCAGTATGTCCATATCAAAACCTCCTTTACCTTTTCGATTGAGCGTTTTAATATTTCCGTTCAGGTCAAAAGTCAGATTGTTTTCATGGTATGATAATGATGTGTTCCATGCAGTAGTATTTTCAATGTGCGTGGATGCTGTCAGCCTGTCCATTGCATCATACGTAAACTTGTAACCGCGTTCGGTCGGCTCAAAAATTCCAAGCTGTGCATCGTTGAAGCCTAATCCTAAATTGGTACTCCACTTCATTGCACTAATTAACCCATTGTATCTCGGTGCTGATGTGCCAACTCCAATATCATTATTGTAGGCTATCTCCATGCCGAAGTAATCGCGGGGTCCGCCATCAGGATTGTTATTTAAATCACTGTTATTAATCCGTGTTAACCAGCCGCGTATGTTGTACCTATAATCAACATGTTGCTTAAACGTCACGCCATTATCAGTCGAATGAAGTTTTTTAACAACCGGTTGCCCAAGTTCATTGTATTCCGTAGCACTTAATAAAATTTCATTTTCATTATTCACCTTATGCCATGTTTTCAAGTGTCTGCCTGCATGGTCGTACTCTATCCGCTTCTTGATTATTTGCGTTGCCGAGTTATTGCTATGTGTGGTTTTTGTCTCCAATACTTTACCCACAAAATCAACCTTGTTAGTCACGCGGTCAAAACCGCCTTTATGGTTTTGGGTTATCGCCTGTATGGTTCGACACTTGTCATCGTAATAGTTCACACTCCATATAAAGTCATTCGTGCCCTGTACATTTATTCTCGTTCCGGTCACCAATCCTACTACACGGTTAAAGGCTTCTGCTTGCCCGGTTAAATCACCAGCCCCATAGTTAAATCCACTTCCCGCTAAATCATCACAGAACAGGTAGTTATCGTAATACATAACGCTTAAGATTTCCAGGGGTGAACTGTCGGCATTCGCTGTAGGAAAAACATTGTTGGTGTAACCATGAAAAGAAGAATTGCCATTGTAGGTGTCATAAAAGTTTGTGGTGCTTATTAGCGCAGTAATTTGTTCCTGACTGATGGGATTATCATGCACATAAATGCCACTGATGATTGGCCTGTTGAGTGCATCGTATTTAGTGAAGCTCCATTTGTTAAGTTTACGCTGTTCTCCATCTTGCGACATCACAAGTCTGTCTCGCTTATCATAAACTTTATACATCGGCTCAACTCCGGGGCTTTGCACATGCGTCATTCTTCTTCTACTATCCCAACGGTAACGTGTTGCCCACTTCTTCAAAAATACTTCCTTGCCGTTACCATCTGCATTGAAGTAATCATCAATGATTTTAACGCCTTCCGGCTGAATAGCACATACTAAGTTTCCAAAGTCATCATAAATGTAATACGTACTGGCATAATTAACATCCTTGTTAGTTCCTGTTGTAGGATGACTACCTGCCACAGCCTGCACGCGCTTCAGCACAGTGCGCCCTTGTTTATCCACATATTCCACAACTTGGTTACCCTGTTCATCTTTCGTCAGGTTTTTATAAAGCTGATTGGCCGCGTAGTAGATCGGTGCTGCCGTGGTCCCGGCATTTACTTTTCCAAATGCGTTGGTAGCCGCAGTGGTGTATTCTTCTGTTGGATAGGTAAACGTCCATAGCAATACCTCATTGGCTGCATTGAATTCATATCCCATTTTTATGGTATGGTCATTTGAGGTATAGCTATGGGTTCCATCCGGTTGCCATGTCGTTCCCGGTGCTCCTTGCTTGATTACCCTGTTGAGTGGGCTCGGTTCGAATATTGTCTCCGAATACGGGGCCGCATCACGTGCGATCAAACTATTGGTTTCCGTGTAAAACGTGTGGTGAGGTGAGCCCGTATAGTTGGTTGTTCCAACTGGGTTAGCTTTATACCAGCCATCATTTGTTGTGGCGACATACGGCAGGTATTTTCGGGCTTCCCGACCAAACTGGTCATATAATACTGGCTGTACAATATCTTTCTTATTCGGTGAGCCTTGTGTGACAACCGACTGTATCGGCCTGCCCAGTCCGTCAAAATACTGGATAGTCTGCGAAAGGGATTTAACGCCTAGTGTGTCTATATCCGCCTCGGTAACACCCGCTTTCAAGATCGTATTCGAAACAATGTAATTCATGTTCTGCCCTGACGGACCCGAACCAATCAACTTCGCCACCGATACAACACCTGTTGCCGTTCCTTTACTCACTTGCACCGAATAATCTCCGGATTGATTTGTTTGATAGGTGGCACTTGTTGCTCCGCTGATATTTGTACCATTTTTCTTCCATTGATAAGTGTCATAACTGTAATTCAGCGATAAGGTCACGGGTGTACCCATGGTAATCACTCCATTATTAGTTGAACTTACTTGTGGTGCAGGATGCACACCGGCCGTAACTGATCTGCGTGTGGTGCTGGCACAATTGCCTTTCACTGATGCTACATAATAGGTAGTTGTTTGTGTTAGTGTTGGACTGTAACTTGTTCCGCTTACACCCCCAATAGCCGTTCCTCCTGAGGCTACGGTATACCACCTGTAAGATGTTGCTTCACTGACTGCACTAACTGAGACTGTTACCTGACCTCCCGTATTGGATATAATATCATTGCTAGTGGAAGTGGCGGAAACTGCAGGAGGCGTGGTGATAACCGTTATATTACCAACATGCTGTGATGAGGTACTCCAGGTAAAAGGTGAGGTTGATTGCCGTGCCCTTAAGTATAAGTTACCAGAAGTTGTACGGTTTATGGACGAACCGCTCCCTAAAGATGTACTTGTCCCTGTTGTTGATGTTTGCCAATACCATTCCACACCTGACGGTGGGTTGCTGTTGCGCTGAACAGTTGTTGAATTACAATTTTGAGTTGTTGTAAAGGTGGTATTTGGAGTGGCGGGTGCGCTACTCCCGCTAACGGTAACCATTAAATCATCATAATAAAAATCGTTCCAGGTGTAGTATTCAAAAAACACCGAGCGCGGGCCCGATGCGTTCCATTGAACGCTGCCTCCATTTGCATTTCCAAAAGTCACGGTACCACCAATGGCATTCCAATATGGAGTACCTCCCCAAGGGGCGTCTATCTGATAAAACCCATCTCGCCAGATCAGTGAATAACTTTTTGTTTCACCAACATTGGCCGTGGTTGGCCCAGTGATCTCTACGGTGATCTGCGCAGCCACATACATCTGTTGAAGCAACATCAGTATCAGGAGTACTTTTCTCATAGGTATGGTAAATCAAATTATCGTTCGCATTTATTCTTTTTATTCAGAGCTCTCTAAGTAAAGGTTACTGAAAAAACCCCGACCGCCTTCATTCTTAAGAACAAGTCCCGTTGCAGTCGGCCGGATTACCAGATATTCTGTGACCTGCTCCCCTATCTTGATCAAAAGAATTTCCTTGTCTTTCATCTCCCAGGTGCCTTCCGTAAACTTCCCCGATCCATTTGCATTCCACCGAACCTCCAATTGGCCTCCTGCCCTGAAAACAAAGACCCGACCATCCATGCTCTGTCTGGCTCGCTCCTTAACTGATGAATCCAAACTATCATACTTTTGCTTGTTATCCCCCTCCATCAAAGCTACCGTCTTGGCTAAATCCACTGTGTAGATACCATCAAGAGCTTGCTGTCCATAAATCTGCTGCATCGTACATAGCAACAGTATGATGTAATAAAATTTCTTCATCTCAGTTTTGTTTGTAGTTATATGAATGATGCTGCAATACATTTCCTTTGTTGTCCTTGACTATTTTTAACCTGCCAAAGGAATCATATTCGTAGTACGTTCGGTTGTTGTTAGAATCAATCATAGAAACTAAACCCACACCCGGACGGTAATTATAGGTTGTGATATGTGCGCCTATAAATGTGTCGCGTAAAAGCTCCAGCTTACTATTTATGTAAGCACTATCAGTGGACTGCTCCAAGGCTTGAATATCCAAATTCGGAACATTCGATATTTCAGCAAAAGTCTTATCTAAAACATGAGCGACAAGGTAATTTCTGCTATAAGACCATATAAGCGTTGCTACTTTTCCATCTGGGTAATGGACCTCACGGGGTTTACCGATCTCATGAACAATTGACCCCTCTTTTACATAGTTTGGCTGTAGCAAATTCTGGCCGTTATGCGCAACACTGTCTGACGGGACTTCTTCGCGAAGCTTCCAGATTTCAGCTGCAGATCCATTTGGATTAAAGAGAACAATTTCTCCTGAAATAATTTTCTGGTTTCTGTACTGCTGCCGTTTTATTGGTTGCGCAATGATGTGATTTTGTTTTAAAGAATCAGTTATTGGAACATTTGTGTAATCATCAGCATACCAGTAATGTGTTGAAACTGCAGATCCATCACTTACTGTAGTGCGCTCTCCGGTAATTTGCAAATGCTCAGCATTGGCATACTCGTTGTACCTAACTACAACCACACTATCTCCGGCTTCAGCATAGGTTGTTTCTACAGAGCTCTCAAGGTAAAACCAATGAACATAATCCCGATATTCAATTGCATCTAAATTTGCAATTGCACTTTCAATATAAACAGAGTCTCCCTCGTTTAATCCAAAGCAAGGGTGGTTAACAGTATAATATTCATCCTGGTTGTCACTTTTTAAACACTCATACCCTGAGGTGGACGTTCCACAACTACTTGAGACAGGATCAATCCACTTGTACTTGTGGGTATGATTAGCTATACAATACCGCACACGAAGCTTTTTGGTAAGATCACAAGCTGTGCAAACAAGTGTTGATGGGGTTATCATGCACACTTCATCATCGTACTTACTTTTGACAACCATGCTTGGCACGTAGTCGTTTACACGACTATCTTTTTTATACGTATTGTCAAGTTTGTATATAGGGACAAATTGGTTGTTCACTTTCCTAAATTTGGTAATCCGCTTAGTTAGTCCATTGCCCCATGAGCTGCTGGTTTGCGGTAACCCCACTCTACCGTCACCATGAACAATGCGTCCAGATATGTCCGCACTGATTAAGAACTGATGTTCCTCAAAACCATTATCTAAATTGTTACCCTGACTTAAAATTACAGATCCATAGGCAATATGATTTCCTGAAAAGTTATTGAGATTGATACTCGTGTTGGAAGACACAGAAACATAATAACAGGGAACGGGTTCACATACAGTTAGCCCTCCAGCTGACACCATACAAGGTATCTGAGTGGTTGAATATTCTTCATATGTGCCGATTTCTGATACTATTCCGGAAGACCTTTGAAAATCATGAGCAAACGCATAGTAATACCGGGTTGTATCTTTTCGATTTAATTGAGGATCATGATTGACTATGCGAGCCACTCTCATTCCTCCTGCAACATAGTTTCCATCAACCAGCTGCGGAGCCAGGTTATAGTGCAAGATGTTGGTTACCGCCCGGACACCAAGACCGAAGGCTCTTACCGTTACTTCATAATATTTTCCCGGATCGAGTAGGTAAGACCTGTTGTGTGAGTTACCTGGTGCCACCTGCAAATTTTCGACTATATAATGATTGGTTGAGATATCCCGGATTGAAATACGTCCGAATGAATGGATAGGATCTTCAAATGCGCCTTCGAGGTATAGCACCGTGAAGTTAACCATTGCATCCTGATTGACGGCTGAAAACAAGGTATCTACCAGTGCCGTGCCCGGACCACCCAATGTGTGACTTTCAACATTCGACTGGAAAATTACGGTGGATGGGTAAATCATTTTTGGCCCCCAGTACGTGTTGGCCTCATAGTCAATTGTGCTGTACCCGCCTGTTGGATAAATGATCTTTTTTAACAAGCCCTTCCTCGCAAAGTTGGCGTCAGGTTCACGGTTACCACCTTTTCCATCAAATAAAATCTGATCTGATTGATTCCTCGGTGCAACAATTCCATACTTTGGGAATAGATGGGAGTTAATCTTCCCATTAAAATAACCCCAATGATCCTGAGAAAACGATAGGCGCGTCGGAAGTCCATTCATATCATCATATTCGAACGCATATCGAATATCCTGATTTGCTGAGCCGGAAGCTTGAATTACTGAAGTGAGAAACATCCTACTGTTAAGGCCATCACCTGTCACCGCTGGGTTCCCGTAGCCTGAGTTGTTCGAAAACACATAGCCTAATTTCCAACTATTTAATATAGTCGAATCGGGCAATACATATTCAATACTATCAAGCTTATAATCGTCATAGACATCCAAACGTCCCTTAGAGTAGTGAAAATTAACATCGCCATGTCCATTGGTTAAAATCCGCTTAAGTCTTGCCGTGTTTGTAAACACCAATGTTTGGCAAAGTCTATCCGGAATAGTCGAGCAGGGTGTTGTTCCACATCCACCTAAATTAGAAATCAATCCTGTGCTGCTTTGACTAACACCAGAGTAATAGGTAAACGAATGCCAATCATATTCAAACACAACCTCATCCCCTTGGGGATGAATGATACGCGTTAGATACCAAGCGGTTTCTTGGGTAAGCTCAAAATTCTTGCCGCAGTCCGTTCCGCTAGGGATGGTTCTGGAAGTTTCCCCTGCTTCAAAAAAATATCTTATACCCAGTTCATCAATCAGAACAAAATCAACTGTACCCCCAAGAAGGTTCACTATGTGATTGACTTCCATATTTCTATGTGGAACAAACAAGGGCTTACCCGAGTAATCAAAAATGAGCTTACCCGTGAAATCCAGAAAGTTAAATGAAAACAGATCTCTTTCAGAGTCAAAACCATCCTCCTCAGCCCCGTCCAGATACCTAGCTAGTTCAAAATTCATGGTATATGTATTTGAAGGATAGGGGTATTCAGGAGAACCAAAAATATTCTTATCAGGTTTGTCCCTAACAATGCGTGTTATAACCCCACCTGCATTCAGTGACCAATTTAGACCAACCTGGCTGGCAGTCTGATCAACACGAACCCCTGTTGATGAGTAAGACAAACTTATAGGCACATTAAGCTTACCCGCCTTTAATGAATAAAGTGGGACATTTGTTGTCATGGCCCCCGTTGACATATTGACTGGAACCAAACCATATTTGCCAAGTTCAGCCGCATTTGGCGAAGCATACAAATAGTTGTAGTTATCTTCTGATTGAGCTTCGACTTTGATCGTGAGAACAATTAAAACAAGAATCCTTAGTAGTCTAAAAACCATATTAGCGAATACTGATGTCCGATACTGCATATACTATTTGAGTGATGTCTGAGGCCTCATTAAGATTTAAAAAAGCAGGATAACGTAAATTTAGCGTCACCAAATACTTATATCCTGTATGATGTAAAGATTTTCAAAATAAATTTCTTATAAAATAGGAGTTTCTCCTATCACTATTGGTTTTCTCAAGGTGGAGTTCACACCTCCCGAACCCTTTTTGGCAACGTACTCAATGCAGGACAATCGTGGTATAAAATTTTACTTAAAAAAGCGGTGCACCGAATTTCCTCCTGGCAAAAAAGCAACAATTCGAAACATTTGTTCGATAAGAATTCAAGTAACTAAATGCATCAGAAATCAAATAACTCCTTAATATCAACACCCAAAGCTTTAGATATATCAAAGCAAGTTGCAACAGTGGTATTCAACTTACCTGTTTCTATAGTAACTATTGTGTTCTCGGAGACTTTGGCGATATCAGCAAGCTGTTCCTGCGTTAGACCCTTTTCTTGGCGAAGCTTTTTAATGTGAGCCCCAAAACTTTTCAGTTTACGGGTATTTCTCGTCTTGACTTTATGTTTGCCCACCTTTCAAAAGTCAAGGAAAAGTGTATTCGTTATACTACTAACTTTAGTAGTACCGGTACTTGTTCATATCTGCATGCTCCGTGACTAAAACTGAAACAATTCCTGTGGCTCAATCTCAAGGACTTTCGCCAGAGCAAAACATGTGGCAATAGTTGAGTTGAGTTTTCCTGACTCAAGGGTAATAATGGAGTTCTCAGAGATGTTGGCTAGGTCAGCTAGTTGCTCCTGTGTAAATCCTTTTGCTATGCGAATCCTTCTAAGATTCTCACCGAAAGCTTTTAGTTCCGCCTGATGTCTGGATTTTACAGAGTGCCTTCCCACAAAGTCAAAAATCCAGTAAAACTGCTTTGATTATACTACTAACTTTAGTAGCTTCGTATGATTCATTTTTAACAAAGATCCCCTGAAAAATGAACACCTATCAAAACCATCCAGACACCGTCTTGATCACCTTGGTCCAAGGCGGTGATATCAAAGCCTTCGAAGCCATCTACACCCGCTATGCCTCCGAACTGTTTGGGTATGCGCGTAAGAATATTGCCGAAAAGGAAGAGTGTGAAGAAATCCTCCAGGACATCTTTGAGTCCCTCTGGAAGAACCGGGAGCGTTTGGGCCATGTTTTAGTTCTGCGCTCCTACCTTTGGCAGGCAGTCCGAAACAGAATAGCCAAATACATCCAGCGGAAGGGCATTACCCAAAAACGGCTTGAGCATTTCCGCTTATTTGAAACTGTCTATGCCGTCATGCCCGAAGAAGATGTCCCACAACGCGAAAAAGAGCAGCGTCTTCTTAGCCTGTTGAAAGAGCTTCCCGACCGTTGTCGTCAGGCTATGGAACTCAGGCTACTGGAAAACCTGTCCAACAAGCAGATAGCCGAGCGGATGAACATCAACCTAAAAGCAGTAGAAAAGCATTTCACTCGTGCTTTTGAATACCTGCGCAATAATTACCCGCAATTAAAGAAAACAGATTAGTAGGTTAGTATGTCGAAGAAGGGGTTTACAGTATCCCTTCATCTGCAAATTAGTATTACAACTCGGTTGCGCTCTACTACATAAGGTTGATCCTGTAATTTTTTTTAGTTAGATTGCTTTTGGAGCCCGTTACCACCCTTTGGATAGAGGTAATGGGTTTTTTATTCTTGGCTTAATCTACAATGGAGTTCAAGTATATCGATCACACTGATTTGTTTCTTAGTCAAGTCATTGAACTTGGCAAGAAAAACTCCCAGACATTGGGTTTGATGCCCCGAGACGCCTACATTCAGCAAGCCAGAAAGAAATGTATAAAGAACTTTTTAAGAAAAAAGGCCATAGTCGGGTGTTCATACTTAAACAGTGTGTCCATTGGAGGTGCCAAATTTTTGTTTTCAACCTTTAGACGTTTTGGAATCTACAGTTGGAAGGAGATATTTAAACTTGCAAAAGGTAATATCAATCACAAAATCAAGGTGTTACAATTCAGTGATACTGAAGTATTTGAAAAAACGATAAGTTTTTCAGAAACTAACAGAATTTTAGAAGCACAGGGGTTTAAAAAACAAACATTTGTTTCACCTGTTAAGGTTAGCAGTAAAGTGTTTAGCGAGATATACCGATTATCTAAGGCAAAATGAAGAACCAGAGAAAATATCTTTTTATTTCGATTAAAGAAGAGTACGTCAATCAGATCCTTGAAGGGAAGAAGCATATTGAGTTACGCAAATCAAAACCTAATGTAAATGCTGGCGATCATATTATTATCTATTGTACTTCACCAGTTAAAGCAATCGTAGGTACCGCTCAGGTCAAAGATGTTATAACACACACACCGAATCAGATGTGGAAACTGCATTCAAAAAAATTGGGGATTAGAAGAAGGGACTATTTTGATTACTATACCAATACAGATAGAGCAATTGGTATCGTACTTTCGGATGTACAAAAACTTTGCTCTAATATCTGCTTGAGCTCAATTAAAAAGCAACTTCCATTTTTTACTCCCCCTCAAACATATAAATACCTGAAGAATTTTGTTCCTGCAGAAAAGGAAAACGATATAATACTGGAACTTCACTGATCCAGTAGATTAATCTGCTCTGAAGTACTTGTTTGGCTTCAGGGCCAAATTAGGCTGCTACAATATCCCCTCATCTGCAAATGAGTAATAGGACTCTGTGGTTAAGATTACATGATCCAGCAACTGCACTTCCAAAAGCTTCCCGCCTTCTTTTACTTTACGGGTAAGGTCTATATCGTGCTGGCTTGGGGAAAGGTTACCCGATGGATGGTTGTGGGCAATAATGATTCCGCAGGCATTAGCCTTGATGGCTGCCGCAAAAATGATCTTTGGATCGGCTACCGTGGCCGTAGTGCTGCCGGTTGATACTTCAAATACGCCCAGCACTTTGTTGGCCCGGTTGAGCAACAGAACCTTGAACTGCTCCAGAAACTCAAGCTTGTTATCATCCCAAGTTTGAAGCAACACGTTGTAGGCATCCCTGGAGCAAGTAATCTTAGCTCGTTCCGAAGGCTTGACATAAGACTTGTAGGAGAGCTGAATCTCCGCTACGTTGAAGTGGTTTTTGTTTGTGCTTTCCATAATCGTGATGAATTAATTATGGCGCAGCACCAAGGTCAGGGCAACATTTGCGCAAGGAGGAACGGAATAAATGGAAGGTGTGTGGGCAGGTGGGTTTATGCCGGAAATTCCTTGCCAGCACATGTGGCCCTGACCTTAACTTTGCGGCAGGGTTAATGAGTCAAGGGCAATATTATTGTGAATTCACCTGTATTGTGGTGACATTATTTTACCTTCGAAATATCCCCTTTTAAGAGATGTCTACTTTTATTTTGTCCTAAATAATTTGGAGTTTACGCTTACTCCTCGACCAGCCATTGTTAATAGTCTGCTAGTTGCTATGGGTTCGAGTTCTCTTTTTATAACCTATAACCGAGTCCGAATCGTAACGTGTTTCGTCTTCCATCATAAATATCCAATACAATATCATTAATCTGTGTTATTAGTCCATGTGAATATCGAAATTCAGATATTATCCTCTTCGTTAACATGTATTGTGCCCCGAGCTCCAACGAAACGCCAAAGTTATTGAAGTCATAAGTCTCATCGTCATTGTTTAAGACCATATCAATTTTTGGTCCAGCTGTAAAAAATACCCTTTCAAATGTCTCGTGCTTAAAGCGAAGAGGAATCTCTAGAAAGTAGTATTCATCAGTCCACGAAATGAGCAACTCGTTTTCAAATCTCCACCTAGAACTAAGTTCAGTATCAAGAGATATTGAACCATAAATTTCAACTCCGATAAAACCAGTTTCTGTTCCGTCAAGCTGTTTTCCTGATATTACGCTTCTATTTAACCCGCCTTTAATACCAAAAATCGATAGCTTTTGGTTTTGGGCCACTGTCATCAAATTAAGTACAACCAATAATACCGTCAACAAAAATGCCCGTAGCATACTCGTTTCACAGTTTTTACTAATCAAAAACATCAACGTTTTGCCGCTTTGCGAAGGCGGGGATTTTTAGCAAAAACTTCCTTAGATGCACAAAACTTGGATTTAGCACTTCACTGTCATTGATGCACGAAACCCCCGCTTTTGCAAAACGGCTGTTATAGGGCGTTTTTCTTGTCATTCTATTTTAATTCTTAAGTTGTCTATTGATAAATATTGTACGTCAAATTTGCTGTGCAACATTCTATGGCAGTTAGCACAGACTAAAGCAAGGTCAGACAAAGTTGTTTCCCTTACTCCTGTAGTCGATATAGGTGTAATGTGGTGACACTCTATAAATTCCACATTGAAAGTGTCAATGAATGAAAAGGAACAAACTTCACATCTTAAATTTCCATTTCTAATTGCTTCTCTTTTTTTTTCGCCAATAATTTTTTGATTTCTCTCCCTTACTAAATGTGAAACAAGTTTTAGTTCTCCTTCTGCAACTGAAATATTTGGATTGCTTGTTTCAATTTCATTAATAATTGAAGAAGTAGTAATTACTGATTGTCTGTCAGAATTTGTAAAGCTGTCTTGAAAGCTTTGCCAAATATCAAAGACCAACTCATCTAAATTGTTTATTCCTTTTACATTCTCCAGTTTGCAAGCGTTACCTTGTGTAATTCCTGATAGATTAATGTCTTTCCATAACGTGGTAGCAACGGGAATGTAATTTTCTCTATCTTTTTTTGCTATGAAGCGGACACGTCTGCCATATCTAAAGTCTGCCCGCGTGTCATCTTCAATTAGTTCGTTGTCGATAGGTGTTACTAAATGTGTAAATGCTGCAACTCCGTTTACTTTTTGGTAAATGAGTATAAGTTCGCCAATTGCAGGACTTAGAACATTAGTTTTGTGTTTGTTTGGAAAATGAATAATGAATGGATTGTTTTCAATTGACAGATAAGCTTCTTCATTAGTTGAGTTGGTCACATTCTTGAACCATATGATATCTATCGGTGTAAATACTCTTTCAGAAGCTGAATTATTGGACAGCTTTATTGAAAATGTTTGATTTTCATTTTTAAATATTTCCCAGACACCGTGTTGGTCTGGGTTATATAATTCAACTTGTCCACGCCCTGTATTATACAATAAATCGTATGCGGAATTTTCATTTGTCAGCCGGGCTTTTTGATTTTCAGGATAGTGCGTTCTTGAGTTATGATTTACTGAAAGAACTATGATTTGAGCAGTAATTGTCTCTTGGTTTACGTCATTCCAATTATTTGAAATGTATTCTTTAATTTGAGAGTATGATATTTGACCTTCCAAATTGTGAACGGCTTCTTTTATCATTCGCCATACGTAAGGTTTATCAATTCTATAATTTGCTTTTTCGTCATAAAGTATTTCTCCAGTTCTCTTCTTGTTTTGCAAGGCACTTCTTAAATTTCTGTGTCAAGTCGGTTCGTTACTATAGTCAATAACAGGAGCTAAATCGTCAGCTGTGAAATAGTTGTAATTTGTCTGAACAATGTTGTAAAGTTCTTTAATGTTAATCCACCGTCTAAGTGGAATATTTGAAACTAAGATTGTCCATAATGTATTTATTGATGTCGTCATTGTCGTCTTTTAAAATGCCCTATAACCTTTGGGTTTGGGCAGTGGCGGGAATAGGAGCGCTAAAAAATGGAGCGTAACGGAATGTTTAGCGCGACCTATACGTCACAGTCCCCCGTGAGCAAACGTTGTAGCAAAGATAAAACTTTATACTTACACTTCACCCCGCCATTGACCAAACCTGGTGTTTTGGCCAGTTGGGTTTCGTCCGTCACCGTCAACCCATTCTTTTGTTTGTCGCTGTCGATTGGTTTTAAATCTGCGTGGGTTCACTGTCAATGAAACCTATCTCCAAATTCTTGAACTACTTTTTATTTTGTACACCGTTTTGTGTTCGAGTCCAAAGTTTAAATTGTCTGCGTGTTGTAAGTTGTCCGCGGAACTGATTTTAAATTTATTTCTCCATTGTCAGCGGAATACAGTTTGTCACGTGCTGCAAACATGCCCGTAGAGAATATCTGATTCGTATTTTTTAATGATTTGTGTCTTTGTACCCTGTGCATGTTCTACTCATTCTACTTTTATGATTGTAGCTTGTCGACCGATTATGCTCCAGGAATTATTGTTGTACAACCAAACATGTGTAAACCGCCTTGTAACAATTTTGCCTGCGTTTGGCTGAGTACCCTGAGGTTTTATTACTTCGCCTCCCATGACAATGGCTACGTTATCATTAAATGTTATTTTCTCAATAGTTCTTTCGAAAGAGGCATAGGCAAGACCGCCTGACCGGAAGTGAGCCTTCGTTCCTTCAACTGTTCCAATGACATTGGCCGGAGTGTTGATCACCATGTTAGGAGACCAAATTTTGTCAAATAGTGTAGCCGAGTCACTTTTTAAGACAGACTCCCGTTCGAGATTCTCCAAACGTCTAATCTCACCTTCTCTAGAATCTTGACAAAGTACAATTGGTTGGTCGATAGCAACAAGCATGATTGATAGAATAAGTAAGTGTTTCATATTTGTTTAATATTTAAGTTGGAACAAAAGTCATAGATGAACAGTGTCAGTTTACAAACGATCGATCAAATGAATTCTGCTAAACAAAAACCAAATAATAAATCAAATGCTTGGGTAAAAAAAGGACTTTTCTTACCGTAGTTTGAGCAGCCGCTCGGGAGCTTTTAGTTCAGTGTTTACCCATTCTTTAGGCGTTGCTCCTATAAATTCCTTAAACTCTTTCTCCATATGATGGTAATCGGTATAGCCGTATTCTTGTGCTATTGATGACCATGTTGTGGCGGGATTAACGAGCTTATACTGATAGGCGTGATTAAACCGAGTAAGGCGGCTAAATAATTTGGGGGTCATTCCTATTCTCTGCACGAAATTTCTATAGAACTGTTTGGTACTCAAATTTGCTTGATTAGCTATCGCATCCAAAGAAAACGATGTTGGGCCAGACAAAATGTACTTAGCGACCGCATCTATCGGACTTCTATCAACAAGTCGTTTACTTTTTGACAGTAAGAACTGTTCAATTACCGAGATCATTAACAGAGGGCTCTCGGCAGCAGCTAGTTGTTCACTTATTAACCTTACTTCTGTATTGAAAACCAACTCGGCATCGAGATAGTCACCGGGAAAATTGGACATGGGAATCTCTAACAATCGATGTAATACACCAGGCTGTAAATAAATGATGAAAGCCAGGAACTCAGAAGTTACCTGTAAATTCCTTTTATCTCTTTGATGATTATAGATTGATACTGGTGGTGGGGTTCTTGTTCGACCATTTTGGGTTTCCAGAAGATTCACTCTACCCTTAATGTAAAAAACAATCTTTTGTTCTGGCTTAGGTGATCGATGTTTAGTTGGAGGAGTCTCATTTTTGGTGAAGTCAAAGTTTATAACCGTGTAATTTCTTACGAAGTCACTTAAACAAGGGCTAGGCAAAAACGACTTATAAATCATTGTAAATGAAGGTTAGGCTGTCTGCATTGAATTTTAGGACTGAGTTTGCTCGCTAACATTGTCACCTATTACTTCGGTCGCATTTTTGTTTACTTGTTGACTGACACTTGGGGCTTTTTCTAATCTGTCCCCGGACCAACCCAATTGGCCACAACGTTTTCGGGCTTTGCATTCGGGCGGGTTTTGGAGCACAAAACTGTCAACCAGCACTACACTTGAATAGAAGCACAAAGCTCCAAGTTTGCACGTCACCCCGCCTGGCGCAAAACCCGTGTTGTGCGTTCGTTCTTCTCTGTCTCCAAAGCTATGTCCCGCTATGTCAGCACAAAACTTATTTGGATATTGATTCTTTTTCAGCATTGTCAAGTTTAAGTTTTATCGCTTGATCTGCTGCTGTAGCAATATTATGCATCTTGTTATTTTCAAAATATGTCCTATAATCTTTGTCTATCATTCTTTGTGCAATATCGTCTGCGTTGAGTAGTGCTTTAGGTTTTGGTATTACAGGAGTTGCAACCAACAAGTCAAATGCATCCATTTCTGTTTGCCAAGTAATATTTAAGAAACCGTCTTGAGTTATTGGCGAACTAATTTCATTATTTGTTTTGTAACTGTCAGCAATGAAAGTATCGCTGTATGAATGGTAAATGTCAGACCACTTTTTTTGAATAAGTTCTTTACTTGCGAAATCAGTTTCTTTTAATTTAGGGTTAATCAAAAGCCCCACAGAACCCCAACTTGAAGTCAATCTTAAATTGTCATTTTTATAAATTCCTTCTGCAATTGCAAGAGCTACTGCTTGTCGTTCTAAACCTTCAAATGTGATTACATCTTGATTGAAAGGAAGAATTAATCCTTGTCCCAGATTGTCTTCACAAGATTTAGAAAAAATCATAGTGTAGGTGTCTTTTCTTGTTTGAGATTCTCTACCATAACGAATTGGAACTTTCGTAAGTATCGGTTTGTCTATGAGATTTTGATTACGCCAGTTTTTTCTGATGTTGTCAGCCTTCTTGTTATCAAGGTGGTCTTCCCAAATTAATGACCCGATTATGATTACTCCACCTTTTAATTTCATTGTTAAATGTCGTTTGTTTTAAGTCTGTATGTTGATGTTACAATGTCGCCATAGAATGACGCACAACGTGAGTGCATGTGACGTAGCGGGGTTTAGGAGGACTTGGCAATGGAGCGTAGCGGAATGCCAAGGCCGACCTGCTGCGACCTGTCCCACGTGGGTGAACGAAATTAATAAACAAAAACTACAATGCCACACCGAACCCCCGCTATGGCACATGCAGATTGTTGCCGGCCGTTATTTTGATACCGTATATTTTTACGAAGTCGTCAACTGAATATTTTTGAAATTGTCCGTCCAATACTTTTCTAAATAATGTCCCGTCCCCCATGTCAAAATAAATTGGAGAATTTGCAACTCTCCACGTTGTTCTTTCATGTTTCCAGTCATAATAATAAACTCCTTTGTTGGCGGTCATTACTTCAAATCGCTTTTCCGTTCTCTCGTCATTTACTTGTTGCTTTGCAATTGTCAATTCGTCTTGTTTCTTTAATTCCTTCATTTCCACTTTTATTCGAAGGTCAGATAACTGTGTTATCAAATCATCGTCCTGATTGCTCACAGAATCGATAAGTTCAATCGACCGAGATATTTTGTCGGTCAATGCTTCCTTTAAAGTGTCGGTAGTTTTTCGTTTAGCATCCTCATAAGCAACTTCTTTTTCTTTTAAATCTTGGTTCAACTTTTCAGTTTTCTGTTCAATTGCTCTTAATGCGTCATATGGGTCGATAGCTATGATGAAGTCACGTACTCTATAGTGTAGATTGTTAAACTCCAATTCGTTTTTAATTTTCTGACTTACTTTAAAAAATGTGTTGATAGAGTCCCTTTTAATTAGGATAGCTTTGTGATAGTTGCTTCTACTCAGTTCGTTGACCTCGATAACTTTTAAAAGTTTGTTTTCGAATTCAATGTCGGGTTTCTCCTCGATTCTTTTCTTTAATCCCTTCAATTCCTCAATTTCTTTTAGCAAAACTTTGATTTCGCTATCATTTGCTAGAATACTTTGTTTGAGTACTGGGTCAAACTTTGATGTCAATGAATTAATGAAATAATCGTATGAAGCGGCTTTCCAATAGGTGATAACTCTTTCGCTCAATTGGGTAATGTTGACAAGTGATTCTTCTAATTGCTGTAAATCTTTTTGAAGTCCTTTGAGTTCATTGAATTTATTGTCCCTTAAGTTCTCTTTCGTTTCAAGTTCCTTTCTTAGTTCCTTGATTTCCTCATTCAAATCGTATTCAACGTTTTCAATTCTTGTATCAAGCCTCTGTTCGAGTTTTCTTAATTTGGATTTAACTGCACTCCATATTTTAAAGTTGTCCTTAAACTCTTGGGCATTTATCACCCAAATCATGTCTCCATAAAATTCCTCTCGAATCTCAATTGTCGTAGTTGAGATTGATGAGTTTTGGAATTCAATCACTAAATCATCTTGTGTTTTGACATCAGCCAAATGTTTCTCACCACCTTCATTTGTCATTACTACCTCTTGCCAATCTTTTGGAAATCTGTTTTTCCATCCCCGATGCCACTCAGTCTCATGTTCTTTCCAAGGGTCGCAATCTCTGTCTTGTCGATGTTGCCAATGCCACGTGTAAATGTCTCCGCAATGGGCTATTAACTCCTCAGTGCAAATCTGACATTTAGCTCGTCCGCCTGGTGTCGGTCGAGTTCTTTGTCCGTTTGAGTCGAGTCCAATGGTCATTTATTACGAAGGATGAATAGTTGAAAAAATAATGGCCGGCAACGTTTTGGGTTTGTTTAGTGGCGGATAAATCCGGAGGATTTGTCCGCCTACACGAATATAAATAAACTTGTTTACACTACGGGCGACACGGTCGCCCGCCATTAAACAAACCCGGTGTTGGGCGCTGTTTCACAACTCCAATTTTATATTGTCCGTTCTTATCTTCTTGCCGTCCCCATTTATCCATTGAACGAAAAGTTTGTCCTTGTTAAGTTTTAAACTTTCTATACAGTAGCCGAAAAATGCTGGTTCACAAGTGATCTTTGCGTCTATTTCTTGCTTTTTTCCTGTCACCCAATTTTCTATTGTTAGAACATTGTAGTCGTCAGTGCCGAGATAGACAATTAAATTTCTTTCTAAGTCCTGATCAAAATCATACATTCTTTCAACTACGGAATCTGTCGGATTTAGAGGAAGAATAATTGTCCCCCAGCATGGTGAACCGCAACCATAATCAAGTCCGATATATCTTTTGGTTGTCCATTCAATAGTAGGTATCCAGGAAGGAGCTCCGTCACAGTCATAGTCTTGGTTCAATGTTCTTTTAAAAGTCTTATTGCCCCATTCAATTTTTACTTTTCCATTGTCCCTAATGTACCTGACGAAATCTCCAGTCGATAGAATTGAGTCTGTGAGCCATGTATGACAATTTTTATTACTTATTGTATTGTCCGTCTTGTTAAATTTAATTGTGTCTGCTTGTGTTAAAGAGTCAGTCTGCTCCGTCAGCTGTCTCTGTTTTTCACCACAAGAGAATGTTAATAATGTCAGTCCGATTAGTAGGAGATTTTTCATTTGTGAAATTGCGCCCAAAGTTTGTGCAT
>JAHBUC010000004.1 GCA_019638275.1 Cyclobacteriaceae bacterium | reverse complement strand
GGTTAGTGCTGAATTTCATAACCACCTGAAACGCGATTAAAACGACTTGTTAACGTCTATCTCAACCTAATGAGCTAAGTGCTACCCACTCAACTTTTTCACCCTCTTCAACACCCCAACCTCTCGCCTCTTTCCAAAAGGGAGTGCAAAGGTATGTGTCGGGGATTCAAAATGCAAGGGGGGCTAAAAAAAAATTAAACAACGGAAACAGGCCTGAAAATAGTCTGTTTACGGTCAGGACCGGTAGAAATCATGGTGATGGGAACCTGAAGGTGTTTTTCCAGGAAATCAACGTATTGATTCAAGGCCTCTGGTAGATTATCCGCATCCAAGCCCTTAAGATTCACATTCCACCCCGGAAGTTCCTCATAAACAGGGGTAATTCGCTCATGAATAAGCTCATACGGCAACATATCGGTTAAGGTACCATCGGCTAACTGATACTTTGTACACACTTTAATGGATGGGAAAATGCTCAGCACATCTGCCTTCATCATAAAAAGCTGTGTTACACCATTGATCATAATAGAATACTTGAGCGAGGGGATGTCGATCCAGCCGCAACGCCTTGGGCGACCTGTGGTTGAACCAAATTCATTTCCTTCTTTGCGCATCCGCTCACCATCTTCATTCAATAACTCTGTTGGGAATGGACCACTGCCAACCCGGGTGCTGTATGCTTTAAAAATTCCAAATACCTCTCCGATATGACGCGGAGCAACACCTAATCCTGTACATGCGCCAGCCGAAATAGTATTGGAGCTGGTAACAAAGGGGTAACTACCAAAATCGATATCCAAAAGAGAACCTTGTGCTCCTTCAGCCAAAATCGTTGATCCTGATTTCAATTCGTGATTGATCAGGTACTCGCTTTCGACTAATCTGAATTGTTTCAAAAATTCAACTGCATCGAAAAAAGCTGATTCCAACTCTGACCAATTATCTGGGTCAGATAATCCAAGATCCTTAAGAATTTTAATATGTGCTTCGGTAAGCTTTTTGAAGCGTTCTCTAAACGTTGAAGAAAGTACATCACCTATTCGCAATCCGGTTCGACCGATTTTATCCTGATAGGTTGGGCCAATCCCTTTTAAGGTGGAGCCTATTTTCCCTTCGCCTTTGGCTTGCTCATACGCCTGATCGAGCAGGCGATGCGTGGGCAGAATCAGTGTTGCTTTTTTTGAAATGAACAGATTCTGAAAAATATCAAGGTTGAACTTCTTTAATGCTTCAATCTCTCTTTTAAAGATCACCGGATCAAGTACCACGCCATTACCAATAATGTTTTTGGTCTTTTCACGGAAAATCCCGGAAGGAATCTGATGAAGTACATGTTTAATGCCATCAAACTCAAGGGTATGGCCTGCATTTGGGCCACCTTGAAAACGGGCAACCACATCATATTTTGGAGCTAAAACGTCAACAATTTTTCCTTTGCCTTCGTCACCCCACTGAAGACCTAATAATACATCAACTTTTGTCATGGACGTGAAATGATATTTACCCTGCAACTTCGCTTTCGGACTGAATTACCTGAAAGATGGCATTCAATTTTGTGATTACCAGTAGTTTCTTTACGCTCTCAGAAGGATTTAACAGATAGACTTCTCCGCCCTTATTTCTGAACTTGGTAAGTATTGTAATTAGCACCCCAATACCACTGCTGTTAATGTATCTTAAATCAGCAATATTGACGATGCATTTTTTTACACCGTTTTGCACGGCATCAGCGGCTGTTCCAACAATATTGGATCCATCGTTTTCACCAATCAAATCTCCGGAAAGGTGAAGGAACAACGTGTTATTTTTTGTTTCAGCTGAAAATTTCATTTCAGTTAGGGTTAGTCTGAGTGGTTAATTTTTTGTTCTCGCAATTCGGTTTTGTACAAGAAGCGTAAAGAATGAGCGAATGGTGCATCACATTGAAATGCAGTATCTCTTCCACCGTTTTTTGGATATTCTGAATTCTCGGATCACAGAACTCAATCACTTTATGACAATCTGTACAGATTAAGTGGTCGTGTTGTTTGAACCCATACGATTTTTCGTATTGAGCCAGATTCTTTCCGAATTGGTGCTTGCTTACCAGATCGCACTCAACCAACAAATCCAACGTATTGTAAACGGTGGCCCGGCTTACCCGGTAGTTATTGTTTTTCATGCTGATGTAGAGTGATTCAACATCAAAATGCCCGTTACGCGAATAGATTTCTTCCAGGATGGCGTACCGTTCAGGAGTTTTCCGCAGTGCTTTATTCTCCAGATAGGCCGAGAAAATTTTTTTTACCTCTTCAAATGTTGTCTGGCTACTTGTCATTTCGATCAGCGGCAAAGATAGAACCCGACTGCTCCATTTCAAATAGATTATTCAACCCCTTTGGAGTCGAACCGGCTAACTTTAACCACCCCTTCCACTTTTTCCAGCTTGTTAACCAGTTGCTCAAGGTGGCGGGTATCGTGAACGTAAAGCATAATTTCACCTTCAAAGATACCCGTATCGGTATAAAAGGACATGGAGCTCATGTTCACCTTCAATTCCTCAGAAATAATTTTGGAAACATCATTAATCAAGCCCACCCGGTCTGTACCCCTAATTTTCAGGCCGGTGAGAAAGGCAACTTCGTGTTGTGATGTCCATTTTGCTTTCACAACACGGTTTCCATGATTCGCCAGTAGTTCTGCAGCGTTTGGACAGGTTGTTCTGTGAATCTTTATCCCTTCGTTAACCGTAACAAATCCAAAAACATCATCACCAGGAATAGGGGTGCAGCACTTGGCCAATTTATAGTCGACCACATCCATATCCTCACCTATCAGCAGGATGTCGTCATATCTTCCTTTGGTTCGGGTAAGTTCCTGTTCAACCACTTTGGCATCGGAAACACGAACATTGGGTTTTGTTTTGAGGGGCGATTTTGGTTTAAAATCTTTAAACCGCTTAATATCGGCTGACGTGATAATGCCCTTGCCTACCCGGTAATACAAATCAAAATGCGAAGGCATGTTGAAGAACTCACGCAAGTGTTCCAGTACTGCCTGGGTCGGATCGATTTTCATTTGCTTGAGCTTTCTGAGCACAATCTCTTTTCCTTCCTCAGCAACCTTCTTTTTATCTTCTTTTAAAACATCCTTTATGCGGCTTTTGGCCTTTGATGTTACGGCAAAGCGAAGCCAATCTTCATGCGGTTTTTGTTTTTGCGATGTCAGAATTTCGATCTGATCGCCATTCTTCAATACATAATTTATGGGCACCAGCTTATTATTCACTTTTGCTCCAATACACTTTGAGCCCACCTGCGAGTGAATTTCAAATGCAAAATCAAGAGCCGTAGCTCCGTAGGGTAATGTTTTCAGCTCTCCACGCGGGGTGAATACAAAGACTTCTTCGCTGAACAGGTTCCCCCTGAAGTCGTTTACAAAATCCAGGGCTGAGTGGTCGTTCTGCTCAAGTGTGTCGCGCACTTTCATCAACCACTTCTCCAGGTTCGATTCATGGGCAGATGCTGTTTCCTTATACTTCCAATGAGCAGCATAACCCTTTTCAGCAATTTCGTCCATGCGCTTGGTACGAATCTGCACTTCAACCCATTGGCCGTTTTTAGCCATTACCGTTGTGTGCAGCGACTCATATCCATTGGCCTTTGGTGTACTTATCCAATCGCGGAGTCGATCAGGATTTGGGGTGTAGAAATCAGTTACGATTGAGTAAACCTGCCAACAAGCGGCCTTTTCACTTTCGAACGGTGTGTCTACAATAATTCTAATCGCAAACAGATCATACACCTCTTCAAACGGAATATTTTGCTTCCTCATTTTACTCCATATTGAGTAAATGGATTTAGGGCGACCCTTTATTTCGTACTTAACCTTATGTTTATCAAGCTCTTCGCGAATGGGTTGGGTGAATGCTTTTATAAATTTGTTACGGGATGCCCGGGTATCATCAATATTTTGTGAAATGGATTCAAAATTTTGACGATCCGTGAACCGCAGGTATAGATCTTCCAACTCACTTTTAATGGCATTCAAACCCAGGCGGTGGGCCAGTGGCGCGTACAGATAAATTGTTTCAGAGGCAATTTTTAATTGTTTGTTGCGCGGCATGCTATCGAGGGTGCGCATGTTATGCAAGCGGTCAGCGAGTTTAATCAGAATCACCCGAACATCATCAGCCAGGGTAAATAGCATCTTGCGGAAATTCTCAGCTTGCTGAGAGGTGCCGTATTCAAATACCCCGGAAACTTTTGTGAGGCCATCAATAATCCTGGCTACTTTACCGCCAAACATCCGTTCGATATCCGACAACTCGATGTCAGTGTCTTCCACAACATCATGTAAAAGAGCGGCAATGATGGAGGTTGTTCCTAACCCGATTTCCTCAACGCAAATCTCGGCTACAGCCAACGGGTGAAAGATATAGGGTTCACCTGATTTTCTGCGCATATCCTTATGCGCCTCTACAGATATGGTAAACGCCTTTTTTATTCGTTTTGCATCCCCTTCCTTTAAAACTGGTTTTGCCTTACGCAACAACCTCCGGTATCGGTTAATTATTTCCCGTTTCTCCTGCTCTACATCAATTACCATTTTTCTACAACCCTATTAACCCTTTAATTTAACACAAAATCGGACTTCTGAATTTCCGAATATTCTATAAATTTGCGCTCCTTTTAAATTAAAAGTCAGCAAAATTCAACCAAACGCGGATGTGGCGTAATTGGTAGCCGCGCCAGACTTAGGATCTGGTGCCGCGAGGCGTGGGGGTTCGAGTCCCTCCATCCGCACAAAACCCGAACCCTTGATGCCAAACGGCATTGAGGGTTCTTGATTTAACAGAGATACACTAAAATTTACAGCTTTGGAGATTACACTGGACAAAAAGAACAAAACAGAAGGGTTAATTAAGATTAAACTCGGGCAAAGCGACTACCAGAACCAGGTCGATGATAAAATAAGAGATTATGCCCGTAAGGCCAGTTTGAAAGGGTTTCGCCCGGGAAAGGTGCCGAATGGGGTTATCAAGCGGATGTTCGGAAAATCAATCCTGGTTGAGGAAATCAATAACGTGCTTTCTCGAAAGCTTAATGATTATATAAAAGACAATAAGCTTCGGATAATCGGAGAACCCCTGCCGGTGGCCGATCAGGCAAGCCAAATTGACTGGGAAACCCAAAAGGATTTTGAATTTGACTACCAAATTGGTCTTGTTGAAGATTTCACTTACGAGTTGTCGCAAAAGGTTAAAATCAAATCATACCCCATAACGGTAGATCAAAAAGTAATTGACGAAACCGTTCAGGATTTGAAGAAACGCTTTGGGAAAGTGAATTACCCCGAAACCAGCGAAGTTGGTGACAACCTGTTCGGATCCTTGAAAGCAGAAGAAGGTGACTTTCAGAAAGAATCGGTGTTTTTTTCTACCGATAAAGTAGCCAAAAAGGAACAGAAAAAATTTACCGGCCTGAGAAAGGAAGACACGGTCACCTTCGAAATCGAGAAGCTTTTTGATGAAGCTTCCGAACTGGCCCAATTGCTGGATGTGTCCTTGGAAGAAGCAAAGTCGATTAAAGGAAAACATACCCTTACCCTAACCAACATAAGCCGAACTGAGCCCGCTGAAATGGGGCAAGAATTATTTGACCGCGTGTTTGGTAAGGATGCTGTGAAGAACGAAGAAGAATTTATTCAAAAGATTAAAGAAACCATCCAAGGAAACTATCAACGTGAAACCGAACATTTCCTTGATCATTACATTGAGGACCATTTCATCAGCAATACAAAAATTACTTTGCCTGAGGATTTTTTGAAAAACTGGTTGAAAGCCACCAGTGAAGGACAGGTAACGGATGAAGTAATCGCCAAGGAATTTGAAAGTTATGTTCGTTCTGTCAAGTGGGACCTGATCAAGAACAAAATTGCTGAGGACCATAACATTAAAGTTGAGGCCGATGATGTAAAAGCAAAAGCCCGTGAAATGATTATCGCCCAGTTTGGCGGCCCGGCTATTGCCAGCCAGTTGCAGGATCGGTTGGATGCTATTACGGATAACTACCTCTCGAACGAAAACGGGCAAAACTTTATGCGGCTGTACAACCAGTTGCGCCTTGAAGGCATTATGAAGGTGATTAAGGAAAACATCACCGTGCAGGAGAAGCCTGTAAGTCTGGATGAGTTCAAAAAGATTGTTGAAGAACACAAGCACTAGACTAAAAACCGGCATATTTCGACAATGGTTTTGGGGCTCCAAAACCATTTTTTTTGAATTTTGGCCAACACTGGGATATTTCTTTCAATTTCGGTGTTCCGATTCAGTAAAAACTATAATTTGGACTCATATCAAGCATCAAAAATTTAATTAACCTATATGGATAGAAATAACGAATTCAGAAAATACGCGGTGCATCACCTGGGCATGAGTGGCAACACCATCGATGATTATGCACACAAAATTGACAACATGACGCAGTATGTTATCGAAGAACGTCCGGGTAACTTCCGTGCCATTGATGTATTTACCCGATTGATTTCCGATCGGATTATCTTCTTGGGAATGGGTGTTGATGACCAAATCGCCAACCTCATTACCGCCCAATTGTTGTTTTTGGAATCGGCTGATCCTAAAAAAGATATCATCATGTACATAAACAGCCCAGGCGGATCGGTTTATGCCGGGCTTGGTATTTACGATACCATGCAATACGTTAATCCGGATGTATCTACTATATGTACCGGTTTAGCCGCATCAATGGCTGCTGTATTATTGTGTTCAGGGGCAGCGAAAAAGCGCTCTGGCCTACCCCATTCCCGCATTATGATCCACCAGCCTATGAGTGGCATGCAGGGCCAGGTGGCTGATATGGAAATCACTTTGCGGCAGACCCTTGAAGTGAAAAAGGATTTATACACCATTATTTCCAAGCATAGCGGTCAATCATATGATAAAATTGAGAAAGATTCCGACCGGGATTACTGGATGCGGGCTGCTGAAGCCAAGCAATATGGCCTGATTGACGAGGTTTTAGAGCGTAAAAAGTAATTCCTCAATTATTCTAAAGGCTTGAAGGTCAATTTAGTGGGCTTAAATTGGTAACTTTGCCCATTGAATTGGCCTTTTGGCTTATTTTCCACTAGTCACTTATTATATGGCTGAAGTAACCTGTTCCTTTTGCGGCAGAAACAAGAAAGATGTTGACCTGATGATATCGGGTATCCATGCCCACATTTGTGATAAGTGTGTTACCCAAGCCAGCCAGATTTTGCAGGAAGAAAAGAAAAGCAAAACTGAGGCGGGGCTGGCTCCCAGCTTCAAACTGGTAAAGCCGAAGGAGATCAAGAAATTTCTGGATGAATATGTGATCGGTCAGGACGATGCCAAGAAGGTGATGTCCGTTGCGGTGTACAATCACTACAAACGATTGATGCAACGCAAAGTTGATACCGACATAACCATTGAAAAATCGAACATCATTATGGTTGGTGAAACGGGTACAGGTAAAACCTACCTGGCACGTACATTGGCGAAGTTACTTCAGGTACCTTTTTGTATTGCCGATGCCACGGTATTAACAGAAGCGGGTTATGTGGGTGAAGATGTGGAGAGTATATTAACACGTCTTTTACAGGCCGCAGACTATAATGTAGAAGCGGCCGAACGCGGCATTGTTTACATTGATGAGATTGATAAGATCGCCCGCAAATCGGATAACCCATCCATCACGCGTGATGTAAGTGGTGAAGGCGTGCAGCAAGCTTTATTGAAATTACTGGAAGGCACATCCGTTAATGTTCCTCCACAAGGTGGCCGCAAGCACCCTGATCAGAAAATGATCAGCGTTAACACCGAAAATATTCTGTTCATCTGTGGTGGCGCGTTTGAAGGTATTTCAAGGTTTATTGCAAACCGACTAAACACAAGACCGCTAGGTTTTGCATCCTCATCTGGGCTTCACCCATCCGATATTGACAAGGATAACTTGATTCAATTTGTTTCGGCACAGGACTTAAAGAGCTTTGGGCTGATACCAGAATTAATAGGCCGATTACCGGTGGTTTCATTCCTCAATCCACTTGATCACACCGCCCTTCGAAAAATATTAACCGAGCCAAAGAATGCCCTTACCAAGCAGTACAAGAAACTATTTGAAATGGAAGGCATTGATCTGGAATTCAAGGAAGGGGCTATTGATTTTATAGTTGATAAGGCGATGGAGTTTAAACTTGGCGCCCGTGGCTTACGTAGCATCTGCGAAGCCATTATTAACGATGCCATGTTTGAATTGCCTTCAGAAAAAACAGCCGATAAACTTGTGATTACCCGCGCCTATGCTGAAGAGAAATTCAGCAGATCGCAATACAGTAAGTTGAAGGTTGCCTGATCAATTTGAAAATTAATTGGTTTTAGAATTTGAAGATTGCAGGTAGTGTAACATCAACGTTGCGGTGTTCTCGGAGGCTGAACCAGTGTCTAACGTTTTCCAAATTTCTTTATAACCCGCTATCATTTTATTTCGATATAGATCATCGTTTAATATCTGCTTCAACTCAGCTGATACATCGATAGCATTGGCCCGTTTTTGAATCATCTCTTTTACCACTTCCCTGCCTGCTATCAGGTTAACCAGCGATATAAACGGAACCCTGATTAAATTTTTAGCAATTGTGTAACTCACAAAGCTTGTTTTGTACACCACTATTTGGGGTACCTTAAAAAGAGCAGTTTCCAAGGTTGCTGTACCTGAAGTTACGATTGCCGCATTTGCGTAACTCAGCAGATCGTATGTTTCACCTTGAAAAAAAGATACGTTAGTTAGCTCTCTCAACGGTTGATAGAGCTGTTGATCAAGGTTATCAACCGTGGCTACAGCAAACTGTGTTGCAGGCATGGCTTGTGCCATTTGGGCCATTATAGGAACGATCTCCTTCAGTTCTTGCTTACGGCTTCCTGGTAATAAGGCTATCAATGGTCTATCAGTACCGAGTTTATTCTTAGCAAGAAATTCCTCATCAACCCGATGAGCCTTGACTGCATCCAATACCGGGTTTCCTACATAATCCACTTTCCAATCGAATTTCTGGAAAAACCCCGTCTCGAACGGAAGTATAACAAACATCTGATCAATGTTTGCTTTCAACCTATTAGCGCGATTTTGATTCCACGCCCAAACTTTTGGTGAGATGTACCAAAAAACTTTAAAACCATTTTCCCTGGCAAACCTGGCAATACGCAAGTTAAATCCTGCATAGTCGATTAACACGACAGCATCCGGTTTAAACTCCAGTAGTTCCTGCTTGCATTGTTTGATTTTCTTTGAGATCGTGTTTAGGTTAGCCAAAACTTCTGCAAAACCCATAAAAGCCAGCTCACGGTAATGTGACGTTACGCGCATTCCCGATTTCTCCATTTGGTCACCTCCAAAACCCACACAAACGAGATCAGGTGAACGGCTTTTCAGCGCGGCAATCAGGTTGCCGCCATGTAAATCTCCTGATCGCTCACCGGCAACAAAGTACAACTTCCGTTCTTCTGGTTTCACAGTTGGAAGGTAGCACTATTCACCAAAGTACTCAACATAATTACGGGGAGTTTCATACAGACGCAGGCTGTGTAATTTGCCGTATTTTGTAATGGAAGGAAGTCTCTTGTCAAGAATTTTCCATATCTCAACTATTAGATTTTCGCAACTGGCCAATTTGCCTTGCATAAAATCGACATCGAGGTTGATATTCTTATGATCTAGCTTGTCAATTATCTCTGCACGTATAAGCGTACTTAATCTTTTCAGGTCAACAACAAACCCAGTTTCTGGATCAGGTGTGCCCTTCACAGTAACAATTAAATCGAAGTTATGACCATGCCAGTTATCATTGGCGCAAGGACCAAATACCTCAATATTCTTCTCCTTGGTCCATGCCTGGTTATACAGCTTGTGCGCTGCGTTGAAGTGTTCTTTGCGAGAGATGTAGAGCAAGGTTATTTTGTTTGGTTTTCGAGTGAATCAATAAAAGCGAACAACTTCTCCAAATCTGAATCCTCCTTTAAGGAAATGCCCTCCTTTTTCATGTACTGATCGATCGATTCAAAATTACTTGAAAATATGTCTTTTAAATTCTTTTTTGTTCTTTTAAATGGCACGGTTGTTCCATCGGAAAGTAAGATCATTGTCATATCCTTGCTTTGTATTTCCCTATACATAGATGAACCATAGGAAGCAGAGGGGCTATTAGCAAAATACTTTGTATGCTTAACAAGTAATGATAATTTACCTTGGTATATCACCCTAAAGAATGCTGCTGCCGAAAAGCCAGAAACACTTAGTCCGTTTGCGAATCGGTGATTGATACCAGAGATTCTAACTTCAAAACCAGAGATCTTGGAAGGATCCAATATAAATGCATTACCATCCTTCTGAAACTCAAGATGGTCTTCCAGAGCATTATACCTAAGATCAACATCCTTTACCTGCTGTCCATTGGCAAATGTAACAATACCCTTCGACCATTCATTTATGTAATAAGGGCTTCCCGAATACTCTACAGAATTACTAACTTGAAGTGGGGCACCGGGCACTCGTGAATCTTGTAACAACTCAAATTGTGCGTAGCACGAGGACGATAAAAGTATCAATGCAAAAAGATGAAAAAATTTTGTCATGCTTTTGGTATTTATAAAAAAAGCCAACGGATAATCCGTTGGCTTTTCAGTTGAATAAACAGAATTAATTTTGACTAATGCGAATTCCAAGACGCTTATAATTAGGACTTGGATCTATGGTTTCATTTCCAGTAAGTTCAACAACCAAATCAACAGGAGTGGCCGATGGTACCCCTGGATCAATAACGTTAACCACGTAGTCAGCATAGCTTGAGTTGGCAGCGATCGTTATCGTGTTGGAGATTGTGTAATGAACTCCCTCAATTGCAGTAGTCTCAGCATCAACTACAACCAATCCTATTGTCTCAGCTGATGAACGTTGAGGGCTTACGAAATTAACACGAAAGGAAATGGTTCCAGATGCCCGTGTTATCACTGGATTTGCACTGGCTCCAGTTGTCACAACAGGTCTTCCGTACAAGGGAACACGCGTCAGCAGGGGAAAATCCTTACCTAATGCGGGTGCATTCAATACGGTGGCATCGAACTCAACAAGAGAATCTCCCCACAAAGTCTTCTCGTTTTCAATACATGATATTAAAAAAACGAAAGGCAGAACGTAAACAAATATTTTTAACTTTTTCATTACTAATTTCATTTAAGTGGTAATTAATAACCAGGGTTTTGCTCAAGATTTGCATTACCATCTATCTCGCGAGTTGGAATATTTGCTAGTAAGCGGAAATCGGTATACGCTATCAAACCACCAGTTACAGGCTTGGGAATATCCCGTCCTAGTCTTTTCAGATCAAACCAACGATGACCTTCAAATGCAAGTTCGATTCTACGTTGCGCCAATATAGCCTCATACAAATCAGAACCCACTAGTGTATCATCAACAGCTGCCAATCCTCGAGCCACAAGGAGTTGATTAAGATCGGCACGAGCCAAATCCTCATCAAAAACAGGAGATCCAGCTGTGGCATATGCTTCAGCACGATTCAATAACATCTCAGATTTTCTAATAACCGGAACATTATCCATGTAAAGCGTTCCAGTCTTACCCAAGAATTTAATACACTCAATTCCAGCACCCGCACCCCTGCCTGGGCCAACTTCGTATAGTGAACCACGGATGTCCGCTCCACGAACGATGGCAATTGGCGGATTAGCGCCCGTACCACTTCCTGCAGTAGTAACCCCCAACAGTCCACGCAATTGAGCATTAGGACGCAAGTCGCCCCAGCCACCCGTATTTGAAGAAGTATTTAAGGTACCGTTAGCATTGCGTAGGTTATCAAGTGATCGAATTGTTGTGAAAGAAGACTGTAAAGACTCGTTTACGCCTATGTTCTCAGCTGCTACAGCAAATCTAACTTCAAACATGCTTTCTGGATTTGACAAAGCCCTCCATCCACTCACATATTCATTTCCAGACAGGAATGCACCAACTCCTAACGTGTTGAATGCTTCAGTTGCATTCGTTACTACTGTTGCATAATCCTTATTATACAACGCAACACGAGAAAGAAGTGCCTGAGCTGCAGCCTTTGTTGCATAGATTGGTGCTCTTCCTACTGCATTTCCAAGATTAGCAATGGCTGTTTGAAGATCTGCATAGATTAATGTGTAAACATCAGCTACCGGGGCACGTGAAGGTAAAAATGCCAAGGCATCCTCTGCCCGTAAGTAACCAGTAGTTGTGATCGGAACTCCGCCACGATCGCTTGCTCCAACGGACACCCCAGGGTCATAAGCATAAACACGAACAAGGTTAAAATAATACAGTGCTCTCAAAAACTTCATTTCACCCTCTATCCTTGTCTTATCAGTGGCAGAAAGAGGAGGGCTAACCGTCTCATCCTGAAGAGCAGCCAGAACCAAGTTGATCTCATTAATGGCAAAGTAATCATTTTGCCAGTTGTTAAACGTTGAACCTGGCAAGTTTTGATACTCACCAATCAATCTACCAGAGTTGTTGGTTGCCTGACCATTATCAGACAAAGCCTCTGGAAAAGCTATCAGGTTTCTACCATAAGATGATAAAGCCCTGAGGCGCGCATATGGCGAATTTGTAGCCGCCAAAATATTATCTCTGCTATTAAGCGCAGTAGATGATTCTATGGATTGTCTTGGCTCAACCTTAAGTACATCTTCGCAAGAAAACGAAGCTACCATCAGTAAGGCAAGCAAAGTAAACTTATATATTTTCATTGTAATAGACGATTTAAATTAGAATGACAACTGTATACCAAATGTATAATTCTTGGATTGCGGAATTATACCCGTTGCACTGCCGAACCATTCGGGATCGTAACCGATATAATCATCGTAAGTCCATAGGTTAACACCTTGAACATACACCTTAGCATTTGTCAAACCTGCTCTTCTGATCAGGTTTTGATTAAAGTTGTATGCCAAAGAAACTTGCTTAAGACGAATGTAATCGGTCTTCTGCAAACCTGCTGTTCCGGTAGTTGGACCAGATCCTCTTGGTTCAGGACCACCATTGTAAGGTCTTGGAATGTGAGTGATTTGACCTGGTGTAGTCCAACGTGGACCTGCAGTCTCTTCTAAAGTATTCAACGTTAAGCGCGTAGCATTCTCTAACAAAAAACCATATTGACCATCAGCTACCACTCTTCCATATTCATACTGGAAGAAGAAACTCACCTCAAATCCCTTATAAGAAAGTGTATTAGTCATGCCTCCAAAGAAGTCAGCCTGGTTATTGACACGTCTTCCAATAACTCTTCTGTCAGCCAATTGAACCTGATATTTTGGATTTCCATTAGCATCATACCACATAGGCCTACCTGTAGAAGGGTTCACACCGGCAAACTCATAGGTGTAATATGTACCCAACGAATAACCAACACGTACACTTGGGTCACCAGGCAGTTCCTCAAGGCCTCCATAAAGCTTGGTAACTTTGTTTGTTATATGCGTAAAGTTGAAATCAGTAGTCCATTTAAAATCTCCCTGATCAACATTGATGGTACGGATTTCAAGTTCAATTCCTCTGTTCTCCAACTCACCAACATTTCTTGTAATGCTACCATAGCCACTTGTCCATAGTACGGGCTGATCGAGCAAGAGATCCTTGGATTGTCTGATGAAGTAATCTGTTGCAACAGAAACCCGGTTATTAAACAATCCGAAATCCAATCCGATGTTAGTCGTTACGTTGCGTTCCCATGACAAGTCATCATTAGGCAATCCGGTAGGGCGAATACCACCGAAGTTATTGTAGTTACCCGCAGCTCCATATAAACCTCTGGAACTGAAGTTACCAATGGCATCATTACCTGTTTGACCCCATGACGCACGCACCTTTAATTCAGAAACAAAGTCAATATTCTGCATGAAATTCTCCTGCTTTATTAACCAGGATGCTGCGACTGCAGGAAAGAATCCATACCGGTTATTCGAACCAAATCTGGATGAACCATCATAGCGGCCAGTTAACGTAAGGTTATACTTTTTATCATATTGATAAATCAATTGACCAAAGGTTCCCATTCTCCGGTATCCAGTCCAGAAGCTAACGATATTTTCTGGAGTAGCCGCTGACTGAATTGTTCTGAATTGATAAGAAGCAAAACCAATACCTGCACCATTAAGCTGCTCATTGGTTTCACTCCGATACTCATAACCTAACAGTGCGTTCACATCATGCTTGCTAGCAAACGTATTGCTGTAATTAAGAACATGGGATGTAATAAAATTTGTGTTCCAGTTGGTTTGAGCAGATGCACGACCGCTTACACCAGCACCATCGGGCGTGCGTGGATCTGTGTAACGATCACCGTTAACAAACCTATAATCTAAACCAAACAAAGATTTTAAACTCAGATTATCCAGAATTTTATAGGTGGCATTAATATTCCCGACCACTTGATTTGTTCGCTGAGTGCCTGAGTTCCATGCCACTACAGCAATAGGATTTTGGTTAAGAACACCGGCTATAGCAGTGTTGAAGGAACCATCCTCATTATAGATCGGATTGTGAGGCAAAATGGTAGATGTTGCAAATGCCGGATTACCCAAGAAACTTCCATCCGTTGCAAAAGGAACATTTTGCTGGAACATACTTAAGTTTAAAGAATTCTCAATGGTAAGCTTATTGTTTGCCTTGTGATTGAGCTTAACATTAAGCGTACCGCGTTCAAAGTTTACCGGACTGATAATTGCCTCTTGATTTACGTAGGAACCAGATAGATAAAATGTAGTCTTATCATCTCCGCCTGACATGGAAAGCTCATAGTTATTTACCTTACCGGTTCTCCAGGCTTCACGCTGCCAATCATAGGTAGGCAATTCTGCAGCAATTTGATCCAGTTCAGCTGTTGTTAAGGTTTGCCAGTTAGCCGGCAAGCGTCCCATGTTATTTAATGTGTTTGCTTCCGGAAGAGTATTTCCTGAGTTTGCCCAAGCCTCTTTGCGGAGTTGATACCACTCCTGAGAATTTAGAACATTCAGAATTTTTAACGGTTCAGAAACCCCAGTGTAATAGTTAAAGTTGAACCTGGCCTTACCTTGCTTACCCTTTTTAGTTGTGATTAAAACCACACCGTTGGCAGCCTGGGCTCCGTAAATTGCCGCAGTAGCCGCATCCTTTAACACTTCGATTGACTCAATGTCGTTCGGGTTAAGGAACGCCAAAGGGTTAGACTGCGTGTAGGCGGCATTGTTGGTGTTGTTTAATTGAACACCATCAACAATATATAACGGATCATTGCTTGCGTTAATTGAGCCTGTACCCCGTATACGAACGTTTACGGCACCACCTGGAATACCATTGTTTGACTGCACAAGTACACCTGCTGCCCTTCCTTGAAGCGCTCTATCGAAACTCTGCAATGGCAAATTTTCAATCACAGATCCCTTCACTGAAGAAATTGAACCAGTAACTGATCTTTTTTCAATTGTAGCATAACCGGTTACCACAACTTCAGAAAGCTGTGTGATATCCGTTTGCATGCTAACATCAACCACTGAACGAGATCCAACTTCTGCTTCCTGAGATCGAAGCCCAATAAATGAAAATACCAATGTACCACCTGAAGATGGGATGGAAATTGAATACCTTCCATCAACATCGGTATTTGTTCCAAGGGTTGTCCCCTTCAACACTACGTTAACGCCCGGAAGTGATGATCCATCATCTGCGGACGTTACTCTTCCTGTAACGGTACGATCCTGGGCAAGAATTTTACCTCCTGGCAGAATGAGTAGCGCTACAACCACTAATTGTAGAATTCTCTTCATACTTGATTATTTAGGTTAATTAATAGAGCGGTAAAACTAATAAAATCGTGATGCCTGCAAAATTTGTTTATCAAATTTCCCTGAATTAACAAATTAATACCTCACTAATGAACAAAAATACCTGTGCAGGGGCAGAGACCTGCTTATTCCGCCAAATATTATTCTGTTAAACAAATAAGGCTGCCCATGGGCAGCCTTATTTGACTAAAAATCATTAAAAGCCTTATTCCTGTCCTGTTGTTCTCGTATCCCAAAACACACGAACGCTCATATTGGGCTTCTGGCTCAACTTCGGATTCGCATCAACTTCTTGTTGAGGATAGACAATGGAACGCGGAACCTTATTGTTATTTCCCGGATTAAGTGCCGGAGCTAACAATTGAAGCAACGGATATCCGGTTCTTCTCCAATCACACCAGGCTTCGCCAGTAACCATGAAGTTAGCCACATACTTCTCCTCAATAATCTGGCGTAACTGCTCCTCCTGAGTACCATGAAGTGTTCCATTGGTAAATGTGTCCCCGTCAGGATCAGCATCAAGGTAGGCTGTTGCATCAGCAGCAACAAGTGGCTTTGCCGGATGTGATGCATCAAGAATCGAAGCGGTAATGCCTTCTCTATACCATTCTTCCACACTTGCTTTTGGTGCAACCGGTGCGCTATAGCGCAAAGCTAACTCAGCACGTATAAAATTATACTCTGCGTATGTCAGGATATTAGCTGGAGCACTTCCATCATAGGCTAAACCTGTAACTCCAAGAGTTGGACCAGCAGGAATGCTTGCTGCAGCGGTTGTCACTGCACCACGAACAAACCTATGCAATCTGGACAATCCATTATTTACGCCTCCATTGCCATTTCCAGGTAACAACCCAACATACCCATCTGTGCCCGTAGGCGGGGTACTATAAAGGGCAGGACTAAATGGTGCTGGTGTGAAATAATTCATTCTACGCGGATCAGCCTTGGCATTCATCAGATTAATTATTGTTGAGCTTGAACAGATATCATCAGTTCGCGAAACAATAAACTGGTGAGCAGGATTCATACGACCTGAAAGGCTCGCCACAAACGGTTGCTGATAGTCGTCTGCTATTGATTCCATAAACTCAGCAGCCGGTGTATTGGTGATAAATGTTGAGATCGTTGCAGTGTTGAAGGTTGCAACATTTGCCATTTTCAAATACATCCGAAGTTTCAACACATTAGCCGCCTTAATCCATTTTGCTGCATTTCCGCCATAAACGTAATCATCAGCGGCAGGAGCAATAAGACCCGAAGTAGCTTTAAAATCAACAATTGCCTGATCCAATAAAGTAATCAGTTGAGGGTAAACCGCTGCATCATCGTCAATTGCAGGCTGTGTGTTACTCACTCCCTGAAGTGCTTCTGAGAATGGAATGTCGCCCCAAAAATCAACTAAAACACTGTAGGTGAACGCCTTTATAAATTTGGCCATTCCAAAATATCTCGGGTGAGTAGTAGCCGGATCCCGTTTAAGAATTTCCTCGGCATCTGCCAATATACCCGCATATAATGTGGTGCGCCAAACTCCGTTGACTTCCGAATCTGCTAAATTGTATAGACTGTAACTCTCTGTTTGCCTGCCATTTTGTGCAGTAATTTGTTGAGACCAAATTGCACTGTATCGAAACAAATCACTTCCTCCCATAGCAAACCCAAACTGACCAAGCATTGAGGGCAACAATTGAGTAACGGGAACAGAGGACAGGTTGTTTGGACTTATATTATCATCCAACCAACTGCTGCAAGAGGATCCTATAAGCAGAATAATTGCTGCAATCCCTGTTTTAAATGTTAATCTCTTATTCATATCAATTTCTGTTAAGAATTAAAAAGTTAATCTGAGTACCGCGCCATATGTACGTGCATTTGGCATCGTATTAAACTCAAGACCCTGAGAGTTTCCTGCACCTGTTAAGTTAGTTTCAGGATCAATGTGCGGCACATCAGTCTTCAACCAAAGGTTTCTACCATTTATTCCAACCTCAATTTTTCCAAATGGAGTCTTGTCAACCAGTGATCTTGGAACAGCGTAATTTAAACTCAATTCACGCAGTCTTACCCAACTGGCATCAAATACACCCTCACCTGGGTTAGCGAATGAAAACATGCTTTCAAAATATTGTTGTGATGAAACCGCAATGGTGTTTGGTGAACCATCAGCATACACACCCGGAACGATATAACTCTTGGTAGGCGTTACACCATCTGCTTCAAATCGGGGTAGCTCAGCAGTTTCTGCCGCAGTCCCTGTTCTACGAACATCATTGATTACACGAGACAAGATGTCACCACCATGCCTTACATCAATCAGGAATGACAATGAAAGACCTTTATAGTTAAAAGTATTCGTTAAACCTCCCATCCAACGTGGGTTCGGATTACCCCTGTAAATCATTGGACCATTTGAAGGCAATCCTGTTGTTGAATTAACTAAAATCCTGCCTTCAGCATCTCGTGTTAATGAATTGGCATAGATAACACCATATTCCTTACCAGCTTCAATTCTTGTTTGAGCTGTCGTAAAACCACCTGTCGCAATATTTTGTACTCCTTCCGCAAGAGAAATCACATTGTTGCGAATTCGCGACCAATTTAAGTCAATAGTCCATTGAAAATTATTACTCTTAATGGCGGTTGCACCAAGCGTTAGTTCAATACCGTTGGTTTCCAATACACCCGCATTTTTGGTTTGACTGGTGAATCCGGAAGCCGCTGCTATTGGGACATTCAGAATAATATCAGTTGACCGGGTGTTGAAATACGTAAGGTCTAAGCGAATCCTGTCCTGAAGGAAGCTTCCTTCCACACCAACTTCATAACTTCTTGTGAACTCAGGACCCAGCAGAGGATTGCCAGCTGAATTCTCCAATGTTCGGCCCAATTGACCCAAATAAGGCCATATAATTTGAGGGCCAAACCCATCTGCTGCCCCAGCCTGGACATAGTATGTATCTGTGGCATAAATACCAGCTTCTCTACCTACTTTAGCCCAGTTTGCTTTAACTTTTGCAAAGCTTAAAATATTATTCTTTAAGCCAGAAAATGCCTCAGTTAAAATAAAACTGCTGGTAACTGAAGGGTAGAAATAAGAATTATTCTCCTTCTTAAAGGTCGATGACCAGTCATTTCTTCCAGTTAAACCTAGATAAATAAAGCCCTTGTAGTTAGCCTGAACATCAGCAAATACACCAATCAGGTTTCTTCTGAAATTCGATGATGCAAGCGGAACAAAATTATTCGCATCTGTAATTCTTCTAAACCCGCGAGTGTTAACAGTACCACCAATAAAACCAAAATCGTTCCCCACTTGAAGATTCAGTTCGTTACCAACCAAGGCCGTAACGGTAATGTCATTAATCTGTTTCTTTACATTAAAGGTCAGGTACGAAGAAGTTTCCTGGCTGTATGTCATGCGTTCACCAACAGAACCAACACCAATAAATGCTGACCCATGATTACCCTGACCGCGTGCACCAATTGCATCATAGGTATTTCTTCTGAGTACATAGCCATCAGTTCCAATACGATAGTTCACTGAAAGCCAATCAGTAAAATCATAAGCTAAGCTAACGGTTCCTATTATGCGATTTATCTCGTCATTATACAAGTTGTTCTTCAATGTCCAGTAAGGATGGTCAGTATTGGCATTGAAATAAACCTGGGAGCCATCAGGACGCTCAAAAGGAGAATTTTTCAAATCATAGTCGCGTGGTAAAAACCATCCTCTAAACAATGGATTTGAAAGCTGGTTACCGGTTTGGCTTCTTTCAGATGCACTATTTATGTAATTGAAAGTAATACCCATATTAAACTTGCTTGTAAACTGATTGCTTCCGTTAAATCGGAAGGAATTTCGCTCAAGTAAATTGCCATCCAAAAAGCCCTTATCCCGGAGGTTGTTATAAGAGAAATAAAAATTTGCCTTATCTGTTCCACCAGAGAAAGCCACGTTATGTTGTGTATTAGACCCTGTGCGGAACATATCCTTAACGTTATTCGGATATGCTCTAAGAACTTCTGTGTCGGGCAAGCCAAACAAAGCGCGGTCTGCAGCTGAATATGGGCTCGCTACTGATTGGCCAGCGATGATCGGACCCCAGTTCGACTGATCGGCATTCGGCTGGTAAACGGGTGCAACCGGAACGCCTCCACTCACGGATGTACCGCGTGCATATGTGTTTTGATAATCCGGTAATCGATTCGGCTCGTTTATGTTATATGAACCCGTGTACTCTACAACCGTTTTCTTGCCTGCACCAGATTTTCCCTTTTTTGTAGTAATAATGATGGCACCTGCTGCCGCTCTTGAGCCATACAATACGGCTGCTGCCGGGCCCTTAAGTACAGTAAGTGACTCAATGTCATCCTGGTTCAAATCGATAGCCCGGTTGGAGTTGGATACACCTGTTTGGAGTGCCATTCCACCACCACTGTTATCAATAGGTATACCATCAATAACAAATAAAGGTTGGTTGCTACCAGTAAATGTGGTGAAACCGCGAATAAATATTGCTGACGAGGAGCCAACCATACCGTTGGACCCGGCTACCCGTACACCTGCCACTTTACCGCTCAATGCATTTACAACGTTGGTTGTGCGGGCAACTGTCAATTCCTGATTTTTAACTTCCTTTACGGAGAAGCCAAGAGTTTTTGTCTCCCTCTCAACACCAAGCGCTGTTACAACAACCTCAGAAAGTTGAGTTACATCAAGTGCCAGACTAACATCAACGACCGAACGATCGCCAATAACCACCTCACTGGTTTGAAGACCAATGAATGAGAAAATCAGGGAGCCGCCTGATGCGGGTACAGTTAACGAATAACGGCCATCTGCATCAGTTGCTGTTCCTGATGCAGAACCTTTGAGCACCACGTTTACTCCAGGAAGTGCCGAACCATCCTCAGTGGATGACACTCTGCCTGAGACAACGCGTTCTTGTGCGAATACTTCTCCACCGGAGAAGAAAAGCACAACTACAAAAGCAAGTAGTAGTCTCTTCATAGTTTAAAGTTTAGGTAGGTAAAATTTTAAGAGTTCCTTCAAACTTATCACAAAAACTTCATCTGAAAAAGTGATGTCGATAGGATTTTTATTCTGATTTCAGAAACATCAAACGATTGCGGAGTTTGTCTCAGCAATAGATTACCCTATTTTATTTGGAATTCAATCCGCCTGTTTTCCTGCCGGCCTGGATCGGTTTCGTTTGACGCTTTGGGGCTTGATTGGCCATACCCTTTCCAGGAAAGTTTTTCCTTCTTTATGCCGTTGTTTACCAGGTAGTTGTAAACAGAAAGTGCCCGTTTTTCGGAGAGCTGTTGATTATACGTGGGCGTGCCCACATTATCGGTATGGCCGCCAATTTCAACGCGCACAGCAGGGTTCTCATTCAAAAACCGAATTATCTTCTGAAGTTCGGTTATCGATTTATCCTTCAGGTCATATTTATCGGTATCAAAAAAAATATTTCTAAGCACTACGGATGAGCCTTTTTCGGCTTTCTCCAGTTCAAAATTTAACGTAATAGGCTCTAAATCAGTAGCTTCCGCATAATTGAAATTTGAGCTTGTAAACAGGTATCCGACTTTGTTTACGTAAAGGGCATATTCAGAACCTTGGGTAAGTATCATCAGGTACTCCCCGGTTAATGAGTCAGATTCAACAAGAGCCTCTCGCTGGTTTGTGGCAATATTGAAAAGCTCAATGCGAGCCCTCAATGGGCTTTTCGATCGCTTATCGATTATTAAACCGCGCACATAATTGCTCTTTGCCTTGACCTGTTGATCGGGTGGGATGGCTATTTCATACAGCTTACTCTTCGTTCCGGAACCAACCAACTCTTCATGCGAGTAATATCCCTTAGCCCCATCGGCTGTGATAAAAAATGAAAACTGATCTTCATAATCGTTTACCGGCCTGCCCATGTTAACGGGGGGCAACCATGAATCACCTGCTTTCTCTGAATAAAAAATATCATATCCGCCAAAACCGGTATGCCCCTTTGAAGCGAAATACAATACCTTATTATTGGCATGTATAAAAGGAGAAATCTCATCATGCACGGAATTGATGGGCGCACCCAAATTTCTGGCTTTTGTCCATTGACCCTGCTCATCCAGTGTGGTCACCCATATGTCTCGTCTTCCGTAACCTCCTCTTCTATCAGAAACAAAATAGAGCGTACGGCCATCGGCTGATAGGGCCGGTTGTGATTCCCACTCGGCAGAATTTACCATTGGCCCCAGGTTAACAGGAATGGTCCATTCGTTTCCGATTTTTGTGCTTTCATATAAATCGCAGCTTCCTAAACTTTGCCGACCCACGCACGAAGTGAAAATCAGTTTTCGTCCATCGGCTGAGATGGTACAGGTACCTTCGTTTAAAGATGAGTTAATGTTCTTTGAAATAGATTCAGGAGCCATCCACTTTCCTTCCTTATCCTTTTTTGAAACCACGATGTCTTCATCATGTTCACCACCTGTACCCAACCTTCTTGTAAATATCAGTTCGTTTTGATCGGCCGTGAGCACCGGAAAATACTGCATGGCAAAGCTGTTCACCGTATCGCTTAAAGCTCTTATTTTAAAAGCCGCTCTGATTTCAGCATTTGCCTTTGCAAAGTTGGCGTTATTCAATAATTGATTGGCTCGTTCAGCTTTCTGAAGATTTTGTTTCTCTGCCGCAATGAAATCGGTCAGGTATTGAATGGCTTGATCATACTTACCGGTAATAAGATATGCCTCACCCAGATCAAACCAATATACTTTTTGCTTCCGCGGATCAATGGTAAGGGATAATCCCTTTTCAAAATTTAAAATTGCCGTTGGGTAATTTTTCATGGTCATGTAAACCAACCCCAACCTGTAATAGGCTTCAGCAAAATTCTTGTCTTTGGCTATGGCTTGCTCAAGTAAATCTATTGCCTGTGTATGCTGAAGGCGAACCCGGTAATTATCGGCCTCATTATACAACTCAATTGCCTTTTTTGATTTTGTGCTCAACTGCGCCTGAGCCGATGCATTTAACGCAACACCTAACAAAACAAGTACTGCAAGCCCCTTGACCAGATTCTCTACACTCACCATCATACGTTAAAACTAAAAAACAATCTGTGATACAGAAAGCTCAAGGCCCTCAAAACCCAATAAGGCATTAATCAGCCTTACTTTCTTAAATAACGGAATTTGCTCCGCCCGAATTGCATCCTCAACTATTACACCATTATCAAGCAAGCATTGTCGCATAGTACCTTTCAACAAAGGTTGTGCAGGCGTTAGCCAACGCAATCCATCATAAAAGACAACATTGCTATAGGAAGCATCCGTAACCAATCCATTCTTCACGATCAGAATATCATCACAATCATTCCGCTGTGCAAAAAGATTATTTAGTGCAGCGCGGTCCGTGAACTTAAATGAGTAATCAATCGCGTTATCATGAATAATTTTGAGTGAATTGATTGTTCTGGTCTCATAAGGAGTAAATCCCATTTCGATTACACCCGTTTCTGAATAAACAATACGGCATTTGAATTTTCCAGTAACCGGTAAATTCTGCTTTTGAAGAAATGAAGTCAGCCGAATTCTATTCTGCATACCAGTAAGCAACAAAACCGACTCATCCATCCGCTGCTGATGGTAGTGAAGATTGAAGCATTCACCATCTTCCAATCGTATCGACTCAATTAACCGGAACATAAATTTTATCGATTGCTTCTTTATATTCCTGCTCAGCATTGCTTTGTGTAGTAATTCCTCCACCGCTTCGATAGAAAAGCTGATCACCTGATTTTTCAATATACCGGATCATAACGGCACTGTCCAGTTTTTCACCATCGTAATAGCCAAACACACCGGTATAGTATCCACGATCTTCACCTTCCGCCTCCCGTATCACTTCGAGCGTTTTTGGTTTGGGTGCTCCACTCACGGATCCAGCCGGAAGCAGCGCAATCAGTATATCACCTAATTGTGAATGAAAATCATCAGCTAGTTGGCCGCAAACTTCAGAGCTAACCTGTAATAAGTTTTTCAGATTGGTTTTTAACTCTTCAATGTATCGAAACCGCGAAACGCTAACCTGTGTTGCCACCTGACTTAAATCATTCCGTATCAAGTCAACAATAGTAATGTGCTCTGCTTCTTCTTTTTTATCCAATAAAATTATAGAAGTCGCATTTGGTATTTGGGCATCAATTGTTCCCTTCATCGGAAAGGAAAATATTTTGCTATTGACAATCTGAACAAATGTCTCAGGCGAAAAAACGAGAAACTCACCCTTAAACCAAAGTTTATATCTAGCCTCACTCAAATAAAACAAATCTTTCAGGGAGCAATTCAATTCAATCGGTGTCCTTACAGTCAGGTTGGTCAGAAAAGAATCGCCATACTGTAAGTGATTATATACTTTATCGAAACGACTGGTGTAATCGGCTACTGGTATGGGATGTTTATGTAGTGTAATGGAAGTCGTACTTTTTAGTTGGTCATTCCCGTTACCAAACTGATTACAGGCATACAAGATTTGCTCCGGATCAACCTCATCCAGCCGAAAAGCCAAAGGTTTTTTCAATTCAAAGTCAACAATGAAAAGAAAGGGTGTTCGTTCAGCGCCCCACGCATTTACTTGTTGAGCAAAAGATTCAATGGTCACAACCTTAGGGGATGTTCATGTACTTGTGCACCTGAAGAGAAATGCGCCATTTGGGATGGGCTTTGACATAATCAATGATCAGCGGTAACATCTCCTTCTCTTTCGACCATTCGGGTTGAAGAAACAATTTGCATTCAGATTTTACCTTGCTTGCAAATTCTTCTGCCCATGTAAAATCGCTTTTATTATAGATGATCACCTTCAACTCATCTGCCTGTTGATAAACGGATGGATCAGGAGCTTTGAATTTTTTTGGTGAAAAACATACCCAGTCCCAGGTTCCGGTTAGCGGATATGCTCCTGATGTTTCAATGTGTGTGCGTAGCCCTGCCTGCTTCAGTGATTCAGTAAGCTGACTAAGATCATACATGGCTGGCTCACCGCCCGTTATCACAGCAATTTTACTTCCGCTGTTTTTCGCTGTATCCACCATTTCTTCAACAGAAACTTTTGGATGTTGATCTGCATCCCAGGATTCTTTCACATCGCACCATACACACCCTACATCACATCCCCCTAACCGAATAAAGTATGCGGCATGTCCCTGATAGAAACCTTCACCCTGTATGGTGTAGAAATCTTCCATCAAAGGAAGCCATTCAATTCTCGGTAAAACGGGAGTATCCACGTTCACGAAATCATTAAGCATTTCTGAGTTCGGTTGCCCGAAGGGTGTTCAGCAACAGTGAAGCTATCGTCATAGGACCGACACCACCGGGAACTGGTGTGATCAAGGAACACTTTGGTGCAACATTCTTAAAATCTACATCCCCCCTGATGGCATAGCCGTTTTTGTATTGCGGCCCTTCCACACGCGTGGTGCCTACATCAATAACAACAGCACCCTCTTTAACCATATCGGCTGTAATCAGGCCAGGCTTGCCAACTGCAACAATAAGTATGTCGGCTTGTTTTGTGAAAGCACTTAGGTCTTTTGTGTATTTGTGGCAAACTGTGACCGTGGCACGGCCTTGTTCCACCAACATCATACTAAGCGGTGCGCCCACCAAGCGACTGGCACCCACTACCACACAATTTTTACCTTCAGTTTCTACTTTGTATCGCTTCAATAGTTCTATTACACCAAATGGTGTTGCCGGCATAAGCAGTGGATTTTTTGAAACGATACTGCCAAAGTTTCGGTTAGTAAATCCATCCACATCCTTTTCGGGCCGAATGTGTTCAGTAATTTTCTCTACTGAGATATGAGCGGGCAAAGGAAGCTGAACGATAAAACCATCTACATCTGAATCTTTATTTACCTGATCGATGTGCTTCAATAATTTATCCTCACTGATGGTATCAGCAAAGCGCATCATGGTATAGTGAAAACCTACCTCTTTGCACGCTTTTACTTTGTGATCTACGTACGTTTGACTGGCGCCATCATCGCCCACCAGAATAATGGCCAGGTGCGGAATTTTCTTGCCTTCACTTTTTAATTCGTGAACACGTTGTGTGATCTCTTCTTTGATCTGTGCGGCAATTTTGCGTCCGTCAATTAAGGTGTATGTTTTTTCGTCTACCATGAAGTTGTTATTAAATGACTAATCAATCTTCAATACAGCCATAAATGCTTCTTGTGGTATTTCCACGTTACCAACCTGGCGCATACGCTTCTTACCCTTCTTCTGCTTCTCTAACAATTTACGCTTACGCGAGATGTCCCCACCGTAACATTTTGCCAATACGTTTTTGCGCATGGCCTTCACGGTTTCGCGGGCAACAATTTTTTGTCCGATGGCAGCCTGAATAGCAATTTCAAACATTTGACGTGGCAACAATTCACGTAACTTCTCGCACAACTTTTTACCCCACTCATACGCCTTGCTACGGTGTACGATAGCAGACAATGCATCTACTTTTTCACCGTTCAGCTGAATATCCAACTTCACCATATCCGATTCACGGAAACCAATCAGGTGGTAATCCAGCGAAGCGTATCCTTTGGAAATGGTTTTAAGTTTATCAAAAAAGTCGAATACGATTTCTGCCAGCGGCATCTCGAACGACATCTCAACGCGATCTGTGGTCAGGTAAGATTGATTCTTGATCACCCCGCGTTTATCCATACATAATTTTATAATACCGCCAATAAATTCAGATTTCGTGATAATCTGTGCTTTGATGTAGGGTTCTTCAATATGGTCTACCGTATTCGGATCAGGCATCTCAGAGGGGGCATTGATATCATACTTGGATCCGTCCGTACGAATGGCGTGGAATTGCACAGAAGGTACTGTGGTGATTACAGTCATATCGAATTCTCTTTCCAGGCGCTCTTGAATAATTTCCATGTGCAACATACCGAGGAAGCCACATCGAAAACCAAAACCTAACGCAGCCGAAGTTTCAGGCTCCCAAACGAGCGATGCATCATTTAATTGAAGCTTCTCCATAGAAGCACGCAATTCTTCGAACTCAGTGGTATCCACCGGATAGATACCCGCAAAAACCATTGGCTTAACGTTTTCAAAACCCTTTATAGAGGGAGCAGACCTGTCAATATGCGTTATGGTATCCCCCACTTTTACTTCCTTGGCTTCTTTAATACCTGAAATCAGGTACCCCACATTACCCGCTCCGATTTCATTTTTGGGAAGTTTATTTATTTTCAATACACCAATTTCATCGGCTTCATAGGTTTTGCCGGTATTTACAAACTTAACCTTATCGCCTTTTTTAATTGATCCATTAAACACCCGGAAGTACACTTCTATCCCGCGGAAGGAGTTGAATACCGAATCGAAAATCATAGCCTGGAGCGGTGCTTTTGGATCACCCTTCGGAGGCTTGATGCGGTGAACAACCGCTTTTAAAATATCTTCAATACCAATACCCTCTTTAGCACTCGCGCGAATCACATCTTCCGGCTTACATCCGATGAGATCAACAATTTCGTCTGTCACCTCCTCGGGCATGGCATGAGGCAAATCAATTTTATTCATAACCGGAATAATTTCCAGGTCATGCTCAAGGGCCAGATAAAGATTTGAGATGGTCTGGGCTTCAATACCCTGACTGGCATCAACAATTAATAAGGCGCCTTCGCATGCCGCTATTGATCGGGAAACCTCATAAGAAAAGTCAACGTGGCCGGGTGTATCAATCAGATTCAGGATATACTCTTTTCCATCCAGTTTGTAATTCATTTGGATGGCGTGTGCCTTGATGGTGATGCCCTTTTCACGCTCCAAATCCATGTTATCCAGTACCTGGGCCTGCATTTCACGCTGCGTAAGTGTACCGGTAAACTCCAGTAAACGATCGGCTAACGTGCTTTTACCGTGGTCAATATGGGCTATAATGCAAAAATTGCGGATGTTTTCCATACCCGTCTGTTCCTCAAAATTTTAGAACTGCAAAAGTAGCAATTCGGGGGCGATTAATTCGAAAAATCAATATCGCCTACCGAACAATCCGCTGGTCGAGCCGAAGGGGGTAAACCTTCCATTTGACTTTCCGGAAGTCTTTTGAGATCGGATTCAAAACCAAGGTAGAAGAAGACGGATCAACCACAGAGGGTACCTCAAAGCAAATGGTCCCCTGTTTTAAAAGCTCAGTACCATATTCCATTGAAATACGCGATGCGGGTATGGCATTCCAGCCCTCCGGCAATTGTTTTAAATCAGGCTTAACCACAAACTCATCCGGACAACTGAACTCCATAACAGAATACAACACATAACGCTCAGCCGCGAATAGTTCCGGATCAATCGTCAGGCGTTCCAACATGGCTGCCGAAACAGAATTACAGCCATATAAAGCCGGGTGGTCTGGTAAATTCCAACGCCCGCCATAACGTTTTGCCCCCTCCCCACTAACATCGCAAAACTCCGTTCGGGCCAACCGGTAAATGATCATACGGCAATACCGTGTTGCATCCGCATGATTTCTGTTTTGAGAAGGGTAACGCCTTCAGCGACATCAATTAAGGTAATAGGCTTAATGTTGCCAATACTAAAGAGCGGACGATCCATCCACCTGCGAAATCCCGCTTCACCAAAGTATTCAATGCCCATGGTATAAAGCTCAGCGAGGGCGTACATTTTTTCTGATTGCACCACATCAAAAACGACTGTGCGTTGAATAGTTTTAGACGACACCGCCAAAGCAGAAGCCAGGGTTTCGTTATCAAGGCCTGTAACTTCCTTTAAGCGATCAAAAGACTTTTTGCGTAACCCTTTGCGAAACGTATCAACCCGGCTTAATGGCTCGTTTACTTTGGCCGACTCAATATCCAAAAGCTGGTGAACAGCCGATTGCTGTGCCCTTTCATAGGCAACTGCAGGCTCATGCACGGAAGATGTTGTGTTTTTTCGGGTATATTTTCTCGCTTTCATGGATCCGGAAATTTGTCCACCAATATAACGAATTTTGTCTCATGTATGTTCTCCCTCGTAAAAAAAATTATAGGATCCTTTCTATCTTAAGGCTGCTGGCGTACAATACAAGCTGGACTACAATAAAATTCAGAAGATCAAGGAGAATCTTGTGAAGCCTCCAGACGATTATCAAAGATTTTTGGCTTGGTCATAGCTTTTATCATAATTTAGATTGAACACTATGGGCAACCTTGTGATCAATCAAAAGAATGACATCTGATCTCCGATCATCATTCAAAGAAAATTTGATGTACCAAACGAACAAACATGCTTAACTGGTTTCATCTGGACGATTTGTATCAACGAGTAAAGCTCATCAAAGTCTCAGTTCTAATTGCGTTTGTTATTGGTATTTTATTTTCGCAAAAACTTTGGCTAAACACAGGAAGGCTATTGCCCAACCTTGAGCTATTCGATAGCATGCCTATCCTTTCATATCAATTTGATCGGATTCTTCTTCTACTTTTTGTAGTTGCGGGTTTGATCTGGGTTTTCTCAGAAAGAAGAATAATTGGATGGATCACAATAATAGCATTGATAATCATGCTACTACAAGATCAAATGCGATGGCAACCATGGGTTTACCTATACCTCCTTATGCTGATTCCTTTTCTTTTCATATCAAACAGAAACATAGACAGAATAGCAATATTAACTACGTTGCAATGGATTATTGCTGGGGTCTATTTTTGGAGTGGCGTTCATAAATTGAATCAGAGCTTCCTCGATATTACATTTTCCCAAATGACCAATGTCTTAGGATTAAATGGTAATACCCATAGCTGGAAGAAATTAGGCTACATAATTCCGATAATTGAGCTTTCTATGGGATTGACTCTTCTTATTCCTAGATTTAGAAGAGTAGGATTATATACCGCTATTCTAACACATATTATCATATTGTTTTACCTGAGTCCCGTTGCCTTAAACCATAATTCGGTAGTTTATCCTTGGAATGTTGCAATGATCGTTCTTCTTTACCTTCTGTTTGGAGATCGTCCCCAAAAAATTCCTGTAACCGTAAGTAAAGTCAACTTTAATTTACTGAAGCTAGTGCCTGTTTTATTTGTTTGGGTATTCCCAATCTTTAATTTTTTCGGTTATTGGGATCACTATCTGTCATTTTCACTTTATTCAGATAAAACACCAAAATTTTATATTGCTATTGAAGCAAATGAAATTCATAAGATTGACAAGAGGTTTGAGAACTATTTTGCCAAGATCGAAGGATTACAGGGCGGGCAAATAATCGATGTGGATAAATGGGCATATTCAGAATTAAATGTTCCATTTTATCCTGAAATGAGACTCTTCAGAAAACTCAGTAGTAATTTTTGCAGACTTGACATTGATGATAACAAACTACTCTTTTTGGAGTTAGTTCGCTCAAACAATAAATCTCATTACGCTAAATTTAATTGCCATTAGGCTAATCCATTCCAGGCTGCTTCAATACAAATCCGGTTTTGGCCTTTTCATCAGCAACAATTTTACGAACATCAGCCAATAGCTTTTTTGCATCGTAGACAATACCATCTTTAATGGTGTATTTCACGCCTCCAACCCGAATAGCTTTATTGTCATCCGATAGTTTAATAGCACCCGTTCCATACAACACCTGAAAGTTTTCAAGTGGGTTCTGATCAACAATTACAAAATCGGCAAGTTTACCTACTTCAACTGAGCCGAGGTCTTTTTCAACACCAAGCGCCTGTGCTCCATACAACGTGGCCGAACGAATTACTTCCAACGGATGAAAGCCCGCCTCACGGAGGAGTTCCAACTCCCTGATATATGCAAATCCATACAATTGAAAAATAAATCCTGAATCGGAGCCTGTTGTTACGCGACCTCCTCTGTTCTTGTATTCATTTACGAACTTCATCCACAATGCATAGTTCGCACGCCAATTAACTTCCTGCTCGGTTCCCCAGGCAAACCAATATGAACCGTGCGCCCTTCTGTTGGGTTGAAAGAAACCCCAAAGTTGTGGTAGTGTATACTCTTCATGCCACTCCGCCCTGCGCGCCCGATGCAAATCGCGACTGGCTTCATAAATGTTGAAGGTTGGATCTAGTGTAAAATCAAGTTTGATCAACTCATTCATCACATTATTCCAATGCTCGGAATACGGAGCCGCAGCCTGCTTCCATAGTTTGCCTGCATTTTCAAAGCGGTGTTGCTCATTCTGATAATTATAATCCAGCGGATAATCCTGAATGGTGCGATCAACAAACAACGCTTCTGGTAAACCATACCAATGTTCCATGGATGTTAACCCCGCTCTAGCCGATTTAAGTACATTCCAACGCGCTACATCCATTTGCGCATGGTGACACGCTGAGCGTAGGCCCAGCTTTTTGTTTTCCTCCAAAGCAGCCTGCATGATATCAGGTGCAGCTCCAAAAAATTTAATGCCGTCAGCGCCCTTTGCTTTATTGGCCCTTACCCATTCGCGCGCCATTTCGGGCGTGCTAATGGGCTTATCACTACCTTGACCAAACGAAGTATAGGCATGAATGCGCGGGGCGGTAATCGAGTTTGCAGCACTCTTCTTCTTATGATCCAGCACCCAGTTCAAACCATTGCCTGCCGAAGGATCGCGTACGGTAGTAATGCCGTGACCCATCCACAACTTAAAAACATACTCTGCATTCGGTGCCTGACCGCCACCAATATGTCCATGCATATCAACAAATCCGGGCATCAGATACATGCCTTCTGCTTGCAATTCCTTTCCACCAGCTTCAAGCTTTGGTCTTCGCTCCTCGGTAATCGGTACACCCGGATAACCGACAATGGCAATTCGTTCAATCCGGTTTTGCCTTACAACAACATCTACCGGCCCGATTGGAGGCGCGCCTGTTCCATCAATTAAGGTTACACCACGGATGATCAGTTGGGTATGCGGGCCATCACCTTCTTTAACAGTAGGTGCATCGGAGATCCGGCCTTGGCCTAAAGTCAGCGTGGAGATTAATCCTACGAGGTAAAAAAGCTTTTTCATGGTAAGGTTTAAAGTTGTCAAGCTAAGCAAGTTCAAACGAAATCAAAATAAAGGCTTGACAGGCGGTTGGGGCAGATAAACATGCCGGGCTCATCTTAAAATTTCATACTTATGAAAAAGTAGGCTTTGTTTCAACCATCATTCAACCGATTTCGGTAATTTTTTACTAAAAGTGGTTCATTTTTGAACATTAAAGCCTGAAATTAACAGAAAATATAACCGCTCCAGGGTCATGAGTAAACCAAAAACGCGCTACATAATAATTTTCGGACTCATCATTTTATTACAGATTCTCTCGCTATTGAATTCTACGCATGAGTCTGCCCCCACCGAAAACTCCAATCTTAATCAAGCGGATACGGCCTGGATGATTGTAGCCACTGCATTCGTGTTATTCATGACACCCGGCCTCTCCTTCTTTTATGGAGGAATGGTGAGTTTTAAAAATGTGATCTCTACCATGCTGCAAAGCTTTATTGCTTTGGGTGTGATTAGTCTGCTTTGGTATTTGGTTGGTTTTAGTCTGGCGTTTGGGGAGAGTTATCATGGGCTGATTGGCAACCCGACCACCTTTTTCAGTTTTAAGGGTGTAGGATTAGCCACGCATCCGGATTTCTCTCCTACCATTCCCTTCCTGATTTTCGCACTCTTTCAACTCAAATTTGCCATCATTACACCGGCACTGATTACCGGCAGTTTTGCTGAACGGGTGAAGTTCACTTCATACCTTATTTTCATGTGTTTGTTCTCTCTTTTTATTTATACACCATTAGCCCACTGGACCTGGCACCCTGAGGGTTTCTTGCGGCAATGGGGCGTACTTGACTTTGCAGGCGGCACCGTAGTTCACATGTCGGCAGGGTTTGCAGCGTTAGCCGGTGCATATGTGCTCGGAAAACGCGAAATCAAAAACCATCAACCTGCCAATATTCCATTTATCATTTTAGGCACAGGCATGCTCTGGTTCGGTTGGTTTGGCTTCAATGCAGGCTCTGCGTTGGGTGCAAATGAATTAGCCGTACAGGCTTTTGGTACAACCAATATGGCATCCGCTTCGGCTATGATTACCTGGGTTATGTTTGATGCACTGGTTGGAAGAAGAATCTCCGCGATGGGCGCCTGTATTGGTGCCGTGGTAGGCTTGGTTGCCATTACACCCGCAGCCGGCTTTGTTACCATGGGCCAAAGTGTTTTTATCGGATTTGTTGCTGCCATTGTAAGCAACCTGGCGGTTTACTATAAGCAGCGCACTTCACTCGATGATACGTTGGATGTTTTCCCTTGCCATGGAGTGGGCGGCATTGTAGGCATGTTGCTTACAGGTGTATTTGCAGCCGATGTTGGATTGATCTATGGAACCTCCACCACATTTCTCTATCACCTGTTAGCGATGGTCATTGTAGGTGTATTCACATTCTTCGGATCATTGTTGATTTTCAAAATCACTTCATGGATAACCAAACTCCGCGTTAGCAAGGATGAAGAAAGTATCGGGTTGGATATCAGTCAGCATGCGGAAACGTTGGGTGTGGTGCCCAGCCAAAACTAAGCTTCTTGTTTAAGAAGACTCATTAAGCTGATAAATGTAGCGGGTTAGCTCATGCTGAACGCGTTCCCGATCCATCCACCAGTTCCGGCTAAACACGCGGTGGTGCGTCCAGTGTTTTTGTTCGAGCAGCTGCGGGGTATACACATGGGCATCTTTGATGGAATACATTTGCTCGTACAATACATCATCTGTAAGAATAATCCCTTCAGGCTTACTGCTTTTGGTTAATGTGATATCTGCTGATGGCAGTCTTCCAGCTTCAAAAGTAAGTGATGTTTTCTCAGCAGCAGACCAGCGCGTGATGGCCGATCGCAAATACCAGTCCGCATTATGATTGGTGTGCTCAACAACTGCCGACTTGAATCTTCCCTCTGAAACTTCACGGCCGTATTCGAGGTATTGCTTCAGTAACTTCGGACCATCATTCTGAATACCCTGTATGCGCAACTCTTCAGGCCAGATGCTGGAAACAATAATCACTTTTTCGCGGGCACGGGTTATCGCTACATTCAACCGGTTTTCACCACCTGCTACATTCAGACTGCCGAATTGCATGCTCAGCTTTTTGTTTTTATCTGGCGCATAACCAATGGAGAAGATGATAATGTCCCTTTCATCACCCTGAACATTTTCAATGTTCTTTACAAAGATCGAAGCCGGAAGTGACTGGACTAATGCCTCGTCCAGCAAATCCATAATCAACATCTGCTGCGGAAGATTGAACGTAACTACGCCAATATCCTTCTCGGGATGCTCCTTGACGCACTTCATCACTACATCAACAACCTGTTGTGCCTCCTGCGGATTGGTTTGGTTTTCCCACATACCATCCACTTTTCGATATTCAATTGCAGGTTCATTCAAGTCCAGAATGCGCTTATCCGGAAGAAGTTGAAGTTTACTGTTATAAAAGTGATGATTTGAAAAATCAATCAGCTCCAGCGATTTACTGCGATAGTGCCCTCTCAGATATGTGGTTTCAAGATACTTTGATGAAAGCTCAAGCAAGGAGTCTACTTCCAGTTCAGGAGTTTCGCTTTCTTCCTCCAATCGCGATTGATACAATTCAAACGGACGAAGTTGTTTATCATCGCCTGCCACCAATACCTGGTTACCCCGGCACAATGCTGGAATACCGCGCTCTGCAAAACATTGCGATGCCTCATCAAAAATCACCACATCGAAAAGTTGTTCCATCGGAAATATGGCTGACACGGATTCGGGTGATGCCATCCAACACGGAACGATTTTGAATAACTCGGTATAGTATTCTGAAATCAATTTCCGAACCGGCCAGATTTTTTTCTTCTTGGTAACCTGGTGCTGAAGGTCGCGATACGTTACCCGGTTATTCAACCGGTTATATTCAATACTCTCACATATTCCTTCGCGGGCACGCAACAATAAAATTTCTTTGCTTAATGCCATCTTCTCATCCAACAGTCGCTGCAGTTCCGACTGCATGTCATCCATCTTTAGTGTGGAAGCAGACCGGAGCACCGGGTACTTCATCTCCATGTGTTCTATCCAGGCAACCCGCAAACTATTCTGAAATACCGAGACGAACGCATCAGTATCCCATCGTTGCGACTTATCAAACAACCTGTCAATTGTTTCCTTCTCATGCGAAAGCAAGCCTTCCTTAATCCGATCAAATTCACTCAGGTTATCGAAGTCGCGTTTCACTGCTGCAATCCATTCATCTTTTTGATCAGGTTGATGAATCAGTTGTGTGATCTGGTATGACGTTAAATACTTTTGCCAACGCTCGCGATGTCCGGCAATCGGAGCCAGTATATCCATAATTTGCCAGATCAATCGAATAAATTCATCGCGGTTATAATTGGCCGGATGAATGCCGTCCCGGATTTCACGAAGTTCATTCAGAATAAGTTTGGCCCGAACCGCAGCTTTCTGTTTTTCAAACCACCTTTTAAAACTTTTCTGCTGGTAATCCTCTGGCATATCAATCAGCCAGGTTTTGGCTTTTAGTGCCGTCAGGTGGTGTTCCAGATTAAGGCGGTTATCAATTCGTGCTTCAAGCGACTTAAGTCCTTTTTTATTGTACTCCAGTCCATTGCTGATCAGCACACGTTTAAGAAAGAACTTGTGTTCTGAAAACAACTCCCACCGAATCATTCGCGTCAAACTCCTTCTGGCAACCATGCGCTGTTGCAAGGCACCCTGACAAACCCCAATCTGGTCGCTGCGTAATGAAACTTCCACACCATCACTCGCAAAGCAATTCATCACCAATCGTTCCATATTCTGAAGCCAAAGCAAACTGGTTTCATCATCAGATTCATTCACCAGAGTTTTGAAAAAATGAAACGAAACCTCATCGGCCAACAACGTGACCATTTCATCCACGTCAGTTCTTCGCTTGCTTAAAACTTCACAGTTTTCCAGGTTTAGTGAAACACCCGTAACTTCTTCCAGTTGCTTGCTGATTGAAGATTGGAACCTTGGCACATTCTCTACACAGGCCACTATTTCCTTTAAATCAGAAAGTGTAAAAGATGCAAACGAAGTTCGATTTCGCCAGAAGTAATCATCCACTTCAAATATGGCGGCATAGCGAACATATTGTTTCAGCCTGTTAACAAAATCAGTTACCGTATCGAAATGAAATTGCTGATACGATTGCGTAATGTTTATGCCTTCAAGGTTTGGATTTGAAGTCAGGTACAACTCTTTTACGCTTAGTCCACACTCACTATCATCAAACAAGGCCTTCCGGAATTCCTCCAACTCTTCTGTAAGCTGATCAATGCCTCTGCACACCTGGAAAAATTTCCGTTCGGTTTGTATGGCATCAATACCCCGGTTCAACATCTTGTATTCGTCAACCCGATCAATCTGCCGGGCCACCTTTTGATAGATATCTTTACGGTCATCACGGAAATCATGAATCAAAGCAAGAAAATCGGCCAGCCCAACCTGAGATAACCGGCTGTATACAACATCCAACGCTACACGCTTTTGACAAACCAGCAATACACGTTTACCCGAGGCAATACAATCGGTAATCAGATTACAGATCAGTTGTGATTTACCTGTACCCGGTGGCCCTTGAACAACCAAGGAACGCCCCAGCTTAATAGATTTGATTGCGTGTTCCTGCCAGGCATCCATCGGAAAAGCCGTGTGAATTTTCTCTTCACGCACGGCCATGTTCACCGAAACCGGATTATCGAACAACGGACCAACCTGCGTTGGATTTCGAGATAAAAATATTTTATCGAAAGAATTGTACTGGTTCGTTTCAATTAACCGGATGTAATCAGGCACAAGTTGCGACCCGGCTTGTGGAAAAATACCCAGCACCGCTTCGGGAAAAAGTTTAATCTCACCCGCTCTATGTGCTTCATCAAACTCATCCTTTTTAAATTCCTGAAAAGAAAGAAGCTGATCTGAAAAAGTATCCGGATTAAAATTTATTTCAATCCTGTCGCGAAGCAGTTGATATAGTTGTGTTCTGAAAACCGTACTATCGGTATCGAAATCTTCAAAGTCTGTTTCGAGTAATATTTCATCGGGCTTGATTTCATTGAAGTGCGCAAAGGCCAACAAAAAAGTTTTGTTGAAGGTAATGCCTGCATCCTTTCTGATTTTTAAAATCCAGTCCGCTTTATCCCGAAATAAAGAAACAGGAAAATAAAGCAAAGGTGCCCGAACCGAAGTTCCATCCGCAAATTTGCCTCGTGCCACCGGCCAGCCCACATGTAAATCGTGTGATCCACGTTCTTCAAAAATAAACTGATCAATGCGGTGAATGCGCTTTAATTTCTCGCTCGCTACATTGGCTGCTTCCAGGCGACTATCCAGCAACGGGCAAATCTTTTTTTCCTTTCCGGAAATCAAGGCATTGACAATAGAGAAGGCAGATTCACCTTTCAATTGACTGAGTTGTTGCAAGTCCATCAATTGCTCACTATGCAGGCGAAGCAATAGCAACGACCGGCTGTTGCCGCTCAGGTTGGTGAGCCGCCTCATGTACGCTTTCAATATGGATTGAACGGAGTTAATCAACGGTAAGGTACGGTTTCAATTTATCAAGCTGGGCCTGGTCAAGTTGCAGAATCTTCCGAAGGTCATCAATGTGCTGGTACTGGCCATGTTGAAATCGGTAAGTGACAATGGCGGTGGCCATTCGCTTCGATATATACGGATGAGCTGCCAGTTGGCCCTCTGTGGCGTCATTGATATTCAGCGTACGAACCTGGAAATCGGGTTGAATAAATGAAGCGCTGTCTAGCCGCTGAACAACTGCTGAGTCAAGTCCATAAATTTCATTCAATTGCTGCTTGCTGATAAACCCACCTATTGATTCGCGAAAATTTACAATGCGGGTTGAAAGTTTTGAGCCTATTCCATAAACCGTTTTCAACAATGTAGTGTCCGCCCGATTCAAGTCAAACCGGATGGCATTGCGGTTGGACGCAGGCCTTACTTCATCCGATGGTTTGAGTTCTGCTTTGACAAATTCCTGAGGAAGGTCGATGTAGGGTGCCAACATCCCATAAAACGTGGAATCCATTCCATAAAGCTTAAGCAAATCCTGCTTTAATCTGAACTGACCACCCTTATTCCTATAATTTACCAGCCGGGTAGCTAATCCCGATGAAAATCCCATCGCCAAAAGTTCATCCTTAGATACAGAGTTCGGATCAAATGAGAACAACCGTACAGCCACTTCCTCCTCTTCAGGCAACTGATTGACTTCCTTAGCTTCCCATTGCCTGGCCAGGCTGTCCAATAAAATACGTTCTTGCGAAAAATCCCGGGGCTGGCGGCTAACCCACCATCGGTAAACCGGTGCAGAAAAAACAAACAAAGCTATGAGCGGAAGTAAAACAATGAACCCATTTGTTTGCGCACGGGAAAAACCAAAAAAATTCCTGATCCAGCGGGTTAGGTCCATTTTACAAACTATGCATTAAACGACCTAATTACAAAAACCTTGTACGCGCTTTTTGGCATTGTTTTCTGTAATTATCAACTTTAGGGTTCGACTTACTCACTACACGAACGTTGGCTGGCGAACAAGAACGGTACTTTGTAAACCTGGTGAATGAACACCAGGGACTGATCCATAAGGTTTGTAACCTGTACGAATCGGACAGGGAGGCACGCGATGATCTTTTTCAGGAAATTGTGCTGCAGCTCTGGAAGTCGTTCCACACCTTTAGAGGCGATGCTAAAATTACCACCTGGATGTACCGGATTGCGTTGAACACCGCCATATCCGGATTGCGCAAGCAAAAACGTGGCTTACAAACTGAAGACCTTAACGAAAGACATTTTAACCTCTCCGAAACTTCAACAGATGATCACGAAGAGAATCTGCAGAAATTACAATGGAGTATTCGCCAGTTATCAGAAATAGAGCGAGCAATTATCATGATGGCGTTAGACGAAGTACCCTATGATGAAATTGCCGAAACAATAGGCATTACGCAAAACAATGTACGGGTGCGCATGAACCGCATCCGGGAAAAACTTCGGAAACTTATGAACCCATAAGCATGGAAGAACTGGATGATTTAAAATCGATTTGGAAACAGCAGGCAGGCTTTGAAGTCAAGAATGAGGGTGAACTGTTGCAGATGATGGGGAAGAGCAGTAACACAATCATCAGCAAGCTTAAACGAAGCGTGTGGTTTGAACTCATCTTTACAGTAGCCTGTATTCTGGTGCTTGGTATGTACACTACTACTATTCCGCATGGTGCGCTAATGTGGACTATCCTGTCGCTGTTGGTGCTGCTTATCTCGTACACACTTTATTATGTCAAGAAAATCATGTTGCTCAATCAATACGATTCATCTACCGATAATCTGAAAGCCAACCTCAGGCATTTACTGGATCGTTTGGATGCCTATATGAAATTCTACAAACGAAGTTATGCCATACTTTACCCGGTATTTTTTGTGCTGGGCCTTTTGTTTGGGGCGCTTGAATCAGGGTTCGATCGGTTTATCCATAAATTTGAAAATCCGCTCTACACAGCCTCCTTCATTATTCTATCCATTATTTTCATGGTGGGTGTGTATACCATCACAAACTGGTATCTGAAGAAATTATATGGCAATCATATTGAAAAGCTAAGAACAATACTGGACGACCTGAAAGACTGATTTTCAACGGTTTCCGTTCACCACAGCTTTATACGGTTTACCCCAAAATCTGCTTTGAATGTTCTTTTTGAAAGATTTATGTTCAATTCTGTTTCCGTATTGCACCCCTCCCCTCGAACTTTGATGACGAAAATTCGTTTTGAACACTACCATGAATTGGTCTGAAAAACTAAACGCGCCCTTTCCATTTTACCTGAATGACGACCGCAAGAATGTGGCCTTGATTACAGTTATTACCGCGTTTGTAATTGCCTTCATGTACTTTTTCAAACTACCGAACGATCTGTCTTTAACACTCGGTCAGCATTTTCTTTTTGGTGGTATAACCTTTGTGTGCCTCATAATTAACATTGTATGGCTGCCGCGAATTTTCCCAAACGTATACGACACCGAGAACTGGAACCTGAAGAAATACATTTTGCTGAACATCTGGCACCTGGTTCTGATTGGCATTGGCAGTTCACTATTGGATATTTTTTACATCTGCCCCGAAAAGACCGTTCTTGAAAACATTATGGAGGCCAATAGCCGGGTGGTGGTAAAGGGAATTATTCCCATTGCCTTAACCACCTTGTTCTTGCGAAATACCATGCTTCAACAAAACCTGAAGAGCGCATTGCAGGCCAATAAGGAGCTTCAAAAAATTCAATCGCTCAAGCGGGAACCTGCCGTAAAAAATAACAATACGGTAACCCTCTATTCCGATACAAGTGAAACGCTTTCCCTTAACCTGCCCGATTTATTGTATGTACAGGCAGATGACAATTACTCTACCGTAGTTTGGCAAAATGGAGATGGCATTCAGAAAAAATTGCTTCGGGCAAACCTGAAAAGTATTGAAAGCCAGATGGATAACGTATTTACCACGCGTTGCCACCGCTCCTACCTGGTGAATATCAATGCCATCAGCCTGGTTTCCGGAAATGCCAATGGTTACAAGCTAAAAATTCTGGATACGGATATTCTTATTCCGGTTTCGCGCCAAAAGAGCAAGGAAGTGATGGAGAAGATCAGTCAGTGGCGAAATGTAATGGAACTATCGTAGCAAAAGGTTTCTCCATTTACCCCAATCGTATTTCATTTACCCCAACAGTAAACCATTCGCTACAAAGCGGTTGCCTTTAACCCCATCCGCCAAACCTTGCTGGCCTATTTACCTTCCTTTAGCGTTTAGTTACAGACAACCCAAAACACATACGCTTATGAAAATCGCATACCTGTTTACCGCATTACTGCTGGCAACTGCAGTTTCAACATCGTCAGCTCAACAAGTTGCCCCCCGGACGGAATTTGTTGTAAAAACCAGCAAAAGCACATTGGAACTAAAAGCCGGAACATCCACAGAATTTTCGGTAGAGATTCTCAGATCGAAGGCTTATACCAGCATGAATGCCAAACTTGGCTTTTCATCACAACTACCTGAAGGAATGACCGTAACCTTTGATCCTGCTGAAGGCAAGATTACCTCTAGCACGGTTACGCTTACCGCTGCCCCAACAGTTAAACCCGGCCAATACCAATTAATTTTAAATGGAACCTTGAACAATAAGGTAAAAGGCACAATCCTGAAAGTTACGGTGCAGGATTCAGCCTCGAACGAAGTGGTTAAAGTGAATTAACCGTTTGCTTGATTCCATTTAACAAAGACTGTTTGAGGGAAGAAAAAAGCGTTGTTCCCACAAACTTCTGATTGATCTCAATTTCAATTCCCAGGTATTTATGATCTGGGAATTTTTTTCTTAAGGAGGTTGTCAGTCCATCATCGGTACCTTTATAAGGCTCATTGAATTCAATTCGCTGGTTAGGCAGCTCCTTTTCAAGCTCACTCTTAAGCACGGAGCAGAATTGCAGTTCTGATTTCCGATCAGGATCAAACAGTAATCCAACATCAACGTTGCGCACTGTGCCGTTTAAAACAGGAGTAAAGGAATGGATCGAAAGATGAATAACTGCATCATTGGTTTTCAGTATAGCCTCCTCAATTGATTTTCGGTATGGGAAATAATACTGATCGATCAGTTTCCTTTTCTCCTCCTCTTCAAGCCCGTTGCTGAAACCAGAAAATAATTGTGGGTTATCTATCGAACGATTCATCTCAACGAGCAACCGGGTCACCGACATTGAAAAAAGTTTAACCTGCAATCGATCCGCCAGAAATTGAGCAACATCCAAAGCACCCGGATCCCAACCGCGATGTGAAGCCAACACATCTTGGGCATCAGAAAACAATGATGCGTATGCATCCGGGACTTCATTTCCGGCATGTTCACAACTAATCAGTAAAACAGGTTTCAAGTTTTAAGGAAGAAAGAGTTTGTTCTGTCCCAGGCAATCCGAAAGTTTTCGATATACATCCTGAACGTTTGCATGTGTTGGCTGTTTATCCAATGCCTTTACAATTCGTGACGACAATGAACCTTCGTTCAAGATGATACTGATTTCAGGCTTCCACTTATCCAGCACGGTATTACCCCGGTGTATGAGCGACTCAAAAATGTGCTTCCAAAGTGCACCGGCAGTCATTGGTTCATTTACCCCGAAAACTTTCAAATAGTCTACATCCTTTATTATTGCATGCTCCGCCCGCTCAATGCCCAATTCAAAAATCTGAACCAAAGCATCCGTCTTACATTTCATTTGCGATTCATGGTCAATGAATTTTTCATACACGAATGCACGTAACGTTTCAATCACCAACTCAAGAATGGCAATATCTGCAGCCGGGCACTCCTGCACGTCCATTAACCTGATTTCAATGGAGCCGCGATCAAACCGGGGTATCGCCCCACGCGAGTTCACCCAAATGGGATTTAACACATTTCCGGAATCAAAAGGCGCGATGTCTGTTTTGATCTTTTCGTAAATGGTGTTGAGATAATTTCGTTTTGAGAAAATGGCTTCCGGAATAACACGCCCGGTAATTGATGGAATTTTGGACTGATTATTTTTATAATACTTCAGGCGTGTGTTCAACGATCCGGTTAGCTTTCCCTCAACGATTGGCGAACTGGCGCACAACGCAGGAAGAATTGGTAAAACCAACCGAACAGCTGCATGTAAGCGTGCAAATTCTTCATCATCGTAAAATGGCAGATTTAAGTGTGTGCTCTGCACATTCGACCAGCCATGACCACGGCAATCGAAAATTTTATTATACACTTCATACACCTCATTGCTTTCGTGCGGCCAAAGTTTTGTTTCCTTTAACGGATCCATAAACGGGTGCATGCCGGTAGGCATTAACCTGGCATTCCAGCCGGTAAGAATGGCATTGATGCGTTTGATGTTATCTGCAAAAGCATGCTCCAACACCGTGAGGTTACTTTCCGGGTTGGTCGACTTCAACTCCAGTACATGTACCACCAATTCGTTCGACCAGGTGACAATACCATTTTCGAAATCGCTGCCATATGAACCCAGTTCATGCTTCAGCAACTCATCGGCTATGGGTTTAATAGCCAGTGTGTCCTGATCTACAATCACGTATTCCAGTTCCACACCAAAACCCTGAAAAAGATGTATGCGGGGAGGTTGCGTCATTTAGCGGTCGACTTTGATCTTATTTAAAAATACTTCCATTATGGTAGAATACAATTTATCCTTCAGGATTTTATCTTCAATACCGGCATCGATGTTTGGGTTGTCATTAATTTCAATCACATAGAACTTACCGTCAACCTCTTTCATATCCACACCATATAAACTATCGCCAATCAGGCTGGTAGCTTTAAGTGCAGTACGAATTAACCCGGCCGGTGCCTGATCGACCGAAATTGATTCTACCGAACCTTCACGCGAACTCTCCTGTGCATTCCAGTTTACAATCTGCCAGTGTTCGGTGGCCATAAAATACTTGCACACATAAAGAGGCTTTCCGTCCAATACTCCAACGCGCCAATCAAAAGGCGTTGGTAAATACTCTTGCGCTATAATCAAATCAGAGTCTTTGAACATCATGCTGGTTACTTCCTTAAACTCAGCAGCCGAACTGATTTTATGTACCCCTTTACTGAATGCTCCATCGGGTTGTTTAAGGATAAATGGGAAGGATAGTTTTTCGGGTAATTTTTTATAGTTCTCCTTACTTAACACGAACGATTTTGGAGTAAGTATTTTGTTTGCATTCAGCAGTTCATATAAATACACTTTGTTGGTGCATTTTAGTATGGATTCAGGATCATCAATAACAGTCAGTCCGAGTGATTGCGCTTTTTTAGCAAACCGGAACGTGTGATGGTTAACAAATGTTGTTTCGCGAATAAAAAGTGCATCAAACTGAACGAGTTTATCCAAATCGTTTTTGGTAATCAATTCAGCATACAGCCCAACCTGATCAGCAGCTTTAATAAATCGTTGGATAGCCTTTTCATCAGATGGTGGATTTGGTTCTTTTGGATTCACCAGTATCGCCAAATCATATTTCTTTTTGTCGGGCCGGTATTCACGCTTGCGCTGAAGGTATTGCTCCAATCCGCGCTGCAACAAAACCCGGTCGGCTTCAGGAACCTCTCCAATACTTAATGGCTTTATGCTTTGCAATATCCATTTGTTGCGCTTGCCAAAAACAGCTCTGAGGCTTGGCGCCTGAATGTATTGAAAAAGTTGCTTGGCGAGTTTGTTCAGTGTTTCAACCTGCGTGATGCCAAAATAAATATTGAACTCAACCCGATCACCAGTTTCATTTTTAAACGATTGCTGAATCAGGTTATCAAAGTCTTGTGAGTCTTCACGTAAAATCGATGGAAATCGAAAATCCTGAATGGTGGTTACACCGGGTAACACTTTGTGATGACGCGCCTCCGCCAATAGCGAAACATAATATCCATAGCTTTGATATTGATAAGACTTGCAGAGATTGAGCACTTTCAACCCCTTGGTTTGCTGATAGTGTTCACCTGCAATGTAATTTGCCGGTGTAATTACCTCTACATCTTCCAGCCGGAATTGCCAACTCTCAGGATTTTCAACAACAATTAACTTCGGCATAAAAGGTTATCGGTTCTTTTTGGGCGGTTCGATAATGAGCAGGTTTGCATCGTAGGTTACGATGCCCAGCAAAATGCTGTTGATTAAACGTGGAAAACTCACATGATACACCTGCTGGCCTTTGCTTAATGGATTGGGCGTCATCGGATCAGCCAGGTAAGCCAGGTTTTTTTCTTCATCATATCCACTGATCACAACAAAGTGCCCAGCAGGTTCACCTTTTATGGGATCATAGATATTAAACTGTGGAACTTCTCTCGGGCTGTCGTACAAGTACGTTGCGCTTAACCCGGTAAGGATAGGAATGGATTTTTTCAAGTACCCCTTGATCAACCTATCATCCAATTCATGGTACCGCAGTTCACCACCCGATTCCAGGAATTTGATATAAGCCTTTGATGCAATCTGAAGTTTTCTCCTTTTGTGTTTAAACTCCATCTGCTCTTGCAAAAATTTCACGATCTTTTTTGAGGGATGCTTAAACCAGGATGGATCAAACACATTGAGGTTGTACGAATAAATACAGGCTTTATAACCACGCTGTAAAGCATGGTTGCCCAACATCACTGCCAAGGTTCCCCCATTTTTCAATTGCTTCACCCCCCTGATCACTTCCTTCAGGGAAATATCATCACCATAATAATTGTAGAGGGCCTGCAAACAAGTGGGGCCGCAGGTTACTTCATCGGGTTGGGATTTTATATCGAACCCATGAATTAGGTCTTTACGCATGCGTTAGTCTTAGAAACATAAATTTAAAATAAAGCGATCATAAAACAGCTTTGGTTGTTTTTAAAGATATTTGCCCTTCAAAATTTCAAGCCATGAGCCGACTGATTTTTACTGCCTTGTTTTGTTCTGTTTCATTTTTATCGTGGGGATGGGGTGCCACTGGGCATCGGGCAACCGGTTATATTGCCAATAAGTACCTGAATAAGAAAGCCAGAAAAGCTATTGAACGTATCTTAAATGGACAATCGCTGGCTATGGCCAGCACCTGGATGGACGAAATCCGATCAGACTCAACTTATGATTACACAGCCGATTGGCATTGGGTAACCATTCCGGATGGCATGACTTATGAACAAGCTGAGAAAAATCCAAAAGGCGACATTATTGAAAGCATTGAGCGCATTGTGGCCGAACTTAAATCAAAAAAACTTAGCCCTCAGCAAGAGACAGAAAGACTAAAATGGCTGATCCATCTGATCGGGGATATTCACCAACCGCTTCATGTTGGCCGTGGCGATGATCGTGGCGGCAACAACATCAAGATCATGTGGTTCCGTGCCGATAGCAACCTGCATCGCGTATGGGACAGCGATATGATTGACGACACCAAACTCAGCTATACAGAATTGGCGGAATCGCTTGGTAACCCTACTCAACAACAGGTTCAAAACTGGCAACAAGCAACCGTTCGCGATTGGGCCTACGAAAGCATGAGCTACCGCCAACAGGTTTACGATTATGGCAATGCCCGATTGGGTTATCAGTATGCGTATAAGTACTTAGGTACAGCCAAGGAACGTTTATTACAAGCCGGCATTCGTTTGGCCGGAGTGTTGAATGAGATATACGGATAATCTTTAACTTTGCCTGCAACTTTCAGTCACCTGCGCCTGAAAAATTATTTGGCCCCGTAGTTCAATGGATAGAATAGAAGTTTCCTAAACTTTTGATACAGGTTCGATTCCTGTCGGGGCTACTTTTGATTACCACTCATCATTCGCGGTTGACTTAAAATCGAATGCGTTAAAAAACCAGTCATTAATTGTCTTTAGTCCCTTCAAATTACTTTTATTAAAGTCAGTCTTTGCCTTGTTAAGAAATGTACTTTCAATTGATGAAGGTAATTTGTGCGCCTCTGGTGTACCCCCAGCCCAAATATCCATTTGTCTCATTCCTTTCTCTCCTATCTTCTGGGTAATGCTGGTTATTGTTACTCGGTATCTATCATCCTTAAAATCAATTCTGACCCTACCATAAAATAAATTACCGCCACTTGTAAACACCCTATCTTTAAGCTCGTAGAAAAAAGTATTATCACTAGAACCCAATAAGGATAAAGAGGCATCAGATTGAATTATTAGATTTATAGTGTTTATTAAGCTATCTCCGACCATGCCAGGTCTTTGATAAACATTTTGCCAAATGATACTTTGATTTGAAATATTAAATTTCTCAAATGTCTTGATGTTACTATCAGGATTTTGAGAGTTAACAATAAAAGGAATTGCAATAAATGCGATTAACAATTTATTCATACTGATTAATATCTTGTTTGGACTAACCGCCAATAAGTCTCTATGATTTATTAAAAAGTTATAGACACTAAATTAACAAATTAATGGAGTATGATAAAACACACAGCAAAGAGTATAACGATGCTGCAACAATCATGGAGAAATAAATGATAGATGTAAAGGAATTCAGTATGAGTGTGACGTTCTGAGAATAGCCATACTCTCGAAATAACAAGTCTTTGAATTCTTAAAAGGATCGCTTTATAAAAAAGCAATTTTCGACTACTAAAAACAATTACACCTGCTCCGTTCTGAAGGGCGCAAACTCATAACCGTCTTTCAAAAAATTAGGGAAAATTTTAAGGTGTTCTTTCTTCACTTCTTCAAATAGTAATTTTTTCAGTTCCAGCATATTCTCCCCTGTCTCAGCTGAAACAAAAATTACCTGCGCAAAGCCGTGTTCGTTGTAATAGCGTTTCATTGAGTCGAGATCAAGCGGCTCATCGGTTTGTTTCGCTTTTAGCAAATCAACTTTATTCAAAACAAGCACAACCGGTATGTGCGATGCCCCGATATCGGCCAACGTATTGCTTACCACTTCAATGTGGTTGTCGTGATACGGATGCGAAACATCTACCACGTGCAGCAAAATATTGGCTTCACGAACCTCGTCCAGGGTAGACTTGAACGATTCAATCAGGTGATGGGGAAGTTTGCGGATAAATCCTACCGTATCGGAAAGCAAAAAGGGAATGTTGCCAAATGTGATTTTTCGAACGGTGGCATCAACGGTGGCGAACAACTTGTTCTCAGCCAAAACACCCGAGCCGGAAAGCACATTCATCAAGGTAGACTTACCGGCATTGGTGTACCCAACCAACGCTACACGAACAATGTTGTTTCGCGATTTACGCTGGGTTTGGCGCTGGCGATCAATTTTTTCAAGCTCATCCTTCAGCAACGTGATCCTATACCGGATGTTTCTACGGTCCGTTTCAATTTCGCGTTCACCGGCACCCCCACGGGTTCCTGTTCCACCCCGCTGGCGTTCAAGGTGCGTCCACAACCGGGTTAAGCGAGGTAACAGGTATTGGTTGCGGGCAAGCTCAACCTGTGTGCGGGCCTGGGCGGTTTGAGCCCGTTTCAAAAAGATATCCAGAATCAACAAGCTTCGGTCGTAGATTTTTACCCCCTGTTCACGGTCTTTTGGGTTCAGTTCTTTCTCCAGGTTCCGGAGTTGAGAGGGGGAAAGATCATCATCAAAAACTACGGTTGTAATATTGTTTTCGAATACATACGATTTCAGCTCTTCAACTTTGCCTTTGCCGATAAACGTGCGCGAATCAGGCGCTTTTAAATTCTGCACCATTCTTTTCTCAGCTATGATTCCGGCTGTTTCTGCCAAAAAAGCCAGTTCATCAAGATGCTCCGTGGTTAGCTCGGGTTGACGAGCATCGCCAATGGCCACTAAAACCGCTGTTTGTTTATTACCCATGAACGCGCAAAGTTAGTATGATTAATATCATTTTCGCGCTCGGTTACTTTTGCATACTTTTGTCGATTAAAAATCCGGTTTAAACGAGGGAAATGACAATTAACCCTCAATTCACGGTAGGCTTTAATCAGATTCATGAAAGTTGCAATTGTCCTAAATACGTCCTGGAACATATATAATTTCAGGCTTAACCTGATCCAATCGCTTCAGGAACAGGGACACGAAATCTTTACTATTGCGCCAACAGATGGGTACACCCCACTTTTGGAAGAACGAGGATGCAAACACTTCCACTTAAAAATGGATAGTCGTGGTGCAAACCCATTAAAGGATGCAGCCCTTATTTTTGAGCTGTATTCCATCTATCGGAAAATACGGCCTGACGTTATTTTGCATTATACAATCAAGCCTAACGTTTACGGTACACTTGCGGCCGCATTGTTGCGCATACCCGTTGTAAATAATGTTTGCGGACTGGGCACCGTTTTTCTGAAAAAAGGACCGCTTGCCATTGTAGCCAAATTGCTATACCGTTTAAGTTTCCGCTTTGCCCGAAAGGTCTTCTTCCAAAACCCGGACGACTTAAAGCTTTTTCTGGATAAGAATCTTGTTCAAAAACAGACTGTGGACCTGATTCCCGGGTCTGGAATAGATTTAAAGCGCTTTGCCCCGGTTAATTATCAACGCAATTCAACGTTCACGTTTCTTTTAATCTCACGGTTAATTACCGATAAAGGAATTCTGGAATACGTTGAGGCCGTTAAAAAGCTAAAAGCAGAGGGTGTACAAGCCCGATTTCAAGTGTTGGGCGCGATGGACCCCGAACATAAGCGTGGTATCAATAAAGAACTGATTCAGTCTTGGATAAATTCCGGCACCATTGAGTATCTCGGTACCACTGATGACGTACGTCACTTCATTCAACAAGCGGATTGTGTGGTGCTCCCCTCCTATCGTGAAGGAACACCCCGTACACTACTTGAAGCCGCCAGCTCTTCAAAACCGATTATCGCAACGGATGTTCCCGGTTGCAATCAGGTAGTAGAGCACCAGGTAAACGGATTGCTTTGTAAATTAAAAGATGCTGATGATCTTGCCCGTCAAATGCGTACGCTGGCAGGCTTAGACGATAACACCCTTCAAACTTTTGGCTCAAATGGCCGGAAAAAAATGGAGACTGAATTTGATGAGAGCATCGTAATTAACAAGTACCTGCAAGCCATACACGAGGTGAAGTAAATTTCATGCAGGTTATTCAAACAGGTATTCAGGGTTTGGTGGAAATTATACCGCAGGTTTATGAAGATAACCGCGGATGGTTTTTGGAATTCTATAAAGAAGAATCTTTTCACCCCAAAGGGATTACCGATCGGTTTACCCAGGAAAACCTCTCCTTCTCTAAAAAGGGTGTTGTACGGGGAATGCACTTCCAATACCCCCCTTATGAACAAGCTAAACTGGTTTCTGTACTCAAAGGAAAAGTGCTGGATGTAGTCATTGATCTTCGAAAAGGGTCACAAACATTTGGGCACACGCACACCTGCTTGCTGGACAGCGAAAAACATAACTTGCTAATGGTTCCCGAAGGCTTCGCACACGGCTTTGCCGCTCTGGAAGACTCCCTGTTTTTGTACAAAACTTCCAACGCCTATAACCGCGAGGCTGAAGGAGGCATTGTATGGAACGATCCTCAGCTTAACATTCACTGGCCTTTCAGCGACCCGATACTCTCCGAAAAGGATCGGAACCTCCCCACGCTCGAAGAGTTGTTAAGAAAATCCTTAATTTCACGAGATTAAACTCCTACAACATTGAAGTACGCGTTACAGATGGCCTGTCAGTTAGTGCTGATGGCAGTTTTACTGGTTTCTTGCGCATCCTACAAGCAAAATATCATGTTCAGGGTAACTGATCCTGCACAAGTAACTCAGTTAACCGCAGAGGCCGAAAAGAACTATGTCGTCCAGAAAAATGATCTGTTAAAACTGCGCGTTTATACCAGTGACGGAGAATTGATTATTGATCCTGATCTCAAATTATTAAAAGATATTCCTCCTCAAGTTGCCAGCATACGTCCTGATCCGGATTACCTGGTTGACTTAAACGGTGTAGCCAAATTTCCGATGATCGGTGAGTTAAAAATCGAAGGCCTGACCATTCGCCAGGCAGAGGCTATTCTTCAAAAGGAATACGCCAAATTTTACACCAATCCATTTGTTATACTACAATACGCCAATAAACGCGTAGTTGTTCTTGGCGCCCTGGGAGGCCAGGTGATACCTCTTCTGAACGAAAATGTAACATTGGTGGAGGTGCTGGCACTCTCTACCGGCTTAAGCAATGAATCAAAAGCTCATAATATCCGTGTGTTGCGTGGCGAACAAATTATGGTTGCCGATTTGAGTACGTTCGAAGGCTACAAAAAGAATAATTTGATTATGCAGCCAGGCGATGTTGTGTATGTAGAACCGATTCGCAGACCAGCCAGCGAGGCGTTACGCGATTATGGACCAGCCATTAGCATCATCACCAGTTTAACTACACTACTTGTTGTACTTGTAAGCTTATAAGTCCGTGACAGATCAGCGAAATTTTCATACTGCCCCGGAATCCTTTGAAGGCATTGACTTCAACAAACTCAGGAACATTCTGCGCCACAATTGGGGATGGATTGCGCTGCTGCTTTTATTAACCAATCTGGGTGCGTACCTGGTAGTCCGGTACACAAAAGATCTCTATCAATCAGAATCTGAAATCAAGCTCGACATCAAACAAGATGCTTCCGAGTTAGGGTTTCGTGATTTTTTACCCGAGCGACAACAGGTAAACGTAATTGCAGGTGAAATTGAAACCATTCAATCAAAATTATTTCTGAGCAAGGTTATTGACTCATTGAATCTGCATGTAAGTTATTTCAGCATCGGCCAATTCCTCAATACTGAATTATATACATCGTCACCATTTGTGGTTGAGTATTCTATACAGCATAACGCCTACTATAATCAGCCGATTACCATTGAACCATTGCCAGACAATAAATACGAATTACGTTTTGGCAAACAAGCTTCTGAATTAAGTGGAACATTTGGCGAACCCTTAGAACTGGATGGCCTTACCCTTACCATCCGGAAAAGACCTGAGTTGCAATTCTATTCTGACAACACCTATTCATTCGTGATTAATAGTCGTGATGTTTTACTGGATTACATTTCGAAAAATCTTCTGGTTGAACCGATAAAATTCGAAGCCAACACCATACGCGTATCATTTAAAGACAGCAACCCCAACAAAGCCCGCGATCTTGTAAATGGAATAGATTCACTCTATTTGACCTTCAGTCATGAGCAAAAAAATCTGGCCAACAAGCAAAAAATAGATTGGTTAAGCAATGAACTGAGTACCATTGAAAAACAAATGGAGGAGTACGAAACGTATTTCGAAAATTTTACACTGGTAAACAAAACCAGTAACCTTGAAACCGATCTCAGAAAAACCATTGAGCAAATCAACAAAATTGACTCACAACGTTTTGAAGTCAGTAAGCGACTCGCTGAACTAAATCAGGTAATCGAAAAACTTACTGGCGAAGAATTCATGTTTGGCATTTCCCAACGCCCGCTTTTTCCTGCTTACCTCAACAACAACCTTGAAAAGCTGCAGGAACTTTACCTGGAAATGGACAAAATGAAACTGTCCTATAATGAAACCACGTTTGCGTTCCGGCAGAAGCAAAATGAAATTGAAACAATCCGGAATAAAGCCTTTGAACAGCTTACGGAATTAAAATCAAGTCTGCTGAAGCGTCAACAAGAACTGAATCAGGCCAAAATAAAACTGGAGAACAACTTTGCCAGCATGCCTGATAAAAATACGCAGTTCACCAAAAAGCAACGCTTCTACAAACTATACGAAGAGTTTTACCTCACGTTGATGCAAAGCAAATCCCAATTTGAAATTGCACAAGCCGGTAGCACACCCGATTTCAAAATTCTGTCAACGGCAAACTTACCGGCAAGCCCGATCTCGCCTAACAAACCTATCATTTTCGGAATAGGCATTGTAGCCGGTTTTGTACTGAGCATTTTCTTTGTAGGTATTTTGTACCTGGCCAATAACAAAATCAACAGCATTTATGAAATTGAAAAGCTGCAAGTCCCCTTACTGGGCGCCATACCAGCCCTTCGTACTTCTGTCAGCAGCGATGGTTTATACGTAGTTGATCAGCCCAAATCCATGGTGAGTGAAGCCATGCGCACACTTCGAACGAATCTGGATTTTTTTAATATCAATTCTTCGAAAAAAGTAGTTGCTATTTCTTCCACAGTTTCTGGTGAAGGAAAGTCGTTCGTTGCCTTAAATCTGGGTGGCGTTATGGCGCTTTCAAAAAAGAAGGTTTTGCTTGTGGACCTGGATATGCGCAAGCCTAAAAGCATTCAATATTTCAACGGAGTAAATTCAGGGAAAGGCGTTAGTACGATATTAATCCGAAAAAGCACATGGGAAGAGTGTATTGTAAACTCCCCACTTGAAGGCTTTGATTTTCTTCCGTCTGGACCACATCCGCCTAATCCATCTGAATTGCTTCTCAACGGAGAGTTTTCGCAATTACTAACCGACCTTAAGAAGCATTACGATTACATCATTCTTGACACACCGCCTGTAGGAATTGTTACCGATGGCATCATGGCCATGAAACATGCCGATATTTCGCTTTACATTTTCAGGGCGAATTATTCAAAGCGCAGTTTTATTGATACCCTTAATCGCATTATTCGCATTAACAAATTTGAAAATATCACTACCATTCTTAATGCGTTACCCGCTACTTCTGAGACCGCATATGGCTACGGATACTACGAAGACAGGAAAAAAAGTTTAATCGGATCAATTGTCAAGCGAAGTGCTTAGCTGGTTCAAGAAAAAGGAAATCGCAGCGCAAACTCCAATTCGGACAGACATTCATTCGCACCTGCTTCCCGGATTAGATGATGGTGTTCAATCTTTTGAAGATGCCGAAGAAATTATTCTGCGCTTTATACAAGCCGGGCATCAAAAACTGATTACCACTCCGCACATCATGAGTGATGCCTACCGTAACACACCTGATATAATCCGGGGCAGATTAGGTGAACTTAACAATTACCTGAGAAACAAAGATATTCACATCCATCTAGAAGCAGCGGCAGAGTACTATCTGGATGAAGCCTTTATTAAAAGCATTGAGCTCAACCAGGAAGTGCTCACATTTGGAAAGAACTACCTGCTGTTCGAAACAAATTTTATGACCGAACCCTTCCACCTGAAAGAGTTCATTTTCATGGCAACCACCAGGGGGTATCAATTGGTTTTAGCACACCCCGAACGTTACGTGTACTTGCAAAATGACCTGACAAAAGCTGAAGACCTGATCAATCGGGGTGTCTATTTTCAGGTTAACACATCCTCATTAACCGGGTATTACTCGCGCGAAGCGCAACGAACTGCGTTTAAACTCATAGACAACGGCTGGATACATTTTTTAGGTAGCGACTGCCATTCACTTCAACATATTCATCTTTTAGAAGAAGCACAACGAAGCCGGTACTACCAAAAAGCATTAACTTTGCCGCTATTGAATAACAACCTGTAGATGATTGCAGTTACTGGCGCGAATGGTTTATTGGGCAGCTTTGTAATTCGAAAGCTTTATGAAGCCAATGTACCTGTAGTGGCTATTAAACGCAATAACAGTGACACATCGCTGCTGGCAGATCTGAACACGTTAACCTGGCGAACAGCAGACATCCTGGATCCGATATCGTTACAGGAAGCGCTTGAAGGAGTTAGTGGCGTAATCCATTGTGCGGCCATGGTCTCGTTTAATCCGCGCGATGAAAAAAAACTCATGCAGGTTAACGTTGAGGGAACAAAAAATGTAGTTGATGCCTGTCATGTGTCTGGCGTCACTCGATTGCTTCACGTAAGCTCAGTTGCTGCTCTTGGTCGACAAAAAAATCAAACACATATTTCTGAATCCAACATGTGGATTGATTCACCGTACAACACCATGTACGGTCAGTCGAAATACAAAGCTGAGCTTGAAGTATTTCGCGGACAGGAAGAAGGACTTAAAACCATAATCATAAATCCTTCTGTAATACTTTCTCGCGGAAATTGGGATCGCAGCAGCGCACAACTTTTCAAATATGTCTGGCGTCAGCGCCCTTTCTATTCAGAAGGTTCATTTAATTATGTAGATGTGCGTGATGTTGCCAACCAGATACACCAGCTTTTCTTTTCAGAATTTGAAGGAGAACGTTTCATCTCAAATGCAGGATCAATAACCATTAAAGATTTTTTTCAAAAACTGGCGGTTCTTCTCAACAAAAAAGCACCGGCTATCAAGGTTTCGAAACCGGTTTTAAAAGTCCTTGCCTTAGCTGAGTTATGGCGATCGTACCTCACAGGCTCAACACCACTAATAACCCGCGAAACCGCCCGAGGAGCCGATACGCATTTCTCGTACTCAAGCGATAAAATCAAAAAAGCCCTCCGGTGCGAGTTTCAAACGATTGACCAGACCCTGGGGTGGTGCGCTGAATTTTATAGAAAACAAATGGAATTAAAAAATTAAAATTGGTCGTAGCTTTGAGCTGATTTTTTGTCTACCTTAGGAAAACCCCATTAAGCACATGGCGAAAGAATTCCGCAAACGAGAGGACGAGGGTAATGAGTTGATCAAGCGTTTCGAGGATCACCTGAAAAAGAGAAAATCAGATTTTTTTGATCTTGATGCCTACGAAGAGATAATTGATTTTTACATGCTGCGGGGCAAACACAACAAAGCCCTGCAAGCTGTTAATCACGCCATTAATCAATATCCGTACTCCATTGAACTGATTGTGATTAAGGCTCAGATTCTTTCGCATTTGGAAGAGTATCCGGCTGCGCTTGAATTGTTGGAGCAGGCAGAAAACCTTCAACCAAACGACTCGGAAATTTTATTCACCAAGGGTTCTATCTTTTCTGTTCAAGGCAAGTACCACGAAGCAATTGACTGTTACGAACGCGTATTGCACCTGACGGAAGATAAAGATGAAGTCTACTATAACATTGGTCTGGCCTGGCAAAACCTTGAACAATACAGCAATGCCATTGATGCGTACAAAAATGCTATTGAGAACAACCTCAATCACGAAGGCGCACTTTACGAACTTGCTTATTGTTTGGACGTGACTGGTCAGTTGGAGAGCAGCGTTTCGTACTACAAGAAATTTATTGATGAAGATCCTTATTCAGCGGCTGCATGGTATAACCTAGGTATCGTGTACAATAAATTAGGCCAGTTTGAGGATGCACTCAACGCTTATGATTATGCTGTAACGGTTGATGATACATTTGCTTCTGCTTACTTCAACATGGGCAATACGTACATGAATCTCACCGACTATACCAAAGCGTTGGATTCATTCAAAAAAACAATAGACATTGAAGGCCCAAGTGCAGAGGTGTATTGTTCGATTGGTGCTGCCTATGAAAGCCTTGAGCAATATGATTTAGGATTGAAGTACTATCAAAAAGCCACCAAGCTCGACAACATGTATGACGAGGCCTGGTTCGGTGCAGGTGTTTGCCTGGAGAAACAGGAAAAGTGGTACCAGGCCCTACACTTTTATAATAAGGCACTGAAGCTTCATGTTGAAAATCCGGAGTACTGGAAAGCCATTGCACATGCTGAATTTAAAGTGGGAAATATAGTTTCCAGCCTGGATGCCTATGAAGAAGCCAGTAAACTTGATCCACAGGACAAAGAAATCTGGCTGAACTGGTCGTTCATTTATTATGAGCAAGGCGACTATGACAAAGCAGTAGAAGTACTGGCACACGGCTTTAATGAAATTGCAGCCGATGCCGAGCTTTTCTACCGCATGACGGTTTACCTCATTGAGGCAGGCCGATTTAAGGAAGCCTTTAATTATTTGGAAAATGCACTAATTTTGGACTTTGATGCACATGCCTCTTTGTACGAGTTTTTCCCCCAGCTCGAAACACAGAAAGCATTGTTCAAAATTATAGAGCAGTTTAGAAAAGAAAACACCTGAATCGAATCATAAATTTTAATTTATTCCATTGCCTCAATGGACTTTTTTAATCCATTAACTCAATTGTACTTTAAATGAATTACGAACTGAAGAACTTGCCTGAGCGAACCAAAAAACCCAGGCAATACGGTTTTACTATGGCCATGGACAAAGGCCTCAGTGTACGTGAAGTTGAAGATTTTGTTGAAATATGCTCCGACCATGTAGATATTGTTAAACTTGGCTGGGCCACTTCTTTTGTAACGCCTAATCTGAAAGAAAAACTTAAGGTGTATAAGGAAGCCGGCATACCCACCTACTTTGGCGGAACCCTTTTCGAAGCATTTATTATCCGCGACCAGTTTGATGATTACCGTAGGGTACTGGATAAGTATGAAATGTCATTCGCTGAAGTGAGCGATGGCTCTATTGATCTGGATCATGACAAAAAATGTGATTACATCAGCAAACTATCCGAACAAGTAACGGTGTTATCAGAAGTAGGCTCAAAAGATGCCGACAAAATCATTCCACCTTATATGTGGATTGACCTGATGCAAAAGGAGCTGGATGCCGGTGCGTGGAAGGTGATTGGTGAAGCACGCGAAAGTGGTAACGTTGGCCTTTTCCGTTCAACGGGTGAAGTACGTTCTGGCTTGGTGCAGGAAATTCTTACTAAAATTCCATTTGAAAAAATTATCTGGGAGGCTCCACAAAAGGCACAGCAGGTATGGTTTATCAAATTATTGGGCGCCAATGTTAACTTGGGTAACATTGCTCCGAATGAAGTTATTCCATTGGAAACAATCCGTCTCGGCCTGCGTGGCGACACGTTCCTGCACTTTCTGGGCATTGAACGCAAGGTTGACAAAAGCACTCCGCCATTCCACGTTGATTAAAATTGAGGCGCGCTAAAGATTATATTCTCCTTTATCTTAAAGGAATTGCCATGGGGGGCGCTGATGTTATTCCCGGAGTTTCGGGAGGAACCGTTGCTTTTATTACAGGCATATATGAAGAATTGCTTCACTCCATCCGTTCCGTTGATGTTGAAGCTTTGAAACTTCTTCGCACATTCAGGTTTTCTGATTTCTGGAAAAAAATTAACGGAACGTTTCTGATTGTGTTGTTCGCGGGTATTTTTACCAGCCTACTTTCACTAGCCAAACTCATGACCTGGCTGTTGGCGAACTATCCAATCCACATATGGTCATTCTTTTTCGGACTCATTCTTATTTCATCTCCGCTAATTTTGCGCGAGATCAAGAAATGGCATGCTGGAATAATTTTCTCCTTTCTATCAGGAATTGTTATCGCTTACCTGATCACCGTACTTTCGCCCGCACAAACCCCCGATGACTTGTGGTTCATTTTTATTGCAGGCGCCATTGCTATCTGTGCCATGATTTTACCGGGTATTTCAGGAGCCTTTATTTTGTTGTTGTTAAGCAAGTATGAATACATGATACAGGCCATAACAAACGTAAATATTCCCGTTATACTGATCTTTATGTTAGGGTGCGTTACCGGCCTGATTAGTTTCTCACACTTGTTAAGTTGGATCTTAAAAAAATACCGGCATGTTGCCCTCGCCCTGCTGGGCGGTTTTATGCTGGGTTCATTGAATAAAGTCTGGCCCTGGAAAGAGGTCATTTCCTTCCGTTTAGATAGCTCAGGGAAACAAGTTCCTGCAATTGATAAAAGTGTATTACCTTGGGACTTCTTTGAAAAAACCGGAAATGACCCTCAGATTATCCAAGCCATTGTTATGATGGCGCTTGGTGTTTTTATTGTTGTTTTGATTGAAAAGATTGCAGAAAGACTAAAAACCAACAACTGATCATGGAAAAAATCTTTGGGCTTATCGGTGCAACCGTTAGCCATTCATTCTCCAAATCATACTTTGATGAAAAATTTTTTCGCGAAGGATTACGCGATCATCACTACGAATTATTTCCCTTGGAAAAAATTCAGGATGTTGAAAACTTACTAAAAAACACAAAAGGCCTTAGCGGTTTAAACGTTACGCTGCCTTACAAAGAACAGGTAATGAAATACCTGGACGAAGTAGATCCGGCTGCAAAAGAAATTGGCGCTGTTAACGTGGTAAAAATTGAAGAAGGAAGAGTTAAAGGGTACAACACCGACTCGGCTGCATTTTTGGAGACTATTGAAAAATGGCTTCCGAAAGATCAGGAGTTTAGCGCTATAATATTAGGTACTGGCGGTTCATCTAAAGCTGTGCGTCAGGCGCTAACCAAACTAAACATCCCGTTTAAAACCGTATCGCGCGATAAAGGAAGAGGTGACTTGACGTACGAAGACCTGAAAAATAATTCCTCTATAATGAAGGAATCACTTTTGGTGATTAACACTACTCCGCTGGGTATGTACCCACAAACGGATCTGGTGCCGCCAATTCCGTATGAGTGTCTCACCAAAAATCATTACGTATACGATTTGATTTACAATCCTGCACGCACCATGTTTTTACAGAAAGCTGAGATGCGTGGAACAATGATCAAAAACGGACTTGAAATGCTTCACATTCAGGCCGAAAAATCCTGGCAGATTTGGAATAATTAATTTCAGGATATCAAGTTTAAGGTTTAAAGTTTATCCAATTAGGTTCAACTTACTTGAATCTTAAACGTTAAACCTTGAACTTGAATCATGGATTTTAAACTTGTCAGCGAATACGTACCCACTGGTGATCAGCCACAGGCCATCAAACAACTTACTGAGGGGTTAGAACGTGGTGAGCCTCACCAAACCCTATTAGGCGTTACCGGTTCGGGTAAAACGTTTACCATGGCTAATGTAGTTTCCCGCGTTCAGCGCCCAACGTTGGTACTCAGTCATAACAAAACACTTGCAGCCCAACTTTATGGCGAATTCAAAAATTTCTTTCCTGAAAATGCGGTAGAGTATTTCATCTCGTATTACGATTACTACCAACCTGAGGCCTACATTCCTTCCTCTAATCTTTATATCGAAAAAGACCTTTCTATTAACGAAGAAATTGAAAAACTTCGATTAAGCGCCACTAGCTCCCTACTCACCGGACGAAGGGATGTGCTGGTTGTTGCTTCTGTATCATGTATTTATGGCATTGGCAATCCGGATGAGTTTGGAAAGAATGTGATCAAACTTAAAGTGAATGAAACCATTGCACGCAATAAACTTCTGTTTGCACTGGTGGATATTTTATACAACCGCACTGAGGCGGATTTTAAACGTGGCACATTTCGGGTAAAAGGCGATACGGTAGATATTTTTCTGGCGTATGCCGATTATGCGATCCGCATTTACTTCTGGGGAGATGAGATTGAATCCATTCAACGCATTGATCCGATGTCCGGAAGAAAAATATCGGATGAGAAAATCGTGACCATTTTTCCAGCTAACCTATTTGTTACAGGAAAAGAATCCTTACAACAAGCCATTCGCGAAATACAGGATGACATGATGGTTCAGGTGGAAATGTTTGAATCGGAGAAACGCCACCTTGAGGCCAAACGATTAAAAGAGCGAACCGAGTTTGATCTGGAAATGATGCGCGAGCTAGGGTATTGCTCCGGTATTGAAAACTACTCGCGCTATTTTGATCGCAGAAAACCAGGAGCACGCCCCTTCTGCTTGTTGGATTATTTTCCGGATGATTACCTGATGATTATTGATGAGAGCCACGTTACGGTTCCGCAAATCCGGGCCATGTGGGGTGGTGATCGCTCACGCAAAGTAAACCTTGTTGATTTCGGATTCCGACTACCCTCGGCACTGGACAACCGCCCACTGACCTTCAATGAGTTTGAATCGGTTGTAAACCAGGTGGTTTATGTAAGCGCTACTCCGGCTGAATATGAACTAAGGAAATCGGAAGGCGTAGTAGTAGAGCAACTCATCCGGCCAACGGGCTTGCTTGATCCCGAAATCGATATCAGGCCAAGTCGAAATCAGATCGATGACCTGCTGGAAGAAATTGACGAACGTGTTAAGAAAAATGAACGCGTTTTAGTCACTACACTTACCAAGCGTATGGCTGAAGAACTTACAAAATTCATGGAACGTGCAGCCATAAAGTGCCGGTACATTCATTCTGAAGTAGACACACTTGAACGTGTGGAGATTCTGCGCGAATTGCGTTTGGGTGTTTTTGATGTATTGGTAGGCGTAAACCTGCTACGTGAAGGCCTCGACTTACCAGAAGTTTCGCTCGTAGCCATTCTGGATGCGGATAAAGAAGGTTTCCTGCGCAATCAACGATCACTCGTACAAACCATTGGCCGCGCAGCCCGAAACGTGAACGGGCGCGTAATCATGTATGCCGATAAGGTGACCGAATCCATGCAACAAGCCATTGATGAAACCAATCGAAGAAGAAAAATTCAGGCCGATTACAATAAGGAACATGGCATCACCCCTAAAACAATTATCCGATCCAAAGAATCAATTCTGAGTCAAACGAAAGTAGCTGATTCCAAAAAATCAACGCGGAATTACTACATCGAAAACGAAGAAGCCAGCCTGGCGGCCGATCCGGTTGTAGCCTATCTTGGCAAAGATGAACTTGTTAAAATGGCCGATCGTACAAAGAAAGCTATGGAGAAGGCTGCCAAGGAACTGGAGTTTATTGAAGCCGCACGATTACGTGACGAATACCTCGCCCTGCAGAAGTTGATTGAGGAGAAAAAGTAATCAGGATCATTATATTTGAAAAATTTTTTACCATGATGAAACGTGCTCTTTTTATTTTGCTTATTGGTTTTACCGGCACTGCCTTCGCCCAAAGCTCCCAGGATTTTATGATCGGTGGCGGGCTGGATTTTTTAAAGACTGACAACCAGGAAATACTTCAAAAGGCGCAGTTTGGATTTGAGGCCAATTATTTCGTTATCCGAAAATTTACCGTTACGGCCGGTGTGGAATTATGGACCGAGCGTGAATCCAGTTTTGTCTTCGGGTCGCGTTGGTATCTAGCCGACAAGTTTTTTACGCGCTTTCGCGGATTGATTGGCCAAAATGATTTTTCCATTGGGGCTGGCGGTGCCATTCCCTTCAAGCGCAATTGGCGATTTGAACTAATTGGTGATTTTTATTTTGATAAGGAGTTTGCGGTGAGGACTGGTGTAGCTTATGTAATTAATAATTAAAGCAACAACTTATAATCGTGTCTTTGCCAAGTACTGAATAAGAAAGGTATCATATTAAATTGCTTATAATAATAATCTGCAGCCAACAACAAATAAAAAGTAAAATGATTAAGAAACCTTTGATAGTCCTAACATTTGGTTTCTCTTTGTTATAATACAATTTTAATTGGCTATATTTTTTTCTGTACCTTGAAAGGTTGTAGGCAAACAAACCAAACACGCCAATAACAAAAAAAGAAGCTATCGCTTTCGGGTATGAAAAAGTTGTAATACCAATTAAGGATTTATTTAGCATCATTGCTACGCCTAAAAATAATAAAATTTGCATCAATGAAATTACCGCTATTGCAGTTACACCAATTCTTCCATCCCAACGGAAGTAAAACTCGGTAATACGATAGTAGATATAATCAAAAAAGAAACTCGGCTTTTCCAAATTTTACGACATCAGAAGATGTAAAATAAATAATCCCCAACCTTTCAGCTGGGGATTTAATAAATTCATTTCATTAAGCATACTATATCATCCCTCTTTACTTCGCAGCAGTAAATCGTTTCGCCACTTCTTCCCAGTTCACCACATTCCACCACGCGGTGATGTAATCCGGTCTGCGGTTTTGGTAATGTAAATAATAGGCATGCTCCCACACATCACAACCCAAAATAGGTGTGCCCTTAACTTCAGCAACATCCATCAACGGGTTATCCTGGTTGGGTGTTGAAGTAATCTGTAGTTTGCCTGATCCATCCACAATCAACCATGCCCAGCCTGAACCGAAACGGCCGGCACCGGCAGCGGCTAACTTGGTTTTAAATTCATCAAAATTTCCAAAGGCGCTATTAATCGCATCAGCCAATGTACCGGTTGGTGCGCCCCCTGCATTCGGACCCATAATGGCCCAGAACAAACTGTGGTTATAATGACCGCCCCCGTTGTTGCGAACGGCTACCGGGTACTTGGAAATATTTTTACAGATTTCTTCAATACTCAGGTTTTCTTCAGGTTTACCGGCAACCGCATTGTTCAGGTTGGTTACATAGGCATTGTGATGCTTGCCGTGGTGAATTTCCATGGTGCGTGCATCAATATGAGGTTCAAGTGCATTAAAAGCGTACGGTAAATTGGGCAATGTAAACGGCATATGTAAAATGGTTTAATTGTGAAACATGTAAGATGTCAAATATACAACCCTAACAACGGGGATAAAATTCGGTTTAAGAGAATTTTTTGGACGACCGCAAGCCAGAAAACTTGCGGTTCGCAACTGAAACTAAATTTCATCCTCTGATCTGCTTAAAGAAATGATCAATGAGCGCTTTCGCCTCACTGGCAAACACTCCGCTTACTACTTCTGTTTTTGGATGCAAAACCGGTTGTCTGATCAGTCCGTATCCGCGTTGAATATCAGAAGCACCATACACCAGTTTTCCCAATTGCACCCAGGCCAGTGCTCCGCCACACATGACACAAGGTTCAAGTGTAACGTACAGGGTGCATTCATTCAGGTATTTTGATCCCAGGTAGTTGGCAGCTGCAGTGGTTGCAAGCATCTCGGCATGTGCGGTGGCATCGGTAAGTTTTTCCGTTTGATTGTGGGCCCGCGCAATAATTCTGTTTTTTACAACAACAACTGCGCCTACCGGAACTTCACCAATGTCGAGTGCCTTTTGCGCTTCCTTTAGTGCCTCGCGCATGAAGTATTCATCGGTGTATAGTTCCATCCGCCTTATTTTATTTTGATGCTTGTCATCATTTTTTGGGCGGTCTCCTGCCAGTCGGGGCGGATTCTGCGCGGACAGTTAAACGAGAACACCAATGTACGGCCGGGTTCTACCAGGTATTGGATGTAGGTGTAGTTCAAAATCGCTTCGCGTTGGGATAGTTCCATGGGGTTTCCCTTAACGCGCGATTCAAATTCAAAGTATATCAATCGTTTGCCGTGCACTTCATGAATGCCTTCTGAAACAAATTCGATGTTATCAAATAAGTTGGCCAATCCCGCTTTGAAGAACTTTTGTGCCATCTCGATATTGGCATCGGGCCATTGCGTAGCCGAAACATTTACGCTGAAGTCAACCATCCGATCGGGATTGGTGTACGCTGCTATTGGCTTGCGAACGGACGGATAACGCTGGCCAAAATCCAGGTCATCCATAGGCCGGAAATCCTTGGGCAACAGCACCGAAATTTCGGGGGTAACTTTGGTGCGCACCAGCTTGACACCCGAATCAAAACCACCCCATATAAAAGCAAAAAAAACAAGCAATCCGGTTCGCATACTATATTTTTTATTCGTTAATGCCCTGAGTAAAAGTATTGTTAACTTCGCCCCCCTGAGAAACGTCTCAAAAGCAATTATCGTACAAAATTAAGGAAATCGAGTATGTTACGAACGCACACCTGCGGTGAACTCCGAATAAATCATGTTAATCAGCCGGTAACGTTAACGGGTTGGGTACAACGGGTACGCAACAAGGGAAGTCTTTTATGGATTGACCTGCGCGACCGCTACGGCATTACCCAATTGATTTTTGATGAGAGTTCAACGGAAGCATCCCTTATGGACAAGGCGCGATCAGTTGGTCGTGAGTTTGTAATCCAGGCCACGGGCACCGTCATTGAACGCCTTTCCAAAAACGATAAGATGCCAACCGGTGACATTGAAATAAAAGTGACCGAGCTCACCATACTCAATGCTGCCAAAACGCCACCTTTCACTATTGAAGATGAAACCGATGGCGGTGACGAACTGCGCATGAAATACCGGTACCTGGATTTGCGCAGAGCACCTGTTCGGGAAAGCTTGTTGCTGCGGCATAAAATGGCTCAGCAAACACGCATTTACTTAGATGGGTTGAACTTCGTTGAAGTGGAGACTCCGGTGCTGATTAAATCAACACCCGAAGGTGCCCGCGATTTTGTTGTGCCTTCACGGGTTCATCATGGTGAGTTCTATGCGTTGCCTCAATCGCCACAAACGTTTAAGCAGTTGCTGATGGTTTCTGGTTTCGACCGGTATTACCAGATTGTAAAGTGCTTTCGCGATGAAGATTTACGTGCTGACCGCCAGCCTGAGTTTACGCAAATCGACTGCGAGATGGCGTTCATTACCCAAGAAGATATTCTGTCAACTTTTGAAGGGCTAATCAGACATTTATTTAAATCAGTCAAAGGAATTGATCTTCCCTCTGTACCCCGCATGTCGTATGATGATGCGATGAAGTACTACGGATCTGACAAGCCTGATACACGGTTTGAGATGAAGTTTATAAGTCTTAAAACTCCCCTCCTTGATAAGGAGGGGTCGGGGGTGGTTGACTTAACCTCAGGAAAAAACTTCGTTGTATTCGACAGCGCTGAACTGGTCGTGGGCATTTGCGCAAAAGGTTGTGCAGAATACACCCGTAAACAACTGGATGAACTTACAGAATTTGTGAAACGTCCGCAGGTTGGCGCTAAAGGTTTGGTTTATGTTCAATACAAAGCGGATGGAACATTTAAATCTTCTGTTGATAAATTTTATACAGCTGATGATTTAAAGAAATGGGCTGAAGCATTCCATGCACAACCGGGCGATTTAATGCTGATTATGGCTGGCGAAACCAACAGCACACGCAAGCAACTGAATGAGTTGCGCTTGTTGATGGGTGAAAAACTTGGCCTTCGGGATAAGAATAAATTCTCAGCGCTTTGGGTACTCGACTTTCCTTTGCTGGAATGGAACGAAGAAACCAGTCGTTATCATGCCATGCACCATCCGTTTACTTCGCCAAAACCGGAAGACATTCCGTTGCTGGAAACCGATCCCGGTAAGGTGCGTGCCAACGCATACGACATGGTATTGAACGGAAGTGAAATTGGTGGTGGATCCATTCGTATTCACGATCGCGCCACACAACAAATGATGTTTAACCATTTGGGCTTCACACCAGAAGAAGCGAAAAAGCAATTCGGTTTTTTGATGGAGGCGTTTGAATATGGCGCACCTCCACATGGCGGCATTGCCTTTGGTTTCGACAGGCTATGCGCGTTGTTTGGCGGATCAGAGTCGATCCGTGATTACATTGCCTTTCCGAAAAACAATGCTGGTCGCGATATGATGATTGATACACCTTCAACCATTTCGGAAGAGCAATTGAAAGAACTGGGGATTCAGGTGAGGACCTAGTTATCGATAAAATTGGAAAAGGTCACCAAGGCTCGAAGGCACAAAGCAAAAATGTTTGACAATGGTTAAGGATTACTTTTCCGGTCATTCGAAACTGTACGCCACTTTCCGGCCAACCTATCCGGATGCGTTGTATGAATTTATTTTCAACCACGTAAAAGCAATTTGATACCGCGTTGGACTGCGCCACCGGCAATGGTCAAGTGGCGCATGTATTGGCGAAACACTTCAACCATGTGTGTGCCTCCGACATCAGCAGTGAGCAGATTAAACATGCGCATCAAGCTAATAATATAGCTTACAAAATCGAGTCGGCTGAGCACACTTCCTATGCCGACAATCAATTTGATCTCATTACGGTTGCCCAAGCCATACATTGGTTCAATACCGAAAGCTTCTTTCAGGAAGTTATACGTGTGGCGAAACCAGGCGCCATTCTTGCTGTTTGGGGCTATGCCAACTGCCTGGTAAATCCTGAAATCGATCAACACTTCCTGCATTTCTATCAAGACATTGTAGGGCCGTATTGGGATAAGGCTCGTGTGCTGATTGAAGAACATTACCGCACCATTGCATTTCCATTTGAGGAAATAGAAACACCCTCTTTTCAGATGAAGGTAAACTGGAATCTTGAGCAGTTTGCCGGGTACATCACTACCTGGTCGGCCACGCAAAAATACATTCGCACAACAGGTATTAATCCTGTACCCGAATTCATCACGCAGATAAAACCCTATTGGAAAAATGAGATGCCTGTAACATTTCCCCTGTTTCTCAGACTAATGCGGGTAAAGTAACCCAAGACTCCTCGTTCATGAAAGCTTCAACCCGAACAACGTACGGTTCACCGGATGTTATTACTGTAAAAGAAGTTGAAAAACCCACACCAAAAGCAAATGAAATATTGGTTCGTGTTCATGCCACTACGATAAACCGAACCGACTGCGGAGCACTTTGGGGAAAGCCTTTTGTGTACCGATTCTTTATCGGGTTGTTCAAACCAAGAAATTCAATAACCGGTACCGACTTTGCAGGAATAGTAGAAGCAGTTGGACAAAACGTTACAACATTCTCCGTGGGTGATCGTGTTTTTGGGTTTGATGATAACACACTGCCATCTCATGCTGAATATATGGCTATTGCCTGCAAGAAACCCGTAACCAAAATTCCAAGCGGATTCACATACGAGCAAGCGGTTGCCAGCGCAGAGGCTGCGCATTATGCGTATAACTTTTTAAACAAGGTAAAGCTTCAACCAGGTCAAAAAGTATTGGTCAATGGTGGAACAGGAGGCATCGGCTCGGCAGCCATTCAGTTCTTAAAGAGTATGAACGTTTTTGTAACGGCTGTGTGCCACTCGCAATACGATGATCGTGTTCGCGCATTAGGTCCAGACCGCATGATCCATTACGATAAAGAAGACTTTACACAGGATTACGAGAAATATGATTTCGTTTTTGATGCTGTAGGTAAGAGTTCATTCAAACCCTGCACAAAGATTTTAAAAGACAAAGGCATTTATATTTCATCCGAGCTAGGCCCTGGTGCCGAAAATTTATACTTACCCTTACTGACTTCCATTAAAGGCGGCAAGAAAGTGATCTTTCCTCTTCCCGTTGATATTTCAAAAAGTCTGGCTTACGTGGCTGACCTGGCTGAAAAAGGAAAATTCAAGCCGCTTATTGATCGCACCTATACGCTTGATGAAATCAAAGAGGCTTTTGAGTATGTGAATTCAGGGCAAAAGATTGGGAACGTAATTATTAAGACTAGTAATTAAACTATAAATTGATACTTAACTAAACAATTGATTCTATGAAGGTTTTGAAATTTATACTGTTAGGGATTGCTGTACAACTTAGTTTTACTTTATCTGCTCAGACTAACAAGGGATCATTCCTTGTTGGTGGTGATGCCTCTTTTACATCATCAAAAAATACGGTCTTGGGAAACGAAACTAAGAAAACCCAAATTAGGATTAATCCAACTGTCGGTTATTTCGTTATAGACAATTTTGTACTTGGGGCATCTCTTCCATTATCTTTCTCAAAATCGAGAAGTTCTGGGTTTCAATATGATTCAAAGTCATCAAGTATCACATTTGGTCCATTGGCAAGATATTATGTGCCTATGGATAAGTTTGCAATTTTTACCGAGGTTAAGTATACATTTGGATTGATTAAAGTTGAAGGTCCAACATTTGATCCCATTAGCGGATCAATCATTTCTTCAACTAATAGGGGAAAAGATGAGATATTAAGTTTTGGATTAGGGACAACATACTTTATAAATGAATCTATAGGGATTGAAGCTGGAGTATACTACATCAAGCAAAATGTTGAGTATGAAAATTCAGAAATGTTCATATTTCCTGACTTCGAAAGTAAAGACTTTACTCTTCGTATTGGCTTCCAATTCTATTTGGCAAAACAATAACACTTTTTATCACTCACATTCCCATCATCACAAACGCACCCCAATAATAAGGGTCTTTGTATTTGGTCATGAGTTGAAGTTGAGCTTGTTTAAAAGCTTTTTGTTTGTTGCCCAGTTTAAGCCAGTTGGAGTAAAAGCTCGTCATGAGTTGTTGTGTGGCAGCATCATCCACTTTCCATAAACTCATAATCATCGCATCAGCACCAGCCACGAGGAATGCCCGTTGCAAACCGTACACCCCTTCACCCGATTTCACATCACCTAGTCCTGTTTCGCAGGCACTGAGTACCACAAGATTGGTTCCTTCCAGGTTCAGGTTCATGGCTTCATAAGCCGTAAGTACCCCGTTATCGTTGCTGGAAATATCGGTTCCTCCACCACTGATGGCATGACCTGCTCCGGCTAATATCAATCCTGAGCGTAACAACGGATTGTTTGAAGCATTCTCGGCATTTACACCAAACACGGATCCACCCGCCCCTTCCACATCCTGAAGGAAATAGCCGTGCGTGGCAATATGCACAAGTGTAGGACCTTTCAATTTTTTAACATTCGATTCCGTAGCTTGTTTTTCCATCACTTGGTTAACCTGGTACCCGGAGGCTTTCAGGAGTTTTGAAACCGCGTCCACTTCCGTTTTCGTTCCGGGCAATGATGAAATTTCTGCAGTGGCATAGTCGGGAAAGCCGAGTAAAAAAGCGTTCTTCTTAGGTGTAATCGTCTTCTTTGCTTTCAGCGCCATCAGGTCTTTTGAATTACCGATGATGACCAGATCATAGCGGTTCAATACATAATCACCATCAGGTTTCTTTAGTGTGTTCAGGTTAAGCTGGTTATACACGCCATCAGGCGAGAGGTAAATCATTTTCTTACTGGTTACTTCGGGTTCAATCTTGCTCCAGTACTGGTCATACGAATAGGTGTCAGCCATTTTTTCATGTATGGCGTTGCGATAAAATTTTGCGTAGCGCGTTTCAAGCTGAGTACCATTTTCGAGCACAACAAGACGCGGCATTTCCAATCCTTTCTTTAATACAAGTGCCACATACCTCGATTCATTGGTAAAATCCTGATCGAACTTCCGTACGCGAACAATATCCACAACGGCTTCGGTATCGGTAAGCAGCGAAAGAATTTGCTTATAACTTATTTTAGATGTGGAATAACCAGCCGAGAAATCTGAAGAACGCTCAGAGAGTGATCGCTCCATGGCATTTGCTTTTCGTTCGAGATCCGCCAAATCAATTTTCTGCTCTTTTAATTCTTCTTTGGAATACGCATACAGGCGCGCCAATTGCTCTTTCTGGTCGAGCCATTGCAAATAATCTTTCTTTAGGTTTTCGTCAGTTCCCTTCAGTATGGATTCCTTCACTTTATTGGTAGCGTTCAGCAGAATGGCCTTGGTAGCGATGTGGTAATCATAAAAATCCTGCACCACCGGGTTTTGCTCGATATGCGCTTCAATAGCAAAATTGTAAAAGCGTTGAAAACGAGGTGCGGTAATATCCCAGTACTTGGTTTTCTCGGCCTCACTCATCGGAGGAAAATACTGATTGATGAAGTCGATGGTTTTGTCCATCACATTGCGATACATCATGTACGCTTTATCCAGGCGGCCAGTCTTCCAATACAGAATAGCCATATCTTCCTGAGAGCGCACATAATCGGGGTGGTTAACTCCCAGTGTACTTTCACGAACGCTCAATGCTTTGTTTAACAACGTTTCTGCTTCCGCATTCCGGCCCTGCATGCGATAGAAGTTGCCCAGATCGGCTGTTACTTTGGCGAAGGATGGATGCTGTTCGGTAAATTTCTTCTTATAGACATCTGATGAGGTTTTTAGTAATGCTTCAACCTTATCCATTTTACCCATTTGAATGTAGAGAATGCCCAGTTGATTTAATACGTTGGCATATTCAGGATTATTCTTTTGAAGCTTATTCTCGTAAATCGATTTTATCGACAGGTAAGTCTTTTCGGCATCCTCAAATCTGCCGGCTGCCTGGTAAACGCTTGCCTGATTAGATAGAAACTGTCGACTCTCAAATGATTTTTTACCTTTTATAAAATTAGTTTCCTTTAGCGCCTTCTGCGCAACAATAACCGATTTATCCATTTCAGCTATAGCCTCATCAAAACGACCCATCGTTTGAAAGAGCATAGCTTTGTTATTTAATAGAATAGCATACTGAAGACTTTCCTTGGTAAATCGGTTTTCACATTTTGCTATAGCCAGGTCAAATATTTTCTCAGCCTCATTGTATTGGCCTTGTTGCTGTAACAATTTGGCTTTACTATTTAGATTTGAAACATAGGCTGCACTACTTATTCCGCGTGAATTTTCAGCAGAAGTGAGGGACCATTCGATGAATTCATTAGCTAGTTGAAACTTAGATTGAGCGAGATAGACTAACGCCATAGTGGAGACACATCGTAAGTAGATTACCTCATTCGTAAGGTTATTTTGCTCCATAAAACTCTTTGCGTTGTTGAATTCAACTTCTGCAAGGAGAAACCAACGTGCTTTATAGTATGCAATAGCGCGCTCCATAATATCACGTGCTTGCTCAACCTTTGTCTTGGTAGTTTCTTCTTTATAGGTATAAAAACCACGTGTCCACATCTCGCCCTTTTGCTCCACATCAATAAAGCCAGCATTTTCGTTTACTGAAATGGTGAATTGAAAATCAACGGAATCCAGTTTGGCCTTTGCTTCAGCACCGGCATCGCCCATAGCTTTGGTCAGCCAATCCTGGCCAGAAAGCGAAGACGAAATGCCTAACAGGAGAATAAATGATAGAATACGCATGATGAGAGCCTTTAAGCGTTAGTTTTGTAACCTCTAAATTACTTCGTTTACGAAATTATTCCACCTTAAGTTGATGAAATTAACCCGGCCACAGGCAGAAGCCATCATTCAGGTTTTAAAAGAAGTACTTTTTAACGAGCGCTATGCCGACAAAGCCCTTGAAAAGGTTTTTAAAACACTCAAGTCGCGTGAGGCTGATCGTGCCGTCATCGCGGAAACCAGCTACGACATCATCCGGTACTACCGGTTGCTGACTACCATCAGCCAAAGTGAAAGCTTGTGGAAAATTCTTGGCGCCTGGGCCATACACAACCACTACACCCTTGATACCTGGAAGGAATTTGCCTCGCTTAATGCCAAAGAAATCCATCAACGATTTGAAACGGTGAAAGCAGAACGAAAAATTAGGGAATCCCTTCCGGACTGGCTGGATGAACTGGGCGAGGCCGAATTGGGTAAAGCGTGGGAGTTAACGTTGCCAGAACTGAATCGTGTACCCCCGATAGCACTTCGGGTAAACACGTTGAAAATCTCTTCCGAAGAACTAAAATCAAAACTCAGGGAAGAAGGATTCTCTGTTGAGCAGCTTGATCAATTTCCAGAAGGACTTCAACTTAGTGAACGAAAAAATATTTTTCAATCTAACGCTTTTCAAGACGGATTATTTGAGGTGCAGGATTTCGGCTCACAGCAAATCGTGCCCTTTCTGATGGCAGAACCTGGTATGCGGGTAATCGATGCCTGCGCAGGCACTGGCGGAAAATCACTACACCTGGCTGCACAAATGCAAAACAAAGGCCGACTGATTTCCATGGATGTTGCTGAATGGACGTTGGAAGAATTTAAAGTCCGCGCCCGCAGAGCCGGGGTTCATAATTTCGAAACACGCACGATTGAGTCACCAAAATCCATCAAACGTCTGCACGAAACAGCTGATCGCTTATTGCTGGATGTGCCCTGCTCCGGCCTGGGTGTTTTAAAGCGAAACCCGGATGCGCGTTGGAAACTAAAACCAGAGTACATCACAAAAATCAGGAACACCCAACAAGCTATTTTAAACGACTATGCCCTGATGGTTAAACCGGGCGGAAAACTTGTCTACTCAACCTGCAGCATATTGCTGTCTGAAAATGAAAACCAGGTGAAGCAGTTTCTTGATAAGCATCCCGTATTTCAACTTGAAGAAGAATTAACCATTAAGCCTTCAATGCTTACGGATGGCTTTTATATGGCCCGGATTAAACGTTTGGCATAACTTGCTTATCTTGCGCGCTTAAATTTTTCTGCGTGAAGCTACTCGGTAAACTATACACGTTTTGGGTAATTATTGTGTTCAGTGTATTCATGATTATCCTCCTACCTGGAATCATGATTCCATTTTTGCTGGGCAACCGGTTTAGCTGGATCGGTTACAAATTTCTTTGGATCTGGTCGTGGATATTCAGTGTATTCACGTTTATCCGGTATGAATTTCATGGAAAGAATAACTTTGAAAAGGGCAAGGCATACATCTACGTAAGCAACCACACTTCTTTTTTGGATATACCCGGCATTCGCCTGATTATCCCCGGAGAATTCAGGCCGATTGCGAAAAAAGAATTACTAAAAATTCCGGTATTCGGATTTATTGTGAAAGCGGCAACCGTAGTGGTGGATCGAAGCAGTCATGAAAGCCGTAAAAAAAGTATGGAGTATGCCAGAAGAATTCTTACGCACGGAATTTCCATGTTGATTTTTGCCGAAGGGACACAAAACAGAACCAAAGAACTGCTGCAACCTTTTAAAGATGGGGCATTTCGCATTGCGGTTGACACGCAAACACCTATCCTTCCAATGGTAGTTATTAACGCAGGGAAACTTATGCCTCCGGGAAAACTTTCCATACGACCCGGTAAAATCAAGGTGATTGCGTTGCCCGAAATTTCCGTTGAGGGGTTAACCACAGAAGACGCTCAGGCACTTAAACAAAAAACATTTGAACAAATGAAGCAGGCCCTGCTTGACAATATGGATGCTTAAAAGGGAACGTACACCACCTTCTTGGTTTCAAAAAAACCTTCATTGAAATAATCCGAAAGATTATACAGGGCATAGGGCTTTCGGAGCTCGTTCAGTTCTTCCTCCAAATCTCCCCCTTTTAAGTACAGAATTCCGTTATCCAGTTCATGGATAGATTCCTTTTTCACCTTGTTGTGTACCCAACCATAAAATTCTTTTAAGCGCGTAACGGCCCGACTTACGATAAAATCATACTGACCTTTGATTTGTTCCGCGCGGATTTGTTCACCACGAACATTCTTTAATCCGAGCGCATCCGCTACAGCATTGACAACCTTAATTTTCTTGCCAATGGAATCCACCAGATGAAAATTGGTTTCCGGAAACAAAATGGCTAACGGTATTCCCGGAAAGCCTCCACCCGTACCAACATCTAAAATGGCCGCACTAGGTTTGAATGCCTGAACTTTTGCAATACCCAGCGAATGTAAAACGTGATTCACATAAAGGTTATCGACATCCTTTCGGGAGATAACATTGATTTTCTCGTTCCAATCACTGTAAAGATTATAAAGCTGTGAAAACTGATTACGCTGCTCATTGGTCAGTTCAGGAAAGTACTGGAATATAGTTTCGGCTGATTGCAAACAGGAAAAAACTTAAATGTGCTCACGCTTATTCTTCACCATGTCGAACATCAGTTCGCGGGCGCGGTGAAGTTGTGCTTTTACCGTGCCGAGTGGCGCTTCAATCTCTGCGGCAATCTCCTCGTACGAAAGCTCATGGAAATAACGCAGTCGAACCAGCTTTTGGTATTTGGGAGGCAACTTATCCACAAATACCTGAATCAATTCTTCCTTTTGGGCTTTAATAGCCTCTTCCTGCGGGTTCGGATTTTCATCTTCTACATCAATCGAAACACCTTCCCCATTATCATCGGTAAAGGTATTGCTGATGCTGAGGGTATTTAGTTTCTTTTTGCGGATGTAGTCGATGGTATTGTTGGTGGCAATGCGGAAAAGCCAGGTAGAGAATGTAAAATCCTTCTTAAACCGGTGCAGACTTTTAAACGCCTTGGCAAACGACTCGATCGTGAGATCCTCTGCATCATCTACGTTGCGCACCATTTTCAAAATCATGTGGTATACCGGGCGCTTGTACCGCTGCATCAACTTGGCAAAAGCCTGCTCATCGTTGTTATTGACAGCCTCGTCAATCAACCGGAAATCCTCAAGCGCTTTTGTCGAAAATCGGCCTTCTAGCTCTTCCATTGTACTTTTTTTGATACCAACGCAACCGTGCCCGTTGAAAGATAGTAAATCGTAAAAAGAAAATCTAAAAGAGGAACAGTCCATACCTCAAATTTGTGCCCGGCCTGTACAGAAAGCCGCTGAACGGCTAACATGAATACAACAAACCGAACCACCATGGCAGCCAAAACCCACACCACCCATTGACTGTTAAGTGCCAGAAAAATGCCCGTTACCCAGAACATGAGTTGCGAAAAATTATACAATCCCAATACTACAACATGCCTGAATTTATAGAACCTGCCTACGTGCAGATGCCTGATTTTCTGCTTAAAGAATTCCCTCCATGTTCGTTTTGGTTCCGATAGCACCAATGCATCTTCAGCCAGGCACACACGCGTATTTTTTGAAGTAGCATGTTGGTTCACAAATAAATCATCATCGCCACCAGTAACATGCAGGTATCCATTAAAACCTTTGTTTTCCAAAAACAATGCTTTGCTGTAGGCCAGGTTTCTCCCCACTCCCATGTAGGGCATGCCGGCTCGTGCCAGACCAACATACTGCAAAGCCGTAAGCAACGTTTCAAATCGAATGAAGAGATTTAAAAAACCCGGTAGTCTCTTGTACGGTGAATACCCCAGAACAAGTTGTGCATCCGAGTCGACTGAACTCATCATGGTACGTATCCAGCCCTTAGTGGCCGGGCGACAGTCTGCATCTGTCAGCAATACAACATCATGCCTTGCAGACTTAATGGCCAATGTTAACCCATACTTTTTACCATTGGCATGTGGGGGCAGATGATCTACCTGAACAACGCGAAGCTTCGGATATGAAGCAGTTGCTTCCCTTAAAAAATCATATGTACCATCGTTTGACCGGTCGTTCACGATAATCAATTCAAATTCATGATAATCCTGAGCTAATACTAACGGAATCAGCTCCCGCAGGTTTTGCTCTTCATCATGCGCACAAACGATAACCGAAACAGGTTTTGAAGGCGAAACGTTTTCATTTTTGCTCTTGCGGGATAACCCGTAAATAAAAACAAGAAAGAAAACCAGCTGAATTGCAATCGCTACACAAAACAAAACAAACAGAACAGACAAAGCAGAACGGGTTTGAATTAATCGTGCAAAGATAAAGGCAGAAAAATCCGGTGAAAGGATTTACATCCGGAACATCCTGAAATAAATGGTGGGCGGAATATTGCATGGATAACGGTATTTTTGCGCCTGTTTATCAACCGGCAGTATGCAATTCTCCATTCAGGCAAACGATTCACAATCCTCCGCGCGCGCAGGCACACTCCTTACGGATCACGGACCGATTGAAACCCCCATTTTTATGCCGGTTGGAACAGCAGGCTCTGTAAAAGCTGTACATCAGCGTGAATTGAAAAATGATATTCAGGCGCAAATCATTCTGGGCAATACCTACCACCTTTATCTTAGGCCTGGCCTGCCGCTGCTGCAACAGGCGGGGGGCTTACACGCATTTATCGGATGGGACAAGCCCATCCTTACCGATAGTGGTGGTTACCAGGTGTATTCATTATCGGACAACCGGAAAATCAAGGAAGAAGGCGTTACGTTTAAATCGCACATCGATGGCTCGAAGCACATATTCACTCCGGAAAATGTCATGGATATTCAGCGCACCATCGGGGCGGATATCATCATGGCGTTTGATGAGTGTACACCTTATCCGTGCGAATACAAGTACGCCAAAAAATCGATGGAGTTGACACACCGGTGGCTTGATCGCTGTGTTTCCAGATTGGATAAAACACAACCCAAGTATGGTTACAACCAGTACCTTTTTCCGATTGTTCAGGGTAGTACATACAAAGACCTGCGTGAACAATCAGCCACCTACATCGCCTCCAAAAACTTAAGCGGAAATGCGATTGGAGGCCTCTCAGTGGGCGAACCCCATGAAGACATGTACGCCATGACCGAACTGGTTTGTGGCATTTTACCGAAAGACAAACCCCGTTACCTGATGGGGGTAGGCACACCGGAAAATATACTGGAATGCATTGCACTGGGTATTGACATGTTCGATTGCGTAATGCCCACCCGTAACGCCCGTAACGGCATGCTGTTCACTTCAGCGGGCATCATCAACATCCGTAACGAAAAATGGAAGGACGACTTGTCGCCAATTGATGCAAACCTGGGAGGGTACGCCAGCACACACTACAGCAAAGCTTACCTGCGCCACCTTATCATCAGCAAAGAGATTTTAGGCGCGCAAATTGCTTCTATTCATAACCTTACTTTTTACCTTTGGTTGGTTAAGGAGGCTCGTAAACACATAAACGAAGGAACATTCACCTCCTGGAAAAATGAGATGGTTAAAAAAGTAAAAACCCGACTTTAACTTGAAACTGCTCGATCGCTACATACTGAAGCAAATGCTCACCACCTTCATTTTTGTGGTGTTGATTCTGCTTGCTGTCATTACCGTGATCGACCTGACGGAAAAAACAGACAAATATTCGAAAGCCAATCTTTCCGCGTGGCAAATATTGGGGTACTATGCCGACTTTCTTCCATGGATTGCCGGATTGGTGACACCCATTACGGTATTCATTGCCACCGTATACATTACCGCACGGTTGGCAGGTCGCACTGAAATTATTGCCATGCTTAGCAGTGGCATGAGTTTCAGAAGAATGATGCTCCCTTATTTTATTGGGGCTATCCTGATTGCCGGTACAAGTTTCTGGCTGAACGGGTGGGTTATTCCCAACTCAAACAAAACACGCCTGGCATTTGAGATTGAGTACCTGAACAAGAGTTCCAATCCGAACCTGCGCAACATTCACCTTCAGGTTTCGCCCAACACGTTTATTTACATCCAGAATTATAACAGCGTTTCCGATGTGGGCTATCAATTCAGCATCGAAAAATTTGATAACAACAGGCTTATTGAAAAGCTGACCGCTAACCGCATTGAATGGGACACAGCCAAATCGAAATGGACGTTGCGCGATTGGAAAATCAGAAAAGTGGACAATGTGTTTGAGAAAGTCAGTAATGACTCCATTGGTGAAACCGTTACATCAGGGCTAGCCATGGATACCTTGTTGGTGATTGAACCCAAAGAGTTCAAGAACGACTACCGGAAATATGATGGTCTCACCATTGATGAATTAAAAGAGTATATCACCACGTTACGTTTCAGAGGATCGGCTGGAATTGAAGCATACGAGGTGGAGTTGTATACGCGCTATGCATCACCCTTTTCTATTTTCATCCTCACCTTTATGGGCGTAATTGTCTCCAGCAAAAAAAGTCGTGGGGGTACCGGGCTTCAGATTGCCATAGGATTTGCGCTATCGTTCATCTTTATCTTATTTGTGATTATGTTCCGATCTTTTGCTGAAAGTGGCGCCATGCCACCGGCCATATCCGTTTGGATTCCTACCTTGGTATTCGGAATAATATCAGCTTTCATGTACAAATACGTTCCGCGATAAATGGCCACTACCGGTGATTATCTGAAGTTACACTTCATTGTTTTTTTATGGGGCTTTACAGCCGTGTTGGGATTGTTGATTTCAATACCCAGCGTGGAAATGGTTTTCTATCGCACCTTACTGGCCGCTATAGGCATGTGGGCATACATTGTTTACAGCAAAGGCAACATACGTATCGCACCACAAGATGCTGTAAAACTCATGCTCATTGGGTTTATTGTTTGCATCCACTGGCTTGCGTTTTTCGGTTCAGCCCGAGTTTCGAATGCTTCGGTAAGCCTCGTAGGTTTTGCCACCAATTCGTTGTGGGCGGCCTTGCTTGAGCCGTTGATGAATCGAAACCGGATAAAAATATTCGAGGTGTTTTTAGGCCTTATTGTTATTGTCGGGCTTTATGTAATCTTTTCTTTTGATTTTGAATATAAACTCGGCCTGACATTGGGTATTGCAGCTGGTTTTACGGCTGCACTTTTTTCTGTGTTCAATGGAAAACTGGTAAGGCGGATTGATGCGTACAGCATTACCTTTTACGAGATGGTTGGCGCCTTTATTGCCACCTCACTTTTTTTGCCCATCTATAAATACACACTGGCCGATCAACACGAACTTCAATTAAATCCTACTACACTGGATTGGGTTTACATTGCTGCGCTGGCTTGGGTGTGTTCCGTCTATGCTTTTTCTATGGCTGTAAAACTGATGAAAAAACTATCTGTGTTTTTCATACAGCTTACGCTTAATCTTGAACCGGTTTACGGCATCATTATGGCGCTGATCATTTTGGGCGACAAAGAAAAAATGGGATTGAATTTTTATATCGGTACGTTAATCATCATCAGTGCCGTGTTGGTTTACCCAACCCTCAAACGCAGGTTTGATAAGCCAGTGTTTATGCAGTAGCCTTTCCCGACCAATAGGTTGTGCACGGAAATTGATTTTTAAGATCTACTTCATTCGAAAAAATTCCGAACACGCTTGAGCCCGAGCCACTCATACAGGCATACAAAGCGCCTTGTTTGTATAGCTCTTGCTTAATCTCCCCAATCTGCGGGTGGATATTGAAAACAGATTCTTCAAAATCGTTAACGAGTAAATCCTTCCAGGTTGAAATATCTTGCTTTAATATTTCGGCAAGCGCAGTTTTTTGTTGAGCCGGTTTAACACGACTATACGCCTCAGCTGTTGAAACATGAACTGGAGGCTTGATCACCACCACGTATTTATCCTTTAAGGTAACCTCAGCAGGTGAAAGCAAATCGCCTTTTCCACTGCCCATCATAGGATGTTTGGCTATAAAGAATGCGCAATCGCTTCCAAGCATGGAAGCATAATCCTGCAACTGCTGAACTGTAATTCTTAAAGTAAAAATATCATTCAGTAACAACAACGTATGTGCTGCATCTGATGATCCTCCACCAAGTCCGGCACCAGAAGGAATGATTTTATGCAGGTGCATATGAATAGGTGGCAAGGAGAAATCTTTCTGTACCAACCGATATGCCTTTACACACAGATTTTCCTCTACAGTTCCGGGTAACGCTAATCCGGTAGAGGTAAAAACGAATGAATCTGCCGGAAGAATTTCCAACACATCTGTCCACGGAACCGGATAGAAACACGTTTCAATATCGTGATACCCGTCTGGTCGCTTTGACAGGATGCGCAACCCAAGATTGATTTTACAGGGAGGGAACGTAACCATAGTTGCCGGTTACCGGTTACCGGCAACCGGCAACCGGAAACGATTATTTTGTAAGGCGTTCGATCAAATCTTCGGTGATTCCCGTAGAAGAAAATCCACCATCGTGCATTAAATTTTGCATGGTGACCATGCGTGTATAATCGGAAAACAGTGACACAATGTAATTCGCACAATCATCGGCTGTGGCATTACCCAAGGGCGACATCATTTGTGCGTAATCATAGAATACATCAAAACCTGATATACCTGCACCCGCAGTGGTTTTCGTTGGCGATTGTGAAATGGTGTTAACCCTAACCTTCTTCAGTTTGGCAAACCGGTACCCATAACTACGCGCAATCGACTCGAGTACAGACTTAGCCTGCGCCATATCGGAATAATCGGGGAAGGTGCGTTGTGCTGCAATGTAGCTTAAGGCAACAATAGACCCCCACTCGTTCATGGCATCGGTCTTCTCGGCCGTTTGCATCACTTTATGAAAGGATAGGCCTGAGATGTCAAGTGTTTTCAAAAACCATTCGTAATTAAGGTCGCCATACGTACGATCCTTCCGCACGTTCGGGCTCATGCCTATGGAGTGCAGAACAAAGTCGAGCTTGCCGCCAAGTACCTCCATGGATTTGGAAAACAGCGTATTTAAGTCCTGCTCAGAAGTAGCATCGGCAGGAATAATTTCAGCATTGCACATTTTAGCCAACTCATTAATCTTACCCATACGCATGGCAATGGGTGCGTTGGTCAGGGTAAAGCTCCCACCCTCCTCCTTTACTTTAAGGGCTGTACGCCACGCAATGGAGTTCTCATCAAGCGCGCCAAAAATGATACCTCGTTTTCCTTTCAATAAGTTATAGGCCATAAGTATAAAATTTTGTCAAAAGTATTCGAATTCCGTTTGGGAGACAATATGCGAAGGGAATCCGGAAAAACCTGCAAATTCTTGCATTCGCTAAGGAATTATTAGTAATTTTAATAACCTAAACCCCACTCGCAATGGACGTTCCGCACGAATTTCTTGATTCCTGGAGTAACTATATGTACCTGGGAATGGTCGCTTTTATCATCCTTGGCTTTCTGATTTTGGGCTATCATGAATTGCGCGTACTCATGATCAAGGATTTCAAAGAAAAATACGACTACGTAAACCTGCATGAAATCAAGTATTTCTGGTATGCCATCATTGCCTTCATTGTGGCTGGCTTTATGTTTTTCAATACCATTGCCACCGACATGATACACAAGAGTGGCATGACCTGGTTCTATGTGCGCCTGTTCATTACCACCAGCTTCGCCATTATTTTCTATTTCATTTTCTTCAGTGCCGTGCGCATCTATTACCCGCGGTTCGTTGAAAAGCGTTTGCGCAAATTGCGTAACAGACCCCGTACATCTCCGGATGGGAACCCGATGCGAAAACTTTCGGAGCAGGAGGAAGACGCACACCTTGAGACGAGCATGATTGAAGAAGAGCTCTTCCATTCGGTTGATTATGACGTGTGGATTGATGAAAAAACGGGGTATAAAAAGATTGAAAAATACTTTGCGTATCAACACTCAGAAGAATGCCCTGAATGTGGATACTTTACCTTCCGGATTGATCGTGAGGAATTGGAAAAAGCACCAACTGAAAACGAAACAGGGTTATTTATCAAACACTTTAAGTGCAGCTACTGCGCCCATCGCGAAGGACGTGAACAGGTTTTGGCGCGGCTCTCTTCAAACGTTTGATCATTGTGTTCGGTAACTAATACCTGGCACAATCCAGTAACACAAGTCTATTACTCAAACAAGTGCCTTCATGCCTATACACCTTAACCGGGGATGAAAGTCTCATGTATTGTTTTAATGCATTTTTCTTAAAATTACTGCTATATTATTAACAACTTTATGGGTTGCAATATTGCAAGAAGAACCATAAGGTAATTTTTAAAGAATCTGAATGAGGCTTTTTTCTGTTTATAGCATTCTATTACTGTGCCTGTTTGCGGCCTTTACCTCACTTGCCCGTCAAGCTTCACATATTGACAGCCTGGAGCGTGAGCTCCTCACCAAACACCCCGATACAGTCCGTGTAAGTTTACTTACCTCTCTGGCAAATTCTTACATGCTGGTTAACTTTAATAAGAGCCTGAATTATGCCCGGGAAGCTGTTACACTGGCAGATAAAATAAACAATCAAGGGGCAATATTAAGAGCCAACCGAACTATGGCACTGGTGTATATGCTTGGTGGCGATTACACCTCGGCACTAAGCCATGAAAAAACTACCCTTCAGGTAGCAAGCGAACAAAAAGACTCAACGGAAATCGGGCTCAGTTTCAGCAACATCGGAAATTACTACTATGAGTTGGGTGTGTACGATGAGTCCTATTTCTACCTGACCCAAGCCTACAGCATTTTGAACCAGGGTGCGGTTACACATGAAGATTCCGTTACCATGAACATTGTACTCCATAATGTTGGTCGCGTGTTTAAGGAAATGGGGCAGTATGAAACAGCGTTACAGCATTTGAGGTTGTCGCAAAAGGCCAGCATACGACTGGGAGATGTGGAAGGAAGACCGTACTCCCTCGATGAGATCGGTGATGTGATGCTTCGACAGGGAAAGTATGACTCTGCGTTAACATATTTGAACCAGGCCCTGGATGAAATCCATAGTTTTATTCGCAAAAATCCCGAAACGCTGGTAAAAGAATTACGCACAAAAACACTGATTAAAATTGCCAGAACCTACATGTTCAAAAAAGAGTATGATAAGGCGTTGGCGTTTTACGACTCTACCTATCAATTACACGAACTTACAAACAACCAATTCGGGATTGCCGAAGTAGAACTCGGAAGAGGCACCTTGTTTCTCTCAAAGAACAATTACATCGAAGCTGAGAATCACTTCGACATTGCTCTGGAGATAGCCAAACGCATTAACGCGAGGGTACTTGAAATCAATTGCTATAATCAGTTAGCCCAATTGTGGGAAAAGAAAGGTGATTACAAAACCTCATTAGAATTCTACAAAAAATACAAAAACCTTCACGACAGCCTTTTCAGTCAGGAGATGCAACAGAAGCTTTTCCGTGATCAGGTTCGTTTTGCAACCGAATCAAAAGATGTACAAATCCAGGCCCTTACAAAAATGGAGGAATACAGGCGCGCTGAAATCAAGCGACAGGAATTCATCCGGAATGTACTGGTAGTGGTTATGGCCCTCTCCGTTATCTTGCTGTTTACCGTGTACCGTAGCGGTCAGCGAAGAAAACGCATTAACGCACTTCTGCTTCAACATCAGGAAGAAATGGAAAGAAGGAGTATTGAACTGGAACAACTAAACCAGGTAAAGGATAAATTCTTTTCCATCATTTCGCACGATCTCCGGTCTCCGATTAACGCACTGGCTGGGTTATTGGATTTAATGGATAAAGGAGCCATTGCAAGTGAAGAACTCCCAATGGCCATTAAAGAATTGCGTGTCCGGTTTAACCACACACGAACGCTATTGAATAACCTGCTGGATTGGACTTTATTGCAAATGGACAAGATCAATCTGCAGCCGGCTAAAATAAGCTTGAAGAATTTAGCAGCTGAGAACATTGATCTGATTCGTTCAACACAAACCAAACAGGTAAACTTCGTCAATTCAATTCCTACGGGCGCAATTGCCTATGCTGACAGCAATACGATTAACCTGGTTATCCGAAACCTGATCAGTAACGCATTGAAATTCACGAACGAAGGCGGAGAGATAAAACTTGCATCCGAAGAAAAAGACAACATGTGGGTTGTTTCTGTCTCTGACAATGGTGTGGGTATTAAGCCTGAGGTACTGGATATGCTGTTTGATAAAATAAACCCCTATAGTACCCGCGGAACAGCAAATGAAAAAGGCACCGGGCTTGGCCTTATCCTGTGCAAGGAATTCGTAGAAAAGAATAATGGCAAAATCTGGGTTGAAAGCACCGAGGGCAACGGAAGCACTTTCTGGTTTACCCTGCCAAAGGTCTGAAACCATAATCCACCTCTTTCTGTTGATGGGTAGCACGAATAACCGTAATTTTGTGCTTTACAATGCTCTATGAGTGATCAAATCCTCCATGAATGCGGAATTGCCCTTGTCCGCCTGAGAAAGCCTCTTTCTTACTACATCGAAAAGTATGGCCCTACCTATGCCATGAAGAAGATGTACATCCTCATGGAAAAACAACACAACCGGGGGCAGGATGGAGCGGGGGTTGCCAACATCAAAATTGACTTAGAAGCAGGGCGCAGGTACATCAGCCGATACCGTTCGGTAAAACGCCAGCCTGTAGAAGCCCTTTTTAAAAAAATCGGAAAGAAATTCCGCAATGCGCAAAAAGAAGGAAAGGATAAATTCCGCAATGAAAAATGGCTTAAGGAGAACGTAGCCTTCTCCGGTGAACTTTGGCTCGGCCACCTGCGCTATGGAACGCATGGTTTGAACAGCATTGAAAGTGTTCATCCGTTTTTGCGGCAAAACAACTGGCGCAGCCGAAACCTGGTAATGGCCGGCAATTTTAACATGACCAATGTGGATGAACTGTTCGATATCCTCATCAACATCGGCCAACACCCGAAGGAAAAAGTGGATACCATTACCGTGATGGAAAAAATTGGCCACTTTTTGGATGAAGAGGTTCAAAATCTTTTCGAACTGTATAAAGATAAATACAGCAACAAAGAGATTTCAGAGATCATTGAAAATGAGATTGATATTTCCAGGGTACTGAGGAGAGCATGCAAAGATTTTGATGGCGGCTATGCCATGGCTGGTTTAACCGGGTCGGGCTCTGCATTTGTAGTACGCGATCCAAATGGTATCAGACCTGCCTATTACTATGCCGATGATGAAGTGGTCGTGGTGGCCTCTGAAAAACCTGCTATTAAAACAGCCTTCAACATTGAGTACAATCAAATCGAAGAAATTAAACCTGGCCACGCCCTGATCATTACCAAGAATGGTGAATACGGTCAACACCTCATTACACGACAAGACGAGAAGAAGTCGTGCAGTTTTGAACGTATTTATTTTTCGCGTGGCAACGATCCGGATATTTACCAGGAAAGAAAAAAACTTGGCCGCTTACTTGTGCCCCAGGTATTGCGCGCCATTCAGTTCGATTTAAAAAACACCATCTTCTCTTACATTCCCAACACCGCAGAAACTGCTTTCTATGGGTTAATGGCAGGCATTGAAGATTACCTGATCAACAAGCAAAAAGAAATTATCCTGGAAGGAAAGCCTTCTGTTGATCCGGTTGAAGATGTGCTGTCGTTCAGGCCACGCATTGAAAAAATTGTGATCAAGGATGCCAAACTACGTACATTCATTACGGATGATCAACACCGTGATGATCTCGTGGCTCACGTTTATGACACAACTTACGAAGTGGTGAACCGCGGTAAAGACACATTAGTCGTGATTGACGATTCAATCGTTCGCGGAACCACCCTGGAGAAAAGCATCCTTACACTTTTGGATCGGCTAGGCCCAAAAAAGATTGTAGTCGTTTCTTCAGCGCCACAAATTCGTTTTCCGGATTGCTACGGCATTGATATGAGTCGCATGAGTGACTTTGTTGCCTTTCGTGCCATGATTGATTTGGTGAAAGAGAATGGAAAAGATTATCAGCTGGGTGAGGTTTACGATCAGTGTCTGCGCTCACAAGGAGAAGAGAATTACGTAAAGAAACTATACGAACAATTTACCAATGAAGAAATCTCAGCTAAGATTGCCGAAATTGTTCGTCCCGCATCCATGAAAGCTGAGTTGGAGGTAGTTTTCCAAACGGTTGAAAACCTGCACAAAGCCTGCCCGGATCACCTGGGCGATTGGTATTTCACCGGTAATTTTCCAACACCGGGCGGCATGAAAGTTGCCAACCGGGCATTCGTCAATTTTATGGAAGGTAAACTTGTACGCGCTTATTAATCCGCACGTAAAAAACACCAAATTCCAGACACCATAGCCAGTTAAAGTTTGTTACTTTAGTAATTCAAACTTGCAATTGCTTATGAATTACTGGCTGCTGAAGACAGAACCTGACACGTATTCCTGGGACGATCTGGTGAAAGACACGAAAACTGTATGGGATGGCGTTAAGAATTTTCAGGCGCGCAAAAACATGAAAGCCATGAAAACTGGCGATTGGGTGTTCATTTACCACACGGGGACTGAGAAAGCGGCTGTGGGTATTGCAGAAGTAAAAAAAGAAGCATATGCCGACCCGAAAGATAAAGAATGGCTGGTTGTTGAACTGGTGCCTAAAAAAGCACTGAAGCGTGGCGTGTCGCTATCAGAGGTGAAGGCAGATAAAAAACTGGCCGATATGGCGCTTGTAAAATATGCTCGTCTTTCCGTTCAGCCCGTAAAAAAAGATGAGTTCGACAGGATACTTGAATTGAGTGAACAGAAATGAAAAAACAAATTCTCATCTCAGCATTAACCTTTCTGCTTTTCACAACTGCCAATGGGCAAGGTGATCAGGAGCCTACCCTCATGCAAACTGCACGGTTTGAAAAAGAGCACAAGTTTTCTGATGATGATTTTACCATTATTTCACTGAAAGAAGATGGTATAGCGCTGGTTCGCAGCAACAACAAATACAAAAGTGGTAGTCGTAGTTGGGAGGTGATTATACTGGATAACGACCTGAAGGAAAAGCATAACCTAAACCTGGAGGTTGATCAACGAAAAAGTTTAATCGGGTATGAACAAACGCCCGGACACCTATACCTGATGTATAAGCCAGGCGAAAACCTGAAAGTAACACTGGATTTAGTTTCCATACGACTTAGTGATGCCGCCATTGAGCGATACGAAATTGAAACAGAACTTACCCTTCAACTCACACACTTTATTAAGGTTGCGGATAACATCATTGTTGGCGGATATGTAAACACAGAGCCTACCATACTGCTTTACAGCCTCACAAACAAGAACACCAGGGTACTGCCCGGCTTTCTGCAAAAGCAAACCGAACTGGTTGACCTCCGCCCCAATCAAAACAACACTTTTAACATTATCCTGGTCGACCGTAGTGATCGCGATCAACGCAAACTAGTGTTTAAAACATTTGATGCAACCGGTAAAGAGCTACTGGAAGATTCCTCTCCAATCGAAGAAAATTATTTCCTTCAAACAGGCATCAGTAGCGCGTTGGTTCGCGAAGATTTGATGGTGCTCGGCACTTGGGGCAATCGAAACTCAAAACAATCGCTTGGATTTTATTCCATTTCAGTTGACCCATTCAACGAACAGAAGCTAAAACTCACCGCCTTTGGAGAATTAAACCGTTACCTGGACTATCAGAATGAGAAACGTGCCTCCAAAATCAAGGAACGAACACAAACATTACTAAAACAAAATCGGCTGCCCGACTTCACCAATTATGTAATGCCCTACAAAATTGAAGAGCAGCCTTCGGGCTTTATTTTGTTTGCCGAAACGTATAATCCGAGTAACACCGTTAATCGTTACCCTACCAACTCACCATACGCCTTTACTCCATACCCATATATTCACCACTTCAGGATATTATCCGGGAACAGTATAACCGTATGTATAACCCTTATTACTATGGCTACGGAAACAACATGCGCAATAACAGCGATGAAATTAAAGCGGTACAGTCGGTTGTAGTGGCCTTCAACAATCAGGGTAAAGCCATTTGGGATTACAGCCTTAAGCTTGAAGACATCCGATCAGGATCTCTTGAACAAGTTGCTGATTTTTGTGTTGATAAAAATGAAATTTATATCCTCTATAAAAAAGAATCAGAGCTGATTGGAAAAATTATTACTTTGGATAGCGGTGAAGCTGAAGACATCAAAGAAAAGATCAGCGTGCTGGCACCAGGAGATGAAATCCGTTCTGAAAACAAAGCAATTGGGCAGGTAAGGCATTGGTATGGAAAACACTTTTATGTTTGGGGGCAGCATTCCATTTCCAATAAGGCCAAGCGTTCCGATGGGAATCGCCAGGTTTTCTACATCAATAAGATTTCTATTCCTTAACCTGTTTGTTGCTCTTGCATTTCAAAGTGCCGGGCAACTCGTGTATAAGGAGCGCATAGAAATCCCCCTTTCCAAAAGCGATACTGAGTTTAAAATACTGCCGTGCTCAACCACGGGGTTGGTCCTGTTTCGTACGCGTGATGGCCAATTTCCGAACCTGGAAGTAATTTTCCTGGACACTGCTTTTCAACAACGCTGGGGAGGCTTGATTCAAGTTGAACCAAAGTATCAGCTTGTTAATCATATCGTGGCGGATGAAAAGGCCTATTTTCTTTTTGCCAATAAGTTGTACTCCGATATACACTTCCTGGTATTTGAGGTTAACCTTCAGTCTGGCCAATACAGCCGGTATGTCATTCGGAATTATGTGCCCTTTCTTTCCACAACATTTGAAGCAACCAAAAAGGGATTGCTTGTAGGCGGTTACTTTGCAGGGAGAATTCCGGTAGTGCTCTTTTTCGATTTTTCAACCCTGAAAAGCAAAATCCTGCCAGGCTTATTCAACGAATCGGGCGAATTGGTTCAAATAAAAAAAGAGCCTTCGGGTAATTTTAATGTAGTTATCAATGCAAGAAATATTGCCCGGCAACGCACGCTTTGGATAAAGCGATATACAGCCGATGGAGATTTACTGCAAAATGAAATTTTAAGTCCGGCTGAAAACAGTAGCCTCTTGTTCGGACGGGTGCTGTCACTAAAAGAAAGCGAACAGCTTGTGGCCGGAGTGTACGGGCAACGAAACTCTGACTATTCACGCGGAATTTTTTTGGCTCAACTGACTGATGATGCAACCGAGCCGATCTACTTTCCGTTTGCCGACCTCGAGAATTTTTTCAAATTCATGAAAGCAAAGCGCGAAAAACGAGTGAAGGAAAGAATTCAACGAAAAAAAATCAAAGGCAAAAAAATCAGGTTTCAATATCGGTTTCTGGTTCATGAATTTGTTGAGTATGATGATGAGTACATTTTGCTTGGCGAAGCATTTTACCCTCGATACAGAAGTGTGGACAGGGGCATGTATGGATCAGGCACTGGTTCAGCATTGATTTTTGATGGCTACCAATATACCCATGCTGTAATTATCGGCTTCAATAAGCAGGGGAAGCTGATTTGGGACAATAGTTTTGAAATAAACGATGTACGCACATTTACCCTGGAACAATTTGTGAAAATGGATTTGCAGGACGATAAAATCGTTTTGTTGTATCTGTTTGATAACAGAATCCGGTCAAAAATTATTCAAAATAATGCCGTACTGGAAGGCAAATCCATCAGTAGTTTAAATGAAAGCCCCAATTCTCCCGAAGATCAACGCGTGGGCAAACTGGAATACTGGTACAACGGGCATTTTCTGGCCTCCGGAGTTCAGTCCGTTGGGCGAACGGGTGCCGGAAAACAATCCCGGCAAATTTTCTTTGTGAATAAAATCAGGTTCGAATAAAGCGCGGGAAAGCAGTATATTTGTACCCGGCTTATGCAGAAGAAACTCATTCTCGATTCCGACCTTCTAGATATAACGTTAAGCCGTCTTTGCCAGCAACTCATTGAAAATCACGGAGATTTTGAAAATAGTGTGATTCTGGGGCTTCAGCCCAGAGGTGTTTTTTTGGCCGAAATCATTCATAAAAAACTCCAAAAGTTAACCCGCAAAGAGGTACCCTTGGGCTATCTGGATGCAACCTTTCACCGCGATGATTTTCGCAGACGAGAAATACCCGCCAAGGCGAGTGAGGTACGCATTCCATTTATTATTGAAGATAAAAAAGTGATTTTGGTTGACGATGTTCTGTTTACCGGCAGAACGGTAAGAGCCGCATTGGATGCCATGATCGCATTTGGAAGACCTGCAAAGGTTGAACTACTGGTGCTGATTGACAGACGTCATACGCGCGACTTACCGATTGCACCCGACTACGTTGGCAAAACCGTAAATACATTGGCATCGCAAAAAGTTCTGGTAGAGCTTGAAGCGCAAGGCCATGAACAAAATAAAATCTGGCTGATTTATAATAAAGATTGAGCATGTCGAAGTTGAGTAAAAAACACCTGCTTGGAATCAAAGACATCACCGCTCAGGACATTCAGCTTATTTTTGAAACAGCCGATACATTTAAAGATGTATTAAACCGCCCCATCAAGAAGGTTCCTTCTTTACGTGACATCACCATTGCCAACATCTTCTTTGAGAACTCTACGCGAACACGGTTGTCTTTTGAGTTGGCTGAAAAAAGATTATCAGCCGATGTGGTGAATTTCTCAGCCTCTACCAGCTCCGTAAAAAAAGGTGAAACCCTGTTGGACACCGTCAACAACATTTTGGCCATGAAAGTAGACATGGTGGTGATGCGACATGCGAGTCCCGGTGCTCCCCATTACCTGTCACGACACATCAAGGCAAACATTGTTAATGCCGGAGATGGAACACACGAACATCCTACACAAGCTTTACTGGACGCTTACTCCATCCGCGAAAAATTAGGAGAGGTTGCCGGTAAGAAAATAGCCATCATTGGTGATATCCTTCATTCGCGGGTAGCCCTCTCCAATATTTTTGCGCTTCAAAAGCTTGGCGCGAAAGTGATGGTGTGCGGACCTCCAACATTGCTGCCAAAATTTATTTCGCATACCGGTGTGTTGGTTGAAACCGATGTTAAAAAGGCATTAGCCTGGTGCGATGTTGCCAACGTACTTCGCATACAGTTAGAGCGTCAACAAATAAAATACTTTCCTTCTCTGCGTGAATACTCGCTCTATTACGGCATCAATAAAAAGATGTTGGATGCCTTGAAAAAACCTATCGTGCTGATGCATCCGGGGCCAATAAACCGAGGCGTAGAGTTGAGCAGTGATGCCGCAGATTCACATCACGCGGTTATTCTTGATCAGGTAGAAAATGGTGTAGCCATACGAATGGCCGTACTTTATTTGCTTGCCGGTAGCGCCAACTAGTCAATTATTTTGCCTTTTGCTGTTTTTCATACATCACCGGCCCGTTCGGGTGGTTTTTAGTAACTTTGCGAACTCAAATTCAAAATCCTCCTGATTCATGCATTATCACAACTCCATTATTGAAACCATTGGAAATACACCGCTTATTAAGCTAAATAAGATTTTCAAAGGAATTCAAGGCACTGTGTTGGCTAAAGTTGAATATTTCAACCCCGGAAACTCAACTAAAGATCGCATGGCGATTAAAATGGTTGAGGATGCAGAGAAAGCCGGCATTCTAAAACCTGGCGGGACAATCATAGAAGGTACCTCTGGAAATACCGGAATGGGACTGGCGCTTGCCGCTGTTGCCAAAGGCTACCGTTGCATCTTCACCATGGCCGATAAACAATCGCAGGAGAAGATCAATATTTTAAAGGCAGTAGGCGCGGAAGTTATTGTGTGCCCGACAAATGTTTCACCGGAAGACCCACGCTCATATTATTCGGTTGCGCGGAAATTAAATAAAGAAATTCCCAACTCGTTCTATCCAAATCAATACGATAATCCATCGAACACTCAGGCACACTATGAAACAACAGGTCCGGAAATCTGGAAACAGACCGATGGAAAAATTACACACTATGTGGCTACTGTTGGCACGGGTGGTTCCATGTGTGGTACAGCAAAATTCTTGAAAGAACAGAATAGCAATATTATCAGTGTTGGTATTGATACTTACGGGTCGGTATTTAAAAAATATAAAGAGACCGGCATTTTTGATGAGAATGAAATTTACCCATACCTGACAGAAGGTTTCGGTGAAGACATTTTACCCAAGAATGTAAATTTTGACGTGATCGACCTCTTCATTAAAGTTACCGATAAGGATGGTGCTTTGATGACACGCAGACTTGCGCGCGAAGAAGGACTGTTCATTGGTTGGTCAAGTGGTTCGGCTGTGCACGGTGCGTTAGCGTATGCGCGTACCAATCTCAAGAAAGATGATGTGATGGTTATTCTTCTGCCTGATCATGGAACCCGTTACCTGGCAAAAGTGTACAATGATCAATGGATGAAAGATCACGGTTTTCTTGAAACCAAATCATTCAGCACCAAAGCTAAAGATATCATTGCCGTTCGCAATGGCCATGACAACCTGGTTACTGTTGAACCTAAAACCAGGGTGAGCGATGTTATTTTGTTGTTACACCGGGAAGGTATTGATCAGATTCCGGTTACTGAAAACGATCAGTTTATTGGCAGCGTGAGCTCCTCTACCCTGCTGGAAAAAATGATTGAAGATCCGCAACTGCGGGAAAAAACAGTCGGTGAGGTAATGGATAAACCCATGTTATTCGTTGCGCCTGACAGCACGTTAGATGTCCTTTCTTCTCTATTAAACAGGGAGAACAAGGCCGTATTGATTCGTGATGAAAAACAGAAAGTGCATATTATTACGCAGCACGATTTGTTACGCGCGATGACCAGTTAACACCAACTGGCTAGTGATGGGAAGAGGGTTACTACCGCTAATTGTCTTTATTGGATTGTTCACTACGCAAAAAGTTTCTGCGCAAACTTCTTTGCCGGATAGCCTGCATCGTTTTACCAAAATGCCTAAAGATTCGATGTATGTAAATACATTGAATATACTTGCCACGCAAACCCTTCGAAACAATCCTGCTGCTGCCCGAAAAATCGCTCAACATGTTTCCGAGGTGGCGCAACAAATCAACTATATAAGCGGATTTGCCCGTTCACTTACAATTATCGGAAATTCATATTGGTATGAGGGCGTATTTGAACTTGCCCAAAGCTATTATTTACAGGCCGCCCGCGAATATCAGTCGGTGCGCGACAGCATAGGCTTGGGGCAAACCTATAACAATATAGGCGAGGTATATAAGCGGATGGAAAATCCCGAAAAAGCCCTTGAGTTTTTATTAAAATCCGTTGAACTGAAAAAACGGGATGCAGAAACCCGGGCCATTACCCTTTACAACATTGGTGAGCTTTACCTGATGACGGGTAATTTAAAAGCAGCGAATCAGTACTACGAAAATTCCATTTCGCAAGCCATACGTGACAATAATAAACGTGTTATTGCCTACAACTACATTGGATTCGGGGTGATCAACCAGAAGCAGAACAAACTTGAAAGCGCGCTTGATTACTTCTCCCGCGCTGAAAAAATTCTTACTGAAATTGGTGAAATCCGTATCCTGATTCAGGCTTACCATCACCTTGCCGATACCTATAGAATGCTCAGGTTGTTTGAAAAAGTTGATCGCTACCTTGCACTGGCAGAAGAAATGGCGCTGTACATCAAATCAACCGATTTGCTGGTCGCAAATTACCTCAAGCAATCACAACTGGATTCAACGCGAGGAAATTACCTGGGTGCTCTTAAAAATTTAAATAAGCACGTTAAGCTAAAAGACAGCGTATTCAACCTGACCAAAACAGAGCAGATTGCGCGCCTGCAAATGATGTATCAAAATGAAGTTCAGGAAGCAGAGAATAGAGAACTACGCACTGAAAAAGCATTGCGTGAGGCGCAATTAAATCAGCAAAAGCAAATCATCGTTGTCATCAGCATTGGGCTTATTGTAGCGGCTATCATGACGTGGGTGTTACTCATCCAACGAAGAAAAATTCTCTCGGTAAATTCATTATTAAAAAACAAGTCGGATGAAATTCACAGCCAGAAACTGGCCATTGAAATTCAGGCAACCGCTTTGATTAAGCTTAATGAAGAACTTCAACAACTTAATAAAACGTTGGAGGACCGGATTCAAGAGCGCACAGCACAGTTAACCCTGCAAAATCAAAAACTGACTGAGTACACCTTTATGAATGCTCACAAGTTGCGTGCTCCTGTATCCAGCATTCTTGGGTTGATCAACCTGATGGATCAGGCAGATCCTTCAGAAAAAATAGTGATAATGGCTCATCTAAAAACCTGCAGCGAGCAACTCGACCAGATTACCCGGCAAATCAGCCGTACGCTTGAAAGCGGAATAATCGAAGATTAGTTCGATTGTAAAAACAAAGAGCCCCACAAAGTTGCGGAGCTCTTTGCGCTAAAAAACTGCTTTTAGTTTTCTAAAATTTCTATTTCAACACGCACATTGTTTTGTGCCTGAGTATGCATTTTATCTACCACAGGTCGTTTTCCACCCCAAGCTTTAACATGCATGCGCGATGCATCAATTCCGTTGGCAACCAAATAATCACGAATAATGGTGGCCCGCTCTTCCGACAATTTTTTTGCCGATCCAAACCCATCTTTTGTATTTGTTAATGAAAAGAAGTTATCAGACTTATCGGTTTTTGAAATAATTTTACCGGAAGCGTTTCCGTTTGTATGGCCGTGGATTTTGATTTTATACTTTGGATTTTCATTGAGCATTTCCAGCAAGTTGTTCACTTCCCACCGCGATTCCGGACGCATAACGGCCGCATCTTTAAAGAAGTACACATTATACATAACAGCAATGTCACCCTTTTGTAATCGTACCAACTCAAAAGGTACCTGGTAGGTGTTATCCTGAAATGCAATATCCTCACCCTCAGGGTTTGAAAAATTTATATTCTTCTGGACTTTACGGTATCCGAATACCTCGCACAATAATGTAATGTTACCCGAAGCAGTACCCGGTGAGGTAACCTGCACAGCTTTGTTTCCCTCATACGTTCCAAGCTTGCGCAAACGCTCCACATCAATCACATCAACATTACCTTCTTGTGCTGAATTATTATCAGCGCGGTAAATCTTAAAGAAAAAATTCTTCTGCTTCTCGGTATTGGCGGCTACAGGTATCGGCTCATCAGCAATCTTGTTCGTTGAAACTTCTTCGCCTGACTCCTCAACTTCTTCTTTTTCTTCTTTGGAAACCTCCGGATTAGAAACAGGAGAGTCAGTTGGTGTAACGGATACTATGGCCTGTTCCGTTACCGGATTTATATCGCTTCCGCGCACGATGCCCTTATCGCTCCCCAGCGGTCCACTATAAACCCAGGTATCCGTGTAAGGTGAGTTGGCCTGCAAGCGAAGCGCTTCGGCAATTGCTTCCTGGCGGTTGCCCGTCTTCAGAATGTATACGTAATAAAGATTCCTGTTGGGATTAACCTCATACGTTGCCTTAAACTCAGAAGAGGCTTTGCTCGTAAATTTTACTGCATTCTTCTTGAACTCAAATGCACCAATTACAACATAGTTGGGGTACTGCGGATCAGGTAATTGACCCGGGGCTTTAAAAGCTGATTGGAAAATCAGAAGCCCGACTAAACCAAAAAAATAGCACTTTTTCATTAGTGACAGGGTTTATTAACAGCTACAAAGATAGCTATACATCAAATATAGAATTAAATATATACGTTTAAAACATTACATATCAGATATTTATCACTTTGAAAAGACCTCAAACTGACTCTCCAACAATATCCCGGCATCATCCACCAGGGTCAAGGTATGCCTTCCCTCGCCCGGATTCAGGGCAAAACGGTGATTTTTGGCTGTATTTCCAAGGTATTCACCATCAAGGTGCCAATGCACCGTTGCTGAAGCACTCCTGTGGGCAAGCTCAAAAACGGCACTTCCGGGGGTACCATCCAGGTCTCTTGGTATAAAAATCCTGGCGTTTGGCTTCGGATATACAAGTTCCATTGCAACCAAGCCACCCTGGTCTCCGCAATCCGCCCGAAAGGGTGGTAAAGTCCTGTAACTCACATTTCGGGGCTTATAGTAATGCTCTTGCAGGGGAGGAAGCACAAACCAATTCAAACTAACCATGTCGCCCACGGCAGTACAACCAGCGTGTACGCGATACTTTAAATCGGGAGTAAGGTGAACCCGTTTATGGGTTGTGCATGCGCGGGTATCCAATCCTTTTGAAGAAACCCAGGTTGTATCAGCTACCTCGCAATACTCACCTACCCGTAAACCGCTTTTGCTGCAAACTGCAATTTGCTGCATTTCGAGGTATGGTTCCTGAAACCAGGCATTGCCGGGCAACATGGAAAAAATATCAAACATGATCGGGGCTGCTGCTTCCGTTCCGGTAAGTCCGGGTCTGCCTTCTCCATCGGCATTGCCCACCCAAACACCAATGGCATATTGTGGCGTTACCCCAACCGCCCAGCCATCGCGATGACCAAAGCTGGTGCCGGTTTTCCAGGCGATTTTTTTTGCGCTGTAGAAATTTCGCCAGCCTGTTTCTTCACCGGGGCGGTAAACTTCTTTGAGCACATCAACTGTTTGATAGATAGCCGATGCGCTGAGCAGCGATGATGGATCAGTTTTAGACGAAGATTCATCCGGAGCAGGTTTTTTCTGCCTGTACGTTGGTGCATGAAAATCATTTTCAAAATATCTTCGATCACCGGTGCGAATAAAATACCGGTTTAAAACACGTGCCATTGACGCATACATGCCTGTAACATCCCATAGCTTTCCTTCCGCTCCACCCAGTATGAGCGACAAGCCGTAATGATCCGGTGGATGATTTAAGGATGTCATGCCCAGCCGCTGCAATACAGCATGGAATTTTTCATAACGATAATCGCGTAACATGTGTACTGCAGGAACATTCAATGAACGAATAAGCGCCTGACTTGCCGGAACAGCCCCATCAAATTCGCGCTTGAAGTTTTTGGGAGAAAATCCATCAATAACCGTGGGCACATCGGGCACCAGGGTATTGCGAAGCAGTTTACCTTCATCCAGCATGGCAGCATACAGGAATGGTTTTAAAATACTGCCGGTACTTCTCGGTGCATTGGTAATATCAACTTCTTCTCCATGATAACCCGGCTCTTCAACATCCGTATTGCCAACATAGGCAACCACTTCCCCGGTTTCAACATCCAACACCAAAGCAGCCGCATTGTAAATTTGATTGCCTGCCAATTGCTTATGATGATCCTGCACGATTTGCTCTACTCTTCTTTGCAAGCCAATGCTTACTGTAGAACGAACACGTGTTTGTCCGTAACCATCACGCACGATACGTTGCAACATATGGCGGGCATATCGTGGAAGTGCGGCAGGTTGATCGGGAATATTTTCTTCTTTAGCCAAAGAGCACGTAAACTCATCAATCACTCCGGCTCGATGAAGTTTATCCAGTAAAGCATTTCGTTTTAAAAGTAGCTGATCACGGTTTTTGCCCGGATGTATCAATGCTGGCGAATTAGGCAATACGGCCAACAGGGCAGCTTCTCCCCACGAAAGCTCCTGAACATTGCGACTAAAGTATCTCCAACATGCTGCCTCCAATCCAACCACATTCCCACCAAATGGAGCATGCGAAGCATACAACGTGAGTATCTCAGCTTTGGAATACCGCAGTTCAAGTCCCGTGGCTAAGACTACTTCGTACAGCTTTTCAAAATATGTTCTTGACCTTCCTTTCCGCGACAAGCGAATAACCTGCATGGAGAGGGTGCTGCCTCCGCTCACCACTTTTCCGGCAGCCATATTTTGCCGGATGGCGCGTGCCATGGCCCGGGCATCTACACCCCAATGTTGATAGAAGCGTTTATCTTCAAAATATATGATGGCCTGAATAAACTTATCCGGAACCGTATCAAGTTGTGGAAACCGCCATTGGCCATCCTTTGCAATGGTAGCCGCCATTAACTCTCCCTCGCGATCTTCCAACACGGTTGAGTATGGATCATCAAACAGGGTTTCCGGCAAAGCGAAATAATACGCCATGCATGAAATCAGCAGAACACCTATCGCAATCCAACTTCTCCAACTAACTCGCTTCATCGCATCATGGCAAACGATTGGCGTGACGGGAAACCAGAAGCCATCTGTTTCCCTTCTTTACATATACCTCAGTGTACGATAGCGGAAGATCAAACTCATTTCCTTCCCGCGATCCCATAAACCTGCCGGTACCGGTAACAACAGCCGTATTCTGGTATAACCTTACTTGTGTTTCTTTCAACTCTATCTGTTTGTAAATCAATTTACCGGATTGCATGTCATCAAATACTTCCTTTTTCGATTGGCTCCATCCGTTTGAGTGAATGTACATCAATCGATCGTCCAGCAACAGCTCAAGCGAATCGCGTTGCTTTTGAATCAACCAATCAAACTTTCGCTTGGAAAGACTAAGAACATATTTCTCCGTTTTTGATTGCGCTGATACGGAATCTGAAATCAGCGCGGCTACCACCAAAAGAATCACGTTTCCAAATCTCTTCATAATTTATATTCCTGAAGGTTTAACAACCTGAACTACTTGTCCTTTTCTGCGCGCATATATCGACCTGTCGTACATGGCTTCACAACTTACAGCCGGTAAGTAATACGTACCCGCATAGCTCGCTGTAAGCATTACCTGAAATGTTTTACGTTGGTTAACCCCCAGATCAAAATACGTATACACGCGATCATCCCGAATATCCTGGTAGGTTGGCACATCACCACCTAACCGACTTTCCGCTTCATCCAATCTCAGGTTATTAATCTCCCAGCCAGAAGGAAAGATTTGATTCAATGCCAGGTTTTTATATACACCTCTTGTTCCGGGATTTGAAATTGTAACGGATGCAATAAACTCTTTTCCTTGCTCCAATGAGCTAGGATCAAGCGGTCTGCCTTCCACATCGGTGTACACAATACTCAAATTCAGACTATTGGATTCTTCTGTCTCATCACCACGTGCAGGTGTTCCTTCTGAAATTATCCGAACAAATAATGATCCTCCGCTCTCACTCACCACTTTCAACGCATTTGACTTTACACCATCAACCGGAATTGAAACTTGCGCGATCGGTAATTCGGTGCTGGCCGAAACATCTTTTCCATTATACGAGTAGGTAAACTTCAGCGTGCCGCGCTTTTCTGTTCCGGCAAATGCACCAACAGATTTCAAACACCACGCAACTGTTTGGGTGCTCATCCAGTATGATGAATTGCTTAATGAAGCAGAAATATCTTTCAGCAATTCAAAACCTTTTGTACGATCTCCCAACAAAACAAGTGTTTCCAGAATAATGGCTTTGTCGCGCAAATCCGATCCATAGGTATATGCCATCTCCTGATACGGTTTGACAACCGTAGGAATTTTATCAACCAGTGCTTTGGCTGCTTCTGGTTGCCCCGCTTTGGCATAAGCTGCGGCCAGCATCCAGGCTGCGGTAACAGGTAAGTTTCCTTGCTCGCGCAACCTGTTCATGGCGCCAAGTTCAGGATCACCTGCGAGTGCAAGTGAATAAAGTCTGTAGGCTTGTATCAATTCACTGCTGTACTGTTCCTGATTCCTGCGCCACGCCTGCGCCTTACTGCGCTGATATTTCTTCCAGCGTCTCAGCATATCAGCAGGAACCAAGTATCCTTTCTTCTCGGCCTCCACCAAAAAATGACCGGCATAAGTTGTTGACCAGCTATCTGCATTTTCAGCACCCGGCCAGTAGCCAAAACCACCATCGCGTTGATGGAATGACTTAAGTCGATCGATACCCGCTTTAATATTCGACTGAATCATATTGCGCTCTGCATCGGTCAATACCTTCACCTGATCCAGATATAATTGTGGGAATACGGAAGAAGTGGTCTGCTCAATACAACCATACGGATACTGCAACAAATATTGCATGCGTTGGCCCAGGTTAATCGGTGGCAGACTTGACACTTCAAGCGTTGCTGAATTGGAACCTACCATACCTACAGGCGTAACGGACGCACTCCAGGTTTTGCCTGCATCAAGCAGCGCCTCCTGTACTCGTGTTACCGGAGGATTTGGATTGCGTACATCAATCTCAATTACATCGGTAGCCTTGAAATTTCCTGATGTTGCCGTTACTTCCACTTTGGCAACACCCAATGTTCCCAACACGGTAAGGTCAAACTCAACAGTTTGATCTGAATCAACCATATTCACCTGTTGCGAAGCCTGACTCAATTGTAACGGTCCGGACACCTTTACTTCAACCTTTACATTCCGGATATTTTTATCCATAGTAAACAAGGTTACCGGTAGCTTCAATTTTTCTTCGGGGCCCAATACCCGTGGCAACGTGGCCAGCACCATCAATGGCTTACGTACAGGTGTTGCTTTCTCTGCTGATCCGTAAGCGCCTTCATAACCAGCTACCAACATGGTTTTAACAGAACCAATGTACTGTGGCATAATGAACTTATGCTCCTTGCTGCTTCCGGTTAATGTAAAGGGGCCAAAAAATTTCACAACGGGTTTGAAGCGGTTGGCTTTTGCATCGTCTTCTTTACCAGCCGTCATCTCCATATCACCGCCAATGGCAAGTAATCGTTCAATGCGTGCACCAAAGGCACCCATCACATTGTCATATAAATCCCATGTCTTTACACCCAATGCTTCACGTGCATAAAAGCGCTTCCACGGATCGGGAGTCTTAAATCGCGTAAGGTCAAGCAACCCCTCATCTACAATCGCTAACGTATAGGTCATTTTTCGTTTCGATTTTTCCGATACACGTATGACAACTTCCTGACCAGGCTCCAGCACATCGGGCATAGTAAGTTCAGGTTCGAGATGTGTTTTCGGATCTTCAGCACCTATTGGGATTACGCCATACATACGAATGGGTGAGTCATTTACGGTTTGTGCATGAGGCTGAATAAGGGTAACATGAACAAAGGCATTCGGGGTCATTTCCGAAGTGACCGTGAAATTAAAAGGCGTATCACCTTGTTTGGTTTCTACCCAGTAACTTTCCAACACACGGCTGCCATTTTCAATACTTACCAACGCACGGCCTTCACCGCTACCTGGAATTACAATACTGGCCTTTTCACCAATGGTGTAGTTACTTTTATCCGATGAGAACGTTAGCATAGTAGCGCCTTCACTGCCACCGCGTGCACGACCGGCCCATCCCGGCCAATCGATATAAACAATTTTAGCTGTTGAGTGACCTGAAACAGGATCGTAAGCCTTTACCAGATACCTGCCCCAATCGGGATATTTAATTTTAAAGTTCCACTGGCCTTTTCCATTACTGGTTCGAATGGTTCCTTTGCTTATTAATGTACTGTAGTAATCGCTCATGTACACAGCGCTTTCTTCTGTATTATCCCACCACGATCTCCATCTTAGTTTGTAAATAGAAACCTCCACTCGATCGCGGTTAACCGGATTACCATCTGCATCGATGGTTACCACATCAACCGTGTGCGTGGTGTCGGTCAATAACATGCCTCTTGCCTTATCGCCTAATGGAAGACGAATGCCGGTAAATGAAGCGTATGGATAATATGGAATACTGAAACGATCAATCGAAAAATTTCCGCTCTCTTCAAATACTTTTCCGCGAACAATGGCGCTCAAGGCACCCGGTGAAGTGGTAGTTGGTTCAAGTGAAAAATTCACGCGCGCATTTCCTTCGCCATCAGTATAACCACTAAAAATAGTTTGTGCTTCACTATAAAATTCTTTCGATGGATCTTCAAACACATAGTCCGGGTATCGTGCAAATTTTGTTTCAGCTTTGGAAAGCAACACCTCAAATTCAGCCATCAGGTTTTTACCCGGTGCACCATGAAGCCAATTCACTTTTAAATCGCCCGAAATATTATTGGTTCCGGCTTTAATCTTATCTACACCAAAATCAAGATTGATTTTCAACCGGTTTGGTTTAACCGTTTCGATCTTCACCAACTGAGAAAATTCCGTTCCGCCAACTTTTACTCGCGCAGTCCAGTTTCCGGTTGGTGCATCATCAGCTGTTACGGTTGCAAACTTGTAAAATCCGTTCTCGCTGGCAGACCGAACCAATCGGCTGGTTACCTGGCCTTGGGGGTTTTGCAGTTCAAAAACAACGGGGTGCGTTGCTGGTAATCGCTTCAGCTTATCTTCCAGAATAAAAGTAAGAAACAAAGAATCGCCCGGACGCCACACACCGCGTTCGCCATATATCATTCCCTTCAATCCTTTATTTACACGTTCACCTCCTACATCAAAACTGCTCAACGAAAGCGATTCGCCATCCGGAAGTTTCAGGTACCCTCGTTGGGCACCGCTTTTGGCTACAAGTGCAAATGGAATTTCATTGCTTTGGATTATCGCTTTACCATCGCTGCCCGTAGAAGCTGTTCCGATAACTTGTTGTTGATAGTTGTACAACTCAAGTGTTACACCTGCCTGAGGCTGCGTTGTTTTAAGATCGGTAACAAAAACTACCGTGTTGCCATCGGCACCTCGCTTTGCAATTAAGCCAAGATCAGAAGCGATTACATTTCGTTTGATATTTCGCTGACCGGTGTAGTACGATGAATGGCAAGGATTATCACGCTCGCGCCAATCGTAGTCGTAGCCATAGTAATAATCATCATAGGAATCCCAATAGCTTGATTCGCCATCACCTTCCGACCAATCTTCTTCCTGCTCAAATGCGGATTCTGCGGCTTCCTCTCCTTCATTGCAAGCAAGCGTTGTATAAGCTTTTTTAACATTTAGCCGAACCTGGTAAATGGCTCCGGGCTCTGTATTGATCAGTGTTGCTAAATCCAATGTAAACCGGTTCCATTTTCCCAAATCTGCAACGCCCGAACTTTCAAGCGAAACCATTTTCTTTAATACCGGTTTGCCAACCCTGCGCAACTCCGAGCTTCCATCATAACTGTTAACTTGCAGGAACTGAACAATGTTTCGTTCAAAAATCCGGATAATTTGTACCTCAACAGCTTTCAGGTTTACCGCTTCAAAGGGTAAAATCAACCCATCAGAGCTTGGCAAAATTGTGCCCTTGCCCACAAAGCGTACAGCAGGTTTAACTTCTTCAAACAACACATCAAACGAACTACCTTCTTTCATCCGATAATCCAGCACATTTCTTATTCCCGCCTCAACCGTAAGGGTTTTGGTTCCGCTTTGCCTTACGGATGGATATACTTTCACCTCATTATCGCGCACTTCAAAATCAAGACTGGATAATCCGGCAATACGGATAAGTCCGTTCAGGTTTTGTTTTTCGCTTAGCGGGTCAGAAAACTGCACCACAACGTGCTGTGTTGTTCCCTGATCAACCCGCACGTTCATCACCTTAAAATCGCTGAGCGCGGGTATTTCAACTTCCTGTGATGAAGATTGACTCACACCCAAAGGTTCGCCATTTATGGATATGTTTACCTTGGAGGCCGATTCTTTTCTGGTCACCTCTTCAATCACAAAGGCATGCTGCTTGCCCTCACCGGTATGGCTCCAATTTATCGTCAACGATTTTCCATCTTGTTGTGCCAGAAGCATCTTCTCAACAGAGGTGCTTTCAGCAAAATCTGATGTGAATAAAATGCCCTCAATTTTCTGGCGTACAAGCTCCGTCTTTACGTATGGTTTTACATTTTCAATTGAAATTTCGTAATGCTGCGGAATTACCTGGAAAGTGTAAATGAAATTACCTAAGGTCGAAGGGACTTCTATTAATTTTGACAGATTAAAATTTACCTCATATCGCTGTCCGGAGGTCAACCTTCCTTCAGGCCTGAACTCAACTGTACGTTTGTCAAGCCAAACGGTTTTTCCTTTGAGGGAAGGTGAAAAGGTAAAAAGGCGGGCATTTGTCTCTGTACCGACAACCTCTTCATTTATTACATTCGCTGCAAGCATAATGCGAATGGTTGAGGATGAGCTGATAACTCCGGATGTATAAGAAGATATATATTCAGCAAAAGCCGGGTTGAGTGAAGCCTTGAGCTCTCGCGAACCGGTGCTGGTTATTCCATAAAACATAGCCACAGCAAATACACCAAGACCGATCACACCGATCGCAATCTTTTTCCAGGGGAGGTTTTTCATAAGTTGAAAGGATTAGGGAAATGAAATTTCGAAAATTGAACGGACAATGTTCACTTGATCGTATGAAATCTTAATAAACTTTCAGAATAATAGCTTTTCGGTCGGGTTAAAAGTTGATAGTCCTTAACTTTGCGCATATCAACGTTCAAAAGCAATTATCGGGTACAATGGAAAATTTACTGGAGGAGAAATATTTCAATAATACGGTTCAGGATTATGCGATTGCAGTAGCCATCATTCTTGGCGGCATGCTCATGCTTCGTATGTTCCGCAATTATCTGCTTAAGCGACTGAAAGCCTGGGCAGAAAAAACGGAAACAACCATTGACGACTACATTATTGTAGGCGTTGAACGGTTTGGCTTACCCATACTAAACTATGCCCTTTTCTATTGGGGCATACACTACCTCACCCTCTCCGATCGTATTTCAAGAATCGTAACCGTTGTTACCAGTGCGGTAATCGTGTTTTTTGTTGTACGTATCATTCTTACCGTAATACGGAAAGCGCTGGAAACCTACGTACTCCGTCAGGAAAACGGAGAAACGAAGCTCAAGCAAATTACAGGTATCATGATCGTAATCAACATTACGGTTTGGACGCTTGGCGCAGTATTCCTGTTCGATAACCTGGGGTACAATGTTACGGCCATCATTACAGGTTTGGGTATTGGCGGTATTGCCATTGCCCTGGCTGCGCAAAACATTCTCGGTGATCTGTTCAACTACTTTGTGATCTTTTTCGATCGACCGTTTGAGGTAGGCGATTTTATTGTAGTAGAAGACAAAAAGGGAACAGTTGAATACATCGGTATTAAGACAACGCGGCTTAAAAGCTTATCAGGCGAACAGGTTGTGATTTCCAACAGTAACCTAACCAACTCACGGCTTCATAACTTCAAGCGAATGGAGCAAAGACGCATCGTCTTCCAGATTGGTGTAGTGTATGGAACACCGCTGGAGAAGTTGAAAGAGATACCGGGTATCATTACTAAAATTTTAGAAGACGAACCCATCACCACACCTGATCGCGTACATTTTGCGAGCTATGGTGATTTCAGTCTAAATTTTGAAATCGTGTTTTTTGTACAAAGCGCTGATTACACCCAGTACATGGATATTCATCAAGACATTAACTTCAGAATTTACGAGGCATTTGAACAGCGGGGCATCGAGTTTGCATTTCCAACACAAACCATCCACCTCGCGAAACAGAACTAAATTTATTTACACGAAACACCATCTACATAATTGACGATGATGTCAATTTTAGCAGCTGTTTCGCTACCCAGAAAGTCTTTTATATCCGCTAAGGTTACGGACTTTTTGTAGGCTTCAAGAAAAGGAATAGAGAGTGGTGTGTATGACCAGTGCCACCGCTCTTCTTCATAACCTGTGCGGCCATCAGTTTTTGCCGTGTACGGTTGGCAGAAACCATATTCATGCGCATTGGCCTTCAGCCATTCATAAATTTTTAAGCCTTCGCCAGAATCAAAATACTCATTGTTCAGGTTGTTGAGATCCATATCGGTACCCCAATGATGGCGTGATGAACCCGGCATGGAAGAATACAGCAAAATCTTTTTTGCACGATCCACCGGAGTTTTGGATTCAGAGTCAGCTGACCACTTTCTTTCCCAGATCGCTTTCTGCTGAAAATAATTTCGTGTAGCAGATATGATAATCAGGTTAACACCATCGGCCTTGGCTGCCTCGGCCATACGCACAAAGGCTTCATAAGTTTCCTTACGCAGGTATGCTCCCTTTGCTGATCCGCCCGAATACTGATCCGCGATTTGCACAAATCGCTCATCCTGATGCGGGTTGAACTTGCCCAATAAATAATTCTTGTCAACATCCTGCGCAAACAGGACAGAAGTCATAAATACTAAGGTTGTTAAAATCGGAGTAACTGGCTTCATGCTAATTGTGGTTACAAAAATGAAGCCTAAAACTAAGACTTTAACGCAAAACAAGAAACCTAAACCTTAACATCAGCCTTATTCATGATACGGGTTTGTACCTGTATCGACTCCTGGTGTACCAACTTGAGCATTTCGCGCGAAAATTCTTCGCTGAGTCCCATCGCCAGCCCAAGTGCAACACGGGTATGAATGATCTCTTCCCATCGATTAACCTGAAGTATGGTAACCTGGTTGTCCTTTTTAAACTGACCGATTTTTTCAGATATTTTCATTCTGGCCGCTAACTTCTGCATGATCTCATCATCTAATTGATCAATCTGCTCGCGGAATAAACTCAATGCATCCTTCACATTTTTATCTTCAGCTGAAGGTTTGCGCACTACCAAACCTTCAATAATTTTTGATAATGAAGATGGCGTTACCTGTTGCTTCGCATCACTCCACGCAGCATCCGGATGAATATGACTTTCAATCATCAACCCGGCCATATCGAGATCAAGTGCTTTTTGAGCAATAAACGGAATCAATTCACGCGTACCACAAATGTGGCTGGGGTCGCAGATGATGTCGAGTTCAGGAATGCGTGTTTTTAATTCAATGGCCATATCCCACATGGGTGCATTGCGGAACGGGCCTTTTTCAAAGGAAGAAAACCCGCGATGAATGGCAGCCAGTTTTGTAATACCCGCCTTATTGATTCGCTCAAGTGCACCGATCCATAATTCCAGATCTGGATTAACCGGATTTTTCACCAACACCGGTACATCAACTCCCTTCAGTGCATCGGCAATTTCCTGAACAGAAAATGGATTTACCGTTGATCGTGCACCTACCCAAAGAATATCAACACCCGCTTTTAAACACGCCTCCACATGTGCCGCATTGGCCACCTCGGTAGCAACGGGTAAACCTGTTTCTTGCTTCGCTTGAATCAACCACTTTAATCCTTCTTCGCCCATGCCCTCAAACTGGCCGGGCCGTGTACGAGGCTTCCAGATGCCGGCACGCAACACATGCGCTTTACCCGTAGCTGCGATCTGCTTTGCTGTTGTAACCATCTGCTGCTCCGTTTCCGCACTGCATGGCCCGCTGATAATCAGTGGACGAGTGGCAGAGGGCGACCAGTTCTTCATCGGCTCAAGTTGTAGTTCCTTTTTCATAAGTTAATGTCTGTATTGATTTTACAATTGATTTAAGCTTTTACCAGTTCAGGTTGTGTATTATCCTTTTGGGTTGCACTTGTAAACTCAGTGCCATCCAGTATTCTTCGTATCTCGTTCGCTTCTGTCATAATCCGGTATAATTCGGTTGTATTTTTTTTCATCAAATGATATTGAAAGCGTTGTAAGTGTATGATATATTCTTGTAGCGCCTGGCTCAGGTACTCCATGTTTTGCTCAAAGATGGGTGCCCACATGCCTGGTGAACTTTTTGCCAGACGCACCGTTGAAGCAAACCCACTACCGGCAAGGGTAAAAATATTTTTCTCATCCTTCTCAATATCCAACACCGTTTGCCCCAACAAAAACGAGCTCACGTGTGATAAATGTGATACGTATGCTACATGCTTGTCATGCTCATCGGGTTGCATGTAAATGGTTTTCATTTGTAAAGCGTCAAGCACTTTGCCAACCAGTTCCAACGCTTCCGCAGATGATCGCTGATGTTCACAAATGATGGTAGTTTTCCCGGTAAACAACCCTGAAAAAGCAGCGTCCGGTCCGGAGTTTTCAGTACCGGCAATCGGGTGAGCCGCCACAAATTGTGCACGCCTGGGATGATTGGTCACCGCTTTACAAATCTGGGCCTTTGTCGATCCAACATCCATGATCACCGTCTGCTTTGCAACACTATCCAACACTTGAGGCAGTTTACCTGCCAACGGGTTTACAGGAATGGCAAAAATTACAAGATCGGCTGATGCAAACGCTTCGCTTTCGTCCGCGATACGATCAACAATTTTTAACTCAACTGCACGCTCGCCATGCGTTGTGCTGGCATCCACACCAACAAGCTCCGTAGCCAACCCTGTTTTGCGCAGGTCAATCGCTAGCGAACCCCCAATTAAACCCAATCCAACAACTGTTACCTTCATACTGTTACAGATTTATTTTTATTGATTCGGGTTCCGCTTGCCTCCAATTCACTATACGCTGGTGCGCTTCTTTCAATTGCTGCTCTGAGGAACAAAGCGAAAGTCGGATGTACCGGTTTCCGGCCTGACCAAAAATAAAACCCGGTGTAATAAACACTTTGGCACCATATAGAATTTGATCAATCCATTGTTCTACATCCGCAATTTCATCTGGTACCTTTGCCCACACAAACAACCCCGATTGATTAGATGAATATGTACACGCAAGTGCATCCAGGATTTGGTGCGCCAACATCTTTCTGTTCGCATAAATTGAATTCAGTTCAGCGAACCAGCTTGCATCATTCTTCAAAGCCTCCACAGCAGCATGTTGCAAGCTCAGGAACATACCCGAGTCCATGTTGCTCCTTACACGAAGTATGGCATCAATGTATTCTTTCCTTCCGGCCACCCAACCCAAACGCCAACCTGCCATGTTGTGCGATTTACTGAGCGAATTCAATTCAAGTGCAACCTCTGCGGCTCCTTCTGTTGATAAAATACTGATGGGTTGCTCGTTTAAAATGAGGCTGTATGGATTATCATTAATGATCAGAAAATTATGCTTACGCGCTAAGTTTACCAATGCCTGCAATTCATCGCGTGAAGCAATGCGACCTGTAGGCATGTGTGGAAAATTAACCCACATGATTTTTACCCGGGATAAATCCTGTTGCTCCAATTGTTCCAGGTCAATGCCCCAATTCAAATTCTCATTCAATGTATACGTTCTGGGTTTGGCACCAACAAGTTTTGTTACCGAAGCATAAGTAGGATAACCCGGATCAGGAATAAGCACTTCATCTTCTTCATTTAAAAAAGCCATACTGATATGGAGAATACCTTCCTTTGATCCCATAAGCGGAAGAATCATGGTTTCAGGATCAAGGATTACATCATAAGTCCGGTTATAGAAATCGGATATACTTCTTCGAAACTCCGGAACACCCTTGTAACTCTGGTAACCATGACTTGTGGGCCGCTGTGCCGATGCAGTAAGCGCATCAATAACAGGTTTTGCCGGAGCCAAGTCCGGACTACCAATACCCAGGTTGATCACTTTTAGTTTGGGCGTATCCAAAGACCTCACTTCTGCCAGCTTTTTACTGAAGTAGTATTCTTCGATATTTTGTACTCGTGTTGCTGTTTCAATCATAATTTCTTATCCAATTCTTAGTTGTATTCAATTTTTGCTTTCTTGTATTCACCCAACACATTTAAATTTTTCACCTGGCGTAACACCTGTCTCATGGCATCATCATAATGCTTCCTTCGCTTCCACTCTACATCTACGTGAATGCGGTATTCGCTTGGCTTACCGATTACCGGCACCGACTGAATTTTCAATAAGTTGATGTGATTCGTCTTAAACGTCATTAATGCATCGGCAAGGCTTCCCACTTCATTGGCCACTTCAAAACTCAACGATGCCTTGTTTGCTTTTTCACTATTCTCTGATTTACGCGTTAACACCAGAAAACGTGTAAAATTTTTCTTGTGGGTTTCAATTCGCTTCTCCAGTATTTGCAGCCCATATTTTTTTGCCGCCAGTTCATTGGCAATGGCAGCCGTATGCTTAAGTTTTAAAGTTTTAACACGCTTTGCCGAAAGAGCTGTATCATCGCTTTCGCGGACTTCAATTCCATTTAATGTGTGAATAAACTCTGTACACTGACGCAACGCCATCGGATGCGATTCGATGGTTTTGATGTCGGCTAACTTTACACCCGGCAAGGTGAGGAGGTGCATGTGTATAGGCAGGTACAACTCACCCACAATACTGAAATGGTATTGCTGAAGTAAAAAGTAATTGGGAAGAATACTTCCGGCAATGCTGTTCTCAATGGCCATTACCGCAAAATCAGCTTTGCCTTGTTTTAGCTTTTCACATAATTCATGAAATGTGAGGCACTCCACAGGCTCTATCGCTTGCTGAAAATAGGTTCGTGCAGCTACTTCGTGAAAGCTTGCAGCCAAACCCTGTATGGCAATTTTTAATTTCCTTTTTGTCGATTTCGTTTTCATAGTCTAAAAATGAGGACACAAAAAAAGTCCCGGCTATTCACCGGGACTTTTCTGAGTTCTCTGTTATCTTTTCATCAACAACATACCGCTACTCGTTCAAATCCCGGAAGGGCTTTAAAATAGTAGTAGTAAAACCAAAAAGATGCGTTGATGCCTTTCATTTTCTTATTCAATGGGCTAAAGAAAGGGTATTTTCAATTGACAGCAAAATATTTCAAAAATAATTTTCCTTCACTAATACCCGTTAGGCTGGGTTGCCCGAGAGTACCCATGAAGGTATCTTTGATACAAAATCCTACAAATCACCATGAAAAAAACGATTGCACTCCTTGCCTTTCTAAGCTTTACCCTAACCTATTGCGGCCAGAAAAAAGCCGAAGAAGACCCGAATAAAATGCTTTACAATGAGGTGATGGACATCCATGATGAAGTGATGCCCAGCATGGAGGAACTCTACAGGCTGAAGAAAAACCTTGAAGAGAAGGTGAAAAACTCGCCCGATCTGGTGGAGAACAAAAAGCAGGAAATGGAAAAAACTATTCTCCTGCTGGATTCAGCCAGCAAGAGCATGATGGTGTGGATGCGTGAATTCAGTCCAGAGGAATATGAAAAGGAGGCACAGCGTGATTACCTGGAAGAAGAACTAAAGCGGGTACAGTCTGTTAAAGACGTGATGTTGAAAGCCCTTGATGAAGGCCGAAAGGTTGCTCAGGATCAATAAGTCTTGGTCATATCAGTCGGAATAGCAATAATGAAATCCGCTGTGTTTTTGTTTTCATCACTTAGTTTATCTACAACATCCTGACTAACCGGATGAATGGTCACAATCCTCAGGTTAGGATTCTCCTTTTTCAAATAGTGATAGATTCCTTCAAAATTCTGTGAGTGATAAGCGCCATGATAATGGATGAATATGCCCTCAGTCAGATTTTGAATGATAAAGTATGCCATAGTAGCATCTTTCACCGCTTGCGATCGGGCCATGTTCTCACCGCTTCCCGGGCCGCCATGTCCGCCCATAGAAGAAATCATATTTTTATACCCCGGCAATTCCAAGTCAATTTCAATTAGCAGAGGAGCGATATGTTTGAGGGCTTCATCCGGAAGCGTGTTCAACGCATCAATACCTTTTCGATACACCAGGTTGGCGTAACGCCTGGGCACATTGGTTGCAATGGCATTTAACTTTTGTGTCTTACAAAATTCAATCAGGGGCTTATAGTCGTTCTTATAATTATCCCACACCTTTGCCTCGCTTAACAAATGCCGTTCTTCGATTACGCCTGTCAGGTATTCATCAAGTATCAATTGGTTGTCGGCCTCAAACATTTCAAAACCAAGGGTAAGCTTTGGATTTATTGCGTATAAATCCTTTGCCACTTGCAGTTCGAGCCAGTGATTGATTGAATTGTCGTGCATCTCACCAAATAACACCACATCGGCTTTTGCCAATTCAGCTATCATTTTTTGATATTCGATTGGCTTTCCTTCTTTCCTAAACAATTTGAATGCAGGCTTATCCTGTGCCGACAAGAATTCAAAACAGAAACACAATACCATGGCAATCAGAACACTTCGCTTCATCACCTAACGTTTTTTAAAAACCTGAACAGTGGCCCGCTTGCACTTACCACCAATTGGAGGGTTTATTTTTGAAATTTTTATATCAACCGACTGAACAACCGGCAGCTCATCCAAAATATCTTCTATGATTTTTCCTGCCACCTTCTCCAGAAGTTTGGAGGGCTTATCCATTTCTTCTTTAACAATCCGAAAGAGGGTTTCATAATTTACTGTTCCTGCCAGATCATCCTGAAAGGCGGCAGAAGAAAAATCTGTCTCAACAGCAATGTCTACTTCAAACCAATTTCCGGATTCGCGCTCGTGCGGATATACACCATGAAATGCATGAAACTCCAGACCTTCAAGCGCTACACGTCCCGTCATCCAATCTCGTCAAAAAAAGAAGTGATTTTTTGTGGACGCGCTTGTACCACAACGGTTTCCTGTTCAAGAACCATTTCCGGTTCAGCTTCCTCCGGTATTGATTCAATAGTTGGCTCTGGTATTTCAGGTTCAGGTATAACCAATTTGGGTTGCTCTACTATTTTGGTTTTAGCCTGATGATCAGCATTAGGGAATACTACTCTCTTAATTTCCTTTCGGGCTTGCGAAAGATGTTGATCAGCATCAAATGCCTTTGTTCCGTTTTTTATGCGATCAACGCGTTCAATGTTATCCTGAGAAATGCGTTTGAGCTCCTGCAACAAATCATCGCGTGAGGATTCAAGCTTCTTGTAACTTTCAACCATAGCGCGCAGCCTTTCTTCCATTTCTGCAAGAACTTGCTTGGCCCGTTGCTCGGCCTCATCCACCGTGTTGTTGGCCATCATCTTAGCCTCATTCATCATGGCATCAGCCTTGAGTTGTGATTCGCGCAAATGCAGATCAGCTGCCTGACGCGCCTGTTCAATTACATTCGCTCCGGTGTCTTCTGCCGTCTTAAGCGTTTTGAATAATGAACTTTCCACCTCGCGCAGTTTGGTTACTTCCCGTTCGGCAGCTTCAAGTTTTATTTTAAATTCCTTGCCTTCATCCACAAGGCGTTCCCATTCCTGCGACAGGGTAAGCAGAAATGCGTTCACTTCATCCTTGTCATATCCGCGAAAATGCTTCTCGAAGGTTTTTTGCCGGATTTCAAGCGGTGTAATTTTCATGGTACTACTGGTTAAGTTTAAAAAATAAGAGCCGATAAAAAATCAGGTATCCAGGCTCTGGTTATTCAAGTTAATATCCCAAACGGAAATGGTGCGGTCATCGCTGGCACTCACCAATTGTCCGTGGTGGTTCGTCCACAACAATTTGTTCACCGAGGTGCCGTGCCCGGCATGCCTGCCCTTGTCAATCACTTTCAACAGCCTCAGTTCGTCTAAGTCCCAGATTTTTATGGACTTATCCATGCTACAAGTTACGAAATGTTTGGAATCAGGGCTAAAATCAAGGTGATTTATTGCATACATGTGTGCCACCACCTCAGCTGCAGGTGTATATCCGGCCCGAACATCCCATACCTTAAGGCGTGCATCACGCGATCCGCTCATCAAAAAATCACCACCCGGGGTATACCGTAGGGTAAAAACTGAGTTCACATGCGCGTTCCATTCGTATTTCATGCTCATGGAGTCAACGTCAAACACCCGAATACAGCAATCACTGTACCCAACTGCCAGTTCACCGGTTTTTGGATTGATAGCCATGGTTCGGGCGCTTTTTTGTGAAGAATTAGCACGGCTAAGAATCCCACGGGTATTCAAATCAACGCGGATAATTGTTCCATCACCATCGGCTACAAACAACGTATTGCCGGCATGCTGGATATCAAAAATGGCGGCTTTGGTAAGGTGTAACGAACCATCCTGCTTATTATTCTTCCAATCAATAAAATGAATGCCATCATAATTATGGCCGATCATTAAAATATCCACTTCCACATGGTGGTGTAAAGCATAGATTGAATTGGCCAAGCGGGCGATTAAGGTACCTTCTTCAGGCTTCTCCAAATCCCAAAGTACTACCATACCATCTCCTGAGCCACTGAAGAATCGGTTGGGTCTATCTGCCTGATGCAGGGTATAGATGGAGTCGCGGTGACCGGTAAGGTTGTGTAGCCTGTTTACTGCAATGGAACTCATACCCGAATAACTGTGCGAAAGTGCTGAAAGTTTAGATGAGTTTATAGTAAAATTGCTCAAGATTAAAACCATTATGCCTCAACTGGAAACTGACATAACCAAAACCCGTGCGTGGGGCTTGTGGAAAATTGAAGAGTCGCAAGAAGAATTGAATCGGTTATCTGGTGGTGGAGAAATCATTCCGGCAGAAATTACTCATCCGGAAAAACGATGTGAGTTTCTAGCTGCCCGAAAGCTGATGAGAAACTTGGTTGAACATTTGAACTTAAGTTATCAAGGGCTAACAAAAGATGTTTATGGAAAACCTTTGCTACACGGCTATCCCCATCATATTTCATTAAGTCATTCTTATCCGTATGTAACCGCTATTATCGATACAGAAAAACCTGTAGGCATTGACCTGGAGCATTTCAAATCGAAATTGTTACGCATTGCCCCCCGTATATTTTCTTCTTTGGAATTAAAAGATGCAGGAAATAACCTCATCAAGAATAGCATTTATTGGAGTGCAAAAGAAGCCATGATGAAAGTATATGGAAAAAAGGATTTAGTGTTTTCAGAAAACCTGCTGGTGGAACCGTTCAAGCTTGAGTCAACCGGAACACTCACCGGGCATATTATCACCCCTGAAAAGGAAACAACCCTCTCTCTTTATTATAAGCAATACCGGGATTTTGTGATCGTGTATAACCTGTAAAGCTACACACCCAGATCGGCCCCGTCAGCGATGATGAGTAGTAACTCTTTCACCTCTTCCGCCTTTTCATGCTCACCCATTTTATCGAATGACATAATGAGGTTGCGGAACACCCTGCGAATAATTTCAAGGTTGGAGCAGGCCTCAAAAAATGAAGGTTGTGGAACTAGTTTTAATTCGTGTATATAGTTTTCAATATCCTGGCGCGAAAAAATAAGCCCTTTGTTAAAGGCATTGATATAAAACGCCTGATTACCGTCTTTATACACCAGTACAAACAGGTTTGGCAGGTTAACTCCATACACGGGTAATTTCAGTTTCTGCGCCACCATCATGTATATGACGCAAAGTGAAATGGGATTTCCCTTACGTGTTTCCAACACCACGTTAATCATTGAATTACCCGGTGAATGAAAATTTTTAGTGTTGGCCGAAAATTTCAGTTTATTGAAAAGTACACCATTCAACACTTTGATCTGGTCAATCGGATACATATCCGGTTTGAACTCTAGCCACGCTTCATAATAAATCTGTTCGAGATCCTGTTTTAATTTTTCCAGCTCAAGATCAGGGTATTGATACGTGGCCACTAACCAAAGTCCGGTAAGCAAATCCTGGTCGGGGCTTTCATACCACTCCGTAACACGATGTTTTAGCAACTCGTACTGAAGATCGTGAATCAGGATTTCAATTTTTTGTTGCGTTTGTGGGTTAAAGTTATTTTCCCACTCCTGTTCGAGATACGGAATTACTTCTTTGCCAAGCGAACGTATTCTATCGGTTACGTGAGAAACAACCTGCTCATCCTCATCGTCAAGCAACGACACCAACGCTTTTAATTCCTTCGCTGTCATCAGGTTTGGATAACGCCTACATTAAACCGTTCAATGGGTGCATGGTTGGCGGCCTCAATACCCATGGAGATAACTTTACGTGTTTCCAACGGATCAATAACATCATCAACCCATAAACGGGAAGCCGCGTAATACGGGCTTAGTTGATCATTGTACCGATCGGTTATTTCTTTCAATAAATTTTGCTGCTCTTCTTTCGTAATTTCTTTTCCTTCGGATTTCAGTGAACTTATTCGAATCTGTAATAATGTTTTCGCTGCTGAAGCTCCACTCATTACAGCAATCTGCGCAGAAGGCCAGGCAACAATCAACCTTGGATCATACGCTTTTCCACACATCGCATAATTACCTGCGCCATATGAGTTACCCATAATCACAGTAAACTTTGGCACCGTTGAGTTGGCCATGGCATTTACCATCTTGGCGCCATCTTTAATAATTCCACCATGCTCTGCTTTGCTGCCCACCATAAAGCCACTTACATCCTGTAAAAAAACAAGTGGAATTTTTCGTTGATTGCAATTCATGATGAAGCGTGCTGCCTTATCGGCTGAGTCGGAGTAGATTACACCACCCATCTGCATTTCACCCTTTTTGGTTTTTACCACTTTGCGTTGGTTGGCAATAATGCCTACTGCCCAACCATCAATCCGTGCGGTCCCGCAAATCAGGGTTTTGCCATAGAGCGCTTTGTACTCATCAAATTCAGAGTTATCCACCAAGCGTTTAATAATTTCAAGCGTATCATACGGCTTCGCCCGGTCAGCTGGAAATAATCCATAAATTTCATTCGGATCTTCAGCGGGCGCTTTGGGTTCAATCCGATCGAAACCTGCTTTTTCATATTCACCGATTTTATCAAAGATGGATCGGATATAATCGAGGCATGCCTGATCGTTAGGAAACTTGTTGTCGGTTACTCCGGAAATTTCACAATGCGTAGTAGCGCCTCCGAGCGTTTCATTATCAATATCTTCACCGATCGCAGCTTTTACCAAATACGACCCGGCCAGGAAAATCGATCCTGTTTTATCTACAATCATCGCTTCATCCGACATGATGGGCAAATAGGCACCACCGGCCACACAGCTTCCCATGATCGCAGCGATTTGCACAATGCCCATGGACGACATCTTTGCGTTATTCCTGAACTGACGGCCAAAATGTTCTTTGTCGGGAAAAATTTCATCCTGCATGGGCAAGAACACACCAGCGCTATCTACCAAATAGATAATGGGTAGCCGGTTTTCCATGGCGATCTCCTGAATGCGGAGATTCTTCTTGGCCGTAATCGGAAACCACGCGCCCGCTTTTACCGTGGCATCATTGGCAACAACAACACATTGTCTGCCGTGAATGTAGCCGATACCGGTAACCACGCCAGCCGAAGGACACCCGCCATATTCGGTATACATGCCTTCTCCGGTAAACAATCCGATCTCAAGAAAAGGTGATCCCTTGTCCGTCAGGTATTCAATTCGTTCGCGCGCAGTGAGTTTTCCTTTGGCGTGCTGATCATCGATCTTTTTTTGTCCGCCTCCTGATCTGGTCTTTTTTGCCTTCGCCTGCAACTGGTGAATCAGTTGCTTATACACATCCTCGTTTCTGTTAAATTCCAGGTCTCGCTCAATCATGTATCCGTAGTCAGATTAATCTTCCTTCCGCTGCTTCTCCAATTCACGTTCAATTTTCTTACGGCTCTTACCTAACGGAGCCATAAAGTGCTTGGGATTTTCATTAAAATGTGTTGCCAATGAATCAATTGACATCAGCATTTTGTTCAGGTTAACATAAAGTGAGTCTTCTGTAAGGAGCTTGCTCGCAGTATTATCCCCTTTGCTGAACTTGTCCATGGTCTCATTCAGTTTGGCGAGTGTCACCTTGATTTTGGAAAGTGTTTCATTCACTTCAATGGACTTCAGTGAATCGGAAAGTGTTCTGAAATTTTTGAGTGTTGGGTTTATGTTTTGCAGTGCCACATTCACATTTTTGGTAACCAGTTTTATACTGTCTGCCATTCCGGTAATGGCTCGATTAGCGTTATCAATTGTATAGTTCACTTTACCTGGCGTAGATCCGAAATCATCAAACATCTTATCTAGTTTCTGCGAATTGCGGGCAAGATTATCCAATATGGTGTTCAGCTTTCTCAATGTAGATTGAAGGTTGTCGGCTACAGGGGCAGCACTCTCCTCTAAAAATGTGGTAATGCCCTTTGCCACTGAAGACTGTAGGGTATCTTTTGGCTTTAGTGTGTTTTTATAGTTGCCAATTGAAAGTTGAATAAACTTTGTGCCGAGGAAATCGCCATTTAATATAGCTATAGATGAATCTCCCAGTATAACATAAGAGTCAATTTCCAGTTCAACGATAACCCGACCCTTGGCTTGATCAATTTGCACCTCACTAACCCTACCTACAGAAACCCCGCTCAGGTAAATCTGATTGGAGGGCATCAATTGGTCAACATTCTCATAAATGGCATAATATTTTTTTCGCGATGAGAAAAAATCTATACCCTTTAAAAAGTTAAAGCCGAGGTATAACAACACTAATGACACGACCATAAACAGGCCAACACGCACTTCTTTTGATATTGTCATGGGGTACAGTTGAAGTTCAGAGCCTAATTTAAAGATTTTACCTTGTTTTTATACTCCTTTACAGCTCTGTAAATAGCGGATGCAATATACTCCTGAACCTGAGATGTATTCAACTCTTTCTCCTCTTTAACATTAGAGAGGTAACCGATTTCTATCAGAACAGCGGGCATGGCCGTCTCCCACAGCACCTGAAAGCCGGCTTGTTTTACTCCACGGCTTTTTCGCCCGGCACGATTGCCAAACTGATCCTCAATAAGGCTGGCCAATTGTATGCTGGCTTCATGGTTGGCGGATTGATTCAGGCTGAACAAAATATATGACTCCGGTGAGTTCGGTTCGAAGCCTTGATACTTCTCCTCATAGTTTTCCTCCAATAGGATCACCGAGTTTTCACGCATGGCAACCTCCAGACTTTCCTGAGTTTTATGAAGTCCCAGCACGTATGTCTCGGTACCAAAAATGGCTTGCTTGCGTGCGTATGGGGTGGTTTCAGGAAGTGAATTGGCATGAATGGATAGAAAAATGTCAGCGTGATTGTCATTGGCGACCTTCGCCCGCTCCCGTAACCCAATGGTCATGTCGGTTTTACGGGTGTACACCACCTTTACATCCGGCATACTCTCCTCAAGTATTTTGCCCAACAGCAGACTGATCTTAAGGGTAACGTCTTTTTCTTTACTGAAGGCCCCAAAAGTTCCTGGTTGATTACCCCCATGACCGGGGTCAATGCATACGGTGAACTTTTTGGAGGTAGAGGTACCGTTCTGTGCATGAACAGAAGAATTTAGCAAGGTTATTGCTATTAAAAGGCCTATTCCTATAATCCTCACGAGCAGTACAATGTTCAGTCGATTTGCAATACCTTTGAGCAAAATTGTGAATTTTTCACCAAAAGCTAAAAAACTGTCCTTCAATACTTCGGCTGTGCGGATCGCTTCCATTTCACTTTTTGCTTTTGTTTTTTGGAGTTTCGTTTCTTCCCAGGCACAAAATCCCATACCCCGCGATTCTGTGCGTACCTTATCTGCTGCCGATTCAATCAAAAACCCTGCCGACAGCGTACCGCCAAAAAAGGGAGACATTGAAACCACCATTCAATACAGCGCACGAGATTCGATCAACACCAGTGTTGACGGACAAATGATCTGGCTTTACGGGAATGCCAAAATTGTTTATGGCAACATTGAGCTTGATGCAGATGAAATCATTATCGATTATGCCAACAGCACGCTAACCGCTCACGGCACCCGCGATTCATTGGGACGTAGGGTTGGTTACCCGATTTTTAAGAACGGACAGGAGCTTTATGAAACCAAAGACATAGTATACAATTTTAAAACCGGGCGTGCGCGTATTTCAGAAGTGGTAACCCAACAAGGCGAGGGATTCCTGCACGGTGATATCGTATTCAAAAATGAACGAGATGAATTGCTCAGCATACGAAACAGTTATACTACTTGTAATCTTGAACACCCACACTTTGTTATCCGGTCAACAAAAACCAAAGCCATACCAAAGGATAAGATTGTATCGGGACCCTTTTATGTTCAGTTTAATGATATACCATTGTACCCGATCGGCTTTCTGTTTGGAATGTTTCCAGCAGAAAAAGAGAGTAAATCCGGGATATTATTCCCCTCGTATGGCGAAGAACGATTGCGCGGTTTCAACCTGCGCGGCCTGGGCTACTTTTTAGATGCTAGTGAGTATGTAAAATTCTCTGCGAGGGCCGACTTGTATTCGAAGGGTGACTATGTACTGTACTTCGATATGCCCTATAGCTGGAAATACCATTTCACCGGTGGAATGAATTTCAGTTTTTCAAAAACAAATGCTACCAACCGTATTGAAGATCAGAATATTCGTAACGACTTCAGTGTTCGGTGGAATCACACGCCCCAAACAAAAGGAACAGGTAGATTTAGTGCTTCCGTGAGTGCAGCTTCAAATTCATACAATACAAATAACAACCTGAATTTTGGTCTTCCGCAAAGCATCAACGCAGCCGGGTTTAACAACAATACACGCAAGATGAACTCCAACATCTCGTATAACAAAACATTTCGGGGCACACCGTTCAGCATGGGGTTGAATATAAGTCACGATCAGGACCTGGTAACGGAACAAGTGAATTTAACCGCACCCACCTTAACGGTTAACATGCGAAACCTTTATCCTTTTCAGCGAAAAGATGGAAAGCCCACCAAACTTGATAATTTTTCCATTGGTTACAGCATGGCTGCCACCAACCGCATTTCCAATAATGTTGGAAGAATCGGGAGCAATCCACTGCAAGACAGCATTGCTCCTTTTACATTTAGTAACCTGAGTACGTTTATTGAAAACGGTCGCAATGGAATTCGACACAGTATTCCGGTATCCTATTCATTCAAAGCATTGCGGTATTTTACAGTTTCACCTTCTGTATCCTATGAAGAAAGGTGGTACTTCGAAAAACTTAATTGGGAATATGATATTGTAAACAATCAGCCCAGGCTTGTTCCGGTTGACACCATCCGTGGCTTTAACCGGATTGCCAACTATAGCTTCAGCACCAGCCTGAATACACGTATCTATGGAACGTATTTCTTCAAACGTGGAAATGTAAAGGCGATACGTCACGTAGTTAACCCAAACATTTCATTCGGATACACACCTGACTTCACCAAGAATGAAAACTACTTTCAGGCGATCAATCAGAATGGGCGCATTATCTATCAGTCCCGGCATCAGGGTTTTATTTATGGAACTTCAACTCTCGGGCGAAGTGGAAACATTGGCATAGGACTAGGGAACACGTTGGAAATGAAAGTGAAATCCGAAAAGGATACAGTAGCCCGAAAAGTAAGTCTATTGAACAATTTATCACTGGGGACCTCCTACAACATTGTAGCTGACTCATTCAATCTATCACCAATTTCCATTTCGGCCAACACCAACATACTGGATAACCTGATTAACATAAACTTGTCGTCAACCCTTGACCCCTATGCTTATGTAACCCGTATTGATGAAGAGGGCAAATCAACAGAAAGGCGTATTGATCAATACGCCATCAAAGGCGGAAAAATCGGACGAATAACTTCCGCCACGTTAGCCATTGGCTCAAACCTCAACCCAAAGGCCCGCGAAAAAAACCAGGAAACCCGACAAAACATTGCCAATTCAAATTTACCTGAACAGGAAAAACAATTTTACCTGAACAATCCAGAATCCTATGTAGACTTCAACATTCCGTGGAGTTTACAGATGAACTACAGCTTGTCATACAGCCGTCCATTGAATAGTGATGTACGCATTAACCAATCACTTCAGTTTTCGGGCGACATGTCCTTATCAGAGAAATGGAAGATTACGTTCAATTCGGGTTTTGATTTTGAAAACCTGGAGTTTACCACCACCAACGTGGGCATCACCCGCGACCTGCACTGCTGGACGTTAAATTTTAATTGGGGTCCTTTCGGAAGATTTACCTACTACAATTTCAGGATTGCTGTAAAAGCATCTGTACTACAGGATCTGAAACTAGAACGTAGAAAACCTTTCTTTGACAATATTGGCAGTGGCCGATAGGTTATCTTAACCAACCCTCAACCTCCTCCATAGTCGGGTTCTTCACATCCTCCAGCTTCATCTTTTTGCGCATGCCGCACACATCGTTAAAGAGTTTGGATGCTTTTGAAGCCTTTAGTTGCTCAACAGATTGTATGCCCAATTTTTGCAGGATGGGAAAAAGTTCTTTCCGGATACCCAGTTGGTCGGCATCGCGTTCTGAAAATCCTCCGCCTTGTTTTTCGGGTTTCATCTGCGGGAAGAACAGCACATCCTGAATGGAAGGTGAGTTCGTCATGACCATGCACAAACGATCAATACCCACACCTAAACCAGCTGTGGGCGGCATTCCGAATTCAAGTGCCCGTAAAAAATCTTCATCCAACGTCATGGCCTCTTCATCGCCACGCTTGCCTAATTCCAGTTGCTCTTCAAATCGCTTACGCTGATCAATCGGGTCGTTCAGTTCAGAGAATGCATTGCAAATTTCTTTTCCGTTACAAATCGCTTCAAAGCGTTCTACCAAACCCGGCTTGCTGCGGTGCTTCTTCGCCAATGGCGACATCTCAACCGGGTAATCTGTAATAAAAGTTGGTTGAATAAGTAATGGTTCACATTTCTCTCCAAAAATAGAATCGATCAATTTTCCTTTGCCCATGGTTTCATCAACGGGCACATTCAGCTTCTTGCACGTTTCGCGCAAAGCAGCCTCATCCATTTCTGAAATATCAATGCCGGTAAAATGTTGAATGGCTTCAAACATGGTGAAGCGCTTCCACGGCCTGCGAAAATCTATTTCATGTTCACCTACTTTTACTTTGGTGGTTCCGTGTAAATCCAGCGCAACTTTTTCAATCATCTCCTCCACTAAATCCATCATCCAGAAATAATCCTTATACGCTACGTATAATTCTATCTGCGTAAACTCCGGGTTATGAAACCGCGACATACCCTCATTGCGGAAATCCTTTGAGAATTCATACACGCCATTATACCCACCCACAATCAATCGCTTCAGGTATAACTCATTCGCAATACGTAGGTACAAAGTCATGTCGAGTGTATTGTGATGCGTTTTGAATGGACGCGCAGCAGCGCCACCATACAATGGCTGAAGAATGGGCGTCTCCACTTCCAGGTAGTCCTTGTTATTTAAAAACTGACGCATAGAGTTCACCAGCTTAGTGCGTTTCACAAACGTTTCGCGTACTTCCGGATTCACAATTAAATCAACATACCGCATGCGATACCGTTGCTCCGGATCGCTGAAGGCATCATGCTTGTGTACTACGCCCTGCTCATCGGTTGTTTCCTTCACAACCGGAAGTGGGCGCAATGATTTTGAAAGAATGGTAAACTCCGTTACATGAATAGATATTTCACCGGTTTGCGTAGTAAAGCAATACCCTTTTACCCCCACGATGTCGCCAATATCTACCAGCTTTTTGAAAACCGTATTGTATAAGGTCTTGTCTTCACCGGGGCAAATGTCATCCCTGCGCACATAAATCTGAATGCGACCGGTTTCATCCTGAAGTTCTGCAAAGGAAGCCGACCCCATAATCCTGCGACTCATAATGCGGCCTGCAATGGAGATGGAGCGGTAGTCACTCTTATGGCGGGTATAATTTTCCAGTATCTCCTGCGCGGAAACGTTAACGTCAAATAACTCTGCCGGATACGGGTTTATGCCCAGCTTTTCCAGTTCCTCTTTGGCCTGCCTGCGGATGATTTCTTGTTCGCTCAATTGCATGGAATACGGTTTTCAGCCGCAAAAATAAGGGAATAATGGGATGGGCGGTAATCAGAACTAAAGTTTACCTCTTCGCCTACTAAGTTCCTTCCGGATCAACGTCAACTCCCGGCTACTCTGCCCCGCAACGGAAGTATTCTCCTCTGCCCTGCGCAACAGGTAGGGCATCACGGACCGAACCGGTCCGTAAGGCAAATACTTAACTACGTTATATCCAGCTTTGGCTAAGTTAAACGAGATATTATCACTCATGCCGTACAACTGGGCAAACCACACCCGCGGATCGTTGTTCTGCATGCTGTGCTTTTCCATCAGCACGGTCAAATAATAATTGCTGTAATCGTTGTGCGAGCCACACATCACCGAAATGCGTTGCTTGTTATCAATACAAAAGGCAAGTGCTTTATTAAAGGCATCATCGGTTGCTTCTTTGGTGGGGTGAATCGGGCTTTCATACCCGTTCTTCGCAGCACGCTCGCGCTCTTTTTCCATGTAAGCGCCCCGTACCAGCTTGGCTCCGAAATAATAATTATTCATAACCGCCTCGTGAAAATGATTGCGCAGGTTTGGCAAAGCAGCCGTACGATAAAGTTGATATGTATTATACACTATCGCACGTTCTTTATTATACTTCTTCATCAACTCCAGCACCATCTTGTCAATTGGATTCTGATACCAGGAATCCTCCGCATCAACTAAGATGGGCATGTTGTATTCATATCCTTTTGCACATATCTTGTCAAAGCGATTAAAGGCACGTTCATACGCTTTTTGCTCTTCTTCAGTTAATGTTTCTCCTGCCTGAATTTTGGTAAGCAGTTTTGCTGAAGCCAGTCCGGTGGGTTTAAAAACACAAAATGGAATATTTGCCGACCTATGTGCCTGCTCAATGGTACGCATGGTTTCCTCTGCTGTCGCATCAAAACCCGCCTCGTCATCGCCTCCTTCAACGGAGTAATCAAGTATGGCGCCCACATGAAATTGACCAAGTTCCTCCACTACCCGCATAGCTTGTTCAATATTTTCACCGCCACAGAAATGATCAAAGGCTGTCTTTTTGATCAAACCTTCCACTGGCAACCGAAGGCTTAACGATGCCTTGACTGATGCGGTGGCCAGGGATGAAATCCACGGGTGGTTAACCAGGGAAAATATAAAGTTTGCTTTTTTCAGGGCTGCATCCGACTTATACGCAAATGCTGTTTCGGTATCTTCAAAGGAGATTTTGGGCGATGATTCCATAGGTAAAAAGTGGCCTAAAGATAAGGCGATGGCTTAATGTTTCAAGGCTGCAATAATACCGCAAAACATGAGTTTTATCAGCCCTTGTCCTAAACTTTAGCGATTGGGTTTTGTTCAAAAAGAGGACTGTAATTTTCTCACGCGCATTGTTTAATTTTCTGACCAAATGGACACAAAAAACTGGGTTTCTGACTATAAAAATTTCACCTCAAACCAACCTTTCGTCATTGCCGGGCCGTGCAGTGCCGAAAGTCCTGAACAACTTTTAACTATAGCCCAGTCCTTAAAAGCATTGGATATTTCCATTATGCGGGCAGGCATTTGGAAACCACGCACAAGACCCAACTCGTTTGAAGGAATGGGCGAAACTGCCCTTAAGTGGATGGCTGACATAAAGCAGAAAACAGGTTTGGCCTTTGCTACGGAAGTGGCCAATCCTACCCATGTTGAATTGGCATTAAAAGCAGGTATTGATATTCTTTGGATTGGTGCCCGCACCACCGTTAACCCATTCAGTGTTCAGGAAATTGCTGATGCCCTGAAAGGCACCGACAAAATTGTTTTGGTGAAGAACCCCATTAACCCGGATTTATCCCTTTGGATTGGTGCACTGGAGCGATTGCATCGTGCAGGAATAAAAAAATTAGGAGCCATTCACCGCGGTTTTTCTTCGTTTCAAAAATCCAGGTTCCGGAACCAACCGCTGTGGCAAATACCGCTTGAACTAAAAACGCTGCATCCGGATATACCGCTTATTGGCGATCCCAGTCACATAGCCGGCAACCGCGATTTGATTTTTGAAGTATCGCAAAAAGCATTGGATCTGGATTATGATGGGCTGATGATTGAGACTCACCCCGATCCCGATAAGGCGCTGAGTGATGCGCAACAACAAGTTACACCTGAAGTATTAAAGGAAATTTTGAGTCAGCTACGGGTAAGTGAACGATCTTCATCCAATGCACTTTTCATTAATCACCTGGAGGCCCTGCGTGAAAAGATTGATCATATTGACCAAGAGCTGATTGAAACGCTTTCCACCCGCATGAAAATGATTGAGAAAATCGGGGATTACAAAAAAGACAATCACGTAACGGTATTTCAACTGGAACGCTGGAACGAAATTATGCAAACACGACCCGAATGGGCCAAGCTGGCACTACTTTCTCCCGACTTTATTCGCGAACTTTACAAAATCATTCATGATGAATCGATTCGCATACAAACGGAGATCATGAACAAAACCTCAGAGCCAGAAAAATAATGTTGCCAGCCAACCTGAAATTAACGGACAACCCCGGACCATATCTCAACCTCTTCCTGCAAAAAGGCGGCTACAACAAAATAGCTGTACTGACCGATGAAAATACGGTTAAGCATTGCTATCCGCTTATTCAACCTCACTTGCCAGAACATGTGGTAATTACCGTGAATAGTGGTGAAGAGTTTAAAACCTTACAGACGTGTGCGCACATCTGGGAACAAATGACTGACCTGGCTATGGATAGGCATGCCGTGCTGCTTGTTTTAGGCGGTGGTGTGCTGGGCGATATGGGTGGATTTTGTGCCGCAACCTATAAGCGTGGCATCGACTTCATTCTTATGCCAACCACGTTGTTGGCCATGGCTGATGCCAGCATTGGCGGAAAACTGGGGATTGATTTCCGTCATTTTAAAAATCACATCGGGCTATTTAAAGAACCGGTGCTTACGCTGATTCACAGTGGATTTCTTAAAACGTTATCACAAAATGAATTACGCTCCGGATTTGCAGAGGTAATCAAGCACGCATTAATCTCCGACCGAACCTTGTGGAATGAGCTACGAAGCAAATCGCTTGAAGAACAGCCCTGGGACGTATTGTTGCGTCATTCAGCTGAGTTTAAGTCATCTGTTGTGCAACAAGATCCCACAGAAAAAGGTCTTCGGAAAATCCTGAATGCCGGCCACACCATCGGGCATGCACTGGAGTCTTATTTTTTAAAATCCGGTAACCGGATATTGCATGGGGAAGCTGTTGCCGCAGGATTAATTGCCGAAGCTTTCATTGCAAAAAATCAAAACCTGATTACCGATGAAGAAATCGGGCAAATAGCAGCATATATCCTCAAAGTTTACGGAAAACTGGGCCTTCACGAGAAGGATTACGCGCAAATAGCTGCTTTGTGCATTCAGGATAAGAAAAACAGGGGCAATACGGTTTTAGCTGTGCTACCCGAAGGAATCGGGAAGGCACGTTGGGATTGTGCGGTTAGCGAAGAAGAGATTGTTGGTGCATTGGCATTTTACAATACGCTTCAGATATAGTGTGCCTCCGAATCATCGAAAGACTCAATTTTCTTCTGAATGGTGCGTTTTAAATCATCCGCTTTCTTGGCGATAAACTCAGTAGTCTTCTTTTTACGGTCGCCCGTGAAAAGATAAGCCGCCAGTAAAGCTGCCGATGCAATTCCCAATCCCAGCGTTATTTTTCCGGTTGTGTTCATATATCAAAGTTAACTGGAATTGATCGTCATTTGTTTCACTCAACGAAAAAAAATATTTAACTAACATCCGATTTTGCCTTACAACCATTAGCTAAAACGTGAGCTCAAGCATACACATTACCAAACACAAAACGTTAACCGGAACCGTTAACCGTCTTCCGGCCTCCAAAAGCATCAGCAATCGTGTACTGATTATGGATGCGTTGGGAGGAGGAAAATCAACCTTAACCAACCTTTCAGAGGCAAACGATACAGTATTGATGAAGCAGTTGATCAACTCCTCCGATCCTGTATTGGATGTAGAGGATGCGGGAACTACCATGCGCTTTCTTACCGCCTATCTATCTGTTCAAGGTCAGGAAAAAGTAATTACCGGTACGGATCGCATGAAGCTCCGCCCCATCGGACTACTTGTTGATGCCCTTCGCGTATTGGGTGCCCGAATATCCTACCTGGAAAAAGAAGGATTTCCACCGCTTAAAATTGAAGGATTTGAAGGGCAGAAAACCAATCAACTGACCATCCGCGGTGATGTGAGCAGCCAATACATCTCTGCCCTCATGATGATTGCCCCTACGCTTCCGAAAGGATTGACGCTTACCTTAACCGGTAAGGTGGGGAGCAGGCCCTACATTGACATGACAGCTTCCTTGATGCGGAAATTTGGAGTGGAGGTTCAGGTAAACGAAAATGTAATAGAAGTCGGTCCGCAACCCTACAAGCCCTGCGACTACCGAGTTGAGGCCGACTGGTCGGCTGCAAGCTATTGGTTTGCATTTACTGCATTGGCCGATCAAGCCGAAATTACACTACCCAACATCACGATGCGTTCCTTCCAAGGCGACCGGGTAATTGCCGACCTGATGGAGCAACTTGGTGTGAAGTCGGAACCACGGGGCAACAACCTGCTGCTAACAAAAAAAGAAGCATACGAAGATCTGACATTTGATTTCACCCACTGCCCCGATCTGGCTCAAACGGTGGCTGTGGTTTGTGCGGCAAAAGGAATACACGGCACCTTTACCGGACTTGAAAGTTTGCGCATTAAAGAAACCGACCGCATTCATGCACTGCACCAGGAGCTTCAAAAAATCGGGGCTCAGTTAATCGAAACGGGATCATCCTGGAAACTGGTGCCCACCCATAACATTCCGGAAACAATTCCAACCATAAACACCTACCTGGATCACCGTATGGCTATGGCCTTCGCGCCACTGGCAACCTTACGGAATGTTGTAATTGAAAATCCAGCGGTAGTAAGAAAATCGTACCCCGGATATTGGGATGATTTGAAAACGGTTGGCTTTACGCTAACGGAAGTGTAGCCAGGTAGCTGGCGAAATAGCGCATCCGGCTTCCATACCACGAAAACATTTCACCATCAACCAACAAAATTTTTGCGATGGGGAGAAGTGATTGCATCTCTTCAATATGCTTTTCTGAAAAGGGGTACGGTTCAGAAGAAAGAAAAACCAGATCAGGATTTAGAGCTACCAGATCAGCCACTGAAAGTTCAGGGTAGCGTTCCTGTTCTTTTAAACAATTCTCAAATCCCGCCAAGGTTAGCATTTCGTGAATGAATGTGTTGGCGGCTGCTCCCATCCAGGGATTTCTCCAAATCAGATACAGTACCCGCTTGCCGTTACCTGAGGCTCCGTTGCCTTCGAGAGCCTCATGCAACGAAACTGATTTAGATGGATTAGGCTCCCGAGTGGGTGGCTGAGGTTCTCGAAGCCACCCTTTAACTCCGTCCAAAGATTTCTGGATATCCGCAATCAATCTTTCAGCTTCTGTGGATTTACCGGTAATCTCACCAAGTGAATGCATCATGTTTATGGCATCAGTTGGAGTAACAATATCACTCATCCAAACCGGGTATTTTTGCCGGAGTATTTCAATACCCTCCCTATAATTTTCCTCCTTGTTTCCAATAATCAGATCAGGCTTTAGCCGATCGATTACCTCAAAATTGAATTTCTTCGTTCCTCCGATTATGGTTTTGGTTTTTCGCCATTCAGGCGGATGAACACAAAATTTGGTAATTCCAACGACTTCAGCATTCAGCTTCAGATCGTACAGCAGTTCAGTTTGGGAGGGAACCAGCGAGATTATTCGCGTAGGCGGAAATGGAATTTCTAGTGCAAGGCCAAGCTGGTCAGTAGTTGTTTTAACTGGCATTGGCACAAAAGTAAAAGAGCACCCTTTGTAAACAAAAGGCGCTCTTTTTTAAAGACAAACGCACAGAGCACACGAAGAAAGACCCTCTCAATAAAACTCCGTGACCCTGCGCGTTATGTTATCGTTTGAACGTTTAACCTAAACCCTATTCGTTTCAAACCATTCTTCCGGGGTCTCGGAAGAATAATATCATTTTAATTAGATCAGGATAGACATGCTGCTGAGCTGGTTCGAAACCTTCAGGTTCGAATTGCTGAAGGTTGATTGATTCAACTCCCACTTCAGCTTGCCATCAATAACTTTGAAGTTAATGCAGCTACCTTTTTGTCCAAGACCGTTACCATCAGTAACTGTCAGTACAGGCTTGCCATCAATTGTACTCTTTACATTCTCGAATTCTCTGCTTTTTGATTTACCCACGTAAACCACATGGCAAGAGGCTGCATCAGCACCAGAAGAAAGTTTTTTGATCACATACTTCTTGTTACCCTTTGGTTTGCCATCGTACCAGGTTTTTAAGGTGTTGAACACATCATCTTCACCAATAACACCCACAACAAATTCCCCACCGGCATCATCAGGCCATTGTACATACTTTATAAAGTTGAACAACATAGCGGCATGGATTTCATGGGTGGGTCTTTCCTGAGCAAATGCACCGAGGCTCAGACCAAGTGCGAACAGAATTAAGCTTACTTTTTTCATTTTTAGAGAGGTTTCAGTTATTTATTAATTTTTATAAAATTTCCCTGTCAACGATACAAAAGTAGGGGGCCTGTTAAAACCGCGAATTCACATACACCCGCTATTCTTTCTGATGTAAGATTTTGCCCTACTTTTTTACACACACTGGGTAATCAAAAAGGGTGCAAATTGGCTTTTCCAAAGTAAAAAATAGCGATTCTAGATCAGAAATCACATTTAGAGTGATTTTGGAAGTATCATTTGTCCAAAAATGAGAAACCCTGAATACCAATTTGAAATTCAGGGTTTGTCAAAAAATGATGGGTTTTCGATCTATTTGATATACCGGAAGTCCTGACCGGGCTTCAATTGCAGCAAAACCTCATAAATAAGCTTAATTACGTTCTCCACATCGTCCTTGTGAACGGTCTCCACGGTGGTGTGCATGTACTTCAAGGGCAAGGAGATAAGCGCTGAGGCTACGCCCTCGGCACTGTAGGCAAACGAATCAGTGTCAGTACCCGTTGAGCGGCTTACCGCCTGGCGCTGGAACGGTATTTTTTTCTTTTCAGCCGTTTGGATGATCATTTTCAGCACATTATTCTGAACTGCCGGTCCGTAGCACAGTACAGGCCCCGTTCCGCATTTAATGTGACCCGTGTCCTTCTTATTGTACATGGGTGAACAGGTATCGTGGGTAACATCTGTACAAATGGCCAGATCGGGCTTCAGTTTACGTGAAATCATTTCAGCCCCCCGTAAGCCAATTTCTTCCTGAACAGAGTTAACAATGTATAAGCAAAACGGAAATTTCTTCTTATTCTCTTTAATTCGTCTGGCAACTTCTGCGATCATAAAACCACCCATACGGTTATCCAGGGCCCGGCCAACCAGGTAGTTTTTGTTCATTTCCATCAACTCATCCTCGAAGGTAATCACACACCCTACATGCACGCCAAGCGCTTCAACTTCCTTTTTCGATTCACACCCAATGTCGATGTGAATGTTTTTCAAGGTTGGAGGTTCTTCTTTAGAGGCATCACGTACGTGAATGGCTGGCCAGCCAAACACACCTTTTACAACTCCTTTTTCTGTATGGATGTTAACACGCTTCGATGGAGCAATCTGGTGATCAGAACCACCGTTGCGTTTTACGTAGATATAGCCATCATCGGTGATGTAGGCTACAAACCATGAAATCTCATCGGCATGGGCTTCAATAACCACCTTGTAGGCTCCTTTTGGATTAATGACACCCACGGCTGTACCATAAACATCCACCATGTAATCATCAATGTATGGCTTCAGGTAATCCAGCCATATCTGCTGACCAGAATGTTCAAAACCGGTTGGTGATGCATTGTTCAGGTATTCGTATAAGAAGGCTTTACTTTTTTTATCCATAGTAGAATTATTAACGTGTGAATTTACTGACAATCATGTTGAAAACTATAGCGGGATATTTCCATGTTTCTTTCTGGGCAGTGTGGCCACCTTGTTCTCCAACATCTGGAACGCCCGGATCAGTTTTTCGCGGGTTTGATCGGGATAAATCACTTCATCAATATATCCGCGATGTGCAGCCCTGTATGGATTGGCAAACTTACGGGTGTATTCATCCACTTTTTCATTGAGTTTTGCCTGCGGATCAGCAGCCTCGGAAATTTCCTTACGGAAAATAATTTCAGCTGCGCCTTTCGCACCCATCACCGCAATTTCAGCAGTTGGCCAGGCGTAGTTTAAATCAGCTCCGATGTGTTTCGAGTTCATTACATCATAAGCCCCGCCATACGCCTTACGGGTAATTACCGTTACGCGTGGCACGGTAGCCTCTGAAAAGGCGTATAGTAACTTGGCTCCATTGGTGATAATCGCATTCCATTCCTGGTCGGTTCCAGGCAAAAAGCCAGGCACATCTTCCAGTACCAACAGCGGAATATTAAAGCTGTCGCAGAAGCGAACAAAGCGAGCCGCCTTTACGCTGGCATCAATATCCAACACACCCGCCAGTGATGCCGGTTGATTTCCAACCACACCTACACTCCTGCCCGCCAATCGCGCAAAGCCCACTACAATATTTTCAGCGAAATTTTTATGCACTTCAAAAAAGCTTCCGTCATCTACAATACCGTCAATCACCTCACGCATATCGTAGGGTTGATTTGGGTTGGCAGGAACGATGTTATTGAGTTGCGGCCTACTTTCGTTACCGGGTGTATACGGTAATCGTGGTGCCTCCTCCTCGCAATTCTGGGGCATGTAACTCAATAGCTTTTTAATGTATTGAATGCACTCCAATTCGTTCGCGCAGGCAAAATGAGTTACACCACTTTTTGTGCTGTGCGTTGTGGCTCCTCCAAGTTCTTCAGATGTAACATCTTCATGCGTTACGGTTTTCACCACGTTCGGTCCCGTAACAAACATGAACGAAGTGTTCTCCACCATCAAAATAAAATCGGTAATGGCGGGTGAGTACACAGCGCCACCGGCACACGGACCCATAACGGCTGAGATTTGCGGAATAACACCAGACGCCAGCGTGTTTCTGTAAAAGATATCGGCATATCCGCCCAACGATACAACTCCCTCCTGAATACGGGCACCACCTGAATCGTTGAGGCCAATAATGGGGGCGCCATTTTTCATGGCAAGCTCCATAAGCTTCACAATCTTCTCGGCATGCGTTTCGGAAAGTGAGCCGCCAAAAACGGTAAAGTCTTGTGAGAACACATAAACCAACCTTCCGTTTACCGTTCCATACCCCGTTACCACACCATCACCCAGGTAATATTCTTTGTCGAGCCCGAAATCCTTGCAGCGGTGCATCACAAATTTTCCCAACTCCTCAAATGAGCCTTCATCCATCAATAACTGAATCCGCTCGCGTGCCGTTAGTTTACCTTTCGCATGCTGCTGCTCAATGCGCTTCTCACCGCCTCCGGTCAGGGCTTCCTGACTTTTGCGTTCCAGTTCATCAAATTTTTGCTGAAGAATAGCGTCTGAAAGTTCTCGCTTTGCCATGATCATTAATTTCGGTTCGAAATATAGCTAAAGGAAGTATTAAATTGGTTCGATTTTTACCATGAACACGAGCCTGGCCATTATTGATTTAGGCACAAATACTTTCCACTTACTCATAGCGGAAAAGCAGGGTGATTCCTTTCACATCATTCACCGCGACCGGCAAGCGGTAAAGATTGGAAAAGGCGGTATTAACCGCGATATGATTACTGATGATGGACTGGCCAGGGCGCTGAAAACCTTGAAGGATTTCAAACAAAAAATTAATTCAGCGGGCATGGCACAGATTTTTGCCTTTGGAACAAGTGCCTTACGAAATGCCAAAAACGGATCAGCCGTTATTCAGGAAATAAAAAAAGAAACCGGAATAGAGGTCACAGTAATTTCTGGCGATCAGGAAGCTGAATTTATATGCTTTGGTGTGCGCGCTGCGCTTAATCTGGGCGAAGAAAAATCGTTGATCATGGATATTGGTGGAGGCAGTGTTGAATTTATCATCGCCAACGACACTACCATTTTTTGGAAACGTAGTTTTGAGATTGGTGCACAACGTTTATTGGAGCTATTTCATAAAAATGATCCCATCACAGAAAATGAGATCAGCCTATTGAATGAATACTTTTCCGAAGTACTGAAACCGCTAATGGAAATCATCAATCAACTTCAACCGAAAACATTAGTTGGATCTTCGGGAACATTTGACACACTCAGCGACATTTTTTGCCTGGAAGAAAATATTATCCGAAATGACGATGATCGCGAAACGCCTTTAACCCTTGAAGGCTTTCAAAAAATTCACCTTCAACTCGTGACCAAAAACAGGTTACAACGAATGGCTATCCCAGGCATGATTGAAATGCGTGTGGATATGATTGTGGTAGCCTCCTGTATGATTGATTACCTTTTGAAAAACTCTCCGTTTAAACGAATTCGTGTTTCGACTTATGCGCTTAAGGAAGGTGCACTCGCCTACCTGGGCAAACAGTTTAACTAATCCCCAGCTTTCGTTGGATATCTTCTAACGATACTCCTTTTGTTTCCGGAAATTTGGTGAGCACCCAAATCAGTTGCAGCGTCATCATGCCGGCAAAGAAGGCAAAAATGATCCATGGATCATTTCGCAACAATCCTTTCGATTGATCGAGAAACACCGGAGTGAGCAGCGTAATCAAAGCTGCAAATACCCAATGAACACTGGCACCAAATGATTGCCCCAAAGCCCGAACATTGTTGGGAAAGATTTCTGAAATGAATACCCAGATAACTGCACCTTGACCCATAGCGTGTGACGCAATGAACATCAGCAGAAACGACATCGTAAACGCTGCACCTGCTTGTGCATAAAATGCATAAGCCACCATAGAAAGGCTGAGCATATAACCCAATGATCCGATTATCATTAGATTTTTTCTCCCGGTTCGATCAATCAGGTACAACCCAACAAAAGTAAAAATCAAATTAATTCCACCGATGGCGATGGAGTTGAATAATGAATCCTTGGCAGCCAGGCCGGCACGTTCCAGGATTTCAGGCGCATAGTATAAGATGAAGTTGATGCCGGACAATTGATTAAAAAAAGCAATAAAGAACGCGAGCAAAATCGGCTTTATATATTTTTTACTAAACAAGGGTTCGTGATGCACCTCATGCCCGGTAGACGCCTGAATGGCAGCAATTTCTTCTTTGGCATTTTCAGTACCGAGATCAGTCAGTATCTGCTCAGCGGCCTTCGCATCATCGTGCTGCGAAATTAACCACCGCGGACTTTCCGGAACGCGCAATACTAAAACTGTATAGAGTATGGCCGGTATAGCTTCAACACCCAACATCCACCGCCAGTCGTTTGCTCCGCCAAAGCCCTGCAGCAAATAATTGGAGATAAATGCTATCAGAATACCAAATACAATGTTGAACTGATACATGGCTACCAATCGTCCGCGAATACGCGAGGTGGCAATTTCAGCGATGTAGGTCGGTGCAGCAATGGAAGAAACGCCAACGCCCACACCACCAATAAAACGGAAAAACGAAAAGGAATATGGATCAGGAGCCAATGCAGAACCTGCAGCCGAAATGGTGTAGAGCACACCAATCCAAAATAAAACTTTCTTACGCCCGTATTTCTCTGTAGGCTTTCCACCAAACAACGCTCCGATTACCGTGCCCCACAACGCCATCGACATGATGAAAAACCCATGAAACCACGGAGAGGTATTCCACAATTGTTTAATGGGCAGGTTTGCACCGGATATAACGACCGTATCAAACCCAAACAAAAAGCCCGCCATGGCGGCTACCAGGGCAATAAAGAAAATGTTGTTACGCATAGGCACGCGATTATCCGATTAAAGTAATAAAACAATTTGGAATACACGCACCCTGAAATAAAAACGGTCTTCACTTATTCATGAAGACCGTTCTCAATTTACAGCACTTTAACTTACAATCCGCTGATGGTTTTATCCTTCGGATATTTCACCTCATACTTGAACACCACCTTTTTGATTTCGTTGGGTTGCAGGTTCATCTCCCATACCAGCTTGCCAGTATCTTTATTGTATTTGGCTCCGGCTACATCCAATACGGTTACCTCAATCTGACTGTTTTGCGAAACAGGAACGTGATCTTCAACCAGAATCTTCACCGCTTCATTTTTAGTATTGCGCACCGAAACTTCCCACGCAAACGCCTCACGAATATTTGAGCCAATGGTTCTGCGTGTGGTGAAATCTTTTAGCTTTTCACGCTTCACTACAATTCGCTTATCGCGACCCAATGAAATCGAAAGCGTGTCCTTGATTACGCTCGGATCAATATAACTTTTTCCAACAAACGTACCTTCAAAAAACACATTGGCTTCACCGGGCAATAAACTAAACTCTTCCCATCCGGTGGCACGCGCCAGCAAAAATGCATCTTGATCAAGTTTGGGTGCGGTAGAATATAAATACTCCGCTTTCATTTCATGATTGCGGATGTCCACCAATGTTGGTTTTGAGGCAGATAAAACGGTGTATGGTAAACTGATGTCAAATTCAGTATTTAAAGAAGTTTGAATAGTTTGGGTAAAATCGGAAATAGTTGCAGCCTCTTCCATAACCACTTCATCTGCTGCTCTCTCTTGAGCGGGAACAGAACTCACACCCCTTAACATAATTTTCTTTTCTGGAGCCCTACTACCGTAGATGGCTGATGGATTATAAAAATCCAAATACCAGCTATACAACTCCGGCTTAACACCACCCAGACTCGGGTTTGCCGTGCTTAGTTTCAGTCGTACGTTTTTCCATTCCTCACCTGTGCTCTGAAAAACGTTAGCCTTGTAATTCAACTGCACCGGACTGCGCGTATTGGCTGCCCGTAAGTCGTACACCGGGTACCAACCGGCATTGGCAACAATATAATTTACTTCAAGTTCTACGGCTGTTGCTGCATCCGCTGAAACGCTTACCACAATTTCGCTGGTGTTGCGGTTGTACAAATCATTCTGTTCACGGATTTGCTGGTTGAGTTTGGTGATGCGTTCATTTATTTTTTTGATGCGCTCATCCGATTTTATTTTTCCTGTGCCAATATCTCCTAAACGGCTCCGGTAAAAATCGGCCATAGCCTTCAGTTCATTTACCGTAAGATTTTGATTGTTGCCCCCGATTTTCTGATTGCTCAACAACAGTTGTTCTTCCTTATTCAATACCTCTTTTTGGTGTTGCTCCTGTAATAATTGCTTACGGTAGATGTCAAGTGAATCATACAACACTTGCAAAGATTTTGGTCGGTTATGATCACTAAGGTAATTCTGGTTATGGTTGATCCCCAAAATGGTTATCGCTCCTTTTCCACTTACCTGTATGCTTTGCTGATCAAGGTTGGCCGTGAGACCGGATAAAATCAGGTTGGTGCGCCCTGCCTCAACGCGCGTTTTCAATTCACGGGTAACCTGAGCCCTATTTAAAAACACCGTTACGCGCGAAATTTTAGAATCAACCTGCTTTTCGGTTTGCGCCACAGCTGAAAGCATAAGCCCAAAAAGCACAAGAATTAAAGAAATACGTTTCATAGTTAAAATCATTTTTTATCTCAGATGCAAAAAGCTCTCCGATTCCACACACCGAAGGTATAACTTTTACATGCCCAAAAACCTTGTTTTACGTGAAAATAAAATTGAGGTTATCTTTGCCGCCATGACAACAGAAAAAAGTTATCCGGTACATACGCTTCGCGATTTTTCATACGCCATCTTCAAAAAAATCGGGTGCTCCGATGCCGATGCTTCACTGGCTACTGAAGTACTGCTTTCAGCCGATCTTCGCGGAATTGATTCACATGGCCTGGCGCGACTATCCGGCTACGTACGCCTATGGGAAGCAAACCGGATTAATGCAACACCAAACATTCAGGTGGTGCATGAATCGCCCAGTACGGCTGTTATTGATGGCGACAGCGGACTTGGGTTAGTGGTTGCCCCCAAAGCCATGGAACTGGCCATTGCCAAAGCGGAGAAAGCCGGAACGGGCTGGGTGGCAGTACGCAACTCAAACCATTTCGGCATTGCAGGCTATCATTCCATGATGGCACTAAAGCACGATATGATCGGTTGGGCCATGACCAATGCCAGTCCGCTGGTGGCTCCTACTTTTTCTGTTGAACGCTTATTGGGTACCAACCCAATTTCCATTGCCATTCCAGCCGATAAGGAACCTCCCTTCGTACTGGACATGGCCACCACTACTGCGGCCAACGGAAAACTTGAAATTCTGCAACGAAAAAATAAAGATGCTCCGGCAGGATGGATTCAAACCAAAGACGGAAATTCTTCCACCAATCCACATGAATTGAAAGATGGTGGCGCGTTGATTCCGCTTGGCAGCGATTATGAGCATGGCAGTCATAAAGGTTACGGCTTGGGCGCCATGGTAGACATTCTCTCGGCTGTGCTTTCGGGTGCGAATTATGGTCCGTGGGTACCGCCTTTTGTTGCCTTCTTACAACCTCCTGCTGATCCTGTTGGCAAGGGTATTGGGCATTTTGTTGGTGCCATGCGTGTGGATGCGTTCAGGCCTGCAAAGGAATTCAAGCAACATATGGACAACTGGATTAAGCGCTTCCGTTCAGCAAAAGCGGCCGAAGGGTACGATCATGTACTCATTCACGGTGAACCCGAAAGAATAATGCATGCTCAACGACAAGAACAAGGTATTCCGTTAAATCCGAAAGTGGTGGAAGATTTACAGGCACTCGCCTCTAAATTCAATTTCGAAATCCGCTTGTAAAGTATACCCTAAGTGAAAAGGGAGAAGCGAATGGGCTGGAATTGGTGTAAAGAAGATCATACGAAGCCAGAATGTTAAAATAGCCTCCCCGTCCTGTTGGACTCGAATACCCCAGTCCTGCAAAAAATCGATCAAAGGATTCCTTAAATTCCTGCCCAAAACCCGTAACCTTGATGGTTACGATGTTATAGTCCGTTTGAAGAAAAAAGTTTTTGATGTTATACCGAATAAATGGATACCCTCCATATACGTGCTGCTTATATTCCGTTACATCAGTGAATGTGTACTCTAACCCAACACCTGAAGATAAATTTGTCGTTAGCATGTAACCAAGTTGACCAGAAACACCAACAGAAAAAAACTTCCTGTTAAATTGGTCTCTGCCGAAATTTAGCCCACTAAGTCCAATACCAAAATATCCTCGATCCTTGAAGGAATAGCTGCTCTCATCATAAAGCTCTCGCTGCGCCATAGAAGCAATAGAGCTAAGACAAAACAAAAGAATTAATGTCTTTTTCATGCTACTCTTCAACGACAACAAATACGTCCTCGTTATCCTTTTTCATTAAATATTTTTCGCGGGCAAATTTCTCTACCGATTCCCGGTCGCCAAATAACTCCTCCCGGTCGTGTTCAACTTCCTTTATTTTTTCCTGATAGTATTCCTTTTCATTTTCCAATGATCTCAACTTTGCAGAAAGTTTAAAACGCGACACGAAATCATTAGAGTCCAGAAAAAACATCCAGGTCAGAAAGATGAGCCCGGCTACTACATAGAAGTTCTTAAAAAATGGAGGTATGCGATTGAGCATAGTACTAGCTTAAAAAGTAGTACGAAGATAGGACAGATCAGGGAATAAAAAAACCACCGGTTGGGTGGTTTACGTAGCGTGCTGGCTCAGCAGCTCTTACACTTTCTGCTCTGCCGAACCCTTCTTTTCCGCAGGGGCCTTAACATAAGTGGCGCATGTATACGATGAGCAGGAAGCCAGTGTAACGGCCAAAACGAATAAAACCAGTATAGACTTTTTCATAACCCTTAATTGTTAATTTAGGTCAAAAGTAAGCGATGAACCTGGAAAAAAATGAATAATTGTCCCCTGTAACCTTACACGGGTCCAAAAATAAATAACACGTAAAAGAAACAGAATTACAGGCATCAGGGTTATAAATAAATCGTAAGAAAATGCTCGGATACCGTTTCAGTCAATATACCCCACTACCCGAATCCGCGAAAAGCGACTTCGAAAAGCTGCTGAAAATCTTCATGCAGCTGGTATTGATTACATCCGGAAATGTTGCTGAAGCCCTGGAATGGCTAACAGAACTGGATAAACAGTACAAAGTTACCTCCCAAAATTATGGCATAGGCGATTTCATTGAACAGCTGAAAAAGGAAGGATATATTGAAGAATCTCCACGCGATGGCGAATTGAAACTCAATGCCCGCAGCGAACAAAACTTGCGCAAATCAGCTCTGGAAGAGATCTTCGGCAAACTCAAAAAAGCCAAAGGCGGTGACCACCAAACCTTTCATAGTGGTCGTGGGGATGAGCCAACCACCGAACGAAGAGACTACGAGTTTGGCGATACCCTGGAACAAATTTCCATGACTGACTCCTTGCGCAACGCACAAATCAATCACGGCCTGGATAATTTTTTCATAACCGAAGAAGACCTTGAAGTGATGGAGCGGGAATATAAATCGCAAACCTCCACCGTGTTGATGATTGACATCTCGCACTCCATGATCCTATACGGAGAAGACCGTATAACACCAGCCAAGAAAGTAGCCATGGCTCTGGCGGAATTGATTACAAAACGTTACCCGAAAGACACGTTAGATGTTTTGGTTTTTGGCGATGATGCGTGGCAGATTGAGATCAAAGACCTCCCTTATTTACAGGTCGGGCCGTATCATACCAACACCGTTTCGGGGCTTGAACTCGCTATGGATATACTCAGGCGAAGAAAAAATCCGAACAAACAGATTTTTATGATCACCGATGGTAAACCAACCTGCATTAAAGAAGGAATCCGTTATTATAAAAACAGTTTTGGATTGGATCAGAAAATTCTGGGGCGCACCTTAAACCTGGCCGGGTCTCTTCGCAAATTAAAAATCCCTGTCACTACATTCATGTTGGCTACTGATCCGTACCTGAAAGCCTTTGTTCGTGAATTTACAAAAGCCAACAACGGAAATGCCTATTACAGCGGTTTACAAGGACTAGGTAATTTGGTATTCGAAGATTTTAAAAAGAATCGTAGAAAAAATTTTTAAGAGACAATCACAACCATGCAGATCGATACAATAAAAAATCTGAAACAACTGAAAGAGTCGGGTTACAGATCACGAAGTGTGAAAGTTGAGCTTCGTGAGAACCTGATTCAAAAAAAGAAAAATAAAGAAACGGTCTTTCAGGGTGTGTGGGGTTACGAAGAAACGGTAATTCCGGATTTGGAGCGCGCCATTTTAGCGGGGCATGACATTAACTTACTCGGCTTACGCGGACAGGCCAAAACACGGATTGCACGTCTGATGGTTAACCTGCTGGATGAATACATTCCGGTACTTGAAGGTTCTGAGTTAAATGACGATCCGCTTCATCCCATTTCGCGCTACGGTATTGACAAAGTAAAAGAGTTGGGAGATGAAACGCCCATAACCTGGTTGCATCGCGACATGCGTTACACAGAAAAACTGGCCACCCCCGATGTTTCCATTGCTGATCTGGTTGGTGATGTGGATCCGATAAAGGCAGCTGCTTTAAAATTACCGTACTCCGATGAGCGTGTAATTCATTATGGTTTGATTCCCCGTTCGCATAGAGGCATATTTGTCATTAACGAATTGCCCGACTTGCAGCCGCGCATACAAGTTGCCCTGTTTAATATTTTGCAGGAAGGTGATATTCAGATTCGTGGATTTAAGGTGCGCCTACCACTCGATATTCAGTTTGTATTTACGGCCAACCCCGAAGACTATACCAACCGTGGCAGTATTGTAACGCCCCTTAAAGACAGAATTGGCAGTCAGATTATTACGCACTATCCAAAAGATATAGAAACCGGCAAACGAATTACCCACCAGGAAGCACGGCTTACCAGCACCAGGCAGCAGATCACGGTTCCTGATCTGATCAGTAATTTGGTTGAACAGGTTGCCATTGAAGCGCGCAAGAGTGAATTTGTTGATGCAAAAAGTGGCGTTTCGGCACGCCTCACCATCTCGGCCTTCGAAACCTTATTGGCAGCAGCCGAGCGGAGAATACTGATTAACGGTGAAACACAAACTACCTCACGAATTTCAGATCTGGGCAGTATCGTATCATCCATTACCGGAAAGGTTGAATTGGTATATGAAGGCGAACAGGAAGGACCAGGTATTGTTGCTCAAAACCTGATTGGCAAAGCCATGCGAACACAATTCGTTCAGTATTTTCCCGATCCGGATAAATTCAGAAAACAAAAAGAAAAAAGTCCGTATAAGAAAATCACCGATTGGTTTGGTGAGGGAAACCACATCGACCTGTTGCATGACCTGAGCAATAAAGACTACGAGAAGATACTTAAAGCAGTACCTGGATTAAAAGAACTGGTGAAAGAGTTCCACAACAAACAGGACAGTGCGGCACAACTACTTCTTATGGAATTTGCGCTGCATGGCTTAGCCGAGTACAGCCTGATCAGCAAACATCACCTGGCATCCGGTACGCAGTTTAAGGATTTATTGAGTTCAATGTTTAGCTTGCCAAAAGATGACCCAGATGATGAAGATGACGAAGAAATACTGGGAAGGGGCGGCATACGATGAGCAACGCTTCAGGCAATTAAAAATACAGGTCGCGCAGGGCGAGGGCTTGCATCTTGAATTCAAGAAGAACACAACCAATCCACAGCAGGTTGTTCGCGAGCTAATCGCATTTGCCAATACAAAAGGGGGAACCTTATTGATAGGTGTTTCCGATCAAGGAACTATTCCAGGCGTTATGCATCCAGACGAAGAGTTGCCTCCAGTGATCAAACTTCTTAAAAACCGATGCCGTCCTTTTTTGAAATTCAAACAAGAAATTATTGTAACGCCTAAGGAAAAATTTGTGATAAGCTTGACGGTACCATCAAGCAAACGAAAGCCCCATTCATTTTTTGAAATGCGAAATCAAAAACACACCTATTTTCGTATCGCTGATAAAACCATTCGGGGCAGTGAAGAACTTGAGCAGATTACCTTTCTGAAATCACGGAAACAAAGTGTTACCTTCACCTATAGCGAATATGAAGAGCAGTTGATGAAATACCTGCAAACGCATGAGTCAATTTCACTTCCTGGCTTCGCCAAACTTACAGGACTTAGTTTAAACCAAGCCTCCACACGACTGGTAAAACTTGTGGCCGCTAATTTATTGAACATTGTTCCGCAGGAAAAGGAAGATCAATATGTGGTGGGGTTTTGAAATGGAATTGCCCAGGCCATTTATTAGTCAAACCAGTCATCCCAAAAAGCAATGAGGCCACCTTTAAAGGCAGCCTCATCCTCATTCTGTCTAATTAGTATACCTATTCTATCGTACAGGAAAAGCAGCACGATTAACCAACTTGGGGAAATCCGCCTGAGTGGTTAGTTCCAGTCTAAAGGTTAAGGAAGTTCCCGCAGGCTGTGTAATCGTGTAGTTAACAGTACGCGTTAATTCAACACCTGTATCTTGATTGGACTCATCAAAAGTCTGGATAGTTGTAAATTCACCACTACCCTCACGTAATTTCAAAACAAGTGTTTTGGCCGGATCGCTCTTAATATTCACATATCTTAAGGTTACCGTAACATCAGTGCCAGTTGTTGGAGCAACCGCTGAAACAGGTGACACGGTTATAAAGGCATTGGTAGCTGTTGCCGTCCCAATCTTTTTATAGGATGGCCCTACAGCGTTTTCTTCGCAAGAGCTCAACGCTGTCGCTAACACAAACATTATAAATAGTCTTATATAAGATTTCATATTCATCATGGTTATTAGTTTTGATCCCACCAGATTCTGGTTAACAAATTTACTTCCGGAACATTGGCTGAATTTGTTGAAAATTCACTGGAAGGATATTGTAATCTTCTGCTGAACTGGCCACCCAAGGCTTCATTTAATTGATCTGGGACAGTCATATCCGCGTACTGGAAATTATACCGTCTGGCATCATTCCATGCTTCAGGGTGCAGAAACATAGCCACATATTTTTCCTTCATCACTAAGTCCAAGGTTATGTTTGCATCACCTACAGAAACTGCGGGGTCATTGATGTAATCATCTCTATCCGCTGCGGCAACACCCAACATGTTCATATGTGCTGTAATCCCTGCAAGGTAAGCTGCATACGCCTGAGGTCTAAAGGCGGCTCCTTTTGCCAGGTATGCCTCTGCTTCAATAAACTTCTGCTCGGCAAATGTCATAACCATTACCGGAGAGATTCTATTCGCATAGAACGTACTTTCCACCAATGTTGAAGCATCCAGTCTGAGATCAACGACATCAGGATCACGCCCTGCACCATTTGTTGTACCCTTGAAGGTTCCCTGTTGTGTCTTACTGAACATAAACTCCATCCGTGGATCTACAACACCAAAGGTTGTACCATCCATAGCCTCTACAATTTGCTTCGAAATCCAACCATCCAGTACTAAGCCTGCCTGGTTCATTGACACTACTCCCCAAGGGTTACGCGCATTGGCCACATCAAAGTAAACAACTTTCGCATTGTCGGCATTACCCGCAAGCCCGTTATTAATAGCAGTCAATATAGCATCCGGATCATACGCTGTTGTTTTGCTCAAATGATTAAGATACCGTGCCCGTAAAGCATATGCTGTTTTGATCCACCGTGAAAGGTTACCTTGAAATATGAAGTCATCTGTTCCCATAGTCAACGTAGTTCCGGTTTTTTCCAATTCAGTAATCCCATCCGACAACAGTGTAAAAACTTCAGTATACAACTGCTGCCCATTGTCATACGTTGGCTTAATGGTTTGAACAAAAAATGCATCTGTATAGGGTACGTTGTTCCAAGAATCAACCAAAAGTGCCAGGTTGATGGCTTTCATAATTTTAGCCACTCCCACATAATTGGGTGCGCCTTGTTGTTGAGCCAGTAACTCCATATCGCTCAGGTTACTCAGTACGTTGTAAATACCCACCCACGTACCATTTGGGTTTATTTCCTGGTGGGTATCCGTATTGCCGCCCGCGTTGGGGCCTGCCAGGTACTGTACGAAATACGAAGTGGTATTGCCCATATTAGCCGTGTTAGTAGCTGTTCGCATACTGGCTACCGACATTAGTCCCTTAATCGGAACAACCGTTGGTCTGTTAGGGTCTGTGTTAACGTCAAGATAATCTTCACAGCTTGTGAAAACACCCACGATGATTAATAATATAAAGAATCTTAGTTTCATACTTTTAAGCATTATAGGGTAAGATTAATAGAGAACAGGGCACTTCTTGTTCCTGGATAACCCATACCAGAAAGACCTGTAGCATTACTTGCTGTACCACTTGCATACGATTCCGGATCGAAGTTACCCCACGGTGTCCATAAAATAATATTATTCAGGGATGCCGATACAGACACTGCCCTGATTGATAGAGGTGTAAGCCAACTCTTTGGCAGGTTATAATTCAACGTTACATTACGCAACTTCACGAAAGAGGCATCATATACAAAGTTCTCGGACATTGCCCTATGAATATTTCTATAATAACCAGCACCATAATCTCTGCCATCTGGTCCAAGTCCCTGGCCCAACCAAACCTGTTGGGTATTGGGTGTACCATCTGCTAATACCCCATCGAAAATTACCACGTCATTTCTGTCGTTGGTAAAGTCAGGCTTCAAAAATGCCGCCAGCCAGTTACCATACTGGTCATACTGATCATTCCCCCACCTTACATCAACCAAAAAAGAAAGTGACAGATTTTTGTAGCTGAAGGTATTTCGAATACCAGCTAACCAATCAGGCATCGCATTTCCTACCACTAATTGTTTGCTGGCAGGAGTCAGCATTGGAAATCCTGCATTTGAACCGGAACTCGAAATTACAATGGGTCTGTTTCTATCTAAATGGGTAATTCCCTCAGGCTCACCACCCGGGTAATATCGCTGGTATCCGGTTCCATACAAATCCCCATAGGGCTGGCCATTGGTAATACGCATGGTCACAGTTGCTGCAAGATAACCCGATTGGCTTGCCAATGGGATATCTGTAACACCTTCTGCTATATCAACCACCATATTCCTGTTCCGCGTGTAATTAACCATTGCATCCCAGCGAAAATCACCTATCTGCAGGGGTGTGCCGCTAAGTGCCAGCTCAATACCTTTGTTTTCAATTTCTCCTGCATTGATCCATAAAGATGAATACCCGGTTGTATTGGATACCGGCACGGCAAGAATCTGATCTTTACTATTGGCCTTGTACCAGGTAAAATCAACTCCTAGTCTGTTCTCGAATAACTTTAGTTCTGTTCCAAACTCAACGGTAGTTGTTATTTCAGGAACCAACTGGTTGCTCCCCCTTTGAGCAGATCGTACATAGCCCACGATTTCGTTAAGGGGGAACGCAGATGCGACCTCATAGGTAGAAGCTGTTCTGTAGGGCTCAGTATCCTTACCTACCTGTCCATATGCAGCACGTAATTTTCCATAACTCAATTGGCTTGGCAGGTTTAGTACGTCATTAAACACAAAACTCAAACTTGCCGAAGGATAAAAGAACGAGTTATTACCAACTGGCAAAGTGGATGTCCAATCATTTCTGGCCGTTAGATTGAGGTACAAAAAGTTTTTATAATCTAAAGTGGCATCCGCGAATACTCCAACTAAACGTCTTCTAAACGTATTCTCTGTCACACGTTGTTCTCGTACGTTAGTGAAACTATAGAAACCTGGTGTCACAAAATTGCCCCCATAGTTATAGCTATAGTTGAGATCCGTTTCAAATAACTCGTGACCAATCCGTGCAGTTGCATTCAAGTCCGGTGTTATCTTTTTATCGAACGTTACAAAAAAGTTGGAGTTCACCACCCGGTTAATAAACCTGCGCTGCTCCATATAACCAGTTGCACTGAGACCGCTGAGATTTTCTCCGGCAACTCCTTTGGCACCGGGTACTATTTCATCACGCTTGTCCACATAAAAGTCATGACCAAACCGATAGGTAAATTGTAGCCAATCAACTGGTTTGTAGTTAAAGGTCAGGTTGCCGATAGTACGGTCTACCCGGTCTTCATACGTCCAAAATTCGGCTGTCCACAGAGGATTAGCAGACAGAATGCCAGCTATCTGCGTTCCGTCAGGCTTCTTATACTTGGTTATATCTTGCGTATGAGACCAGTACATAAGCCGTTCACCCATACTGGTATGAGGCACTCTGTTACCACCAGAATTGGAGTAGTTTACACTGGCCTCTATGTTAAACTTCTCACTGAACTTTGCTGTTCCCCGAAAGCGAGCCGATGTTCTACCCCAGTCCGAGAAAGGAATGATACCTTTTTGGTCGGTGTTGTTTACGGATGTATAAAAGGTAAATACATCATTTCCACCAGAGATATTGAAATACGAATCGCGCATGCCTCCGGTTCTGAAAAAGTTTTCATAATTGTTATAATACACGTAAGTCGGATCAACTACTGATTGGGCTTCAATCAACGCTCCCGAAGCAGAATACACACTACCATCATCAATGCCATACCATCCCCGTCCAAAATTTTTCTGGAATTCCGGAAGCTTGTTGATTTTGTCGGCACTAAAGGTTGTGCCCACATTGATCGTAAGTCCTTTTCCTGATTTTCCGCTTTTAGTAGTAATCACTACTGCACCATTGGCTGCCCGCACACCATAAAGACCCGTTGCAGCAGCACCTTTCAGAATGCTGATGGTCTCTATATCATTCGGGTTAATGTCAGCAGCACGATTGGACATACCCCGTGCATTGGTTGAGTTTTCATTTGTGGTGTTGTCAATCGGAACGCCATCTACAATAAAGAGCGGCTGATTATCTGCATTCGGATTTAATGACGTTACACCGCGCACCAAAATCCTTGCTCCCATACCAGGTCCACCTCCTGTGTTCGTGATCTGTACACCAGCCACCTGACCCTGTAGTGCAGACACGATATTAGGCTGTCTCATCTCCGTAAGTTCTTTGCCGCCTACCGTTTGCACAGCATACCCAAGCGATTGCTTACTCTTCTCGATACCGAAAGAAGTAACCACAACTTCTGAGAGTTGCGTAACATCAACGCTAAGTTGAACATTGATCTCTGTACGGGCACCGATTTCAACCTCTTGGGTTTGAAAACCAATAAAAGAAAAGATGAGTGTCCCGCCTGAAGGATTAACCTGAATAGTGTAATTTCCCTGGGCATCAGAAACAACTCCGGTTGACGTACCTTTCAAAATTACGTTCACACCAGGCAAAGCTGAGCCATCATCCGATGAACTCACCTTTCCGGTGACCGTGCGTTGCTGAGCGTTGGCAGGTATCGAAAAAATAACACCTGCAATGAAAATCAACCAACAAAACACCCTAAGCACTGGCAACATAGGTTGAATACAGTCGCGTGGCTTTAACTTAAAACAGTAAAGCTTTTTGATCATGTGATAATTGATTAAGTGAAACATGGTTTTTAGTGGTTTTGCAAAGTTTTTCGAAATTTTTCGGGATACTTTGCAAAAAACCTTTTGAAAATATGATAATTTGAGCAAAAGCCAATCAAAAGCAGCAATAAATTGCAACATCCTTGTTAATCATGCTGAAAGAAGAGCGTTTAAATTTTATTTTAAGTGAAGTTCAGGTGCGGAACAGGGTGTTGCTTTCCGATTTAGCCAACAACCTGAATGTATCGGAGGATACCGTGCGAAGGGATTTGAAATACCTGGATGAGCAGGGGAAAATAAAAAAGGTGCACGGTGGAGCCATTTCAAACTCCTTTCATGTATACACCTATAAGGAAAACAACATTTATGCACACGAACAAAAGTCGGTGATTGCAAGAAAAGCACATTCCCTGTTGAATGACGGGCAGGGCATACTGATGAGCGGTGGAACCACGAACCTGGAAGTGGCCCGACTCCTTCCCCCTTCTTTCCACGGTACTGTTTTCACCCCAAGCTTATTGGTGGCTATGGAGTTATCTGAACATCCCAATGTTGAAACCATCCTGATAGGTGGCCGACTTTCCCACGAATCCCAGATTGCATTAGGCGGGGATACGGTCAATACCATATCTCAAATACGAGCCGACCTTTGCTTTTTAGGCACCAGCTACTTCGATGCAGGTTTTGGACTATCTGAAATTGACCTGGAGGTAGTGCACCTGAAAAGGGCCATGATACAAGCCTCAAAAAAAATTGTTTCATTAAGCATTTCAGAAAAACTAAACTCCATTAAACGCTATAAGGTATGCGAGACACATGCTATCCATACCTTGATCACTGAACTTGATCCCGATAATCCCTTTCTTAACGAATTCAAAAAGAAGGGATTGGAAATACTCTAGTGATGGCTTCTAAAAAAATTCACCCCGATTAGTTTCTTTTGCAATTACCGGGCATTTCCCTAACTTCCGGTAGTTTTGGAGATGAAGGGCTTCCTCATTAATTTTTTAAACTTCTCTTGCATCCGTATTCATATCAATACACAATACCTTATTGCAGGTGTGTGTGCTCGTTCATCTTTTTTAATCCACTACACTTATGTCAAAGACTAAAAAGGAGAAAAAAATCTTCGTGTTAGACACGTCCGTAATTATTTACGAGCACAACTCCATCCTCAATTTTGATGAACACGACATCGGTATTCCCATTACTGTGTTGGAAGAACTGGACAACTTTAAAAAGGGTAACGACACTAAGAATTTTGAAGCACGGGAGTTCATCCGGCTTATTGATAAACTGGCCAAAGACCAGATGCTTCACCAATGGAACCCCATTAACGGAAAAGGAAAAGGGGAATTCAAAGTAATTATGGACACCAGTGGAAATGGTACGCTGGATGCCAACCGGGTTTTCAATGAAGACAAGCCTGATCACCGCATTTTAAATTCCGCCTTGTTGCTTCAAAAGGAAGAACGAGGCCGAAAGGTTATCCTGGTCTCGAAAGATGTTAACCTGAGGTTAAAGGCTAAAGCACTTGGCCTGCATGCTGAAGATTACACCACGGGTAAAATTCAAAATATTTCCTCCCTGTATTCAGGGCGTACCGTTATTGAAGATGTGAATGCAGACATCATCAACCTGATTTACGAAAAGGGATATTGCCCCCCGGAAGAAATTCTGGGAAAAATCAAACCTGAAAAGAACCATTACTACATTTTGAAGAGCGGTAAAAAATCGGTGCTGGCGTATTACAATCCGTTCAATGAAATGATAGAGCAGGTTGAGAAGCGATCCATTTATGGTGTGAAGCCCCGAAATGCAGAACAAACTTTTGCTATTCATGCCCTGCTTAAACCTGAGGTTAAATTGGTAAGCATACAGGGCGTTGCGGGTACCGGTAAAACGTTAATCGCATTGGCTGCAGCATTGGAACAAAAACGTGACTTCCGGCAAATTTATCTGGCCCGCCCAATTGTTCCGTTAAGTAATAAAGATATCGGGTACCTGCCGGGTGACATCAAGTCGAAACTCAATCCATACATGGAGCCCCTATGGGATAACCTGAAATTTATTCAAAATCAGTACAGTGAGTCAGACAAGGAATACTCGAAGATTACTGAAATGGTAAATCAGGAGAAGCTGGTTATTACCCCTCTCGCTTATATCCGGGGCAGAAGTTTGTCTAACATTTGCTTCATTGTTGATGAAGCCCAGAACCTGACCCCCCATGAGGTAAAAACCATCATTACCCGTGCGGGTGAAAACACCAAAATCATTTTTACAGGCGATATCTACCAGATTGATACGCCATACCTGGATGCCCAAAGCAATGGCCTTTCGTACCTGATTGATCGGTTGAAAGGAAACGAGCTATACGCCCACATAACCCTTGAAAAAGGAGAGCGTTCTGAGTTGGCTAACCTGGCAAATAACCTATTGTAGCAATATTCCAAGGCCGCAAGATTTTAGCCTAATTTAACATAAATGGGGGGTCACAAGGTCGCTGATTAGCCATAGAGACCGAATGCGCCAGAATGGCCGTGTAAGGTTAGTCGTAAACGGTTAAGCTTACCTGGAAACTTCCCGCGAAGCGCCCCAAACTACACATGTCTTGAAAAGGCCTCATTATGATGGCGGGTAACTCCACACTAATTTTGGCGTATTAATCGGGAAAAACCACTGCCATGTTCAGAAAATTGTATTTCAAAAGTCTTTCAGCAGCAAAGCAAATAGCCACATTGAGGGAAAGGGGTACTATGCTGGGAACCCGCTTAAAGAACGGGCGAAAGGCTTACCTGTATCTACTCAAGGATTTTTGTGCCGAAGTGATTTTTCAGAATGATGATGCTGAACTTAGCCCTGAAAAAATAACAACCTTCGATAACGTAAAGGAATTTAACAGCTACCTGGAACGCGAGTTCAGAGCAAGTTTTTAAATACCATTCTCTATTTCTTCAACACGCGGGCAACTGTTTCTCCAATATCAGCAGGAGATTCGACCACGTGAATGCCACATTCACGCATAATTTTCATTTTAGCAGCCGCTGTATCATCCGCACCACCAATAATGGCTCCGGCATGTCCCATTCTCCTGCCCGGAGGGGCCGTTTGGCCGGCAATAAATCCCACAACAGGCTTTTTGTTTCCGGTTTCTTTTATCCAACGTGCAGCAACAGGTTCATAGTTACCACCAATCTCTCCGATCATTACAATGGCATCCGTCTCCGGATCATTCATCAACAATTCAACCGCTTCTTTGGTTGGCGTACCGATAATCGGATCACCTCCGATACCGATGGCAGTTGAAACACCCAGTCCGGCTTTCACTACCTGGTCGGCCGCTTCATAGGTAAGGGTACCCGACTTTGACACCACACCCACACGACCTTTTTTGAAAACAAAGCCCGGCATAATACCAACCTTGGCCTCCCCCGGTGTAATTACACCCGGACAGTTTGGCCCAACCAACACCACATCATTCTTACTCTTCACATATTTTTTGGCAATCATCATATCCTTTACCGGAATTCCCTCGGTGATAGCAATAATTACCTTGATGCCGGCATCGGTGGCTTCCATAATGGCATCCGCAGCAAATGCAGGCGGAACAAAAATGATAGATACATCGGCCCCGGTTTTTTCAACCGCTTCCTTCACCGTATTAAAAACCGGCCTGCCCAAATGTTCCGAGCCTCCTTTTCCAGGCGTTACCCCACCCACTACATTGGTTCCGTATTCAATCATCTGACCGGCATGAAATGTACCTTCAGAACCTGTGAAACCTTGAACAATTACCCGGGAGTTTTTATTTACCAAGACACTCATTTGGAAGTCGATTTTTTGATGTTCACAAAAATAGGATAATATACTGTACAGCCAAACCCAATAAAAACGGCTTCCAAAGCATCAGGAAGCCGTTTTTTAAAGCGATGATCTACCGCCTTTTATTCCTTTTTAAATCCAAACCTCACCAGGAAACCCTCATACTCTTCCTGATACACATCTGGCTCCAATTCAGCTGCTGCTTTATAGGCGGTTAAGGCATCAACAATCATCAAATGACTTTCAAAATAGGACGCCTGCACAAACTTATCGATTCCGGTTGGTTGTGCTGACTGCATCAAATCCTCTACATCATCAATGATTTTCTTTCTCTTATTACCGCTCAATCTTTTAACGGTATACTTGTCAGAAACATTACCTTCTGATGAAGTAACCTGAACCAAAATCTGTGGTGTGCTTGCGATTTTTTCCTTGAATTCGATGAGTACAAAAGGCTCTGTTACCTCATAGCTTAACAATACATCTTCTCCAAAATCCATTACAACTACCTTGTAAGTTGCTGAACCATCAGCTGTCCATAAGGCAAGAAATCGATCACCTACTACCTCAGCCTTTGCCGGATCACTCGGCAAGCATAACATAATTTCCTTTTTCACCCCACGGTGCACTGCCCCGGTAGCCGCAAGTTTGTTTTGCTTCTCTTGATTGGAGCTTAAGATGAAATCGGTGTATTTATTTAAAGCACTCGATCCTTTACTTACCTGTGATGCCAGGTCAACCACTTTATGGTTGCCTACTTCTTTTACCTGTAATGGTTTTCCGCTGGCATGCATTAAACCCAGGTATCCATTGGCTGGAATTTTAACTTCGTCTGATGCCTTAAGTTGAGCTCCCACCTTCAGAGGCTCCCAGGCTTCACCGGATTTAACTTCTGTTGAGCCTTTACTGGCCAATACCTTAAAGGCAAATGATTGTGCGTGAATCAGTGCCGGTATCAGAAGCAGCACTGCCAACGAAATAAAGCGAACTGTTTTCATAGGTCTTTTCAACTTAATGAGTAATAAAATTAATAAGTAAACGCATGTGCGTAAATAAAAAAGCTGCCCCATAAGCATGTGGGCAGCTCTATAATAAATTCCTCAGGCTAAATGGTTAGCGTTTGAGTCCATGTCGTACAAGAAATTCCTGATATGCTTCCTCATAATATGTAACCTCAGGAGCAAGTTTCAGCACTTCTTCGTATGCGGTAATTGCATCGATAAATAATCCTTGCTCTTCGTAAAAGCCGGCAAGTATAAACTTGTTCAGGGCTGTTTGTTCACTCACCTCACCCATAATGTCATTCAGCGAGCGCTTTACCTTCTCATACGCATCAGGCGAAAGCTTTTTAATCAAGTGTTGCTTTGAAGATTGTGCAGGGTTTGTCTTGGAGCGTACATCAACAAAAATTCCAGTTTCATTAACAAACTTCGGATCATTCAAATTAATCACCACACTTGTTTCAGCGGTTTCAACCTTGGCCAGTTGCTCTTCAAACATATTACTGAACGTTACCACATATGGGCCGGTTACTTTACTTCCATCCCAACTGATTACTGCTTCGTTGTTGAAAACACCAGCATGTTGATTTTCAGGTAGCATCAACTTGATAGCATTTTCAGAAGGCGGTGCACGGTGAACCGCTCCGGTTGCACTTAGCTTATTTTTCTTTTCTTCGGCATTGCTGCTAAGAATAAACTCCGTGTACTTATTTACAGCACTCGAACCACCCTTTACCTGGGCCGCCAGATCGGCAACTTTAACAGACCCGGGCTTTTTTACCTCTACAGGCTTTCCGGCAGCGCTTATCAATCCCAGGTACCCGTTATCGGCTACCTTTACCTCATCATTTAACTTAAGGCTTGCACCCGTTTTAATGGGCTGCCAGGAATCCCCTGATTTTACCTCATTTGTGCCCTTATTGGCCATCACCTTAAAGGCATAGTCCTGACCAAACGCAACTGTTGCTGCCAACACAAAAAGGAGTAAAACGGCTAAATTTCTGATTTTCATGGCTTTATCTTCTTTATACATATGCAAATTATAAAATAAATGCGATTTCGGGGGTTTATACAGGAATATGCTTTTTGGTAAACCTAAAACGGTGTCTAATCCTTCTATACATATTTTTTATGACCCCTGAATAGATTTCAAAGGAATCTCCCACCAATGCAATTGCAGCCAATGTAATTGTGGTATCAAATTTATAGCTGAACAAATCAAATATTTCAACCATCAAGAAAGACAAAACCAACAATTCAACAACCTGTATAAGCTTGGTGATTCCATCATACCAATCAGGTAATTTAATATAGATAAGCGAAAATAATGCCACATTAAGGTAACACAATACAATTGCCATGAGCCACTCCTGCCAGTTCTCCATCTTTTCTATGTAATCCTCATTCATAATCATAGAGACTATATTAGCATGAACAACTACTCCGAACATATCAGGATTTGCTTTACCAGCCATATTTAAATTCAATGGCGTAAAAAACTTATCGCTCCAGGATGGATCCCCTAACTCTTTACCTAAAAAGCCGAAGATCACAATTTTACCCTCTATCATAGTTGGTAGAAAATTCTCGGAAAAAACATCTTCTACGTCTAAAGTGTAGAAAACTGATGGATATTTTGTTTGACCAAAAAAATCTGCAACATTTCCGCGATAGTTGATGATCTCTGAAAAATTGTTTCTCTCAAGAAATCGGTTAGTCTTTATCGAATCATATAGCATTGCCATTTGAACGGAAAAGGCAAGCTGCCTCTTTCCACTGACTTGCATTTGAGGATTAAATGTCCGACAAGTCTTAACATCATCCTGATAAGCCGCTTCTGTTTCAAGACTTGCATAACCTTCCCTTGTAGCCACCTCAGTAAATAAAAGATCAGATCGCTCCAACGAATCATACTCATCATCGATCTTCCGTTTAAGAAGTGATTCAGATTGCAAAAGCTTTGTAACAAGTACCACATTTCCAGCTTCTCGTATAGCCTCCATTAACATTACATTACCAATACTATCTATTAGCTGAGGGCAATAAACTGTATCTCGAGGAAGACCCTGGCAATTGTAGAATCCATCAAGGCCGATTACCCTTGGTTTATGCTGACTTATTATCCGAATCTGCTCCGCAACTTGTCTCCTGCTTAATTCACCAAAATTTATCACAACAATATTTGTATCCAGAGGAGGGTCTTCTCGGAGTTGAGAAAATACAAGGTCCGTTAATTCTACATCTTCAAGTGCTTTACCAATTGAATCAAACGCATCAAACAAACGCAACTGAGTCAGCTTATAGATACCACCCATCATCGCAAAAATGAAAAGTGTTGCCCACGCGGCATCTATCCAGAAATATTTCTTCATAACAGGGTTTGGTGTCAGGTAAATTTAGAAATTTAAGCTACTAAAATCTACTCAATATCCCGTTGAAAGCGAGGCTAAACCTTCAGGAATATGTAACCGGAATCCTTCAGGGTGATCGGGTGGTGTTGGCTAAAGCCATAACCTTGATCGAAAGCACACGTTCAGAAGATCGCGCACTGGCCGATCGGGTTTTAGAAACCGTTTTGCCGCATACCGGGAAGTCGTTACGCATTGGCATTACTGGCGTACCGGGTGTTGGAAAGAGCACATTCATTGAGGCCTTTGGCAAATACGCAATTGAGAAACACAAAAAGAAAGTTGCCGTACTCACCGTTGATCCCAGCAGCAGTTTAACCAAAGGAAGTATTCTCGGTGACAAAACCCGGATGGAGACTTTGGCCAAACACCCTATGGCATTCATTCGTCCATCGGCTACGGGTGAAGCATTAGGCGGCATTGCCCACCGAACACGTGAAGCATTACACTTGTGCGAAGCAGCAGGTTTTGATTTTATTATTGTTGAAACGGTTGGTGTTGGGCAATCTGAAGTTGCGGTAAAAAATATAGTCGACTTTTTTTTATTGCTGATGCTGGCTGGTGCGGGCGATGAACTACAAGGCATCAAGAAAGGCATTATGGAAATGGCGGATGCCATTGCCATAACCAAAGCAGATGGTGACAATGTAAAGCATGCCCGGGAGGCGCAAGCCGAATACCAACACGCCTTTCATGTAATGCGTACAGATGATTCAGGCTGGTCTCCTAAAGTTTTAACCTGCTCATCATTAACGATGGAGGGAATTGATGATACCTGGAACACGCTTTCAGACTTCGAGAAAAGAATGAAAGCAAATGGGTATTTTGAAACGAGGCGTCAGCACCAACAAGTTTCCTGGATGCATGAGTGCTTTGAGTCGCTAATAAAAATACAGATCGAAAAATCGGCCAGAACAACGCAACACTCAACAGAACTCGAACAACTTGTTTTGCGTAAAGTCATAACACCGCAGGGAGCTGCAGCCACCTTGTTTCAAACCTTGCTGACATCATTAAAAAACAATCCTTCATAATGAGAATTATCTCCTTGTTCCTGATCCTGTCAACTGTTCTCGCCTGTCAGCCAAAAAAAAATAATTCGTTATCACCAGCAGTATTACCCGCTGCAAAAACCAATATCAAATACGCCAAGGGATTTTCGGTTACATACCTTGAGGGCGCAAAACTGGTTGAAGTATCGAAACCCTACCCGACAGCCACAACCGGCTTCACGTATTTACTCGTAAACGAAGGCAGTATTGTACCGGATCACGATCAAAATACAAGAGTAATTACCATACCCATTACCCGAATGATATGCACCTCCACCTCACATATTCCATTGCTGGATTACCTGAGTGAAACGGATGCCTTGGTTGGCTTTCCAACCATGGATTACATCAGCTCAGAAAAGATGCGGAAACGGATTGACGCAGGCTTGGTCTCCGAACTTGGTGTTGATAAATCCATGAACATGGAACGATTGGCTGTACTGAAACCTGATCTCGTTATGGCATACACGGTAACCGGTGACCTGGGGCAGTTTAAAAAAATGGAAGAGTTGAATATCCCTGTGGTTGTTAACGGAGAATACCTGGAAGAGCATCCATTGGGAAGAGCCGAATGGATAAAATTCATGGCGTTGTTCTTCAATAAGGAAGAATTGGCGGATTCAGTTTTTTCAGAAATTGAAAAAAGCTACAATCAAACCAAGGAACTTGTTGCTGGCGTAACGCATCAACCCACTATAATGAGTGGCATTGTGTATGGCGATACCTGGTTTTTACCCGGTGGAAAAAACTACGCAGCCCAACTATTAAAAGATGCAGGATGCGCCTACCTGTGGGGTGATAATCCCTCAACAGGCTTTCTTGAACTAAGCTTCGAATCTGTTTACAAACAAGCACATCAAGCCGATTTTTGGATTGGCGTTGCTTCATTCACTGATCTTAAATCCATTGCCACTTCCGACAGACGTTATACGCGTTTTAATGCATTTAAAAACGGAAATGTCTTTACCTACGATGCCCGAAAGGGTGCGAAAGGTGGCAGTGAGTTTTTGGAACTCGGGTACTTGCGCCCGGATCTGATTCTTAAAGACCTGGTAAAAATTACGCATCCCGACCTGCTACCTGACCACACCTTGTACTTTCACCATCAACTTCAATAAAAAAGCCACACCTGCTTAGGAGTGGCTTCATATTTTAAAAAGCGTTTTAACTACACCTTAATCTCTACATCAACCCCACTGGGAAGCTCAAGCTTCATCAAGGCATCAACGGTTTTAGCGCTGTTGGAATAAATATCAACCAAACGCTTGTAGGTACAAAGTTGAAACTGCTCACGCGACTTCTTGTTCACGTGTGGTGAACGCAGCACCGTGAATTTTTCTTTTTCAGTTGGCAAGGGAATGGGTCCACTTACCACAGCGCCAGTTGCTTTTACAGCACGCACAATTTTCTCAGAAGACTTATCTACCAGGTTGTGGTCGTAAGACTTGAGTTTGATTCGGATTTTCTGATTCATAATCTAAACGTCTTTTAGATATTTATTTTGCGGCAACAGCGCCTTTTACTTCATCAATTACTTTATCAGCCAGGTTTTTAGGAACCGGAGCATAGTGCGAGAACGTCAAGGTAGCCGATGCACGGCCAGAGGTAATTGTTCTCAAATCAGTAACGTAACCGAACAATTCCGATAACGGAACATCAGCCTTAATAACCTGAGCACCACCGCGGCTATCCATACCTTTCATTAAACCGCGTCTGCGGTTCAAATCACCGGTTACAGAACCTGTAAATTCGTCTGGTGTCAATACTTCCACACTCATAATAGGCTCCAACAGTTGCGGGCTACACTTTCTAGCTGCTTCCTTGAAACCAATACGGGCTGCCAGTTCAAACGACAGTGAGTCAGAGTCCACATCATGGTAAGAACCGTGGAAGAGACGCACTCTCATTGAATCGATCGGGTAACCGGCTAAAGGTCCGTTAACCATAGCTGATTCAAATCCTTTCTGAACTGGCTGGATGAATTCGCGAGGAATAACACCACCAACAATGTCGTTCACAAACTCCAGGCCTTCCTTGCCATCTTCACGTGGTCCGATTTCAAACACGATATCGGCAAACTTACCACGACCACCAGTCTGCTTCTTATAAACTTCTTTGTGCTCAATCGTACCAGTAAGCGTTTCTTTGTATGCCACCTGAGGAGCACCCTGGTTAATCTCTACCTTAAACTCACGCTTTAAGCGGTCGATGATAATCTCGAGGTGCAATTCACCCATACCGCGAAGAATAGTCTGACCAGTTTCCTGATCGGTATTCACGCGCAGTGTAGGATCTTCTTCCACCAATTTAGAAATAGCCATACCGAGTTTATCGACATCAGCCTGTTTCTTAGGCTCAATGGCATAACCAATTACCGGCTCAGGGAATACCATTGATTCCAATACTACCTTACGCTTTTCATCGCACAGGGTATCACCAGTTTTAATATCCTTAAAGCCTACAACCGCACCAATATCACCGGCTGTCAGGCGTTCAATTTGATTTTGTTTGTTCGCATGCATTTGGAACACACGTGAAATACGCTCTTTCTGCTCCGAACGGGTATTGTATACATAAGAGCCCGACTCTAAAACACCAGAATAGGCGCGAATGAAACACAAACGACCAACAAATGGATCAGTTGCGATCTTAAACGCCAGCGCCACAAAAGGCTCCTTCTCGTCCGGCCTAATAGTAACATCGGATTCATCATCCGGATTTGTTCCAATAATGTTATCCTTATCCATTGGTGAAGGCAACAATTCCATCACGTAGTCAAGCATGGTTTGAACACCCTTGTTCTTAAAGGATGAACCACAAACCATAGGAACGATGGCCATATCAATCGTAGCCTTACGCAAAGCATTGATGATTTCACTCTCTGTAATGGTTGAAGGATCATTGAAGAACTTCTCCATCAATGACTCATCATATTCAGCAACAGCTTCAAGAAGTTTTTCACGGTATTCGTTTGCTTCCTCAACCATGTCGGCCGGGATTGGAACTTCCGTAAAGGTCATCCCTTTATCTTCTTCGTTCCAGATAATACCGCGGTTGTTAACCAGGTCAACAACACCCTTAAAGTTTTCTTCAGCACCTATAGGCAATTGAAGCGCTACCGCTTTGCTTCCTAATTTCTCTTTAACCTGCTTGCACACGCCAAGAAAATCAGCTCCGGCACGGTCCATTTTATTAACGAAACCAATACGGGCAACTTTATAGTTATCAGCCAGGCGCCAGTTTGTTTCAGATTGAGGCTCAACACCATCAACCGCACTAAACAAAAACACGAGACCATCCAATACACGCAGGGAACGGTTTACCTCAACGGTAAAATCCACGTGACCGGGCGTATCAATAATGTTAACGTGATACTTGTTGGCTTTATAATTCCAATAAACAGTTGTGGCCGCTGAGGTAATGGTAATACCACGTTCCTGCTCCTGAGCCATCCAGTCCATCGTAGCAGCACCATCGTGCACTTCACCGATTTTGTGATTTACACCGGCATAGTACAGAATACGTTCTGTGGTAGTTGTTTTACCCGCATCAATGTGCGCAGCAATACCAATATTTCTTGTGTATTTAAGATCTCTTGACATGCGTATCCTACTCCTCTATTAAAATCTGAAATGCGAAAAAGCTTTATTGGCTTCGGCCATACGGTGCGTATCATCTTTCTTTTTAATAGCAGCACCTTCACCCTTTGATGCGGCAATGATTTCACCAGCCAATTTATCCATCATGGTCTTCTCGCCACGCATACGCGAATAGTCGATCAACCACTTAATGCTCAAATTGATTTTACGCTCAGGACGAATTTCAACAGGTACCTGGAACGTAGCACCACCTACCCTACGGCTCTTCACTTCAACAGAAGGCATCAGGTTGTTCATGGCGCGCTTCCAAACCTCTAATCCGCTTTCGCTGGTCTTCTTCTCAACCAACTCAACAGCATCGTAAAAAATATTGTAGGCAACACTCTTCTTACCATCTTCCATCAGGTAGTTCACGAACTTGGTAACTAACGTATCCTGAAACTTTGGATCTGGTAACAGATATCTTTTCTTAGGTTTTGCTTTTCTCATGACCGATCAGATTATTTTTTACCCTTGGCAGGAGCTGCAGCAGCACCGGCTTTAGGGCGTTTTGCACCATATTTAGAACGACTCTGTAAACGTCCGTTTACACCGGCTGTATCCAATGCGCCACGCACAATGTGGTAACGAACACCAGGAAGATCTTTCACCCTGCCGCCACGGATCAATACAATTGAGTGCTCCTGAAGGTTGTGTCCTTCGCCTGGAATGTATGCGTTAACCTCCTTTTGGTTGGTAAGGCGCACACGGGCTACTTTACGCATAGCCGAATTAGGCTTTTTAGGTGTAGTGGTGTACACACGTGTACAAACACCTCTGCGCTGTGGACATGAATCAAGGGCAGGAGATTTTGACTTAGAAGTCAGCTTTTTCCTGCCTTTTCGTACGAGTTGTTGAATGGTCGGCATTTATAAGTCGTTATTATAAACCTGTCAAAAATTAGGACTGCAAAGGTATTATAAAGTAAGAAAGGATACAAAGCCTTTGAATAAAGATTTTTAAAGTCAAAATCTTTGTTTTCAGCCTGTTTTAACGGTTTTTAGACTAAGCCTCGCCAACAGTGCCTCCGAAATTCATGGGGAATTTCGGCATATCGGGGGTTTGCTTGATGGAGCCAAAAGCGTTTTCGTATTTATCGATGTTGTCCTTAAGTGCGGCCAACAGGCGTTTGGCATGCTCAGGTGTGATGATAACCCTGGACTTAACCCGGGCTTTTGGAACACCCGGCATCAGCCGAATGAAGTCAATCACAAATTCACTATTCGAGTGCGCAATCATGGCCAGGTTTGAATAGATGCCCTCGGCTATCTCCTCTGATAACTCAATGTTAATCTGATTCGGTGCCTGCTTTTCTTTCTTTTCTTCGGCCATAATGGTTTGATTTAAAAATTCAAGGTTCAAGATTTAAAGTTGCACTCCAAGTTGGGAGATACTGACTTTAAACCTTGAACCCGAAAACTAATTAATCCTGAAGTTCCTTCTCCTTATCCTGAGATTTCGGAGTTTCCAATGCACGAGTTAACGTATCGTACTCATCCTGATGCGTTACGATCATGCTGTTGAACCTGCGTTGTCCGGTACCGGCAGGAATAAGGTGACCAACGATCACGTTCTCCTTCATGCCCAACAAGCGATCGGCCTTACCGCGAATAGCAGCTTCGCTCAACACCTTTGTAGTTTCCTGGAAAGAAGCAGCTGACAACCAGCTTTCTGTCTTCAAGGATGCTTGTGTAATACCTTGTAACGTAGGACGGGAAACAGCGGCCAATGCATCGCGAACTTCAGCAGTCTTTTGATCTTTCCTCTTCAACGAAGAGTTTTCATCACGCAATTCACGGCTGGTAATAATCTGACCAGGCTTAAACTTGTCAGAATCTCCTGCATCAATCACAACCTTCTTATCAAGGATCTTATCGTTTTCCTCACGGAATGAGAACTTATCCACATACTCACCAGGCAGGAAGCTTGTATCACCCTGATCGATGATCTCCACCTTCTGCATCATCTGACTAACGATTGCTTCAATGTGCTTGTCGTTAATCTTCACACCCTGCAAGCGGTATACTTCCTGAATTTCATTCACTAGGTATTCCTGAACAGCAGTAGGGCCTTTAATCGCTAGGATATCGCCTGGAGAAATTGATCCATCAGACAATGGTTGACCCGCTTTCACAAAGTCGTTATCCTGAACAAGGATGTGCTTAGACAACGGCACTAAATAACGCTTCTGTACACCATCGCGTGATTCAATGAACACTTCACGGTTACCACGCTTGATACCACCATAGGTTACCACACCATCAATTTCACTTACCACAGCCGGGTTCGAAGGATTACGTGCTTCAAACAATTCCGTTACACGTGGAAGACCTCCCGTGATGTCGCGAGACTTACCAATGGTACGCGGGATTTTAACCAGTACCTGACCAGCTTTAATCTTCTCCCCTTCATCAACAGCAAGGTGTGCCCCTACCGGGATGTTATATGATTTCGTCTCCGCCTTGCCATTAACAATAATGGCTGGGTTCTTCGTCTTATCGCGAGTTTCTGTGATCACTTTTTCACGGTGACCTGTCTGCTCATCAGATTCTTCCTTATAGGTGATACCTTCAATGATTGCTTCATATCCGATTTGACCATCAAATTCAGAAAGGATTACTGCATTGTATGGATCCCAGAAGCAAAGCTCATCACCTTTCTCAACGGCCTGTCCATCTTTCACTTTCAGGAATGCACCATACGGTACGTTGTTGCTGATGAGTACGCGGCCACGCTCCTTATCCAGGATTCGGATTTCACCTGTACGACCCATCACCACTTGTACTTTATTGCCATCGCGGTCGGTTGTATCCACAAAACGTACACCCTCAAACTCAACAACTCCCGGGAATTTAGCCTTAATGTTGGCATCAACCGCAATGTTGGATGCTGTACCACCCACGTGGAAGGTACGAAGCGTAAGCTGGGTACCCGGTTCACCAATCGACTGAGCAGCAATTACACCAACGGCCTCACCTGCTTCTGCCATTTTACCGGTAGCCAGGTTACGTCCATAACATTTGGAGCAAGCGCCCATCTTCGATTCGCAAGTAAGTACAGAACGAATCTCAACTTCTTCAATACTTGTTTCTTCAACTCGTTTCGCTACTTCATCGGTAATCTCTGCATTCGCAGGACAGATCAATTCTTCTGTCAACGGATCGTAGATATCGTGTACGGTTACACGGCCAAGGATACGCTCTGATAAAGGTTCAACAATGTCTTCGTTGTCTTTCAGTGCGGTAACTTTTAAACCACGCAATGTACCGCAATCTTCTTCGGTAATTACCAAGTCGTGCGCAACGTCTACCAACCTACGCGTCAGGTAACCCGCATCAGCCGTTTTCAAGGCCGTATCAGCAAGACCTTTACGTGCACCGTGGGTAGAGATAAAGTATTCCAATACATCCAATCCTTCTTTGAAGTTGGAAAGGATCGGGTTTTCAATAATTGAACCTACAGAGCCAGCGAGGTTCTTCTGCGGCTTGGCCATCAGACCACGCATACCCCCTAACTGACGAACCTGTTCGCGCGAACCACGGGCACCGGAGTGCATCATCATGTAGATCGGGTTGAAGCCTTGCGTATCTTCTTCCAATTGACGCATCAACGTGTTGGTCAACATGGTATTGGTACGCGTCCAGATATCGATAACCTGATTGTAACGTTCGTTATCCGTGATCAGACCCATCATGTAGTTGTTCCAAACCGCATCAACTTCTTTCTGCGCATCAGAAACAAACTTCTCTTTCTCAACTGGGATCTTCACATCGTTCAAGCCCATTGACAGACCACCTTTGTAGGCCATCTGGAAACCAAGATCCTTGATATCATCCAGGAACTTTGCGGTTTTAGAAAGACCAGCAGCCTTGTATACATCTGCAATAATGGTTTGCAGTTTCTTCTTGGTCAGCAGTTCATCTACAAAACCAGCCTCCTCCGGAACGTACTGATTAAACAATACACGACCCGCTACTGTCTCGATCACCTGATCTTTCAGTTCACCGGTTTTCTTGTCGCGCATTTTTACACGCACTTTAATATGTGCATGCTTGGCCAGCTTTCCTTCGTTGTGTGCAATGATCACCTCTTCGGCAGAGTAGAACATGCGGCCTTCACCCAATACTTTATTTTCAGGTGTACTCTTTCTTCCTTTTGTAAGGTAGTACAAGCCCAACACCATGTCCTGTGAAGGTACGGTAATAGGCGCACCATTGGCCGGGTTAAGAATGTTGTGTGAAGACAACATCAATACTGATGCTTCAAGAATAGCTTCCTGACCAAGGGGCACGTGAACGGCCATCTGGTCACCGTCAAAGTCAGCGTTAAAAGCAGTACACACCAACGGGTGCAACTGAATCGCTTTTCCTTCAATCAGTTTAGGTTGGAAAGCCTGAATACCCAAACGGTGAAGTGTTGGAGCACGGTTCAACAGAACAGGATGTCCTTTCAATACATTTTCAAGAATATCCCAGATCACCGGATCCTTACGATCAACAATTTTCTTAGCGGACTTAACAGTCTTTACAATTCCTCTTTCAATCAGCTTGCGGATGATGAATGGCTTAAACAATTCAGCTGCCATGTCCTTAGGAAGACCACACTCATGCAGTTTCAATTCAGGACCAACCACAATAACGGAACGACCGGAGTAGTCAACACGCTTACCAAGCAAGTTCTGACGGAAACGTCCTTGCTTACCTTTGAGCATATCGCTCAACGATTTCAATGCACGGTTTCCATCGGAACGAACTGCATTCACTTTACGTGAGTTGTCGAACAACGAGTCAACCGCCTCCTGAAGCATACGCTTCTCGTTACGAAGAATTACTTCAGGCGCTTTAATATCAATCAGACGCTTCAGACGGTTGTTACGAATAATCACACGTCTGTAAAGGTCATTCAAATCAGATGTAGCAAAACGACCACCATCCAACGGTACGAGCGGACGCAATTCAGGTGGAATAACAGGCACCATCTTAATCACCATCCACTCGGGGCGGTTCTCCACTCGCGTGTTGGCTTCGCGGAAAGCTTCAACTACTTTCAAACGCTTCAATGCTTCAGCCTTACGTTGTTGCGAAGTGTCAGTGGCGGCCTGGTGACGCAGATCATATGAGAGTGTATCCAATTCAAGACGGGAAAGCAGCATCTCCAATGCTTCAGCACCCATCTTGGCGATAAACTTCTTCGGATCATTGTCATCCAGCAGTTGGTTTTCGCGAGGAAGCTTGTCAACAATATCCAGGTATTCCTCTTCAGTAAGGAAATCCATTCTGTTGATGCCGTCTTCCTCCTTCACACCGGGTTGGATAACCACATAGCGCTCGTAGTAGATGATTTGATCCAATTTCTTGGTAGCCAATCCCAACAAGTAACCGATTTTGTTTGGCAGGGAACGGAAATACCAGATGTGTGCCACAGGTACCACCAATTCGATGTGTCCCATGCGCTCACGTCTAACTTTCTTTTCGGTAACCTCTACACCGCAACGGTCGCAGATGATGCCTTTGTAGCGAATACGCTTGTATTTACCACAGTGACATTCCCAATCTTTAACCGGACCGAAAATACGCTCACAGAACAACCCGCCCATTTCAGGCTTGTAGGTTCTGTAGTTGATGGTTTCCGGTTGTGTCACCTCGCCATGCGAACTCTCCAGAATAGATTCAGGAGAAGCAAGGCTGATGGTGATTTTGGAAAAATCGCTGTTGAATTTTTTATTTTTTCTGAAAGACATACGCTCAGTTTTCAGGTTTCAAGTTCAAGTTTATTAATCCATCGTAATCTCAAGTGCCAGACCTCTCAGTTCATGCACCAATACGTTGAATGATTCAGGGATATTAGGCTTGCGCATATTTTCTCCCTTCACAATCGACTCGTATGCTTTTGCACGACCGATAACGTCATCCGACTTGATGGTAAGGATTTCCTGCAGGATATGGGACGCACCGAATGCTTCGATAGCCCAAACCTCCATTTCTCCAAAACGCTGTCCACCGAACTGTGCCTTACCACCCAACGGCTGTTGAGTAATGAGTGAGTAGGGTCCGATAGAACGTGCGTGCATCTTATCATCAACGAGGTGACCGAGTTTCAGCATATACGCTACACCCACAGTTACAGGCTGGTCAAACTTCTGACCGCTTAAACCATCATACAGGTAGGTACGGCCATACTCAGGCAACCCAGCTTCATTCAATTCATTCTGAACTTGTTCAAGCGAAGCACCATCGAAAATCGGAGTAGCATACTTACGGCCAAGTTTCAAACCTGCCCAGGCAAGTACAGCTTCATAGAGCTGACCCAGGTTCATACGAGACGGTACACCAAGCGGGTTCAGACAGATATCTACAGGAGTTCCATCTTCCAGGAATGGCATATCTTCGTCACGAACAATACGGGCTACAACACCCTTGTTACCGTGACGACCCGCCATCTTATCACCCACTTTCAACTTACGCTTCTTCGCGATGTACACTTTAGCTAATTGAACAATACCTGTAGGCAGTTCATCACCAACCTCCAGTGTAAAGCGTTCTCGCTTGAATTCACCCGCGTACGTATTTCGTTTTACCAGGTAGTTCTTCACCAACTGACCCACCAGATCATTGGTATGATCATCGCTGGTCCAGTTATCAAGTGAAATATCTGCAATCAGGTTTACTTCTTCCGGTACGGCATAGTTGCTCTCATCGCGGTAGATGTTCTTGTCAGGGAAGAGGTTATTCTCAATAACCTTTGCAGAGAACTTAACACCCTTGCTGATCAGTTCATCACCAAACTTGTGCTTCACACCGTTGCTGGTTTTTCCATTCAACAAAGCAGTAAGCTTCTTGATCATTTCGTTGCGCAAGTCAGCCAATGTTTTGCTGTACTTGTTCTTTAATGCATCAAGCTCCTTCTTAGACTTCGAGCGAACATCTTTGTCGCGCTTAGGTCGGGAGAACAACTTGGTATCAATTACCACACCTTTCAATGATGGAGGCGCCTTAAGAGAAGCATCTTTCACATCACCGGCTTTGTCACCAAAGATGGCGCGAAGCAACTTTTCTTCCGGTGTCGGATCAGTCTCACCTTTAGGGGTAATCTTACCGATCAGAATATCACCTTCTTTTACTTCAGCACCAACGCGAATGATACCGTTTTCATCAAGATGCTTAACGGCTTCTTCACTTACGTTCGGAATTTCCGAAGTCAATTCTTCTTCACCACGCTTGGTGTCGCGTACTTCCAATTCAAATTCTTCAATGTGAATAGATGTGTACACGTCATCCCGAACCACCTTCTCAGAAATTACAATCGCATCTTCGAAGTTGTAGCCCTGCCAAGGCATGTAAGCCACCAACAGGTTTCTTCCAAGTGCCAGTTCACCACTGTTGGTTGCATAACCCTCAACAAGTGGTTGGCCTTTTGTAACACGATCACCTTTTCTAACCAATGGAGTGTGGTTGATACAGGTATCCTGGTTGGTTCTTCTGAATTTCACCAGGCTGTATGTTCTTACTTCGTTATCAAAATTTACAGAGCGTTGTTCCTCTGTAACGTCATACTTAATTACAATCTTCTTCGCATCCACAAACTCCACTATACCCTCACCTTCAGCAGTGATCAGTGCACGGGAATCTAGGGCGATGCGTCCTTCCAAACCGGTTCCAACAATGGGCGCCTCAGGGCGTACCAACGGTACAGCCTGACGCTGCATGTTTGAACCCATCAACGCACGGTTTGCATCATCGTGTTCGAGGAAGGGAATCATAGACGCAGCAACCGAAACGATCTGGTTCGGAGCAATGTCCATATATTTTAATTCTTTCGGCTCAACCACCGGGAAGTCACCTTCAAAACGAGCCTTCACTCGCTCTTCAATGAATTCGCCATTTGGCTTAACTTTCACATTTGCCTGAGCAATGTTGTGTGTATCTTCTTCTTCGGCTGTAAGGAATATGAGTTCCTTCTTCACCTTTCCGTTTTCAATTTTACGATAAGGTGTTTCAATGAAGCCCATCTTGTTCACTTTGGCATGAACGCAAAGCGATGAAATCAAACCGATGTTCGGACCTTCCGGAGTTTCGATGGTACACAGGCGACCATAGTGCGTATAGTGTACGTCACGAACTTCAAAGCCGGCACGTTCACGAGAAAGACCACCTGGACCGAGGGCTGACATTCTACGCTTGTGCGTAATCTCGGCCAGCGGGTTTGTCTGATCCATGAACTGTGAAAGCTGGTTGGTTCCAAAGAACGAGTTGATAACAGAAGACAATGTACGCGCGTTGATCAGATCAACCGGCTTGAAATCTTCGTTATCACGAACGTTCATTCTTTCCTTAATGGTTCTGGCCATACGGGCAAGACCAACACCAAACTGTGTATACAACTGTTCTCCTACGGTACGCACCCTACGGTTGCTCAAGTGATCGATATCATCGATCAACGCTTTTGAGTTAATCAACCCGATCAGGTACTTCACGATAAGGATAATATCTTCCTTGGTAAGTACGCGTTGGTCGTAAGCCAGGTCAAGACCAAGCTTCTTGTTGATTCTATAACGACCAACTTCACCAAGGTCATAACGTTTTTCACTGAAGAACAAGCTCTGAATAATGTCACGAGCGGTTTGCTCATCAGGGGCTTCCGTATTTCTAAGCTGGCGATAGATTTGTTCAACCGCTTCCTTTTCAGAGTTAGAGTTGTCCTTTGCCAACGTGTTGAAGATAATGTGGTAATCAGCCACGTTTACATCTTCACGGTGCAGGATGATGGACTTCACACCTGATTCCAGGATGGTGTCTACATCTTCCTGCGACAATACGTGGTCACGCTCCAATAATACTTCGTTACGATCGATAGATACCACTTCACCAGTATCCTCATCCACAAAGTCTTCTGTCCAGGTGCGGAGAACACGTGCCGCCAGTTTACGACCGGCAGTTTTCTTTAATGTATTCTTGTTGGCCTCAACTTCTTCAGATAAACCGAAGAGGTCAAGAATATCTTTATCTGTTCCGAAACCAATTGCACGAAGCAATGTGGTAACAGGGAATTTCTTTTTACGATCGATGTACGCATACATCACTGAGTTTACGTCAGTCGCGAATTCAATCCAGGAACCTTTAAACGGAATGATACGTGCGGAATACAACTTCGTACCATTGGTATGCTTGCTCATGGCGAAGAACACACCCGGTGAGCGGTGAAGTTGTGACACAATAACACGTTCAGCACCATTGATTACAAACGAGCCTTTTTCCGTCATATACGGAATATTCCCAAGGAATACTTCCTGTTCAATTGTTTCAAAATCTTCGTTGTCCTCATCGTTACAGGTGAGGCGCAATTTTGCTTTTAAGGGTACCGAAAATGTCAACCCGCGGTCGATGCATTCATCAACATCGTATTTTGGTGGATCGATGGTGTAATCCACAAACTCCAATACAAAGTTTTCGCGCGAATCAGAGATCGGGAAGTTTTCGGCAAAAACTTTATATAAACCTTCGTTCTGTCGCTTTTCAGCAGGCGTATCGATTTGCAGAAAGTCTTTGAATGACTGGAGTTGTACATCCAGAAAATCAGGGTAGTCAATTATTTTTTCTACTGAGGAGAAATCAATTCTACCGTTACTATTTTTCTTTGCCAAGGTGCTTAACGTTTATGTTCAAATCCTGGACGAATTGTGGCTGGTACGTTGCCACACGTATAAATAGGAATAGACCTTGTCCCAATTACGCATTGGGGCAAGGTCTAACAGAAGGCGTTAGACGTACCGTTCGCCTTCAAGAAGCTTACTTCAGCTCAACTTCAGCACCCGCTTCTACGAGTTGCTTCTTGAGGCTCTCAGCTTCATCCTTAGGTAATCCTTCTTTGATTGTTTTAGGAGCTCCGTCTACTACATCTTTAGCTTCTTTCAAGCCAAGACCAGTAAGTTCCTTAACAAGCTTCACAATTTGAAGTTTGTTAGCACCAGGAGCTTTCAATACAACATCGAAATTGGTTTTTTCTTCAGCAGCAGCGCCACCACCTGCACCACCAGCAGCAGGACCTGCTACTACAGCAGCAGCTGCAGGCTCAATGCCATAGGTTTCTTTCAGGTAAGAAGCGAGTTCACTTACTTCTTTAACGGTGAGTTCAACGAGTTGATCTCCGAGAGCTTTTACGTCAGCCATTTTTACTAAGATTTAAAATTTTGATTCAACAATTTATTTTGCGCGTTCTTCCAAAGTTTTCATCAAACCACCAAGGGTTTGCTTGCCGCTTAATAAAGCAGACAATACATTCTTGGCAGGTGATTGCAACAAGAAGATAACATCACCAATAAGCTCATTCTTGCTCTTCAGCTCGCTGAGCGTATTGAGGTTTTCTTCTCCGATAAAAAAGTCGGAGTCGATAGAGGCTGCCTTCAGTACAGGTTTGCCGTCCAGTTTTTTACGAAACTCTTTTATTACGCGTGCCGGCAGGTTTCCAGCTTCTTTAGAGAAGAGGACGCCCGAAAAGCCGTGTAAGGTTCCGAAAAGCGGAGTGTAGTCAACACCTTCCTGCTTCTCAAGGGCTTTACGAATCAATGTGTTCTTGTACACACGGTATTCAATACCACTTTTATAGCAGAGCCTTCTGAAATTGTTTACCTGCTCAACGGTTAGCCCGCCTGCATCGGTAATGTAGAAGTGCATGTTGTCTGCAAACTTCTGACTGAGTTCCTCTATAATTTGTGCTTTTTCTTCTCTGGTCATGTTTTTGTTTTCTTAGATACCAGCAATAGAACCCATGTCAATCTTCACACCCGGGCTCATGGTTGTTGAAAGGCTGATACTCTTAAAGTATGCACCTTTCGCAGAGGCGGGCTTCAGTTTGGCAACCACATTAATCATCTCCATGGCATTATCCCTGATTTTCTCAGGCGAGAAGGAAGCTTTCCCGATACTCACGTGGATGATTCCTGTTTTATCAATTTTTTGAAGTCGATTTTTACCGGCTTTTACTTCTTTAACAACTTTACCAGCTTCAGAATATAGTTCCTGATTTGAGAGGGTTTTAGCATCAAGCCGCAAGGCCCAACACCTTGCCAAGTTTACCAACCTTGGCCATTACGGTAGGGGTACAGATGATTACATCAATGTCTGTCCAGCCACCTTCAATTTTCTGGATATAATCATCCAGACCTACGTGATCGGCACCGGCATCTTTCGCATCCTGAACTTTATCAGGCGTGCAAAGCACCAGTACACGAACTGCCTTTCCGATACCATGAGGAAGTGACACTACACCACGAACCATCTGGTCGGATTTTTTAGGATCAACGCCCAACCGGATGTCTAAATCCACAGATGAATCAAACTTGGTGAAGGTAATATCCTTCAGCAATTGTGATGCGTCATCCAGTGAGTAGAGTTTATCCGGATTATATTTGGCCACTACGGCCTTTCTGTTTTTTGAAATCTTTGCCATGACTTTCTTTTGTAATCAGTCGGTTATTTATTTTTCCCAGGGAGGTGTACCCGCAACGGTAACGCCCATACTTCTGGCTGTACCAGCAACCATTTTCATTGCCGACTCAATTTTAAATGCGTTCAAATCCGGCATTTTCAATTCGGCAATGGCCTTTACCTGGTCCCAGGTAATGGATCCGATTTTGGCACGGTTAGGTTCGTTTGAACCCTTCTGCTTTTTCATCGTCTCCAGGATAAGGTTAGCAGCGGGTGGTGTTTTGATTACAAAATCGAACGACTTGTCGTTATATATAGTGATCAAAACCGGAAGCAATTGACCCGGTTTATCCTGAGTACGCGCATTAAACTGCTTGCAAAAGTCCATGATGTTAAGACCCTTGCTACCTAAAGCAGGACCAATTGGAGGAGATGGGTTTGCTGAACCTCCTTTAACTTGTAACTTCAAATACCCTGTAATTTCCTTTGCCATGATATCCTTAATCTAACTTTTCAACCTGCATATAATTCAATTCAACAGGCGTGTTCCTGCCGAAAATCTTCACCATTACATTGAGTTTCTTCTTCTCTTCAAAAATCTCCTCCACCGTTCCGGTAAACCCACTGAATGGTCCGTCCATTACTTTCACGGATTCACCCTTAATAAAAGGTGTTTCCAATTTTTCATCGAATGTGTCGATCTCGTCAACCTTACCGAGAATTCGGTTTACCTCGGATTGACGCAACGGCACCGGATCTTTTGAAGAACCTGTACCATTGTTTCCCAGAAACCCGATTACACCCGGAATATTATTAACCGAGTGATAGGCTTCCCCATGGGAAAGATCGGCTGAGATCAACACGTAACCCGGGAAGAAATTTCTTTCCCGAACACGCTTTTTTCCACCACGCATTTCATACACCTTCTCAGAAGGGATCAGAACCTGCGGAATAAATTCCTGGAGCTTTTCGCGCTCTATTTCATTTTCCAGGTAAGTTTTAACCTTCTTTTCCTGGCCGCTGATGACGCGCAATACATACCACTTCAATTCGCCCATCGAACCTGCCGGTTAAAATTCCCTATAGAACCACTCCAACCCGGTCTTGAAAACCCAGTCGATACCACCGATAACCAAAGCAAAAATTGTGGAGGCAACCAACACCAGGATGGCGCTGCCTTGCAATTCATTAAAACTGGACCAAGAGACCTTGTTTTTAAGCTCGTCCCAGGATTCCACAAAGAATGTTTTAATCTTCTGCATCAGTTTTTTGCGTTTAGCACGGGTGGAGAGACTCGAACTCCCAGCCTGCGGTTTTGGAGACCGCTGCTCTGCCAATTGAGCTACACCCGTTTTTAGGTGAAACCCTGTGGTTTTGCAGGCTTTTAAGGCCCCCTCAACCTTCTGAGTTACACCAAGTTACATTTCAATACCTTATGCAGCTCAAAAGGACTGCAAAGGTAGAAATAGAAACTATAGAAAACAAAGGCGTTCCTTAAAATTTCAGAAACGCCTTATGTTATTGATTTTCAGAGAAATGCCCTTTCGGACACTTACCCGGTAATTAGTCAAGAATCTCAGTAACCTGACCAGACCCTACAGTACGGCCACCTTCGCGAATCGCAAAACGAAGACCTTTTTCCATAGCGATCTTGTTGATCAGCTGAACTTCGATAGAGATGTTATCGCCAGGCATAACCATTTCTACACCAGCAGGCAACATGATTTCTCCTGTTACGTCAGTGGTACGGAAATAGAACTGAGGGCGGTATTTGTTAAAGAATGGTGTGTGACGACCACCTTCTTCTTTTGACAATACGTAAACCTCAGCCTTGAACTTAGCGTGCGGAGTTACTGAACCAGGCTTGCAGATAACCATACCTCTGCGGATTTGCTCTTTTTCAATACCACGGAGCAACAGACCTACGTTATCACCAGCTTCACCTCTGTCAAGGATTTTACGGAACATTTCCACACCGGTAATGGTGGACTCCAGGTTCTCAGCACCCATACCGAGTATTTGAACCTTATCGCCTGAGTTGATAATACCACGCTCAATACGACCGGTAGCCACAGTACCACGACCAGTGATTGAGAACACGTCCTCAACCGGCATCAAGAAATCTTTGTCGATCAAACGAGTAGGGATAGGAATGAACTCATCCACTGCGTTCATCAATTCTTCAACTTTCTCAACCCACTTAGGCTCACCGTTCAAGGCGCCAAGAGCAGATCCTCTGATTACAGGCATGGTATCGCCAGGGAAGTTGTAAGATGACATCAGTTCACGTACTTCCATTTCAACAAGATCCAACAATTCAGCATCGTCAACCAAGTCAACTTTGTTCATGAACACAACCAATGCAGGTACACCTACCTGACGCGCCAATAGAATGTGCTCGCGGGTTTGAGGCATAGGACCATCCGTAGCAGCCACTACAAGAATAGCACCGTCCATCTGGGCAGCACCTGTAACCATGTTCTTCACATAGTCAGCGTGACCAGGACAGTCAACGTGAGCGTAGTGACGCTTGTCTGTAGCGTATTCTACGTGAGAGGTGTTGATAGTAATACCTCTTTCTTTTTCTTCGGGTGCGTTGTCAATAGAAGAGAAGTCGCGAACAGCTGCGAGTCCTTTCTTGGAAAGCACCTGTGTAATTGCAGCAGTAAGGGTGGTTTTACCGTGGTCAACGTGACCGATGGTACCAATGTTTACATGCGGTTTCGAACGATCAAATGTTTCTTTAGCCATATTTGAAAATTCCAGTTAAAGTTTAAAGTGTATAATTAATTTAAGTTTTACTTCTTAAATCTTCCTTTCAGAAGATACACCCTAAACATGATAAGCCTGTCGAATAAGGGTTTATTCGTCTGCCTTGCGGCAGGTTGAACAAGTTGATTTCCAAAACGATGGCGCTACTCATCCGAAATCAAAGCATTCAACTTTCAATACGTTTGAAACCAGAACTCCTTTCTGGTTAAGCCGTTGAGTCTCAAAGGGAAACTTCAACGTTAGAGCTGTTGATGAGAATTGAACTCACGACCTCTTCCTTACCAAGGAAGTGCTCTACCCCTGAGCTACAACAGCGATAATTCAAGATTTCAAATTCAACATTTGAAATTTCAAATTGGCTCAACTTGTAACTCCTTTGTCCAAATCCAAATTTGAGATTTGGAATCTGGAATCTGGAATTAAAGGTGAGCGGGAGACGAGGCTCGAACCCGCGACCTGCAGCTTGGAAGGCTGCCGCTCTACCAACTGAGCTACTCCCGCATAACTAATTCAAAATTCAGCATTCCAAATTCAAATTTTAAACTTTGAATTGAACTAGTGGGGGAAATAGGATTCGAACCTATGAAGTCATAAGACAACAGATTTACAGTCTGTCCCAGTTGGCCGCTTTGGTATTCCCCCTTTCAACGGAATCAGGGGCTTTTTACTCCTCACCAATCCCGAACTAAACATTTCCTAGAACGCTTTCGAAAAGCCTGTTCGAACGCATTCAAAACAGGACTTTCTAAAAATAGGAGTGCAAAATTATACGGTTTTTTGGTTTAGTCAAACATTTTAAAAAAGGCCGAAAACAATCTGATTATTAAATAATCACAATGTCCGTAACAATGCCCTTTCCGAACTCCTGCTGGAAGAGTTCAATAACCTTTGACTTATGGAGCAGAAAATCGTTTTTCATGGAGGCCGTTTTGAATTCCACAAAAAGAACCCGGTTTTTCATAAACACCTTGCGGGTGCGCCTGGCAATGGGCACTCCTACCAGTCGCTCCCAAGAGGCAATGACCTGGGCCTCATCGAATTTCGACTCCAGGTGATAGGAATTCAGCAAACTGCGAATGGCGTCACCAATGGGTGTAATACCGGCTTTATTGTCTTTATTGTCTTTCACGCTTTTCTTGGCTTAACGCGACCTCCATCAACTTCGTAAACATCACCCGGAATTTTCAGTTCCTTCATCATGGCCAACGTTCGCTCCGGACCGGCATCTGTAATAAAAGATTGTCCATAATTCTTTTTAGATACCACCTGGAGTAATCTGGCAATGCGGGTGTCGTCCAATTTATCAAAAATATCGTCCAAAAGCAGCATGGGGCTAAATCCAAGATGGGCCTTGATAACCTCAACCTGGGCAAGCTTAACTGCCACTAAAAACGACTTTTGCTGACCCTGAGAGCCTAACCGTTTCAGTTCTCCATGGGCAAATCCAAAAACATAGTCATCGCGATGAATGCCAAAAGTTGTGCGCTGAAGAATCAGATCCTTCTTTAAGCTTTGCCTTAATCCCTCCTCCATGGTACTTAGTTCAACAGATGAAGAATAGGTTAACGTGGCCTCTTCCTGCTCATCAACCAGTAATGCATACGCCTTATTGAATAAGGGTAGAAATTCGCCCGCGAAAGCACTTCGTTTTTCATACAGAACTTTTCCGGTACGTGACAATTGCTGGTCGTACAAGTCAATCATCTGATAATCAACCTTGTTTTGCTCAGCAAACATTTTTAGCAAGGCATTGCGCTGCTTTAATGCATGGTGGTATTCCATCAATGCCTCCAGGTAAACGTGATCAACCTGGGCGATCATCTGATCGAAAAACTTTCTGCGTGCATCGCTGCTTTCCTTTACCAGGTCAACATCCAGTGGAGAAATAAGCACAACCGGATACCGACCGATGTGATCGCTGAGCTTTTCATAATCGCGGCTATCCTCACGAAAAACTTTTTTCCGACCGGCTTGCACCTGGCAAAATACGTCATGTGTCTTATCGTTTTCGAATTCGCCTTTGATGAAGAAAAAATCCTTGCCGTGTTTGATGTTCTGTGTATCCGAGCTAACCGAAAAACCTTTTGTTGCCGACAGGTAATAAATGGCTTCCAACAGATTTGTTTTGCCGCTCCCATTCAGCCCTAATAAAAAATTGATTTGTGATGGAAACTTCAACTCCAGTTCCTCATAGTTTTTAAAGTTGCTCAACTGAAGTCTGTTCAGGCGCACGTGCAGGGAATTAGCTTAAAAAGTGATTGAAATCCGTTTTCAGGGCATCTGCTTGGCAGTTGTCCAATTGTACCCTATTTTCGCAGTCCGAATCAAAATTAGGGATATGTCCAAGACCGCCAAAGCTAACAAAAGCAACGCCTCCAAAGGTTCAGAAACTGGTTTTTCGAAAGAAACCTACATGTACTGGTATGAGAGCATGTTGCTGATGCGCAAGTTTGAAGAGAAAGCCGGGCAGCTTTACGGAATGCAAAAAATAAAAGGTTTCTGCCACCTATATATCGGTCAGGAGGCGTGTGCTGCCGGTGCAGTCTCTGCGCTTACCAAAGATGATAAGTGGATTACGGCCTATCGCGATCACGGACATCCGTTGGCGCTGGGTACCAGCCCGAATGCGGTAATGGCCGAATTATATGGTAAGGAAACCGGTTGCTCGAAAGGCAAAGGTGGTTCCATGCACATTTTTGATAAAGCTGTGAATTTTATTGGCGGGCATGGCATTGTAGGCGGACAAATTCCTTTAGGTGCCGGAATTGCATTTTCTGAAAAATATAATAAAACCGGCAATGTGTGTATTTGCTACATGGGGGATGGTGCCGTACGTCAGGGAGCTTTTCACGAGGCGTTAAACCTGGCCATGTTGTGGAAACTGCCTGTAATTTTTGTTATTGAAAATAACGGATACGCCATGGGTACCTCTGTAAAGCGGACATCCAACGTAACCGAGTTATACACCCTGGGTGAGTCGTACGATATGCCCTCGGAGCCCGTAGATGCAATGAAGGTTGAGGAAGTTCATAAAGCGGTAGCAAAGGCTGCCGAACGTGCACGCAAAGGCGATGGCCCTACCCTTCTTGAATTCAGAACATACCGATACAAAGGTCACTCCATGTCCGACCCGCAAAAATACCGGACCAAGGAAGAGGTGGAAGAATACAAGCAGCGCGATCCGGTTGAAGTGGTTCGCAAGTCCATTCTCGACAAGAAATTTGCTACGGAGAAGGATCTACAGAAAATTGAAGAGAAAGTAGCTGCCCAGGTTGAGGAAAGTGTGAAGTTTGCGGAAGAATCAAGTTTCCCTGATCCATCTGAGGCGTTAACGGATATTTACGCTGAAGCGGATTGTCCCTTCATCACCGATTAAACCCCTTTTGTTTAATATTCTGTAATTAGTAGTTTTGCGGCCCCTCCTGACGGCTGTCGGGTGGCTAATGTAGTATTGTCATGGCGAAGAAAGACGAATCAAAAGATCTGTTACAAAATCCGGAAGCCCTTGCTGAAAAGCTGGAAGGCGCTGAAAATTGGCTGGAGCAAAACTCCAAGTTGGTTATTGGTGTAGTGGCTGTATTGTTGGTAGCCGTTGCCGGATATTTTGGTTTCATGTATTATAAATCAAACCAGGATGCCCAGGCTCAACGCGAAATGTTCCAGGCAATCTATTATTTTGAAGCAGACAGCCTTAACCTGGCGTTGAATGGAGATGGTAACAACTTGGGATTCATTGACATTATTGACGAATACAAATTCTCTGATGCGGCAAACCTGGCGCATTTTTATGCCGGTGTTTCTTATTTAAAACAAGGGAAATACGAAGCCGCAAGACTTTACCTCCAGGATTTCAGCTCAAACGATTTGCTGGTACAGGCACGCGCCTACAGCCTGATTGGTGATGCGTATATGGAAGAAGAAAATTTTGAAGAAGCTGCAAATTATTACAACAAAGCTGCTGCCTATAAGCCTAATCGCTTTTTCACACCCACGTATTTAATGAAAGCTGCTTTAGCCTATGAAAAATTAAATCAGGCAGAAAAAGCAAAAGCTGCTTATGATCAGATTATCACCAAATATTGGGAATCTGCCGAATACCAGAATGCCAGAAAGTTTAAGGCAAAGCTGGAGAGCAATTCGTAGTAGAAATTAAATTACTTTTGAAGGGATAGTTTTCTATCCCTTTTTTTATTATCAAAAATCACACGCACTATGGCTGGATCACTGCCTTCAGGAAAAATTCAAACAAGAATAGACTTATCCTCAACCCGTATTGCTATTGTAGTAGCAGAATGGAATGAAGAAATAACCGAGGCGTTGTATACCGCAGCAGTTGCCAGCCTGATACAGCATGGCGTTCAAAAACAAAACATCATCCGAAAAAATGTGCCCGGAACATTCGAGCTTTCGCTTGGTGCACAATGGATGGCACAACGGGATGAAATTGATTCAGTGATTTGTTTAGGTTGTGTTATACAAGGAGAAACACCTCATTTCGATTACATCTGCCAGGCAGTTGCCTATGGCCTTACTGAAGTTGGATTGAAAACCGGTAAACCAGTAATATTTGGTGTATTGACAACCTTGAACAAACAACAGGCATTTGATCGTGCAGGCGGGAAGTATGGCAACAAGGGTGAGGAAGCTGCCCTGACGGCTATCAGGATGTTAGGATTTTAAAGAAAAACAAAAAGCCCCACGAAAATGTGAGGCTTTTTTATTCATCAAAGAACCCGATTACATATTCTTCACCACTTCCTGACCAAACTCAGAGCACTTCAATAATGTGGCTCCGTCCATCAAGCGATGGAAATCGTAGGTCACTTTCTTGGAAGAGATCGCTCCTTCTAAGCCTTTTACAATCAAGTCAGCAGCCTCTTGCCAGCCCATGTACTCCAACATCATTACTCCGGAAAGAATCACAGATCCAGGGTTTACTTTATCCTGACCTGCATACTTTGGTGCCGTACCGTGCGTAGCTTCAAAAATAGCATGACCCGTTACGTAGTTGATGTTTCCACCAGGCGCAATTCCAATTCCGCCTACAATCGCGGCCAATGCATCAGAAATGTAGTCGCCATTCAGGTTGAGTGTGGCTACTACCGAGTATTCATCCGGGCGAAGAAGAATCTGCTGTAAAAACGCATCGGCAATTGAATCTTTGATCACAATCTTATGACCATCTTTTTCAATTACCTGCCATGGGCCACCATTCAGATCCTTGGCTCCAAATTCATTTTTCGCCAATGCATATCCCCAATCACGGAAACCGCCCTCGGTGAACTTCATGATATTACCTTTGTGCACCAACGTTACACTTGGTTTTTTGTGAGCAATAGCAAACTCAATAGCAGAACGCACCAAACGCTCGGTTCCTTCTTTTGAAACAGGTTTAATACCGATGCCTGAAGTTTGGGGGAAACGAATCTTCTTGTAAAGCTTCGGATAATTTTCCTCAAAAAGTTTCAAGAACTTTTTGTTGTCTTCCGTTCCTTCCTGAAACTCAATACCCGCATAAATATCTTCGGTGTTTTCACGGAAAATTGTCATATCCGTTTTATGCGGCTCCTTTACAGGAGAAGGAACGCCCTTAAACCAACGAACCGGGCGCACACAAGCATACAAATCCAAATCCTGACGAAGGGCAACGTTTAATGAGCGAATGCCACCGCCAACCGGGGTTGTTAATGGCCCCTTTATACCCACCAGGTACTCACGGAAAGCCGTCATAGTATCGTCAGGCATCCAACTACCTGTTTTGTTGTAAGCTTTCTCGCCCGCCAAAACTTCTTTCCAATTGATTTTTCGCTTTCCTCCATAGGCCTTCTCAACAGCCTTATCGAAAACAAGTTGCGAGGCCGGCCAGATATCCACACCTGTGCCATCGCCTTCAATGAAAGGAATTGTCGGATTGTCGGGAACATTAAGTTTACCGCTCTGGATGCTAATTTTCTGCTCGCTCATTCGTATTGTGATTAAATTGTGATTTCCTTTAACGAGCCCGAAATTAAAAAAATCAGGATATAAATGAACGGATTTGCAGGTTTGGGGCGTTTTTTGTTGCAATAAGCGGCTATGAAACCACTATCACTTTTACTAATTCTGGTAAGCCTGTTATTTACCTCTTCGGCCTATAAAAAACATACGTCTATTTGTCTTCAACCTGAAGAGAAAAAGCTTTACAACCTGATTATGGCTTACAGGCAGGAAAACGGATTACCGGTTATTCCCCTCTCCGAAAAACTGACAAGAGTTGCGCAATTGCATGCAAAAGACTTAAGCGAAAACCACAATCCAAATAATGGCAAGTGCAACCTCCACAGCTGGTCGAAAAAGGGAAAGTGGACGGCCTGCTGCTACACGGATGATCACAAGCAGGCTCGCTGCATGTGGGATAAGCCCCGTGAAATTGCCGGGTACAATAGCAACGGATATGAAATTTCATATTTCAGCTCGATAGGCGCCAATGCAGAAGAGGGCCTTGCGGGATGGAAGAAAAGTCCGGGGCACAATCGAGTAATCATCAATGAAGGAACCTGGAACCAGATTACCTGGAAGGCAATTGGTATCGGCTTTTACAAGGAATATGGCGTGGTGTGGTTCGGAACATTGGAGGATGAGCTTACGATTTCGGATTGTAATGATTAAGTTTAAGGCAGTATCAACCATACACATCATGAAGCGTACCTGTCTTTTTCTTTTTCTCAGCTTGTTCAGTATATCATTTGTTTTCAGTCAGAATTATCCCAACACACCTCCACCTGTTTCGCCCATGCCCATGAAGCCGGAGATGACGGAAATATGGGAACCGGAAGTGCCTGTAGTTACACCTGGAAGGCGATGCACCTTCTGATGCCATTTTCCTTTTCGATGGAAAAAATCTTGATCAGTGGGTAAGTCAAAAGGATCCGTCAAAACCTGCGCCCTGGCGAATTGTGGATAACGCCTATATGGAGGTGGCGCCAGGTTCAGGAAATATTCAAACCAAAATGAAATTTGGCGATTGTCAACTCCACCTTGAATTCAGCGCACCCGATGTTGTAGAAAGTCAGGGACAGGGACGTGGCAACAGTGGCGTGTTTTTTCAGAACCGTTACGAGTTGCAAATACTCGATTCGTACAACAACCGCACCTATCGAAACGGGCAAGCAGGAAGTGTTTACAAAGATCACGCACCCTTGGTTAACGCCATGAAAGGTCCACTGGAGTGGAATACCTACGATGTCATTTATCGTGCGCCCCGTTTTAAAGCTGACGGTAGTTTGGATTCACCCGCAACCATTACCGTGCTGCATAATGGTGTTTTGATTCAGAATAATGTTACGATCAACGGACTAACCTTGTATATCGGGCTGCATCACTATGGCGAAGCACATGGCGATGATGTGATTTCTCTTCAAGATCATGGAAACAAAACTCAGTTCAGAAATATCTGGATAAGGAAATTATAACAAGACGCTTAATACATCTCGTCCTTGTTGGGAAATTCCTTCGCCTTCACATCGGTAACATACTGGCCAACCGCATTTGTAATAGCGGAGTGAAGGTCGGCATACCTGCGCAAAAAACGTGGTTTAAAATCCTGGTTGATGCCGAGCATGTCCTGCATAACCAGTACTTGTCCGTCAACATCCGGCCCGGCACCAATACCGATTACCGGAATGTGTAATGCACTTGCCACTTGCTTTGCCAAAGTGGCTGGAATTTTTTCTAACACCAAAGCAAAGCACCCACACTCCTGTAACAAGATCGCATCTTCCAAAAGTTTTTTTGCTTCGGCCTCTTCTTTGGCGCGAACCGAATAAGTTCCGAATTTATAAATCGATTGAGGCGTGAGACCCAAATGGCCCATAACCGGAATACCTGCAGTAAGAATGCGCTCAACGGAATCTTTCACTTCACTTCCTCCCTCCAACTTAACCGCATGAGCACCTGCCTCTTTCATAATACGAATGGCTGAACGTAATGCTTCTACTGAACTACCCTGGTATGATCCGAATGGAAGATCAACAACAACCAATGCACGGTTAACTGCTTTTACTACTGACGATCCGTGGTAGATCATCTGATCAAGTGTAATTGGCAACGTGGTTTCATTACCAGCCATTACGTTTGAAGCCGAATCGCCTACGAGAATAATATCAATACCCGCACCATCAATAATTTTTGCCATGCTGTAGTCGTAAGCTGTAAGCATGGCAATTTTTTCACCTCGGTTCTTCATCTCCTGAAGCTGGTGCGTGGTGATTTTTTTGATTTCGGATTTATGAACAGACATGCAAATTACTTAAGGTAAACAGCCGACTCTTTTCCAAGCACAACTTCTACGTGATCTTTAATGGTTGTGGCCAACGCATAACCCGTGTATTGCGGATAGATGGGGAAATTGGCATGACTCCGATTCACTAAAACTGCTGTTTCAATTTTTTTTACATCTGTGCTCAGAAAGGGTTTAAGGCCATATGCCAATGTTCTCCCCGTGTTAAGCACATCATCCACCAGAATGATGGATTTCTTTCTTACCTCTTTAGTGTCGCAATCCAGAATAACTTCACCCTGCTGAGGCGCCAACTTATCCAAGCTTACTTTTACCAGTTTAGCTTCAATAGAAGAGATCGCCTCAATCTCTTTTGTCAAAAGTTTAGCCAACACATACCCCTGTCCATCAATACCCGCCATGATGATGGACTTTTCCTTGAAATTATTTTCATAAATCTCAAAGGCCATCCTGCGGATTTTCTGCTTCACCTGGGCAGCATCCAGAATCAACGTTTTTTCCGAAACCATAAACTAGTTTGGAATGGGCAACACTTTGCTGTTTTTCATGGTGGAAAGAATCACCATCGATTGAAGGCTGTCGACTACATCAATATTGGAAACTTTCTCGAGCATCAATTGCTGATACGCAGCGATATCGGCACAAATGATTTTCAAAATAAAATCGCCAGCACCGGTAATGTGGTGACACTCAATCACCTCTTCAACCTTATTGATGGCATTCATGAACTTTTCAATGTTCTCTTTATTGTGACCTTTCAACGTAACCATCACAAACGTGCTTACACCAAGGCCAACAGAAGCTGGATCGATTACTGCATGGTAGCTTTTAATTACACCACCATTCTCCAGTTTGTTAACACGTTCCAATGTGGGCGCAGGAGATAATCCAATTTCCTTTGCCAAAAGGGCATTCGTAATATTGGAGTTACGTTGAAGCAACTCCAGAATTTTCCGGTCTGTGTTATCAAGTTTTATGCTTTTCATACTGAGATGGTTTACCAAATATTATTTGGTAAAAATAACGGAAAAAGCGAAAGAATACGTCCGTAGCTTAAGATTATTCTAATACGATAAGGCGCTTTGTTCCTGAAAAACCTTCCGATCTGATATGTATAAAATAAAGCCCTGCCCGCATGTTGGAACTGGAAATTCGAAGAGTATTGAGGCCGGAAGCAGCGTTCTTGGTCTCTGCGTAGATGGTTTGCCCGAGTGAATTTGTCACAAGCACATCAACAGCTCGGCTTTCACGAACTATCCATTGCACCTCAATTTCAGAAGGATTAACCACAGGATTTGGAAAGGGAGCCAACAAGACAACGGGCGGATCAACCGATGCGCAAACCTGATTGTCATCGGGTGATGTATCTTCAATTTCTGCGCGTACACATACGTACGTAAATTCAGACGACAGCGGTAATTCAAAGTCAGCAAGGTAGTAGTAACTGGTGTTAGGGGCAATAGAGGCCGAAACAAAGCTACGCAGTGTTGCTCCATTTACATCAAACGTAGAGCAGATTGGTAACGGTTACGTTACTCTTGTTCTGGTTACCGCTGGTTTTACTGAGCCCCGCTGCGTATCAACAAGTTCAAGTTGCGTAAGGGCAACATCCGTGAAAGGAATTACCACCTCAATTACTTTGCTGAATATGGTTGAACAGCCTTGCGATTACGCTGTGGAATCGACCACATACTGACCTAAATCATTAAAAACAAATGATGGAAGACTGTAGCAGTTGTTGAATTAGTAGGTGCATTAAATGCCCAGGTATAGTTGGTAGCATTCACTGACGTATTTGTGAATTGAACTTGCAGCGGTGGCGGACCTGACAATGGCGTGGCTGTAAAGTTAGCCTGAGGTGCATTAATGATGGTTACATTCTTAGCTACCGAGTAAGTACACCCGGTTTGAGTAGTGACTGCTAACGATACATTGAAATTTCCGATGCTCGCAAACGAGAAGGCCTGTGGGTTGGCATTGCCTGATCCAAGTCCTGCAAAATTCCAGGCATAGCCCGTTATCGGGTCAGCAGGATTAACCGTATTGCTGGCAAATTCTGTTTGTTGGTTAATGCAGTTTCGGGTAAAAGAAAAATCCGGTGAAATTGTATTTGGCACCACCAGCGTTTTGTTTATGGAAGAAATACATCCATTCGTGGCGGATACATTAAGGGTAACACTTTTATTTCCGGAGGTAAGGAAAGCATGTACCGGACTGGAGACCGTATAAAATGTACTTTCAATTTGCCATTGTTGTGATTGCAACGATCCGGTTGACGTGTTGGTAAAACTTACAGGCACACCCAAACAAGGCGGAGAGTTAGTGAAGCTTGCCACTGGTGATGGAGAAATGGTAACAGGCTTTTGAATAGTGGATGAACATCCAAAATTGGTAATGGCGGTGAGGCTTACGGAGTAGTCACTGGCATTTTGATATGTGTATTGCGGATTGCGGGTAGTAGACGATCCGCTTCCATCTCCAAAATTCCATTGCCAGGAAGCCAGGTTGCTATCGAACGGATTTGGAGTAATGTCGGTGAATTGTGTGGGTGTACCCGAACACGAAAAAGGTGGTAACGCAACGGAAAAATTAGTAAGGGGTTTCGAGTAAATGGTTACTGGCTTTGTTCTTGTATTGTTACACCCTGATGAGCCGAAAGCTGTCAAGGTTACATTAAATGTACCGGGTGAACCGTAATTATTTTGTGGATCTTCATTTGTTGAATTTTGTCCGTCACCAAAATCCCAGCTATAGCCATTCACAGCCCCGGTCGTTTCATTGGTAAATGTTACCGGAGCATCCTGGCACTGGCCGGAGGAGGAGAAGTTTACGAGGGGGCCTTCGGTTATAACAGGAATATTCTTTATCAGAATACTTTCACAACCAGGTATCGAGGCTGCTAATTGAATACTTTGACTTGAACTATTAGTAAAAAGATACTGGAGCTGTTGATTGCTTGATACAACCGTTCCATTAACCCGCCACTCCCATATTGGAGGAATTCGAGAATCAAAGATTGTTAGATTGGTGAATGCATATGGTTGATTTGTACATACTGGGGTAACTTCAGGAATAGCAAAATCAACAAGCGGCTGATTAATTACAGTAACCTCATTTTGATAGATATTTTTGCATCCATTCGCTGCCAAAACCTCCAATTGAACGAGATACTCTGATGCGGATGTAAAAACATGCGATGGATTTGCTTGATTCGATGTATTCGAATCTTTGAAGTCCCACTGATAAGACACTAAATTTCCAGAAACGTTTTGCGCTGCAAAATTGATGGCGTGGTTGACACAATTATTCTGAGAATTGAAGCTAATGTCAGGGGCTTGATCCGAGGAAACAACAACGTTCCGCGTGGTCACTGAAACGTTTCCGGCTATATCCTTTACAGCTAATGAGATTTTTTTTGAACCACTGGTTTGATAGTCTATTAATCCAGGGTGTCTATCGCTACTGACTAATAAGGATGCACCGCAAGAAGACAGAAAGGTTTCGCGAATTAATCTCCTATTTGTGAGGTCAATGGTGAATAGAAACCAATCTGTATCACTTTTCACCATTTCAAGTGCAAAATTTTCATTAGAGATTCCGAGGTTACCAAGGCTAACTCCAGTTCCAGATTTGTCTATAATGCTTGTACCAAAATTTAGTCTATACTGAGTGCCTAATGCTGATTGAACGAAGGCAAAGTATTCACCTCCATCATGGACAACCGATAAGCTGGCAGGAAAATTAAATCCAGTAAAGAAGGAAATTTCCCCGGTTTGTGGTGATTGATGAATACCTCCAGTAAAATCAAGCCAAAAAACTTTTCCATTGTTGTATGAGGTAACTAGGCCAAACCACCGGTCACACTCTCTCGTAATGGAAATTCCTCTAAGTCCGGCTCCACCTGAAACCGAGAATGTAGAAACAGAAGGCGTATTCTCAATGGAGTTACCGAACTCAATCCGAGCTATCTCCGCTGAAGATCCTCCATTGGTTACAAATGCAAACAAGGATCCACCGGTTGAAAGCAAATAAATACTATTTGGTGTATTCAGCACACCTAAAGATCCCATACTTTGGCCAACAGGCATATTATTCAAATCCGTACCAAACGACAGCCTGAGCAGCGAATTTGAGGCAGTATTAGCCACCAATGCATACCAATTGTTATTTTCCATATGCATTCTGAAATCATAAGCACCATTCAATAACCCTCCGGGATTACCGAGATCAACAACGGTTGGTGTATTGCTTAAACTGGTGCCGAAAAAAAAACGTATCAATCTGTTCGGACTTGAGGCTTGATCAATCGCAAAACCATACCATCCATCAGCCTGCTTGATTACCCGTAAAGAACGGGTTCGAAAAAGCAAAGAATTGGTGAGTACCGGGACTGCTAATGGGTTATTGACCAACTCTCCACTACAAAAATCCCATTCATAATCTACGGCCTCCTGACTTATGTTGTCCACTAAAATTCGTTCATTAATACAAGCTGTTTCAGAAACAAAGAATTCAGTTAACGGGCACTGACTCTTCGCTGTGAATATACCAGTTAAGCAAATCATTAAAAGGAGAAATCGAAAACAAGCCATTAAATGCTTAATAAAAAAAACAAACAAACTGTAACCTTGGGCGATAAAATTAATGCTCGATATAAATCCTCAAGCGCCTGTGTAATTTTTTCCTTGCTGAACTTATTACGAACATAAAATTTGCCCGATCGAGAGAATGCAGTTTGTAGCTCTTTGCTTGAAGCAAGTCTAACAATCGCTTCGCTCATTTTCTCAATATCGTTAACTGGCACCAAGAATCCAGATTTTTCGTGCTCAAATAGTTCTTTTGGCCCTCCGCTATCTGTTGCAATTAATGGCGTTCCGTACCATAATGCTTCAAGGCAAGTCAAAGAGAATGATTCTGATTCCGAGAAATTCAAAACAATATCTACTCGCTTTATCAACGCTTCAACATCTGCTTCAAAAGCAGAGAATGAAATGGCATCTTGTAAATTCAGGTATTTCACCTGTTCCATCAATTCAGTTTTATAGCGAATATTTTTCCTAATGCCAATGTCACCACCAACCATAACCATTTTTAATTCTGGAACCTGTTCTCTTGCCAGGGCAAATGCTTCGATAGCCACTTTGTGACCTTTACCTGGTGTAAAATTTGCCAAGTAAAGTAATGTTACTGTTGGTTTAGTGTTGCCAACAACCTTGTCAGGATATTTTTCATATGTCGATATGGTGTCATAAATAACCTTACTTTTTACGCCCTGCTTAAGTAGTCCACTTGCAACCGCTTCAGAAACAGATACGAGAACATCCGCAAACCGTGAAATTATTTGAATAAACGGCTTATATAAACTTTTTAAGTAGCTATCAGGCATTAATCTCACATGATAAACTAATTTAACATGTGGGTAAATCAGCTTAATAGCTACACCGCACATGTTATAAAGATCGTTTACATGAACAATATTTACTTTCTCTCGCTTAACGTACCGTACTAATTTTAAAGAATTAAAAATAAGTTTAGGAAAATAAAAAAGCATTGAAATACTTTTTGATAGTTCCAGAAAATCAATATTAATTACATTAATACCTCTCTTATTTACAATTTCACTTAGGTTAGATTTAGCAGGCAAAGCAAAAGTAAATCTCACCCCCGACATACATTTTGTTACACTGTTAATTGACTTGAATGCTCCTGTTAGACGCAATGAATTATCAATAATTAATATGTGTAAATCAGTCATTCGGAACTACGTATTCAAAAGTTTCAACCAATGAGTATCCATCGCATTGTACGAAAATTCCTGAGCTCGAACTTTGCCTGCTTCCTTATACTTCTTACGCATAAATACATCGTCTAATAATTGATCAATCGCACTAATCCATAATAATCTCGCTTCATTATCATGCAACACCGGAACTAAAATGCCATAGGCGTTGAAGTCAGGCCAGGTTCCAGAAAATTTACCACAGCCAAGCAATTCTCGTGGTCCGTAAGGGCAATCAGCGGCCACAACAGGAACGCCAAGCCCCATTGCCTCAACCACGGTGTTTGGCATACCTTCGTTAAAAGAGGGCAAAGCAAGCATCGTAGAACGACTCATGTATGCATAAGGATTTTTTTTATACCCTAAAAAAAACACTGTTGCTTCATTGTCGTTATTCATATCAAACACTGAGTCAGCATAGGCAATTCCCAATGATACAATGGCCGCTTTAATCATATCCTTTTGCGGTCCGTCACCAATAATAATTACCCTTAGTCCGGGGTGTTTTTTCAAAAGCACCGGGATTATTTGAAGAAAATCCTCTATGCCCTTTTCAGGTGCTAGGCGACCCGATATACAGATAACTTTATTCTTCTTAAAAAATGCTTCTTCTAAATCGTCTGGTTGGATAGATGCAAGTCCGTTTAATTCTTCAAAGTCATAAAAGTTTGGCATCACTTTAAATGATTGATTCAATAGTTTAAAGTGATTTCTCAATTCATCAGCAATAGCCTCATTTACAACCAGTATTTTGTTGGCTCTTGAGTAGAGTAGTGGTATTAAGATTCTTTTTCTTATCAGCCCGATAAATCCTGCTATATTTTTGTCGAATAACTTTGAGCCATGAATGTAGATATAGATACGCTCCCCAATAGTTGACAAAATATTGACGTAATCAGCCCCTTCTAAAAAACTAACTGAAGCATGGGGCTTAAATTTTCTTTTTATTTTTCTTAAGCGAATAATCCGCTGAAAAAATCTGAGCGCCTTTCCCAAAATAAATCCAGAACCAGATACACCCAACTCAATGAAACTACCTTTCAGTTGAATTGGCGCAAGATTGGCTTTATTAAAAACAACCAATAATAGATCGAAATGAGGCTCAAGTAAATGGCTTAATCGAGAAAACGAATTTTGTGCTCCTCCAAAATCAAGATTTGGAATAACCAATAAAACTCTTCTCTTCTCCTCCATATTTCATGCAGTTAAATTTCATGGTTCAAGAAAGAAACAATTTTCTTGGAACTATCACCCTTTCCATACGGATTAACAATTCGTGTCATCGATTTGTACTTTCGTGCATTATTCATAAGCCCCACGACAGCCCTAACAATTCTTTTTTCAGAGGAACCAACCAATATACTACACCCTGCTTTTACACCCTCGGGTCTTTCAGTCTTATCACGCATAATCAAAACTGGCTTTCCCAAAGTGGGAGCCTCTTCCTGCACACCTCCAGAATCAGTAAGTATAAGGTAAGACCTAGTCATAAGGTAAACCATATCATCATACGTTACCGGATCAATCAAGAAAACATTGCGTAAGCCTTGGAGCATACTGAAAACCACACTTCTTACATTGGGGTTGAGATGAACCGGATATACAAAAGAAACTTTTGGATAAGCATGAGCTAAGGTTAGTATGGCTTTACATATATTTTCAAATCCTTCTCCAAAACTTTCCCTTCGATGACCTGTGATTAGAATCGTTTTCTCATATTGATCTATTAAGTGAGTATACTTCGCATCAAATATATTTAGGTTTTTTGATACTTTTTTAGTTGCGAAAAGTAAGCTATCAATTACAGTATTTCCTACTACTTTTATTTTACCTGTAACCTGTTCTTGTCTCAACGCCTCAGCTGCTGTTCGGGTCGGTGCAAAGTGGAAATCCGCCATTGTACTTATTATTCTCCGGTTAACTTCTTCAGGGAATGGAGCTGTCTTGTCATATGAACGAAGTCCGGCTTCAACATGAGCAATTTTCACACGCTTGTAAAACGCAGCCAATGCACCCACCATAGCCGTTGTTGTATCGCCCTGAACAATTACTAGATCTGGCTTATGGTCGTCAATAACAGTTGAGCATGATTCAAGTAATAATTCAGTTAATCCGGTTAGAGATTGATTTTTTGTCATTATTGCCAAATCAACGTCCGGTTTTACTTCAAAAAAATTAAAAATGGATTTTAACATTTCCCGATGTTGGCCTGAAGAAACCAAAAGAGTTAACCAGCGCCTTGATCGTCTCAACTCCGTGAAGATTGGAACTAATTTTATTGCCTCTGGTCTTGTCCCTACTATAATCAATACTTTTTTCATCAATTCCTCTTTAGAAATTCCTTTAGACTAAGTATTCCCGCTTCCATTACTGCCTGGTTTCGCTGAACGTCTTCACGCACTCTTTCTTCGAGATTTTCTACTCGGTATTGATTCAATACCAATTGAGTCAACTCAGAAGTTTGTATTGGCACATGAACTAATTTAGATGATTTAGGCAGCATTCCAGAAACTTTTTCCAGCTTCTCTTCAATGGCCAGACAAACAGAAGGAACATTAATGCATGCCGACAATATGGCTCCATGTGCCCGGCTTGTGATTACTAACTTACATTGAGCCAGTTTTTGTATAAAGTCTGTCAAAGTCATTCTTTCTGGATTCCACTCAATCATAGGAAAATTAGGAAAGCTTTTTCTATATACCTTATCAGCAACTCTGTCAAACGAAAAGAATAGGACTGGAATTCCAGAATATTGTAATGATTGGGCGGTTTTTTCAATTGTCTCAAAATCTATCTGGTTATCATAATTCCAATCTCGAAGAATAAAGCCGACACAGTTTCTATCTGACCCAGATATTTCGGGACCATTTAGCCAATGTTGGCTTAAAAAAGCCAGATCAGTTGCAACTTTTAATGGATAAGAAAAACCATATTGGATTACCCGTTTAGCACTTTCTTCATCGCGCACCAGCAAAAAATTATAATCAGAAAGGGATACAATATCACTGAAGAACCTGACAGAGGAAGGAGTATAAGCACCAACCCCAATACCTAATCCGATTCTACCTGCCGAAGTAATGCCTGTGTTCCCTTTGAAATTGCGGTACCTCTTATAGAGTAATCTAAAAAATCTAAATCCCAAAATCCGTATTATGGTGTTGAGCAAATAAAACCTCAAACCCCCATTTTTAAAATCAAAATAAACTCCTCCACCTCCATCTATAATCCATCTAGCCGTGACAGGATCATCGTCTCTAATAATTCTTATCGAGTCACCCAAAATGCTTGTAATGTAACCATTATTAGATGTATTGTTTGAACAAACTAGAATCTCTACATCAGGAAAACACTCCTTAGCTAGTTGATATGTGACCTTCAACAGGACATCATCTCCAAGGTTCGCAAAACCATAGTAACCCTTTAAAATTATTTTGTCAGTCATTTCTCAGCTACCTCCTGAATAAGAGCCTCCAATGTTTCAGCATTTTTGCTAGCTGAATAAGCCATAAAATTTTCGTCTACTTTAAAGAGATTACTATTCTTGGAAACAAATTGTTCTGCCAAGAATATCAAATGATCAGAGAGTTCATGAATATTCTCAGCGTGAAAACATCTACCAAATTTTTGATTAACCAGCTCGTAGGTAGTGCTACTCCTACTTGTAATACAAAGAATATACCTTTTTGCACAAAAGTAATCTAAAAGCTTAGATGGGAAGAATAGATCAAAAATTGCATCCTCATTCAAAGCATCAATTGCTACTAAAACAGAGGACGATTGTTGAAGGTGAATAGCTTCTTTCATTGGGAGATGCCCCAAGTATTTTACATTTCGAAGTTTTGAATGCTTTATACAATCTATATTTTCTTGATCAAAAAATCCTGCAAAAATGAACTCAGATTGATCCTCGAAGCCGGGCCGTTTAATTGAGGCCTGCTCAATGGCATCCATTAAAAAAAATATATTGCGACTTCCGTATAGCCTTCCAGTTAATACAAACTTTATTTTGCCTGAAAATTCAACCGGAGTTGAATTAATAAAAGCATCATCAAAAACATTAGGCAATAACCTGAATTTATGTGCCTGCTCCGGATACTTATGTTGATAATACACAACCGTTTTTGCAGAAGTCAAAGTCACTAAACTCGCATTTTCAACACAAATCCTCTCATAAATCTGATTGCGCTTTTTACTTCTCTTCGTTAGTTTTTGAAAAGGATTGTCAGCCCACGGATCACTTAAATGCATTATCCAAGGCAAACTCCAATTCTGTGAAAATTTTAGAGCCATAAGTGCTGAACTAAATGGAGCTGAGCGGGAAATAATAATCTCGGACTTACTTGAAACTTTTTTTGCAGCAAATCCAAAGAGCTTAGGAAAAAAAAAGTTTTCATCAGGAACAACAACAAATGGCAGAATTCTTCTTATTACTGATACTAGTCTCGGATGAGGCATTTTAATAGAAACGCGAGAATGGACTTCTTGTAAATACTTACCGAGAGAATCATCCTCAGGCTCCCAGCCCCCAACAGTACTGGTCGTTAAAAGAGTAACGTCATGGTTCTTCGCCAAATAATAAAGATATCTTCCTGTTTGGACGCTCTCCGGAGAGTTCTTAGGAGGAGCCGATATGCTTATAACCAGTAATTTCATTAATACCTTTTGCGATAAATGCAATGTCGATGAGGCGCACTCACCCTGTTGTTATTTGAATCAAACTTAACAACAAATCCACTGTCTGAAACAGTGGGCGTATCAACAACATCAAATTCATTGAAGCCACGTGTATCCTCAAACCTAAAGTTGCTGTTATAAATAATCAACAGCCCGCCTTTTTGAATTTGACTAGCTAAAAATGAAGTAGTAGCCTCATATTTTGTAAAAGGATAAATTTTTTCGCAGTTCTGCAAAAATTTAGTGTCCTCCCATCTGCAAAGGACCGAGAGACAAAAAATCGCTTGATACGGACCTGCTGCTTTAATATTCTCCTCGCTACTCATCAAGAATTGAATATCCGGATCATCAATTTTGCTTTGAGCAAATCTCAAATTCGACTTATTAATGTCGACCCCTATTATCTTACTGTTAGGGAAATATTCCTTAAGAGTAAAACATTCCTCGCCAGTTGAACACCCGTACGAAAGTATTCTCGTTTGAGTATCTGCTTGACCCGCCAATGCTTTACGTGCCTCTTCAAACAACTGAGGATATCGATTTTCGCTTGTAGTTGACGTAAGCTGATGTTGATCAGGGTAAAAGCTTCTGTAGAACTTGGAGACCTTAATATGCAAAAGATTGAATTCAACGCTAATTCTCCTAAGAATTCTATTCAGAGAAATTTTATTAGTATCCATATACTATCCAATAAATTGCTAAAAATATCGATACAGAAATTACCAGATCAAGTGCAATTTTTTTTGCTGAAATATTTACCAGTTTAAAAATGTAAACTAAAGTTATAAAATGAATCAGTAAGGTTGCAAAAGAATAACCTAAAATAGATATACGTATACTCTCAAAATAAATACCCAACCCCAGACCTGCCAGTTTAACAAATAGCGACACCGCTTGAAGTGAAAAGTTGACACGCTCCATACTGAACAACCTAAACAACACAGAAAGTGGTATTGCGGCCATCATAAAGAAAGATCCCAGGGCAATATAACCTGCAAATTCTCCACTCATTCGCCAGGCCTCCCCAAATAGAAAAACAAACACAACCTCACTAATTAAGGAGAAAATTGTAAGGCCGAACAGACTGAGGTAAAAGAACTGATTATACAAGCTGTAAACCATACCCTTTAGCTCATCAGGCTGGTTGCTCTTCATTTCTGCGGCTTTCTGCAGAAAAACGGTAGTGGATGACATAATAATAATCGATAGCGGTAATATTACTAAACTACTTGCTAGCGCATATAAACCAACCGAAGTAGCGTCAAATTCAATAGATAGATAATAAATTGGTAAGTGATTACTTAGATTGCTGATTATTACACCTGAAGTTATAAACAATGGGTAACCTTTATAGTCTTTAAGGACTACCCAAATATCCTTGACTGAAAAGTTAAGCAGAATAGATTTAATACTTTGTCGAATTGATCGACTTAATTTTACCGAAGCTTCAATAGGGTATGAAACCAAATTGCCAAGTATTATACCCAATGCCGATGGCCAAACAAGTAACCCCCAAAGCAGTGTGATGCCTTTGCTGAGTACTACTGAAAATATTTTTGCGATAGCACCCCTGGTAAATTCCTTACTTCTTATGTTCCATCCCAAAAGTAAGTTATCAGTCCCCATAAAAAGGAAATAAAGTGGAATGAAGAACAGGTAAGGCTCAAGCATCTCCGCATTAAAAAACTCTAACAGCGGCTTCGAATAGAAAAAAATTGCCAGTAAGGACGATATTGAGATTATACCAATAGTTAATATTGTGAGTTGTATTAAATTATGAAATTCCCTTTCTGTTCGCGCAGCAACATATCCACCAGGGAATTGCATAGTGGTTAATGGCGACAAATTATTTGTTATTGCGATAAAAAGTGAGAATAGTCCATAAGCTTCAGGCCCATATATTCGGGCGATAAAGGGCGTCAACAGGAAACCAAGAAGCTGAGCAACAACATTTCCAGAAAATGTAATCGCAAGATTTTGCGTAAACGACCCTTTAGTCTTAAATCGCGAAAGGACTTGAGCAAGATGTTCTTTGTAAGTTCGCATCAAGATTCAAACATCGCCAAAAAAAGGATATGGAGTAAAAAGTTCATCAATTTATGCCCCCTTACAAAAGAATTACATTTATCGCACCCTACTCCCCTGGTATTGCTCCATCCCAGCGCTTTAGATTTGAGCAGTACTTTTGTGTACTAAAAGAGAGGGGATTTCATTTGAATTATCTGGGATTTATCTCAAAAAAAAACAGTGGCCTTTTTACCCATAGAAATTCATTTAGCACACTATCCATAATTTGTCTTGGATTTTTACGCAGAATAATTCATGCAGGACTCATTTGGCAATCGGACTTTGTATTTATTCATCGGGAGTGTGCTCCTATTGGCCCCCCATTCTTTGAGTGGATAATTGCTAAAGTTTTAAGAAAGAAAATTATTTATGATTTTGATGATGCGATCTGGCTTACGGACAAAATCAATGAATCTGCTCTTGAAAAATTTATACGTCAAAGAAGCAAAATAAGAATAATTTGTAAATGGAGTTATAAAGTCAGCTGTGGTAATGCGTTTCTCGCAAACTATGCAAAGCAATTTAATTCTAATAGTTTTATTAATCCCACAACCATCGACACAGAAAATTTGCACAATCCAACCTTATATGTTCAGGAAAGAAATTCAAAAAAAATATCTATTGGATGGACCGGATCACATTCTACACTAAAGTATTTATCTGAAATAGAAAACGTTCTGTACGAACTCGAAAATACCTTTCCACAGGTTTCTTTTATTCTCATTGCTGACAAACCACTTGCTATGAAACTAAAAAGATATGATTTCGTGAAGTGGAGCAAGGATACTGAAGCTGCTGATCTTTCTAAAGTTGATATTGGTATAATGCCATTGCCGAACGATGAATGGTCGCAGGGAAAGTGTGGTTTTAAGGCCCTTCAATTTATGGCCATGGGTATTCCTTGCGTAGCCTCACCCATAGGTGTAAATACTACTATTATTGATCACGGAATAAATGGATTTTTAGCATCAACAAAAGAAGAGTGGTTGTTTTATTTAACTCAGTTGATCACCCAAGAAGATATGAGACTAACACTCGGAATGGATGGGAGAAAAAAAGTAGAAACTACCTACTCGGTTCGTTCTAATGCTGATAATTTTCTTAAACTTTTTACATAAAAATAAATTTCAATCAGAGCTAATAAATAAAAAGGAAGAAGAGGAATTTTATAACGAACCAATGTACCAAAATTAAATGTTGAAACACCTACCGCAAAAGCAAAGGTTAGACTAAATACTAAACAAAAAATTACATTTGGTTTTACTAACCCCTTAGTAATCAATAGGCCCGATGAAAAAATAATATAAATAGTTAATAACACGAGAATGAGACTTTCGAGAGCACTTATTAACATCAAAGGATTTTTAATTTCCCACAAATACGGACGGAATAAAGAAACATTAATTGCCTGTGGAGCTTTGCCAATCATACCCGAAAATGTACCATCCAACTCACCCAGATCATATTGACTGCCCGCATCTTTACCCGTATAAAAACCAATATCGTAAGCAGTAATTTTTGCTGTGGTGGCAATGTTTTCCAGGGCATATCGTGAATCATCTGCGCCAATCAGCACAACCGCGTAATACCCCGAAACAATCAATAATCCGGCAACAATAGGAATCAATAGCGTCTTAAGTATAACCGACCGAATCGCAAACAAACGAGCTCCATAGTACCAGAAAAATAAAGCAGGAACAAAACACATTAATATATACTTCTTTACAGAGAATAATATCCAAAAATTCAATAGCAGGATAATAAAACCGAGTAAAGAGTATCTACGTTGAATAAACGAGCTAACAACAAGTGTTATCACCCCAAGTGCAGAAAGTGTGATTGTATCCTTTAATAAACCAGATCCCCAAAAAACAACGGATGGCACAAACAAGCAAGCTATAGCCTGCCAAAAATGCCATTCAGGTTTCATCTGGTAGAAAGCTTTGAATAAAGCCCATCCTCCAATAAAACTAATCATAGCAAACAACACAGCTGTTGCTGAATACGATGAGAATGTGAGAATGTCAAAAAGGCTTGCAATGCGAATCACAAAATATGATGACGGATCATGAAAAAAGATAATTTGTGAAGCATAACGATAAGACCCCTCTGGATACACACCATCTGCCAACAATAATTTAATTCCTGTAATTGGTGAATCCATAAATGCTTCCCACACGTGCCGACTCCCATGCGTATGAAAGTTAAAAGTGTCTCCACCTGAATAGTAGAATTGATAAAGAAAACCGAGTGCCAACGCTCCAATAATCCGCACCGTTAAAGCTGGAAAGAAATACTTTCGTGTAATATGATCAGTTACACGTGGCCTTACTAAATACGCGACCACGTAAACTATAATCAGTACAATGGGTGTAACGATAAAGTCCCGTAGTTCCACTAGCGTTGCGGGTTCAAAGTCTGAAATTCAAAGTTATAAATCTACCTAACATTAAACGTTTAACCTTAGAACTTTGAACAAGGCTAATCCACCTGCTCCATCTTCTTCAGCCTGCGCTTGGCATCCTTAAAGGCTTCATCTTTCCGTTTGGACTTCTTCTTGACCAAGGTGAAGTATCGCTTTGCCTCGGCTTTGTTGCCCTGTTTTTCTGCAATTTCACCTAAAGCAATGAGGGAGTACAGGTAGTACCCGGATTCTGTCGCATCAATTTCTTCGGCATACCGTACGCATAGTTCATAATATTTTTTTGCGTCTTCCGTATTTCGTTTCGCTTCACTTATCTGCCCTAAAAAGAATGCTGCATACCGTCCGCTCGTGGCTTCGTAGCCAACCATACCGCTGTCAATGCGTGTTAATATTTGCTTGCTTACCGGTTCAGCCTGCGCAAACCTGCCTACAGAATACAACATACGTGCATAATACCGGTGAAACACCGGATTATCCGGATAGGTATTGTACAAGTATTCGCTGATCTGAAATGCACGGGGTTGATCATTTTCATAATTATTTAAAATCCGCATCAGCCACACCATAGCCTCTGTACGGGTATAAAACGCGTTGTATGAAACTTCCTTTAACTGCTCCAGCCCAAGTTTCTTATCGCCTTTAGGAAAGAACCACAGGATGGGTTTCAGGGCCGGGTAGTTTTCGGGAACCCAAACAGAAAAATAATTGAACAGGGCATCTCCAAAAAGCAACTCCGGACTAAGGTCAGCGCCCTGCTTGCTAATCTCCAGGTAGTTCAAAGCATTCTTCCCCACGCTTGCCGCCTTACGCCACTGCTTCCGATGTTCATCTGAATACAGTCTTCCCTTAAATCCATATGCTGCTGAAAGAAAAAAGGAAGCCTCCACCTTATAAGCCGGGTACTTCTTATAGAGGTTTTCAGCCACCAGAATGGTGCTGTCCATATACGCCAGAAATGCTTCGTCATGCGTTTCATTTTTTGTGTTCGGCATGATCTTCCACCACTCAATAAGCCCCATTAAAAAATAAGGCAACGGATGCCACCTGTATTTATAGCGCAAGTACCGAAAACTCCATTCGGCTTCATCGAACTTGAAATTATACAGATCGTTCAGGGCCTGAGTACACTGAAGCTGCACACTCAAATCGGATATCAAAATAATAGTGGTATCATTTTTTGTCGTTTGCTGTGCTTTTCCATCGGAAAACGCGACTAAGCAAAAAAAGCAGGCCAGCAAAAGTTGTGTCTGAATCTTAATAACCATAGCATTACATCACCTTAACAACACCCCGGTATGCAAACGGAAAACGAAGCTAAATCAATATTCGCAACAGACAAAAAGCTGCTGTTTGTATTGCTGTGCCTAATTACCGTTTTACTGCTTTACCTGAAAAAGTCCTTCATTGAAAACGAAACTGCTGCCTTTGAGTTTTTGCAAGATCGCCCCGAAGGCACCATTTTAACCCTGATCAGCACCCTGCAGTTCATCTCCATTCCATTAGTTTACCTGTGGAAGTTCACCATCATTGCCTTTGTAATCTGGGTGGGCTGTTTCATGTACGGTTACCGGGTAACGTATGGCCAATGCTGGGGCGTGGTAATCGGGGCAGAGTTTATTTTTTTTATCCCCGAGCTTTTAAAAATTGTTTGGTTTTTAACCATTGAACCCGACCCGGCCTGGACCGACATTGGCGCGTTTTACCCGCTTTCGCTGATGCATTTTGTGGATTATTATTCCATCGACACCCGGTATGCTTATCCCTTGCGTGCCCTAAACGTTTTTGAGGTGGTCTATTGGTTTTTGCTTGTTGCTGGCATCCACCATTACGCCAGAAAAGAGAAGAAAATCGTGTGGTATATCGTACTCAGTTCTTATGTGTTGATTTTCCTTTTGTGGCTGGTTTTTTACATCACAGTGTACAAGTAAACCAGGTGTCACCGTTGGTATTTAAATCTACCACTCATAACCCTAAAATCAGTATTTTCGCCCCTTTACGATTTTTAAAGACGTTAACCGC
>JAHBUC010000003.1 GCA_019638275.1 Cyclobacteriaceae bacterium | reverse complement strand
GTAACGACACTCATACGACTTTGTGTTGGTGAATACAAAGTTTACAAAATTTTTTGGAGAAGGTCAATTGGTGCGTTTGAGCATGTGAAGGGTAAAATATCCCATCACACCAATAACCACTATTAAAATGGTCCAGAGCCAGAATTTCTTTGTAAACAGCGCTTTTTCTTGTTGCGGTGACTCTAAATTTTCTTCAGCAAGCAACGAAATATTGGTGAGTGATTTCGGAATTCTGTCTTTAAAATGGATGATGTCGTAACGGGGAGCGTTAAGTTGTGGGTTACCATAGTAAAGAAATAAGGTCTTCTCAACAGGCAGTTTGGCTATGATTTCGGTTTTCGGCCCCGATAATTCAATTGCGTTGATTGTAAGTGCCGGATTATCCTGATTATAGATAGTAAGTTTCAGTTCGTGGGTAATCACCGTATTGAAGCGGAGTGTATTCGAGTCGATTGAGGTCAGGTATCCGCGATCAAAAGTTGAGTAGTGTTGAATCCATCCTTTTTCGGTTTTAATACTGTCGAGAGCATAAGCTAATGAGTAGCTACGGTAGTAGTCGTTGCTATGTGTTGCATTTACAGTTATCGCATTAATAGCAGTCCGGTATGGCGCGCGAATGCGGATTTCAGTTTGCTTGTTTTCCGTTGTGGAGGTGATGTTGAAATCCGTAAGAGAAATGTGTTCTCCTTTTTTAGTTGATATGTACTTAAACGATGCTCCGGTGAGTGATACCTGTTTATCGGCTTTTACCTGAATGCGTAAATAGGCGTAATCACTATCCGGAAAAGTTACGGTTGTTTTTGAATACTCAATGTCGTCTTGATCGATAGAGACAATTCTTTTCTTACTCACAATTTCGAACCAATCTTTTCTATCTTCACTACCTTCAATGGATACCAGGGCATCTAAATTCTTCTCAACGAAATTTAAGTTTAATGTGTTCAGAGCTTTTCCAGCGGGAACTTGTATCGTAAAGTACAGTACACCATTCGATCGACTTTGATTGAGAAGCGGAAGGTTGAAGTCTTCACGTGTGGTTTCATCAGTTTTACTTTTAACCAGGTAGGGAATTTCGGTTGTATCCTTATCCGCTACAGCGAAAATGCGGATGTCAGATAAATCTTTATTCAGTTTTTGATACAGATCAACCGGAAGGTCAAGGCTATACCACCCTTCTTCAGAGACCTTATCAAGCGCGCGTCTGTATTTGAAATCAGTAACCTGTGCATGGGCAGAAACAATAATGAATAAGCAAACAAGAGTAAGCGCCACACGTTTCATAGATCCTTTATTTTTTTTCTACGGTTGTATAGAAAGGATGATATCAACATCAATACACCCAGACTGACCATTACGATTGTTTTACTTATGGTGCTCATGCCTGCCATATCGTACACAAACAATTTCAGTACAGTAATGCCAAATATTACAATACCGGTTATCCGGATGAATTTCTGATCCTTGCTGAGGCCCAGGATAATCATAAGTAGGGCGAAAGCACCCCATAGAATTGTGAGTCCAAGCTTATCCGTATTGGGTACCCGGCCAACATCCAGCCAATGAATGAGCTCGCTGCTCAGAATAATCAGTATGATGAGGTGAAACAGTATCCGTTCCATTTTCTTGAAATTCTCTTTTACGAATTCCAACTGAGCGAACCGGTAGTTAAACCACAATAGTGGCAGAATAAATGCCAATACAACGTATCGGAAAGCCAGGTTCCAGGTTCCGGTTTCAAAGTAAGCGGGTGTACGTGGATATAAGTAAGTATAACGTAGTTCATTGATTTCCTGAAGACCAATAAAAACAAATGCAGCAAGTGCCAGGTAATTGAAAATGAAAAGGGGCGTAACCGTTTTCTCCGTTTGTCGATAGCGCATGCAGAGAATGGAAAACACAATTCCGAATAATGCCGTGAAGTTTATGCGCCATAAGCTTTTGTAAGCAAGCAGTTCATAGTTCAGCTCTTCGTAACTGCTTGTTTCGGTTGTAATGGTGATAGCGGTTTGCGCCATGTGCGATTCCCAAAAGTATCCGATTTCAATATAGATGGTAAGGTATAGGGTTAGCAGTATAAGCGAGGGGATTCCGTAGCTAATCAGTTGGATTAATTCCTTGTGTTTGATAGGAGCTTCATAGTTTTCCTTCATGTTAAACCGGTGAATGATATAAAATGCAAGGCTCACCCAAATTCCGGTTAAGAAATGTATGTTAAAGAAGGGTGTGAAGTATGTGTTATTTTCCAGGTTATATAAGCTGATATGATAAAATGAATCCCAATCATCGGCAAGGCTTGCCAGGGCCAGCACAGCCAGGGGATACGACATGATTTCGTATGCACTGATTTTTTTAGTCCGCCCAATCCAGAACAGCAACACAGCCTCCGATGCCCAAATGAGTGTTACCCAGTTCCCTTCCAATTGAACAGGAACGGCTATCGAAAGAAATGTAAGCACCAACCCCGCTGCGAAGTAAAAAATATTTTTGAATGCACGTTGCCGTTTGTAGAGTGCTACGCAGACAACGAAGTGGAGTATAGCGTTGAAGACAGTGAACAGTCCGAGATATTGTTCTCCCTCTTTCAGAACTTCTATGGCAGAATAGCCAACACCATAGTGCACAAATGAATTTATGAGCAAAAATGCTACATCAGCACCTGCGAAAGACTCGCTTTTGAGAATTTTGGTTGAAAGTAGTGCGGTATAGAAGATGATAAAGTAGATAAGCGAAAACGACAATGCAATCCAGAAATGTTTTTCAGATTCGTATTGAACAAGATACCACGAAATGAAGATGAGCCAGGTAAGAACAAATGCGGCATAGTGTGTAATTTTCCACTCTTTCAAAAATGAGAGCACAAGGATACCACTGTTGATGATGGCTATATATGAAAACAGGATGACAACCTGCCCTGAACCATCACTTAGCAAAAAAGGTACAGCATATGCGCCCGTTAATCCCAATAATGCGATTATCTGCAAGCTGTATCGATGTGCTGCTAAAACTGTAAACCCGGTAAACATCACCATTAGTGCAAATGCAAGCAGTTGGGGAATTAGCGCGTAAAAATCATAAGCTGCATACGTAACAAAATAGAGTGAGGCCATGCCACCACTCAGTAATACAGCGCTAAAGTTTTCGTAATCCTTTTTAATGCGCAGGGCAAGAAAAAGCAATCCACCACCTGCCAGGTAGCCCAGTATTATTCGGGTAAGTGGGTTTAACAGGGAGTGATCGATGGCATACTTAACCCCAAATCCAATACCAATAACCAGAATAGCAATCCCTATTTTGTTTAAGAGGTTTGTTCCGATAAACTCTTCCCACTTTGTAGACTCTTGCGGCTGCGGAGTAACTGCTTCTTGCTTTACTTCAACCTTAGGCGTAACTGGCTCTGGCTTAGGTTTCGGCTCCGAAATTTTTTCTATTGGCTTTACTTCCGGAACAATGGGTTTGACTTGTTTTGAAATACGAGTTTGAGCCTGTTCAATTTCTCCACGCAACGCCTCAATTTCCATACTGAGATTGCGCTGAATCTTTTCCAGTTGACTAGCTTTTTCAAGAAGCTGCTGAAGCTCCTTCAACTGATCGTCCATAGGGTGGTTTTTATTTCTGAATTATACGAAATGTTCTGTACTTTGTCTTGAATTCAATTGGACTTTTATGGCGTATAAAGATGCCTCACTTGAGGAAATTGATGTTGCTGTGCGTGAATCGTATTTCGCGTTTCAATCTTATAAAAACCTTTCTGCAACAAAACGAGCAACTTTTCTTCGTGCAATGGCTCAGGAAATTGAAAACCTTGGACACGAACTGGTAAAAACCGCGATGGAAGAAACGGCTTTGCCTGAGGCGCGCATTGTGGCGGAACGGGGGCGTACTACGGGCCATCTTAACATGTTTGCCGAATACATCGAAGACGGTTCATGGGTGGAAGCTCGTATTGATACAGCTAAACCTGATCGGGCACCGGTGCCTAAACCTGATCTTCGAAAGATGTTGGTTCCTTTGGGGCCAGTTGTGGTTTTTGGAGCCGCTAATTTTCCGTTGGCCTATTCCACGGCAGGAGGGGATACTGCTTCTGCACTGGCTGCCGGTTGCACCGTTATTGTCAAAGCACATCCGGCCCATGCAAAAACTTCTCAATTGGTAGCTGACGCGATCAATCGGGCAGCAAAGGCCAGTGGAATACCGAAAGGTGTTTTTCAGCATTTGCATGGCGCAAACTTTGAAGTAGGACAGGCATTGGTAAAACACCCCTTAACAAAGGCAGTAGGGTTTACGGGTTCGTTTGCTGGAGGTAAGGCATTATTTGATTTAGCCAATCAGCGCCAGGAACCTATACCTGTTTTTGCCGAGATGAGTAGCATTAACCCGGTAATTCTCTTGCCGGAAAGTTTAAAGAGAAATTATATAGATACCGCGGCAAAGCTGGCAGCATCAATTACCATGGGCGTTGGTCAGTTTTGTACCAACCCCGGATTGGTTATTGCCATTGAGCATGACGGGTTTAATGACTTTGTGAATGCATTGGCCGCGAAAATTAATGAACAACATCCTGAAGCGATGCTGCATGAGGGTATCGCTGATAATTATGCACGTAAGCTTGGGCAAACGCTTGCGCAGAAAGGCGTTCGTATTGAAGCGGAAGCAGCCGGTGAACCAGGCAAGCAGCATGGGAAGGCACTCATTTCCTCTGCTACAGCATCTACGTTTTTGAATAATCCCCTTTTAGCCGAGGAAGTTTTCGGACCATTTTCATTGTTGATCCGTTGTGCCGATCGTCATGAACTCCATACGGTGATTTCAAATCTACACGGCCAATTGACTTCAACTGTAATAGGTGATGAAGCTGAACTGATGGAGTACCAGAATTGTATCCGCGCACTAACGGAAAAGGCAGGACGCATTGTCATCAATGGTGTGCCAACAGGCGTTGAGGTTTGCCCGGCCATGCAACACGGTGGTCCTTTTCCGGCAACAACTGATTCGCGTTTTACTGCTGTGGGAACAGATGCGATTAAACGTTTCGTACGACCGGTGGCCTTTCAAAATTGCCCGGAAATTTTGCTGCCAGACGAGTTGAAAGAAAATAATCCGCTGAACATTTGGCGGGTGTATAATGGTTCGTGGAAAAAATAAGGGCAATAAAAAAGCCCCGACTTTCATCAGGGCTTGGTACTTGTGTATCCGAAAATATTAGTAATCGTTTCGATTAAAATTTTTTCTGAAACCACCACCGCCACCACCGCGGTTGCCACGGGGTGCGTCTGTACGCGGACGAGCTTCATTAACCACCAGGTTTTTGCCCATGAAGTCGGCACCGTTAAGTGACGAGATGGCTTGTTGACCGGCTGAGTCATCGCTCATTTCAACGAAACCGAATCCACGGCTGCGTTGCGTAAACTTGTCGAGGATGATCTTAGCTGAGCTAACTTCACCATACTCTTCGAATAACCCCTTCAATTCTGCTTCCGTTGCTTTAAAAGGGATGTTGGCAACATAAATGTTCATTTGTTTTACTGATAAAGTGAATAATTAAATTTTAACTGATGATTCCGCCTGAAACTCAAATGCGGTTAAACATGAAGGGCTTCATAGAAAGAGTGATCAATTAACCTTGTAAAGGTAGAAAAATAGTTCAAAGTTCCATGTGAAGGGTAAAAACTTAACTGGTATGGTCGGCCACAATTACCCATTTTCCGTTGATTTTGCGCCATAATAGGGTGAAGTGCCCGCCCGGTTCATCGGTTTTCCGTTTAAGTTGCCAACGCCCGATCATATAAGCCGAAGTGCCGGAAAGAACTTCCAGCGAAAGAATCGTAAATGTTAATTTACCCATAGCCTCAGGAGTGGGATATCCCTTTTTATAATTCTCCAGCGTAGTTTGCCACCCGTATGTTATTCCGTTTCGGCCAATGAATTTCAGGCTGTCGGATTTCCAGTAGCCTTCCATAAAACTTGCTATGTCGGCTCGGTTCCAGGCCTCTTGCTGTTCAAGCATTACCTTTCGGATGGCTCGTTCTTCCGTACGGTTGCGTTGAGCAAACAACGCAACCGGTAGAAGAATAAAAAGAATGATTCGAATCATTTACGGTTTCCTCAGTAAGCCCGATCAACAGAGCCGGAACCATATATTTTTTTGGTGGCATTTTTAGTGTTGCCTTTGTGTTTCACGGAGCCGCTGCCCACTACAGTCGCCACAATGGTGTCTGTTACATTCAGTTCAGCCAGACCGGTTCCGCTTACTTTTACGGTAGCTTTTTCCAGCGGACAGTTAAATGCATTAATAGCGCCACTGCCGCTAACTACACCATCCAGGTTAGAGGCATATCCTTTAATACCCATTTTACCGGAGCCACTTACTTCTGCTTTTACCTGGTCTCCTTTAATGTCCAGATCCATGCTGCCCGAACCACCAATGGATATATTGAGCGTTGGGGCCGCCAATGAATTTTCAGAAATGATTTTTCCTGCACCATTCACCTGAAGATCGGTAACGTTTTTTACGCTGATATATAATTTCATAGTAGGGTTGAGCTTGATGTCATCAATCTTTGCCCAAATACTTTTGTTGGGATTTTCCGGCTTGCGATCAATGTTGATCATGAGTATGCCGTTCTCAACAAAAATGTTGGTCAGCTCATATATTTCGGTGAGCGCTTCAACATTTATTTCCTGTTTATTCGTTTGCTTTAAGTATACCGTGTAGTTTGAATTGTTGTAGATAGCCTTGAATTCGGGTAACTCCAGCGTTTTTTTCGTAACCTGGGCTACGGCTGTTAAACTCAAGCATGCGATTAATAATGTGGCAATGAAATTTTTCATGTTTCCTGTTTGGTTTTTGTCTTGATTTCCAAGTGTTGAAATTAACCGATTATTTGGTTTTGCCGAAGTTGTTCAGCGATCTATTCGTAAGGATATCAGCGTTTTTTGCGGAAAATCGCCTTAAAAACAAGGATAAAAATGATCCCCCCGATGCAAAGCACCAGCAACACTTCGGGGGTTATTTGTTTTACAGCATGCATGTGTTGGGGTTAAAGCCGGTAACGTACCTGCAATTTAATATCATTTCGCGTATTCGAATCAATAGTATCCACGCCACTGCCAATTTCTGTGCGGTCTGTATAGCGCAGGTTGGCGTATCGAATCCAACATGTAAGTTTTTTACTCAGATCATACTGAACGAGCACGTAATTCCGGATGCCAGTTCCGGATAAAGCCGGCATGGAAAACGCAAGCCATACATCGCGCTCAAAAACATATTGCCGGTTATCGTAATCTTCGGTATCGAAAAGTGCATAGCGACCGGTAAGGGAAAGCTTTCCTAAATTCAGGCTCACATCCTGAAACAGAACCATTCCGTGGGTAGTTTGATGTTGCATGGTGTACGTGCTGAATTGTGCCCTTGTTTTAAGCCGTAACATTCGGTTTGCAGCGTAATCACATGCAATCCAGTAATTTCTTTTTATCCCATTTGCTGATGTGTACAAGTTGGATTCGTTGTTTGAAATGTTTCTCGATTTTGATTCTTCTCTTGCCTGGATAAAAAGCGTAATATTTCGTGATGGTTGATAATTGAATCGTAACAAAAACTCATGTCCATCGGATGGGCGGTAGTTCCGATACTGCAGCCAGGGGAACCGAAAAAAATCCATGTATCCTGCCAGGCTATACTTTCTGTTCCACCGATAACGCCATCCCCAATAAATGCCCCGTTCGTTCCGTGGAACTGTGCTTTCACCGAAGGCATTCGAATACAAACTTTGAAAATGGCGTTGGTAGTTTCGAAAGTGAAACGCCACATCAAGTTGAGGAGTAAGGCTGCCAAGTAATCCACCGGTAATACCAAATCCACCCGTAAGGGTTTTAACAGCTTCGGCAAAGAATGTAAAGTTATACCGTGCGTAGTTCAGGTATGCGCCTGTGTTGGTTAATCTGTTACCGGAAAAAATAAATTGATTGTAGGGCTGAGGTGCGCGATTTACGGGTACATCGTAGGCAAGCCTGTGATAAATAAGTCCAACATCGATGAAAGTTTTTTTGTAGTTGATTACTACACCTTGCTGACTTTCACCGAGCGTCTTTCTGCGACTAAGCTCAGAATCGTTTCTATGAAATCCTGTTGTTTGAAATGCGGAAACAAACGAAAGGTCGGTTGAATCCGAAGCAATGGACGCTTCGCGATGGGTGCGTGAATAAAAACCTGAGATGTTTATCGCGGGCAGAATTTGGTAGGTTAATGCAGCACCGCGCAGGTATCCAATTTCATTTACGGAGGTATACGGTGTAAAACCTAAATTGCTTCTCCTAACTGTAGTTATAGTTTCGGCACCTTTGCCAAACCCGAAATTTCCCCCCAATATAAGGCCTTGCCCAAATTGGGCTTGGTAATCTCCAAGTACGAGGTTTTTAATTTTTCCTTTGTTCAGTACCTGGGCGTGGATGGAAGTGAAGTCTGCGCCATAGTATCTCTTTGATGGATTCCATTGAAGTGTTTCTCCAGCATCCTTTTCAGCCGTAAACCCAAAACTATAATCGCCCGGCCGGCTTGACCGAAAGCGCATATATAGCTTGTGTTCATCGCCTTTAAATTGTTGTTGTGGTGAAACCTGATCCGTAAACCCTCGTTTTGTTTCGAACGTATTTTCGTACCGCAGCAGCAGGTAATGGCTACCATCTTCAATTGCCCTTCGGAAGATCGAACCACTTAATTTTTGAGAGAGATCATCAACGGAGAAAAAATGAACTACACGACTTATCGTTTGTAAATCAAAACCTGGTACCGCTTGCAATTCATATACGGAAAGGAGAGGACCATGTTCAGTTCTGTATCGTACTAAACTCTGCACGTGTTCTTCGGTAAGTAAATTCAGAAATCGGAGCTCCTCCGCAGAAGCTTTGTTGAGATTTAATGGATTAGCCAACAACAAAGCCAGGTTTTCATACAAGTCTTCATAGTTTAAATCAAGATCCTGAAAACCGAAAAGTTCATCGACCAGTCGTTCAAGATCAATTTCCTTGCGCGGATACTCCTGGGTAAATGCTGCTCCGGTGTATAGGGTCAGAATCAATATGATGAGTGTACACGTCTTCATCTGTTGAAAAAGTAATTGACTGAAGCTTGATGGCTAAGACTTAGCTGAACGGTATGCTGAATGGCATAATCAATGGCTAGTCTGGGTGTTTTAAATCCCAATCCGAAGAAGGCGGTGTTTGGTTTAAGATTAAACCCGGTTCTTGCGCAGAATTTTTTGTGGAATGAATACTCAATTCCTGTTTTCCAATTGGCATTTGCTTCCAAATCTTTTTCAAGTTCGGTAGCAATAATGATTTTGCTTGTCGGTTTGAAGCAAATGCCTGCTGTTAACAATGTTGGAATACGTTCACCATCTTCTGAAATTTTTGGTTGGTTAATGTTTGTGATGTATGCCCCAACTGAGAGCTGTTCCGTCAATTCAGCGATTCCGCCAAACCCAATAGTAAACACACCTTTACGTCCGAATCCCTCGGCTGAGTATTGTATGTAATTAACTTTAACACCAAGAGCTGCCAACCCAAACTGGTTGCTGAAACCGGCTGTTAGCAGGCTTTCGTTGTACACATCATCGCCAAACCGAAATACACCGCCACCAATAACCCCAGCTTGTGTAGGCCAGGCTAATCCTGCTGCTGTACGATTGCCTCCGGGCAAAGCGGGTCTCAGATCATACACAAAAATGGCTGAGGGCTCATCAAGCCTGGCAATGCCTGCCATGTTGTTGAATATGCCCCATGAGTCGAACAACGCAGCGGAGGCGTAGCCCATACCGTTTGCGCGTGCACCCATTAAGGTAGACACACTTTGCGCACCTGCACGGATGGCAAATAGAATCAATAATGCCAGTAAAACATGCTTCATGTTGGGGACAGTTGCTTGTTGGCGGCACGACTTTGTGATAATTTAGCATATGCCCGATAATATGCAAAATCTTACTGCTTGTGGCCTGAGCATTTTTCTTGTCTTGTCGGCAGGTGCTTTCGGGCAACCTGTTCAGGATCATTACCCTTCGGGGCAGGTACGGTCAACCGGATTGCTTCAGGATGGGCACAAGAGTGGGAAGTGGCTGTACTACTACCCAACGGGTGAACTTAATGTGGTTGAGCATTTTGAGCATGGAAAATTGCATGGTGAAGTTGTTTATCACTACCGGAGTGGAAAATTGGAAGGCAAGGAGATATGGAAGAATGGTGTGTTGAGTGACTCCGCTTTTTACTTTCATGAAAACGGCAAGCTTTATCGCTTCGGTGTTTATAAGCAGGGCATGTATGCTGGTTTGTGGAAATACTTTTATGATAACGGAAACATCGATAGGCATGTGAATTATGAAAAGGGCATGCCACAAGGCGTTGTTCGGCAATACAATCGGGAAGGTATATTGATTCAACAAGGATTTTACCACGAAGGAAAGGAACATGGCGAATGGAAATTCTTTGATAATCAAGGCCGGATGACGTTCTCCGGGTCTTATGAAAATGGTGAGCGGGTAGGTGAGTGGTATCAGTATGACAGGAAGGGTAAGCAGAGAAAATGGAAGTATAAATGAAAGCAATGTATGTACGAGATCAATTAACCTAAATTCAACCCTTAAAGCGATGATACATTTTTTCAGAAGAATTCGCCATAGTTTGTTGGTGGAGAGAAAATTTACCCGGTATGCACTCTATGCACTAGGAGAAATAGCGCTTGTCGTTATCGGGATTTTGATTGCACTACAAATTAATAATTGGAACGAAGAACGGATTGAAAGCGTAAGAGAGCAACTTGTGCTCAATCAATTGAAGGCCGAGTACGAGTCAAATCTGGCCCAACTCGAAAGCAAAATGGAAATCCGCAACTTACTCATTAAATCCGCAAATGAGGTTTTGCTGTATTATCAGTCAAAAGACGAAATCAATAATGATAGTCTGATGAAGAGATTAAGCCAGTTGATTCTTCTTCCAACATTCGATCCAATTCAAAATGATCTTGTAAGCTCAGGTAATATTAATATTTTGAAAAATGCTGAACTTAAGCGGCTCTTGACCAATTGGACATCGGATGTAATACAATTACAGGAAACGGAGCAGCTTTATGTTAACTACGTAGCTAATCATGTTGTTCCTTTTTTTGATAGGAGAGGTGTGGGGAGAAATATCTATCATGCTTTTTGGAATGATAAGAGTAATATGAGCATTCTGCTGGATGTAAAGAAATTTGATCTCCCTATTTCAAACAAATCAAGTATAGCGGTTGATATAGCTGAGTTTTTGAAGGATTCTGAAATGGAGAGTATAGTTTCATGGTCGATCACATTGAATACCATTAATAATCTGGAATCGGAATCGCTTCGAAAGCGTATACATATTATTTTGGATGTGCTGGAATCTGAAATCAATGATTAATCCTGGCACGAAAAGTTTTGGTAAAGAATTTGAGTTAAAACTCCTTCTTAATATGAAAGAAAAATCCTGCACGGCCTTCACTGTTCAGGGTATATTCAAAACGTAGCACCACATCGTACGAACTCACAATATCAATGCCCATACCGGTTCCTGCTATTAAGGTGTTGGATAGCCGGGTATTCAGTTCGTTTTCGTTATAGAACGGATAGTTTTTTACATAGCCGAAATCGGCATATGTTTTTAGAAAAATGGAAAGCGGTATGTACTTGAACTGTTTAAACCGCGAACCATCCATGCTGTAAATGCGGTGGAATATGCGCTTTTTCAGAGTGGTCTTGTTCAAGAAGAATAAGGGGCCTTCTACAACGTTTACTTCGTAACCACGAACAAACAAGCGGTTGTAGCCGAGTGCTCCAAAATTATGGTAGGGAATATTATCCTTGTTGCTCCAGTATCCAAATGTAAGGTTGGATAGAAAGTAATTCTTTTTAAGATCTACATATCGGGCGTAACTAATCCAGGTATCCAGTTTTTCCAAATCGTCACTGATTGCAAAACCTACTTTTTGTAAATGAAATACAAAATGATAGCCACGCAGCGGATAGGCAATCACATCACGATGATCGGAAATGAATTCGTAACTGAGTATATCAAATTTTTGAAGTTGCCGTTCTGTACCCAGGTAATTCGGATTGGTTGCATAAAGGGAATCCGAGATATTTGTCCTTCTAAAAGCATATCCAAGCCGGTGATGATTGTAAAATGAATTCCGATAGGTATAGGTAAGCTCCATACCGCGGGTATTGCGCAGCACCCGATCTGTTTCCAAAAAAGTTAGTTTATGATCATCGGTTTGGTAAGCTACATTTTTGGCATCAATAAAATCGGTTTTGAAAATGAGCCCTTGCTTTTGACGTTTGTCCAGGTAGGGAACCCGATACATCAGCTCAAACCTACGCACATATCCGAATTGCGCGGTGAGAATCAGGGTTTCGTTTCGACCACGCACATTGTATTGAAAAAGTTTTAACCCATAATTGACACGTTTAAAATCGTGGTTATAGTTCTCCCACCATTCATTAAAATTTCTGTCGGATAGTTCAAAAATCGGTACGGGGAAGGTGTACCAGCGTTCATTCACTTCTACCAGTAAATCTGCTTTTCCAGGCTGCAGTTCCAGTGGCCTGATTTCAACCGCATTGAACAAATGCAGATTGAAAAGTTTGTTTTCGTCTTTTTCCAGTACTTTGGGGAGTTCCAGGTTAAAAATGGTATCGCCTGGTTTTAGCGAAAGTTCGCGCAAGATGATGCTCTCGCGCGTTAGCTTGTTTCCTAAAATAAAAATTCGATTAATCTCTACGTAATAGCCGGTACTATCAGCGTGCGTTTCTGCCTGTAAACGATTTTTTTTACGAATTGAATCAGGTGCATGAAGGGCAAGATCAGGAATTTCTTTTCCTGAAACTGGCAGCCAGAGGAGCAATCCTCCCAACATAACCAGCGCCCTGATGTTTTGTTGTATGCACCGGATCAAAAAGTTTATTCGTTTACTTCCTGCTTCTTATTTCTAAACGATAAAATCAACACCACAATACCAACAAGCACCAGCGGAATACTGTACAACTGTCCGTAGTTAACTCCGTACTTTTCAATAAAGTCAAGTTCGCTGCTCACTTGTACTTCTTTCAGGTATTCGTAAGCAAAGCGCAACGACCATAGTACAATCATAAAGATTCCGAAGATCCGGCCGGCAGGAAGATTCGCTTTATCGCGGTACCAGAGCCAGAATAAAAATGCAAACAAGATCACACATGAAATGGATTCATACAGCTGTGCCGGATGGCGAGGAATAGCATAGGTGTTAACAACAGCTGCATACTGGCCATTATCTTCTTTGCCAAGTTTAAAACTCAAGGTTTCGTCTACATACAGATGTTCGCGTACGTAACTGGAGTACACCAGGCGTTCATACAGCTTGGTGTTCATGAAAGCGGCCGCTCTCAACGAATCTTCACCGGCTTTAAACTCAATGAGTAGTTTTATAGGAGGGTAGTCCTCCGCATTGAGTTGATCTGCGCTGGTTGTAAAATGTACATCTTCAACAATTGGGTCGCTTTTCAGTACTTCCGATACATTTCGCGCAAATACTACACCGCTGTTTGATTCGGTTGGCTTGCCAATAATTTCCGAATTAAAGAAATTCCCAAAACGAATTAAAGCGCCTGTAAGTGCTACCAGTATCACAATACGATCAAGCACTTGCAGGTAGGATTGCCCGGGTTTTTTCTTGCGTGCGTATAACCATAACGCAAATAAAATACCGAATGCGGCACCATGGCTTGCCAATCCGCCTTCCCAAATTTTAAGGATATCAATTGGGTTTGACAGGTAGCGTTCAGGCTCATAAAATAGCACATGGCCTAAACGCGCGCCAATAATCGTTGCAATAACCATGTAGATGGTTAGCGTATCAACATCCTTTTCCGGTTTGCCTTCCTGCTTGTAGATATAATATAAGATCTGCTGGCTAAGTAAAAAGCCAAGGGCAAACAATAGTCCATACCAGCGAAGGGTTACAGGCCCGATTGAAAAAATATCAGGGCTGGCATTCCAGATTATATAACTCAGTAAACTCATGGTCGCAAATATATACGGATTATGGATTAATTAAATGATGATAAAACGGGGATTAGTGAGCCTCTAATAAAGCAAGTTCTTCGGTAAATCCCGATGATAATATTGGAAATCTGCACCAGGTACGAGGATCAACATTGAAGTCATCCAGGTGAAAAGAAGGGGCCAGGCGTTCACGCTTCCATTGATTGGCAGCCCACAAGCGGAAAAATTTCCGGATATAATTTTTTAATATGGTTTTATCCGGGAAATCTGGCTTTAGGATTTCGAACACCTCAATTGGCGATTTCCTTTTCAGGATGGCCAGCTGTTCGATTGCTGCCATTACGACATATGGCATCAGGTCATCTTCATCCGTTTGGTTTTTGTCGGATGGGCGAAGTTCGGCTGTTGGTTTTAGTGCATTTACATGGCTCAGACCGGAGTAACCAAGTTCCTTTTCGGCCCACTTCAGCCATGCTAAAATAGTTGGTTTGCTTATGCCTGAAATTGGTCCGAGACTTCCGCTTGTATCTCCATCCATGGTGGTATAACCCACATCGCCCTCACTACGGTTAGAGGTGGTTAGTAAAATACTTTGCCTGATGTTGGCTAACATCCAAATGATGGGCGAACGTGACCGGGCCTGGATGTTTTGCAGGGCAATGTCATCGGTTCGCCAGTTTAATGATCGATTTAAGGCGCTCTCAATTTTTGTTGAGTACGAGTCAACTTCTTCCTGAATGCTCCAATGATAGAAAACTGCACCCAATGATTCAGCCAATGACCGGGCAGCATTAAATGTTTCCCTGGAAGAATTTTTTGATCCTTGGTAGGCGCAAGCCAATAGTTGTTTAATGGCTTCTTGTTTGTTTTGAACCGTTGCGAGCCCAAGGCTTGAGCAGAACCTGTCCCAACCTAATGTATCGCTGGCGCGCTTTACCATTTCAGCAACCATTACCGCGCAAGTGGATGAATCTGCACCACCGCTTAAGGAGAGCACAAATCCCTTTGCTTTACTTTTACGGAGGTAATCAAACAAGCCAAGGGTAACAGCCTTGGTTAATTCTTCATTCCGATCTTTTGAATCCGGCAGCAGTTTGTGCTCACTCTTTTCAGGATGTTCGAAATCAACATTACAGGTAATAACCTGTACAGGTTTAAACGATAAACGCGTGTTACGAACGAGGAGTCTGCCGTGTTGCGCGAACAGAATGTCTCCATCGTAAATTATTCTGCCTGCTTCATTACCCAGCAGGTTGCAGAAAATATAAACACAGTTAAATAGTCTTGAACCGTCAAGCGCCACTTCTTCTTCGCGGTTGCCGCTTTTGCCCATGGCAAAATGACTGGCACTTGGGTTGAGAATTAAATCAACGCCACGTTTATGAAAATTATAGCCTGGTCTTTTTTCCTTGCTCCATCCGTCTTCACAAATTTCTATTCCCAAACGAATACCGTTCGACTCATAGATAAGATCTCCGGCCTGAAAGGTTACTCCCTGGCGGGTTAATGTGATTACTTTCCCAGCCTGCCACGGAGTGAACCAGCGAGGCTCGTAGTGTACACCATCATTAGGCAAATTCTGTTTTAGTGTAACCCCAAGAATTTCCTTATTATGAATAACGCATGAGCCGTTGTACGTTCGCCCGTCAATGCGAACGGGTAATCCGATGTTGACGGTGATGTCATCGCAGTGCTCTTTTAGTTTAAGCAACTGCTCAAACGCTTTTTCACTGAGCCAGTCACTAAGAAATACATCCTCACATCCGTAGCCGGTTATGCATAACTCAGGCAAACAAAGCATTTGTGCTCCTTCGTGCTTTGCCTGATGGATGGCTTCAACAATATTGGCTGCATTACCTTTCCAATCGAAAGGAGTTTGATTTAACGTTCCGCCTGCCAGTTTCAATCGTTTCACGATAGTGCTTCCAGTATTTTAAGTTGTTCGCAGGTTTTGTAGGCGGCATCTTGCTCCGCTTTTTTCTTGCTGTTCCCAAAGCCGGTGCCTACAACATTACTGTCAATGATTACCTGTGCGGTAAACTCTTTGTGTATTCTGCCTTTCTTGATGTCTACAATTTCAAAACGCACTTCCTTGCTTTCGCGCTGGCACCATTCAATTACTTTACTTTTGAAGTTGGTTTGTGTACTCACCAACGCATCCAGGTCGTAATTTGGTGCGATGAGTTTATTGATTACAAATCGTTTGGTTCGTAGATATCCTTTGTCGAGGTAGATGGCGCCAACGATGGCTTCCAAGGTATTTCCCAGAATCACCTGTTGCAATTGCTGATTCTTTTGGTCGTATTGAACGATATTTCCAATTCCAATTTTACGCGCCAGCAGGTTTAACGATTCACGGTTAACAATTCGTGAACGCATTTCGGTTAAAAAACCTTCGGTTTTGTACGGGAATTTCTTGAACAGAAAATCAGCAACGGCCGCCCCCAGTATAGCGTCCCCCAAATATTCGAGGCGTTCATTGTTTTCCTTAAAGCCATCTCCGTTTTCTTTTATAACTGAACTATGGCGTGTAGCCAGTCTATATAGTTCAAGGTTAACAGGCGTGAAGCCGGCTATGTTGTGAATAGCCGTGATCAGCTTTTTATCAGAGGGAGATTTTTTGCCGGTGATTTTAAGAATTCGCCACACGTGATCAGGCACAAATATTTAATCCCCTAAGGTAAGCAAAGGGATTTAATTGACCGATAAACATGGTGATCAGGCTTTGCGGAAAATGATGGAGGCATTGTGGCCGCCAAAGCCAAAAGTATTGCTCAACGCTACCTTTACATCACGCTTTTGCGCCTTGTTAAGCGTAAGATTTAAGCGTGAGTCAAGCTGATCGTCTGGCGTGGAGTTGTTGATGGTAGGGGGAACAACGCCTTCGTTGATGGCCATCAGACAGGCCAGCGCTTCAATGGCACCGGCTGCACCGAGTAAATGCCCGGTCATGGATTTGGTTGAGCTGATGTTCATCTTAAACACATGGTCGCCAAATACCTGGGTAATGGCTTTAATCTCGCCAATATCGCCAAGAGGCGTTGAGGTTCCATGTGTATTGATGTAATCCACTTCTTGCGGGCTGATGCCTGCATCTTCCAACGCGTTTTCCATCACTTTGGTAATGCCTGCACCTTCCGGGTGAGGGGCAGTAATGTGGTACGCATCAGCCGACATGCCACCACCAATCACTTCGGCATAAATTTTTGCCCCGCGTTTTTTGGCATGCTCATATTCTTCAAGTATCAAGGCACCGGCACCTTCTCCCAATACAAAACCATCACGCTCTTTATCATACGGGCGTGAAGCAGTTTCCGGAGAATCGTTGCGCTCGGATAGGGCCTTCATGGCGTTAAATCCACCAACACCGGCTTCGCATACTGCAGCTTCTGAACCACCCGAAACGATCACATCTGCCTTACCTAAACGAATGTAGGTGAAGGCATCGTAAATGGCGTTGGTGGATGATGCACAAGCCGAAACGGTTACGAAATTAGGTCCGCGGAAACCATACTTGATGGAGATGTGACCTGCGCTCAGGTCAGGGATCATTTTTGGAATGAAGAACGGATTGAAGCGTGGTGTGCCATCGCCTTTTGCGAATGACTTCACTTCTTCCTGGAAGGTAAGTAACCCTCCGATGCCCGATCCCCAGATTACACCAATGCGATGCGGATCCAGTTCTGACAGCGGAAGGTTTGAATCTTTGATGGCCTCATCGGCAACCACCATTGCGTATTGTGCAAAGGGATCCATCTTGCGGGCCTCCTTGCGATCCATGAAATTGCCGATGTCGAAGTTTTTCACTTCGCAGGCAAATTTGGTTTTAAATAAAGTAGCATCGAAACGGGTTATGGGTGCAGCACCACTGGTACCGGCTTTCAGTCCATCCCAGTATTCCCTAAGGGTGTTACCGATAGGGGTAAGTGCACCAAGTCCGGTGACAACTACTCGCTTTAAAGTCATACGTAAAAAATGTGCGTGAGGTAAAAAAGGTCGTCTTACTTCTTAACGTTCTGTTCCAGGTAAGAGATCGCCTGGCCAACGGTTGAAATATTTTCGGCCTGATCGTCAGGAATAGAAATGTTGAATTCCTTTTCGAACTCCATAATCAGTTCAACAGTATCAAGGGAGTCAGCGCCAAGGTCGTTGGTAAAGCTTGCTTCAGGAGTAACTTCAGATTCTTCCACACCGAGTTTGTCGATGATAATCTGTTTTACTTTTTGTGCGATTTCAGACATGTTTTTAAGGTTTTAAGATTTAAAAATCCCTGCAAAGAAAGATATTTACTGCAATATTGTCAAACTTTTTTAAATCGGGGTTTCAGCCCTAAAATCCCTCAAAATTGCACCGGAAATGAAGAAAAGCAAGCTGGTAATTGAGTACGATTTCGACTTCGAACTGGCGGGTGTAATCTCTACATTGAAGGGCTATAAACTGGCCTGGGAAATCAATCAAAAGCTGGGCGTGAAGCTCGTTCGGCAGCCCGATCTGGCCGTTGGATTCAAAAATCAGGAAGAGCGGTACTTTTCTTTTTACGCGTATGAAACGCGCCTCAATCGATTGAAACTGTTTAAAAACAAACCTGTCGATTACGAGACAGGAAAGTATTTTCTGGTACCTGAATTTCCTCGTTTTGATTTCATACTTTTGACTGCATCAGAGGATGTTAATTTTACTTCAATGATTCTTCAGGCGATAAAAGAAATTCCTTCCATCGAACTGGTGGCTCCCATAGCCACCGAATCGTTAAAGTCGAGAAGTAACTTTGTTTTTTAACACGCGTACCCTACAACCTTTTAGAATTTCGTACACATGGAAATGATATCGTACAATAAAACCAAGATTGTTGCCACCATAGGTCCTTCATCAAATTCACGTGAAATGCTTCGCGCGCTCATCAAAGAGGGTGTGGATGTGTTTCGACTGAATTTCTCGCATGGAACGCATGAAGATCATCAGAAAGTAATTAATACGGTTCGGGAATTGAATGAGGAACTGGGATCAACCGTTGCGTTGCTATTGGATCTGCAAGGTCCGAAAATCAGGGTGCAGGAGGTTGAGCCGGATATCGTTCTGGAGCGTGGTCAGGAATTCATCATCACCACGCGGCAACTGAAAGGTAACCGCGAAATAGCCAGCACCTCGTATCAACAATTGCCTAAGGATGTGAAAAAAGGTGATGTGATTCTGATAGATGATGGTAAGATTGAGTTGAAAGTAAAGGAGGTTCGTGATATTGATGTTGTTACTGAAGTGGTGTACGGTGGTTCGTTGAAATCCCGCAAGGGTATAAACATGCCCTTCACCAAAGTGTCGGCACCATCGCTTACGGAAAAGGATTTAGAAGATCTGGATTTCGGGATTAAGAATAACCTGGATTGGATCGCCCTGTCATTTGTACGGAAGGCGCAGGATATTAAAATTTTGAGAAGTATTCTGGAAGAGCATCAATCCCTATCGCGGATTGTTGCGAAAATTGAAAAACCGGAAGCGCTTAGCAACATTGATGAAATTATTGCAGCTACTGATGCCGTGATGGTAGCGCGTGGAGATTTGGGTGTGGAGATCTGGTTGGAAGAGGTGCCTATGGTTCAAAAGATGCTGGTAGAGAAATGCAATGCCGCAGCCAAGCCGGTTATTGTGGCTACGCAGATGATGGAAAGCATGATTGAAAATCCGCGCCCGACACGTGCCGAAACGAATGACGTTGCTAATGCAGTAATGGATGGCGCTGATGCCGTAATGCTTTCTGCGGAAACAGCTGCTGGTAAATATCCGATTGAAGTGGTGCGCAGTATGGTGCGTACGATTGCTTCTGTGGAGAAAAATGATAAGTTGTACTACCGCTTCCGCGAGGTTGATCCAAAATCCCCGGTATACATCAACGACAGTCTTGTATTGGCTGCTTGCAAGCTGGCAAAGGATGTTGGCGCCAAAGCCATTGTAGGAATGACTTCATCAGGGTATACAGCGTTCAAGTCTTCATCTTATCGCCCCAATACAAACATATTTGTGTTTACGGGTAACAAGTATTTGATCAACACCATTAACCTGGTGTGGGGTGCACGTGGCTACCATTACAACAAAGTGAATTCAACGGATGAAACGATTGCCGATGTTGAAGCTATTTTGAAAAAGGAGGGGCATGTGCAAAGTGGCGATATTTTCATCACCATGGCCAGCATGCCCATTCAGGAACGTTTGCGAACTAATACCCTGAAGATCAATATTGTAAAATAGACTACTGCTATTTTGTGTAGTTCACGCTCAGCACTGGTATTGGGCTGTGATAGGTTACACTTTCAGCAATGCCCAGTGTGTAGGAGGGTAAGCCTTTTCGGGTTCGTGTTACAATACCGGCAATTCCTTTTTTCTCACCTTCAAGAAAGTGTGCAATGCCACGATGCACATCGTAGTCGCAATGAATAGCGTGCGAAAATTTTAGCTTGCTGTTCTTCTTTTCAAACCACTGGAACCTCTCCTGGATGTAGTGCGTGTCTTTGAAATTAAGCGGTGTATTTACATACAGTAGTTGAACCTGCGCTTTTACAGTTTGTGCGAAGTCCATAATGCCAGCCGCAGCTTTTTCACATCCATCTTCAAAGTTTGATGCGAACGTTAGTTTCTTTATATTTTTTAATGTGTGATTTTTCTGAACCGATAGCACCGGGCAGTCGGCACCGCGCAATACTTTCTGTGCATTTGAGCCAACAAAGGGATGATTCTTTTCGGCAGTACCATGCGACCCCATAATAATTAAATCGGCTTTCCATTTTTTAGCCGTGGCAAGAATTATCTGAAAAGGCGTTCCGATTTCCAACTGAGTGGTGATGGTTATCTTTTCGTAATGTTCCTGATCGCGCTTCAGGTGTTGCTTTGTTTTGGCTACAACGCTCTTCAATTCAGGGTACTTGGAGAGATTCTCGGGAAGTCTTTCCAATCCATTTGATGTATAAATTACGTGAAGCAATAAAATTTCAGCTTTCAGTTCAGCGGCCAACTCGGAGCCAACTTTTAGTGCATTTTTAGCACATGCTGAAAAGTCGGTTGGGATGAGTATGCGTTTCATAACAATTAGGTTAACTGGTCGTCCTATGATTATACGTTCAAGTACCCAATTTTGCAGTATTTTTATTATGATACTGGTCAGCGTCTTACCTGATAATCATCACATGGCAGGTTTGGATATCCCAAGTATCTTTGAAAACTGTGTCATCGGAAAATAGACCTTTCTAATGAATCATTTTTTTCAACAATCCATAGAGGAACTTTATCGTGCGTTGGAAACTTCGTTTGATGGCTTGAGCACAACTGAAGCCAACAACCGGTTCAACCGGTATGGGTTGAACGTTTTGCCTCATGGCAAGAAGATTACTTTTCTAAAGGTGGTGCTGCATCAATTTGCCAGCCCACTGATTTATGTGCTCATCGCAGCCGGGGTGGTGTCTTTGCTTATCCGGGAGTATGAAGATGCCGGATTCATTTTTCTGATCATCTTCATCAACGCAATTCTGGGTACGTACCAGGAATGGAAGGCTGAGGTAAATGCAGCATCCTTGCAACAGCTGGTAAAAACCAAAGCCAAGGTTTTTCGAGATGGTCATGCAATTTTTTTGGATGCTGAGCATCTTGTACCCGGTGATGTGGTCTTGATGGAATCGGGCATGCGGGTGCCCGCGGATTTGCGTTTGATAGCATCCAATAACCTTCGAACCGAAGAGGCCATACTTACTGGTGAATCGTTACCTGTTGAAAAGAACATCCATGCGTTGCAGGGCAATGAACTTGCTCTTGGTGACCAGGTGAACATGCTATTTGCCGGCACTACGGTAATGAGTGGCCGGGGGCGTGGGTTGGTTGTTGCTACAGGTTTACACACGGAGATTGGAAAAATTGCCAAGACCGTAACGGAAACCCGCCAGGAAGAAACCCCGCTGATGAAGCGCATGAGCCGTTTTGCAAAACGGGTGAGCTTGATTGTGTTGGTGGCCTGCATGCTGATTTTCCTCATCGGCTTTTACCAGGGAATACCGCTGATCGATATTTTCTTTGTAGCGGTTGCAGTTGCTGTTTCAGCCATACCGGAAGGCTTGCCTATCGCGATGACCGTTGCCCTTTCCATCGGAACAAGCCGGATGGCTAAGCGTAACGTCATTATCCGGAAACTTTCTGCTGTTGAAGGCTTGGGAAGTTGCAACTACATTGGCACCGATAAAACCGGAACCTTGACAGTTGATCAACAAACGGTAAAGAAAATTTTACTGGTCAATGGTGCTCAGGTTGATGTTAGCGGAGCGGGATATAATGGCGATGGCGTACTCACAAGTGATTCGATTAATGAAGTTAATACAGTGCAACTGCTTGATGATCTTGTAGAAGCTGGCGTGTTATGTAACGAATCTGAATTAGCTAACAGTGAATCGGGTTGGGAACATCAGGGTGATGCCATAGATGTTGCATTTCTGGCATTGGCTATTAAACGTGGCCATGATTTGAAGGAGCTTCGTGAAGGGGTGCATGTTATCAAGGAAATTCCGTTTGAATCCGATCGCAAATATGCTGCGGTTATTTACGATAAAGCAGGCAGGAGGTTCGCGGCTGCTAAAGGTGCAGTGGAGGCAATTGTACCCCTTTGTAGTGGTGATCATCAGGAAACACTTTTTCAACAAACAAATGAATTAGCTGCCCAGGGTTTTCGGGTGCTAGCCGTAGCGTTTGGTGAAGTTGATGCTTCTTTGGCACTTCAAAATTTGAATTTACTCGGCCTTGTGGCACTGATTGACCCGCTTAAGCCTGAAGCCAAGCATGCTGTAGAGTTTTGTCACCAGGCGGGCATCCAGGTGAGCATGATTACCGGTGATCACCCGGCTACAGCTTTGTTTATTGCCAGTGAGTTGGGAATAGCCACATCAAAAGAGGAAATAATCACAGGTGATCAATTGGGGCTGAGTAAAGGAGAAGCTGATGCTGTGTTTCGCGCACGACTTTTGGGTAAAACTGTTTTTGCTCGTGTGAGTCCATTGCAAAAGCAACAAATTGTTGAAGCTGTACGCCTTCAAGGAAATTTTGCTGCGGTTACCGGAGATGGTGTGAATGATGCGCCCGCCTTGAAAACAGCTAACATTGGTGTGGCCATGGGCTATGGGAGTGATGTTGCCAAGGAATCGGCCAGCATCATAATTACGGATAATAATTTTGCATCATTGGCTGCCGGAATTGAAGAGGGAAGGTATACATACAGCAATCTTCGAAAAATCATTTACATGCTGATCTCAACCGGAGCTGCGGAGATTATAATGGTGTTTATGGCACTGCTAACCGGTTTGCCGCTTCCATTTTTACCCGTGCAACTATTGTGGTTAAACCTGGTTACCAATGGCGCGCAAGATGTTGCACTTGCTTTTGAGAAGGGTGAGAAGCATGTATTAAATGATCCTCCCCGTAAACCAACTCAGGGTATTTTCGACAGGCTTATGATCACACAGACCTTACTTTCGGGTTCTGTAATGATGTTGCTCACGTTTGGATTGTGGTTTCATTTGTTGAATAACCTGCACTATGAAGAGGCAGAAGCGCGTAATATCATTTTGTTGCTGATGGTTTTGCTTCAGAATTTTCATGTGTTGAATTGCCGGTCTGAGCGTACCTCCGTGTTTTCAATTCCATTTTCCAACAATTATTTTGTGTGGATATCAATTATTGTGGCGCAAGGTATTCACATTCTTTCCATGCACATACCGTTTATGCAAAACTTGCTGAATGTTGAGCCGGTAAATTTATCGGAATGGCTTAAGTTACTGGCAACTGCGTCAATCATATTGGTTGTGATGGAGCTGTATAAGAAGGTATACACTACCCGCTTAAAGCAATATCCTGCTACAGCTTAGGTTCTACCAGAATGGTGTCTTCCTTTTCAACCACCACAGTACCGGGTGGGTCGCCTTTGCGTTTGCGAACAAATTTTTTAGGCGTGTATATAACGGGGCAGAGCGACTCGGTTTTTCGTTTCGAATGCCACGCAGCAAGTTCTGCAGCACGCTCAATTACAGGTTTGGGAAAAGTTTTCCCGGCTTGGTATTTAATAATAACATGCGAACCACTTACATCTTTAGCGTGAAGCCACAAATCTTCTTTATAGGAAAATCGCTGTGTGAGTTCGTCATTGTGTTTGGCGCTTTTCCCGACCCAAATTTTATAGCCCTGCATTTCAAATTCATGATAGGGCAGGGGAGTCTCTTTTTTTGAGGTCTCCGTTACCAAACCTGTGGTACGAAGAAAGAGTTTTAAATCACCCGCTTGCTCAATTTGCTCAACATCGCTTATCCAGTTATTGAGTTTACTAATTTCCTGCTCCTTACGTTCCAGCGCTTCCTTTAGTTTGCTGACTTCAATGTGGTGATTTTTAGATTTTCGATAGTATAGGGCTGCGTTTTTCTGAGCGTTCAGGTCGTCCTTGAGTTTTATTTCTATGGGTTTACCGGTGGTGAAATCTTCCAGCGCTACTTTTTTCATGCCCGGTTCAATCCGGTGAAGATTTGCCATGATTAAGTCGGCCCAAAGCTTGTAATGGTCATCGGCTTCTATCTCTGCTAATTTCAAAGAAGTTTTTTTTAGGTAAGCTTCTCCGTTTTTTAGTTGCGTGCGAAGTTTCGAAAGCACAGTATCCTTTTCATGTTGAAGGCCCGAACGCCTGGCGTACAGGTTATAAAATTCATGCAATGCTTCTTTTGCTGTAGTAAAAGATTGAAACGGCTCACCAATCTCAATCAAACTCAGGATTACCTGTTTATTGAATTCGGTGATATAAAAAGTTGGGTGTTCAAGTTTTTGAATAATGTCTTGAATCATTTCCCATTTTTCAGCCAGTGATTTGGTTTCAAATCCTTGAAGCTTGAGATAATTCCAGATCACGTTGCTAAACGTGAAATAATGCTTACTGAGTTGATGAATGTTTTGTTCGAACGACTCCCTGCTCCAGTCAATTACTTTGTCTAAAGAAGTAAGGTTAATATTTGCATCTGCAGCTAAATGATTTCGAAACAGGCTTGTTGGCTTTCCTTGTTCGAACAGTACCAGATTTGCCCGGTTGCCATGCATTTTAAACAGGAGTTCTATATGATCGGTAAACTGAACGGAGAAGGAACGCTCGTTGGTGAATTGCCGTACTCCTGTAACCCGCAGCCCGATCAGTTCCTGAAAAAGATCCACGCTGTTTTTTCTTGCTCTGTTAAACTCTTCCGGAAAAGATAAGCAGGAAAAAGCGGATTGCAGACTTGCTTTGATGAAGAATGGTTTGTTTTGGGTTTCAAGCCTTATGATAAGTTCATCTTTCGATTGACTGAAGCATTCGGAAACAACGGTTCCAGCAAAGCTTTTTTCAAGCTCATCGGAAAGCTTTCGCAATAGATAATAATTATTATGCATGGTAAAGTGTGTAAACCGATTACCGGTTACAAACTTAATCGCAATCCATCGTAAGCCAAATGGATGTGGGAGGGAAGTTCTTTTTGGACTTCGGCATGCAAACCAAGTTTATGACTGATGTGCGTGAAGTAGGCTTGCCTGGGTTTGATGATTTCCACCATGCGAATGGCTTCTTCCAGGTTAAAGTGTGAAATGTGCTGTTCACGTTGCAGCGCATTCAGTACAAGTGTTTCGGTACCCTGTAGTTTTTGAAGTGTTTCTTCCGGAATGTGATTGCAGTCGGTAATGTAGCTGAAGTTGTGCATACGAAAACCCAACACCGGCATTTTAAAATGGTAAACGAGCAGCGGTGTTACCGTTATGGATTGAAAGCGAAATGGCTCGGTGTCAATTTCATGCAAATCGACTTGCGGTAAACCAGGATAATCTTTCGGGCCGAAGATGTAGGCAAAATCATTTTTAAGTTGTTGAAGGGTAATTGCGGTGCCGTAAACCGGCATGCTCATGCGCTGCATAAAATTGAATGCACGCACATCATCCAGGCCGGCAGTATGGTCGCGATGCGCATGCGTAAACAAAATGCCATCTAATTGGTTGATGTTTTCACGCAAAACCTGCTGCCGGAAGTCGGGTCCAGTGTCAATTAAGAGGCTCAGGTTATCAACAGCCAGGTGAACCGAAGTGCGTAAGCGTTTATCCCGAAAATCCAACGAACTGCAAACCGCACAGCCGCAGCCGATAACAGGAACGCCCTGCGAAGTGCCGGTTCCCAGGAAGGTGATTTTCAAGCCTTAACTTCAGTTTGTGTGATCTCCTCGTACAGCTTTTGGCTCTTTTCTGTAAAGCGGGTGGTTTCCAGTTCAACGGTTTTCAGTATGTCAAGCAAGGCGTTGATCTTGCCTTCTGTCGTGTAGAATTTATTGACAATAATGATTTTCTGATCGCGCAAGAGGCAATAGCCAGATTTGAAATTCCCCTTTTCATAACGAAGCGTATAATCCGACTCCGCGATCATATCCTCTAGCTTGGTCAAAAACGGAACAGTGTACTTAATCATAATGGTTGTTTCAATGGGGCGAAGATAATTTATAATTGTGAATGTGGCACCCCGGATAAAGAATAATGGCGACCTGTATTAATTTTGCCCGGTGAATCTGGAAAACAAGCGGCTGATTGTGATTGTGGGCCCCACGGCTGTGGGGAAAACAGCCCTGGCAATTGAGTTGGCTGAAGCATTGGGTACCGAGGTTATTTCGGCTGATTCGCGCCAGTTTTACCGCGAAATGACCATTGGCACTGCAAAGCCAACCCAATGGGAATTGGACAGGGTTACGCATCACTTTATTAACTCCCATTCAATTGTTGCCAGGTATGATGCGGCACAGTTTGGCGAGGAGGCGTTAGCAAAGATTTATGGACTCTTTGAAAAGTACAATGATGTGGTTGTTTGCGGTGGCTCAGGTTTATACATCAAAGCTCTTGTTGAAGGATTTGACGATATCCCTGAAGTGCCGGACGAAATTCGAGAGTCAGTTACAGAGAATTATCAGGCTCATGGATTGACCTGGTTGCAGCAGTCTGTACAAAAACTTGATCCAGAATATTTCAACACTGCCGACATCCAAAACCCTGCCCGTTTAAGTCGTGCATTGGAAGTGGTATTGGCAACGGGTAAATCCATCACCTCTTTTCAAAAGAAGCAAAAGCGGTTACTTCCTTTTACGGTAATTAAAATAGGATTGGAGTTTGAACGAAATGAATTGTACAGGCGTATCGATGAGCGCATGGATACGATGATTGAGGCAGGCTTGTTTGAAGAGGCTGAAAAGTTATACCCTTACCGGGAACATAACGCATTGCAAACTGTAGGGTATCAAGAAATATTCGATTTCATGGAAGGTAAGTACGACAGGGAAGAAGCCATCCGGCTATTGAAACGCAACTCGCGTAGGTACGCCAAACGGCAACTGACATGGTTTAAGAGGGATGGGGAGATTAGGTGGTTTCATGGTAGTTCATTTGAAGATATTTTTGACTATTTGCGAGTGCGTGGTAGTGCTATCTGATTCAATTTTGAACAATTTAGTTGATGCGTAAAGCTAACTAATGAATAATAGTAACGGCTCCTCTATACTCCTTGTGACAATGGTCTCTTAGTGTGTAGAAATAAATACCTGAAGCAACTTCTTTAGCTTCCCAATCTCCCATGTAATTCGCAGAATCAAAAACAAGCTTTCCCCATCGGTTAAATACTTTAATAGAAGATCCTGTTAGTGATGCATCTATCTCAAATGATTCGTTCCTATAATCCCCATTTGGAGTAAATACGTTTGGAATACGGGGTATACCTGTTATTGGAAATTTGATATTTATCGTGTCTTGAGCGCTTCCACAATCATTGATAATTTCAATCCAATAAGTTCCTGTTTGATTTATGATTAAGATTGGTTCAATAGCTCCTGTGCTCCATAAATACTTGGTATTACTATAGATTGGGGCATTTAGGATTAGTTCTTCTGAATCACATACTGTTCTGTCTTCTCCTAAATCAATGGAGGGAGAAACTTGAAATAATATGTTAATACTATCAATGTATGAGCCGCATGAATTTTGGACATTTACCCAGTAAGTTCCAGATTCTTGAGCCAAATAGAAAGACTGGGTTGAGCCGTCTTGCCATTCGTATGAGGCTCCACTGAAACTAGCGGTTAATTCTATGGCTTCGTTATTGCATATTGTTTTGTCTCCACCGAGGTCAATAACAGGGAAATTCTCAAATAGAATGAATATATTGTCAGATTTCTTTGAGCAGGCGTTGGTGACTTCAACCCAATATTCTCCTGTTTCATTAGCTGTTAACGTTTGCTCAGTAGTCCCGTTGCTCCATAAATATGAACAATCATTGCAGGACACATTTAGAATGACAGGACTGTTGATACAAGAGATTTTGTCTTCACCTAAATCAAAGGTTGGTGGTGAACAAGCTAATATCTTTCCAATTCCTCTAATTAACTTTCCATTAAATTGTGCTGGCGAATGAGTTGTTCCAACAAAGTGCAAGGTTCCAGTGTTCAAATTAAATCTTCTAAGATTCCTTCCTTCTGTGAAATAAATATTTTGACTTGTTAAAGTAAAATCTTCTATGGCAACGTACGTACTTTGGTAGATAATCTGAGGAAATGATACTACACCTAGGTTGGCAAAATCAAGCCTATAGAAGTAAAGAAAATTTGCGCCAGGCGGGGCTCCATCGAAGAAATACATTACATCACCCTCAAAGGCCATCACATCAATGTCAGTAGTGGCAAATTGGTTGAAATGGTTGTTATCAGACTGCAAACTCCGGTATCTGGATCAATTTCAACGATTGACTCAGTGTAGAAATCGTTTTGTAGTACACCACCATTTAAACTGGCGCCTGCATATAGTTTTTTCCGCACCGGATTATAAGCCAAGGCATCACAAAGTGGAACTGGAATACCGTTGTACATTAGAGTTCCAATAATTTGATAATCTCCTTCTTTAGTAATGCTAACCAGCTTAGGCGCTTCATTCGGACTCAATATTGTATAGTAAAGGTCCTTTTCGTAATGGTAAGTGAGATTGACATGGTCGCCTAAAGCAATATTATCAATTGTTGCTTGTGCCTGCAATGCCCCAGTAAGGCTATCAATTAATACAAGCTTATTGTCTATAAGACCGATAAGTTGGAAATTCTGAGCTTTTAAAGCTGTAAACGTGAAGGCACATACTGTGAAGCAAAGTAAAATTGTTCTATCGGGAACCCTCATTCAGTTGAATTATTCTTATACAGGTGTAAATATATTACCTGCGCTGACCTTTTGCAACGGCTGCTCTATGTGTAGTGCATTATCAGGATGACTTTTTAATGTGTTTTTGCAGAATTTCAGGCAATTGAGTTGGTTCATTTCTTCAGACAGGAAGATGTGAACTGCTTATTTATATTAGCCCTTTCTCAAATGCTTTTTTTATTAACTCCATTCCATTGGATGCGTTAAGTTTTTGCATCATATTTTTTCGGTGTGTTTTAACAGTAAGCCCTGAAATTTGAAGTTGTGTAGCGATATTTTCGCTTGTAGCACCATTTGCCAATAATTTCAGAATTTGAATTTCACGATCTGACAGGAGTAAATCGCGCGTTGGACTTTTTTTAGCGCTGGTTGGGAATATATCATTACCGTTGCAAATGGAAGTAAGGGATTCAATCAACAGGTCATGATCAACATTTTTAACAAAATAGCCATTAGCCCCAAGAGTTTTGGCCTCTTGGGAAAATACATGCTCCTGATGCATGCTTAAGATGACGATTTTAACTGAATGGTCTATTGATCTGATGCGGGGTATCAAATCCAGGCCACTGATTGATCCGAACTCAATATCAATAACAATCAATTCTGGTTTCAGTCGGGGTATTTCACTAAGCAGGGAATATGGATCGGTGAATTTTTTAAGAATAGAGAATTGTTTTGAATCGGAGAGTAACCGCTCAAGTCCATCCGTAAAGAGTTGATGATCGTCTGCAAGTATTGTTTTAATCATAATCAGTTTATTGGAAACTCGAACACGTAGGAAACGCCATACGATGTTGATTCAAAATTACCAACACCACCAATAGCCCGAACACGTGAGGTGATGTTAGATAAGCCAAGTCCATTCTTTACTTTTTCCGGAGCGAATCCTCCGCCATCATCTTCATATAAAACGCTAACCATGTGTTCGAATGAATTTATACTAACTTTTATATTTTTCGCTTGTGTATGTTTTATTGTATTGCTGCTTAGTTCTTGCAAAATACGGAAGATTGAAATGCTCAACTCATTCGCCTGGATATCTGCGCCATACGTAGAGAAGTCGACCTGAATGCCTGAGGTTTGAGTAATCTTTTCAAAATGATTGCTGAGGGCTACAAAAAGACCATATCGTTCAATTTCGGGTGGAGTAAGCGAATAGGCCATAGACCTGACTTCATCTATGGTATTTTGCAGGTGAGTGTCGATTTTTTTCAGGTCATCAGGCCGATTCCTGTTATTCAATATGTTTACAATATTAAGTTTTATCGCGGTAAGTTGTGTGCCAATGCTGTCGTGTAATTCTTTGGCTAGTCTTTTTCTTTCTTTTTCCGAGATTGAAACTTCAGCATGAACTAGTTCTGCTTGTTGTTTATTAATCAACTGAAGTAATTCATTTTGTTTTTTTTCAAAATCCAGTCTTCTCTTTAAAATGAGCATTGCAGTAATCAGCACAATTCCCATACCTGATAGTATTGAGTACCACCTGAGCCACCAGGGAGATTCAACATAAAACTTAACAACAGGGTTGATAGTAGTCCAGGTTACATTGTTATCCGTAAATTGGACCTCTATTTCATAAGCACCGGGAGCTAAAGATGCAAATTGAAGTGCTCTGCTCTTTGAAATTACCCATGGATCATTTTGGTTTAACCTGTACCGTAAATTAATTTTTTTATTGTGAAAAGAGAGGAATCCGAATGTCAGGTTAATTTTGGTTTGATTGTACGGAAGAATTATTTTTTTTGCCGGATTGATGGGACTGTCATTTATCTCCAGGGATTTAATGTATGCAATTGGAGTTTTTTTGTTTTGGTAAAGTTGATTTTTTGGAATAATGGAATATCCGTTCTCTGAGAATGCCCAAACTGAATTACTGCTCACAATTATATTTCGAATTATATCATCTATGAGTCCGGTGTTTTTATTCCATTGTATGAATTCAGGTTCTCCATTGATCATGGAAGTTTTGTTCATCATGATTGCTCCCTTTTCTGTACCCAACCAAATAACAGAATCAGCGTGAGTGATTTCGTAAATATTGTTTGCAATAAAGTAATGATCAGTATTGTAATTGGTAATTACCCGATGTTCTTTGTTTATGAGAATCAGGCCGTTTCCTATTGTTGCAATAATACCTATTGAATCATTAATCCATGATAGTGAGGAGATTTTAAGATTGTTAAACTCCGGAAGAGCCTCTACACGCTTCAAGGATTTATCCCGGATCTCTAATCCGGTTCGTCCTGCCAGATAGAGTTTTGAGTCATGCCATGCCATTGCACGGTAAACTGAGAACGATGTATCAGCTTGAACCAAGTTGCCTTGCCAGTCGAACTTTTTAATTGTTCCGCCCCCTTGAGTCCAGACCCCGTCAGAATCAAATGAAAAATTTGTAGCATGAGTAGTAAGCTTCCGAAGCTGCTTGAAATTCTTATCAAACAAAGTCAGCCCAGAGGAAGCGTAGACCCACTGGGTTTGATTGTGATCGATTAAAGAGGAGTACACCGGAGAGTTGAATTTTTTACTATTGATGAGCTTATTCTTATCAGCATCATATATGAGTAGATCTCCTTGCTGTGTACCAATGATTAAGGTGTCAGTACGGTTAAAAACAGAGCTGATCTTGGTATTGTTTGAGAAGTAAAAATTGGTGACTTCAAGATTGGGGTAGTAAAATGCTCCTTTCTCCAACGTGGTGATCCAGAATCCATTATCCCGATCATGTAAAACACTGGTTATGGAAAGTGCATTAAGCTCAGGCAGGTGCAAAATATTGTTGAACTGATCTGAACTGAAACGTTCAAACCCCAGGTTTAAATAACCTACCCATAATGTGTTGATATTATCCGTACTTAGACTAATAATAGGCGCCTTGCCTACATGTACCAATTTAACTGAATCGTTACGATACTCAAACAAATGATTGCGAATTGAGAAGTAAAGTCTATCCCGCCATGAAACCAGCCTGGATTCACCATAATAATCTTTAAATGAATAGGAATTTTGACTGAATTCAGCCAGGAATTTCTTGTTATCCAGATAGAAGGCCATGCTGTCTGAATTAAATTTGTTTAACTTCCATATTGATTTTCCTTCAACTGTATAATAAAAAAAACCTGTTCGGGTTGGTATGGGTACAGAAGAAAGAGTACCGGTAGAATCAATTGTTCCGCGTAGATGATTCACCATAAAATGGAGTTCCTTTTTGGAGGCTGAATAATAGAAATTGATTACACTGTTTTTTATGACAGATTCGATTTTGTCATTAAAGGGGTATTCTATGATTTTTCCATCATCGAAATAGCTTAAGCGACCTGAGTATGTGCGCATCCAAATTCTTCCCGTATCGTCTTCCTGAACATTGAAGACTACAGGGTCACTTAGTCCATCGCGTGATGTAAATACTTGCATTTCGTTGCCATCATACTTAGCCACTCCATTATCAGTTGCGAACCATATGAAACCCTTGCGATCCTTAAATGCTTCGTATGTTTCGTTGCTGGGTAATCCGGTATCCGTAGTTAGTTGAATGAAGGTTTTGGATTGACACCATAAGTTACCGGTTGAGCCTAGTGATATAAGTGCAAGAAAAGTTAGGAATTTAGTGTTAAACATGTCGATGATTTAGACTTTCGAAAGTAATACATTCACTCAAAACTATTTTTTGAATGTGTGTAAATTTCTGGCAATCAATTCACTGGAAGTTACTCCTACTCCTTTTGCGGTATTTTTTTTGGCGTAGCATTTAAGTCAATATTGATTTTTCTCCACTTAACGTTAGGAGTAACATTGTTTAATCAAATGCAAGGGCGTTTGGTTAACCCCTAACCTAAAAAAATATGAACACATTAAGAAAAATACTACTACTCCTAAGCTTCTGTATCCTTCCCTTAACCACTTTTTCTCAATCATGGAGTACGTCAACTGGGATTTTGCGCACTAATCCAACCACTACTAAGGTTGGTATTGGTACAACTACACCGGAGTCACGTCTCCAAGTGACCGGAACTGATTACCTGGATGCTATGATTACCATTGAACGGAATAATCAGGGTTGGGGTGGCGTATTAAGATACCTAACAAAAAACACGGGGGGGATTCCAACAGGTCGTTCGCTAGGTGGTCTTCAATGGTATGGATCCAATTCCTCCTCAACTGTTACGACAAATGCTACTGCAAAAATTGTTGCGACAACGACACAAAATTGGAGTACCACTGGTAACGGTACACAACTCGGTTTCTGGACAACACCAAACGGAGCAATAGCATATACAACAGATCCAACTATGTTAATTGATCACAACGGTAGGGTTGCCATAGGTAAGATTAATCCGACTTATACCCTAGATGTAAACGGAACCATAAATGCAACAGCTTTATACGTAAACGGCCAACCCTTTACCGGTGGCAGTAGTTCACAATGGACCACTGCAGGCTCCAACATCAATTTTACAACCGGTACCGTAAGCATTGGCACAACAACCGCACCATCATCCTATAAACTCGCTGTAGGTGGAAAAATAGTGGCCGAAGAAGTGGTGGTAAAGCTGCAAACCAACTGGCCCGACTATGTTTTTGAACCCGAATATAAACTGTTAAGCCTGGAAGAATTGCAAGCCTTTATTAAGCAGCATAAACACCTACCGGGAGTTCCCTCAGCTAAAGAGGTTAAGGAGAACGGTGTACCTGTAGGGGAGATGAATGCGGTTCTGTTGAAGAAAATTGAGGAGTTGACGCTTTATACATTAGAGCTCGAGGCCAGAATCAAAAGTTTGGAAGAGAATTAAATTCAACGAGATGTCGATGCCGAGAAATTTAAAAGGTTCAAGCTTGTGTGTCTGCTTCTTCTTTTTAGTCACACTGAATTTATGGGGTCAAACAGAGGATAATGTTACTTATACTCCTCCTTCCCCAGATGCGAGTGCTTTAATGGAGTATTCAAGTACTCCAGTAGATTACCATCGGGGTATTCCTAAAGTATCCATTCCATTAATGGAGCTTAAAGGAAAAAGATTGAGCGTATCTGTGTCTTTAAATTATCATGCCTCTGGTATCAAAGTTCAGGATATTTCAAGTTCTGTTGGCCTTGGTTGGGTGCTGAATGCAGGTGGAGTGGTTACAAGACTTGTACGAGGTCTTCCAGATGAAGATGTTAATGGATATATGAACCGTGATTTTTACTCAACAATGAATAATAATTGGCTGGGAGTTGCAAATGGTACAGTTGATACTGAGCCTGACATATTCTATTTCAATTTTATGGGCTATACCGGGAAGTTGATTTTGGATGATCAAGGTATGCCTATGCAACTTCCAGAACAGGACTTTTTGATTTCAGCACCTGATTTTACTTCGCTTAACCCGAAGTGGGAGTTTACTGATATGTATGGTGTAAAGTACATTTTTGGTAAAACTTCTAATAGTAGGGAAACCACTACCACTAAACTGTCTCATCAAAATAATTCTAAGACTTTTATTTCAAGCTGGTATTTGAGTGAAGTTATTCATCCACTCGGTCAAGAAAGGATAACATTTCAATATCTGGAATCTATTAATAATATAAATTATAATTATTTTCGACAGATTAGAAATGACTTAATAGTGTTTAGGCAAAATGGTGTAGGGTGTGTTCCTTCATATCCACCAAGTAGCACCTTTGATCAAGTTACACAAGTGATGATTCATAAACCAAAGTATCTCCAAGTCATACAATCATTTGTAGGTGCTGACCCTCTTGGAAAAATTGAATTATTCTATGAGTCTGATAGACAAGACATTAGTAATGCAGCAAGGTTATTAACAGTTAGATTACTCAATCTATCAAACAAGGAAGTTAGAAAATTAAGACTAGTTAATAATCAATATTTCGTTAGCGAAGGTTGTACAAGTTCACTTTGTAAGAGATTAAAATTATCAGCGATCGTTGATGATACAAACAACGCCTCACTTGTTGTGAATAAATTTAGGTACAATGAAGACGAAAATCTACCAGCAAGAAATTCGGTGAAGTATGATCATTGGGGTTTTTATAACAATAACACAGTTAGTCATGCAATACCTCCAGGGATAAGTTCATATAATATAACTTACCCTGGTGCTGATAAGTCACCAGATACAAATAAGGCTCAGGCTAACATCTTAGTTGAAATTATAAACGTCAACAACGGTTTCACAAAATTTTATTTTGAATTGAACAAATATTACGATGGTGTTCAAAATACTTCTACCGGAGGCTTAAGAATTTGGAAATTGATTGAGGGTGATGGCATTGGTAGTGAAATTGTAAAGGAATTTACGTATGTGAACACATTGAATCAAAACATTTCTAGTGGTAAAATATATCGAGATAACAGGTACCAGTTTGAGTATAGCAATTTCTACTATTGCGGCTCACCAGTTCCTATAGATGTTGGGTATACTAGCCTGTATAGGTATTCCATGTCACTCATTGAACAGTTTGATGTTGGTGGTACTCATGTTGGTTACTCTTTTGTTCAGGCTTTATCAAATAACAATGGTACTGAATTATTTACCTACACCAATTTTGATACTAACCCAGATGATGAACCTAATATGTTTTATCCTTCTGGGTATACTCATCCTGATTTTACAAGCCCTGATGGACCGCCATTTGTTTCAAGAGGTGATAGGTCTTATGAACGGGGTTTATTGAAGGAGTATAAGGTTATTGGCACAGATGGAAGGATTAAGTATAAGCAAGTAAGCGATTTTGACTTTTTTTTGGTTTCAAGTAAAGAAATTCTCGGGGGAAGACTCGCAATACTATCAGTTTTCAATAATAACTATGGATTAAAATCGGGTGTCTATAAGTATTATCATAGGGGCATCAGGCTTATGAGCACTACTGAATACCAATATGATCAAACAGATGATACAAAATTTATTTCTAAGTCATCATTATACAATTATGATGCTAAGTATAAGAATCTTATTAATGGTGTAACTGTTATAGGAGACGGTATTCCAAGCACAAAAACTGATATTAAATTTCCTTATAATTATTTTGTTGGTGAGCCCTTTTCATCATCTGATCTAAGCGGACTCTATCTGCTATGTACTAAGAATATGGTAGGTACCCCGATTGAGATTACCAATTCAATCAAGTACCCTGGAGAGTCAAGTTTTAGAACAATAAGTGCATATCTGACAGCATATAAGGATAACCCTTCTACAGGCTCTCCTGTTCCAAGCGAGAAATTTAAGTTTACAATATTTAATCCGAGCTCAACATTTATCCCATCATTTATTTCTGGGTCCACATTTATAAAAAGTAGCCTCTATAAAAGAATAAGATCGTTTAATCAATATGATCAGTTTGATAATTTGCTTCAGGAAGAAGATGAAACTGGAAATATAATGGAATACCAGTGGGGATATAATAAGAGTCTCGTGGAATCTGTATCGATAAATTCAAGTCATCAAAAATTATTTGAACACGAGCCTTTTGTAGGATTGAGATCAATTACAGACGCGAATTCACAGAAAATTAATTTTGAATATGATGTATTGAGCCGTCTTAAACTAATAAAAGATGGTGATGATCAGATTTTAACTCGCTACAGGTATCATCATAAGGGGCAAAGTGAGATACTTAGCAGCTCAATTGTTGTCGGTACTTGTCGTGAAGTAGGTAGACCCTTATCTTTCTCTAGTGGTGAAGGTGCTGAATATGGTCAAACAACTTACTACTGGGATTTTGGAAATGGCAACACAGCAACAACTACTTCCGGTTCAGCATCGCACACCTACTCTGAACCGGGTACGTATCAGGTTAAGGTTCGAAAGGAGAACCCTGAGCACCTCAGTGTAACCGCAACTACCTCAGTAACAATATTGCCTGCGCTTGCTCATGTTTCAATTTGTGCTGACGGACCGGTATTTCTCGATAACTGTAATACTGCTAACGTTGATATCGGGTCTTGTAGTGGAAATAACCTGTACTTTTACTCACCAACGATTTTGACAGCGAACCATGCAGGTATCGCCTCATCCTATCTATGGGAATATAGATATAATGGAGGGAATTGGACTGTATTTGGTCATACCAGCCAGGTTTATGCGCCATCCGGTTTCTATTATGGGGGTGCCGTGGGGCAATACGAAGTAAGGTGTACAATAGAAAGCCAGTGTGGAGTCCAGTTTGTTTCCAGTTCTGAGTACCTGATTTTAGTACAAAGTAGTACTGGCCCATGCGAGCAATATTAATCCGACCAACGATGAACAGACTTATAATATCTATACTTCTTTTAGGACTGGTGTCTATGGCAATCCATGCACAACCGGTGGAACTGGTGAACGCCAAAAGTATTAGTGACTATGAAGGGAAATCCTATGTTTTCAGTAGTGAGGTTAGGTTGTTACCCGGTTTTAACGTAAGCGCTGCTTCACAAGGGGAGTTCTTTTGCCGGTATGACAATCTTGTTAATCAACCACCCAGCCTGGATCAGAATTTTGTGCGAACCGAAACCGTTCTTGTTCCGGGGATTACACAGGAGAGTCAACTTAGTTTATTAAGTGTCCAGCAAAAAGCTACCTCGTATCAATATGTTGACGGGTTGGGAAGAAACCTTCAGTCGGTAACGGTTGCGGGCAGTCCATCTCAGCGTGATGTTGTACTTCCTGTTGCGTATGATGCGTATGGCCGGCAGGATAAGGAGTACCTGCCATACGCCATAGAGTCAGATTTTGCGGGTAAGTACCGTGCCGATGCATTGGTTGCTACCGCTGAAGAACACACCAGTTTTTATTCCAATCCTCCACCCGGAGTTTCAAGCGCTTTTAAACCTTATAAGGAAAATGTATATGAAAATTCTCCGTTGAATCGAATAATCGATGTGATCAGTCCACGCGATGATGATTGGAATGCTGTCCCCCGAAAGATAACCACGTTTTCAAAATTAAATGTCGCTGACGAAGTGCCGCTGTGGAAAGATTACATTACTGGCCTGCCCGAGCGCAACGGTTCCCATGCCCCCAATACCTTGATGGTGCAGGAAACCACCGATGAGGAAGGCAAAATCACCAAAGCGTACAGCAACCTCCGCGGGCAACTGGTAATGAACCGGGTGGGTAACGCAACCGAATGGTTCGATACGCACTATATCTATTCGCCATCGGGGTTGCTTATGTTTGTGATACAACCAGAAGGCGTAGCGAGATTAGCTTCGGAGTTTGATGGTGCCTCTACTGCCAATAAGGAATCATTTCTTGACCGCTGGGCCTTTCAGTATCAATACGATGATGAGCAGCGGCAAATTGCGAAACGTATACCCGGTTACATTGAAGATACAACTCCAGAAGCCTATAAGGGATGGTTTTTTACGGTGTACGATAAGTGGAACCGCGTGGTGCTCACACAAGACCCCGATCAGCGTACACGCAATGAGTATTTATTCACTAAGTACGATCGTTTTAATCGCCCGATTATAACAGGCTTGTATGTTACCACTACAGCGCTTTCCACGTTGCGAACGAATGCAAATACATCAGCTACCCGGTTTGAAACGGAACAAAACAATGCAACCGGGTATTCATGGACAACCACCTTTCCAACTTCGGGTATTTCTGAAACTAATCTGCTTACGGTGACCTATTACGACAACTATGCTTTTCTTGGATATTCGGGTTGGGATCAACAAAGCAATAATTTCAGTTTTGTAAATGTAGCAGGCTATCCTCAAGATGCCGAGTTATTGAAAGTAAACAATGTTCAACAGGCAAAAGGTCACACAACCGGATCAAAAGTACGCATGCTGGGAGGCGATAACCGATGGCTCAACTCCGTAACGCATTACGATAAAAAATACCGCCCCATACAGGTAATCACAGAAAACCACCTTGGTGGTATACTGCGCACCATCACGCAGTTTGATTTTGTAGGCAAGGTATTGAAAGAGCAACTGTACAACGCACATGCCAGCCTTACTATTCAAAATCGGTACACGTACGACCATGCCGGGCGCTTGCTTACCACACACCACCAGGTAAACAGTCAACCCGAGGTTTTGATGGCTTCCAATAAATACAACGAATTGGGGCAACTGATTGAAAAGAACATTCATTCCACGGATAACGGGACTACCTTTCTCCAGTCCGTTGATTACCGCTACAACATCAAAGGCTGGCTTACCAACATCAACAACACTTCGTTTACTTCAACCTGGGCTAATGATGACACCAACGATTTGTTTGGCATGGAACTTCAATACTACGTTCCCACCCCTGCCAATGTAGGCGCCACGGGTGATGTGCAGCCACAAAAGAGCTTATACGATGGCAATATCTCGGCTATTAAATGGAAAACCGATACCAAACAGGGCACACCGGAAGAACGCATTTATGTGTTTGATTATGATGTAATAAGCCGGTTAAAGAAAGCACACTATGCACGTAATACGGCAAGCGCCACAAGCCCGGTATGGACCGGTGACTCCGGTATGTTTGATGAGACTATTCATGGGTACGACAAAAACGGAAACATTAAGGTTACAGATGGCACAGGCAACCCACTGATAGCGCTTACACGGTTGGGCAAGGTGCAAGGGGCAAAAGCAACCATTGACCAGTTGAAGTATGGCTATAGACTAAGCAACAAACACAGCAACCGGCTGATTGATATGGATGATACCGGCAATACCTCGCTTGGTTTTAAACCGGCTACCGCCAGTATTACCGAAGAGTACCAGTACTACAATAATGGAAACCTGAAGTTCGATCATAACAAAGGCATTTCAAACATTGTTTATAATCACCTGAACCTGGTTAAGGAAGTACAATTTACCCGCCCGGGCGGGCAAATCGATAAGATTGAATACACCTACGATGCCACCGGCAACAAGCTGAGCCAGCTTGTGCGCATAAATGGGTCGCAGGTTTGGAAGACGGACTACGTAGGCGGTATGCAGTATGACAATGGCGCCCTTTCATTCTTCATTACCAAAGAAGGAAGAGTAGTGAAGAACAACAACACCTTCGATTACGAATATTTTCATAAAGACCACCAGGGCAATGTGCGGGTAGTATATGGTCCCTTAAAGGAAACCCTGACCTACCGTGCCACCATGGAAAACCCGGGTGGCAGTTCGACTATTGCACAACAGGAGGAGACCACGTTTAAAAATATTGCTTCCACCAGGCACCCGAATGAAACCTTCAATTACACAACCTCATCGGAACTAGTGGTTGCTCCTGATAAATCAGCGCGATGCAACGGTTTTAATGATACCAACTATAGACCAGTTGGCCCTGCAAAAATGTTAGCCGTAAACACTGGCGATAAGGTGTATATGGAAACGTATGCCAAGTACAGCCAGGTTACAGGAAGCAGTTCGGTTATTACTACGGCCGCATTACTTTCTGCATTTACTGCACCGTTTAATATTGTTAATGCTGGCGAAACAACCACCCTGTATCAATCATTTAATGCCAACTTGCCTGGAGTTTCTGCCGGTATGGGCAGTGGCACCACCGTACCAAAAGCCTACCTGGTATGGATGTTCTTCAACAGCAGCTACCAGTTTGTAAACGCAGGCGGGCAAGCCATTACCACCAGCGCCTACAATGCCTTTGAAAAACTGAGCCGCTCGTTCACGGCCACCCAAAACGGTTACCTCTACATTTATGTAGCCAACGAAAGCAACGTGAGTGCCGCTGCCAGCGTGTACTTTGATGAAACGTATATTGTTCATGAGAAGAACAACGTAACGCTACAGGTATTGCAAACCTCCGATTACTATCCATTCGGTCTCAGCTTCAACCACTACCAGGCTGACCGGTTAAAAGAAACTTCCCCCGGCAACTATGCTCCAGAACTACGTAACCGCTACCTGTTTCAGGGGCAAGAGTTACAGAAAGATTTGGATTTGGGCTGGTACCAGTTTAAGTGGCGCATGCACGACCCGGCTATGGGAAGGTTTGGGGCGGTTGATCCGCTTGGTGAAAAGTACGTACATAATGGTACGTATGTATTTAGCGAAAATAAGCTTACAGCTCATGTTGAATTAGAGGGATTAGAGTCTGTTCTGACAACTGCCCAAGGTTCTCCCGAAAATGGCTATACAAGGACAGAGAATACAAATGAGATGATTAGGGAAAGAGATGGTTTGTTATCCGTACACTTATTGCGTAAGAGTTTACCGGAACAGGCTCAAGCAGAAATACCAACAGAAGGTATTGTGATAGTTTTACTAGGCGAAAAAGGTAACTACCTTGGATATAGAACAATACCTGAACCAGAAAATGTTTCGTCAACAAGTAAAGCCAGTTATTCAGATGTTGAAAACGTTAGAGATTTGTTATATGTTGTTGGTGTCAAAGCGGAGGAGACCTTAGGTCCAAGAGTTGATAATTTTAGAGATAATTTGCAGTCGGTAGAAATTGGTGTTGAGGGTAGAGGTGGTATAAAGGGCTTTAATGCAGGATTTGAATTCGGTTCACGAAGCACAACACCTAATAATATGTTACTCTATGGAAAAATAAACGGTGAGGTTAGTTTAAATAATGTCTCAATTGTAAACTTTCTTCAACCAGATATAAGCTTGAAATTCTTCATTCGATTTAATACGAATGAAAGTCAAATTATTGGAAATAAATTTAGCACATCTTTTGGCAATTTAAATGCTTCATACAATTCAGCCGGAAGTTTTACTCTTGGAGTAGGAGTTCAAAATCCTTCATTTAATGTTCGAGCAGGTCTAAATGGGCAAGTTGATTTGATTGACTGGCGCTCTCAAGTATACGAATTTAGATAAATCAATGTATGAGCAAAAGCGATAATCTTAGATATTTAGGTGTTGTTTTAGCGACAAGTATTTTATTGCTAGGCTTCGTAAGCATTAGCATTTTTTCGACACTTAGAAAAATCGAATTAAAAGAAAAAGGAGTGCTAACTAGTGGAAAGGTTATTAAATTGGAGAGAAATGGAAAAATAAAAAATGATTATTTTATTAACCTCCCCATTAACAACGAGGATTCTGTTATTGTTATTATTAATGCTTCATTAACTCGCGCTAAAATTAGTGATACTGTTGATATTGTATACATACCAACAAAAATGGAAGGTGAATTTAAAGTAGACTCGGGATTCAATTTAAGTTATTGGTTGTTGTTGATAACGATTCTTTTTTTAAGCCTATTTCTCACGCTATGTTTGATGAGGCCAAAAATCATATTAAAATATGCAAAGGGAGAAATTTTTCACTCAAATTGACTTAAAGGATTTGACTCTGCGGAAAACTTGCTCACGTGGGGGAAATAATAATTTGGAGATAAACAATGGAATAGGGAGGCAAGTATAGTCGTTATTGGTGTTGTTCGAAGATCTTCGAGCAAGTATACCAACAACCAGGTCACTAAAAGGATGCTTACTAAGTTTAGCAATAAAAGAATGCAATCATGAATTAAAACGTTGAGAAAGAGTAACTATCGGATGAAGACTTTGTCAACCATATTGATTTTACTTTCTCCTATGTGCCTCTTTGCTCAATCGTTTAATATTAATCTTTCGCCCATACACCAACAGAAACTTACCAAAATTGAGTCGGGTCATAAGCGCATGGTAAAGTTTTACAAGTTTTACAAAAAAGACAGTGCGCGTTATATAAAGAAACTCAGCAGACAGCACAAGAAAGCATTGGATAGTACCATGCTTGCAGAAAACAATAGAGCAAAAGCAAAGCAGGAGTTAGCTACGCAAGTGCCGGATTCACTTATGCTTACTACAGCCTTTGATGAACACCTGCAAATGTGGGAGAGTGTGCTCAAAGACTCCACTGTTACTGATAGCGCAAAAGTGATGGCTAAAGAACAGATCAGTCAACTGGCTATTGAGCGTGCCCGGCAATATCCGGGCTTTCAGCATCTGGAGGAGCAATATAGAATACTTGGAGATTCTGTAAGTTGGGAAGCGCTGATTAACCAGGTGCCTGGGTTGGATACGCTGAAATCATTATTTGATTCAGATCCCCAAACCCTGTTTCAGCACGCAGAGAAGTTGGCAGAACAACGTTTGGCGGGTCAAACCGGTGTAGGTTCCTTAATGGATGAGTTTGGCAAGGTAGAGGATATTAAAAGCTTGCCTGGGCAATATAAAAGCCAATACGAGGGCTATTTGAGTAAAAAGGATGAATTGGGGAAGATGGGTAAAGATGAAGTGGCAGAGAAAGCCCTGGAGTATTTTGCTGAAAACCCGGAGAAACTGGAGGCTGCCCAGCAGCGGGTAAGTAGGTTGTTATCCAAGTACAAGTCCTTTTCAAACTCAGCCACGCTTGCAGATGCCAAGAAACAGACCTCCATGGAAGGTAAAACCTTTTTTGAGCGGTTGGTTATGGGTGGAAATTTCAATGTGTTGAGTACATCACCTGTTTCGTTGGATTTGTCTCCTCAACTCGGATACAAATTCACCTCTAAATTTTTAGCGGGAATTGGCATGAATTACCGTGTTACCTTCAGTGATTCAATCAAGCATAACTGGTATGTCTCTCCGTCAAATGCGGCTTTTAAAGCATTTGTCAGTTATGATATCGTAAAGTCATGGTACGCTTACGTAGAAGGAGAGTGGTCGGGCATAAGAAAGCAGGTAAAAGGCAATGAGCAAGGTGGCTATACAAGTTGGCGCGCCAATTATTTTATTGGTGGGGGCAGAAGGTTTTTGATACACCCTAAGCTTTACATGACCCTAACCGCGTTGTATAACCTTAATAACGAGATACATAATCCTTTGTATCCCCGCAGGTTCCAGGTACGTGTTGGATTTCAACTTAGTGAACTGGCAACCCGAAAGAAGCAGGTGAATTATGATCCGAATCGTTAGGGAGTTAATAGGGCGAAATTTACCGGTACGCGTACTAAAAATTCAGAGAACTTGAAAGTAATACTTCTGCAGTAAATGCATGAGTGACACCTTGTAAGCGATTGATGATCAAAAAGGTAAGAGTAACTCCTACTCCTTTTGGAGTATTTTTTCGGGCGTAGCATTTAGGTTTTTATTGATTTTTCCTGGGGAGCAGTAGAACGTAATATTGTTAATCCAAATGCTGTCCCCCGAAAGATCGCCTCATACTTGGAAGGATTAGAAAACTGGCTTGCCTGATGGGCAAGCCAGTTTTTTTGGTGGGCCACAGAGTTTTTTTAATTCACTCAATTTGCGTGTTGGCTTTTAATTCAGTACGGGCACAGTTTGTAAGTGGTGGGTAAAATATGATTCTAATCGATAGGAGATAGGAAGTAATAAAAAACTATCCACTCAAGCGTGTTTTGATAACGTTGAACACGCGTTCAGGCCCTTTTTTATCGATCAGACCTTCCATTTTGTATCTCTTAGCCAACAATTCTTCACGATTGAAATAATAATGATTTACTTTTTCCAGAATGTAATCCAACGAATCATCGGATAGAAGGCTTGTGTTCATGGTAACATCCTGGTCAATTAATTCTTTGGGCATAAGCTTAATGTGCTCCTCTTTTTCAAAAACATTAATGGATGGAATCCCAGCAATCACTGATTCAATCGTTGTAAGGCCGCCTGCCAGAATGGTTAGAACAGCATTGCCCATAATATCCCATGTTGATTTGCTGGCTTTGGCGAGAATAATTTCGTGTTGATAACTTTTTTTAATGGATTCAACTATTTCGGTATACGAATGGGCGTACCCTTCACCTAAGGCCACCCATAAAGTAAGGCTATGCGGAAACGTGGATAGTTTTTTGATCACCTTTAAGGTCTTGTTTGGAGCATCGGTTCCGCCCATGGAGATGGCAACAGGCATGTGTTTTTTCTTCAGGTTTCTTTTGAACGTAGAGGTTGATATTTTTTGACTGTACTGATTAACGATCGTATACTCCAGCCCGCCATATATATCAACCCCATCAATAGGGGTAAAATATTTTGACCGTACAAAAAGCATGTCAACGCCTTCCATTCGATCAAAAATCGGGGAAATTGAAACCAACAAGCAACCAATTTGCTTAAGTTCTTTAAATGTTGATTTCGTTAAATACAACAGGTCAAAAACCAGTACATCGGGTCTGAAAGCATGCACTTTCTTAGCCAGTGTTTCCTCATTGTAGAGAATGGTTGTGATTTTGGCATGATCGTGAAAAATGGTCTCCAACCCTTTTTCAACCATGGCGAAAACTTTTACCTCACTCTTTTTCTTTGCATAATTTACAAAGCTGCGCGCCCGGAAGAGATGCCCAAGGCCGGTTTTTGACGATCCGCTGCAAATAACCGCTACTTTCATGTTAAAGATTAACGACCTGCAAGGTAAATGGCTGGTACTGACTGATGCTTTCTTTTAGTTCTTTCCCAACGATGAGATCAAAATCTTCTGAATTAAGTGGTCCTTCGGGGCGTACAATAAGGATATCGGAAGCAGTAAGGATGTGCCCCTTTTTTAAGTCCTTGCTTGCATATAGCGATCGTCTTGCTCTCTTCTTTACATACGCCTCGTCACTTTTAATTTTTACTGGCGCGTATGTCATGGCTTGCTCAGCATCACGAATATCGTTTACGTAGGCTTTAAAGGTTTCAGGATCAGCTGCGTAGGCATGGTCAAAACCTTCTAGGGATGGGTCTAACGTAAAATGTTTCTCTATATAAGAGACCCCCATGGAAACGGCCATGCAAGCCGCAATACTGGATTGCGTATGATCGGAAAGTCCGACCTCACAATGGAAGGCTGTTCTTAATGTATCAATGAATGTTAAGTTCATGTCTTTCAACGATGCCGGATAGGCGGATACACAATGTAAAAGAATGAATTTTTTAACGTTAAGGTTCTCCAAGGTAGAAACGGTTTTTTCAACTTGAGCAAGTGTGGACATGCCCGTTGAGATGATTAGCGGAATGTCTTTGCTTGCTGCATAGCGTATCAGTTGTAGGTTGTTGAGATCCGTAGAAGCAATCTTAATGTAAGGAGGGTTTAATTTAGCCAGGAGGTCAGTACTACGCTCACAAAATACAGATGCACTGAATTTGATTCCCAATTCGTTTGAAAGATTACTTAGCTCAGAATAATCCTCATCTGCGAGCATAAATGCTTTTCGCATCGCCACTACTTTCTCAATATCGTAATGTCCATAATCATACTTGCCAGGTAAATACAAGTTTTCCGGGTATATGATTTGAAATTTCACTGAGTCTGCTCCTGAATCTTTTGCTACCCGTACTAAGGTTTTGGCGGTATCAACATTTCCGTTATGATTGGTGCCCGCCTCGGCTATGATGTGTACATTGCTATTCATGAATGTGTACCTTCCAATACTTTGTTTGCAAAAAGTTTAAGGTTGGAACTCATGGTGTCCCTTAATTTAGCCCAGGTTGTGTCTTTCAATCCGGCCTTCAGTTCATCTAATTTGCCTAACGAATTGATTCTATTTTCAACTTCAAGTAACACATCATCGGTTATCAGGTTGATATTCCACTTATCGAGACCTACAGTTTCCATCATACTTATGGCTCTTTGGTCATAGCTGATTTTGATGCAAGGGATTCCATAGCTTAATGCAGGAAGGAAGGAGTGGAGCCTGTACGTAATGTTGAGCCGTGTGTTTTTCAGGTAACTTAGATATGTATAGACATCACTTGTAAACAAGAATTCAACATCTTTAAATGAGTCTGCGAAAGGAATATCACGATGATCATGACATAGAATTTTTATGTGATTGTACCCCTTCCTTTTCAACAAGGCAATAATCCCCTCAATCTGGCCTTTCATTTCATATTGCTGTGAAACAGGTATGCTCATTAACGTTGGTGTTCGAATGGATATCAATGCATCTGTTTGGTCTTTCTTCGAGATAGGGACCAGGTGTTGAGGTGTTTCATTGAGGAAGAGCGTTGGGCATCCTCCCAATAAATTCGAACAACCTAATGACGAGATGTAATTCGTGGTTGCAATATCTCTGGAGAGGGAAAAGTCGGCACGTTCGTTTAATAGTCTCAATTTGTCATCAGGGATGACGTCCGTGCGGTCAACAAGTTGTAAATTCTTATTGTATATTTTTCCTCGAGATAAGCTGAATAACATGAATGGGACACTCAAGGCTTTCAGTGCTACTGGGTTTATTTCTAATTCATTATTTTCATACAAATTTCCACCGCCAATTATCAAACCATGACCAAACTGATTGACTTCATAAACTGTTTGTGAGCTTAAGCCTGCCTTCTTTTGACTTTCGTATTTGCTGGTGGCCGGTAAGTCGATGATGTTCAGGTGTTGTTGGAAAGCTTCTCTGATGAAATGTACCAATGCTAAATGAATAACATCGTTTCCAATGTTAAAACCTTTCGGACGAATGCAGTATAAATTAATCATTAAGTATTCTAATTATAGTTTTTAAATCAGGTGAAGAAGTTATTTCCGGGTTAGTTAATATTTTTTCAATCAAGGGCAGGTCTTCTTTCGTGTCAACAACCAACCGGACATCGCCTTTTATTGGCGTGTCGGAAGTAAAGTTTTTAAAGCTGAATTGATTTGAATGTGTATAAAAATATGACGTAATGTGTTCATGTTGGTCGGGTGTTTCCAGCCTCCTGTAGTGGGCGCTAAAAGTAGTTGCTCGAAAGACTTCAACTGAAATCCCGTACGGGTAAGTCCTTGGGTGCAAATTTGTTACAAAATCCAGGTCGCTCATTTCCAATTGCCTAAAAGCACTTTCAATCAATGAGGTTTGAGGAAAGGGGCTGTCTCCGTTAATTCGCGCAAATGTATCAATTTTATAGAATTCGATGCAATCAACTACACGTTTGTACACATCGTCTAAATCGCCACGGAAACACCTGATTCCCATGTTTTCAGCCAGTTGTTGAAGTGGGTCATCAGTGGGGTGGGTCGAAGTAGCCAGAATTGTTTCAAAGCCTTCGGATTTTTTCAGAAAATGGAGACACCATTCCAACAAGCCCTTTCCACTGATCGGATACAGGGCTTTTCCAGGGAATCTTGAAGAACTATATCTTGCCAATACAATGGCACATCGTCTGTCGCCACTCATAGATGAATTTTATTTATTTCTGTCCGAATAAGTCAGACCAAATATTGCCTGACTTAATCTTTCCCGACAGGTTGTTTTTCTCGTAGAAAGCGTCAAGATACGGGTAGTATTCCTTTTTCAATTCTTTAATTCCACTAAGTGTCCATTTCTCAAATATCCAGATCGTCTTTTTAAACTTTGGCAGGTTACTGAAAACCGTACGATTGTAGAACGGGCGCCCCAGAATAGCCAGGATATACATAATCAAATACCGAAAATTGAGTTTAAATTTTCGCTCCGATGTTTTTGTCAGGGTTTGAATCGTCTTCTCTAAATAATATCCGGTACGGATATGGTTCATTCCATCGTCATAGCCAATGGTATCTCTAATAATCCGTTTTCTTTCATCGAGTATGGCACCTGTCAGTGCCTTCACTTTGCCCGTTTGGTAGTACTCATCAATAATGGATTGGGTTTCTTCATATGACTGTGTGATGATGGAGCCCTTGTATAATTCATCGCGGAAGAAATCTTGATGGGGGTGTAGCAATAACGTAGGCGACTCCTTGACCAACCAGGATTCAAGTGCGGTGGTAGTATCAAATCCCATCCAGATATCGCAAACATTCAGCAGGTCATCAATGTCATCGTAGATCAGATATAAGACATTAGGGTACGTTTTTAGATTCTCCATCTCATTGATGGTTTTTCCTAAATCAGAGGGGATGGATTCTGTTGGATGTTTTTTTAAAATAAATAAAGTATCAGGGTTGTTTTCGATTAGTTTTTTTAACGTGTCCTCTACTTTATACATAAACTGCTTCATCCATTCGATTCGGTTCGGATCGTTTGGTCTGACATATTTATGATCGGTTATTGTTTTAGGATTGAATAATTTCCCAAATGACCAGCCCGCATATCCTATTATTTTAGAATATTGTGTTCGATTGCGCTGTTGAAGAAAATCTTTTTTCTCTTGAAATTTATAAATTCGGAACCGATCAAAGCCAACTCCTCCAGTAAGTACGATGTTGTCTTTGTATTGTGGAAATCGCTCCAGAATATGGTTGTAGGTTCGTTGCGACCAGTAGCAAACATAGTCGTGATACAGTTTATGATCTGTGTTGTTTCCGAAAAAGTTATAAGTTCCATTTGTCCAAAAATTCCCTTCTGAGACCAACGCAAACACTTTAATGTTCTGCTCGTATGCGTACCGCGAGATCCAAAAGTAGTACTTGGACCCAATGGCATTGGGCAATAGAATCAAATCGGGTTTTTTTCTGTAGATCGCATGGATGTCCCACTTTTGGTGAAACGTTACTTCACAATTTAAAAATCGTTCTGCGAAGTATACCATTGGGATGAGTATTTCTGCATCCCTTCCTTTATCACTTTCTAAAAATGCTAAAACTTTAACTTTTGACATTTGAACGCGTGGATATGTTGTTCAATAATTTGGCTATTGATTTTGTTTGGTTGATTACATTGAATTGTTCTATCGCACCAATGTTAGTTTTAGTTTTTAATCCTAGATTATAATTTTCGTAATTCGACTTTATAAAAGTCTTAATGCCGACTTTATCTTCATATTCAAATGTTTTGCCTGCGCCTGTATGTGAAAGAATTAAGGCTACATCGCTGGTTTGTGGGCCAATGCATAAAATAGGAACCTGTGTTCGTAAATACTCAAATAATTTTCCAGGTATTCTGCCATTGATATTTTTAGATTTATTGAGGGGCAGTAGTAATAAATCCGCAGAGGCTACTATGGACAATATTTCATTTCTTGGTTTTGTTCCTTCTAACTGAGCCATGTGGGCTATGTTATTTTCCTGGATACTCTTTTGTATGGAATGGTCTACCATTCCGAAAAAGCGAATGTGTAAATCTCTTTCAAACTCAGGAAATTCATTACATAATTCACTGATTGCGATAAAAAAGTTTTCAGCATATCTGTCTTCACCCAAAATGCCGGCATGGACTATCTGAAACTTCTCTTCTTTATGAATGCTGAGGTTTTTGAAATCGTCTTCATCATAGCCCCAGTAAACCACGTCTACATCTTTAGCGCCAATTTCTTCCAGATCTCTTTTCCAGGCTGGGCTCACAATAGTAATCTTGCTGGCGGTTTTAAAAACTTCTTGTTCCATTCTTTTATGGATGCGGTCTGCCCGCTTTCCAATTGGAAAAAGAGAATAGTAATCTACTTGTGTCCAGGGATCCTGAAAATCAGCCAGCCAGGGAACCGAAAACTGTTGCGCCAGTCGGCAGGCAATTATAGAATTTGTATGCGGTGGGCCATTTGACAATATGGCGTCAACTTTATTTTCTCTAAGGTACTGACTAAGAAATTTAACGGATGGTTTAATCCAAAGTGCCCTTGCGTCCGGTATGAAAAAGTTAGCCCGAATCCATATGGCTAATTTTTCGATCACACTTCTGTTTTCTCCTTTCGTAACTAATGGATTGCTGATGGGTTCGTCCTTTTTTCTCCGTGTAATTTTTTTAAATAAAGAGAATGGCTCAAAAATCGGATGTTTCAATATTTCAACTCCCTCCGGAACATCTTTATCATTGGAATGATCAATGTATGGATATTGAGGATTTGAAGCTGTATAAATAATTGGCTCCCATCCGAATTGCCGAAAGTATTTGGCAAACTTGAGGCAACGCAACACACCAATCCCTCCACTCGGTGGCCAGTAATAGGTGATGATCAGAACGCGTTTCATGCCATAATCCCTTTACGGAATGAAATCCACAGGGCTATTACAACAAGGAGTAATATCAGTAGGTTGGAACCCAGCATAAACTTGTTTCCGATTGAGTACAATATGGGCTTAAATGAAAATTCAATAGTGTGATTACCCGATGGCACTTTAAGTCCACGTAAAACATAGTTAACCCGGTCTATTGGAACTTCGTTGTTGTCGATCTTTGCGATCCACCCTTCCGGATAATAAATCTCAGAAAACACCGCATAGCCATCGGTTGCTGTTGTGGTCTCATATACCAATTTGTTTGGAGCATATTCTTTAAGCGTGATTGTTGCGCTGGAATCGTACGTAAATTCTGGTTTGCTGAATTTTGAAACATCGATCACCGCTTGTGTTTTTGTGTTGATGGAGTCGAGCAATTGAATTTCTTCGTCTGGATTATTGACTACAATTACGTCCTGCACAAACCAGACATTTCCATTTTGGTGAGGATTGCGGATTACACCATCTGCTGTTTGACCGGCCAACAGGTACCGGGTGTTCAGCATGTTTAATACGTTAGCATTACTGGCCGTGACGTTGCCGGCCTGCATGATGTCGTTCATTTCATGTTGAAGGTGGTGCGTAATCAAATCCTGGTACCTGCGCATTTTGGCTCCGTGATAGCCTCCAATGGAATGATGGAAAGCGGATGTCCGTGCTTCATTAAAAGGATTTTGAAGATTAAGTACACGGAAGGGCGCGGTCTTGTCTTGTTTTATTAATTGGTCTGCAGGTGTTTCTGCAAAGAAGTTATTTCGCTTTTTCTTGATGTAATTCTCTTCATGAACATAACGGTAATCAACTCCCATAATATCAACTACCATGAGCAGGATGAGCAAACCTGAAAACACAACCGTGCCGATTGACTTACGCAGATAGAAGAAGACTACAGCTCCTGCAGTTAAAAGAAAGAAAATAGTTCTGAATGCATCCTTGCGGATGATCGACTTGCGGGATGAGTCAACGGCATTCTTTACCCATTGCGGAATATCCCCAAGGTCAAGTGCTGGAACATAGGCGATGATGGCGATTAACAAGGCTAAACCACCGGTTGTACCCAGTGCAATCAGTAAATTCTTCTGACTTTTCTTATCCCATTTTTCCTGTAATAGTTTTTCAAGCCCCAGGCAGCCCAACAAAGGCATGGCCATCAGTGCAATCACTACGGCCATAGAAACTGCTCTGAATTTGTTGTACATCGGCAAGTAGTCGAATAAGAAATAATTCAAGGAGTGGAAATGCTTTCCCCATGAGAGTACAATCGATAAAACGGTTGCTGCAATGAGCCAAGTTGTGTAACGCTTATCGGCATACAGAATACCCAACACAAAAAAGAATACAACCAATGCACCGGCATATACCGGTCCGCTGGTAAAGGGCTGTGGGCCCCAGTAGCCAAGCAGGCCACGCGTGTATTGAGCGATTTGTGCTTCAGGAACACTGTTTTGCCGCATGGCAATTTCAAGATCGCTGTTTTGGCCGGTGTAATTTCCGGAAGCGCCTCCGTAAAAATTCGGAACTAGAAAGGTTAGACTTTCAGCTACGCCACTGCTCCACTCAAAGGCATAATCACGATCCAGACCACCACTGCTTTGTGTGTTGCTGGTTAATTCTGATTTTCCGCGAATGGAGTATTTACCATATTCGTAAGTCGACCACAGTTTGCCCAGGTTGGCGCCAATAGCCAGCACGACTGCACCGACAAGGAAGGCAGATGCAATGAAAAAGGATTTTACTTCCTTTTCCCGAACGGCAAAAATCAATTGAACAATGCCGTAAATCACCAGCATCAGTCCGAGGTAGTAGGTGATTTGTATGTGGTTACTGTTGATTTCCAATGCCAGCGCCAGTGCGGTTAAGGCAAAACCCCACAAGAATTTTTTGGTATAAGCGAGATGCACCCCGGCAAGCACCAAAGGAGCATAGGCGATGGCGCGCATCTTCCAGAGGTGGCCGGCTTCAATACTCACAATAAAGTAGGTACTAAAGGCGTAGGCTATGGCCCCGGCAATGGCAATGGATGGCCGAACACCAAACACGATCAATAAAATGTAAAAGCAAACCAGCGAGAGAAATGTTTCTTTTGCTGAGTTTGGAAAACCTAATGAAATTACTTTTTCGATTATGGTCAATGGCTCCGATCCTGACCAGCGTAAGTTAATCAGGTATGCCGGCATGCCACTGAACATGCTGTTTGTCCAAAGTCCTTCTTCTCCTGTTTTTTGGCGAAAGGCTGCCAATTCCGAACCGGAGGCAATCCCCTGGTTCACATCATTTTGATTCAGGATTTTGCCCTCAAAGAAAAGGGGAGAGTAGAAAATCACCGTAAGCAAAATGAATATCAGGATAGCGAGCAGGTGAGGTAAAGCTTTTTGCTTGACAGTAGCGAAGTTCATGAGCCAGTAATTAGTAAAGAGCAAAAGTATAAAAAACGCGTTTTATCGCTTAATAACGCCAACCTTTATTAAGGCTTGTTGAACGATTGTATTGATCTCGTCAGAACTTTTGGTGAGCAGAATCAGCGAAGAAAATACCAGGGTAATAAGGGCAGAACGATAAAGCAGGTCCACAATGGGCTGATCCACTACGGGTAAATAATACGCCAGTGCGATGGACAACCCTGAAATCAGTAAAACAACAATTGTCTTATATGTAAAGGGCTGTTGCCTGAACTTTGCATAAATGTAGATGTATTTAATAATGTTGAAGATCAAAATGGAAATACAGGAGCCATAGGCCGCACCATCTATTCCATATATGGGTATCAATAAATAATTGAGTGCAATAATAAGTGGAGCTAGAAAAATAAGCGCCAGACTATTCACCCAATAATAGTTGGACATGGCCAGTATTTCTGAATTGGGCCCGAATGTCATGTCAATCAATTTAGCCAGTCCTACAATTACCACCACATTAAATCCAATACGATAGGCATCGCCATTAGGCATCAGCGCATAAATGTTATGAAGATTGGCCCACAATCCGATCAGCAACAACGCGCCTATGATTAACTGGTTAATAGACGTTTTCCTGTAAAGCGATTGAACTTCAGTTAAATCATTTTTTTCGAAAGCCCGGGCAAGCAAAGTGCTGTTCACTTGTGCTATGGCTCTTCTGGGAACCTCAATTGCAGCGGCCATGTAGAAGGCTGTGGTATAAACGGCATTTGCCTTGAAGTCGATCAGTGCACTCACCATTAAGCTGTCTAAGCGCCCAATCATCATAAACACACTGGTGCTCACCAGACTTACTATGCTGAAGAACGCAAACTCCCTGATCATTGGTTTAGGTATTCGTATTACGGAAACTGAAAACCTGAACAAGCCGATTCGGGCCAGGTAAACGAGAATGATAATAAGACTAAGCATGTAGATGAGCACGGATGCTATCAGCAATTGATGAAACGTGATTATGTTGATGAAGTAAAGTGTGACTACCACCCCTTGTAAAAAACGTATTCCGATTTCATTCACAAGCCGTGGAAAAGCAAGCTTGAGTTGCGTGCGGGCAAAGGATTCCATCAGGGTAGATATGGCAACCACAAATGTTAACCATAAAGCCAGGTGAATGTATTGTGCAAGCAACTCAGCGTTCTCACCAAAAAATCCAAGAAAGTGTTCTTCAAATAAAAAGTAAACAAGCAGAAAAATCAGGTAACTGCCGGTCGCAATTAAAAGCACCAGGTTGATGAATCCCTGGCTTTCAGTTTGGTCTCTGACAAATCTTGGATAGAATCGAATAATGGAAGTGGCCAGTCCTGCCTGTGCAAAGAATGCCATCAGAATGGCAAAGTCAAGAATGGTGCGCAGCAGCCCGATTTGTTCCAGGTCAAGAAAGCGGGGGTAGAGGTATAACACGTTAATGTAACCCAACACGATGCCCGCATAGGAGATTACGGTGGTAAAAAAACTTTGTCGGATTACAATACCCATGTTAACTCCGGCTAATGCGTTTTATGCGATTCGGATTGGCCTTTAAAAATCCTTCCCACGATTTTGACTTGGGTTTCAGGTTGCCTTGTTGAAAATGATGACACAGCGCAACGGCTAAAGCATCGGTAGCATCCAGTAGTTTGGGAATTTCTTTTATCTGAAAAACCTGCATCAGCATTTTTGCCACTTGTTCCTTGGAGGCGTTTCCGTTTCCGGTAACGGATTGTTTTACTTTTTTAGGCGCGTATTCAACAATGGGTATTTCACGCGAAAGCGCAGCCGACATGGCCACGCCCTGTGCGCGCCCCAGTTTTAACATCGATTGAACGTTCTTTCCAAAGAAGGGAGCTTCAAGCGCAACCTCGTCAGGATGATATTCTTTTAGCAGATCAATTACCTTATCGAAAATCTTTTTCAGTTTGAGCGCCTGTTCACCGGTTTTTCCCAACCGAATAATGCCATACTGAACCAGTTCAACCCGGTTACCGGTTACACAAATGATTCCGTACCCGGTAATATTGGTTCCGGGATCCAATCCTAAAATAATCTTCTCGCGTGGCGCCTTGATCACGCCACAATATAGAGCAATGCAAATTTGTTTTCAATGCAAAGGTTTATAGCGTAAAAATCACAACTTGCAGTATGTGGTGGTTTATGGTCATGGTTTTTGGTGCCTATTACATGCTGCTGGTTTTTTTGTGCCTGGGGTGGTGGCGATCTGTAAAATTAAGGGCTGCATCAGGGCATCAGGTTAGCCAGCCATTTATTTCCGTTATCATTCCTGTTCGTAATGAAGCGGATACCATCGCTCATTTATTGGATTCTCTTGCACAGCAGGATTTTGGTTGTAAAAATTTTGAAGTGGTTGTGGTTAATGATCACTCGGTAGATAAGACCGAGGGGGTAGTTAATGCCTGGACGAAGGAAAATCCAGAAATTTCATTAGCACTTTTAAATCAGGATGCTGAACATCATGGGAAGAAGGCCGCATTAACAGGCGGTATTGGTCATGCAAAAGGGGAAATAATGGTAACTACGGATGGCGATTGTGTTGTTCAACCGGGTTGGCTAAGTTCAATAGCAGCGGCATTTGATGATGATGCTCAACTTGTAGTTGGTGCTGTTGGCCTTCAAGAGGATCGTTCGCTATTCAGCACACTTCAGGTGATGGAATTTGCTTCGTTGGTTGGAACAGGTGCTGCTACTTTGGGATGGGGTATTCCCACCATGTGCAATGGAGCTAACCTCGCATTTCGAAAGTCTGTATTTGAGGAGGTGAATGGCTACCAGGGCAGTGAACACATTGCATCAGGTGATGATGAGTTCTTTCTAAGAAAAGTAGCAAGTCGCCATCCGCGAGGTATTCGTTTTAACAATCAATCTGTCGGTGTGGTAGAAACCCATGCTTCGAAATCAATAACTGATTTTTTTAGTCAGCGTATCCGTTGGGCAGGAAAATGGAAAGCCCATGGTGCAGGATTTTCGGCCGCCCTGGCGTTTTTCATTTTTGTTTTTCACAACTCAACAATTTTACTCCCTGTTCTGGCCGGTTTAGGTATACTTTCATGGACTGTTGCTTTATCCCTATTGGCAGCAAAGGTGCTCCTGGAAGCGGTCTTTCTCTTTCCAGTGGTACGATTTTGCACCGGAAAGATTTACCCCCTGACTTTTTTGATGCTGCAATTCATATATCCTTTTTACGTTGTATGCTTTGGCCTGGCGGCCAATTTTTTGAGTGCGGAATGGAAGGGGAGAAAAATTTAAGACGGAAAGAAATTGAATTAGCTGTAACTTTAACCCCATGTCGGAGGTATCGCATAAAAGCCAGTATGAAATCAAAGAGTTGGAACTCAACTCGTTACTGGAAGTAACGCAGGCCATTAACAACAATGTGCCGGAGGAATACCTGTATAAAATCTACAACTTTACCCTGCGCTCAAACCTGAAAATCAAGAAACTGGCGCTTTTCGTTTTGGATGAAGTGTGGAATTGTAAAGTGAACTTTGGTACACAGCAATCCTTTACCAAAACCCGTTTGCCAGATTGCTTTAAAGACGTTAAGACTGTTTGTAAACTTCAGGATTTTGAAGAAACGCCCTTTAGCGAATTTGACATGGTGATGCCGGTGGCGCATAAAGAGAATACATTGGCACTTGTATTTATCGGAGATCATTCCCATGAATCATCGCACGATGGCCTGAAGTTTCTGCAAGCCTTGAGCAACATCATCATTGTGGCAATAGAAAATAAGAAACTTGCGCGAAAGCAACTTGAACAGGAGGCCTTTCGCAAGGAGCTTGAAATTGCCAGTGATGTGCAGCAGTTTCTGTTTCCTGAAAAATTACCCAACACCGATTTATTAAATGTGGAGGCAAGCTACCTGCCGCACGATGTTATAGGCGGTGATTATTACGATTATATCCCCATCAATAAAAATCAATTTTTACTTTGTATAGCCGATGTTAGCGGCAAAGGCATACCGGCTGCACTCATGATGTCGAACTTCCAGGCTTCATTGCGCACCCTGTTGCGTCAAACACCAAACCTGCGCTACATTATTGAAGCGCTTAACTTCCAGGTGTTGGAGAATGCAAAGGGAGAAAAGTTCATCACCTTCTTCGCTTGTATTTATGATATAAGCTTAAAAACATTGGTGTATGTAAACTGCGGACATAACCCACCGATTTTATGCGATCGCAAAAATGGAATCCGGTTACTCGAAGATGGTGCAACTGTGTTAGGCGCCATGCATCCCCTTCCGTTCTTGAATGAAGGATTCATTACAGACCTGGAACAGTTTCGACTCTTTTGTTATACCGATGGCCTTACTGAAACCATCAACGAAGCAGGGGAGGAGTTTGGCATGGAGCGCTTAATGAAATATTTCCATGACGACAGTACACGCGTTAAGGATATGCGCACCATTCACAACGATATCATTGTTGAGTTGGATACGTTCAAAGGCCGTAACGGTTATCATGATGATATTACCATGGTTTCATGCCGGGTAGGTTAACCGCTTATGTGTTATGGTTTACCGAACACCATTTTTTCTTCCGCTGCTGTACCCGAAACTTACCTGGAGAATTCCAACGGATGTAAAATCGATTTACCTCACATTTGATGATGGCCCCGTACCCGGCCCTACCGATTTTGTACTGGATGTTTTAAAGCGCTATAACCTGAAGGGCACTTTTTTTTGTATTGGTGATAATGTGCGTAAACATCCACATGTCTTTAAACGAATTATAGATGAAGGGCATGTTGTGGGCAATCACACCTTTAATCACCTCAATGGCTGGCAAACTGAAGTTGATCACTATATTAACAACACGCACCAATGTTCAACCATAATGGCTGAAGTGTCAGATAAGCCAAATGCTGAGATAAATTTATTCAGGCCTCCCTATGGAAGGATTACGCGTGCACAGATCAAGGCTTTGCCTTCCTTTTCTTTAATTATGTGGGATGTGCTTACACAGGATTACGATCAGCGTATTTCGCAACATGCCTGCCTGAAAGGCTCAATCGGAGCCACACGCAACGGGTCAATAGTTGTTTTTCATGATAGCTATAAAGCCGACCGTAACCTGTCGTTTGTGTTGCCCCGTTACATTGAACACTTTTTAGAAAAGGGCTATTCGTTTAATGTTATCCCGCAATGAAGCGTGTGTTAGTAGCGCCACTCGATTGGGGGCTTGGCCATGCTACCCGGTGTATTCCTGTTATCAGGGTATTACACGAGTTTGGATGTGAAGTGATACTTGCCGGATCAGGCGCTTCGCTTGCATTACTAAAGCAGGAATTTCCTCAACTGAAATTTGAAGAACTCCCCGGCTATCAGCCAACCTACCCTGCATCGGGTTCCATGATGATTAAATTGGCTTTGCAAGCACCAAAGTTTCTTATCGCTGTGCTGAAAGAAAATTCAGCAACCGAAAAGTTGGTTGAGAAACATCAAATTAATTTCGTTATTTCTGATAACCGATACGGGTGCTATTCCAGCAAGGTGCCTTCTGTTTTCATTACACATCAACTCAACCTGGTTGCTCCTGCAGGATGGGGGTGGTTAGCTGTGTTTGCAAATTATGTGACGCATATTTTTATCAAACGATTTTCAGAATGCTGGGTGCCTGACTTTCCAGGATCAATATTGAGTGGGAAATTATCCCGAACAGAAAATCAACAGATAAAGTTTGTAGGGCCACTTTCACGTTTGAGTGCCAATCCTAAAACTATTAAGTATGATTTGCTTGCTGTTATTTCAGGTCCGGAACCTCAACGGACATTTTTTGAGCAGCTTGTTATTCGGGAGGTTACTAAGTCGGGTTTGAAGGCGTTGATTATACGTGGTGTAATGGGCATGGAACGTAAAATGATTGCCGATGGGGTAGAAGTGGCTGATCATTTAAATGGTGAAAAACTGAGTGAAGCGATGGCTGCTTCTAAGATAGTTTTGTCGCGTTCCGGTTACAGTACTATTATGGATTTGGCCAGGCTTGGCAAGAAGGCCATCTTTGTTCCTACCTCTGGGCAAACCGAGCAGGAATACCTGGCGCATCGATTCAAGGAATTGCAGGTAGCATATTTCATGGAACAAAAAGCATTTTCGCTGGCTCATGCATTGGATGAGTCTGAAAAGTATACCGGGTTTGAAAACTATTTTAGTGATGATGATCGCTTGAAGCAAGCTTTAGCTTCATATTTGCAAGCATGAATTTCTGGACGGATACACACGCGCATATTTACCTGGAGGAGTTTGATACCGATCGTACGGATATGCTTACACGGGCCCAACAGGCAGGCGTTGAAAAAGTCTATCTACCCAATATCGACTCCACTTCAATTGACCGGATGCTTGCGTTGGAAGAAAGAGCAAAGGGAGCTTGTTTTGCTATGATGGGGCTTCATCCGTGTTCTGTCAAAAAGGATTTTGAGAAGGAGCTCTATGTTGTTGAATCGTGGCTAGCGAAAAGATCATTTGTGGCCATCGGTGAAATGGGAACTGATTTGTATTGGGATAAAACGTTTTGGGAGCAGCAACAAGAAGCCTTTCGCATCCAGGCGAATTGGGCGAAGCAACACGAAGTTCCGATTGTGATTCATAGTCGCGAGAGTTTGGACCAAACCATTAAGCTGGTTGAAGAATTACAAGATGGTACTTTGAGCGGAGTGTTTCATTGCTTTACCGGAACGGCTGAGCAGGCAAAGCGAATAACCAGCTTGGGTTTTTATTTGGGATTGGGAGGAGTCGCCACGTTTAAAAAAGGTGGACTAGATGATGTTATCCCGCAGATGGATATTACCAAAATTGTGTTGGAGACCGACAGTCCATACCTGGCTCCCGTTCCGCATCGCGGAAAGCGAAATGAACCTGCTTATATTCCGTTGATTGCCACTAAAGTGGCTCAGGTAAAAAATATATCTTTGGATGAACTTCAACGGATTACATCTCAAAACGCAGCAGCACTTTTTAAATCAGATGAAGGTTAAGCAAATTCAGGTAAGCGGAGTCCAATCTCCCGAAACCGCACGTGCGCGTGTACTCATTATTTATACTGGTGGCACGTTTGGTATGACGCATGATGCATCGGGTGCGTTGATTCCCTTTGATTTTTCTTCTATTGTGGAGCATTTACCTACAATCCGTAATCTTGGATTAGCATTTACTGTATTCTCATTTGAAAAACCAATCGATTCATCCAATGTAAGTCCGGAGCATTGGAAATTGCTGGCCGATGTTATAAATAATAATTATGTTGAGCATGACGGCTTTGTAATTTTGCATGGTACTGACACGATGGCCTACACAGCTTCCGCATTAAGTTTTATGCTGGAAGGACTGAACAAGCCGGTTATCCTTACCGGGGCACAATTGCCGATTATAGATCCACGCTCCGATGCCCGTGAAAATTTGATTACCGCATTGGAAATTGCTGCGGCAAAAAGAGATGGCTGCGCAATTGTTCCTGAAGTTTGCATTTATTTCGATTATGAGTTGCTGCGTGGCAACCGTTCAAAGAAAGTGGAGAGCATGCAGTTTGATGCGTTTGATTCGGGCAATTATCCTGCGCTGGCAAAAGCAGGTGTAAAAATTGATTATAACTATGGGGCTATCAGGAAGATGGATAAACGTGAATTAGCACTTCATACCAAACTGGATTCATCCATCGCCATTCTGAAATTATTCCCGGGTATTTCCGAGCAGGTAGTACAATCGGTGTTCAGCAACACCTCACTAAAGGCTGTTATTCTTGAAACATATGGCTCGGGAAATGCGCCAACAATCCCCTGGTTAATTACTTCTTTGGAACAAGCCGTTAAACGAGGCGTCATTGTAGTCAATGTTTCGCAATGCCCGGGTGGCATGGTAGTACAGGGCAAATATGAAACCAGCAAGGAGTTGATGAAGGCCGGGGTTTTAAGTGGGGCAGACATGACCACCGAAGCTGCCTTGACCAAGCTTATGGTTCTATTGGGGAGTTATGACGCTGAAACCTGTAAAAGATTGGTTGAGCAAAACCTGGCAGGCGAACTTTCGTCCTGATTTGTAACAGCTTGGAAAGCCTGTATTTTCTTAATTTATTTGCGTCCCATTTCAACCGGAGAGGTGTCCGAGTGGTTGAAGGAGCACGCCTGGAAAGTGTGTATACCGGAAACGGTATCGAGGGTTCGAATCCCTCTCTCTCCGCATATCGTTTTAACAATCATTTATCTCGTTACCGGAAACGGTATCGAGGGTTCTGCCGTAGGCATCCCTTCCGGGAGAATCCCTCTCTCTCCGCATACCATTATCCCGTGTATAACGGGATTTTTCATTTCGGGTGGTTTTCAATTAGTTAGGGTGGCAAGTATAGGTTAACGCGAAATGTGACTTTATTTGGCAAAAACCATTATTCACCTAAATCGATAGAGGTTTTTGCCGCCAGCATAAAAATTTTTTAAAAAATATCGATAAATCGACAAAACGTTTAATTTTGGCCTTTCCAAATAGTATTTTAAACCTGAAACTATGAAAAAACAATTCGCTATTCTTGCATTCTTAGGGGTACTGGCGACCTCTACTCTCTTCGCTCAGGAGGACACTACTTCAGTAGAGCCAACCCCTGAGCCCCAAACTACGGCTGTTCAGCCTGCTGCTGCAGAAACTGAAGTCGCTTCGGATGAATCCATGCACCAAGTGCTTAAGCAAAAATTTATTGAAGGTGGTGTTACATTCATGACCCCTGTACTTATTTGTTTGATCCTTGGTCTGGCATTCTCAATTGAAAGAATTATTACCCTGAACCTGGCCACTACCAATACTCGTAAATTATTAGGCCAGATTGAAGATTCACTGGCTAAAGGCGGTGTAAACGCTGCTCTTGAAGTTACCCGCAATACACGCGGTCCGGTAGCCTCTATCTTTACACAAGGTCTGTTGCGCTACTCCGAAGGTGTAGATATGGTTGAAAAGTCAATCGTTTCTTATGGTGGCGTTGAAATGGGTAAACTTGAAAAAGGTCTTATCTGGATTTCATTGTTCATTGCGCTTGGTCCCATGCTTGGTTTCTTCGGAACGGTTGTGGGTATGGTGCAGGCATTTGCCGATATTGAAGCGGCTGGTGATATTTCGCCAAACATCGTTGCACAAGGTATGAAAGTGGCCTTGACTACAACCGTTGGTGGTCTGGTAGTAGGTATGGTGCTTCAGGTATTTTATAACTATCTCGTGTCTAAGATCGATTCACTGGTGAATGAAATGGAAGATGCTTCTATTTCATTGGTGGATATTCTGGTTAAGCACAAGTTAGTTTCTCAAAAGTAATTTGACATGAAAGGTTTTGTAATTGTATTGGTTGCGATTGTATTGGCGGTATTGGCTATCTTCTCTGTTGATGCCGGCTTGTATACAGCATACGCACTGTTGGCAGTGGCGGTTGTCGCTGCTATTGTATTGCCCCTTATGCACGCAGGAAACTCTCCTGGTGCGCTCAAGAAAGGGCTTATCTTCATAGCCGGAATGGTTGTGGTGTTTATAATCTCCTATGCTTTGGCAGGATCAGAACTAACCGCTGATCAGGTAGCAAAAGGTATTACAGCAACTACTTCCAAACTGGTTGGTGCAGGTTTAATAATGTTCTATCTGGCGGCAATAATTGCCGTTATCGGATTGATCTATTCTGAAATCAATAAAGCTATAAAGTAATGCCTAGAGCAACCCCTGATATTCCGAATGCTTCCATGGCCGACATTGCGTTTCTGTTGCTGGTGTTCTTTTTGGTGACCACAACTGTTGCAAACGACCGCGGATTGCAAATTCAGCTTCCGCCACCACCGGAAGCGCTGCCTCCTGACATGGATATTAAAATTCAGGAGCGTAATCTTTTTAAAATTCAGGTGAACTCTTTTGATAATGTTTTGGTGGAAGGCAACCCCTTTACAGGTACTCCTGAGGAACTGTCGGAAATGGTGCGTGAATTTGTGTTGAACAACGGTGCCGATCCAAACTCTTCCGATAGCCCTGAGAAAGCAATCGTATCTTATAAAACTGACCGTGGTACAAGTCACAAGAAGTTTATTGAAATACTGGATGCGGTTCAAAAGGCCTACTATCAGATTTATGCGGATAACGCAGGTGTTTCTGTAAAAAAATGGCTTGAACTATCTTCTGATCTCATGGATCCTGAAAATCGCAGGTTATATGACATCGGTCGTGGTAAGCGCCCGGATGGTACACCTGAGTATCCAATGAACTTATCGATTGCAGAACCTACTAAAGCTGGAGGAAATTAATATGTCGAAGTTTAAGAAAAAGGCGAACGTAAAGCAGGACATACCAACATCATCAATGCCTGATGTGGTGTTCATGTTGCTGTTCTTTTTCATGGTAACCACACAGATGCGGGAAACCAACATCAACGTGAAGCAACAACTTCCGGAAGCCACCATGTTAAAGAAACTGGCGCGTAAATCGCTGGTAGCATACATGTATATTGGTGAGCCCAAGAAAACAGATGAATTTGGAAAAGAACCAAAAATTCAGGTGAATGATGTGTTCATTGAACCAAAAGATGTTATTCAGTGGGTTAACCAGGAGAAGGCCAAACTTCAGGAGTTTGAACGCGACCAGATGACGGTTTCCATGAAAGTGGATATAGATGCAAAGCGAGGCATTATCGCTGACGTAGAAACCGAATTACGAAAGGCCAACGCCCGTCTGTTATTGTATTCTACCTTGCAGAGGCGAGTTGAAAACTAATCTTGTTTTTTCATAGAAGGTAAAACCCCATTCAAAGCGAAGAGTGGGGTTTTTTTATTGCTCAGCTATGGCCATTGAACTGAATAACCCTAAAACCCTCCGGGCCTGGTACATGTACGACTGGGCAAACTCTGTGTATTCACTGGTGATTACATCCGCCATATTTCCGGTTTACTATCAGGCGGTGGCCGTTACAAAAACCGGTAGTGATGTAATTACCTTTTTGGGTTACCCGATTGTAAACTCGGTGCTGTATTCCTGGTCATTATCAGCATCTTTTTTAATCATTACCCTGGTTTTGCCCCTTCTTTCCGGTATGGCCGATTACACTGGCCGGAAGAAATTTTTCATGAAAATTTTTGTGTACATGGGTGGGTTGGCGTGCATGGGATTGTACTTTTTTAAGGGAGTAGAAACCATTGAACTGGCAATTTTATTCAGCATGCTCGCCAGCATTGGTTATGCGGGTAGTCTTGTGTTTTATGATGCTTATTTACCCGAAATAGCTTCGCCCGACCGGTACGACCGAACCAGTGCAAAGGGATACTCGTGGGGATATTATGGTAGTATTATTCTGCTGGTCTTTAATCTTGTTCAGATAACGTTTTATGATTTTTTTGGATTTTCATCTGCCGGTGAGGCTACGCGGTTTTCCTTTTTACTGGTAGGCTTGTGGTGGATTGGGTTTTCTCAGATACCGTTTGCCGTGTTACCTGAAAACCCCTATGGCAGAAAGCCTAAACTAATCGCGCTGATTGGCGGGTATTGGGAAATCCTTAAGGTTTGGAATGAGTTGAAGATCCAAACCAATATTCGCTTATACCTGGCAGCCTATTTCTTTTTTAACATGGGTGTTCAAACCGTTATGTACCTGGCGGCAACCTTTGGCTCTAAAGAGTTGGAATTGGCAGATGATAAACTGATTATGACGGTGCTGATCATTCAGGTGGTGGCTGCATTTGGAGCGTATGGATTTGCCCGTTTCTCTGAAAGAAGAGGTAATAAACTTTCATTGATGACGATGATCGCCATCTGGATTGGGGTTTGCCTAGCGGCTTATTTTGTTTACAACGAATACCAGTTTTATGCGCTGGCTTTTACAGTTGGGTTGGTAATGGGCGGAATTCAGTCTTTATCGCGCGCTACCTATTCCAAAATCATTCCCTCTGACACGGTTGATCACGCTTCCTACTTCAGCTTCTTTGATGTTACCTTCAATCTATCAATTGTAATGGGAACCTTCAGCTATGGACTGATTGAACAATTAACCGGTAGCATGCGCAACAGTACGCTTGTGCTGATGTCGTTCTTTATCATCGGCATGTTTTTGCTGAGCCGGGTGAAAATAAAAAGTATCAGACTAGCCGCTCAGTAGCGTAAGTGCTTCACTGTCACTCCATTGTTGATGAGCTGTTTCAGTGAAGCGATGCCAATTTTCAAATGCAGGTCAACAAAATTCTTTGTAACCGATTGATCACTGACATCGGTTTTAACGCCTTCCGGCACCATGGGTTGATCCGAAACCAGCAGCAGTGCTCCTGCAGGAATTTTATTATAGAATGCAGTGGTAAAGATGGTGGCGGTTTCCATATCAATGGCTTGTGCCCTGATCTTTCTTAGGTAAGCTTTGAAATCTTCATCCCATTCCCACACCCTGCGATTGGTTGTGTATACGGTTCCGCTCCAATAATCCTGGTTGTAATCGCGGATGGTGGTGGAAATTGCCTTTTGCAAGGCAAATGCGGGTAGTGCGGGAACTTCAGGTGGGAAATAGTCGGTTGATGTACCCTCTCCCCGAATGGCAGCGATTGGCAGAATCAGATCCCCGATATCATTTTTCTTTTTTAATCCTCCGCACTTACCCAAAAAAAGGGCGGCTTTTGGTTTTATAGCGCTCAGGCAGTCCATTACAGTTGCCGCATTCGGGCTGCCCATTCCGAAATTAATGATGGTTATACCTTCAGCCGTAGCATTTCGCATGGGTTTATCAACACCCACTACCGGTACATTGTGTAATTCGGCAAACATTTTAACATAGTTGTCGAAGTTGGTAAGCAAAATGTATTCTCCGAATTTATCCAGCGGTTGGCCGGTATACCTGGGTAGCCAGTTTTCTACAATTTCCTGTTTCGTCTTCATATCTTCAGTTACTTTACGGCATGATTAAACTCAACCTTCCTGCTTTTGATTATAAGCTAAAGAAAGCTGATGGAAAAGTATGGATTTTTGATGGGATAAGGAAAAAGTATGTCGTGCTCACACCTGAAGAGTGGGTAAGACAGCACTTTGTTCAGTACATGCTGAACCATTTGAAATACCCGAAATCACTGATTAAAGTGGAGGCCCCCCTCTCATACAATTCCCTCGAAAAACGGGCCGATGTTATTGTGTTTGACCGGGAAGGAAAACCCTGGATAGTGGTGGAATGCAAAGCTCCGAATATTCAACTGACTCAATCCGTAGCCATGCAAGTAGCCACCTATAACAAATCATTGCAGGCACCCTTTGTAGTTATTACTAATGGAATGATGGTATACTGTTTTGCGATTCAGCCTGAAGTAAAGCCTCAGGCTGAACTGCCCACTTTTCCTTAAAGGAATTTCTTCACATCAGTATACGGCAAGTTGAAGGCATCGGCTACACCTTTGTACACCACCTCACCAAACATCACGTTAAGTCCATTGCGCAACTCAGTGCTTTCCTGACAAGCCTTTTGCCAGCCTTGGTTAGCCAGGCGAATGGCGTAAGGAAGTGTGGCATTGGTAAGGGCAAGTGTGGATGTATAGGGTACTGCACCGGGCATGTTCGCAACGCAATAGTGCACAACGTCATCAATAATGTATGTAGGATTTTCGTGCGTAGTTGGTGTACAGGTTTCGATACAACCACCCTGATCTACGGCTACATCAACCAATACTGTCCCCGGGCGCATGGTTTTCAGCATATCGCGTGTAACCAGTTTCGGAGCTTTTGCTCCTGGAATCAGTACGGCACCAACAATCAGGTCATGATCCTGCACCATTTCACGAATGGTATACTCATTTGATACTACGGTGTGTACGTTTTTAGGCATTACGTCATCGAGGTAACGCAGCCGGTTCAAGTTAACATCGGCAATCGTTACGTCAGCACCCATACCTGCTGCAATTTTTGCAGCGTTTGTTCCAACTACACCGCCTCCAAGAATCAACACCTTGGCAGGCTTAACACCGGGTACACCACCCAGCAAAATACCGCGTCCTTTCAATGGTTTCTCCAGGTATTTGGCACCTTCCTGAATAGACATCCTTCCGGCTACTTCCGACATAGGGATCAGCAAAGGCAGGCTTCCGTCAATGCGTTCCACAGTTTCGTAAGCTAGGCAAACAGCGCCACTATTAATCATGGCTTTTGTCAGTGGTTCGTAAGAAGCGAAGTGAAAATAGGTGAATACCAATTGATCTTTTTTAATGAGTTTGTACTCCTGCTCAATCGGCTCCTTTACTTTGATTATCATTTCAGCGATTGCAAAAACCTCTTCAGCCGTTTTTAGCAATTTGGCGCCCGCTTTCACATACTCTTCATCCGCAAATCCGCTTCCTACACCAGCGGTATTTTCAACATATACCGTGTGCCCCCGTTTTACCAATTCCTGTGTGCCTGCGGGTGTAAGCGCAACACGGTTTTCGTTGTTTTTAATCTCCTTTGGAACGCCAATAATCATAGTTTCAATCGTTTTAACAGGCTGCAAAGATAATCGGCAATTATCAATTGTCAACCCGATGCTGATCTAAGTCAGGTTGGCATTTGCCACCCGAATGGCTATTTTTGGGCACGAAAAGTTGAGCATAATCCACAAAACTGATTATCGTGAGCACAGTTAAGGAATCGAAGGTGAAGTATTCACAAGCCCGTGTAAAGGAAATTCTGGCCGATTATCGGTTGGCCTGCGAAAGCCGGGAAGCCAGTTTGATCGGCCGTAAGGAAGTGTTTATGGGGAAGGCTAAGTTCGGTATTTTCGGTGATGGCAAGGAAGTGGCGCAGATTGCCATGTCTAAAGTATTTCGAAACGGAGATTTTCGTTCTGGGTATTATCGCGATCAAACATTTATGTTCGCCATTGGCGAGTTGAGTGTTCAGCAATACTTTGCTCAATTATATGCGCATACGGATGTGGAGGCTGAGCCTGCCTCAGCGGGCAGATTAATGAATGGCCATTTTGCCACACGCATGCTCGATGAAAATGGTAAACTGAAGAACCTGACTGAACTGAAAAATAGCAGTGCTGATATTTCACCAACAGCTGGGCAGATGCCGCGCTTGTTGGGGTTGGCCTATGCTTCAAAACTGTTTCGTAATAATCCTGGATTGAAGCAGTACGCTAATCTTTCGATCAACGGAAATGAAATTGCCTTTGGTACAATTGGCAATGCTTCAACTTCCGAAGGTATGTTTTTTGAAACGATAAATGCCGCGGGCGTTTTGCAGGTTCCGATGTTGATGTCGGTATGGGACGATGACTATGGAATCTCAGTTCCACAGGAATACCATACCACAAAGAAGAGTATATCAAAGGCGCTTGCTGGTTTTGCGCGCGATAAGTCAGATAAAGGGTTTGAAATACTAACCGTAAAAGGGTGGGACTACCCAGGTCTGATTACCATATACGAACGGGCTGAAAAAATTTGTCGGGAAGAACATGTGCCGGTGTTGGTGCATGTAACAGAAGTAACGCAACCTCAGGGACATTCAACGTCAGGCTCGCATGAGCGCTATAAGTCAAAGGATCGATTGGTTTGGGAGGCTGAGCATGATTGCATTAAGCAGATGCGAAAGTGGATTGAAGAAGAAGTGCTGGTACTGCCTGAGGAAATTGATATCATTGAAAGAGAAGCTAAGGAAAGTGCAAAAAAGGCCAGGGAAAAAGCGTGGAAAGCATTTACTACGGATATTCAGAAAGACCAATCAGAGCTCATCTCCATTTTACAAAAATTTGAAGACGAGCGTGTTTCAGAAATTAAATCAGAGCTGCAGAAAACAATAAACCCTGCGCGATTGGATTCTGTAAAGGCGGCAAAGAAAGTATTGATCGCAATGCGCGGAAAGGAACTTGAGGCAATAGCTGAATTACGGAACTGGATTAAACGAGTAAACGAAGATGCAGAAGATCGATACAGTTCGCATTTGTATAGTCAGTCTGATGAGTCTGCTTTGAATGTTGAAATTGTAGAGCCTCTGTATGATGAAAACTCTCCGGTTGTAGATGGTCGTGAAGTATTGCAAGCGTGCTTTCATGCTGCGCTCCAACGCGACCCACGCGTGTTTGCATTCGGAGAAGATGTGGGAAAAATAGGTGATGTGAACCAGGGCTTTGCAGGGCTGCAGGAGAAATTTGGAGAACTGCGTGTAACCGATACCGGCATACGTGAATGTACCATCATCGGGCAGGGGATAGGGGCCGCCTTACGGGGCCTGCGCCCAATTGCCGAAATTCAATACCTCGACTATTTCATTTATGCCGTTCAAACCTTGTCAGATGATCTGGCTTGTTTGCAGTACAGAACCAAAGGCGGGCAAAAAGCTCCGTTGATTATTCGTACCCGTGGGCATCGGCTGGAGGGTGTTTGGCACGCAGGTTCACCGATTGGTATGATCTTGAATAGTTTGCGTGGTATTTATTTGCTAGTGCCACGCAACATGACGCAAGCGGCCGGTTTTTACAATACGTTGTTAAAATCGGACGACCCAGCAGTTATCATTGAATGTTTGAATGGATACCGGTTAAAAGAACAACTACCGGAAAATATTGGCGAGTTTACGGTTCCGCTTGGTGTGCCTGAAATTCTTCGTTCCGGAGACGATGTTACAGTTGTGACTTATGGATCAATGTGCCGGGTTGTATTGGAGGCAGCAGATTCATTGGAGGCAGCAGGTATTTCGTGTGAGGTGATTGATGCTCAAACATTGTTGCCTTTTGATCGCCATCACGCTATTGTAGAATCAATCAAGAAGACTAATCGTGTGGTGTTTGCGGATGAGGATGTGCCGGGGGGCGCCAGCGCCTACATGATGCAAAAAGTTCTGGAGGAGCAAAATGCTTATCAATACCTGGACTCCAGGCCTATAACAATCACGGCTAAGGAGCATCGGCCTGCTTATGCTTCTGACGGAGATTACTTTTCTAAGCCAAATCCTGAGGAAGTGTTTGAGCGGATTTATGCAATGATGCGTGAGCACGACCCGTCAAGATTTCCGGAGCTTTAAGTTTGACCTAATTAACTCTTACTTGTTGCAACGTAAATTCAATTTCTTCTACGTTGCTGGTGTTGAGGGCTCGATCTCTGATACTGATTCTTAAGCGAATAGGTTTGATACTGAAGAGCGGCAAAAACCCAACTGATTTCATGGAATAACGAATGGTTCCCTCCAATGAATTGGTTTCATTGCTTAATCGGGGAAATCTTCCATCAAATGTTTCACCGCATGCCGGAGGAAATGCCGTAACCCAATCAAAGGGTTCATACACACCGTTCTCCAAAACAAAATATTCAACTTTAATATTGAATGAATTTTCATTTCGTTCGAAATAAATAGTGTCTTGAACTCCGTAGTATTTTGTGTTATCCACCAATATGGAATCTATAACGTTATCCGTTGCTTTATTTACAACATCTGAGCGAAAGTATATTTTCCTGCTACTCGAGGTGTAGTTCGTGCATGTATATGGAAATTCATATGGGGGTAGGTCAGAATATTCCGGATTGTCTCGTGTTCGAATGGTAATGAGCTTGTTGTTGTTGTCCAGGTAAAAAATTTCGGGGTTGAATGGCGGATCAACATCATTTCCGTTAAGACCAAGGTCTCCATTGCCATCCCTGAAGTTGATATAGAGCACCAGTGAATCGGGACCGCCACTATCCTGGGATACCCAAAACTCAACTTTATCCAGCTCAATTATGGGGGTAATGGGAAATATAGGCTCCTCTACACACGATGCCAAAGCAGTAATCAAAAAACAAAATAAAATCAGCCCCTTTATAGCCCTCATACCGTATTTTTGAATCGGACAATATACATAACGCTTGGAAATTACTAAAAGTTTTGCGTCCGATTTATACACCCTTAACGAAACAGGCTTTGACGATATTGCTCTGGCAATCTTTCAATTTCAGGCAAAAAATAATGCAGTTTATGCTTCCTGGCTTGGTGGCTTGGGCATTGATAGGCGCAACATTACAAGGGTAGCGGATATACCGTTTCTTCCCATTTCCTTTTTTAAAACGCAGGTTATTAAATCGGGTGAATGGCAGGAGGAAACCGCCTTTAAGAGCAGTACTACTTCGGGTGGTGTGCCGAGTATACATTACGTAAACGATCAGCAGTTTTACCTGAACCATGCCAGGAAATGTTTTGAACATTTTTTTGGTTCAGTATCAAATTTTCATTTTTTCGCTTTGTTGCCGTCTTACCTCGAGCGTGGAGATTCTTCTTTGGTGGCTATGATCGATTTCTTTATCCGACAAAGTGGATCAGCGTATAGTTCATTTTACCGCGATAACACCGATAAGCTATTGGCGGATATTGAACTTGCCAGAAAGGGTGGGGAAAGAAGGATTATTGTTTGGGGAGTAACGTATGCGCTGCTTGATCTGGTTGAAAAGCATGGTCCGGATCTTTCTGATTGCCTGATTTTTGAAACCGGTGGAATGAAAGGCAGACGAAAGGAACTGACGCGTTCAGCGCTTCATGAAGCGCTAAAGGAAGGGTTGGGGGTTGAAAAAATTTACTCAGAGTATGGTATGACGGAGTTGTTTTCGCAGGCCTATACAAGGGGTGAATCTGCTTTCTTCTGCCCGCCCTGGATGCGCGTGTTTATCCGTGAGGTAGGTGATCCTTTTAGCCGCCTCGGGTCAAATAAACCGGGTGGGTTAAACGTTATTGATTTGGCTAATTTCAATACCGTCAGCTTTATCGAAACTGAAGATGCCGGCCAGATCCTTGCCGGGGGTGGGTTTGAGGTTCAGGGCCGGTTGGACAATTCAGATATTCGAGGCTGTAACCTTATGGTTGAGTAGCATTTTTTTGCCGTTAAAGGGCACAAATATGCGGTTGGGTTTGTTTTGTTACGAAACTATTCTATTTTTGGGATGATGTTAAAGCCACTTCGAATGAAAAAGTTAGTGATCTTCCTTCTTTTAGCCGGTTTCATTTCTGCCTGCAGCCAGTACACATGCCCAACGTATACAAAAGTTGAAACTCCGGCTGCCAAAGAGGCTCCTGCTCAGAAAATCTGATTTCAGAGGTATTTCTTCACATCTTCCTCCGTGATGGTTTCGGCTGACATGATGATAAGCCGTTCAACCACATTTCGTAATTCGCGAATATTTCCCGTCCATTGATGTTGTTGCAGGGCTGAAATAGCTTTCGCGTCTATTTTTTTCTTTTTTGAGCCCTGTTCTTCGGCCAGATCATTCAGGAATTTTTCAACCAGCAAGGGGATGTCCTCAATTCGTTCATTCAGCGAGGGAACCTTCACCACAATGACACTTAAACGATGATACAAATCCTCGCGAAACTTTCCTTCGGAGATTTCTTTTTTCAGGTCTTTGTTGGTAGCTGCCAACACGCGCACGTTAACCAGTATTTCTTTTTCGCCCCCTACACGGGTAATTTTACTTTCCTGTAAGGCACGCAGCACCTTGGCTTGTGCCGAAAGGCTCATGTCGCCAATTTCATCGAGGAATAAGGTGCCACCCTCGGCCTGCTCAAACTTTCCTATGCGTTGTTTTATAGCAGAGGTAAATGAGCCCTTTTCATGACCGAATAATTCACTCTCAATAAGCTCTGATGGAATGGCCGCACAATTTACTTCAATCAATGTTTTTTCTGATCGTTTACTTTTCTCATGAAGTTGCCGGGCCACCAGTTCTTTTCCGCTACCATTCGGTCCGGTTATCAGTACCCGGGCATCGGTAGGAGCCACCTTTTCGATCATTTCTTTTACCTGTATGATGGCAGGCGATTCGCCCACCATTTCTGAATCTTTGCTGATCTTCTTTTTAAGGGTTCGGTTTTCTTCCCGCAATGAATTTCTTTCCAGAACGTTGCGCAGGTGAATTAAAATGGTTTCAATGCTCTCAAACGGTTTTTGGATAAAGAAGTAGGCCCCGCGCTTGATGCTCTCCAATGCAGTTTCTTTTGTTCCATGCGCTGAAATCATAATGAAAGGTGTGCCGATGCCTTCTTTCTTCACCCGTTCCAGTAATTCAATGCCGTCAATCTTTGGCATTTTAATGTCGCAAAAGGCAACATCGAAGTATTCGGACTGAAGTTTCTTTAAAGCCTCTTCACCGTCTTTGGCTTCGTCCACTTCATGCTTTTCCTCTTCCAGTATTTCACGGAGCGAAGTACGAATGGCAGCCATGTCATCTACAACCAGTATTTTTCCCATAGCAATAGTTCTGTTTAAAATAAAAACCTTCAACGCATTATGCGAAGAAGGTTTAATCGTTTAAAAATTGCAAACCTGTAAGCCGGGTTCTGTATCCTGATCCCGATAGCTACCGGGACAGGATCCTTATCATTTATCTGGTCCTGACGGTACCGTCAGGATCAATCGATCTACCCACCCCGATGTCCCGAACAAGTCGGAACTGAATCAGGCATTCATCGGGGCCTATTTGATCTTTCAACTCGCAAGGTTTACCGTGCGTCCGAAATTACTTTCGAACCGGTAGGCTCTTACCCCACCTTTTCACTATCACCACCAATGCCTAACGGAATTGGTTCGGCTACCTGTTTTCTGTGGCACTTTCTGTTTTCCGTTGTTGAAAACGGAACCCCCTGATCTTCTCAAGGTGCGACTCCTGAAGTTGCCCGGACTTTCCTTACCCCGATAAATCGGGGCACGATAAGGCGGTTTGCAGTAACAAAGGTAACTAATTTCAATGAATATCTTTTCCGGTAAGCTTGTACTCGTATTGATCCGCCAGTTGAGCAACTTCCTGCACCATAAACTTTATTTCTTCTTCAGAGGCTGAGTCGGCCAGGCAAGTTGCCACCACCTTTAGTTGACCATCCTCAACAATGAATTTACTGAAATCGAAATTTGCGTGCACCTTGAGTAACTCGTGGGTGTCCACACCATTTATGGTGTCGCTTACTTTTGAGATGAGCACCGCCCGTGTTTTGCCCGACACTTTGCTTTTTTCAGTGTAAGCCAATACGGTTTGAAAGCGACTTTCTTTTAAGGGCACAACAATAATGCATTTGAGCTCATCGTATTCGGTAAATGTGCCGCCAATCTGGTCGGCATAGTTTTTAATGGTAGAGGTTAGGTTCATAGGCTGGTAACTTTAAGTAACCTTGAAGGTATAAAAACCCTATGAATATGCAGTAGAGAAAATGTTTTTTTTAGAATTGAAGCACGTTGACAGACACGGACCCGTTCGAGAATTCGAGTGCCGGGGCCGGAAGCTTAATAAGGTTGAGAATATACAGTGCCGTGTTCAAAGCCTTTGAACGGGTTTTGATATGCGAAAGATCGAAATCTAAACCAACATAGTATTGCCGGTGAGCTGAATAGCCGGCCGTCTGATTTTGCTGATCAGTGGCGTAAACCATTCCATCGGCACCATAACCCACCGCCACATTCAGCCATTTAGGAAACTTTATGAATTTATCTACATCAACGGATAGCCAGTACGTTTGTCCATTGTAATCTTTAACCAATTCGCTTATCAAGCCATTGCCCAATGTATTGTCGTTGCGTAAGCCCGGGTATGTAGTTCGTTGAAACGATAGTTTCGGATGAATCCTCACCTCATTCCACAATGCTGTTTGCCCGAAGTAAAAAACGGAACCACCAGTATTGGCCAGTAAATCCGATGCTGAGGCTCCATAGTCTTCCGAAAAACCATCCAGCACCTCAATGGGCAGCAGCATTAAAAAGCCCGTTACTGATCCCCAGAAGTTTGCCTTGTTTGTATTTACATTACACCATTGAAGACTTTTGGATGTAGCCTGGCTTATATGAAATGCTGAAAAAAAGTGCCCGGCTTTATCAACTTGTTTCCATTGCCGGCTGTCATTAAAAAAGGTAAAGGGTTGTCTTCCAGCTTCCTTATACCAAAGTTGATCTAAGCCAACAAGGGCCGCAGCGTAACCCGTGCCGCCAATAATAATGAATGAGCGAAGTTTTTTTTGATCAGGCTTTGTGTGTGATGAATCGGTCTCTTGAGCAACGCACTGAATGGTGAAAGACCAAAGCAATACCATGACGAAAATTCTATTCGCCATCATCCTCTTCCTTTAAGGCTTCATTGTTCATATCCTCATCATCGTCAGGTAACGGGCGCCTGTTTTTATCACGATTTGATTTCAGCAGGTCTTTGAATTCGTTGAAGCTTTGGGTGTGCATTAAACTTACTCCCGTAGTAATGATGCTTTGGTTGTTAAATGTGTTTAGCAATGGGTTTACGTTTGTGCGGCTGTACATTTTAACCTTAAATTTTCCATCGGGCGACAATAAATAATCTACTGTCCAGTCGCCAATAGCTGAGGCAATGTCGTTGCGTGTATCTGCACCCGCATTGGGTTGGGCTTGATTACCCAACGTTCCATCGCGGGTAATCCTTAACCGGCCGTTCATAAATGTGTACGACATGCGCAACTGAAACGTATTAAATGCTTCCTGATCCATACTGCCCAGGTCAACGTCAATCTCCAGGTTTTCATCTACCTGGCTAAGCCAGTAGCTGAGTTGGTTGGAGAAGAGCTCACTAACACTGTTTACCAATGAACCGCTGGTATTAAATGATTCAGGAGGGGAGAACCTGCGTAATACAATTAAGCTGAATACCTGTCGTTTCAATTCCTGCTCATCTAAACTGTTTTTGAATCGGGTAAATTCAAGATCCAACGCAACGGAACCTCGATTTTCTACAGGAATAGATTTAGGTAGATCACGCGATGTAATATCAAAATTAATTAAAGGCGAGAGCATCGGGCCATCCAGCTTCAAGAGCACCTGCACCGGATATTTTCGCTTTACCTGTGGTACATTGGCAAGTGAAGGGTCGTTGAGTATGGGGGCCAACGATGCCAGTTGGTTATAGCTGGCATCAATGCGCATGGTTCCCTGATACGGATCGCCATACCAGGCAATGGAGCTACCCGGACGAACCTGAAATTCCTTGTTAATGATATCGTAAAGGGTAAAGTTGTACCAGCCCTCAGTGAATTCTATCGGCCCAAACATGTTGAACTCGCCTTTTGTATCGAGTTGTAACTTGATTTTACCATTCCCTCTTCCACGAATAATATCTCCGGCTTTCAAATCGAAAATAATTTCGCAATAAGCATCGGGTGTTACGTCCAGGTTGAAGTCGATGGTAACACCTGTTAATTTTACCCGCCTGGCCTCTTCAGCAGTTTGAGATACCTTATAGGTTGAGTCATTGAAATTCACAAAGTTGATGTAGTCCTTTTGTTCAACCGATGCTGTACCACTTATTGGAATGTACATGCGGGTGTTTTTTCGTGTGGTAGCGGTGGCTGTTATAACCAGGTTGTCAATAGGCCCCCGGAAGTTTACCGATCCGGAAGCATAGGCTTGTCCGTAAAACAGCGAGTTATCTTTCGCAGTGGTGTTGAGTACCTGAAAATCATCAAACTGCCCGTCAAGGGAAATTTGCATATTCTTGAAATTATCATGCGTGATGGCACCGCTAAGCTTCCCCTTGTTCCGAAGGGCATCGGTCAGTTCAATATCTTTAAAGTAAATGGATCGAGGGGTAAGGCCCAGAATGCCTTTGAACTGATATACCGTGCGGAGGTAATTGATCATCATGGCGCCATTTTCAAGTTGCCCTTCACCACTTAATTGCGGCTCGTTTAATGTACCACTTACCTTATAGGCCCCCGTCAGGGTTCCTTGAAACTGACTGAAGATGTCGTCAATGAAAGGTTCAAAAATTCTAAGGTTTGCTTTATTAAATGATGCAGTAATTAGCAACGGGCTTTTTTTATCTGCAGGATTATAAAAGCCTTTGCAGTTCACAATCCGTGTTTCCAATCGATCGATAAAAAACTCAAGATTAAAGCGTTTTGCTACCGGATCCCACATGTTGTTTCCGCTAATGTTTCCGAAAAGAAAGTCATCAACCAATAAATGCCTGATCGATAGTGTATTTTGAATGTTTTGTTGTCTGTAAAAATTATTCAGGATAACAACGGAGTTTAATTCACCCTCCAGTTTTCTGATTATAAGTGGGTTGATGTTGGTGAGATCAAAATTGGTTACTGAGAAGATAAGTTGCTTAGTCGAATCTTCCGAAAGTCGTCCATTCAGTGTAATGGTTTGATTCAGTTGGGTAAAACCAACGTTCTTAAAACTCCATTCTTTACCCACTATCTTAATGCTGTTATTCGGAATAACATCCCATTTTTTATCAAGAATACGAATAGATGAAGGCTGTAACTGTATATGCGTACTATCACGAAAATCAATAATGCCCGACAGGTCAATTCGATTAGTGTTTCCTTGTTGTGCGATACTCAGATCAACATCGATCAGGTTTCGATCCCAGATAATTTCACTATTCAGGTTTCTGGTTTTCAGGTTGCCAATTTCCTGCGATTGAGAATACAGATAAACCATAGCCAATGCTTCCGTGCTGTCCGAATCCTTCGATGCGTGCAAATCAAATTCTGTTTTGAAGAATAAGTTCTTTCCGTAGCGGATTGTATCAATCTCAGTAAAGGCCTGAATAGAAGAGACGGGTCCGCTCAGAAATCTCCCTTCAATAAACGTATCCTTACTTATGTCCAGGTCAATGCTGAGCAAAGTCATTATGGGTTCTATCTCTTTTATCGTGACCTGAAAGTCGGCCGCGTATCGATCGGGTACGTTTCGTTTTTGACTGTAATACCGCGATATAGAAGTGCTGTCATTCTCAATGTTCAGCCTGAATTCTTTAATAAGTACGGGTATGTCTTTAATCAGTCGTGAAAAATAAAAGTTGCCTGAAGCCCGTGCATCAACCAGGCTGGACTGAACCTGTATGTCTCGCTTGCCTGCATTGTTATTTGCTTTTATGGCAATATCGCTTATTGCCAGTTGCTGGTCTTCGTACCGGATAAACAAATCATTTAAATCTGCTTTACCAACCAGACTGTCCAATGAAAACCCACGGATATCAACATCCAGATTGCTGTGCAGAAACAACTCTTTTTTGCTCAGGTTTAATTTATGAACCTGAGCGGTATCTAATCTACCGGTAAGCTTAATTTCGTTTACCTTATTGCGTAGGTCAATTGAACCAGTGGCATGGAATTCGAGATTCGGATCGTTGATTTCAATTCGTCCGCTAAAAAATTCTGCAGCAAATCGTGCGTTGGTATTAATATTGGTATAGTCATAACCCCGTATGCCAAATGATTTTATGGTTCCGTCTAATCTAAAATCAGCATTGTTTTGGGTTAAGCCTTTCCCGCTGATTTTGCCATTCATGGTTACACTTTGAAAATTGATGGTATCCTCCAGGTATTTACCAAGATTGAAATTGGTTAGTGTGAGTTTACCTGCGTAACTGGATCGATCAAACGATTCTTCATCAACCTTAAAATTTATATCGGATGTTATTGTTCCGATTTTGCTGGAAAAAGTTCCGTTGGCAACAAAGTCGGTGGGATAACCCAGAAATTGCCCACGAAAATTAAGTTGACCAAGTGGGTCAAGTCGTTTTGTTATTTTATCATTGAAAAGAAAGGTAAGATCGGTAAAATCTATCTGTGATTGTTTAAGGTTGATCAGGATGAATGTTTCATTGATGTATGGCAGACCATCCATTTCCAGTGAGCCTTGCAAGTGGCTGTCGCCCGAACGCAAGTCCATTTCATTAAGCCTGAACCGGTTTATTCTTCCTTTGAAAATGCCACTTAGTGTAATGGGCTGTGTGAGGTTTTTTGGAAGCGGTGCAAACACAGCAAGGTCTTTTGGGTAGATTGTGGAATTCGTTAGTGTAGCGTATACATCTACCTGGTTAATAAAATCACTCAGATCCAACTGGCTGTTGTATCCAAAACGAATGGTATCAGCGATAAAACTCTCACCAGCTCTGGCTTTAATGCCCAGAAATTCCATTGATTGCTGTGAAATGCGATAGAAGGTTGAAAGTTCATGGATTGTGAAGTGTTGTGTTTGTTCAGTGGCAGTCAAACTCCGCACATTAAACTCAATGGTATCCCCCAGAATCAGAAAATTCTGAAGTTCAATTTCAGGTGCATCAACAACAAAATGATTCGGATCAAATCTTTGGGAAACAGTATCTCGGTCGGTGTCATAAGTAAACGAGGTATTGCGCAAGATGGCTTCTCCAATTGTTACCTGACCACCGCCACCACCTCCTGAACCAGAAAGTTTGTTAATGCCTTTTATAAATATGTTAATGTTTAGGTTACGGCTCGTGTCGGTTTCATCAATAGTTTTGAATTTTACCCGTACGCCATCCAGGAGTACGGCATCCAGTCCAATATTTTTATCCTTAAAGAGATCGGAGAACCTGTAGTTTAGCCGTAGCTTTTCAATACCAATCATGGTATTTTCTTCGGGGTCTATAATGGTAAGCCCCTCCATGTAAACCCGGTCAAACCAATTAATGTCGATGCGCTTAACACTGGTTTTGAACCCTGTAACCTCAGAAAACCGCTTTAGGAAACGATTTGACAGGCTGCTTTGAACGGCAGGAATCTGTATAATAAAGAAGGAGGTGATGATCAGGATCAGGAATACATAGAGGCCGTAAAGCGTTATGCTTTTCAGCCAATACAATATCCGATTTTTGATAACTTGCAGGTTCATGTTTCAACCCGTAGGTCCCGTCATACTTGCTATTGAATCATCGTGCGATGAAACATCTGCCGCTGTAATTAGAAACGGCAAGGTACTCAATAATATTATCGCCTCACAGGCGGTACACCAGAAATATGGTGGGGTGGTTCCTGAACTGGCTTCCCGTGCACATCAAAGAAATATGGTGATGGTGGTAGAAGAAGCATTGACTTCGGCCGGAATTTCTTTAACTGAAGTAGATGCGCTTGCGTTTACACGGGGCCCCGGCTTAATGGGTTCGTTGTTGGTTGGTGTTTCCTTTGTTAAAGGCCTTGCACTTGCATTAAACAAACCCCTGATTGAAGTAAATCACATGCGTGCCCATGTGCTGGCGCATTTTATTGATGATCCTAAACCCACCTTTCCGTTTCTGTGCCTTACGGTAAGTGGCGGGCATACCCAGTTGATTGTGGTAAATGACTACCTGGATATGGAAGTAATTGGCGAAACACAGGATGATGCGGTAGGCGAAGCTTTCGACAAGGCAGCAAAAATTATGGGATTGCCCTATCCGGGAGGCCCGATGATTGACCAATATGCGCAGTCAGGAAATCCAAAGGCGTATGTGTTTTCGAAAACCAGTATGCCTGGTTTTGATTTTTCATTCAGTGGAATTAAAACAGCATTTCTGTATTTTATTCGTGATGAACGAAAGAAAAACCCAGCCTTTGTTGAAGAAAACCTTAACGACATTTGCGCCAGTATTCAACACCACCTGGTTACGATGCTTACCGAAAAGCTGGTGCAAGCCAGTGAACAAACGGGCATCAATCGAATTGCGATAGCAGGAGGCGTATCAGCAAATTCAGGGTTGCGCAATACACTAAAACAATTGGCAAAGACACATAATTGGGATTTGTTTATACCCGCATTTGAATATTGCACAGACAATGCTGGCATGATTGCTATGGCTGCTCACTATCAATATCAAAAGGGAATATTCAGTACCTTGGATGTTTCACCGTTGGCCCGAATGCCCATTTAATATGAAACCGATTTTTAAACCGGGAGATCAGAAAATTTACGAACACGTTGTTCAGGAAAGCGATGTTGCGACTTTCCATGGTGAAGTTGTTCATCCCGTGTGTTCTACATTTGCCCTCGCCCGCGACATTGAATGGTCTACGCGGTTATTTGTTTTGGAAATGCGCGATGCGGATGAAGAAGGTATTGGAACGTTTTTAAGTGTGGAACACAAATCTCCTGCTTTTATAAATGAAACGCTCACCATTGAGGCAACTGTGGAGACCATTACTGGACATGAATTAATTTGCTCGTATATTGCCCGTGTTGATAACAGAATTATTGCTACCGGAAAAACCGGGCAGAAAATTTTAAAACGGAAAAAAATTGCAAGGTTGTTTCAACGGTAGGAGCCATGTCCAAAAGGTTTACAAACGATATTAACATACGCAACAAACGGGCAGGTTTTGAGTTTGAGTTGCTCGATAAATATATTGCCGGACTGGTGCTAAAGGGAACGGAAATCAAATCCATTAAAGAAGGAAAGGTAAACCTTCAGGACGGGTATTGCTACTTCAATAATGGCGAGTTGTTTGTGAAGGCATTAAATATTACGCCCTATGCGCAGGGTACACACTATAATCATGAAGCGGGGCGCGAACGCAAACTGTTATTGAAGCGCCAGGAACTTCGTAAATTGGAAGCCAAGGTATCGGAGAAGGGGTTAACGTTGGTTCCGGTAAGGCTATTTATAAACGATCGTGGTTTTGCAAAACTGGAGATTGCGCTGGCAAGAGGAAAGAAGGTGCACGATAAGCGCGACAGCATAAAGGAACGCGATATAAAAAGGGAATTAAGCAGAGTTAAATTTTAATGGTGAATAACGGGCTACCAGAATTCGGAGTGTCGCGATTAAGTATAGTGCCCATGCGGGCCGAGCCTTCTCATAGAGCAGAGCAGGTATCGCAATTACTTTTTGGTGATCATTATGAAGTGCATGAAGTAAGCAAGGACAAACTCTGGCTTCGCATTCACATGTACTACGATCAATGCGAAGGATGGATTGACGTACGTCAGCATCACCCTATTTCAAAAGAGTATTACGATTACATTAACCGGGCTGATTTTAAGATAACTACCGATCCCACTTCAACCATTCTGTATAACAAAAGCCCGTTAATGATTTTAATGGGGAGCATCATTCCAATCTCAGGTTCTGAGTTGTTCAAGATGGAGGAGCAATTTGCTTTTAATGGCGATTCAAAGAGCCTGGGAGTTAAACGCGAAGCCGATTACCTGAAAGCCATAGCACTGAAGTACCTAAATGCTCCTTATCAATGGGGTGGCAAATCACTATTCGGTATTGATGATGCCGGATTGGTTCAAATGATCTATAAGATTTGCGGATACCGGTTAGGCCGAACTGTTGCAGAGCAAATCCGGTATGGAAAACCGGTGGCCAGTCTGGTGGAGGCCCAGCCTGGAGATTTGATTTTTCTGAATTCAGGCAAAGGGGGTGCAACGCACGTGGGCATATTTCTTGAGAACGAAAAAATTATACATGCTTCCGGCAAGGTTCGAATCGACCACCTTAACGAAGAAGGCATTTTGAACGTGGAGACCAAAATCTACACACATTCGCTTAAGGAAATCCGAAGGGTATTATCCGAATAATGCCTGTAGTCAGGCCATTCCTTTAGGTATGCCGTCTTGCATCGTAAACAGAATGCAAGTAAATTACCTGCATGAATAGCAGGGTTTTGGTGCTAAATCAGGATTTCAGCCCGTTGATGGTTTGTTCCGTGCAACGTGCTTTTGTGCTGGTGTACTTGAACAAAAGCGAGATGATCCGCCCGGCCAATGGGCATAAACTGCATTCGGTTACACAGAGTTTCCCAATGCCCTCAGTAATCCGGCTAAACCGGTATGTACGGGCACCCTATAAGGGGGTGGCGTTAACACGACAGAACATTTTTAAGCGCGACAATTTTGAGTGCCAGTATTGTGGTACAAAAAGAGAGCTTACATTAGACCATATTATTCCAAGTTCAAAAGGCGGGCAGCACACCTGGGTAAACCTGGTGACTGCCTGCAAAAGTTGTAACGCGAAGAAAGGCGACTTTACCCCGGAGGAAGCCGGTATGCCGTTAAGAAAAAAACCGCATAAGCCCTCGTACTCACTTTTTCTCCGCGAACTCTCTACGCACCATGGAAACGAGTGGGATGAATTTTTAGCGTAACTGGATAGGAAGGATAGGTTCTGAAGCGCATGCTAAAGTTTTCTTTGAATCATTAGTCGCGTGAGTCTGTACTTGTATAAAATTAACGTCCCGTTATGAAAAATTTACTTAGAATCGCTTCGTGCTTATTGTTAGCTTCGCTGTTTATCATTTCATCCTGTAGCAAGGATGAAGATGGTATTCCAAAAAATGTAATTCGTTACAATGGCAAGAATTATAAGCTTGATTTTGCCTTTGGTATAAACTATGGATCTTTTCAGGAAGGTGTTACATACAACAACACCGACTTTTATTTTATTGATCGGGTAATTGACCCGGAAGCGAATGATCCGCTTTTTGAATATGGATTATATCTCGAGATGTTCTCTGCGGGTTCCGCTAATTTTCAAGGCGGAGAATTTTCCTTTTATGATGGATCGGGAAGCATACCTTCCGGGAGCCTCTTTACTGACGGAGGATTATTTTTTTATGATGATGATCTTGAACCAGTATTTATTGCTGGGGGAAAGATCAAGCTGACGATTAGTGGAGATATTTATACGTTTACCTTTGACATGATTGATGATGACGGCAAAAAACTAGAGGGGAACTTTTCGGGAGTAATAGAAATCAATAACATTGGTGAACCTAATATTTCCGGAAGTATAACTGTTGGTGATGATAGCCGGAGCGCTGATTTTGGTGAAATTGCAGATTATGGAGCATTGGGAGGACATTACAACTATGACTTCATTATCTATGACTCCGATGACACATATGAACTGTATTTCGAAGCATTTTCCTTAGGTACTTCTGCATTTCAGACGGGTACATTTACCTATGGAACAACAGGAACAAACTACTTTAATGTTATTCAGTATTTTGATTATGAGACTTTCGACTTTTATGAGGCCGTCAGTGGCTCAGTTGTGGTGACCAAATTGAGTGGAGCACGGGAGTATCGGCTTCAATTTAACGTGGTATTAGATGATGCGAGTACACTTGTTGGAACGGTAGAAGGAAATTTCAGATATTCCTACGAGGGAGGAAGGATGGGAAGGGTAAGACAGGAGCGTGGATCGGAATATTTTAATGTGAATAAATCCTCGGTGAGGCGATTAAAGAAGTAGAACGCACCAGTTAAGTTAAAATCTAAGTGTAAACACCGTTTTTACATCTGGCTCGGATTCAACGGAAATTGAGCCATTATGCATTTGCATGATCTGCCGCGACAGGCTCAAGCCAATGCCTGAACCTGTGCGCTTGGTAGAGTAAAAGGGCACAAAGATCTTTTCAATGGCTTCCTTGATGATGCCCGCTCCATTGTCAATCACTTCAATTTTAACTGAACTCTCATCATAAAGCCCGCGAAGTTCAAGGATTGGGTTTTTCGTCTCCACCAATGCCTCCACAGCGTTTTTCAATAAATTAATCAACACCTGCTCAATCATTTCTTCATCGGCCTGTATGGTCAGGTATTCAGATGTACACGTGTAGGTGAAATTAATAGTATGCTTTTTAATGTCAGGCTTCATCAGGGTAGCCACCTTTTCGATAATATCTTTTAGTCGTATTGACTTTAACTTTGGTTTCGGTAGGGACGTGTATTCGCGGTAGGCATCAATGAACTTGATCAGCCCCTTGCTTCTGTTTTCAATGGTGTTCAGGCCTTCTTTCAAGTCTTCTGCGCCTTCAGATTTTAGTTCGTAGTGCCCATCTTTTTTTTGCAGGTCATACTCCAGTACATCTTTTAGTGTTGAGGTGAGAGATGAAATCGGGGTGATGGAGTTCATGATTTCATGACGCAGCACACGGGTAAGGTTCTGCCAGGCCTCTAACTCTTGCTTTTGCAATTCCGGCTGGATGTTTTGCAGGGTAATCAGCCTCACATCGTTTCCGCGTATGCGAAGCTCGGTGGCCTGAATGGTCAGGTATAATTCATTACTGCCTTTATATAAGGTACTTTTTCCAGATTCTGTTTCTATAATGGATTGATATAACTTCTGATTTATTTCTTTCAGGTCGTGAATTTTCTTGATGGCTTGAATATTCATAAACCTACGCGCGTTTGCGTTTATGAGTTCAATGTTGCCTTCTGCATCATAGGAGAGTATACCGGTACGAACCTGTTGTACAATGGTGTTCAGGTATTGCCAATGTTCTTCCTTTTCGGAGCGGGCTTTGCGAAAGGCTTCTAAAACTTCGTTGAAGGCCAGGTTAAGATCTTTAAAGCTTCTTCCAAGTTTGTGGTCGGCTGTAAAGCCTGAAATAAAATCAGAATATTTGACTGATTCGAGGAAGCGGGTAAGCTTGCGGTTGGTTTGACTTACAAATCGAAAAAGTTCAGCAAGTTGAAGAATGATGATTATGCCTGTAAGTATGGCCGCAAAAATCATATTCTCGTTGCCGAGCATATAAACGAAAAGGGCCATGGTTAACCCGATGAGGATTATCCTTAATAAAACGCGGGATCGAAAATCGCTGAATACGTTATTCACGGGCTATGCAGTGTTGTAAAAGTAAAGCTTCAGCGTCAACTTTAAATCGTGCACCTGAAACTTTTCAGTCTAAAGCCCATGCTTTTCTAACCTTCTATAGAGGGAAGAACGGGTAAGACCAAGTTCGGCTGCGGCTTGTGTAATGTTGCCGTTGTATTTTTTGAGCACTTTTCGGATCAACAGCTTTTCAACTTCTTCCAGGTTGTATTGTTCCAGGCTCAATTGTCCGTCTTCTTTAGGTCCGGCCGTTGATAAATTAAAATCTTCGGGTTGCAGCACAGCATTGTTGCTGAGGATTACGGCACGCTCAATGGCGTGTTGCAGTTCCCGGATGTTTCCGGGCCAGGGATGTTTATGCATACGCACAGCTGCGGCATCGCTTATTTTGCTAACCGACTTATCGTACTTTTCAGCGTAGTACTTTAAAAAATGATTTGCCAGTAGGGGGATGTCTTCCAGGCGTTCACGCAACGGTGGAATTTCAATTTCAATGGTGTTGATCCGGTAAAGTAAATCTTGCCTGAACCGGTTTTCTTTCACCATGTCGTACAACGGCATATTGGTAGCCGATATAAGCCGTATGTTAATCGCTGTTTCTTTATTGGCCCCTACACGACTAACCCTTCTGTTTTGAAGTACAGTCAACAACTTGGCTTGCAAAGGCATGGAAAGGTTTCCAATCTCATCTAAAAACAAAGTGCCACCATTGGCCAATTCAAATCTTCCTGCGCGGTCTTCCTTGGCATCGGTAAATGCGCCCTTCTTATGCCCAAAAAGTTCACTCTCAAAAAGTGTTTCAGTTATAGAGCCCAAATCCACACCAACAAAATTTTCGTGCGAGCGGGATGAATTCTTATGTATGGCACGTGCAATTAATTCTTTACCGGTTCCATTTTCACCCAGTATCAGCACATTAGCATCGGTTTGCGCCACCCGATCAATGGTTTGAAAGATGCGCTGCATGGTTGTGCTTTGCCCGATGATTTCGCTGAAGCGCTTGTTTAGTTCCTGGTTGATTTCCTGGTTTTTGATTTTTAACGTTTCTATCTGATCGCGCGACTCGCGCAGGCGCATGGAGGAGTATAGCGTTGCCAGTAACTTTTCATTTTCCCAGGGCTTCAAAACGAAATCGGTAGCGCCTGCCTTTATCGCTTTTACCGCCATCTGCACATCGCCATACGCGGTTATCAATACCACTACGGCTGAAGGATCAAGCTCGAGAATTTTTCCAAGCCAATAATATCCCTCGCTGCCACTGCTCACATCTTTGGTAAAGTTCATGTCGAGCAGTATCACATCGTAATCTTCGTTATTCATCAGGGCCGGTATGGCCTCTGGATTTTTCTCAATGTCTACCTGGGCAAAATGCCGCTTCAAAAACATTTTCGCGGCTTTCAGTAAGTCTTCATTATCATCTACAATCAGAATTTTGCCGTGCTTTTGTTCCATAGTCGATCAGTCTTTGTCCGTTAATGGTGCAGTCTTGGCAAAGTTGATACCGGATGTTCGTTTCATGCAGATTTGAGCAATTTCAATGAAAACTGATCACAAATATAAACTTTTATGTCCGCATACGGACAGACTCGTTCACATGTGAACGTAAAACTGGTCAGAATAAGCCCTTAATATGGGTTTATCGGGTGTTTATGGCACTTGGCACACTTGTTGGCAATCGGGTAAATGAATTTAATTTTTTGCATTAATGGATCGTCAGCTAAAGAAGAAGAATTGGACGCTTAAGAAAATCGCTACATATGGGGCTATTGCCCTCTTTGTTTCCTTTGTTGGATATCAATTGTTGTTTGCTGATAGAAGATCAACACTCAAAGTAGAGAAGGATAAAATCACCATCTCTACCGTAAGCCGTGGTGTTTTTCAGGAATTTATTCCTCAAACCGGTACCGTTGAACCCAGCCGCACGGTTTACCTGGATGCTGTTGAGGGCGGAACAATCAAGTCTATTGTTGCCGAAAGTGGCGCCATGTTAAAAAAAGGCGATATAATTCTGGAGCTAAGCAACCTTAACCGCGAACTGACAGTCTTACAGCAGGAAGCGCAATTGAATGAGAGTATTACCCGGCAACGGGATACCCGATTGGCGATTACCCGTAACGACCTGGAGCAACGCCAAACACTTGCGCTGATTGATAACCAGTTGCAGATATTGGAGCCTCAGTATTTCAGACAAAAGCAACTGTTTGAAAAGAAATTAATATCAAAGCAGGAGTTTGAAAGAACCGAAGCTGATTATAAATATAACCTTGAACGCAGGCGCATTACGTATGAAGTGTACAAGAATGATTCACTGGATCGGATCAGGCAATTGCGTGAGCTTACTTTCCGTGAACAAAAAATGACCGAAAGTTTGGAAGGTGTAAGCAAAATTCTGGACAACCTGATTATACGGGCACCTATCGATGGGCAGCTTACCAGGCCACAGCTTGATCCAGGACAAAATATAAATACGGGCCAGCGTTTAGGTCAGGTTGATGTGGTAGGTAGTTACAAGGTTCGTGTTGAGATTGATGAAATTTACCTGCACCGCATTACGGAGGGATTGAAGGGTACAACGAGTTTCGCTAATAACAATTATGAATTGGTAATCACCTATGTGTATCCCAACGTTACTAATGGGCGATTTCCGGTGGATATGAACTTTGTTGGTGAAATACCTCAAGGAATAAGAAGGGGACTTTCTCTTCGTTTAAGAATTGAGCTTGGCCAATCTTCAGAGGAATTGTTGTTACCCGTTGGCGGTTTCTATAAGGACACCGGTGGAAACTGGGTATATGTTCTGGAGGCTGACGGTAACCGGGCGGTTAAACGCAGCGTCAAACTGGGCAGAAAGAACACCGAGCATTTTGAAGTGGTGGAAGGGTTACAGCCAGGCGACCGTGTAATTACTTCATCGTATGAGAATTTTGGAAATAACGAGGTGCTGGTTTTGAACTAACGATTGTGTAAAACTTGTAACCTTTTAAAATAAAAAGAGTAATAAAGAACTAAATCCTTATCATAAACATCCTAACACTGAAAATAACCAAGCCATGATTAAATTAAAGAATCTTGAAAAAGTGTACACTACCGAAGAGGTAGAGACAACCGCCCTGAACAATATTAACCTGGAAATTAAAGATGGCGAGTTTGTGGCCATCATGGGGCCTTCCGGTTGCGGTAAATCAACCCTGTTGAACATCCTGGGTTTGCTTGATAATCCGTCAAATGGTGAATATCATTTTGGCGAACATGAAGTATCCAGATACTCTGAGCGCCAGCGTGCGCAATTGCGTAAGGGTTCAATCGGTTTCGTGTTCCAAAGCTTTAACCTGATTGATGAACTTACCGTGTTCGAAAACGTTGAACTTCCGTTGTTATACATGAAAGTTCCTGCTTCTGAGCGCAAGCAACGCGTAGAAGAAGTGTTGGAGCGCATGAACATCATGCACCGCAGAAATCACTTCCCTCAGCAACTTTCAGGTGGTCAGCAGCAACGTGTGGCTATTTCACGCGCTATTGTTGCCAAGCCTAAAGTAATTCTGGCCGATGAACCTACGGGTAACCTGGATTCGGCTAATGGCGAAGAAGTAATGAAGCTTCTTTCCCAGTTGAATGAAGAGGGAACAACCATCATCATGGTAACACACTCACCATACGATGCCAACTACGCACACCGCATTGTTAACCTGTTTGACGGTAAAGTGGTTACGGAGAACATCAAAGAGCAATTCCATATATAGTCTCATAGGTTTAGGTTGTTTATTGAAAGTCCGGGCAAACCCGGACTTTTTTATTTACCCGAACACATAGCTGTGCGAAATTGAACAACCTGATTTAGCTAAACCTGATTTAAAAGTCAGGAGGGCAAAAAAAATCTTTGGCATTTTCTTTGGCATAGTGCAACCTGCTTAAGCAGAAAGCAGTCTTATAGCGTAAACTAACAACCCTCATTCCATGATCAAAAATTACCTGCTGATTACCTTCCGGAGTATGATGAAGAGTAAACTGTACATCTTCATCAACGTTCTGGGTATGGCCATTTCTATTGCATGTTGCATTACTGCCTATTATAACTGGGATTTCAATGCAAGTTTTGATAGCCACCATAAGCAGGCGGCAGAGATCTATCGGGTAAATTCTATACGGAGCTTTCAAGGCCAGGCCACGGAATTTGGACATGTTCCTGTGCCGCTGGGAGCCATTGTGCGTGAAAATTTTAATGATGTTAAAGTTTTAACCCGATACTCAGGAACCTATGCAGAATATAAAATTGAAGATGAAATTTTTGATGCTAATCTGTCGTACGTTGATCCCGATTTTTTCGAAATGTTTACCTACGAATTCATCGCAGGCACAAAAACTTCAATAAACAATAAAACTACTATACTGATTAGTGAGGAATTGGCGCAACGGTTGTTCGGCAATACGGATGTGATCGGCAAAATGCTAACGCATATGCTTGGCGATGGCAAAACGAAAGAATATGAGATTGGTGGAGTGTTTAAAAATTCGCCAATCAATACAAGTTTCAATGATCACGCTTTTGCGCTGTACGACAACTACTGGGATGTAGCGCCAAACCTGGAGCAGGGCTTAAACTGGTATTACCGGAATACGTTATTCTTGCAAGTGCCCGATCCGGCTCGCATAGCAACAGTTGAAGAGCAGCTAAAACCATTTATCGAGAACAACAACAAGGTCAGGGAGGATTTTATAATTACCGCGTTTAAGCTTGACTCGTTTGTAGGTATGGCTGTTCGCGACACATATTCGGAACGGCCGGGAACATGGACACGGGATGCATCACCGATAGCGGCTGTTGTAGGCGTTGCTATTATGGGAATATTCGTATTGTTAATAGCTTGTTTCAATCTCACCAATACGTCAATTGCAATCTCTTCCAGAAGGTTGAAAGAAATTGGTATCAGAAAAGTAATGGGCAGTATGCGTGCTCAGCTCATCGTTCAGTTCATTGGTGAAACCCTGTTGGTTTGCTTTATCTCACTGGTTTTTGGAATGCTGATAGCCGACTTTTTGTTGATACCCGCCTTTAATTCACTTTGGCCATACATGAAACTTACCACCAATTATTTTGGTGAGCCTGATTTTCTTCTTGTGATGATAGGCATACTGGCCTTTACGGGATTGTTGGCAGGAAGCTACCCGGCATTTTACATCAGCAAGTTTCAGCCGACAGCCATCCTGAAGGGGAAATTGAAGTTTGGGGGCACAAATTATTTCACCCGCGTTTTGTTAACGCTTCAATTCGCCATTTCGCTTATCGGTATTGTGTGCAGCATTGCTTTTACTGAAAACGCCAGGTATCAACGCGATTTCGATCTGGGGTTCAACCAAAAGGAAGTATTGTTTACCTGGATAAACGGTGAATCGGAATTCAATGCGCTACGCGACATCATGGTGCAACATCCGGATGTGATTTCGGTTGCCGGATCGGAACACCACATTTTTGCCAGCATGTACAATGACCCCATCAGGCATGAGGCAACCGAAATTGAAGTTGATATCATGCACATCGGCACGGATTACCTCAAAACAGCAGGGCTTACGTTAAAGAGTGGTCGTGATTTTGAACGCGACTCTGAAACCGATAAGAAGGAGTCGGTAATCATTACTGAAAAACTGGCGGCAAAGCTTGGCTGGAACCAACCGTTGGGTAAAGAAATTGTTTGGATGGATACGGTTAAGCTGTATGTAATAGGGGTTGTGAAAGATGTTTACACAAACGGATTGTGGCGTGAGCATGAGCCATTGATGATCCGATACAGCGGTCCTGAAAAATACCGACACCTGTTAGTAAGTGCACCTGCCAATAAAATTGTTTCGGTAAACGAATACATGGAAGAACGGTGGAAGGAAGTTTATCCTAACAGAAAGTTTGCCAGCCGTTATATGGATGATGAAAATGTAGAAGCCATTACGGTAAATACGAACATTGTGAAGATGTTTGTGTTTCTCGGTATTGTAGCTGTGTTGTTGTCTATTACCGGATTATTTACGCTTGTATCGTTGAATATTATTAAGCGCATGAAAGAAATTGGGGTGCGTAAAGTATTGGGCGCTTCTATTACGAACATATCACGCGTTATCAATACCGAGTTTGCCATTATCCTGATCATCGCGTGTGGGTTAGGTGCTGCCGGTGGATACTTCATGTCAGGCATGTTGATGAGTAGCATCTGGAAATTTTATCAAAATGCAACGGTAACCACCATGGTCATCTCCTCGCTGATTATCCTGGTGGCCTCAGCCCTTACCGTGGGTATGAAAACATATAATACCGCCCGCATGAATCCGGTGAATGTATTGCGGGACGAGTGATCTCAAGTGAAGAAACTGTCGCATCAAGGCAGTTTCTTCTTTATTAACCTCTTGTTTTTTGTATTGGCTGTAACCTCAAACCACATGTAGCGTCTAAGCATCACCTGCCTGATCTATTGACCCCGTCAATCTTAAACGCTTTTCAGTATGCTTAGAAATTACATCGTGATTGCTGTCAGGAATATTCTTAAATACAGAATATTCTCCTTTATCAACATTTTCGGTTTGGCGGTAGCCATGTCTATTTGTATGGCCATTATCATGCTTGTGGCTGATCAGATGATGTTGGATCGTCACAATCCATTAGCTACACGGATTTATAGAATTACAGCAGTCCCGCATTGGACAGGGCTCAACGGACCTCCGGGCAATGAGTTTGCCACTACTACTTTACCCATTAAGGAAGAGCTTTTGAACAATTATACCGGTGTGGAGAAAGCGGTCCGGTTAATGCGGGGCTTTGGCAACCATTGGGTTGAGGTTGAACCCAGTCACGATATAAACATTCCGGTTAGCGGCTTCTTTGCCGACCCTGAAGTGCTTGAGTTTTTTAATCATGAACTTTTGTATGGTGATGCTGCTACAGCATTAACTGAACCGTATACGGTTGTGCTTACTGAAATGGCTGCCCGTAAACTTTTTAAGGTGGAGAACCCGGTTGGCGAGTCATTAAAGGTGGGTAACCTGGGAACTTACAAAGTGACAGGTGTTATCAAAGAAACTGAGAATCGTTCTCACATCGTTGCCGAAGCCTTTGCCAGCATGGCAACAGTCCGGAGCCTGGAGGCTGCTGGTGTGCTTGGAAACAATCTTGAAAACTGGCATAATTTTACAAATGGTTGGGTTTATATCTTATTGGAGAATGGGAGAAAGATTGAAGATATTGAGCCACACCTGGCGCAAATCAGTGGCGATCATTTCAGCAACCTGGTTGAGCCCAATACCACGGGTATCAGGTACAGCTATCAGAATTTGCTGGATATTATTCCTGGTAAGATGATCAATAATCCAATCGGGCCGTTTATGCCGTGGTTTATTATTTACTTTTTGGCTGGCCTGGCTGGCGTAATTCTTATTACATCATGTTTCAATTTTACAAACCTGTCAATTGCCCGATCGTTAACGCGTGCGCGTGAAATTGGTGTGCGTAAGGTAACAGGGGCAACACGGTGGCAGTTGTTTACGCAGTTTTTAAGTGAATCGGTAATTGTTTCCTTATTCGCTTTGGTACTCGCCATTGGGATGATCTACTTCCTGAAACCTTTTGTAATTGATCTTGCCTTTGCCAGATTTCTTAAGTGGAACCTGTCGGCAAATTATGTAGTGTATGGTGTGTTTCTGGTGCTGGCGGTTGGTGTTGGAATTTTGGCGGGGTTATTCCCGGCCGGCATTCTATCCGGATTTCAACCGGTAAAAGTGCTGAAGAATTTGGGCAATACCCGTTTGATGTCGAAGGTAGGCCTGCGGAAAACATTGTTGGTGATACAGTTTTCCGTTGCCATGATTTTTATCCTGACTGTAATTGTAATGTACAAGCAAGTGAGCTTGTTCACACATTACGATAACGGCTTCTCTGCTGAAAATAAAGTCATCATTCAAAAGGGCGAGACCTCTTTAGTTAACCTGAAGAATGAATTACTTAAGCAGGCCAACATTCAAAATGTTTCGGCTGTGTCGCATATTCCCTTGGCCGGTATTCAGTATGGGAATGAATTTCTTCGCTCACTTAACGATAAAGAAGGGAAGGATTTAAGTTATTTCTCTGTTGACGAAGATTACCTTACTAACATGGAACTTAGTTTGGTTGCCGGCAAATTCTTTTCAGATGAAGCGGGTGAATCGAATCGTAATTACATCGTGCTTAATGAAACTGCAGTAAAAGGGTTTCAGTTTAATTCACCGGCAGAAGCGATTGGCGAAGTCCTTATCATGAAACGCGATTCATCTGAAAGGCAAATTATTGGTGTGGTTAAGGATTATCATTTTGAATTGTTTGCTGAGAAACTTGATCCCCTTGGTCTTTTGTATAATCCCGATGAGTACAGACTTGTACAGGTAGCCTATTCGGGAAGCTTTGATGAGGCCGCTAAAAGTGCAGCGCATGCCTGGTCGGTTATAAACCCGGGACTAAAACTAGAGGTAAAGGACTTTGAAGCTGAGATGGGTAAACTCTTCGATATCGTTTTTGGTACCTTGATCAAATTGCTCGGTTTTATCGCATTCATCGCTATTACTATTTCCTGTCTTGGGTTATTGGGTATGGCTACCTATTCGTTGGAATCCCGAAAGAAGGAAATAGCCATGCGCAAAATATTGGGAATTTCGGATGGGGCGTTGATTTTTACTTTATCAAAAGGCTACGTTGTTATTTTAATTATTGCCTTACTTGTAGCAACTCCGGCAGCTTATTTTTTAAATACCTTCTGGCTGGAGAATCTGGCCTACCACGTTTCCGTGGATTTTATGACCATTTCGCTTGGAATCTTAATACTGACCTTTTTTGCCATAATCACAATAGGCTCTCAAACCATTCAGGCTATTTTCATCAACCCGGTTGAAAATTTAAAAAATGAGTGAAGCAACCTTTTAACCCATTCTGGCATCATCCACACATAAAACCAACTTCTGCTTATGTTTCGTAATTACATTCTTGTTGCTCTTCGCAATATCCGCAAACACAAATTTTTTGCGGCTATTAATTTAATAGGCCTTGTTATTGGTATGGCCTGCTGCCTGCTCATTTTTGTTTTTGTTAAAGATGAGCTTAGCTACGATAAATTTCATCACGATCATGAAAATCTTTATCGGGTGGGGCTGCATGGAAGAATTGCAGGACAGGAAATCTACACAGTAAATACCAGTTTGCCGGTTGGTCCAACCATGCGTCAGGATATCTCAGGTGTGGAGGAGATATTACGCATTGTTCAGGCCACGCGATCATCAGGTGTTGCGTTTCGGTATGAGGATATGGTATTTACGGAGCAGAATTTATTTTATTCAGACTCCAACTTCTTTACCTTTTTTAGTTTTGAGCTTGTTGCAGGCGATCCGTTAACGGCATTGAAAGAACCGAACGCTATCGTAATTTCTACCGATCTGGCTACCAAGTATTTTGGCAACGAGGATCCGCTTGGTAAAATCCTAACCGTGGGTAATGACAAGTGGCCATGCAAGGTTACCGGTGTTGTCAAACCTGCTCCTTCAAATTCGCACTTCCACTTCAATGCAATTATCTCTTTTGTTACAGTTGAAAAGGACTATTTTCAGGGATGGACGGGAAATTCAATTCAGACCTACATTCGTAAAAACTCAGCTACCACTGCTGAGGTAATAAATGCACAGTTGGAAGAAATTGTTGCCTTGCATGTTGGTAAAGAGTTGGAAGCTGGTTTGGGATTTAGCTTTGATGAGTTTAAAAAGCAAGGAGGTATTTATAGTTACTTCATCTATCCAATCACCGATACGCATTTGTATTCCGCATTTTCTGATGATATGGAGCCCGCCAGCGACATCAAGTACGTGTATATTTATTCGGCTATCGGAATTTTTATATTACTGATTGCCTGTATCAACTTTATGAATCTCTCCACGGCTCGCTCAGCGGGTCGCGCAAAGGAAGTAGGGTTGCGTAAAACACTTGGTTCATTGCGTGGCCAGATGATCATTCAGTTTTTATCGGAGTCATTTGTGTATAGTCTGGCGGCCATTCTGTTGGCTATCGGAGTAAGCTATTTGGTTCTGCCACAGTTTAATGTACTGGTAGGTAAAACACTCACGTTGTCGGTCTTGCTGGATCCTTCTTTTATTGGGTTGGCGTTTATGTTGGTACTTTTTGTGGGTTTTGTTGCAGGAAGTTACCCGGCATTTTACCTGACATCATTCAGTGCGGTGGAGGTGTTGAAAGGAAAGATACGTTCGGGCATGAAGAGTAAAGGTGTTCGTAGCTCATTGGTGGTAGTGCAATTTGCAGTTTCAACTTTCTTGATTTTGGCCACGATGGTGGTTTACCAGCAACTCAGCTACATGCAAAATAAAAATTTGGGATTGGATCAGCACAATGTGGTCAGTATTCAAAATACCCGCAGACTTGGAAATAACCGCGAACCCTTTCGTGATCTTGTTGAGAAGTTACCCATGGTACAAGGAGCGAGTTTTTCTGAGACATCGTTTCCAGACGTTGATAATACAACAGTTTTCCGGGTTAAAGGGAGCGATGTGGATTATCTCTCCGGAAAGTATTCTACCGATTGGAATCATGTCGATGTGATGAAGTTTGAAATGAAGGAGGGAAGGTTCTTCTCACGCGATTTCGCTTCAGACTCTTCCGCATGCGTAATTAATGAGGCTGCCGTAAAGGAATTTGCGCTCGAAGATCCGCTTAACGCCACACTGATGGACTTTAACGGAGAAACACCAGAACCAATTCGGGTCGTTGGCGTGGTAAAGGATTTTAATTTTGAATCGTTGAAGACAAAGGTGCGACCTATGGTTATTCGGTTAACAAATATTCATCGGAATTTATTGGTACGATATGATGGAAATCCGCAGGACGTTGTGGCGTCCATTGAGAAACTATGGAAAGAGTCGGCATCAGGTGAGCCGTTTGAATACACATTTTTAGATCAGGATTTTGATAAATTGTTCAGAGCTGAAATGCGGTTACGCGATAGTTTTGCCGTGCTGGCAGGACTGACCATTTTTATTGCTTGCCTCGGTTTGTTTGCATTGGCCGCTTTTAGCACGGAGCAGCGAACAAAGGAAATTGGTATTCGTAAAGCTATGGGCGCATCATTGATTAGTTTGACCTTGTTGCTTTCAAAAGAGTTTACGCGCCTTGTACTAATTGCCATTATACCGGCACTGGCGCTGGGCTATTACTTCGCAGATATGTGGTTAAAAGATTTTGCCTATCGTATTGAGGTGGGACCTGTTGTATTTGTTATCAGCGCATTGGCGGCTGTTTTCATTGCCTGGATTACGGTTTCGTATCAGGCCGTTAAGGCTGCCAGAAGTAATCCTGTAGATTCCCTTCGCTACGAATAAGTTAATTTTTAAAATACGGTAATTCATGTAAAGCGTTCAAAATGAGCGCTTTATTTTTTTCAATATTAAATTATTGTTAACACGGTTAAGGTTTTAGCAACAATCGTTACCTTCATTGCTCAATCAAAATTGGTATGAACAAGGATAAAGCAATCAAGAAGGATTTGAAAGGCAAGTTTGCCGGAGCACTTAAGGATGCAGTAAGCCAGGAAGATCCTAAGCCTTCCAGAAAAGTTAAGAAGCTGATCAACAAGACATCTAAAAAGCTTGCCTCAGCGGTGGTAAAGGATACAAAGCGTGCAGAGAAGAAGGCTGCCAGACTTGAGAAAAAAGTGGCAAAGGCAGAGAAGAAAGCGGTAAAGTCCAACGGCCTTAAGCCAAAGAAGGAGAAGAAAATGAAAGAAGTTGAAGTAGTGGGTTGATTATATTGATACCGAATTATAAGGTGAATCCCGTGGTATACACTGCGGGATTTTTATTTGCATTTTTTTGAACGCATTCAACAATATGGTCGTAATCATTTTTTTTTGATTCAGTAAATGAATGAATATTCATTGGGCGATTGCATTCATCAGATTTCCACTGACAAATTGCGACATGCTTCCGTAAACAAATTGCTTTCCATTTTGTTTTCTGTTCTTTGAGATCGGCAGTATTTCCACGGACACCGTTTACATAAAACAAGGAACGAGTGGAAATATTGATTTGTCGAAGGGCGATTTTCTGAATATTTTGCGTCTTGATTATGCAAAATTTAGCCTGTTTTCATCAGGTTTAAGCGAATTCATAAGAAAAATGTTTGTTAAACAACTAATTGGCCTGTCTGGTATCCTGATAATGATTGCTTGCGGCTGCCAGCAGTCATTTGCACAGGGTAAACCAGCCCGGTATGCGGGGCCATATACGTTGGGTAATTCTCTTACGGGAAACGTAGATTATCACTATGTGCTTTCACAACGGGACACGGTAAAACACGGCCCGTTTTTATTCAATTCTGTTGCACGCGATTCAATAAATACGGGCTCAATAAATTCAGTTACGCTCAAGGGTTCGTATTCAAACGGATTGAAAATCGGTGAATGGGTTTTCAGTTCAAAAAAAATCCAACCACTGGGAAAGTTGCGCGAGCGTGATTACCAGATTGTCTATCAATCAAAAGGAAGTGAATTTGTGGCGCAAGGTTTCTTCAAAGAAGGTAAGCCGCATGGCAAGTGGCTTCTTGTTGAGCAACATATTGAAGACTCTTCGCCCACCGATACCCTGTTGGTAGTGAATGCCGAATTTAAAGATGGAATTATGCGCGGAGATGTTAACGGCATCTTTAATCAAGTTGTGTTTTCCGGCAGCATTAATGATGAGGGTTTTGTGGATGGTCGGTGGTTGTTTCGTTATCCTAAACTTGATAACAAAAAGCGCGAGGAGTATAGATTTTTTGAGGATGGTGTACAGGTAAAGCATTTCCTGTTAAATGGCTCTGATACAATTGTTTTGGAGCATAGGGGCGTTGACAAAGTTTTTACAACAAAGGAAGATTGGGAGACCCTCGCTGTAAACGGAAGGTATTTCGAGGTTTTTGGTTTTATTGATCATGCACCCGATCAGTTAACTGCTGAACGTATTGATCAAACCAATGCCCTAATTCAAAATGTACTGTCGCAGTTTTATGAAAAGTCAGGCATGAAGTTCTGGAGTTTGTCTGGTGGAAGCGACACTTTTAAAAATGTTCTGGTACGGTTGAAGCGTGTACATTTTACTGATGAGGAAAGAAGAAGAATTGGTGATATTGTAACGCTTACCAGGGAGGCCACCGACATGTTTGAATATTTTTTTGAGGAATCAGGCATTGAGGTTGATCGTCTGGCAAATGAAGAATTGATGCTGTATTACCAGGTCCTCAAAATCTATAAGCAACAAGTTGATAGGATTTCAAAGTTGGTGAATCAATTTTCAAGCCCTGCATTTGAGTATATGAATCGAAACGAACTTTTGAAATCGTTGTGCGACCAATTGGTATATCCCAGACAAATCGGTTTTGATTTTAAAGGAGAGCATAAGGTTGTTGAATATAATTTTCCCGCCATTGCCCAGCATAGCTATCCGATAGCCGAATCAATAATACTTCATTTGAACGATATCCTGTCGGATGTGGAGCGGATAGAGAATGAAGTAGATCGTATCCTGGAGAGTAAGCTTCGTCAGGCCCGGTTAAATGATAAGGAGAAAAATTTGATACGGAAGAAAGATTCATTGATATCACTTTACAATAACACCTTTGAAGACGAGGCTTTTAACGAGTTCCATCAACAGGTGGCTTCGCGTATTCTAAATCAGGTTTCTGATTCATTTGAGCGTTATGCAAATCTTGAGCTTCAGCAAAAAATTGATACCATCGATTACTTCAATTCTTGCTTCGAATCTTTTTTACAATTGTATAAAGTGCAAACGGAAATTCCGGCTAAGTTGAAACGACTGGATGAGGCCTATACCCGTACGGTGTGGAATCCATACACCATGACAGACATGCAGGAGCGAATGAAAGAGCGGGTGTACAATGCTTACGAGCTTAATATTTTGCCTTTCTATTTAAAAGACATGGAGTCGTCTGTTGATTGTGATGATGTGGCAGCAAAGCTTTTGAACTTTGAAATGATTTACAGAAGGATGATGGAGCTTCGGGAGCAGGACACGAAAGATATTGAACGTTCATTGCGCGGATTAAATTCGACCACCCGTATTCTGCAGGTATTGAACATAAACCTTCATAGCAATTAGGTGTATGGGAGCAGCCAGTTCGATGAAGGTTATAATTTTATCCGTAGTCCTGTTTCAGGCAATTCATGTATTCGCTCAGCCTGGCCCAGGCAATGCACAATTCAATCCTCCGGGTACAAATTTGTGGTTGGGTACGTATTCCAAGTTCCGCCTATCCGACAAACTTTTTTGGGATGCACAATTTCATTTCAGAACGGCCGGATATCAGGATACTGATTTTATTGGTCGTGTGGCGCAGATATACAACCGGCATGGATTGAGTTATCGGGCAAGTCCGAATTTCGTATTTACAGTTGGCCCGGTGCTTCGTTTAAATTTTACGCCCGAGCCTGGAAATCCGGAATTCAAAAACCTGGTGGTGGAGCCACGAATTTGGCACGAGTATTTATTTGCCATGCCTTATTCACGATTTATCGTTTATCATCGTTTGCGTTTTGAGCATCGGTGGAGTAGGGGTAATCGCTATGAGGATGATTGGATTTTCAGGAACAGGTGGCGTTATAAGTTCTATATGGCCATCCCAATCAACAACAAAACCCTCGTGCCTAAAACCTGGTATTTTATCCCTGATGCTGAAATTATTTTACAAACCGGTAAACCCGTTGGTGGAAGCCCGGTTGAGGATCTGCGCTTGTATCCGCAAATCGGATACATCAAAAATACGCGTGTGAAGTACACCGCTGGATTGATGTGGACAACGGGCCAAACGTTAAATAATTCCTATGTGTACACTACCCGCTGGGTGCTTCGGTTTAATGTTTATCTGTCACTTGATTTCAGAAAGTTTGAGGAGAAGATACCTGAAATCAGAATCTTTGATTAAAACCTTTTTTGCAAGAGGCTCAAAAATTGTGTGAATCATACCGATCCTTTTTACGGTATTTCTATTTTTACATGTAATTAACTTATGGAAAATCAAACCGGTAAGACATCGTATAGAAAGCGTTTTATTCTGGGAAGCCTCATTGCTGTACTTGGTTTAGGGTTGTATGCCTGGTCGGCAGTTGATTCGCGCAGAAAAAGTATTTTTCTCAATGAGCAAGAACACGTAATTGATAGCCTTCAACGTGTACATTCTTTTTACACCCGATTAGAAGCAGCCGACAAAGTGTTTCTGGTTGATGAAGACTATGGGAAAGCGCGCGATGCCTACCGTGAACTTTTAGCAGATGCTGAGGAGAGTAAAATTCTTTTACTGAATGATCGGATCGCACAAGCAGAGCGAATAATGAAAAGACCGGTAGATAACGGATCGCATAAAATTTATGAATCCATTATTGCGGGTAACGTCAAATCAATTGATTCATTGAAACGGGAAATCAATGCTCTGATGAACTCAACCGGTGAGAGCGATTCCCTGCTTAGAAAAATACAGGCATTATCGGCCGAAATTGCAAAGAAAAATAGCGAGCTAAGCAGAAAGCAACTTGTTCAGGTAATTTCTTTCAAGAATGAAAGTGGCAGACTCATTCATTATTTGGGTGAAGTTGTTAATGGAAAGGCCAATGGTGGTGGTGTAGGCATCTGGACAACCGGTAGCCTGTATCGGGGAGATTGGAAAGATAACAAGCGACATGGAAAGGGTACCTTCGAATGGGCGGATGGGATGAAGTACGTGGGTGAATTTAACGAGGATAAGCGAAACGGAACGGGCAATTATTATTGGCCAAGCGGTGAGCGGTATGAAGGCGAATGGAAAAACGATGTGCGCGAGGGATACGGAAAACTATTTGATCAGGACGGGAATATTAAATTTGAGGGTAAGTGGAAAGAAGATAAACCCAGCAGGTAAAAATCAGGTGTTTCTGTTACTTCTTTTCTGTAGAAATTCAAGAATAGAAACATTCATCAAAATCAACAGCATCCCGTAAAAAGTATCTTCGAAGGGAATCGTGCCCATACGAAACCCCATATTTTCTGCATCGTTGTACCACACCACCTGTTCATCAATAAAGGATCCGGTTAAAACACCATTGATCAGGAAAAACGGAATCAGTATAAAAAAATAGGCCACATAGAATCTTCCGAGGTAATTTACTTTCAAGCCATAAATCAGAAATAGCAGGAAAAGAGCCAGCGAAAAAAATGTTACAGCTGTGTACCAGTTTGAATAGTTTAAAGCACCTATAGTCACTAACAGTCCAACCTGAAATATGGTGATTGATTTTTGGTAGGGCCCCAGGTAATCTTTTTTGATCAGGTAGTTCAAGGCATGATAGGTAAACACACATGCGTACGGAATGCAAATAAAGAACAGGATTTCTTCCAAAGGCAAGCTGCCCAGGTATATGCCGGTTAAATAGCGCGGGTTAAAACCCCAAATACCCATTTGGGTAAACCATTCATCCCACATAATAAACAGAATGGCCGGAATTAAAATGGCTATCCACAAGTGTTTCCATTTTTTATAGAATGGTGATGGAGAATAGAAGCTGAATATAAGCGGTAAGCTTATCGAGAATATATCGAGGGCGAGATAAAGATACCGTTCGTTGAACACACCTTATTGGGTTGCTTGCCTATCTTTTTTAAACGAAAATTTTTTGGGCTCGTATTTTTTAGGCGCATACAAAAAGCCAAAAGCCTCACAATCTTCTTTGGTATGTTTGGCATGGTGCACGTAATGTGCGTTGATCATACGCTGTAAATATTTGCTTCGTTTTGCTGGCCGCCATTTGATGCGTTGGTGTACAATCACATCATGAAAAATAAGGTAGAACAATCCGTAACATAAAATGCCAAGGGCAACGGCAAATAAATACGGGTTTGAGGTGGTGGAAGAATACCAGAATAGTGCAATGGAAGGTAAACTGAAGACAACGGCAAACCAATCATTTTTTTCAAGGGCATGATCGTGTACCGTGTGATGGGATTTGTGCCACACCCAAAGTACACCGTGCATAATGTATTTATGCGTGAACCAGGCAACAAACTCCCAAAACAGAAAAGTAGCAACGGTAATGATGGCGCAAACTAGAATGGTGATCAGGCTCATGCGGCTTTAAGCTTCTGTTTAGTAAAATACGATTCAAGTACGGTGTAGCGGTGTTCAAAAATACGATTTACTTCACGCGCAACAAACAACCAGTTGGCCAAACGACCTAAGAAGCCAAATGGAATGGCGTAATTCACTTCGTCTGTCATTTCAACACCTCCTTCAACTTCTTTAAAGTGATGCTGGTGATGCCACAAGGCGTAAGGCCCGAATCGTTGTTCATCCACAAAGTAATTTGGCTCCTGGACATGCGTGATTTCCGTCATCCAGTTCATGGGTATGCCCGGGAGTCCGTAAACAATGTACCGGATAACCTGTCCGGGATACATTTTCGGTCCGCCCGATATGTACAGGATTTTAAAACCCATGTGATCAGGCGTTATTTTTGAAAGATTGGCCGGGCTGGAGAAAAAATCCCAGGCTTTTGTAATTGAAATGGGCAAAAATTGCGTGCGTTTAAGGTTGTAGACTTTCATACAACCCTACAACAACTAAACCCGCACTATGTTCCGGATCATGCCGGGGAAAATAAGCCCATGAAGGGGGAGTACAGCATACCAAATACAACCGACCCCATAACCCCAATGGCTGGAATGTGGGGCGGTTTGGTGACGCATATTCAGGATTCCAATGCGACCTTGTAAGCAGCTAATACACGTTCGCGGGCAAGCGCATGGTCGACAATCGGTTGAGGATAGTCGGGCGTCTCAAAATCAGGAACCCACTTTTTAATGTAGGTTCGTTCAGGATCAAATTTTTCTGTTTGAATGTAGGGATTGAACACACGGAAATATGGAGCCGCATCGCAACCCGAACCTGCCGCCCACTGCCAACCACCATTGTTCGCAGCAAGATCAAAGTCAAGAAGCTTTTTAGCAAAGTAGGCCTCACCCCATCGCCAGTCGATCAGTAAATGTTTGGTAAGAAAGCTGGCTACAATCATGCGTACACGGTTGTGCATGTAACCAGTTTCATTAAGCTCCCGCATACCGGCATCTACAATGGGGTACCCTGTTTTTCCTTCACACCATGCCTTGAATTCATCCGGGTCGTTGCGCCATTCAATCTGATCATAAGCAGGTTTGAATGCTTTTGTTACTACATGTGGGAAATGCCAGAGAATCATGTGGTAGAAATCGCGCCAGATCAATTCATTCAACCACTTTTCATTTTTCTTAAGCGCTACCTGAACCAGCTTGCGAATACTTACCGTACCAAACCGGAGGTGAACACTCAATCGTGATGTTCCGTCAATGCCGGGAATATCGCGTTGCAGGTGGTACTTCTCAATTATGGCTTGTTTAATTTTTCTTTCCGGAAAGGTGATGCCTGATTTTGAAAATCCAATTTGATGCAGTTCCGGAAACGGTAGTGGTTTTAATTTCAGGAAATTACCGGAGTATTTTTCAACAGGATACGATTTGGTGTAGAATGTTGTTAAAGCTGCCTTCCACTTTTTGCTATATGGCGTGTACACCGTATACGGACTCCCATCATCTTTAACGATTTCATCTTTTTCAAAAATGACGATGTCTTTGAATGAATAGAAAGCGCTTCCTTTTTCTTCCAGTATTTTTTTTACCTGCTTATCGCGCTTATTGCCATACGGTTCATAGTCGTGATTGGTATAGACTGCTTTTGGTTGGAGTGTTTTAAAAATTTCAACCGGGTTACCTTGCAACACAGCCAATGAACTGCCCAACGCCCCAAGTTCATTTTTTATTTGCTGAATCGTTTGGTGAATAAATTCTACGCGGGCATCTTTATCATCTTCAAGCTTGTCAAGGATTTCAGTATCGAAAATGAAAATAGGTAAAACGTTTTCATTTTCTTTTAGTGCTTGGTACAGTCCAGCGTTATCCTGAATACGCAAATCTCTTCTGAACCAAAAGAGCGTGGTGTTCTTGTTTATAGCGGATTCCGCAGGTTTATTTTCGAAGCGCTTCAATTTCCTTTTCCAGTTTATCGATGGCTTCCATTTTTACCGCATACAACTTAAGGTCGCCTGAGCGTTGGATGTGCATGGCTTCTTCCAGGAGCTTTTTTCGCTTGGTTTCCAACTTTTTTATGGGGTCACTTTTCAAAAATCCGAACATGGTAGTAAAACAACCAATGGCAGAATTGGTTTACAGGTTCGTGTTTTTTTGATCTAGAAATTCGCTTGTAATTGAAGACGAATCAGGCTGCCTTCCTGAAAATTTACTGGGGTAGCAGCATCTTCAAAGCGCCTTTTAGACATGGTGTACATCGCTACCACCTCAAAGTTCTTGATAGGTTGCCACTCAACGCCTATTTCAAGTTCCTTTACTGAATAGCTGCGGGCGTCCAACTCATGTTTCTTGCCACCGTCATAATATTGGTACCGGGTAAATGGTATCAGGTATTGGTCGTTTATGCGGGCCATGTAGGAGGCCATAACATACCCACCTTTGAGGTTTTGTTGCTCAATAGCATTTGTTGCAAGGTTGTACTCGGGCCCTGAGCCAATGTTGTACTCAGCAGAAAGGCCAAACGGTTGGGGGTAAATAATCAGGGTTGCTGCTATACGCTTGTCATCGTAAATGAAATCCTCGGATCCGGTTACGCCAGTTGAAGAAGCAGATGTGCTGGCGACTCTATTCTTACCCGTGTACGCCTGAATGCCCGGTTCTATAAATTGTTTACTTCCAATTAAAAACGGATAGGAAATTCGGGCTACCGTGTGCGGAGTAGAGTTACCTTCCGGGCGGTTGGCAGTTTGACCATTGTGTACACCAAAACCGATAACGCCATAGTCACCCGATCCCTTTAAACCTGAATTGACAAGGTCAGAAAATCTTTCGCGTATTTTTTGAGGTGCCCAGTAAAAGAAAATTCCTATGTCGCGTTCGTTGGCCACGGCACTGTTTAAGGCATCGTTACGGTCAAGCGGAATACGGTTTTGACTGGACTGTAAGTTCTCAAACCCAAATGGAACTTTACTTTGCCCTATTCGAAAACGAAATTCATTTTTCTTGTCGATGCCTACATCAAAGTATGCATCGCGAATTTGCCCGAATTGCAAATTCCGTCCATCGGGAGATGAAGCAAAATCCGGTTGAATGTAGACAAACACCCGTTCATGCACTTGTCCGTAAAAGATGATCCGAATCCTTCGAAAGAAAAATCCGTTATCACCACCCCATGATCGGTCGCACTGTTCACATTTTAAGTCTGGGTTGGTTTCGTAGAGCTTGTTGTAGCGAAGCTGTGCATATCCGCGGATTTTCAATCGCTGATACCACTCCGGTTTTTGGGTAGCTGAGGGCGCAGTATCCTGGGCAGATGCGCAAATAAAAAAGATTAGAAAACTGGTCAGTAAAAGTGCTGCACGAGTCAGTTGGCTCATTGAAAATGTGGTTGCATTTCGGATGCAAAACTATTCAAAGCAGGTATGCAAAAAGCAGTTGAAAGCCCGCGGCCGACCATAGCGGGGTTGTTAACATTGGCTTAACATGGCATCTTAAACGGGTCAAAATCGGTTGATAAACACCTCGAAAACCGCTACAGGAAATCGTATGAAGGAATTATTAATCTAATGTTACGTACTTACAAATGTTTTGAAATTGATTCAAAAACGCATTCGTTGGAAACATTGAATTAACAATAACTTAATATTGAAAACAGGGTCAGCCCCATCATTCTATCAAGACAGGTCGAAAAATGTGATTCATTTTCGCTTAGCCTTGAAAGTTCCATTTGGCTGAATGGCCACCATTTCCGTCACTTTTCCAGCCTCCATGGCAAAGCGGAAGGTGAACCCTTCGGCAGCTTTTAATTTAAACTCGTGCTCTTTAACAGGCATGAGTTCGTAGTCGGGTTGGCCGGGTACGAAGAGCATAAGCGTATTTTCTCCTCGCAGGTAAACTTTGGCTACCTGGCCGCCAAAGTCGTATTCGCCTACATAGGTTTGAAGTTGTGAGGCGCTGACATCTTTTGCTACCAGCTTGCGGGTAAAGACAATGTCTTTAACTCCAAGCTCAAGCTTGGCGTGAAGTTCATGGATATCGCCAGCCTTGTTGGTAATGAAACTTACTTTTTCACCTTTAAAATAACGTGGCCCCGTTCCCTCAAAAATATCGTAATGATAGTGGCGTAAGCCGGAGGACAGCCCATGAAAATCTATACGCAAGGAATCTTTATCTGCTGCAACAGCGATCACGCCATACGCTGGATGTTCAAACTCACCCACATAGTCTTCAAGTTTGTGCGATGGCGTAGTATTTTTTACCTGTGCTTCATCGCTTTCTTTTTTATTTTTTTCCTGATTCTCTCTGGCCTTTTTTACATCAGCCAGTGCGCGGCCGTTCCAATCAACAGGTGTTAATCCCAACAAACGATCAATGATGTTGTTGCGGATAAGGGCTGTTGATGGTGTGCCGTTCATGTTGGTGAGTACCACAATACCGATGGAATCCTTAGGCATAAACGCCACGTTTGCGGAGAACCCATCAATATTTCCGCCATGCTGAACCAATGTTTTTCCGCGATACGGATTGATGAACCATCCCAATCCATAGGTGCCATATCCAATTTCATCATACTGTAACGGAACGGAAGCCGGAAGCGAAATGACGGGTGTTTGCACGGCCCGAATGGTTGATTCCTTCAGCACCTGATTTCCTTTAAACTTTCCACCATTAATCAGGGCGATTACCCAATTAGACATTTCCAGTACGGTTGAATTGATGGATCCGGCCGGGCCAATGGCATCAATGTTCCGGTAGGGCGTAACTTCAACGTTGTTATTGATTTCAATGTATCCGAGCGAGCTATTGTTTCCTTTAGCCAGTTGGTCGACAGAGAAGTTGGTGGTTTTCATGTCAAGCGGATCAAGAATTCGTTCCTTCGTAAACGCTTCCCAACTTTTTCCACTTAGTTCTTCAATCACTACACCGGCTGTCAGGTACATCAGGTTTTGATACTCCCAACGCTCACGAAAACTTTTGTTGAATTCGAGGTGCCGGAGTGAATTAAACAGTTCCTTGCGGGAAAGCGTGCTGCCATACCAAACCAAATCATGGCGCGGTAAGCCCGACCGGTGAGAGAGCAGGTCGCGTGGTGTCATCTTTTCGGTGGCATAGGCATCGTGTAGCTTGAATGTGGGCAGGTAGTGGATAATGGGTTTATCCAGTTCAAGTTTCCCATCCTCTTGCAATAGGCAAATACCGGCAGCGGTAAATGCTTTTGAACTTGAGCCTATGGCAAAAAGTGTTTCAGGTGTTACCGGAAGTTTTTTATCCATATCGCGGTAGCCGAAGCCTTTGGCAAATACGACCTTATCTTTTTGGATAATGGCAACGGCTACGCCTTGAACTTTCCAGTCTTTACGGACTTGCTCAATGTAGGCATCAAGACCTTTTAGTTTTTTATCAAGATCTTTGGATTGACTGAATGCAGGAAGCCACAGGGCTAAAAGCAGGATGGGTAATACGTAGCGTTTCATAACGAATTGGGGTTGGGGCCAATAAGTTATGCATTTGTTTTAACTTTCCGAATAGCAGGGCCATCATCAGCACAAGGATAGAGTTATCTTTAACATGTTGAGCGCACTGAATTTTGACCAGCGTTCCTTATTGATATAACTTTATCCTCGTATATTTATTGAGTGAACTATGTGACGAAGTCAAAGAATAAATATTATGAATACTTTATTGTCAGCTAAGCATTGGCATATTTTTACAATAGTTTTTGGGGTGCAACTAGTTTATCGAATCATACTGGTTATCAGTACGACAAAGAACCCGGAAATGATATCCTTTTATTTGTCGTTTCAACCTTTAATAGTGACTTTGTCTGGATTAGTTTTCTTTATGTGGATGTGGAAAGTTGCGGTTAGTCTATACTTACAACTTAGAGATAAAGAGCTTATTGATGTGAAATCTTTTAAAATAGCTTACGTGTACACAACAGTTTATATATTAGTAGCAGGTTGTTATATTCTTTTTTTTGATGGAGGTGTTCTTATTGCTTTTCACTTAGCAGCAATTTTCGCACTTGTCTACTGTTTATTTTTTGTTATTAGACTTTTAAAAGCAGTTGAACTTGGTCATTTCCCTAAAATAAGTGATTATTTTAGAGACTTTCTGTTGCTATTATTTTTTCCAATTGGAATTTGGATTATTCAGCCAAGAATAAATTCTATATTTCCTTCCTCTGGAGGATCACCAGAAGTAACTATCTGATTGTGAAAATTAGGAAAGACATAATTCCAGGTTTGTTGATTGTCGTCTTCGTAGTATTTGGTGGGATGATTTATTTTAAAATAGATATGGAAAGAAAAAGGGAAATCCTTGATTCACTTAAATTGAAATATCCACAGGTTTCAATTAACGAAACCTTGATGGGAGAAATAACAGATATTTATCATGGGAATTTAGAGTTATTTAATAACTCACCAAATCAGGCATATGTTATTATTAATAATACAACGAAGCGGAGAGTAACTACAACGTATTCATTTAATGAAAGGTATTCACTTGACGAAGTTTTGAGTATTCAGGGCTTATCTATTTACAAAGAAATGGGGTCAGATAGATTGATTGTTTACAGTATTCAAAACAAGGACTCGATAAGTTTTATTTTTGGTATTCTTGATGATTTGGGATATCCGTTAAGGACAAATATTGAATAGACTTATGAATGTTCTTGTCAATACACTACAAGGATAAATCTTATCCTGCCTTAACTCTGCACAGGAATTAACGCGTTGATTTCAGGGTGGTTGAGGATAAGTTTAAACCAGTGTGTGAATTCACCTGGGTTTTCCTGTATTTCATGTTTCAATTGAGCAATTGACGTATAACGCCAATCGGAAACTTCCTGGTTGTTTATGTTCGGTTGTTGGTCAAACTGGCCAATTAATACATGGTCAAGTTCATGTTCAATCAGTCCTCCGTCCAGATTTACTTTATAAATGAAACTATAAAGGGGTTCCGATATTGCTTCAATGCCCATTTCCTCGCGAAGCCTTCTTTGGGCGGCCTGTGAAAGTGATTCCTCAGGGCGCGGGTGACTGCAACAGGTGTTTGTCCATAAACCTGCGCTATGATATTTGCCGGCAGATCGTTTTTGTATAAGTAACTCACCTTTCGAATTGAAAAGTAGCACGGAGAATGCCCGATGCAGCACACCTTTCCTATGCGCTTCCATTTTTTCCATGGTTCCAATGGGGCGATCCTTCTCATCAACTAAGATTACGTGCTCCATCAGATCAGGTTAAGCTGGTGTTTAACATACGAATACGCAAGTAACGTTGCTTTATGGCGGTTACGGATACGAATACGACTTTCCAACACGCGCTCACAAGGTGTGTTTTTTATTTTGTTGAAGAGGGCAAGGTAGTAAACATAGGCCACATACACGCCAAAGCGCGAACTGCGTGGTAGCATTTTAATTCCTTTTAATCCTTCATCGAAATCGTGCCGGATGCTTTCTTCAATTTCTTTTTTCTTCTCTTCATTGAATTGATCCAGGTCGAGATCTGGGAAGTAGGAGCGACCCATGTGAATGTAATCGGCTTGAAGATCGCGAAGGAAATTGATTTTTTGGAAAGCCGAGCCGAGACTCATCGCATACGGTTTGAGTTGATGGTATAGCTTGTCGTCACCTTTTACAAATACACGCAAGCACATCAGGCCCACTACTTCAGCTGAGCCAAGTATGTATTGTCTCAACCCATCGTTATCGTATGATTTAAGTTCAAGGTCCATTTCCATGCTTCGTAAAAACAAGTCGATGGAGGAACGATCAACGTTGTATTGTTTTACGGTTTCCTGAAAGCTGTGTAAGATTGGGTTCAGGCTAATGCCATCTTCAAGGGCTCTATACGTTTCTGTTTTAAAACGTTCAAGAAGTTCACGTTTGTTGTAATCATGAAACGTATCGACAATCTCATCGGCAAAGCGAACGAAACCGTAAATGCTGTAGATCGGGTTGCGAAGTTCTTTTCTCAGGCATAGAATGCCCAACGAAAACGAGGTGCTGTATGCACGGGTGGTTAACTTGCTGCATCGTAAAGCTACCTGGTCGTAGAGCGCTTTCATGAGTTTAGATTTTTTGTTACCGCTTTTCTATCCCGTTTCACCAATTCTCCCGCTACCACCTGTCCGGAAATTAAGGACGGTGGCACTCCCGGTCCGGGAACTGTAAGCTGACCCGTATAAAACAAGTTGTTTATCTTTTTGTTTACGATGCTTGGTTTCAGGTTAGCCGTTTGCATCAATGTATTTGCCAAACCATACGCATTGCCTTTAAAGGCATTGTAATCTGAAATAAAGTCGTTGTGCGCGTAGCTGCGCTTGAACACAATATTGTCCCTGATGGATTGGCTGGTCATCTGTTCAAACCGATCAACCACCATGTTGAAGTAACGCTCGCGTGTTTCTTCATCGTCTTTTAATCCCGGGGCCACAGGAATCAGGAAGAAAACATTCTCATGACCGGGAGGGGCAACCGTAGGATCTGTTTTTGACGGACAACTGATATAGAATTGCGGCTGTGTTGGCCACTGTGGCTTCTCGTAAATCTCTTCTGCGTGTTTGATAAAATCCTGATCGAAGAAAAGGGTATGGTGAAGTACGCCCTCAATTTTTTTATTCAACCCGATATAAAAGATCAGACTTGATGGCGCCATCGTTCTTTTTTGCCAATAATCTTCCGAATAGGTTCTATATGCTTCAGGGATTAAATGCTGTTCGACATGATGGTAATCGGCACCCGCCACAATGTAATCGAATGGCCGGAAGGTGTCATTTACAATAATCCCTTTGGCTTTAACGGCATTCAGTTCAAGCTTTTTAACCGAGCTGTTGAATTCAAACGTAACACCAAGTTCGGTGGCTAACTGAACCATGCCTTCAATAATCTTGTGCATGCCACCTTGCGGATACCAGGTGCCCAAGGCCATGTCGGCATAATTCATTAAACTGTAAAGAGCTGGTGTGTTTTGTGGTGTTGCACCCAAAAACAACACGGGGAACTCCAGCAACTGAATTAATTTTTTCTCTTTGAAGTACTTGCGTATGTAGGTGGATATGGATTGAAATACATGAAGTTTAAAAACTCCAGTCATCAATTTTGTGTCGGCCAGTTCCAGCAAGGATAAACCGGGTTTATACACCAGTTCATTTATGCCGATGTTGTATTTGTATTTTCCTTCTTCGAGAAACCTGAGCAGATTTTTACTACTTCCGGGCTCCAGTTGATCAAACATATTGCAAAGGCCTTCAACACTTGCGGGAATATCCAATACATCATCTTTGGAATAATAGATTCGATAGGAAGGACTCAGCCGCTCTAGCGAATAGTAGTCGGATGGCTTTTTACCAAATGCGGCAAAGTATCGTTCGAATACATCAGGCATCCAATACCAGCTTGGGCCCATATCGAAGGTGAAACCTTGTGCTTCAAATTTTCGTGCCCGACCGCCAGCAGAAGAATTTTTTTCGAAAACCGTAACTGCGTAGCCTTCCCTCGCAAGGTGGCTTGCGGCTGATAAGCCGGCAAAGCCTGAACCGATGACAGCGACTTTTTTCATTGCGGGGTTGGAGTGGCTAACGTGTTACTTATACAAGATAATCAATACCCTGCCAACTTGCTTTGAATTTCTTTGCGTGCATGAAATATGCGGTTTTTAACCGTTCCGATCGGTATGTTCAAGTGTTCCGCAATTTCATGGTACTTGTAACCGGATGTATGCATCTTGAACGGAACCAAAAGCTCTTCGCGTAAACTGTTTACATGATTCCAGATGTCTTTGTATTCATATTGCGAACCCGGAGAGCTGAAGGTGTGGGTGTCTTCCACATTCAGGTAGTATAACTCCTTCGTATCATCATGCGAAGTTTTGGCACGCTGATTTTTCCGGTAGTTGTTGATGAACGTGTTACGCATGATGGTGAACAACCAGCCTTTAAGGTTGGTGTCTTCCCGAAACTTGTTGCGGTAGGTGAGCGCCTTCAGTATGGTGTCTTGCACCAGGTCGTGCGACTCTTCCCTGTCGTTAGTAAACCTGCGTGTGAAGGTCTTTAGTGTTGACCTCAAACTGGCAATCTGGTAGTCGAATTCTAGTGCTGTCATGGCTCTTTTTGTTTTGTTTAACAAAATTAATAAAACATTGAACAAAAACAAGATTAATACGGAAATAGAGCCAATAATGTTTAATAAATTCTAATTATAATTAAACAATTTTACTTAAGTCCTAGGCCAATAAAGCCTTGAGATCCAACGCATTGTGAAAAATTTCAATGTTTTTGAAATTTTTTCTGTTCAGGAAGCGGGTTTGGTACCCGGAAACCAGAACACGCTGGGTGGGGAAGGTTTCTGATAACTGATTGAGGAAGTCGTCAATCTTAATACCGAAAGGGGAGCTGATAATGCTGGTGATAAGGATATCGGGCTGGTGAACATCCACCACGCTTACCACATCCTTCATGGGCACACTTTGACCCAGGTAGATGGTTTTGTAACCGTCTTTGCGAACGAGGTAATGAAAGAAAAGCAAGCCCAACTCATGCCATTCGTTTTCAGGAAGGAACAGCAATACCCGCTCTGCACGATTGGGTTTTGTAGAGAGCCCATCGATGGCTACAATAAGTTTTTGTCGGATCAGGTGGGAAATGAAGTGTTCCTGGGCAGGGGTAATGTTCTCGGTTTGCCACAGCACCCCTATTTTCTCCATAAACGGGTAAACGATATTCGTAATCGTTTTTTCAAAGCCGAACCGCAGAAAAAGACTTGAAAGCACTTTTTCAAAGCGTTCTTCATCCAGGTCAACCATGGCCACAATGAGCTGGTCGATAAAGATGGTTGTGTCCGATTTCTGCTCGCTGAGCTCAACAATCTTTCGGTTAATCTCCTCTTGAGTCATGTCGGCAATGCGGGAGATTTTGATGCCGTGGTTATTGAGCAAGGAAACATTAATGATCTTTTTCAGATCATCATCTGAATACAACCGGATGTTGGTATCGGTTCGGCCGGGTGCAACAATGTGATGGCGCTTTTCCCAAATGCGTATCGTATGGGCTTTTATGCCTGAAAGTTTTTCGAGTTCTTTAATAGAGTATTGCCCCATAGCCGGTTCAATTTCAAAAATAAACACTCGATCGTGTATAATGTTTAGAATTTTAATTTTTTCACCGATGTTGAGTTAACTTACTACCGGAATGACTCAATCCAAGTTTGCCCCAGCCGAAACCTGGTTCAGCGCAAAAGGCTGGAAGCCCTTTGCGTTTCAACACGAAACCTGGCAAGCTTACCTATCGGGAAAGAGCGGATTGGTGAATGCCCCAACCGGTAGTGGTAAAACCTATTCCCTCGTTGTTCCTGTTCTGCTTGAGTTTATAAGTCAGCATCCGGATTACCGAACAAAAAGGAACAATGGCCTGCAGGCCATCTGGATAACACCCATACGCGCATTGGCAAAGGAAATTGAATTGTCGGCCAACCGTGCCATTGAGGGGCTCGGCCTTCAATGGAAAGTTGGCGTTCGCTCGGGAGATACTTCGGGCAAGGAGCGGGAGCAACAAAAATCAAAACCTCCCGAATTTCTCATCATCACTCCGGAAAGTCTGCACTTGTTATTGGCTCAAAAAGGTTACCCCGATTTTTTCAAGAATTTGAAAGTTGTGGTGGCCGATGAGTGGCATGAGTTAATGGGTTCGAAGCGTGGCGTTCAGGTTGAACTTGCCCTCTCGAGGTTGAGAGCACTTTCACCTCCATTGAAAGTGTGGGGGATTTCCGCCACCATTGGTAATATGGAGCAGGCCAGGGAAATACTGTTACCACCACCCCCCCTTAATCCCCCCTTGAGGGGGGACGAAGGGGGTTGTGTAGTTCGGGCAACTGTAAAAAAAATTATCGAAGTCATTTCCATCCTGCCCGATTCAGTAGAGACCATGCCGTGGGCCGGCCATCTGGGCATTCAATTGCTTGATAAGGTTATAGACATTGTGAAGCAGAGTACCAGTACGCTCATCTTCACCAATACCCGCTCATTTGCTGAGATATGGTATCAGAAAATGCTGGACAAAGCGCCAGAGCTTTCTGGCTTGATAGCCATGCATCACGGCTCCATCAGTAAAGAGATGCGCAACTGGGTGGAAGATCAATTGTACGATGGGAAATTAAAAGCGGTGGTGTGCACCTCCAGTTTGGATTTAGGCGTTGACTTCCGACCTGTAGAAACGGTGATACAAGTAGGAAGTCCGAAAGGTGTTGCCCGGTTTCTTCAGCGTGCAGGTCGCAGTGGCCACCAGCCCGGTGCTACAAGCAGGATTTATTTTGTGGCTACCCATTCGCTTGAGCTTATGGAAGCGGCTGCTTTGCGCGAGGCCATCGAAAAGAATATTGTGGAAGAGCGCATTCCCTACATTCGCTCGTTCGATGTGTTGATGCAATACTTAGTTACGCTGGCTGTATCGGATGGTTTTTATCCCGATGAGATTTTAAAGGAAATTCGTTCCACATTCAGCTTCAACAGCATCAGTGATGAAGAATGGGAGTGGATGCTGAATTTTATTACTACCGGGGGCGATTCATTGCAGGCTTATGATGAATACCGTAAAGTCATCATTGAAAAAGACGGCCGTTATAAAGTGGAAGACAGAAGAATTGCACAACGTCATCGCTTATCCATCGGCACCATTGTAGGCGATACATCTCTTAACGTAAAGTTTATAACCGGAAAATACCTGGGTACCATTGAAGAGTATTTTATTTCGCGGCTTAATCCGGGTGATACCTTTTGGTTTGCCGGTCAGGTATTGGAGCTGGTTCGCATTAAAGATATGGAGGCGCAGGTGCGCAAGAGTAAGCGTAAATCAGGTTTGGTGCCTTCCTGGCAAGGTGGAAGAATGCCTTTGTCATCACAATTGAGTGAGCTTATCCGCCTTAAGCTTGATGAAGTGGCGCGGGGAAAAGAGCATGCTGTTGAACTCACTTTTCTTAAACCGTTATTTGATCTTCAACGAATGCGTTCACGCCTTCCAACCAAAAAGGACTTTTTGATTGAATGTTTTGAAACGGTTGAGGGACATCATGTAGTGATGTATCCGTTTGAAGGGCGGTTTGTGCATGAAGGGTTGGCGGCATTGGTGGCTTATCGAATTGCACGAATCAAACCGATCACTTTTTCAATTGCCATGAACGATTACGGCTTTGAATTACTCAGCGATCAGGAAATACCCATTGAAGAGGCTGTGGAAACCAACGTATTGGGCACGGAAGATTTAATGAAGGATATTCAGGCCAGCATCAATTCCACAGAAATGGCTCGCAGAAAATTTCGCGACATTGCCGCCATCTCCGGACTTGTATTTAAAGGCTATCCTGGCAAACCGATTAAAGACCGCCATCTGCAATCATCATCGCAGTTGTTTTTCGAAGTGTTTCATGAATATGAAGCCCACAACTTATTGTTCCGGCAGGCATATGAAGAAGTAATGGACTTTCAATTGGAAGAAGTGCGCCTGCGAAAGGCGTTGGAACGAATAAATCAACAAAAAATAATCATTACCCACCCCGACAAGCCCACGCCTTTTGCTTTCCCGATTATGGTTGACAGGCTAAGCCGCGATAAGCTGACCAGTGAACAGTTAAAAGATCGCATTCAAAAGATGACGGTGGAGTATAAGACGTAATTTTTCATGCATCTATTAATGACAAAGGTTACTTTTGTTTCATTATTTCACCATGAGCCAACCCATCAAACGGCATGCTTCACTTCAGCCGCTAAGCCGCGATCACCATCATGGGCTATTGCTGTGCTGGAAAATCCGCGAAGGATTTAAAAGGCAAGTAGATGCGCTTCGCATTAAACGCTATACCGATTGGTTCTGGCAGACGCACCTGGCTGAGCATTTTCGAATTGAGGAAGAATATGTTTTTCCGGTTTTGGGGAGCGATCACCCGCATGTGCAACAGGCTATAAAGGAACATCGGATCCTTGAACAATTATTTGCGCAAACTACGGAGGTATTGCAAACGCTAAGTCAATTGGAAGCTGAACTTGAAAAACATATCCGCTTTGAAGAGCGTGTATTGTTTAATGAAATACAGGAAGTGGCCACTGCAGAACAATTAGCCGAGTGTGAACGCCACCACAATTCAGGAACTGACGTTGCGGCTTGGGAAGATGAGTTTTGGCGGTAAGATGGTTTATCGATCAAGAATTAAAATTTCCCACTATCTTCGCGCCACCAAAAATCATATCCATGAAGCTTACTGCCCGCAATACTCACCGCGACATTGCATACTTTTATCTCGGACTTATCATAGCCTTTTCGTTTTCCGGAATTTTTCTCAATCACCGTCAGGATTGGCACCCCCGAAGGTATAAAGCTGATATTAAAGAAATCACCATAGCGCCCGTTCACAAAGATTCGGTTAACGATGCATTTATTGCATCCTTTACCGCGCAGCAAAACATTAATGACAATCTCAGGAGGTTTGCTGTAAATGGTAATGCACTTCGTATTTCCTATGTGAATTACGATGTTGACATTGATCTTGGTACGGGATCAGGAACACTTGTTCATTACAAGATTACTCCATTACTCGGGCAAATGACAATTCTTCATGTAGATACCAGCAAGTGGTGGATATATTATTCCGATGTTTTCGGTGTAGCCATGCTCGTTATTGCAGGCACGGGAATGTTCATTGTGAAAGGAGAAAACAGCTTCAGGCGCAGAGGTTGGAAACTGGCGCTTGCCGGCCTTGTATTCCCGCTCATCTTTCTATTTCTCTTGAGTTAATACGTCTGTTTTGTAACTTGTGCGCTAAACACAAGTAGCTGTGAAAGTACTGCTTATTGAAGATGAACAGCATGTTGCAGCCTTCATCCGGAAGGGCCTGGAAGAAAACGGCATTCAGGTGTTACAGGCGTTTGATGGCACCACCGGCTTAACCATGGCCTTGAGTGACGACTATGATGTTATTATTCTGGATGTGGTGATGCCGGGCATGAGCGGCCTCGAACTTTGTTCAAAACTCAGGAAGGAGTATGATAATCAAACTCCGGTATTGATGTTAACGGCCTTGGGTACAACGGATGACATTGTTGAGGGCTTAACCATAGGCGCTGATGATTACCTGCCTAAGCCTTTTAAGTTTCGCGAACTTTTAGCCCGCGTACGTGCATTATCGCGAAGGAAGACTGCACTTGGTAAAACACTTTCGGTTGATGATTTGATTCTGGATACCGAGGCCAAAGAAGTTCATCGGGCTGGGAAACGAATTGAACTTACTGCCCGCGAATTCAGGTTGCTCGAGTATTTACTAATCAATAAAAACAAAGTAGTGTCCCGCACGGATATTCTGGAGAATGTGTGGGATATTAATCACGACCTGGGTACCAACGTGGTTGATGTGTATATTAATTATGTTCGAAAAAAAATCGATCATGGCCACGCCAATCCAATTGTGAAAACTGTTGTAGGCATGGGGTACACCATTAAAGATATCAACCGTGAAAATCAGGAATAGGCTTTCTCTCTTTTTCGCGATTACTTCTTCCCTGGTGCTCTTTGCTTTAGGTATTTCTGTTTATTTTTTTTCTTCTCAATACCGGCAACGCGAGTTTAACATCAGGCTATTAAGGCGGGTGGATATTACCGAGAAGATGTTTTTGGAGCGCGAAAGTCTGACGGAACAATCGTACGAACTGATTCGTGAGCAATTTTTAAATGTATTGCCTGAAGAAACGGAAGAGGTAATGCAGATTAAAGACGGTTGGCGCGATTCGTTGATGTATGTTTACCCCGTTGAGTTTCTGGATGAACTTTCAAGTGCGGGAATAGCCTACTACCTGGAGGATAATCGGCAAGGGGCTGGAAGACTGTTTCATTTATCCGGTGGTGATTATGTAGTGATTATTTCGGCTGCTGATCTGATTGGGATTAATGTGTTGAAAAACCTACGAAACATTTTGGCTATCGCCATGTGCTCGGGTATTGCGTTAATGATTTTTTTAAGTCATACTGTTACCGGTCGGTTACTGCGACCCATTTCAGAAAAAATACGAAAGGCAAATACGATAAGCGTTAGCAACCTGCACGAGCGTTTACGGGTGTTTAATCCCGATGACGAGATCGGCCAGTTGGCAATTGCCTTTAATCGTTTGCTTGATCGACTTGATGCAGCCTTTAATTCACAAAAACTCTTTGTGGCAAACGCCTCACACGAAATACGAAATCCGTTAACAGCCATCATTGGCGAGGCAGATCTTGCCTTGGATAAGGAGCGATCTCCTAAGGATTATCAGGAAGCACTAAAAACCATTCAAACGGAAGCCGACCGGTTGAACTTGTTGGTAAATAACCTGCTTCAGCTTTCAGCTGTTAGCTACAACTTATCTGAGTTGAGGTGCGAACCTGTTTCCGTAGCAAGCCTGTTGCTTGAAACCAAAGGCAAATTCGACCTGCTCGATGCAGACAATCAGTTGAGCTTTGAGCAAGACATTACTCCGTTTAAAGGAGTGTTGATAAATGCCAACCGAACATTACTGCAAACCGCGCTGATTAATATTTTTGACAACGCGCATAAATTTTCATCTGGATCTCCGGTTAAGGTATCGGTTGAATTCACTGGTTCCTTTGTGAAAATAGCGGTGAAGGATCAGGGGATAGGTATTGCTGCTGAAGATATACCCAAGCTTCCCCAACCGTTTTTCAGGGCTGATAACGTTCGGAATATTAAAGGCACGGGTATCGGTATTCCACTTACGGTAAAAATTATCGAGTTGCATGCGGGCACTTTTGAAGTTTCATCAGTAGTAAACAAGGGCACAACCGTTACCATAACACTCCCGGTTATTTCTCATTTGGAGCAAGTGTTCTAATTTATTTTTAATCTGTTTCTAATCTTATTCTAATGTCTTTCTTCAAAGAAAGTTGAGAGACTGCTTTTCCGTTGCTTTTCTAATCGTTTTATAATACGACTCTAATTCGGGGTTAATGCTTCTGGTATTACTTGCAAACTCATTAAACAATTGAAATATGAGTTCGAACGGTTATGCGAGAGAAGGTTTGTTTTCATCACTCCGCTATGATTTTCCATCCAGCATGGTGGTGTTTTTTGTGGCAGTTCCCCTTTGTTTGGGGATAGCACTGGCCAGTGGTGCGCCCTTGTTTTCAGGCATTATTGCCGGTATTGTTGGAGGTATTGTGGTAGGGGCGATCAGTAATTCACAATTGGGTGTAAGTGGTCCGGCTGCAGGCCTGACTGTAATAGTATTAACAGCCATTCAGCAACTTGGCTCGTTTGAAGTTTTTCTGGTAGCGGTGGTACTGGCCGGTCTTCTCCAAATTGGTTTAGGTTTAGTTCGTGCCGGTATCATTGGCTACTACTTTCCAACTTCAGTGATCAAGGGAATGTTGACGGCCATTGGTATCATTATTATTCTCAAGCAGATTCCACATGCTTTTGGTTACGATGCCGATTATGAAGGTGACATGGCATTTGCACAAGCGGATGGACACAACACGTTTTCCGAGCTGTTCTACATGCTGCAGGGAATCACTCCGGCTGCTTTGTTAATCAGTTCCATTGGTTTAGCCATCATCCTGTTCTGGGATTTATACCTTTCCAAAAAACACCAGGTGTTTAAGTTGGTGCAAGGCCCGTTGGTAGCGGTTGTGGTGGGTATTCTATATCAGGTTTTGGCAACTAAATTTTTCCCATCATGGGCATTGTCGGGCAGTCACTTGGTTTCTGTTCCTGTTGCGGAGAGTATAGGTGGTTTCTTTGGCCAGTTTACCTTACCCGACTTTACTTCGATCGTTAATCAGGAGGTTTGGGTTGTTGCCTTTACAATTGCCGTTGTGGCAAGCATTGAAACCTTGCTTTCCGTTGAAGCTACCGATAAACTTGATCCATACAAACGCACCACCAATACCAATCGTGAACTTATTGCGCAGGGAAGTGGAAATCTTGTTTCTGGTTTGATTGGCGGGTTACCGGTTACGCAGGTAATCTTGAGAAGTTCGGCTAACATTCAATCGGGTGGTAAAACGAAAATGTCGGCTATACTTCATGGTTTTATGTTATTGATATGCGTGGTTGCTATTCCCCATGTACTAAACCTGGTGCCACTAGCAGTACTAGCTTCTGTTTTGCTGGTAGTAGGGTACAAGTTGGCCAAGCCCTCTGTTTTTAAGGAAGTAGCGCGTTTGGGTTGGAGCCAGTTCTTACCATTCATGACAACAGTTTTGGGTGTTGTATTCACCGACTTGTTAAAAGGCATCGGTATTGGTATGGCTGTCGCGATTGTAATTATTCTTCGTAACAGTTCAAAGAATTCGCATTTCCTGCATAAAGAAAAGGTGGATGAAGGTAAGGATACAGTGAAGCTTACGCTGGCTGAAGAAGTTGTATTCCTTAATAAGGGAAGCATTAAGAAGGATCTCAGCGAGATCAGTGCCGGCTCAAAAGTCACCATTGATATGAGTAAGTCGGTTTCAATTGATCATGACGTGTTGGAGATCATTGAAGATTTCAAAAAGCAAGCAGAAGCGAAAAACATTGATGTCGAACTGATCCGAAAAAATCGCGAGCGGGCTGGTCAGAATAGCAACCCCAATGGTTCCGGGAACGGAAACAGGAAAGCATCACATGTGAAAGCTGAAAGTAAATCCTGAGCGTATGAAGAAGTTAACGTATCTCGTTCCTGTTGATTTTTCGCCTTGCTCCTTAAATGCTTTGCAATATGCTACGATGTTAGCCAGGCATGCCGAAGGAAAAGTAGTGTTGAGTCATGTCATTGACCTGGAAGAAGTTGCAGAATCCGATAATCCGGTAGTAGTTACCTGGAGCCTGGATAGGCTCTCCAGAACGGCTCAGGAAAAAATGCAATCGCTTCGTGAAATGATTTCACTGGAGGGTGTTCCTGTGGAGGAAGACATTGCCATTGGAAATGTAAGGTACGGCATGGTAAAGCAAATTGACAAAATAAAACCGACCGTGATTGTATTGGGAAGAAATACGGATCGTACTCCTTGTAAAAGCAGCATGCTCACGCATATCTCCAACAATACACGCATACCGGTTTTGGTTGTGCCGGGCTCGCACAATCCGCGTGTGCCCAACAAGGCCATGCTCGCAACCGATATGAAATCATTTAACCTTTCGGAATTTGCTCCCTTAATGAATATCATCCGGAAAACAGCGCAGCAATTGGCTGTATTAAATGTTAAGGCAAGCGGAAGTGAAGGTGAGCAGGAAAAGGCAAAAGCCTGGGTGGAAAAGCTAAACACCTCGTTTGATATGAATGCGAGTCTGGTTACAACAGACGCGCCTCATTTCGAGCATGGAATAGAGGAGGCTGTTCGTCAGAATAAGGTTGACTTCCTTTTTGCAATACGGGAAGAGGGATTATTGCAAAGACTGTTTAATAGCGAGCGATTGCCACTGGCTATTCAGGCCAGCGTGCCCGTATTGTTGGTTAGAAAGTAAATAGATTGGTGAGGTAATCAATAATGTTATTTCGTATGGTGGGGTTTGCGCCTGATGCAAGCGCCACCGAAATAACTAATCCCAAAGTAGCATAGAGGAAATCCCGCCCGATCAACCTTAAGGCCTTTCGCTTGTGTTTGCTGCCTTTCTTTCTTCGTGACAGGCTCACAGCAATTTCCCGTCCGCCAATGGTTCCCAAAAATACCCATGTTGTACTCATGGGCACGGTGCTTATAAACAGTTTGTAGATGAGTAGCAATACATAGGTAAAATCAATAAGTGTTGCTGCCCGCACATCAGAAATGCGCACTTTCTCACTTACTACTTCCTGAATTTTATCACCGCGCAGGTAAAATAAAACACCTAAGCCGAAGAAAATAGTGCCTACAAAAATGATGAATTGCCAGAGCTCTAATTGCCTCGGTAAAAACACGGCAATGTTTGCGCCATCTTGCATCAACCAAACCGACCATAGTGAACCGCTTACCAGCCATTGTACCACCATCCAGCCTTTGTGGAATTTTCGTTTCTTAAAATACTTGCTGATGGCATCGTAGGCGAAGTACCAAATCAAAAACGAAATCACAAACGCCAGGATGTAACCGGAAACACTTTTCCACACAACCGAAGTGATGCCGCTTGTATCGGCACTGAATACACTTAGCAACAGGAAGGTTGTGGATACCGGCATGCGCAATCGTGTAAGGATAAGCAGTACGACCGGGGCAATTATCTGGAAGTAGGAGAACTCTTCATCAAATGGATACTTTGTATTTCCATTTTCATCAGTCAAACGCTGATAGGTAACATCTCCGTTGAAGTACACATAACTGAACGTGATGGTGGCTAACATGATCAGGCCGGTAAACAGCCAGAGCACATACCATTTTTTATCTTTATTACTTTCAATGAATGTACCGAGTGATTGAATGCTGTCGTTCGCAACAGCGGCATAGGCAGCGAAAAGAAAACCAAACCACATGGCCACCTTTCCATTAAACGTGGCGAATGCTGCAATAATGAAGGCAATACCGATGAGCACAAGGAACGTACGTTCTTTGGTGGCCCACTCCAGTATATTCAGGTACGGAATATCGCTGGTGTTTTTACGCCTTTTGGCAGTTACGTTTGGTTTTAGCATCCTATCGGCCACAACATTCGGGGGTAAAAATGCTCGTAAATTTATTCTCCAATATTATCGTAATGTTAAATATTTTATGCCACCGATTGTGGTATGATGGGTGATAATGTTCTGAAAAATTATGGTTTGACAAATATTTTATGGCTGAATAGCCAGGGTAATAATTCAGGTTCCTGAAGGGCCTGTACCCAACTGTCATGACCAACTTTTTTATATTCGGTATAGCGTGGATTACCACCTGATTTTTTCAGTACTTTCACCATCGCGCGGCTCTGCTCCGGTAGCACAACCTCGTCTTTCTTTCCGTGAAAGACCCATACGGGTATGTGGACAATTGCAGAGGCCCGGTTCCAATCGCCACCACCACAAATTGGAACGGCTGCTGCAAACTTATCGGGAAAACGGGTGAGCAGATACCACGTTCCAAATCCGCCCATTGATAGCCCCATGAGATAGACACGGCCGGCATCAATGGAATTGCTTTTCACCAGTGAGTCAATCAAATCAATGACAGTCTCTGCTGGTGGACTGATTTTACCGTACCAATCTTCCGGAGCCCAACGTTCATTTTTCGGACATTGCGGAACAAGAACATACGCAGGATAATTCTTTCTGTTTTCCACTGAAAGAAACAGATCGGTGATGTATTTCAGATTTAACGCATTGTCATTGCCTCGTTCGCCAGAGCCATGTAAAAAAATTATGAGGGGATAAGTTTTCCCTGGTTCAATCGTTTCTGGTAATAACAGCCGGTAGGGAAGTGTATCTTGTGGCGATTGAAATGCATGATTAAGAAAGGCGGAATATTCTTGTGTAAATCCGGTAAACGAAATCCATAAACAACTCGCCAGAATTGATATTTTTGTCATGTGCCTTGAGGTATGAATGCCTTTCAAGGTATCAATTTTTTTTAAGTCGCGACCATGAAGGTGACCATTTTTGGAGAAGAGTTTGAGCTGTTGCCGCAAAAAGCATTGTTCTGGAGATCGCAGGAAATTATACTGTTGGCAGACATGCATTTAGGAAAGATAAATCATTTCCGTAAAGCTGGAATTCCGGTACCAGTAAAAGCGAATGAACGCAACTGGGAAACACTGATTGACATGGTGCGCTCGACAAAGGCAAAACGTATAATTTGTGTGGGCGACCTTTTTCACAGTCATTATAATTTTGATTGGGAGATTGTAGGGCAATTCACCCGGGCATTTCCGCACGTATCGTTTGAATTGGTAACCGGTAATCATGATATTCTTAGCGAAAACCTGTACGAACGAAGTGGCGTGATTGTTCATGGTGAACGCCTGCGCATTGGAAAATTTGAATTGAATCATTTTCCCGTAGATGAACCCAACCCTGACGTGTACACCTTATCCGGTCATTTGCATCCGGGTATCCGGTTGTTTGGTAAAGGTAAACAGTCCATGATGTTGCCCTGTTTTTACTTCGGAGAACATCAGGGATATTTGCCGGCATTTGGTATGTTCACAGGCTTATCGCGAATTCAACCAAAAAAGAATGATCAGGTTTTTGTAGTAGCCGATGATTCAATCATTCACATTCAGGATTTACAACTGACACATGAAATGTAAGGCGCTGATCGTTCTTGTTGCTTTGATTATTTTTTGTGCGCACAAAGTTGCCGCGCAAGACACTACACGTATTTCGCTTTTGTTTCTGGGCGACATCATGCAGCATGAAACGCAAATCAATGCTGCCTATAATCCGAAAACCGGAAAGCATGATTACACCAATTGCTTCAGATTTCTAAAACCATATTTTCAATCTGCTGATCTGACCATCGGCAACCTTGAGCTAACCCTTGGCGGAAAACCATTTACCGGGTACCCGCAATTCAGCGCACCGGATGAGTTGGTATATGCTTTGAAAGATGTTGGCGTAGATGTGCTGGTAACGGCCAACAACCACAGCGTTGACAGGAGGAAGAAAGGGCTTGAACGCACCATTCGCGTGCTGGATAGTTTAGGCATACCCCATACCGGAACCTTTACCGATACGGTTGAACGCATGAATGATTACCCATTGTTGTTGCATCGCAACGGTTTCAGGCTTGCATTGCTGAATTATACCTACGGTACGAATGGAATTCCAGTAACAAAACCCAACGTGGTCAATCCAATTGATACGGTTTTGATCCGAAAAGATTTAATGCGCACAAAAGAACTTAACCCGGATGCCACCATTGTGTTTATGCACTGGGGAAATGAATATCAAAATCAACCCACAAAGCAACAGCGACAGTTGACTGAATTCTGTTTTAAACACGGTGCCCAATTGGTGATTGGCGCACACCCGCATGTGTTGCAACCCATGGAATGGAACAAAGAGCAAAACCAATTGGTGGTGTACTCCCTTGGAAACTTTGTTTCTGGTCAGCGACCACGATACCGCGATGGTGGCGCCATGATTCAGGTTGACTTGAAAAAGATCATTCATAATGGCGTTTCAGTTACAGCAATTGATACGGCAAATTACCGGTTACAATGGGTATACCGCACAGCCCTACCGAATCGTGAATTTCTTGTGTTGCCGGTATCAACATTTGAAAATGATACAACAGGCTTTATTAAAGATGAAGTTTCGAAGGTTGCGTTTAAAACATTTATTGATGACTCGCGGGAGCTGCTGGGCAAGTACAATAAAAACATTGCTGAACTTAAAACCGTGCCGCCAGATACGGTGGTTACTTTTGCTGTTCGGGTAACCAAAGCATCAACGTCTGCCGAAGTTTATGCGATTCTTGATCAGTTAGAAACTTTTCCATTCGGACTAGATAGTGTTCAAAATGATGATCGAACTACAGTGTTTTATACCGGTAAATTTTTGTCCAGGGAAAAGGCTGAGGCTTATGCGATGCGCATCCGAACATCGTGGCCGCAGGCTGAGGTAGTGGAAGTGGTAAACGATGCCTTGCCCGATTAACTACCGCCTCCTTTTTTTCTTAGGCGATGGCCCGCCACCACCCGAACTAAAAATTAATCCAATAGAAAATTCCAGCCCTGTAAGATCAATTTTTGCATCCGGATAATCCACATCGGTTGTGGTAATCGCATTTCCGGTTCCTGCTGTATAACTCCCGGTAAGCGGAAATTTGGAATGCCCCATCAGGTAATTGCATTCAATGGATACACCTACCTGATTGGTAACATACACGGTCAACTCAGCGCCTGCATGATACCCGAAGCCAGGTTTATTTTCATAGGATAGATCAGCATTGAGCACATCCTGTGAATAGTATGTACGCATGGCCCTGTCCAGGTTTCCGTAATTTATTTTTTGATCGAATCCGTAAAAAAAGAAACCACCGCCTTTAATATCGAACTGTACGTTTCCGCCTTTTAACTCCAACACCAATTCGGCCGGTATGAAGATGGTGAAATTAGGGCCAACCAATGGATCTTTTGTTGTGAAGGGGAGGTCTTTCACATTCAGTCCACTCATGCGATACAACGATGCTCCGGTTTCGAGCGCAAGAAAATCGGTAAGGCTGATGCCCACACCCCGAATAGAGAACGGGCTTATCGGTGTTGAAAAATATCCGTTTTTAGGTATGAAGTAGGAGAAGGAAAGACCGAAATCCTGTGCCTGTGCCGAAGCCATCAGCATCATTGAAAGTGTTATACCAAAAAGGGTACGCATAGTTTGATTTTTTTTTTGCGTTGAGTTCACCGCTAATTTAAGCTTATCATAATTGTGTTGATGGTGAATTAACCGCTAAGATAAGCCCACTTATTTTTCAAGTAAAATATATGTAACATTATGCGCCTGATTAAAGGCATAATCTACGAAATGCATGGGTAAATGTTTAGGGTTAACCATATATGTATCTGCTGCATTTCACATGACCTTAAACCTTAAACACATGAAGTACATTTTTTCGATGTTCCTTTTTGGAGCGCTATGTTTATTGATCTCCTGTGGTCCTTCTGTAAAACCCGCTGATAAAGTTATTCTGGGAGGCACCATTTATACAGTGGATGATAACCAACCCATTGTTGAGGCGGTAGTTATCAACGGTGATAAGATTGAATTTGCAGGAAGCGAAACCGAAGCACGGAAGTACATTGGTGACAATACCGAGGTTATTGATCTGGAAGGTAAAACCATGACACCCGGATTTATTGAAGGGCATGGGCACTTTATGGGCGTAGGCTATAACGAACTTAACCTGGATCTCATGTATGTAGCGAGTTATGACGAACTCGTAGCCAAAGTAAAAGAAGCTGTAGAGAGAGCGCAGCCTGGTCAATGGATACTCGGGCGAGGCTGGCATCAGGATAAATGGGACGTGAAGCCCGACAAACTGATTAAGGGATTTCAAACGCACCATTTGTTGAGCGAGGTTTCACCAAACAACCCGGTATTCCTTCGTCATGCCAGTGGTCATGCCGCATTGGCCAACGCAAAAGCCATGGAAGTGGCAGGTGTGAATCAGTTATCGGTGGAGGCGCTAAAGGAATCTTCGGAAGAAGGTGGAGAGATCATTCGCGATGAGATGGGTAACCCTACGGGCATTTTCAACGAGCGCGCAATGGGAATCATTTCAAAACACATTCCGCAAGATGATGATTCACGCGATAGCCAGGCCTTATCGTTGGCGATACAGGCGTGTTGGCGCAATGGCATTACCAGTTTTCACGATGCGGGAGCTTCACGCGAAAACATTGAGTTGTTTAATCAATTTAAAAATGACGGAAAATTAGGCGTTCGCTTGTATGTGATGTTAACCGGCTGGGATCGTGACCTGGTGTATGAGTGGTTTAAAAATGGCCCCACGATTGATCCGGATAACTTGCTCACGATTCGCTCAGTAAAACTGAATTGTGATGGTGCGTTAGGCTCGCGTGGTGCCTGGTTACTTGAACCCTATACTGATCGTCCTGATTTTTACGGCATGGCAACTTTTCCTATGGATTCCGTTCTCACAACTTCACGCGCTGCGCTGAAATCCGGATTTCAGGTTTGTGCTCATTCCATTGGCGACCGCGCCAATCAGGAAATACTCAATCGTTACGAGCAGGCCTTTACTGAAAACCCGGGTGTTAAAGATCATCGGTTTAGAATTGAACATGCACAGCACCTGCATCCAAATGATATTCCACGTTTTGGTAAGCTTGGCGTTATTCCTGCTATGCAGGCCATTCACATGTCGAGTGACAGGCCTTGGGCAATTGAAAGACTAGGAGAGAAGCGGATTGTAGAAGGGGCGTATATGTGGCAATCTTTGTTAAAAAGTGGTGCCGTGATTGTAAACGGAACCGATGCACCGGTTGAACCGCTGAATCCGATTCCAAGTTTCTATGCTTCTGTAACGCGAAAAACATTGAAGGGCGAGCCAGCCGGTGGTTATGAGCCCAATGAAAAAATGACACGTGCACAGGCACTGCGCTCCTATACATTGGATGCTGCATATGGTGCGTTTGAAGAAAAAATTAAAGGCTCAATTGAAAAGGGCAAGCTTGCCGATTTGGTTGTGTTTACCGAGAATATAATGGAGGCCGGAGAAATGGATATTCTGAAAGCTGAAGTAGCCATGACCTTCGTGGGAGGTAAGGTTGTTTATAAGAACCAATAAAGGTATGGTTAGGATAAAAAAAATCCCGGCACAACCGGGATTTTTTGGTTTTATGGTTTGGTTGAATCAGTCGCGAATGTATTTCTGAGCCTTTTGGCGAAGCATGTCGCGGTCGGCTGTAATGGAAGGGTCACTGTAGATGTGTTGCGAAAGTTCACCTACAACTGATTTTTTATAACCAAGCTTTTCGGCAACTGTCTCGCAAAAAATTATTTCACTGCGGAATACCTGTCCATCCATTTTCATCATCTGAATCAGGTAGTACAGGTGTTCAAATTTCTCATCATTGGTCATAGCATTCAAATCGCTAATGGCTTGAGGTTTATTGATCATTTCCTGAATCTCTTCAGCGGTTAACCCGTTAGCTTTACCGATCATATGAATAAGCTTAGACTCTTTTTCTTCAATTCTGCTGTCGCTGGCAGCCAGATTGATCAAAACGTTAAGTTCTGCTTTCTTGTTGAATTGCATTGGTTCGCTGGTTTTAAATCATTGAAATATAGCGAAAATTACAATGTTTTGATACACTTGCAAAAAAATCAAGCTGAATTAGGCGTTTATGCAACCCTTTAAAAGCCGGCTTGTCTTTAGAACAAATATGAATAGCATGAGAGCACGTTGGGTATTTTTCTTTTTGTTTTCCGTAACGCTTATATTCGCACAGCAAAGTGAAACACGAAATGTCGGATCATTTAAGGGTGTAAAGGCATCTGCAGGAATAGACGTTTATTTAAAAAAAGGTGATCGCGAAAGTGTGCGGGTTGAAGTATCCGGTACCGACCTCAAAAATGTGGTAACTGAAGTTTCCGGAGATTACCTGAAAATTCATATGGCCGAGGGGCGTTATAGCCGGTCGCGAACAGTAAAGGTGTATGTTACCTATGTTGAGGTATCAAAGCTTTCGGCCAGTTCCGCAGCCAGCATTTATGCCGAGGGTACCATTCGCACACGGTCTATGTCGATAAGCGCATCCAGTGCAGGTTCCGTGGAGATTAGTGTAGAGACTGAACGATTGGAAGTGGGTGTTTCCAGCGCAGCCGAAGTGGAGCTAGCCGGTAAAGCTAAAATAGCTGATTTTGAAGCAAGTAGTGCAGGTGAAATTGATGCCTACGATTTAGAGGCAGAAGAAGTTTCGGCAGGTGCCAGCGGTGCAGGTTCCATTAAGATTAATGTAACACAAAAAATAGATGCCCGCGCCAGCAGTGGGGCCGATATCCGGTACCGGGGCAACCCCACGAAAACCAACACCAATTCAAGCAGTGGTGGGTCGGTTAGAAAATCGAGTTAGAATACCTCTTTAAAAAATTGCTACTAGAAGATGCCGGTTTCAATGCCGGCATTTTTTATCCCATGCATCGGAATAGCAGATGAATTTTACTCTAACTTTCCCGACCTTTGATGTATGAGCTTGTACCTGTTGGGGAGTAAAAGTTTCTGGACGATTCTTACCGTGGTATTTCTTCGATACCTGGTGTTGGCCTCCATTGCCTTTTTTGTGTTTTATATTGTGCTAAGGCACTCCGATACTTTTCGGAAAATCCAATCCCGGTTTCCTGCCAACCGCGATTACCTGAGAGAAATTGGATACTCTGTTTTAACATCATTCATTTTTGCCGGTGTTGGATTTGCAATATTCCTAACCCCAATTTCAGCATATACGCAAGTCTATTTTTCTATTTCCGAATACGGTTGGCCCTACCTCGTGTTCAGCATCGTATTGATCATTTTTTTGCACGACACCTATTTCTATTGGATGCATCGTTTCATTCACGCGAAAGCGGTTTACAGAATTGTTCATCGTGTTCATCACCTTTCAACCAATCCGTCTCCCTGGGCCGCTATGGCGTTTCACCCGCTGGAGGCCGTTCTGGAGGCTGGTATCATTGTGTTGGTTGCCTTTCTGTTCCCCGTCCATCCATTGGCCATTGGTATCTTCCTGTTGTTTATGATGATCTACAACGTGTATGGCCACCTTGGATATGAACTTTACCCGCGAAAATTTGCAACAGGAAAAATTGGCCGGTGGATCAACACATCGGTAAACCATAACATGCATCACCAGTACTTTACCGGCAACTATGGTTTGTATTTTCTGTTTTGGGATCGCTGGATGGGCACCCTTCATCCGGATTATGAGCCTCGTTTTGACCAAGCCACCTCAAAAAATGCCCCTCAAACCATAAAATAATCAGCATTTGAATCATGGCTGGTTAATTTTCAGGCTCAATAAAGCCTTTGAATATATTTTTTTATGAATGAAGGGTAAAATTTATACCTGTTTATCAAAAATATATACCTTTGGCGCCAATCAGACTCAAAAAACAACCACTATGGCGCAACTACGATTTGAAGCACTCAAACGACTCAATGAACAGCCCCGCAGACACCTCGACTTACCTTCTCCTAAAGTATCTGACTTTTTTGGTGAGATGGTTTTCAGCATGGATCAGATGCGGGCATCTTTATCACCTGCGGTTTACAAAAAAGTAAGCCAGGCTATTAAAAATCACGAAAAAATTGATGAAGACACTGCCGATGCAGTTGCTTCAGCGGTAAAGAGCTGGGCCATAAGCAAAGGAGCCACACACTTTACACATTGGTTTCAACCGCTTACCGGTGGCACTGCCGAGAAGCATGATTCATTTTTTGATGCTATTGCCGGGATTGAGAAATTCAAAGGCAGTGAGTTGGTTCAGCAAGAGCCAGACGCTTCTTCGTTTCCAAGTGGAGGAATCCGTACAACGTTTGAAGCACGCGGCTACACCGCATGGGATCCAACATCGCCTATGTTCCTGTATGGAAAAACGCTTTGTATACCAACTGTTTTTGTTTCGTATACCGGAGAAACACTGGATGCAAAAGGGCCGCTTTTAAAAGCATTAAAAGCTGTTGATCTTGCAGCCACCAAAGTGGCACAATTCTTTGATAAAGATGTGCTTTCAGTTAAAGCTTCGTTGGGTTGCGAGCAGGAATATTTTGTAGTGGATAAAGGCTTATACAATGCGCGCCCCGACCTGGTAATGGGAGGCCGTTCAGTATTTGGTCACTCGCCTGCACGCGGTCAGCAAATGGAAGATCATTATTTCGCTTCTATTCCTTCGCGTGTTTACGATTTCATGAAGGAATTTGAAATTGAAGCATGGCGCCTGGGCATTCCGGTTCGTACACGTCATAACGAGGTAGCACCAAGTCAGTTTGAAGTAGCGCCATTGTTTGAAGAAGTGAATGTTGCCAATGACCACAATCAATTGTTGATGGATGTGATGTGGCGCGTGGCCGAACGTCATAACCTGAAGGTATTATTTCATGAAAAACCTTTTGCTGGATTGAACGGAACAGGTAAGCACAACAACTGGTCGCTGATTACCGATACAGGAGTTAATTTGTTTGCCCCATCCAGCAGCGCCCGCGATAACCTGATGTTCCTCACATTCTTTGTAAACACCATCAAGGCGGTGCATGAGTATGCAGACCTGCTGCGTGCCAGCATAGCAACTGCGGGTAACGATTTTCGCCTGGGTGCAAATGAAGCACCTCCGGCAATTATGTCGGTGTTTATTGGTTCGCAGATGTCGGCTGTGTTGGATGAGTTGGAGAAAAAGGGAAATGTGAAGATTGAGAAAGGCGACAACATGTATATGAAACTCGGTATCGATCAGATTCCGGAAATCATTCTGGATGCTACTGATCGTAACCGTACTTCTCCGTTTGCCTTTACCGGTAACAAGTTTGAGTTCCGCGCAGTAGGCGGTAGCGATAATTGTGCAGTGCCGATGACGGCCTTAAACCTGATTGTAGCTGATCAGTTAACCAAATTCCACGAAGCGGTTTCAAAAGAAATCGATAAGGGAACTGAAAAGCGTTTGGCGATTGTGAATGTACTTCGCAAATACATTAAGGAATCAAGGGACATTCGCTTTGAAGGGGATGGGTATTCGGATGCATGGGTAAAGGAGGCTGCCAAGCGAAAACTCGGCAACATTAACAATACACCTCGTGCATTGGAGGCTTATTTGTCTGAAAAATCAGTTTCCATGTATGAGCGCCATGGCGTACTCAGCCATGCCGAACTGGAAGCCCGCAATGAAATCCGTTTGGAATCCTATATCAAGCGTGTGCAGATTGAATCTCGCGTAATGGGCGACCTGGCCATGAATCACATTGTACCCACAGCCATTGCCTATCAAAATAAACTGATCACCAATGCCAATGGTTTAAAAGGCCTTGGAATTGATAATAAAGCCGTTATTCAAACCATAAAGGAAATCACGGAGTTGATCAATATTATCAAGAATGGGGTTCGTCAGATGATTGAAGAGCGCAAGCGAATCAATAAAATTGCCGATACCCACAAGCGGGCACTGGCCTATTGCGATGATGTGAAAGAGAAATATTTCGAGGAAATTCGCGATGCGGTTGATAAACTTGAACTTTTGGTAGATGATGAGGACTGGCCTCTTGTAAAATACAGAGAACTTTTGTTCCTTCGTTAGGTATTAACCTAAACCTATGACGAAAAAGCGGGAAGCCTTACGGGTTTTCCGCTTTTTTATTATCCTATTCTTTACTCACTGGGAGTTTCTGAAAACTTTAAGTCCCTGCCTGGCCGAAAGGCAGGTTTGCGTTTTTCTTGGCGTTCTTGGCGTCTTTGCGTGAAAATATTGAAGACATGTGTAAGTCCAGTTGATCAAAAGGATATATTTAAAATTCATTTTAGACTTTATTTATGAGAAACGTGTTGATTTTGATGGGGTTGATAACCTCCATTTCCCTTTGGGGCCAGAAAAACCCGGTTACTGAAATCACAAAAATTATTACGCAACAAGAAGCAGAAGCCCACCTTACGTTTTTGGCTGCCGATGAAATGCGCGGCCGCGACACGGGCTCACCGGAGTTGAAAATTGCCGGAAATTACATTGCCAATTATTTCCGTCAGCATGGTTTAAAAACGGTGCCGGGAGCTGAGCAGTTTTTTCAGCCGGTTGAACTGGAACGGTTTTCACCTGCCAGGGATGCTACAGCTTCTATTGGGGATGAAAAATTTCTGATCAAAGAAAGCCTGGTGATTATTGATGGAGCAGATATTTCGTGGCAAGGTGAATTCGTGTACGTTGGCTACGGTTCAACCGATGAACTCGACAAGGTTGATATCAAAGGTAAAATGGTATTGGCATTAGCGGGTTCAAAGGATTCTGATAACGTCAATAAAATATTCAGTGCAAGTACAAGCAAATATGATGAAGTGAAAGCACGCGGTGGGGCAGGGTTGGTCGAGTTGCTTACATTCTCTCAATTCCCGTTTCCGGCACTTGCCAACTTTTTTATGGGAGCACCGCGATGGGGATTAAAGTCGCCAGGGTTAACCATTCCCCATGTTTGGCTTAAGCCCGCGGATGTGAAAAAAATCAGTTTTAAGGAAGGTGAAAAGTATACGGGTAAACTTGAAATTGCCGGATTGAAGCGCGAGCTGATAGAAGGAAGAAATGTAGTTGGGCTGATTGAAGGAACGGATCCAAAGTTAAAGGATGAATATGTGATTGTTACCGCGCACTATGATCATATTGGCGTTGGAAAACCTTCGGCTGGAAGTCAGGATTCTATTTTCAATGGCGCCCGCGACAATGCGGTGGGTACAGTTGCCTTGTTGCAAACGGCAAAGTATTTGGCGCAATATCCAACGAAGCGTTCCGTTTTGCTGGTAGCCGTAACGTCAGAGGAAAAAGGGTTACTGGGAAGTCGTTGGTATGCCGATCATCCACTTGTACCGCTTCAAAAGCATGTGCTGAATATCAATTGCGATGGTGTTGGTTATAATGATAAATCGATAATAACCAGCATCAGCCTTGGGCGTACTACGGCTGACGAGGTGATAAGAAAAGCGATCCAGCCATTTGTTCTTGGACTTGGCGGTGATCCAGATCCAAAGGAGGGTTTCTACGATCGTTCAGATCAGGTTTCGTTTGCATCGAAAGGGGTGCCGGCCATTAAGCTTCAGCCTGGCTTGGCTAAGATGGATGATGAAATCAGAAAATACTACCACCGCCAGGCCGATGAAGTAGCAACCCTTGACTTTGAATACCTGACGAAATTCTACCGGACGTTTGTTCATGCGGTAGTCTTACTGGCCAATGAACCTACACCCCCTTTCTGGATAAAAGGTGATAAGTACGAGGCAGCAGGCAAAAAACTTTATAACAGGAACTAACCATCAACTAACAACTTTATGAAACTCAAAAATCACTTACTGTATTTTTTACTCCTTATCGGAGCGGTCGTACACGCACAAAAAAGTAATCCGGTTGCAGACGTAACACGTTTGGTTACACAACCTGAAGTAGAAGCGCATTTGACCTTTCTGGCTTCAGATGAAATGCGCGGCCGCGATACCGGTTCGCCTGAATTTGAAATTGCTGCCAACTATGTGGCTGCACAGTACAAAATATTCGGCTTAAAGCCAGCTCCCGGTCAGCATACTTATTTTCAATCTGTTCCCTTACAGGATTCACATCCGGCAACGGGTGGCGAGTTTTCGTTAGGGTCAGATGTATTTAAGTTTAAAGATCAATTCATTTTGTTTGAAGGTGTAAATATGAGCTGGAAAGGCGAAGTGGTTTTTGCCGGATACGGTTCACCTGAAGAACTTGAAAAAGCTAATGTGAAAGGTAAACTCGTAGTGGCATTGGCAGGCACGAAGGATGCAGGAGGAAATGCTATGGCCATCTTTACTGCTGCCGGTGGTAAATACAACGATGCGGTAAAAGCAGGTGCAGCCGGGTTGGTTGAAATCTTTGCTTCTCCACAAATTCCCTGGCCGGCTTTAGTAAATTACTTTGCCGGTAATGTTACTACAAAAGTGAAAACCGGTGGCGATAATCCTGCACCGCATTTGTGGTTAAAAGATGGTGAGTTTGAGAGCTTGAAAAAGATAAAGGACGGAGCCTTAAACGGTGCACTTAGCGTTGAAGGTGTTAAGAAAATTGATGTTCCTTCGCGTAACGTAATCGGTATGATTGAAGGCACCGATCCCAAACTGAAGGGCGAGTACCTGGTGGTTTCCGCTCACCTCGATCACGTAGGTGTTCAGAAAAACGCTCAACCGGGTAAAGATTCAATCTTCAATGGTGCACGCGATAATGCCATTGGTGTTGTGGGGTTGATTTCTACAGCAAAATACCTGGCTCAATATCCGCCAAAGCGTTCAGTGTTGTTTATTGCACTTACGGGTGAAGAGAAAGGATTATTGGGCAGCAAGTATTATTCTGAAAACCCTGTAGTGCCGTTGAATAAGACTGTCTTTAATTTCAATTGCGATGGTGCGGGTTATAATGATGTGACCATGGCTACTATTATTGGTATGGAGCGCACCACTGCCGAAGCTGATCTGGCCAAGGCCTGCCAGGCGTTTGGTTTAAAAGCTGCGGTTGATCCGGTACCTGAACAAAACCTGTTTGAGCGTTCCGACAACTACAATTTTGCCGTTAAAGGTGTGCCTGCCATTACGTTTGCGCCCGGCACCAAAGCATTCGATGCTGAGTTGATGAAGTATTACCACCAACCTGCTGATGAAGTAGGTTCGCTCGACTTTGAATACCTTATCAAATACTTCAGAGCGTATGTATATGCGAATGTGTTGTTAGCCAATAACCCCGCAGCGCCTACATGGAAGGCAGGGGATAAGTTTGAAGCCGAGTCGAAAAAACTTTACGGAAAGTAATAAGCAGAAATTGTTAAAAACCGGCAGGCATAACTGATCGTGTATCAGAAATGCCTGCCGGTTTTTTTTATAAACTTAAAGGCTGTTCAGCAGCTTTTTGTACTGCGTGCTGTTGGAAAGCACCTCGGTGGATTTTTTAATATCCTGATCGTTTTTAAGTCCGGCCTGAATGCTGCCCCGCTCAAGATGAAAGCGTGAAATGATGTCTTCCTCCAGCAGCATTTTAATCTGATCCTTATACAAGGTTAACTCATTTTTTTTATTCTCAGAGATTCTTGTGCTGATCTGATCAATCTGCGATTTTAGTTCACTGTAATACCGTTCCCGTTTGGCTTCGTTGCTCAGTGCGGTAAGTTGCTTATCAAGCCTGGAATTATAACGGTAGTCTTTGTCTTTCATCCAGTTTACAAATTGCTGATACTCTTCTGATGAAAGCGAGAAATTTTTGGGATCGGGTTCGGTTTTAGAATTGAATGCATAACGGGTAGCATAATCAAAAATGTAACCCATAGAGAACAACGTTTGGGTAACAGGATGAATATCTTCGTGGACTACAGCAATATCGGGTTCAATACCTCCACCATCATACACGGTACGACCATTGGTTGTTTTGAATGCATTTTTTAGTGAGTCAGGTATTGAGGCTACGCTACCATCATCTCTGCGGTGGGTGTAATCCAAAACCTGTATACACCTGCCGGTTGGTGTATAATATTTTGCAGTGGTGATTTTAACCTGTGCATTGTAGGAAAGCGGTCGCGGAACCTGAACCAAACCTTTGCCGAATGATCGTTCACCCACAATGACTGCGCGATCATAATCCTGCAGTGTGCCGGCAACAATTTCTGAAGCCGAAGCACTGCCGCGGTTGATTAACACCACAACGGGAATTTCCAGATCAACCGGGCTATCCAGCGTGGCATACGTGGCATTCTGATCGGTAATTTTTCCTTTTGTGCTTACAACGGGTTTCCCCTTCGGCAGAAAGATGTTACAAATATTAACCGCTTCCATGAGTAGTCCGCCTGGGTTATCACGCAGGTCGAGTACCAAACCCTTCGGATTATTTTCTTTTAGTTTGATAAAAGCATTGCGTACATTTTTTCCTGCTTCCGGGGTGAATTCGCTCAGGCGGATGTATGCGTAATTTTGATCCAGCATGCCGAAGTACGGCACGTTGTTCATTTTGATTTTTTCGCGCTTAAACTCGAGCTTAAACGGTTCATCGCGACCAATTCTTTTTACGGTTAAGGTAACCGGGTCACCCACCTGACCTTTCATCAAATCACCGGCTTCCTGGCGGCTAACTTTTGAAAGATCAACCTGATCGATTTTTAGAATTTCATCGCCCACTTTTAAGCCGCCTTTTTGGGCAGCAAAACCTTCCATGATCATGGTAACTACGGTACGATCGCCAAACTCACGTGTAATGGCCCCAATACCACCGTACTGGCCGGTGTTCATGGTTCTGAAATCTTCAATCTGATCTTCCGGAATGTAGTTGGTATATGGATCGAGCGATTCCAACATCGCATCAATACCTGTCTTCACCAATCGGTTTGGATTCACTTCATCCACATAGTGGGCATTTACCTCCTTGAATAGGGTAGCGAAAATGTCTAAGTTTTTTGCGATTTCGAAGTAGCGATCCGCTGGTGGGGTAAACGAAAAGGCCAGAATACCAAGCAGGGTAATGGCCAATGTAAATTTCAATCTCTTCTTCACGTGTTGCATAACTCAATTTAACGCAGGGCATGGCAGATTTGATACACCCTTTTAGTAACCGGAAAATTACGGATTTGAAAGGTCAGGTATCGGATGATGTATTGGAATATTTTGAGGGTGTTTATAAAACTGTCGCGGATTACCATAAATCCCCATTTTTACCGTTAAATGTTTTCATTACTTTAGATTTTCCACTAACCCCACATGTATGAAAAAACTCCTTCTTTTGGGTGTCCTTATTTGGACAGTCCTATCCTGTACTGAAAAAGCAAAGTTTGAAACCAAAACAGGCGAAAGCGGTGGCTATACGTACGAATACGTTACAAACGACCCGCTCAATGCCCGCATTTACACATTAAAAAATGGTTTGAAGGTTTACCTGAGCCAATACAATGCTGCTCCACGCATATACACCCAAATTGCGGTTAAAGCGGGTGGCAAAAACGACCCGGCTGATGCAACCGGCCTGGCGCACTACCTGGAGCATATCATGTTCAAAGGCAGCAATGAGTTTGGTACAATGGATTGGGAAAAGGAGAAGGTAATGCTGGACAGTATCGAAAGCATGTTTGAGCATTACCGCACACTAACCGATTCCATTGAACGAATTAATTATTACAAGAAGATTGATCAATATTCAAACGAAGCAGCCAAACTGGCCATCGCAAGCGAATATGATATAATGATTACCGAGCTTGGCGCCCGTGGATTAAACGCCTATACTACCGAAGATCGTACGGTGTACATCAACGACATTCCGGCTAATCAGCTTGATAATTGGTTGCAAATTGAGGCTAGCCGTTTCCGCACCATCGTGCCGCGTTTGTTTCATACCGAATTGGAGGCTGTATATGAAGAGAAGAACGGTAGCCTGGATAATGATTACTGGAAAAGTTTTGAAGCCATGTTCGCTGCTGCTTTCAAAAAGCATCCATATGGTACACAAACGGTAATCGGCACGATTGATCATTTGAAAAATCCTTCCATTACTGAGATTAAAAACTACTTCACGAAGTATTATAAGCCAAACAACGTAGCCATTTGTTTAAGTGGTGATCTGGACTACGACAAGACGATTGCGCTCATTGATAAATATTTTTCTGATTGGGAAGCCAATGAATCGTTGGAGAAGTGGAATGTGGTGGCTGAAGAACCGATTACAGCTCCGGTAAATGTTGAAGTTATCGGTCCGGATGCCGAATGGATTTACCTGGCCTACCGTTTTCCTGGCCGTAGCGCCAAAGAGTATCAGTTGCTTCGGTTAACCGATATGATATTGGCAAACTCCAAAGCCGGCTTGATTGATATTAACCTGAAACAAAAGCAACGGGTGATAGAACCGGGTTCATTTGTGTATGATATCAATGACTACAACCTGCATGTATTGAATGGAAAACCAAAAGAAGGGCAGACCTTGGATCAGGTAAAAGATCTTTTGCTGGAGCAGATAGAGTTGTTAAAGAAGGGCGAATTTGATGACTGGCTGTTGGATGCAGTGGTTAATGATTTAAAGAAAAGTAAGATCCGGCAGTATGAAAGTAACTATGCCCGTTCCGATGAAATGGTAATGGCTTTTACGAATAATATTTCATGGGCCGATTACATGGGTGAAATTGAGGCGCTTCGTAAGTACACCAAAGAGGATGTGGTGAAGTTTGCCAATGAATTCTATGGAGACAATTACGTTCTCATTAAAAAGCTGACAGGCAAAGATCCCAACACCGTAAAAGTGGTAAAGCCTACTATTACAAAGGTGGCACTAAATAAGGAAGACCGGTCACCCTTTCATGAAGCCATTGCAAAAAAACCGGTAGAGAAACTCCAACCTGTTTTCCTGGATTATGAAAAGGATGTGCGCAAGCTGGCCTTGCGTGAAGATGTTCCGGTGTTATACAATCAAAATAAAGAGAATGATCTGTTCCGGTTGTATTATTTGTTGGATGCCGGAACAAACAATGATCCGAAGTTGCGTGTGGCAGTTGAATACCTGGAGTTTTTGGGTACCGAAAATCTTTCTGCTGAAGATATCAAGAAGGAGTTGTATAAGATCGGTTGTGGATTTAGTGTATCAGCTTCAGATGATCAGACTTACATCAGCCTGGAAGGCCTTTCGGAAAATATGGACAAGGCGATTACCATCATGGAGGATTTGCTTTCCAATGCCCGGGCTGACGAAGAAGCTTTAAAAAAGTTGGTAGCCGATGTCTTTAAAAAACGTGATGATACCAAAAAGGACAAGTATGCCATTATCTATGATGGACTGATGAACTATGGATTGTATGGCCCCAACTCACCCTTTACGAACGTATTGAGTAATAGCGAGCTTCGTAAAGTTCAAGCGCAGGAGTTGGTTGATCTGATTAAGGGTTTTAAAAAGATGAAACATAAAATTTTGTACTACGGCCCACAGTCGGAGGATGCCTTGATTGCTTCATTAAAGAAACTCCATCAACTGCCTGAGGTACTCAACGATGTGCCCCCTGCCCGCGATTTTCAGATGGCTGACGTGACTGACCCTGCGGTATATTGGGCACACTACGATATGGTACAGATGGAAGCCTTGTTTATGATTAAAGGCTCACCATTCGATAAGAATAAAATGCCATTAAGCCGATTGTATAATGAATACATGGGTGCACAGGTTTTCCGCGAATTGCGTGAAGCCCAGGGATTGGCCTACGGAACGTTTACCTCTTACCAGACATCATCAAAAGCAACGGGAGCAGATTCGTTTTTTGGATACATCGGCACGCAAGCCGATAAGCAAGCGGAATCATTAAAAGCCTTATCAGATATTATATACACCATGCCCGAAACAGAGGATGGTTTTAAGGAGGCTAAAGAAGCTGTGCTTAGCGTGATTGAAAGCGAGCGGATCGTTAAACAAAGTGTGCTGTTCAACTGCCTGGCCGCAGAAAAGCGGGGACTGAATTATGATATCCGGAAGGATGTTTACGAGCAAGTGAAAAACATGTCGCTTGCCGATATCAAAAAGTTTCAGGAAGAGAACATCAAAAACAAAAAGTATAACCTGGTGTTGGTTGCCAGCCGCGATAATATTAACCTGAAAGACCTGGCAAAATATGGCAAGGTTAAGGAGTTGTCGCTGGATGAGATTTTTGGGTATGAGAAGGAACAGAAGATAAACCTGGAGTCTCCGAATCAGTAAATGTTTAGAGGTCATCTCAAAAACCAGTCTCACATGTCAGCCTGTCCCGATAATTATCGGGATGTCGAAGGCTATTTCGAGTAATCAAATCGGTTTCGACAGGCTCTCCACAAGGAGTCCTGCGGACAACCTGACATTGTGAGTATTTTTGAGATAGCTTCTAGTTGTCCTGCATCTTAAAGGTGCAGGACAATTATTTTTAAGATGAGTTCTGATTTAAAACTTATCCGGAATCTGAATAATCCGCACCACCACTTCGTGGGGGTCACCGTCTTTATCCAGCAGGCTGAATTTCACTGACGGATTATCGCGGTTGAGTTGCGTTTCCACATTTACAATCTGGTTATCCTGCAAATGCTTTTGGATTTCTTTTTGAAGAATGAACAATGCGTTGGCAAAATCAACTTCAATGGGACTGGGGTTGTAGGTAGATGTTTTCATCGGGGTATGGCTCAACAGATAAGGTGAGGGTTGTAAGTCCTTAACCTTGAACTAAAAAATCATTTATTTACCACCGGATCAGTGCAGAGGCCCACGTAAAACCACTGCCAAATGCGGCCAAACAAATTACGTCATTTTCTTTCATTTTACCTTCTGCCCAGGCTTCACTCATGGCAATGGGAATAGAGGCCGCAGTGGTGTTCCCGTAGCGCATAATATTGTTATACACCTGGTCGTTTGTAAGCGCCATTTTCTCCTGAATATACTGGCTAATGCGCAGGTTGGCCTGATGGGGTACCAGCAGGGAAATGTCTTCCTTGGTCATGTTATTGGTAGCCAGGGCCTCTTTAATCACCTCCATAAAGCGAACGACAGCATGCTTGAACACCTGGTTTCCATTCATCACTACCTTGTAATGTGTGGTATCGTTAATCTGTTCCGGCTGACGTTCTTCGCGCGGACGGCTGCTGCCCGGATCGCGCACGTAAAGCTCTTCGGCAAAACGTCCATCGGAATGAAGGTGTGTTGACAGTATGCCCGGTTTATCGGAAGGTTGAAGGATGGCGGCACCCGCGCCATCGGCAAAGATTACTGCGGTGTTTCGTCCACGCGTACTCAAATCTATGGCAGTGGATTGTATTTCAGCACCCACCACCAGAATAGTTTTGTACATGCCCGTTTTAATAAACTGATCGGCAACTGAAAGGGCATAGATAAACCCCGAACATGCATTGCGCAAGTCAAGTGCACCGATGCTCTCAAGCCCCAATTCACGTTGCAGCAATACTCCTGAACCCGGAAAGAAATAATCCGGTGTTATGGTAGCGAACACAATAAACTCAACATCCTTTTCCGTTAAGCCTGCTCTTTCCAATGCCATGCGACTGGCTTTTGCGGCCATATTGGCTACTGTATCCTTTGTTGGATCAACCCACCTGCGCTCTTGAATGCCCGTTCGTTCAACGATCCATTCATTGTTGGTATCTATTATACTCGACAGGTAATCATTGGTAATGACCGTTTCAGGTACATGATGGCCAAGGCCCACAATTTTAGAGTAGCGCATAAGCAAATCCGTTAAAGGGGCCGAAGTTAAGCAAATGTTACCGAAACCTAATGGGCGTTAGGGGAATAGTTGACGGGTTGCGCGTTACGTGTTCCGGGATACGTGTTGCGTGTTGCGCGTTTAGAAGTACAGGGTTCGAGGTAATGCTGCAACTCAAAGCCAGCGACTTGTAGCTTGTGGCTTACTTACCTCGAACCTTTAAATAACAAACGTTAGACTTTAACCTAGTACGCACTAAACCCCCGCTCAATAAACGCAAAGAAGCCGTGCTTGAATTCGGCAAATACTTTGGCAAAAGCAGTCACTTCTTCAATTACGCCAGCGTGTTCCTTGAAATATTCGGTATCGGATTCGTTCAATTCCTGTAACATGGTGGCCAATTGCTTTTCGTGGTCGCGTAGTTTTTTGCGGAGCATGTCCACCAGTTCACCGTTGTAGTAGGTAATCAGGTGTTGGTAGTGGTCGACTTGTTTTTTGAATTCCACGTTATCCATTTTTGGAGCGTGTTGGTCAAGCAAATTCTGGAAGAAGGCGAGTTCGCGCTTCCATAATTCGGTGGCAGAAATCCACTCTACACTTTCGCGGTGCATCCCGATAAGGCTGGGCTGCAGTATGTATTTTCCGGTTTGACTTGTAACGGAGATCATGATTGTATGATTTAATTGGTTGAATTAAAAGTGATTTTAATTCTGTTAAATCAACATGATCCCCGTCACGAAGTTATCTGATAAATATCAGGTTGTTAAGCTAGGTGCCCTATGCTTCTATGTGGTTCAAAAAAGGATGAGGCATTAAATCACCACATTCACAATCTTGCCCGGCACCACAATAACCTTCTTTGGTGGTTTGCCTTCCGTCCATTTGGTAACGATCTCTGAAGCCAACACCATTTTCTCAATGTCGTCTTTTGGCATATCGAGTGCGAATTCCATTTTGGTGCGCACCTTGCCGTTGATGGAGATGGGATACTCGAATGAACTTTCTTTCAGGTATTCTTCATTCCAGGCTGGGAACTTAGCGTGCAGGATTGAATTGGCATATCCCAGCTTTTCCCACAACTCTTCTGCAAGGTGTGGCGCGTAAGGGGAGAGCGCAATGACAAGTGGTTCCAGAAGTCCTTTCTTATTGCATTTTAGTGCACTCAGTTCATTCACGCAAATCATGAATTCACTCACCGTAGTGTTGAATGAAAAGTTGTTGATGTCCTGCTCAACTTTTTTCAAGGTTTTGTGCAGGATTTTCAACTCATCGCGAGTGGGTTCTGCATCGCTTACATTCCAGTTGCCTTGCGCATCATGAAACAGATTCCAGAACTTGCGCAAGAATTTAAACACACCGTCAATGCCGTTTGTGTTCCAGGGCTTACTTAACTCCAACGGACCAAGAAACATTTCGTACAAGCGAAGGGTGTCAGCGCCATAGGAAGCAATGATGTCGTCAGGGTTTACTACATTGTGCTTCGACTTGGACATTTTTTCGACTTCACTGCCGCAGATATAACTGTATCCAATATCTTTGAAGTCTTTAAATGGAATTATGGTTGAATTAAAGTCACCACTATCCATAATAAAACTTGAATTCTCGTATTCTTTTCTCCAACTTCTGAATCTTTGTAAATCCAGTTCTTCACCATTGACGAGATTTACATCGACATGTATTTCTGAAATACCAGTTAAAAGTGGTGTTGTTGAAATATTATTGAGAGCTTCGTAAACCTTTTGTAAAAAGTCAATTTCTGCATCGTTCAGCCCTTCATTTCTTATTCTTTCAATGTGGTTTTTTGATACAAAAACTTCTGGAAATTTATCATTATGTACTTCAAGATCAATCAGATAATCTATGTTTAATCTGTATACAAATTTGCTTACCCCCTGAATATGCCCCTGATTAATCAACTTCTTAAACGGCTCCTCAGCACTTACATAACCTAAATCTTTCAACGCCTTGCACCAGAAACGGGAGTACAATAAGTGTCCTGTTGCGTGTTCGCTACCACCCATGTACAGGTCAACATCCTGCCAGTAATCGATTTCTTTTTTATCTGCAAAGGCAGTTTCATTTTTCGGATCCATATAGCGGAACCAATACCAGCTTGAGCCTGCCCAGCCTGGCATGGTGGTTAACTCGTATGGGTAGGCCTCATCCCCCTGCCCCTTCTCCGTTGGAGAAGGGGAGGTGCGTGTGATGGAGGGTGCGTTGTCTAATGAAGTTTTAATTGAAGAAATAACGTCCTGCAGATTACTCAGCACTTCGTTATTAGTGAAACGGATAACACTAAACCCTTCGGAGTTTAGAAATTCTGTCCTCGCTTGGTCATACTCTTTTGTTTGATTGTGATAATCACCATCAACTTCAATCACTATTCGTTTGTCGAGACAAACAAAATCAGCGATGAAAATTCCAATAGCATGTTGTCTTCTTACTTTGTGACCGAGCTTGCTATTCCGCACCTGATTCCAAATAATAGCTTCTGCCTCTGTTTGATTTTTTCTGTTTTCTTTTGAAAACTCTTTTAATAAATGCCAATAATTCTTTTCTGAGGTCTCGTAGCCCCTCTCCCCTGGAGAGGGGTTGGGGTGAGGCCTGTAGCCCCAATTCTTCGCTCTCGCCAACGGAGGCTCACCCGTTTCAGTCGGCTTGTACTCATCAATTTCAGGAAGGGTAACGGGTAAATCTTTTTCTTCAACCAGTTTCGGAATGCCGTCTTTGAAATACACCGGGAATGGTTCACCCCAATACCGCTGCCTGCCAAAAATCGCATCGCGCATGCGGTAGTTCACTTTGCCTTTTCCGATTCCTTTTTCCTCTACAAAGGTGATCCCGGCCTCAATGGCTTCATCAACGGTGAGGCCATTCATAAAATCCGAGTTGATAATTTTGGCATCCCAACTCACAAAGGCTTCCTCCTCTACGCTTGGGCCTTCAACAACCTGCACAATCGGTAACTTAAAATGTTTGGCAAAGCGGTGATCGCGCTCATCGTGACCGGGCACGGCCATGACAGCACCCGTTCCGTAACCGGCCAATACATAATCTGAAATCCAGATCGGTATGCGTTCGTTGTTAAATGGATTAATGGCATAGGCACCCGTGAATGCACCGCTTACGCGTTTTACCTCTGTCATGCGCTCACGCTCACTGCGGTTTTTGGCAACCTGCACGTAATCAGTAACCGCACTGCGTTGTTCACCAGTCGTAATTTGATCTACCAGTTCATGTTCTGGAGCCAGCACTAAAAAGGTTGCGCCAAAAATGGTATCAATCCGTGTGGTGAATACCTCAATCTTAAATTCTGAATCTTGAATATTGAATTCCAATTGGGCGCCTTTGCTCTTCCCAATCCAATTCCGCTGCATCTCTTTCAGTGGCTCAGGCCAATCTATTTTATCCAATCCGGTAAGCAATCTTTCAGCATAAGCGGAAATTCGCATGCTCCATTGCAACATCTTTATCCGCTCAACCGGGTAGCCACCGCGTTCGCTTACACCATCTTTTACTTCATCGTTGGAAAGTACGGTGCCTAACGCAGCACACCAGTTCACCATGGTTTCGCTTTGGTAGGCAATGCGGTAGTGTTGCAGAAAATTTTCTTTTTCTTTTTCGTTGAAGTTCTTCCACTGATCTGCCGTGATGATTGGCGTTTCATCATCGCATGCTGCATCAATGTTCTGGTTACCACCTTTCTCTAATTCAGCGATCAAAGTGTTGATGTGCTCTGTTTTTCCATCGAATGGTCGATGGTCGATGGTCGATTTGTCTATGGACTTTTTATTATACCACGCATTGAACAGTTGCATGAAAATCCACTGCGTCCATTTATAGTAGGCAGGGTCGCAGGTTTGTACTTCGCGACTCCAATCGTACGAGAAGCCGATTTTGCGCAACTGGCGTTTATACGTTTCAATATTTTTAGCGGTGGTAACGGCAGGGTGCTGTCCGGTTTGAATGGCGTACTGTTCTGCCGGAAGGCCGAACGCATCAAAGCCCATGGGGTGCAGCACATTGAATCCCTTCAGGCGCTTATAGCGCGACACAATATCGGTGGCAATGTAGCCCAGAGGGTGCCCCACGTGCAGCCCGGCACCAGAAGGGTAGGGGAACATATCCAGCACATAATACTTAGGCCTGGAGGGGTCCGTTTCAACACGATAAACGCCTTCCTTTTCCCATTTATCCTGCCATTTCTGCTCAATTCGTCTGATCTCTTCTTTGCTGTATTCGGCCATTGGTCTGCTTTACTTTCGTTAGAACCAGCAAAAATAACCCAATCCGGCTAAAAGCCCATCGCCCCGATCAAACAACTCATCCGCCAGGTTCCACAGTTCAGTAACTCATTTTTTAATGGCCCGGCCGAGGGGATAATCTTTGTCGTACAAATCGCCAAAAGAAACCCTTGTTATGAAAAATGTACTGATTCTTTGCTTCACCATGCTAACCCTCCCGGTGTTCGCTCAGGTTACTATATCAGGCGTTGTAACGGATGTAAAAGGCGAGCCGGTGCCGGGTGCCAACGTACTGTTGCTGAATACCTACGATGGCACGACTTCAGGTCTGGATGGCAAATTCTCATTTACCACCACGGAGAAAGGTATGCAAAGCCTGGTGGTGAAGTTTATCGGGTTTAAAGAATATCAGTTGCAATTGGATCTGAGCAAATCGTATACGGGTTTGACTATCGCACTAAAAGAAGAAATCAATCAGCTTGAAGCCGTAACCATTACGGCCGGGGCTTTTGCTGCCAGCGATGAATCGCGTAGAACAATTTTCAGGGCGCTGGATATTGCCACCACCGCAGGCGCTACAGCCGACATTGCCGGAGCCTTAAACACATTGCCCGGAACACAAAAGGTAGGCGAGAGCGGGCGACTTTTTGTACGCGGTGGCGATGGCAACGAAGTCCGCACTTTTATTGATGGCATGCTCGTGTTGGATGCCTACGGTCCGGCCGCACCGAATACGCCTTCACGCGGAAGATTTCTTCCCTTCATGTTTAAAGGTACAAGCTTCAGCACCGGTGGCTATTCGGCAGAATATGGTCAGGCGCTTTCATCGGCTTTGGTGCTCGATTCAAAAGACGAAGAGCAATCTTCACGTACAGATTTCGGATTGCTATCGGTTGGTGCAGATGTAGCCCACACACAGGCCTGGAAAAATGCTTCTTGGGCTGGAAAGATCGGCTACACAAATATCCGTCCGTATTTTGGATTGATCAATCAGGAAATCGATTGGAAGAAAGCTCCGGTTTCCATTGAGGGAAGCTCAGCTTATCGGCAGCGCGTAGGTAAGAGTGGTATGTTCAAGGTGTATGGAAACTTCAACCACTCTGATTTTTCATTGCATCACCACGATATTGATGATCCGGATGTGACCACCCTGATTGATGTCAATAATAATTTTCGCTACCTCAATGGTTCCTATAAAACTTCTTTGAATGAAAAGTGGTCGCTGCGCAGCGGACTTTCCTACACACTTACGCAGAATAATCTGCAACAAGGTGATGTAAAGTTAAATGAATCGGATGAGGGCATACACGCCAAGTTGGCATTTGATGGTTCATTATCCGATAAAGTGGAAATACGCACCGGAGCAGAAGTGATCAATCGCGATTATCAGGCAGCGGTAGATACGTCATCTTTTGTTCCGGGCTTTCATGAAGTAATCAGTGCGGCTTTTGTGGAAGCAGATTTGTACGCCAGCAACAAATTTGTAACGCGTGTTGGCGGGCGTGTGGAGTACAACAACCTGTTAAATCAGTTTTCTGTTGATCCACGAATTTCATTCGCTTATAAAACCGGCAAAAACGGACAAGTGTCTTTCGCCTATGGTAAATTCAGACAGTCGCCAAAAAACGAGTGGTTGCGTTGGGATAATCAGCTGGGCGCTGAGAAGTCTGACCATTACATTTTGAATTACCAGCTAATTGAAAACAGGCGCACATTCCGTGTGGAGGGATATTATAAGACCTATTCTGATCTTATAAAATTTAAAAACGGAAATCCGTTTGTACTGAATAATGAAGGATCAGGCTATGCACGAGGAGTTGAACTCTTTTATCGCGACAACAAAACCATTCGCAATGCAGACTACTGGATATCCTATTCCTTTCTGGATACCGAGCGCGATTACCTGGATACTCGGTACGCGGTAACACCTTCGTTTGCTTCTGCACACAATTTCTCGGTGGTGTACAAGCACTTTGTGTCAAGTTTAAAAACTCAATTTGGCGCTACCTATTCTTTTACCAGTGGAAGGCCGTACAACAACCCGAATGAAGATCAGTTCAACAATGGCCGCACAAGAAGCTATCAGGATTTAAGTGTGAACATCAGCTATTTGCCCAAGCCCAATCTGATTGTTTACTTCTCGTGCACCAATGTTTTGGGTTACGATAACATTTTCGGTTACGAATACAGCAATACACAAAACGCAGATGGTATTTACAACAGTCGTGCGATTCGTCAGGCTGCACCACGGTTTGTTTTCCTGGGCGTTTTCATAACCCTATCAAAAGATAAATCAATCAACCAATTACCAAGTCTCTAAACTTTAACAAAACAACTATGAAACACGTAAACATCATTCCATTATTGATAGCCGCCTTAGCCTTTTTGGCTGTTACCGCTTCCGCAAACGATCGTTACACCGAGGCCATGCAGAAAAACATTGAAATAGTATACAAAGGAAAGTCAGTGGAAGAAATTCAGGCAGCTGTAAATGCCTTTGAACGAATTGGTGACGCGGAAAAATCGAAGTGGGAACCGTTCTATTATGCTTCGTATGGTTACCTGATGGTTGCGTTGAGGCAGAATGATCCTGCAGGAAAGGATAAACACCTTGATCTGGCGCTTGGTGTGCTAAAAAAAGCAAGTGCAGTTAATCCGGGCGAATCTGAAATTGTGGCATTGGAAGGATTCATTCACATGATCCGCGTTTCTGTAGATCCTGCTTCTCGTGGTCAGCAATACTCAGGCTTGGCCATGCAAACTTTCGGGAAAGCTATCGGGATGAATCCTGAAAACCCGCGTGCATTGGCGTTGATGGCGCAGATGCAATATGGCACCGCTCAGTTTTTTGGTTCGCCAACAACGGAAGCTTGTGGTACCTTGCAAAAAGCCCTTGAAAAATTTGATAGTTATACCTCAGAAAATCCGCTTGCACCACAGTGGGGAAGAAATATGGCGGAAGGAATGAAGGAGAAATGTAAGTGAGTTAAACTTAAAGTGTTGCGCCCTGAGGCTCCCGAAGGGCGTAACAAGAATCACCAATCCCATAATCCATGATCTCCTTACTCACATACTCCCACATCTTAGCCGGAATAATTTCTTTGATTGTTGCTCCGCTGGCCATGGTCGTGCGCAAAGGAGGGAAAGCCCATCGTTTGTGGGGTAAGATCTTCTTTTGGTGCATGACGTGGATTTGCTTTTCAGCCATCGTATTATCAACTGTCAAGTGGATTCCGTTTCTGTTATTAATAGCGGTGTTTAGCTATTACGCTGTATTTGTAGGGTACCGTTCATTGTATCGAAAGCAACTTCATCAAGGAAAAGGCGTAACCTGGTACGATTGGATGTTTGGTGTAATTGCAGGAACTTTTAATACGGGATTTTTTGTATGGGGAATCTACCTCATTATTAATAGTCAGGCTTCACTTGGTTTTCTGGCCACAGGCTTTGGTTTTGGTGGCATGCTGGTGGTTTGGTTGGAATTGAAACGGTATGTAAAACCACCGCAAGATAAATTCGATTGGTTCTATAGCCACATGGGCAACATGATGGGTGGTTTTATTGCTTCGGTAACTGCTTTCTCCACACAAGTGATGACATTCCTTCCGGGTGTTATGCAATGGATATGGCCAAGCCTGGTGGGGGTACCCTTGATTATTTTTTGGATACGAACTTACCGGAATAGATTAAATTCGGGTAAATCATTGGTACAATTTATTGAAATGCGTTAAGGTGTCTTATCTTGTTGATATGAAAATTTCGAAGGCGGTAAAAAGGGAAGTGCGCGATGTATTGTTGCTGCTGTTGTTTGGTTTATTAATGACAGTCGCATTTGGCTACACCAAGACATCAAAGCAATTCTGGTTGGTTGGATCGTTTACAGCCTTGATGTGGGTCTTTTTGTGGAAGGGTAACGGACTGATCAGTGGAATAATTTCTGATCGGATAAATTGGTTAAAGGCTCCGGTTAAAAGCTTTCTCGCTTTATCGTTGGGGAGTATTTTATATACCGCTACCAGTATTATCTTATTAACACAACTTTATAAATTCATTTTCGATGTTGATTTCGGAAAATCGCAGTACATGATTTTTTCGGCCACCGTGGTCACCATAATCATTTCTTTATTTATGCATGGCCGTTCCTTTTTGCTGGAATGGAAACAAAGCGCATTGGATGCGGAGAAGTTAAAGCGTGAAAATGTAACCGCGCGTTACGAAAGTCTGAAAAATCAGGTTAACCCACATTTTCTATTCAATAGTTTTAATGCACTTACCAATCTGGTTTATGAAAACCAGGATTTGGCAGCCAAGTTTATTAAGCAACTTTCCGAAGTGTACCGGTATGTGCTGGATACCCGTGATCGGGAGTTGGTTACAAAAGAAGAGGAATTAAAATTTTTAGAGTCATACCTGTTCTTACAAAAAATTCGGTTTGGCGATAACCTCCAGATAAGCATACAACTGGATGAAGTAAAAACTTATTTCCCACCGTTGGTGCTGCAAATGCTCATTGAAAATGCCATTAAGCACAATATTATTGCTGCCGAGCAACCGCTGGCTATAAAGATTTATGCCGCGGATAATTATGTGGTAGTGGAAAACAAACTTCAACAAAAGAAAGTGCAGACTGAAGAGTCGGCCGGGGTAGGATTGAGTAACATTAGGCTACGCTACGAATTTTTAACAGACCTGAAAGTGGTAGTTGAAGCATTGCACGATAAATTCATTGTACGCCTTCCGGTAATTGAACAGGTTGAATCATGAACGTTTTGATTATTGAAGATGAAGTACAGGCAGCGAGGCGTCTCGAAACCTTGATCAATGAACTTGTGCCGCTTGCCAAAATTTCTGGTCGGGTAGATTCTGTTAAAAGTGCAGTGAAGTGGTTTAAAAATAACCCCCAACCCGATTTGATTTTTATGGATATTCAGTTGGGTGATGGGCTGAGTTTTGAAATTTTTGAAATGACAGATGTTGCAGCACCGATAATCTTCACAACGGCTTATGATGCCTACGCCCTTAAAGCTTTTAAAGTAAACAGTATCGATTACATACTAAAGCCGGTTGATAAGGATGAGCTGAAAGCTGCAATGGAAAAGTTCAACTCCAGGCAGGGGGGTACGGATCCGCGTAATTTGGTGCACAACATCAACCAGGTTGTTCAATTGCTTACCAAAAAATACAAAGAGCGTTTTGTGATTAAGGTAGGGGAGCACCTTCGAACCATAGCGGTAACGGATATACAGTATTTTTATAGTGCCGAAAAAGCCACATTCTGCACAACTAAAGATAGCCGAAATCATATTCTTGATTTTACGCTTGATCAGTTGGAATTGATGGTTAACCCGGATGAATTTTACCGGATTAACCGGAAGTACATTGTTCGGGCGGCATCCATCAAAGACATTATCAGTTACACAAACAGCAGGTTGAAATTAATTCTGGCTGGCAGCGATGATGATGACATTATCGTTTCGCGTGAGCGTGTTCAGGAATTCAGGCAATGGCTGGACCGCTAAATTTTAAGCTGATTTCCGGAAGAGCATTTCCTTCAGGTGCTCAATATCGCTTTGCTTAATGGGTTTGGTAATGTAGTGCACCACATTTCTGTACTTGAAAGCTTCATCTTTATCTTTCTTGTTATTGGAGCTGGTCAACACGATTATCCGGGTGTTTTCCTGTATGCCAGGGGCCAGCGAATGCAAGCTTTGGAGAAAGCCGAACCCATCAATGTTGGGCATATTCAGGTCGAGAAAGATAATATCGGGTACGGTGACATTGGGCTGTTGCAAGGCATCGATGGCTTCCTGCGCTGATTTATAGGTAATTATGTTGCGGGTAAATGCATACACCTCCAGGAATCTTCTCTGAATAAAAAGATCAATTTCACTGTCGTCAATCAATATGGTGTTGTCCACTTTTCCTTCCACGGTGAAAAATGATTAGAGCCTTTCATATAAACTTACCATAAATCGGCTCAAAAGCCGAAGGAAATGCGTCAAAAATTGTTTTTTTTTACGGTTTTACGGCATCAAAAAATGTATTAAAATTGACCTTCTAAACCCAACCGAAAACTATGAATTCTAAAAGTGCACTTTATTCTTTGTTCGCCATTTGCCTGGTATTTGGTTTGAGCTCGTGTGGATCATCCGGAGATAAAAATACCAATGCGGATGAGTTTAAAGAGGCAGAGGAAAGCCTGCGTTCAACCATAGAAGATGTTGTATATAACATCCCCTCACCAACTGAAATTCCTTATCTGATTGAACAAACCGGTGCTGAATTTAACCAAAGCCTCGTAAACCCCCGTTCAAAGGCCGATTCATATATCAACCGTACGGATAAGGCCGCCCTTAACCTGGGCGTGTACACAGCCGATATCGGTTACCTTACTTCCTATGAAAAAACCCAGGAGGCTATCGACTACCTCAATGCCTGCAAAAGCTTAGCCGACTATTTGGGTATTATCGGCACGTTCGACATTGATATTTTGAAGCGGTTTGAGGCCAATATCTCCAATAAGGATTCTTTGGCCGGCCTGTTGGATGAATCGATTAAGCAAACTGAGAAGTTTTTAAAGGACGACACCCGCAACAAACAAGCGGCTTTGGTTGTGGCCGGTAGCTTTGTTGAAGGCCTGCACATTTCAACCGGGCTGGTTAATTCCTACCCGAAAGATTTGCTGCCTACCGATGCCCGCAATGTGATCCTCACTCCGGTTATTCAGGTTATTCTCAACCAGAAAAAATCCGTTTCAGAATTGTTAAAAATGTTGTCGGCCATTGAGCAAACCGATCCGGTGAGCGGTATGGTTCGCGACTTGAAAGAACTTGAAGCTGCCTACAATGCACTTAACATTGAAGATCAGATCAAGAACAACCGTGCTGATCTGGTACTTAGCGACAAGAACCTTGAAACCATCTCGGCTGTTGTGGCCAAGATGCGTCAGTCGATTGTAGAGTAAGCATTAACTGAACAGAAAAATTCAATGGGGCCGTAAACACGGCCCTATTTTTTTATCATAACTACAGTTCTTTACTATCTTTAATGAATTAATTCAGCCCCCGTATGAGCGAAGAAATTCTCAAAGCCCTTCTCAGACTTTTTGCCGTAGTTGCCCGTCAGGATGAAGTAACCCGGCAGGAGCGTGAGCAGGTCAGGATTTTTCTGCGTGAACACCTGAATGAAGCCAAAGTCGATTCGTACCTGAATGTGTTTGACGATTTTGTGAAGAACACCGGAAAGCAGGAGGGTGTTGAAGATGCGTTCAACATTAAGCGAATTTGTGCCGAGATCAACCAGGGCCTTGCGCAAAAGCAAAAGTATGTGGTTGTGTTGGAGTTGGTGCGCCTTATACTGGCCGATTCTGTAATCACGGATCGGGAGCAGGAAATGATGTTGCTGATTTGTGAGTCATTTAAGATCAGTTCATCAGATCTCGAAAGCATAAAAACATTTTTAGCCGGACAAGAGTCGGCACATCTTGATCATCCGGGTTTGCTCATCATCGATTTAAAGGAAGATTCTGCATTTAAACAGGCGCTGCACATTCGCAGAAAAAACCTTAAGGGATTTGTTGAAGTACTTTACCTGCAACAGGCTGAATTGTACCTGGTAAAATATGTGGGTAAGTCGGATGTGTATTTGAACGGTGTTCCGTTTCGTTCAGGTTCCATTCAGGTGTTAAGTGTAGGCAGCACACTGCGATGGGAGAAAGATGAACCGGTTTACTATGGCGATGTGCTGAGCCGCTTCAAGCGATTGGATACGGGTGAGCGCATCTCTTTCGAAGCAACGGATATTCATTTCAAATTTAAAAATGGTGGCATTGGCCTACAGGAAGTGAACCTCGCGGAAGAATCGGGGAACCTGGTGGCACTGATGGGTGCCAGCGGATCGGGTAAATCAACCTTGCTGCATGTGCTGAATGGCTCTGAGAAACCAACTAAAGGGCAGGTGTTGATTAACGGTATTGATATTCACAAAGAGCCTGAAAAAATTGAAGGCGTAATCGGGTTTGTGCCTCAGGATGACCTGCTGATAGAAGATCTTACCGTATACCAAAACCTCTATTATGCAGCCAAGCTTTGTTTCAGTGATTTACCTGACGACAAGATTGATGCCCTGGTGATGAAAACCCTGGAAGACCTGGGGTTGGCCGAACGCAAGGATTTGAAGGTAGGATCACCGCTTCAAAAGACCATCAGTGGCGGGCAACGCAAGCGCCTGAATATCGGGCTTGAATTGCTGCGCGAACCCGCTATACTCTTTTGCGATGAACCAACCAGTGGTCTGTCTTCACGCGACTCAGAAAATATAATTGATTTGCTGAAGGAACTTTCACTGAAGGGCAAATTGGTGTTTGCCGTTATCCATCAGCCTTCGTCCGACATATTTAAAAAATTTGATCGCCTGCTTATTTTGGATACGGGCGGATATCAGATTTATTACGGCAACCCGGTTGATGCAATCGTGTATTTCAAACGCGCCATCGACATGATTAATAGCGATGTGGGCGAGTGCCATGAGTGCGGAAACGTTAACCCCGAACAGATATTCAACATCATTGAAACCAAGGTGATCAATGAGTATGGCCAGTTTACCCATGAGCGTAAAGTGTCGCCTGAACAGTGGTTTGCCATGTACAAGCAGTCGGGCACGCATGCGTTGGGATCCGTCTCTGAGAAGCCTGTGCAATCTACACTGCGCATACCGGGTCGTTTAAAGCAGATAAAATTGTTCTCGCTCCGCGACCTGCAGGCGAAAATTCACAATCGCCAGTACATGATCATTAATTTACTGGAAGCTCCTTTACTGGCCTTTATCCTGGCATTTATTGTACGGTTTTACAACGTTGATGATAAGCTGCAAAGCAGTTATATTTTTGCCAAGAACCTGAACCTGCCGGCTTATTTATTCATGAGCGTTATCGTAGCCTTGTTTATGGGGCTAACCGTAAGTGCTGAAGAAATTATTCGCGACCGTAAAATTCTGAAACGCGAAGCATTTTTGCATTTGAGCAGAAGCAGTTACCTGCTGTCGAAAATTGGCATCTTGTTTTTATTGTCGGCTATTCAAACCCTCACGTTCGTGCTGGTGGGGAATTACATTCTTGAAATACGGGGAATGCTATTCGAGCATTGGTTGATATTGTTTGCAGTTTCCTGTTTTGCCAATACGCTGGGGTTAAATATTTCTTCTGCTTTTAATTCGGCTGTAACGATATACATTTTAATTCCGCTGCTGATCATTCCACAACTCATTCTTAGCGGAGTGGTGGTGAAGTTTGATAAACTCAATCCTGTTATTGGCAACACGGCAACGGTTCCGTTTGTGGGCGATATTATGGCATCGCGCTGGGCGTTTGAGGCTGCCATGGTAACCCAGTTTAAGGACAATAAGTACGAGCAGGAATTCTACGTGTACGATAAGGTTATGGCAGATGCCGATTACCGGAAAATTTATTTCATTCCTGAGCTGGAAAGCAAACTGCAATTTTGCCTGGCCAACCAAAAATCAGAAGACTCCGAACTGAAACGAAAGTACAACTCCGACCTTAACCTGCTGCGCGGTGAAATTTTGCGAGAAGCAGAAGCCGTTGGAAGAGAGCATTATGCGTGGATTGACAGACTGGATGCCAATCATTTCGACTCCACCACGTATAGCGAGGCCATCACCTTTCTGGGTAACCTGCGCAGGTTGTACATTAACCGGTACAATAAAGCCGATGGCGAAAAGGAAAAGAAGATTACATTAATGACCGATACTCCGGAGAAAGAGCGTGCGTACCAGAAACTTCGCGATGGGTACCGAAACGAAGCCATTACTGACTTTGTGAAAAACCTTACCGAAACCCATCGGATTATTGAAAAGGATGGTAAACTGATTCAAAAGATTTACCCGATTTATAAAGACCCGGATCCGGATCATGTTATCGATTTCGATGCCCAGTTCTACATGCCTAAAAAGCATTTCCTGAACATGAATATTGATACCCTGTTTTTCAATACCGGGGTTATCTGGTCGATGACGTGGGTATTGGCAATTGCCTTATATTTTGATGTGTTGCGCAGAATTATTGATGGGTTTGGTAATCTTTCTAACCCCTTGAACCGCAGGGTTTAAACCCTGTATTGAATCTACAGTAGTCAGGTTGCCGGGCGAAGTATTTCCGGTTCCGGTGAATTCCATTAATTTTGTCCAAACCGTCAGCCACTATGATCGTTTTATTGTTGATTCTGTTGCTCCTTATCCTGATCAGGATAATCTGACATGTTTTTCACGTTGTCGAAAATACTCGGGTATTTAACATCTCCGCTGGTTTGGGTTTGCCTGTTGCTCGTAACCTCTTTGTTAATTAAAAAGCCGGTTTGGAAGCGCAGGTTGTTTAACACGGCCATTGTGCTGTTGTTGTTTTTCTCTAATGATTTTATTGCCAATGAAGTAATGCGCCTGTGGGAAATACCGCCAACACCCTTTTCAAAAATTGAACGTGTCTATGAATATGGCATATTGCTTACAGGCGTTACCAGCACGGATAATCAACCTGATGACCGGGTTTATTTTCAACGAGGCGCTGATCGTGTGGTGCACACGGTTGACTTATACAAGCGGGGCATTGTACGGAACGTATTGGTAGCAGGGGGTAGCGGACGGCTGGTAACCAGTGGTCGGAGAGAAGCAGATGATATTGTAAAATCGCTTGAATTGATGGGCGTACCGAAGGAAGATATTTTAATTGAAAATGAATCGCGCAATACGGCTGAATCGGCACGTAATGTTAAAGGTATGCTTGCTGAACAGGACACTGCACGCGTGTTGTTGATCACCTCAGCCTTTCACATGCGCAGGTCGGAAGGATGTTTTACAAAGGCAGGGATATCGGCTGATCCGTTCAGTACAGATTTCTTCACCCATCCGCGCTATTTCACGCCCGATGTGTTGCTGGTGCCAAAAATTGAAGCACTCAATATCTGGCAGAAATTATTTAAGGAGTGGGTGGGGGTTATTGCCTATCGGCTTGCGGGCTACCTGTAGTGCAATGCTTACAGTACATTGTTGGGCTTGCGCCAGCCTTCACGTGCCTCGTGGTTAAGGTATGAGGTAAGGCTTTCGAGGTTTGAGAATACCTGAATTTTTTGCGGCTGCGCTTCCGGGTCGGCTGAAGGAAACATCACCTCAACAAAAAATCCTTTTACCATGTACAGCGAGTAATGGCAACTGTTACGGATTTGTTTACCGATCAGGGTTCCTTTGCTGCGCAGGTAGGTCAGTTGCTGGCTGGGGGAAAAGCGTTGAAAAAAGAATTTTGTAAACATAAGGGGTAGCGTAAAGCATACACCTGACGCAAACCAAGAGCCAGTTTCCAAAAAGCCTTATACAGCGCTGATTTTGCGGTTTTTTGATTCTTAATATCCTGTTTTGGGAACCTATTGAAGCGGATTTTCAAATGTTAAGGAAAGAAAAAAGGCTGCCTTCGTGGGGCAGCCTTTCTGATGTTGTGGTGACCAATGCCTTAAGGAAGCGGTAAGCCTGTAGCAGGGTATTTAGCCAGGTTAGCCCTGGGAATGGTAGAACCGAACTTGGCATTAATGGCATCGATAAATACGTTTGCTAAAAATGCGTAGCCTCTTGTATTCGGGTGAACACCATCCTCGGAATAAATACCAGTAGGCGGGTTAATGTTTGGTGTAATGGTTACACCATTCGAAACACCTGCCTGTGCAGTGATCAATGCATTTAAAGCAGCATCAACATCAGCTAAGGCAAGTTTTGTTGTATTAGCTGCAACTATACCTGCAACGATAGTATTATAAGCAGTTCGTGCATTATTAATTGCTTGGATCTCACTAGGAATTAATACATACCTATCAGATACAGGTTCGGATACTCCGAGTACACCAAAGGTTCCATTTGTGCCTAATATGGAACCTGTTGATAATGGGATAATATCAGTTGATGTGGTTTGACGAGCTCTCGCATAAGGTGCAAGTCCAGCATAGGGACCTGCCATATAAGCACTTAGATCAGTCAATGTTTCATCATTCATCAATATTTTATTGGCTCCGGCAACATATGTTAGTTTTCGCCTATCAGCTTCTTCCTGTGTGAAACCCGCAGCTACACCAACCATACCATCTAAAAATGCATTGTAGTTATTTGCCAATTGTGCAGTAACACCCGCGGCTGTAGGGGCGTCAAGCGGGATTGCGTTATATGGAACTGAAGTAAAATGAGGCATTTTAAAGATGTCAGGAAAATTGCCTACAACACCTTTTAACTCTGCATTTGATCCGAGTAGTGATGTAATGGCTGCTGTATATTGAAAGTCAAAATCTGTAGGTGTACCTCCTGACGCATTTGTTAGGGGTGCCAATGAAGGATCGCCACCAAATGCTGCATGGAGAAAGAAGTCATCCAACCCAAGCCAAAACAAAAAGAATGATCCGCCAGCCGCTGCAGCATCTCCAATTAAAGTAGAGGTTCCACCAGGAGGTGGTGCAAGGCGTCCGTAGAATGGGCTAAATCTAGGATCAACACCTGCACCAGCCCAAGCACCTGTCTGAGTTATTAGTGATTGACCCAGAACAATTGCGGGGATTCCAAAATTATTTAAGGTAGCTTTTCCACCAGTATAAATAAAACCCGGATTGGCTGCCGGATTCGGTACAGCTTCTAATACTCCAGCAGCATAAGCTTGGGGAGTAGGACGTGGAGGAGTTCCTTGCAAACGAAGTCTTCCCAGTACAGGCTTAGTGTTGTCAGAAAGAAAGGGTTGAGTAACGAATAAATTCCAACCTAAAGTGGCATTGATATTAGGCTGATTAAATGTTGCAGTTCCTCCAGCACAAGCCAGTTGTTTATTGATGATGGCAGGGAGAGAATTTGTTTGTCCATCATTAAATAAGGCACCCCCCTGAACCCCAGCGACAAATGAGTTGCCGATAGCTATAAATTTTGTAAAACTAGCTGTACCCGCACCACCCGCACATGGATCCGGACCGATATTGGTGGTGTTAGGTTCTGGTTGCGTAAGCGTCATCACCTCTTGTTCACAGGCTCCCATAAAAATCAGGGTTAAAAACGCCAGTGATATGTAATTAAACTTTTTCATAATCTCTTTGATTTAATACTTTGTTTATACCGATTATCTAAAGAATTCATCAAACGTAAGTGAGATGTAGAATTGCTGGCCTACAAATGGTGCACCGAAGTTGGTACGGTAGTCACCACCCAATAGGTTGGTTCCTCCCAATTTGGCAACGGTTTTAATTGCAGGTAACCTGTAACTGACTTGTGCATCCAATACTCCGAATTCCGGTACATTCCAGCTACCGAACGAAGATTCCCACAGGTAAGCATCCTGCCAGCGGAAGTTGATGTTGAAACCGAGGTTGGTTTTATTAATTCTTCTGTTTCCAATTCCCACGTTAATTTTATTTTCCGGCATGTTAAATCCGGAGATGAAGCTGTCTGCATCTTCTTCAAACGTAGCATAATTGTAGGAGCCGCTGAGGGTGTAACCTTTCAGTAATTTGTACTCGAGGCCCAAACCAAATCCATAAGAGTTTACATTTGAAGGATTGTTAACATAAGGTGAGAAAAGCGAGCCGGCATTTATTTGATTTCCCTGATGTGTGGCAGCTTCCTTACTTACCACAATTTCTCCACCTATAAAGTCTTTGTAAATCGTGTAGTATCCATTAACGTCAACCAGCATTTTGTTATTGAAACTTCCCTTGTAGCCAATTTCAAAGGCAGTGAGCTTTTCTGGCGCCACATAGGGAAGATCAATTGTTTGCAACAGGGTAGGATTACCGCCAGTAGGCGCTCCTGTGTTAGGATCTAATGATCCGCCTGAAGCACGGTATGCATTATATGATTCGCGTGTCCATGCGCCACCATTGTGTATGCCGTAACGTGAGGCATTTGCTTCCGTACTGCCTAGCAATGTGCCTCCCGATGAAGGGAAGAAAATGAACTGTGCTTGTGTATCCGGATTGCGGAAGCCGGTTTGATAAGATGCCCTGATGTTGTGTGTTTCGCTGAAGGTATACACGGCCGAGAAACGGGGTGTTACCTGCCCATCAAAGTTTTCATTTTTATCGTAACGTAATGATGCGGTCAGTCGCAATGATTCACCTAATGTTTTGGCTACCTGGCCATAGAAACCAAATTCATTGATTTTAATGCGCTCATTACCGTCACCTTCGGGGTCTTCGTTAAATACAGTACCATCACTGAATAGATCATACTGGCGGAAGTTGCCACCCACCATAAAATCAACCGCTTCAATTTGCTTAAACTGATAATTGAATTCACCATGATAAAGCCTGGAATTATCCACGAAAGATGATCCTGGAGGTGTGCGTTGAAATAGGTTGCCGCGAACCTGATTGACCAAATCTCTGAAACCTGGAGACCCGGGTTGAGGTCGATCCCTATCTGCGTAATTACGTGCTGCAGCATGAGCGGCCTCAGGATTCCCTGCGGGCACACCTGGCACATAGCCTTGCATGGCCAACACGTAGGTTTGTGCATATTCCGGAGCCCACTTGGAAGCAGTAGGGCTGTAATATTCATTCATAAAACCTCCTTGTGCACTCATGTTCCATGAATCACCATCTTTGGTTTCTGTCATATACCCACGTACAAAGAAGTTTGAGCCCTTCAATTCAAGTTTGTGGAATTGTTGTGTAAAGTCACGCAGTGCATATTTCTCTGTTCCCTGATAGATGGAGCTACCACCACCAAAACGCCAATTGTATAGCAACTCCATTTTATCTGTGAGTTTATAATGAAAGGCAACATCCGCCTTCATGCTTCTGGCTTCATCGTTATCGAGTATGTCCTCTTCGCGGAAGCCTGTTCTTCTTAAATCAAGCGTACCAAAAGTTCCGCCAATGGGAACTGGAATAGGAGTTTCATCACCATACAGGTTTAGACCATCGAAGTTTGGTGTACCACTTAAATCAACAGTTGACTCCGGGCGTAAGCGATCAGTTCTATAATCGTTGCTCTTCCAGTCGGTAGCCTGCATTAATGAGAAGTTAACTTTGAACGCAAACTTATTATTAAAAGCTTTCGCATAGCGAACAGCAAAATTGTACATCGGGAAGCTTTCGCCTTGCGCATCGGATGTAGTAATACCTCCTTTGAACATGGCGCTTAAACCCTGATATTCAAACGGACTCTTACTCTTCATCATCAGAATACCGTTGAATGCGTTTGGTCCGTAAAGTGCCGATGCAGCGCCCGGTACAAGTTCCATGCTTTCGGCATCAAGTTCGCTCATCGCTACAATGTTTCCTGTCGGGAAGTTCAGCAGGGGTGCGGAGGTGTCCATTCCATCTACCAATTGAACAAAACGTACGTTTGCAATGGAGGCAAATCCACGCGTGTTCACTTGTGTAAAGTTTAAACTGCCTGAATTAACCTGAACACCTTTCACGTTAGCGAGTGCGTCAAAGAAATCGGGAGCAGTTGTTTGTTGAATAGCGAGAATATCAATTTTCTCAACGGTTACCGGAGCTTTCATAAATGACTCTTCGCCACGGCTTGTGCCAACCACAACTACTTCTCCCAGGGTTTCAACGTTTTCCCTCATGGTTACATTAAGCCCTGTGGTATTTGCATCGGTAATTTGAATTTCCTGAGTGATAAAACCGATAAACGAAAACTCCAATACAATCGGGGGTGCCTGTGAAGTAGTTACACTAAAGTTACCTCTTACATCACTGATTGTTCCGGCTACTGTTCCCTTTACTTTGATGTTAATACCCGGAACGGGGTTTCCTGCCTCATCCTTGACCGATCCGGAAACGGTCGTTTGTGCATAGGCAATCGTGGCGGCCAGCAGCATTGTTAGCATGAGCCCCATCGAACGTTTGTAAAACTTCTCCATACAGTTTTCTTTAAAATGGTTGGTTTCTTGGAATTAAATAGTTGTGTTAATAAAAATGACAATACGAACATTCGTACTTCCCTGAAAAGTACAAAATTTATTGAAAAAGTAAAGAAAACGGTTGCGGTTTCGTTAAAGTGAAACACTGACCTAACGCAAAGTATAAAAGCTTAAATTTAGTATGCTTTGCAGCGTATTTGAAAAAAAGGAAGGGTCGGGACAAATGTTATGTCCCCTTTTCACTGCTTAAATGCTTCACTAACCGGTCGCACAAGGCGTTGGTTTCCTGGGCCATAAATTCATCACCTGTTGATGTTAGCATGCTTTGCGCCAGCCCACCCAAGCAATCAATATAGAATCGTTTCATTTCATCAACGGGCATGTCCTTGGTCCACAAATCAATACGCAGCGTATTTTTCTGTGCCTCATCCCACAAGGAAATGCTGATACTCTTGGTTTCGGAAGGGGCGGCATCGGGTTTGTCAGAAGCATCCCAAAGAATTTTGTCGGGTATATTGTTTTGGTCGAGTTCTACGGTGAAGTTGATATTGGTTTTGCGCATGGACTTAATTTAAAAATTTGAAAATTCGTTGATTTGAAAATGTCTTTTCAGGTTGCAAGATACATTTTACAACTTGCCTACAGGCTGGCAGGTTTGAAAATTACCTCATTTTCAAATTGACATTTCAGGGATCTCACCTTCAATAAGCAACTTCCCGGCAGTAGCATTTTTTATTTGTTCTACGGAAACACCGGGTGCGCGTTCCAGTAGTTTAAAGCCACCTTGAGGCAGTACATCCAACACGGCCAGATCGGTAACAATTTTTTTCACGCACTTGATACCGGTTATGGGCAGGGTACAGGTGGGTAAAAGCTTGGAGGCGCCATCTTTACTGCAATGTTGCATGGCCACAATAATGTTGTTTGCCGATGCCACCAAGTCCATTGCGCCACCCATCCCTTTCACCATTTTGCCAGGCACTTTCCAGTTGGCGATGTCGCCATTTTCGGAAACTTCCATCGCGCCTAAAATGGTGAGGTGAATATGGCCCCCCCGTATCATGGCAAAACTTTCAGCCGAACTGAACAGGGCCGAGCCGGGCATCATGGTGATGGTTTGTTTGCCGGCATTAATCAAATCCGGATCGACTTTATCTTCTGTAGGGAAGGGGCCAATGCCCAGTAATCCATTTTCCGATTGCAACACGACATTGAGGTTATCAGGAATATAGTTGGCCACTAACGTGGGAATACCAATACCCAGGTTGATGTACATGCCATCTTTAACCTCTTTGGCGATGCGTTTTGCGATACCGTTTTTGTCTAACATATCTTTAATTTGAAAATTGGCTGATTTGAAAATTTGAAAATTAAGATTTTGATGAGCTTATAATTTCGGAAATAATCTTGATGTTAATAATCATACCTTAAGCGTGGTTGATTTATTTTACCGCAAAGGCGCCAAGACCAAAGTGTTTCTGATTCTTTGCGCCTCCGCGCCTTAGCGGTTAGGAAATCAACTAAACTTATTTTCTTAAACTTGATAAATTTTCAAATTTTAGTAATGGTTCGTTGCTCAATTCTTTTCTCATAATTCTTCCCTTCAAAAATCCGTTGCACGTAAATACCCGGGGTGTGAACCAGGTTGGGGTCGAGTTCCCCGAGAGGCACAAGTTCTTCTACTTCCGCGATGGTAACTTTTCCAGCTGCGGCCATCATGGGATTAAAATTTCGGGACGTGCCGCGAAACACCAGGTTACCCGCTGTGTCGCCCTTCCAGGCTTTTACTAATGAAAAATCTGCACGAAGCCAATGTTCCATTAAATACATTTTACCGTGGAACTCGCGCACTTCTTTTCCCTCTGCAACTTCAGTACCGTAACCTGCAGGGGTGAAGAAGGCCGGAATGCCTGCGCCACCCGCGCGGATGCGTTCAGCCAGTGTGCCTTGTGGAATAAGATCAACTTCCAGTTCACCTGACAATAATTGTCGTTCAAACTCTGCGTTCTCACCCACATATGATGAAATCATTTTTTTTACCTGCCGTGTTTTAAGCAGCAAGCCAATTCCAAAATCGTCAACACCGGCATTGTTCGAAATACAGGTAAGGCCTTTTACCCCCTTTCGTAACAACGCCTGAATACAATTTTCCGGAATGCCTGAAAGTCCGAAGCCGCCCAGCATCAGGGTTACATTATCGGTAATGTCACGAATGGCTTCATCGGCATTGGCTACAACTTTGTTGATCATAGTCGCTTTGTATTTTTGGTAAATCTCTGTAATCGGTTTTCAAATCACAACATGTCTTTCAGCTGTTTCAAGGCTTCTTCCTTATCGCGATGGAGTTGATCTTTTAATTCATCCAGGTCATTGAATTTCATATCGCTGCGAATCATGTTGACAAATTTTATCGCCAATGTTTCGCCATAAATTTCTTTATCAAAATTGAAAATATTCACTTCAATGGATTTATGCGCACCACCAACAGTAGGCCTGTACCCAATATAGAGCATGCCTTTATACGTTTGGCCTTCGTGCGATGCGGTAACGGAGTATATTCCATCTACCGGAATAAGTTTGTAGTGCGTATCAATATCAATGTTGGCGGTAGGGAATCCGATTAACCGGCCTAACCGGTCGCCTTTGATCACGCGACCGCTTATGCTGTACGGCTTACCGAGTAAATGGTTGGCTGTTTCGATGTCACCACTTTCAAGTGCTTTACGGATTTTTGTGGAGCTTACAGTGATGTTGTCAACATCTTGTGGCGGAATTTCTTCAACTTCAAAACCGTATCGCGGTCCGTTGACTTTTAATTCTTCAAAGCTGCCTTCGCGATTATGCCCGAAGCGATGGTCGTAGCCAATCACCAGCTTTTTTGTACCAATGGTATCTACCAGAATGCGTGTAATGAATTCCTCAGAAGTAAGGTTTGAAAACTCTTTGGTAAAAGGGATTCGTATTAAATGCTGAATACCTTCTTGTTTTAGCAGTTCAGCTTTTTCTTCAAAGGTGTTGAGTAATTTCAAGCTGGTATCTTCCGGATACAACACTAACCTTGGATGCGGCCAAAAGGTTATCACCACCGTTTCGCCTTTTGATTTTTCAGCTACTTCTTTAAGCCGGGCCAGAATTTTTTGATGACCTACATGAACGCCATCGAATGTTCCGCTGGTAACAACCGCAGTTTTGAGTTTTACAAAATCATCCGGTGTGTGGTAAATCTTCATGGTTCAACTTCTTCCAACGTCAGGCTGTCTTCCAGTTTGTACGAACCTATACGGGTGCGGCAAAGTTGTGAAAGATACGCGCCAACGCCAAGTTTTTCACCGAGGTCGCGTACCAGGCTGCGGATATAGGTTCCTTTTGAGCAAACAATTCTGAATTCAATAACCGGTTGTTGGTACGATACAATCTCAAAGGCACTCACTTCAACTTCTCTGGCTTTAAGCTCGGGATCTTTTCCTTTGCGCGCCATGGCGTAGGCCCGTTTACCACCAATTTTTATAGCCGAATGAGCCGGTGGGATTTGCTGAATTTTCCCTGTTAATTGTTGAGCTGCGCCTTCAATGTTCTGCAAGGAGATATGACTCACATCTACAGTATCAGAGACTTCTGTTTCGAGATCATGCGATGGAGTTGTTTGACCAATAACAATTTTACCGGTGTACTCTTTCTCCATGCCCATAAACGATTCTATTTGCTTGGTCATTTTTCCCGTGCAGATGATGAGTAGCCCCGTTGCCAAAGGATCAAGCGTTCCGGCATGACCAATCTTTTTCATTTTCAGTTTGTAGCGTAGCTTGTTCACCACATCAAAGGAAGTCCATTGAAGGGGTTTGTTAATAAGCAGTACGCGATCAACCGTAGGATTCTCCATTACACAACAGCGAGATCAACACCCAGGTAATATAAGGTTAACAACACAAGCCCTATTACAATCCGGTAATACCCGAAAACTTTAAAGCCATGTTTAGTTAGGAATGAGATAAAGGATTTAATGGCGATCAGGGCAACAATAAAGGCAACAACATTTCCGATGATGAGCAGGTTTATTTCATTCGTGGAAAAACCCGGACCATTTTTATAAAAGAGTAACATTTTGTAAGCGGTAGCAGCAAACATGGTAGGCACTGCCAGAAAGAAGGAAAATTCGGCAGCTGTTTTTTTGTTTAGCTTTTGTGTGAGTCCGCCAATAATGGTGGCCGCTGAGCGGGACACTCCGGGGATCATGGCAATGCATTGAAATAAACCAATTTTCAGGGCTACCGGATAGGTTATTCGTTGGTCAATATTTTTTTCGTTGGCTTCAAATACTTTATCAATAAACAAAAAGATTACACCGCCAATGATCAGCATAAAACCAACCACTTCAATGCGCTCCAGCAAGGCATCGATGTAATCGTTGAGCAGAAACCCGATCAAGGCAGCGGGTATGAATGCCACGCCAAGCTTGAAGTAAAAGTCAAATGACTGAAAGAATTTTTTCCAGTAAAGAACAACAACAGAGAGAATGGCGCCCAGTTGAATGGCTACCGTAAACACTTTGGTAAACGGATCATCCGCAATGCCCATTACAGATGAACCGATGATGATGTGGCCGGTAGATGAAACGGGAAGAAATTCAGTAAGGCCTTCAATGATGGCCAGTATAATCGATTCGAGTACCGACATGAAGTGTGGTTACAACGGTGTTATTTTTTTTGATCAGGCCGGTAGAGTACGGCTACTACTTCAATAACAAATCCGGCCAGCACGATAAGCGGGCCCAGGGTTAGTCCTAGAAATCCAAAACCATAATCTTCTTTATCAAGCGACATTATCGTGAAGCCAACCACCAAGGTGATTAGTCCCAGCACCATGAACTGATAATTCTTTTTTGTAAACGGGAGTTTGTTTTCCATAACACTAGTAAAGTTCGTCAAGCGACATTTTTAAATACCGGCCTATTGAGAAAAACGTGCTGATGGCCGCCACCAGCATACCGAGAATCATGAGTGCGCCTGCCAGCAGCATTACATGATCTTTATTCATTAATAAAATCAAGTCTTCTATTTCACCATGTGCATAGTTTACTAATCCCGCAATACTGGCTGAAGCCAACACTGCAGCAATCAAACCATACAAGATTGAACGTACAATAAACGGACGTTGAATGAACCATCGTTTGGCGCCAACCAGTTGCATGCTGCGTATAAGAAAACGTTGTGAGAACAACGCCAGGCGGATGGTATTATTGATCAAGAGCACAACGGTAATGAGCAACAAAGCAGCAAGGCCCAGAAGTATAAGCGATATACTGGTAATGTTTTTATTAACGGATTCGATCAGTCCTTCTTTGGGCACCACCTGAAAAATACCATTCATACCTTCAAGCTCTTTCTTGATCTTTTGCATTTCTTCAGGCTGATGGAATTCCGGGGCTATGCTGATCAGGTAAGCATCATGGAGGGGGTTTTCACCCAAAAGTTTGGTGAAGTCCTCCCCGGTTTCTTCAATGAATTTTTTGGCAGCCTCCTCTTTCGAAATAAACTGTAAGGCAGGCCCCAGCGTTTCCTTGCTGATGTAGGGGAGGGCTTCCAGTTTCTTTTCAATCTGATCGCGTTGTGTTTCCGTCAGGTTGGTGCTCAGGTAAACCTCCATGCGGATGTTATCGCGCACCAGTTTTTCAAGCTGGTTGGAGTAAATGAGGGCTATACCGAAAAGGCCAATAACAATGAGGGCCAGTGTAATGCTGATTATTACCCCAATGGATGGATAACTGCCCAGTTTTTTCTTGCTGTATCCTTTCTGCATAGCGGCCAAATTTAGGAAATAAAAAAGCCTCTGGAAATTTACCAGAGGCTTTTTATTGGCTCCCCCTCAATCAGTCTACACGATGTTCTTTTAACTTTTGAATCAACTTGGGATCGCGGATCGCAACCAGCTCGGTTGGCGTGTCTTTCTTCACATCCAGCAGGTAGTAGCTGGACTTGTAATAGAGAAACACGGTGCGTTTATCTTTTGCAATAAATTCGAGGATCTCATATAAATTCTCTTCAAACGACCCGAACAGAATCAGCTTGCCGTTACGGAACAGGTAGTGGAAGTTGTACTTCCTGTTGTTGGCATCAGTCTCCACTTCAATGCTTGAGGTAACAAAAGCCTCAGAAATGATTGCGAGTTGTTCACGTTCGTGTTGAAGCACAGGATCGTTTGTCATCTCCTCTTCCGGAGTAAACAAATCAAGCTTTGGCTTTTGATTGGCAGACGGAGCAGATTTCTTTTCCGAAGTTTTCTTTTCTGTTGCCTGGGCATTATCGGGTTCAATCGTAGCCGGTGTTTCTTCCGGTGTATTTTCTGGTTCTGGTATTACAGGTGTTTCCGGAGTTTCCGGCTCGGTTTGTTCTGCAATTGTATTCGTTTCGGTTTGTTCTGTTTTCTCATCAAAATAGAAGTACAGAGCAGTTGAAACGATACCCACCACTACGATGGATGAGATTACTTTTGTAAACAATGCCGTTTGCCCACCCGGGATAGAAGCAACCGGAATATTATTCAACATTGTTTTTAACTCAGCAATACGCGCCTGACGAATGTTCTCCACCAGCGACTGTTGTATTTGCATTTCTTTCTTAAGCTCCGGATCGGCTTCAAGCTTTTGTTCAAAAGCCTGCCTGTCCTGCTCGCTCATGCGGTTCGACAGGTAGTTGTCCAGTAGCTCCAAATCTTTTTCTAAGGCCATGTTCTTAATCTAAAAAATCCCGCTCAGAATACTGAGCCTTCACCAATTCATCTAATTTCTTTTTACACTTATACTTCTTCGTCTTTGCAGTATCCGTATTGGCAAATCCCAATTTTTCGGCAATGTCCTGCATCGACATCTCTTCAAAGTAGTAATACATCAAAACCTTTTTGCAGGTTTCGCCCAGTTGCTCAATGCATTGGGCGATGATTCTGTTCCGCTCCTCGGTTTCAGTGTCCATGCTTACCGCAACATCCTTCTCCTCATTGGAAAGGCGCTTTTTGCGATCCAGTTCTTTTCTCCACAAATTCTGGCATATACTGTAGATATATGTACTGATTTTGGAGGTCATTACCAGCTTTCCGGAGGTTGCCTTTTGCCAGAAAACCACCAGGGCATCCTGATAAATGTCACGGGCTTCTTCTTCCGTTCCGCTGTTGGTGATAACCATTTTGGTCATCATCCGGTAGTATTTCTTGTATAGGAACTCCAGAGCCTTCTCATCGCCTCGACTGATGCGGTCAAAGATCTCTTTTTCTTCCATTACTGAGCTCGACTTGTATACCATGGGGTATGTGCGATGTAACCCGTGAACGGGATTTCTTTTAGATTTCTCGATTAACTGTTTTTTCGGTGGTTAAGATACTCTTTTCCACGTTTGTGTACGCCATACCGGCCCCCAATACCCCCTTACTTTCAGGTCGGTACCATCAAGCCAGATTTTACACCGGTAAACTTTTCCTACTTCCGGATCAAGAATGTCGCCCCCGGAATATTCATCGCCATCTTTCTTTAGTTTACGGATGATCTCCATACCGAGTATCTTTTTATTGAACCGCTCGTCATCCTGCTCACACTTATCACAAACAGGATCAGGGTCGTTACCGGGTTTTGGGAAGATTTTGATCACTTTTCCGTAAATAAAACCACCCCGTTCAAAGATTTCTACCACGGATTTGGTTTCACTGGTCTTGTCATCGATGGATTTCCACTGGCCGAGAACTGAACCTTGTCCAAAGACGGCAAGGCTCATAAAAAAGAACAAAATAAGGGACAGAAGTTTACGCATAGAGTTGGTCGTTTTGGTACAAAAATAAAAACCCTGACGGTTAGGTCAGGGTTTTCAAAGATTCAAAAAAATATTATTTCACTTCAGCCTGATCAACAGGAGTGGTGCTCACCACTTCAATAGTCGGCTTCGCCTGTTCTACATTAGCTTCCAATTGCACTGGAGGAGCCAATAGCGGAGCAATAACCAGGGCAACTACCGACATCAGCTTTAACAGGATGTTGAGGGAAGGACCGGAAGTATCCTTAAACGGATCGCCTACCGTATCGCCAACCACAGCAGCTTTGTGCGGTTCGGATTTCTTGTAGTACTTCTGGCCGTTGATTTCAACACCTTCTTCAAAGCTTTTCTTGGCGTTATCCCATGCACCACCGGCATTCGATTGGAAAATAGCCATCAATACACCTGACACGGTTACACCGGCCAACATGCCACCCAGTGCTTCCACACCGAAGCCAGGCAGGAAGGCGATCAATACCGGAGCGATAACGGCCATAAGACCAGGTAACACCATTTGACGAATAGCAGCCTGTGTAGAAATCTCTACGCACTTGCCATATTCGGCTTTGCCATCGGCTTCATGGAATATCTTTTTGTCTTCATCCGACCATTCTTCAATGGCTTTGTCGCCATTACGCTTCATAGCATCAAGTGCAGCCTTCAATTGCGGAATAGAGGTGAACTGGCGTCTTACTTCTTCAATCATCGACATAGCGGCACGCCCTACAGCGCCCATAGCCATTGCCGAGAATACGAAAGGCAACATACCACCGATGAATAGACCAGCCATTACATTGGCTTTTGATACATCTATAGAACCAAGTTTGGCGGTTGTCATGAACGCACCAAACAGGGCAAGGGCGGTAAGCGCAGCAGAAGCAATAGCAAAACCTTTGCCGATAGCAGCAGTTGTATTTCCTACGGCATCCAATTTATCGGTGCGTGTGCGCACATCTTTTGGTAACTCAGACATCTCGGCAATACCACCGGCATTGTCAGAGATAGGACCGTATGCATCAACAGCTAATTGAATACCCAGGTTTGAAAGCATACCAACCGCAGCGATAGCGATACCGTACAAGCCACCAAAGTAGAATGCACCGATAATAGAAAGTGCGATGATGATAATAGGAAGAGCGGTTGACATCATACCAACGCCCAAACCTGCGATGATGTTGGTTGCAGCCCCTGTTGAGGATTGACGAACAATAGAAAGAACAGGCTTCTTGCCCATACCGGTATAGTATTCAGTAATAAGACCAACCATTAAACCGGCAATCAATCCGATTACGGTAGCCCAGAATACGCCCATAGCCGTCATGGTGCGAACAAACGGAGTTCCGTCATCGTTGGTGTACAACGGGTCAGTAAACGTCCATTGCTCAGGAAGCATATAGGTAATGATGAAATAGGAAGCGGCAATCATTAAACCGGATGAAATGAATTCGCCCATGTTCAAAGCCCTTTGCGGATCGCCACCTTCTTTTACGCGAACAAAGAATGTTCCGAGGAACGACATCACGATTCCAACACCAGCTAAAACAAGAGGAAGCAATACAGCAGAAAGTCCGTTGAAGTTATCGATAAAACCAGGCACCATGAAAGCGGCACCCAATACCATGGTACCAACAATGGAACCCACATATGATTCAAATAAGTCAGCGCCCATACCGGCAACGTCACCTACGTTGTCACCAACGTTATCGGCAATGGTAGCAGGGTTTAGCGGGTGATCTTCAGGGATACCAGCCTCAACTTTACCCACCAGGTCAGCGCCTACGTCAGCAGCCTTGGTATAAATACCACCGCCAACGCGTGCAAACAAAGCAATGGATGAAGCACCAAATGAGAAACCTGTGATGATGGTAATAACCTGAGTGAGGTTAGCTTGTGTATCAATGCCAAACATGTTGGAGTAGATGATGAACAATGTGCTCAATCCTAATACCCCAAGGCCAACAACCCCCATACCCATAACTGAACCACCGGCAAAAGCAACTTCAAGTGCGCGGCCTAAACTGGTACGTGCAGCCTGTGTGGTGCGTACGTTGGCTTTGGTTGCCACTTTCATACCGATAAAACCGGCAAGGGCAGAACAGAAAGCACCAAGAACAAAGGAAACAGCCACCAACGGTGAGGAAGTTTCGGCATTGGCAGTAACGCCAAGCAGAACAGCCACGCAGAGAACGAAAATCGCCAGAATTTTATATTCCGCTTTCAGGAAGGCCATGGCGCCTTCAGCAATGTGGCCGGCAATTTTTTTCATTTTGTCCGACCCGGCATCCTGTTTAGTAACCCAGGCACTTTTCCACAAGACAAAAATGATTCCCAATACACCGAATATCGGGAGGTAATAGAGTAAGTTTTCCATGATTGTAATTAAGGTTATCGATTCAGTTACTGTTCTTAAGGTCGTCCGCTGCCAACAGGTTTAAGCCCTGAATTAGGCTGAAATTTTAACACATTCGACAATAGGCCTTAAAAAGCAGCGCAAAGATAGAATAACTCATAAATCCTGCAAAAATCATCGAAATTTGCAGGTTGAGGTATTTTTATGAACCTAAGAAGGTGGTTTTAAGAATGCCCCAAAGCTGTTTTTTCTTTGGATCATCCAAGGCGGGCAGATTGTCAGCCAATAATACCGGAATACCTTCCCAGGTAATGGGCGAATACGGGGTGGGGGCTTGTTTCAGGTTAACGCCAAATGACAGAATGGAAACCGGATTGAATAATCTTAACGTCTCCAGATCAACTTCTGTTTTGACCAACAGTTGAATTCCTTCAAACCTGAGCTTAATCGAATTGAGAATTTTGATGAGCAGTTCCTGTTCATCCGGTTTATAGGTCGACCAGTCTTGTGGAAGCAATACAATTGTGTTACCCTGAATTACGAAGAGTTCTTCATGAAAGGTTTGTTCCACAAGATCGCGCGGCAGCGTCATTCCTCCAGGTTAAAAATGGATTTCAATTCATGCGCATCGTGTGGCTTCATACGTCCGGCCAAAATCAAACGAAGTTGCCTTCTGCGTAATGCACCATTGTAGAATTCTTTGTCTTCCTCTGTCTCCGGTTCAATTTCCGGAACATCGATTGGGCGCCCGCTTTGATCAACAGCCACGAAGGTGAAGAAGGCACTGTTGCTTTCCATTTTCTTTCCGGATGGGATGTCTTCGGCATCCACATCGATTCGCACTTCCATAGATGAGTTGAATGCACGTGTAACTTTGGCTTTCAGGGTTACTACGTTGCCCAACAGTATCGGGTGCTTAAAAGAAATATTATCAACGGATGCCGTTACCACAATGCGGTTAGAGTGTTTCTGTGCGGCAATGGCAGAAACAATATCCATCCAGTGCATCAACCGTCCACCCATAAGGTTGTTTAAGGTGTTGGTATCGTTTGGCAGCACAAGCTCAGTCATGCTTACAAATGATTCGCGCGGAAATTTTTTCTTTCTTGGCATTCTGTTTTTGATTTTAGCTACTTACCCCAACCTTGTTCGCCCAGCAGCGGCACAAAGCTAAAATAATCGAATTCTTCTTTGGTCAGCTTGCCGTTCTTTTTGGTGATCTTCAGCATCACCTGTTTGTTTCGATCCCCAACGGGTATAACCAATATGCCTCCATCACCAAGTTGATCGATCAACGCATCGGGCACAACCGGAGCTCCGGCTGTTACAATAATTTTATCATAAGGAGCCTTGGCCGGTATTCCCTTCGATCCATCACCGAAAAAGAAAAATGGCTTATATCCTAGCTTTGGAAGAAATGCTTTCGCGGTTTCGTATAGTTTCTTGTTGTATTCAATGGTAAACACCTTGGCGCCCATTTCCAGCAACACGCAAGCCTGGTACCCCGATCCTGTGCCGATTTCCAGCACTTTGTCGCCCGGCTTTACTTCCAGTTTTTCGGTTTGAAAGGCCACCGTATAGGGTTGGGAGATGGTTTGCCCTTCGCCAATGGGAAAAGCCTTATCCTGATAGGCGTGCTCCAGGAAGGCATTTTCAAAGAAAACATGGCGCGGAACCTTGCCGATTGCGGCCAGTACACGCTCATCTTTTATGCCCTTATTTTGCAGCACTTTAACCAGCTTATTTCTAAGTCCCCGCTGCCTGTAATTATCCTCTAACATTTCAATTTGGCGCAAAAAAGGGCATTTTTTCGCCATGAACAAAGTTTCTGAAAATCTTTAGGAAAATTGAAACCAACCCGCGTACTTTAGGGTTCTCTCATGCACAGTGAATAAGCTTTTTGCCATAGCGTTCACGTGTATTTACCTGCTCCTGACAGTAGGCGTGGTGAAAACCACTCACTACTGCATGGGGCGGGCAAAATCCGCGGAAATCTTCAGTTTTGAGGCTAAAAAATGCCCCTGCGGTCAATTTATCCCCGAAAATTCAGGTTGTTGCCACGATGAGCACGAAATCATCAAAATCGTTGATGATCAGTCATCTACTTCATTTTCAGTAATTACTGTGCCTGTTTTGGTAGAATTGGGTGATATCTTCACTGTAGATGTTGATAAAATCGGATTAACGAGTTTTAAGCATACAAATAATCGTAATACCGATTATTTGATTCCTCCAAAACCCATCTTTAAGCTGAATTGCAGCTACGTGTTTTACGATGATCAGGCTTGATTGGTGATGCCCGGAATACCGGTGCAGATTTTGTTTATTCAATCAAGTATTTTTAACCTGTATCATTTTAAGCACTATGAAAACCAATTCATTTTTAATTCTTCTACTGATTTTAGTAATACCTGTTTTTGTTCAGGCTCAGGATAAAGTTGTTACTGCCACTATTAAGGTTTATGGCAACTGTGGCATGTGCAAAAGCCGTATTGAAAAGGCCCTTGATCACAAGGGGATAAAGAAAGCAACCTGGAATACGAAAACGAAAAGCCTTGAAGTGATTTATGTGCCTACACGAATCACCGAAAAGCAAATTCACGAACTGGTTGCTTCTGTTGGCCACGATACAGATCTGGTAAAAGCGAAAGACACCGTGTATGGCAAACTGCCATATTGCTGCCTCTATCGCGATCATGATCACTCCGGTATCACCGACAATTAATTTCGCACCATGATGAAGTTGATTCGTGTGTTGCTGTGCGCAATAACGCTAACCATGACTATGGGAGTAGCGCATGCACAGAAAATAATGGGACTGGTGGTGGAGAAAAATGCCAAAGGCGTTGAGGAACCACTGGCAGGCGCCAATGTGGTGTGGTTGGGTACTACACAGGGTGCTTCTACAGAAGCCAATGGTGTGTTCATGATTGATCCATTGGAAGGAGCCACTCATCTGGTGATTAGTTATGTCGGGTACAAAAGCGATACGATAAAGTTTAATCCACAAACCCGTATTAAAGTTATACTCGTTCCCGATGAACTGTTGGATGAGGTAACAGTTGTCGGTTGGAAGCCATCTTCCGGTATTGATCATACCCGCAGTATTAATACCACAGTGATGACTGAGAAGGAATTGTTCAAGGCTGCTTGCTGTAATTTGTCAGAGAGCTTTGAAACCAATCCCTCGGTTGATGTTGCTTTTACCGATGCCATTACCGGTACGCGACAAATTCAAATGCTGGGGTTGGCCGGTCCGAATACCATGATCTCGATTGAGAACATGCCGGGTGTTCGTGGGTTGGCTTCCAGTCAAGGCATCCAGTTTATACCGGGTACCTGGATTAATTCCATTCAGGTAACCAAAGGAACGGGCTCTGTGATTAATGGCTATGAAAGTATAGCCGGGCAAATCAACGTAGAATTGAAAAAGCCTGAGGAGAGTGAGCGTTTATATGTGAATGGCTATGTGAACAATGCCGCCCGTTCAGAACTCAACGTCAACTACACGGCACATGCTGGCGAAAAGTGGGCGACTACCTTTTTGCTTCATGGTAGTACCCGTCCGTTTGAAATGGATAGTAACGATGATTCCTTTCTGGATTTTCCAACCGGAACACAGATCAACGCCATTAACCGTTGGGTGTATAACAATGGTAAAGGTTTGCTGGCACAATTTGGCGTGAAACTACTCAGCGATGTAAAACTTGGCGGCCAAACCGATTTTAGTGCTGAAGATAAGTTCACCACCAATCGGTATGGTTTTGAAATTGACACCAAACGTTATGAAGCGTGGGGAAAAGTAGGGTATCAATTTGACGGAAAGCCCTACAAGAGCATCGGCTTTCAATGGTCGGTGATGCAACATGACCATGCCAGTTTTTACGGTTTTAACGAACACGATGCGAATGAAAAATCAGTTTATGCGAACCTGATCTATCAATCCATTATTGGCTCCACCAACCATAAGTTTAAAGCCGGGGCCAGCTTTTTGTATGATCGGGTAGATGAAACTTTTGCCAATCAGGAATTGGACATCATTTACAGGGATACTCCCGTGAATTCAATTTTGTTTGATCGGAAAGAATTTGTTCCCGGTGTTTTCATGGAATATAACTACGATGCAGGCGGCAAGTTTTCTGCTATTGCTGGTTTGCGTCTGGATCATCACAATTTGTTTGGTCCACTGTATACACCTCGTTTGCACCTACGTTACAATGCAACCGAAACCACAACACTTCGTGTATCAGGAGGGAGAGGAATACGGTTGGCTAATTTGCTGACGGAGAGTACAGGTGTATTGGCATCGGCTCGGCAGTTTGTATTTACTGGTTTGCAAGCGAATTACGCGTACGGGTATAAGCCAGATATGGCTTGGAATTATGGTGTAAACCTGTCGCAGGATTTTACACTGGATTACCGCCCGGGATCCATCACCGTTGATTACTTCTATACGGATTTTGAAAACCAGGTGGTGCTGGACATGGATTACAGCACACGGGAAGCACGATTTTTTGGGTTGACCGGAAGGTCATTTTCACAGAGCTTTCAATTTCAGGTTGATTATGAATTGATTCGGAGATTTGATTTGCGTATGGCCTATCGTTGGCTTGATGTGCAAACTGATTACACCAATGGTCGTTTGACAAGGCCGCTTATTCCGCAACATCGTGCCTTTATTAACCTGGCCTATGAAACCAAAAACCGTTGGAAGTTTGATTATACGGTTCAGGTGTTGGGTAAGCAACGCATTCCAAATACATCTGAGAATTTGGTGCAATATCAGCGCGAGGACTATTCAACTTCGTACATGCTCATGAATGCGCAGGTTACCAAGGATATTAAAGATAAATGGAGTGTTTACCTGGGTGTTGAAAACATCAACAACTTCACTCTGGATAATCCGATTGTAGCCGCTGATGATCCGTTTGGCGCGCACAATAATTTTGATTCTTCTTTGGTGTGGGGCCCCATCTTTGGTCGGATGGTGTATGCCGGTTTCCGGTTTAGAGTGAATTGATACAGAAGCGTTGATGCAGATAGAAGTAAAGAATGAGTCGTTAAGTGCGACTCATTCTTTTTTTTAAGACCATCTCAAAAATACTATCATGTCAGGTTGTCCGCAGGACTCCTTTTGGAGAGCTTGTCGAAACCGGTTTGGTAACTCCAAATAGCCTTCGACAAGCTCAGGCTGACAAATGAGATAAGATGTTGAGATAGCTTCTAAAAACCAATCAGAATAAAAGGCGCCCAATAGTACGGTGCTGCAAATTTTGAGTTGATCATGTTGAGTTTGGCAGCGCGTAAATTTTCACTGTAATTAATGGCAGGTTTCTCCAATAACAATTTGTAGAAGTCAGTCATCAGTTCAGCAGTTGATTCATCGGCCACACTCCAGAACGACACCATGATATTTTTTGCGCCTGCATAAACCAAGGCACGGGATAGACCAATTACGCCTTCACCTTTCGAGATTTTTCCGAGCCCGGTTTGGCAGGCGGAGAGTGTAACCAGATCAGCATTGAGGTGGAGGTTATAGATTTCTCCCGAGAATAAATTTCCATCTTCCGCATCCGAATCGGTTTGAAGAAAGATGCGCGACAGCTCCGGATTATTTTCATCAACAATACCATGCGTAGCCAGGTGGATCAGTGTATGGCTTTTAAGTTTGTCAGACTTAATGGCAGTTTCGTTGGCTTTTCCTTGAAGCAATACCTCTGTTGCAATGTTTTTACTGCTGAACAGATTTTGGATGGTGTTTACTTCTTGTTCCGTTCCGGGTAGTGCATTCAGGTTATCGCGCGATGGAAAATTTACGGGCGCACACAACAAGGCAGAAGTAATGGAAGATGTGCCGGAGTCATTCTTTTGCAACAGCAGTCCTGCAGAAAATTCATATCGTATGGCATACTTCTTTATCAGATACGGAAGTGTAGCATATGGTGAGGTAAAATCTTTAACAGGTTTGGTGAGTAAGGCCTCGAATGGAATCACACTCATTCGGCCGGTGGGTAATATCACCAGGTCTTTTATTCCCCGAGGAATGACGTTCGGTATTAGTAAACTATGAAGCTTAACCGCTGAGGCTATATAGGCATCTTCGCCCATGTAGAACAACCCGTTACGCAGGCCTGTTATGCTTCGATCGTAATCATCAGGCAATTTCTGGTCAGTGATTTTAAAAGATTTATGCGTGATAATGTAGGTGTATAATCGGGTAGGAGCGTCTCGCTTACTGTCATCAATAAAATAGCTGATCACCGCGGTTTTAGCATCCAATCGATTCTGGATATCCGCAATGGAAGGAGAGGCAACATTGTACTTTAAGTTAAAGTATTCCGGGTATTGCTTTTCAAGATTCTGAACGAAACCCTGGTAGCTTTGATTGAGATGGAAGGCAGTTTCCCGTAAATACTTCTCTTCTTCTTCCGTGGGTTTTTGCGCAAGTTTTTGCGCCACTAACGCAAGGGCGGCTTTCAGGCTATTCTCTTCCTGCAGCAGATCTTCCGGTACACCGGCAAATGATTTGGCGTTCGTATCTGAAATAGCGGCAAGCAAAACTGCTGATTTACTTTTTTCCGCAAAATAGAAGCATTGCTCCCGATAATATTTTCGCTTTTTAAAAGCCACATCGCTTAGTAAAAACGCAATCCGAACACCATCGGCATATACCTCATTGGCAATTGTACCAAGCGTAATTTTATCGGCTTCGTTTGTGGCTTGTTGTCTTAACCGATCAATCAGTGCATCACAGTCTTTTAAAAATTTTAAGCCGAGATCAAGATCACTTTGTTTTAGTGTTTTTCCAAGATGCCGAGCTTCCACTACCTGGGCCTTGTACATCATGGAGTACAGCAATTGATTGCCGTTGTAGAAGTTTGTTCCGGTAGGATTTATTTCAATGTTTCCGGAATTGAAATCGTTTACATTGGCAATCAATGCAGCCTGGTAGCTTTTTAAAGCTTCCTCATAGTTATCACTGCTTTGATAGATGTTTCCGATTCGATTGTGAAGCGCTGCAATATCCGGATGTTTTTTACCGTAAGAAGCCTCGTACATTTTCATCGCCTTGTTGTAAAACTCAAGGGCTGTTTTATTGTCGTTTAACCGGGTATAGGTGTAGCCTAAGCTCGAGAGTACAAATGCTTTGGAAGGCGTTGGCTGCGGATTTACCTTTTCCCAAATGGCCAACGCAGTTTCGTAAAAGTTGATGGCATCGCCATACAACTCAATTTGCGAGTAAGCAAAACCCAGGTTTGTGTTGGCAATAGCCATTTTCGAATGATCCTTGCCATAGAGCTTTTCATAAATGGCGGTAGCTTTTTCAAAATATTCGATGGCTTTATCCGGATCGATTGCGTTATTGACAAAACCGAGGTTATTATATGAATTGGCTATTAATTCGTGCGTGTCAGGCAATTCACTTTGCCGAAGACTTAAAGCCATTTGAAATTGTTCTTCGGCTTGCAGGTATTTTCCGGTACTGTTATAGGTGGAACCCAGATTGGTTAATGCCTGCGCTGTCTCCAACGGACTGCCACGTTCCTGCAAGGTTACCGAGGCGACTGTGAGTTGTTCAAGCGCCTGATCGAACCTTCCCTGATTCAGGTAAAGATAGCCCAACGAGGATTGTGTAATGGCCTGAAGCACCTCACTGTTTTTTGAATTTTTACATTTGATGATTGCCTCTTGAAGTATTTTATCGGCATCTTCATATTTACCTAAGCCGATAAGCGCTTCAGCCTTTTTGTTCAGTAACCGAATTTGGATGTCGGGGTTGGTATTGGTTTGCTGATCAATTTTTTGAATGGCTTCGGTGTACTTTGAGTCAAAAAGTAATGCGTCAATCTGGCTCATAATATCGTTCTTAACCTGGCCGGTTACTAACAGGCTTATGAGAATTAGTGAAAGGGAGAGAAATGATTTCTTCATAATCAGAACCGGTAAAAGTAACTGACCGTCATTACATCATTTCGTGTTAATCCGTCCGGGTTAACATCGCGTTGGGTTATTTTTTTACCAACCAACAACCGAACACCCGACTTTACATTGAAACTATACCCAGCGGTAACAATACCCGAAAGCGCCATGCCAAGTGTTCCATCAAGCTTTACGCGTTCGTTGAGGTTAGTGTTGAATATTTCATCTTTGGTAATTCTCCAGATCGGAAGTAAACCAACAGAGAAATTAAATCGTGCATACCGGAAATTGCGTTCCGCCCTGAACATAATATCAGTTCCGCGCTTCAATTCATAGCATAAGTCGTTTTTGCGAACATAATCCGGTCCGCCCTCATAAACGGGTATCCATTCACCCCATCGAAACTGATTGCCGTTGGCATTGAACGGATGCTGAATGCCTGTTGCAAAGAGCCATTTACGATTTACCAATGATATGCCAGCAATGGCATCATACGTTCCAAGGCTGGTTTGGTAATACATGGGCAGTGAGAGGCCAAACTCATCATCTTTCAGGTTGGAGTTGTTGGTAGGAATTTTACCGCCAACGGTTAAGCCGATATCAAACTTTTCTGATGAATACAGGTTTCGGGTAACACAAAAAGATATATCACTAAGTCCGCTGGTATTGCCAAAGTTACCGTTAACGGCCTGGTATGGCAGTTTTACTTGTACAAAGGTTTTGTTGTCGATTACATTAAAGCTCATATCGAGTGTAGCAACATAGATAACCGGAGAAATGGTTGAGCTTCCTCGATAAAAGCTGAGTTCCATGGACCGGAGTTTGATGGGAACCTTTTTGTTAAAGGGCTGATCGGGCTTCATGGCGCCCATCGTGCAGAATCCGGCATCGCTGCAGCCTTGCGCAACAACTAAATGGGCGGCTGAAAGCAGCAGCAGTGAAAGAAGAATTGATTTATTCACCTTCATGTTGTTATTTTTTTCGTTGTCCACCAATGGCCACAGCATCAATTTCATTCCACCCGGGAACTGCAGGGCTGTTAAGCGCTAACCGGATGGCATCTGCCAGAAAAGTTGTTTCCTGAAAATAGATGGCGAATATCCGCGACTCCAGGGGTAAATCTGTTCGTGCAGGTTTTGAATATACCTTTCTCCATTCTCCGGTTGATTCATTTCGAATGAATACCGTATCAATGGCACCCGGATTATAGGTTTCATAGATTTCAATGGTGTGTACGGTTTGTGGAGTTTCAAAACCCAATACGATGAATTCACGTTGCCCATCAGTTGTGTAGGAAGCCCATGCATTTGTATTATCCTCATGATTCGGATAAACATTCTCCTCTCCAAGAGCTTTGGTTGCTGCCCAACTAGTTGATGAATACTGTGAGCTGAAATCAATTACCTCATGGGCATACTGTCGGATGGGAACGCCTTCAAATTTGTCCAGCTCGGAACAAGTGGCGCACAATAGGGTAATGGAAAAAAAGATAAGTATCCTTTTCATCCGGGTGAGGGTTTTGGATTGATTGGTCAAGGTACAAATCCGAAAAGAAAAATCCTATAAACAGAAAAGCCCGGAATTTACTCCAGGCTTTTTTTTGATAGTAGCGTTCAGCTTACATTCCCAACGATTGATTTTCAATAGATGCAAGCTCAATAACTTTCTCGTACTCGGCCGGAGAGAGGTCGTTATAGAAGTAGTGTACGGGGTTAATCATTACGCCATTCAGCAGTACTTCGTAGTGCAGGTGTGGTGCAGTGGAGAGTCCTGTGTTTCCAACATAACCGATCAGATCACCACGCTTTACTTTTTGTCCTTGCTTAACGGCAAATTCGTGCATGTGTGCATAGCGGGTTTTGTACCCGAAGCCATGATCGATCACAATCATTTTTCCATAACCGCTAAACCTTACACTGACTTCATCAATAACGCCATCAGCGGTGGCATAAATGGGTGTTCCAATAGGGGCAGCAAAGTCAATACCGGTATGCATTTTCTTCACCTTGTATACGGGATGTATGCGCATGCCAAAACCGGAGGCCAGGGCAATCAATTGCTTGTTGGCAATGGGTTGAATGGCTGGAATTGCGGCAAAAAGTTTTTCTTTGTTTTTAGCTTTCTCAACAACTTCATCCTGCGACTTGGATTCGATGTAGATTTTTCGCTTGAGTTTATCGATCTTTTCATGGAGCTCTACGATGGCATCCCTGTGTAAAAAATTCTTTTCTTTTATATCGGCATAGCGTTCGGCACCGCCCACACCGGCATCGCGCACAGATTTATCGATAGGTTCAGCGCCAAGCACAACACGATAAATATTATCATCGCGGTGCTCCAGGTTGTCCATAGCCTGATTTAATTGCGCTACCTGTTCGTTGAGCTTTTCATAATAGTACTCCAACTCATTAACCTCATTTTTAAGCAGGAGTTCTTTTGGTGATTCAAAGTAAGTACTGAACATGAGGTAAATGCCCGCAGCCATGGCGAGGGTAAGGAAGAATAACCCAAGGGCGTTTAGAATAATGTCGCTTGTGCGCGTTCTTACGCGTTCGTACTTACAGGTTTCGGTGTCGTAGTAGTACTTGATTTTCATAAAAACTTGCAATTATAGTGAATGCGGCCTGAATGGTTTCATGACTGTATCATTGCATTCGATGAACGGTCCTTCCAGCAGATCAATGCAATATGGAATCGCTGGGAAAATAACATTCAAACACTGCCGGATGGCCTTAGGCTTCCCCGGAAGATTTAAAATTAAGCAATTTCCCCGAATTCCGGCTGTTTGCCTCGAAAGGATGGCCGTAGGCACGTATTTCAGGCTTTCCTGCCGCATAAGCTCGCCAAAGCCAGGCATCATTTTGTCGCACACCGCTTCGGTCGCTTCGGGGGTTACATCGCGTTTCGCAGGTCCCGTTCCGCCACTGGTAACAATCAAACAACAACCCTTGTCATCGGCCATTTCAATAAGCGTTTGTTCTATCAACGCCTGCTCATCCGGAATTACCGCGTATTCTTTTTCCCATGGACTTTTAATATATTCATTCAGCACGGCTACAATCTCCTTTCCGGGTAAGTCTTCATAAATACCCTGACTTGCGCGATCGCTGACATTTATAATTCCAATACGAATGATCTGATCGCTCATCATCAGGCTGACAAGGTTTTTACTTTCAAGCCTAGTTTTTCTGAACGGCCCTTCTTGAATACCTGCCTGCCTTTATTGATCCCTTTGCGTATTGCTTTTTGCTCTTCTACAGGCAGCGCAAGAATTTCAGCACATTCGGTAGAACAACAACTGTTGAATTTTTCTGCGCAAGCTTTGCATTGTATGAAGAGCAGGTGACAGCCATCATTTTTACAATTGGTATGATCATCACATGGTGCTCCGCATTGATGACATGTACTGATGATATCATCTGAGATTCTTTCGCCTAATCGTTCGTCAAACACAAAATTCTTTCCGAGGAATTTATTCTGAAGTCCCTGCTCATTTACCTGGCGTGCATATTCGATAATGCCCCCATTCAATTGAAATACATTTTTGAATCCACGGTGTTTCATCCAGGCGCTTGCTTTTTCACAACGAATACCGCCTGTACAATACATGATCACGTTCTTGTCTTTTTTGTCTTCCAGTATTTTCTCTACAACCGGCAATGCTTCACGGAAGGTGTCTACATCAGGACAAATCGCATTCTTAAAATGCCCCACTTCACTTTCGTAGTGATTGCGCATATCCACTACGATGGTTTCAGGGTCTTCGGTAAGTTTATTAAAGTCCGGAGCATTCAAATGAACACCACTGTTGGTTACATCAAAGGTGTTGTCATCCAGTCCATCGGCTACGATTTTATTACGCACCAGAATCTTCAGTTTGAAAAATGATTTACCGTTATCTTCAACCGCAATGTTCAGGCGTATGCCATTTAACCAGGAGGTAGCATACAACAGGTCTCTGAATTCATTTAACTTTTGCGTAGGCACACTGATCTGCCCGTTAATGCCTTCGTTCGCTACATAAATTCTTCCCCACACATCAATAGATGCAAAATCAAGATACAGCTTATCGCGGAACGCTTTTGGATCTTCAATTTGATGGTATTTGTAAAAAGAGAGCGTGGTTCGCTCAGGATTGGGGGTAAGGTAAAGTCGCTCCTTGAGCAGCTTGCCTTCAATTCTGTTAAATAGTTGCATGTTTATTACCGTCTTTCGCAGGAAAACGTAATATGGGCGCAAATATACGGCTTTTTGGGTATACCCGGAAGCTGAAGTGCTATTGGGAGAGAAGTTCGTTATTGTCGTGGTCTGAGCTCACCGCGAACCAATTGGTTGTACTCCTCGCAACTGAGTAGTCCGTGTTTGTCGCAGTAGTTGCAGGTTTTGTATTCGTTGCCAAAGGCACCCTTTCTCACGATAACGGTTGTGCCTTTGCAAACCGGGCATATCACTTTTCCGGTAGGGCCGCAATCAATATCATAATTTTGGGATAACACTTCTTGCACTTTTGAGGCTTCGCGCGCACGTTCATTCAGCACTTCAACCTCTGCTTTCTTGAGCAAGTCAACAGCTTCTGCATAATGTTGCCCGGTTGTTCCTTTTAGTTGAATGTACTTATTCAGCCAATCGGCACTTTGTTTGAATTTTTTCAGGTAGAACGAATTTTTTCCGAAGTAAAATGTGAGGTCGGAGGGCACGCCCCTGATGTTGTTCAGTACATGTAAAAATTTTTCATCAGCTTCGGTAAACAAACCATTGTTCATCTGGGAAACAGCTTCGTCCATGGTGCGCAGCAAGGCAGCTCGTCTGGCCTGTTCCTGTTCGGCCCGCAATTGTTGTGCGGCTGCGCGATCATCCTGAGCAGACACTGTTAGTGTTATGATTACAAAAAGAAAAAGAAGCTGTCTCATACTTTACTTAAATCGATCTTCAGATACACCTAACCATTCGAGCGGGGCTTTATAAAAAATATCTTCTTTTAGGGAAGTTTCCAGATTCATGTCTTCAATAAACTTGCCAATTTCCAAATCTCCAAGCGGAAAAGGATAATCGGAGCCCAGTACCACTTTTTTTGAACCAATCATTTTAAGTACATATTCCAACATGATCGGGTCATGGGTTATGCTATCAACCCAAAACTTACCCAAATAGTTACGCGGATTTACCGGGTTGTCCATCGCCACCAGGTCGGGCCGACAATTGAAGCCATGCTCAATACGCCCAAGCGTAGCCAGAAACGAGCCGCCCGCATGGGAAAACATGACACGAATGTTGGGAAGCTTTTCAAAGATGCCACTGAAGATCATGGAACAAATGGCACGGGTTGTTTCTGCAGGCATGCCCACCAGCCACGGCAACCAATAGCGTTGCATATTTTTTTGTCCCATCATGTTCCATGGGTGCACCATTACCGCCATGCCCAGTTTTTCGCACGCTTCAAAAATGGGGAAGAAGCGGTCTTCATTCAGGTTCAGGTCGTTGATGTTTGAGCCAATTTGAATGCCCTGCAACCCAATTTTTTTACACCGTTCCAGTTCCTGTACGGCCAACTCGGTATCCTGCATGGGCACTGTACCCAATCCCAAATAATTTTTTGGGTATTTTTCGATGAGCTCGGCAATCTGGTCATTCAGGAATTGTGATAAGTCCAGACAATCAAGTGGCTTAGCCCAGTACGAAAACATGACAGGGATGGTGCAGACAACCTGAACTTGTGTGTGAAAGGTTGCATACTCATCAATTCTTAGGGTAGGGTTCCAGGCATTCTCCCGGATCTCACGAAAAAATTGATTGCCCCGCATCATTTTGGCGGAGCCTTTTTTATGATGTTGTAAGTAGATAAAATCGCCATACCCGAATTTCTCGCTCCAGTTGGGCAGCTTTTTCGGAATGATGTGCGTATGGGTGTCGATTTTAAGCATGGATTGTTTTTGCAATCCTGCAATATCGAGGTTTTTTACGTGTGTTAAAATCTTAGCAGACGCTTAAAAGGTAGAATTACTTTTTAAGAAATGTTTCAAAGACTAACCTCACCCCTGCACTTACCCACGGATCAAGAATATTCTCTCCGCTTATACCTTTTCCGTATGTCATATCAATTTGGAACAGATCACTGAAGAAGTGCCGGAAACCAACCTGATACGATATACCACTTCCAGGAACATACGGATCACCGGAAAATATTTCAGCTACCAGGTGAAATCCTTTTCCAGCATGAATCTGAGTTCCAAATCCCCACGTGCCAATTAGTTCATCTTCACCTGCGATATGTAGATAGTTTCCTCCTCCATTTAGGTGAAGTAACACCTGATCTCCCTCACCAAAAGACTGAGAAATAGTAAGGAAACCAAAAGAACCATAGCCTTCCGGTTTAACGGTGCCCTGACCATGTGGAAGGAAGGTGCCGATAACCGCACCGATTCCAGGCAGTTTGTTCGGAAAGTATTCCTTGAACAATACTTTTGCTTGGATTAGGGGCAACGCATAGGCAAATCCTTTCTCTTCTGCACCTTTATCGTAACCCCACACACCTCCCAAAGTCAATTCAAGCCATGATGTGGGGCCATAGGCTCCAAGAATCCAATTCTCCATTCCATGTTTATCGAAACGTGCCCAGGTTTCCAATTGCGCAAGACGCTCTCCTACAACCCGGGAGTCGTCCGTAATAAAAGGACGAACCATTTTTTGATTTTTAGTGAACGGTTCATCATCCATGAAAAGTTCAGCGCTTTTTGATGCTATCAGGTTGTACGGATTGTGTGGCTTATAAGAATTAAACGTAACCTGTGCCAACGTAATACAGGTTTTAAGCACGAGCGCCAGAATTAAAAAGTGGAATTTCATAACACATTCTGTTTTGAAATTCAAAAAAGTAAGGGAAAACTTAAACAAGCAAATTAAAAAATACTAATGGTGATGAATGATGACGTTCATCTATTCATTGGTGTCCCACTGCACACTTTCTTTCAGTATACGCTCATCATATTTTAATCCGTATTGATCAAGGACTTCTTTCGGTACACCATCCCACTGATTCGGTTTATTGCCGGCATAACCAAGATCTTTCAATCCCATCTCGCTGGTGAAAAATCCGGTTGCGGTTAAATCGCGGAGCAGGTTGAAAAAGGTTGCTCCCTGTTTCATTTCGGGTTTTACTTTCTCGGGGTAAGCGATTTCATCCACAAGAGTAAGTTGCTGTTCCGATGAGCAATCGATAAACGTTTTGTTATGTCGCTTCAAGCATTGAACATCAAGCCACTTCAGTCCGCCACGCAAAGAGAGTTGATGCCGCGGCATGTCTTTTACAATAAATTCGATGAAATCGTGTACACCCGCATCGGTCGCGCTTCCACTGGTTTCATCTTTCGGAATAATAACGTCAATCAATACTTTAATGGTATTCATTTCATGCTCATCAAAGAATTTTTCTGACAATAATTTTTCATCGCGAACTTGTTCGAATGGATGTCGGTCGATGCCTGTTGTCTTTACAGGTGTTGCTACGGTTTCTTTTTTATCCGTATCGCACGACTGCAACAGCACACCTGATGAGATGGCGGTTAAGGCTATTGCTTTTAGGGAGTCTCGTCTTTTCATGTGTTGATGTGTTGAGGTGTAAATGTGCTAATGTGTTCGTGTGCTTTTATTCTTGTCCTTATCTTTATTTTTTAAGTATCGAATGAAAGCAAGGGTAGTGTTTTTTGTTTCTTCTGCTTTGTCACGTATTTGTATGATCTTATCGAAAGACAAATATTTCATGTCTTCTAAAGCATAGGTAATACTCTTGACCTCAATTGAAGAGGATTGTGAAAAATCTAAGAACCTAATGAATTCTTTGGTGCTGTATCTGCCAAAACCTTCTGCAATATTATTCATTGATGATAAGGCAGCACTCTTAATTTGATCACGCGTTTCAAAATCTTTTGCAAGCTTACCTTCATCACAAGCCTGGTAAACAAGACGCACAAGTTCTCTTGCCAATTGCCAGCATCTCAAATCCTCAAATCTTGTAACTTTAGCCATGTCTTTAAAACTTAATGCTTATGCACACTAACACTTCGGCACTTCCACACATCAGCATATTAGACATTCTGTTGTTTAAACTGTTCAATAATATAATCTGATGCTCTCCACGATAAAGCCAGAATGGTCCAGGTCGGATTTTTATCTGCCTGAGAAACAAAGGGTCCGCCATCCACAACAAAAAGATTTTTGCAGTCGTGGGCCTGGTTGAATTTGTTTACTACGGAACGCTTCGGGTCATTACCCATGCGGGTTGTTCCTACTTCGTGAATGATTCTTCCGGGCGCCTCCAGTCCGTAGTTGGTTTCAGGTCCTGCTATCCCCCAGGTAATTACTGCGCCCATGTTGTGCATCATTTCCTGAAAAGTTTCCTGCATGTGTTTGGCTTGTTGAACTTCGTGGTCGCTCCATTTATAATTGAAGCGCAATACGGGAATGCCAAACTTATCCACCGTTCCGTTCGGGTCAATTTCACAATAGTTGCTTTCCAACGCAATGGCTTCACCGCGACCAGCCATGCCAACATTAGCGCCCCAATAGTATCGGTAGTCATCTTTTAATGCTGTGCCATAACCACCCCCTGTTTTCTGATTACCGTTGCGATCTGGAAAACGACCGTTTAATCCTTGAATGCCGAAACCAAATCCATAGCCGGGCATGCCCATGCCGCCCCAATATTCAATGTGATAGCCTCGAGGGAAATTGAGTTTCTTATTGTCCAACCACCAGGGTGTGTACACATGCATACCACCTACTCCATCTTCATTGTAACGTTTGCGCCCAAAAAGTTTTGGAAGCACACCGCCAATAGCTGCCCCGGTTGAATCATGTAAATATTTTCCAACCACATTGCTGGAGTTCGCCAATCCATTCGGGTGCGATTTTGATTTCGAGTTCAATAACAACCGGGCCGACTCGCATGCACTTGCTGCCAACACCACAACTTTGGCTTTTATCTGGTATTCCTGTAAATCATCTTTTGCTACGTATGATACGCCAGTGGCTTTCCCGCTTTCATCGGTTAGCACTTCGCGTACCATGGCGTTCACAATCACATCAAGGTTGTTGGTTTTTGTGGCGGGTTTAATCAAACAGGAGGAAGAAGAGAAATCGCCATACACGGTACATCCGCGATTACATTGAGCACAGTAAAAACAGGCGCCCCTGTCTTCATTTATTTTTTTTGTTAGAATAGATAAGCGAGAGGGAATTACTGGAATATTTTGTTTCCCGGCAGCTTCTTTAATGATGAGTTCGTGAAGCCTTGGTTTTGGCGGAGGAAGAAATTTTCCGTCTGGTTCGTTGGGTATTCCTTCCTTACTTCCAAAAACACCGATCAGGTCATCTACTTTGTCGTAATAAGGTGCAACGTCATCATAGCCAATGGGCCAATCATCGCCTAGGCCATCATGACTTTTTCCTTTAAAATCTTTCGGGCCAAAGCGAAGTGAAATTCTGCCCCAGTGATTGGTTCTTCCGCCCAGCATGCGCGAGCGAAACCAATCGAATTGTGTTCCGGGTACGCGTGTATAGGGTTCACCTTCCATTTCCCAACCACCATAGGCGGCATCAAAATCGCCAAACGGACGGAAGGTTGTGCCTGCGCCTCTTCGCAGCGACTCCCACGGCCACTTTAATTGAGTTACATTTTTAGCAGGATCATACCAGGGGCCGGCCTCCAGTACTACCACTTTTAAACCAGCTTGCGTAAGCACGTAGGCCGCCATACCGCCACCGGCACCTGAGCCCACAATGCACACATCATATTGATTACTGTTCTCTTTGATTTGAAAAGGCATGAAGCAACGAGATTAAGTTCGTTAAATGTAAAATTTTCTTTTAAGTTTAAAAACGAAATATCGTGTACGTGATGAGGTATTTTTCTTTAGTGATTGTATTGCTTCTCTTGGCAAATTGTTCTAATGAGAAGCTCTCGCCTTTTGGGGCCACACCTTCTGAAGGTCAGGTACAATGGCATGAGTTGGAATACTACATGTTTATTCATTTCGGCCCGAATACCTTTACGAACGTTGAGTGGGGAGAGGGAAACGAGGATCCGAAGATTTTTAATCCTACACAACTGGATTGCAAGCAATGGGCTGCTACTGCGAAACAAGCGGGCATGAAAGGGATTATTATAACGGCAAAACATCATGATGGTTTTTGTTTGTGGCCCAGTAAATACAGTACCCATACCGTTCGCGAGAGTTTATGGAAAAATGGAGAAGGCGATGTGTTACGCGAGCTTTCCGATGCTTGCCGCGAATATGGGTTGAAGTTTGGTGTATACCTTTCTCCCTGGGATCGCAATCATCCCGATTACGGAACACCTGAGTACAACCAGGTTTTTGTAAACATGTTGGGTGAAGTGCTTACTAATTACGGTGATGTGTTCGAACAATGGTTTGATGGTGCAAACGGAGAAGGACCGAATGGCAAAAAGCAGGAGTATGATTGGCCTTTGTTTAATAGTACGGTATACAAGCATCAGCCAAATGCAATTATTTTCAGTGATGCAGGACCCGGTTGTCGTTGGGTTGGAAATGAAAAGGGGTTTGCGGGATTGACCAACTGGAATACATTAAATGTTGAAAAGGTCTATCCGGGTTATCCCGACTACCATGAGCTTACTCCAGGACATGAAGATGGTACACATTGGGTGCCTGCTGAATGCGATGTATCCATTCGGCCGGGTTGGTTTTATAGTCCGGATACGGATGATGAAGTGAAGTCGTTAGATGAGTTGGTTGAAATATACTATGGGTCAGTAGGTCGCGGTTCAAATTTATTACTAAATGTACCGGTCGACAGGAGAGGATTGATTCCGTATGCTGATTCCGTTAGGTTAATGGAATTGGCAGGTGTGATAAACAATTCTTTCGAAAAGAATTTGGCTGAAAAAGCTGAAGTAAGTACATCACCTTCTTTGAGTAATTTTTTAAAGGCTGCTCATCTAATTGATAATAATACCCGATCCTATTGGGCTTCCGCGGAATCATCAGCTGAAATCGAATTCATATTTAAAGAACCGAAAGCCTTTAACCGGATTGTATTGCAGGAAGGAATTGAATTTGGTCAGCGGATAAAAGCATTTGCCATTGATGTATGGAGAGATGGCCGCTATGAAGAGCTTGATCGGCAAACCACTATCGGATATAAACGAATCCTTAGCTTCAATGAAGTAACCACAACAAAACTCAGGGTTCGAATTATTGAAGCCAAGGCACCACCCGTGTTGGGTGAGATTAAACTATTTCGGGTTGAGGAGTAATTAATTTCCCCTTCTGCGATTCACGCGCCTGTCTGTTCGCTTTTGTTTTCTGTCAATTCGGTTACCTCGTCTTTCCACGCGGTCATCAACCCGTCCGATACCATTCGGGTTTCGCTTGTCGACTCTTTCCTGACGGTTGGAATTTACGTTTTCACGCTTTTGCAAACGCTTTTGACGGATGTTTTGGTCGGATTGGGCATTAACGGATACAGTAGTAATTAAAAACAGCGCTAAAGCGCTTATCAGAATTTTGGTTTTCATTTTAAACTTTGGTTTTAACGCTCCTTGGATTGATTATCCGAAAAAAGGTTTAATCAGTTTCCTGATTTTTTTTCGGAACCGGGTCATACCCACTTGTTCCCCAAGGATGGCACCGCGCTATGCGTTTCATACCCAACCATGTACCTTTTAGTGCGCCCCATTCCTGTATTGCCTCTATGGTATACTGCGAACAAGAAGGCGTATGCCTGCAATGTGCCCCAAGCAGCGGAGAAATGCTGAACTGGTAGAAGCGGATGGGGAGGATGAGGATTTTCTTAAGCATCTTTTTGAGTTGCGAGCTAACTAGTTACGAGCTGCGAGTTTCACTGTGGTCAACAAAAAACTCACAGCTCGTAGCTCGCAACTCAAAGCTATTCGATAGTATACGAAATCTCCCCATCTTTCCCGTCCATCAACTGCACGCCTAATGCCTTCAGGTCATCCCTTATTTTGTCTGATAATGCATAGTTGCGATCGGTGCGGGCTTTTTTGCGGAGCTCGATCATCACACGGATAACACCATCCAGCACGTCAAGGTTCTGACTGCCTTCTTCTTGCAGGCCCAACACATCTTCCATGAATGCGATGTATGTTTGCTTGAAATCATTAAACTGATCCGCATTTATAGATAATAAGGTATTTTTATTTGATTTGAAATCATTAATCCTAGCAGACATTTCAAACAAAACAGCGAGAGTTTTAGCAGTATTAAAGTCATCACTCATACAGGAATAACAATCACGGATCATTCTACTAAGCTCTGAAACTAGTTGAGAATCTCCCGAGTCTCCTTTTGATAATTGGGGAAAAGGATGCTCCAGCTTCTTTACAGCACTCAACGCGTTGCTTAATTTCTTGTATCCTTTCTCAGCGGCTTGCAGGGCTTCGTTAGAAAAATCAAGTGTGCTGGAGTAATGCGATTGCAGCATGAAAAAGCGCACGGCCATCGGGCTGTAGGCTTTGCTCAGCAGTGGATGTGAGCCCGTAAATAATTCCCTGGGTAAAAATGAATTGCCTTTCGACTTGCTCATTTTTTCACCGTTAACCGTAAGCATGTTGGCGTGCATCCAATAGCGAACTGGTGTTTTTCCGTAGGCACCAATGCTTTGCGCAATTTCACATTCGTGGTGTGGAAACTTCAAGTCCATACCGCCACCGTGAATATCAAATTGTTCGCCCAGGTATTTTGTTCCCATAGCCGAGCACTCCAGATGCCAGCCGGGTATACCTTCACCCCAGGGTGAGGGCCAGCGTTGTATGTGATTGGGCGAAACTGCTTTCCAAATAGCAAAGTCAACGGAATGGCGCTTTTCATCCTGCCGATCCAACTCACGCGTACCTTCCAGCAGTTCATCGATGTTGCGTCCGCTCAGTTCTCCATATTTATATTTCTCCATGAACTTGCGCACATCGAAATACACGGAGCCATTTACTTCATACGCATAACCATTGGCCAGAATCTTCTTCACCATTTCAATCTGCTCAACAATATGCCCGGTTGCAGTAGGTTCAATAGAAGGAGGCAGGATGTTGAAGATCCGGCATACATCGTGAAAACTGAACGTATATTTCTGCACAATTTCCATTGGCTCAAGTTGTTCAAGCTTGGCGCTTTCTTCAATACGATCTACACCTTCACCGGCATCGTTGGTCAGGTGACCGGCATCGGTAATGTTGCGCACGTACCGTACTTTATAACCGATGTGAGTTAAATACCGGTACACCACATCAAAAGCCGTGAACGTGCGGAGGTTGCCCAGGTGCACTTCATTGTAAACTGTAGGCCCGCATGAATACAGCCCTACAAACGGTGATTTGAGCGGAGTGAATAACTCCTTCTTGCCTGAAAGCGAATTGGTAATGGAAACAGGGTATTTTTCAAATGAACTCATAATACAAAAGTCGGGAGCGAAACTATAAAAAAGTAGGCAGGAGGCCTAATGGGCAGGTAATCAGGAATAGGGCAAAATAATTACAACAATGTTTGGCACATGGTATTTACTTAGTGGCTTTGAGTCTTTGTGGCAAGAAAAATTCAATGAAATTTTGGCCACCAAGCCACCAAGATTTACAAAGGAAACTACCAACGTTGTTCCTAAGCAACTTGCTCTTTATAATAAGCGCAAACGTTTTTCATAACACATGCTGTACACTTCGGATTGGTTGGTCTGCATATTTCCCGGCCTAAAAATGATATAGCCATGCCCACTTCGCCCCAATCTTTTGGGTCAAGTGCATCCATTAATTGTTTTTCAATCTTTTTGGGATCGGTGCCGGTGGCTATCCCAATTCGCGGAGCTACCCGTACAACGTGGAGGTCAACAATAATTCCCGCTGCCGGAACACCTGTTTCTCGCATGATAACATTGGCTGATTTTCTTCCAATGCCAGGTAAGGCAGTAAGGTCTTCCATGGTTTTTGGAATGTTCTTATCGTCTTTTAAGGTTGTGCCAATCTCGAGTAACCATTTCGTTTTGTTTCCGAAGTTTCGAACTTTTGAAACATAAGGATAGAGCATTTCAGCATTGGCCTTGGCCAGTGCTTTTATATCCGGAAACGCATTGAAAAGTTCGGGTGCAATTTTGTTAATATTCCTATCCGAATCCTGGGCAGATAATATTACCATAACAACCAATTGGTAGGTATTGAGGTAATCCAGCGGATGCTTTTTACCCTTGAATTTTTTAATCAGCGGTTGAAATTCTTTCTGCCAGTTAATCTGTGCCATAACTAAGTAATTTTCAAATCTGCCCGGTGCATACAGATTTGAAAATTAGCCAATTTGAAAATGGAAAGCACTTTTCTGAATAGAAATCATTATCAAACCCGCCTCCCGGCAGGTCTTCGAATTATAACATTTTCAAATTTGCTTAAGAGCGTTTCATCCTCTCCATTTCTTCCTGGATTTTTCGTTCTTCCCATTCATTACTGAAAATGATGTTTTGCCTGAATAAGCCGAGACCGTGAAAGAAGATACCGATGCCCCAGCCGATCCATACCCATTGTACCCACCAATGGCCCGGACTGCTATACCAGTTGATAAAAGTAAGAAAGGAAGCAATGGCCAGATACGTCAGCACATGGCTGTAGAATTTCCTTTTACGCCTTACACGCTTGCGTGCTTCTTTATATAATTTATCTTCTTCGGGTGTCATGCTGTGTTGATTTTAAGTGTCAATAGAAATGAAGTTAGTTCAATTTCGTTAATTTCATATCAATAAACGGATACCACATGTTACCATCTGGTGAGTATTCGCCTTTCTCAACCCAGGATTTATCAGCCGGATTCAGTTTGATGTCGTATCGTATTTTGGCGTTGTTGGCAACTTCAAGTCCCCATTCAAAATGATTTTCTTCAACGATTTTAAAATAGGCTTCTGTTTGATTGCCATTCATTACGTGTGATCGCAGTTTGAATTCTTTCTTTTGCAAATCGTAGGATACAATCGCGACCGCATTGAATGAGACTTTTCCATCCTGCGGGTTGCGACCGGTACCTTCAATAACCAGAATGGTACCATCCAATTTGAATTGAATGTCCTCTTCCTGGTTTACCTGTATCATGGATCCGTTTTGTTGACGCATGGAGGCTTCGCCTTTCCATTTGCCGGCCATATATGCCAATTTTTGCATTTCCTGTTTTAAACTTTCGGGTGCGGTGCCTTGTGCTTGTGCAAACACTAATCCTAGAAAAGTGATTGCTGTGATGAGTAGGGATTTCATAAATTATATAATGATTGGTAACAGCTCTATAGTTATCTGTCAGGTTGAGCCTGTCGAAACCTGACTAAGAATCTAGATCGACTTCGACAAGCTCAGTCTGACAAGTGGTTTAATTAATTTGATGTGCCTTCCAGAAACACGTCCATTTTTTCAAAGAACCACTGCGGATCATCATACATGATGAAGTGCTTTGCAGTATCCGTTAGCAGAATGTTTACATTTTTTACTTGGTGATATTGGTCTGAAAAATTTTTCAACGTGCTTTCATGAGTAACGCCATAATTTTTATATGCTATCCATGCGCCCAACACCGTTACCGGAACTTTTATAGTGGCTAATTGCTGACGTAAATCAATGGTTTGCATTTCATACATGGCCTGCGCTACAGTAGGCGAGTGTGATTCAATTCCCCACTTGCCAATGCGTTCAAGTTTATCAGTGTCGGTGGCCATGGTGCTCAGGTAATACTGCTGACTTTGCTTTACTTGCTCAGGTGTAGCGTCCTTCATCATGTTGCGCATGGAGGTAGCCATCGGCTTCATGCTTTCAACAGTGGCCGATGGATCTTGAATGGCCGGAAAGAAGGGTAGGGCATCCACAATAAAATTCGGCCCAACCAATTCGGGTTCAACGGCACTGATCCATAAGCTTAAAAAGCCACCTAAACTATGCCCAACTAAAATGGGCTTCTTTAATTTATTGTCTTTGATGTACGCGATCAGTTCATCGCGCATGGTTTTCAAATATTCATTTGTTTCGATGGCCGGTGTTCCCGCAAAGCCCGGCAGCGAAATCACGTGCAGTGTGTATTGCTTTTGATAGCGCGCTGCAGTTTCGCTCCACACTTCTCCCGGACAGGTAAGGCCAGGAATTAAAATCATGTGCTGTTTTCCTTTTCCAATTTTCTCAACTTTAAATGAAGGCGCGGCATTGACTTTTTCATTCATTGCCAGCAGCGCTGCGAAGCAAACGATCAGGCCAATAATGATGTGGATTTTTTTGTTTGATGTTAACATACTATAAACTGGTTTAAAATATAAACTAAGTGAATAAAAAATTTTAAGGTTTGATGTATTGCTTCAGTGCGTTCACATATTCTTCAAATGCCTTGATTCCTTTGTTGGTGATCTTACAAGTAGTAAGCGGTTTTTTTCCTTTGAATGATTTTTCAATGTGGATGTATCCAGCTTCTGAAAGTTTATCCAGTTGCACGCTTAAGTTTCCTGCGGTTGAATTTGTTTTCTCTTTCAGAAACGTAAACTCAGCTGACTCCACACTCATGAGTATCGACATAATGCCCAGGCGAAGTTGTGAATGCAACAGGGGATCAAGTTCCGCGAGCATCTGTTACTGATTTGATTTCTTTAACAAATATCCCGGAACCAGGTAGCCGAACACCATAGCAATCGCGCCTACCAGATACTGTTCAATAGGTCCTACGATATAGCAAAGTGTACCCGCAATCCAGAAGGTAATTCCTCCAAGTATCAATGGACGAAAGCGAATGATAATGCCTGACAGGAAAGTTGCCATGCCTATCGGCATCAGAACGATAGCATTTACCATCCAATTGATCTTTTCTCCGAAAATCCATGATGGAAAAATGGTGATGGCCATTCCGATCCACAACCACATCGAAATCCGGTCGAGGTGTGTAACAACACCCGCTTTCTTTTCTTGCCGACTTGCATAGATCATGGTAATAATCCATGCAGGAATACAAAGTGTCCACACTAACGGAGCCTGACGTTGATATTCCGTGTACTTAAAGAAATAATACATGCCCACATTGCAGAAGGTGATTACCCATCCCCACAGCAAAAAGTAAAAGCTGCTGCTGCGAATGTTTCCCTTTACCTGATTAATCATATCGGATATGATTTCCAGGCTTTGTTGAGGATTCAGGTTGTCGTGTTTGGTTTCCATATACTGGCTTTAACGACACAAATATAAAATAGTTTATAAAATAAACCAAAAAGTTTATAAAAAGCCTTTTTTGATTCAAAATTGAAGGGGGTATTTTAAGAAGAAGTAATTTTGGCCGCAGAAAAATTGGGCAAAAATTGGCTTTTCTGCTTTGATTTAGCGGTTTTTAAACTTTTGAGTTGATTTTCATCAGGATATTTCAAGAAGAAGTAATCGTGAATAGTGGTAAATCAAGGGTTATTAATGCCTCGAAAATGATGTTAAAAAGGGTAGTATACTGGCTTGAAGCATCCATTAAAGGGTGATTAAAGTACCGGTGAAATGCCAGCGCCAGAATGATGAGGCAAGACGGGCGAAGGAACCTTGCCACCACCCGCTCAATTTTAATTTTGTATTGCATAGGTGCAATCAAGCACCCAGGTAAAAACTATTTTTAGGACGGGGTTTTATGTGTCAACTTCTGACAGCGTATGTCATGGCGATTTGAATGGTAACTCTGCCCGGTATTACCTTAGCGGCATGCCGAAAGTTCCAGTAAAAAACGTTAAGGTTATTAGAATTGAACTCTATTGGGAGGACGATTACTCAAAGGGTTCCAATGGCTTCACCAACATCAGGGACTTTGCACAGTTCCTAAAGGATAACCCAGAGCTAGCTGAGGCAGTAGGATATTTGCCAGGAAAGATCAATCGTTCAAATCAGTAGGCATAATGAGTATTCGGTTGCCCGAATGAGTTCTCCTAAATAAACGGACAGAGCCATGATAACCGGATAAAGCGGGCGAAGGAGCCTTGCCACCGACCGCTTATTTCTCTTCTTGTGGTACATGAGTGCAATGAACCACAACCGTAAAAGTAATTTTAGGACGTATCAGTAACTACCAATCGTCTGCTGATTTTGCCATCCCTTTTTTGAGACTTTCTATCATTAGTAATGTCTCGTTGTGAGTAGCCTGAAAGAGTTTGTCGATACCCCAGAAATGTTTGTTTGTTAATGTTTCAAAAGGTTGTTCCCCGTAGACTTCGCTGAATTTGAGATTGAATTTGTTAATGGTAAATCTGTACCGACCTTCTTTTACTTCTAGCTGTACCTGGTGATAAACTTTGCGTTGACCACCTTGAAACCTTACTTCAAAGTAGCCTTTACCAATTAACATACCGGCCTCCCGATCATCCATGTCCAGGACTGCATTGGCAGACTTGTAATTGTTAACGAACCATTTCCGGGCACGTGTGTAAAGATCATTTTGAGTTATACCCGTTAATTCAACTACCTCCTGGTAAATGTATAGCCCGGTTTCTTCATCCTTTGGCATTTGTGCAACAAGCGTATGAGCTGCTAAAAAAGTTACGATAACAAATTTGGTAGTCATAACATACTGGTAACGTTACTAGGAGGAGCGAATTTCTTTTTCACTTTGCTTGGATACTGGACGTCCAAAAAGTACTCACGAAATAATTCGTCAAAATCTTTGATAATATTGTTTTTTAAGGATGAGGCGCTGTCCGCTAGCTTTAATCTGTCAGTCATTGTAACTGTTTCTTTTCCTAAAGTTATGTCACTGTAAGGGTTGATAGCTTTATCGATGTTATCCAGGTACGCCTCAACTTGAGGATCTTCGCCAAAGGCCTTTTCTCTTAATTCAAGTAGCCATTCTATGTTTCTGCGCCAAATTTCGAGCTCGGAGAATGTTAATTCAATTCTTTCGGTAAGTGATTTTTTTACTCCGGAATCGTTCCTGTTTTCGATGGCCAATAGGTAGTCTGTAGATGTGTCAAGTATAGTGACTATGGCACGAAGTACTTCTATTGATGGATAGCTTATACCATTCTCATAATTCGAGACAGTGTTTCGCCTCAAATTAAGCCCAAGGGTTTTATTTATTGCATCCACAAGGGCTTTTTGACTGAGGTTGTTATGTTCTCTAATTGCTCGTAACCGTGTCCCAAATTCCTTAATGATCGACATTTAAAAGTCAATTTATTTGCACAATAGTGAAATGTTGACGTATTTTACATCCGTATTTAGTTCAATATGGCGAATTTAAGCAAGATTAGTACTGTGAAGGTCGAAAATGGCGACTACCAGAGAATTGCTGAGATATTCAATAGACGGCATAGTGGAAGGATTACCGTTACCCGGAGTTACGTCCGATTAGTTGTTCAGGGCTTGGTTCCGGTTGATGGAGAGAAGGCAAACGAGGTCAAAATTATAGCCGACAAATACTTTGATGTAAAAACAACACTTGAAAAAGAGCTGCTGTCTTCCACAGAGGTAGCAGCCTAACAATAACCAGAACACCACAGCATCGGGGCACGGCAACCCATAAATCAGCCGGGTTTGAAAAAAAGGCTGAGCGAATTAAAACCTTTTCAGCGCATGCCAACCGAACGATCACACAGAGACCTAAAGAGGGACTGGAAGCTTAGGCTTCGCAATGCCTTCAAAAATCCTGACCCTACTTTTTATAAGGCTGAGGCTAGCCTTAAGCCCAATGCTTCACGTCAAGAGCTTGAGGAATTAGCAAGTAAAAGGGCAACGTTTATTGAGCTTATTAAAATCGTAAACGAGATAGAGGCAGCTTCAACAGATAAGAGACCTTACGGGTATAAGAATATCCTCCATCAAATCATGGCAGGTTTTCAATTTGATAAGCCTAAGATTAACCCTGACAAATCAGGTTATGATCGATTCTGGAATAAAGTGATGAAGCCAATATTTGCTTGTGAAGGAGCAGATAGAGACAACCTGATTTCAACGATTATCCGTCATCCAGCTAGAAAGAACAATGTTAAGTGGAACCAGCAGGAGCGCCAGATAATTGTAAATCTCTTACTCGCAAATAAAAGCCACCCCAGGGACTACACACTTAAAATGTTGGCACCCGAAATTCGACAGCAGTGTGAAAAAATTGGACTTAAAAGGCCCTCAGACTCATACCTTAAAAAGCTTGCACACGAAGAGAATATAAACTTCTTAACACTTGGCTCACGTAAAAGCAAAGATGCCGAGCGTAAAGCTGCGATACCGATGCTAAAAACCTATACTGAAGTTATGCGTGAATGGCAAGCCGATGGAACAAGGGGTGGGCTTTATTATGAAGGCAACAAGTTCTTAAAATTTTACTATGTAATGGATGTAGCATCTGGTAAAATCCTAGGCATAGCCTTTGGTGAACAGGAGGATTGGAAGATCGTTCACGAAGCTGTGAAAATGGCTGTTGGCAATACCCGCCAATTACCTAAGAAACTTCTGGTCGACTGCGGATCTGGTAATAAAAAGTTCGATGAGCTTTACGGTGAAAATTTATTAAGGCTTGGCTGTAAGGTTGAATTTGGAGCCCCTGGCTATCCTCAATCAAGAGCAAAAGTTGAAAAGGGTGTTGATGTGTTTGAGAATTACTGTAATGTAATTCCAGGATGGATATTTGGGATAAAAAATCGAAAACGCATTGACCCTGATCTCTTAAGGAAAGAGATGCTAGGATTCCGATCTGTTATTAATGATAAGAAGAAGAAGGAAATAATTCCATATACAAAGCGGCAGGTAATGAAGTTAATTACTGACCGGGTTCCAACTTATAACAAGACTAAGCGTAACAACGGACTCTCTCCAGATGAAATTTTTGATCGCAACAGGCCTAAAGAAAACTTTTTGAATGAGGCTGAAATTGCATTTCTGTTCTGGGAAAAAACCAAACCGGTTCTGAGAGGCCCGCAGGTTCGCCTGGAATATCGTCACAATAAATACACTTTTGATTTGCCAATGGGTAGTGGTGAAGAGCTGGTTGGTTTAATGGCGAAACTATACGGCAAGAAAGTAACGGTGTATTTCGATGTGAATGAACACGACCAACTGGAAGAAACAGCCTACCTCATACCGAATGGTGATCTGCAAAACCTGATAACCTTGAAACAACAGATACAGATACACCGCGAAGCTGAATTGCGTACTGAGAACGAGCAGAAGTACTACCATAAGATCATGAAACTTAAAAGGGAGGTAGCCGATGAGCTTAAGAGTAAGAGGGAAAAATCAGTTAAAGAAACACAGGAAAAATTTGGTGATAGGGCGCTTAATCTGCTGCACCCACTTTTAACAGAGAAAGAGGTGATTGATAACGCTGAAAGTCAGTACATAGTTGACTCAGTTATTCAACGTTACGGAATAAGCGAAGAGGAGCGCTCGGTTGCTGGTAAAGTGCGCAAGCTGGAAGAGATAACCACCGAGGACGATGTGACTGAAGTTGAGACAAAGAAGGTTCATGTTGGAGACAGGTGGGATAGTGTTGAGCTTTTGGAAAACGCAACGCTTGAACCGGCTATTATTTCAAAACCTGATGATGATGAGAATAACGATAGCTGGCGCTGGCGATAAAAAAATGGTGAAGCCCCACAGATTGAACTTCACCATCGATAAAAAAACCTTTTCAGCGTGACAAAGTTATGAAAGCCGCAATAAAAATACAACCAACACAAAGCCCTGAACCCTTCCGTGAAAAGGTGTTGCAGACCTACAACTTCAAAAGGGTGCAGTCGGCTTGCCGCGTAACCATTAATGAGCGGTTAATGACGCTAATCACCGGTGAAACTGGCTTCGGTAAAACCACAGCCCTGAATCACTTTCGCTGTGAACACCCTAATGTATTTATGGTTACGGTTCACGCCTCAATGGGCTCAAGTCGCACGTTCTGGCATTCTGTTTTACAGGAGTTACCCGGTGCGCTTACCAACGAAAAGCACGACCCGCTTATACACAGTAATTTGTTCGGTATTATTCGCAAAATAGCGGCTTACCTGAATGCCCGGCCCGGATCACTTTTGATTTTAGACCAGGCGAACAAGTTCTCTTATCGCGGACTCGAATACCTGCATGAGTTGCGTGACCTTACAATGAATTCATGCGCTATTATTTTAAGTGCGCCTGCCTATTTCAAAACCAATCTTGAAACCTGGACAAAGAAAAACAAGCCGGGTGTACCTGAGCTAACCAGGCGTATCAATCACTATGAAGAGTTGTTACCGCCAACCACAGCAGAGGTAAAAGCTTTCTGTAAACATTACGGACTTGATGATGAGGAAACGTGGAGAACGCTGGTAGGCGCGAAGAACTTCGGAACGCTGACCAACAAGATCAGGGAGATATTGAGAACCAAAACTGCAAGCTGATGGAACAGAAAAGATTTATTCTCAACACATTCAGAACGCTAAGCTTCAGACTGGCTTATGAGACTTTTAACCGTAGTTTAAACTATGGTTCGGTGCATCTTATTCTTGGTGATCGCGGCTCTGGCCGCACAACAGTGGCAAATTGTTTTGTGAAGGACTTTAATGATAAGCGTAAGGTTGCACTTGTGCATTGCGAACACGCACGTGGAGGCACACTGCTTTTCAAAATGTGTGCTGCAATCATTCCAGATTTTGATTGGCCCTTTATTAAAACCAATGTCTATGGATATATGCAGCGCTTAAGACATTACTTGTTAAGTGGTGAATGCCCTACCAGGCTGATAATTCTGGATGACTTTGCCCTGAAAGAGTACGCAACCATAATTGAATTGCTGGAAGCGTTGGAAGCTCCGCTTAATCGCGGCTCTGTGGGTGTTGTGATTATCAGCACGCCAGGAGAATACGACCACGAGTTTGTGCACAAGTCACTATTCAAAAAATTTTCACGATTGCTGTATGTATCAGGCAAAGGACAACGCATGTTGCCAGGCCCAATTCGAATGACACCACCCTCAATAGCGGATATTAATGCTATAGCCAAAAGCAAAGGTTTAACCGATGTTAAACCGCTTATAGGCTCGCGGACTATTGGTGAATTGAAACAAAAGTTAAAGAAACTACACAACCAGCAATATGCGTAGACACATCACACCCCCACAACTCAAAAAACTCCATACCCTGCTGAGCAATGCCGGAATGATGGAGATGAAGGCTGACATGGTACAACAGTACAGCAACGGACGTACTACGAGCAGCCGCCAGCTCTTTCAGGATGAAGCACAGGAGCTGATCAATACCCTGGCTAAAGATGATCCGTGCACGAAAATGAAAAAGAAGTGTGTGGCTATATGCTTTACTCTGGGTTGGTTTGAAGACGGTAACGCTATAGACTGGCAAATCAACTGGGCAGCGTTGGATTCATTCCTGCTTAAGCGCGGAGTAGTGAAGAAAAGATTCCGCCAGCTCAACTGTAAGGAAGTATACAAGGTGCTCACACAGCTCGAAGGGGTTGAGAAGCATTGCAGAGACACAGCCGAGCGTAAGCGATTGGCTGATGAAATCAATAAAATATTAGCCGAAACCGGCCTTTCAAGGCCCATGAAAGCTGATAGAGGTACACCAAACAACATGAAGGTGGTTTAAACACCGGTTTAAGTGGTTTAAAGGGGCACTTGGTAAAATTTATGAGCACTACGATGAAAGACGGAGCAACACAAACAGACAGCAAAATTCAGGTTGAGCTTGCCTCGCACGATTTGCCTAAGCTGGAAGGCGCAATAATAGAACTGATAAAGGCCGGTTTACAGAGCCCTAATTTCCCGGACTACCGGGATGATTTGCTGACCGCTTGCGATTTACTACTGGCTATTAAAAAGAGTAACGAGTGAAGAACGAGACTAAAAATATTTTGATTGATTGGTTTGAGGCTGCCCAGGGCATTGCGAACGATCAGGCGCAAGCTTTGGGTAAGCCATTTAATTCCAAAATAACACAGGGTCAGGATCAGCACATTGAGCTGCTAGAAAATTTTGCTGTTCGTATTTCCGATAAGTCGGTATCGGAAAACCCTTACAACCGCAAAGAGATTCGCTCAATGATGCAGCGCAATTACAAAGTGATTGAGAAGCGGATGTTTAACGGTGACGAACTACCACCGCACCCTTATACTATTTATGAGCTGGATGCTGGCCGGCACAGTATCGGGTTAGAGTATAACCGTGTAATGAAATTTCTGCTGCTGTTTATTACAGGTGGCCCTGGCATGATTCCAATTGTAGTACTCGACAAAGATTTACGAATAATAGACGGTGTGAATGTTGTTCACGCCTGTCACTGGCTAGGCTGGCCCTTTAAAGGACTGCGAATTGATTACAAAAACGAACTAAGTGGAATTATATGAAGTCGGAAAGAGAAATCATTATCCATAGAATTGAAATAGGTCAGCCTCACAGAGGCGGACAGACCATTCAAACCTGGATAAACAATTTGAAAGCTGCCGAGAATGCAGTTAACACCGACAGGCGAGCTCTGGTAAATACATACCATGACATTTCAGTTGACGGACAGCTTACAGCACTTGTTGAAAAACGTGTACTGTCACTTTTGAATGTACCGATTACCTGGCAAGGGTTGAGAGATGAGCGCTATATTCAAAATCTTGAAAGCCCCTGGTTTTTTGATTTACTGCAACATATTGGGAAATCGATTTTTGAAGGTTATTCACTTGTTGAACTCGTTCCCGGCAAAGACGGATTAATTGATGATGTAAATCGTATTCCACCCGCCAACATTCTCCCATTTGAAAAGCTGATTACCTGCCAACCATACAGCAGGTCGGGCAGTGTAATTAGTTATACGCTTCCACCTGAGAACAAGTATGTATTGGAAGTGGGTAACCCGGCAGACCTCGGCTTATATGCCGTACTGGCTCCTTACGTGTTAATGAAGCGCTCAAACTTAGCCGACTTTGCACGCTTCAATGAAATGTTTGGAATGCCCTTGCGCTGGTATGAGTATGATCCGAATGATCCTACAGCTCGCGACAAGGTAACGGAGGCAGCAAAAGCCCAGGGAAGTGCGGCCTATGTTGTGGTACCAAAGGGGACAAAAGTGAATTTCGTAGACGCGGCCAAGACAGGAGCGAGCTCATACGAACCTTTTCACGATTTAATGAATCGCGAAATGAGCATTGTCGTACTCGGTCAAACACTAACCACACAACAAACCAATGTAGGCAGCCAGGCGCTAGGCGAAGTACACCAACAGGTTGAAACAGAAATTGCCATGAAGGACAGGCTTATGGCAGAATACCTGTTGAACTACAAATTGAAACCGATGCTGATCGCCAACGGCTATCCCTTACAAGGCGTTAAAGCACAGTTTAACCTTAACAAAGAACTTACCCCTGCTGAAAAATTAAAAATGTGGCTTGAGATGGCAGATGCCGGACTGCCCATTGCCAAAGAAGACCTATATAATGAGTTTGGTGTGCCACTGCCAAAAGGCAGAGTTACACTCACCACGAAAGGAGGTGAAGTAAGGAAGTAGCCAGCAAACTCTAAGAAACCCCAGATAACAATTTCAATTTTTTAATCAATTAATTTTTAACAACACATGAAAACCAACAACCAAACAAAGAGGCCGGATAAGAGCCGAACTCCGGTACAGGCCAAATCAGAGACCAATGGAAAAACACTGCTTCGCATCGATACAGAAACGATGGATCGGCAGCGCAATTTCCTAAGGATGATGGCTCACCACTTGACTCAAGTATGTGAAGCGTGGAATGATCTGGATATTCAACCAGCTTTTGAACTAGCTGATATTGATAGAGTAGAGCGATACTCCGGAATAGAGTTCGTAAAAGCAAAAGTAATTCCGGCCCTCTCCGGCACCCAAATTGGAGGGGTAAAACTTCCGCCTGAAAGGCTATTTGAACTAATGGAGAAACCAGATTTTAGCGGGCTTTATCTGGCTTTAAATGAGGTTGTAGGATTCATTAAAGATACCAGGAGAACCTTAGCGAGCTACGGCCATCAATCTGTGGAGTATAACTCTGATTTTTTTGTTTTGGAAGAAGGTGAGGTAAAGGTGAATGAACAAAAATTGCTTAAATGGTATGACCAGCACTGCCATACCTATGCAGCCACAGAAAATCAGGTGAAGGTTTTCAATTGCCTGAAAAAACTGGCAGATGCAATGAACGAATTAAAGCAAACTGATTTACCACCGCCAAATTCTCAGGCGCGTAGAACTACCTATGATTTGAAAATCCATCCCGGTTCCTTCATGCGTCATGAAATGAGCGCCCTGCTAAAAGTTGATGATGGCGGCACCTTCTTACCCAATGTTGAATTTGTTTTAAAGCACTGATTGAGGATGGCAGCAACATTTATTTTGAGCGATGAGTCGGTAAATTACCTGGGCTCGCGCATCCTCACAAGCGGTATTGATCTTACCCGCTTTCTCACAAATCCGATAATGCTATACAACCATGAGCGCGAAAAGGTATTGCCCATCGGCAAGTGGGAGAATGTGCGTAAGTCAGGATCGCAACTACTGGCCGAGCCCTTTTTTGATATGGATGACTCGTTCGCCAGAGCGGTAGCACGAAAAGTTGAGCGCGGTATTTTAAACGCGGCAAGCGTAAACGTGAATATGATTGAACTCAGTGAAGATACTTCTTTGTATCTGTCGGGTCAGTCCTTGCCTACAGTAGTTAAATCTGAGCTTATAGAGGTAAGTATTGCAGATATACCAGGCAACAAGAACGCGGTCAGGCTCTTTAGTAATGGCAAGCTAATTAGCTCGGCAATGCAGCTCACACTAGTTGCAGCAAACAGGGTAACTGAGTTTGAGAGGTTATGGAAACAAAAGGGAGCTCCACTGGAACGCATAAAGGCGGAAACCCCAGCAAAGTATAACCTTTTGCTTAGTGAGTATCTGGCAACAAAATCGGCCAGTCGTAAATAAAAGCAGTTACCGATTTGGAAATCTAATCACTAAAATCATGAGCCAGTTTCGATTCTATATTTTTCATAAAGACCTAAAGCAGCCAGTTCGCTTAAAGTACGATCCGGAGGGATGGGACTCAGGCGGAGTAACACGGAAGCGTGACCCTAGATGGCACGGTGTGTTTTTTGAGTACACCCAAAAACTTCGTTTCGTTAAAGACGGACGTAACCTGGTGGCTTACTTCTATGAGCAATATGGAATTGAAGCTGAGCTTGTGCTTATACGTCAACGGTACATTAATAGTCAACGCAAATACCGCACAGATTACACGGGCCGGTTTAACCTTACAACGCTAGAGATATCAGAACTCTATGCGGAATGTAACATTGAGCAATCGGGCTTCTTGCAAAAATTTAAAAATAGACAGGATGTGAAGGTGAACCTGAGCAGCCTGGTAACTCAAAGCGGTAAGGCTATTGAAGCGAATAGCAGCGAAACTGAAACCATTGAACTACACAGTAAGACATTAAGAAAAGATGCCATCGATGGATTATTAGACGGTCTTCAACCTACCGCACAGATGGAGATTGATGAACCGAACTACGTTCTTTGGCCTTGGTCTCCTGTGTTGGATGAAATCCAGGAAAGATTTGATTATTTAATGCAGTTCAACTCAGCTAGTCCAGAAACGGATTTTAAGTACAACTTCAAAGTCGCAGAGTCAGGTAACTATACCTTTAATGCGGTAATGCACATAGGCTTTGTTGTGCTATCAGGCCTGGACTTGGATTGGACAGTATCATGGTATATTAAGACAGGTAGACCAGGAAACTACACTACACAACAAATTGGAACAACTCAGAGTAGTGGTGGTCTTACTGATAACTTTCAAAGCTCAACTTCAATTAGTGATTACACTGTTGCCCTTGAAAAGGATGATGAGATTTACATTTATGGGATAGTACAGGGTGATGGGATAGCATCAAACACAACTGTAAGGTTTGATCGGCTTGAAAATTACACATTAAGCGTCAGAGGTGACACACTTGTACCAGCTACTACAGCCCCTATATTCTTAATACATGAAGCCTTTGCTCGTGTAGTTGAAAGTATAACGGATGAAGCTGATAGTTTCCGAAGTGAATACTATGGACGAACTGACAGCGAGCCAACCGCTTACGATGCAGATGGAGAAGGAAGCTTGCGCGGCATCCTTAATGGTAGTTTAATCCGAGGTTTTCCGCTTGCTGATAGACCACCTACTACCAGTTTTAAAGAACTATTCGACATGGCTCGAGCTGTTGATGGTATTGGCGTTGGTATAAAACTGGATGGGCTCAAGCAACGAATTTACGTTGCTCCACTAGTTGATTTTTATAAGCCTCAGCGGGTAGTAAAATTTAATTTCGTGAAGGATATCAGAAAGGCGGTTGCAACGGAATACTACTATAATCGAATTGATGCCGGGTACGATCGTTGGAATAACGAACAACTTAATAACCTGGACGAATTCCTGACCAAGCGTGAGTTTGTGTTACCATTAACACAAATTGACAATACGCTTGCACTGCGTTCACCGATAATAGCAAGTGGTTACACCATTGAATTTGTAAGGCGTGATCGCTACATACAAGGTACTACTAAAGACAACGATCGGGATAATGATAACTTCATCATTCAGCTCAGGCGTGATGATGGGAGCCTGGTAACCGATAAAGATGAAGACTTTGCGGAACTAAATAACATAATCAGTCCAGAAACTATTTACAATGCAAAGCTGAGTGTAATGCGAAATTTAAAACGCAACGGAAGGTACATTCGGAGTGCGTTATTTCATCAAAATGATGAGTTTATAAAAATGACTTTTGGAGAAGGTAACACCGAATTCAATAGTCGACTCACAACAGAAGCAAACGTATTAAGTGAGAAGGAGATTAAAGTGAGTGATTTGGACAGACCTCTATGGATACCGGAATACTATTTCTTTAAAGTAAGCCCAACATTTGAACAGGAGGAGGCGCTTAATTTGGAGCCTTGCGGATTAATTGAATTTTCGACAACCGATAAGGATCACAAAAAGGGCTATTTAGTTGAATCGAATGTTGATGATGAAAGTGGCCTAACTGAATTTAAAGTTTTGAGAGCAAACCAATAGACAACCATCCCATGAAAGTAACATCTGGAAGCACCTTATTGATCGTACTGAAAGGCTTGAATAATCCGCAATCAATTTGCAGCTTATTAAGCAAGCTTATTTTGAGTGAAAATGTAGAGATGAAAATATCCGGTGATCACCTGGCTGTTTTTGTGTCCGACTATACCCAGGAAGCCCCAACGATCGCGGGTTCAATTGCAGCCTACCTGAGGGAAGTTTGCATAGTCGAACAATGTAGCCCATTTGATGAGAGGTACCTTGTTGAGCTCCTTTCAGGCCTGGATATTACCCATGTCCACAGGCTCCTAATTAAGGAACTTCGCAGCCGGATTAAGGCTCACATAGCCCACGCAAAAACCCACTTTAAAGGAGATTTAAACCACCACAGGGAGAGCAATTGCGAAGTATTTTCCGGCCCCGGAGTGGATTGGTGATTTTTCGCGTTTTCGTGCCTATTTTTAGGCTTTAAGAATACTTCTTCTTGAAATATCTAAATACGTTTTCTTGAAATAGCGCGATCAAAATCACACTTTTTTGCCCATGTGTAAACACACACGTTTTGAATTGTCAGCGGATAATTGCAATTTAACTCTACACAGGGCGTTTGAGGTTTATAAAGACCTAACCTTTACAAATGCAGAGGATCACTTGCTTATTAATTTCCCTTTTTCTCTTTAATTCGTTTTCAGCGTTAGCCACTCATTTAATAGCAGGAGAAATTGTAGTCAAGCAATCCGAATGTAATGAAAGGACGTTCATCATTACATTAATACTGTATGGAGACATGAGTAGTCCGGTGTCCCCAGGTGGTGACGGCACTGTATTGGATTTTGGAGATGGTAGCCAGATGAGCATTCCATCTGGTAGTTTTAAAGCACGTTCAGATTTACCCGATGGTATTGGAGTGTTTGAATATACGATTGAACATACCTGTGCAATGGACGGTTTGTATACCATATCCTATTCCGAGCCAAACCGTAATGGCGGCATCCTAAACATTTCAAACTCCATAACTACGTTTTTCTACATTGAAACGAATATTCTTGTTGCTTCACAGATTTGTAATAGTGTTCCGGTATTCTTATCACCACCAATAGATCAAGCATGTTCTGGATTGGCATTCTATCATAACCCAGGAGCTTTTGATGCAGACGGGGATAGCTTATCCTATAAATTAGTTGTTCCCTTGCGGGGAGCCAATCAGGCAACTGAATATCGGTCTCTAGATGCCCCTAGCTTTTATTCCAATAATTATCAAACTGCAAATGAGGCAGGGGATGGTCCACCAACTTTTAGGATTGATTCTTTTAACGGAACAATTACCTGGGATGCACCTGGAGCAGTGGGTGAATACAACATTGCTTTCGTGGTAGAAGAATGGCGAATGATTGATAGTGTATTTGTAAAAATCGGAACGGTTATCCGCGACATGCAAATAATTGTTACAGAATGTCCTAACCTGCGCCCGGTGCTTATCATTCCACAGGACATTTGCGTTGAAGCCGGAACACCTATTTCTGAAACCATCTTTGGAACTGACCCTGATGGGCATGATGTAAAAATTGAAGTCTTCTCTGGAATCTTTTCGTTTGAAAATAATCCGGCCAATTACACGCCAAACCCTCCAGTGTTTCAATCCAGTGTTCCGCAAGCTTCACTTGAATTTGAATGGACACCATCGTGTGAAGCGGTGAGGAATCAGCCTTATCAGATTACCGTAAAAATCACGGATAAACCTTCCTCAGGTGCGGCACTTGTTCTCTTTCGAACGTGGAATATAAAAGTCACAGCTCCTGCACCAGCATTTACTGAGGCTGCTTTAGATCCTGTTCAGCGACACGGCCTCATTAAGTGGTCGCCCTATTTTTGTTCAAATGCAACTGCCGTTCAGATTTGGCGAAGGGTAGGAAGTTTTAATTATTCTCCAGACGAGTGTGCATCAGGCCTGCCTCGTTATGCCGGTTACACAAAAGTGGGCGAAGTGCCACCGGGTGCATTAGAGTATATAGATACCAATAATGGTTTAGGATTAGCACCAGGTGCTGTGTATTGCTATCGTTTAACAGCCATATTTCCGCTTGCTGGCGGTGCCGAAAGTAAAGCTTCAATTGAAATTTGTCTGCCACCGGTTTTGGCCGAAGCACCGGTTATCACGCATGTAACCGTAGATAAAACACATGAAACTGACGGAGCGATTACCATTAGCTGGAGAAGTCCGTACGATCTGGACCCGGAAGCTTATACTCAACCTTATGAATATGCTTTACTACGGGCCGAAGGATTTGAAGGTAATACCGGAATGACCCAAGTTCAGATTGCAAACATATTGGACACTACGTATACTGATGATGGTGTTAATACCAAGGAACTGGTGTACAATTATCGGATCGTATTAAAGGCGAGGATTTCGGTAAGTGATCCGTTGATATCCATTGATACTTCGGCTTCGGCTTCAACAGTTAGCAATACGGCAATTCCATTACCTGAAAGTATTGGGCTAGCTTGGGAAGCCATTACACCCTGGACAAACTACAGTCAGGATTACCCACTACATTTGGTTTACCGAAGTAGTGAGGGCGAGGGATTGGATAACTTTGTTTTGATTGATAGCGTGGATGTTTTTGAAAATGGATTTAATTATATTGATAATGGTAACTATCAAGGTATTGGATTGGACCAACATGAGTTGTATTGCTATCGAATAAAAACAAGAGGCACGTACGGTAATCCTGCCATTGCAGCTCCACAAGAAAACTTTTCTCAGGTTTTTTGCTCCAGGGTTCTTGATTTAGTACCTCCCTGTACACCGGTATTGGTGCAGACGGAAATTAATTGTGGTTTATTCAATGCCCAGACTCCATGCTCACAACGGATTTTTAGTCATGCCATTCAATGGCTTTCCTATCCAGACGAATGTTTGGAGGATATATTTTTTTATAACGTCTATGCGTCAGACAGTAAAACTGATGAATATACGCTTATCGGTGTTACATCGGGAAATGAATTTGTTGAAAACAATTTAGCAAAGTTAAGTCGCTGCTATCGAATATCGGCTGTAGATCGGGCAGGAAACGAAAGTGAATTAAGTGATGCCCTGTGTTTTGATAATTGCCCCTCCATATACTTTCCTAATATTATTTCTCCAAATGGAGATTTAAAAAATGAATTTTTTACTGAGATGAATTCAGAAATCTACTGCTCCCGATTTGTTAAGTCTGTTGCGTTAAGCGTTTACAATAGATGGGGCCAGAAGTTGATTGATTTAAAAAGTGAAGAAACATTGAATTGGGACGGGAAGGATAAATTTGGAAAACAGGTACCCACTGGTGTGTACTATTATTTTGCCAACATTGAATTTGATGCCATTGAACCCGCTAACCAGACCAAGCAGGTAAAGGGTTGGATACACATTGTTTATTAAGCCTCAAATCTTTTTCAGTAGTAATAATTCGGATAATTTTGATCCATGTTCACCGGCATAATCGAATCCTTAGGCAAAATTGATCGGATTGTAACCGACCAAACCAACAAGCATTTCTGTATCAACAGCCCCATTTCACATGAGTTAAAAGTCGATCAAAGCGTTTCGCACAATGGTGTGTGCCTTACGGTAACAAAAGTAGAAGGGGATAGGCACTGGGTAACAGCTGTTGATGAAACCCTTAAAAAGACAACCTTGGGAAATTGGAATGAAGGCAACCTGGTAAACCTGGAACGCTGCATGATCGCCAATGGCCGGTTTGATGGACATATCGTTCAGGGGCATGTGGATCAACTGGGTGTTTGTAAAAATGTTCAGGAAGTGGGGGGTAGCTGGCTGTACGATTTTGAATATGACCCTTCTTCCAGGAATGTAACGGTGGAGAAGGGCTCAGTTTGCATTGATGGAGTAAGCCTGACGTGTTTTAATTCTTCCTCCCATGCATTCAGAGTGACCATTATTCCCTATACATTTGAGCACACCAGCTTTAAAAGCCTTAAACCTGGCGATTCAGTAAATCTTGAATTCGACATCATCGGGAAGTATGTGAAACGATTACTAGGGCAATAGGGAAAAAATCTTTTTCATCCCCATGCAACGTATTGCTCATACTACGCGTCTGTGGGCTAAACGCATGTATATGAAGCACACTTTATTATTAACTCTTTGTTTATTGACATTTGGCTTACAAGCACAAAAACCGGCAGATCCATTTACAAAAATTGATGTTTTCGGCCCCTTTGAGGTGGAATTGGTAAAAGCTGAGTCGTACGCTATTGATGTGGATTACCGCGGGGTAGACAAAGATGATGTGATACTGGATATACATAGAGGTGAATTGAAATTGAAGCTGCGCAACAAGCATTATATGGATGAGTGGCGCTCAAACGATTACCCGCGCTCACGGTATATCCGGGTTAAAGTTTACTATACCGAGCTAAACGATTTGCGTGCGCAGGCTGGTGCTGAAGTTTTTTCTGACGGAACGTTGAAATCAAAAAATCTGGCGCTTGAAGCTACAATGGGTGCCGAAATGCGCTTGCCGATTGTTGCTAAAAATCTGTACACGAGATTGAACATGGGTGCTGTGGTTGAGTTGCACGGGCAGACTGAAAATCATGAAGTAAAGGCAAACATGGGGGCTGTGTTAAAAGCCTCCCGACTGGAAAGTAAAATTACCTATGTGAATGCCAGTATGGGCGCTGAAGTCAATGTAAATGCCATGGAAGAAATCGAGGTGAATTCCGGTTTTGGTGCTTCCGTGAATTATGTTGGATCACCTAATGTGCGCAATACATCTAAAAGTTTTGGTGGCGAGGTAAGGGGCAATTAATCAACCGGCCGTATTGCTTTTAGCCAATCGTAATTGAACCAATTCATGAAGCCGGAAGGTTACCCATCCGCATAACAAACCGATTGACAACCCGACAATAATATCACCCGGATAATGGACGCCCAGGTATATGCGGGTGTAGGTTACAACGCCCGCCCACAAAAACATAAAGCCCACAAACCGATAGTGCTTTCTTAGCAGTAGGAAAATAATCATGGCTACCCCAAACGTGTTGGCCGCATGCCCGGAAGCAAATCCGAATTTTCCACCTTTGTATCCATTCACTGTATGAACCTTCTCAGCAATTAGTGGTTCATGGGTTGGGCGCAAGCGGGCAAAGCCGGGCTTCATAATGCCGCTTGTAATCCGATCAGTAAGGGCTATGCAAATGCCGATACACAACAGGGGTATCCATATTTTTTTTCCGAACGTTTTTGCCAGCAGGTAAATTAAAAGTAGGAAAAGAGGAATGGACGTAAGGGTGTTTGATAAGTAGAACATGATCTGATCAAGCCAAGGGGCATGTAATCCGTTTAAAAAGAAAAACACCTCAGTATCCAGTTGTCCGATGTAGTCCATAATTTCAGAAGTCGCGCAAAAATAACTAATTATGCCGTGAATAATGCGTATGGTTTCACAGGCACCTTCCAGTATTTTCATGGTTCGTCCGGCAGCTTTTGGGTTTAATGCCCAAACGGCTAAATCAAATGCTTTTCAGGTGGATGAAGTGGATGACTCCACAGTAGTTCATCAAAAAGCCCTGCAGGAATTTGACAGGATGGTTGACCTGTTGCGTTCGCACGATATTGAAGTACATGTTATTGACGATACGCCTGTGCCGGTTAAACCGGATGCGATCTTTCCGAATAATTGGATTTCGTTTCATGAAGACGGCAGGGTGATGTTATACCCCATGCTGGCTGAAAACAGGCGACTTGAGCGAAGGGCAACTGTTGTGGAAACATTGGCAGAATCATTTGAAGTCACCGAGATCACCGATTGGTCTGGTGAAGAGCTTAAAAATCATTTTCTGGAAGGCACTGGAAGTGTGGTGTTTGATTACGTGAACAAGCTTGCATACGCTAATCGATCACCCCGAACGAATGAACAGTTGGTTAATAAACTTTGCGCACTCATTGAATATAAACCAATTGTTTTTGATGCCGTTGATGAAAAGGGAACCCCCATTTATCACACCAATGTATTGATGTGCATTGGCTCAAAGTTTGCCGTGTTATGCCTGGATGCCATTCACAATGATGAGGATCAGGAAAAAATTCTGTCAGCTTTAGCCGAGACACAACACAAGGTAGTTGCTATCAGTTATGCGCAAATGAATGCCTTTGCCGGTAACATGATAGAAGTATCCAGTAAGAATGGAGAGTCATTTGTGTTGCTTTCAGAGCAGGCATTCCACTCGCTCTTACCGGGACAGGTTGATGCGATCTCGCGTTTTGCTGAGATGATTCCAATGGCTATACCCACAATTGAAAAATTTGGTGGTGGCAGTGTGCGTTGTATGGTGGCGGGTATATTTAATTCAAGACGCTAAGCGTCTGTTTGTTTTCTTATTTCTTCCTCAATCAATGTTTCAGCTTCTTTGGTGGTGGTTGTAAATTCAACTTTGCTACCCCCTTTTTCAATCGCCATCTTTATGCGCTCACGGTAATCTGCATTATGCTGCGCAGGATCATAAACCACAACAATTCTGAATAAACCATTCCGCACAGCATCCGGTATAATCGTGGACACCATCCAAATCTGATCGTCTGGCGAAATGTGGCCTTGTTTACGTAAATCAGAAATCCAGTATGGGGTGTTATAGATTCGCAATACATCAATGCACTTGGCAAAGAGTGCGCGGTAGGCTTCGCTGGTCACTTGTTTTTTCCAACTCACCCCGGCTGTATTTGATCGTGCGTTATAGTAAATCTGCCCGTACTCGCTGTCGAAACAAATCTGCCCGTCAACGGCATCAACATGTTTAAAGAAAATGGTGAATTTAGTGCCTCCGTTTAATTCGCTGGTAACGGAAATTGTGCCCCCCAATGTTTCTACCTGCGATTTCACCAGGTATAAACCCAGTCCCTTTCCATCTGTGTGAGTATGAAATCTTTTGTACATACCAAACAGGTCTTTGCCAAATTGCTCCAGGTTCATTCCAAGTCCGTTGTCAGCAAAGGTGAGTAGAATACCCTCATCCAAATGTTTGGTTGAAACCGAGATGACCAACTTGCGATTATGCGAACGGTATTTTATTGCATTGCTCAACAGGTTAAAGAGTATGCTGTTGAGCAGCGGGCGTATGGTATAGATGAAGGAGGCTTCAGAAAAGTCGATTAGAAACTCTGTGTTCTCGGGTATTTGGTGTTCCAGGCTTTGATGCACCCGGTCAAACTCCTGCTGAAAGATTATTTTTTCTTTAATCCTGTAAATATCATTCCGGATATCGATGATCTTGTTCAGATCGCGAATGATGGCATCCAGTTCGTGAGCTGATTGTTTAAGCAAGGCCATCAGTTGCCGTTGATTATCCGAAAGTCCATCGGTATCCATCGAGAGCAGGTTCTCTAATCCGATAAGACGGGCTACAGGTGCACGCAGGTTATGCGAAATGGTGTGTGAAAACTGGCGAAGCTCACTGTTGTATTTCGAAAGTTCCTCGTTGGCATCAATGAGCTCTTTATTTTTTTGCGCTACCAGATCTTCAAGATGTTCATTGTGAATATGAAGCTGTTCCTTTTGTTTCTGAATAACTTCATACGCATCAGCAAGTTTCTCCTGGTTGGCCCTCAGTTCTTCTGCCTGCGAAACCATTTCTTCATTCTGGGTTTCAACTTCCTGATTTAGTTGCGCTAACTGGTAATTCTGCTTGATCAGTTCCCGGTTATTGATTTCCTGAGTCCGAAGAAGTTCAAAATTTTTGTTGTCCGATTCGTCAACCATTCGTTTCAACATAAAGGCTGTTGAGACCAGGGCAATGAACTCGATGAAAAATACCAGGTTGTAGTACAGGAAAACATTCCGGTTACTGTAAAAATCAACCGAGCGACCAAAAAGCTGAATAACAAAGTCGTACCCCACAATGCAGATCATGCACACAAACAAACTTAAGCCAAGCCAGCGCTTTTCGCGGAACGTATCAAACACGATTACCGGAATGATACAGGTAGCCATGGTAAGAATGCGAGGCGGAAAATAGGAGGCGCTATAGATCAGCGGGCTACTACTTTGTGTACTTGTGCTGATCAGTATGATGATAAATACCGGTATGGAAACAGAAATCAGAAAGCGACTTAACAGGTTGTAACCAAAGTAATTCAGTACAGGAACGGATAAGTATAAAATCAAGCTGAAACTGGCCCGTTGAATACCTGCGGTAAGTCCCGACATGATGGTGAGCGTGCCCAACAGTGTTACCGTCAGTAAAATAATTATCAAGGCAACACGATTGGAAAGAATAATGCTTCTGAACAGATAAGGTTCAGTACTTTCCGAAATGCCAAGTGTAGAATACCTCTGCCAGAATTCCATGCGCAGAATTTATGGGTTAATATAAGCCCTTTTCTTTAATAGAATATGCGTATTTTCACCCTTATTTGTCTGTGGTATGGAAAAGTTTGATCTTGTTGTAATTGGTGCCGGTCCATCCGGGTATGCGGCCGCCATGCGGGCTATCGATTTTAAGAAAAAAGTTTTACTGGTGGAGAAAGGTAAGGTTGGTGGTGCGGGTGTAACTAACGGTGCATTGTCATCCAAAACCTGGTGGGAACTATCGCGGGAAACGGCCTCATTCAGAAAGAACCTGAAGCGCTATAACATCCAGGCGCCCAGTGTGGATTATAAGGAGATACAGGCCGAGGTACACCGGGCAGTTCAGGAACGCAAAAACCTGTTGCTTGAGCATATGGAACTGCTTAAAAGTTCCGGATATTTTACTTTTTACAGAGGGTCAGCGAAATTATTAAGCCAACATGAGGTAGAAATAACCGGGGAGGTTGAAAAAACCACCGTTACTACCGACTATGTTATTCTGGCCACAGGTAGTCGCCCGCGGTATTTACCAGAATTGCCTATTGATGAGAAAATTATAATGACCAGCGATGGCATTGAAGCCATGGAAGATTTTCCTGAAAGCATGGTGATTGTAGGGGCCGGGGTGATCGGGTGTGAGTATGCAACTATTTTCTCTGGTTTCGGAAAAACCAAGGTGCACCTGATTGATAAGGGCGATCGCATTTTGCCTTTTGAGGACGAGGATGTGGTGCGTGTGATTGAGCGAAACATGGAAAATAACGGTGTGCTCATTCACAGGAAATCGCAGTTAGTGCGTATGGAGGTTAAAAATGGCAGAGTGGAGTACGAGTTGGAGTATACCGATGGAAGCAAAGAAGTATTTAATGTAGAGAAGGCATTGGTTTCTGTAGGGCGTGTGCCCAACTATGAGTCATTATGGGATCCGAACGAAGTGGACATCCATATCTCCAAACGTGGAATAGAGGATAACGATACGCAGACCAATGTATCCAACATTTATGCTGTAGGCGACATCACTGCAGATATTTCGCTGGTAAACGTGGGAGAATTGGAAGGACGTTATGCCGTGGAGAAGATTTTCGGCAATCCACAAAGGAAGCTGGTGTATGAAAACATCAGCACCATTATGTTTTTAAGTCCGGAGGTAGCAGGGGTGGGATTAAATGAAACACAAGCCCGTGAAAAAGGTATGGATTATCGGGTGGTAACGCTCGACTATAGTTGCATATCAAGGGCAATAGCCAAGCGGAACACACAGGGATTTATCAAATTATTGGTTACCAATGATGACCAAATGAAAATTCTCGGCATGAAAGTAGTAGGGCTTCATGCATCCAGTGCCATTCAGGCAGTGGCGTTGTTGATCAGTATGGATAAGGGAATTGATGAACTGGCTGAGTGCGTGCATCCGCATCCATCCATTACGGAAGGTATCCAGGAGTGTGTGCGTATGTTGCTGGGTAAATCCATGTTCAAGCCCAGTGTACTTCGTTCCCGTATTTCATGCCGAACGTCAACACAAGGAAGTTATCAGGATATGATTTTTTGATTTATGCTTACACGACTCATCTGTGTGTTTATGTTTTTCGCCATGACATCCTGTTTGTATATGGTGAAACCGGTGAAACCCGCAGCGCCCAAAAAATCAATATACGATGAGGTTGATTTGGAGGGGATGATCAGAAGGTATATTGCCAAGACACATGGTAACGAACCTTCCATTGAAGGAATTTACACCGTATCAGGAGAGGTAATACGCAAAGGAAAATCATTGTTGTCATCCGTTGAGCGTGAGCGCACCATTGAGCGAAAGGATAATTATGCACGCGTGGCTATTCTGAAAGATTGGCCCGGCTCCAATACTGAATATGTTGAAATTTCGTTGGAGGAAAAAAATGCACCACGCTACCCGATTGTAGCCGAGTTGAATGAATTGGCTGAAGGCGGAGGATTCATCTACAAACATTTCGAACCCAAGGGTAAAGTGCTCACGTTTACATTTCTGTATGACAAAAACAAACCCGATATTCTGGATGGTGTTTACACGGAAACAAAAAATGATGTAGTGATTACGTATAAACTCACGTACGTTAAAGTTTATCCCAAGAATAATAATTATAGATAAATCAGCGGTGGTTCATTTCCCAGGCGATTAGCTTGGAAAATTTAATAATACACTGAAATATCCTGAAGCGACTTCCGCTCCAGTTTGGGAACGAATGTTTCTTCTGCAGGATAACCTACTGGAATCAGCAAAAACGGCCGCTCATTTTCCGGGCGGTTTAAAATTTTAGTTAAGAAATTCATCGGACTGGGTGTATGGGTAAGCGCAACCAAGCCTGCATGATGAATGGCGGCCAACAAAAATCCACACGCCAACCCAACCGATTCGTTTACGTAATAGTTTGTCCCCTTTGTTCCATCTTCTTTTAGATCATAGGCTTTTTTAAAGACCACAATCAGGCAGGGGGCAACTTCCAGAAACGGCTTGTGCCAATCGGTTTGCAACGCTTTAATATCCTCCAGCCATTCTTCACTCATGCGGCTGGTGTAACTTTCATATTCTTCCTGCTCAGCAGCTTCCCTGATTTTCTTCTTGATCTCCGGATTTTCGACTACACAAAACGTCCACGGTTGTTTATGTGCCCCACTCGGTGCTGTGGAGGCCGTAAGAATCAGGTTGTCGATGACTTCTTTCGGAATAGGCTTATCAGAAAAATCACGTACCGTTCTGCGCTGGTTCATCCATTCATAAAACGACTTGCTGAGGTTAATAACTTCCTGCTTAGGATAGGTCTCAGTCACATGGCGAATAAAAGGGAAGCCGTTGATGATTTTGGTTTCGGGTGAATTCATGACGAAAGATAGAATTCTGCCCCAAAACTTAGAAGTGCATTAGTGTAAGCCGGTTGACAAAAGCATTGATAAACGAATTTTTTGGGTCCTTTGCGAACTTCGCGCCCCTGTCTGCAGCAGGCAGGTTTGCGTGATATTATTGATGACGCTTTTTCAACACCCCCTCCACATCCGAAAGGGTTTTATTTTTAGCCGCCAGGAGTACCAGAAAGTGATACATCAAATCAGCTGCTTCACCTAAGAACAATTCATCATTTTCATCTTTCGATTCAATCACCAGTTCCACCGCCTCTTCCCCAACTTTTTGTGCTACTTTGTTAATGCCCGCCTGGAATAGTGAGGTGGTGTATGATCCTTCTTTTGGGTTTGTTTTTCGCGATTGAATGGTAGCCTCCAGTTCTTTTAATCCAAACGATTGATTGGATTCATTAAAACACGTATCAGCGCCAGTGTGACAAACCGGGCCGGTTGGCTTGGCTTTAATCAATAGTGTATCTGCATCACAATCCTCAATAATGTCTACAATTTCAAGAAAATTGCCCGAGGTTTCTCCTTTAGTCCACAGTTTTCCTTTTGTGCGACTAAAAAACGTTACTCGTTTTTCTGATTGTGTTTTGGCCAACGCCTCTTCGTTCATGTATCCCAACATCAAAACTTTTAGTGTTGTATTATCTTGAACAATACAAGGGATGAGTCCGTTGTTTTTATTGAAATCGGGTTTCATAGTCGTACGGGAATGTTATGATTCTTTAAAAATGTTTTTAGTTCCGGAATCTGAATCTCACCAAAGTGAAACACGCTGGCGGCTAATGCGGCATCTGCTTTTGCAAGCGCAAATACATCAGCAAAGTGTCCCATACTTCCCGCACCGCCTGAGGCGATGACCGGGATGGTTAGTAATTCATGCAGTTTGGAAAGCGGATCAATTGCATATCCGTTTTTCGTGCCATCGTGATCCATGCTGGTAAACAGAATTTCTCCTGCGCCTCGATCCTGACCTTCTTTAGCCCATGTAAAAAGTTTTTTATCGGTGGGATTTTTTCCGCCATGCGTATGCACGATCCAGGCATTATCAATTTTTCGGGCATCAATTGCCAACACAATACACTGCGCCCCGAAAGCTTTTGATAGCTCGTTAATCAATTGTGGGTTTCTGACAGCGGAAGAATTCACACTCACTTTGTCAGCACCCGCTTCAAGCAAAGGTGCTACATCTTCAACCGAACTAATGCCACCGCCAACGGTAAAGGGTATGTTAATGTGTCGCGCAATGTCTTTCACCAGCGAAGCAAAGGTTTTGCGTTGTTCCTGCGTAGCGGAAATATCAAGGAATACAAGTTCGTCTGCTCCTTGTTCTGCGTAAGCTGACGCCAACGCCACCGGATCTCCGGCATCGCGTAAGTCAACAAAGTTTACGCCCTTAACGGTGCGGCCATCTTTAATATCCAGACAGGGAATTATTCGTTTCGTTAACATGACTAATGGTTGATGGTTTGGAGTTCGGTTAAGCTAACCCGTCCTTCGTAAATGGCTTTACCGACAATGGCACCGAACAAGCCTGCAGCTTTTAGTTGCTTAAGGTCATCGAGGCTACTCACGCCACCGCTGGCGATCAGTTTTAATGAAGAAAATTGTTTGAGTAACTTCATATACAAATCTACATTAGGTCCGCCAAGCATGCCATCCTTACTAATATCAGTGCAGGTAACGTAGGTAATGCCAATCGTTTGGTAGTTGGAAATGAAATCCTGAATTGATAAGGAAGAGGTTTCCGTCCATCCGCTGATGGCGATTTGCTCATCCCGAACATCGGCACTGAGAATAATTTTATCCGCGCCAAATTCATCAACCCATATTGAAACTTTCTCAGGCTCCTTCACCGCCACACTGCCCAGGTTAACTTGCTTTACACCTAATTCCAGCAGTTGTCGTATTTCCGATTTGGTTTTAATGCCTCCGCCAAAATCAACTTTCAACGAAGTACTTTTGCAGATGGCTTCCACAACTTTCCAGTTTGTTACCTTACCCTTTCTTGCTCCATCCAGATCGACCAGGTGCAGGTATTCAAGTCCCGCTGCTTCAAATGTACGGACAACAGTAACCGGATCAGTTTCATAAACTTTCTTCTTTGCGTAATCACCTTGCGATAGGCGCACGCACTGTCCGTCAATAATATCAATGGCGGGTATAATCTTCATATAGCTAAGAAGCTTTTCAAAATTCTCTCTCCTGCCTGCGCGGATTTTTCCGGATGAAATTGCACAGCATAAAAGTTATCTTTTTTCATGGCTGCGCTGAACGGTACAATATAATCACTGACAGCTGTGGTAAATTCATTGACCGGCACATAATAACTGTGCACAAAGTACACGCTGCTGTTCTCTAACGCCTTCTCTGGCCAACTGTTTGTCAAGGTCAGGTTATTCCAGCCCATGTGTGGTACTTTGAATTCTTTTGACGCCTCGAACTTCTTTACAACCTCATCAAAGATGCCCAGACATGATATATCGTTTTCTTCCGAATGTTTGCACATCAGTTGCATGCCTAAACAAATTCCCAGCACAGGTTGTTTCAAATCGCGTATTACCTGATCGAGCTTTTTATTTTTTAAATACGCCATTGTGGTGCTGGCTTCACCCACTCCTGGAAAAATAACCTTATCGGCCGACTGAATTTTTTCAACCTCATCGGTTATCTCAAAGTCAACAACCAATAGTTCGAGTGCATGCGACACGGATTGGATGTTGCCTGCGTTGTATTTTAAGATTACAGTTTTCATAGTTAATTTCTTTGCGTCTTAGCACCTTAGCGATTAAAATAGAGTCGAACCAATCTACCGCAAAGACGCAGAGGCGCTAAGTTTTATAATACGCCTTTTGTGCTCGGTAATTCACTTCCTTCTTTTTTTACGGCCATCTTGATTGCTTTAGCGAATGCTTTGAAAATGGCTTCTATTTTATGATGTTCGTTCGTGCCTTCTGCTTTAATGTTCAGGTTGCATTTGGCGGTGTCGGAAAATGATTTGAAAAAATGCAAAAACATTTCTGTAGGCATTTCGCCAATTTTTTCCCGCTTGAATTCGGCTTCCCAAACTAACCAAGGTCTTCCGCCAAAGTCGAGGGCTACTTGCGCCAGGCAATCATCCATGGGCAACGCAAATCCGTATCGTTCAATGCCGCGTTTGCTGCCCAGTGCTTTCAGAAATGCTTCACCCAATGCCAGTGCTGTATCTTCAATGGTGTGGTGTTCATCAATGTGCAGGTCGCCTTTGGTATGAACAGTTAAATCAAAATTTCCATGACGTGCGAGTTGATCGAGCATGTGATCAAAAAAAGCTAATCCAGTGCTGATGGATGATTTTCCGTTTCCATCCAGGTTTACTGTAATAGAAATGTCAGTCTCTTTTGTTTTACGGTCTACTGTTCCGACACGTGGGGTTTTTGAGAGAAACTCGTAGAGGGTTTTCCAATCCGTGGTGGTCAGACTGTTCGATCCTGCAAACTCAGACGCATTCAACTTTTCTGTAAGCGATCCGTTGTTGATCAGAATGGCTTTACAGCCCAGATTTTTTGCCAGTTCAACATCGGTAAGCCTGTCGCCTATAACATAGGAGTTGTTTAAGTCATAATTCCCTGAAAGAAATTCCGTAAGCATACCGATACCCGGTTTGCGTGTAGGTTTATTTTCGTGCGGAAAAGATTTATCAATGAAAATTTTAGAAAACCGGATGCCTTCTCCTTCCAGTATTTTCAACATCTTTTCATGCGCAGGCCAAAAGGTTTCTTCCGGAAATTTTTGCGTACCCAATCCATCCTGGTTAGTCACCATCACCAATTCGTAATCGGTTTCGGCTGTAAGCTGACTAAGCCAACGAATTACTCCAGGATAGAATTCCAGTTTTTCCAGGCTGTCTATTTGCTCATCCGGAGGTTCGATGATTAAGGTGCCGTCACGGTCTATGAATAAAACACGTTTCATAAGGTCTTCAGGGTTTCAATGAGTTTCAAATTTTCTTCTGGTGTGCCAACGGTAATGCGTAAACAATCGGCACACAATACCACCGTTGAGCGGTCACGGACAATGATACTGCGCTCAATCAGTAGATCATAAATATTACGTGCGCCTTTCATTTTAACCAATACAAAGTTAGCATCGGTAGGGTAGACGCGCTGCACCATGGATAAGGTTTGTAGTTGTTGGATGAGTGCTGATCGCTGTTGCAGAATTGTGTCAACCTGTTTATTTTTTTCTTCAACAGTTGAAAGTTTTTCCAAAGCCACCTGCTGAGTGAGGATGTTGATGTTGTACGGATACTTGATTTTGTTCAGCACAGAAATTATTTCTTTCGTAGCAAATGCCATCCCCAACCGCAAACCGGCCAGGCCCCACGCTTTGGAAAAGGTTTGTAATACAATCAGATTTGGATATTTGTCTAAGACGGGAAGAAATCCGTCATCATTAGCGAAATCAATATACGCTTCATCAATGACCACGATGCTGTTAACAGATGCAATCAACTCGGTTATTTTTTCTTTGGAAAGCAGGTTGCCGGAAGGATTATTAGGGGAGCATAGAAAAATAACTTTTACGGATCCATCCAGCGCCTGTTTAATGGCTTCCAGGTCTAAATCGAAATTTGGATCAAGGGTAACCCGCTTAACGGGTACGTTGTTTATCCCTGCGCAAACGGCATACATCCCGTAGGTGGGCTCGCTTATTAATATAGAGTCTTTACCGGGTTCGCAAAACGCCCGGATAATCAAATCGATAGGTTCATCGCTTCCGTTACCAAGAAATATTTTTTCTGGTTCTATTCCCTTCAGTTCACTGATGCGTTGCTTTACTTTTTTCTGGAGTGGATCTGGATAACGGTTGTAGGTTGTAGGGAATGGATTTTCATTTGCATCCAGATACACCTCTGCTGTTCCTTTAAATTCATCCCGCGCAGTGGAGTAGGGCTTCAGCGTTTTTATATTTTCTCGTATGAGTGATTGAATGTTCATGTGCAGGTTTGGTGTTATACGTTGTTGAGCCGAATGCTGATGGCGTTCTTGTGTCCGATTAATTCTTCTGCTTCGGCCATGACTTCAACTACCGGACCTATATTTTTAATTCCTTCCTTCGAAATTTTCTGAAAGGTGATGTATTTCAAAAAGCTTTCAACGGAAACACCTGCATAGGCAGTAGCATAACCATTGGTTGGTAAGGTGTGGTTTGTTCCGGAGGCGTAGTCACCCGCAGCTTCAGGTGTATAGTTGCCGATAAACACCGAGCCCGCGTTGATGATTTTGTCGGCAAGTTCATCTGCATTTTTCGTGTTGATGATCAGGTGCTCAGCGGCATAGGTGTTGACAAAGTCAAGCGCTTCGGTTTGTTTTTCAAATACGAGCGTGCGACTGTTACGAAGCGCCTGTTCTGCAATTTCTTTTCGGGGTAGTGTTGCCAACTGTTTGTGAACTTCCTCCTGAATTTTTTCAGCGAGTTCTGCGCTTTTTACTACCAACATCACCTGGCTATCGGTACCGTGCTCAGCTTGCGACAATAAATCGGCCGCAACAAAAGCCGGTGTTGCCGATTCATCGGCCCATACCAAGACCTCGCTGGGGCCGGCTGGCATGTCAATGGCCACGCCTTGCTGATTGACCAGTTGCTTGGCTTTGGTAACGTATTGATTGCCCGGTCCAAAAATCTTATTCACTTTCGGAATGCTCTCCGTGCCATAAGCCAACGCAGCAATGGCTTGTGCGCCACCGGCTTTGAAAATTTTTGTCACGCCCGTGAGGTTCGCTGCGAACAAAATAGCCGGGTGGATATTCCCTTGCTTATCAGGCGGAGAGACGAGTGCAATTTCACGACAACCCGCCAGCTTTGCTGGAATGGCCAGCATGAGCACCGTTGAAAACAAAGGCGCTGTTCCTCCCGGAATGTAAATGCCCACCTTTTCAATCGGTATACCTTTGCGCCAGCATGAAACACCAGTCATTGTTTCGACTTTCATCACCTCACGAAGCTGAGCCTTGTGAAATTTTTCAATGTTCGTAGCCGCGATTTGTATGGCATCCTTCAGTTTTCCATCAAGCCCATCAACAGCTTGTTGAATTTCTGAAGCAGTGACAACAAGTTCCTTCAATTCAACCTTGTCAAATTGTTTGGTGAACTCTTTCAAGGTGTAATCGCCACCTTGCTTCACCCGTGCCAGAATATTCTTCACCGAACTCTCTAAAAACTCCAATTGAAGTTGCGGCCTTTCACAGAGCTGTTCCCATGTATTTCTTGATGGATTGTTGAATACTTTCATCGTGATATATTGATCGGTTTCTTAATTATGTTGCTTCTTTAGTCTTTCAGCTACTACTTGTGTCTATAAAATCATCTTCTCAATCGGTATAACCAAAATACCTTCTGCTCCTAGCTTCTTTAACTGATCAATCTTTTCCCAGAAATCATTTTCATCTACAACCGAGTGCAACGAACTCCAGCCCGGTTTACTTAAAGGAAGTATGGTCGGGCTTTTCATGCCGGGAATTACATTCGTGATGGGCTCAATCGATTCATTCGGGCAGTTCAATAAAATGTATTTGTTGTTGCTGGCTTGCTGAACGGCCTCCATGCGGAAGACCAGTTTACTGAGGATTTGTTTTTTGCCCACATCGAGTTTTCCGGCAACCAATACAGCTTCCGATTTCATCACCAGTTCCACTTCCTTCAATCCATTGCTGAGCAGTGTGCTACCCGTGCTCACAATGTCACAGATGGCATCGGCCAGGCCAATACCCGGTGCGATTTCTACCGAGCCACTAATTTCGTGAATGCCGGCTGTGATGTTGTTGCGTTTCAGAAAATCGCTGACGATGTTGGGATAGGAGGTGGCGATGTTCTTGCCTTCAAACCAATTGATTCCGCTGTATTGTTCCGTCCGCGGTACGGCCAATGCTAACCGGCATTTGGCAAAGTTGAGACACTTGATGATTTCTCCGGCTTTCTGTTTTTCGGCAAAAATGTTTTCACCGATGATACCGGCATCGGCTACGCCATCTTCAATGTATTGAGGAATGTCATCATCGCGGAGAAAAAGTACTTCTACCGGAAAATTGGAAGCCTGTGTTTTCAATTGATCTTTTCCATTGCTGATGCTGAGTCCGCAATCTTTCAACAACTTCAACGACCCTTCCTGCAGTCGCCCTGATTTCTGAATGGCAATTCGTAATACTTCGTTCATTTTTATATAGTGTTTAGTTACTGTCAGTCTGAGCTTGTCGAAGACTGCCCCACACATCACCCTTCGACTGGCTCAGGGTGACACAAAACTGTTTCCTGATAACTTCCTTCATTTTATAGTCATTTTATCTTTAATCCTCCCCTCTCCTTATAGGAGAGGGGTTGGGGGTGAGGTAAAAAAAAAGGCCTGCCGTAATCGCGGCAAGCCTTTCTTCAAAGTCTTTATAGTTTAGTTAAAACATAAACCTGCCACGCATCGTGCTGTTAACATGATGATGGTGGTGATTGTTTATGTTGTTTGTGTAAATCATTTTACGGGCGTAAAGAACGCATCCTGTTGCGACTTCTCAAAATTTCTTTTCACTTTTCTTGCGGCAACACCCAGCCCGATACTTAAAATCAGGAAGAAACCGCCCACTCCGCCAAAGATTATGCTGATCAGGTACCGGTCGTTAAACGAGTCGATGATCGCTTCGTTTGGGTTTTCAGGGTTGAGTATCAAGGGCACTTGCTGGCCCACTTCGTAGTCGGGCGGACTGGAATAAAAGCTGCTTTGGTATTGACGCAACGTGTCCAGATACGTGTATTCCACCAACGGTGCCAGCGAGCCGGTTTCATTTGTCGTCAGGTTGATGACGGTACCTTCAATGGCAATACCCTCATCGGCAAAGCGGTTTTCATAGAGGTACATGCCAATGGCCACACCGGCAAACATCAGCGTTACGAGTATAAAAAATATCATCAGTCCGTTGAGCACCAGCGACAGACAGCCCCCGGAACCACCGATCGCACGCCCCATCTGCTTCCCCATTTGGGGTACGATTACGTTGGCCATGGGGTTTTCCCGTTCTATGGTTAAAATGAGTTGGTCAGCCTGTTCTTCCGTAACCTGGAACTTCTCTTTCAGTAAAGCTTTTGCCTCAGCACGTTGACCGCTTCGGATGAGGGCCGTAACTTGTTGCCGAATTTCCTGTTGTATGCTCATGAAGATTGCTCAAACGAAGATAATTAAATTTTTAAGCCTGCTGCTATTGATCTCCTTGCTGGCTTGTTCAGATAGCATTGAAACGCGCAAGCAGCGCTTTCTTTTAAAAGGAAATGAGTTGTTGATGAAGCAAAACTTTCCGCTGGCTGTAAAAAATTACAATGAAGCCTTGAAGCTGGATTCGTGTTATGCCGATGCACATAATAATTTAGGAACTGCCTACTTCCGGCAGAAACAATTTGCGGAAGCCTTGCAGCATTACCAAACCGCCATCGGCTGTAAGCCTGGTTTTTTGAATGCCATTTTTAATCGCGCCAATGCGTATTACGAATTGGAAAAATTAGATGAAGCCCTTACGGACATAAAAACCATCCGCGCCAGTAAACCCGATACCTTACCGGTTCACTTTTTGGAAGGATTGGTGTACACGAAACAGCGTGATTACCCGGCAGCGCTTGAAGCATTTAATCGCGGGTTGAAGCTGGATTCAACCAATGCCGAACTGTGGGTGAACATCGGCACCGTCCATTATTATGCACACGCTTACGCGGATGCGAAACATGCATTGGAACGTGCCGTTGCATTAAACGATAAGGAAGCCAACGCCTGGAATACATTGGCGATGGTGCTTGCGGCAGAAGGCAACTTACCAGAAGCACATGCACAACTTAAAAAAGCGCTCAACCTGAAACCACGCGATGCCTACTACCTGAACAACCGTGGTTATTTGTTTTTGCTGGCAGGTGATCTGGAAAAAGCGTTGGAAGACATCAACCAAAGCATTGCCCTTGATCCGTACAACGGTTGGGCGTACCGTAACAAGGGAATCTATTATATAAAGACTAATGACTATCCATCCGCCATTCGCTTGCTTACCCAAGCAGTTTCACTCGATCCGTTTATTGAAGAAGTGTATTACTACCTGGCGCAGGCCTACATCAGCAGTGGTGATGCCGTAAAAGGCTGCGAGGCCTGGGCCGAATCGGTGAAGCGCAAGGAACGCACAGACGCATCGTTTCCTATGTGTAAATAATCATAAATCCTTTAAACTCTGTGGCTCTCTGCGAATCCTCTGTGATCTCTGCGGTTAAAAAAATTAAACCGCAGCGTACGCTGAGAAATCGCAAAGGTTTAGCGCAGAGAATACACCACATCCATTTTCCAAACGTGTAATCAATTCCTTTTTTTATCAGGTCAAAATATTTCGTAATATTGATATAATCTTAAAACAATTCGGTTATGTCAAAATCAATGGATCGTAAAAAGGAGACCAAGAAAGCTCCCAAGAAAAGTTTAAAAGAAAAGCGTGCTGAAAAACGCGCCAAGAAAGGTTAACAGTAAGCCCACCCCATCGGTGGGCTTTTAATTTGGTCCGCCATTGCGAGCCTGTCTGCGCTGAAGCGCTGAAGGTGGGTGGGGCGAAGCAATCCCACACTATATCGCGTAGACTAAACGTAACTTTCGGGATTGCCTGCCTGTTCGGCAGCAGCCTTCACGCCAGCGCTCACGCCAACCCTTCCGTTCCTGCCTGCAGCAGTCAGGCGCAATGACGAATTCTTAAAAATTCCTCTTATCTTCATCCACACAAACCTCTACCCATGAAAAACATCTCCCTATTCATCCTCCTCCTCGCAACACTTGCAGCCTGCACCACCAAAAAAGAAACCACCACCGAAGAAGCCTGGATACAACTCTTCAATGGCAAAGACCTTACTGGCTGGACACCAAAAATCTCTGGCTACGAAGCGGGGGTAAACTTCAACAATACCTTTCGGGTGGAAGATGGCATTTTAAAAGTTTCGTATAGCGCATACGATTCCTTCCGTGGCGAGTTTGGGCATTTGTTTTATAAAGATGAATTCTCGCACTACCGCCTGCGCATTGAATACCGCTTTGCAGGCGCGCGCGCACCGGGCGCGGCCGACTGGGCTTTTATGAACAGTGGTGTAATGGTGCATGGTCAGCGTGTGGAAACGATGGGCGTAGACCAGGATTTTCCCGTTTCACTCGAAGCACAGTTTTTGGGTGGCACGCCCGAACGCCAACGGTCGACCGGTAATTTGTGCACACCTGGCATGCACGTGTACCTGGCCGACACGCTCAATACCGTGCATTGCATCAGCGCGCCAACCAAAACGTTTATGGAAGGCGAGTGGGTAACCGCAGAAGTAATTGCCTATGGCGACAGCCTGTTGCACCACGTAATTGAAGGCGACACCGTGCTTACCTATACCAAACCCATCATCGGTGGCGACTTCCTGCCCGAAAACTATCCACAACCCGCAGGCACACCGGTTAAAGGCGGCACCATTTCACTGCAAAGCGAGAGTGCACCCATTGAGTTTAGGAAGGTGGAGTTGATGGTGTTGAAGGGGAAATAAGTTAAGGGGGTATATGCAATTGCTTCAAAAAGATTAAATACATGAGAGTGTTTCTGATAATTATCTTACTTCTGACGGTAGTTCAGATTTCAAATGGACAAGAAAAACTATTGGATATCTTGCCTCTTCAAGACGGGGTTGTAACCTATACAAAAGTTGTTCAAGTAGAAGGTGTTACTAAGGACGAGTTATATTTAAGGGCAAAAAAATGGTTTGTAACGACATACAAATCAGCGAAAGACGTAATTCAACTTGATGACAAAGAAAGTGGAACCATAGTTGGGAAAGGCAATTTTAGAATCACATACTATGCAAGAGAACCACTTATTGACCACACAATTTCAATCTCAGTTAAAGATGGACGATTTAAATATGAAATCAAGGACTTAGTTTATTCAGATAAACAGGGCGACAAATTTGCAATAGAGAATTTTCCAAAGGGTTGGGCGGGGAGGAAAAAATTGTATGAAACAATTGACAAAGATATAAACTCAATCATCGAATCGATTGAGAGAGGAATAAAAACCAAAATAGGGGACGACTGGTAGACTCTGGCTCTATCTATTGGGCTAGGCTGAGTGAAATTATAGAAGACAACACACCTGACAGAGACAATCTATTTTGAATCATGGATAATTCTCAATTAAAACTTGATGTTTTAAGATTCGCAAGAGACAGTGACTCATTAGAACAAGTTGACGTTTTAATTAAATTCAAGAATGACGGGTATAAAGAAACTGAGATCAAGCAGGTTTTATACTGGATTGAACATGAAAAGTTGTCTGACAGAGACCAAAGAGGGAAAAAGGTATTAGGATCAAAGGGGTTTAGCTATTTAAGAGAAATTGAAGGTAGAATAGAAAGAACAAAGAATGAAGAGAGTGAGATAAATGAGAGCCGTCTTCTCGTTAAATGGTGGGATAGATTCATTGACAATGGATATAAAATTGTTGGTGTTGTTATCTTAGCCTGGAATGGAATTCTTCAATACAACCAAGCAGGCAATAGTGCCGAAATAAAGAGCTTACAAGAGAAATTAAAGGCAGATAGTATACAATTTTCGACCACCTTGCGTGACCTTGAGAATCAGTTGACCCAACATGATAGTTTAAACATTAAAAAATAGGACAACCCTATAGCCGTTGTTGGTCCCCTTGACCAACAACGAATTGTTAGAAAAACGCTTTGTTAAGAATGGACTTAAAAGCAAATTAGAGTTTTAGCAAACTATGAAATACGAGAAACTAATCTATGGTAGCGGTTCAGTTGTAATCATTGGGGCGGCCATCATGAAAATTCTTCACCTGCCTTATGCCAATACGCTGTTGCTGGCAGGATTCATTGCTATGGGTGTTTTTCAATCGTGGCATGTAGCAGTTTTGAAGAAGCGGATACAGGAGTTGGAGGGTAAGCATAGTGTGTAGCAATCTATGAGCATCACACGTGTAATCGCTTTACTTTTCGTTACTGCCTCATTTTGTTCAGGCCAAAATCCTCAGCGCTATACCAGCGATGGACTTACGCTTTACTATGAAGAGTACGGAAACGGTCCCGCATTGTATATTTTGTCGGGTGGGCCGGGCGAGTATCCGGGTCAAAGCTACCGCCAGCTGGCCGATAGCCTGAAGAATTGGTACACCTGTGTTATCGTACATCAGCGCGGCTCGGGTCAATCCCGCAACATACCCATTAATGAAAACACGATTTCTATTTCCCGGTATACCGATGATCTTGAACGCTTACGCCAGCACCGTGGTGATAAGCAGATTACGCTGCTGGGTGTTTCGTGGGGTGGACTGTTAGCGATGAATTATACAGCACAGTATTCCAAATTTGTTTCGCAAATCATCCTCGTGTGTTCTGCACCGCCATCTTACAAGCTCTGGAATGTGTTGTATGATAACCAGTTTGCCAGGCGTTCCGAAGTTGAGTTGGATTCACTTAACAGACTGCAGCAAATCTTCTCCGCTAAAACGGAACGCGAGTTGGATTCATTGAAACGGGCTGACCCGCTGAACAAAGAAGTATTGGCCTACAAGGAATTTATTCTCATTCACGTTCGTGCCATGTATTACAACAGGAGTAAAGTTTCCGGGAAGATGTACGAGGAATTGTTTTACGAGTTTAATTTTCAGCCCATCCCCATCATCGATAATGAAGTGCTGGAAACAACATTCGACATCACCGATAAGCTGAAGAAATTAAAAACTCCGGCCTTGATTGTCTACGGCCGCCAGGATGATCAGGGTGAGTCGACCTTTTACATGCAGCAGGAGTGTTTCCGGAACAATGAAATGCATGTCATTGAGCAATGCGGCCATGAAATTATGGAAGAGCAGCCAGAGGCATTTTATCGGATTTTGCTAGGTTATATTCGTAAAATCCGATCTGCTAAAAATTAAAACGAAAGTATTTTCGAAATTTAAGCCATGAAATGGTTTGTCGGTGCTTTCATATTTCTTTCATTGACTGGCGTAATGGCTCAATCCGCTTTTCCCTATAAACTGGGAAAGAAGGATTTTTTACTTGCACCATTAAGTGCGGCTGCCTTTGTTTCAAGTGAGGTGTTGGATAAGAAAAAATTCAACTTAACCCTGGAGGAGATTCAAGCACTTGACCGGCAATCCATTGGTTCATTCGACAGGGGCGCCACGTACAACTGGAGTAAGTCGGCAGAGCAGTTCAGTGATGTTCCGGAGCAAGCACTTCGGTACATGCCAGTGCTTTATGCTATTCCAGTTTTGAAAAACAAGCAGTGGAATAATGGCGTTACGCTGGGTATTATGTATGGCGAAGTGGTACTGCTCAGTGCAGGGGTAACAGGCATCACGAAATCATTGGCAAAGCGTATCCGGCCTTACTTGTACAATACGTCATTTACACCAGAAGAACGGTTTGCCATGCAAGGCGCAGAAGCGCCCATAGCCAGTACATCCTTTTTTTCGGGCCACACCTCAACAGCATTTGCCGGTGCCGTGTTTCTTTCTAAGACGTTTACCGATATCTACGGAAAAACAACATGGAGCAAGGTTGTTTGGGTGGGCTCATTGTCGCTGGCAACGGTAACGGCCATCGCCCGTGTTGAAGCAGGCGTGCACTTTCCAACGGATGTGCTGATGGGAGCGGTAGTGGGAAGCGCCATTGGGTATTTTATTCCGGTACTGCATAAAACAACACAGGAGAAATTTAGCTTTGCGGTAATGCCAAATCAATTGTATATAACATATAAGTTGTAACCGTTTTGTTGGTTTAATTCTCACAGTCCATGCAAGTTTCATTTACACCGCTTACTCCTGGAGAAATTCATGAGATAAAAGCCATCTACGACTGGTACATCAAAAACTCCACGGCTACATTTCATACCGAACCCGTTACGCCTGAACAGTTGCAGGAATTTATTTTCATCAAGCATCCATTGTACAAATCTTATCTGATCTATGGTGATGATTTGCTGGCGGGCTATTGTTTCTTAACCTATCACAAAAAACGGCCAGCTTACGATCGCACAGCCGAGATCAGCATTTACCTGAAGCCTGAGTTTGCCGGCAGGGGAATCGGGAAAGCTGCATTGAGATACTTGGAAGACGTTGCAAAAGAAGTAGGCTTAAAAAACCTGGTAGGGGTAATTACAGGCGACAACCTTTCAAGCATGGCTTTATTTGAAAAGGCAGGTTTTGTAAAATGTGCGCACTTTAAAAATGTAGGGGAGAAGTTCGGGAAGGTGTTGGATGTAGTGGCGTATCAGAAGGAGATAGGTTGAGCTTCCCATCATGACGAGTTCTAATTTTTACGTCATTACCCCGAAGGGATGTCTTTAGTACGAGGAACGCTACTGACGCTTATCAATTACACCACTTGTTTACGTGACGAAGCAATCCCGTGCTCTTTACTTGGACAAAACATAACGATTTGGGATTTCCTACGAATAGTGAAATTATCAAAAAACCTCGTATTTTTAGTCTTCACTTAATCCAACTCAAAATGACCATCGGAATTATTATAGCGGTTGTAGCGGTGGTGCTGGTATTGTATGTAATCGGCATCTATAACAACCTGGTAAAACTCAGAAACAGAAGAGAAAACGCATTTGCGGATATCGATGTACAACTCAAACAACGCCACGACCTGATTCCCCAACTGGTGAACACGGTGAAAGGTTACATGAAGCATGAAGAAGGCGTACTTACCAAAGTAACCGAAGCCCGTAGTAAAGCCATGAGTGCCAGTAGTATTGACGGTAAAATAGCAGCTGAACAGCAATTGTCAAGTGCGTTGGCTGGGTTGCGCATTCAACTTGAAGCTTATCCTGATCTGAAAGCCAATACCAACTTCATGCATCTCCAGGGCGAAATCTCCGATGTGGAAAATAAACTCGCTGCTGTGCGCAGGTTCTTTAACTCGGCCACTAAAGAGTTGAACACTGCCATTCAGGTTTTTCCCAATGTATTGTTTGCCGGCATGTTTGGCTTCAGCACCGCACCGATGTTTGACCTGGGTGAAGAGCGTGCAGCCGCCACAAAAGCTCCTGATATTAATTTCAATTAACCGATGGCCGGTTATGTTGGGATTCATACCCAGATAAGCCGGAACAACCGGATGTCTGTGTTATACCTGCTGGCGTTTCCTGCGCTGGTGTTGGGAGCAGTCTATGCTTTTTTATATTTCATGTCGGGTAATGAGGAGTACGCAGCTGACATCAGCCGTGTAAACGAAATGTTTTTGGTTGTTGCTCCCTGGGTGGCCGGCATTGTGCTTATTTGGTTTTTGATCGCTTTTACATTTCATAACAGAATGATCGATGCCGCCACCGGAGCAAAAACATTGGAGCGCAAGGAAAATATGCGCGTATACAACCTGGTGGAAAACCTTTGCATGACGGAAGGCATGACCATGCCGAAGATCCACATCATTGAAGATCCCGGACTGAATGCCTTTGCCAGCGGCCTTTCTGAGAAAAGTTATACCGTTACCCTTACCCGAGGCATTATTGATAAGCTTACTGATGAAGAACTGGAAGGGGTGATTGCGCACGAGTTAATGCATATCCGTAACCGCGATGTGCGCTTGTTGGTTATTACGATAATCTTTGTCGGTATTTTTTCTTTTGTTGTACAAATTCTCTTTCGTAACCTGTTGTATGGTCGCGGCAGAAGCAGCAATAATAAAAAGGACGGCAGGCTGATCATCATTGCATTGATTATTGCTGCCGTGGCATACCTGCTCGCATTGATGTTTAAGTTTGGTCTGTCGCGCAAACGCGAGTACATGGCCGATGCCGGTGCAGCCGACATGACAAAGAACCCACAGGCATTGGCTTCTGCCTTGCGGAAGGTTTCCGGTAATCATGAAATCAGCGCGGTAAAGAATGATGAAGTAAAAGAGATGTTCATCGAAAACCGCCCGGACAAATCTGCAGGGTTCATGAGTGCGTTGGAAGGATTGTTTGCTACACACCCACCCATTGAAAAACGGATTAAGGTATTGGAGGAGTTTTGAGATGTATGGTTTTTCGATACAGTACCTTCTGATTTTATTGTTGGTTGTCGGTTGTACCAAAACCCCACAACGCGAATCAAAGGTTCATGTTACCGGTGCCATGCGCAACGTGATGTGGAAGGGCGAGTTGCAAGGCGCAATTGATCTGGATTCGCTTCAGCACAAGGAAAATCTTTACGGACTTGGGCCTGTTGAATTTCTGGCGGGTGAAATTTTAATACTGGATGGCAAGTCGTTTGTATCGCGCGTGTTAACCGACAGTACCATATCGGTTGCGGAAACCTTTCAGGTGAAAGCACCTTTCTTTGTTCATGCGCAAGTAAGAACGTGGGAATCAGTCTCCTTACCGGATAGCGTTACCGGGCTCCGATCATTGGAAAAATTTATCGACACGGTAATGACAAACCAGAAACGTCCTTTTGCTTTTCGGTTAACGGGTAAAATAAACAAGGCGACCATTCATGTTGTAAATCTTCCACCTGGCTCTACGGTATCTTCACCGGATGAAGCCCATCAGGGTCAGGTTAACTACAAGCTTGTTGGTGATGAAGTTGAAATTCTAGGCTTTTTCAGCAGGCGTCACAAAGGCATCTTCACCCACCATGATACAAACATGCACTTGCATTTAATTACACGTGATAATTCCATGATGGGTCATGTTGATAAGTTGGAATTTGATCGTGGTGCCATGAAGTTATGGTTCTCATCACAATAAAAGTAGATTTCAAATCCGAAATCTTGAATTTTGAATCTTAAATCTTAAATCAACTTCCCCCCACAACCAAAAACTTAACCCCGGCAGAAAGCAACACCACAAACAAAAATGTGGTAATCAGTTTCGTATTGAATTTTCCGGAACCTAAATGTGCTCCGGCATATCCGCCAATTATAACCACCGGAACAAAGTATATAATTTCTTTTGGCAGATTGGGTAGCGAGGTGTAATGCCCGGCTAGTCCCAACAGCGAGTTACACAAAATAAAAAGTGCCGCGATGCCCGAAGCTGTGCGCAGGGTAGTTAGTCCCATCAAAATCAGAATGGGTGACAGAAAAATGCCACCGCCAACACCCAACAAGCCCGACAAAAAGCCAATTAATGCACCAATACCTAAAGCAAGAAAGAGTGAAATTGATTTTTTCTGTTCAGCTGGTTTCAGGTATTGTCGCGCCAACAGCATGGCGGCTGATCCGATGAGGAAAAGTCCGGCAAGTTTTTTAAACCAGAACGGATCAAGCTGCAGGTATCCGCCAACAAAAGCCATGGGTATGGATGTGAGGGCAAAAATCAAAAAGAGTTTTTTATCGAAATACCCGGCCCGGATGAATTTGTAAGAGGCAATGAGGGAGACTACAATATTGAGCGTGAGCGAAACCGGTTTCATGGATTCTACCGGAAAGGAGAGGAGCGCCATTACAGCCAAATATCCGGAAGCACCCGCATGCCCTACTGAAGCATAGAGAAATGAAATCAGCAGAAAGAGAATGCCGCAATATAAAATCATATCTGACTCCATAAGGGCAAGATAATATTTAGATTAGTAATTAAAGTTGCTAGAATGTTGTACAGTTACTATAATTTCAGAATCGAAGCATTGTCCCCCGCTGGCGGGGGTAGGAGGCAGACGGTGAAGACCACCCCTTTGCCCCCGCCAACGGGGGACAATCTCACCAAAGAAACTTGAAGTGAAACTTATAATACACACTTCGATGAAGGCAATCATGGTAGTGATTCTAATTGTTAGAAACTGTAGTGATAAATATCTTTATAGCTGAAAAAATAGCATGTTAATGGAACAACGTCTTACATTAATCACACTTGGGGTAGCTGATGTGCATCGGGCAACCGAATTTTATGAACAAAAGTTTGGTTGGAAGAAAGCAGCATCGAGCAATGATGACATCACCTTCTTCATGCTGAACGGAATCATGCTCTCACTTTTCAATCGCGAGTCGTTGGCAGAAGATGCTGCTGTTGTAAGCTCGGCAGGAACCGGTTTCAAAGGCTTTACATTGGCGTGGAATGCCAGAAGCGAGGCGGAAGTAGATGCCATTGTGGGGGATTTGAAAAGCAAGGGCGTTACTGTGGTTAAAGAACCACAGCAGGTTTTTTGGGGCGGGTATAGTGGTTATGTAGCAGATGTGGATGGTAATCTGTGGGAAATTGCATTTAATCCCTTCTTGCCTATGGATGAACGTGGTAATGTTGTGCCTGGGTAAGGTCTCAAATTAAACAATGCCGCTACGTTTAATTCTCATCATTTAGCTGTACCTTTGCTACGCAATTCTTCTGCGGGCGATTCGATTTTAGCCATCCTTTCATCTGCATTCGAGAATCCGGAATTCTTCTATCATTAAAACACCTTTAACGTAAACTATGGCGAGATCACAGGAAACATTCAGCAAAAAAGAAGCAGAGAAAAGAAAACTTCAAAAACGCAAAGAAAAAGAACAACGCAAAGAAGAACGCAAGGCCAACGCCAAAGAAGGCAAGAGCCTGGAAGAAATGTTCGCCTACGTAGATGAAAACGGGAACCTGTCCAGTACACCTCCCGATCCAACCAAGAAGAAAGAAATCAAAGAAGAGAATATTTTGCTGGGTGCACGAAAAGAAGAGCCTGTTAATCCTGCTGATCTGATTCGCACCGGAAAAGTAACGTTTTTCAATCAGGGTAAAGGTTTTGGTTTTATTCGCGATTTAAAAAGTCAGGAAAGTGTGTTTGTTCATGTTAATGGTTTACAAACACCAATTGCTGAAAACGATATGGTAACCTTTGAAGTGGAGCGTGGGTTGAAAGGACTCAACGCGGTAAAGGTTAAGAAGAAGTAAAGCCTTCTGTAAAACTCAAATAAAAAAAGTCACGGTTGCCCGTGACTTTTTTGTTTTTTTGGTAAGTGACTAAACGATTAGTTTAAAATCCTTACGTTTACTGCGTTCATGCCTTTTTTACCACGTTCGGCATCGTATTCAACCTGATCGTTCTCGCGGATCTCATCAATAAGACCTGAAGAATGAACGAAGATGTCTTCACTTGAATCACTGGGTTTAATGAATCCAAAACCTTTGGTTTCATTGAAAAATTTTACTGTTCCTTGCATTGTTAAAAATTGTTAAAAATTAATTGTTTTACGTGTACGAAGCACCTAGTCTAAATAATTGCAGTACCGCTTCTGATAATTTATTCCGGAACGGAATGAATGGGAAGGATGATGAAACTAAAAAGGTAATCCAACAATTGTGTTGGGTTCTAAATGTTAATACAGTTCAAAGGTAGCCAATGTGATGGCGTAAACCTATTTATTTGCTGCGTTGCGGGCATTTTATTTTCATCGCAGTACAAAACATCGTTTTCAGGGTAATTGCTGTGTTTATTTTTTGTACCTTTACCATTCGCTTTGCAAATATCGCGTCATTCTTCTCATAATTTATGGAAACCGGAATTTTCTTCAGCTCAATGATTCATAACGCTTACACACCCATTTGGAATAAATACAGGCCTGCACTACTCAATTTAATGAAAGCCGCAGCCGATGGCCCGCAGGAGTACAAGTTCTCCAGCCATGAACTGAAGGGCATTAACCCGAAAAGCAAAACATCGTGCGCGTTTGAACTCCAGGTTTACCAGGGAAAAGCAATTAACCCGATCAAAAACTCTGAAATTGCACAAGGCTTATTGAGTATGTTGCAGCAATCACGCACCGCCACAGAATTGGTTGACACGGCCACCTATAGTTTTCATCTCGATAAGAATTACATGCTTCACATCGAGCGGCAGGAAGCACCAGCGGAGGCGAAGTAACACCTGTCCGCTTCGTTCAATTTCGGGCAACTAAAATTCACTACAACTTTTTTACCGTTTACTACATCGGATAGACGTGTGGTAGCATCTTGATTTTGCATCAAGACAATAGATTCTACCTTGTTTTCAAATCCCTTGTTGTATGCTCAAGAATTACTTGAAAATCGCTTTTCGTGCCCTATGGCACAGTAAAGCACACTCTATTATTAATGTGACAGGCTTAGGACTGGGCATCGCCTGCTGTGTTCTTATTGTGCTGTTTGTAAAAGATGAATGGACGTTTGATGCTTTTCATCAGAAAGCCGACCGAATTTACAGGGCTTATGTAAAAGAAGACTATGGTAAAGATCAGCAGATTTTTAATACGGTTACGCCATTTCCATTAGGACCAGCATTACAGGATAATGTTCCTGAAGTTGAATCACAGGTACGTATTACCCGCATTGGTTCGCAAGTAAAAGTAAACGACAATCAGTTTTCGGAACAGGTTACAATAGCCGGTCAGGATTTCTTTAGGGTATTTGACTTTAACATGCTGGAAGGCAATGAAAATGTGTTACAGCAAGCCAATCATGCGGTGCTTACCAAACGGTATGCAAAAAAGTATTTTGGCGAAGAAGATGCCCTTAACAAGACAATTGTTATTGAACTGAATGAATCGGCTGAAACGTTTACGGTTAAGGCCGTAGTTGAGAATATTCCTACAAATTCCAGCATTACGTTCGATTTACTGATTTCGGATTTAAACTTTCCAAAGCTGTATAACGAACGGGTGCTGAACTCAGCCTGGTTTAACGTTGTGCCCGAAACGTATGTGCTGCTTCAGGAAGGTGCCGACCTGACTCAAGTGGAAGCCAAATTTCCATCCATTTTTCGCAGCAAGCTTGGCGAAGAAGCTTATACGGAAAGTAATTATGCGGTAGGTCTGCAGCCTTTGCGCTCCATTCACCTCGACATAAGTTTTCCGGTAGGTATGGCACCGGTTAGTAACCCGCGTTACTCGTATATTCTCAGTGCCGTTGCTTTGCTCATTCTGTTGGTGGCATGTATCAATTTTGTAACCCTCTCTATCGGACGCTCGCTGAAGCGCGCCAAGGAGGTGGGCATTCGAAAAGTGGCGGGCGCTATGCGCAGTCAGTTGATCATCCAGTTTATCGGGGAAGCAGTAATCGTTACGGTCTTTTCGTTGGCGTTGGGATTTGTTCTGGCGTTGTTGTTTTTGCCGGCATTTAACCAGATGGCTGCAAAGACACTGACCATTGGGCTCAACCCATTTACATTAATGGTGGCAGGAAGCCTGGTATTTGTTATTGGATTGATTGCAGGAAGTTACCCGGCTTTTGTGCTCTCTAACTTTAAACCTGTAACCATTTTAAAAGGCAGCGTGCAGGGCGTAAGCAGCAAACAGGGATTGCGTAAAGTTTTGGTAGGCGTACAGTTGGTTTTGTCTGTTTTCCTTATTTCCAGTACGCTCATCATGCGTAACCAGCTTGAATTTTTGCAAAACAAAAACCTGGGGTACAACCGTGAGCAGTTGGCGGTTGTTCCAATCAATGTTCCGCGGGGAGAAGGAATGCTTGGACGAGTAAAGACCGGCTTTGAAAAAGTGAATGTGTTTAAGCAGGAACTGAGCAGTATTCCAGATATCGCGGGTATCTGCGGTTCATCACATGATTTTGGAAATGGCGCATGGGTGAGTGTTGGGTATACCGATGATCAGGCAGCTTACCGCTCATTTAACTTTAACACAGTTGAACCGGATTATTTTTCTGTATTGAAAATTGAATTTGTTGCGGGACGCAGCTTCGATAAGAACAATTCTGCTGATGCACGCAGGGCCATCGTGGTGAATGAAGCCTTTGTAAAAGAGATGGGCTGGAGCGATCCGATAGGGCAGCGCATTCCGGGTAAAAATTTTCCTGATCATGAAGTAATCGGAGTGGTTAAGGATTTCAATTACGAATCATTGTATACCCGCGTGAGCCCACTGGTAATGGTACTTGATCCGATGGTGCTGGCGCCTGGTATTGAAAATATTATGGTAGATAATAGTCCAATGCCCAAGTTGTTTCTACGACTTAAACCCGGAAACATGATGGCGACTATCGATCAGGTTAAGTCAGTTTGGGAAAAATTAACAGGAGGAGAGGAGTTTGTGTTTAGTTTCGTTGATGAGCAACTCGCGCAACAGTATGCACGGGAACAGAACCTGGGAAAGATTATTCGTATAGCCACCCTGCTTGCTATGATTATCGGGAGCTTGGGGTTGTACGGATTGGCATCGTTGGCCATGCAAAGCCGCACCAAGGAGATTGGAATCCGAAAAGTGTTGGGTGCTACCGAACGCTCATTATTACTACTCTTGTCGAAAGATTATGTCCTTCTGGTAGTCGTTTCCTTGCTGATCTCCGTACCCATTACCTGGATTGTTATGCGCGATTGGCTTGCCGGATTTGAATACCGGGTCGACATTGGAGTAGGGGTATTTCTTCTTTCCGGATGTGTTGCGTTGGGTATAGCCCTGTTAACCATCAGCTACCAGGCCTTGCGCACCGCATGGACACAACCTGCCGAAACGTTGAAGTACGAGTAGATAAATGGACAGTTGACAATTAGCAAATTGACAAGAAGCAACTTGTCAATTGCCTTTTTTTGTCAACTGTCAATTTTTTTAAAGATTTCTTTAACAAAATATAGACTAATCACGTATATTAGATTTACAAAATATATACAAATGAGCAAGGAATACCTCGGAGAGTTTGAAGAACTGGTGCTGACTATGGTTGGGATTTTAGGCGAAGAAGCTTACGGAAACGCCATTGTTCAGGAAATTAAGGACCGTTTAGGGCGTGAAGCCAACCTGAGTGCCGTGCATGTTACCCTGTACCGGTTGGAGGACAAGGGACATGTAAAATCGAGGATGGGCGGGGCCTCGAACACGCGAGGAGGAAGAAGAAAACGCATCTTCACCATTACCAATGCCGGTGTGGCCATGCTGAAAGCCATGAAAGAGGCACGCACTGATTTGTGGAAACTAGTGCCACAACTAAAAGCCGTATCGGTTTAATCATGAACAGCCAACTCCATCCGCCAAAGCGAGCGCTTCGATTTTTGCAGTGGTTTTGCCCTCCTGCCCTGTATGAAGGCATTGAAGGCGACCTGCTTGAAGCTTTTGAAAATGATGCAAAGGAGGTAGGAGTAAAAAAGGCACGCCAACGGCTTACCTGGAATGTACTCCGGTTCTTTCGCCCCGAAATTATTTTACGAAACCGATTTTCAATTCAACTATTCAACACCATTATGTTGGGAAATTATTTTAAAGTTGCCGCGCGCAACATAGCCAAGCGTAAACTCTATTCTTTTATCAACGCCATTGGGTTAAGCATTGGCATTGCCTTTTGTGTGCTCATTTACCTGTACATCGAAGATGAGCGGAGTTTTGATCAGTTTCACGAAAACAAAGACTACATCTATCGCTTAAACGAAGCCAGTTACGATACCTGGGCTGCCCAAAGAGGTGAAAACGTAATGCGTAAAACAGCTTACCTGCCGTTGCCACTAGGTATAGCCATGAAAGATGAAATTCCGGAAATAAAATACCTAACGCGTTTCAATGCTGGAGGGCAGGCCATATTCCGGTATGGAGAGAAAGTGTTTACGGAAGAGATTGCCTATGTGGAGGCTGATTTTTTTAAGATGTTTACCTTTCCGGCTATAGCGGGTTCACCCGATCAGTTTTTTAAGGATAAGCATGAAGTGGTGCTTACTCCGGAAATCGTTACCAAATATTTTGGCAAGGAAGATCCGATTGGTAAAGTGATTACACTTGATATTCAAGGAGAAAAGCAGTTTACGGTTACAGGAGTAGTAGAGGCGCCTCCGTCCAACTCCAGCCTTGAGTTTAAAATACTGGTTCCGCTTCAAAACCGACAATGGTATGAACGAAATCTCGAACAGTGGGGCAGTTACGCCTATCCAACCTTTATTCAACTACACGACAAAGCCACCGTGGCTCAACTTCAGCAAAAAGCCGATACGCTGGTTCAACAAAAAATGGGTGATCGACTTGAAGAATGGCGAAAAGATGCCAATATACCCGCGGAGTATCCGGTGTTTCAATTAACGTTTACCAATCTATCCAACATCCACCTGGATACCGAAGTAAGTTGGCATCGTGTGAGCGATCCGAAATACTCCTGGATTTTGGGTGGCATTGCCATGCTGATTATTCTGATCGCCTCCATCAATTACATTTCGCTTGCCCTTACTACTTCCGCCTCTCGTAAAATTGAAGTGGGCATTCGCAAAGTGGTGGGAGCGCATAAAAGGCAATTGATTTCTCAATTCGGATTGGAGTCGTTGGTCTTGGCGTTCGTTTCTCTGGTATTTGGTTTGGGCCTTGCCACGTTGTTTCTGCCAGCGTTCAACGAATTTACCGGAAAGGGAATAAGTTTAGTCAATGCCAATCTCTTTCAATTGATTGGTGTTACAGTTGGTCTAACCACTATAGTGGGTTTGGTGGCAGGAAGCTATCCGGCATTATTCTTATCCGGATTTTTACCGGCAACTGTTTTAAAGGGAGGCTTTACCTCCAAGTTAAAGGCAGGCTTCACCAGGCCATTGGTTGTTTTTCAGTTTTTTCTTTCTGCTTCCATGATCATCTGTTCTGTTATCATGTACCGGCAGATGGAGTTTATTGCCACACGAGATCTTGGCTTTGACAAGGAGCAGGTATTGGTGGTGCCAACGCAAGCAGGCTGGAATGAAGAAGCAGATAAGGTAGTGGAGCAGTTCAGAATACGAGCAGAAACGGAGCCAGGAATAACGCATGTAGCGGGTACAAGTTCATCCTTTAACCAGGGGTGGTCTCAGTATGGCTATAAAATCAAGGATGAGAATAAAGCTGCTTTTGTTTACCGCGTTGATCCTGCCTATGCGGATTTATTAAATCTTGAATTTGTAGCCGGAAGAAATTTTGATGAACGCATAGCCTCCGATAGCACCGCGGTTGTGATCAATGAAGCCCTGGCCCGCGATATGGGCTGGGAGAACCCGCTGGAAGAGCACCTGAACTGGCGGGAGGATTCTGTAGGCCTTGGCGCAAAGGTAATAGGCATACTCAAAGACTATCATTTTCTTTCATTGGAGCGAACAATAGAGCCGATGTTTCTCTCTATGGATAAAAAAAATACAGGTTACCTGACTACCATGCTGGTGAAACTTTCACCAGGCGATACGCCTGAGAAACTTGAGCGCGTTAAGAAGGCCTGGTCCGCGTTGTTTCCCGATAAGCCATTTGATTACTCCTTCATGGATCAGGATGTAGCAAATCAATATCAAGCCTATACCCGATGGATGAAGATCACAGCCTTGTCAACTGGCTTTGCTATTTTTATTGCCTGTCTCGGCTTGTTTGGGCTGGCGGGTATCAATGCGGTTAACCGTACAAAGGAAATAGGCATTCGTAAAGTTATGGGTGCAGAACTCACCAACATTTTTATGATGCTCAATAAACAATATGTATGGCTGGCCATTATTGCATTTTCGCTTGCTGCACCGGTTTCCTGGTATGTCATGACTAAATGGTTGGGAAGTTTTAAATACGCTATCACAATGAGTTGGGAGTTATTTGCAGTGAGCATGTTTGCCGGTCTGATATTGGCATTGTTTACAGTAAGTTATCATGCCATCAAAGCTGCACTGATCAATCCTGCGGAGACGTTGAAGTATGAATGAATAAGTTGACAGTTGACAATCTAAACAATTGATAATGACCAAGCTTGTCAATTGAGGTTTGTCAACTGTCAACTGTTTTCTCAGTTTTCTTACTTTTAGGCATGAAAGCATTTGAACAAACCGTAACGGTTCAGCAGCAAGATATTGATGACCTGAATCACGTAAACAACGTTGTTTATGTTCAATGGGTGCAGGACATAGCCTCAGCGCATTGGAATGTTTTGGCGACACCTGATATTAAAAGTAAATATTCCTGGGTGGTGCTCAAGCATGAAATTGAATACTTTTCTCCGGCTGTATTGCATGACGTGTTAACGGTAAAGACCTGGGTTGAAAAATCGGAAGGTGTTCGTTCGGAGCGCCATGTAGAGTTTTACCAGCAAGCAAACCAAAAGCTGGTGGTGCGCGCCAAAACTACCTGGTGTTTACTGGATGCGGCTACCATGCGCCCCCGAAGAATTGAAGCTGATATCCTAAATCTTTTTCACTAAGCGTTTAGCAACGCGATCATCTTTTTACGTTGCCCTGCATCCGGCAATTTGCCAAATCCTGCCATGGCATTATCGGCCATGTGATGTGGCTTTGAAGTGCCAGGTATTACACACGTTACGGCTGGATGGGAGAGAATGAATTTCAAAAAGAATTGTCCCCAGCTGGTGCCATCAAATTCATTAGCCCACTCTGGTAAATTTTTTCCACGCACACGAGCAAATAAGGCACCCTCTTCAAACGGTCGGTTAATCAGCACAGCAATCTTCTTTTCTTGCGCTAACGGCAATAGGCGCTCTTCTGCCTTTCGGCTGAGAAGTGAATAATTGATCTGAAGAAAATCAATCGGTTCACGTTTCATGATCTGTTCCACTTGATCATAGGCACTTTCCGTGTAATGGGTTATACCGATGTAACGGATTTTTTGTTGAGCTTTCCAATCCCGCAAGGTTGTCAGGTGTGTTCGCCAATCCACCAGGTTGTGAATTTGCATCAAGTCGAGTTGCTTGCGGCCCAACAATTGAAACGATTCATTCATTTGTTTTATGCCTTGATCTTTTCCTGTGGTCCAGACTTTTGTGGCAACAAAAAGCTTATCGTTGATTTTTAATTCGGTAGAAAGATAGCCAACCACTTTTTCTGAACGACCATACATGGGTGAGCTATCAACTACATTACCTCCCTTTTCGAGTAACGTAGTTAATACTTCTTTAAGCGGATGAGTTGCTGTTGGGCTGTCACCCACATCAAAGGTTTGCCAGGTACCCAATCCAACAACAGGAATTTGCTCACCGGTGGATGTGTTGCGTTTGATCATGACAGAATTTGGAAGAAATGAAAAATGAGGTAGTACGGGAAGCGCAGCCAAAGCTGATAGTTGTTGTAAATACTTTCTTCGCGTAATCTTCATGTAACGAAGATACCGTATTCTGGTATGAATTGGGTATTACTTTTTGGGTGGAAAGTCTTTTAATACTTTTCCAATTCCCTTACGAATGTTTTTAGGTGATAAATCGGGCGGACTCTCCATGTATCCTTCTGCCTGACTTTGCCACACCACCTCACTTCGTTGGCGGTCGACCATGTGAATGAGCAATGAACCCTTGGTTAGTGTGATGGATTCGGGTTGGAGGAATGGTGTTCGGTAGTAATTCGGCTCATCTTCAATTCCATGGTAGTAGATTACCTTTTCGTTTTCTATCGTGATGTGAAAATCGATTAGTAAATCCGGTGTATTGTCATTGTATTGCAACCCTTTCAGCTTCATTTCAGCAATGATGGCCTCCTTAACGGTTTCCTGAACCAGACTGTCATCCAGGTAGGCTGGCCCGGTAAAAGTAAACTCACAACCTTGTAGCCAGCAGAAGGTTTTATACTGAGTGAAATCGGCTTTTGGATTGTATTCAGTCTTAATGGGATCGCAACTGACGAGCGTCATTAAGAAGATCAAAAAGAGTATCTTTTTCATGGAAGTAAGTTACCCTCAAAAAACAAAAATGGCTACGGAATTTAATCACGTAGCCATCTGATTTATGTCAGGTATAACTTACGCCAATTCGCGCAAATCAACTGGTACAACTTTCGATACACCTTTTTCTACCATCGTAATTCCGTAGATCACGTCTGTAGACGTCATGGTGCGCTTGTTGTGGGTTACAATCACAAACTGCGAATCTTTGCTGAAGCTTCGGATGATGTTGTTGAATTTATCGATGTTGGCATCATCCAACGGAGCGTCCACTTCATCAAAAATACAGAATGGTGCCGGTTTCAACAGGTACATGGAGAACAATAGGGCAGTTGCCGTAAGTGTTTTCTCTCCACCCGAAAGCTGGTTGATGGTCAAAGGACGTTTGCCCTTAGGCTTGGCAATGATGTCGATTTCTGATTCAAGTGGATTGCTTGGGTCGACCAGTTTAAGGTCGCAATCATCCTCTTCATTAAACAATGAGCGGAACACGCGTTTGAAGTGATCACGAATTTGGTTGAACGCTTCCATGAAGGTTATGCTGGCGGCACCTTCAATTTCACTGATTGTATTTAATAACGATTCTTTCGCCTTTGCCAGGTCTTCCTTCTGCGCGTTAATGAAGTCGTTGCGTTCTTTGATTTCCGTGTACGCTTCCATCGCCATCGGGTTGATAGGCCCCATGTTGTCTAACCGTTCGCGGATGCGGGTAACTTCATTACGTAACTTTTCCTCACTGAGTTCAGCAAGTTGCTGCATCTCTTCCGGTGTTGCCTGTTGTGTAACGGAATCCAGATCCACCTGAAACTCAACGGATAGACGTTCCTTTACTGAGTTGAGGTGTAACTTACTTTCATTTAACTGGCTTTGTAGTTCCATCAACAAATTGTCGATCGTGTTTCTGGAATGTTGCACTTCGCGCAATTCTTTTTCTGCCTGATCAATGTTGCCCCTGGCTTCGTAATATTCCTTCTCAGCTTCATTTACACCACGCTCCATGTCTTCCTTCTCCGCATACATGGCAATCAGGTCGGTATCATTCGCCTGCGTGGTTTCGATAATCAACTTAACTTCGTCTTCATTCTTCTTCAGCTCTTCGGCATTCAACTCAATGCGCTGGCCGCTTTGTTGCATGGACTCCTGTTTGAAGCGAACTTCCTGCTCAATGCTTTTTACACGGTTTTCCTGCTGATGGTAGGCAATGTTTTGTTCGTTAAACGCTGCCGACTTCTGACTGAGCAATTCGTTTTGCGCGGTTAGTTTTTCGGTGAACTCACCCAGCCGCTCTTCCTGCTGTTGAACTTCCAGGTTTAGTTGAGTTGCTTTTGGTTTGAGTTCGTCAAGCTCTTTGAGCAGGGTATCAATTTTTTCAAGAATGTCTTCTCTGCGCAAATCAGAATTGCTCAACATTTGAGAAAACTGCTCGCGTTTGGTGCGGAATGAAACGTATTCTTCATTTACCTGGCGGATGCTGTCAAGCATTTCTTCAATCTGCACGCGTATTTTGTTGTTACGCAGTTTTTCCAGATCGGTCTGGCGCTGTACCAGGCTTTCGCGTGTTTCGTTGAGTTTACCTGTAAGTTCTTTAATTTCTTTCTCCAGTTTCTCCAGGTTTTTAGCACGTCCGATCTTCTTTCCTTCAAACAACCCAACTGATCCACCGGAAAGACTGAACCTGCGCCTGGTAAGTTTACCACTCTTGGTGATAAAGGTGTTATCATCATCGGAGGGTATGTTGCGAGTATCCCCTTCGTAAATGTAAACGCGATCCAGAATGTGCGACATCAGCTTGCGGTACTTCGGATCAAACTCGATGATCTGTGTAGCCGGGAAAGCATTGTCATAAATGCGGGTAGGTGTTGGCTCGAATTTCTCGAATGAATCGAGAATAAAAAAGTTCGCTTTACCTTTTGAGGCATCGCTTAATATGTTGATCGCTTCATACGCTTCCGATTCATGCTCAACAATATAATAGTTGAGGTAGCTCTCTAGGTAATTTTCAATTGGTACACGGTATTCTTCCGGACAGGTTAAAATATCCGAGAGGAGCGGTGCATTCTTTGCAATTTTCTTTTTGAGGAATTTGATGGCCTCAGGAAAGCCTTCAAGATTCTCAACCAATGATTTGGTTAGGTTATACTCGTTTTGACGTGCATCTAATTTACGACTGATCGAGGTCATCTCTTCCCGGATCATTTCAATGGTTTTTTCCATTGATGAAATCCGCGAAAGCGTATCTTCCTCTTCTCTTTTCAATTCTTCAAGCGAGCCATTCCGCTTATTGATTTCTTCCTGTAACTCAACCAGTTTCTTTTCAAACTCTACCAGGCTTGCACTTTGTTTGCTGGTATCGGTAGCAGTACGGTCAAGCTCCTGCTTGAACGATGAAACCTGTATTTCCCGAATTTCTACTGCCTTGTTGATTTGAAAACTTGCTTCCTGCTTTTCGCGTTGTGCCTGGCGGAAAGAATCTGATTCAGCTTGCAATGCAGCTGTGGTTTTTTTCTGCTCTTCGTACTCAGCCTTTAACGTTTCAAGCTTCTGACTGATCTCTGAAAGAATTTGAAGGGCAGCTTCCTTCTCCGTTTCTAAACTTTGTATGCTGAAACGTGCACGTTCGTTGCTCTTTTTGTCCTGCTCAATTTGTTCACGCAGGTTGTTGGTTCGATCGTTCAGGTACTTCAGTCGCTCATTCTTGATTTGCTTCTCGCTTTCGTACTGACGGATTTTAGCTACAAATTCGTTTATTGATTTCTGGCGAGAAGAAAGTGTTTTCTCTTTCGTTAATAAATCGACTTTCGCCTGTTCAATGGAAGCTTCCTTCTCTGCTGTATCCGTAGTCAGTGCAACCTTGCGATCGTTTTCTTCCTGAATTTTCTGATTGATGCTATCGAACTTATGTTTTTGCTGACTTACAACAACCTTGGCTAGGGTAATGCTTTTTTCTTTGTATTCGTCTTTAATACGATAGTAGTTCTCCGTTTGCTTTGCCTGCTTCTCCAGGCTCTTCATGTTCTTCTCAATCTCAAACAAAAGATCCTCTACGCGCTCCAGGTCAGCATCCGTATCTTCAAGTTTCTTTAGTGTCTCCTTCTTACGTTTTTTGAATTTTGAGATTCCGGCTGCTTCTTCGAACAACATTCTGCGCGAATGATCCTTATCATTAAGCAAATCATCCACCATACCCAACTCAATAATGGCGTAGCTGTTCGAAGCGATACCCGTATCCATGAATAGGTTGGTGATATCTTTTAACCGGCAAGTAACTCCGTTTAATAAGTACTCACTTTCGCCCGAGCGGTACAACCTGCGGGTAATGGTAACCTGCGAATATTCGGTAGGTAGAATGTTTTTTGTGTTATTAATGGTAAGCGAAACCTCTGCCATTTGAAGGGGCGAACGTCCGCTGGTGCCGTTAAAGATCACGTTCTCCATTTTTTCGGAGCGGAGAGCACTGGTCTTCTGTTCTCCCAAAACCCATCGGATGGAGTCGACCACGTTGGACTTACCACAGCCGTTCGGGCCTACGATACCGGTAATTCCTTCGTCAAAATTAATTACAATCTTATCGGCAAAACTTTTAAAGCCTTTGATCTCAAGCTTGGCTAATTGCATGAATAAATGTCGCTAAATAGTGGTTGTTAAAAAATGAAGGCAGCAAAGATAAACTGAAAAGTACACATGCCAAATGTGCAACAGGCAGATATGGTGCAAAGGATTTAAACGCGTTGAAAAGCGTTATTTTTCGAAAGAATTCAGTATTTTTAGATACTTTTGCTTGATATGGATAGTCTTCAATTCTGGCTCTACGTAATTATCGGGGTGATTTACCTGATCAGTCAGGTTAGGAAAAAATCCCGCGAGCAAATGCCACAGGGTAAGCCGGTATCGAAGCCAGCACCTAAAGCACAAACCACCACAACTTCCTGGAAGTCAGAAACAACCTCGGCAGAATCAGCACCGTCACAAAAGCCAATGACTTTTGAGGAGTTGCTGCGTGAGATCACGGAAGGGAAAACCGCCAAAGAGCCTACCTACGAGCCATACAAGCAACCCGAATATGTGGACTATGATGATGAGGTTGTGGATGAGGAGGAGGTTTTACAGCAAGAGGTAAGGGAAGAGGCTTTTGTTGATTACCGTAAAACTGACTCGATATACAAGCAATTCGAGGATGCCAAGAACTATGATTATGCAAGCAACTCCCTGGAGAATACGTTGAAGCTGGAGAATGTGGACATGAAATTTGGCAAGTTCAAGGAGTTTGAGGCCGAGCGTCAACGCAATTTATTGGATGAATATACGCGCGATTTGCGCGACCCGGAAGGCTTTAAAAAGGCCGTAATCCTTTCAGAAATACTGAACAGGAGGCATTTTTGAGGCTGGAAAATTGATTTTTTAACTAAAATATTACACAGCTTGGGGATGGGTTTCTTTCGTGCTGTGAACTTTTTGTAGGGGAGATGAATAAACCTGATCTTTACATGGGCTGTAAAGGCATTTTTTAGGGTTACAATAATTTTTTGGAAGTGATATATACTATCTTAAATTTTTTTATTTTCACTTGAGATGAAATACACTAACATTCTGCTATTCAGTATTTTGTTCTTTTTTTACCTATTGCCTGGCAATACCATGGCTCAAGTACAGGGTTGTGATGACATTCCTGTGGAGACAAAATTGTCTCAGCCTTCATCGGGAAAGGGCAATGGGAAGATAGAATTCGTTTTTTCGGAAAAAGCCAGATCGTATAAAATTTACCTGATAAACAAAGATCCTCAAGATGCCAAAAGTCCGCTGAAAGGTCTGGAGGTTCGAAATTTAAAAGTCGGCTTTTATGATTTTGTCATCGTGGATGACAGGGGATGTACCAAGCAGCTAACTGTAACCCTTAAAGAAAATTAAATTCATCAGGATGCGCCAGGTCAGAAATTTTTTAATCGTCCTCTTTATTTTTTCGCTTTACAGTTTTGCGTATGCGCAACCAGCAACAGTTGTTGTTGATGATGTCAGGAATGCCTGCGGACCTTCATTTAATGGTTCCGTAAGAATTACTGTAACCAGTGGAACAGGACCGTTTTCGTATTTCATTTTAGGTTTGGGATTTGGTGATACACACTTTGGGCCCTTGAGCCTTGGTGTTCCAGCTACCGTTACAGGGCTGCGTCCAGATAGTTATGTGCTGGTTGTTTCTGACGGTGATCCGGCACCAAACTTTAACTTCTTTTTCGCCATTGCAAGTTCACCACCAATTACAGGCTCTGTAGATCCAGGCTTTCCGATTAATAACAGCAGTTGTGCCGTTCCGGATGGTCAGATTAATGTAACGATTTCAGGTGGATCAGGAACTTTAAGTTATGCGTGGACTGGCCCAAGTGGATTTACGGCCAACACCGAAGATATAAGTGGACTTGCCGGAGGTAATTACACATTAACCGTTACCGATAATGGGTCAAACTGTTCGTTTTCATTGGGCCCTATAAACGTTACTGACCCACAACCCGCGTTGCAGAATGTTAGCAATGCCGGAACACAACTTATATGCGTTGGTAATGGGGCAGTTGTTAACCTTGGCGGATCGGAAAGTGGGGTTACTTATGAAGTGCTTGTTAATGGTTCTCCTGTTGGAGTTCCTACTGTAATCGGAACAGGTGGGCCAATCAGTATTCCTGTAGCTCCTGGTTTCTTTTCGGATGGTGATCTATTGGCAGTAGAAGCACGGCTTGGCGTATGTACACCACGAATAATGAATGGTGTAGTTACAACGGATATCATTATACAAGTATTAAATGCAAGCATTACTAACAACTCAAGCTGCGTTACCTTCAATGGTGCAATTGATTTAACAGTATCAGGAAGTGCAGGGCCGTTTCTTTATGGCTGGACAGGCCCCAATGGCTTTTCAGCCTCTACCCAGGATATCTCAGGTCTGGAAGATGGAACGTACACAGTTGAGGTAACTGATCAGCCAAGTAATTGCGTAACCATAGCAAATTTCGTTGTTGGTGATGACACACCGGCTCTATCTGCTACAGCTGCAGTTACAGATAACACAAGATGTATTGCCCCGTTCAATGGTGCTATTGATTTGACTGTGGCGGGATCTCCTGGTCCGTTTACTTTTGCGTGGACAGGCCCCAATGCCTTTGCTGCAAACACCGAAGACATTACCGCACTTGAAAATGGCGCGTATCAGGTAACCATTACGGATGGACCAAGTGGCTGTTTTATTATTGAGAATTTCAATGTTGGTGATGCTACACCAACGATTACCCTAACCAGTGTTGTTACCGATAACTCGCGTTGTATAGCACCCTTTAATGGCGCTATCGATTTAACAGTAGCCGGCTCAGCAGGTCCATTTACATTTTTATGGAATGGACCAAGCGGCTTCACCGCAAGCACGGAAGACATCACAACCTTGGTAGATGGAAACTATGACGTACTGGTTACTGATACCGGTACTGGCTGTACGGCAGTTGCAAATATCACAGTCAATAACACGGCACCTACATTGGTGTTAAGTACAGTTGTTACCGATAACAGCCGTTGTGTGGCACCATTCAATGGTGCTATTGATTTAACGGTTGCCGGATCAGCCGGTCCTTTTACGTTTGCCTGGTCAGGCCCGGGAGGCCCATACACAACAGAAGACCTCGCAAATCTTGAAGATGGAATTTACTCGGTTATTGTTACCGATGTGCCAAGTGGTTGTACCGCAACGACCAATGTTACCATTAACAATGTTGCGCCTACGCTCAACTTATCAACTGCTGTAACCGATAATAGCCGCTGCATTGCACCTTTTAATGGCGCTATTAATTTGACTGTTGCCGGTTCAGCCGGTCCGTTTACGTTTGATTGGTCTGGACCCGGTGGTCCTTACACAACCGAAGATTTAGTAAACCTTCAGCCAGGGAATTATTCTGTAATTGTTACGGATGTGCCAAGCGGTTGTACAGCGACTACGAACGTTACTGTTAATGATGCTATTCCAGTTCTTGTACTTACCACAACTTCGGTTGACAACAGCCGGTGTACAGCACCTTTCAATGGATCGATTGATCTTACTGTAGCCGGTTCGGCAGGGCCATTTACGTTTGCATGGTCAGGTCCTGGTGGGCCTTATGCTACTGAGGATCTCACAGATTTGCAGGACGGTATTTATTCCGTTATCGTAACGGATGTGATAAGTGGTTGTACAGCAAATACAAGTGTAACAATCAATAACATTGCGCCAACCATTACGCTAAGTTCAGTAACGACTGATAACAGCCGTTGTGTTGCGCCTTTTAATGGTTCCATTGATCTTACAGTAGCCGGCTCAGCTGGCCCATTTACATTTGCGTGGACAGGCCCAGGTGGCCCATATGCCACTGAAGATTTATCAAATCTTCAGAATGGCGTTTATAGCGTGCTGGTTACAGATGTTACCAGTGGCTGTACAGCTTCAACTAACATAACAATCAATAACAATGTACCTACCTTGAGCTTAAGCTCAGTAGTTACAGATAACAGTCGTTGCACCGCGCCTTTTAATGGTGCAATTGATTTAACGGTTGCCGGCTCAGCCGGTCCGTTTACCTTTGATTGGTCAGGCCCGAATGGCCCTTTTAATACAGAAGACTTAACGACTCTCCAGGATGGTAACTATTCTGTTATTGTAACCGATATCACAAGTGGCTGTACAGAAACCCTTAATGTTTCTGTAGGCAATGGTGCACCAGTATTGTCTCTTTCTCAGGTCGTGACTCCAAATTCTCAATGCGGAACACCAGACGGCTCTATCGACTTATCCGTTGCAGGTTCTGCCGGGCCGTTTACTTTTAGTTGGACGGGGCCTTCTGGATTTACTGCAAGCACAGAAGATATTTCAGGATTAATCGGTGGAAACTACAATGTACTGGTAACCGACAATACGAGCGGATGCCAGGTGAATGCCACAATCAATGTTCCGGATGCCACAGCAACGCTCAGCATTACATCAGTAGTAACCGATAATGATCGTTGTGTGGCACCCTTCAATGGCGCAATTGATATTACAATATCCGGCTCGGCCGGCCCATTTACTTTTGCGTGGACAGGCCCTAATGGGTTTATTGCAATTACCGAAGATATTACTGCGTTGGAAAATGGAGACTACGATGTCACCGTTACTGAAACTTCATCAGGCTGTGCAGTAAGTACTACGATAACGGTTGACGACATTCGCCCGGTATTTACATTGGCAACAACAGCTACTGATAATATTCAATGCTCAGCTCCTTTTGATGGCTCAATCGACTTAACCGTGAATGGTTCGGCAGGGCCATTCACATTTGCATGGACAGGCCCGAATGGTTTCACGGCAAGTACAGAAGACATATCAGCTTTAGAGCCTGGAACATATGATGTTGTTGTTACTCATACAGCTTCTGGTTGTGTTGAGACGACAAGCGTAATAATTTTAGATAATGCACCAGTACTTACCTTAGCCAATACGGTTAATGATAACAGTGCTTGCGTAGCTCCGTTCACCGGATCCATTAATATAACCGTGGGTGGCTCAGCCGGACCGTTTACATTTGACTGGACAGGCCCCAATGGATTTGCAGCAAGTACTGAAGATGTTGGTGGTCTGGAAGATGGAACATATACCATAGTAGTAACGGATGTTCCTTCTGGTTGTACCATATCATCGAACATTGTGGTTGGTAACACCGCAGTGATTCCCACGATTTCATCTTCGATTGTCGTAGACAACGATCGTTGTAATGCTCCATTCAATGGCGCAATCCTGATTACTGTATCACCTGCAGGTTCGTATACATATCAGTGGAACGGGCCAAATGGTTTCACGTCAACAGCCGAAGACATTTCAGCTATTGAATCAGGTTCTTACAGTGTAACCGTAACCAGTACCACCACAGGATGTTCCGTTGTTGGAAACTTCACTGTGGGTAACAATGCTCCAGTTATTACCGTAACAGCTGACGCCATCAATGATAATTCATCCTGTACAGCACCTTTTAATGGAGCGATATTGATTACAGCTTCGCCAGCAGGAACATACACATATTCCTGGACAGGCCCGAATGGATTCTCATCCACTAGCGAAGACATCACCGCAATCGAACATGGCGATTATATGGTAACAGCCACCAACACTGGTTTGGGTTGTTCGGTAAGTGCTGTATTTACGGTAGGTGATAATACGCCAACCATTACCATCACTTCGCAGACAATAGTTGATAATTCAAACTGTCAGGCACCGTTTAATGGATCAATTGATATCATAGCTGGTGGAACTCCGGGGCCATATACATTTAATTGGACAGGACCTTTTGGATTTATCGGAACAGGTTCAACCATTACTGATCTCCGCTCAGGTGACTACACGGTAATCATCGAAGATCAAACCAATGGTTGTACGGATTCTTATGTATTGACGGTTGGTGATAACACACCTCCGATAACGGTGACATTAGACTCTTCTGATCCGAATACTACTTGCATTGCTCCGTTCACAGGTACCTTGAATATATCTGTTTCGGGAACCCCCGGACCATTTACATTTGATTGGGACGGACCGAATGGATTTGACTCTGCAGATGAAGACATTACTGCCCTTGTTCATGGCGATTATGATGTAACGGTTACCGATACAGGTTTGGGTTGTCAAACTACGGTTACATTCACGGTTGCAGATAATACTCCCGTGGTTACGGTTACCACTGATAATATCACTCCTAATTCCACGTGTATTGCACCATTCAATGGCTCAATTACGGTAAGTGGCGGAGGAACAGCCGGGCCGTTTGATTTTTCATGGACAGGTCCAAATGGATTTATTGGAACCGGAGCAACCATAACCGATCTTGAGCCCGGTGATTATGAAGTTACGGTTGAAGATCAGATTTTAGGTTGTCAGTCGGTGCAGGTCATTACTGTTCCGAATGCTGCTCCTGTAATCTCAATTACCCAAAACATTACACCAAATTCAAATTGCCTTGCACCATTTAACGGAGCAATCGAAATAACATCGGTGAGTGGCACCGCGGGCCCTTATGATTTTGAGTGGACAGGCCCGAATGGGTTTGCATCTACGTCTGAAGATATTTCTGGCCTTGAGCCGGGCGACTATACCATAACGGTTAGAGACACCAACATTGGGTGCGCGAACAGTTTTGTATTAACTGTTCCTCAAAACGCCACTACTATAGCCATTAATCTGGTAAGTGCAACAGCAAACGACAGGTGTACCGCACCGTTCAATGGTGCTTTGAATGTATCCATTGGCGGAACCCCAGGACCCTATAACATTACATGGTCTGGTCCGTCAGGATTTACAGCAGCAACAGAAGACATTAGCGCAGTAGTGCACGGAAGTTATACCATTATTGTGGAAGATGTATTGTTGGGCTGCACCAACACAGCAACGTTTATCGTGCCAAATGCTACAGTGGGGTGTGGTGGTCTCAACTGTTTTGCCTACACCATTACTGTGGTTGATGCCCAAACTCAAAGACCATCTTGTAGCAATCAAAATGATGGTGTCATTACACTGGACATTCTTGGGTTAACAGCTGGAAATTATATTATTCAACTCATAGGAACCTCTGGAACCCAAACGCAGATCGGGCCCTCAGGTATTTATACATTCACCGGTCTTTCTCCTGATACGTATGAGTATCGTATCGAAGATGCTGTTGGAAATGTGTGCCAGCAACCTTACAACTTATCAGTGCAAACGACTGTTCAAGCCACGGCCTCTGATTTTGTAGATGCCTTGTGTTTTGGGCAGCCAACAGGTCAGGCCATATTTACTGTAACTACTGGTGGTAGTTCGCCTTTTGAGTATTCGTTGGATGGATCAACATGGATTACCTTCCTTTCCGGTCAGACTATTTCAACACTTCCACCTAACGGAAATTATCCGGTATTGATACGTGATGGTGCATCCGATCAGTGCCCGGCCACGGTTATGGTGACCATCAATAATACAAATCCTCAGATTACTGCAAGCCTCACCGCTTCTTCTGCTACTTGTAATAACAACGATGGCTCAATAACCATAAATACATTGCCTGCTGGTGGTGATGGTGGCCCGTATACCTTCCTTTTTGGCCCGGTTGGTTCAGAAGTTCCGGTTGGTCTTCCTGCCGGAAATGTATTCAGTAACCTGGCAGCCGGCAATTATAATTTTATTGTAACCGATAATTCAGGTTGCCAGCAGTCATTCCTGCGCACGGTAACCTTCCCCGGTTTTGTAAACACAGCTCCACCGACAATCAATAACCCTGATTGTACATCAGGCGGAACGAATGGAAGTATTGTTATTAACATTCTTGATGTAGGTACTTATGAATTTGCAGCTACTACAGATCCGCTTTTTGTACCAGGGGCATCCGACTATACAGCAGTAGGTGGACTAACCGTAGTAGTTCCCAATCTCTCCAATGGCAATTACTTTGTATGGTTACGTTCATTGGGTTCGCAGTGTCCAACAAAAATTGGCCCGATGACAGTTACAGGTGTATTTCAGGTTTCTTTTGCAGGAGTTGCAAACAATGAAATCTGCTTTGGAGAGGGTGGAGGAATTGTGCTTTCCAACATTACCGGTGCGCCAACCCTTGACTATACATACACATTGGTATCAAACGGTATACCGTTAACGGGTTCAATTACGTTCCTTGAAGCGCTTGGTTCCTATACAATAGGTAGTCTTGTGGATGGCAGTTACCAGTTGCAAATCAGTCAGGATCAGACATCGTTGAATGGATGTGTCGTGACTACTAATTTTCAATCATTCACCATTTCAGGCCCGGCTTCTGCACTTGGTATTACGGATATCGAGAACATAACAGAGTCCTATCCTGATCTTCCAACAGGTTCCATGCGCGTAGTGGTGCGTGAAAGTGGAGAAGAGGATTATGAAATTAAAGTGGAGTTAACTCAACCTGTCTTCGGTAATCAGTTTTTCTTCCAGGATTTCACTATAGTGAATCGTGATGCGTCATCATTGCGCATGCTGGCTCAGTTGAATAACCTGTATGCAGGTACCTATGAAGTAACTGTTCGGGATGCGCTGGGTTGTGAAGTGGTTGTTGAAGTGGAAATACCTTTGGATACTGATATTTTCATACCGAACATTTTTACACCGAATGGTGATGGCTTTAACGATACCTTTACTATTCGCAATCTTCCGGGTACAGGTGCCAAACTCATCATCTCCAACCGTTGGGGTAAACAGGTGTATTCGTCTAACAACTACACCAATGATGGTGCCTGGGATGGCGGTAACGAATCTGATGGCGTATACTATTACCGCCTGCAGGCCGATGGCCAGGTGTTTACCGGCTGGGTTGAAATTATAAGAGGGGTTAAGCCTTAACGAAGAGAGGTAAGAAAATTCATTGTATCAACTCCGTCAGCATAATCCCACAGGGCAGGATGTTGAGCTTGCCCTAACGGAATGGTTGCCGGTGGTGCATGACCAACAACACACTGGATTTTTTCTTCAACAACCTTTAGCTGGTTAGTTATCTCCTCTAGGGAAGTATATCGCTGGTAATACAACACAGCAATGGGTGATACCAGCCTTTCAGATTCTTGCAGCAATACGAATCCATTGTCAAGAAAAGTTTCCTTGTTAACGAGTAGAATCGATTTTTGGTAATCGTAATTGTTAGCGTATTTATGATGATGAATAATCGGCTCGTAATCATTCCAGGCTTGAAACAAGTTGGTTACATCATAATCATTCGGCACGAAAAGTTTGGAAACATTCCGGCAGCCCAATCCAAAGTAGGAGAAAACATCTTCACCAAGTTGATGTAATTCCTCCTGCGATTCCTTTCCGGTAAGGATGGCGCATGAGGTTCTGTTTCTTCTAATGATGTTCGGAACATTTCGGAAGTAATATTCAAAATGACGGGCCGTATTGTCGCTTCCCGTGGCAATAACAGCATCAAAACCTTTAAGCGCTTGCTGTTGCATGGCAACAGCTTCTTTAAGGTCAGGCTCAAAAGAATAGAGCCTTTGCAATAAAAAAGTCATCAACTTCGAATCTTTTGAACTTAGCTTGACCATCGCCTTATGGCCACTGATAAGCACGGAAAGTAAATCGTGAAAACCAACCAATGGAATATTGCCAGCCATCACCAACCCGACCGATTTTGGTGAGACATGATTAAAATCATATTGTGAAGTCCATTGATTCAGATTTTCTTTGGTAAGATTTTGTTGGATGCCTGAAAGAGCCAGCCGCACATTAGCTTTTGTGAACCAGGGGTTTTCGTTGGCAGCTTCATTGGCTAACTGTGTCAGGGTTTCGTCATCAAGGCTACGAATAAAATCACCCAACTGTACAAATGCAGAAAGTCGTTTTTCCAGGGTCATGTTCTAAACTTTTGAATGGCCGGTTGTGTTTGATGATTAGCATTTTGCAGATTACTTTTACCGGATTTTTAACGCGCGAAATTACTCAATCATGGCTATTAAAATTACAGACGAATGTATCAATTGTGGAGCATGTGAACCTGAATGCCCCAATACAGCAATATATGAAGGCGGCCGCGAGTGGAACTGGGCTGGCGGAACCAAGTTAACCGAGGTAAAACTGGAGGATGGCTCTGTGATCGATGCAAAGGATGCACAACAGCCGGTTTCAGATGAGTTTTATTATATCGTTTCGGGCAAGTGCACCGAGTGCACTGGCTTCCATGAAGAGCCTCAATGTGCTGCTGTTTGCCCGGTAGATTGCTGTGTGCCTGATCCGGATCACGTTGAATCCAAAGAGGTGCTGGCTGCCCGCAAGGCTTACCTGCATGCCGAAGGCTGACCTCAACGCATTTTAGCCCTCTTGATCAGGTAGGTTTGGAGGATGGTGTTGACATCATCCCGTACATCTGCTTTTACAAAATCAATTTTATATTGGTGACAACGCATTTTTAGTTGCTCGTAAAAGCGTGTTGCCTCCTGTTGATACGTTTCACGGACATCAGCTGGGTTCAGCTTCAATTTTTGATTGCTCTCCAGGTCGATGAATTCAATCGGTTTATCATCGAACGTGAAAGCCAGTTCGGTATCATAATCCAGTACATGAAATACAATTACCTCATGTTTGTTGTGTTTCAGGTGTTGAAGTGCTTTAAAAATCTCCTCAGTGTTGTTTTGGTCGCCATCAAACATATCGCTGAACAGAACGACCAGCGAACGCCTGTGTATCTTTTCGGCTGCTTCATGTAAAACCTGGGCCACATTCGTGGATTGCTTGCCTGGTTTTTTGTTGAGCAATCCGCTGAGTTGAATAAGCAGTTTATCAAGGTGCGAAGGACTGGATTTGATCGGGGTAAGGGTTTCGATGGTATCTGAAAAAAGACATAACCCCACGGCATCGCGCTGCATGTTTAGCATATAGGCCAATGCGGAAGCCGCCACCACACTAAATCGGATTTTGGCAAAGTTTTCGGCTGGATAGAACATGGAGGGGGAGGTGTCTATGGCAATCAGGCAGCGCAGGTTTGTTTCTTCCTCGTATTGCTTGGTGTATAACCGGTCGGTTCGGGCGTAAGCCTTCCAATCAATGTGACGGGTGCTTTCTCCTTCATTATAGAGCCGATGTTCTGCAAACTCCACTGAAAATCCGTGGTAGGGCGACTTGTGTAGGCCAGTAATAAAGCCTTCTACCAGTTGGCGTGCTAGCAACTCAAGGTTACCGGAGGGGCGTATTTCATTCAGATTCAACTTCATGTCGGTACCGCAGCAAAATTGTAAGATTAAAAAAAATGGCCATTTGGCTTAGATAATTGGTTTTAAGCGGACTCAGAAATTTTCAGGTGGTCGGCTTAGTTTGCAATAACCATCCAAAATACTATATTAACACGATAAAAATCACCTAAACCAACCTTTAAACCTGCAGGATTGTGGAAGAGAATAAGACTAATGGCAGAGACGAGATCTACTCTGCGAAAGTAAAAGCCGGTAAAAGAACCTATTTTTTTGATGTGAAATCGACCCGATCAAACGATTTCTACCTGACCATCACCGAGAGCAAGAAACGATTTAAGGAAGATGGGTTTACATACGAAAAACATAAGATTTTTCTGTACAAAGAGGACTTTAACAAGTTTATGGAGGCCCTCAACAACACGGTAAATCATGTTAAAAAGGAGCTGCTTCCTGATGTGGATTTTGATCAGTTTGATCATGCGCACGATCACCACGAAGGTGAGGAAGCCGTAACGCCATCAGCCAAGTCTGAAGACAATGGCGAATTAAAGTGGGATTAATTATTAACCTATAACCTATCCTGAAAAGCCTCCGAAACCGGGGGCTTTTTTCATGACCGCGATGTCGTTTTGAGGGCTACCTGCTATATTTGCGGCTTAATTTTTTAAACCGCTTACTATGGGCTTGCAGTGTGGAATCGTAGGATTACCGAATGTTGGAAAATCAACCTTGTTTAATGCACTTTCAAATAATAAGGCTGAGGCCGCTAATTTTCCATTCTGTACCATTGAGCCAAATGTGGGGGTAATATCCGTTCCTGATCCACGCCTTAAGGTGTTGGAAGGATTGGTAAATCCGCAAAAAGTTATCCCGACAACCATTGAGTTTGTTGATATCGCTGGCCTGGTAAAAGGCGCAAGCAAAGGGGAGGGATTGGGCAACCAGTTTCTTGCCAACATTCGCGAGGTGGATGCAATCGTACACGTAGTGCGTTGTTTCGATAATGACAACATTGTACACGTTGATGGAAGGGTTAATCCCGTTGCTGATAAAGAGATCATTGACACAGAGTTACAGCTTAAGGATTTAGAATCAGTTGAAAAGAAAATCACCCGCCTGGAGAAGATTGCCAAAAGTGGCGATGCCAAGGCGAAGAAAGAATTGGGCACACTCAGTCTTTATAAAGAGGCGTTGCTTGCGGGTAAAAATGCACGTGCCGTTGAGGTAAGCGAGGAAGACAAAAAGGCGATTGAAGACCTGCAGTTGCTTACAGCCAAACCCGTAGTTTATGTAGCCAATGTGGATGAGGGCTCTGTACTGACAGGCAATAAACATGTGGATGCGCTGAGGGAATTGGTTAAAACGGAGGGCGCTGATGTGGTGATTATTTCAGCAGCCATTGAAGCCCAGATTGCCGAGTTGGAAAGCGAGGAAGACCGCCAGAGCTTTCTGAAAGAATATGGACTTGATGAGTCCGGTTTGGCTAAACTGATCCGTGCTTCTTATAGTCTGCTCAGTCTGATCACGTATTTCACTGCCGGTGAGAAGGAAGTTCGGGCCTGGCCTATAAAAAGAGGATGGAAGGCACCCCAGGCGGCCGGGGTAATTCATACCGATTTCGAAAAGGGGTTTATTAAGGCAGAAGTGATCAAATTGGCTGATTATCAGCAGTATAAAACTGAAGCGGGTTGTCGCGAAGCCGGAAAAATGGCCATTGAGGGCAAGGAATACGTGGTTGCCGATGGCGATATCATGCATTTTCGCTTCAATGTGTAAATATTCCTTACATCATTCTTTCCTGATTTTTTACTTTTTCGTAGCTTTATAATCCGCTCATTATCAGGTTGAAGCGGGGTTTGAGGTTTGGTATTTTTTAACCCCATTTATTTTTTGACGCTTGAGAACCAGGATTATTTTTTCACTTAAGAACCGGGGGGCATACGTGCCGTTTCACCACCAATATTTATTGGCGCAGTTTATTAAAGGGCTGCTGATGTTCGGGCCAGATAAATCGTACCAAACCTATACGCAGTTCAACTTCTCCGGACTCAAAGGCCAAACGAAGATCAGCCGCAAAGGCCTTCATTTTTATTCCTCAAAAGTTACCCTCGTGTTTGCCTGTGGCGACCGCGAGTTTATGAGCTACTTCACAGCCCAGTTGTTTGAGCAAAAGGACATCATGATCGGCAGCCTGCACCTGGTGCCGGACTCTATTGAAGAAGAGTTGCCGGTAACCATTCAAACTGAAGCCAAGTTTTTGTGTATCTCGCCCATTGTACCCATCATGACTTCCTTCAACAACGAGCAAGGCAAGAAATTCATCTCCCCGGAAAGTGATGAGTTCTCCGACCTGTTGTACGACTCTACCATTGCCCGTATGGAGCAAACCGGTAGGTACACGCCCGAGCAACTCGCGTCTTTCTATAAATTTCAACTGGTGCCCGATCCGGGTTACCTGCAGCGCCTGCAGGCAGCCGGTAAAAAGTTTGCCCGCATTTATCCGTTATACGATAACGATGTAAAATTTGAAGTGCGTGGGTATACGTTCCCGTTCACTCTTTATGCCGCACCTGAAGTGCAACGCTTCGTGTATGAAAACGGCCTGGGTTATTTCTGCCACAAAGGTTTTGGCATGCTCGACATTGCCGGTGGAGATTCGTCCCTGAAGCAAAACTCGCAGCATGATGCGGTGTATGCGTAATTTTATTTTTTGATGTGTATCCACCACACGATCAACTGGCGTGCATCCGTGTCGCAAGCAATTATGTATTGGGGCTATTGATTATTAATTTATCCCGCGCCAAAGATGAAAGGCGATTAAAATGCATGTATTCATGGCGAGGAAATATTCGATCGTGGATCAAATGGGTTATTAAAAAAATACCTCACCTCGCATTCTCACTAAACACCTGATAACCAATCAGCAAATCAGCCAAAGGCTGAAACGACCGGTAATACACGAACACCTCATACAAATTTTCGGTTTGGAAGTGCGTACCTTCAAAATGCCAGGGTTGTAATGTTTTTGATTTCACCACGTACTGATAATCGTACCAACCTTGTTTCAATAAGGCCGATGCGGTATACTCTCGTTTTGCGGAGTCGTATTGCATTTTATTTTCGCGGCCTTGGCTCCATTGCGTAAATGCACCGGTAACGTACACCTCGCCATCAACCGGGGGAGAGGAGAGTGTAAAGGCTACGTTCACATAGTTTGCAGCGTTTACTCTTCGGTAGTCGTAGTTGTCTATTAAATAGTTGCCATTGTAATCCGGGTATTGCGAATAGGCCTCACCTGAACGATTCTTATCTTTTTCAATGTAGGCCACCCACGGTGAGCGATTTCTATCCATGTACGCCACATTTCTTCCCGGATAATTCAATGATCGTAAATCGAAAAAGCGGAATTCATTGCCGCCCTTGAACATGTTTTTTTCATCGAAGAAACGATACTCCAGTTCCTGTACATTTTCACGAACAAAGGCTGGTTTTACTTCCTGTACCAGGTTGTCCCACCGTTGATTCTGCCGAACGGTAACATTTACCGTTTCTATGGGATTGATAAGTTCAATATTCTTATAGTTCAGCGTAAAATTGATTTGCTGATTGCGTGCAGCAGAAACTCCTGAGCTCATAATGCCCCCATCACGCAGAAACACAACACGTGGATCATACACCAAAAAGCGTTTGCTGAGAATAATATCTTCTTTATCGGAACCACGATACACCACCACCACATAATTGCCCGGAAGTTTTACCAGTGGCATCTGGGTCCAATAATGCACATAGGGTATCCATGTGTCTAATGAAAACTCAAAATTGTTTATGGGAAATTCGTTGTAATCGGTTAAAAAGTCCAGGTCCATCAACGCTGATTTTGTCCAGTTTTGATTGCAGTGAATAATCCGGAAGTAGTAATTATCCCGTTCGGTATGCAGGTCGTCAAACTCCAAAATAAGGTTGGTTTGCCCGATTCGGGCCACAGCCGGAAATTGTTGAGTAAATGGATCATTTTCGGCCCGGAAAAGCCGAACCGTTTTAATGTTTGCCTCGTACACGTAATCGGTTAAAACCAGGCGTTTTGTAGCTGTTGAGCCGGTGCTGCCGTATGGAATAGGGGTACAGGCGCTAAAGAGAAGCAGGATAAAAGCATATTTCTTCATTGCGTTAAAACTAAAATAATAATCTTTACCCCCTCCAACTTTTTGCTGCGAGTGGGTGTCTAATCATGCAAAACGGCCGTTATATCGGGAGCATGCTCAATGAAAAGGAGCTTATTGAAGGTTGCCGGAAAGGGAGCAGGGCTGCTCAACGGGCTTTGTACGACCGTTTTTGCAAGAAACTGATGGTGGTCTGTCTTCGGTATTCGAAATCAACAGCGGAGGCTGAGGACATTTTACAAGAGGGCTTTGTTAAGGTTTTTCAGGGTTTAGATGGTTTTAGGCAAGACGCTAAACTTGAAACGTGGATGACAAGGATTATGGTGAACACGGCCCTCAACCACCATCGTAAAAAGTTATACCTGTATCCCATGGTGGATATTGAAAAAACCGATCACCAGGAAGCGCCCGAGAGTTTATCCGGATTGCATTTTTCGGAGCTGCTCACCATGATTCAGTCCTTGCCACAAGGTTGCCAGATTGTTTTCAACTTATTTGCTATTGAAGGATACAGCCATAAAGAAATTGCTGAGATGTTGGGTATTTCGGAAGGAACCTCCAAGTCGCAGTTTGCCCGTGCAAGAGCCCTCTTACAGGAAAAACTAAAAGCAGAATCAAAACAGTACAAAGCATATGGAGAAGGGAGAATTTGAGAAGAGGTGGAGTGATGCATTTGAGGGTGCGGAGGTAAGTCCGGCTGATGCCGTATGGACGAACGTTGAGCTCGACCTTGAGCGTGCGGCCGGAGGCAAGATGAAGAAGCGTATTTTGTTTTACAAGATGCTCGCAGCTGCATCACTGGTGTTTGCTATGGGGGTAGCCGGAGTTTATTACCTGCAGGGAACTCCCGAAACAAATGATACTTTAGCTCAAAAAAATGCATCTGGGCTCGAAAATTCTGAAACGTCCGCTGCAGGAAATGAGGTAGGTAACAAAACTGAGACTTCTACCGAATCTTTAGCATCTTCCAATTCATCTTCAAGACCCGATGATAACCTTCAGGCAAGTAATAGTTCGGTAATTGCTATTGAACCAAATCGAGCTGCGCGCGAAAAGAGTGGTTTGAATAACACGAACAATCTGCAAACCAAAACAATGGATAGCAGCCCGAGCAATGAAACTGTTGATCAGAAATTGTTGGCGATTAATGATAAATCAGAGCAAGTTAGCGATCAACTGATAGTGAAAAATACTGAAGCTATGGTTTCTGAACGAAATAATAACACACTGACTTATAGAAAATTACCACCTATTACTTCTTTAAAAAATCCAGAGCTGATTATAGCTAAAAAAGAAAGTGAATCGACTGCTGATCCGGGAATGGTATTGCTGGCTAAATTAAAAGATGAGGAGAAGAAGTACGCTGAGGAGGATAATAAGAAGAAATCGAAGCAAGAAGAGTTGTGGACTTCAGTGGCTTTTGGTGCTGGAACATTTAACCCAAATTCCGGTAACGGTACTATGATTCAATCGAATAGTTTCAGCGGTTCATCCAATAGCTTCACAAGTAATCCGTCTTCTGGAAGCAGCTATTCCTTCGGGGTTCAGGTGGGTGGTAAAATTACCAATCGGTTAGTATTACAGGGAGGGGTCAGCTACCTCGCTCAAAATGCCTCTTACATGTCGAACATTGCATCTATGGAGTCTGCTTCGCTTAGGGCTTCGTTGAATGATTTTGCCTCCAGTTCAAACTATCAGGCTATTACAACCAGTCCGTATACAGTGAACAGCAACCTGCAATACATCAGTGTGCCTACACAGCTTGGCTATGTGTTAGTCGATAGAAAATTTGCCATACAGGTTAACGGAGGAGTTGCTACCGATATTTTCATCGTAAACACCCTGACACCCGAGACAGATAATGTGTCAAAGGTTTCGCAAGGGCCGGGAGAAGATTCGCCTTACCGCCCGGTGTTATTCAGTGGGTTGGTTGGCACGGAGTTCAGTTACCGTTTCTCCGACCGGTACAGGATAGCGGTTAACCCAGGGTTCCGTTATGCCTTGAATTCGATGTATAAGGCTGAGGTTTCAGCCGAGGCTTCTCCCATCACCTACGATGTAGCGCTTCGGTTCCGGTATATTTTTAAATAGCCTTCCAACGTTGTTGTTTTAAGTCGGGTCTAACCATCAAAACCCAAAACCTATGACAACTGCTGTACGAACCAATCGCCTGCTTGCCCTGCTCATTCTATCTGCATTGCTTGGCTTGAGCATACTGCTTGAAGGTTGCAATGACCGGTGCACCGAAACCTATTCGTATACGTATTTCGAACCGGTTTATACCCCATTGGCTACCATTCGTGCGGGTGTTAAACAGGAGTCCCCACGTCAGCTTCAGGGCTTAGGTAAAATTTACTTTAAGGATGGATATCTGTTTGTGAATCAGCCGGGTGAAGGCATTCACGTAATCGATAATCGAAACCCGGAAAATCCGGTAATCAAAAGTTTTATCAAAATCCCGGGTAACTATGATCTGGCCATTCGCAACACCACGTTGTACGCGGATAGTTATATTGATCTTGTGGCGCTTGATGTTTCAAACCTTGACCAGGTTACTGAAGTAGCCCGAATAGAGAATGCATTTATCAGTTACAACAGCATGGGCTTTTATGCCACAGCCGAGAATGGTGTGGTTACGGATTGGACTGAGCGTGAAGTTACATTCGATGAATCTTCCTGCGAGAACATCAGGTGGGAAGCGTGGGGTGGATTCCGCTGGGGTGGAGGTATTTTTTTAGCAAATGCAGCTTCTTTCGATTCCCGGGCAGCCATTGCACCGGGTAATTCAACAGGCATTGGTGGATCCATGGCCCGGTTTACAATCAGCAACGATTACCTGTACATGCTTGATGGTGGTAATATCCACACAGCCGATATCAGTATTGCTTCTGATCCTGAAAAGATATCATCGCAATATGTGATGTGGGATATTGAAACCATTTTTCCGTATGCAGATAAACTCTTTATAGGGGCCAGAAGTGGTATGCATATCTATGATCTGGCAACGCCTGAAAATCCACAAAAAATATCTACCTATTCACATATCAACAGCTGCGATCCGGTTGTGGTAAGCGGTGATTATGCGTATGTAACCTTGCGGTCGGGAACGGAATGCCAAGGATTTGCCAACCAGTTAGAAGTGTTGGATATTTCAAACCTCACCTCACCATCGTTGGTAAAAATGTATCCCATGCACAATCCGCATGGTTTAGGTGTGGATGATCCGGTATTGTTTATATGCGATGGCAACGATGGATTGAAGATTTATGATGCTACTGACAAGCTAAATATTGATAAGAACCTCATTAAGCATTACAAGAACATTCATGCATACGATGCCATTCCTTTCAATAACGTATTGATGCTGATCGGAGAAGATGGTATTTTTCAATACGACTACAGCGATCTGAACAATATTTCATTGCTAAGCCATATCCAGGTTCAGGATGAATAGTCGTGTGTGCTGCTCTAGCTTGCTGTTATTCATACTGACTTTCAGTAAAGTCAGTTTTGCTCAAACAGATTCATTGGTCGTAAGCGATAAGCGCTACTTCAATCAATTTACAACCGGAGCACTTATTGGTTGCGGATATTGTCCGAGAGGAAAGGATTTTAACCTGAGCGTCATGACAATGCACGGTGCACGACTTTCACCAATGGTTAAGGTTGGATTGGGTGTTGGTATGGATGTGTACAATGATTGGCGGTTATTTCCTTTAGTGACAGGAATTATTTTCGATCGTGAGCAGCGCGACAATGCATTCTTTCTTCAGATAAATGCTGGCTATGCCTGGGGGCGTTTTCTGGCTCCTGAGCCGTGGTGGGCTTCCGATTTTAAAGAGCGAGGCGGGTTTACCTTTAATCCGATGTTCGGGTTTCGAATCGGTAAGGATAAACTCCGCATTCAGATCCAAATCGGTTACAAGTATCAGGCTGCACGAACTACATTAGACAATATAGGTGCGTGGGGTGGCAACACAACCAAACGCGAATACGATTTAAATCGATTTATTTTTCAACTGGGCTTTGGGTTGCGGTAGGTAGCGTTGTATAAGAATACTTAATGGTATTCATTTTAAATATAAATGAAAACTAATGACATGGGTTTGCCAATTTTGAGCGAATTAAACCCATGCATAGATGACAAGAATTACAGTTGCCAAAGGCGATGGTATCGGACCGGAAATTATGGATGCCACACTCGCCATCATTCAAGCTGCCGGAGCAAAAATTGAAATTGATGAAATTGAAGTTGGTGAGAAGGTGTACCTCGCGGGTAATACTTCGGGTATCGCCAAAGAATCCTGGGACATTATTCGCAGGAACAAGATTTTTCTGAAGGCTCCCATCACCACACCACAAGGTGGCGGATACAAAAGTCTAAATGTAACCACACGTAAATTTCTGGGCTTGTATGCCAATATCCGGCCATGCATTAGTCTTCATCCTTTCGTGCAAACCAAACATCCCATTATGGACGTGGTTATTGTTCGTGAAAACGAAGAGGACCTGTATGCGGGAATCGAACATCAACAGACGGATGAGGTGGTGCAGTGTCTGAAACTCATCAGCCGACCAGGTTGTGAGAAAATTGTTCGCTATGCGTTTGAATATGCAAAGCAGTATGGTCGTAAAAAAGTCACCTGCTTCACCAAGGATAACATCATGAAACAAACCGATGGACTCTTCCATCAGGTGTTTGATGAAATTGCAAAAGAGTATCCGGAAATCGAGAATGAACATTGGATTATTGATATTGGGGCAGCAAAAATGGCCGACACGCCTGAAGCATTTGATGTGATTGTCATGCCAAACCTATATGGCGATGTGCTATCCGATGTGGCGGCCCAAATTGCAGGTTCTGTTGGATTGGCTGGTTCAGCCAACATTGGCGAACAGTGTGCGATGTTCGAGGCAATTCATGGTTCGGCACCCCGAAGAGCCGGACAAAACATGGCGAACCCTTCCGGATTATTGCAAGGGGCCATTATGATGCTGAATCACATTGGTCAGACTGAGGTTGCAGAGAAGGTACAAAATGCCTGGTTGAAAACCATTGAGGATGGAATTCATACCTATGACATCTATAAAGAAGCAACCAGCAAACAAAAAGTGGGAACACGCGAGTTTGCGGAGGCAGTCATTGCTAACCTGGGTAAGAAGCCATCACAACTTAAACCTGTTACCTATGCGAAATCAACTACGCTGAATCTTAAAAAGTATAGCCGCAAAGCACCTGCAAAAAAGGAGCTTGTGGGTGTTGATTTGTTTGTGCAATGGAATGAAAATTCTGCTGACAGGTTGGCGGAACTTCTAAAACCGGTACAGCTAAGCGATGTATCACTTTCCATGATTACCAATCGTGGAATAAAGGTTTGGCCCGAAGGCTTTGAAGAGACTTTTTGCACCGACCATTGGCGCTGCCGGTTTAAGCCTTCCAACGAACGGTTGTTGACAAAAGAGGAAATTATCCAACTTCTGCAACGGGCCACAGCCAATCAGATTGATGTGATTAAAACAGAAAACCTGTATCACTTTGACGGAAAGCCTGCCTTCTCCTTAGGTCAAGGTCAATAGAATAATTATTTCTGAATACGGGTTATGGCAATCATGCACAGTAAGGATCGCGCAATGCGATCCTTACTGGAGCAAAATGTTCAGCACTGCTACCTCTAAGGTATTTGCGATTTCTCGTCAATCTCAATGGCAAGCTGCTCCCATTTCCGGTTGGCCTCTTCCAATTGTGCCGTTACGCGATCAAATGCTTGCTGAACTTCCTGCAGTTTTTCGTAGTTGCTGAAAACCTCGGGCAAGGTCATTTCAGTTTCCAGTTTATTTTTTTCAGTTGTAAGTGCTTCTATTTTTTGCTCTGTCTTTTCAAGTTCGCGTTGCAATGGCTTCAACGATTGCGACTGTCCATTGGAGGGCGCAGGCTTTTCTTTAGGTGGAGCCGGCTGTTTTGCAACCGGTTTTTCCACAGATTGTTTCCCTTCGGCTTCTTTCTTCTTTTTCCAGTAGTCGTATTCCGTGTAGGTACCGGGATATTCCTTGATCTGATGGTCTTCAATGTACCAGATTTTGTTAGCCACCTGGCTAATGAAATGTCGGTTGTGCGAAACAACCACAAAACTTCCCTGGTATTGCTGCAGGGCCTGTATTAAAATATTTTCTGATATAAAATCGAGGTGGTTGGTCGGTTCATCGAGCAATAAAAAATTCGCTTCCGAGATCAGGGTTTTGGCCAATGCTACACGTGATTTTTCGCCACCGGAGAGCACCTTTATTCTTTTGAACACATCTTCATCTGAAAATAGAAAACAGCCCAGAACATTTCGGAGTTGCTGCTCGGTTTTGCCTGAACCCGCCTGCTTCAATTCATCGAGGATCTCATTGTCAACATGAAGGGATTCAAGTTGGTGCTGAGCAAAAAATCCATGAATCACATTGTAGCCAAGTGTGCGTTTGCCTTCAATGGGTTCAGTACCTGAGATGATGCGCAGCAGGGTAGACTTACCTTTTCCATTGGCACCGATCAAGGCAATTTTGTCACCCCGTTCAATGGTGGCGGAAGTATGTTTCAAAATCTGAAGGTCGCCATACGCTTTGGAAATATCTTCCAACGTAACGATGTATCGGCCCGGTTGTTGGTTGAAGGTAAATTTGAAATTTACGGCAGCGTTATCCTGAACCACTTCTTCAATCCGTTCCATGCGGTCAAGTGCTTTTACACGCGATTGCACCTGGCGTGCTTTTGTTGACTTGGCTCTGAATCGTTCAATGAATCGCTCCGTTTGTCGGATTTTTTGCTGTTGGTTTTCGAAAGCGTTTTGTTGTATTTCTTCGCGCAATTCTTTCTCCTCCAGGTAAAAAGAATAATTGCCCTCGTATGAAATTAGTTGTTGCTGGGTAACGTCAACAATCTTGGTTACCACATTATCCAGAAACCTCCTGTCGTGCGATACAATGATCACCGCTCCATCATAATTTCTCAGGTAATTCTCCACCCATTCAATGGAAGGAAGATCAAGGTGGTTGGTAGGTTCATCCAGCATCAACAAGGAAGGCTTTTCCAACAACAGTTTGGCGAGCATCACGCGCATGCGCCACCCTCCTGAAAATTCTTTTAAAGGTCGGTGAAGGTCGGCTGTAACAAAGCCAATTCCCTCCAGTACCTCTTCAGCTTTGGCTTGCAATCCATAACCCCCTAAGTGATCGTATTTTTCTTGCAGACGGGTGAGCTTTTCCACCCATTCTTCGTGGTATTCTTTTTCAAGTTTATGAATCAGGTTTTCGATTTCCCGTTCCATGTCCACCACATCCTTAAAAGCCTGCATGGCTACCGTCAGGATGGAGTCATCCGATTGGTAAGAGAGCAGATCCTGATTCAGAAAGCCCAGTGTACACTCGTTACTTTTGCTGATGCTCCCGGAGTCAGGGGTAAGTTCTCCATGAATTAATTTGAGCAAGGTTGATTTACCACGCCCATTTAAGCCAATCAGACCAATTTTATCTTTTGGCTTAATAAACATGTTGGCATTTTCATACAGGGCCCTGCCACCAACAAAATAGGAAAGATTGGTAATGGAAATCATTTGGCCGCAAAGATAATGGAAGCGGTATCCGAACCCAATAAACAATCGGTACAATCAACCGTTACTGGAATAGGGGTTTTTAATAAACCAGTTTTACTATAATTTGCCTTTCTAAAATCGAGAAATTATGCGTGCGTTAAAGATCGGAGCAATTGTATTGATGGCAGGCCTGCTGCAGTGTAATAATGGCACTAAGCCTGAAGTTGAAGTACCGGTGGGTGAAGATGGCAGCGTGGCTGCACTTACGGAATATTCCAAAACATTGCCTTTGGAAAAAATTAAGTTGCCCGCTGGTTTTAAAATTGAAGTGTTTGCCGAAGTGGAAAATGCGCGCTCGATGGTGATGAGTCCTTCAGGCGTTTTATACATCGGTAACCGGAATGGCGATAAGGTGTATGCGGTAAAAGATACCGATGACGATTTTAAGGCCGATAAGAAATGGGTTATTGCTTCCGGCCTTAATATGCCTAATGGAGTAGCATTTAAGGATGGCGATCTGTACGTGGCAGAAGTTAGCCGCATTTTAAAGTTTAGTGGCATTGAGTCGAAACTGGCAAACCCACCCGCACCTGAAATTATCAACGATAAATATCCTACGGATACCCATCACGGTTGGAAGTACATTGCCTTTGGGCCTGATGGAAAACTGTACGTTCCGGTTGGTGCACCTTGCAACATCTGCGAATCAAAAGATGAAGTGTATGCCAGCATCACCCGCATTAATCCGGATGGAAGTGGGCGCGAAATTTTTGCCAGTGGTGTGCGTAATACCGTAGGTTTTACCTGGCATCCGGTAACGAAAGAATTGTGGTTTACGGATAATGGTCGTGATATGCTGGGTGATGACATCCCGCCTTGTGAATTAAACCGTGCCTCAAAAGCAGGTATGCACTTCGGTTATCCATATTGCCATGGTGGTACTATTAAAGATCCTCAATTTGGAGACAAACGCCCGTGTGGCGACTTCACAGTGCCCGCTCAAAATTTAGGCCCGCATACAGCTCCGCTGGGTATTAAGTTTTATACGGGTAGTATGTTCCCAGCAACGTATCAGAATCAGGCCTTTATTGCCGAGCATGGTTCCTGGAACCGCTCCAAGAAAATCGGCTACCGGGTGAGCCTGGTAAAAGTTGAAAACAACACCAAAGCCACCAGCTACGAAACCTTCGCCAGTGGTTGGTTGGATGATGAAACACAAAAAGTTTGGGGGCGCCCGGTTGACGTGTTAGTATTGAACGATGGTTCGTTGCTGGTGTCAGATGATCAGGCGGATGTGGTGTATAGGATTTCGTATAAACCATAGGCTTCAAGCTTGCGCCTTGTAACCTTAACACGAATCAACTAACCCTCAACCCGAACCTCGAATCGCGCATGCATCCCGTTCTTTTTAAACTCGGTAGTTTAACGATATACAGCTATGGCTTTTTGATTGCTGTGGGTGTGGTATGTGGCGTTGCGTACCTGGCCGTACGTGGTAAGAAGGAAGTGGGATTGACCTTTGATCAGGCCAATAATTTATTCCTGCTGATTTTTATTGCTGCGCTGGTGGGCGGGAAGGTTTTCCTGTTTTTTGAAAACCCATCATTGTATAGGGCAAATCCCGGGCGACTGTTTACCGGAAGCGGGTTTGTGTTTTATGGATCGTTCCTATTTGCCGTACCCACCATGTTGTGGTTCTTTAAGAAGAACAAGCTGCCGGTTTATCAGATGCTGGACATTATGGCTGTTGTTACCTGTCTTGTGCACATGTTTGGCCGGATTGGTTGTTTTATGGCTGGGTGTTGTTATGGTGAACCAGCAACATCGTGGTTCAGTGTAATCTTTACAGACCCTGCTTGTCAGGCAGAGCCGTTGAATACACCCTTGTATCCAACGCAGTTGATGGAAGCCGGTTTTATTTTACTGGTAATGGTTTTGCTGTTGTTCATACGCCAACGTAAGCAATTTCATGGGCAGTTGTTTGCGTTGTACCTGATACTGTATGCCTTAGGCAGGTTTGTACTGGAGTATTTCAGGGGAGATGAAGTGCGTGGATTTGTGATTGAGGGTTATGTTTCCCACTCGCAATTTATTGCCTTGATCATTTTTGGTGTTAGCTTATGGATACACCAAAATTGGTCAAGACGAAACAAGGTATTACCGCTTAAGAAAAAGTAGCCGCATTTTTAGAAGTCGTCTGCAATATCATCAATTTTCTTCCGCTTGTCTTCCTCCATCATTTTCCTGACGATAGCGGAAGAATAATAAAGCTGTAACGTTTTTTTGGACGCCTTACTGAATTTCAGCGTCAGGTTTTTACCCATCCAGGTATAGGTTTCATCGCGTACATCGTAGTTGGGACGACCGAGAACTTTTTCCATACCTTTCATTAAACGTGAGTCCTGATCGGTGATTACGGTGATCTCGTAAATCAGGTCTTTGTAGGTTTTTACTTCAATCTTGTTTACAGTCACTTCGCCAATGGTAGCGTTATCCGGATGAACCACCTCGTATAGCTTGGCAGGGTAGTGACCCTTTTCTTTAATATCTTTTTTAAAAACCGCACCTGGTACCGAATCAATGTGCATGGTCATCTTAATATTCTTGAAGCCATTGCGTTTATCCAATTCAGTCAGGTCATCCTGCGCCAATAGGGCATACGAGAAGAGACAGGTAAAAAAAACAGGGATAAATAACTTCATAGCTTGGGTTCAATAAATTGAATAGGAATTGAAATTTTTGTCTTGTCCCAAAAAAGCAAAAGATCGGCCAGATTGTTGCGTTGATCCAGCATAATTGTGAAGGCTTCGTAGGCAATCGGGATCTCCGCCACTGGAACATCAAATCGGAGCAAATCCAGTTTCTGATTGTAATTATAGGAACCCCACAATCCATTTTCCTTATTGATAATAATCGTCCATTTTTCAGGGTTAGGAATGGTAAACAAGGAATAGGTGCCGGCTGGAATCAGGTTGCCACCAATATAGGCTTCCTTAGTAAGTGTGAATTCGGTGGCCTCATTAGCCCCCGTGCGCCACACTTCATTATAGGGTACCAGTTTCCCAAACACTTCGCGCCCACGCTTGTGCGGCTGACTGTATGTAAGTTTCAGGTAGGTGTCTTTATACCGAACTGAAACAATTGCGGCAGGGCTTAGCCTGGGCTTTACGGCCTGTTGAGCTTCAGCACCGATGGATGAAGCGATAAGAAAAAGGAGAATTAAAAAGCGATACGTTGTTTGAACCATTCTACACCATTAACTTGGCGAATATAACAGTGTTCGTACTGAATTTTAAATTATACCCCAAATCTACGCATGTCACGCCCCGCTTTCGATGATATTTTTATGGAACTGGCTGTAAATCTTGCCAAGCGGTCGCACTGCCTTAAGCGCCACGTGGGTGCCGTACTTACCAAAGATACCCGTATCATTTCCATTGGCTACAACGGCCCGCCTTCGGGTACGCACAATTGCGATGAAGAGTGGCCTGAGGTGGGGTGCCCGCGTGATTCAAAGGGAGGATGTTCACTGGCGATTCATGCTGAGCAGAACGCCATTCTGTATGCGGTGAAGAATAAGACTTCCGTAGAGGGATCAACCCTGTATGTAACACTGTCACCGTGCCTGGCCTGCGCACGGATTATTTATTCGATGGGTATTACACGCGTTATTTACCTGAACTCGTATGCTGAGCACAAGGGGCTTGCTTCCGATGAAGGGGTTGATTTCCTGGTCCGGTTCGGTATTCAGGCTGAGAAATACGCGGGTCAATTGACCAATGTAACGCACATGATCTGATCACGCCTTCAGGGCCTTCTCCAAATCACTTATCAGTTTTGCAGGAACAGCTTTAGCATTCTTTTCTTTAAGTGCGTTGAAGACAGCAAGGGCTTCAGAGCCTTTTTGAATTAACCCGACTGGGTTTTTGTCATACCGGTAACTACCCAGGCACCACGCGATGTCGGCTTGTAACTGAGGTTCAGCTTTCAATGCTTGTAACTTTTGCAAAACCTGCTCACTCACTTTTTCAATAGAAACAGGTGCTGCCTTTGATTTGCTGCGTGGAGCTGCAGCCTTCTTTGCGGGAGCGGTTTTCTTTGCCGTTGCTTTAGCCATGATGGTCATTTTTTGTTGAATATGATTCAAAATTACGGCTGTGCGCAACCGTAGTGCAAGCATACACTCCATTAAATTTCCGCAACCGTGTGAATAAGAAGTTAAATCGGATGAAAAATGAAGGCTATAAAAAACGAAAGGGAAGTAATTCTAAATTACTTCCCTTCGCAAAGTTTTTAGGGGTTACCTAATTACTTCTTCTTCTTGGCAGCTTTCTTAGCTGTTTTCTTCTTAGCTGCCTTTTTCGCTTTCTTTGCCATAGCGTTAAATGTTTAAAGGTTAAAAAGTTGTGAAAAGTTATAACAAAAAATTAATCTGCAAAAATTTTTAGCAAAAATTTTTTGGAGGTGTGAACTTTTTAGCAGTCGAGTATCACATTAACTGTTCAAAAATTTTCGATCAGATTATGTTCACTTCAGGTGTTAAGGTGATGTCAAATTTTTCCTGAACAGAGCCGCGAACCTTCATCGCAAGTGATAAAATTTCTTCTCCGGTTGCGCGATCATGATTAACAATTACAAGTGGTTGATGTTGATGAACACCGGCATCACCAACGCGTTTTCCTTTCCATCCACACTGTTCGATAAGCCAAGCCGCTGGAACTTTAACTATTTGATTTTCAACAGGGTAACCGGGTATCCCGGGCCATGTACTTTTAAGCGAAGTGTAGTGTTGTTGCGTGATGGTTGGGTTCTTGAAAAAGCTTCCCGCGTTACCGATCACAGCTGGATCAGGAAGTTTTTTACTGCGTATGTGTATGACTGCTTCACTGATCGCTTGTATAGTTGATTCAGTGACATCCATCTCTCGAAGTGTGTCTTGAATAGCACCGTAACCGGTACGCAAAAGATGATTTTTTTTGGTCAACGTTAAAGTAACACTTGAGATAAAAAATTTTTCTTTAAGCTCCTGTTTAAAGATACTTTCGCGGTACCCGAACCGACAATCAGACTTGCTGAAGACCCGGGCTGATCCGTTTAAAAGTTCAATACCTTCCACCTGATCGATCACTTCCTGTACCTCAACACCGTATGCACCGATGTTTTGCATGGGTGCGGCACCCATTGTACCGGGTATTAGCGAAAGATTTTCTACGCCACCCCAATTGTGCTGCACACAATGCATTACAAAAGGGTGCCAGACTTCTCCTGAAGCGACTTTGAGCGTTATGGTTTCGTCTGTTTCGTGGGTTGGTTTAATTCCCTTCAGGTTATTGTGGATAACTAAGCCATTAAAATCGTGTGTGAGGAGCACATTACTACCCCCACCCAATATTAGTCGCGGTTCGTTCTTAAACAGATCGGTTTGTTGAAGTTCAAATAGATCATCACTGGCGTTCAACGAAACAAAATGACGGGCATTAGCACGGATGCCAAAGGTGTTGAAGGTTTTAAGTTGTACGTTTTCCTGAATGCGAATCATAGCACGCAACTATCGCACGAAGGTGCATAAAAATTCCCAATGAGGGGTATCGGCTAAAGTCAAAACAGCTATTTTACTTTCGACAAATCATCTGGATGAAGTTTGATCAGGCAAATGCGCGGGAAACGTCCGGCAACATAGGTGGTGCCACACACAGCCAGTCCGCCATCTTCCGTGCTGATTACCTGTGCAATCTCAAACGGATTGGAGAACCCGAGGTATTTGCTGGTGATAAACGTTCCGGTGGCCTCATCGTAAAAGTACAACCCGATTTGTTTTGATCGGGTGTTGCTTCCGTATACCAACACATTCTTGTTGTTGATGGAGGTACGCAGAATTTTGATCCGGGCATTAGGTTCCAGTTCGGGCAATGTATTTCCACCCAGGTTAACACTGGAAGATATGCCTGTTGGATTTAATGTTGTGTTGGGAACTAAATAGTTGTCGTCAAAACTAAAGCGGGCAACAGCGAATTTTGTAGCTGACAAGGGTTGTACAGCGCTTAACCCACCCTCTTCTTGATTACCATTGACAACACCATTGGGGCCATCCTGGTTGAGGTTGGTGAATACAAGAGAAAATGTATAGTTATAAAATCCATTGAAATAATAAAGTCCGCCCGGAATGCGCCCGACTTCAAACGGATACTGTCTTCCTATCCGCATAAAATGTCTCAAAATCGGTCCGTCAACATCTTCCCCAGCACCAATAGTAAAAGCACGCGATTGCGTTACGTTTCCGTTGGCATTTAATACTGTCAATACAGACTGTTTATCCAAATCATCGTATGAGAGCAAAATAAATGAGTTACCATCAGCCTGCGCAGCGCAGGGGTAATTGAATGCTCCGTTTACAGGTTCGATATTCACAGCCTCAAGGTTGGCATCGGTTTGAGCTAAATGAACCTGGTATGTAAGCGGATCCATACAAAAAAATCGATAAGTATTATTAATCAATGCCAGTCGTGCAACCGGATTTGTAAAGCTTTCATCCACTTCAACATCGGAAACAAAATTTCCATCTTTATCGGCTTTCATCAGGTAAATACCTATGAAGCTTGGGGTTTCAAGTCTGCGCCCGCCTAAAATCAGGTAGCCGCCATCTTCGGTCTGCACCATATCGATGGGGAAGTAGTTGATGGTAAACAGATTGTTGTCGTAAATCTTGGTAAACGATTTCTGATCAAATTCCGGGTTGGTTTCTTCCACGCAAGAAACCATCAGCATAGCGCCTAGAAATAAATAAAATAGCTGCTTCATCATCGTTGATCTAAGGTTTTAAATCCGCTGGCCAGGTAACGCATCGGGAATAAACAGCCGAAGGAAAATACCAGGTTGTTAAGTTTAATATCGTCCATGGCTTCACCAATACCCGAAAGCCGGTCGCTGCCAAAACGATTTTCGGTTGAATTGATCAGGCTCATGCCTTTTCGGTACTGTATATCAAGATTTAAACGCACATTGCCGAGGTTATAGTTTGCGCCCAATCCGCCAAGAAGCCCCCAGTGATTTTTTGCGAACAGGTCCTTGGCGCCAATGATCACGGGATCGTTTCTAAACTCATTTACACCGCCTGAGGCATAATCGGTTCCTGAAATCTCAACCGCCTTGTTTGCATTGATAAGAAATCCATAATAGATACCCACCTGAACGTAAGGTCGAAGCTTGTTGCCGATCACATCATACTTGAATATGAGCGGTACCTCGGCATAATCAACCTTTTGCTCATTCTGGTAATTCAGTTCAAGCCGGTTGTTGGCATTTTCTGGGTCAGTCCATTCATAATTGTTGGAATATGTGAATACGGAGTGTCTAAAGCCTGGCTGCAAACTGAACGAAAATCCTTTGTAATAAAAGGTTACTTCCAGGGTAGCCTGGGTTCCAGGGCTTGAAAAATCATCATATCCCTTGTCGGTTAAAGAGGCATCGTAATTACCGGGTGAAAGCGCTGAGTAGCGTTTTTCCACCAGCACTTGTGAGAGATTCATACCCGCTTTAAAGCCAAGCCACCATTGCTTGTCGAGAAAGGTTTCTTTTTGATTTTGTGCGGGATTGCTGAACGTTCCCTTTCGTTTTTTCGTGGCCTGCCCGAAGGTTAGCCCCGCCAGCAACAGCAGGCAGGGGAGAAGGTAGAATTTTTTCATTTACTGCGTTACGATAAGTTTCTTAGCTTGTTCAAATGATCCAATGTTGAGCTTATAAATATACAATCCTGCCGGAACTCCGGTAAGGTCAACCTGTACATGATGTTCACCCGGTTCGTACGTTTTGTTGATAAGTGTTTTAACGGCTTTGCCGGTCTGGTCATACATAACTACACGTACCAATCCTTCAGTATTAATCATAAACGAAAAGGCGGTTTGATTTTTTGCCGGGTTCGGATGGCAACCATCTAACCTGAATCGTTGGTTCACGAACGAATCAACACTTGAGATTACCTGAACGGCCAACGGCAACGGCTCGTAATTGCCGCCATCTTCTTTCGGACCATTAATGAAATCACCAAAAAAGATGTCGTTGTTGATTTTTTCTTCGTCTACCAGCATCCAATCTTTAAGCAGGTTGGCGTAAATCTGCCTGTAGTCGTATTGCATCTCAATGTTATCCTTAGTCATGTCCGGAACCTTGCCCACCACTCCGGGATTTACACCACGACCAAAAACAAAAATTGGTCCGCCTGTACCATGGTCGGTTCCATAACTTCCGTTAGAGTGTACCCTGCGGCCAAATTCAGAAGTGGTTACGGTAAGCACGCGATCTTCCAGCCCGCGCGCTTTCAAATCATCCTGAAAGGCTTTCATGGCGGTGGAGATGTGATACATCAGGGCGGCATGGATGCCCATAGTTGGGTCGTAGCTTTCAACCTGTGAGGCGTGTGTATCAAAACCACCAATCTTTACCATGAATACTTTGGTTTTACAACCACCGGCAAGCAGACGGGCGATAAGTCTTAACTGTGGTGTTAAATGGTTTCGTTTACTACCGGTTGGCGCATTAAAGGGATAAATGTTTGGATAGGTTACTGATGTTTCTCCACCAGCTAAAAAGACTTCATATAACCGTTTTGCGTAGTCATCCGATTTCTTCTCCAATCCAAGTATCCAATTCATTTCTTTTCCATACGGAGAGTTGTTGAGAAAATCCGGCACCTTACCGCGCGGGTCAATGTCTTTATCCTGAAAGCCCTCTAATTCTTCTACAAGATTGGCAAAGGCAACCGGATCATTCAGCGAAAGCGAGGTAGGAATATTTCCTTCCTGGTGGAAGATCAATGAAACATCGCTGCCCATTTCAATACCAAGCGGGTCAAGCATGTCAATATCTTCGTTTGGAAAATCTTCCGGATACTGAAGCGGAGCGTACTCCTGTTGCAGGTAACGGCCAACCCATCCGGAGGAGAAATAATCATCGGAGCCGCCTCCCATAAACCAGATGTCGCGGCCACGGAAGTGTGAACCGTTGTTGTTCTTGTACGATACGCCTTGAACAAACGCCATCTTTCCCTGGTCATACATTCCCTTCATGGCTTGCATATCGGGGTGCAGGCCTACCTGCGCATCAGCCGGTAAGGTGCTGTCAAGCGGAATGTATCTTCTTATTGAATTGCTTTTCGGTATGGCAATGTTTGCCCTTCGGCTGTAGTACTGATCGTAGGCATCAACCGGTATCAGTGTATTCAATCCATCGTTTCCACCATGAAGTTGCAGAATGATCAACACCCGGTCGCTGTCGCCCTGCTGAGCTAAACGTGAAAGCGGGTTGCTGGCCATTACCTTTAACGGAATACCATTAATGGCAAAGGGTAGACTCAGTGCAAGTGGTATTTTTTTAAGAAAATTTCTGCGCTTCATGTTTAGTGGAGTTGGTATTCGGGTGTTTGCATCATGGCATTAAAAAGATTTTCAAGCTGACGCCTTACGGTTTCCGGATCGAATCCGTTTGTCCAGCGAATATTCCAGGCGCCTTCGGGGTCGTCATCGATTTTTGGGTTTTCCAGAAAGGCCACCAGGAAATAGTTTAAACGCTCTGCGGTAATGGTAGCCGTATCGTCAGCATCCGGATCGAATGTGAGGTTATTACTTACCGGTAGCAGGTTGCGTGCCAGTTCAATGATCAGGTTACGGGCACTAGGTGCAACGGCAGCAAAGTTTGTCTGCACAAAATTCACGACATCAACCTTCAACATGCCTTCCTCCATTTCGCTTACCATCCTTCTGATAAATTCATATCGTCTTGTCAGGTAGTTCACGGTTATCCAACTGCGCTGGTACACCGGAAATTGGTGGTAAGCATCATACCCAGCCACATCAAAAGGTTGATAGAACGACATGCCTTGATTGTCCGCAAGATTGAGAATCTCACCCGCAACCTCGTAGAAGCCTGCCGGGTTAACCGTGATATCAGGAACCGGGTAATTGAAAAACCGTAAGGTGCCTACTATCAGATCAAGTGGCGATTTAATGATGCTTCCAAACTGATCGTCATCAACCCCGGCTGCAGCTTCGTAAAAATGCTGACTACGCAGCAAATTTTCTACAACAGGCTGGATTTTGAAACCATTCAACCGGAAGGTGTTGGCCATTTCGGCAATGATGGTGTTGTGCAGCGCTTCGGGAATTTCATGATAAACATAGAAGCGATAGATTTTCCGGCAAATGTGCCGAAGGGTTTCTTCTTGTTCGTAGATCATGTCGATCAGTTGACTGATCTCGTCCAGCGCGCTTTCCAATGTTGGATTGGTGCCATTAAGTAAAGTGGGGTCGGGTTGAATAACATATGGCAAACCAGTATTGATATCGATAAAACTATCGCTGAAATTTTTTGGATCGTTATCATGACTGGACGCATTCAGGGTGGTGCCACGAATGCTCCCCCGGGGTATACCGGTATCCGGATCATTGTTGGAAAAGGTGTCGTCAAAATTAAAGCCGGATAATACCCGTGCTGCTGATTGCACGTCTTGTTCTTTGAAGAGCACGTAATCGCCAGGCCCAGGCGTTGGTGGTAACGAACCTTCCAGTCCTCGCCCGATGGAGTAGAGTTCAAATAACTCCCGGGCATAATTTTCATTCGGGCTGCCCTTCACGTTTTGGTTTCCATCGAGCAAACGCAACATGGCATTGTCAACGCTTACCTTTTTTGTTAACTCCCTGAAATTCACTTCAGACAATGCATCTTCATCCAGGGCGAACATGCGGTACAATTGGTTCTGAAAGTAGAGTGCCCGGCTGCTGTTGATTTTTTCCTGGATGGCGGTGAAATGTGTGTGCAGGAACAACACCAGCTTTTCGCGAACGGAGTAGGCCAGGCTAAGATTGGGATCAACCCCGGCACTAAGCATTTGGCCTACAAACCAGCGTTTGAAATACTCCTGATAATCCGAATCCATTTTTTCCGGATCGGTAATGCCCATGGTCCATACCTGATTTGTATCCGGATCAACAGGTAGCGGAGGATCGGGTAAGACTTGATTAAACAGGAGGGTTGTGGCTTGCTGAGGGGTAAGCGCTGCAAAACTTTCAATTTGTTGCTTGGTGGCCCCGAAGGATGCCCGCCTCAACAGATGTGCTGCGCGGTTAAATCCAAGGGTGCCGGAGTATTCGGGTAGTGGCATAAGTAAGAAAAATCAAAACCGGTCTGTATACTACGAAACCTCTAAAATAATCTTGATTTGCAGATAAAGCGCACATATACCCGTCTATTGTATCTATTTTCCTACAATTTTCATTTACCGGTTGATTTCTTGCTTACTCACCTACGCGAGGTGCCACAAAGGCATCGGTTTTGGGCCTTGATGACTTTGTGGCACATCTGCATAAGATCAATTGTTGATGACGTCCAGAATTTTAATCCTTTTCAATCCTCCGGGCATTGTCCACTGTATGGTCATTCCTTTTTTGAAGCCAATCAATGCAATGCCCAGCGGGGAGAAAACAGAAATTTTCTGCTCCTTAATATTGGCTTGAGCAGGGAGCGTCAGGGTTAATTTCCATGTTTTATTGATGGCCAGATCTGCTGCTTCGAAACACGAATTGAGCCTGACTACATCAGGTTCAAGTTCATCATCGGCTACAATATTGGCTCTGCCGAGTTCGGCTATCAGCTGCCCCACTTCTTTTGATTTCAGTTGAGGAGGGTAGTTGGCAATTAACGACTTTAACGTATGATAATCTGTAGTGCTTATAACGGGTTTCATTTTTCGATAATTTTAGTTGGCTGAATGCATTTCAATACGAGCACAATGAATTGCACTGTGGGTAAAAAAATGATTTCCACCAGGTGAATAAGTATTAATTGAAGAAACAAGGTTTATCCCTCCGTTTTATCAAACCTGCCAATAAACAGAGGGTTTAAACGGAGGGTTAACTGATAAAGGCTCGGTTATGCCATATGGTTAGAAACAGCCGACTGCTGCAAGTGAAGTTTGCAGTAGCTGACGATAATATAGGTTGAGACTGTTTCATAATTTGCAAAAACAAAGATAGCACTTTTTTGTGTGATTTGCCTGTTTTCTTCATATGTGCTGGAGTTTGTGATGTAACCATATTAAAGATAATTTGAGAAGTCAAAGTGACTATCAGCCGGATTGTTGGAAGATCAGGATGAAACAGACTGGAGATAAAATTAAGATTTGCAAATGAAGATTATAGAATGTCCGCGCGATGCGATGCAGGGGTTAACGGAATTTATCCCGACCGAAAAAAAAATCACATACATTAATCAATTGCTGGAAGTTGGTTTTGATACAATTGATTTCGGAAGTTTTGTTTCGCCAAAGGCAATACCTCAAATGAAAGATACAGGTGAGGTGTTGCAGGCGTTAAACTGGCGATCCAGCAAATCAAAGTTACTGGCAATTGTTGCCAATACACGTGGGGCCGAAACGGCCTGTGAGCAGGAAGGTGTTCAGTACCTGGGCTTTCCGCTATCCATCTCCGAAACCTTTCAACAACGCAACACCAACAAATCAATTGCAGAGGCCTTGAATACAGTTTCTGAAATTCAGGATTTATGTGCACAGTCGAACAAGGTTTTGGTGTGCTACATCAGCATGGGGTTCGGCAATCCGTATGGTGATCCGTACGATGTAAAAGTTGTGGAGCAGTTTGTTGATATTTTAAGTACGCTTGGCATTACGGTCATTTCACTGGCTGATACCATCGGGGTATCCACTCCCGAAAACATTACATACCTGTTCTCCCGTTTAACTCAACGTTTTCCATCACTCGAACTCGGGGTTCACCTGCATTCAACCCCGCAAACAGCGCTTGAAAAAATAGAAGCGGCCTATAAAGCAGGATGTAAGCGGTTTGACGGTGCCATAAAGGGATTCGGTGGTTGCCCCATGGCTAAGGATGATCTGGTCGGCAACCTGGCAACGGAATCAATTCTTGAATATTTGTCATCGCAAAACGCTTTACCAGCCATTAATTCAGAAGCTTTTCAAAAAAGCCTTGCTTTGGCTGATGAAATTTTCCCAAAGCATTGAAAATATTACGTTGCACGGCTTTTGGCGGGCATGAAGCGTACCTTTGTTGTTCTAAAATCAAGTTGGTATGAGAACTTTTGTGTTAACCTTATTTTTTCTTTCTGGTGTGGTGGCGTTGGCTCAGGATGCTAGATCCTTTACGCAAAAGGGAAGGGAGTTGTTGGAAAAGCAGGAATATGTTGAAGCGCTGTTGAATCTGAACAAGGCTATTGAGCTTGATCCAAATAGTGCAGCCGCCTATTACCTGCGCGGAAACATTAAAGCACAATTTGACGATCGTCATGGTGCGATGAAAGACTATAACACGGCATTGGAGAAAAATTCCAAGCTTACCGAAGCTTTCTTTTCAAGAGGCAACATTAAAATGAAACTTCAGGATTATTATGGCGCTATTGATGACTATACAGCCGCCATTGCCTTGAATGAGAATTACATTGATGCCTACTACAACCGTGGTAAAGCCAAACAGTTTTTGCAAGCCTATGAAGATGCGATTAACGATTGTTCGAAGATTATCGCCATCAACAAGAAGAATGTGGATGCCTACTACATGCGTGGCTTGTTGCGCATTGAGTTTGGTGATCTTAAAAACGGTTGCCTTGATTTGAGCAAGGCCGGGGAGTTGGGCGATTTGAAAGCCTACGAACTAATCAAGGAAAAGTGTAATCAAAAAGGTCAGGATAAGGACTAGTTATTCAGTGCGTACATTTTTCCGGGAAGGGATTTTACGACTCCGTTGAATTCAAGCCCTAATAAAACCGAAGCCAACTGACTAACCGGAAGGTTTGATTTCCAACTAAGTTCGTCAATCATAACCGGACTTTTTTCCAATAACAGGGTAAGGATTGTTCGCTCGTCTTCTGAAAAGCTCTCAAGCGAGAAGGGCGTAACCTTTTTCTTTGTTACGGTTTTTGCTGCCTCCCAGTTCATAATGTATTCCAGGTCTTTCACAGCCGTTATCAGGTGCGCTTTGTTTGTTTTAATCAGGTTGTTGCAACCGGCTGAGTATGTAATGCCCACGCTACCAGGAAAAGCGAATACGTCTTTATTGTAGCTGTTCGCGATTTCGGCCGTGATCAACGCACCACCTTTTTCGGCTGCCTCCACAACAATCAGCGCATCCGATAGTCCGGCAATGATTCGATTGCGTTCCGGGAAATTATGGGCATCGGGTTTTGTACCGAATTTGTTTTCCGTAATCAACCCGCCATGTTCAAGCATTTTGGTTGCCGTTTCTTTATGCGCAACAGGGTAAATCACGTCCATGCCGCTGCCCATCACCCCAACGGTAGGTAATTTATGTTTGAGTGCCTGCTTGTGTGCCTGAATGTCTATGCCATAAGCAAGTCCGCTTACAATCAATACGCCATAAGCTGTCAATCCTTCCACCAGTTTTTCAACTTGTTCTTTACCATATGCAGTTGCTTGCCGGGTGCCTACAATGCCAACGGTTTTGGGGTTTTCGAGATCAACATTCCCTTTCACGTAAAGCATGGATGGCGCGTCAGGGATTTGCTTTAGCCGGGAGGGATACTTTTTATCGGTATAGAATAAAATCTCTACGGATTCCTTCTCAGCACGCCTGATTTCCTTTTCAGCCTTCTCAAAAGGTTGGCCTTTGATGATGGTCTCCGCAATTACCGGCCCGATGCCTGGAATTTTTAACAGTTTGCCCTTCGGGGTTTTAAAAACCTTTTCTGCTGAGCCGCAATAGCTTACCAGTTGGCGAATGGTATAATCACCAATGCCTGCAACAAAATGCAAAGCCACTAAAGCCAGTCTGTTCTGCTCCATTGTGGTCTTAAAATGCAAAAAACTTCCAAAAACATAATGGAAGGAGGCAATTTCGGTTAAAAGAGTAGTGATTTTACTGAATGCGTTCGCGCAGCTCTACCAAAAACCTGCGCACATTCTTTAATGAATCGATGAGTTCGATTTTATCTTTAACTGAGTTTGAATCGTTGCGCAACATTTCTTTAGCTCCTTGAAGCGTAAAGCCTTTTTCTTTCACCAAATGGTAAATGGTGCGCACATTATCAATGTCTTCTTTGGTAAACTGGCGATTTCCCTTGCGATTTTTCTTGGGTTTGATCAGGTCAAACTCAGATTCCCAAAAACGGATGAGGGAGGGAGCAACGTTGAAAATTTCAGCTACTTCTCCGATGGAGTAGTAGAGTTTCTCGATTTCTTTTTCCTTATACGCCATGTGATGAAGCAAAGTAAACAAATAATCCTTTCTGGCCAATACCTTTAGATAGGAAAATCTTCTATTCGTTAAGGGTTATTTTATACACCATAACTGAATGGCCGCCACCCTTTTGTGCTTTACCCTGTGCAGTTACCATTAAATACTGATCATCATCGGTAATTTCCATTCCAACAGGGAAGGAATCGGCCGGAATTTCGGCCACGCGTTTCATGGTTTGGCTGTTTACCACCACAATTTTGCTTTGATTATTAACGCAGGCAAAAATGTATTTACCGGTTGAGGAGGCAACAATTGTGCGTGCACCACCACCCACATAGCTGCTTTCCCATGCTGAATTGTCGCGGGTATTTTTTCCGGCATTGGCCAACCGGGTTTCGATAAATTCCTTCCAGTTGGTTTTTTGAACCTGCCCCAAAGAATTACTGCTCACGATCAGGTCATCACCAGTAATAATCAAATGCCGAATGTTATAATAAGGGCTATAGGTAACGCCCAGGTATTTGTAGTCGTTTTCCATGTCGAATACAGCAATGCCGCCATCGCCACCCATACGGCCTACCAGCAGGTATTTTGAATCTGGAGTGAACACGGTACCACGCAGGCAATAGCCGCAATTGCTGTCTCGGTCTACTTTTACACCGGGTTCAAACTTTACCTCCAGGCGTTTGTCCACAATGGCATGATTCACATATTTGAATTGCATGGGGTCATCACCTTGGGTATCAATAATGCCCAATGTATTATCACCCCAATGGGTTACGGCTACATACCGGCTGTCAGGTGAGGAGGCTATCATTTTGGGTAAAATGCCTGTGGGCATAACCCGCACAATTTCATCGGTATCGGTATCAATAATGGCTAGTGCCGATGGGTTTTCTGCATTCGCATCATAACTTCTGCGGTAGTAGGTTACCCACAAAAATTTTCCGTTGTGTGAGAAGCAGCTTTCAACCGGCTTGCCACTGAAAATATTGAAGTCGCTTTTCCGGTATCGGTATTGGTAGTCAAAGGCAGTATACTCGCCATCTTTAAAGAGATGTTGATTTTCGGCATTAAAGGTATGGCGGATTACTTTTAGCTTTTGAAACGTTTCGATGCTGTACACGACAGTCTCTAATCCCTCCAGCGACTGCACATAAAACTTCTTTTTCTCTGGCAGGTAGTTTACAGACTTGGGTGAATTGATGTCGCGATCGTATTTGTCCTCTGGATGTTTGGTACTGGCTACGCGATGCTGAAAACGAGCCACCAGTTCGAGTGAAACAGGAGCTTGTGCCGGGGTTGAGGTTACGCCTATGGAGTTGTAAACCAGTTTTTCATCATCCTGCGCATGAAGTGCCGAGGCAGTGGTTATCAAAAATAAAAGACAAGGGAAAAGCCTGGTAATATTCATAGCAGCCATATTTTTCAGGCGGCAAAACTACAAAAGAAAGGCGGGGGTAGAAAGCCGTATTTTTATTCAACTGGCGCCTGGTACCGGGGGTGCTCAACCAGTTTCTGGTACTCTTTGTGGTCAAGATCGCGCTGAAAGAAATAGATTGGGTTAACCTGTGTGCCGTTGTGCAGCACTTCATAATGCAAATGGTACGCATCGCTTTGGCCTGTTGTACCCACGTACCCAACCAACTGCCCACGCTTTACCTCCTGACCAAGTTTGAGTTCATATTTCAGTAAGTGTGCATAACGGGTTTCATAACCGTATCCGTGATTGATGTAAATAACCAATCCATAGGTTTCGGAATAATCAGCACGGGAAACAACACCATCTCCGGTTGCAAAAACAGGTGCGCCTTTCGGGGCCGTCATGTCAAGTCCGCGGTGATCACGCCAGATGCGCAACAGCGGATGAAACCGGTTGCCAAACGTAGTGTGCAAGCGAATCATGTCTTTGTTGTGCAGGGGCAGAATGGCCGGACGAGTAGCTCGTTTACTGAGTTGAATATCCGCTTTTAAACTTAACTCTTCGAATGACTGCATCTCTACCTGAATCTGGTGTTTTAACTTCTCCAGTCGTTCATAACCATCGCGAACTTTCGGGAAATCGTTAATCCCATCTAGTTTACGATCAATACCACCCACACCCGCCTCACGTATGCTGGCCGACAGCGGCTGAAGGTCAAGCAACATGCGGTAGTAGTTGTCGTCTTTTTGCGCAAAATGTCCCAAGCGGGAGTAGGCTTCATCAATTTCTGTTTCCAGTTCATTCCAATTTTCTGATAACACCTGGTTTTGTTGTTGCAGGTATTGCTCTTCCAGCGATGAAAATTTTTGCAAATACCAGTAGGTAATCGGTAGGGCAGAAATCAATGCGAGCAACAAGTAAATACCGGCTCGCCTGATGAATTTTTTACCCGATGGATAGATCCGTTCGTATTGGCAGGTTTGAGGGTTATATCGGTAGTAGAGGTTTGCCATCGTCAATCCAATGCCTGATTTTTTTGTTTGGCCAATACTTTCAGCGCTGCGTATTCAGTGCTGGTCAATCCTTCGAAGAGGTAATCAATGGGATTAACATGCTTATTGTTTTTCAATACTTCAAAATGCAAGTGAGGTGACACGGCACCGCCTGTCATGCCAACACTTCCAATTACACTGCCCTTGGCAATTGTCTGTCCTTGTTTTACGTTGATTTTGTCCAGGTGGTGATATCGGGTTTTATACCCATTCCCATGATCAATTTCAATCACATTTCCTTTTCCCATTTGCAGATCGCTGTAATTGACCAGGCTAATCGTTCCGGAAGCACTTGCATTAACCGGTGTGCCGCGTGGAGCCACAAAGTCGATACCCTGATGGAAATACGTTGCGCCATGAAACGGATGGATGCGTGAGCCGAAACCCGACACAAGTTTGGTAAGCTCTTTGTTTTCTACCGGTTGAAGCGCAGGAATGTTGGTAAGCAATTCAAGGCCTTTTTTATCAATGTTCAGATTACTCGCCAGTATGAAGTTGGTGTAACGGGCTTTGTTCAGCAAACTGGTAGATTCCGCTTTTGTTTTCTTAATTTCTTTTTTGAAATCATCAATCTCAGGAGTGGAGTAATTGATGGCAAGCTGATCCAACAGGTTGGATTGGGCAAGATTACTGGCCAGTTTCTCATGCACCACACCCTCCGCCTTTTCAAGGTTAAGCAGTGAAGCAGAAACCGTTTTTAATTCATTTTTTAATTCCTTGTGATGAACCTTGAGCACCTTGTTTTCCTGGGCAAGTAATTGCTCGGTTTCGGTTGTAAAGATGGCGCTGTGCAGAAAAAGCAAGGATGTAACAAAAACACCGGTTAGACTGAAGTAAAGGAGCAATGAACCAATAATACTTTTGGCTTGAATGGGTACCGGCTCGTACCGGCAGGTTGTGGGGTTGTATCGGTACTTCAGTTGGCGCATTGAGGGTTTAAAAAAATCACTGAAATAAGCGTGTTCTCATGTATTGCCTCTTAATTTTGTGGCCTTGCGGCCTAAAGGGGGCCAATATAGTAAAATTACCGTATTCAGACACGTATTAACCAGATGGACTCAGCAACGATCAGACGTAAGTTTTTGGACTTTTTTGAGAAGAAGAATCACCTGATTGTGCCTTCCGCACCACTTGTGCTCAAGAATGACCCTACTTTACTGTTCACCAACTCGGGTATGGTGCAGTTTAAGGATTATTTCCTGGGGCATGGCACCCCGAAAAGCAAGCGCATTGCTGATACGCAAAAGTGTCTTCGCGTAAGTGGTAAGCATAACGATTTGGAGGAGGTGGGCATCGATACCTACCACCATACCATGTTTGAGATGCTGGGCAACTGGTCGTTCGGGGATTACTTTAAGAAAGAAGCGATTGAATGGGCGTGGGAATTACTGACTGACGTATACAAGCTGCCGAAAGACAGGCTATATGTTTCTGTTTTTGGTGGCGATAAGGGCGATAACCTTCCGGTAGATACGGATGCGATTGCCTATTGGAAAAGCATTGTATCGGAAGATCGTATCATTCACGGCAAAAAGAAAGATAACTTTTGGGAGATGGGCGAGACCGGTCCGTGCGGTCCGTGTTCTGAAATTCACATCGACTTACGACCGGAAGCAGAAGTAAAAAAGACAAGCGGTAAAGAATTGGTGAACAACGATCACCCGCAGGTAATTGAAATCTGGAACCTGGTGTTCATGGAGTTCAATCGTAAAGCCGATGGCTCGCTTGAAAAACTTCCGGCACAACATGTGGATACGGGCATGGGCTTTGAACGGTTGTGCATGGCCATTCAGGGCAAAACTTCGAATTACGATACCGATGTATTTACACCGCTTATTACGTTCATTGCCGAAAATGCGCGTGTAAAGTACGGTGAAAACGAAAAGATTGATATTGCCATTCGTGTGTTGGCCGATCACGTTCGTGCGGTGGCGTTTGCTATTGCAGATGGTCAATTACCATCCAATACGGGTGCAGGATATGTGATCCGCAGGATTTTAAGAAGGGCTGTTCGTTACGGATATACCTTTTTGAATTTCAAAGATCCGTTCCTCTACAAACTCGTGCCGATTTTAGCGGATCAGATGAAGGATGTGTTTCCTGAATTGCATGCCCAGCTCGATTATGTGACCAGGGTGATTCAGGAAGAAGAGATTTCTTTTTTGAAAACCCTTGACCGTGGACTAAAGCGATTTGATGCTATTGAAAATGAGTTAAAGAACAAGATTGTTCCCGGTGAAATTGCCTTTGAATTGTACGATACCTTTGGATTCCCCTTTGATCTCACTTCACTCATAGCCCGTGAGAAAGGTTTTTCAGTTGATGAGAAGGGATTTCAGATTGAAATGCAAAAACAAAAGGAGCGCTCCAAAGCCGATGCTGCCAAGGAAACCGGTGACTGGGTGTTGGTTGGAGATGAGGAGAAGACCGAATTTATTGGCTATGATTTTCTGGAAGCCGATGTGCGCGTTGTGAAGTACCGCAAGCTGGTTCAGAAGAATAAAGAACTGTATCAACTCGTGTTTGACCGCACACCGTTCTATGCCGAAAGTGGTGGACAGGTTGGCGACACGGGATATCTCCAACACGGAAATGAAAAGATTTCCATCGCGGATACTAAAAAGGAAAACGAACTGATTGTTCATTTTACCGATAAACTTCCATCCGATTTATCGGCCACATTTCATGCTGTGGTAAATGAACGCAAGCGTAAGCTCACCATGAACAACCACTCGGTAACGCACTTGTTGCATGCTGCGCTGCGCGAAGTGCTGGGCAAGCATGTGGAGCAGAAGGGATCGTTGGTGAATGAAAAAATTACGCGCTTTGATTTTTCGCATTTCACGGCCATGACACCTGAAGAAATTCGACAAGTGGAAGACCGGGTGAATGCAAAAATCAGGGAAGACATTCATGCGGATATTAAGCAAAATGTGCCCATTGATGAAGCGAAGAAACTGGGTGCTATGGCGTTATTTGGTGAAAAGTATGGCGACTTTGTGCGAGTAGTAACTTTTGATTCGCAATTCTCCGTTGAGCTTTGTGGAGGCACGCACGTACCCTCAACGGGAAACATTGGGCTATTTAAAATTATTGCAGAAAGTTCAGTGGCTGCCGGTGTGCGCAGAATTGAAGCCATTACGGCTGAGACAGCCGAGCAATACGTTCGTAGTGAATTGAACCTGCTCGATAGCGTTCGTGAGTTGTTAAAGAACCCGAAGGATTTGGTAGCGGCTGTTAAGAACCTGACAGATGAAAAGCATGCGCTGGAGAAAAAACTTGAAGCTGTAAATCAGGAGCGTGCCAATGCGTTAAAAGATGAATTAGCTAAAAAGGCTGTGGCGGTGAATGGTTCGCACGTGATTATTGAAAAGGTATCGGTTCCGAATGCCGATGCACTCAAGAACATTGCCTATGCTTTACGCAATCAGTTTAGTGATCTGTTGTTGGTGTTGGCTGCTGATGTAGACAGCAAGCCACAGGTGGCTGTGATGATTGGGGAGAAACTGATGGAAACGAAAAAGTACCACGCAGGTGAATTGGTAAAAGTGCTGGCTAAAGAAATTGATGGAGGAGGAGGAGGTCAACCGTTCTTTGCCACAGCCGGTGGAAAAAATATAGCCGGCCTTGATGCCGTGATCACCAAAGCAAAGGAGTTGATAGGTTAATTTTATAATCCAAGCCTTATCGTATCATCTGAAAAATATCAGGCCGTAATCGGATTGGAAGTCCATGCACAGTTATTGACAGTCAGTAAAATCTTTGCGGCTGATTCAACGGCATACGGCAATGAACCCAACACGCAAATCAGCGTCATCACGCTGGCGCATCCGGGTACATTGCCTAAGTTGAATCGCAAAGCAGTGGAACTTGCTGTGCGCATGGGGCTGGCGTGTAAGTCAGCGATTGCGCGACACATGATCTTTGATCGGAAGAATTATTTCTATCCCGATCTGCCGAAAGGCTACCAGATAACTCAAGATCGCACACCCATTTGTAAGGGGGGCTACATTACTATTGGTGAGGGAGAATCTCAAAAACAGATTGTATTAAACCGCATTCACCTGGAAGAAGATGCCGGCAAATCCATTCACCTGGAAAATGAGCCTGACACATTGGTCGACTATAACCGCGCAGGTACAGCGTTGATTGAAATCGTGACTGAGCCGGTTATTCATTCCTCAGCCGATGCGTATGCCTTCCTAACCGAAATCCGAAAACTTGTTCGTTACCTCGATGTGTGTGATGGCAATATGGAAGAAGGATCATTACGCTGTGATGCAAACGTTTCAATCAGACTGCAAGGATCGAATGCTTTGGGCAAGAAAGTGGAGATCAAAAACATGAACTCCATCCGTAATGTACAGCGTGCGATTGATTCAGAGATTGAACGACAGATTGAATTGATAGAGAAAGGTGAGGAGATTATTTCTGAAACACGGTTGTTCGATGCAGCTTCTGGAAAAACGTACGGTATGCGCACCAAAGAAGAGTTGAATGATTACCGCTATTTCCCCGATCCGGATTTAAGTCCGGTTGCACTTTCAGATGAATGGCTGAATGAAATCAAAGCTGCCATGCCTGCACTTCCGTGGGAGCTGGAGCAAAAATTTATTGAAGAGTTCAGCTTACCGGCATATGATGCGCGCTTGCTGACGGAAACAAAGGAGTTGGCTCAGTATTTTCTTGAGGTGTGTAATCATACGGATAATTTCAAGGCAGCTTCAAACTGGATTATGGGGCCGGTCAAATCGGCTTTGAATGAACTTACACTAACGGCAAACGATTTTCCTGTCAAGCCTGTTACCTTAGCGGAACTGATTAAACTGGTTGAATCTGGTAAGGTGAGTTTTTCGATTGCCTCACAACGGATATTTCCGGAGTTATTGAAAAATTCAGCGCTGAATCCACTTGATGTGGCACAGCAATTGAATGTTGTGCAGACGAGTGATGAAGATTCTATTCTGCCTGTGATTGATTCGGTTTTGGCCGACTTTCCGGATAAGGTGGCAGAATACAAAAAGGGCAAGAAGGGAATTATTGCTATGTTTATGGGCGAAGTGATGAAACGTAGCAAGGGCAAGGCTGACCCGAAAGTGGCCAATCAATTGTTAATAAAGAAACTGGAAGAAAAATGAAGTATACAAAATTGAGTTTGAGCGTAGTATTGGTTAGTGTGTTGCTGCTGGTAGGGTGTTCATCCAACGGGCAGCAAGCCAATAAGGGTGATGGCCAGGTAGTGACCATACGGGGAAAAGTAGGTTTTCCACAACAAGGCGGTACTATCACTATTATGGAGATAACGAAGGCCGGTGCCGGTTGGCAGGATACCATCAATCTGAAAAGCAATTATACGTTTGAGAAAAAGGTAAACGTTAAGGAGCCGGGTTATTACAAGCTTAATTTCTACAATCGTCAGGCGGTTGATGTGATTTTGTATAAGAGCGACCTGGAGGTTAACGTTGATGGGCGTGAGGCTACCGGATTTTTTGAAGTGAAGGGTTCACCCGAGATTGAATTCATTAGAGAAGCACAAACCACAATTAATGGAGTTCAAAATTCACCGGAAGCACAAAAGCTGATTGCTGATTACAGCAAGGCGCAGACCACCAGCGATCAGCTGGCCATTCAAAAGGCATATCAGAAATTAGTTACCGATGCAAGTAATAAAGTGGCCGAACAGATCAGGCAAAGTCCACCTTCATTGGGTGTAATCAATGTATTGCAGGGTCAGATGTTGGATAAGGATGAATACTTTGATGTGTATGTATCCACGGCAGAAAAACTTAAAAAGGAATGGCCAAATGTATCTCACGCCAAAGATTTTGTTGATATGGTGGATAAGATGAAAACGCTTGCCGTTGGCCAGATGGCACCCGAAATTTCATTACCCAATCCGGATGGTCAGGTTGTTCCACTCTCTTCATTGCGGGGCAAGTATGTGTTGGTTGATTTTTGGGCCAAGTGGTGCGGACCGTGCCGCAGGGAAAACCCGAATATTGTGCGCGCCTACAACGAATACAAAGACAAAGGCTTTACTGTGTATGGCGTTTCACTCGATCGTTCAAAAGCAGATTGGCTACAAGGCATACAAGAGGATGGCCTTACGTGGACGCATGTTTCCGATTTGAAATACTGGCAATCAGAAGCGGCCAAAACGTACAACATTACTGCCATACCTTTCTCGTTATTACTTGATCCGAATGGCAAAATCATTGCCAAGAACCTGCGCGGCCAGGCGTTGGATGATAAGCTGGAGGAAGTTTTGGGAGGGAAGTAATTCAGATGATAATTCAGATGTCCTCCACCTTTAAGATGGAGGACATCTGTTGTTTTACAGAGTCAATTAATCCTGACTTTTTGCGATTCAAATCCAATAAACGAAAAAGCCAGTTCTCCTGATTTTTCTTCAAGCATTAGGCTAAAGGTGCCATCTGCCTTTGACACTGTTCCGTATGTTTTTCCGCTTACCACAATATTCATTCCTGGTATTGGCTTTCCATCTTCAGTAGTGACTGTCCCATTTACTATCGCTTTACCATTTTGGTATGATACATCACTGGAGATGATCATCTTTTTTTCCTTGGGAATAACGGTTCCGGTTGAAGCATCACCTGACAGGGTAAATGTAATGGGAATTACGAATTTCTGACGCACAGCTACACCACGCTGCTTACCAGGATTCCACTTTACGTTAGCTGCTTTTATGGCTCTGACTGCTTCTTCATCGCATCCAGCACCAATACCTTTAAGAGGTCGGTGGTTAGATGTGCTACCATCAGGCTCAATTATTATCTCGATAAACACCTTTCCTTCAATACCCATTTTAACGGCTTGTTCAGGGAATTTAAGTTCACGATTGATAGCTTCGTATAAAGCGGTCATTCCTCCGATTGGTGAAGCATTCGCTTCAACAACGAGAAACACATCATCATCCGATTTAGTCATATCACCCAATTGCGATATGGAGTCATCTGTTTTGATAATTAACTCAACACGCTCAGAAATTATATTACCCTTATCGTCCATGTTGCGGGTGTGGGATGTATGTAAAATTTTGTTTGGATTTAAACTCCGGATTTTTTCTTCGTTAATGGATTCAGCCTCAACATACATCAGCTTAATACCTGGGTTTTCTTTTTTGATCTGTTCAACAACTGGCAACAAATGGTCAGGAAAATCTCCGGCCACGGTGGTGGTTTGTGAGAGTCCGTTCATTTCCGCAGCAATCTGATCCTGGCAGGCGATGCCAAGAAAGAGTATGCTTACAAACAGGAAAACAATCCCGGTTTTCCACTGTTTAACTTTTTGTTTTAAGGTTCTGATCATGGTAATTCGTTTTAAGGTTAGGGAATTATTGAAATGATTGGCCAATGCATATCCGGATGATTCAATAGCCGATCGGGCCAGCAGGCTACAGTATTGATCCTGGTGTTCATTGCCGGAAGCCACTTCATCGGCTTCAAATTCATGTACCATGCTCATTTCCTTTTTGTAGTAGCTGAGCAACGGATTGAACCAGAAAAGAATTCGAACAAGTTCAATCAACACCATATCAACCGAGTGCCATTTGCGGATGTGCACCTGCTCGTGTTGCAAAATGCGTTGTTTATCGGCTTCGTTTAGGTTAAAAGCTTTGCTGATGAAAACCAGCTTAAAAAATGAAAAGGCAATGAATGAGGAGTTATCAACTTCAATAACAGGCAGACTTGTTTTTGCTTTTTCGGATTCCCGAATCAGCATGATAATCTGATAGACAAACCGGATAAATAATAACAAGGCTACTGAACCATATATCCAGAAGGCAAACTCCCAAAAGTTGAAGGTCGAATGAACGGCAGTGTTCTGAGGTTGCTCAAGCGTAGCAGGTAGCCAATGATCCGGAAGCGTTTCGCTTAATGTCGGTACCATATCAACCGGAGCGCCAATGGTGAGCCACGGAAAAAGCAACGACAGGAGCAGGCCGCCAAGCAGGTAAAACCTTCGGTAGCTGAATTGGGTTTCCTTGCTTAGCAGTGCTTTGTACAAGAGCAGAAACAGCAACAATCCGATGTTGGCTTCTACGATATAGTTTAGCCAGGTATGCATATGTTTATTTTTTGGTGTTGATTTCTTTTAATAGCTCTTCCAGTTCTTTTGTGCTCAGGTTATTCTCTTTGGCGAAAAAGGAGACCAGGTTTTGGAATGAGCCCCCGAAGTATCCTTTCAGCATGGTATTCAGGTAAAAGCGCGTATACTTTTCTTTTGCAATAAGCGGGTAATACTCGTGAGTTTTTCCGTACGCCTTGTGCCCCACAAAACCCTTTGTTTCGAGTATTCGAATAATGGTGGATACGGTATTATAGGCAGGCTTGGGATCGGGCAGGTGATCGATAATGTCTTTGACAAAAGCCTTTTCAAGCTTCCATAAAACCTGCATGATCTGATCTTCGGCCTTGGTTAGTTCTCGCATGGTGTAATTTTTTATTTTTTATCAGCGTATTGAACGGGACTGCATTGCGCAAAGTCTTTCGTGTTGGTAAGCGGAAATCGATAGTTCTTTATAAACTCACCAAGGAGTTGCTCAAATACCTGTTCTTTTTCGGGATCAATTTCTCCGGGTTTGAAGTTGAACAGGAAGTAATCGATTGTACCGTTTTTGTTGATATAAATTCGATTGAAGCATCGGATTTGTTTTCCCCATTTGAAATTGTTGGTATAAAGAAAATCGCCCAAAGCCTGCAGCATAGAAATGTATGCGTGCTGAAATTCTTGCTCTTGACCTGCAAATGCTGCCTGTTGAGGATCGCTGTGTAAAGCACTTTGATATAAAGAATCCAGTACAGGTATGGATACACCGCTATGGATGGCCTTTTGAAATGTTGTTGCCATGACCTGGCTGAACGAAAGTAGGGGGCACAGTAAAGCAAGCACAAATAAGTATTGCGCATTATGTTTTCGCATCGCTGTTTAGGTTTAGTACTATGTATTTAGGTATAAAACTAAAAACTTAGTTATAGAATACAAACTATTTCACCTATTATTTTTTGAAGCTAAGTTTTCAAAAAGCGTTGGTGAAGCAGTAAGCGATAATGTTTGCACCCATTTGTAAAGCCTGTTCGTGTTTTTCCACGGGTGTGTTATGAATGCGCCTGTCTTCCCAGCCGTTGCCGAGATCGCATTCATAGGAATAGTAGACCACCAGCCTGCCTTCGTAAATCAATCCGAAACCCTGGGCAGGTTTGCCATCGTGTTCATGAATTTTTGGAAGTCCTTTCGGGAAGTTGAATTTCTGATGGTAGATGGGATGATCATTTGGAAGCTCTTTCAATTCAAGTTCAGGAAATACTTTTTTTAATTCCAACCGGATGTATTTGTCTAACCCGTAATTGTCATCAATATGTAAAAAGCCACCGCCAATCAGGTAGTTCCTGAGGTTAGTGGCTTCTGCATCTGAAAACACCACATTGCCATGGCCGGTCATGTATACGTAGGGGTAGAGGTAAAGGTCTTTATTGCCGACTTCAACGATGTCTTCTTCAGGGGCCAATGTGGTGCCAAGTTCACGGTTGCAAAAGCTGATCAGGTTGGGCAGGGCTGTTTTGTTGGCATACCAATCGCCACCGCCATTATACTTAAGTTTGGCGATTTTGAGGTTTTGGCCATTGGAGCTTATGAAGCAACCCAGTAATAGAAAAGAGAAAATATATCGCATCAGTGCCTTGATTTTACATTGAAGCCCACGGTAATTCCTGCCCGCAAACCAAACTTAAAAACTTCATCAATTACAAAAGTATTATACGAAGGGCCGAAAAATGCGTCTATCGTAATTTTATTCTTGTACAGATTCTGTTTTCCAATAACAAGTCCGCCACCAAAGGTTGCATCGTATCCGTCAACTTCAAAATACCGAAGAAAAGGCGCAATGTATACCCCGCTGGGCGCTGGTGTAGCAGATAAATAAAAGCGATACTCTGGAGTAACTCCAAAACCATAGGCGTTAATGAAAACGCTTATTTGTAGACTTGTTTCAGGGCTAAACACGTTTTCGTACGCACCTGAAAATGTTTCGGCAATGGGACTTAATAAATTGAATTTTATAATTCTGGCTCGAACAAAAGTGGAGTCGAATTTTATGAGATCATCGTTTTTTTGGGCATAAAGCATTGGAGACAGTGCAATGACCAGTAAAATGGAGAGGTGCATTGATTTCATATTGTAATATAAAAAAAGGCAGCCGTGGAAGCTGCCTTCTTTTTGCTATCAAATTATTTTAGTATTAAAATTTGAAACCGAAGTTGATACCGGTGCGCAAACCAAAGCCATCGAATACATCAGTATCCCAGCTAGAATCTCCAGATTCACCAGATACTTTACCAGAATAATAAGCCGGACCGAGGAAGATATCCAGTGTAATTTTTTCTTTAAAAACCCATTGTTTACCAATAACTACTCCGCCACCGAAAGCTGAAAAGTCAGCATTGTCGTCACTGAATTCTTTGTCCTCTATAGAGAACTTTTGGTAACGCAAAAAGGGGGCAACATAGACACCTTCAGGAGCCGCTGTTTGGGATAAATAGAAACGGTACTCAGGAGTGATGCCGAAGCCGTTAAATTTGGTTACATCATTTGACCAGCCTGAATAGAAAAAACCTAGCTGAAAACTACTGGTTTCGTTAATAGCGCGTTCATACGAAATGTTAAACGTTTTAACAATCGGGCTCAAAATATTGATTTTCACAACATTCTGTGCTTGTACCGTATTAGCCGCAGCCATCAGGCACACAACAAGGGCGATAAAAGTTACTTTTTTCATCATTTTTTGGATTTGGTTTTTAGTGTTGTAAAAGTAGATTTTTCTTTGCGAAAATAATGCCAAAGTGAGATTAAACCTTACATAACATGCCTTGTCTAATGGGAAATTTTGAACTAATTATTAACCTTAATCTTATGAAAACAATTTCATTCTTTAGTAAGACACTAGCCTTGGCAGCAATCGTTTCGCTAGGTACAGTAATCTCGTGTACGGAGGACAACCTGGCTTTGCAGCAAGAGGCTGCCGATGTGGCTGAAGATGCCATTACCGATTATTTCTTTGAAGATGCGGATGATATGGCAAATCTTGTTTTGGCTATTGATAATGGTAGCTATGAAGGTGACCGCATTGCATCATCTAGAACCATTCAAATTCAAGGTGATTCCAGGATATGTAATGGAGTAACAATTACTGTTACAATTAATGAGGGATCAACCAATGAAAATCCATCGGGAATTATAACCATTGATTTTGGTGCTGGTTGCGAGGATATATTGGGTAATGTAAGAAAGGGAAAAATCATAATCACTTTTTCAGGTAAGAAGTTCTTACCAGGCTCGACTGTTGAGACTACTTTTGCTGAATACTCAATAAACGGTATCCAATTAAGCGGAGTGCGCACACTTACCAATATTGCTGCTAGTAACGTTGAGGCTCCAAAATTTCAAATTGAACTAGTTGAAGGTTTAGCAATCTGGCCCGATGCAACGACAGCAACCCGCGAACATTGTCTTGTTAGAACATGGGAGCGTGGACAAAACCCAACTCAAGATAAAATGGTTGTTGACCAATGCGGAGATGCTGAAGTTGCAGCTTCCGGTACAAACCGCAGAGGAAGAGCGTATACCATGACTATACTTGAACCGTTGGTGTACAAGCGTGGCTGCCCGATTGCTGTTGAAGGCGTGAAGCAGTTTGTTGACGTGGCTACAGGCAAGGTGGTAACAGTGGATTATGGTGATGGAAATTGCGACAGAATTATAACGATATCGGTTGACGGAAATTCACGTTCCGTTAACGTGGGCAGAAGAGGATAAAGTGGGTTTGTTTTTAGTGAAAAGTCCTGATCCTGATCAAAGGGATCGGGACTTTTTCTTTTATTTGCCATTGAAAACCACGGCCATGCAAAACTACCTTGATTTGATGAAGGACATCCTGGAAACAGGGGCGCTGAAGACAGACAGAACCGGAACGGGTACCTATTCTGTGTTTGGTCGCCAGTTAAGGTTTGATTTACAAGAAGGCTTTCCTTTGGTCACTACAAAAAAACTTCACCTGCGTTCTATTATTTATGAGTTGTTGTGGTTCCTGAATGGCGACACAAACATTAAATACCTGAACGATAATGGCGTAACTATTTGGGATGAGTGGGCTGATGAAAATGGAGATCTCGGACCGGTTTACGGACACCAATGGCGTAGCTGGCCCGCTCTTGATGGAACAACTATCGATCAGATTTCAAAAGTTATTGATCAAATCAAAAACAAACCCGATTCGCGCAGGCATATTGTTTCAGCATGGAATCCTGCCGAGGTCGACAAGATGGCATTACCGCCTTGTCATGCCATGTTTCAGTTTTATGTAGCCGATGGAAAGTTATCCTGTCAACTCTACCAGCGCTCAGCCGACTATTTTCTTGGTGTGCCTTTCAATATTGCATCCTATGCCTTGCTCACCTATATGGTTGCCCAGCAATGCAACCTGGAGCCAGGTGAATTTGTGTGGACTGGCGGTGACGTGCATCTATATACCAACCACATTGAGCAGGCTAAACTTCAGTTAACCCGTAAGCCCTTTCCTTTACCCAAGCTGATTATTAAACGCAAACCTGCCACTATATTCGATTATGCTTTTGAAGATTTTGAAATAATCAATTATCAATCGCATCCGGGTATAAAGGCACCAATAGCAGTTTGATTGAGTATGATTAAGTATCTGATTTTCGCTTCGATTGCCCTTACCTCTTGTGAGTTTATTGCTAAAGATAAAGCCGCATCTGGAAAAGGAGCCAGCGCGCCATCGGAAGATAAAACGAATGGTGTTGTAAAAGCCAACTATCCGGATGGATCATTGCGTGCCGAAATACCTCATGTGGAAGGATTAAAACACGGTATGGCCACTGAGTATTACAAAACCGGAAAGATTTTTCAAACGATCGAATATGCAAAGGGATTAAAACACGGATGGGCAAAGCGTTACTGGGAGAATGGAAATCTCTACCAGGAAACACCTTATGATAGTGGAAAAATTCATGGTGAGCAAAAAAAGTATCGCGAAGATGGAAAACTGGCATCAGTCGCTGTTTATGAATATGATAATCCATGTGTTGACTTAAAGGAATATTTGCTTGACGGCAAGCAAAAACGGGATTACCCCAAAATTGTAATTACACCAATTGACAACCTTTGGCGAGATAACGAATACATCCTGCGCCTTTCGGTTTCGGATAAAACCAAGAGCGTTGAATTCTTTACAGGAAAGTTAACCAATGGCCGATGTTTAAGTGATCAGGCAAGTAAAGTTTGGAACACTGATCGAAATGGGGTAGGGGAAATTACAATTACTCTTCCTCCTGGTGGTTTTATGATGGAGGAACTCAATATTATTGCTAAAGTCAAGACCAAGCAGGGTAACTACTACATTACGCAACGTAAGTACAACCTGGCTATTCAAAACAAGCGTTAGCGAAGCATTTCAAGTCTGATTAATAATTCTGGATTATTGGGTGATATTTCCAATCCCTTATTGATAATGCTCTTTGCTTTGGATGTTTGCCCTCGCCTGAAATAGTAGACTGCTGCAGTTGAGTAGGCTTGCCCAATCAGATATTGGTTAACGGGAAGTTCAGGGTTTTCTTGGCGAAGTGATTCAAATGCAGCTTTGTAACGATCACCTTCGGTAGGTTTATTCATGTCGTATGCTTGACCAAATTGAATCAGGTATGCTGTGGTTAGCATAATGGCGTAATGATTATTGGTCTTTAAATCAGGATATAGGTTACCGTATTTTTCCAGGGTTTCGATAGCTTCTTTATTGTTATTTTGAGCAACCAACACCTGGCCTAAACAACCAATAAAACCATTTAATGCATCAACATATTTTGGTTTCGCCTGCAGGGCTCTCTCAAAATCTTGTAAAGCATCTTTGTATTTAAGTTCATTATAAAGTTGTCGGCCGCTCTCGTAGTAATAAACAAAATCAATTTCAGTTTTAAGTTCCTGATTTTCTATAGAGGCGGTGAGTTTTTGATGGTAAGCACGAAGTTGCCCTTTTTTGTCGGTTTGCGACCCCAGTTCAAGTACTACCCGTGCAAATTCACCTTTTATCATGTCAGGGGTAATACCAAATTTTTTGTAACGTGAAAGTTTCGAAAGAAATGTGATGTGTTTGTCATCTTTTTCTGTTCGCTTTTGGAATGCCTCTAAGGCGGCTACCATTAACAGATAACCTATTCTTTCTGAGGGATGGAACAAATATGCTTTTTCAAATTGCTGGTGGGCATTTTCAAATTGCCCCTCATCCATTTTGTAAAGTCCATCATTCAGATATTGAAGCCCGATCAGTTGCAAGACACTTATTTCTTCTTGCTGGCCAAAGTAGTAGCGATCAAAAAGTGTGTTCGTATCAAAATTGTTGAATTCCTGTATGCTGATGAGCTTCTGATCTTTTAATGTTTTAACGTAGGTTTGTTTAAATGAAGTTGACATCTCATAGTAACCTCCTAGTGGGGTAGTAGTTTCAACCACAATGCTTTCTGCTCGTGGAAAAGCTATGATGTAAACATGCGTTGGCTTTTCCTTAATAGCATAGGGCAGTCTCAGATGGTCAAAAGTCAGCGCATAAAGAGCCGATGCAGAGACGCAATTATAATTTCCTCCTGTGAATATTTGTTCAAACTTATTCTGTTCTTCGTATTTTTGAAGGAAGCGTTTGTGAATATTGTCGTAAACAAATTTTACTTTTTTATCATTTTTCTTGGATACCATTTTCTCGAACCCCATGGCATCCAGATAGTTCGTGAAACTTTCCTTACTGGCTTTAACCTTATTTTCATTTAATGCACCTCCGTTTGCCATCAACAAATCAAAATGGTCAGTTTTCTTGTGGATGAAATGATCATCAAAGGCTTTTTTCTCGAATGGGGATGAGAAGGCCAGTTCTTTATAATAAACAAGGCTATCCTGGGCTATCGTCAGGATGGGCCAACATAAGTTAAGGCAGATAAGTAGAAAGCGGATCATAGGGGGACAAAGCTTAAGTTTGCAAAAATATTTGTAGGAACAAGAATATTGCAAATTCTTGTAATAATTGAAATAAGGTTACGACAAATGGCGTATTCTAACCCGGTATGCACGAAAAAAGCAGTGTTTTTGATATGATCGGGCCCGTTATGATCGGGCCATCCAGTTCGCATACAGCGGGTGTGGTCCGCATTGCCCGAACGGCCATCCGGCTGTTGGGTAGCATACCGGATGAAGCCCAGATTATTTTCTATAATTCATTTGCCCGAACGTATGAAGGACATGGCAGTGACAGGGCCATTATTGCCGGCTTGCTGGATTTTAAAACGGACGACAAGCGTATTAAGGAATCGCTTGTTTTGGCAAAAGAAAAAGGGTTGAAGTACCAGTTCAAATCTATTGGTAATGCTTCAACCATGCACCCCAACACCATTCGGCTAACCCTGAAAAAGGGCGATCGGGAAATTGAACTATTGGGTGAAAGTAAAGGTGGGGGTATTATTAATATTGCCGAGGTTGATGGCTTTAAAGCCGATTTCAATGCCAGCCTGCATACCCTCGTTATTTTTGCCGATGATGTGAAAGGCAGCATTGCCTTTATAGCCAACATACTGGCCCACGATGATTGTAATATAGCCACCATGTCGGTTTCCCGAAAAGGTAAACACGATGAAGCCTGCTTGGTCATTGAAATGGATTCGGGTGTTAAGCCTGTAACATTGGATTACTTGCGGAGTCTAAGGTGGGTTAAGGAAGTGATTTATATACCGGATATTGATTTATAAATATGAGAGGAATTTTATTAGCTGTATTGGTAGTGTCCAGTCTGTGTTCATTCGGCCAGCAGACAAAAAAAGTATGGACGTTGCGCGAACTGGTCGATTATGCCGTATCCAGCAACTTAACGGTTAAGCGAAGCAATTATAGTGTGCGCACCGGTGAAATAAACTATTTGCAATCCAGAATGACCATGTTGCCATCACTCAATGCAAACGGTAATTATGGGTTCAACTGGGGTAGGAATATTGATCCGACCACAAACTTATTCGTTGAGCAGCGAATTAATTCCATCAATGCCAATGTTAGCAGTTCCTTGTTGTTGTGGAATGGCTTCCGGTTGTTTTATGCCATGAAGCAAAGTGAAGTTGAATTGGAAGCTGTTAGTCAGGATCTTGTTAAAGCAAGAAACGATGTTATCCTTAATGTAATTACACTCTACCTTACCGTTGTATTTAATAAGGAGTTATATGCAAATGCAGAATATCAATTGGGTTCAACACGTGAACAACTGGAACGCACCAAGAAACTGGTTGAGGCCGGAGCGTTACCGCGCGCAGATGCATTAAATTTAGAGGCGCAGCATGCCACCAATGAATTGAATCTGATTCAGCGCGAGAATGCTCTCAACTTATCTTTTTTACAGTTGAAACAGGCGCTCCAACTGCCTGCTTCTACTGAAATGGATGTTGAATTGCTGAATGTAGATTTGAATGATCAGGGCATTAACAAATCGGCTGATGAAATTTTTGAGATAGCCGTGCTCTCAATGCCTGAAATTCAGGCTGCACGATTGCGCCAGAAAAGTTCTGCTTTTGCTTTGCGTTCAACCAGAGGTAACTATTATCCGCGGATAACCTTAAACGGATCCCTTTCTACGCTTTATTCGTCCGCCAGGCAGGAAGCAATCCTGGAGGGCTCTACGCTTGTTCCACGAGAAATTGGATACTTGCAAAACAATCCTGCCGAATTAGTTTATACGGATGTACTGGTAAATCAATTCTCATTCCAAACCGTTGGATATCAGGAGCAATTTAAAAATAACCTGGGTAAAGGTCTGGGAATCAATTTACAGATACCAATTTTCAATGGCCTTCAAACACGTTCTGCTGTTCAGCGTGCAGCCATCAGCAGGGAATTGGCAAATATTACAGTATTGGAAAATGAAAATATCTTAAGGCAGTCAGTCGAAACGGCCTATAATGATGCATTGGCAGCCTCCAAGACCTACCAATCGGCACAAAAGCAGGTGGGAGCGCGTGATGAGGCGTTTCGCATGACCAAGCAACGTTTTGAATTAGGCGCTGTAAATTTTGTTGAATACCAGGTTGCCGAGAATGATCTTTTTCAGGCGCAATCAGATTTGCTACGAGCGAAATATGACTTCATTTTCAAAAAGAAAATACTTGATTTCTATCAAGGTTTACCACTCGAATTTTAATTCCCACTACGTTAACGCATAAAGTACATGGCCAAACAAAAGAAAAAATCGAACAAGCTGATTTATATCCTTATCGGAGCAGTAGTAGTATTGTTATTATTCATTGTTGTAGCAAGATCACAGGGCTGGATCGGGAAGCCGAAGGATTTGGAGGTAGAGTTGACAAAGGCCAAGCGAACTACCATTGTTGAAAAGGTGAGCGCTTCCGGTACAGTTCAACCTGTAACTGAAGTGAAATTGGCGCCTGAAGTTTCCGGTGAAATTCGTGAGTTACACATTGAGGATGGTGATTCGGTTACGCGTGGCGACATGCTTGTTAAAATTCGACCTGATACATGGCTTTCGCAATTGGAACGAGCAGAAGCTTCACTTAATCAGCAACGCGCTAACCTGGTAGCATCAGAAGCGGCCTTGTCAAGAGCAGAAGCAACATTTACCCGGGCAGAGCAAGATTATGAGCGTCAGAAGAAATTATGGAATGAAAAAGTAATATCCGAAGCCGACTGGCAGTTAGCGCAGCAAAACTTCAAGGTAGCTGAAAATGATTTGAAATCGGCTCGCCAAAATGTGCAAGCTGCCCGCTATGTTGTGCGCAGCAGCGAAGCTACCGTGAATGAAGCCCGTGAAAACGTTCGGTTAACCAGTGTGGTGGCACCTATGAATGGTCACGTTTCCAAGCTTAATGTTAAGAAAGGTGAACGTGTAGTGGGCACGGCTCAAATGCAGGGCACTGAAATGCTTCGTATTGCCGATTTGAGTGTTATGGAAGTGCGTGTGGATGTTAATGAAAACGATATTATTCGTGTGCATATTGGCGATACGGCACTGATTGATGTGGATGCATATGCCAACACGGGCAAGCAGTTTAAAGGTTTGGTTACACACATTGCCAACACCGCACGCGACAAGGTTTCTACGGATGCCATTACCGAATTTGAGGTGCGCATCCTTATCCTGAATTCGTCCTATAAGGATTTGATCGATGCAGGTAAGCGTTATCCTTTCCGGCCGGGAATGACCGCCAGTGTTGAAATACTGGCGAACCGTAAAGAAAATGTCATTTCCGTTCCGTTGGCTGCAGTTACAACCCGTGCCAACGAGGGAAGCAAGAGGCCAGCCGGTGGGCAAACTGCCGGAACTGAAGCCCCAAAATCTACCGAGAAAAAGCAGGATAAGGTTGTTGTTTTCGTGAGTGAAAATGGCGTGGCTAAAATGGTGGAGGTGAAAACTGGCATCAGCGATTACGACAATATTGAGATACTGGAAGGAGTTAGCGACAGCACGGAAGTTGTTGTTGGCCCTTTTTTAGTGGTATCCAAGCGATTGAAGGAAGGTGACAAGATCCGCCAGACTCAAAAGAATAATCAGCCTAAGAAGGAAGAAGAAGAAAAATCCGAGCAGGAATAACTAACGAGAGCACTCTGTTTGAAAAACTCCCGGCCAACAGTCAGGAGTTTTTTATTACCTTTCTGTAAAGAAAAATTATGGTACAGCATCCCTGGCATGAAGTTTCGGTTGGTGTAAATCCACCTGAGCAGGTAAATGGTATTATTGAAATTCCGCGTGGGTCGCGAGCCAAGTATGAAATAGATAAGGCCAGCGGGTTGATCAAGCTTGATCGTGTGTTGTATGCGTCCATGTATTATCCGCTTAACTATGGATTCATACCGCAAACATTGGGTGAAGATCATGATCCGTTAGACATAGTAGTGTTAACACAAGTGTCGGTAGTGCCGCGGTGTATGATACCCTCAAAAGTTATTGGCGTGATGCGTATGATTGATCAGGGTGAAGCTGATGATAAAATTATTGCTGTGGCCGAACAGGATGCGAGCGTCAGTCATATACGTGATGTAAGCGAACTGCCCGATTTTTTCCGGGTTGAGTTGAAACACTTTTTTGAGAATTACAAAACACTTGAAAACAAGAAAGTGGTAATTGATGAATTTATGGGAAAAGCACATGCGCTTCCAATTATTGACAGGAGCATTCAATTTTATAAAGAAACTTTTCCGAAGAAATAATTATCAGGATCCGAACAAGTAATTAAATCAATTTACAAGCTCTTGTAAATAAGCAATGAGTTCCATCGTCCACGCTATTCCAACGTGCACAAGAATCCCTCCCCAGATACTTCTCGTTTCCAGAGCGATCACACCAAGTATATAGCCACCAAAAATTGAGCTGATGGCCTCGGGCATGGGCTTACCAAAGTGAAGAAAGCAATACAGACTGGCCATTGGCAGGATAGCTGATCGGCCAAGTACAACGGCCATTCCGATCACGAGGAATCCGCGATAGAAGAATTCTATGCTGACGAAGTTCAACGCATAAGCTGTTTCATACAAAGCAACCGTAACCCATTCCGGAATTTGCAGAAATAAATGTGCCTGTGTTGATTCATACATCGGATATTGTTTTTGAAACCCTGGAAGAAACGATGCGGTTGCAATGATGGGTAACATAATCAGCAACAACACGAAATAAGGTTTCAGGTCGGGTGCATTTCGTGTAAGCCCATAAAAATTTTGTTCATGCCTGTCGCGGAGCAAATAGAATAGGAGTAGGGGAAGAATGATATAAATTAGTCCGGATAAGTTATTCAACACTTTATACACCAGAAATGATACCTGGTGGTGGAAGAATTCATACACCCAGTGTTCAAGCAGTAAGTTACTTCGGTCAAGACTAATCAGCGTCAGTAGCAGCAAAGACCGTAGCCAAAACCCTGAAGTTAGCTTCAGACTCTTTCCTGAAAAAAAGTGTATCAGGAAAACCGGTACCAGGTAGGCTACTGCATGCGTGAGGAGGTAATACAAGAATTTGGAAAGTCCAGTCTGTAAATCCAGGAAGCTATCTTCAAAATCAAAGGTGTAGTTGAATGCAATGCAAATGGCAAGGAATGCGGCAATGGATGTATATTCAGCAAAGCGGAAATCTTCCTGCACATGCTCACGCAGGTACTGCCAGAGTTTCTTCATGCCCAGCTTTTGAGGTGCTCGTACACTTTGTGAATGGGTAACCCCATTACATTAAAGTACGAGCCTTTGATTTTTTCAATGGCAATCATGCCAATAAAATCCTGTGCGCCATAGGCGCCTGCTTTATCATAGGGTTTGTATTGGTCTACATAGAATTCAATTTCTTCCTGCGTTAATTTCTTAAACGTTACCTCCGTGGTGTCATCAAAGCTTTCCTCTTTCTCAGCTGATAAAATGCAAACCCCGGTCATCACAATGTGTGTTTTTCCACTTAATCGCGAAAGCATGGCTATGGCTTCATTTCGATCAGCCGGTTTATTCATGATTTCTCCTTCCAGAATCACAACGGTATCGGCCGTAACGATGAGTTGATTGTGAAGTTCTTTTCGGAAGTATTCTGCTTTTTTATTGGCGAGGTAGCGTGCCACCTGATCTACCGGAAGGTCATCCGGAAAAGATTCTTCAACATCAGGTTTTTCAACGGTAAAATTAAAACCCGCTTCGCGCATCAGGTATTGCCTGCGGGGTGAACTGGAAGCAAGGATGATAGGGTGCATAAGATTAACTCAACTTAGTGAATGATCATAACTCCTTTTTTGGATATTTCAATCATACCATGTTCAGAAATGGCTGTAATGATTTCATCAAACTTACTCTCGAATATGGTTTTTAATGCAGCAAGCCTTACGTTGCCCACTGTAACAAAGATTACTTTGTATGGTTCTTTTCTCAGAATATATGAATGAAAGAAATCGGTGTCCTTCGTTATAACAATTCGCTTTTGATCGAGCGAAAGTTTTCGAATTTCGTGGTCAGAAGTATTGTTTTTGAATGGAAGGTTGATGGTGTGTATACAATCAAAACCGTTTTTTCGAAATAAATCAGTAAGCGAAGGCGGAAGTTGAGCGTCAACGATAAACTTCATTTACGCGGCTGAATAGGTTAGTCCCTTATGCTTCAATACTTCAGTGGCGTAGGTAATGCAGGCCAATATATCATCTCTTTCTAAGTCTGGAAATTCCGCAAGGATATCTTCAATAGAATCTCCTCCAGACAAATATTCAAGGATGCTCTCAACAAGGTAACGTGTTTTTCTTATCGTAGGCTTTCCGTGTCCGATTTCAGGGTCAAGAGTAATGCGCTCCAACAGTTTACTTTTTTCCATACTCAAAGTTAACAAAAATTAAAATGGCGAGTATTCCGGAGTTCTGAACTCGCCTTCTTTAATAGAGCTAAACAAAAACCCACAAATCACCTTCGGATAAAAATAGGTTGATTTTTGAGGCATGGTAGCGCCACTGGCGCATACTTTCTTGACATCTTCAATGGACACTTCGTTAGTGATAATGGCCAGATGTGCTTCTCCTTTCAATACCTTCTGAAGACAATCAGAGAAACTTCGGTCAAATTGAATCTGCTCACTCTGTCGCTGATCCTTACCCGCAATTCCCAGGGCTTTTTCTATGATGAAGTAATGCATCACGGTAAGGTCAAGTCGTTTTACTACTTCAGGAAATGGCCACGGCATTCGCGAAAGGGCTTCTGGTTTCAAGCGAACTTTGTAGTTGTTTTCCGGAAACATCAACCCGAATGCCCACGGTTTACCCAGGATGATTTCATTTAAGGTGTCAGCATCTTCAACGGGCTTAATGATAAAGTCTTCCTCTAGTTTTTTAAGGATCACTCTTTCATCCAGATTTGACAGTCCGTTTATTAAACGGTGCGTTGGAAGTATCCGCAGGTCATCCGATTCCGTGTTTGTCAGGTACATTAAGTGAAAGTTGTACCCTTCCTTTCCGGTATGATTTGGGTTATTGCGCTGCATTTTGTGTTTGAGCAGTAACGATCCCTCATAGCGGTGATGTCCATCTGCGAGTATGATTTTCTTTTCACGGATCACATCCATAAACTTACGGATGGCAGCCGCATCATGGATGACGGCCAGTGCATCACGAACGCCCTGGTAATCTTCCGTTTCATAAATCGGAAATTGAATGGCCTCATCCATGAGCGTCTCAAGCTGATGTTGGTCATCGGTATACAGCCCATGGGTAGCGCTGGCATGAAGTTGTGTTTTTTCAAGCAGTTCAACCCGATCGTTCACCGCTTTTGGAATCGTGTTTTCATGACGAAGAATTACGCCCTCATCCCAATCATATGTACGGATGTGGCAAACAAAACCTTTACGGCAATATTCACGCGGTGAGCCAGCCAGTTTAAAGTATTGATAATACACATAGATGGCAGGCAAATTATCCTGAATCACTACGCCTTCTGCTTTCCAACGGTTCAGTAAATTATTTGCATCTTCAGAGGTAACACGGGGCACCGAAAGGTGTATGCTGTTGTACGGATTTTGATACAGTTTTTTGCGTTGCTTTTCCGAAACAACATCAAAAAGCGGTGAGGTTAATGACTCAATATCTTTTGTTAACTCCGGGTTGTAACGCCAGGCGCGAATGGGTTTTATTTCAGCCACTATTATTTGCTTAGGTGTGGTTAACTATTTACGGGCAAGTCGGTTCTTTTTCCATTTGCTTTCTGTAGCAGTGGTTGTATGAGTTGATGCGTTGGCTGAAGTTGGTTTAGCCAAGCGTGTGCTAAGAATTGCAGCCAACAATTCTTCATCAGGTTCAGGAACTGCATTCAGAACCTCAGGCTTAAAATACTTTTCTACAAACTTCGTATCGAAATTCCCACTACGGAATGCTTCGTGTTGCATCACGTATTTGCAAAAGCCCAGTGTTGTCTCAACTCCGGTAATTTCATATTCCTCAATCGCCCTGATCGTTTTGTCCATGGCTAACTCGCGTGTTTCGGCATGGCAGATCAATTTGGCAATCATCGGATCGTAATAGAACGGAATACTCATGCCTTGTTCAAAGCCGTCATCTACGCGTATGCCATTGCCTTGAGGCCGCTGATACGTTTTTAATGTTCCGATATCGGGTAGAAAGTTATTGGCCGGATCTTCAGCATACACACGCACTTCAATGGCATGACCATGCAGACGTAAATCGTTTTGCGCAAAGGGAAGCTTTTCACCTTCAGCAATTCTGATCTGTAATTTCACCAGATCAATACCCGTAACCATTTCCGTAACCGGATGCTCCACCTGCAGACGGGTGTTCATCTCCAGAAAATAGAAATTCAATTTTTCATCCAGGATAAATTCTACTGTGCCTGCACCATAGTAATTGCATGAACGCGCCACATTCACGGCTGCTTCACCCATCGCTTCTCGTAATTCAGGTGTTAATACCGATGAAGGGGCTTCTTCCACAACTTTCTGGTGCCTGCGCTGAATGGAGCACTCGCGTTCAAATAGGTGAATCACATTTCCATGCTTATCGCCAAAAATCTGGAATTCAATGTGACGCGGCTGCGTCACATATTTCTCTATGAATACTGAGCCATCGCCAAAAGCAGAGGTGGCTTCGCTTACCGCGCGCTCCATCTGCTCCTGAAATTCTCCATCATGCTCTACAATGCGCATGCCCTTACCACCACCACCGGCACTGGCCTTGATCAGAATCGGGTAGCCAATCTCTTTCGCTATTTTTCTGGCCTTGTTTACATCATCAATGGGTTCGGACGTTCCCGGCACAAGCGGAACATTAAACTTGGCTACAGCATCTTTCGCAGCCAGTTTGCTGCCCATTAACTCTATTGATTTCGCAGAAGGGCCAATGAATATCAATCCTGCTTTTTCTACTTTAAGGGCGAAGTCTTCATTCTCAGATAAAAAACCATAGCCGGGGTGAATCGCATCGGCTTTTGTTTGCTTGGCCACCTCAATCAGGGTATCCATCTTCAGGTAAGATTCACTTGAAGGCGGAGGGCCGATACACACGGCTTCATCAGCAAACCGCACGTGCAAAGCATTCCGGTCGGCTTCACTGAAAACCGCCACCGTTTTAATACCCATTTCGCGTGCACTGCGCATGATGCGCAAGGCAATTTCGCCCCGATTGGCGACTAGTAACTTCTTAATTTTTCCCATGAAATCGCTCAAAATGCAATGCTAATCAATAAATGGCGTTAGGCCAACCCCCAAGAATAATTGAAGGGCTTAATGAATTGTGGACTTGTCTATGCGCATTTTTCGTTATTTTTGCCGCAATTTTTAACCAAGAAACACGCAATGGTCGACTTATTTGAAAAGCTTAAGATGGAAGCCGGTCCGCTGGCCAAATACTCGCATTTACCTGACGATTACTTCTTTTTCCCCAAACTGGAGGGCGATATCGGTCCGCACATGAAGTTTAACGGGAAAGATGTGCTGAACTGGAGTCTGAACAATTACCTCGGTTTAGCCAACCACCCTGAAGTTCGAAAGTCGGATGCCGAAGCCGCAGCTCAATACGGCATGGGGCATCCCATGGGCGCCCGTATGATGTCGGGTAACTCGGTCCATCACATTGCCTTGGAAAAACAACTCGCTGAGTTTGTCGGCAAGCAGGATGTAATGCTGTTAAATTACGGCTACCAGGGTGTGGTGTCAATCATTGATGCTATCGTTGATCGTAAAGATGTGATCGTATACGATGCGGAGTCGCATGCCTGTATTATTGACGGTGTTCGCCTGCACATGGGCAAGCGCTTTGTGTATCAGCATAACGATATGGAAAGCCTGGATAAGCAGTTGCAGCGTGCTACCAAGCTTGCCAACGAAACAGGTGGTGGTATCTTGGTTATTACCGAAGGCGTTTTTGGAATGTCGGGTAAGCAAGGCAACCTGAAAGGCGTTGTTGAGCTGAAGAAGAAATACAATTTCAGACTATTTGTGGATGATGCACACGGCTTTGGAACCATGGGTAAAACCGGTGCCGGAACAGGTGAGGAGCAAGGCGTTCAGGATCAAATCGACCTGTACTTCTCAACCTTTGCCAAATCGATGGCCAGCATTGGTGCCTTTGTAGGTGGCGATGCCCGCATCATTAAATTTTTGCGTTATTCCATGCGTTCGCAAATCTATGCGAAGAGCTTGCCGATGCCCCTGGTTATTGGCGCCATCAAACGTTTGGAATTACTGCGCACCCGCCCGGAGCTGAAGGAAAACCTTTGGAAGATTGTAAATGCCATGCAGAACGGGTTAAAGGAGCGTGGATTCAATATTGGCACCACCACTTCTCCGGTTACACCGGTGCTCTTCAAAGGAGGTGTTGGTGAGGCTGCTAACATGGCTATGGACCTTCGCGAGAACTTCAATATTTTCTGCTCTGTGGTTATATATCCCGTTGTGCCTAAGGATGTTATCATGTTCAGGATAATCCCTACTGCGGTGCATACCATGGAGGATGTGGAGCGTACGTTAACCGCGTTTTCAGTGCTGAAAGAGAAGCTGGATAGCGGATTTTACCGCAACGAGGAACTGGTTGCCGTAACCAAGGTTTAAAAAAAATGCCTTTTCGGCTTGATTTTTAAGGTTTTTAGTTAAATTGGCAATAGAATTTTAACTCGTAACTCTTAAACTCATAGAAAATGCAAAAATTCAATGACCTCAAAAACCTCATTGCTTCGTTAGAAGGTGATGCTGACAAGTTCTACGCTAAGGGCAATAGCGCAGCCGGTACCCGCCTGAGAAAAGGTATGCAGGAGCTTAAAAACATGGCTCAGTTGATCAGGTCAGAGGTTCAGGACCTGAAGAACAAAGCTTCTTAAGGATTTATTCCTTTATAGATTATTGTGGAAAAGGATAGCCTTTAGGTTATCCTTTTCTTTTTTGTGAACTTAGGTAGGTATTTTCAATCATTCAATCGAAATGAAACTTCCTTTCTATTCGTATTTTTTAATTGCATTTCTATTGATTTCCGGGATTTCTTTTTGGGCCTATAGGATTGGGCCTATAGGATGGCTATCAATAGGACTGAGGTGCATTTTGACAATGTTGAATCCATGTTTATTGCTGAACTGGATTACGATATCTGCGGAAAAGTTGTTGCTGTTAATCCGTATTATCAGAAATGGGGATTTGGCACTATTGATTGTCTTATAAAAAGTGGATTAAACAGCCTGGATATCCAGAGAGAGTCGAAACTACGTAGTGAATTAGGGCTTGATTATAAGATTGATTTTCTTGTAAAAATTGAAAATGAGGTGGCACAGTTTGAAGTGGATGCTGTGAATTTATATGAAGTAGGTGATAGTATTTGCATAAACACTGATAGTACTCAAATTAAGCTGTTCAGGAGTGCTAACCTTAAACGAATTATAAAAATAAATTTATGTCGGGAGTGTTAATTTCCCCATAATCATTGGTTCCTACCTTGAAAGGATGACTTTTCAGGTTATCCTTTTCTGTTTTTGAAACCTTCGTAAGCTTTGGTGATTTTCTTTTTCAATCCTTCTGAAGCGGGTATCAATGGCAACCGCACATGATTCCCACAAACTCCTAATTCGCTTAATAGCTGCTTGATCCCCACCGGATTACTTTCCTCATACATCGGCCCGTTTATTTCCAGCAATGAAAACTGGTGCAGACTGGCCTTTTGGTAGTTATCCGCAAAGGCGAATTCCTTCATTTTTTTAAAAGGGATTGGCAAGGCATTTGCCAAAACAGAAATCACACCTTTTCCGCCAATTGCGTAAAGCGGAACGGTCAGCAAATCATCTCCTGAAATAAGCAGAAAATCTTTCGGCATCGATTTGGCAATGCGCATGCACTGCTCCAGGTTTCCAGAAGCTTCCTTAATACCGATGATATTTTTATGTGCGGCCAGTCGTAATGTGGTTTCAGCTGTAAGGTTTGATGCCGTACGGCCCGGAACGTTGTACAGAATGATGGGTAGCGGAGATGCATCAGCGATCATTTTAAAGTGCTGATAAATGCCTTCCTGTGAGGGTTTATTATAATACGGACTCACCGACAGGATGGCATCAACGCCTGTTAAATCTGTATTGCGAATAGTATCCAGCACAGCTTGTGTGTTGTTGCCGCCAATGCCATACACAATAGGTAGTTTGGCGGTGTTGTTTTTCTTGACAAAATTCAGCACTTCCTGCTTTTCAGCGGAAGAAACGGTTACGGATTCACCGGTAGTGCCCATCACCACATAGTAGTCTACCCCTTTAGCAGTATGCGTTAACAGCTTTTTTAACGACTTATAATCAATAGCGCCCGTTGAATCGAAAGGGGTTACAAGCGCAACACCGGTTCCGTAGAATTTTTTCATGATTACTTTAATTGTGTTGAGTATTTGTATATGCCATCGATCAGGTTTCTGGTCGTGGAGGTTTCGCTGAGCATGAATTCAAAATAGGGTTTACCGCTATCCCAATATCCGCCCATGCGGCAGCGTGCTTTGCTGCGGGCCAGTATATTCAACATCATGGGATTGGGTTTGGTATCGAGGTAATACAGGTAGTCGAAAGGGGTGTTGAAGAATTTTACAGCCGTTTCGGAGGTGAAGGCACCCCAAAAGGAGATTTCCTTCTGGGTGAAGAAATCAAACAGAAACTCGTAATTGTCTTTGTTGGGTGGGAGGTAGGCGATCACTTTCACCTTTTTTCCATCGCGTTCAAGGCGGTGAATGAAATCTTTGATTTCATCGTGCTTCTTCTTGTCTTCAATGCTGAACAGAACACCTACAGTCTGCACCTGGGTATAGGGGATGGAAGCCCGAACGGTTTTGTTCTTTTTGAGTTGTGACTTGGTTCGGATGTTCAGAAAACTCATTTTCATTGCCCCTTACAATTTTCCGCCCGAAAGTAAAACATTAAAATCAGCTTCTGAAATAATCGGCACCCCAAGCTTCTCGGCTTTTTCACGCTTGGCCGGCCCCATGTTATCACCCGCCAGCAGGTAATCCAGTTTACCTGAAATGGAGGAGAGTACTTTGCCGCCATTCTTCAAAATGATGTCTTTCAGGTCGTCACGTTCGTATTTCTCAAACACACCCGAAATCACGAAGGATTTTCCTTCTAAAACATGGCTGTCGAGCACCACTTCCTTAATCACCGCTTCAAGATGAAGCCCGGCCTGCCGCAAACGTTCAACTTCCTCCCGGTTTTCGGGATTGCTGAAAAATAGAATCACGCTTTGCGCGATCTTTTCACCCACTTCAGGGGCTTCCAGTAGTTGTTCGTAAGAAGCATCCATTAACCTGTCGATGGTTTTGAAATGACGGGCTAATTTCTCAGCTACGGTTTTTCCTACGTAGCGTATGCCGATGGCAAACAATACGCTTTCAAATGGCGCTTGTTTGGATTCGCGTATGCCTTTCAGCATATTCTCAGCTGACTTATCTTTTACCTTATCTAACCGAAGCAAATCTTCTTTCGTTAGAAAATACAAATCAGATGGCCTGCGCACCAAACCAAGCTCATAAAGTTGTCTAATGGTTTGTTCGCCCAGCGAATCAATATCCATGGCCTTTCGCTGAATGAAGTGCTCAATACGCCCTTTTATTTGTGGCGCACAGCCATTGATGTTCGGGCAATAGTGTGCCGCTTCACCTTCCTGTCGTACCAGTGGTGTGTTGCACTCCGGGCAATGGGTTATGTAATGTATGGGTTGCGTTTTGCCTTTTCGTTTGGTATGATCCACACCGGTTACTTTCGGAATGATTTCTCCACCTTTTTCTACAAACACAAAATCGCCAATGTGTAAATCCAAACGAGTGATTTCATTGGCATTATGCAGCGAAGCGCGCTTAACTGTTGTGCCGGAAAGAAATACAGGTTCCAATTCGGCAACTGGTGTGATTGCTCCGGTTCGACCAACCTGGTAGGTAACACCGTTTAGTCGCGTGCTGATGCTTTGTGCTTTGTATTTGTACGCAATGGCCCACCGTGGGCTTTTTGCTGTAAAACCGAGTCGTTCCTGTTGCTCCAGGCTATTCACCTTAATCACCACACCATCTGTCTCCAGAGGAAGTTCTCCTCTTCGGTTTTCCCAATGATCAATGTATTCAAATACCTCTTTTAACGATTTACATTTTTTATAGGTATCGGAAACGTTGAATCGCCATTTCTCAAGGTTATGGATTCCCTCTTCATGCGTTTCAATGCCAAGGTCTTCTCCCAAGAGATAATAAGCGAAGCAATCCAGTTTGCGCTGTGCTACGATGGAGGAGTCCTGCATCTTCATTGTACCCGATGCCGTGTTACGCGCATTGGCGTAACGTTCTTCGCCAATATCCTCGCGTTCTTTATTGAGTTGAGTAAAAATATCTTTTGGTAGAAACACTTCGCCACGTACTTCAAAGCTTTGTGGGATGTTCTTTCCACTTACTTTAAGCGGAATGTTACGGATGGTTTTAACATTGGCGGTAACATCATCGCCACGCACACCATCGCCACGCGTTACTCCACGAACCAGTAAACCATTTTCATAAATCAAGCTGATGGAAACCCCATCAAATTTCAGCTCACAAAAATATTCATACGGATCGCCATCTAGTCCCTTCGCCACACGACTATCAAAATCCGTAAGTTCTTCCTGCGAATACGTATTCCCCAGCGATAGCATAGGGTATTTGTGATAAACCGTTTGAAACGCTTTGGTGATCGTTCCGCCCACTCGTTGTGTAGGGGAATCGGGTTGTTTTAGCTCTGGAAATTGTTGTTCAAGCTGCACAAGTTTTCCCAGAAGCTGATCAAATTCAAAATCACTTATTTCTGTCTTGTGCTTTTGGTAGTATAGGTCGTTGTGATAATTAATCTCATCGGTGAGTTTTTGAATTTCCTTCCGGGCTTGGTCCGTTGTCATACGAAATGTCTAACGTCAGGTTATTTTCGAGTTGGATCTTCGTACGCTTTCATTTCGGCAGATAACTCCATCAGGTTATTCTTCCGGTTTATGTCGGCCATACGCATGGAAGGATCAATTTCAAGTTTGGATATGGATTTAACCGGTTTATTAATCTTTAAGGTGTAGGTCGGGTTTACCCAAGGCCAGGTTTCCAACTCAACACGGGATTGAGTAGTACTTTCGGCAGGCTTATTGCCCAGCATTTCATTCATCGGGATGTAGAACAGCTCGGTTGTACCATCGGCATACGTAACCAGTAAATCGATCGGCATCGGAAACTCGCCAACACGCTCCAGTGTAACGAATGTGGCGTCAGTATCACTCAACACATTTTTAATTCCGTAATCAATCCGCTTGGTGGTATTTACCCAATAACTCAAATACCATTTCAATTGCATGCCGGAAGTTTTTTCCATTACACGGATGAAATCGATTGGCTCCGGATGACGAAACTTCCACGTGTTGTAGTAGCGTAACATGCCTTTATAAAAGTTGGCTTCACCGATAATGTATTTCAGTTGATGTAAAAACACAGCGCCCATGCTGTAGGCTGATGTTCCGTAAGCGCGGTTGGTCGTAAAGTGATCGGAGTGCTGATTCATGGGTTCTTGCAGTCCGCTTCTTACCAACGCAAAATACCCGTTGTAACTTCCGGAATGATCGTTCGGCTCATTGAGAATGCTGGCCATGGATTCGTCAGCTGAAAAATCGGTGAAACCTTCATCAAACCAGGCGTACAAGGATTCATTTGAAGCCAGCACCCCTTGGTACCAGCTATGCGAAACTTCATGCGCCATAACACCCACGAGACTGGAAAGAGAACGTTCACCTGTAATCAAGGTACACATCGCATATTCCATTCCGCCATCACCTCCCTGAATTACCGAATAGATGTCATAAGGATATTTTCCAAACGTTTTATTCATGAACTGGAAGTGTTTCACGGTGTATTCTTTCAGCTTCGTCCAGTTTTCAGTCGTTTTTTCTCCGGGCTGATAAAAGAAATGAACTTCAGGCCCATCAGGCACCAGCGCAATTTCATGAACATAATCCGGGTCAGCTGCCCACGCGAAATCGGTAACATTCTTTGCAAGAAAATGCCAGGTTAATTCACCAGAAGGTCGTGATACTTTTGTTCCTGCTTTTTCGTATCCATGCCTGATTTTATCCGGGTTTTGTAGCTTACCGGTGCCGCCAATTACAAACGTGGGATCTATCGTAATCTTCACATCGAAATCGCCCCACACGCCATGAAACTCGCGCGCCACGTATTGATAGGCATGCCATCCCTGAAAATCATATTCAGCCAATTTCGGATACCATTGTGTCATTGAATAGGCAATTCCTTCGCGGCTATTTCTTCCGGATCTTCTGATCTGAACCGGTACCTGCGATTCGAATTTCATATCGAAGGTGGTTTTTGCTTTGGGTAGGATGGGCTTTGCCAGTGTTACTTCTAAAATGGTTCCTTCCACATGGTAGTGGATGTCCTTACCATCTTGTTTCAGACTTTGTACCCGTTGATACCCGATTTCATCACCTTTCAATTTTGAAATGCGGTCGGTAACACGTCCATCCGGATCCGCTATGGTTCTGGAGCGAACATCCATCATGCTGCCCGGCTGAAACGCATTGAAATACAGGTGGTAGTAAACTTTATGTAAGGTATCGGGAGAGTTGTTGTAGTACACCAGCTTTTGAGTGCCGGTTACTTTATGCGTTTTTACATCTAACCGTACATCCATGGTGTATTCCGCACGTTGCTGCCAGCGGTAGTCCTGGGCGGAGATTAAAGTGACAGAAAGGAGGGTAATGCAGAGTAAAATCAGTCGATACATGATTTGCGTGGTTTGGTGAGCAAAATATCCAAACCTGCTGATTTTACAAAGGTGATTTTTTTCGATTCAGACTGAACAGCCAGGTAAAGGATGCGCTTAAAAAGCTGCTTTCGGACAGTGTCAATGTTTCGCCTGGCAGTGCCTTGGGTATGTTATACGTGTAGCTGAATGAAAAATTCATTTGTTTATGCCGGATGTTCAACGGGAGCATAAACGCATAGTTCATAATGCCAAAAACATTTCGGGTTTCGATGCGGTACCAGGGTAATCCTTGCCGCACGCGTATGTACGCTGCGATCCATTCTGCCCGGGTACTAGGAAAAATAATTTCAGAAAAGGTTTCATTTCCCATCAGCACAAAAACAGAGGGCATTATTGAAACTTTATCTAATTTGAATAGCCTGGATTTTTCTAACGTAATGCCTAATGATGGCATAATGCGATGGACAGACCGTTCTCCAAAATAAAAAGTATAATCAACACGAAAATTTACCGGATGAAATTCCAGAAAGGGTGACACGGTTAATGCATTGTTGTACGGTATATATTCGTCCTCCAGGTTATAAAAGTACCGGTCGTAACTGCCCATTACGGAAAACCGTTTTGAGAACGTATGCATGTAGCCAGCCGATAGAATGGTGAGGTAATATTTAGGTTCAAAGTCCTTGCTCCAGAAAAAGGAAGCATCAGCAAACAAACCCGATTTATGGTAGTAGGAGATACCGGGCGCCAGTCCGAACTGATCAATGCCTAAGGTTCTTCCAGCCCATAACACATTGCTGTTATAGGATAATCGTAAGGCGAGCTGTGAGTAATCGGTTAGCTCATCAAGGCTGAGTAAACTGTCAATAAGGTGGAAGATGCTAAGCGAATCACTGAAGGTAAGGAGGGAATCTGGTTTGCTTAATAATGCATCAGTGTCCTGCGCATAAAGCATATGCGAGGACACTGAAATGATTAGTGCGCTTAACCACAGCCTGACGTTACCCATGCATGTGCGAATCAGTTATTCCGTTGCCTCAAGCGCTGCTCATTCCGCTCCTGAAGTTGTTGCTTGCGTTGTTGCTGTAATTGCCGTTGCTGAATTTGCTGGATGAGCAACCTGCGAAAGTCATCTTCGGCCGTTTTAAGGGCCATTAGTTTTTGAGCGGGGATAACGTTTAGAATTCGTTTTGAATAATCTTTTTCCAGGTCAAGCTCTTGTTGTTTGAGCTGCAACCCGAGTTCAACCAGTTCGCGCTCAGTCTCCTCTTTTGGTTTTGCCGGATTAGGATTTTTTTTGGCCTGATCGAACTGTTGTTTCAATTCCATGCGCTTGTTCGAAAACTCACGGTAGATGGGCCAGAAGCGCTCGGCTTCTTCGGGTGTTAGTCCGAGACGATCAGTAATATAGGCAATGCGGGCGGCCCTGATTTTTTCCTGCGCCTTTGGATCCATTTTAGCAAGCTCATCTTCCTGCGACCATGCCGGAAGCGTTAAGAGCGTTACAAGTATGATGGTGAATAATTTTTTCATAGCACGTTAAAATTCCTGTATGTACAAGTTTGTAAAATCGTCATTCTCAAGATCGAAATTGAAGTACACTTCTTGCTCAATGGCTTCAATGGTTTCGGTATCAAATTCAAAACTCTCGATCAGTTCTTCAGTACTTAGTGTGTTCATGTCTACCTCATCCAGGTAAGCCACCAGTTGTTCAGTGCTTACCGATGCCAGCATCTCTTCAACCGAGTTGCTTTTCGGTTTGAAGATGAAGATGGCTGCAACCACCACCAGCACTACCGGCAAGGCATATTGCAAGGCATACCGGAAGTAAGGCTTGGTTTCTGCCTGCGGGTTTTCAGCACCTATGCGGGCCTGAATTCTTGAAGGCAGCTTTTCGAAATAGCCATCCGGAACGTCAAAAATGTTCTTTTTCGGTATGTTTTCGAGGTTTTTCATGTTCGGTTCTTAGACTAATGTACCCGTTAAAAGTTTAATGCTGCGTGAGAAATTCTTCAATTTTCTTTACCGCATGGTGATAGCTGGCCTTCAGGGCGCCTACGCTGGTTTCGGTGACCTCCGATATGTCCTCATACGACATGTCGTCAAAGTATTTCATATTGAAAACCAGCCGTTGTTTTTCTGGCAATTTCAGCAAAGCCTTTTGTAGCTTAAGCTGAATCTCATCGCCAGAAATGTGTGCGCTGCTATCGAGTTTACCGCCCAGTTCTCCCGCCACATCACCAATGGGTAGAAAAAATCTTTTTTTCTTTTTATCCAGGAAACTCAGGCATTCGTTTGTTGCAATGCGATAGATCCAGGTAAACAGTTGTGAGTCTTCACGGAAGTTGTCGATATACCGGTGAATTTTAATAAAGACTTCCTGTGTCAGGTCGTCTGCATCATCATGATCAATAACCATTTTGCGTACATGCCAATACACCCGTTGCTGATAGGTACGTACCAGCATGTTAAAGCCGTAGTTCCGCGTTTCCGGGTTTCGGATTTTCGACAAGAGCTCTTTGTCTTCCAAACGGGTTGAGGTTAGTGTGCGTTAGACAAAGGTAAAAGTTTAAGGTTTAACCCGGTTAACCTGAATATTTTGCAAGGGTGTCAACCAGTAATTCAAATTGTTCTTTGGAATGAGCCGGGAAATTGGCGAACCGTAGCTGACTTGCTTTTGCCTTTCCGTAACCATCACCGGGTGAGAGCCCGTGAGCTTCGAGAAAGGTTTTAATTCTTTCCGTGTGTGTTCCAGTATCGGCAACGATAACCGTTTTCGATTGAAATGCTTTGTCCTGAACGAAGGGATTAATTAATTCGTGTTGTTGTAACGCATGGTACAGTATTGCTGCTTTGTATTCGGTTTCTTTGCGGATCATGTCAATTCCTCTCCGGAGCATGTCCTCAACAACCTTTCCCAATAGGTATATACCCAACACGTTTGGCGTTTCAGGGGTTTGATTTTTGCTGGCGTGCGATACCAGACTGGGTATGCTGTGATAGGAGCCGATGGAAATTCCTTTTGCTTGCATTCGTTCAGCTTTTGTCACGCAAGCATCATTTATAATCCAAACACCAAGCCCTGCAGGTAAACCAAAACCTTTCTGTATCGAAAAGTAAAGCGAATCAATTTTACTGAAATCGAATACGGGATAGGGGAGAGCGGATACCGCATCGACTGTGATCAATGAGTCTGGATGAGTTTCCCTGAACGAATGAATAAAGTCCATAGGCAGCATCACACCGGTACTGGTTTCATTCTGTGTGAGGGCAATCAGTTCGGTTTGTTGTTTATCAGCCGACTTAAATCCTTCGCCTTCCGGCACTTCTGTTTTAGTTGGTTTCCGGTTTAGTTGTAAGGCAATTTCATGAAACCGTTTAGAAAACGCACCATTAACAAAGTGATGACTCTTTTCTTCAACCAGGTTCTGAACAATGCGCTCCCAGATTTCGGTGGCGGAGGAGGTGAAGACAATGTGAAAGTGGTCAGGTATTCCAAGTATTTGCCTGATGCCGCCAACAGTATGTTTAGATATTCCTTCAAACGTTTTCGTGCGGTGTGATAGTGAAGGAATGCCCTCACGAAACGCCTGGCGCATATGATCTTCAACCGTGAAATAGAGTTGGGATGGACCGGGTGTGAAATTAACTGAACCTTTCATGGGAATAACGCTGCTGCTGATTAGCAAAAAATAAGTTGTTTTTCAATATGGGGCAACGTTAATCTTTTCCGTTTCTTTGTTACGAAATCCACTCGGATTTGGGACACGTTTGCTGAACCTAACAATATTAACAATACCGAGTGAAGCTTTCAACCAAAATCAGGCCTCATCCCGAGTAATCGGGGCCTCGCCCAAAAAGCAGGATAACAGAAGAAGGTTGCGGTTGGTAGCAGCTCAAAACTTGTCTTTTATGGGGTTCAGAAACACCTCACCAAATCGGGTGGATTTTATTTTAACCACAAAGGTCACGAAGAATTTCACAAAGCGCACAGAGTGGCCTAATTGATCTCCCCGCCACAATACTTACAATAAACCGCATCAATATCATGCCCTTCTTTAAGGCAATGCGGACAAACCTGGGTGGTAAGTCGTTCTCTTCTTTTCAGGGCAATCATCTCTGACGATACGATACCTGTCGGGACAGCAATTATTCCGTAGCCCATAATCATGATGATGGACGCTAACGTTTGACCAAGTGTGGTCTGTGGTGCTATGTCGCCATAACCTACGGTGGTCATCGTTACGATGGCCCAATAGATGCTTAATGGAATGCTGGTGAAGCCGTGTTTGGGGCCCTCAATTAAATAAATCAACGTGCCGAAAATGATAACGGCAGTCATCACTGTAGTGAGAAAAACTATAATTTTAAAACGACTGGCCTTCAACGCCAGTGTCAGGTTTTGACTTTCACCAATAAACCTCGCCAGTTTGAAGATTCTGAAAATCCGCAGCAAGCGTAAACTGCGGATTACCAACAGCGACTGCGCGCCCGCAAAAAAGATGGCGAGGTAGGTTGGAAGTACTGAGAGTAAATCAACAAGTCCGAAAAAGGAGAAAATATATTTTCGCTTATTAAGCACAACCCAAAGTCGCGCCAGGTATTCGATGGTGAAAATTCCCGTAAAGAACCATTCAAGCCCTACCAGCCAATTGCCCCAATTCAATTTTATATCCTGTACGCTTTCAAGCAATACAATAACAACACTCAGAACAATACTGGAAAGAAGCAGGATATCGAATAGCCTGCCTTCACGCGTATCCGACTCGAAGATGATTTCGTAAATCTTCAGTTTTAATCCAGTGAGCCTGTATTTTTCTTCCATGCTTAGTAGAGTACCCTGAATTTTATGGTATGCTCAATCTGCCGCAGCTCTTTAATCACATCTTTGTTGTATTCTTTATCAATATCGGTAATTACGTAACCGATTAACTCATTTGTCTTCAGGTACTGCCCAACAATATTAATGTTATGATCGGCCAACACTTTATTGATTTGAGCCAGAATACCTGGTACGTTTTCGTGTATGTGAATTAGCCTGTGTGCATTCTCCAGCGTAGGCAACACCAGGTTTGGAAAGTTAACACTATTTGAGGTGCTTCCGGTGTTAATGTAGTCCATAAATTTACCAGGCACAAAGTTGCCAATGTTTTCCTGTGCCTCTACGGTGCTTCCTCCAATATGTGGGGTGAGTAAGGTATTGGGCAGTCCACGCAATTCAGAAATGAATTCTTCCTGGTTGTTGGGTTCTTCCGGAAAAACATCAAGCGCGCAACCGGCAACTTTTCCATTTATAATATTGGCTTTCAACGCAGGAATATCCACCACGTGGCCGCGACTTAGGTTAATGAAGATCACGCCTTTCTTCATCCAATTGAATTCGCGTTCGCTGATCAGGTTTTTGTTGGCGGCACGTCCATCTACATGAAGTGAGATTACATCAGCTTGCTCCAATACTTCTTTTATTGTTTTGCATCGGGTGGCATTGCCCAGCGAAAGCTTTTCTTCTATATCATAATAGAGTACTTTCATACCCATTGATTCGGCCAGTACGGAGAGTTGTGCGCCAATGTTACCATAGCCGATGAGTCCCAATTTCTTTCCGCGTATTTCATAACTCCCGGCAGCGGATTTGTCCCATGCACCCTGGTGCATTTTATTCGACTTCTCTACGATCTTTCGCATGAGAATAATCATCTCAGCAACCACCAGTTCAACCACAGAACGTGTATTGCTGAAAGGTGCATTAAATACCGCAACACCTTTTTTGGTTGCTGCTTGTAAATCAATTTGATTGGTACCGATACAAAAGGCGCCAACGGCCATCAGTTTATTGGCGTGTTCAAGTACCTTTGCTGTCACTTGTGTTTTTGAACGGATACCTAGAACCGAAACATTTTTGATTTTTTCAATAAGTTCTTTCTCAGATAGTGCAGCTGAATGAGTTTCTACCGTAAAACCTTCTGCGCGCATTAATTCAACGGCAACCGGGTGAACATTCTCCAACAACAAAACGTGAATCCTGTTTTTAGGATAGGAGATGGCTGTGTTCAACTTGTTGAGGTAAAGAAATTCATCCAGACTGGGCGTGATGTGATCGGCTTTTTCCATGATGTTTTCGCGTTCCACGTTCTCGGTGAAGGCGAAAAACTTGTTGGCTAATCCGGCATGTTTGATTTCATAATCGGTATAGCCATCACCGATTACGTACACATCGCCCGGAAGATTCAGGCGTTTCAATTGCTCAACCTTTCCATTGTTGGCCGATAATGGATTGTCTTTATCGAAGCCAATTACCTTGCCTTGCTCATCAAAGTGAAAGCGATTGGCTAGAATGTTTTCTTGCTTAATGCCAAATTCAGTCACCACCGGATCGATAAACATGTGAAAGCCGTTGCTGATCACATAAATGTTATCGGCATATTTTTTAAAGAAGTCGCGGTTGCGTTTGAACGATTCAGAAACCTGTGACTTTAATTTTTCGGCCAGTTGAAGTAAATGTGATTTATTGGGTGCTAATAGTTCAACCCGTTGCTCCAGCGACTCGCGGAACGAGATTTCGCCAGTCATGCCCAGGTTGGTGATGTCGCGGATCTTTTTTTTGCGTTCTTCTGCCTCGGGGTGGCTGTTCAGGCTGATCTCGGCCAGCAGGTCAAACGCTTCAACCTTGGTAAAGGTGCTATCGAAATCGATTACGATGTACTTATTCAGTTTCATTTGAGACTTAAACAATCCCAAATGTAATTGATTTGATGGTTTGAATGCAGTTTAAACCGAATTTGCTGCACCTTCTTTTGAATACAATTTTCGCTGTAACCAAAATGCAACATTAACCAAGGCAATGAGGGCAGGCACTTCAACCAACGGGCCAATCACCCCTGCAAATGCCTGTCCGCTGTTGATACCAAATACACCAATGGCCACTGCAATGGCCAACTCGAAATTATTACCAGCTGCCGTAAACGATAACGCAGCATTTTGGGAGTAGTCAGCGCCAAACGATTTACCAAAGAAGAACGTGACCAAGAACATAATAACAAAGTAAATGAGCAACGGAATGGCAATGCGTACCACATCCATCGGAATGGCAACAATCAATTCACCCTTTAAGCTGAACATGGCTACAATGGTGAAAAGCAGTGCAATAAGCGTAATGGGGCTAATGAACGGGATAAATTTTTTCGTATACCATTCATCGCCTTTTGCTTTACGCAGAAAGTATCGCGTTAAAAATCCGGCAAGAAATGGAATGCCCAAGTAGATAAACACACTCTCGGCAATCTGCCCCATACTGATGTTCACTTCGTAACCCACAATACCTAAGCGTGGAGGGAGCCAGGCAATGAAAAACCAGGCAAATACACTGTAGAATAACACTTGGAAGATGCTATTGAAGGCTACCAATCCCGCGGCATATTCCCGATTGCCATTCGCCAGTTCATTCCAAACAATTACCATGGCAATGCAACGCGCCAATCCAATCATGATGAGTCCAGCCATGTACTCGGGATAGTCGTGTAAAAAAGCTACTGCAAGTATGAACATGAGTACCGGTCCAATCAGCCAGTTCATGATCAGCGAAAGCGATAGAATTTTTACATTTTTAAAAACGCTTCCCAGTTCTTCATAACGAACTTTTGCCAAGGGCGGATACATCATTAAAATCAAGCCGATGGCTATAGGAATGTTGGTTGTGCCACTTTGCAGGGAGTTGATAAGCGTGGCAGATACCGGTAGAAAATAGCCAAGCGAAACACCAATACCCATTGCGAGGAAAATCCACAGCGTGAGGTATCGGTCGAGAAAACTTAATTTTTTTCGTTCGGCAGGGGCGCACTGCATGGAACTCATGCGAAGTATTGGTTGGTGAATTCCTGAGAATAGTTTTTAATCATTTCGCGCACATGGCGAAACGCCTGCCTGATTTCTTCTTCTGTACCGGTGGCTTTGGCCGGATCGGGGAAGTTGTGATGCAGCACTTTTACTTTAGCCGGAAAGTACGGACAGTTTTCTTTGGCATTGTCGCATACGGTAATCACATAATCGAATTCCAGGTTGGTATATTCGTTTACATTATTCGAAGTGTGATGGGAGATGTCAATTCCATCTTCTTTCATGGTTGCGATGGCTCGTGGATTGACACCGTGCGTTTCGATACCGGCACTGTACACATCAGCTTTTCCGTTTACAAAATGACGCAGGTATCCTTCAGCAAGCTGACTTCGGCATGAGTTGCCCGTACAAAGAACAAGAATTTTAGGTTTCATATAGGGATTTAAGGTTTAAGATTTAATATTCAAGATTGAGAGTGCTGAATATTGAATATTGAATATTGAATGTTATGCTTAACAGCAGGTTGAATCCGATCCGCAGCAAGTAGCCTTTCTCTCTTCAGCCAGTTGTTTAATGCGCTCAGCTCCAGGTTTCTCACCGTACACGGTAATGCTGTAAATACCCAGTGCTCCGTTTTTATATTTTTCCATTTCCGAGTCGTTCAGGTATACTGAAAGAATATCTTCTGGAATGGTAATCTTTCTTTCCTTTTGCACCGTTACGTTTTCAAATCCTGCATCCTGAATCAATTGAATGTACTCATCCTGTTGAATGGCTCCAGCCACACAGCCGGCATACATCTCCGCGCTTTTCTGTAAGCCTGCAGGCAACTCACCTTGTAATACAATATCCGAAACACTGAAGTGACCACCGGGTTTAATTACCCGGAACATTTCGGCAAAAGCCTGTTTTTTGTTGGGCACAAGGTTCAACACGCAATTGCTCACCACTACATCGGCAACATTAGCAGTAACAGGCATTTTTTCAATGTCGCCAAAGCGAAACTCAACATTGTTAAAGCCAAGTTTCTCTGCATTGACGCGCGCTTTATCAATCATCTTTTCAGTAAAGTCGATACCGATTATTTTCCCTTTTTCACCCGCGATGCTTCGGGCAACAAAGGCATCGTTACCTGCACCGGAACCTAAATCAATAACGGTATCACCTTCTTTGATCAATGCAAATTCAGTTGGCAATCCACACCCTAAACCCAGATCAGCATCGGCTACATAGCCCTTTAGTTGTGTGTAATCTTCTGCCATAATGGTGTAATCCATGGTAGAACACCCACCGGCACCACAACAGCTTGTTGCATTTTCTGTGTAGCTCTGATCAGCAATCTGACCATATTTTTCTTTTACCAGTTCTTTTAGTGATTCAGAAGTTTCTTGAGTTTTCATATCAGTTGGAATTTTTTATATCGTAATATTGCGATGGTTTTGAGTAAAAAATTTTAGCAACAGGTATTTGCCTGATCAAAGCTTTCAAACAGTGCGCTCAGCATTTTTTCAGCTTTCTTCCAGACTTTTTCATCAATGCAATAGCATACACTGTTACCCGAAATATTTCCTTTAATGATACCGGCTTCTTTCAATTCTTTCAGGTGCTGTGATACGGTGGATTGGGAGAGGGGGAGTTCATCTACGATATCACCACAGATACAGCTTTTGGCATTTATCAGGTGCTTGATGATAGCAATTCGGGCAGGATGGGCCAGTGCCTTGGCCAGTTCGGCTAGTTCGATTTCGGTTTTGCTAAAGCCGGCTGTTTTGGTTAATCCCATACCTGTTTATAATCGTAAAATTACGATAAAGGTTTCGGCTCAGAGCGGTTTTTTAAGATTATTTTTTGGTGTACAGAACTTATTTTCAAATTGCATGACATTGGTCTGTGGGACACAGACCAATGGGACCAATGGAACACACACCAATGTGCGTGAATTACTTCCGTCCGATTACCTTTTCCACGGCAGCAACAATATTTTCCGGAGCCAGGCCGTACTTCTTCAACAATTGCGTAGGCGTTCCACTTTCACCAAATGAATCATTTACGGCCACCATTTCAATAGGGGCGGGGTAATGTCGACTAAGTACCTGAGCAATGCTATCGCCAAGGCCTCCGTTTATTTGATGCTCTTCGCACGTGACAGCACAGCCGGTTTTTTGTACAGATTCAAGCACGGCTGCAACATCAAGCGGTTTGATGGTATGAATATTTATAACCTCAGCCCGGATGCCTTTCTCAGCCAAAGCCGCTTCGGCCTCAATGGCTTGCCACACCATGTGGCCACAGGCAAAAATGCTCACATCATTACCATCAACAAGCTTATCAGCTTTTCCAATGGTGAAGGGTCGGTCGGGTGCCATGAAAATTGGCCATGATGGTCTGCCAAAGCGCAGGTAAGCCGGACCATGATGATCGCCCAAAGCCAGGGTTGCTGCTTTGGTTTGATTGTAATCGCAAGGCACAATCACCGTCATGCCCGGCAGCATCCTCATCATGCCAATGTCTTCCAGAATCTGGTGTGTGGCACCATCTTCACCCAGGGTTACGCCTGCATGTGAGGCGCAGATTTTTACGTTTTTATGTGAGTATGCTATCGACTGGCGGATCTGATCATATACGCGACCCGTTGAAAAGTTGGCAAATGTTCCAGTAAAGGGAATTTTACCGCCAATCGTCATACCTGCGGCAAGGCCCATCATATTGGCTTCAGCAATGCCTACCTGAAAAAACCGATCGGGGAATTCCTTTTTAAAGGCATCCATTTTTAGTGAGCCTGTAAGGTCGGCACACAAGCCCACCACATTGGGGTTTTTACGGCCTAGCTCAAGTAAGCCAACGCCAAAGCCTGAGCGGGTATCTTTTTTTTCGGTGAAGGTAAACTTAGTCATGATGGGTATGCGTGGTTGAAAAATGAAAGCACAAGTATACAATTCCTTTTGAAAAGCTGAAATGTTAACGGCTTGTTAAAATCGGGACGGTAAGTCGTTTTCCAAAACTTTTCGGTGGCCTTTGCGTATTCGTGCTAGGTAACCCGCTGTATGGCTATGGATAAGGATGACAAGAAGTATCTGATTTGGTTTTTGATTGCCATGAGCATTGCGATCCTTCCCTGGTTCATTATTTAATCCGTTAACCGGGTAGTTCTGCAAAATCAGTGATGTTCTTTTTGTAGAAAATAGTCAGGAAGGTTAGGAGCAAATTACCGTTTATTGGTTCTTCCGATGAGAAGATGCTGTCGATGTCCTTAAATCCAGATAACGCCTCAATTTCATCCTCATCATATAAGCGTTTAAATCCCATCGACCAGTCTTTAAATGTGCGATCGGCAGCGTTACCCTCCAATACCTGAATTACACGGTTGTGCCGCAGGTCAGAGCAGATCTGATCAAACAGTTCCTTTACAGTTTCTTCTTCGCCCTCCAATACTTGAATGAACTTGTCATTTAAGTAGAGCAACATGCCCGTTATGTTTTTCCTGGCGTTATTCTCCCGACTGGTGCGGAGAATGTCTACCAGTTCAGATTCAGATAATGGCCTGGTTGTGTGGCTAACGTAGATGAGGTGAAACATGATCCCAATTTAGCGAATTAAACTGGTCTTGTTTTTAGTAAGCTACTTGAAGGGCATAAAAAAACACCGCCAGTCTGCGGTGTTTCGAATAAATTATCGGCAATTGGTTAATTAAACTTTCATCGACTCTTTGATGGAGTCAATACCTGTTTTTCCGTTTCCGGCTAATGAATCCAACTTTTTGTTGTACGCCTTCTTCATGCCGTCATACGTTTCGGAAACACGGTCTGTTAATTCCTTCGATTTGCCCATCAGCTTTCTGCGGGTTTTCTTTCCACTGCTGGGGGCAATTAAAATGCCGGCAACTACGCCAACCGCTACTCCACTTAAAACTCCGAGTGCTACTTTTCCTACTGTATTCATAAAATGTTTGGATTAAGGTTGTACGCTTTGATACTTTCAAAGCATTCCGGCAGTTGTTGAACAACTACACTTTTACAACGTGCCATCATGCACGATCGTTCAATAAATCCAGCAAATTTCCGATGAGTAAAGATGAATTCCGATGAATGAACAAATAACCTGATAAAAATCAGTTGTAGACTTATGGATTTTTCAAAAGAAATTCCATCACAGGTTTTAATGAAGACGAAGGTACTTCCTCCATGGGCACATGACCAGCTTCATCAATGACAACCAACCTTGAACCGTTAATGGCTTGTTGAAACAAGTAGGCATTCTCAACCGGAATCCAGCGATCTTTTTTGCCCCACAGAATCAGCGTAGGGGTGGTAATCTGTTGGATGGTGTTGCTTTGATCAGGCTCATCCTGCTTAATCCTTTTTAACGTGGCTTCACGATTGCCTTCACGAAGCATCAAGTCGTAATACCGGTCGGTTACTTCCTGTCTTACAAGACTTTCATCACCGTAAACCTGTTTCATGTTCAGGTTAAATACAAACTTTGGCGTAATGTGGGTGAAGCCTGCTCCAAACAGGGGATTTTGCAGCGCCTTAAATATCCAGGGCCTTTCGGTATTCTTGTTTGCATTCCAGAAACCTGCTGCATCAATCAGCACAAGTTTTTTTACCCGTTCAGGAGCCCGAAGTGCCAGCTTCCAAGCTACAGTTCCGCCCATTGAGTTACCGGCAACGTAAAAGGTGTCATACTTCAGACTATCGGCAAGTGCCAATACCAGCTTTGTATAATAGTCGGTTGTATAAGTTTCGGTTTCATTCGGGCCGGTTAATCCGTGACCGGGTAAATCCAGTGAAATTGTTGTGAATGATTTGCTGAGTTCATCTTCCCAACCTTGCCAGGTATGCAGCGAGGCAAAGCTTCCATGCAGAAGAAAGATGGCCGGGCCTGACCCACGTTTGCGCATGTGCACGTTGGCATCAAGCACCTGAATGTATTTCGACTCAGGTGTTAAATACTTTTCTTCAAGTTTTTGAGGGGAAATGTCAACCTTGAATCCAATAATCAGTATGCTGATCAGGAGCACGCCAAACGCGGCAGCAACGATTAAGAGAATTCGCTTGATGTGTTTCATCCACGCGACTTAATAATCGCCCAGTGTTTCTTCAAGTTGAGCCAATGCTTTTTCAAGTTGCTCATCGTTGGGAGCAACACCGTGCCACTTATGTGAGTTCATCATGAAGTCAACACCAAAGCCCATTTCGGTGCGCATCAGGTTCATTACTGGTTTTCCTTTTCCGGTAAGCGTTTGTACTTTCTCTAAGCCGGCAATCAATTCTTCCATGTTGTTGCCGTTGAATTCCTGTACTTCCCAACCAAAGGCTTCCCACTTGGCTTTCAGATCTTTTAAATCCAAAATTTCTTTAACTGGGCCATCAATCTGCTGTCCGTTATAGTCGATGGTAGCAATCAGGTTATCCACTTTATTGTGCGCTGCATACATGGCTGCTTCCCATACCTGGCCTTCCTGCTGTTCACCATCGCCCATTAAAACATATACGAGGTGATTATCATTATTCAATTTCTTGGTTTGTGCTGCGCCAATAGCAACCGACAAGCCCTGACCAAGTGATCCGGATGCAACCCGAATACCGGGTAGTCCTTCATGCGTGGCCGGATGTCCCTGCAAGCGTGAATTCAGAAAACGGAAGGTTTCCAATTCTTTCGTGTCAAAATACCCGGAGCGGGCCAGGGTTGAGTACCAAACCGGTGAGATGTGGCCGTTCGACAAGAAGAAAATATCCTCACCCATGCCATCCATGGAGAAACCGGACTTGCGTCTGAGTACGTGGAAGTAAAGCGCAACAAAAAATTCAGTACAACCCAATGAACCACCCGGGTGTCCCGATTGGCAGGCATGAACCATGCGAACGATGTCTCTGCGAACTTGTGAACAGGTTTTTTTAAGTTGTTGGATATCAGCTGTTTTCATTCTTGCGGTTTAGGATTTGAACGCGGTTTTAAAAAAGTGGATTTGGTATGCGCGAATATGTGAGAATTCAAGTAACTCTCCAAAATCCGGGCGCAGGAGGATGCCGCAATACCTGAATTAATTGCTTTGAATGATTTCAATTTCCGTTCTGCGATTGATTTCGCGCCCACCCATTTCATCATCATTGGAAACAATTGGACGCTCAGCGCCATATCCTTTGGCGGTCAGTCGCGATGCATCCAAACCAAGTGAAACGAGGTGATCCACAACGGCAGTCGCTCTTCTCAGTGAAAGCTGCTTGTTGGCAGTGGCGCTTCCGGTGTTATCGGTATGTCCGTTAATCTGAACCTTCAGGTTCGGACTTCCGGTGAGCAGGTCTTTAATTTTATCAAGCTCACTTAATGATTCGGTCTTCAGGTCAAACTTACCCACATCGAAGAAAATGTTTTTCAATACCACTTTCGATCCTACATCTGCCCGAACCATGATGATGTGCAAGTCGATTTCCTGATACTCGGCAAATTTAGGTACGTTAAAGTTGAGTGAGTTGAACAGGTACCCAACTTTTTCAGTGGCCACACCATAGTTGCCACCGTGTGGAATAACCAACTCAAACTCACCTGTTTCAGGGTTCGAGTAAATCTTCGACATGAGTTTTTTGTTCTCGTTATTCACCAGTGAAATCACCGCTGCCAATGGCTCGGCCGTGGTTTCATCAATTACCTGGCCTTTCAACACGGTTACTACTTTTTGATTACGCAATTCAACGATTGATGCATCAACATAGTCCTGGTCTTTTGGTTTGGCAGGTTCTTTCGGTTTCTCCGCAACAACTACCGGTACTGGTTTTGGCTTGTACTTAGGTTCGAGAAAACGAATGGAATAAATGTCTGCTCCGCCATAGCCGCCTTCTTTAACGGTGGCGTAGTAACCAGTTTTCTTGTCAGGTGATGTACTGAAAAAGCCATCATACTCCCATGAATTAACCGGGTAACCAATGTTAATAGGTTTGGTCCATTGCCCTTTAATGAGTTCGGTAATAAAAATATCGCTGTTGCCTAACTTCGGATGACCATCGGAAGAAAAGTAGAGCGTAACTCCATCATAGTGAATGAAGGGCGAGTCATCATTCCCCGGTGTATTCACAACCGGGCCGAGGTTAGTAGCTTTTCCCCATTGGCCCTTGCTGTCCAATTCGCTCACGTACAGATCCAGTTCGCCATACCCACCGGGGCGGTTGCTGGCAAAGTAAAGTCGCTTGCCATCAGGTGAAACGCTGGCGCTGGTTTCCCAATATTGTGACGTGTTGATGTTTTTGTTTAACGGTTCTGGCTTCGACCAATCTGTTCCATCAAAGTTTGATGTGTAAATATCGCCTGCACCGGTTTCGTAGTAGAGAAACAATGTTTTGCCATCGGGTGAAAGTGACGCAGCGGCATCGTTGTAGATGGTGTTGATGTTATCGCTTATCTTTTTGGGCTCAGTCCATGTTCCGTTTCGCTTATAGGAAACGTAAATGTCCTCCAGGTTTTGAGCGCCTTTCGGGCCTTCACCGCGGTTGGATGTAAAGATCAACATGTTTCCATCCGCAGAGATAATAGGGGAGTACTCGTTGAGTTTTGAATTAACTACCGGGCCAAGGTTTTCAATTACCACATTTAGTTCGAACTGCGTCAGTGAATCAGCAACGATGCATTCCTGAATGCGGTCTTCCGCCAGGTTGGAGAACTGTGGATTTTTTTTCTTAAAAGCTTCAAATTGCTCACGCGCCTTTTTGAATTCGTTGGTGTTCTGAAACGCCATTCCCAGGTGGTAATTGATACGATTATCAATACCTGGATTTAACCGATAGGCTTTATCAATGTATGAAGCTGATTTTGATTTTGTATCCGAATAGAGATAGGCCATCCCCAACTTGAAATTCACCTGTGCGTCATCGGGGTTTATCTGGAGGGCTTCCAGGTAGGCGGCAATGGCAGCGCTGTAGTTTTTTCTACTGTAATGACGATCGCCTGTTTCAATTATTGTTTTTAACTGTTGAGCCTGCAAGGCTACAGCCATCAATATAAACACAAACCCAAGTTGTAGTCTCTTGTACATAATCCAACCTACTTCTTTTTCTTTGCCACTTTCTTTTTTGTTGCCGATTTCTTTTTAGCAACCTTCTTTACAGCACGTTTAGCAGGAGAGGTTTTCTTTTTTGCAGGCGCTTTTTTTGCAGCGGGTTGCTTTTTCAAAATCTGGTCTGCGTGATTTCTGGTGTCCACTTTTTCGATCACCTCATCAATTACACCTTGTTCGTTGACGATGTAGGTGACACGCGCAGTACCCATGTATTTTCTTCCATACATGGATTTCTCTACCCACGTGCCATATTTTTGGTGGATTACTTTATCCACATCGGCCAAAAGCCGGAAAGGTAATTTCTCTTTGGCTATAAATTTTTGATGCGATTTTTCTGAATCGGTACTTACACCCAACACTTCATAGCCTTGCTTCTGCAGCACCTTGTAATTGTCGCGCAGGTTGCAGGCTTCAGCTGTACAACCGGGCGTCTGATCTTTTGGATAAAAGTAGAGTACCACTTTTTTTCCTTTTAACCCCGAAAGCGACACAGACTTGCCATCCTGATCGTTAACTGTAAAATCCGGAGCTATTGAGCCAGGTTTAAGCGCCATAGTTATTGAATTTTTTGTGTGTATGTTTTCTTGTTCCCTGCTTGATCGGTAACGGTTAATTCAAAATCGCCTGCCAACGAGGCTTTGGGATCAAGTTTTTCAGAAACCAATATACCGGTTTTTGCATCGTAATTCATCAACAGCCATTTACCATTTAAGGTTGCTTCAAAGGAGGCAATCCCCGAAAGGCTATCGCCAATTCTGAATCGTACCGTATTGGTATTCGCATATATTCGGGTAATTACGGGAGGAATGGTGTCTGTTAATATGGTGAAATCACCTAACTCTCGCGGATAAAACGTGATCTTGCCATTAGCCCATTCACCGCCTTCATAACTATAGGAGCGGCCGTTGGTGCGGTACACTGCGGTTGCTTTGCTCATGGCGTATGCTTGTGTTGGTTTTAACGTTACCGTGATATTCCGACTAAATGGTTCCTGCGGCCCTAAGGAAAAAATTTCAAGGCTATCAGCCCTGCGTGAATGTGTGGCGGTAAAATAAAGCGTGTCGTATAGGGCACGGTTAGGAAAACGAATGTCCATTAGATCACTGAAATATTTGTATTCCGTTGTCGAAGGCACCATTGCTTTCAAATGGGTTACGATTGATTGACCGCACACAACCACAGAATCAGGAAGGGTTTTACGAAGATCAATCAGGTAAACATTTTTCGATGCGTTGAAGTAAGCGGGTTCCAGTTCTGTTGGTTGTCCTTTTACATACGCTTGTACACCGTATTCTTCACTCTCGCACATGCGCGATGAGATCACCAGTGTATTATCCTGAATATCAGAAGTAACATCTGCCTTTGGTGTTTCCAGTGTGATTACTTCACGCGGTGGTTCACTTGGCCTTAGCCGGAAACGCACCGTGCTGGTGTTGCCATGAAAATCCTGCATGACAATGCGCACGTTGGATTGATTGATTCCTCTTACTTTGAGTTTTCCGTTTCCGGGCGATTGTGAATAGAAATTTAACGTGTTGCCGTCATCCTGATAAAGCTTGTAGAAGCGGTTGCCATCCGCCAGCATTTTTCTGAAATCGAGAACGGTATAAATGCTTCTGCCTTGTGTGAGGTTTAATCGTTCAATGTTTTGCTTGAATACCAGAACGCTGTCCATATACACTTCAATGTGATTGACGCCACATTTAAAGCGCGCGTTGTCCACTACATCGTGTGCCAGCAATTCAATACCGATTGTTCCGTAAGCTAATATCGGTTGCGACAACAGGTAATCGTTGCCGGAACGTTGCAAGTAAAATTCAAATCGCCCAAAGCGATCGTTGATACGTGAATCCTTATCGAGTGTTTTGAAGGCTACTTTTTGTGCGATCGGTGGAACGTGATCGCGGACTTCTGCAAACCCATACTTGAGCGGGTTAAGCGCAAGGTTGTTCGGATCGCGAATGTCGAAATGAAGGTGCGGCCCGCCTGAAGAACCGGTGTTGCCGGAGAAGGCAATGGTGTCACCTTTGTTTACCGGAAATTGACCATCGCGGAAATACAAATCAATACTGGAAGTTTTTCTTCTATAACGCTCGCGTAATACATAGTTGTGTACCGCATCATTAAACTTATTCAGGTGCGCATAAACGGTTGTGTTGCCATCCGGATGTTTTACGTAGAGCACATATCCGTAACCGGAAGGACTTACGCCTGCACGCGAGATATAACCCTTTTGTGCAGCTACCACCGGCCAGTTAAGTTCATTGTTCGTGCGAATGTCGAGACCGGTATGAAAGTGTGTGCTGCGCAGTTCACCCATCGTTCCCGAAAGCGAAGCAGGGTTACCCGGACGAATGGGGAAGACATAGGTGTTCGCTTTAACTACATCAACATCGGGTTCGCTAAACTGCGCTGCAGCTACGTGAGCGAGGAGAAAAAGTACAACTCCTGCTTTACTTGATTTCAAATTCCAGTAGTTTCTCATCTTCAATATAGGCCGTTAACACATTGCCAACCGATACGGGGCCAACTCCTTTTGGGGTTCCGCTAAAAATTAAATCTCCGGTTCGCAGCGTAAAAAATTTCGATAGATAGGCGATTATGTAATCAAACGGGAACAACATTAAACTGGTGTTGCCCAGTTGTTTAAACTCGCCATTTACTTTTAAACTGAAGTTGATATTTTTCAGATCTTTAAATTCACTCACCGGAATAAATTTATCTGAAATGGGAGCAGAGCCATTGAAACCTTTGGCGATGTCCCACGGCAATCCTTTCTCTTTTGCTTTCTGTTGCAGATCGCGTGCCGTAAAATCAATGCCAATACCGATGGCATCGTAATATTTGTGCGCAAATTTTTCCTGGATGTTTTTTCCTTCCTTGCAGATGCGCAGCACCAGTTCTACTTCGTGGTGGATGTCTTTAGAGAAATCCGGATAATAAAACGGAGCATTATTGCGCAGGATGGCCGTATCCGGTTTGGTGAAAATTACCGGTTCGTCTGGCCGTTCATTGTTCAGTTCTTTAATGTGTTCGGCATAATTTCTGCCAATCGCAAATATCCTCATCTGTTCAGTCCTTTACTTCTACAAAGCTATTAACAATCTGCCACCGAATTTGTATTTTTGATCAAATTTATAACGTATGGTAAGAAAAGTCATTGCCCTTTTTATAAGCGGTTTGTTCATGTACGCTTGCGCCACTGTTCCCGTAACGGGTCGCAATCAGCTTAGCCTTATTTCAAATGCTGAACTTATGCCTATGGCTTATCAACAATACCGGGAGGTGATTGCGAAAGGGCCGCTCTCTACGAATGCACAACAGACTGCTATGATTAAACGGGTTGGTGTAAACATTCAAAAGGCGGTTGAACAGTACATGGCCGATAAGAATCTTTCATCACAACTGGATGGTTTTGCCTGGGAGTTTAACCTGATTGACGACCCTACAGTAAATGCGTGGTGCATGCCCGGAGGCAAGGTTGCTTTTTACACGGGGATTCTCCCCATCTGCAAAGACGAGTTAGGTGTTGCCGTTGTAATGGGACATGAAGTAGCTCATGCGATTGCCAATCACGGTCGCGAGCGTATGAGTCAGCAGATGTTTGCACAATTTGGATTGAGTACGCTTGGCGCGTTGATGGGACAGAACCCGACAGCGGGAAATGAGTTGTTGATGCAAGCGATTGGTGCGGGTACCAACATTGGAATGTTGAAGTTCAGCCGCCAGCACGAATCGGAAGCAGATAAAATGGGCTTAATCTTTATGGCCATGGCCGGTTACGATCCAAATGAAGCGCCAAAATTCTGGGAGCGCATGAGTGCACTCAGTGGCGGACAGGCACCACCGGAATTTTTATCTACGCACCCATCGCATGAAACACGTGTACGCGACTTGAATAGTTGGATACCGGAGGCGATGCAGTATTACAAGAAGTAATTACGCCCTTCGGGAGCCTCAGGGCTCGGATGGGTTACGAGTTCTTGCTGTTATTGACATGAGTCAACTTTGTGCCTTCGCGTGCAAAATTTCAGTAAGGAGTAACATCAATGATTAATTACTAAAATACAATAGTTATGAAAAATATACTTTCGCTTGTAGCGGTGTTTCTTACGATTACCGTATCAGCTCAAAATATGAATGGTGCCTGGAAGTTGGTAAACCAAAATGGAAAAACATTTACGGATGAGTGCATCAAAATTTACAGCGACAGCTATTTCATGTTTGCGATACATAAAGCCGATGGCTCATTTGTAAAGGCAGGCGGAGGCAGCTATACTTCAAAAGGCAAGGAGTACACAGAGATACTTGATTTTTATACAACCGACAGCACACAGGTGCGCAAGCCGGTTGCGTATTCCTTTTCAGTGAAGAAAGATGAACTGACCATTGAAGCAAAGATGCATGGAGGTACATTGAAAGAAACCTGGAAGAAAGTAGATGAGGCTTCTTCTTCGTTAAGCGGTGCTTGGCGTTTTGGTGCGCGCGTTGATGATGCCGGTGTGGCCGGGCAACGCAGAGGTGGTGATTCACCACGGCAGACGCTGAAGATCTTATCCGGAAATCATTTTCAGTGGGCAGCCTTCAACTATGAAACCAAACAGTTTATGGGTACCGGTGGCGGAACGTATAAACTGGAAGATGGAAAGTATACTGAAACCATCCGCTTCTTCTCCCGCGATAATTCCCGCTCAGGTATGTCGTTAACATTCGAGTGCCGACTGGATGGATCAGATTGGTATCATAAAGGAAAGGGAACTACAGGTAATCTGGTAAGTGAGGTGTGGGAGCGAATTAAGTGATTGTTATGGTTAGAATTTCAGGTCTTCTGTTGATCATAATATCAGCCGCTTTAATTTCATGTACAACCTTTCGCGGATCAAGAGACCATCCAATTTCAAGTGTTAATTGCGAACCACGAATGTTTTTGGTCCCACCATTAAATGTTGAATATGAGGTTATTGGTAGATGTAAAGTTAGGTCAGGGACAGAACGGATGGCTTATAAGAGACTTGATAAATGCACATGCAAGCATGGGGGTAATGGCTTTATTATGTTAAAGTCTAAAACAGTCGTAACCCAATATGATTATTCCACTACATCAAGATCAGTATTTCGGGCGGAAGTGATTCGAATAAAAACCTAAGTTTATTTCTTATTAAACCCCCTCAACTTAATCTCTGTCAACTTCCGTTTTGTATCCAACGGAAAATCGCCATTCATCATCCAGTCGTAGTAGGAGGGTTCCTGCTTTAAAACATCCAGTACTTTTTTGTTTTTGTGCTTACCGAAGTTAAATACCTCTTCGCCTTTATTGTTTTTGATCATGCGGCCGGCCAGGTCCACCAAGTCGGATGAGGTTAGGTTTGATAATACCTCCATGTCGTTTTTAATTTCGCCAATGGTGTTGCCTAACCCATCCACAACGGGCTGACCTTCATAGCGGGCTACCTGTGCAAGCAATACGTCAAGCGTTGCCTGCGTGTCGGCTTCAGCGGTGTGCGAGTCGTGCAGTTCTTTGCCTAAGTAAAAGCGATAGGCAGCGGAAAGTGTTCGCTTCTCCATCAAGTGGAAGATGCGTTGCGCATCAATTACTTTTTTGCGGGTATGATCAAACTCAACGCCCGCGCGAAGAAATTCCTCAACCAATATGGGGATATCGAATTTCAAAATATTGAAGCCGGCCAGATCAGCTCCCTCAAAAAAGCGGGCATAGTCTTTCGCTACATCTTTAAAGGTGGGTTTGTCTTTCACATCTTCATCTTTTAAGCCATGAAAGCGTGACGACTCAGCAGGAATAGGAATGGTTGGGTTGATCAGATCTATTTTCTTGATGGTTTCTCCGTTCGGCATTACTTTGATTACCGCAATTTCAATAATGCGATCTTGGGTAATGTTAGTGCCGGTGGTTTCCAGGTCGAAAAAGCAAAGCGGACTGCGAAGGTTGAGTTTCATGAATATGTATTGTTCGGGTGTAACCCGTTAAAAATTAAAGCGGAAAGCTGGAGAGTGCCTTGTAAAACTGATCGGCAGTGATGCCGATGCGTTTTAAAAGCTCCTTTGCTCCACTGATATTTTGAAAGTTCTGACTTCCATAAATGTTAACCGGAATTTTTTCTTTTCCAGAGGTGATGAAATGATTACCGGCATCGGAAGTGTGCGGATGAATTTTATACCCCACATTCAGCACATCGGGTCGGGGTTTAGCACCCACCAGCAAGGCCAGCGGATCGTTCTCGCAATAATACAGCATGCCGGCCTTTGGTGTGCTGTCGGCAAACTGATCGAAGCGCTTCACATAATCCTCCACGGTAGGAAATTCTGTTGAGGCGGCCCACATAATGTTGGTAATCAAACCGATATGGTGCTTGAAATCAAGCATGTTTTGCTCGTTAGCCTCTATAATAATGAGTGGCCCACCTGAAGACAGCCTTTCAGTTTCTGAAATGCCATGCCCCGTAGCGCTGATCGAATAATCAAATGGCCGTTTGTAATGTTCGAGCACGTGAATGAGCATAGCGGCCAGAGTTGTCGTTCCGCGACTTCCGGTAACGACAATGCGCTGCTTATCAGCAGCTTGCTTCAGAATGGTTTCGGTCTGACTGTTCATTCTTGTTTGGTGTGGCTCAATAATCTCTAAAGTAAATGAAAATGTTCATTCCGTGAAAATCAGATTTTTAAATCCGGAAGTTGTCACAGGCTGTCAGCACACCGGTGGTACTGTTGCAACTATTGAATGTGCATAAGTTGTTAATGAAGGTGAAATGTGTGTGGATTACCTATTGAACGAATGTTATTAACCGGATAATGTGTTTGCTTACGTTTGTCACCTTGTAAAAAAGCAACACGTCCAACAACCACAGTATGGAGCAAAGCCGATCAACGCCAATGCGGACAGGAAGTAAAACCATGATACCCGGCAAGGGTGGAAAACTTTTGGTGAGAGACATCTCCGAAAGTCTGGGAAAGCTTCCTCCGCAGGCGCTTGATCTGGAAGAGGCTGTGTTAGGCGCGCTCATGTTAGAAAAGGGTGCGCTTAACGCAGTTGTTGAGTTTTTAAAACCGGAGCATTTCTATTCCGAAGCGCACCAGGAAATTTACCGCGCCATCATTGAGTTGTTCAAAGGCTCCGAGCCGGTGGATATGCGTACCGTGGTGAACCAGTTGCGCAAAAATGCCAAGCTGGAGTTGGTGGGTGGTGCGTATTACATTGCCGAGCTTACATCCAAGGTAAGTTCTGCAGCGAACATCGAGTACCACGCCCGTGTGGTGATTGAATTGGCCATCAAGCGCGACCTCATACACATTGCCTCGCAAATCCATCACGATGCATACGAGGATACTACAGATGTTTTTGAATTGCTGGACAAAACCGAGCAATCGATTTTCGAAATATCCGATTCGAACCTGCGCAAGAATTACGACAACATGAAGAACCTGATGTACCGTGCCATCACGGAACTTCAGAAACTGAAAGAACATAAAGACGGACTCACCGGGGTGCCTTCTGGCTTTACGGCACTTGACCGTATGACTTCAGGTTGGCAAAGTTCTGACCTGGTGATTATTGCGGCACGCCCCGGTATGGGTAAAACGGCATTTGTGGTTTCGGCCATGCGTAATGCCGCGGTTGACTTCAAACGGCCGGTGGCTATTTTCTCATTGGAGATGGCTTCCGTTCAGTTGGTGAATCGTATGATTTCTGCGGAAGCGGAACTGGAAGGGGAGAAAATCCGTAAGGGCCAACTGGCTGAATTTGAATGGGCACAACTGGTGCATAAAACCAACCGACTTTCTTCTGCGCCTATATTTATTGATGATACACCTGCACTCTCTATTCTTGAATTGCGCGCCAAGTGTCGCAGGTTGAAAGCCGAGCACGGCATTCAGTTAATCATTGTCGATTATTTGCAGTTGATGCGTGGGGATACTGGCGGTAACCGCGAACAGGAAATTGCATCCATCTCGCGTGCGCTGAAAGGCATTGCCAAAGAACTCAGCGTTCCGGTACTGGCTCTGTCGCAGTTGAGTCGTGGGGTGGAAACCCGTGGCGGTGATAAACGTCCGCAGCTTTCCGACTTACGTGAATCCGGTTCCATTGAACAGGATGCCGACATGGTAATTTTCCTGTACCGACCGGAGTACTACAAGATTACGGTTGATGAAGAGGGTATGCCAACACAAGGTATGGGCGAAGTGATTATTGCCAAGCACCGTAACGGACAAACCGGTTCGGTGAAATTGAAATTCATTGGCAAGTACACCAAGTTTGCCGATTTTGATTCTCCCACCCCGCACGATAATCCGTTCAGTGGCATGATTACCCGTGAAAGCCGCATCAACCAAATCCGTCCGGAAGATGAGCCACCGGCATCCGGCAACGATGAGGATATGCCGTTCTGATATAAAGATTGATCGTCATCTGATATAGAGATTGACCGTCATGCTACGTTTCTCCGAGCAAACGTAGCATGACGAAAGCAACTAGGATTGGAAGCGGATACCCATAATCTTTTTTAACGCCACAATATATTTATCCATGATGGGGTCGTTTTTAATTTCATTTTTGTCATACTTCTCAAAGTAATCCAATCCGCGTAAGCGATTAAAGCGAGCGCGTCCACGACTACGCTTTTCCAAAAACTCATCGTAACTTTTTATGGCATAATGGTTCACCCGGATTTGATCGGTAACAATTGGGCGCGTCCAGAACGATTCTTTTATCCTCTTACCATTCGCATCTACATTTTTACCGAATAAGATGAATGGCCTGTGTGCTGAAAAGAACGTGATGATCCGCCTCGGGTTGGCAATTGTTTTTACGTGATGGTTCAGGTGTTCGTCTGGTACGGAATGATCACGAAACCGTTCAATAACAAAACCGTCCGTGCGGGTTTTGGCGCCACCGCTGCCATACACCATCCAGTTGATTTGCACGCTGGTAAATTTTCCCAGGCTCTCCATGTACTCCGGTATGGTGTTGTGTTTTACCGGAACGATAAATTCATCAATGTCGAGAAAGGCGATGTATTGCGATTGGCGTTTGTGTTTTCTCACGCAATCCTTGTAAGCCTTTAACTGCATTTTCATTCCCGGATAGAAGGTGTACTCCACCAAACCACGATCGATGTAGGGTTGCAGCACCGCCTGGGTGTCATCCGTACTTTCATTGTCGTAGAGGTAAAACTTTTCTACGCCCAGCATGTTATGGTACTCAATCCATTCCTGCAAGTAGCGGCCTTCGTTTTTGGCTATGGCACACATGGTCAGGTAAAATGGATATTTCTTCTTTCTCACGCGGTATACTTTTTCTGTAAAGTCCGAAAAATACTACTAAACCCTGCTGGAGACAAGTGGGTAGTTGGGGTTAAGGTTTATCCTTATGAAAGAGGAGTGGGTGTAATTGTGTATATTCCAAGGTTAGAGTAATTTTAGAAATGAAATTAATCCCTTACTACAAACGGAAAATAACTAGTACATTAACCATTGACACTGTGCTCAATAAATTTAAGAGCACAATAGATGAGCATAGGGTAAATAATTTTCCCGAAAGAGAAGGTTTTGTTGGAGGAGAGATAAAGCATAGACAATTCATAGTATTCAGAACTGGTAAAAGTTTAACAAAAGTGTTTCCAGTACATGCAACTGGGAAGGTGGATGAAAATGGAAATTGGACACTGACTTTTACATCGAGCAAGCTGAATCTAATTATGTTTATCCTGACATTCGGTGCCATGTTATTTGTAAATCTTAAATACGAGGCAATTTTCTTTGCTCCTTTAATGCTATATTTTTATATAGCCGGGCAAATTACATTTAATCGTGACGCTCAGATTTTGGAGAAAATAATCATGAACAAGTTGAGCGAATAATGAGGGCAAACTTCAAAGAACTGTCAGATAAATTTTCTAATCTGAATGAAAGGGATAACGAGGACTTCATCTCTTTCTACGGCAATTATAAGAATGAGATTCTAAAACTAAGTGACTTTGACACAGATGAGGAACTCTACCTGATGGTTGTTATCAATCATACTTATGGAAGATCTCTTTTATATGGGAGTAAAAATTATGAAAAGGCTGAGGAGTACCTAGAAGTCGCACGTTCATTGATTCTCAACAATAGGGTTAAGTTCAGTTTGGACTTAACTGATGACATATGGTATTTACAAACCCTGCAGCATCTATTGAAGATTTCGTTAGATTTAAAAAATTATAACAAATCAAAGGAGCTTTTAAAAGAGTTAAAGCTGATAGATAATGAGAATGTAAGTGAATACAATATGGAGGAGAAGGAAATAAATAGAATCAGAAGGTATAAGATATTTGAGATGCTGATTTATTGCGGTATGGGACTTATTGCCATCTCAATGACTTACAAATTCGTCACATCAGTAAGTATGGTTTTTATTGATAGTCTTGGAATTGCTATTGGACTCATTGGAATAATTGGTGGCTACTTTAATAAAGACAGTTTAAAAGGCACAGCCCTCAAAGATAAGTTTGTGCGAAGTCTTAAATAGAAATTATGAACAAAAAAAACACTTTCCTCTTTCTATCAGGGCTTTTCCTGGTCGTATTTCTTGTGCTTCAATTTACGGATATCTATGGCGATTCTGGATGGTTTAAAATTTTTGTGTTGATTCTTTGCGCTACTTTTTTGGTTAGTGGGATTTCGATGAAGCAAAAGGAGTAGTAGATTAAATTCATCGTTCATAAAGGCCAAAGGTTGATTTTTTTGTGGAGGAGCGTGTGATGCTTGAATTGAAGGCAGTAGAAAAGATTGAAGACGTTCACAAAGCACAAGCTATTAATTACCTCGAAGCATACAATATTGCCGATGGATTACTCATCAACTTTGGCGGACTTTCTCTTGAATTTAAACGGCTCTACAATAAAAAATTAATTACTCCAACTGGCAATCCTGCTAATCAAGAAAATCTATAAAATCGTGTTCGGACAGATTACCTCCAAATCAAATTCTCACCGCTTGTAATAGTTGGGCATTACCTGTAAGTTCGGTCATTAACTTTACTGAATTAACTACGGTATATGAACTATAGAATATTTACAGGCCTGTTTCTATTAGCCTGTGCGCACATTGGGTTTAGTCAGCAATACAGTAGCCATGCCCAGGTAAGCCAGCGCCTTAAAACGCTTGAGTCTGCAAACGCCTCACTTGTTAAGCTGCGGTCACTCACAAAAACAACAGGCGGAAAAGATTTGTGGGTGCTTGAAATTGGTTCGGGAAACCGGGATAGCAACCCTGCCATCGCTGTGGTGGGCGGGGTGGAGGGCTCCTTGATTCTCAGCCAGGAACTTGCCCTTGGCTTTGCCGAACGCTTGCTGGCCAGCGCCTCAACCGATAGTGTGAAATCATTGTTGGCGTCCACTACATTTTATGTGTTCCCAAATGTTAGTCCCGATGCCACCGAGCAATACGTTGCCAAACTGCGGTATGAACGTAGCGGCAATGCTTCGGCAACTGACGATGACAGGGATGGAAAAGTAAATGAAGATCCGTATGAAGATTTGAACAACGATGGGGTAATAACCATGGTGCGTGTAGAGGATGCAACCGGTCGTTGGAAAACACATCCGGCCGATCCGCGCATTATGGTGTTGGCCAATACGGAGAAAGGTGAACAGGGTAAATACATCCTGATCACCGAAGGCACAGACAACGATAAAGATGGATCATTCAATGAAGATGGCGAAGGGGGTGTGCACTTTAATAAGAGTCTGACATTCGACCCACCTTATTTTGAGCCCGGTGCGGGTGAACATCCAGTTTCAGAAACAGAGACCCGTGCCGTGCTTGATTATTTATATGACCGATTTAATGTGTTTGCTGTGCTTACCTTCGGGCCAACCAACAACCTTTCTGATCCGTGGAAATATGATCGGTCGAAAGCAGGCCGCGTACCCACCGGCATACTGGAGCAAGATGTGAAGTACAACAAACTCGCAAGTGAGTTGTACAAGCAACACGTCAAGCAAAAAGATGCGCCAGTTGCATCAGTCCAAAAAGGCGACTTTGTGCAGTGGGCTTACTTTCATTATGGCAGGCAAAGCTTCAGCACACCGGGCTGGTGGGCGCCAAAATTTGAAATTCCTAAAGATTCTGCCTCAGCTGCTAGATATAAACCGAATACCGATAAGAACGCTGATGTTGATTTTATCCGCTGGGCTGAACGTGAAGGGCTTGATGTTTTTGTGAACTGGCAAAAAATCAATCATCCGGATTTTCAAGGCAAAACGGCTGAGGTTGGCGGGTTTAAACCATTTGCCAAAACAACTCCTCCATATAGTGCAGTATCCAAACTTACCGATGAGCACACGCGCTTTGTAATTGCACTTGCTCAACATAAACCGCAGGTTGATCTGGTTAATCTGAAAACCGAAGCACTTGAAAATGGAGTGACCCGCATCACGGTGACGATACAAAACAAAGGAGGTTTTCCGGCCATACCACAGGTTGCCCGTAACAATAACTTTATCAAGTTGGTGAAAGTAAACCTTGTCCTGTCGAAAGACCAAACCATTTTTGGGGGAAACAAGGTAACGCTGCTCAATGAACTGGATGCCGGTGAGAGCAAAGAGCTTACGTGGCTGATAAAGGGAAAAGGAAAAGTGACGGTTGAGGCAGGTGCGCCACAAATGGGTTTAAAAAAAGTTGATGTAAATCTTTGATCAGGAAGTTTATGAAAATATTAGTATCAATTTTATCACTTGTTCTTGTTTCGGTTGCAGCGCTTGCGCAGGATGCCAACGGAGTATTTCGCGCAGCCGGTAGTCCGGAGAACCCAAAGGTGCAGGTTTCCTGGAATCGCTATTACAACCATGCGGGCGTTACCGACATCTGTAAGAAACTTGCCGCAGCACATCCTGACTTAATAAAGCTGAGTTCGATCGGTAAAAGTTACCAGGGACGCGAAATGTGGTTGCTCACGGTAACGGATTTCAAAACAGGTAAACCAGAAGAGAAGCCCGGATTCTATATTGATGGAAATATTCACTCAAATGAAATTCAGGGAACGGAAATGGCCTTGTACACCGCATGGTACCTGGCCGAAACCTTTAAAGACGTTTCGTTTATAAAGGAGTTATTAGCCGACAAGGTATTCTACATTGTGCCTACCATCAACCCGGATGCACGCGATCATTACATGAAAGAGCCCAATTCACAAAACAGTCCGCGCTCGGGTGTTATTCCGGTGGATAATGATCGCGATGGCCTGATTGATGAAGATGGATTTAATGATTTGAATGGCGATGGACACATTACCATGATGATTCGCAAGAGTCCGACAGGAAGGATGAAGAAAGATCCGAATGATCCGCGCAGGTTAATCCCTGCAAAGGTGGATGAACAAGGTGAATATGAAATGTTGGGCTTTGAGGGTATTGATGTGGATGGTGACGGACGTGTTAATGAAGATGGAACCGGCTACTACGATCCGAATCGCGATTGGGCATGGAAGTGGCAACCGAACCACATTCAAAATGGAGCATATAAATATCCATTCTCCATTCCTGAAAACCGAAATGTGCGCGACTTTGTGATGGCGCACCCAAACATTGCAGGCGCGCAAAGTTTCCATAACTCAGGCGGCATGTTGTTGCGCGGGCCTGGTGCCGAAGAGGATGCAGGTTCATACAATGCTGATGATGTTCGTATTTATGATGCCATCGGCAAGAAAGGGGAGTTGTTGATACCGGGCTATCGTTACCTGATTGTACATAAAGATTTGTATACCGCCTGGGGTGGTGAACTCGATTGGTTTAACAGCGGCAGAGGAATTTTTACATTTTCAAATGAACTGTTTACCTCGTACATGTACTTCAATCGTCAGGGTTCAGGTCAGGAAGATGTGTATGCGTTTGATCAGTCGCTTTTGTTTGGCGATGCGATTGTGTCGTGGCAGGAGTATGACCATCCGCAATTTGGAAAAATTGAAATTGGCGGTGTGAAGAAAAACTTCACCCGTGCTGATCCGGGCTTTTTATTGGAAAGTGATGCGCACCGGAATATGGCGTTCTGCATTTACCATGCGTACCACATGCCCAAACTGGTAGTGGAAGAAATGACGGAGAAAAATCTGGGTGGAGGATTAACAGAGATTACCGTTGTGGTTACGAATAAACGCATGATACCTACACACTCAAGCCTTGACCTGCGCTACAAGATTGAACGCCCTGATTACATCAGCATTCAAGGGCCGAAGGTTATTGCCGGCATGGTAGTTGAAAACCGCGACCTGAATATTGCGCGTGAACAAAAGAACAATCCGGCAACACTGGAGGTAAGTAACATTCCCGGTATGGGTTCAGTTACCGTTCGGTGGATTGTGAGCGGAGGTAAAAACTACACCATTAAGGTCGATAGCAAAAAGGGTGGGGTAGTATCAAAGCAGAAGTGATACTATTCATCTTCATCCAGCAGTAGATTGTATGCGGCTTGCAGTTCTTTTAGTGTGGCCGCATCATTTAATTTTTTGGCTAATGTGATTCCTTTTTGATAAAGCTCAAGGGCTTCATCCGTTTTTCCAGACTCTTCCATCATCAATCCAGCCTGGTAATAGGTAGGCAAATAATCCGGGTGGTTGGTTAAAAGTTGCTGAAACAAGTTCACGGCTTCGACCGGATTACTTTTTTTATACTCGAGCGCCAGGGCATAAAGCGAAAAGGCATCGTTCGGATCTTCTTCCAGAAACTTCAAAAGTTGCTCAATTCGCGTCAATTTCATTTTATTTTGGGTTTTTGGCCTTCCAAATTTCGGATTTTATGCTTTATCTTGAAGCCCGTTTGAAAAGTGTTGTTCAATTAATTTTTTGTTTGTTGAAAAGATGAAAATTCTCGTTTGTATTTCCCACGTTCCCGATACCACATCGAAAATCAATTTTACAGATAACAACTCGAAGTTCGATACGAACGGTGTTCAGTTTATCATAGGCCCTTACGATGATTATGCCCTCGCGCGTGCTGTTGAATTAAAAGAAACTTCCGGGGCCACCATTACCGTATTGAATGTAGGACAGGCTGATACTGAGCCTACTATCCGCAAAGCGTTGGCCATTGGTGCCGATGATGCCATCCGGGTTAACGCTGAGCCAACGGATTCTTTCTTTGTGGCTTCGCAAATTGCGGCACAGGCAAAGGAGGGTGGTTATGATTTGATATTGATGGGCAGGGAATCCATTGATTATAATAGCGGTGCTGTACATGGCATTGTAGGCGAGATGCTGGGCATGCCTTCTATCTCACCGGTAATGAAATTGGATATTGAAGGCAATACGGCCAAACTTGCCCGCGAAATTGAAGGAGGAAAGGAGTACCTGGAAGTTAATCTTCCATTTGTGGCGGGTTGTCAGGAGCCTATTGCTGAGTGGAAAATACCAAACATGCGCGGCATCATGTCGGCACGAACAAAACCATTAAAAGTGGTTGAAGCGGTTTCTACGGACAGCGGAGTGAAACTCCAACAGTTTGAGTTGCCACCTGCTAAAGGCGCAGTAAAAATGATTGCGGCTGATAATGTGCAGGAACTTGTTGCGCTGCTGAAAAATGAGGCCAAGGTTTTATAAGAGTAACCGATTACGAAATAGAATCATTAGATACAGGACATTATGAATATTTTAGTTTTTGTTGAAAGTGCTGAAGGGAAAATCAAGAAAACATCATTGGAGGCTGTGGCGTTTGCACATGCCATGGGTGGAAACGTAACGGCTATAGCCATCGGACAAACCGAGCAAGCCGAGCTGGAAAACCTGGGTAAGTATGGTGCAAAAAAAGTGTTGCATGCTGCTGATGAAAAACTGAATCAGGGTGTGATACAGGCGTATGCCGCTGTGCTTGCAAAGGCATTTCAGGATGAACAGGCTGATGTGCTGGTACTCGCTGATTCATCGCTGGGCACACCGGTGAGCGCACGTGTGGCCGCCAAGCTGGATGCGAGCCTGGCCTCAAATGTTGTGCAGTTGCCTGATACTTCATCAGGGTTTGTGGTTAAGCGCAGCATCTATACAGGTAAGGCGTTTGCAAACGTTTCGTTAACGAAACCAAAAAAAGTAATTGGTATTAAAAAGAATGCCGCTGAATTGAAAGAAGTTGGTTCTCCGGCTTCCGTAACGGCCTTTCAGGCTTCGCTATCCGATGCTGATTTCTCTACTAAAATCACCTCATCGGAAAAAGCAACAGGAGAAGTGCTGCTTCCGGAAGCAAATATCGTAGTATCCGGTGGCCGTGGTATGAAGGGTCCTGAGCATTGGGGTGCTATAGAAGAATTGGCAAAGACCCTGGGCGCAGCTACAGGTTGCAGTAAGCCTGTTTCCGATATGGGCTGGAGGCCACACCATGAGCACGTAGGCCAGACGGGAGTGAAAGTTGCTCCTCAATTATATATAGCCATTGGTATTTCAGGAGCCATTCAGCATTTGGCCGGTGTAAATTCATCGAAATGTATTGTCGTTGTTAATAAGGATCCGGAAGCGCCATTTTTTAAAGCCGCAGATTATGGAATCGTGGGTGATGCTTTCGATATTTTACCTAAATTGAATGACGCAATAAAAGCTGCGAAGTAATTGTGAAGAAGATTAAGCTAGAAATTCTCGGCCTTTCCTCCAGCCAGTCGCAAACCGGCTCCTTTGCGCTTGTACTTGGCGAGACGGAAGGAAACAGGCGGTTGCCGATTATCATTGGTATGTTTGAAGCGCAGGCCATTGCCATTGAAATCGAAAAGATAATTCCAAACCGCCCCATGACGCACGACTTGTTTAAGTCGTTTGCCAACAACTTTCATTTTACGGTTGAAGAGATCATTATATCCGATCTTAAAGAAGGTGTTTTCTTTGCCAAGATTGTTTGCAGCGATGGACTTAAGCGCTCTGAAGTTGATGCGCGCCCTTCTGATGCTATTGCTATTGGTTTGCGTTTTGATTCACCAATTTATACATACGAGAATATTCTGGCCGAAGCAGGTATCGTGCTTACCGATGAGCAAGACGAAGATGAACCGAAAGTTGAACCAAAGAGTCGTGCCAAGAAGGAATCCGTCTATAAGAAAGTTGAGGATTTAAAAAATTATTCTGTAGATAAGCTTAACGAGATTCTTAAAGAGGCCATCGATAAGGAAGATTACGAGCGGGCCGCTAAAATCCGCGATGAGTTGAGCAAACGGAACTAATCGGTGAAGTTGCAGGCACACCAACCCTGAAACGCTAAACCTTAAACGTTAAACCTGATATTGAATGGATTACCTGCGCGGACTGATTGGCATTGGTGTGATCATAGCCATTGCTTTTGCTTTTTCCCTGTATCGTAAAAAGGTCGACTGGAAACTTGTTGCTTCCGGCATTATACTTCAAATCGTTATCGCGCTGCTGATTTCAAAAGTTACTGTGGTGCAACAAGGGTTCAGCGCCTTGGGCGATGGTTTTGTAACCTTCCTGAGTTTTGCTTCACGTGGTGCTCAATTTTTATTTGGTGATTTAGCGTTTAACAGTGATAACCAGGAGGGCACCCGCCACGGACTGGGATTTCTGTTTGCGTTTCAAGCGCTTCCCATGGTAATTTTTTTCTCCTCGGTTACGGCCGGTTTGTATTACCTGGGTGTACTTCAAAAAATTGTTTACGGCTTCGCGTGGATCATGACCAAAACTATGAGGCTTTCGGGTGCAGAAAGTTTGTCGGCAGCGGGCAATGTTTTTCTGGGGCAAACCGAAGCACCCTTGCTGGTTCGTCCATTCATTTCGAAAATGACGCAATCAGAATTGCACTGTTTGATGACCGGAGGAATGGCTACTATTGCCGGAAGTGTAATGGGCGCTTACATCACCTTTTTAGGCGGTGGAAATCCGGATGAGTATGGAAAATTCGCCACCTACCTGTTGTCGGCTTCCATTATGAATGCACCAGCGGCCATTGTGATGGCTAAAATCTTTTTACCCGAAAATGAACCTGAAAAAATTGACCGGCAGTTGAATGTAAGCAAAGACTCTATCGGGGTAAATGTTATTGATGCCTTTGCAACAGGTGCTTCCGATGGGATCAAACTGGCATTGAATATTGGTGGCATGCTGCTCGCATTCATCGCTATCATTTATGCGCTGAACTGGATATTGGTGGATGGAATTGGCGCGTGGACAGGTTTAAACGGTTGGGTTCAATCGACCACCAACGGAGCGTTCAGCGGTTTTTCTCTTCAGTATATTTTTGGCCAGATTTTCAGGGTGTTTGCCTTTATCATGGGCGTGGAGTGGTCGGAAACCATTTATGTGGGCAGCTTGCTTGGTCAAAAGTTGGTGATCAATGAATTTGTGGCTTACCTCGGGCTTGCCGAAATGAAATCCATGAGTGTGTTAAGTGAGAAGTCGGTAATCATTTCTACGTATGCGCTTTGTGGTTTTGCTAACTTCAGTTCTATTGCTATTCAAATTGGAGGTATTGGCAGCATGGCGCCCAACCGTCAGTCTGACTTATCGCGACTTGGGTTACGCGCGCTTATGGCTGCTTCTTTAGCCACCATGATGACCGCTACCATTGCAGGAGCTTTGTTCAGTTAAGTATGCCATTATCCAGGCAGGAACAGTTGTTGTTGGAACATTTCGCTCAATATATTTCTGAGCACAAGAAAGAATTTGTTGAAAGAGTATTAGCTGAACGTACAAAACAAGTCACTGTAGTTTTGGAAGACATCTATCAATCGCAAAATGCCAGCGCAGCCTTGCGCACCTGCGAGTGTTTGGGCCTTCAGGATGTTCACATCATCGAGAATACTACAAAGTATGAGGTTAACAAGTATGTGTTGAAGGGGTCTTATAAATGGCTTAGCCTAAATCGATACAAGCAAAAGAACAAGAACAATACAGAGATTTGCTTTAAGCAATTGAAAGAGAGCGGCTATACACTGTATGCCACCGATCCGGGTGCCGAAAGTATATCGGTTTATGATATTGATCCTTGTATCGGTAAGGCAGCCTTTATTTTTGGCAATGAACTGGAAGGTCTTTCTGAATACGCATTAACGCATGCGGATCATCGGATTAAGATCCCCATGTACGGGTTTACCGAGAGCCTGAATATTTCTGCAAGCGTAGCCATTTGTTTGAGCGCTACTATTTCAAAGCTAAAATCGTCACAAGAAAACTATGGATTAAACGTTGAAGAAAAGGATCAACTCCGGCTGGCCTGGTATAGAAAAATGGTGAAGCGTTCGGAAATAATTGAAAAGGAGTTTCTCCGGACAAATCCTTAACTTGCTGCCAGTTGGTTTTAATTTCCTCTCAATGAAGCGGGTAAAGCGCGTATTGTATACTCTCGTGGGTACGGTTGTTCTCTTTTTTGTTGGCTCAAATATTTGGGTAGTAAAAAGCACGGAGGATCGTGTGTTATATGATGCTGAACAATTGGACGACCATCGGGTGGCGCTTGTTCTGGGCACCAGTCATAAGTTGGTGGGCGGAGACTCCAATCCGTTTTTTGAACACCGGATGGACCGTGCTGCTGAATTGTACCAGCTAGGTAAAATTGACCACTTTATAGTAAGTGGCGACAACCGTACACGGTACTATAACGAACCCCTTGAAATGCGTAAGGCATTGGTTGCACGTGGTGTTCCTACCCGTTCCATTACATTGGATTATGCGGGTTTACGCACCCTGGATTCTGTGGTGCGGAGCAAGGAGATTTTCGGCCAGGATAAGATCATGATCATAACCCAGACCTTTCACAGTTACCGGGCGTTATTCATCAGCAACTATTATGGTATTGATGCGGTGGCTATGGTAGCCGCTGAGCCGGAATTTGAATCTTCATTGAAAGTACGTGTGCGTGAATACTTTGCGCGCACCAAGGCAGTTTTAGATCTATACGTTTTTAAGACAAATCCACAGTTTCTGGGCGAAAAGGAGGAGATTATTATTTCATGATCCTGAAACCTAATCCGGTTTCAAACAGTTTAATTGATTATTTTTGAGGTTAACCACAGCGTGTGTACTCCAATATTGTGCGACTGAAAGTCCGTTTAAAGGTCTTAGTTTGGCTTGTGCTTTCACCGGTTACCGTTCTTGCCCAGGAAACCGTTATCCGGGGTAAGATAACGGACGCTTTTTCTGGTGATCCCATTCCCTTTGTTAATGTGGTGTTTAAAGGTACCAGCATTGGTACCACTACCGATTTTGATGGGAATTATGTGTTGCGTACAACTTCTCCAACTGATTCCCTGCAGGCGAGTTACATTGGATATAAACCACGCACCAAGGTTGTTCAAAAAGGCATTTCACAAACCATAAATTTTCAGCTTGAAGAAGAAGTTACGCGCCTGCGCGATATTGTAATTATGGCTGGCGAGAACCCGGCTTTTGCCGTGCTTCGGAATGTGGTAAAAAATAAGGCGGTCAATGATAAGCGTAAACTCAGCGCCTATGAATTCGACTCGTACTCGAAAATTGAAATTGATGTTGATAACATCACCGACAAATTCAAGCAGAAGAAAATCGTTTCCAGAATTACGCAGGTGTTGGATAGTATCCAGCAAATAGCCGGTGAAGATGGTCAACCCGTATTGCCGATTTTTATTTCTGAAAGTGTATCTAAGTTTTATTACCGCAATAACCCCGAGTTGAAATTTGAAAACATCAAGGAAACCAAAATCAGTGGTATTGGCTTCGAGGATGGTTCGTTGATGGCGCAGTTGGTAGGCGCATCTTTTCAGGAATATAATTTTTATAAAAACTGGCTGAACATATTAGACAAGGATTTTGTGTCACCGATAGCCGATGGCTGGCGGTTGTACTACGAGTATGACCTCATGGACAGCCTGGATGTTGAGGGTGATTATTGCTATCGACTGGATTTCTTTCCGAAAAGCCCGCAGGCGTTAGCCTTTACCGGCACTATGTGGATTACCAAAAATGAATATGCCATCAAACGCATTGAAGTAACCGTAGGTAAAGAAGCCAACCTGAACTTTATTGAAAAGATCAAGATCCAACAGGAGTTGGCCAAAACAGAAGCAGGTGCATGGATACCGGTAAAGAACAGGGTGTTGGTGGATGCCGGAGAGGTTCGTGATCAATGGGCGGGGCTGCTTGCAAAATTCTATACATCCAATAGAAACATTGTTGTTAATCAACCAAAGGAGCCGAAATTTTATGAGAAACAAATACTGCTGGATGAAGGCTACATCCTCAACATGAATGATGAGGAGCATTGGAATAAACTCCGGCATGATCCGCTCACCGAAACAGAAAAAAATGTGTACCGGATGATTGACACCCTCCAGCACATTCCGGTGGTAAGAACCTATATTGATCTCGTTAAAATTCTGATCAACGGATATAAGAAGGTGGGTAAAGTTGATATTGGCCCTTACCTGAGTTTGGTGGCCTTCAACAACATTGAAGGTGTACGAATTCAATCAGGGTTTAAAACCAATTATACATTTAGTAAGAAGGTGAGTTTTGGTGCTCAATTGGCTTATGGTTTTGATGATGAACGAATAAAGTATTCCGCTTTTGTTCAGCACATTGTGGATCGTAAACGCTGGACGACCATGAGCATTCGTGTGCGCAGTGACCTGGGTCGGGTAGGGATAGATGATGAAAACCTGGCAGATGATTACCTGTTTCTTGCGGCTACCCGTTTTGGTGTATTCAGGCGGGGATATTATTTCGATGAGAGCCGTTTTAATTTTCAGCGTGAGTTGATCAAAGGCTTTTCGCAACGCGTTGCTGTTCGGTACAATACCTTTAAGCCGGTTTTTGATTTTGGGTACTATACAAACCCAGGCGACATCTCCTCCCTTCAGCAAAACTTTCAAACTGCTGAAGTAATATTGGAATCACGTTTCGCGCGGGATGAATTGTTTTTACAATACGACAACGAGCGTGTAAGTATGGGGGCCCAAAAGTGGCCAATTATTACGTTGCGCTATACCCGTGGATTGAAAGGCGTAGGCGGTAGCGATTTTGAATACGATAAGTACAGGTTCTCTATTTTGAAAAAGTTGCCGATGGGTCCATTGGGGTCAGGTAAGGCTACCATTACTGGAGAGTACATCAATGGAACGTTGCCGTATCCACTCTTATCCTTCCATATCGGAAACGAAACGCCTTTCTATACAGATGTGATTTACAGCCTGATGAACTTTGGAGAATTCTTCAGCGATCGTTTTGTGTCGTTGCAGTACCGTCAGTATTTCGAAGGATTTTTGCTCAACCGTGTTCCGTTGATGCGGAAGCTAAAATGGAGATTAACCGGTTTGGCTAATGTTATTTATGGTGATTTGAAGGACGAAAATCTGGCCATGAGCGAGCCGCTTCCTTTCCCGGTGGGAAATAGCAATTTAACAATCGATAGGCCGTATATCGAATTAGGGTATGGCGTTGAAAACATCTTCAAATTTCTCCGGATAGATTTTGTTCACCGGTTGAGCTACCTGGAAAACGATCGCGCCAGAAAATTCGGGGTGTTGTTTACCGCGCAATTCAAGCTTTAAAGCGTTGGCCTGCCTATATTTGCTCGAATTTTAAAAGAAAGAAATGAGTATTAAGATCAGTTTGCCGGACGGAAGCATTCGTGAGTTTCCATCAGGAGTAAAGGGAATCGACATTGCAAAAAGTATCAGTGAAGGGCTTGCCCGAAATGCCCTGGCGATTGAAGTGGACGGAGAAATCCGAGACCTCTCGCGCAGCATCGATAAAGATGCAGCGGTAAAAATTCTTACATGGAATGATGGTGGAGGAAAATATGCCTTCTGGCATTCTTCTGCTCACTTGATGGCTGAAGCACTCGAAGCGTTACATCCGGGTGTGAAGTTCGGCATAGGCCCTCCAATTGAAAATGGATTTTACTATGATGTGGATTTGGGTGATAAGCCCTTTGGTGAAGAAGATTTGGCAGCACTCGAAAGCAAAATGAAGGAGTTGGCCAAAAAGGAAAATTCCTTTGGCAGACGTGACGTAAGCAAGAACGAAGCGCTTGAATTTTTTACAAAGAAGAACGACCCATACAAGCTTGAGCTGATTAACGAACTTACTGACGGAACCATTACGTTTTACGAGCAAGGTAATTTTACAGATTTATGTAAAGGTCCTCATATACCGCATACCGGTTTTATTAAAGCCATAAAGCTGTTGAACGTTGCCGGTGCCTATTGGCGTGGCAATGAGAAGAATAAGATGCTTACCCGCATATATGGCATTACATTTCCCAAGCAGAAAGAGCTGGAAGAGTACCTTCATCTGCTAGAAGAAGCTAAAAAGCGTGATCACCGAAAGCTCGGTAAAGAACTGGAGTTGTTTACGTTTTCTGAAAAAGTGGGTATGGGCTTACCGCTTTGGTTGCCCAAAGGCACCATCCTTCGCGAACGGCTTGAGCAGTTTATGCGCAAGGCACAGGTAAAGGCTGGGTACGATCCGGTGGTTACGCCACACATTGGAAGCAAAAACCTGTACATTACCTCGGGTCACTATGAGAAATATGGGAAGGATTCGTTTCAACCCATTCATACACCTGATGAAGGCGAGGAGTTCCTACTCAAGCCAATGAACTGTCCGCATCATTGCGAGATTTATAATTCTAAACCGAGGTCGTACAAGGACCTTCCCATTCGATTGGCGGAGTTTGGTACGGTTTACCGGTATGAGCAAAGCGGGGAGCTACATGGCTTGACACGCGTTCGTGGCTTCACGCAGGATGATGCCCATATTTTTTGTCGCCCCGACCAGGTAAAGGATGAGTTCATTAAGGTGATTGACCTGGTACTTCATGTGTTTAACTCACTGGGCTTTGAAAACTATACGGCCCAGGTTTCGCTGCGCGATCCTGAAAACAAGCAGAAGTATATTGGAGATGATGAACTGTGGGACCGTGCAGAGCGTGAAATCCAGGAAGCCGCTGATGAGCGAGGATTAAAGACGGTTGCCGTAAAAGGAGAAGCGGCCTTCTATGGCCCCAAACTCGACTTCATGGTCAAGGACGCCCTCGGCCGCAGCTGGCAGTTGGGTACCATCCAGGTCGACTATCAGTTGCCTCAGCGTTTTGAACTGGAGTATGTGGGTTCTGATAACCAGCGCCATCGGCCGGTTATGATTCATCGGGCACCCTTTGGTTCTTTGGAGCGCTTTGTAGCCGTACTGATTGAGCATTGTGGCGGTAACTTCCCGCTTTGGCTGTCGCCTGATCAGGTGGCGGTATTGCCGATTTCAGAGCGTTTTAACACTTATGCAGAGGAGATCTATAATACCCTTAAAGCTATGGATATCAGAGGATTATTGGATGATCGTGATGAAAAGATTGGGCGTAAAATCCGGGATGCTGAAGTAAAGAAAATACCCTTTATGCTGATTGTTGGGGAGAAGGAAGTGGCCGAGCGAAAGGTATCTGTTCGGATGCATGGCAAGGGTGATGCGGGTTCGGTTTCGTTTGAGCAATTTGTAGAAGACTTTAAGACCCAGGCAGCTGCCCCAACGAACTGATTTCAGAATTTTGAATTCTGAATAATATACCGATATTTGCACCCTGTTTTTTGAGGAAAATAGGCTCATTTTGAGCATAAATGATGTTGAATTTAAACACGAGAACGTATCATTAACCAGACAAACAGACCTTTTCGAAGGGGCCCATTCAGACCCGAAGAGCCCTATCGCATAAATGAAAGGATTACCGCACCCAGGGTACGGTTAGTAGGAGAGAATGTAAGAGTAGATGTTTATCCCGTAAAGGAAGCATTGAAAATAGCCCAGGAACAAGGGCTTGATTTGGTGGAGATTTCACCAAATGCTGATCCTCCGGTTTGTAAGGTTACCGATTATTCGAAGTTTAAGTACGAACAGAAGAAGAAGCAGAAAGAGATAAAGGCCAAAGCCATTAAAGTAGTGGTGAAGGAGATTCGTTTTGGCCCGAACACCGATGAGCACGATTTCAACTTTAAACTGAAACACGCCATCAACTTTCTGCAAGAGGGGGCAAAAGTAAAGGCCACCGTGTTTTTTCCGGGGCGTACCATCGTCTATAAGGAACGCGGAGAAATTTTACTACTGAAGTTTGCCCAGGGATTGGAAGAACATGGAAAAGTAGAACAGATGCCCAAGCTGGAAGGAAAGCGGATGTCGCTGCTGGTACAGCCAAAGGGTAAGGGAAAATAAAGTTTGATTTAATAATTCGATACGATGCCTAAAGTAAAAACCAAGTCAGGCGCAAAGAAGCGTTTCAAGGTTACCGGTACCGGTAAAGTGAAACGTAAGCGTGCGTTTAAAAACCACATTCTGACAAAAAAAGAAACCAAGCAAAAAAGAAGATTAAGTAACAAAGCTGTAGTACGCGCAGAGGACATGAAGAACGTAAAGTTCATGCTTCCTTACGCAGTATAAGCTTTCGTATTCATAATCGGTTTAATCCCGAAAAATTCGGGGTACATGTTTAACCCGGTTTTTGGCACCCAAGCATTCTTGCAACAGAAGATTCGCCAACAACCAAAAATGTAAGTAAAATGCCAAGATCAGTAAACAACGTAGCATCGCGCGCCAAGCGCAAACGCATTCTTAAACTGGCGAAAGGATTTTTCGGCCGTAAAAAGAATGTATGGACGGTAGCTAAAAATGCCGTGGAAAAAGGTCTCGTGTACGCCTACCGCGACCGCAAGCAGAAGAAAAGAGAGTATCGTGCCATCTGGATTACCCGTATCAACGCAGGTGTTCGTGAGCATGGTATGTCATATTCGCAGTTTATGGGTAAACTTAAAACTGCCGGTATTGACCTTAACCGTAAAGTATTAGCCGACCTGGCTATGAACCACCGCGAGGCTTTTGATGCTGTGGTTAATAAGGTTAAGTAAGCAGATTAAACTAATTGAAGGAGAAGGGGCGTGAGCCCCTTTCCTGTTTGAAGCCATGTCGCGTTCAAGAAAAATATTCCTCGCATTCGTTATCGTTTTTCTGGTATTGTTGTTTTATGCCAGTTATGATATCGCAACCCGAACATCTTTTCCTGGTTCAAAGCCTCAATTAAAGAAGCGTATAGAAGAAAAATTTATGGCACCTGACTCTGTTAAGGGGGATACAACCATCCTATTGAAAAAGTAAGACTGAGATCATTAAAAAGCTGAACTTAAGTTGCTTTTGTAACAAATTATTGTACCTTTATCCTCGATTAAAGCCAACTGTAGACTTTGAAAATCCCCCTTGTCGTGAACATGTCGGGGATTTTCATTTTTTATGGCACTGCTTATCCGGCTTGGCGGCATTCTATCCCCGATTTTAACCGACTGGCGATTACCAAATGGTGGATAAATTGGCCCCCCTTACATTTGTTACAGATTAAAGCCAACTATAGACAAGATTAACCCCCGGAGTCAAGGACTTCGGGGGTTTTTCGTTTATAGGCCCTACTGTACATTCCGGTATAAACCTTCGTAACTTTCATTACCGGTGGCAACCCTTCTCTGAAACCATCCGTATTGTGTAGGATTTCAAGACCCGAACCCATCACCCATGCATGCCCTGATTGAAGGATGCAAACGAAACGATCGCGAAAGCCAACGCCAACTGTACAACCAGTTTTATGGCTATTGCTTTAGCATTTGTTTGCGGTACTGCAGAACAACAGAGGAGGCAAGGGAGGTAACGAATGATGGCTTTATGAAAATCTTCCAAAAAATTGATCAGTATAAACCGGATACTTCCTTTAAGGCCTGGATCAGAAGAATCATGATCAATGCTTCAATTGATCTTTATCGGAAAGAGAACAAGCACTATTACCAACACGCTGTAGAGGAGGTTTCAGATCGGTTTATTGTTCGGTCTACCGCGATTGAAGAATTATCGCATAAAGAGTTGATGGCCATGATACAATGCCTTACCCCGGCTTACCGCATGGTGTTTAACCTGTACGCTATTGATGGATATACGCATGAAGAAATCGGGGTGATCCTTGGAATATCAGAGGGAACATCGAAGTCAAATCTCTCTAAGGCCAGGGAGCGACTAAGAAGTATGTTGGAAAAAATGAATGAAGGAACGTATGCAAAATCAGTCTGACCAGGAATTAGATAATCTTTTTAAGCGAGCGGCTGAGCAATCGGAAGGCGACTCGGCTATGCCCGATTGGACTGATATGAATAATCGGTTGGATCAGGTGGATCGCGCTGGGTTTATCTGGCAAAACAAAACGGTTATAACCGGGTCAATACTTGTTCTTACCGTGGCCGTTTTGGTTTGGTGGAGATTGGATACAGGGCCAGAAGGAGATGAAGTTCGCTCACCTGTTGAACAAGTTAAAGACAGTAAAGACATTAGCAATAAAGACATTGCGCATGAGTCTTCGATAAAGTCAAGTGAATCCAAAACATCTGAAAATGAACTTTCTGAAACTTCGTCTGGATTCTCCCGAAAGGATAGTAATCCATCTATCAGCGATAAAGATGAAGAAGAACAAGTTTCAAGTTTCTTTTCGAAACCTGAAAAGATTTCAGTATTGAATGCAGGCAGTAGAGGAGTTAAAGATGTGAATAGTTCAAAAGAATGGAATGGCCAACGAGAGGATAAAAAAAATGGATCACCTGAAGACGTGAAAAATCTTTCTGCAGTTGGTATTTCTGATAAAAACCTGGAAAGGGAAATTGAACGTCTGCAGATTACTGAGAAACCCAACACGGTAGCCACAGGCAACAATCAATCGGGTTTGGCTTTGACCGATTCAGTGGCTTTTGTGGAAGAACTGGCGCGTGAACCGGAAGTAACTCTTGCTGAGGATAGCAAAGACGTTGTTGAAAAGCCAGATGAACCAGCGAAAGCTTATCGTGGCCTTTCAGTAAAGCTTGTGGTTTCACCTGATTATTCAACTGTAAAGTCCACTCAACCCGACAAACTTGGTTTGAACTATGGTCTGCTTGTTGAATATGGTCTTACCAAAAATCTTTCAGTGGCTACCGGTTTAATACGGTCAAATAAATTTTACTCAGCACACGATATAGCATATTATGGTCAGGTAAGTGATCGGGTAGATGGCGATTGCCGGATGTGGGATGTTCCGGTAATGCTGTACTATACTTTTTCACCGCAGCGAACCTGGTCGCTTTACGCGGGTTTGGGTGTGTCATCCTACCTGATGAGTAAGGAAAATTATATCTATTACATAGAAGGCGGATATGGTAATGTGTATACATATGAGCAGACCATACGTGGAAAAAATAATGAATGGTTCAGTATACTGAATCTTTCAGTTGGTTTGAATAAGCAGTTGAATACCCGATGGGCCATTCAACTGGAGCCGTTTTATAAAGCCCCGCTGGCCGGTGTGGGTGAAGGTGATGTTTCACTGGCCAGTCTTGGGGCTTTTTTTAACCTGAAATACAATTTTTTAAATAAAAAATAGACCCATCTATGAGATTATTGTTTCGATTGTTAAGTGCAGTAGCCATGAGTTGTGTTACGGTGTACATGAGTTGCTCCAGTGGCGATGAGCCGGAACCTTTTGATTGCAACACCTCTGATCTGGCCATTCAATTGGTTGCCGACAATGATCCTTCTGAATGTGGTACGAATAACGGTTCCATTCAGGTTTCTGCTTCAGGAGGACAGGGGCCTTATCAATTTAAAATTGGTACCAGTGCTTATGGCAACAATGCCACTTTCAGCAACCTCGGTGGAGGTTCTTACAATATCAGTGTTAAGGATAATAGGGGTTGTGAAAAGCAACTTGCTGCAGTTGTGCTTACTGCTCCATCCGGCCCAGTAGCTGGTACACCTGATATAAGTGCACAAACAGATTGTTTATCGCCCAATGGATCGGTTACAGCCAATGTTACAGGAGGCACACCTCCGTATTCGTATAGAATAGGAAGTGGTTCCTTTGGAGCTTCTGCGACATTTTCAGGTTTGAAGGCGGGTAATTATGTAATTACGGTTGAGGACGATGCGGATTGCACAATAACTATTAATACAACGGTAACCATCAACACAGGTGTTAGTTACGAGAATGACATAAAGCCAATTTTACAAGCAAACTGTGTTAAATCAGGTTGTCATGATGGTAATTCCGGTTTGCCTAATTGGGGAGTTCTAAGTACAGTTCAGGCCAACGCCCAGAATATTAAGCTGCGAACTGGCAATAAAACCATGCCAGCTGATATTGCGCCAACAGGGTTGCCACAAAATCAAATTGACTTGATTGCTTGCTGGGTTGACGAAGGGGCAAAAAATAACTAAAGATTTAAAAAGGAATGTGCAGACAATTTCTCCTGGTTTGGTTAGGGGTGGTGGCGCTTTCTGCCCAGGCACAGCAATATGTGTTGAGCGAAGGTGTCATCACCTTTTTTTCAGAGGCGACTTTAGAGAACATAAAGGCTGAAAACAAAAGCACAACGAGTGTATTTGATGCAACCTCCGGAGAAATAGCTTTTGCAATACCCAATAACCAATTTCAGTTTGAGAAAAAACTGATGCAGCAACACTTCAATGAAAAGTACATGGAATCTGAAAAATATCCGCGCTCAACTTTTTCGGGCAGGTTAGAGGGTTTTGATGTTTCTAAGTTGGGCGAGCAACGCGTGAAAGCAATTGGTAAACTGCTCATTCATGGAGTAACACAGTCGGTTGAGATTCCGGGGGTGATAGAAGTGGGGCCGCAAGGTATTATCATGAAGTCGGTATTCATGATCAAACTGGCTGACTATAAAATCAAAATTCCCCAAATACTTTGGCAAAATATTGCGGAGCAGGTTGAGGTAACCGCGAACTTTATATATAAACCCCGGTAATTTCTATGAAGATTTTTATCAAGCAGCGGATTTTAACTCCCAGTGCGTTCAATCTACTCAAAACTCAAAATCAGAAAGGAAATGAGGAGCATATAAATAAAACAGAAACTGCAGGAAAGCAAAAGGAATCTGTGAGGAAGGTTGGTCAATCAATTCTAGGCTTGGTGTTTATTTTAATTGCTGCCAGCTTATCTGCGCAGGATGAGCTGTTGAATGAGCTGACAAAGGAGCCTGTAACCGATGAAACGATAGCTACTTTTAAAGGCAGTCGAGTCATTAATCTTCAATCGGTTGAGACGCGACCAAAAGGAACTTTGGAGTTTATCTTCTCACATCGGTTTGGCCGGATCAATCAAGGTGCCTATACCTTATGGGGGCTTGATGATGCTTACGTGCGACTTGGACTGGAGTACGGTATTACGGATAAGTTAGGTGTGGGGTTAGGCCGTAATTCTATCGATAAGTCTTTTGATGCATTTATGCGTTACAAGGTATTCGCTCAGCAGTCAGGTAAAGTGCCAGTTACTGTAACTGCGCTCGGAACATTGAATTACCGATCATCACCAAAGAAGGATGAAAGCATTGTGCCGATTACGGCTAATGACCGTATTTCGTATGTAGGTCAGTTGCTGATAGCCAGAAAATTCACCCCCGGATTATCGCTTCAGATTAATCCCATCATCGTTCATCGAAACACCGTTGATCAGCAGTATGAAAACAACGATGATTTTGCCTTGGGTTTTGCCGGGCGTCAAAAAGTTTCCAGAAGTATGGCTATAACAGCTGAATATCTTGTCCGACTGAATGCCCGAGAAAATGATGCACCCGCTTATGAACGCTACAATGCTATAGGTTTTGGTATCGATATTGAAACTGGTGGTCATGTGTTTCAGTTGGTGTTCACCAATTCACTTGGCTTGATAGAGCGATCTGTGGTTACTGAAACCAGCGGAAATTTTTGGGATGGCGATATTCATTTTGGATTTAATGTTACCCGTACTTTTCAGTTAAGCAGAAAAAAGTAATCTTCGCAGCTTAAACCTGCTGAAGAAAGTTGCTGCTGACTTCCATTATTCTGTACATGATTGTAACCGTGCTGATTGGTGTATGGGCCGCCCGCAGGGTTAAGACCTCAAGCGATTACATGCTGGCTGGTCGGAGTTTACCCATGGTGCTAAGCACCTCTGCACTCTTTGCCACCTGGTTTGGTTCGGAGACTGTTTTTGGAGCTTCTTCGGAGTTTTTGAAGGGCGGGTTATATTCCGTAATCGAAGATCCGTTTGGCGCTGCCTTGTGCCTGCTTCTTTTCGGAATTTTTTTCGCGAGAAAATTATACAACCTGAACCTGCTCACACTCTGTGATTATTTTCGTGTTCGGTTCAACAGGCGCACGGAAATCATCTCCAGTATTTTTATGGTACCATCCTACTTCGGTTACATTGCTGGTCAGCTGGTGGCACTTGGGTTAATTCTGAACGTAGTGGCCGGTGTACCCATGTGGCAAGGAATTGTGATCAGTTCGGTCGTGGTTACCCTGTACACATTTGTTGGAGGCATGTGGGCGATTTCTATAACTGATTTTGTGCAGAGCATCATCATCGTATTGGGACTTGGTGCTTTAGCTTGGTTGCTTGCCTCAAAAGCAGGAGGAGTGGTGCATGTGCTCCAGTCGGCACCGGCCCATAATTTTAAATTCTTTCCCGAACCCAACGGAGTTGCCATCATTTCGTATTTGGCTGCCTGGTCGGTTTTGGGTCTGGGTTCAATTCCTTCGCAAGATGTGTTCCAACGTGCCATGTCATCAGGTTCGCCACAAATAGCAGAACGATCGTGTTATTACGCAGCCGGCCTTTACCTCACGGTTGCTATGTTGCCGTTATTCATCAGTTTGTGCATCAAGTTCCTTTATCCGGAGGCTCTTGAAGGTGACACACAACTTACACTTCCTAACATGGTGCTGGAACATGCTGCCATGCCTGTTCAGGTGTTATTCTTTGGAGCATTGCTATCCGCCATTATGAGTACGACAAGCTCAGCCATGTTGGCACCTGCAGCTGTATTTTCCGAAAACATTTTAAAGCCCTTACTAAAGAAACAACCCACGGATGTTCAGTTTTTGCGCATCACAAGGTTGACTTTGCTGGCTGTAAGCATTATAGCTACCATATTGGCGTGTTTAAAGTCGGATATATACGCCCTGGTAGGGGGTGCTTCTATTCTTAGCCTGGTTTCATTATTTATTCCAATGACCTTGGGTATGTATTGGAAGAGAAGTAGTTCAGCAGGTGCCATTCTTTCTATGATTTCAGGAATGGCTACCTGGATTTATTTTGAATTCTTTCCGCTTGACGTGCCATCCCTTGTACCAGCCGTTGTGGTTAGTTTGCTAACCATGGTTGCTGGAAGTTTGATCTGGCCGGATAAAGCTAAGGTTAGCTGATATCCAGCGAATCATCGATTTCACGAGCCCAAGCCAGAATGCCGCCTTTCAGATTATATAGGTTTTCAAAGCCGTGGTTCTTTTCCAGCCATTGAATGATGTTTCCGCTGCGTCCGCCACTGCGGCAGTGTACCACCACCTGTTTGTTGGCTTGGATGCGATCGATGTTGTGTGGTACTTCGGCCATGGGAATGTGCTCTCCACCAATGTTGGCTTGCTCGTATTCATAAACTTCCCGTACATCAATCAGTTGAAAGTCTGACTTCGTATCAATAAGTTGTTTCAGTTCCAGTACAGTAATTTCCTTCATGCCCAAAGATTTATCTTTCTCCTGATTTATGCCACAAAATTGTTCATAATCGATTAGTTTTTTTATGTCTGCGCGCGAATTCCGGTCTGGAATTTTTACGGTCATCATTTCCAATGAGAGGCCATCCACAATGATCAATCGATTCGCCATGGGTTCAACGATACCGGTAATCAGTTTAATGGCTTCGTTGGCCATCATGCTGCCCAGCATGCCGGGTAACACACCCAATACACCGGCTTGTTCGCAGTTTGGTACTTCGTGAGGTTGCGGAGGTACGGGGAACAGGTCGCGATAATTGGTAGAGCGTTTGTCATTACCGAGATCAACATTGAAAACGGCCAATTGTCCTTCATACTGCAAAATCGATCCGTATACCAGTGGTTTATTCAAAAGTACACACGCATCGTTTACCAGGTAACGCGTAGGAAAGTTGTCGGAGCCATCAAGTACCAGATCGTACCCCTGTACGATGCTTAAGGCATTGCCACTGGTAAGTTTTTGGTTAATCGTATGAATGATAACAAAGGGATTCAATCTGTTCAGATGTTGTGTGGCAGCAACCGCTTTGTTGGTGCCCGTATCTTCGGTAGTGAACAGCACTTGTCGTTGTAGGTTTGATTCCTGTACAGCGTCAAAATCTATGATACCGATTTTTCCAACACCGGCTGCAGTCAGGTATAACAGAACCGGACTCCCCAGTCCTCCTGCACCGACCACGAGTACAGAAGCTTGCTTCAGTTTTTCCTGATTTTTCAATCCAAAATCTTTCAAAACCAGGTGGCGGCTATAGCGTGTTAATTCCTCGGGTGTTAACTTGTTCACGAATCAAAAATACAAAACGCATGAGAAAGAATTTTTCAACTGGTGCCAAATGGGAAGATATTGTCGGGTATTCGCGCGCGGTGCGTGTGGGCAATCAATTGGAGGTTACCGGTACAGTGGCCGTGAATGAGCAGGGTTTGCTGGTGGGAAAGGATGATATGTATGAACAAACCCGATTCATCATTCAGAAAATGGAGAAAATTATTGTTGAAGCCGGTTTTACACTAAATGATGTGGTTCGTACCCGCATATTTGTTACCGATATTTCACGCTGGGAGGAAGTGGGTCGTGCTCACCGCGAGTTTTTCCATTCCGTTAAACCGGCCACTACCATGGTGGAGGTGAAAGCGCTGATTTCTCCTGAGTATTTGGTGGAAATTGAGGCGAGCGTGGTTGGGAATAATTAAGCAGACAGCAGTTTCCATCAATAATGGCAAAATAATTGCTACCTTCCTGTTAAACCCACATCCCGATGAAAACCCTCTTCATTGGCTCTTTATTGCTAATAGCCATTTCCGTTACCGGTCAGGTAGATGAAATTAAATCAGCTTCAAAAGATAATTCCAATCGATCACGTTCAGGCGGCTCCTCTGGTTCGGATGGAGGAAGTAGTGGCGGAAATGGTTTTTTTATGGTTGACTTGCTATTCAATGGCGTGTTTCAATGGCAGGGTGCGAAATTAAGTGATGACCGATCCCGCTATCCTTCCATGGTTTCGTTGGATGTGATGTTGCAAGGTGGGGTAAAACCTTCAAGCTATTATTTGTTGTGGCCGCGTGTGCGCGGTAACTGGGGATTATTCTCCACCGACTTCCGCATGAATTACCTGATTGAAGATGATGTAGATGGCTACAAGCACATCCGTACCAACGATTGGCAGATCATACAAATTAACCTGATCACAAGTCGGTTTATTACACTGCGTGCCGGAACCGGAGTTATGCAGGAAACTTTCGGTGGTGAAGAAACTTTTAGCGAAAGCGCATTTATGTTTGGGGTGCATGCACCTGATCAAACAAAGGCGATTGGGTTTGAATATCGGTTTTCAAAAGACTGGGACACAGGTGCAAATCCAAGAAGGGAATTCAGTGTGCAGTATCAACACCAGGTTTTTAGTGCCGGGGCCTTACACGGAAATTTATCGGTAGGTGCAGTATATCAACGATATTACAACTCCATTGAAGTGTGGGCTGTTCAGGCGGGATTGGTGTTTCGGATTTTCAAACCGGTGGTTAGGAATGGATGGGATGAGTGATGGGACTTGAGTGTTGTGGTGAAGTGTTTGGTCTTAGGCCACAAGCTGCGAGCCTTTAGCTGTAAGCTTGTGGTTTATCTAATTCTCTAATTTTTTTTGCGCCAGCTCGGAGATTGTTTTACCAATAGAAAGTGAAGAAGTTGCTGCCGGTGAGGGAGCGTTGCATACGTTAATCACTTGCTTTTCTTCAAGTATCATAAAATCATCTACCAGTCCTCCGTTACGATCACACGCTTGTGCCCGTACACCTGCTCCGCCATCTGTCAAATCATGTTCCTGAATTTCCGGGATAAGTTTTTGCAAGGCTTTTGTAAAGGCAGCTTTTGAGAAGGAACGATACATTTCGCCCATACCGGTTTTCCAATATTTGAAGGCAACTTTTTGAAAACCGGGCCAAGCCAATGATTCAGCCAGTTCACCCAAATGAATTTGAGATTTGCTATACCCTTCACGCCTGAAGGCCAATACGGCATTGGGTCCGGCTTCTACACCTCCGCGCATCATGCGTGTGAAGTGAACGCCAAGAAAAGGGAAGTTTGGATCAGGTACCGGGTAAATCAGGTTCTTCACCAGGTATTCTTTCTCCTTCACCAGCTTGTAATATTCTCCCCGAAAGGGAATGATCTTAACATTTACCTGAGATGTTAGCCGGGCGATTTTATCAGAATACAAACCAGCACAATTAATCAATAAGCTGCTGTGGTGTGATTTCTTGTTGGTCTCCACCTGCATGTGCGAAGCCTCAGCTTTTATTTCGATTACTTTTTCGCCCAGGTTAATTTCGCCACCTGCGTCACGAATTAAATTCGCCAGCTTTTCAGCAACCACCTTATAATCTACAATGCCGGTTTGCGGCACAAACAAACCCGCAACGCCATTCACATGAGGTTCGTGTTCTTTTAGTTCTTCAGGCTGCAGCCACGTTAAATTTTGTAAACCATTTTGTTGACCGCGCTTATGCAGGGTTTCAAGAAGAGGTACTTCATGTTTCTCCGTGGCTACAACAATTTTTCCACAAAGCTCAAAGGGTATTCCATGAGTTTTACAAAATTCAACGAGTAAGTTATAGCCGGTGATGCAATTGGTGGCTTTTAAACTGCCGGGTTTGTAGTATAAGCCGGAATGGATTACTCCGCTGTTGTTACCGGTTTGGTGTTTGGCAACCTCATCTTCCTTTTCTAAAACTGTAAGTTTTAACGCAGGATTTTTCTGCAGCAATTGCCAGGCGGTTGCCAACCCAACAATGCCGCCACCGATTACCAGTACGTCTTTCTTCACGTAGAAAAATTTTTGGCGAAACTACTCAACCCAAAGCTGCCTTCAAAACACTCAGGCCTTTATTGGCTTTATGCGAACGTTCAGGTCATGCTCTACAATCACAAAATGATTTTTTGGGATCATGGTCCAGTGACTGTCATCCGTAAGCTTTTCTGAAACTACCAATACAGCTTCATCATCATCTTTAGGCGCCTCCATCCTTGACACGCCATCTTCTACCACATATCTGCTTCCTTCGGAATGATATAAGGTGAGTGGCTCGGCTTTGTCATCGGTAACAAAACGTGTGGCCACAATAAAGTGCCCGTTGGTCACCACCATGTTCAGGTAAGCCTCTTCATGTATACCGTGTTTTTTCATCAGGCTTTTTACATGGTGAAACGTGTATTCAAAAGCATCGGTAACCGCATCAGCAGAGAATTCGCGATGCTCGGTGTTCAGCCTGTTTACCAACAAACTAAAAATATGCTCAGAGTCTGTCTGGCCTTTGATCCAATTGTAAAGTTCATCACTCAGTTGTGCGCGTATATCGCGCTTGATACGGCCAAAGTTTTCGACACCTCCGTTGTGGGCCATCAGTAATTCGCGGTATTGAAACGGATGGCAGTTGGCTTCCGAAACTTCACCCACGCTGGCTGCCCGCACGTGTGCCAGCATACAGTCCGACTGAATTTTAGGTGCCAGGTTGCGCAGGTTCCGGTTGCTCCAGGCTGGGTTTAGCGAAACAAATGTGGCGGGTTCATGGCTGATATGGTGTGAATACCAGCCCACACCAAAGCCATCACCATTCAGGGGCTCTTCGAGTTCCCGGGCATTTATGCTTTGATTGATGAGGGAGTTTTTAGGTTTGTAGAGCAACTCATCCAATAGGATGGAGGTACCCTTGTAAGCCATCAGACGGCACATAAAGAAGTGATTTTAATGAAAGATAGAGGCTTTAATGCGCAAAAACAGTAGCCCAGAGGCTAAAAATTTGTAAGTTTCCCAAATAGGACATAGATGTCAGAAATTCGCGGAATTTTAAGATTTATACCTTCGATAATAGTCCTATTTTTGAGCGCCAATAGGGTAAAATCTGCATTTTTGAAGAAGTTTACCTGTACAGACAAATTTTTTATAGTCGTTTAGATCTATTATGGAAAACAAAAAAAGACGCATCAGTATTCGGTTCACCATTGGGAATAAGATTTTGGCCGGCTTTCTGGCCCTTATTGTTTTATTTGTTGCCAATGCCGCCATCATTTTTTTTACCGGAAATCAGATCAACAATGTGGTGAGCAAATCTGCAGAGATCGTTCGCCCCTCTAAAGATGCCATCAATGAATTTGTGTTGGCCGTTGAACGGTATCAAAAGCTTATAACCAGCTGGGTGTATCTCCAAACCAATGAAGAAAACAAGAATGCGTTGCTTCTGCTGGTTTCCACCGAATACCCGAAGATAAAGGAGGATATAGATAAGCTGAAAGTAACGTGGGAGGTGGACAGCCAAAAAGTGCTGGTGGATTCTGTTTTTGTCAGATTTGGTCAGGTTCAAGGCTATGCCAAAGATCAGATCATGGATCAACTGAACTCATTTGAAAGTTACGAGGATGGTATTACCAAACTTTTGGCTGAAGATGTTTTGGCCAACACAATCAACCCGCAACTCGAAGATATTCTGGTAGATCTTAAGGCCCTTGCGCACGCGCAAACCAATGCCAATGCCTTGGCCGACAGTGAGCTGATCAGTTCATCAAAAAAATTAAGAAACATTACACTAATACTTGCGGCAATAACCATAGTAATTGGTTTGGTAAGTGCTTATATGTTAATGCGCTCCATTACACGTCCGGTTAACTTCCTGAAAGATGTGGTTACCAAACTTGGACGTGGTGAGTTGGTTGAAGATAAGCAAACCAAATTCAGCAACGATGAGATAGGGGAGATGGCGTTGGCAATGGATAACCTGGTTACAGGACTGAAGGGTACTACCTTGTTTGCCGAAAACATCGGTAAAGGAAATTATGCTTCTGAATTTAAACCGTTAAGTGAACACGATGTTTTGGGTAATGCCTTGATTAACATGCGCAATAACCTGGCAGCTGTGGCAGAGGATGACAAAAAGCGTAACTGGGCCACTGAAGGAATGGCAAAATTCGGAGAAATTCTCCGCAGCAACACAAACGATCTTGAAAAGCTTTCGGACGAGATTATATCGAATTTGGTGAAGTACCTGAAGGCCAATCAGGGCGCCTTATACATTATGGATGATGATGAGGGTGAAGAGCAAACCATGTCCATGCGGGCATGCTACGCCTGGAATAAGAAGAAATACCTCAACCATAAAATTCATAAAGGAGAAGGGCTGGCAGGCCAGGCATGGCAGGAAGGTGACATCATTTACCTCACAGAGGTGCCTCAGAGTTATATTAAGATTACATCAGGCTTAGGCGAAGCCAATCCTTCAGCGGTGCTTATTGTTCCGTTAAAGGTGAATGACCAGATTTTTGGTGTGGTTGAAATTGCTTCGTTCAGCACCTTTGCTGATTTTGAAATGGAGTTTGTGCAGAAAATTGCCGAGAGCATTGCGTCAACCATTTCCTCAGTGAAAATCAATGCCCGCACTCAACGCTTATTGGAAGAGTCGCAGGAGATGACGGAGCAAATGCGTGCACAAGAAGAGGAGATGCGCCAGAATATGGAGGAGTTGCAAGCCACACAGGAAGAAATGCAACGCAATCAATCCGAAACAGAAGGTACCATGTTGGCCTTGAACAGCGCGTTGGCAATGGCCGACTATGATGTGGAAGGAAAGCTAACGAAGATCAACACGAACTACTTAAGCATGCTTGGGTATAGTCAGAGTGAGGTGGTTGGCGAACATCACAGAATATTTGCTACCAAGGATGACAAGAGCAGTGAAGAGTATCGCCAATTCTGGCGTGACCTGGAAGCGGGCAAATCGCGCAAGGGTATTTTCAAGCGCCTCACCCGTAAAGGTGAAATTGTTAATGTTCGCTCATATTTTTCACCGGTAAAGAATCACAACGGAGAGATTGTGCGCATCATGGAGATTTCGGTGGAAGCCTGAGATTAGAAGATTCTAATCTGTAGATTTTAAAAACCCTGTAAAAGCAAAAAAGTCCCGCGCCCCGGGACTTTTTTGTTTACCTAAACCTAAACCTATGAGAAGAATTACTCTACTCAATTGGCTTAACGATTTGTTAGGTCAAAGGTTACAAGGATTTTTAAGGAAAATGAAAATTTTCGGATAAGTGGCCGTTTTACTGTTTAAGCTTTTCGCTGAATACTTTTTTGAATTTTTCAAGCTTGGGCTGTATAACGTAGGTACAATACGGGGCATTGCCATTCAGGTTAAAATAATTTTGGTGATAGTCTTCGGCAGGGTAAAATTCAACAGCCGGGCTTATTTCCGTAACAATGGGTTGGTTAAAGGCCCCGGAGGCGTCCAGTTTCTGTTTGTAAGTAATAGCCAACTCCTTCTGGTCAGGCGAATGATAGAAAATTACCGACCGGTATTGCGTGCCTACATCTGCTCCTTGCCGGTTTAGTGTGGTCGGATCGTGGGTGCCCCAGAAAATTTCAAGCAGTTCAGCATAGCCTATTACTTGAGGATTATAGGTTATTTGAATTACTTCTGCATGCCCGGTAAGCCCCGATGTCACCTCTTTATAGGTCGGTTTTTTTACTTTGCCACCGGAATATCCGGAGACTACTTTTTCTACTCCTTCAACGCGTTGAAATACGGCTTCTGTACACCAGAAGCATCCGCCACCAAAGGTAGCTGTGGCTAACTTGTCTGTCATTTTTGGTTGTGTTGAATTGGGTTGCTGAGCATATACGGTAAATGCACCAAGCACCAGCAACATGGCCATGAATTGTTTCATGATTCTTTTAACCCATATCAGACTAAAATAGTTTTGGTCTGATATGGGGTTTGTCGTGCGTATTACCTTTTCGCTTAATTGAATTGCTGATAAAAAGACCGGATGGCTGGGGTGAGTTGGTCGTATATAGGCGCGGCAAATGCCAGGAACATCGCTTGTGGATCGGGGGGCTGTATTTCCCTGCGTTTGCATAAATCAACCTGTGCCTGACTCAAAGCACGTTCATCGCCATTAAACCTGCCCCACGTAGTAAACCATTCATAGCGCCCCGGGAATTTACGATGGGTTAATACTCCATTGGTTTTTGCGTCAACCACAATCATACTCAAAAGCCCTTCTGATACAACTTCTTTTCTTACCGTTATCAGTTTTGCGGTTACTGTATTATAAACCGGAATTGTTTTTCCATCAACTTTTGCTTCTCCAACTTTTACACTGTCCTTCTTCACGGTTTCTTCTTTTTCGCGCACCGTTGTATTGCCTACACTAAAATCATCGAACTGCAGGCGCATGATTTGATCAACCCGTGGCAACTGTACGTTTTGTGCCGCTTGTGGTGTATAGAACTTCACAAATCCCTGATCGGGGTAATTGCGGTTTACGTATTCTTCAATTTTATCCTGAAAGAAACCACCACTCAGGTTATACCGGGTAGGTATTGCCACTTGCTCGAGAATAACAAAGGTGGTGGCTTCAAATTTCGATTTTTCAAGGTATTCAACCACATCTTTAAATCCGGGCACATAGGCATTCACTTCGCTGAAATTATAGAAAGCACGTTTAGCATCTTCACGTGTTCCCTTCATAAGGGCATCAATGCCTGCGTTGTAAAGTTCTTCGGCAGCTTTCTCTTTCAGTGGAGCAATTTCGTTATAATAATTTTTCGGGTTGGGAATAACTTTCAACGCGCCTGGTGACTGCCGGATTGCCTCATACATATTGTTGATGCGTTCGTACGAAACCAATGCACCTTTCCATTTCGTATTGGAGTTTGAGGCGATCTGATTCTTCGCATCGGTTTCAAGCCAGTCCACAGCCAACGGGTAACTACCCCTCAGGGTTTCCATCGATTTTTTATGATCGGGGTTTTGGCGAAGCCTGCCGATGGCCTGCATCACGGCCTCGTAATAGTTGCCTCGTTCATAGGCTTTCTTGCCTGATGAACAGGCAGACAGAATCAGTATGACTAAAACAGGAATGTATAGATTACGCATAATTCAGTTTTTTATGCAATCTACAAATTGGATGCCTGAATTTATGAACCTACTGAGAAGAAATACAGGAGTATATCGTCAATGGTATCTCGGAAATTACCCCAGGAGTGCCCCTGGCTGGTTTCGGTATATTGATAGGTACAGGTATTCTTTTCCAGAATGGTTTTCATTTTGCGGGCACCCTCTTCGGCATCCTTGATCGTTCCGGTGGTCATGTAGATTTTAACTGGGGGATTTTCGGGGTTGTCGCACAGGGTGTAGATGGCGGGCTTAAACCAAAAGGCAGGGGATTGAATACCGGCCAGGCCAAACACTTCGGGGCGCGAAAAGGCAAAATAGGCTGCGGTAAGTCCGCCCATGGAGCTACCCATGATGCCCCGGTCTTCACGCGCCTTTGAAACATTCTGTTGATTTTCAATTGCCGGAATAAATTCATCGGCAATAAAATTCAGGTAGCGACTGTTCATGGCCAGTTCCATCATTCTTCGGTTGTTCGACCGGTTAACCGGTTCGCGGTGATCAATGAAGATGACCAACACAGGCTTGATTTTTCCATCGGCAATCAGGTTATCCAGTATAACTTTCATATTCCCCATTCGCTCATGCAGGTATTCGTAACCATCGGTAACGTACAGTACTGGGTATACGTTTTGGTGGTTATATTGAGCCGGATAATAGATGGTATAGGTTACCTGGTAGCCGAGGGTTTTGCTGTTGAAAAGGATATCCTTCTCCAATGTTCCGCGGGTAATGTTTTCACGCGGAATCATTACCGGATCGGGCTTCCACTCGGGCATGCGTAGCTCGGAGTTTGGGCTACCACCACCCACACCCGACCATTGTTGATAGGGATTATTCGGGTCGACAATCCAATCGGCACCATTGATCAGAATTTTATAATCCAGCCTTGCATCTTTTGGAAAAGAAGTTTTTAGATACCAGATGTCGGTGCCTGAAATTCGTTTACCCTGACTTTGAAATTCCTTGTCGTAGCCCCAGCCGTTAAAATCACCCATCCAGGCAATGGTTTTTGCTTCGCCACGATACAGGAATACTGCTGAATCGGCAATTGCAAGTGGAATTTGGTTTGACTTGATAAGATCATGCCACATGTTCTCGCGAGTAGATGAGTCGGCTGAGGATAAGGTTATGAGAACAGTTTGCAAACGAGCATAATCCTGAGCACTCAGGGCTATCGTAACAAGCGATAAACAAATGCAAAAGAATAGCCTCATGCCTGTTGTTTTATAATTATCTCATCCTGGTCATCAACAAATAAATTTAATAATCCTGCAATAATCATGGAAATGCCTCCGGTTACGAGAATGTAAATGGTTTGTCCGTTAAAGAAATGGGTTAGCATAAAACCCAATATAGTGCCCGCTACAATCTGTGGTATAACGATGAAGAAATTGAATACCCCCATATAGTATCCCATCTTTTCTGCCGGCAGTGAACCTGAAAGCATGGCGTATGGAATGGAGAGAATGCTGGCCCATGCAATGCCGACACCGATCATGGAAAACCACAGCCAAAATGGATCGCTGATTAAGTAAAATGAAATCAAACCAAAACCTCCACAAAATAACGCAATCAAATGTGTCATTCTTCTGCTGGTATATTTTGCCAATACTGGTAAAAGCAAAGCTGCCAATGCTGCGATACCATTGTATACACCAAAGAGGTTGCCTACCATACTCGCACCTTCGTTATAAGCTGCAGTAGTTGGGTCAGTTGAGTTGTAGATATGACTGGTTACAGCCGAAGTGGTATAAATCCACATGGCAAACAATGCAAACCAGGAAAAAAATTGAACGTATGCCAATTGCACCATGGTTTTTGGCATGGAGTTGAAATCTTTGACAATGTTTACAAGACCGAGATATGATCTGCCTCGTTTAATATAAAGTGTTGCCAACAAGTGGACAATTCCAAAAATCCCCAAACCGAGAGATAGTACGTAGAGCTCTTTTTCTATTTTAAGAAGATAAACAATTAATCCAATCAGAAGGGCAAGAACGAGAAGTACAGTTCCTATTTTCAGGAATTTAGAGTAATAAAATTCTTCGTTGTCAATTTTTCTACGTTCTCTGTTTCTTAGTTTTTCTTCATCCCCAGGTTCAGGTGGATATTCAGTCGAGCTGAATACTGTCCACATCACGGTAGCGAACAACATAAATGCACCAATGTAAAAAGAATATTTAACGGAGTCAGGAATTATTCCGGGCTCATCGGCAACATTTGAAATGTCAAACCAATTGGTAAATATCCAAGGCAGAAAAGAGGCAATGATAGCACCGACTCCAATGAAGAAACTTTGCATAGCAAAACCAGTGGTACGTTGGGCAGGGGGGAGTTTATCGCCAACAAATGCACGAAAAGGTTCCATGCTGATGTTAATGGAAGCATCCATGATCCACAATACACCAACGGCCATCCATAGGGCAGATGAATTAGGCATGATGCACAACGAAACAGATGCAAGTATTGCTCCGATGGCGAAGAATGGTCGCCTTCGTCCCCATTTTGCATGCCATGTGCGATCGCTATAATAGCCAATTATTGGTTGAACGATTAGCCCAGTTATGGGTGCGGCAAGCCAATATAGTGCAAGATTGGATGGGTCAGATCCTAACGTTTCAAAAATGCGACTCGTGTTTGCATTCTGCAACGCAAAACCAAATTGTATGCCCATAAAACCAAAACTCATGTTCCAGATTTGCCAGAAGCTAAGGCGAGGGCGTGCGATTGATGTTGATGACATAGATCGGTTAACTGAATTAATATTTACCAGGTTATAACCACTTCATCTGGGGTTTGTTGAATTGAAATATACGGCAATTCCCGGATTATCAGCCCTTCGGGTTGGTTGCCTACGGGATCGTAGTTGGCCATGGGTTGCAAGAATCGGTAATCTTTATGTTGCAGCGTTTGCGTAGCTTGATTTACCTGAACATTTTTCAAGTCATTGAACCCATGAAAATAGACTTCGATGGTTTTGTAAGGTGAGGGATACGTTCCTTCAACTTGTTCAAGCGTAAATCGATGGGGTTGATACTCCAGTTTTCGTTTGCTGAAGGCTCCTTGCTGGTAACTAAATGTGTCACCATCGTCTTCATACATAATAAAACTATTTGTCTGTTCTCCCGCATAGAGGTGTAGCTCCAATGTATCGCCCTGGTCATTCACTGTATTACCAGCTTTTGCGCGCATGGGAATGATGGATGACCCCTTTACATAAACCGGAAGTTTATCCAACGGGCAATCGGCTACGGTAACAGACGAGCCGTTGTGTTTCTGATCGGTATAGAAATCATACCAAGTACCTTCAGGCAAATAAACCTTTACCAGATCTTTCGAACTTTCAACCGGGGCAACCAGTAGTGCTGGTCCGAATAAATACTGATTTTGAAAGCGGTGATCGTAAATGTTGTGATCGAAGGAATAGTCGATAGCCAATGAACGACATACTGGCATACCGGTTTGGGAAGCATCGTAAAATAACGAATACAAATACGGAAGAAGCCGGTAACGAAGTTTGATGTAGTTGCGTGAAATTTCTTCTACGCGTTCGCCAAACGTCCATGGCTCTGAGTCGCGGGTGTTGATCATGGTATGACCACGGAAGAAAGGGGAGAAGGCGCCAATGGAAATCCAACGTGCAAAAAGTTTTTCGTCCGTATTGCCCACAAAGCCACCAACATCATAGCCCGCAAAGGCAATACCCGTTAAGCCCATGCTGTTTACCAAACGAACGCCTAACAACATGTGTTCATCGTAAGCCACATTATCGCCCGTCCATACGGCTGAGTAGCGTTGAATACCGGAGAATGCTGAGCGCGTTAAGTTAAAGGGGCGTTTACCGTTTAATAATTCTTTCGTGCCTTCATAGGTACTTCGCGCCATTTGAAAACCATAAATATTTCTTCCTCTTCGCATGGTTGATTTGTGACCATCGAAATCCATTTCAATTGTTTCGGGTAAGCTGTGTCCCCAGGTGGCGATTTCATTCATGTCGTTCCAGAAACCCTCCACACCAAGTGCTATGTAATCTTTGAATTGCTCCTTCCACCACGCTCTTGTTTTCGGATTGGTGAAGTCGGGGAAGTGGCACCAACCGGGCCATACCATACCGGTGTAGTTTTCGCCATCCGGATATTTAATGAATACATCTTTTACTTTACCGTCTTCGTAGGTTTTGTATCCGTCTTCTACTTTAATGCCGGGGTCGCACATCACTACTACCTGAAAGCCAAGTTTTTTAAGTTTATCTATCAGTCCTTTCGGATCTGAAAAATCTTTTTTGCTCCACGTAAAGATTTTATACTGTTCCATGTAATGGATGTCGAACACAATCACATCGGCAGGAATATCTTTTTCGCGAAAGGTATTGGCAACACTGAGCGCTTCCTTATCGGGATAATAACTGTAGCGGCATTGCTGGTAGCCGATGCTCCACAGGGGTGGTAATTCCATTCTGCCTGTAAGGTGTGTGTAGTGCTTTATAATTTGCCCGACAGACTGATCGTGCATGAAGTAGTAATTCATTTCACCCGTATCGGCACCAAAGCTTGCAAACCGGTTGTTGGAAGCGCCAAAGTTGAAATAGGTTTTATGTGTGTTGTCAAGAAAGATTCCGTAGGTCAATTGATTGTGCAGCCCGATATAGAAAGGTGTGGAGCAGTACAACGGATCTGCGCCAGTGTGGTAGCCATAGGCATCAGTGTTCCAGTTGGTATAGCCATGGCCTTTGCGATCAAGCGGACCGGTTTTCTCGCCCAGGCCGATGAACCGTTCCCCATCCTGCAGTTTTTTGTGTACGGTAACCTGTTCACCATTCCAGGTGGTACCTAATGTTTCATCTTCATTGATGACCTGGTTATTGTTATTAAGAAAAGTTAAGCGAACCGGATTTTTGGAAAGGCGTACCTGTATAAGTGAGGAGCGAAGCAGAATTGAATCATGTTCTTCATGAATATCAATCTGCTGTTTATCGGGTTCAGCAACTACGCTATAGGAAAACGATTCAATGAAAGATTCTTGTGTAAACGTTACTCGAACAATGTGTTCGGTATAAAAAGTAACCTGAAAGTGCGCGGTCGATGTTTTTCCGGTAATTCCATTGGAGATCTTTTGCCAGGATTCCAGCGTTCCGGTGTTTCTGCTAACAACAGTATTGAATTTGGTCATGAGGTAAATATTTACCTCAAATTAAACCTATAAAAGGAAAGTACACGATTAACAAAATGATAAATTCTGAAATCGATTGCAGAGAATCAGCTGTTTTTTCCGGGTAATTAGCGGCCCTTTTTCTTTAACGATGATTCACGAATAATCAGGCGTGTTTTTAAAATCTTCGTTTCGGGTGTGATGTCCTCATCATCTTTTTCCTGTTTTTCGATCTGGCGGATTAACAACTTTGCCGCCTCCTGGCCCATTTCGAAACCCGGCTGATCAACCGAAGAGAGCGGTGGATCCATCAACGAACTGAAGAACCAGTTGCTGAAGCCAACAAGGGCTACATCGGCAGGCATGTTAAGTCCCTTTGCTTTTATGGCTTGCATTGCACCCATGGCAGCCGGATCGTTGGTGGCAAATATGGCATCGGGTGGATTTTTCAAACTCAGTAACTTTTCCGTTGCCTTTTTTCCTTCTTCAATTGTACCCGAAGGACAGGTGGCCACGAGTTCTTTGTTAAAGGGCATGTTGTTTTCTTTCAGGGCTTCCTTGTAACCTTCGAGTCGTTGCTTACTAATCTCCAGGTTTGGAGGGCCCTCAATGTGTGCAATACGCTTACATCCCTGATCAATCAGGTGCAGTGTTGCTTCTTTGGCTCCAGTAAAATCATCCACAATAATTTTGCTGGCCTGGCTTGTATCATAAACCCGATCAAAGAATACAATCGGAACACCTTTGGCCAGCATGGATTCAATGTGATCGAAGTTTGTTGTCTCCCGCGATACGGACATCAGCATGCCATCTACGCGGCTATTGAATAAGGCTTTGATATCGGAGATTTCACGGGTTTGTGATTCGTTGGATTGGGCCAGAATAACGTTGTATCCGGCACTGTAAGCAACATCTTCAATACCACTGATAACGGTTGAGAAAAAGAAATGAACAATTTCCGGAATAATCACACCAATCGTATTGGTTTTACTCTGGCGAAGACTGAGGGCTACGATATTGGGCTGGTAATTTAATTTTTCGGCCAGCTCGTTTACCGCTTTCTTGGTGTCCGGGCTGATGTCCGGATGATCCTTCAATGCGCGCGAAACAGTTGATGGAGAAATGCCCAACTCTCTTGCGATGTCCTTAATGGTTACTTGATTGTACCTCATAAATTATTCTAAAACCTCTAAAAAATTCGATTATCACTATCGGCTCAAGTTACAACAATTTTTTGCAATCGTTTGCATGGCTGCCGCTCTGGTTGTGATTGATTTAAATCTTTCAGATACACTTTAATTACAATCGTTAAACCTAAAACATTTAAAAACTAAAGCTAAGTTTAGGGCAAAATTTATTTCTGATATCTAAAGTTACAAAGCAGTGACAGCATGTATTTTTGATTTGGATGGCGTGATTGTCGACACCGCCCGATACCATTTTTTAGCTTGGCAAAAGTTGGCGAAAGAGCTTGGCGTTGAGTTAACCAGGCATCACAACGAGCGACTGAAGGGAGTGGGTAGAATGGAGTCACTCAATATTATTTTGGAGTTAGGTGGGTTGCAGCGCAGTGACGGGGAGAAGGAATCCTTAGCTACCCGAAAAAATGCATGGTTTGTTGAGTTTATAGAAGCCATGAAGAAAGAGGAAATATTTGGCGGAGCGACTGCTTTGTTTTCTGAGCTGAAAGCAAATGGTGTTAAAGTAGCGTTGGCCTCCAGCAGTAAGAATGCACAAACCGTTCTGAAGAAATTGGAAATCGGTAGTTATTTTGAGGCGATTGTGGATGGTACTATGATTGAACGTTCAAAACCCGATCCGGAAATTTTTTTAAAAGCGGCAACAATGCTACATGCGAGCCCAAAGGAATGCATAGTAGTGGAGGATGCGGAAGCTGGAGTTGAAGCTGCCATTTGTGCGGGAATGAAATGTGTTGGAATAGGAAAGAAGGAGCAATTGAATAAGGCTAACCTGGTTGTGGATCAGATTGGTCAATTGAATTATCAAATACTAAATAACCTCTGAGCACCATGAAGGATTATTTCAAACATCATCCCTGGCATATTATTGAGGAAGGATTCAATCCGCACTACAACAAAATTGCTGAAAGTGTTTTCAGTATCGGCAATGGCCGTATGGGGCAACGCGCCAACTTTGAAGAGGCTTACAGTGGTGAAACGTTACAAGGAAGTTATGTGGCAGGTGTTTACTACCCGGACAAAACACGGGTAGGGTGGTGGAAGAATGGTTACCCCGAATATTTCGCGAAAGTGTTAAACGCACCCACATGGATCAGCGTGCATGTTACGATTGAGAATCAGAAGCTTGACCTGGCAACCTGTAAAGTTGAAGCGTTCAGGCGGGTTCTCGATATGAAGACAGGTTTGTTGTCGCGGTCGTTCGTTGCCACACTTCCCGATGGTAAGCGCCTGAAAGTTAATGCACAACGTTTTTGCAGCATGGCCAAAGGTGAGGTGGGTGCCATCCGGTATGCTATAACACCTTTGAACTTTTCATCCAAGGCAACTTTGTCTTTATTTATTGATGCTGATGTAAAGAATACTGATTCCAACTATGATGAGAAATTCTGGACGGAAGTATACAAGCATGCAGAAGAGGGAGAATGCTTAGTCACGGCTGAAACCAAAAAAACCTTCTTTCACGTGTGTTCCGGCATGCGCTATTTTATTGAAGAAGAAGGAAAAGAAGTTAAAGGGCGAATTAATACTGAGTTACGAGAAAAATTTGCAGGTAATGTAATTCAGGTTGATCTGAATGAGGGAAAAGAATTGATTGTATACAAGTACGCAGCAATCCTTTCTTCAGAAAATCACCCAAAAGAAAAGCTTGTGGAGCATTGCCAGCAAATTTTGCAGAACCTGCAACAAACGGGTTTTGAAAGGCTGCTCACCGGGCATGCGGCCGTATGGGAGCATAAGTGGAATGAATGTGACATTACCATCAATGGCGATGTTGCAGCCCAGCAAGGTATACGGTTTAATATTTTTCAACTAACCCAAACCTATACAGGCGAAGATCAACGATTGAATATTGGCCCGAAAGGATTTACCGGAGAGAAGTATGGTGGCAGTACGTACTGGGATACCGAAGCGTATTGTTTGCCTTTTTATTTAGGTACGGCCGAACAAAAGGTGGCCCGAAATCTTCTGGTTTACCGGTATAAGCATTTGCAAAAGGCTATAGAGAATGCGCAAAAGCTTGGCTTTAAAGATGGGGCGGCACTCTATCCTATGGTTACCATGAATGGTGAAGAATGTCATAATGAATGGGAAATCACATTTGAAGAAATTCACCGCAACGGAGCTATTGCCTACGCAATTTATGATTACATCCGATACACCGGTGATGAGGATTATTTGGTTGAGTTCGGATTGGAAGTATTGATTGGCATCTCCCGGTTTTGGGCGCAACGTGTCAATTGGTCGGATGATAAACAGAAATACGTGATGCTTGGTGTTACCGGCCCGAATGAGTACGAGAACAATGTGAACAACAACTGGTACACCAACTACATGGCTACGTGGACGCTGTCGTATACCAAAGAATCACTTGCGTATGTTAAGTCGAAGGATAGTAAAGCATGGAAAGCTATTATTTCAAAAGTGAGCTTCAGCGAAGAGGAGCTGGCGCAATGGGATTCTATTGTAGATCAGATGTATTTTCCTGAAGATGCGAAAAGAGGCGTCTTTCTTCAGCAAGATGGTTTCCTGGATAAGGAACTCCTGCCGGTAAGCCAACTGAGCAAAGAAGATCGGCCACTAAATCAAAAGTGGTCGTGGGACAGAATTTTACGTTCATGCTTTATCAAACAGGCAGATGTTTTGCAAGGCTTGTATTTTTTTGAAGAGCGTTTCGATAAGGAAATGATCAAACGCAATTTTGATTTTTATGAACCCATGACGGTTCACGAATCATCTTTATCTCCTTGTGTTCATTCTATTCTGGCAGCGAAGCTTGGTTATGAAGAGAAAGCCTACGAGATGTACCTCCGCACGGCCCGTCTTGATCTCGATGATTACAATAACGATACTGAAGATGGCTGCCACATTACCAGTATGGCGGGCACATGGTTAAGTATAATCAAAGGATTTGGTGGCATGCGTGTGCGTGATGGGCAATTGCATCTCCATCCATTTATACCCGCGCAATGGAATAGTTATTCCTTTAAGATCAGGTTCAGAAATAGCGTGATCAAAGTGCAGGTGGAAAAAGCAAAAACCACAGTTACTCTTGATTCAGGCGATCCACTGAATGTGAGCATTAATGACTTCCTTACGAGTGTACATTAAACAAAAGCATATAATGTGTGTAAAAGTTGCACACTGAGTTGCATAAGTTATTATTTACGCAAACGTTTGCGAATTCGATTCCGATTAAAAAATGCATTTTTTTAATGCAATTCTATTTCAGAAACAGCATTAAATGCCCTATATTTAATGAAAGTATAATCTACTTAAAACCTGTTTAACACTTAACCTTAACACCACTTAATTATGAGAAAACTCTATCTGTTAACACGAGGGTGCCTGCTGGTTCTTATGATGCTAGGCGCTTTCACATCATTCGCGCAGCGAACCGTTACCGGCAAGGTCACTGCATCTGATGACGGGAGCGCGATTCCAGGCGTGAATATTCTGGAGAAGGGTACTAGTAATGGAACTACAACAGATTCTAATGGTAATTTTTCCATTTCTGTCGGTAACAATGCTGTCTTGGTCTTTACTTTTGTTGGATATGCCAGTCAGGAAGTTTCTGTTGGTAGCCAATCTACTGTTAATGTAACCTTGCAGTCTGATGTTACGGCACTCTCTGAAATTGTAGTTATTGGCTATGGTACAATACAAGCTAAAGATGCAACTGGTGCAGTTACTGCGATCAGCGCAAAAGACTTCAATGCAGGTCTTATATCATCAGCCGAACAACTGATTCAAGGTAAGGTAGCCGGTGTTCAGATGGTATCAACCAGTGGACAACCAGGAGCTGGAGTTCAATTCAGAATTCGTGGAACAAATTCTATACGCTCAAATAATAACCCGCTTTTTGTGGTTGATGGTGTTCCGCTGGCTGGTGGAGTTCAGCCAGGTGCGGCAAACGTTGGTTTCGGAACAAATCAAGATACTAATCCTCTCAACTTTATTAACCCGAGTGATATTGAAAGTATGAGTATCTTGAAGGATGCTTCTGCTACCGCAATTTATGGTTCGCGTGGTGCAAACGGTGTTGTTCTCATCACAACAAAAAGTGGTAAGGGGGCAAATAAGGGATCGCTTGATTTTGCATCAAGTGTAAGTATTGCTTCTGTCCGTAAAGACTATGATCTATTGAACCCAACTGAATTTTTGGCTGCAGTACGACTTTTTGATGGAGACCCAGTAGCTCAAAATTTTGGTTTCCGTACGGATTGGCAAGATTATATATATAGAACTTCTGTTTCTAACACTCAAAACTTGTCTTATTCGAAGGGATTCAATGGTGGTTTTTTAAGAGCATCCCTTGGATATGATAACCAAGTGGGTGTGATTGAAAATTCATTTATGAAAAGACTGACTGGAAGGGTTAATGCCAACAAGTCGTTTTTAAATGACAAGCTCAATTTTGAGTTGTCATCCACATATTCGAATATTAATAGAGAGGATCCTGCAATTAGTGCTAGTGCAGGGTTCCAAGGTGATCTTCTTGGTGCTGCATATTCTGCAAACCCAACTTGGTCAACTGATCCCGATTTCAATACAGGTGGACAAAGAAGTCCGGCAAATATGCTTGCCTACTATCAAGGCACGGGAACAACCAATAGGTTTTTAAATAACCTTACTACCTCATATAAGTTGAATAATGACCTGTCTGTGAAGGGTACCTACGGTATAGATTGGTCAAAGGGTGAAGCGGTCACATTAGCTTCTGGTAAGTCCATCAATGCTGGCAACGGGGTTCAGGGTTTCGGTCAAGGACAAATTAATGAAAACCGAAATGTAAATCACCTCATTGAGTTGTACCTTAATTATAGTAAGCAAGTTGGAAATATTAAAATTGAAGCTGTGGGCGGGTACTCTTATCAAAGCTTCAAAAATCAGTGGCATTGGGTAACAGGTAGAGGTTTTACTGACCCAAATAGTTTCTCAAGTATGGAGTCTGAGCTTAGAAAGAATTTTGATGCTGCTGATGCAGCGGCTTCTGCTATTTATCGTGACTATAATAATTGGGGTGTAACGGATGACCTTAGAAATACAGGTGTAGGGAATCCAACATCAGGAGGTTTTGTTAGTGGGATAAATTTAGATGAGCGTACACTGGAGCAATCTTTCTTCAATAGACCTTCTGGAGTAACGCTGGATGGAGTTGCTGCTAACTTTTACAGTCAGACCGATTTTCTTCAATCTTATTTTGGTAGGGGGAACTTTACCATCTCTGATAAGTATTTGGTTACTGCCACCGTTCGGGTTGATGGATCTTCAAGATTTGGAGAAAATAACAGGTATGGTGTGTTCCCATCGGCTGCAGTGGCTTGGAAGATGCACGAAGAAGCCTTTATGCCTGATGTAGTAAGTAATCTAAAGCTTCGTTTGAATTATGGCGTAGTAGGTAATCAGGATGGTTTGGGATATGGCGAGTTTGTTAGAAGAGAACGCTATGGTGATGCAGGAGTAGGCGAGAACCGAGAGATAACACTTCCGGGAACAACGGCTACGGGTAACGTTAATCCTAACTTAAAGTGGGAGGAGACAACTACGTATGGAGTAGGGTTTGATTTTGGATTTTTCAATGATAAACTCACAGGTTCTTTTGATGTTTATGTGAAGAATACAACTGATTTGCTTCTTCGAATTTTACCCACAGCACCATCTCCAGTAGTAGGTCTTCAATTTGAAAACCTCGATGCGATCGTAGAAAATAAAGGTTGGGAGTTGGGTTTGTCATACAACGTAATTGAAAAATCAGATGCATCCTTAGTCTTTAGTGGAAACGTCTCTCAAAACAAGAACCTTCTGAAAGATTTTGGTGGTGCATTAGATGCTGGTACGATTTATGGCCAAGGTTTATCAGGTGCTTTCGCACAGCAGTTGGCGGGCGGGCAGCCCCTGTTCTCTTATTATCTACGCGAATTTGAAGGTTTTGATAGCAATGGCCAGCCCATTGGAGACAATCAACGTTTTATTGGTAAGTCTGCTCTTCCTGTTTGGAACATGGGATTCTCAGTTAACGCTTCATATAAAGCGTTTGATCTGGCTATGTATATGGCTGGTCAATTTGGGCACTATCTTTATAATAACACTCAGAATGCATTCTTTACTGCAGGGTCAATTAATAATGCCAGAAACGTAACACGTGATGTGATTCTCAGCGGTGAGTCCGGTTTTGCAGAAGCAGCCGTATCAACACGATTCCTTCAAAGCGGAAATTTTTTACGTATGCAAAACGTTCAAGTGGGCTATAATGTGCAGCTTAATGATATGAAGTTTATCAATAAGCTGAGGTTTTATGTGACTGGTCAAAACTTGTTTGTAATAACAAAATACAACGGTCTTGATCCTGAAGTTAGCACGAGCCCTGCTGGTTTTGACTTACTCAATGGCCTGCCTACAGCCGGTATTGATTATGCCGCCTATCCCAGACCGAGGATCGTATCTATTGGTTTAGTGGCAAATTTTAAATAGTAAATTCAATAAACAAGAATGAATATGTTACTTATAGAAAAGTTTAAGTGTAGAGCATGGTTGCCCTCGTTAGTTGTGGGCGCTCTGGTAACAGCTTGTAGCCTTGAAATAGAGGAAACGGATTCGGTGTTCAGTAAAGGTGAGTCAGATGTTTTTAACGGAGTTGAGAATGTTGCCGGATCTTTAAATACTATCTTTAATAATATTTCTGGCCAGGCTGGAGATCAGGCGAATTTATACGCACTCACGGAAGTTTCGACTGATGAATTAGTGGTTCCCACAAGAGGGACTGACTGGGGTGATAATGGTGTGTGGCGAACAGTACACGCCCATACGTGGGGGCCAACACATCCGTATCTCTTAGCAGTTTGGAATGATAAGAACAATGGTGTATTACGAGCCACGGAGGTTATAGATCCGTTAAGTAACGCAAGTGCTCTACAAATTGCTGAAGCAAAATTTGCAAGAGCATATAACATGTGGATAATAATGGATTTCTTCGGAATAGCTGTTTTTAGAAATCCAACAGATGGGCCTGATGTTCTGCCGTCTGTAATGTCAAGGTCGGAAGCTTATAATATGATTGTTCAAGATTTGACAGATGCGATTGCTGGTTTACCGGCAAGTAACCCAACTGCTTCAAATAAGACCAGACCTGTAAAGGCTACTGCACGATTCTTTCTTGCAAAAGTTAAACTCAATTCAGCAGTATACAATGGAACCTATGCAGCAGGTGACTTGCAAGATGTGATTGACCTTGTTGATGATATTGAAGATGAGGGGTATGCTTTAGTTGAGGATTACTTTGATATTTTTAAAGGCCCGACTTTCACCAATACAGATGTTATTTGGAATGTTTCCGCTGGTGTTGGAAATAGAATGTGGAATGGATTGCACTACAATCAGTCGCATCCCGATAATGGAGGTGGTGGTTGGAATGGGTTTACTACTTTAGCTGAGTTCTATGATAAATTTGAAGGGCCGCCTGATACAAACGAAATTGGATCAGATCAAGAAGAAAGAAGAGGGTATACCCAAACCTTGGCAACGACAAATGCGAGTAATCAAGGCTTTGGGTATGGCTTCCAGGTAGGTCAAATGTATGGTTATAGAAGCGGGGCAGCTGTAGCGCTATCCGATCGGGTTGGTAATCCGTTGGTTTTTACTAAGGATTTACCCGGACTTGTGGGTAATAATGAAAGAACCGGTATTCGCTTATTGAAATATTCTCCGGCTAACGGTGCCTTCACTGAAGGTGTTGTTATGGCCCGATTTGCTGATGCACACTTGATGAGAGCAGAAGCTAAGTTAAGAGCTGGAAATACAGGGGGTGCACTTACGGATGTAAATGCGCTACGAGCACTTAGAGATGACACCCCTGCGTTAGGCTCAATTAACGAAGCTGCCATGCTAGATGAAAGAGCACGCGAACTCTACACAGAGGGCTGGAGAAGAAATGATATGATCCGTTTTGGGGTTTTCAAGAATGCATGGCAATTTAAAGCCGCGGGTGATGGTCATACTGATTTATTTCCAATACCGGCAAGTGCATTATTGTCAAATCCTAACTTGGTGCAGAATCCAGGTTACTAAAAGAATTTTAGAAATTGTTATAAAAAAGAGGGTGGAAACCCTCTTTTTTTTATACTATTTTGTTTGTGATTTGGATTAGACGCCCTAACATGAAGGGAATTTTTTTTTATGTGCTTGTGATAGTTAGTGTTGCTGTTCTTATTTCTTGTGACAATGAGAAGAAGAAGTTCAGATTACTTGAGCCTCGCCAGTCAGGGATTCATTTTATGAATGAATTAGTTCCAACGGAAGAGCTTAACATATTGTCATACCTGTACTATTACAATGGGAGTGGTGTTGTTATAGCTGACTTCAATAACGACAACCTCAATGATATTTATCTTTCGAGTAATCAAGGCGCAGATAAGCTATATCTAAATAAGGGAAACTTAATGTTTGAGGATATAACTGAGGTGTCCGGTATACACAATTCAACAGGCTGGACCACAGGGGTTACTCATGTGGATATTAATAATGATGGATTATTGGATATTTATATATGTAAGGTTGGAAAACACAAGTCCTTAACAGGTAAAAATTTGCTTTTTGTCAATCAAGGTCTAAGTAAAAATGGGGTCCCGGTTTTTAGGGAAGAAGGAGCGTTATATCGTTTGAACATATCAACCTTGTCAACACAAGCAACTTTTTTTGACTATGACCTGGATGGGGATCTTGATATGTTTCTGCTCACGCATTCCACGCATCCAAATCGATCCTATGGTCGGGGGGATAACCGTCTGGTAAAGGATTCTATAACAGGTGATAGGTTGTTTGAGAATATAGATGGGAAATTTCACGATGTTACAGAAGCAGCAGGAATTTATCAAAGTAAAATAGGCTATGGTTTAGGTGTTGCTATTGGTGATGTAGATAAGGATGGATTTCCGGATATCTATATCGGTAATGATTTTTTTGAGAATGATTATTTCTATCGTAACAATGGAGATAAGACCTTCACTGAATTGATTTCAAAGGACCCCACAATCTTTGGTCACACATCTCATTACTCCATGGGTAATTGCATGTCCGACATTAATAATGATGGACGTATTGATATACTAAGTCTTGATATGCTTCCAGAAGATTTGATCACTCTGAAATCCTCCGGGGTGGAGGATGGATTTTCGATTTATAATCAGTATTTAAAGGATGGATATTCACCTCAATACATGCAGAATACATTGCACCTTAACAGGGGAGACAATATGTATAGTGAGGTGGGGTTTCAATCCGGAATTGCCGCAACGGAATGGTCATGGGGAGTACTAGTAGCAGATTTTGATATGGATGGCTGGAAAGATCTATACATAACAAACGGAATCATGGGTGCTACAAATGACATGGACTATATCAATTTCATTTCGCAAGACCATATTCAACGTAAAATCGGACAATCTGCAGCATACTTGGATTTTGCAAGGGATATTCCTCAAAAGAAGACACAAAATTATGCCTTCAAAAACAATAAAAATGCAAGTTTCACAAATGTTACAAATAAGTGGTTCGATTTAACCACATCTTTCAGTAACGGAAGCGCATACGGTGATCTGGATAATGATGGCGACCTTGATCTTGTTGTTAATAATGTTAACCAACCTGCTTTTATTTATGCGAATTTGATGAATGACCTTAAGCAAAGTAACTTTATTACCATTCGATTAAAAGGGAGTGAGAAAAACAAGTTTGGTATCGGTACTAAAATAGAGTTGTTTTCAGGTGATTTATATATCTACGAAGAAAATTATCCTGTTAAATCTTACTTGTCATCTGTGCCCAACGAAGTTGTAATTGGGTTAGGAAGCCGTAGGATTGTAGACTCGCTTCGGATTACCTGGCCTGATTTTTTTGTTGAGACATTGTATGATGTAGGTGTTAGTAAGGCGATAGAGATTCAATATAAGGATAGTGCTTTAGTGCGGAAACACGACCGTTCCATGAAGCCCACTCATCTGTGTAATGCCTCCGTTTTAGTAGACTTTATTCATCAAGAAGAGGCTACCTTAGATTTCGACAGAGATCCATTGATTCCTTTTGCTTTAAGTAATGAGGGGCCATCAATTTCAATAGCGGATGTTAATGGCGACTCGTTAGACGATTTATTTATTGGAGGTGCAAAAATGCAGCCGAGTGCACTGTACTTGCAAGATAAGGAAGGATATTTTTTAAAACATCAACCAGAGTTATTTGATGAGCATGCAAAGAGTGAAGATGTAAGTCATATATTTTTGGATGCAGACAATGATGGTGATATTGACCTTGTGGTAGTGTCGGGTGGAAATGAATTTTTGACTGGTGAGCCTTTGAATCCAAGACTGTACTTAAATGAGTCTGGCAGATTTCGCTATGAACCGGATGCATTCAGAGGAGTATTTGTTAATGCCTCCGTTGTTAAAGCTATTGATATTGATAATGATGGCGATGAGGATGTTTTGATTTGTTCAAACGGTCTCCCAGGCAAATTTGGTGAAACTTCGCGAAACTTTTTATTTATAAATAATGGTTCTGGAGTGTTTACTGATGCCACTGAATCGTTTGGTACTGATTTTATGTATGCAGGCCTCATTAATGACCTTGCGATAGGCGATTTTGATCATAATGGTTTTGACGATTTTGTAGCTGTTGGTGACTGGATGCCATTGACACTGTTTTTAAATACAGGAAAGACCATAAAATCAATTAAACTTCCTGATAGTGATGGATGGTGGAATGCAGTGACAGCAGCAGATTTTGATCAAGATGGTGATATCGACATTGTTGCGGGAAATTGGGGACATAATACACGCCTTGCAGCTTCAAAAAGTGAGCCAATTGAGTTATATCGAAGTGATTTTGATGATAACGGAACAATTGAAACTTTGATCACCTATTATTACAAGAGGCAACAAACCTTGTTGTCTTCAAAAGATGAACTTCATAGGCAGATGCCTTTTATTAAGAAGAAGTATCTTCTATATAGTGAATTTGCTAGAGCAAAGATTGATGATGTCTTTCCCACTGATAAATTGGAAAGCGCAATACGAAAGGAGGTAAAAATGCTATCAACTGCTTATTTCGAGAATTTAGGTGATAATACATTTAAATCCCATATTCTTCCTGAGGCGGCTCAACAATCTTCGGTTAATGGCATATTCGCTGACGATTTTAACGAGGATGGCTATTTAGATTTATTATTGGTAGGTAATAACTATGAGATAAGTACCCAGCTTGGAAGGTTGGATGCCTCACATGGTGTTTTATTGCTTAATGATCGTAACGGCTTTTTTGAACAGTATTCAAATCAAAATTTTAATATTGCCGGACCGGCACGTAAAATCGGAAGGATTAACAGACATGGTGATGTTTATTATATTGTGACTATGAATAATGGTATGCCAATTTTTTTGAAGAAGTGTAATGAAAGCGAGTAAGTTATCAGTAACAATTGTTTTTTCGTTTTTAATTTTTTCCTGTAGCCAGGATATTGACTCGGGTGAGGGCGCTGCCCATGCGCTATTTGTAAAATTAAACAAGGAGCAAACCGCGATAGATTTTGTAAACAAAATTGAGAGCCAGAAGGATTTTAATATTTTTAATTACAGAAATTTCTATAACGGTGGCGGAGTAGCGATAGGGGATATCAATAATGATGGTCTGCCAGATATTTATTTTACAGCAAACATGAAAGAGAACCGCCTTTACTTAAATAAGGGCGATTTTCAGTTTGAAGATATAACAGAGACGGCCGGTGTTGGAGGTGATAAGCCCTGGAGCACCGGAGTGGTTATTGTTGATATAAATGGTGATGGATTTCTTGATATCTACGTGAGTAATGCCGGTAACATGGAGGGCAATAATCACGATAACGACCTGTATATCAATAATGGAGACCTGACGTTTACAGAAAGGGCGGCTGAATATAATCTGGCCAAAAGTGGTTTTTCAACTCACGCTTCCTTCTTTGATTATGATAAGGATGGTGATCTGGATGCATACCTACTGAACAACAGCAATATTCCCGTAAGCAGCTTGGGGTATGCTGCAGATCGTGATAAACGTGCTAGTGATTGGGAGAGCGTGCCTGAACGCTTCAGAGGGGTTGGTGATGTCTTATTGAGAAACGATAACGGAAAGTTTGTTGATGTGAGTGAAGAAGCAGGAATTTACGGCAGCTTGATCGGCTTTGGTTTGGGTGTTATGGTTTGTGATATTAATGGTGATACCTATCCTGATATCTATATCAGCAACGATTTTTATGAGCGAGATTATCTGTACATCAACCAAAAAGACGGAACATTTAAAGAGGAAATAAAGGAATGGACCTCTCATTTGTGTCTCTCTGCTATGGGGGTTGATATTGCCGATATTAATAACGATGGCTTAAACGATATTTTCATCACCGACATGATGCCTGAGGATGAAGTTAGGACAAAGAGTGTTATGGAGTTTGAAAACTATGATGTTTTCAAGTTAAAGCAGGGTCGAGATTTTTATCAACAGTATATTCAGAATACACTTCAGATAAATAACGGCAACAATTCATTTTCTGAAATTGCTTACTACAGTGGTGTTGCTAAGACCGATTGGAGCTGGGCTGGTTTGATGTTTGATATGGACAATGACGGGTACAAGGATATTTATGTTACCAATGGAATTATTCACGACTTAACCGATATCGATTTTGTTGACTTTCTGGCAGATGAAGTTATACGGAACATGGTGGTAACAGGTGAAAAAAAGGACATCAGTTCCATTATAGAAAAAATGCCGGTGGTGGCATTGTCAAATTATGCATATAGAAATAACCACAATTTCACTTTTACAAATATGTCAAAGGAGTGGGGGCTTGAAATTCCAGGCTTTTCCAATGGATGCGCATATGGTGATCTGGATGGCGATGGCGACCTGGATTTAGTGGTCAATAATGTAAATATGGAAGCCTTCATTTTCAGGAATGAGAGCAGACAGATCACGGATAATGGTTTTCTGCAAATTAAGTTGAAGGGGAAAAACGGAAACACTTTTGCTATTGGAACTACCGTAAAACTGTATATAGGACATGAGGTGCTTGTACAGGATCAAATGCCTTCGCGAGGATTTCAATCGTCTATGGACTATGTGCTAACCTTCGGTTTAGGTAAGCACAATCTTATTGATTCAGTGAATGTAATCTGGCCTGATGGAAAGATTACCAAACTAACAGACGTATCCGTTAACCAACGGCTTGAACTGGATCAAAATGATGCGGTTAATCGGAAGCTAAATCAACCTGGCAAAGCTTCCACATTATTTCGGGAAGTAAGTGTCGATATATTGGCAAAACACACTGAAGATCATTTTGATGACTTTGATCAGGAGGGGTTGATTAGTAAACATTTGTCGAAGGAAGGGCCCGCACTTGCTGTTAGCGATGTTAATAGCGATGGTACTGAAGACGTATTTGTAGGAGGAGCAAAGGGACAGGCAGGGGCAGTGTATTTGCACACTGGAAATGGTAAGTTGCAATACATATATAGTGAGTGTTTTCTTGATGATGCAGAGTTTGAAGATACTGCAGCTGTTTTTTTTGATGTTGATGGGGATGGTGATCTTGATCTTGTGGTGGGATCGGGTGGCAATATTACTGCCGATAAGAATTCATACCAGCCACGGCTTTACCTGAACAACGGAAAAGGAGAATTTTCTCGTTCTAAGCACAATCTTCCGGTAACGAAAACCAATATTTCTGTACTGGCTCCCCACGATTTTGATGGCGATGGTGATGTAGATCTGCTTGTCGGCTCCAGAAGTGTACCGGGAATATATGGAGTGAATCCGCAACATATGCTTCTTGTAAATAATGGAGACGGTACGTTTAGTGATGGTACCGATCGATATGCTTATGAATTAAAGGATGCAGGTATGGTTACTGACGCCAGATGGGTGGATTTAGATAGCGATGGGAAATTGGATTTGGTGACTGTCTCAGATTGGGGCTCACCCCTGATATTGAAAAATTCGGGCAGGAGGCTAACAAGATTGAACAGCAGCCTTGATTCGTTAAATGGTTGGTGGAAAACAGTTGAAGCATTCGATTTGGATGGAGACGGTGATCAAGACCTGATTCTTGGCAATGCTGGGTTGAATATTCCATATGTTGCTACGCGTGAAAATCCGGTTAAGCTTTGGGTGAATGATTTTGATGAGAACGGTACAATCGAACAGGTAACCACTCTACACAACAAGGGTGGTGACTATCCTATACACATGCGAAAGGAGATGACAGCGCAATTGCCAATTTTAAAAAAGCAGAATTTAAAAGCATCTGAATACGCCAAGAGAACCATTCACGAATTATTTAAACCTGATGCAATTAAGAATTCGGTGGTGAAAGAGGTAAATACATCCGAAACTATAATTGCTGTGAACGAAGGAAATGGTAAATTTTCCATAGTCATTCTTCCAGATCGCGTTCAATGGTCATGTGTGTGCGATATTGCATGCACAGACGTTAATGAGGATGGAATCCCGGATTTGATAATGGGGGGAAATCATTATGAGTATAAGCCTCAGTTTTCACGACAAGATGCAAGTTACGGCCATGTTTTGCTGGGAGGTGATAATCTTAATTTTAAGTGGGTGCCTTATGTTGAGAGTGGATTCTTTGTGCGCGATGAAATCAGATACCTTAAAACATTCCGTGACAAAGATGGAAAACGCTTTGTGATTGCCGCTATAAATAACGGGAAACCCAGGGTTTTTGAGTACAACAACAAATAGCAAGTCAAGTATGATTGTTAGAACTATGTGTAGAGGTATTGCTGTTTTTGCTTTACTTTTTTTATGAGCATGTAATAAGGAAACCCAATTGTTTGAGGTGTTAGAGCCAGTGAAAGCAGGTATTGATTTTGAGAATACATTGACACCTACGGATGACTTTAATATTATCGATTACCTATACTTTTATAATGGCGGAGGTGTGGCAGTTGGAGATATAAATGGAGATGGGCTTCCTGATCTTTTTTTCTCAGGGAATCAGGTAAAGAACAAATTATACTTGAATAAGGGGAATTTGGAATTTGAGGATATAACCGATAAAGCTGGTGTTGCAGGAAATAGTTCGTGGAATACCGGGAGTATAATGGGTGATGTGAATGGAGATGGGTTGCTGGATATCTATGTTTGCGCTGTGGTGGGTTTGAAAAACCTCCAGGGTCATAATGAATTATACATTAATAACGGAGATAATACGTTTACGGAACGATCGGTTGAATTCGGGTTAGATTTTGATACCTATAGTTCTTCCGCGGCATTTTTAGATTACGATCTAGATGGCGACCTCGATATCTATCTTTTGAATCATGCGGTTCATACGCCTGAATCATTCGGGCATGCTCGCTTGCGCAATGTCCGTTCTTACGAATCGGGTGATCGATTACTTCGGAACGATGGCGAAAAGTTTGTTGATGTAAGCGAGGAGGCTGGAATATATGGTGGAATCACCGGCTATGGCTTGGGTATAGCTATTTCTGATTTTAATCTGGATGGGTACCCTGATATCTATGTAGGTAATGATTTTCATGAAGATGATTACTTCTACTTAAATAATGGAGACGGTACATTTAAGGAGATCAGCAAATATGTTTTTTCGCACACCAGTAAGTTCTCCATGGGTTGCGATGTAAGCGATATTAATCATGATGGTTATCCTGATTTGATTACGTTGGATATGCTGGCTGAAGATGAGGTTGTACAGAAACGATCTGAAGGAGATGAAAGCATTAATACCCTTCGGATGCGAACAGGAGGATATGGTTATAATTATCAGTTTCCCCGAAATATGCTACACATTAATAGAGGGAACAACCAGTTTATGGAAACAGCCCTGTTAAGTGGCGTTGCCGCTACAGATTGGAGTTGGAGTGCGCTATTCTCAGATTTTGATCAGGATGGAAATCAGGATTTATTTATTTCAAACGGAATTCCGAAGCGTCCGAACGATTTAGACTACATAAAATTTGTATCAAGTGAGCAGATCGTAAGTAAAATGGAAGCCACAAAATTGGTGGATCAAAAAGCATTGGCGCTTATGCCATCTGGGTATGCTCAAAATTATGTTTTTAAAGGTTCTGGTGGTTTAAAATTTGAAAATATGTCTGCTCGTTGGCTGCCTCAGGAGAAGACCTGCTCTACAGCAACTGCATTCGCTGATCTTGATAATGATGGTGACCTGGACATTATTGTAAACAACGTAGACGGAAAGCCGGGTATTTATATTAATCAAACAAACACATCAGCCAACTACCTGAAAGTTAAGCTCAAATACAATCAGTCAAATCCATTTGCATTCGGTTCGCGGGTTTATTCCTATAATAATGGGATAATGCAGGTAAAGGAAATGTACACTGCGCGTGGATTTCAATCTTCATCAGAACCGGTTGTTCATTTTGGTGTTGATAATGTAACAGTAATTGATTCAGTTATTGTGATGTGGCCAAATGGAGATAGACAAAAGCTAACTGCGATTAATTCAAATCAAACGCTTACTATAAGCTACAATGCACAACCCTCGTCAATTGTTGTTCAAAATAAAGAAGAGCCTGGTAGGATATTCGAGCAAGTTGACTTAAATAACATTGGAATAACCTACGAACACAAAGAGGATAATTACACTGATTTTGATCGTTTGAAGCTGTTACCATACCAGCAGTCTGACCGTGGGCCAGCAACGGCTATTGGCGATATTAACAATGATGGCCTTACAGATATTCATTTTGGTGGTTCAAAACATATGCCCGGTCAATTTTTTATTCAAACAGAATCTGGTTTTTTGAAAACTTCCATTATCAATATTCTAAAAGATTCAATTAAGGAAGATAATCAATCCATTATGGCTGATTTTACCATGGATGGTAAAGCAGATTTATATATTGGTACAGGTGGGGCTGATTTTTATAATCGATCGGCTCCACTGTTGGATAGTTACTATAAATCAAGTGAATCGGGTTTCATACTTACTGAAATTGAAGGATATTTTGAAAATGTTTCTTGCCTACAACCGTTTGATTTTGATGGAGATGGTGATCTTGATCTTTTTGTTGGTGCTCAATCGGTTTCGAACGACTTTGGGGCCACACCAAAATCATATCTTCTGGTAAACAACAATGGTCAGCTCGCACCACATCAGGCAGAATTTTTTGAAAACCTCGGAATGGTTACGGATGCGGTTTGGGACGATTATAATGGTGATGGTCAAGTTGATCTGATTGTAGTGGGCGAATGGATGTCTCCTGTTTTCTTGAAAAACAACAGGGGAAAATTTGAACGTGATAAGGTGTTCCTGGAGGGATTACATGGGTTGTGGCAAGCGATAGCTCCTCTTGATGTAGATAGTGATGGTGATACCGATTATGTTTTAGGAAACTGGGGACTCAATTCAAGATTTAAGGCCACGAATGGGCATCCGATGCGAATGTACTATGGCGATTTTGATGATAATGGAAAATCGGAAACGATTGTTGCTATTGCCCGCGATGGAAAATATTATCCTTTAGATGGATTAGATATGTTAGCTAGTCAGCTACCGGTGCTACGAAAGAAATTTACTTCTTATGAATCTTTCGCTGGAAAAACAATTGATCAGATTTTTACGAAAGATCAGTTGAACAAAGCTACTGTGTATGAGGTACACGAATTAGCCTCAGGATTTTTACGTAATAATAACGGGGTGTTTGACTTTGTTCAGTTTGTTGATAACCTGCAGGTGGCCCCAATTCTTAGTTTGATGCGCTACGACTTTGATTTGGATGGACGCGAAGAAATTCTGGTTGGAGGTAATTATTTTGGCGTTCAGCCTTTTCATGGAAGGTTTGGTTCTTTTGGTGGAGCCATCATCAAAAGTGAATCGGATATTCGCTTATCTCAAAGTATAGGCGTTAATTTCTTCAATCAATCGGTTCGTCACTTCAATATTGTTTCTTTTAAGAATGAGAAATTCCTGATCGTTACGATTAACAACGGAAAATGTCAGGTTTATAAAATATTGGGTAAGAAATGAGACGCATTATTTTGGGTTTGCTGAGTATACTTTTTGTGTTTACAGTGTACTACTTTTTTGTCAGGCCTTTTGAGTACGAGATACGATTTAAGTCTAATACGTTGCCTGGAGATTTAATTGAGACTATCAGAATTTGGAATAAGTCATTGGAAAGAGCAAGAATTTTAAAAGTCGATTCATTTTCTACAGTCACACAAACTGTGGTGGTGGAGCAAAGGACGTATACATTCTTGTGGAATTTTAGACTACATAATGATTCAGTTTCCCAGGTACGTGTTCAGGTTTCTGAGGAAGGGAATTCTCTTATCAATAAGCTATTGATTCCTGTAAGGGAGCAACCTATTGAGCGACATTCAGGAGAGTTGATCAGGAATTTCTATACCGTGCTCAAGGAGCATCTTGAGATTACCCGTGTCAGGATAGTGGGTGAAGTTACTATGGATTCCTCGTTTTGTATTTGTCGGTCACTTGAAACCGGCCAGCCAGAGAAAGCCTATGGTATGATGGAGGATTTTCCTGTTCTGACATCTTTTATTCAGGAATTCGGGTTAGTTTCAAAAGGGGCGCCTGTTGTGCGGGTAACGCACTGGAATCATAGTAATGGGACGTTGAAATTTGACTTTTGTTTTCCAATAATAAAGCAAGATACTCTTCCTGTTTTTGACTCTTTTTTCTACACTTATGTTGGTGGAGGGAAGACTTTGAAGGCTGAATACTATGGTAATTATATAACGTCTGATCGGGCATGGTATGAGTTAATCCATTATGCAAATAGGAATGGTTTTATAATGGCTGGATTTCCGATGGAGTATTTTCATAATAACCCGAATCTTGGCTTAAGTGAAAGGGAATGGAAGGCAGATGTGTATTTACCGGTAAAATAGCTGAATGACTAATTTGTTTTAATCAAACTTTTATGAGATCGCTTATAGTTTTAATAACTTTTCTGGTTGTGGCATTGAATTCAATGCATCTAAAGGCCCAGTCTGATGTATGGCGGGTATCCGCAACAGGCATTAACTCCTCCAACTACTATGGCGTTACCGTAGCCAACGGCATGGTGGGCATAGTGTCTTCACCTGAACCACTGCGCGTGAAAGATGTAGTGCTGAATGGCGTGTACGACAACTATCAACGCGGACGTGTGTCTAATATTCTGAAATCATTCAATCATGTAAATATGAACCTGGATGTAGACGAGCAACGCATCAACGCGCGCTCGGTCACCAATTATCAGCAAACGCTAGACATGAAAAAGGCGGCCTTGGTCACAACTTTTGATGTGGGCGAGAAGGTTTCGGTCAAACATACGTTGATGGCTTTGAGGCATCTTCCGTATACGGCCTTAAGCATGGTGAGCATTACGGCTAAGAAAGATGTAACAATTACACCAATGAGTGTTATTGAAGCGCCTGATCATCTTGCTGATATTCGCAACTACTATAGCGAGATAGACAGGCCACATGTAAAAATTCCCTTGCTAACTTCTGTTGCGAAAAGCCCATCGGGCAAGCACACGGTAGCGGCCAGCAACAGTTTTATTTTTTCAGAACCACATGGTCAGGAGCCACAGTTGATTCACGAAGATTGGGATTATAACATGCACCTGGCCAAATTCCACAAGAACTTGAAGGCTGGGGAGACCTACACGTTTAGCATTGTTTCTTCAGCGGTATCGACAGCTCACTATACTGATCCGCATAATGAAGCTGAACGGTTAAGCGTATATGCCATGCTTGAAGGCACCGAGAGACTGCTTACAAGGCATGAAGCCGAATGGGAAAAATTATGGAAGAGTGATATTGTGATTGAAGGAGATGAACAAGCACAACGTGACGTGCGGTTTGCATTATATCATTTGTACGCATTTTCGCGCGAAGGCACTGCCTACTCGCTGTCGCCTATGGGGTTAAGCGGATTGGGTTATAATGGTCATGTGTTTTGGGATACGGAACTTTGGATGTACCCGCCCTTATTGGTGATGCAACCCGAAATAGCACGTTCGCTATTGGAATATCGCTTTGAACGCCTTGAGGCCGCAAAACAAAATGCATTCTCTCATGGCTATAAAGGCGCCATGTTTCCATGGGAATCATCGGCTGATGGCACTGAAGATACGCCTGTATGGGCCCTTACAGGCCCTTTTCAGCATCACATTACCGGATGTATTGGTTGGGCTTTTTGGAAGTATTACCAGGTAACAAAGGATAAAACCTTCCTAGCGGAACGTGCTTACCCGGTGTTAAAGGAGGTGGCCGACTTTTGGGCCAGTCGCGTAGAGCGAAAAGGCCCCGGTCGATATGAAATCAATAACGTTATTGGGGCGAATGAGTGGCAGGAGAATATCGACAACAATGCGTTTACCAATGGCATGGCCATAACGGTTTTGAAATACGCTACACAGGCTGCAACATTATTAGGCATTAAGCCTGATCCGGATTGGATGCATGTAGCCAATAACATTCCTATACTCAAGTTCCCCGATGGTGTAACCAGGGAGAATGCCACCTATGATGGGGTTATGATTAAGCAAGCGGATGTGAATTTGCTCGCATTTCCGTTGGATGTGATTACCACGAAAGATCAAATTGAAAAGGACCTGAAGTATTACGAACCCCGCATGGCGCCCGATGGACCAGCTATGGGCAATTCTGTTTTGGCTACGCTCTATGCCCGTTTAGGAAACCCGCAAAAAGCGCATGAGTTGTTTGTTAAGTCGTACAAACCCAACGAAGTTCCGCCTTTTGGTGTGTTGGCAGAAACAGCCGGTGGAACCAATCCATACTTTGCCACCGGTGCAGGAGGTATGTTGCAAGCCATCATTTTCGGGTTTGGTGGTTTGAATATCTCCGATCAGGGTGTTACTCAGATAAAAACCAAATTGCCGTCTTCCTGGCGCTCATTGGAGATAAGAGGAGTAGGGGTAAATCGTCAGAACTACGTAGTGAAATGATTATCTTTGATTGATTTTTTTAAGCAGATATGAAAAGGTTCATCGTATTCATTAGCATTCTTGGTATTGTGTTCTCTTGCGGAAAGAAGGAAGAGGTAGCGTTTGATCCGGGAGATGTTGATCCCGGACACCTGCACCATACGATGAAGAAGATTACCGATATCATTGTGCATGATATTTTTTCGCCACCAGTGGCCAGTCGCATTTATGCCTATTCGAGCATTGCAGCATATGAAGCAGCCGTGCCGGGCAATCCGAATTTTGTCAGTCTGGCCGGACAACTGCACGGACTTGAAGAGCTACCCAAACCCGATTCAGCAAAGCAATATTGTTTTGAGTTAGCTTCGGTTCATGCTTTGGCGGTTGTTGGAAAAGCACTGATTTTTTCAGAAGCCGAGATGCAGGCTTTTCATGATCAGACACTCGCAGCGTTTAAAAATTCCGGAATGCCAAAAGCTATGTATGAAAACTCCATAGCCTATGGTTCTGAAGTTGCTAAACACATATTGGAGTGGTCTGGAAAAGATAATTACAAGCAAACCCGAACGTTTGAAAAGTATACGGTGCCGTTGCATGATCCGGGTAAATGGAAACCAACACCTCCTGCTTACATGGAAGGCATTGAACCCAGTTGGAATAAGATTAGAACGTTTGTTATTGATTCTGCGAGCCAGTTCGTGCCAAAACCTCCAACACCATTCAGTTCAGATGTAAAAAGCCAGTTTTATAAGGAAGCGCTTGAAGTTTATGAAGCGGTAAAAAGCACCAACAGCGAGTATGAAGAGATTGCAAATTTTTGGGATTGCAATCCTTTTAAAATGAATGTACGCGGGCATGTTATGTTTGCTACCAAAAAGATTTCTCCTGGCGGACATTGGATCAACATTACCAATTTAAGTTGCAAACTCGCTAACCACGACTTTTTTGAAACGGCTGAAGCGTACGCTCTGGTATCTGTTGCATTAGCGGATGGCTTTATTGTGTGCTGGGATGAAAAATACCGAAGCAAACTCGTCCGTCCTGAAACGTTTATCAACCAGTTTATTGATGAAGACTGGTTACCCTTATTGCAGACTCCACCATTCCCTGAACATACCAGCGGGCACAGTGTAATTTCAACTGCTGCTGCGGATGTACTGACTACCCTGTTTGGCGATAATTTTCATTTTGTTGATTCTACCGAGTTGGAATTCGGACTTCCGGCAAGAACCTTCTCTTCCTTTAAGCAGGCCTCTGACGAAGCAGCGATTAGCCGGTTGTATGGTGGTATCCATTACCGGCCCGCTATTGATGAAGGTGTGAAGCAAGGGCATCAGGTGGGTGATTGGGTATTGCGCCACGTTCGTACCCGTAAGGAACACCTCGCCTGGAAAGAATAAATTCAGCGAAAGGAATCAGAAGAAATCGCTGGCAATTCCAACCTTTATTTGATATTTTAAGCTGATTATCCGATCAGCTTATGAAGCGTTTTTCAGTTTATGGTATCCTATTGCTACTGGTATTTTCATGCCAGAAAAAGGAGGCGGTTGTTCAGGATTTTTATGCTTCGGATTTATTTCAGGATGTGCAGTTGGCGGCTGTTTTTCCCGATTCAAAAACCTTTGTGGATTGTGTTCCTAAAAAATCCCTTGCTGAAATTCAAGAGGAATATACTGTTGAAAGAAATGCGCCAGATTTTGACCTGAAGGCCTTTGTTCTTAAACACTTTGATATTCCCGTATCGCCAACAACCAACTTTCAGGCTGATACTTCGCGTTCGGTTGAGGAACACATCATGGCGCTTTGGCCGGTGCTTACCCGCCAACCGGATGATAATAGGCAAGGATCATCACTGATTACGCTTCCGCAATCCTATATCGTACCCGGTGGCCGGTTTTCAGAAATTTATTATTGGGATAGCTACTTCACCATTCTTGGGTTAAAGGCTTCCGGTAAAATGGATATGGTTGAAGCCATGGCCAACAACTTTGCTTACCTGATCGATTCTATCGGGTTTATTCCTAACGGAAACCGACAGTATTACCTGAGTCGTTCACAACCACCTTATTTTTCATTGATAGTTGGCGTTGCCGTGGATGGAAACGATGAGAAATTACTAAACTACCTGCCCGCCCTTCAACGCGAGTATGATTTCTGGATGAAGGATATGGATCAATTAGAGAAATCAGGCGATGCAATATTGCGCGTAGTTAAACTTGATGACGATGTTGTGCTTAACCGGTACTGGGACAATGATCCGCGCCCTCGACCGGAAGCGTTTAAAGAAGATGTTCACCTGCAACAGCAATCGGGTCGCGATGCAGAGGATTTGTATCGGAACCTGCGCGCTGCCTGTGAATCAGGTTGGGATTTCAGTGCCCGATGGTTCGAATCCGGTAAAGGACTTGAAAGCATCCGAACCACCGAATTGATACCCGTTGATTTGAACTGCTTGTTGTATTATCACGAATTTATGTTGCAACGTGCCTATGCGCTAAAAGGGGATATTGAACGCGCTGACTTGTACACTAAGCTTGCTGAAAGACGAAAAGCAGCCATCTTGAAGTATATGTGGAATGATAAAGAAGGTTATTTCTTTGATTATCATCTCCCATCACAAACACAATCAGCCATTCCGACATTGGCCGGAAGTTTTCCCTTGTATTTTTTTATGGTTGATCAACAGCAGGCAATTGGAGTGGAGCAAAAGCTTCAACGTGATTTTCTGGGACCGGGTGGTTTGCGTACTACGTTGACTGAAAGTAAGCAGCAGTGGGATGCACCAAATGGTTGGGCGCCTTTGCAGTGGATTGCTTACAGAGGATTGAAAAATTATAACCTGGTACCCTCAGCCGATACCGTCAGATCGCGTTGGCTGGCCGTGAATACTCGTGTATACAAGGCAACGGGTAAAATGATGGAGAAGTACAACGTATCCGATATAGCACTTTATGCCGGTGGGGGAGAATATCCTAATCAGGATGGCTTTGGGTGGACCAATGGTGTGTACCTGGCAATGGCGAAAGATCAGGACTGGACATTTTTTGGATTGCGAAAATAAATAAGGAATTCATTTTCAATAACGGGTAGCTATGCGTAAGGAGCTTTGGGGAATCGATTTGGGCGGTACAAAAGTGGAAGGGGTGATCATGGCTTCTCCAGAAAGCAAGAATACACTATTTCGTGATCGGGTTTCGACTGAAGCTAATTTGGGTTATGAGCATGTGCTTAACCAAATCAGCAAATTGGTTGACATGATGGAGAAATCCGCGGGATATCGCCCTGATAAAATTGGCATCGGTACCCCTGGTACTATGGATCCGCATACCGGTCTTTTTAAAAACAGCAATTCAATCGTGTTGAATTTTAAGCCACTGAGGCAAGATCTTGAGGTCTTGCTGAAGATGCAGGTTATAACTGCCAACGATGCCAATTGCTTTGCTTTGGCTGAAGCTCGTTTAGGTGTTGTAAAGGAAAAGTTTCCGAATGCCGAGGTGGTCTTTGGTGTAATTATGGGAACGGGCTGTGGCGGTGGAATTGTGGTAAACAACAAGGTGATTAACGGCCTCCAAGGCATTGCTGGAGAGTGGGGGCATAACTTTCTTGATGAATCGGGTGGTCAGTGCTACTGTGGGAAGGTGGGTTGTGTTGAAAATATTATAGCGGGGCCAGCCCTTGAAAGGTTCTACCAAAAGCAGAGTGGCCAGGTTTTGAAGTTAAAGGATATTTATGCACGGTATCAGGAAGGCCGCGATCCGGTAGCCATTCAAACCATTAACCGGTTGCATGAAATGTTTGGTAAAGCATTGAGTGTGGTCATTAACATTCTTGATCCGGATGTCATTGTAATAGGAGGAGGCGTTGGTAACATTCCAACATTGTATGACAAAGGTATTGAGCACTTGAAAAAATATGTTTTCAACGACCGGTTTGATACGCCAATTGTAAAACCCATGTTGGGTGACAGTGCTGGTGTATTCGGGGCGGCATTTCTTACAGAAAATTAATAAGCATGAAGCGCATAGCAGTTTTGGGCCCCATTCCTCGTGATCACATTGTTACCCACAATGGTGATTTGATCCAGAAGTGGGGATGTATTACACATCCAGTCATTGCCTTATCGATTATGGCAGGGGAGGAGCTTGAAATTTATCCGGTAGCGCATGTACGAAAAGTTGATGTAGATAATGTGCGGGAAGTTTTTTCCGGATACAAAGGGATTAATATGAAGTACATAACATCCAAAAATGACCAAGGTGATATCATCAGCCTGAAGTTTCTGGATATGAACAACCGCATGGAGCGACAAACCGGTTTTATGGATCCGATTTTACCGGATGATGTCAAGGATATTCTGAATAGCGATGTGTTTGTATTTGTACCGATCAGCGATTACGAAATCTCGTTAGACACCTTGAAGTATATAAAGAGTAAAAGTAAGGGTACAATCATCTTTGATGCGCATGGCCCCACAACAGCTTGCCTGTTCAACGGGGAGCGTCAGCGCAAATTCTGGATTGACCGCGATCAATGGCTGCCTTACATCGATGTGTTGAAGATGAACCTGGAAGAAGCGCATGCTTCATGGTTTAAGAAGGAATATGAGACCAGCGACTATACGGATACGTCTCATCTGGATCGGGTAGAGTTACTGAAGTTTGCCACGCATTGTTTGAACCACGGTGTTCGGTGTGTGTATATAACAGCCGACTCAACCGGTTGCCTGGTATACTACAAGCAAAAGGATAACGTAATTGAAACGATGGTTCCGGCTGTAAAGGTAAAGGAGGTTATTGATACCACCGGTTGTGGCGATTCATTTGCCGGAGGCGTGGGTTTTGGATTGTTGGAGAATCCAACAGACTACATAAAAGCGGCTCAATACGGCAATACATTAGGTGCGCTACGTACACAGGGTAAAACGTTTAATGTGTTTAAGCCGCTTAACGAGGTAAAGGCTATTATGGCTTCAACATATGGTTAATCGGAGAAGCGCGGATTAACGAAGTTATTCAGAATTGAACCGAACCGATAACTCAATCCAAACCAGGCACCAAAATTATAGCCTGATGCCAACTGCCTTCTTCTCGCCAATACATCTTCAACCGATGCGCTTCCTTTTGGTATGAAAACCTGGTTGCGGGTTAACCCTCCGAAGGCATAAACGTAGAAAGAGAGACTTCCGTTTATTCGCACCTCTGCTTCGGTATTGATCTCCAGGCTGTAGAAATTCCAGTTATGGAAATAGTTCGTATAGTTGATGGTGGAATTTAATGTACCCCATTTTTGATTGAATCTGGACACTATTCTGGCCGAGTGCCCGTACAGGTTTTCGCTAACCTTGCTGTAAATGGTTTCTTCATAGTAATTGTTATGAATCATATCGATTCCATATGAAAACGTGAGAAACTTATTATTTACTTCCTTGTAAGGGAAGATATTGTACTCAATCGCAGGCACGAAACGAATAGAATTCTGAAAATTTGAGAAGGTATTGTTTCGCAAGAAGAGGTAATACCCATACGACCAATGATCGGATATTGCTAGAACCGTTGTATTTGTGAAATTGTAGTTTGTATTAATAACAGTGAAACTTTGTTCTATGCCTTCTTCATCTTCAAATTTGAACTTTGAAATATTTTTTCCGGTTGACATCCTGAACTCAACTCTGAAGTTTTCAGTGGTACGGTTTGCTGTCACATTCCCGTTCAGGTAGGTGCTTAAATAGTTCTGATCAATTTCAAGACTCCCGTTGCCACTTATTCGAAATACCCAATAGTTCCATTTATCTTTTTCTTCCTTAGCCGTAGATTCATTTGTGTCATGTCGCTTGAACTCCAGGGTTACATAACTGATCATGTCGGTTTTTGCTACATAGGGCACCAATCCTATTTTGAGATGGGTCAGTATTTTTTCTCGTACTTCTACCTCGGTGTATACAGGGGGCATAGTGAATCTCAGGGTGTCTTTTTGCCCGGCAAATTTTTTCTGACCATAGAAAATCAACTGATACTGGTCGCCTCCATTGCCAATGGAAGTTGAGGTTACTAAAAAATGCACATCAGCAGCAATTCTGTCAAAGACAAAGTCGACTATGTTGATTTCGCTGCGGATATAGGTTTGATCGCACCAGACGTTACTGCAATCAATGAAGAGTTTCAGTTTTGTCTTTTTATCTTCCTTTAGTTGGGAGAATATTGGATTGGTTGTACCTATGACAACCAAAGCCATAATGAGGTACTTTTGCATGGATGAGGGACAGGGTTTGCATCAGAACGGTTAAGTCTGACTAAAATTGTGCCCCCATTGGTTAAATCCTGATAGGCTAAACAGAGTTATGGTTTTAGCTCACTCTTCTTTTCCCAGAAAGTCAGGAAGAACAGAATAGCCACACCCAGCGCCAAAGCCGAAGGCATAATCCAGAAGGTGAACGCACCATCAAGCCAGCCAGCCTGCGAAGAACCATCCAGGCTAATGTTGTCTCCCCACCAGCCCAGAATATAGTTACCGATCAGCATACCGGCACCGTAGGTAAGCAGTGCAAATAAACCTTGTGCGCTGGCGCGTATATCTTTAGGTGCTTTACGATCAACATACAATTGCCCTGTTACGAAAAAGAAATCGTAGCAAATACCGTGAAGGGCAATACCTACAACGAGCAAAGCGGGTGATTCTGGAAATGCAGCAAACAGAAAATAGCGTAACGTCCATGCCAACATACCAACTACCAGCATCCATTTAACACCAATCCGCATCAGGAAGAAGGGTACCAATAACATGAACAAGACTTCACTTACCTGACCGATCGTCATGAATGAAGCCGACTTCTCACCAAAGGCCATGGCTGAAATGAAGTCGTTGGTTCGGGCATAGTAGAAGGCAAGCGGAATGCAGATCAAAAAGCTACACAAGGCAAATACCCCAAAATTTCTTTCACCCATCAGTTTAATGGCATCCAAACCCAAGGCTTTGCTAAAACTAAATGCCTGGCCTTTGGCTTGAGGTGGGGCAGGAGGAAGTGTGAAGCTGTAAACGCCATAAATTAGCGACATAATGGCACACATCTTCAATGGAATATTGGTGGCCTGTGCATTTTCAATACCGGTAATCATTTTGATAAGGGGAATATCTACCCAACCTAAAACCGTTTGGGCAACTACTAAACCGGCAACAATCCAGCCGATGGTACCCCACACACGAATGGCAGGAAACTGCTTGTCCGGATTTTCGATGTTGGCAAATGCAATGGCATTTACCAGGGCAAGCGTGGGCATAAACAACATGAAGTAGGCAAACATCACCCAGATGAACGTACCCGGATCAGTGATGCCTGCTGCATACCACAGCAATAAACCGCCAACAAGGTGACAAAAAGCATTTACTTTCTCGGCATTGATGTAGCGATCGGCAATCAACCCCACAAATAAAGGAGCGAGTAAGCCAGCCCAGTTGTGTGTGGCATAAGCGCTACCGATAATCGAGTTAATTCCTTCTGTTCCTTTAAATACTTCCAGCAGGTAACTGCCCATCGTTACGAAGAAGCCCCCCCAGATGAAAAACTGGAAGAACATCATGATGCTCAGACGAAGTTGAAGGTTGGATTGTGTGGTGGTCATGGTAGTTTAGATTATGCACCTAAAATTGCACGAATAAATCGATTGCGCAAGCCCGTTTATAAATTGCAAACGTTTGCGGAAATCAGGTTTATTGTTTTACAATCTTTTGGATATATTGCTTAGCAACCAAAAACGAAGCAATAGTGAAACGAAAATTACGAATGGGCATGGTAGGCGGAGGGCTCGATGGTTTTATCGGAGCCGTACACAGAAAGGCAGCTGCCATGGATGGACAGATTGAGTTGGTCTGTGGTGTATTCAGTAGCGATCCGAAGAAATCAAAAGCCACTGGAGATTCACTTTATCTTGATCCGGCACGAATCTATTCAAGTTATGAAGAGATGATTAAGGCCGAGAAGAAACTACCGGCTGATCAACGGATGGATTTTGTTTCAATCGTTACTCCCAATCACATGCATTTTGCACCCGCAAAGGCGGCATTGGAAAATGGCTTTCATGTGATTATTGATAAACCCATGACCTTGTCGTTGGCAGAGGCTAAAAAGTTGAAGCAGGTGGCCGATAAATCCGGTCTTGTTTTCGCATTAACGCATACCTACACCGGGTACCCCATGATTAAAGAAGCGCGGCAGTTAATCAAGTCGGGCAAATTGGGAAAAGTGCGGAAAGTATATGTGGAATACATTCAAGGCTGGCTGCATGCACCCCTTGAAAAAACAGGACAAAAGCAGGCAAGCTGGCGATCCGACCCCAAAAAATCCGGTTTAGGTGGAGCATTGGGCGACATCGGTACGCATGCTGCAAACCTGGCAGAATATATTACAGGATCATCCATTACAGAGCTTTGCGCGGAGCTGAATTCGGTTGTGCCTGGTAGGTTATTGGATGATGATGACATGATGTTTGTTCATTTCGATAATGGTGCGCATGGTACATTGATCGCCACACAAATTGCTGCCGGTGAAGAAAATAATTTATCGATACGGGTGTATGGAGAGAAGGGCGGAATGGAATGGAGACAAGAAGAACCAAACACATTGTTGTTGAAGTGGCCGGATAAGGCAAAAGAAATCTATCGCTCGGGCATGGGATATACCTCCGATGCTTCAAAGCAAAATACCCGAACACCCTCTGGTCATCCGGAAGGTTACCTGGAGGCGTTTGCCAACCTGTATGTAGCCTTTGCTAAAGCCGTTCGCGATTATAAGCCCGGTAAAAAAATTGATCCTGCTAAATATGATTTCCCGGATGTGGATGATGGTGTGAAAGGTATGGCCTTTATTGAGGCGGCCATCAAGTCATCGAAAGGAAAGCAGAAATGGGTGAAGATTTAAAGTTCTAAGAAGAATCAGATGAAAAACATAAAAGGACCTGCCATTTTTTTGGCTCAGTTTATGAGTGATGAGGCTCCGTTTGATGATATGCGTACCATTTGCAAGTGGGCAGCTTCATTGGGATACAAAGGTGTTCAAATTCCTACATGGGATGCGCGGTGCATTGATCTGAAACGTGTGGCTGAGAGTAAAGCATATGCAGACGAGTACCGCGAAATGGTTGAAAATTGTGGCGTTCAAATCACCGAACTGAGTACGCATCTTCAGGGGCAGTTAGTAGCCGTACATCCAGCCTATGATGTGATGTTCGATGGTTTTGCCCCCAAGAGTGTGAAGGGAAATAACAAAGCCCGCACGGCATGGGCGATTGATCAGTTAAAATTAGCTGCCAAAGCCAGTAAAAATCTTGGACTGAAGGCGCACGCAACATTTTCCGGAGCCTTGTTATGGCATACCGTTTATCCCTGGCCTCAACGACCTGCCGGACTGGTTGATGCGGGATTCAAAGAACTGGCAAAACGCTGGCTTCCGATATTGAATGCGTTTGATAAAGCTGGGGTGGATGTGTGCTACGAAATACATCCGGGTGAGGATTTGCACGATGGGATAACCTTCGAACGGTTCTTAAAAGAGACGGGCAATCATCCGCGTGTAAACATCCTGTATGATCCAAGTCATTTTGTTTTGCAGCAACTGGACTATCTGCAATACATTGATTTCTATCATCCCTACATCAAAATGTTTCATGTAAAGGATGCCGAGTTTAATCCAACGGGGAAAAGCGGTGTGTATGGAGGTTTTCAGGATTGGATAAATCGACCGGGCCGGTTCCGCTCGTTGGGTGATGGCCAGGTTGATTTCAAAAGCATCTTTTCAAAACTGGCACAATACGATTATGGTGGGTGGGCTGTATTGGAATGGGAGTGTTGCATCAAACATCCCGAGCAAGGCGCACGTGAAGGTGCCCCGTTTATAAAAGACCACATTATTCAGGTAACAGAAAAAGCGTTTGACGATTTTGCTTCGGCAGGAACAGATACTAAATTGAACAAAAAAATATTAGGACTATGATAAATAAATTAAGTGTTGCAGCCTTAGTGGTTGCTTTTATTGTTTCATGTGGCGGGAAACAAGCAACTTCTGAACAGGACGAACCTGTACAGTTATCCACAAGCCAGTTAGCTGCTATTGGAAAAATTCTTGTGGATGAATCAGATTGTAAGACTTGTCATCATTCTACCAACAAAATTATTGGTCCCTCGCACACGGATGTTGCAAAAAAGTATGAATTCAACGATGAAAATATTAAGCTATTAGCCAAACGCATTATCGAAGGTGGTTCAGGTGTGTGGGGTGAAATACCCATGAATGCACATCCGGATCTTTCGCAAGAAGATGCCGAGAAGATGGCGATATACGTGCTTTCCCTCGATGGTGAGGAGAAGAAGTAGTAATCATGACTACCCTGGTGTTTGAGAACGAATATGTGTTGTGTGAACTGGACGACACATTGCCCGTTTTAAAGCATCGCTGGAAGAAAGAAACCCCCGGTGAAAGTTTCAGAAAGAACCTGATTGCTATACAACAACATTACATCGAATTGGAAAAGGAATATCCGCATTTGGCATGGTTAGCGGATACGCAGTTGTTAGGCGAAGTGGATCAGGAAACAGAAGAATGGTTCTCAACTACCTGGGATGATTTGCTTTTCAATAAAGCCAACGTAAAAATTCACGCAGTTATTTTGGGAGATGATTTGTTTGCAGAATATCCCATGGAGACTTTTAAGAACAACGCGGAAGAAAAATTTAAGGCTTACCATGTTCAACTGGGTGTTTTCTCTGATGAGGAAGAGGCTTATGATTGGATAAGGACACGATAAACGAACCGATATGAAAAGAAGAGAATTTATTCAGCAAACTACATTGGCTACGGCAGCAGGCCTTGTACTGCCCTCGCTCATGAGTTGCTCAACCGCAAAGGAGCGATCTATTGGAATACAGCTTTATACGTTAAAGGATATTATTCTAAAAGATGTAAAGGGAACCATTCAACAGGTAGCGAATATTGGTTTTAAGGAACTTGAACTTTATGGATATGGTGATGGCAAGGTGTTCAATATGCCGTATGCAGATTTTTATAAAATGGTTTCTGATATGGGTTTATCTGTTGTCAGCGGACATTACCTCACCGGACAAGCCTTTCCGATGATGAAAGGCTCATTAATAAACGAATGGGAGCGTGCAGTTGAGGATGCCCAAAAGATCGGGCAGAAATACATGGTGGTCGCCTGGCTTCATCCGGATGAACGAAAAACTTTGGATGATTACAGGAAAGTTGTTGAGCTTCTGAACAAAGCGAATGAAACTTGTAAACAAGCCGGCATTACATTGGGTTATCACAACCACGAGTTTGAGTTTATTGAACTGGAGGGTCAGGTACCGTATTATATGATGGCTGAGGAAATGGATTCTTCCATTGCGCTTGAGTTGGATATTTACTGGAGCACGTTTGCTGAGGTTGATGCGGTTGAACTCTTTAACAAGTATTCGGGGAGAATTCACTTGTGGCATGTGAAGGACATGGATAAAACCCAGCGCAACCTGCAAACCGATGTGGGCTCTGGCTCTATTGATTACAAACGTGTATTTACAGCAGCCGAAAAATCAGGGTTGAAGCACTTTTTTCTGGAGCAGGAGTATTTCACACGTCCACAGATTGATGCGATCACGAGCGGCTATGCGCACTTGAAGTCAATTGTTTAGTAGCGCTCGACACTTGCTATTTATGCGACTGATTAATTCAATTCTGACCATACTTTTTATCGTATTGGCCGCAACACACATTCAGGTTGTTGATGCCTGGAAGTGGATATTGCTGTTCGGTGCCATGTCCGTGCTTTCTGTTATGGCAATTTTTGAGTTGTTCTTCAAGAAGGCATTGATTGCCATGATTGTCGGACTGATTGTTTGGTGCCTCTTTGAGTTTCCACAAACTGCAGAGATTACTCAAGTGCTGAGATCTGACTTTGTGAAAGTATTCGCGTCTTTGGTTGTTGTGGTTATATTTTTGTTTCGATCCTTTTGGTACGATTCAAAAACAAAAACTGAATAAAAAAAGTCAGACCGGTTACAATCTGACTTTTCAATTTTGCTTGGACAACAATTCTTACGTTGCCCACGTTCTTCCCACTTCTTCCAACGGCATACAACCATTGTAATAACCGGGCACAGCTTCATAGCGTAATACTTCGGTAGCTCCAGGTTTGCTGGAGAAATAACCAAGCATAGTCAGTTCTTTCATCGCCATAACAAAAGGGCGTTCTTGTGGCTTTTCTTCAATGGCTTTGGCGTGTGCCTCAGTCACCACGTTAACTTGTTCGTCTGTAGAAAGATCCAGGTATCCCGTAGATGAAGTAAAATCTTCCAAAGCAGCCATAAATTTTGTACGATCTGCTTCGCTATAGACTTCAAAAATCATTTCTTCTATAAATGCAGGTACTCCGGCATCTTTGGCACCCGCTGTGTCTGTTTTGGGGATAATGATTTCAGCCATTTCAGTTATTACATAGGCTTGCTCCTGTGTAAAATGTTTGGGCACCCATGCTACACCCGGTTTTGCCTTACAACCTTTAAGAATGCCCATGATGGCCGGGGCAGATACAACGCCACCCATTAGGATAGCCGTGCGTTTGATTACGTCTCGTCTGTTCATATCAGTGGCAATTAAAGGTTTTGTTTTTTCATTTCTTCTACGGCATAGTTTACAGCACGGGCGGTAAATGCCATATACGTTAAGGATGGATTTACGCAAGATGCCGATGTCATAAACGATCCGTCAGTAACAAATACATTCTTGCAGGCATGTACCTGGTTCCACTTATTCAATACTGATGTTTTTGGATCGTTCCCCATGCGTGCAGTTCCCATTTCATGAATACCGAGCCCCATTCCGTGTGAGTTGGGATTGTCGTATGATCTGACATTTTTAAAGCCCGCAGCGTCAAGCATTTCAGCTGCATCGTTGGCCATGTCTTTGCGCATTTTAAAGTCGTTCTCTTTAAACTCTGTATCAAACAATAATGTAGGTAATCCGTATTTGTCTTTTTTATCCGCATTGATCGTAACCCGGTTGCTATGATCTGGCAGAATTTCTCCAAAACCCATTATGCCAATGCCCCATTTGCCGGGAGTAGTTACTGCCTCTTTCAAGTCGGCACCAATGCTGGCTTCACTCACCAGTCTCCACCAGCCCTGGCGGCTTGCACCGCCCTGGTAACCGAAGCCGCGCAGGTAATCGCGTTTGTCTTTGCCGATATTCCTGAACCGAGGAATATAAACACCGTTGGCCCTTCGGCCATAATAATAGATATCTTCAAAGCCTTCAACATCGCCATTTGCGCCAGCGCCTAAATGATGATCCATAATGTTGCAACCAAGTTCACCACTATCGTTGCCTAAACCATTAGGGAAACGTTTTGAAATGGAATTCAACAGGATAAAGGTTGAGCCCATGGTAGAGGCGCAAAGAAATACCACACGCGCGTAAAACTCATGTTGTTCTCCGGTTTCAGCGTCCAAAACTTTTACCCCGGTTGCTTTGCCTTTCTGCTCATCGTAAATCACTTCGTATACAATGGAATTGGGGCGTAAAGTCATATTGCCTGTAGCGGCTGCTGCCGGCAGGGTAGATGAATTGCTGCTGAAGTAGGCACCATACGGGCAACCGCGACTGCATAGGTTTCGGTATTGACATGTTCCACGTTGCGGACTTTTATCATGCGCCAGTGGTCCGGCCAGGTTAGCTACGCGACCAATCGTAAGCAGGCGTCCGAATTTATCCATCATGGATTTCTTAAGTTCTTTCTCCACGCAATTAAGCTCCATAGGTTGAATGAACTTACTGTCTGGAAGGTGCGCCAACCCCTCGGCTTGTCCGCTAATGCCCACAAATGTTTCTACATGGTCGTACCATGGAGCAATGTCTTTATAGCGTACCGGCCAATCTATTGCTATTCCGTCTTTTACGTTGGCTTCAAAGTCCATATCGCTCCAGCGGTAGCTTTGTCTTCCCCACATAATCGAGCGACCACCAACATGGTAGCCACGCATCCAGTCGAAACGCTTTCCTTCCTTTTCGGTGTAGGGATTTTCAATATCGTTTACAAACCAATGTTTGGTGGATTGACGAATGGTATACCCCGTTCTGTTTTGAACGCCCTGTTGTTCAAGGTCTTCAGCGGTTGGCCGGTCGCCATAGGGTAAATCCCATGGGTCTTTGGTGGCGGTAGGATAGTTAGGGTGTTGTACATCACGCCCACGTTCCAGCACCAATGTCTTTAATCCTTTTTCGGTTAGTTCTTTAGCGGCCCAGCCGCCACTGATGCCGGTACCAACCACTATAGCATCGTAGGTGTTTTCTTGCACTGCTTTTACGTTCAAATACATAAGGGTTCGATTTGCGAATGAAGTAAATATACAGGATCGACTTCTTTAAAAATATTTTTTTGGAGGTAAATGCACGTGATTTCTGGTTTGCAGTCCTGAATCAATCGCAATCGTTTGCATTAAATTTTGACGCATTTCTCAGTACGCTTGGGCTTTCATTCCTTATCTTTCAGAATGCTCAGATTTACCCTTATTTTAGTTGTACTTACTGCCGTATCGTGCAGCCGAAAGAAAGTTGAAATACCCCCTGTGCCTGCCATGAAAAGTGAATCCGGAAAGATTATTGTCTATCAACTCATGACCCGTCTTTTTGGAAATAAGGAAACGTTGAACAAACCCTATGGCACGTTACAGGAAAATGGAGTTGGAAAGTTTGATGATATTAACGATCAGGCGTTGTTGGCACTGAAAGAATTGAGCATTACCCATGTGTGGTACACCGGAGTGCTCGAACATGCCGTAATCACGGATTATACATCATTCGGTATACCATTGGATGATGCCGATGTGGTAAAAGGACGAGCAGGTTCACCTTATGCGATAAAGGATTACTACGATGTTAATCCCGATCTGGCCCGAAGTGTGCCAAATCGCATGAAGGAGTTTGAAGCACTCATTGAGCGAACACATAATCATGGCATAAAGGTGCTTATCGATTTTGTGCCCAATCATGTGGCGCGTGCATACAAGTCGGATGCTAAACCAAAAGGTACCATTGACCTGGGCGAGTTTGATGATAAAGGTGTTCGCTTTAAAGCGAGCAACAATTTCTATTACTTGCCCGGTGAATCATTTAAAGTACCTGCCGAGTATGTTGCGCTTGGTGACGAAAATGAATTTCCAACCAAAGATGGAAAGTTTGAAGAAACTCCGTCCAAGGTAACCGGAAACGATCAGTTCACATCAAGCCCGGGAGTAAACGAGTGGTTTGAAACAGTAAAGCTTAACTACGGTGTGGATATCGAAAACGGCCGAACAAAGTATTTTGATCCGGTTCCCGATACATGGGTTAAGATGAAGGACATTCTGGTGTATTGGGCAAATAAAAAAGTGGATGGTTTTCGTTGCGATATGGCCGAAATGGTTCCTGTAGAATTCTGGCATTGGGTTATTCCACAAGTGAAAGCAGTGAATCCTGAAATCATTTTCGTTGCCGAGATTTACAACCCTGATGCCTATCGTAATTATATTGAGCAGGGCAGGTTTGATTATTTGTACGACAAGGTTTTACTATACGATACGTTGCGGTTATTGGTAAATGGCCAAAGAAGCACCGTTGATATTAATGCCATACAGCAACGATTAACCGGCATCAATGCGAACATGCTGCACTTTTTGGAGAATCACGATGAGCAACGAATTGCTTCGCGTTTTTTTGCCGGCAACCCCTGGAAGGCTGCATCGGCAATGGTTATCAGCGCAACGATTGATCAAGGTCCGGTTATGATTTATTTCGGCCAGGAAGTGGGAGAGCCTGGTGCTGGTGCCGAAGGTTTTCAGGGTGATGATGGCCGCACGACCATTTTCGATTATTGGGGAGTGCCTGAACACCAAAAGTGGATGAATGGCGGAGCCTTTGATGGGGCATTGTTAACCGATGACCAAAAGTTGTTGCGCAGTTTTTATTCTACCTTATTAAATCTCGCGGCTTTACATCCGGCTATCGTGGAAGGAGCGTATGCCGATCTTACAACATTCAATATTACGGAGAAAAATTTTAACGATGACGTGCTTGCATATGTTCGGTATACGGCAGATAAAAAACTGCTTATCGTTGCCGGATTTAATTCAGCAACACGTAAAATTTCGGTAGCCATTTCACCTGATGTTGCTGATAGGTTTTTACTGGACAAAGGAAAGAATTATCGGTTGAAGGAATTGTTGTGGCAAGGTGAAGAGCTTGAATTGATAGAAAATGAAGTCCGGCTTGAGCTTCCGGCTTACGGTGCATTTGTTTTTGAAATTGAATAACACAATATGTCTTTAGATAAAATCGCTGGTCAGTCGCGTGTACTCATTGAAAATGTTCAACCTGAAGTGGATGGCGGCCGCTATCCGGCCAAACGTACCGTTGGTGAGCGGGTTGATGTTACCGCTGATATTTTTGCGGATGGACACGACCATGTAAGGGCGGATGTCCTGTATAAAAAGGCAAACGACAAGAACTGGAACCGGGTAGCCATGAGTCATCAAGGCAATGACTCGTGGAAGGCATCCTTCTACACAACAGAGAAGACGAATTATGTATTTACTGTTGAAGCGTGGATCGATCAATTGGAAACCTGGTATGATGGCATAAAGAAGAAAGCTTTGGCTATGTTGGATGTAAAGCTTGAACTTCAGGAAGGAGCTTTGTTGCTTGAACAAGTTACCGAAGGAAAGGAGAAGGAGATCGTGAATGTGGCAAAGGCTTTTCGGGATGAGAAGAAGTATCATGAAAATGTGGTGACGATACAATCGCCTGATTTTAGTGAATGGGTTCATCAATATCCGCTGCGTCAGTATGTGACCAGGTATACGCGGGAACTTCATGTTCGGGTTGAAACAAAGCGTGCCTTGTACAGTACGTGGTATGAACTTTTTCCACGATCTGCTGCGCAGGATGGCAGGCACGGAACCTTTCAAGATGTGATTAAACTGCTGCCGCGTATATCCGCAATGGGCTTTGATGTACTATACCTGCCGCCCATTCACCCGATTGGTAAACTCAATCGTAAAGGCAAAAATAATAATGTACGATCTGGTGCAGGAGAGCCGGGATCGCCCTGGGCTATTGGCAGCGATGAAGGAGGCCACAAGGCAGTTCATAGTGAGTTGGGCTCTTTAGATGATTACAAGAAATTAATTGCTGAGGCAAAGAAATCCGGAATCGACATTGCGCTTGATCTGGCTTTTCAATGTGCGCCCGATCATCCATATGTGAAGCAACACCCTGAATGGTTTAAGCAGCGACCGGATGGCTCCATTCAATACGCTGAAAATCCGCCTAAAAAGTATCAAGACATTTATCCGTTTAATTTTGAAACCACCGCGTGGCGCGAGTTGTGGGAAGAATTGATGTCAGTTATTCTTTTTTGGGTAGAACAAGGAGTAACGATTTTCCGTGTCGATAATCCACATACCAAGCCCATTCCGTTTTGGGAGTGGGCCATTGGTGAAGTGCATAAGCAATATCCGGATGTTATCTTTTTATCAGAAGCGTTTACGCGACCAAAAATTATGGCTTCACTTGCCAAATCCGGATTTACCCAATCGTATACCTACTTTACCTGGCGAGTCAATAAGCATGAATTGATTGAGTACATGAATGAATTGGTGTTCGGCCCCTCACGCAATTATTTTCGCCCGAATTTCTGGCCCAACACCCCGGATATTTTGCCTTATCACCTTCAGCATCAGGGTGAGAATATTTTTATTATTCGTCTTGCGCTGGCAGCAACACTTTCTTCCAGCTACGGTATTTACGGGCCTCCTTATGAGTTCTATGAAAACAACCCGATTCCCGGAAAGGAAGAATACATGGACTCGGAAAAATTTGAAATCAAGCAATACGATTGGAAGCGCGTAAACCGGATGACGGATATTATTGCCTTGATAAACAAAGCACGAAAGCAGCACCCGGCACTTCAATCAACCTGGAATATTCATTTTTGTACGATTGAAGATTCCTCATTGTTGGCTTATCTTAAGTATACCGATGATCGTAAAGATTTGATTTTGGTAATCGTTAACCTTGATCAGCACAATACACACCACGGATATATCCAGTTGCCGCTTCAGTTGCTGAACATGGGTGGTCATATCAATGTGAAACTACATGATCTGATGACGGACGAACGATACACCTGGACCCAGGAGTGGAATTATGTTGAACTTAACCCGCACAGACTGCCGTTTCATTTGTTTAAATTAGAAATTCACGAATCCCAAATGTGATATGAGTGCCTCTCAAAAAAGTACAGAAGCATTATGGTTTAAAGATGCCATTTTTTATGAATTGTCGGTTCGGGCTTTCTACGATAGTAATGGCGATGGTATTGGTGATTTTAATGGACTGATTCAGAAACTCGATTACCTGGAAGATCTTGGTGTTAATACACTATGGTTGTTGCCGTTTTATCCATCGCCACTGAAAGATGATGGCTATGATGTAACCGATCACTACGACATTCATCCGGATTATGGCACGCTTTCGGATTTCAAGACTTTTTTAAAAGAAGCGCACGCGCGAGGCATTAAAGTTATAACAGAACTTGTGCTCAATCACACCTCCGACCAGCATCCGTGGTTTAAGCGCGCCAGAAAGGCCAAGTCCGGTACGCGCTATCGTGAGTTTTATGTTTGGAGTGATACGCCCGAAAAGTATAAAGACGCCCGGTTGATTGTGCAAAGTGACGAGGCTTCGAATTGGTCGTGGGATAATGAAGCGAAAGCCTACTATTGGCATCGATTTTACCGACACCAGCCCGAATTGAATTACGAAAACCCGGAAGTACAGATGGAGATGATTAAGGTTATCGACTTCTGGATGAAGATGGGGGTGGATGGATTTCGGATGGCGTCCGTTCCGTTTTTGTTTGAGGAGGAAGGAACCAGTTGCGAGAACCTGCCGCAAACACATGCCTTTTTAAAACGTATACGGGCACACATCGACAAACACTATAAAGATAAAGTGTTAATGGCTGAAGCCAATTTGTGGCCGGAAGATGCGGCTGCCTATTTTGGTAACGGCCAGGAGTGTCACATGAATTTTAATTACCCGTTGATGCCAAGATTGTTTCTTGGATTACGCACAGAAGACAGCTACCCGATTGTAGACATTCTGGAACAGACTCCGGATACACCTCAAAATTGCCAATGGGCGCTTTTCTTACGCAACCATGATGAGCTGGGGTTGGAAATGGTTACGGAAGAAGAGAAGGATTACCTGTTTAAGGCTTACGCGACTGATCCGCACACCAAGTACAACGTGGGCATACGCAGAAGGCTTGCACCATTGTTGAATAATGACCGCAGAAAGATTGAATTGCTTTATACCATACTCTTTTCATTGCCGGGTACACCTGTGCTTTATTATGGCGATGAAATCGGTATGGGCGATAACATTTACCTGGGCGATCGGTTTGGTGTGCGCACTCCGATGCAGTGGAGCATGAATCTCAATGCAGGTTTTTCTGATGCAAATCCACAAAAACTTTATTTGCCTGTCATTACCGATCCGGTTTATCGTTACGAGTCAATTAACGTGGCCACGCAAAGTGAAAACCCATCATCGTTATTGTGGTGGTTGCGCCAGGTAATTGCTATGCGTAAACGCCTGAGTGTTTTTGGCCGGGGCGAAATGAAATTCATTGATAGCACCAATAGCAAGGTGTTGTGTTTCCTGCGTTCGCACGATAAGCAACGGATTATTCTGGTGGCAAACCTTTCTCAGTTTTCACAAGTGGCAACATTAAATCTTTCAGAGTTTAAGGATTGCGATGTAACCGAAGTATTCAGCCAGAACCGGTTTATGAATGTTGGTGAAGGTCAGTACTCAATTACCATCGGACCGTACGGATATTATTGGCTTCAACTTGATACAGCTGAAAAACGCACCAAGACTGAAACAAGCGGTGAACTGCCATTGTTATCAACTGATTTGTCGTGGGAGAAGGTGTTCAATTCGTACAATGAAAAGCGACATTTTGAGCGTAAAATTCTTCCGCCTTTTATGAAGAAGTGCCGTTGGTTTGGTGGTAAGGCAAAAGCCATCAGCAAAATGGGCATCAACATGATGATCCCGGTTAAGGTCAGCGGTCAAACACATTACTTAACCGTAGTTGAAGTGCATTATGTACAGCGATTACCTGAGCTGTACTTCCTTCCACTTTCTTTTGCGCCAGCTGATACAGTTATTGAGCGTGTTGAATATCATGCGCAAAGCGTGGTATGCCGCGCTGAAATTCAGGATGAAGTTGGCTTTGTAATGGACAGCAGTTACGACAAGCAGTTTCGCGATTTTTTGCTTGTAAATATGGACAAGCGTGCGCGTGTAAAAGTGGATGATGGTGTGCTGGAATTCAATTCAAGTGTGTTTAATAAGATTGTGATTGATGATGAAATTGATTCGAAGGTGCTGAAGGCGGATCAGAGCAATACGGCCATTATTTATAATGAGAAGTACTTCTTTAAATTTTACCGTAAGCTTGAACGCGAGATCAATCCCGACCTGGAGATTGTTCGCTTTCTTTCTGAACATACGAGTTTCTCCAACAGTCCGAAGTATGCAGGCAGTGTTGAGTTTGTGGATGCTGGAGGAAAGGTGATGGTGTTTGGCTTGCTTCAGGAAAGGGTGGAGAACCAGGGTGAAGCCTGGACCATGACAACCGATTCGGTTGGTCGTTTCTTTGAGCGGGTGATCACCAAAGCGAAGAAGGAGAAGTTGCCAAAGCTCATTAATAAAGCCAGTATTGCGTTTGAAGAAGCTCCTGAACTCATTCAGGAATTTATTGGCCGTGGATTTTATGAACGGGTAGTGCGGTTAGGTCAACGCACTGCCGAGATGCACCTGGCGCTTGCATCGGATAGTAGCAACCCTGCCTTTGCGCCAGAATATTTTACGGCCAATTATCAACGTTCGTTGTACTCCTCGCTCCGTAAACTGGTTCGCGATCGTTTCAATTTGCTGGAGTCATCTCTGCCGAAACTATCTCCGGAAATACGGGAGTTGGGTAGGAAGTTACTAGCGATGGAAAGTGAGGTACTGGATTGTTTTAAGGAGATCTATGAGGTTCGTATCAATGCCATTAAAACCCGCATACATGGCGATTATCATTTAGGGCAGGTACTGTTTACGGGTAAGGACTTTGTGATTATCGATTTTGAAGGTGAACCTGGATTTTCATTCAGCGAGAGGCGGTTAAAAAAGAACCCGCTTAAAGATGTAGCTGGAATGATGCGCTCTTTTCAGTATGCTGCGTTCGGTAAAATTTTATTAAATGAAAATTACCGCGATCGCGATATGGAGTTTCTCGAAAACTGGGCAGAGCAATGGCAACACTATGTAAGCCGCTTTTATTTTGGTGCATACCTGGAGCGTATGGGGCTTGGCAAAGAGTTGTCTGATGAAAATGAAATCCTTATCCGCACATTTCTTATTGAGAAAGCAATTTACGAGTTGGGCTATGAGCTGAATGGCCGCCCTGATTGGGTAGTTATTCCCTTGCGCGGAATTCTGTATCACATGAATCGCTATCATCAAGCTAAAGAAGAAGAAAAGCAAAAGAAGAAGTCGAAGAAGTAAATCAATCAACAACAAACCACCGGACTAATATTACGGGCATGGGAAAGAAAAAGGAATCACCCAAAACAAAGGAACATTCTACGTTGGAATCCAACAGCTTGTTTACCGATTTTGATATTCACCTGTTTAAAACCGGCAAGCATTTTAAGTTGTATGAAAAAATGGGTTCGCATGTTACGACCATGAATGGAAAGAAGGGAACCTACTTTGCTGTTTGGGCACCCAATGCACGAGCCGTATCGGTAATCGGCAACTTTAATGGATGGAATAATGGAAAGCATACCCTGAGCCCGCGTTGGGATGAGTCGGGAATTTGGGAAGGATTTTTTACTGACATACAAAAGGGCGAAGCATACAAATACGCCATTCACTCCAACACAGGCGATTACCTCGAAAAGGCTGACCCGTTTGCCACGTTTGCTGAAGTGCCGCCCAAAACGGCTTCCATTGTTTGGGAAACGAACTACACATGGAAGGACAAAAAGTGGCTGGAGAAAAGAAAGTCGGAAGCAGGAAAGGCAAAGCCATATTCTGTTTACGAACTGCATATTGGTTCATGGCGCAGAAAACTGGAGGATGGCAACCGCTCACTTAGCTATGGGGAACTTGCCACCGAGTTGGTAGAGTATGTGAAAGAGATGGGTTTCACACACGTTGAATTTTTACCGGTGATGGAGCATCCGTTTTTTGGCTCATGGGGTTACCAGGTTACAGGGTATTATGCGCCATCCAGCCGGTACGGTGCGCCTGAAGATTTTATGTATTTGGTTGATTGCCTCCATCAGGCTGGTATTGGTGTAATTCTCGATTGGGTTCCTTCCCATTTTCCGGGTGATGATCACGGGCTTTACAAATTCGATGGCACGCATCTTTACGAACATGAAGATCCACGCAAAGGCTTTCACCCCGATTGGAAAAGTTACATTTTCAATTATGGTCGGGATGAGGTGCGTTCCATTCTTATTAGTAATGCCATATACTGGCTTGATCGTTTTCATATTGATGGGTTGCGAGTAGATGCCGTGGCCAGTATGCTCTACCTCGATTATTCCAGGAAAGAAGGCGAGTGGATTCCAAATCAATATGGCGGAAGGGAAAATATTGAGTCGATAGTGTTTTTGAAAGAATTCAATGAGCAGGTTTATAGTCAGTTCCCCGATATCATTACCATTGCAGAAGAGTCAACCGCCTGGCCTGGTGTTTCACGTCCAACGTATTTAGGTGGCCTTGGCTTCGGACAAAAATGGATGATGGGTTGGATGCATGATACACTTCACTATTTTCAAAATGATCCGGTTCACCGGAAGTATCACCAAAATGAGATAACGTTCAGCATCATGTATGCCTTTACGGAGAATTTTATGCTTCCGCTTTCGCATGATGAGGTGGTGCACGGAAAAGGTTCGTTGATGGGCCGCATGCCCGGTGATGAGTGGCGGAGGTTCGCGAACCTGCGGTTGTTGTTTGGGTACATGTATACCCATCCCGGTACCAAGTTGTTGTTTATGGGTGGTGAATTCGGGCAAACATCCGAATGGAATCATGATCATAGCCTCGATTGGCATTTACTTCAATATGCCCCGCATAAAGGCGTACGAAGTCTGATGAAAGATTTGAATACACTTTATAAGCAAGAACCTGCATTATACAAGTATGCCTTCGAAGAACGTGGCTTTGAATGGGTTGACTATTCCGATCATCAGAACAGTGTTATGATCTATCAGCGAAAAGCGGATGAAAAAGATGAACTGTTGCTGGTGATCTGCAATTTCACCCCGCAAACCATGGCGCAGTATCGTATTGGTGTACCGTACCGCGGCCAGTGGAAGGAAATTTTTAATTCGGATGATCTGAAATACGGTGGAAGTGGGGCGATCAATCAAGGAAAGCTACACACATCACCAATCAAATATCATAACCGCGATTACTCTGTAGCATTAACGTTGCCTCCGTTGGGCATTACGGTAATTAAATTAGAGCAGGAAGAGGCGGAATTTGATATCGGTTCGTAATCTTGCACGGCTGTCAAAGCCATTTTATTAGTTCATGGAGAAGTACATCTGTATTCACGGTCATTTTTATCAGCCCCCGCGAGAGAACGCCTGGCTTGAAGTTATTGAAGTTCAGGATTCTGCCCATCCATACCACGATTGGAATGAGCGGGTTTCAGCTGAATGCTATGCGCCTAATGCTGCCTCGCGTATTCTTGAGGCGGGCGTGATCAAAAACATTGTTAATAATTACAGTCGCATCAGTTTCAACTTTGGCCCGACTTTACTTTCGTGGATGGAGACCAATGATCCGGAAACGTACAACGCTATTTTAGAGGCCGACAAAGAGAGTGAAAAACTATTTGATGGACATGGTTCCGCTATAGCGCAGGTGTTTAACCACATGATTATGCCGCTGGCCAATGAACGGGACAAGCGTACGCAAATTCTGTGGGGCATCCGCGATTTTGAACACAGGTTCGGCCGTTCTCCTGAAGGCATGTGGTTGGCAGAAACAGCAGCTGATACACCTACACTTGAAGCTTTGGCAGAGAGCAATATCAAGTTCACCATTCTTGCTCCGCGGCAGGCAAAAGCATTTCGGAAGGTCGGGGAGGAGAACTGGCACACATTATCGGATACAGGTATCGATCCGCGAAAAGCATACACGATTAACTTGCCGTCAGGGAAAAACATAGCTGTCTTTTTTTATGATGGCGATATATCGCAAGGTGTTGCCTTTAATGGTTTACTGAATGATGGTGAAAAGTTTTCGCACGCGCTGCGCACCGGATTCAATGTCGATGATTCTGAACCACAGCTCGTAAACATTGCTACGGATGGTGAATCGTATGGACATCACCACAAGCACGGTGATATGGCGTTGGCATTTTGCCTGGATCACATTCACAGGTTAAAGCATAATCATTTGATGAATTATGCTCAGTTCCTGAAAAAATTTCCACTCTTGTATGAAGCGCAGATTCATGAAAACAGTTCGTGGAGTTGTGTGCACGGTGTTGAGCGTTGGCGAAGTGATTGTGGTTGCAATACCGGTGGTAACCCGTATTGGAATCAGAAATGGCGTAAGCCGTTACGCGATGCACTCGATTGGCTGCGTGATGAATTGATTACTATTTACGAACGCGAAGCTTCCGGAATATTAAAAGATCCCTGGAAAGCGCGGGATGAGTACATCAATGTTATTCTAAAGCGAAATGACGACACCATCAGGAAATTCCTGAAAGATCACTGCATTAAAGTTGTTGAACAGAACAAAGTGTTCCGGTTGTTGGAAATGCAACGCAATGCATTACTCATGTACACCAGTTGCGGCTGGTTCTTTGATGAAGTATCGGGCATTGAAACGGTTCAGATTTTACAATATGCCTGCCGGGCCATTCAGTTGCTGCATCAAACCGTTGGCGCTGATTTTGAAGCGGAATTTATCCGCAGGCTTGAACAAACGCCAAGTAATATACCTTCATTGGAAAATGCCGGTAATGTGTACAGGCGGTATGTGTTGCCATCGAAGACTAACCTGCAACGTGTAGGCATGCATTATGCTGTGGCCTCGCTGTTTGAAGAAGATCCGGAGAACACACCAATTTTCAATTACACAACATCTAACGAATTCTTTTTGCGAAAAGAGGCCGGTGAGCAGCGCCTTTCATTGGGCATTACCCGGGTGCAGTCGAATGTAACGCGTTCAGAAAGACGCATTGCATTTGCCGTAGTGTATATGGGCAAGCACAACATCATCGGTAACCTGAAGCTGGACATGCCCCCCGAGGATTTTGAAAGCATGAAGCTACGTGTGGTAAATGCTTTTGAAGAAAGCCGGCTGGGTGATGTGCTGTCGGTAATGCAAACCTATTTTGGTGAGGATCGCTATACGCTTTGGCAATTGTTTAAAGATGAGAAGCGTAAAGTGCTGGACATGATTACCCGGCAGAGTATGCGCGAGTTGGAGGAGTCACTGCGCAGGGTATACAACCGCGATTACCCCTTGGTAAATGCATTGTCGAATAACGATATTCCTATTCCGCGTGCGTATACAACCACATTCGAATACATTCTGAATGCCGATCTGATCAATTGCTTTCAAACGGAGCGAATCAATGTAAAGGAGTTGGAGCGAATTATAGGAGAGCTTGCCAAGTGGGAACTCAGTATTGAAGATCCGGGAACGGTAGAGCGTATGGCAGGGGAAAGTATTTTTAAAGAATTAAGAAGAATAAGTGCCGAACGCAGCAATGTGAAGCGTATTGAGCGCCTTAACCGCGTTTTTCCGCTACTCAGAAAGTTCAAGCTTGAACCGATCTTGTATAAAAGTCAGAATTTATATTTTGAAATTTCTCAGAGCAGTAAAGATTCCAACTCACTGAAACCCGAATGGTTAAATCAATTTAAACGATTGGTTGAAAACCTGAATGTGAAAGTGGCGAATTGATTTTAAAGGTTTGGTAGCATCACCTGCGTTGCCTGAATCATTTCATGATTTTCAGGAATGTGAAGCGGCTGTTTGGACTTCGTATACAACACAAACCCTTTGTAGGATGTCAGATATATATACGACTGTGAAAAAATCCCTGTCTTAGATTGCACCACCAATAATCCTTTGTTTTCAATTTAGGATTTTTTTGAACGTGATCTCTTCCACTTTAATAAATGCGCCCATCATTTTGAGGGTATTGTGATGCATGGAGTATGCTGCCGGTACCACAGGAATCATGCTAGATGAAGATCTTATCTTTCTCTTCAAGGTGATTCCAAATCAGACTGCTGGCTCCTAAAATAGGTGCTGCCTGATTTTGCAAACCGGAGGGAAGAATTTTAACCTTGCCTCTGAACAACGGCATCAGGTTGGCTTCCATGTGCTTGATGGTGGGTTTAAAAATCAAATCCCCAGCTAACGACAACCCCCCAAATAGAAAAATCGCTTCCGGGTCGGTGTGCACAACCGTTTCGGCCAGCTTGGTGCCGAGAATTCTTCCGGTGTATTCAAACGCTTCACGGGCTACCACGTCACCACGGATAGCGGCTTCGGTAATCATCTTTGTATTCAGGTTATCGAAACTGATACCGCGCAACTCACTTGGTTCGAGGTGATCGGCCAATAGTTTGTAAACAGAACGTTTTATACCGGTGGCAGAAACATAGGTTTCCAAACACCCGCGTTTACCACAATTGCAATGACGGCCCGCATAGTTCACCGTAGTATGCCCCAGTTCACCGGCAATGCCGTGTTTTCCATTAATCAGCTTTCCGTTCGAAACAAACCCACTGCCCAAACCTGTACCGAGTGTAATCACGATAAAATCTTTCATATCGCGGGCAGCGCCATACACCATTTCGCCCACAGCAGCGGCATTGGCATCGTTGGTTACAAGTACAGGTACGCCCAATGGTTTGGATAGCATTTCGGCCAAGGGAATAATGCCTTTCCATTTTAAGTTGGTGGCGTGTTCAATGGTGCCTTTGTAGTAGTTACCGTTGGCAGCCCCAACACCTATACCCACAAGCGTATATGATCGATCCAGCCCGGCTATGGCCTCGCGTATAACCTTTACCAGCTCGTTTATCAGATCGGAGAATTCTTCATGCTCCTGCGTTTTTATCCGATCCTGGAACAACACATTTCCGGCACGGTCAACCACCCCAAATTTTGTGTTGGTTCCGCCAATATCAATACCAATGGTAATGTCTTTCATCAGATGGATAGTATTTTAGCAATCCGTAGCATGTCCATATCAATTTCGTGTGGCCGGTTCATAACCGAGTCGAACAGGTTATAAACAATCTTGTTATCACGAACGCCAACCATGGCGTCTGTCTTTCCGTTCATCAATCCTTCAACTGCGGCTACCCCCAGTTTGCTGGCCAGCACCCGATCGAAGTATGTTGGCGTACCGCCACGCTGCAGGTGACCGAGTATGGTGACTTTTATATCGAAGTAGTCGGTGCGTTCGGCAACCTTCCGCGCAATCTCATTAGCGCCACCAATCTTTGAGCCTTCTGCAATCACCACCAGGTTCGATCGCTTGTTGGTGATTTCTCCAGCCGTAAGCAGTTCGTAGACTTTGTCAAATGAGGTTTCACTTTCCGGAATGATGATCGCGCCAGCACCACCGGCAATGCCGCTGTACAACGCAATGTAGCCTGAGTTGCGGCCCATCACTTCGATAAAGAACAGGCGGTTGTGAGAGAGAGCTGTATCGCGGATTTTATCAATCGCTTCAACGGCTGTGTTGGTAGCGGTATCAAAACCAATGGTGTAGTCTGTTCCGGCAATGTCATTATCAATTGTTCCTGGTATACATAGTGATGGAAGCTGGTATTCCAGATAGAGCTTGTGCAAGCCCGTGAACGTGCCATCGCCACCAATGGCGATCAGCGCATCAATGCCTTCCTTGCGAAGCTGATCATACGCTTGCTTGCGACCTTCAGCCGTTTTAAACTCATCACTTCGGGCCGTTTTTAAAATGGTACCACCGCGTTGAAGAATATTTCCCACGGAGCGCGCGCCCAGTTTCACAAAGTCGCCTTCAATCATGCCTTCGTAGCCACGCGTGATGCCAAAGACTTCTTTCTTGTGGAAGATACCTGTACGCACAACCGCACGAATGGCGGCATTCATTCCGGGTGCATCTCCACCCGATGTGAAGACGCCAATACGTTGAATTGTTGATGACATTGAATCGCTAAATCATCCAAAAATAGCGGTTCAAATCGATTTTTTGTAACGGGAGAAATTATTGAAATTTCAATCGTTTGAAATGATTGATGAGGCCATTTGTGGACGCATCATGTGTTGTTATTTCCTCATTTGTGTTCAATTCAGGCAATATTTTTTTTGCCAAAGCCTTACCTAATTCTACACCCCATTGATCGAAGCTGAAGATGTTCCAGACAGCGCCTTGAACAAAAATTTTATGCTCATACAATGCAATAAGGCTGCCCAGCGTGCGTGGTGTCACTTGCTCTACCAATATGCTGTTGGTGGGTTTGTTTCCTTCAAACACACGATAGGGAAGGTGAAACTTAATTTGCTCGGGTGTCATGCCTGCTTCAATTAATTCTTGTTTCACTTCCTCTTCGGTTTTACCTTTCATTAAAGCTTCAGTCTGTGCAAAGAAATTGGCCAGCAGCTTGTCGTGATGATCGCTTACAGGGTTATGTGTTTTTGCAGGTGCAATGAAATCGCAAGGAATGAGTTTGGTTCCCTGGTGAATGAGTTGATAAAAAGCGTGTTGTCCGTTTGTGCCCGGCTCGCCCCAAATAACTGGTCCGGTTTGATACTGCACCGGTTGCCCATTTCGGTCTACCGATTTGCCATTGCTCTCCATATTGCCTTGTTGAAAGTAAGCCGCAAAGCGATGGAGATACTGATCATACGGAAGTATGGTTTCGGATGCAGCACCAAAAAAGTTGTTGTACCAGATGCCGAGCATGGCCAGTATCACGGGGATATTTTTTTCAAAAGGCTCCTTACGGAAATGAGTGTCCATAGCGTGTGCTCCGTCCAACAGTTTGCTGAAGTTGTCGAAGCCAATAGTGCAGGCAATGGAAAGACCGATGGATGACCATAACGAATAACGTCCGCCCACCCAATCCCAAAACACAAACATATTGGCCGGATCAATACCAAAAGCGGTTACCGCTTTTTGATTGGTGGATACAGCAACAAAATGTTTGGCTACTTCACCTGCATGGTTGGTGTTTTCCAGGAACCAGCTTCGCGCAGTATCTGCGTTGGTCATGGTTTCCTGTGTGGTGAATGTTTTTGATGCGATGATGAACAATGTCGTCTCCGGCTTGACACGCTTTAACGTTTCTGCGATGTGCGTTCCATCCACATTCGATACAAAATGCGGAGTAATGTTTTTCCAATACGGGCGTAAAGCTTCTGTGACCATTAACGGCCCAAGGTCGGAGCCGCCAATACCGATGTTCACAATGTCGGTAATCGGTTTTCCCGTATAGCCTTTCCACTCGCCTTGAAGCAAGGCATTTGAGAAGAGCTCCATTTGCTTCAACACACGATTCACTTCAGGCATCACATCTTGTCCGTCTACCAATACAGGATTGTTGGAGCGGTTACGCAGGGCTACGTGCAAGACCGGACGGTTTTCGGTTTGGTTTATTGGCAAACCTTTAAACAGGGCTTCGATGGCAGCCGGAAGTTCACATTCATGTGCAAGCTCAAGTAAGAGTTGCAGGGTTTCTTGTACCGCAATGTTTTTGGAGAAATCCACCAACAGGTTCTCGAACGTCAAGTGAAAATTGCGGAAGCGGTCAGTGTCTTCCTGAAACAATTCGCGCATGTGTTGCGCCTGCATGGTTAGAAAATGCATTTCCAGCTTTCGCCAGGCAAGGGTGTTGGTGGGGTCAATGGTGGGTAGCATGGGCTTTTCCGTTAGCGTTCTAAAACGAAAGCCCCGTCCCAAAACAGGAACAGGGCTTTTTGTAGCGCGGGGGGGAGTTGAACCCCCGACCTTTGGGTTATGAATCCAACGCTCTAACCACCTGAGCTACCGCGCCATTTTCAATTAAGGCCCGCAAACTTACAAAGAATGCGAGTATTCTGCCAAAACTGATTTTTATTTTGCCTTGCCGAAAAATTCTTCTAATTTCAAACACCTATGCACACCATGGCAAAAAAGAAATTATTCACGGCTGATTATGAGGTACATGCATCCATTAAAATGCTGTATCCTTATATCCAGTCAGCCAGTGGACTTTCTGAATGGTTTGCAGATAATGTGACGATCAATAACATGGACAAGACCTTCACATTCATCTGGGACCATGACGAACACAAGGCGCGCATGACGGCTCACCGTACCAATCATTTTGTGCGATTTGAATTTGTGCCTGAAAATGAAGAAGACGAGAAAGACCCCTCTTATTTTGAACTTCGCCTGGAGTTTAATGAATTAACCCAATCCGTGTTTTTGAAAGTTACCGACTACTCCGATTTTGATGACCTGCGCGAACTCAACGACTTGTGGAATAGCCTGGTGGAGTCGCTGAGAAAGATTGTGGGAGGGTGAGGCTGAATAAGCCCGACTTCTGTGATTGCTCAACCTCTTAAATCACAAATCAACATTCCTTGTTCTTAAATCATGAAATTGGGCAGGTGAAAGAGTTTCGAGTGTCTGATTTTAAAATGCACTTTACAAGTATCTTTGGCGTGTTATTTGTTGCTTTCGGGCACCGTTAACCGCATGAAAAAACTCGACAAGCTTATTCTCAGCTCTTTCCTGGGACCGTTCATTCTCACGTTCCTGGTCGTGGTTTTTATTTTGCTCATGCAACACATGCTCAAGTATTTTGACGACATCATCGGCAAAGGACTTGGCTTTGATGTGATCGGGCAGTTGCTGTTTTACTTTGCCGTGTTTATGACACCTGTGGCCTTGCCGTTGGCGGTGTTGTTGTCTTCGTTGATGACATTTGGAAGTTTGGGTGAACATTTTGAGTTAACGGCTGTGAAGAGTGCAGGTATTTCTCTTTTGCGAGCCATTCAGCCCATTTTCTTTTTTGTGTTGATCCTGACGGTTTGTGCATTTTACATCAACAACAACCTGGTGCCCAAAGCTGCACTTGAAGCGTACAGCTTGTTGTGGGACATCAAACAGAAAAAGCCGGCATTGGATATTCGTGAGGGCACATTCTACAACGGCATTCCCGACATCAGTATAAAAGTGAATGAAAAGTTTCCGGATGGCATCACATTGAAAGATGTGATCATTTATGACCACCGCAAACACGATGGCAATAAAGATGTTACTGTTGCCGATTCAGGCAAGATGTACACCATTCTGAATGAACGTTACTTGAAACTTGAATTATTTAAGGGATACAATTACACCGAGGGTACCAGTGCAGGTCAGGATTTGGTTGGGAAAACACCAACCTACGGCACAGAAACACTTAGCCGCAGTAAATTTGCCAAAACCCAGGTGATATTTGATTTGTCTTCATTTCAGATTCAGCGCACCGACAAAAAATGGTTTCAGGGAAACCGCATCATGCGCAACATGGCTGAGCTAGACAGTGATCTTGATTCGTTGCGCGGTCAGGTGATGAGCCAGAAGCTAAATCAGTACAACTCCTATCGCACCTTTTTTACCTACCTGATGCGCAATGATTCTTTGTTGCTGCCACCGGATTTGTTGGCTTACAGGAAGAAGCGTGATTCGCTGGCCCTGCTGGAAGCAGAAAAGGAACAACGTTTAGATCAGCCCGTACCACTTGAAAAGCCAATCGCAGTGGATAATCGGGAAGTAAAAATTCAACTGGCGGATACTGCAGCCGTTGCGAAAGAGATTACACGCCCTTCGGTGGTTCAGGAAAAGAGGCGGCCGCGTGATTCAGTAAGTGTGTCCCGTGAAATTAAGGTGGATGATCCGCGAGGTACACAACGGAAGGAGCAGCCCAGACCATCCATTACACCGCAATCAAAACAAGTACGGGAAAAGAAGCTTCAGCAAGCGGTTACACCAATTCCGAAGAAGAAGGTACTTGTACTGACTGATTCAGCCCGTGAAGCAAAGATTGATAGTGTGTTAAAACTACCGCCAGATAAGGTAATGTATACAGCGGCCCTCAACCGTGCGCGTGTGGTGAAGTCGCAGGTGAACAGCACCACCACATCACTCGATTTTTACGAAGTAGATCAACGTGTATTCCGCATTCAGTGGCATAAGATTTTAGCCAGTTCATTGGCGTGCATTGCCATGTTCCTGATCGGAGCTCCGCTGGGTGCCATTATCAAGAAGGGGGGGCTGGGCGTTCCATTTCTGGTTTCTATTCTCTTCTTTATTATTTACTACTTGCTCACCATAACAGGCGAGAAGTGGGCCAAGCAAGGCTTTGTGAGCGTTGAGGTAGGCGTTTGGTCGGCTGATGTTATTTTGTTTGGAATCGGGCTCATATTTCTACGGCAGGCCCGTATTGATGCGCGCCTTTTTGAGGCCGATTTCTACCAGGTAGTGTTCGATAAGGTAGGCCGTTGGTACGAACAGGTAAGGGCAAAATGGTTTCCACCCGATGGAATGAAAAAGTGAGGCTTTTTTGGATAATTCAGCCCGTTTCGCGTATCTTTGCCGGCTGAATTAAGAGTATAATAGAAACAACATGTATTTAACCGTTGAAACGAAAAAAGAGCTGTTCAAGAAGCATGGCATAGCCAAATCGGAAAAAGATACTGGTTCGCCAGAAGCTCAGATTGCCCTGTTTACACACCGAATCAATCACCTGACAGGCCATCTGAAGACGCACAAAAAGGACTTTGCAACCCAGCAGGGTTTGATGAAGATGGTTGGTAAGCGCAAGAAATTGCTGAATTACCTTCAAAATTCAGACATTAGCCGGTACCGGGCAATCCTGGCCGAGCTAGACCTTAGAAAGTAAAACGAACTCAAATGTATACAGGGAACCTGATCAAGGTTCCCTTTTTGTATTTTATAAATAAGTCATTTGAGGCTAAACGGCCCGTGACTTTAACCCATTTTTTATGACGTTTAATGTATTATCAAAAAGCTGCAAACTCCCAGATGGAAGGGAGATCACCATCGAAACGGGTAAAATGGCCCGTCAGGCCGATGGTTCTGTTGTATTACGCATGGGCAACACCATGCTGTTGGCTACCGCAGTGGCCAGAGAAGACGCCAATGAAGGCGTGGATTTCATGCCACTTTCGGTTGATTACCAGGAGAAGTTCGCTTCTACCGGTAAAATCCCGGGAGGTTTCCTGAAGCGTGAAAGCAGATTATCCGACTACGAAATCCTGATCAGCCGGTTGGTTGACCGTGCCTTGAGACCGTTGTTTCCTAGTGATTTCCATGCCGAAACGCAGGTTAATATTTCTTTGATCTCTGGTGATGCAAACGCACTGCCCGATTCATTGGCAGCATTTGCAGCCTCCGCAGCGCTGTCGGTTTCGGATATACCTTGGGGCGGACCAATTTCAGAAGTACGTGTTGCCCGCGTAGAAGGTAAGTTTATTGTCAACCCTTCACTGGCCGATAAAGATCGCGCAGATATCGATTTGATTGTTGCTGCTTCTATTGAAAACATTTTGATGGTGGAAGGGGAGATGAAAGAAGTGAGCGAAGATGATATGCTGGAGGCGTTGAAAATTGCTCACGATGCCATCAAGGTGCAGTGTCAGCTTCAGCTTGACATGGCAAAGGAGTTGGGTAAAACGGTAAAGCGTACCTACAACCACGAAGTGAATGATGAAAACCTTCGCGAAGAGCTTAGCAAGTTATTGTATCCGAAAGTATATGCTGTTGCCAAACAGCAAATCAAAAATAAGAAAGAGCGTGGCAAGGCATTCAAGCAAGTGCTGGAAGATTACCTCACTGCGTTACCAGAAGACACAACGATAAATAAGGATCTCGTTAAGCGTTATTACCACGACATAGAAAAGAAAGCCGCACGCGATCTTGTATTGAATGAAGGTATTCGCCTGGATGGTCGTAACACGAAGGAAATCAGACCGATATTCTCTGAAGTTGATGTATTGCCTTCAGCGCATGGTTCAGCATTGTTTACCCGTGGTGAAACACAATCGTTAACAACGGTAACACTAGGAACCAAGCTGGATGAGCAGATGGTTGATGGCGCCATGTTTGAAGGCTCCAATAAATTTATTTTACACTACAACTTTCCCGGGTTTTCTACGGGAGAGGTGAAGCCAAACCGTGGACCGGGAAGACGTGAAGTGGGTCACGGAAATCTTGCCTTGCGTGGATTGAAATATGTGCTACCGGCTGACACAGAAAATCCATATACCATTCGCGTGGTATCCGATATCCTGGAATCAAACGGTTCATCTTCTATGGCTACAGTTTGTGCTGGCGCCCTAGCGTTGATGGATTCTGGTATTCCGGTTAAAGGACCTGTTTCAGGTATTGCGATGGGGATGATCTCCGATTCGCAGACAGGTAAATATGCGATCCTTTCCGATATCCTTGGTGATGAAGATCACCTGGGAGACATGGACTTCAAGACTACGGGCACAGAGAACGGGTTAACCGCTTGTCAGATGGACTTGAAAGTAGATGGGTTGACGTACGAAGTATTACGCGAAGCATTGCTTCAGGCAAAAGAAGGTCGTTTGCATATCCTCAACGAAATGAAGAAGACCTTGTCGGCTTCTAAGGCTGACCTGAAGCCACACACACCTCGCGCTGAAACCGTCATCATCGAGAAAGAAATGATCGGTGCGGTGATCGGCCCCGGTGGAAAAGTGGTTCAGGATATTCAGAACACAACGGGAGCTACCGTGGTGATTGAAGAAGTAAACAACAAAGGCGTGGTAAACGTTTTTGCTACCAATAAAGATGTGATGGAGGCTGCTTTAAGACGCATTCGCGCAATTGTTGCCATGCCTGAAATTGGCCAGGTATATGACGGCAAAGTGAAGTCGATTATGCCGTTCGGAGCGTTTGTAGAATTCATGCCGGGTAAAGACGGCCTGCTGCACATTTCCGAGATTAAGTGGGAGCGCCTGGAGACAATGGATGGCGTAATGGAAGTAGGGGAAGAAGTGAAAGTGAAGCTGGTTGAAATTGATAAAAAGACTGGTAAATTCAGGCTTTCCCGTAAGGTATTGTTGCCTAAACCACCAAAGAAGGAGGCCACCGCATCGGAATAACGGTACGCAGGTTGACAGGAACTAACTTTAGACACTATATTGTTACACCACTGAACATTTAGTACTAGATGAGACAGCTCAAGATCAGCAAACAGATAACGAATCGCGAGAGCCAATCGCTGGATAAGTACCTTCAGGAAATTGGTAAGGTTGACCTGCTTACGCCTGATGAAGAAGTTGAATTGGCCAAGCGTATCAAGGAAGGCGACCAGATTGCATTGGAGAAGTTGACGAAAGCCAACCTTCGTTTTGTGGTGTCTGTTGCCAAACAATACCAGAACCAGGGCTTGTCACTGGGAGATTTGATCAATGAAGGAAACCTCGGACTTATTAAAGCAGCTCAACGCTTTGATGAAACCCGGGGTTTTAAGTTTATATCGTATGCCGTTTGGTGGATTCGCCAATCCATCCTGCAAACATTAGCCGAGCAGTCGCGTATTGTTCGCTTACCTCTTAACCGTGTAAGGTTCACTCAACAAAAGATTTCAAAAACGTTCTCTGAATTGGAGCAGAAGTATGAGCGTGAACCATCACCGGAAGAATTGGCGGAAGTGCTTGATGTAACTACTGCGGAAGTGGTGGATACCATGAAGATTTCCGGTCGCCATGTTTCCATGGATGCCCCGTTTGTGCAAGGCGAGGAGAACAGCTTGTTAGATGTGTTGGAGAACGACAGTGAAGAGACTCCGGACTCCGGTTTGATGAATGATTCGTTGCGCAAGGAAGTGCAGCGGGCCTTGTCAACCCTTACACAGCGTGAGGCTGATGTGATTACCCTATACTTCGGGCTGAATGGCGAGCATGCCATGACGTTGGAGGAAATCGGGGAGAAGTTCAACTTAACACGGGAACGGGTGCGCCAGATTAAGGAAAAGGCAATCAGAAGGTTACGTCATACTTCAAGAAGTAAGGCTTTAAAACCTTACCTCGGTTAAAAATTGATTGTTGCATTCGAATTTTGAAGGGTCTCAAAGCAATGCGGGGCCCTTTGTTTTAACTAACGAACTATGTCAGAGAAAGTAAAAGTGTTGATTATCGGATCCGGTCCTGCCGGATATACAGCGGCCATTTATGCGGCTCGCGCAGGTTTGAACCCGGTATTGTATACTGGCGGTCAGCCGGGCGGCCAACTCACAACCACTAACGATGTGGAGAACTTCCCCGGTTATCCGGATGGAATTAACGGCCCGCAAATGATGGTTGATCTGCAAAAACAAGCTGAACGCTTCGGAACGAAGATTCATTACGGACTGGTAACTTCAGTCGACTTTTCAGGCTACCCGCACAAGGTTACGGTAGACGAAAAGGATGTGGTGGAAGCCGAAACGGTAATCATTGCAACAGGAGCTTCGGCCAAGTATCTGGGCATTCCATCCGAAGAAAAGTTTAACAACAAAGGCGTATCGGCCTGTGCCGTTTGTGATGGTTATTTCTACCGTGGTAAGGAAGTGGCCGTTGTTGGCGCTGGTGATTCAGCTGCGGAGGAATCAACCTACTTGTCCAAGCTTTGCACCAAAGTTCACCTGATTGTAAGACGTGACGAAATGCGTGCATCTAAAATCATGCAATCACGAGTGCTGAATACACCAAATATTGAGGTTCACTGGAACACGGAAACCGATGAAATTTTAGGAGACGATACCGGTGTAACCGGGGTGCGTGTAGTGAACAATAAGACAGGGGAGAAGAAGGAAATTCCGGTTCAGGGTTTCTTCCTCGCCATCGGGCACAAGCCCAATACCGACATCTTTAAAGGGTACATCGACATGGATGAGACCGGCTACATTACTGTGCAGCCCGGTACAACACGCACCAATGTAGAAGGTGTTTTTGCAGTAGGTGATGCAGCCGACAAAGTGTACCGCCAGGCAGTAACAGCTGCCGGAACAGGTTGTATGGGCGCATTGGATGCGGAGAAATTCTTGGCCGCAAAAGAAGCTGAATTGGTAGGGCATTAATTCCTGTAATTCAGTACGATACATGAAGTTAGATATTCTTGTTTTAGCAGCCCACCCCGATGATGCAGAGCTCTGTTGCGGGGGTACAATCGCCCGCCAGATTTCACTGGGTAACAAGGTTGGTATTGTTGACTTTACCCGTGGCGAACTAGGAACACGGGGTACACCCGAATTGCGTTTACAGGAAGCGGCTAAAGCGGCTGAGATACTAAAGCTTTCAACCCGTGAAAACCTCGGATTGGCCGATGGCTTTTTTCGGAATGATGAAGAGCACCAACGTGAGGTAATCCGTGCCATTCGCAAATACCAACCCGAGATTGTGTTAGCCAACGCCATACACGATCGCCATTCCGATCATGGACGTGCCGCAGAACTTGCTGCCGATGCGTGCTTTCTTTCCGGGTTGGCTAAGGTTGAGACTACGTTGGATGGTAAGCCTCAACAACCGTGGCGTCCCAAAGCTTTGTACCATTACATCCAAAGTCAGTTTATCGAACCTGATTTTATTGTCGACATTTCTGATTTCTGGGAAGTGAAAGTAGCCTCGTACATGGCGTATAAAAGTCAGATGTATGATCCGCAAAGCAAAGAGCCAGAGACTTACATATCTAAGCCTGAGTTTCTTAAACTCATTGAGGCACGTGCGGTGGAGTTAGGCCATGCCATTGGCGCCAAATATGGTGAAGGCTATACCCTGCGTAGGTATCCGGGTGTGCGCAATCTGTTTGATTTAATTTAAGCTATCTTGTCACCTATAGCTTGCCGATGGGTGACCAGTTCCGTTGTCATGCTTCGACTGAGCTCAGCATGACAAGGCTATTTGTCACCCTGAGTTGTTTTCCTGAAGCTTGTCACCCTGAGCTTGTCGAAGGGTGAGTGTTCAAGGTGCCAACCTACTGATCTTCCAAGCGTTATCAGCTTTTGTATAAAGTATTCTATCGTGCAAGCGACTTGGCCTTCCTTGCCAGAATTCAATCAGCATTGGTTCTACTTCATAACCACCCCATTGATGCGGCCTTGGTAACGGATCCTGATGTTCAAAGCGTTTTTCAATTTCCTGCACCCGTTGTTCCAATATCTCGCGATTCTTAATCGGCATACTTTGCGGTGATGACCATGCTCCAATCTGCGACCCGCGCGGGCGACTTTGAAAATAGGCATCAGAGCGCTCCGCTTCAATTCGGGTCACGGTCCCTTCAATGCGCACTTGCCGTTCCAGCTCAGGCCAGAAAAAGGTTAGGGCGCAAACGGGATTTTCATCCAGTTCTTTACCCTTGCTGCTTTGGTAGTTGGTAAAGAAAACAAACTTCGAATTCTCAATTCCTTTCAATAATACCATCCGCCCAGACGGCCTACCCTGTGCATTTACTGTGGCCAGGTGCATGGCGGTTGGTTCAGGCAGTTTTGCCGCCAGGGCTTCATTAAACCATTGGCCAAACTGTTCAACGGGGTTATGATGCACGGAATCAATATCCAATGCGGCCTTGGTATATTCGTTTCGGATGGATGAAATGCTTGACATCACGTAATATTTTGGCGAAAGTTCACCCAAAAGAATAAAATTTGCATCCTACCATTACAAGTATTTTATTGAATCGCCATTACAACGGTTTACTGTGGAGTTTTTTAACTACAAGAATAAAATCAAGCCCGAAAAGGGGCGGCTGCTGATCTCAGAACCATTTCTGCCGGATCCGAATTTCGAGCGTACGGTGGTGTTGCTGTGTGAACACAACGAAGAGGGTTCTTTTGGTTTTGTGTTGAACAAACCGTCCATCATGAAAGCGGGTGAGGTCATGGATGATCTGTTCAACTTTGATCATGAGGTGTACGTGGGCGGACCGGTGCAACAGGACACCCTGCATTTCATACATCGTTCAGGTTCCATAGAAAACGGAGCAGAAATTTTAGAGGGTATTTTTTGGGGTGGAACGTTCGACCAGGTATTGGATCTGGTCGATACGCATCAACTATTTCCAGCCGATATTAAATTCTTTTTGGGATACAGTGGCTGGGATGCCGGGCAATTGGAGGAAGAGCTGAGTCAAAATTCATGGATCGTATGTGATTTTGTAACAGAAGATTTACTGTTCGAAACTGAACCATCATTAATGTGGAAGAAAGCCTTGGAGAACATGGGTGGGCGATTTTCCGTTTATTCCAACTACCCGGTTGATCCCCGAATGAATTAGGCCTAATTTCGTAACTTTACTGGGCATACTGTAGTCTATAATGAAACACCATGGAATTGGAGAAAGAAAAAACAGCAGAGATGGAGGAGACGCGCGGAGCCGGGATGGAAGAGAACCATGGCGTGCCGACCGAATTACAATCTGAAGCAGACCTCACCGATCACCACGAAGGAGATGATCATGACGATGAGCAGGAACAGGTAGACTACACCCAGTTTACCAAGTCGCAACTTGTGGCAACGGTAAAGGAACTCTCAAAAGAAACTGATTTCAAAAAGATTGATCGTCACCTGCGCAGCATCAAGCCATTGGTTGACGAACTTCGTGAGCAGGAGCGCACGCTGGCGCTGAACCGTTTTATTTTAGATGGCGGCAATGCCGATGATTTCCATTATCGTGGTGATGAGCACGATGCAACCTTCGATGGTCTTGTAAAAGCCATTCGCGATAAGCGAAACCAGCACATTAAAAGCCAGGAAGATCAGAAAACCGAAAACCTGAACAAGAAGCTTGAGTTGCTGGAGAAGTTGCGTGCCCTTACGGATTCAGAAGAAGTAAAGGATCACTTCGATCAGTTTAAAGCCCTTCAAAGGGAGTGGCGTAACATCGGATCGGTACCGGGTACACAAGCCAAAACCGTGTGGGCGAACTACCACGCGTTGGTCGATCGCTTCTACGATAATCAAAGCATTTACTTTGAACTAAAAGAACTCGACCGGAGGAAAAACCTGGAAGCTAAACTTGAGCTTTGTGTGCGGGCTGAGAAACTCAGTGATGTAGAGAAGATTCGCGATGCCGTGCGCGAGCTCAATGAACTGCATCACGAGTTCAAGCACGTTGGCCCTGTGCCAATCGAAGACAAGGAAAATGTTTGGCAGCGCTTTAAGGCGGCTTCTGATGCGGTGTATGCACGCAGGGATGCCTTTATGAAGGAGCTGAACGAACAACTAAACGCCAACATGGAGCAGAAGAAAGTGTTGGGTGGGGAGGTGTTGGCATTTGCTTCGTTCCAGTCGGACCGCATTAAAGAATGGAACCAGAAGACAAAGGAAATACTTGAGCTGCAGAAGAAGTGGGAAGCACTTGGCGGCATGCCCCGTAATAAAGCGAAAGACCTGAACAAAAAATTCTGGACGGCCTTCAAGGGATTTTTTGCCAATAAGAATGCTTTCTTTAAAAAACTGGATGCCGAACGCGAGCAAAACCTGGAGAAGAAGAACCAGTTGTTGCAACGAGCTATTGAATTGAAGGAGAGCACCGAGTGGGAGAAGACCACCAACGAACTGAAATCCTTGCAGGAGCAGTGGAAGGAAGTTGGCCCCGTGCCTGAGAAGATGCGCGAAAAAATTTACCAACAGTTTAAGGAAGCCTGTGACGCCTTCTTTGAAAGCCGCAGGGCGCAGCAAGGTAAGCGCGATGCCGACCAGGAGAATAACCTGAAAGCGAAGCAAGCCGTATGCGATTTGCTTGAAAAGCATACAGCGGAAAAAACGGCTACACCCGAGTTGTTGAAGGAGCTTGAAACCCAATTCAGCAGTATCGGGTTTGTGCCGAAGAAGGACATGGGCTCCATACGGGCACGATTCCATGAAGCGGTAGAGAAGTTTGTTCAATCCATTGAAGGCGCCAGTGACGATGAGAAAAGTCGCCTGGTGTTGGAGAGTCAACTTCACGATTTGAAAAACGACCCGATGGGTGAGCAGAAGATTTACCACAAGGAACAGGCCATAAGAAAGAAAATACAGAAGGTTGAAAATGATATAGCCGTGTGGCGCAATAACCTCGAGTTTTTTGCCCGTGCGAAGAATGGTGAAAAGGTACGGGAGGAGTTTAACGAGAAAATCGAGGAGGCCAGCAGCCACCTGCGTCAGCTAAAACAGCAATTAAAGCTTCTGCGCACAGTTTCCTGACAGAGGATTTGCAAAGAACAAACCAACCGTTATTTTTGCACCTCCATTTTGCCTCCTTAGCTCAGCTGGTAGAGCAACTGACTTGTAATCAGTAGGTCGCTGGTTCGATTCCGGCAGGGGGCTCTTGAAAGCACCTATCGATAAGATGGGTGCTTTTTTTATCTCGGTCTCATTTTTCGCTCTGATTTATGTACTCCAAACACTGGTTAGTTATACGCGATGACGCCAAACGAACCTTTGAGGTTTATGGCCAGGTTGCGAACGAAAACGCTTTCACGAACAAGGTATATGCCATGCAAAAGGCAGGCATGAGTATTAGCGGCATGACACCCCCGGTTACAGGAAAGGCGCCCAGCAAGGAATCGATAAGAATCAGTGGGTATACATACGAAGAAGGCTTGTACGAAAGACTGGAAAGGGAGTACATGCGTATCCGTATGAAATTCATCGATGACCTCGAACTTGATTAAACACATTTTTGCATTAGACGAATACGGATTCCATTGCTGCTCTGGCTCAATTCTTGCTCAAAAATTTAGCAAGAGTCCTCTAACTTCGTCCCTATGAAAGCCTTTAAAATTGCTTCAACCACACTATTCTTGCTGTTGTTGTTTGCTGCTTCATGCACCAGTCCCAGTTTCACGCAAACCATACAAACCCAATACGATAATGCAACCGGCACCAAAAATTTTAGATGGAATCACCGGCTTCATGAATTCAGGTGGCGGTCGCCTTTGGTGTATATTGATCAGTCGTTTGTAAAGCAGCTTGATGGAGATGAAGTGGCCCAGTATCGCCTGTACGATATTGTGGTGCTCCGTGCTAATGAGTTCCGGCTTGAAGACAAGATGTTTATGTTACTGGATGAAAAGCCGGTAGCCCTTCAGCCACGAACGCGTGAAGATGATGTGATGGTATCGCGCGATGTAGACCGGGATGACATACTAACCGCAGACTCCACAAAAATTTCGGTTGTTACAGGATACAACGAAAATAATTATCGGGTTACGCGACTGGAGTATGCACTTTCCCCGGAAGTTGTATCACAAATTCTGACTGCGGCATCGATTCAGTTCAGGTATTACTCAGGATCCAATATTATTACAGTTTCTTTTTCGCCAGAGAAGGTACTACGGCTGAAAGAACTTTTATCCAGCACCTGACATCCGTTTAAAACAATCCTTTGATTCTCCACCACAATCTGCGGAAGCTGATTTTGCGGGTACCGATACCGCCCATAATAACTTCTCCGGCCAATACTGCAGTATCCAGCTCCATTTCTACCACCATTTTTTGAGATATTTGTGGGTTGTTTAATGGATATTCAATTGTCTTCAAACCGATAAAAGAAAATACCAACACTTCGGTACCGGTAAGCTTTGCGATTTGTAGTTCAAATTCTCCATTGGCATCAGTGACTGTACCATTAACAGTACCTTTCAGCACAACATTCACTCCGGGTAATGGCGTGCCATCTTCGGTTGAGTTAACTATCCCAGTGATAAGCTGTTTTCTGGTGGTGTTTGTTTGTTGGTTAATTTTACCCTTTACGTGAACTTGTTCGGTGGTGGGTTTGGGTAAACTTTGTGCCTGAGCGAAGCGGGAGGTAAGGAAAAGCATGATACCGCTAAGGAATACTGATAACCAGGTCAGACGAGGCGCAGGCCTCGACTCAACCAATGAATATGTTTTTAATTGATTTGGAAGGAACCTTCCGCAGGTGTTTTGCGGTCGTGACTTGAAATAATCTTTCACCTGTTCATCGGTGTATCGGGTGAAATCGATTACTTCTTTACTACAGCTTTGGCAAAAACCGCCTTTGTTGGTGGGGGTAAAGCCGTTCCAGTTTTCATGACAAGGCTTGGGAATGGTGAGTTGTACAAATTTTTTCATAATGGTTTAGGGTAAGTTTAGCCTTATGATGCAGTTGAATATCTTTTTCCATAAAAAATCGTGTAATCTTTCAGGTCACATTTATTTCTGGTAATCCAATTTGTTTTCTTTAGCTTTTTAAACAGACGACATGGCTGAACACACTATTTTTTACGAGAGGAGAAGAGATGATTTTGTTGGTCAATTGAAGAAAATCAGCAAGAACATAAACCGTGTTTCCAACATTCGGTTGGTTTTGGCGCTAGTAACCATCGCGCTCATCTATACCGGATTTACAGAGCCGTATGCTTTTTACCTGGCCATACTGGCGGGTGGTGCGTTTGTTTGGTTGGTGTTACATCATGCTAAATTGTTTATAAAGAAGACACATCTTGAAAACCTGGTGAAACTAAACGCGGGTGAACTCCAGGCTCTTCAAGGTGATTATTCATTTTTCGATAGCGGGAGTGAATTCATTGATCCGCATCATCCCTATACCCACGACCTCGATGTTTTTGGTGAGGGCTCATTGTTTCAGGCTTTGAATCGGTGCAATACCCGTGAGGGGAAAAAACAACTGGCGGAAAGACTGTCGGGTCATTTAGCTACAAGGAAAGCAATAGTCAATCATCAGGAAGCTGTAAAAGAACTTTCTGGCATGCCGGATTTTTGTCAGCATGTTCAGGCATCGGGTATGGAAATGAATGAACAGGTGAATGATCATGCTGAGTTGTTGGAATGGGTGAAGCATCCGTCTTTTCTGTATGGAAAAAGATTTTACAAGATCATGCTGTTTCTTGTTCCATGGCTTACGGTGCTTGCCGTGGTTGGTTCGTTTCTTTTTCCGGTGTTGAAGCCAATGGCCACCGTGTTGGTGTTGTTGCAATGGACTGTGTTAGGATTGCATTTGAAGAAGATCAATGCATTCCATGAATACATCAGTCGTAAGAAAACGTTACTGGAGAAATACGGAACACTGCTCGGGCATATACAGGCTGAAACATTTTCCTCCGGATTAATGAAAAAATTCGCCAGTCAGGCGCAAGAGGCGGGGGAACACGTAAAAACGCTTGCTTCGTTGGTAAGTTGGTTGAATGCGCGATTGAATTTTATGATGAACCTGGTTGTAAACGGATTGTTTCTTTATGATTTGCAATGTGTTTACCGCCTGGAAAAGTGGCGCGAAACACATGGCGAAAAGCTGGTAAACTGGCTCGCGGCCATCCGCGACACCGAAGTACTCATCAGCCTGGCTACCTGGCATGCCAATCATCCGGCATTTTCGTTTCCGATTATCCAGGATGAATTTCAAATTTATGCCGAAGAGATCGGTCATCCCTTGCTGCAACCGGATGAATGCGTGGCCAACACAGTAGCCATTGGCAATCCACACCGGGTGCTGATCATTACCGGTGCCAACATGGCTGGCAAGAGTACATTTTTGCGGACACTCGGAGTAAACCTGGTGCTGACCTTGAATGGTGCCCCGGTTTGCGCAAAATCTTTTTCAATGCCCGATAGTTGACTTACGTTCCGGCATGCGCACGGTTGATTCGCTGAGAGATCATCAATCCTATTTCTATGCCGAACTCACACGATTGAAATCCATTGTGGATGAATTGCAAAGCGGAAAACCGCTACTGATTTTGCTGGATGAAATTTTAAAGGGCACCAATTCAACCGATAAACAAACCGGCTCGATGGCGTTGGTACAGCAACTGTTGAACCATTCGTGCCTGGCACTTATTGCCACACACGACCTCGCACTGGGTAAGCTGGAAGAAGATTATCCTAACCGGGTTACCAACTATTGTTTTGAGCCAACGATGGAAGGCGACAAACTTTCTTTTGATTATAAATTGCAGCCGGGTATTGCGCAAAAAATGAATGCAACCTTTCTGATGAAGAAGATGGGAATTATTCCGGATGCCTGATTATGCTTGATAAATCCCTGATATTTCAAAAATGTGTGGATGTACTTGAGGAGCGCATCAAACAGATACAAGGTGAGCGGGCGCAGGTGCAAGCCTCCGCCAACGATGAAACCAAAAGCAGTGTAGGTGATAAGTATGAAACCGGCAGGGCGATGGCTCAGCTTGAGATTGAGCGATTCACCCAACAGTTGATTGAAAATGAAAAGCTTCTGAACCGATTGCAAGAGTTAAAGGAAGTTCAGGCGCGCGACCGAATAATTCCAGGATCACTGGTGCACACATCGCAAGGATACTTTTATGTTTCCGTAAGCCTGGGAATCATCGAATGGAATGATCATCGCTTCTATTGCATCTCTCCGGAAGCGCCTCTGGGAAGGGAATTGTTGGGTAAGGGTATTGGTGATCAGGCTCAACTCAACGGAATATCATTTGGTATTTTATCTATTCTGTAGGCATAATCACAGACATTTTGGATTTGTATTCCTTAATAATTTGTTGAAAGATCAGATTGTTGAAATATACTTCTGTATCGGGTAAGTCCCTCTCATTCTTGTTCATGTAAGAATGTGGGCTGTAAAGCAGAAACCCGCCTATATACTAAACCAACTTTGCAGCCTAAATTAAAAGACACAGAAATGAAGATTCTAAATTGGCTTTGTCTGGTTGGATTTGCAATGCTCATCACTCCAACCCTTGCCCAAGACACTAACGAGCAGGACTTGTTTGAGTTAAGTTTGGAGGACCTGATGAATATTCCCATCAAATCGGCTTCCAAAAAGAGCGAAACACTTTTTGATGCACCGCTTTCAAGCTACACCATCACAAAGGCAGAAATTGAGAAGTCGGGTGCACCTACCATTATGGAAGCCTTGCGTTTGGCACCTGGTATTATTGTACGCGAGCAAGCCAACGGCATGTACGACATTCATATTCGTGGAATGGAAAACCTTACCCGTACAAACGGAACATTCTTGAAAGCAAACGCCTATACATTGGTTATGATTGATAACCGGCCCGTGTTTAACCACGGATTAGGTGGAACATATTGGGAATCACTTCCTATTGACATCAATGACGTTGAGCGTATTGAAATTGTACGCGGTCCATCGTCTCCGTTGTTTGGCCCCAATGCCGTAACCGGTGTCATTAACATCATCACCAAGCGCATGGAGGATTCCAGTACATTGGTTACAACCAACGTACAAGGTGGAACGTTGGGAACTGTGGCAGCAAATGCCAGCGTGGGTAAGAAAATAGGTGACAAGTTCAGTGTTATTGTTTCCGGTAACTTTCAGAACAGGGATCGGGTAGACAGCGATTATTACAATCCGGCAACCGGAATGTATGGTCCTTCCAACAATCCGGGCCGTTATAATGATCCATCGCGTGCGCTGAACAAGTGGGGGGTAAATGGTTACCTGACGTATGAGGCCAGCGAAAATATCAATTTCGATCTTTCAGTTACAACACAAGCGGCTGAATTTCAGAAGATATGGATCGACAATCCTTTACAGGAAGGGAAAACCGATAATACTTCGGTTAACTTCAATGCCAGTATTCACGACCTTGATATCCGCACTTCTTATGTGAAAGGACATAATCTTGATCTTAAAGCCAGCGCACCGTATGCCGAGTATGATTTTAGCGTAGCCGATTTTGTTGCAGAGTACAACATTCACGTGAGCGAGAAGTATAAAATTACGCCTGGTTTCAGTTACCAGACAACCACATTTGATGACCGTGACTACGTTAACCCAAATGAAGGACGCATCGGTTTGTTCAATGCAGAGAACAGCATTAACACCATTGCCGGCTATTTGCGTGCCGATCTTGCCTTCACCGATAAGTGGCGGGTGTTAGCAGGCTTGCGCCTGGATAAGTTTTCTGACCCGGATGATGCGTACCTGGCTTATGAGTTAGCATCAACCTACAAGATTAACAACAATAACTTGGTGCGTGCTGCCTATACAAAATCCAATAGTGGTTCATTCATCGGGTATAATTTTGTTAACGTTGGTGGTATGCAAAACGGAAACACAAATCTTGATTTATTTACCTTAACAATGGTGGAAGTTGGTTACCGCGTACAGGTAAGCCGTAAACTTCAGTTGGATGTGGATATGTTTCGACAGCATGGCGAAAACCTAACGGCCATCCTTCAGGTTGATGGAGGAGGAACTCGTCAATTCCAAAATGTGCCTACAACAGCAACACAAGTTGGGGCAACAGTTTCTGTGAACTACGTACCAAATCAAAAGCTTCAATTAAAGCCTTTCTTTACGTTCCAGAAAACGGAGACCAAAGATATGCCTTCTATTTATTTGGATCCGACCTTGCCAAGCCCTCCGTTCCCAGCGGTTACTTATAGCAACAGTACGCACGCGTACACTCCTGGCTCTTATGGAGGGTTTTACTTCAACTACCAACCGGTAACCAAGCTTAATGTTAACGTAAGTGGTTATTACTTCACAAAGCAAACCCAGTATGACCAATCTTATGACGCTGCCGATAAGAGCACGTTGCAATACGCAGCAGGTCAGATTGATGGTAAATTTATGTTCAATGCCAAGGTTTCTTATGAAGTTGTAAAAGGACTAAATGTATTTGTCAATGCACGTAACCTGATGGGCGCGGATTCGCGTGAGTTTTATGCAGGTGATCGTGCAAGCGGTTTATACATGGGTGGCCTTTCATACAACCTGAAGCAATAAACTGATCTATCTTTTCTTGAAGGGCTGTTTTCGTTAATGAAGGCAGCCTTTCTTTTTTTTTTTTTTGGCTGATTTCATTATAAAACATAATGTTTAACATGGTGTTTTAATGAAATATGAAACTGATATCCGCTTCTGAAATCTCATCATGGTCCCGTTTTTATCGGGGAAACTTTATCAATTCACTTTCTGGATTTAAGCCGGTAAGTCTGATCGGCACCATCAGTGAAACAGGACAAACAAATCTGGCTATATTCAGTAACATTGTTCACCTGGGTGCAGACCCTGCGCTGGTGGGTTACGTAAACCCGACCGCTTGAAGCAGCGCCACATACGATAGCCAACATACAGAAAACGGGCGTGTATACCATCAATCATGTTCATGAAGAAATTCTACCCAGAGCACATCAAACCAGTGCCAAATATCCGGTGCGCGTGAGTGAATTTGATGCGGTTGGTTTAACGCCTCAATTTGTTGAAGGCATTAGAGCACCTTTTGTTCAGGAAAGTCGGGTGAAGTATGCGGTCGCGCTTCGCGAAATCATTCCGATTTCATGGAATAAAACTTTTTTTGTGATCGGGGAGATTCAATCGGTTTTACTGGACACTTCTTTAATCAAAGCGGATGGTTTTCTGGAGTTGGAAAAGGCCGGTTCGTTGTGTAGCCTGGGATTGGATGGCTACTACAGCACTACACGGTTGGCCCGGTATGCGTATGCTAAACCAGACTTGTCAGTAAAGCAAATGGATTGAACTCTTTTCATTTTTCTGATTGTGTCGGTGGTTGATGTTTTTCATTATTTTATATATTGTTGAAATTCTAAACTTAAACATGTCCCCCATGACACGAGAAGAACACCTAAAATTCTGCACAGTTTGTCAGCTAAAAGATTTTGATGCGCGACAAGGCGTTATTTGTTCACTTACAGGAAGGCAAGCTGATTTTGAAGGAAGTTGTCCGACATTTAAGCCGACTGCCGATGCGGATATACACGCAACTCCTTATGATTATCCAGCTACCGCCATTAACGTTGAAAACAGGATAGCTTCAACCGGAAAGCGGTTTGCCAATCATATTGTTGATACAATTGTTGTTTACTTTTTTGTCTTTCTTACAAGTTTTATTTTGGCAATAGGAACGGAGTTGACTTCACCCGGTTATATTGATAGTATGAATGATGACGATCCGGGTTTCACAGCACTATCTTACTTGTTGGGTTTCTCAGTCTTTTTTGTTTACTATGCTTTTATGGAATCGGTATTTGGACTTACAGTTGGAAAATTGATTACCGGAACCCGCGTGGTTGACAAGCATGGTCGAACACCCAATACATCAACGATCCTGCTCCGTACCTTATCAAGGTTTGTGCCTTTCGAAGCTTTTTCCTTTTTGGGTAGCCCACGTGGTTGGCATGACAGTTGGACGGATACGTGGGTTGTGGACAAGAATTAATTCTTGCGGGAGTCAGGTAAATATTACTTTGACTCCCGCATTATTTGCTGCTCTTCGTTCTGCTTATTCTTATAAGTTGCCTGAATTACTTTCTTGCGCTGATGAAGCTTTAATTTGACAAAAATCCAAAGTAGAACGAAAATAAAATAGATCATTAACTACCGGATTAATCTTTCCGGAAATACAATAACCGACTCATTTCCACTTTTATCCACTGCCGCAACACCAAAATAAAAGTTATCGATTACAATGCCTTCCAAGGTAAAGGAAGATACGTTACCAACATATCGTGAATGATCCCACGTAGGAGAGGTGGTATCGCGCCAGTATATTTTATAACCGGCCACCTTATCGTTTGGCAGTAAATCCCACGAAAGTTTGGTGGAGGGTTGAACTGCGCCACCAATGGCCACATTGATCGGAGTTGGTGGTGCCCATGCCAACCCGGCCATGGTAATGGCGTTTACGGCAGTTAACTTTTTGGCGTATTCAAAGTTCACACCTTCAATAACGTCTCCATATTTGATTCCGTTTTCTTCGCGTATATCCTGATGCTGACGATTGTAATTTTCATGGGCCTCCATAATGCGGATACCGGCAAATCCCAAATCGTTGAATGGTCTGTGGTGTCCACCACGGCCAAACCGGTCAAGCCGATAGATCAGCATAGGATTCATTTCCGGCATGTAAACTTTGGTTTGCTTGTGTACGTAACGCGCCAATTGGCGTGAAATACCATCCACTTCGCCACCATAAAACCTGCGTTGGTTTCTGCGTTGTTCGGTTTCGGTAGGAGGTACCGGTTCGGAGAAAATCCGGAAGGAGCGGTTATCGATCACGCCATCAACTCCTTCAATGTTTCCAATCATATCGTTGTTCAATACGCCAATAATATTCCAACCCTTCTCTTTTGCGTAACGTGCCAATCCGGCACCGCCAAACAACCCTTGCTCTTCACCTGATAGTCCAACGTAGACAATGCTATGCCTGAATTTGTATTTTGAAAGTACACGGGCAGCTTCAATCGCACCTGCCATTCCGGTTGCGTTATCGTTGGCGCCCGGAGCATCAATTTCATAATTCATGGTGTTGCTGGCGCGCGAATCAATATCACCCGACATGATGATGAAATTGTTCGGGTATTCTGTTCCGCGTTGAATGGCCACCACGTTCACCACCCAGGCATCTTTTGGAACCCGCGGATTTCCTTCTTTGGTAACCAAATCCTTTTGATAGAATACTTCCAGGCAGTTATTGCATGTTTTTGAAATTTTATCGAATTCAGCTTTTATCCACCTGCGTGCCGCACCAATGCCGCGGGTGCTGGAAACGGTATCCGAAAACGTATTGCGCGTACCAAAATTGGCCAATATACGGATGTCATTTTCCAGCCGCTCGGCCGATACTGCGTTGATGATGTCATACATCCGTAAATCTGTTTGGGGCGGAACAGCTTGCTGGGCAAACGAAAATGAAGTGATCAGCAAAAATGAATAAATCAAGTAACGCATAGTGGTAAAATGTTAGATTTCAGGTGTCGAAATGTAACAAAGAAATGAGGCGAGACCATTGCAGATTGATATGAATCCTTGCCTATGTGGGATGGATGGTAAGCCCTTTGTGTCGTTGAACAAAAAACCGTTTTAACAATTGATGATAATGCCTATATTAAACGCACTAACCTGAACCCTATGAACACAGAGACCACACGCAGACTATTTCTTCGCAACCTCGGATTGGCAACAGTTGGAGTAACTATAATTCCAACGTGGCTGACTTCCTGTACATCAAAAAATGAAACTTCTTCCGGTATGTTTTTCAAAATATCGCTTGCGGAATGGTCGCTGCATAAAGCGCTCTTCGCCAATGAATTTACGAACCTCGATTTTCCGCTAATAGCCAAACGCGATTATGGCATTGATGCCATTGAATATGTGAATGCTTTCTTTAAAGATAAGGCGCAGGACCAGGCTTACCTTGCTGATCTTAAACAACGTTGTGATGATAATGGCGTAACCAGTTTGTTGATCATGTGTGATGGTGAGGGGTATCTCGGTGATCTTGATGAAACCAAGCGTAACGAAGCGGTTGATAACCATAAGAAGTGGGTTGAGGCTGCAAAATTTTTGGGCTGTCATTCCATTCGGGTGAATGCATTTGGTGTTGGTGAACGCGAAGCGGTGGCAGCAGCTGCAACCGATGGACTTGGTTCGTTATCAACATTCGCAAAAGATTTTAATATCAACGTGATTGTTGAAAATCACGGCAGCAATTCGTCTGACGGGCAGTGGCTTTCATCCGTAATTAAAAATACGGGCATGAGTAATTGCGGCACGCTACCTGATTTCGGAAATTTTTGTGTGAAGCGGGCCGATGGTTCGGAATGGGGATCGGAGTGTGTGGAGTGGTACGACCGGTACAAAGGTGTTGAAGAAATGATGCCTTTTGCCAAAGGTGTAAGCGCCAAGAGTTACGACTTTGATGAGCTGGGTAATTGTATCGAAACCGATTATGCAAAAATGCTTTCTATCGTTAAGGATTCCGGCTATACAGGCTATATCGGAATTGAATATGAAGGCGGCAAACTTTCGGAACCGGATGGAATAAGGGCTACCAAAGCGTTGTTGGAGCGGATTGGCAATTCGCTGTAACTGACTTTTGTCATTTCGTTTGCGATTTTGCTGGCTTCCGCTTTACCTTCGCAATGCTTAATTCAAGTGTTGCGTGCAAACTCTTGTTGTTGATTCCAAATCCTTGGCAGATGCCTTTTTACAGGTACATGTTTGGTGTAACCGAAATAATCCGGATTGGATTCAGCCGCTGAATAAGGATATTGAATCAGTTTTTGATCCGAAAACCAATAAAGCATTTCGCCATGGTGAAGTTGTGCGCTGGCTGCTGCAGCATGATGATGGTTCCTACATCGGCAGAATTGCAGCTTTCGTCAATAAAAAATACTCCAACAAAGGCGATAAAGTTCCGGTGGGCGGCATTGGTTTCTTTGATTGTATTGATGATCAATCGGCAGCCAATGGTTTGTTTGACACAGCCCGTGAATGGTTAACAACAAAAGGCGTTAAGTCTATGGATGGCCCGATCAATTTTGGGGAACGAGATCGGTGGTGGGGCTTGTTGGTGGAGGGATTTCATTCGCCCCTATATGGCATGAATTACAACCCACCGTATTATCAAAAACTATTTGAGCAATACGGCTTTCAACTTTTTTACAACCAGATTTGCTGGCACTTGCCGGTAGCCGGAGAGAAGGCGCAGCTCCAACCGAAATTTTATGAAGCGCACGCTCACTTTTCAGGAAAGCCTGAATTTAAAGCTGTTCAGGTTCGAAAGAAAAACCTGGATAAGTATGCCCGCGATTTTGTAACCGTGTATAACAAGGCGTGGGCAAAGCATGAAGGCAATAAGGAAATGACGAACGATCAGGCGATAAAACTTTTTCGTTCCATGAAACCGGTAATGGATGAAGCAATTGCCTGGTTTGTGTATCATAATCAAGATCCCATTGCCATGTGGATTAATATTCCCGACCTGAACCAGGTGTTCCGGCATATGCACGGAAAATTTGGCTGGTGGGAAAAACTGAAATTTGTATACTACCTGAAGCGTGGGGTGTGCGATCGGTTTGTTGGATTGATTTATGGAATTGTGCCTGAGTTTCAAGGCACAGGTGTGGATTACTTTATGATAGTGGAGGCTGAGAAAGTGATTAAGCAACACAGCCGCTACAAAACCGTTGAGTTGTTGTGGCAGGGCGACTTCAATCCAAAGATGCTGAACATTTCAAAAAACCTGGGTGGTGTGCAAAGCCGCAGGCTAATCACATACCGATATAATTTTGACGGCTCACCGGTTGAACGTCATCCAACCATTGTCTGATACATACCGCAACGTTCAGGCAGGTACTTCGGCCACGCATTCAATTTCAACCAACGCATCTTTAGGCAGACGGCTTACTTCAACCGTAGTGCGTGCCGGTTTATGATCACCAAAAAAGGCTTCGTAGGCTTTATTCATTTTTTCAAAGTCGGCAAAGTTTTTTAAGAATACTGAAGTTTTGATGATGTGGGAGCTGGTGCAGCCTTCAGCTTTCAGAACGGTTTCCAGATTGCTGAGCACCAGGTTGGTTTGCTCGGTTACGGTAGCACCTTCAATCAACATGGTTTGTGGATTAAGCGGGGTTTGACCGGAACAGAAAATCAGGTTGCCACTTCGAATAGCATGACTGTAGGGTCCAATGGCCTTGGGAGCTTGTTCGGTAAATATCTTTTTCATGGTTATCGATTAGTGATTAATTGATTTTTTCTTTTACGGCAGGAACGCAATGATCAAATGTAATCAAATGCAGAGGCATAAAGCGGCAATGATTTTAACGTTTTTATTTCTTCTTCGTTCATGTTTTGATAGGAAGTCATGATGTATACCCCGGAATCTTTTACAAAAGAATTAAGCAGACCGAGTTTACCGTGATCCAGTATTGATTTGCGGTGCGGACAATTTTCACCCATCCAGAAAAGTGCGGAATTTATTTTTTCACAATGCAGTAGTCCTTCAAACAGTCGTAGCAATGTTTTTTCATAGCCAGGTTTAAAATACAAACCCTCAAGTGCAAGAAACTCAAAGCGTTTTGGATTGAATAGTTTGTTTATCAGGGGTAAACGGGGCAATACGTTCATGATAATCTTGCCCATAAAGCCTGGCATTTTATTGATGGCCCAATGAACGCGGTGATATTGGCAACCGGCTACAATCTCCTCCTGTTCTCGAATTACAAAATAATTATCATTTAAGAATAAATAATCAGTATGTACCAGGGAATGATGTTTGTATTGATCGTGAATCAGGTTAAGCATCTGGCTTTGCTCTTCAGGTTTTAGACGTTCTACATCGGATTGAACTTTAGGGTAGAAGCGACTAAACGCATTCACACAAAGCAAGCCGAGTTTTTCATAGCCCGCATTTTCAACAACCCGGTAGGAGCGAAGATTTCCCTTCTCCACGCAGCCCACGTAAATGGTTTTTTCAGTTTCTTCCTGCTGCACTACTTCCATCACTTTGCCGGCATAATACTTCATAAGCTTTTTGCCCTGTATGGCAGCTGAAGCTGCAAAATACCGGATGATGTAGCAGTTGTATGGCTGATTGTTTACCCGAGGTTGCGTATGACAGAAAACGGCAGTTCCGACAATGGTATTATCCCGCTCAATGGCATATAGGTAGGGGTCTTTCAGGAGGCGGATAAGTTCGTTTGAGTTTTTACGCTCATACACCATGCCGGCACTTCCCCAGTTGGTACTTTCAAAAAATGCAATTCCGGTTTCCGGAATGCCGTGGTATTTCCAGATGGTGAGGTCGTTTTCCTGAAGAACAAGTTCGCGGTGCATAAATCCTGAATGATGAAGCAATATAGAAATTAGAAATTGGGGCGAATTAAAAAGCCGCCCCGAATTTTCAGGGCGGCTTCACCAACCTTAACCAGAACCCATCAGATGAAAATGATCTGTGTGCCTTCGCCTTCGGCCAACGCATACATATCACCCACCGTGATGATGCCTTTTACTTCATCCACAAAATCTTCTTTTTTCAAATGGAACATATCGGCAGCCAACTTGCAGGCATAAATTTCGCCACCACCCGCTTCAATCATTTGAATAAATTCAGTGACATGCGGGATGTCAAGTTTGTCCATTTCCTTTTTCATCATATAGGATGCGAACGCTTCAAACCCTGGTAAACCGGCAACCATAGTTGGCATGCCGGGCATAAAAGCCGGGTTACCAACAGTGGCTGTATGTAGATTATCGGCATGTTTTTTTGTGATGGCCTCCAATCCGAAGAAGGTGAAGAACATCTTTGCTTCCAGTCCTTCCATCAAGGCGCCATTGGCCATAACAAGCGCAGCGTATACATCCTCCAGTTTTCCTTTGGAGCAGATGATCAAAACTTTTTTCAGTTTGCCTTTATCTTTGTTGACCGGAACTTCAGCTACTGAAGTCTTGGGTCTTTCCATAGTTTCTTGCATATAGAATTTGTTTAAGGATTGTTAAGGTTACACGCAGCTTGCGGGTTTAGGTATACCTGCCAGTTTGCTGGAAATTTTAAGCGGCCCTCCCGGAAAGAGTTGATAGAATGTTTTGATGTCAACAATACCGGAGTTGCCCAACTTTCGAATACTCAGTTGTACGCCTTCTCTTTGTTTTTCGCGAAGCCAGTTCAGGACCTCAAAGTGTTTTGGCGTTAATTCAATGTTTACTTCAGCCGCCATTTCTTTGGCAAGCTCCGGTGTCCATTGATTCATGTCGGTCAGGTAGCCTTCTGCATTTACAGCTACCGCGGTTCTATTTAGTGTTAAGGTTTCCATAAATATTGGTTTAATGGTTAATAGTTATTCAGTTATTTTTCCCGCCATCGACATGTTCGTGCTCACCGGCAGTTTCTTTCCGGTTAACAACATGTGCCAGTAAACCCACCGAAAGGCAAGCTTGCCCAAATGGTTGGCGCGGTTCACTTTCAACAATCCCATCGGTCCGATGCCGGCAAAGGGAAATTTTCCGGGTAGGGGTTCTATTTCGTAGTTGAAGTCAATCAGGGTACCTTTTCCATAGCCGGTTTCGATGAAGCAGTTGGCATGTCCGTCAAATTTTGCTTTCAACGGTTGGCCATTGATATAGCTTAAAATATTCTCCAATAAAATCTCGGCTTCAAAGTGTGCTACTGAACCAGCTTTAGATGTGGGCAGGTTGGTTGCATCGCCAATCACAAAAATGTTTTCATTGTTTTTAGATTGGAGGGTATGTTTATCCGTTGGGATAAAGTTCAATCCGTCTTCATCGCCCATGTGGCTGGCTTCAACAACCTGATCACCTTTGTTTACCGGTATCGACACAAGTAAATCAAATGGAACTTCCTGTTCGTCATAGGAAATCAAGACTTTGCGATCATTATCTACACGTTGCAGATAAAAATCCGGAACAACCTTGATATTTTTATCTGACATGAGGTTGTTGAGCAGTGCAGTGGCTTTGGGTTTTGTAAACGCACCGGACAGGGGAGTAACATAGGTAATGTTTACTTTATCGCGCATGCCTTTTTCAGTGAAATAAGCATCTGCTAAAAATGTAAATTCCAATGGCGCTACCGGACACTTTATAATGGTTTCTGCCAGGTTTATTACCAGGTTTCCACCTTGCCAGGTTTCCAGTCTTTTAGCGAGCTGCGTTGCGCCTTCGTAGGTATAGAAGTCAAAGATGTCTTTGTACCATAAGTCACCTTTCAATCCTTCTGTTTCTTCGGGTGCAGGAGTGGTGCCTGTTGCAATAATCAATACATCGTATGGCAACATGCTACCGTCTTGCATGATAACCAGGTTACTTTCCACCATTATTTTGGCAGCCTCATTTATTCTGAAGTCTACACCTTCCGGTATAAACTTTCGTTTAGGTTTCACTACATCTTCGGGTTTGTAAATTCCGAATGGAATAAAAAGAAATCCGGGTTGGTAGTAGTGATCTTCATCTTTGTCGATGATGGTGATGCGCCATAAATCTTTGTTCAGATTTTTGTACAGTTTATTGGCCATCATAGTGCCTGCTGTACCGGCTCCGAGAATGAGTATCCTTTTCATAATGGTTCTGCTGATTGGTTAACCTAAAGTAGAACCGATTATTAACCCCTGTAATGACCGCACTCAGGTGGGCCAGTGATTTTAATCATATAGTACTGATGCTCTGTAACTTAAGTCACAAAGAATCTGCAACGGACGAAATGGGTTACGACTGATGATTTCCTGATTTATCATTACTGTTTGATCGGTTTATTTACGCTGATCATTAATTGTATATTCGTAGCTGTAATGATGATGTATTTATGAGTCGTGACGCGTTTGTTGAAGCCATTAAAAAATCATACGGCTTTACCAGTTCTTCCATCTTTCTGGGAGCTGGAATTTATCAGCAGGAAATTGTAGCCGAAGCGCAGGTAAACCTACCGCTGAAAATGATGACCCGCCACGGATTGGTTACCGGGGCAACCGGTTCAGGTAAAACCAGAACACTTCAACTGATTGCGGAACAGCTTTCGGCAGCTGGTGTGCCGGTATTTATGCCCGATATGAAGGGTGATATTTCCGGAATGGCAAAAGAGGCCACACCTAATGATAAGCTGATTGAGCGCGCAACAGCCATCGGCAGTTCGTATCAGCCTGCTGCTTTTCCGGTAGAAATTTATTCACTCAGCGGAAAACTTGGGGCACAAATGCGGGCCACGGTTACAGAGTTTGGTCCTGTTCTGTTAAGCAAGATTCTCGAACTCAACGACACGCAAACTGGCGTACTTACCATGCTCTTCAAGTATGCGGATGATAAGGCTTTGCCGATTGTAGATTTCAATGATCTGAAGAAAGTATTGAACTACCTCACCGAAGGGCCGGGAGCAGAGGAAATTAAAAGTGACTATGGAAAAATAAGTAGCTCAAGCGCGGGAACAATCCTGCGTAAAATTGTTGGGCTCGAACAACAAGGTGTTCAACACATTTTTGGTGAGCGTTCGTTTGATGTGGAAGACTTGTTTGAAAAAGTGGATGGAAAGGGTGTGATCAGTTTGTTGAATGTTTCGGATGTTCAACACCAACCGGCTGTGTTTTCTACCTTCATGCTGGCTTTGTTGGCCGAAATTTATCAGACCTTACCCGAAGCGGGTGATGTGGATAAGCCGAAGTTGGTTTTCTTTTTGGATGAAGCACACTTGCTTTTCAAAGATGCGCCCAAAGCTTTTTTGGATCAGATCGATCAGGTTATCCGGTTGATCCGTTCGAAAGGCGTAGGGATATTTTTCTGTACCCAATTAACACAGGATGTTCCGCAGAATGTGTTATCGCAATTGGGTAATCGCGTACATCACGTAATACGCGCATTTACTCCAAATGATGTTAAGGCGTTACGCGAAACGATCAAAACATTTCCGAGGTCGGATTTTTATGACATGGAACAACAGTTTACTCAACTGGGCACGGGGCAGGCGTTCATTACGGTGTTGAATGAAAAGGGTATTCCTACGGAAACAGTGGTGACGCATCTGGGGCCTCCGGCTTCGGTGATGGGCCCTTTATCTGAACAAGAATATCAGCAGGTATTGAATACTTCCGATATGTACCGGAAATACAAAGATCCGATTGACCCGCAAAGTGCGCATGAGTTGCTGGAGGCCCGCATGAAGGAGTACGAGCAACAGCAACAGGAGCCTGTAAAGCAGCCCCGAACAACCACCGCACCCCGACAAACTTCAAGTGGCCGGGCAACGCGAAAGGAAAAATCTACGTTTGATCAGGTGGTGGGCTCACCGATGGCCAAACAGATCGGACGGGAATTGGTGAGGGGCGTGTTTGGTGTGTTGTTCGGAACGTCCACCCGCAGGTCAAGAAGAGGGTTATTCTAAACATATAACTATGCCAATACTACTGATATTAGTCGTTCTGTATGTATTTGTTTATCCTGATCAGGAAGTACCCTTTAAATCGAGTGAGGAATTTTCGGTTCGGCTTGATATGAAGTTTATGCAGCGCCCTGCGGCTGATCCGGGTACGGTGAAGGTGGATGAAACCCGGGCTGAATATCTCAAACGTACCAGTACAGATCAGCTTCCACACATGACTCTTTACTTACTGGTGAAAGAAGCTGCTGCCAATGAAGTGCGTATGAAAATTATGCGGGATGGCAAGTCTGTTGTCAGTAACCGGAAGTTAACGATTGGTAAGGAAATCAAACTGGATGTTGGGTTTACCGATGATGCCAAAGACAAAATTTCAGGTTACGAACACATTGTGTATTTTCTTTCTGAAGATAAAAAGGAGATAAGCCGCATCGTTATCACCATCGATGAAAATGGCGATTACTTCATCAACGGTCAGAAACGGGGCAGAGTTTAACAATCATTAACCCTGTTCATTTACCGCTTAGCCTGTTATACACCTGCATCGTGTAAGTCTGCTTTTTTTGCGTAACCTTGCCTGAATTTTTATGTTTATTAGCACAAAATTCCGGCATTGCATGATTCGTTTTGTACCCCTGTTTCTGTTCATATCCTTCTTCACACACGGTCAGTCCGATCAGCCCAGTGCGGCTGAAATTAAACTGGCCTTAAAGAAGCTAAACTTTCTTGGATCTGCTTTGTACGTAGCGGCTCATCCGGATGATGAGAACACCCGTGTAATTGCCTATCTGGCCAACGAACGATTGGCGGCTACCGCATACCTCTCAATGACGCGTGGCGATGGCGGGCAAAACCTGATTGGTCCGGAGATGCGCGATTTGTTGGGCTTAATCCGAACACAGGAATTGATTACAGCCCGTAAGATTGACGGAGGGGAGCAATTTTTTACACGCGCCAACGACTTTGGTTTTTCCAAGTCTGCGGAAGAGACATTTGAAATCTGGAATAAAGATGAAATTCTTTCGGATGTGGTTCGGGTATACCGTTCATTCCAGCCGGATGTAATCCTCACCCGCTTTCCACCCGATGAACGTGCCGGTCATGGTCATCATACGGCATCAGCCATGCTGGCCATCGAAGCGTTTGATGTGTCGGGTAAGTCAACGGTGTATCCAAATCAATTGAAAACGTTCAATGCCTGGCAACCGAAGCGCTTGTATGTGAACACAGGTCGTTGGTGGAATGAATCCATCAATGAAAATACTCCGGGTGTAACAGCGCTGAATGTAGGTGGCTATAACACGCTATTGGGTGAATCGTATTCTGAAATGGCAGCTACCAGTCGCACGCAGCATAAAAGTCAGGGCTTTGGTTCTTCCGGAAGACGCGGAGATGCGCAGGAATTTTTTGAGCTCACTCGAGGCGATGCAGCAAAAGATATTTTTGAAGGAGTAAATACAACATGGAGTCGCGTAAAGGGTGGCGAAAAAGTCCAACCGCTCGTGGATAAGGTAATTCGTGAGTTTGATTTGGAAAAGCCACATCTGAGTATTCCTGTATTGATTCAGATTCGGAGTGCAATTAAACAAGTTGAGCCTGGCATTTGGCGAGAACGTAAACTAAGGGAAACTGATCAGTTGATTCAGCACTGCCTTGGATTTTATGCAGAAGTATCGGCTGGACATTTTTATGGTTCACCTGGCGAAACTGTGGTGCTGAATTATGAGTTGATCAATCGCTCTGCATTTCCGGCAACACTGAAAAGAATTGTTTGCCACGATGTGACGTTGGATACTGTTTTGCAACATTCGCTTCAGCATAATGTACCGGTGTCCTTTCGTGTTCAGAAGAAAATCAATCTTGGAAAAAAATATTCTGATCCGTACTGGTTGCGGGAGCCCCATTCTATAGGATTGTTTGAAGTTCCGGATGAGCGCTTAATTGGAAAACCGGAGAATGACCCGGCATTAACCATGGCAGTGGAAATATTGGTGGATAAGGAATTGATTTCTGTTAATGTTCCTGTCGTGTATAAGTGGACCGATCCTGTAAAAGGTGAACAAACACGCCCGTTTGAAATTGTTCCGCCTGTATTTATAAATCTTTCTGATCCGGTTTTGGTATTCAGTGATGCAAATCCCAAGACTATTCAGGTTCAAATCAAATCGGCCGTAAGCCAAGGGGTTACCGGAACGCTTACATTGGATGTTCCAACGGGTTGGAGAACCGAGCCACCTGCAGCTTCCTTAACGGTATCCAGTCGCGGAGAAGAAATGACCCAGGCTTTCGTAATTTATCCGGGTAGTGAAGAACTTACGGGTACACTTTCGGCCTCGTTTACAGTGGGCGATAAAACATTCAATCAATCGCTTCAAACCATCAGTTACGACCACATTCCCATTCAAACCTTATTACCAAAAGCTGAAGCAAAGGTTGTTCGCATTAACCTGAAACGCGAAGGAAGTACGGTTGGCTATATACGAGGTGCGGGCGATGATATACCGGTGGCGTTACGCACCATGGGATATGAGGTTGTGGAATTGAAGAACGGAGATGTTAACAGTGAAAACCTGAAACGACTGGATGCGGTTGTTCTGGGGGTGCGCGCCATCAATACCAATGAACGTCTTCGCTTTTTAATGCCGGTCTTGTTGGAGTATGTGAAGCAGGGCGGAACCCTGGTAGTTCAGTATAACACCACGGTTGATTTAGGAACTACTTTCACGCCCTATGCCTTAAAACTTTCACGTGATCGGGTTACGGATGAAAACTCGGAAGTTCGTTTTTTGAAACCCGATCATCCGGTGTTGAATTATCCGAACAAGATCACTTCAGGTGATTTTGAAAACTGGGTGCAGGAGCGTGGTTTGTATTTTCCAAGCACGTGGACAAACGAGTTTGAAGCCATCTTATCTATGAATGATAAGGATGAAGATCCTAAAGATGGAAGCCTGTTGGTAGCAAAATATGGGAATGGATATTATGTGTACACAGGGTTATCGTTTTTCCGTGAGTTGCCTGAGGGTGTGGCAGGCGCTTATAAACTGTTTGCTAATTTAGTGTCGCTTGGAAAACAACAACCGTTACAAGGAGCTATCCCAAAAAAGAATATCAAGAAATCAAAACAAAAGTGAAGCATAAACCTGAAACTTCGGTGAACGAGCAACCGCCCCTTTTTAAAAACTGGTCGGGGTGGTATGCCTTGCTGCTCGGTGCATTGCTGATTCAAATCATATTGTATCTCTGGTTAACCCTTTCGTTTTCATGAGCCTGATTGATTGGATTGTTCTCTTTGGTGTTATCCTGATAATCGTTTCGTACGGAGTATGGAAAACCCGTGGTAACAAAACCATGGAAAGCTACCTGAAGGGAGACGGATCACTCAAGTGGTGGATGATAGGAATCTCCATTATGGCAACACAGGCCAGTGCCATTACCTTTTTATCTACACCGGGTCAGGCCATTGAAGATGGTATGCGGTTTCTGCAATTCTACTTTGGTTTGCCGCTGGCCATGATCATCATTTCGGTAACCTTCGTTCCGATTTATTACAGACTCAATGTTCTCACCGCTTACGAGTACCTGGAGTCGCGCTTCGACTTAAAAACACGGTCGCTAACAGCCGGGTTGTTTTTGTTGTTACGCGGACTATCTGCCGGCATTACCATCTTTGCGCCATCATTGGTGTTATCAACCATTTTGGGTTGGCCGATCACCGCCACCACATTACTCATCGGGGTAATGGTGATTGTTTATAGTGTGTCGGGCGGATCGCGGGCGGTGAGCTTAACGCAGCGCATGCAGCTTTCTGTTGTGATGGGCGGAATGATTTTGGCCGGAATTCTGGCCTTTACCATGTTACCCGATTCTATTTCGTTTTCCGATACCGTACAGATTGCAGGTGAGTTGGGAAAGTTGAACCTGGTTGAATTAGAGTTTAACATTAATGACCGGTATAACATCTGGTCGGGGTTGATTGCCGGTACGTTTTTATTTCTTTCTTATTTCGGCACCGATCAATCTCAAGTGGGCCGATATCTTGGCGGTAAATCCATAACCGAAAGTAGGTTGGGGTTAATGTTCAATGGCTTGTTGAAAATTCCGATGCAGTTCATCATTCTGTTCATCGGAGTATTGGTATTTGTGTTTTACCTGTTTCATCAACCTCCTGTATTTCATAATCAGGTGTTGAAAGAGCGCGCGATGCAAACGGAAAAGGCAGTTGCACTCGGTGAACTTGACTCGGAGTACAATAGGGTTTATTCCGAAAAGCGGGCGGCTGTAGATCAGCTTGTGGAATCCATTCATACACAAAATGTTGAGGGCATTGCCAATGCAAAACGTGAGGTTTTGGAAATTACAGAAAGGGAGAAATCCGTTCGTAATGCTGTTAAGGAAACTATCCAGGCGGCTATTCCATCAGCCAAGACTCAAGATCGCGATTATATCTTCCTGAACTTTGTGTTGAATAATTTTCCCAATGGGATTATCGGGTTGTTGCTGGCTGTTATGTTTTTAGCGGCCATGTCATCCATGGCGGGCGAGCTAAGCGCCTTGTCGTCCACAACGGCTTCTGATATTTACAGACGTTCAATCAATCGCAACGCCTCACCGGAACATTATTTGAAGGCATCGCGCGGATTTACCATTATGTGGGCTTTATTGGCTATGGTGTTTGCTATGCTGGCCAGTTTTGCTGAAAACCTGATTCAGTTTGTGAATATTATAGGCTCACTTTTTTATGGAACTATTCTCGGCATCTTTCTAACTGCCTTTTATGTGAAGCGCGTTCAGGGCACTGCTGTTTTTTGGGCCGCTATTCTTGCTGAATTGGTTGTGTTGTATTGTTATTTCTTTACCGATCTCGCATTCCTGCTGTACAACATCATCGGGTGTGTAATTGTAATGGTTACCGGATTGGTTCTTCAGCTATTCCTGAAACCGAAACCTTAGAGACTGGCCATCTCCATAGAACGATACAGGTTCTGATATTCAGGAATATGTTCCGTGTACACAAACGGTTCGGTTTTGTGTTGTTCATTCAACCGGAAGCGGACAACCTTGTCGCTTAATTTCCACGAAAGTTCAACGTGTGTAAAAGCCCGGTTCAGTTTTTTACTTCCGTTTTCTTCTATCAATACGTTTTCATTTTCTGCCAATTCGCGGTTGTGGTCATCCAATGCAGTCAGGCTGAACGTTCCATAACGTGCGATGAGCTTATCTGCAATATTTTCCGATACGATGAACTTCGATTGGCAATGTTGTTCATCCAGATAATACAAAACGATTGTTTTAACCGGTGTTCCAAAAATTTCTGAAGCAGAATTCTGTATGACAAAAAATTCGGCCCTGTCCTGAAAGAACTTACCAAAGAAGTGATCCTTCAGCCACGGCTGCTCAACTGTATCTGATTTAGGGGTATAGGCCAGGGCATCCTGGGGGAGGATATGGCGCTGTTCCTGAACCA
>JAHBUC010000021.1 GCA_019638275.1 Cyclobacteriaceae bacterium | reverse complement strand
AGTAAGTTGGGTGCTCAGACTGCCGACTGCATATTGCCTATTGCCTACTGGAAGAAACCGGTCCAATAAATTTAACTTTCAATCGCTCAATCCGTTCGCCATCGCGATAAACGCCTACTATAACTACGGTTTTTGCGGATGTAATTTTTTCTGGAGGAATTTTAATAAAGTAAACGCTCTTCAACATCTCACCGGCCGGTACAACCACCTGCTGCTCGCCAACTTTGCTTAATACCGCACCATCAGGTGATTCGGCTTTGACTTCCAATGTCAGATCTTCAAAGGTTTTGTTTACAAACTCAACGTTATACAAATTGGTTATGGTGCCATCTTCCGCGCGCTGATACAATGTACCCGGAACCTTCAGCACGGTTGTTTCAACATCGGAACGGGTTGCCACCATAAATGACAAGAACGTAAGCAAAGCGAGCAACACAAATGAGTAGCCTATTACCCGCGGGGTTATCAGTTTGGCAATACCCTCGTTAATTGAGTTGAACGATGCATAACGGATCAGGCCTTTCGGCTTACCCACCTTCACCATCACTTCATCGCAGGCATCAATACACGCGGTACAATTTACACAGTCTAGCTGGGTGCCGTTGCGAATATCAATACCGGTAGGACAAACGTGCACGCAGAGTTTACAATCCACACAGTCGCCTTTGGTTGTGTCCACCAACCCTTTGTTAAGCTTACCGCGCGGTTCACCGCGAATCCAATCGTATGCTACAACAATTGAGCTCTTATCCAACAAAACACCTTGTAGTCGACCATACGGGCAAACGGCAACGCATGCCTGTTCGCGAAACCACGCAAAAACAAAATAGAAGATACCGGTAAAAGCCACCAATCCGATGAATCCAGCCATGTTCTCGGTTGGCGGTTGCGACACAATTATTTTTACTTGATCAATACCAATCAAATAGGCCATTGCCGTATGAGAGATAATTACAGAAATGACAACGAAGATGAATTGCTTCAGTCCCTTCTTAAATATTTTTTCGCCAGTCCACGGTGCCTGCTTTAATTTTCGTTGCTGATTGGCATCGCCTTCTATCCAATATTCAATTTTCCGGAAAACCATTTCCATGAATAAGGTTTGTGGGCAAGCCCACCCACACCATACGCGGCCAAACACAACTGTAAAAAGAATGATGAAGACGAAGAAAGTAATCAGCGTTACAGCCAGCAGAAAAAAATCCTGTGGCCAGAATGCCTGACCCAGAATAACAAACCTGCGTTCGAAAATATTCAGTAATAAAAATGGCTGGCCGCCAATCTTAATAAAAGGCCCGGCAAAAAATATGGCGAGTAATACAATAGTTACTGCAATACGCGCCCGGTGGTAGGTTCCCCCTGGTTTTTTTGGAAATACCCAAACACGCTTGCCTTTTTCATCAACCGTGCCCAGGGTATTGCGGAATTCTTCATCGTATTGATAAAGGTTTTCAGTGGCTTGACTCACCTTTTTACAATTAACTACGCCTTACAATTAAATATTAAGATCCAGCTTTCACGGTATCCGCGGGTACGGGCTCCTCCTCCACATACAACTCGCCTTGCGGGGCTTTCGGGTTTGGCGGAGTGTTACCTTTTATACTTCTGATATAAAATGATACATCGCGAATCTGCTCTGGTGATAACACAGGACCCCACGGAATCATTCCCTTTTCCTGTACACCATTTTTAATAACTGCGTAAATATCCTTTATACTTCCCCCATGCAGCCAGTAGTCATCAACCAAATTGGGGCCAATGCTTCCTTGTCCATCAGGCATGTGGCATGATGCACAGTTGGTAACGTATATCGTACGGCCTTTTTTGATCATTTCCTCATTGTGCTCATATACAAGTGCGTTCTCATCAATAACTGCAGGTGGATTCGCGGCCAGTAATTTGGCTTTCTGCTCAGCAGCCTTTTCAACGGAAGCAGCATATTCTTCTTCACTAAGTGGAAAGGTATCCGTAACGTGGTACACAATCAGGTATCCGATACCCCAGATTATGGTTGCATAAAATAACCACTTCCACCAAGGCGGCATGTGGTTATCCAACTCGCGGATGCCATCATAATTATGATCGAGTAAAATGTCCTTTTCTTCTGCCTGCGGACGGAAACCGTTGATCCAATCCCAAAACTTCGACCAATAGCCCGGTTCAGGTGCGTAGGTAATGCCCAGCTTCTCGGCACGCTCCTCAGCGGCCTTGCGGATGAACATGTTCAGCACCTGTAGCATATACAAGGCTACCAGGATAACCAGTATGGCAGTAACGAACACAAAACCTATCACCAGGTAAAGCGGAAACATCGGATCAGCAAACGGATCTTTCCAGAAACCGGATTCGGGAGCAGCATCTTGCGCCAGCGCAGCGATGCTTAATACCATGAAGGAAAGAATTAAACTAAACGTTTTCATAGGCTTTGGTTCGTAAGGGTTTGTTGATCAATGGTCTTGTCTGCCTGATCAAACGGCAGGTTTTCCATTCGCTTGATGAATTTCTTATCCACCGTAAACACCCACCACAGCAACAACACGAAGAAGATAAAGAAAATGGAAAGCGATATGATCGGCCAGATGGCGATGTTATCGATACCTTGTAATACACTTTTATACATGGCTATTTGTTTTCTGCGGTTTTAGATGCTTTTATATCCATACCCAGTCGCTGGAGATACGCGATCAACGCAACGATTTCAAGCTCCGGGTCAACGCCTTCACCTTGAAGTTCAAGTTCCAGGTTTTCACTTATGCGTCTGGCCTGAATTTTCAAGTGTTCATTGGCAATCGCTTCATAGCCTTCTTCATACGGTACTCCGATTCTCCGAAGCGCTTTGATCTTTGGAGCCGTTTGACTCAAATCGATCTTCTGTTCGTACAACCACGGGTAAGCCGGCATAATAGAACCTGTTGACACTACATCCGGATAACGCATGTGGTTATAATGCCACAGGTCGTTATACTTTCCGCCAAGGCGTTGCAAATCCGGACCCGTACGTTTTGATCCCCACAGGAACGGATGGTCGTAAACATATTCACCCGACTTGCTGTACTCTCCGCCAAGCGGATCATAGCGCTCTACTTCTGAACGGAACGGGCGCACCAACTGTGAATGACAACCCACACAACCTTCGCGTATGTATATATCACGACCATGCAACTCCAGCGGAGTGTATGGTTTTACTTCGGTGATGGTAGGTACATTTGACTTAATCAGGAATGCCGGCACCATCTCTACAATACCGCCAATTAAAATGGCGATCAGCGTAAGCACTGAGAACATAATGGGTTTGCTTTCCAGCACATGGTGCCATCCACCACCGGAGGAAGTTTCCGTTTTTACAAGTGGCGCTGCTTCAGCAGGTTCATTCGCAATAAAGCTTCCTGCAAAAGCAGTCTTAATCAGGTTGTATGTCATGATAATGGCACCAGTGAGATACAATCCACCACCAATGGCACGCAGCATGTGCATGGGTAAAATCTGAACGGTTGTTTCCAGGAAGTTCTTGTACACCAGGAAGCCTTCAGCATTAAATTCTTTCCACATTAAACTTTGCACCACACCGGAGATATACATCGGCAGTGCATAGAAAATGATACCCAGCGTACCGATCCAGAAATGAACGTTGGCCAGTTTAGTGGAGTACAACGATGTGCCCCACATGCGTGGCACCACCCAATACAGAATACCAAAGATGAGGAAGCCGTTCCAACCCAAACCACCTACGTGTACGTGCGCCACAATCCAGTCGGTAAAGTGGGCGATGGCGTTAACTTCTTTTAATGACAATAGCGGACCCTCCAACGTGGCCATACCATAAGCGGTAACGGCCACCACCATGAATTTCAAAACGGGATCTTCGCGCACCCTGTCCCATGCGCCACGCAAGGTGAACAAACCGTTCAGCATACCACCCCATGACGGAGCGATGAGCATGATGGAAAATACGGTACCCAATGATTGTGCCCAATCGGGCAATGTTGAATATAGTAAGTGGTGCGGACCGGCCCAGATGTATATAAAGATGAGTGACCAGAAATGCACGATTGAAAGCCGGTAAGAGTAAACCGGACGGTTGGCAGCCTTTGGCAGGAAGTAATACATCAAGCCCAGGAACGGAGTGGTTAAGAAGAACGCCACAGCATTGTGGCCGTACCACCATTGTACCAGTGCATCCTGCACACCGGCATACCACGAGTAGCTTTTCATGAAGCTAACCGGAATCGCGAACGAGTTAACAATATGTAATACCGCTACGGTAACAAAAGTGGCGATGTAGAACCAGATGGCCACGTACATGTGTTTCTCCCTTCTGCGCAAAATGGTACCGATCATGTTCCAACCAAACACCACCCAAATGATAGTGATGGCGATATCAATCGGCCATTCCAATTCAGCATATTCCTTAGAAGTTGTATAGCCTAAGGGCAAGGAGATTGCGGCTGCGAGAATAATCAGTTGCCAGCCCCAGAAGTGAATCCAGCTCAGCATATCGCTGAACATGCGGGTTTTGAGCAGGCGCTGCATGGAGTAATAAATACCGGCAAACATGGCATTGCCCACAAAGGCAAAGATGATGGCATTGGTATGCAGGGGCCGAATGCGACCAAATGTGGTGTACTGCAAATCAAAATTGAAGACCGGATAAAACAACTGAATAGCAGCTGTAAGCCCCACCAGCATGCCCACCAGGCCAAAAACCACGGTGGCGATGATGAAGGCCTTAACGATTTTGTTGTCGTAACTGAATTTTTCGAGTTCCATAGGCTGAGGTGTAAACGTTTCCTTGAAAATAATGCGATAAAAGTAGGTTTTCAAGAAAAAGCCGCTCCTGATTTCCATTATTTGGCAGGCTGATTTTTGTCAGGTTATTTACACCTTAGGCATTCACCAGCCCTAATAATACCGTATACAGTATTGGGACACGGTCGTGAAGTGACCACACAAATTATGACTCCATTAACTAAACATTTCTAAAATGGGATTAGCAGGCGGTTTTGGTTCTCTTAAGCAAATGAATGACACGATTAAACAAAATCGCAGGTTATTGAAGGGAACTGAGAAGAATAAATCAAAACAAGTTCGCGAGGCTTATCGAGAAGAGATAAAAAAATTATCCTCACGTTATGAAAACGTAGACTTGGAAGAATTAAAAAAGCGGGTTCGCAAAAGTCTTGAACGAAACATTAAACTTGAACTAATCCATCGCGCTTTTGGCATTGGGATCTTAATCACGTTTATAAGTGGTGTTATCTGGGTCATTCTTTCATTTGATTTTTCAGTCAAGAAACCCTCTCCCTATTCGGATACATCAAAACTTTTTTACACTCAGGTATTTCCTCACGAGAATCCGGGATATGAACTACGAATTGATTTTTATCATCACGGCCCAAAAGCAGCAGAAAGTCTTATTAAAAACGGACTAAAACATCAGAATTCTGAAAGTTATTACCCTTCAGGTGAACAATTTCGATCGGCATTGTATTATTATGATACACTGGTTCGCGAAGTTTATTTTTATAAAGATGGTGACACCATAAAAAATTTCCCGGTTGTCGATCATCACAGGGTCTATCAGATCAAACTACCCCGACCAGATAAAAGACGAACTGTAGAATTTTATTTCTTTGACGGAAAAATTATTCAGGAAACATATCGGGAGTCTCCCTATATTCATTCAAACTAACCCCAGTTATCATGATTTTTATTCAAATTCCGCAAGACATTCCCAACCAAAGCACACCCATTGATCTCACTTCAACAACGGATATAATTTTATACATTGTTTTGCCCGTCATCATGATAGTCGCTTACATCTACTGGCGGAGGAAAAAACGCTCTGAATGAAATGTGCACAACTCGGTTGATAAGTTGTTGACTACTTTTTGATCAATTATTTTGTAGGTACAAATCAAGCAAGTACTTTCATATCACTAAGTCAAACATTGACAGGGTGATCGGAAAACACCGGAAAACAAAAACCGGTTTTCTACGGAAAACAGGGAACAAAAAATCCGGTGCAGGAAGATTGTGTTCACAAGAAGGCGTCCGCAAGGAAAACCTGATGTGACATGAAACCGAGCAAGGCTTTTGAAGGAAAGTCGGGGCAGTTTTACACTGGCAAGCGTTAACCTTAGCGTTATACATGGGCTACGGTTTATGTGTAACGAAAACGGGAAAATCAAGCAATTGACTTTCCCGTTTTTTTTGTATCCACTAACTATCGATTTCACGCAAAGCACGCAAAGCCAAATGCAACGCAAAGGCCGCCAAACAAAGCTGTTCAATTTTTTTTGCAAACTCTGTAAGTTAAATCATTCAGGAATACGGTAAACAACCGCATTGATGTTTACCCCTGCGCCCACTGCAGCAAATACGATCACACTCCCTTTGGTTAGCTGATGCTCCGGCATGTCGCCTTTGTTCACCAAGTCATATAACGTAGGCACCGTTGCCACCGAACTGTTGCCCAGCCACGAAATACACATGGGCATTACGCCTTCCGGTGCTGTTAATCCGTAAGCTTCAAACAATCGTTTTAGAATCGCTTCATCCATTTTGGTATTGGCCTGGTGAATGAAAACTTTTTTTACTTCGGTTATAGGAATGTTGGCCTTTTCCAAACCCGTCTTAACAACAGCAGGAACAGCCTTCAGCGCATGCTCGTATAATACACGTCCGCGCATTTTCAAGAATAAGTCGTGTCCCTTGTAATCAGGGTTATACGAAGGCTCCATTTTTAATACAAAGGTGTACTCTCCTGCGTTGGTTTGCGCATGATGCGCCAAAATACCCACCGGTGTATCACTTTGCCGCGCTTCCAGTATCACTGCACCTGCTCCATCTGCATAAATCATGCTGTCGCGATCGTGTGGATCACAAATTCGTGAAAGCGTTTCTGCGCCAATCACCATCACTTTTTTTGCCATTCCGGATTTGATGTAGAAGTCGGCTTGAATCACACCTTGCAACCAACCCGCACAACCAAAAGGCAAATCATAACATACCGTTTCCGGGTTCTTAATTCCCAATTTCATTTTTACACGCGAAGCCAAGGCAGGCACGAGATCACTCCTGCGATTATCAGCAGGTACATCGCCAAAATTATGGGCAACAATAATGTAGTCGAGTGTTTCACCATCAGTTTGCGATGAAGTGAGTGCATCAAGCGCAGCCAGGTAGCCTATATCCGAAGCAACCAGATCATCTGTAACGTACCTCCGTTCAAGTATACCGGTTATCTCACTAAACTTCTGAATGATTTCTTCATTGGCACGCGTTATCCGTTTGCCATCAGGTTCATAAAATGTTCGGGTTAGAAAATCAGCATTGGTAATTCGTTGCGTAGGAATATAGCGGCCGGATCCGGCAATGATCGAATAGATTTTTTCTTGCATAGGTTTTTGTCGCGACAAAGGTAGTTTAATTCAGTACGGGTTACACTGACATTAATCACCGATGCCATAAAAGCAGAGAACAAACAGTTGTTAGTGATCGAATCTGAATGGCAATCGTTGAATACATCAAAATACCCTATTGCTTTTTTTGAAAAGATTTCATCACATAATAAACAACTGAAAAAAAAGCCAGAAAAATAATCACCGCAATAATTTCCTTTAGCGCCAGGTTCGACAAGAACCAACCCGTGGCCAACAATGCCAATACTGGTATAATCAATCCGCCCGGATTGGTATAGGCACCCTCAACCTTTCTGCTTCGCAATCTTATCGTAGCGGCAATCACGCCTACATAGACCAACAAAATTGACGCACTTGATAAGATAGCCAATTGTCTGAATCCACCAGAAATGGCATACAGAAAACTAACGGAAGCATACAGTATAATAGAAAAGTAGGGTGTAGAAAACGTGGGATGAATCTTTGCCAAAAATATGGGTAACAATCCATCGCGTGCAGCCGCGTACGGAACACGTGAAGAAACAAACATATCGCCACTTATTAACCCAAAACAGGAAACCGCTGCTGCTATTGCCATAAACGATAGTCCTTTATTTCCAAAAACAACAGAGGCAACCGCTCCCAGCGGAGCATCCTTTTCATTTGCCAATGCATCACCCAACACACCTTGAGCCACCAATTGTATCGACAGGTAAAAAAGGAATACTACCAAAACACCTAAAAGAAAACCACGAGGTATGGTATAGGTTGGATTCTTTATCTCGCCCGATGCCGACAACGTGGCTTCCGCGCCTCCACCAAATGCAAAAAATAAAATCAGGGAAGCTTCACCCAATTGCTGCAAAGAAGGCCATGCTGTTACTTGAAGATTTTCGGTTTGCATATGAGCAAAGCCAAAGACAATCAGCAACAACAATGGAATGAGTTTCAATAGCGTTACTACATTCACAAACGTAGTGCTCTCCTTGCTGCCCCGAACGTTGAGCCAACTTAACCCTCCAAATACTGCAATAAGAAAGAGTGTGCGAAAAACAGGTTCTCCAAGTTTTGGAAAAAAGATAGCCAGGTTGTCGGCCATGACGTTGGCTACCGCGGCATTTGCCAGCGCAGTGAATCCCAGCCAAAAAATGGTGTTGGATAAAAATCCGGCCAGCGGACCAAATGCTTCCTCAATGTAGGCATATGCGCCACCTGAGGTTGTAATTTTTGTACCTACCTCGACAAAACACAGCAACACCAAGCCAAGTAAAACGGTGCAAACAATGTAGGCGAGGAAAGCCGAAGCACCAATCTCCACAGCAACCAGCGCGGGCAGGGCAAAAATTCCGGCACCAATAGTCATGTTCACGGCATTGATCGCAAGCGTGCGAACACCTACCACACGTTTCAGGCCTTCATCGGGATGTGTGTTATTCATGATCCAACTAAGTGATCATCAAGAAAATCAATTAAAAGCAGAATTGCTAAAAGGAGTGAAATCATTTCAACGGCAGGCTATACACTAACCTCACCGATGCAATCATTCCATTGTCAAAGTTCACATTCGCAGGTGTGCGTTCATCACCGAAACGTACGATGCTTAACCGGAGGTCCATTTTGTCGTCAGCACGGTATTGTTCATACACCCGGCTTAAGGAGTAACCGAAACGCACCTCAATAAAAATATTTCCGTGCGTATTCCAGCGCGCGAATAACGTTTCATCAATGCTGTTGCGTTCGATGTAATCAGTTTTAAATTCTTCCTGGCCCAATCGATAGGTAGTGATAAATCCGAAATGACTGAAGCCGGCTGTCAGCGCTTCGTTTACTTTATAACTAATCTTTAGATTGATTGGCATTAAGCCGGTGATGCTCCACTTGTCGTTGATCTGCCAGTCGAGGTAAATTAATGGTACCAACAACGGGCCGAATAATTCCTGGTTATATAAAAAACCATATCGTGTCATCAAGCGCTCATGCTTCCGGTGTTCAAACAAAGCAATGGCTCCCAACTGCCAGCTCTTGCTGTCGCTGCCTTTAAAGTCAGACATATACCTCGGCACAGCCAGAAGTTGAAAACCATTGCGATCGTTTATTTTTCTTACAACACCCGTCTGTAGAATAATACCGTGCATGCGCATGGCGGTAAGGTATTCTGTTGGCCTTACTTCAATATCATTGGTAACGTTAAATCCGGAATAGGTAAAATCGTTGTACCAGATTGTTTTATCATTGAATTTAGTAGGCAGCTTAAGATTAACTAATAAATTGCTTTCGGTTGCTTTTCCATTGAGGGGATTCTGGTACGCTGATGGAATACCCACTACGCCACCTATGGTGAGGATATCAATAGCGGATTGGGCGGAGAGTGATGATGTGATGAATGTCAATAGAAAAATTAAACTGCACCTTAAAATTCCAAACGTCATTACGAGCGGAAGCGTTGGATGTGTGATGGCGCGAAGCCTATCTGCCGAACAGGCAGGCAATCCCCAGACTTTACGTTTGGTCTTCACTACACAGTTAGGGATTACTTCGTCACACGAACAATCTGTGCAGGCTATACAGTTTAGTTTGCGTTCCTCGTAATGACGAATATCTTTTTTCGTCATTGCGAGCGGACGGGTTGGCGTGTGTGATGGAGCGAAGCAATCCCAATCTTTACGGTTAGTCTTCACTAAATAGTTTGGGATTACTTCGTCATGCCCTAGACTTGACGTAATCATTATTATTCGAATTTGTGTTTGCTATTTCATTTAGATGAATTATCCATTCCGTTTCATAAACCCATCCAACCTTTTTCGTGTGGTCGCTTGCACTTTCTTCTTAAAAAAAGGCGTCCAGCCTAACAACATACCGGTCATGCCAAAAGCCATTCTTGCCCAACGATAAAAATCAAAGGTATCGGTATGCCTGATGATCTTTCCGTCTTTAAATTCAAACGATGCATCAATGATGTTATGCACCTTTCTTCCGGTTAATGAAAACGTATAGTGTGCTTCCCAGCGACATGAACCGGAAACTTCATCGGCCTTAACCTTACTAAATTCCAATTTCCAATCCATTGGGTTTTTCTTCAGGGTATCAATCAACATGCTCCACATCGCGCCAGCTTCTTCTCCTTTCAAATCCGGAAAAGCCGGATCCGAAAATTTTACATCCGGATGATAACAAGCTTTCATGCCCTCGGCATTCAGTTGTTGAAAGCTGGAGTAGAAGGAGTGGATCAATGTTTCGTTTGTATTCATGGATATTGAGTTCAATAAGAGATTTAATTTATGATTTGGCACACGTCATGCTTCGACTGGGCTCAGCATGACAAATTAGAACCACCTGTCAGTCGGAGCCAAGTCGAAGACTGACACATACAAAAATCATTACATACTTCGACTCCCGATAGCTATCGGGACAGCATGACATGCTTCGACAAGCTCAGCATGACAAATTAAAACCACCTGTCAGTCTGAGCCAAGTCGAAGACTGACCAACACCCTTTTCTGTGTCGACACAGACAAGGGTATGACACAAACCACGAATTACAACGCCTTAATAAAATACCACCCCATCACCAGGCACGTCACTAATTTTAATAAGGTGCTGAACATAAATCCGATAAACGAACCCAACGCTGCCTTCAACGCACGGTCGGATTCGTTGTTCGCAAGCAGCTCGCCAACAAACGCTCCAACAAACGGTCCGGCAATGATGCCAATCGGTCCGAACCAAAAACCGGCAATCAGTCCAAGGGTGCAACCCCACATGCCGTATTTACTGCCGCCAAATTTTTTTGTTCCATATACAGGCACCAGGTAATCGAGTACTACGATTACGACTACAATTGCTAACCAAATAAGTAAAAACTTAGTACCGAACGCTGTCGTTTCACGCAGCTGCAACACCAACATGCCCACATAACTTAAGGGCGGCCCCGGTAAAAACGGAACCACGCTGCCGATAATTCCGGCAATCATCAAACACGAGGCAATAACCGTCCAAAGTAAATCCATACAGATACGAACTTACTAAAATAATGGCATTCTCCTTCTGCCCAGATCAACGGACGCTGCGCAAATAGCGGTGCGCTCTGCAAGTGTCCAAAAATCCTCCTCAAATATGATTGAAGTCATAGCGTACAACTTTTCACGGGCCTAGTTTTAAGCTTCACCAATCCATATATAAAAACCATGAATACAACCATGAATTTCGATCAAATGACCGTAGCGGAAATAGCAATCCAACACCCTTCAGCTGCGCATGTCTTCAATAAATATCAAATTGATTTTTGCTGTGGCGGAAAAAAGCCTTTTCGGGAAGCCTGTGAGAAAGCGGGTGTAAATCCAGATGAGGTTATGACTGAGCTTTTCAGCTCTGAAACCAACAGCATGCCAGGCACCATTCGCTTCGACACCTGGGAGCCTACCCTGCTGGCCGACTTCATCGTGCAACATCACCACGGGTTTGTGCGCAGAAGCATTCCGCAACTTTATGAGTTGATTGCCAAAGTATGCGCAGCACACGGTGACCGCGATGCCTACTTACTAACCCTCCGCGATACATTCACCGAACTCTCCGAAGAACTATTGCTGCACATGGAGAAAGAAGAAGTGGTGCTCTTTCCGGCCATTAAGCGCTTGTATGAAGAAACCCGTATTCCCGTTGACGTAACACCCATACCATCACACCTGATGGCCCCGATGAAAGTAATGGAAGATGAACATGAACATGCGGGCGACCTGATCAAAAAAATCAGAACCCTTACCAGCAACTACACACCGCCTGCATCTGCATGCCCTACCTATCGCGTTACGTACAGGCGACTGGAGGAATTCGATCAGGATCTAATGCAGCACATCCACCTGGAAAACAATGTGTTGTTTTTAAAAGTAAAAGAACGCTTAACCAACGCTTATTCCGTAAACTGATATGCAGCTAAACCAGGAAATACTCAGCGACATCATCATCTACATGAAATATGCCCGTTACCTGCCTGAGCTAAAGCGCAGGGAAACGTGGGACGAAATCTGTGACCGTTACCAGCAGATGATGGTAGAGAAATACCCATTTCAGCATGAAGAAATTATTGAGGTGATGGAATGGGTACGCCAGAAAAAAGTATTGCCCTCCATGCGGGCCATGCAGTTTGCCGGCACTGCCATTGCGCGAAACAACTCACGCATTTACAACTGTGCCTACCTTCCGGTAGATGACATCCGTGCCTTTTCAGAAACCATGTTTCTGTTATTGGGTGGAACTGGTGTTGGGTACTCCGTGCAATACCACCACGTTGACAAACTACCGCCCATTCAAAAAGCAGAAAAGCGCAGGCGTTTTCTGATTGGCGATAGCCTGGAAGGCTGGGCCGATGCGGTAAAAGTTTTACTGAAAGGCTACTTCGGCATCAGCGAATACATTCCGGATTTTGATTACTCCGATATCCGCCCGAAAGGCGCACGATTGGTAACGGCCGGTGGAAAAGCCCCGGGACCGGAGCCATTGAAAATTTGTATCGCACACGTGCAGGCATTGCTGGACAGAAAAGAAAATGGCGAAAAACTCACGCCACTTGAATGTCATGATTTAATGTGCCACCTCGCCAACGCGGTGTTGGCCGGTGGTATCCGAAGATCAGCTATGATTTCCCTATTCTCACATGGCGATGAAGAAATGCTCACCTGCAAGTACGGCAACTGGTGGGAGCTGAACGAACAACGCGGTCGCGCCAACAACAGTGTGGTGCTGCAACGTGATACAATCACACAAGCAGAATTTTTCGATCTCTGGAAAAAGATCGAACTCTCCGGCTCGGGTGAACCCGGCTTTTATTTTACCAACGATGTAGACTGGGGCACCAACCCTTGCTGCGAAATCGCCCTTCGTCCATTTCAGTTTTGCAACCTGTGCGAGGTAAACGTTTCGGATGTGTACACACAAGATGAACTCAATGCACGTGCGCGCGCTGCTTCCTACCTCGGCACCTTGCAGGCAGGCTTTACCAACTTTCATTACCTGCGCGAAGTGTGGAAGAATACCACTGAGCAGGATGCCTTGATTGGCGTGGGCATGACCGGCATTGCAAGCGGTGCTGTTCAAAAACTGGATTTGAACGAAGCCGCACAGGAAGTGAAAAAAGTAAACCTGGAAGTATCGGCCAAGATCGGGATACAGTTTGCTGCGCGCACAACCACGATCAAGCCATCTGGCACTTCTTCGTTGGTGTTAGGCACATCATCCGGCATTCACGCCTGGCACAATGATTATTACATCAGGCGCATACGCATCGGGAAAAACGAAGCATTGTATGAATACCTGCGCATTGCTCACCCCGAATTGCTGGAAGATGATTTACTGAACAGCAAGCAGGCCATCATCTGCATACCACAAAAAGCACCTGATGGAAGCATACTGCGAACAGAAAATGCGATGGACTTACTTGAACGGATTAAAAAATTCAATGAAGAGTGGGTGCGCAAAGGTTTCCGCAGGGGCAGCAATGCCAACAACGTTTCGGCTACGGTTTCCATTGAAGATGGCGATTGGGAACGCGTGGGTGAATGGATGTGGGAGAACAAAGCCTCGTACAATGGCTTAAGTGTACTGCCGTACGATACCGGTAATTACAAGCAGGCACCGTTTGAAGACATCACCGAAGAAAAATTTGGTGAACTGGAGAAGAGCTTGAAAACCATCGACCTGAAGAACGTGTACGAAACTGATGACGAAACCGACCACAAGGCCGAAGCAGCCTGTGCGGGTGGTGCGTGCCAGGTAGTTTAAAAAAATAGGGCTCTGCGGCCCTCCGCGTAAATTTCTCAGCGCTCTCTGCGGTTAAATCATTTACCGCTGAGATCGCAGAGGTTTCGAAGAATACAAAGGCCACAACACAACTTTTTAACTGACATTCATCAGGAATTTATTGCCTGGCCATGCCTACTTTTCCAGCAAAAAAGAAAAAGTTGATTCCCACCAAACTTCTGGAGCAATTCAAAGCACGACTGGTGCGCATGCGTAAAGACCAGGTACTGTTTGAAGAAGGCAGTCCCGCCACCGATTACTTTCAGGTAGAAGAAGGCGAAGTGCGCATGTACATCCTCAACCACGAAGGGCAGGAATTCACACAGGGTATTTTTCATGCCGGAGAAAGCTTTGGCGAACCACCACTGTTCGGTAACTTCCCCTACCCCAGCACAGCCATTGCCCTCACGCCCGGCAAAGTATGGCGGTTGGCCAAACCCGATTTTCTGGAATTGCTCAAACACAACTTCGACATTCACCTAAAGCTTAACCATGTATTGTGCAACCGGCTACAGTACAAATCCATGATCCTTACGGAGATCTCCTCGCACACACCTGAGCACCGCCTCACCACCATTTTAAAATACCTGAAATCTAAAATCCAGCCCGACACCACCGACACCATCATCATCCCCTACACCCGTCAGCAATTAGCCGACATGACCAGCCTGCGTGTGGAAACGGTAATCCGCACCGTGAAGAAGATGGAGCAAGCAGGAAAATTAAAGCTGGAGGGGCATAAAATACTGTTTTAGTATTGCCGTAAAGAGTTGGCGTCGCGGGGTTGGGATATTTGATTTATATTCAATGAATATATATTGGAGTTGCCGGCAATTTTATGAAAAGAGACGAGACCATGAATAGAAACGTAAGAGAGCTTTTTGTGAAGCAATTTTACGACCATGGACTACTCGACAAAGACGACTTAAACCTACCCGACAAGGAATTCACAAAAAAGTTTCTGCACGTTCTTAAAAACGAACCTTGGGCTATTGTCGTAGACCACAGAGACGACATTGCAGAGCAAGCGGACAGATTTTTAGCAAGTCGACAACACAAATATGCCACATTGTTTTATGCAATGTTTTTTGAACACTCATTGAACAACATTATTTCGAAGCAATGCATTAAATTAAAAATTGACGAAAAGACGAACATTGAGATTATAAGGTGCACGGACATCCATGCAAAATT
>JAHBUC010000020.1 GCA_019638275.1 Cyclobacteriaceae bacterium | reverse complement strand
GAAACTATCCGACACAGACAAATACTTACTGTTTCTTGGACGGCCATAGCTATAGCCCTTGGGACAAGTCTTTACTCAATTTATAGACAACAGAAAAATGACCAGACCGAAATGGACCAAATATTCTTCAAGTTAGACATACTGAACAATAAGATTGACACTATATCAATAGAGCATATTTACAACACTAACGCAGACAGTTCAAAAATAGAATAGTGTGACTGCAACTGGTGCCAACACCGGGTTTGTTTAATGGCGGGCGACACAGTCGCCCGTAGTGTCAGCAAGTTTATTTATATTCGTGTAGGCGCACATATCCTCCGGATTTTATCCGCCACAATGTGAACACTAAGCATCGGCAGTCATTTTATGAGATTATTCTTCCTTTTGACAATTTTAGTAACACACTTAGTAGCATGTAATAATCGGAAAGACATAAAAATTAAGACTGCTGATTTAAATGGGAACTGGTACTTAGACTATGGTTGGGGGCCAATCGACACTACACTAAATTATGCCGAGTTTTATATCAAGGACTCGGTGCTTAGCGCGACAGATGAAACAGCTGGACAGTCAAGACCGCAAAGAATACTAATTAAAGACGATTCAATATATTTCTCCGGTTACTATGACTTTCAAGATCTAATTGCATGTTACAAGATTCTGAAATTAAGTAATGACACGTTATGGCTCCGATTCAATCCATATCTTGATTCGAAATGGGATACCGTATTCTGGGTACGACTACCGGCAAATGAGAAAGGGCTATACGACCATAATTGGACAGATGAAAAAGAAGACTCTCTTTTCGATCAATCATACAAAGACTACCACAGGCGAATGTTGAGACATCATTTTCTCAAACAAAGCGAACTTAAAACTTATGACTCGTTACTAAAGAGCAGCAGTTAGAACTAATGAAATACTAGTATGAAAAGATTATTTTTTCTCTTACTTCTCCCCTACCTCTCATTCGCACAGATTGATAGTACGGACATCATCGTGAAGCGCATGATGGATCAACAGAAAATTGTGGGACTTTCATTGGCCGTAGTTAAGGACGGCAAACCTGTTGTTAACAAAGGCTACGGATTGGCCAATGTAGAAGTGGGCGTTCCTGTAACCGCTGAGACTGTAATCAGGCTTGGCTCAGTAAGCAAGCAATTTTTTACAACTGCAATTATGAAGCTAATGGAAGATGGGAAATTGAGTATTGAAGATCCGGTCCATAAATTTTTCCCCGATGCACCGGAATCATGGCAACCCATCAAAATCAAACACCTGATGTCGCATACATCTGGGCTGCGCAGGGAAGGCCCTGCCTTTGACAATACCAAGATTCAACCCGACCTGGACATTATTAAATCAGCCTACAAGTTACCCTTGGACTTTAAAACAGGGGAAAAATATCAGTACTGTAATTTAGGCTATTTCATGCTGGCTGAAATTATAAAACAAGTTAGCGGCATGTCGTGGGAGAAATACATTCATGATCAACTATTCGTGCCCGCACAAATGAATAATACGTATGTAACTGATTTTTTTCTCATTATCCCCAACCGTGCCAGTGGGTATATGCACCGGCATGATACATTGGCCAATGCTAACCCCAACTATGCCATCCGGCCAAGTGGCGGATTCCTCTCCACTTCTTCGGATATGATTAAATGGGAAAAAATAATCAGTGAAGGAAAGATCATTCTAAAAAAGGAAAATTGGGAAAAGCTTTGGCAGCCTTTTATTAAAATGTCTGAAAAGGCTGATTCAAAAGAATACTACGGTTTTGGTTGGGCACTTGATGAATATAAGGGCCACAAGGTAGTGATACACGGAGGTGCCAATTCCGGGTTCAGATCTGTGTACATGCGCTTTGTGCGTGATAACCTCTCTATCATTATTCTCACCAACACCAACGAAGCAAATCCGCATAGCATTGGATTTGCGCTTGCTGATTACTATTTCAGAAAATAAAAAGTCAGCTTGTTTTCTTCGAGATACCCAGAAGAAGGAAGCTTCATGGGATGGAAGGAGGCATTTTGGAAAAGAGAGCATACTAAAAGCGTTTGAATTTTAGTACTTTTATCATGAATATAGGCAATTGCATGTATTTAGCTGTTGCCAGTCATTGGTTTAAGAAAATATGGGATACTATATAAGAGTTCTTGGGAAGACTAACCCGACAATAGCTGTCGACAAACTAACCGACACGTTGAAAAAAGAAAAACTAAAAGCTTCAATTGAAGTTGATGACGGCACACTCGACAATTGGACTCAACTGTTGGTTAAAGATAAAGATGACAGAGATTTATTTCTGATTGAGAAAAACGAGGTAATTGAAGGAGAACTTGGGCAAGAAGAAATCGAAGAATTCAAAGAAGAGATAGTTGAATGCAAACCGACAAGTGCTGTAAAATGGTTACTGGGCTACTTTGATAAAGTCAAAGTTATTTACGCCTTCCAAATATTAAACTCGGTTGACAACGATGAAAGTTGGAACATTGTTGGAGTGTTGAAAAGTAAAATATGGAGTGAAACCGAAGGAATACTTCAAGCTGACAATGAAGGCTTTTCAAACGAACAAGGGTATCATATTCTATGGCAGTTCAGCGACAATGCATCAGGCCCGTGGTACATGGCAGTAAAGGACTCGTCCGACAATTTTGTAAACTTCAAAATGGACTTGGGCGACAAAAAACAACGACAGGAATTCTTTGACGGTAGAGTTCCCAAAGGTGCGGAGTTGGTGTAAAACCAACGCCCGCCAACAGCGTGTTTCTGTAATGTGGGGGTTCGGTGGAGGTCTAAAAGTATTTTATTAATTTCGTTCAGTAACGGTGGACAGTTTGATGACCGACATAAAAATCAATGAAAGCCATTCTTGCAATATTAACACTGACCTTGCTGACAGCGACAACTGTGAATAAGGACTTGAAATTGATCCTTAAAGACGGACATTTTTCAAAGCTACCAAGGAAAGCTAAAGTAGTTGGACATGGAGTCCTGGTGAATCAAACAAAGAGGTTTGGTTATTTAATATTTGAGGCATCCTCGGAAGACATAGCCAAGTGGATTAGGCAATCGAATTTAATTCTGACATCTAAAACAGAAATCCTTGACGACAATATAATCGTATGGCCAAATAACAAACCAACTTGGTTTAAAGATTCTTCTGAGAGATTTATGACAAGCGATATCTATTATTCAAAAAGAGAGCCGGACAAGTTTACATCCTTAAGTTGGGTTGACATTGATAGAAAAATAATTCACATCGAATATGAAATTGGACTATGAGCCTGTTTCTTTGCAGCGTGTCCTGCAAGGCTCTGCGGTAAGGATTGTGAGGTTATTTAAAACCTGAGTATCGCAGTGTCCCTGCTTGCAGCGGCAAGCTTTTCAAGCGACACTGCGAAGAAGAAAGAGTTTCATGGAATGTAAAGAGGTATTTAGAGAACATGCCTGTAAACTAAAAACGCTAAATTTTTAGCACCTTCAAAGGTGACTATTTATGTCTTCAGGCATTAATATCATAGTTTAAAATAACCAACTGACAAACTCATGAGGTATTTACACTTGACTTTAATTCTACTAGCACTTTCATGTGAGACAAGTAGCGAAAAAAGGGATGTATCAGAATCCGTCATGCAAGCTGAGCAAGTAAGCAGTACTGGAGAAAACGCTAGCCGTACAGAAAGTGAAGCTTTAATAATAAAAACTGCCAACTACAAATTTCAAGTAGAGAATGTTGAGCAGAGTACAAAGAAGATAGAAGCATTCGCCACCAAACATCAAGCTTTTATCGCGGACATGAATTTAGTGACAACGAGTTCATCCATAACTAACAGCCTGATAATACGAGTTCCGTCCAAAAATTTTGAAACCTTAATTGAAGACCTGGGTAAAGAGTCAATTTTTACAAATTTTAAAAGAATAAGCGCACAAGATGTTACAGAAGAATTTCTTGATATTGAGACAAGACTTCAAACCAAGAAAGAAGTAAGAGACAGATATGTAGATATCTTGAGAAATAAAGCTAAAACCGTTGAAGATGTCCTTAAAGCCGAAGAACAAATTAGGATTTTACAAGAAGAGATTGAGTCAAAAGAAGGACGACTAAAATATCTTCAAAATCGGGTTTCTTTAAGCACTATTAATTTAGAAATTTATCAAAAAGTAGACTACAAAGAAACACCAGACACATACGAAAAACCATATCTAGTAAAAGCAAAGGATGGACTATCAAATGGATGGAGAATAGTAACAACATTTTCCCTATTCGTACTAAATGTTTGGCCAATCATCCTCATCGGACTTTTGATTTACTGGAAACGTGAATGGATAAAAGACAAACTGACAAGTAAAAAATAAGGGATACGCATTTTATTAAATGACAGGTGATGCAACTTTTTTTCCTCGTAGAGTGCCCCGCAAGGCACTCTGCGCTAAGGATTGTGAGGTATTTAAAAACCTGAGTATCGCAGTGTCCCTGCTTGCAGCAGGCAAGCTTTTGAAGAGGCACTGAAGGAAGTATTTGGAGAGCAAGAAAGCATACTAAAAGCGTTTGGAATTTTAGTACTTTTATAAATAAATATAGGCTATTGCATGTATTCGGATGCTGGCGGTAAGCCAAATTGAGAATTTATGAAAAGGGCATATACTATAATACTGTCAATTTTCCTTTTAACACTTCATCTGTCTACTATTCAAAGTTGTTACATAATAGACGATGAAGAATTAAACGCAAAATGTACATCTGACTGCTCAACAATTCATGGAAAGTTCACAACAGAAAATGGTCTTCCTGTAAAGGACGTTTCAATTGAATTTGACTGGAGTTCACCTTCACACATGGGCGCAACTGCAGGTTTTGGAGGTAGAATTCGTAAAATTGCCACTACAAAGACAGACAACAATGGAGAATATAAAATTGTATTTCACTCAAAAGACGAGGAATTAATTAGCGGAAATTACGCGGTTCAATTTAAGGTTAAGGATAACCCTTATTTTATTGAGACCAATTATTCATACTTTAAAATATATGGAGTTGACAGAAGAGACACGGTAATAACAAAAAACTATCATCTACCTAAAAAGGGAGCAACGATAAAGATCAAAATAAAGAATCCAAATGACATCCTAGGTGATGACAGACTCATATGTACAATTGCTCATAAATTTGGTGACCTGTCTGCTCAACGCGTAGCGGGACAATTATTTTCATTTATAGCTGATGAAGCAACATTCGAAACTGCAGTGAATCAACCGACATACATCCGCATAGCGAAAAGGAAGAACGGGGAATATGTAAATTCATATGACTCTGTTATTATTTCCCATGAACAAACTTTATTATATGAGATTGAGTTTTAATTTAATGGTAGATAAGAAATAATAAGCCAGCCGCCAACACAATTCGTAGACGAACAAATCCTTCGGATTTATTCGCCACTAAACAAACCCAACACGTTGTCGAATATTTTTCTATTAAGACTGACGTATCAAATCAAATGAAAAAGATAAAGCCAAAGCCAAAGGACAGACCAAAAGACATTATAAGGATTAGAGAATGGCCGACCGATTATGCTAAGAAAGCGTACAAGAAGAAGCATTATATTGAAGCAATTCAAGTCCTTCATGGATTTATTGAAAATAAGCTTCAGGAATTACTAATGCTTATGGGAGCGCTTGACTATAAACTTGAATTTTCTGAAATATGGAATATTGCAAATCAGATAAGCTTGATAAATTCTGTAAAAGTCCTATATGTCATAGGGCAAATTAAAAAATCTGAATATCAGGAAATTCTCAAATTTAACAGTATGAGGAATCAGATTATTCATAGGTTGTTTCATGAAACGTATGAAAATGGAGTCAAAGGAGTTTCAAAGAAGGAATTTGATGTCGCTTTTAAATCTGGTTTAAAATTATGTGATTTGTTACAAGATAAAACGGAAGAGAGGGAGTAACAGAAAAAAGGTTTTATAAAACTCTGACGTTGTTTGCTGTACATCATTACTAACAAATTTAATTTGATATCCTCACCTCCTCAACAACACCTTCCCAAATCCATTTTTAAAAAATGTTTGTCCGGCCGGGATGGTGATGGGCACACGCTGGTTGCTTCTGTATAGCTCAAGCTGGTAGATGTACAGCCCACCCGGCAAGTCGTTGCCGGTAGCATCTTTTCCCTCCCATACTATCCGGTTGGTGCCTACATGAAAGGAAGACAACTCAAATGAACCTACAGCGTTGCCGGTTGGTGTTATGATGCTCAGGCGCAGGTTATCAGGCAATTCACCGGTTAACATCAGATCAAACCGTACCACTCCGCTGGAGGGATTGGGATAAGGTGCCTGCAACACCACACTGTTTTCATTCACCACTTTAAATTCAATGCGGTACGGAGTTGCTCCGCTGCTGTTGTTGCGCACATCGCGGGCTTCCACTTCCAATATGTAATCCCCTGCAGGTAAATTTTCGGGTGTGAATCGTACACGGAAATATTCGGTTTCGGTTTGCGGGAACCACGTTACATCTTCCCGGTCAAATGCAATGTCGGTAGCCGTTGTGGCACCCGGGTAGGTTAGCCGGATGCGTACGCCTTCGGTATCGGTTTTTTTAATAAAGGAATTATTGTCCCACAGCTTGATAACAATTTCCGGATTGGCGGAAACGAAATCGCCATTGAGGAGGTAACGCCCATCCACGGTTACATCCAACACAGGGTTAAACACATCGGCTTCTATGTTCAGGTAGCGGCTAAGTTTCAATATGTTATTCTCGTAATACTGTTCGGGCAACACACGTGGATTTACAAACACGTTCACATCGTTAAGGCCGGCTTTGTTAAGAGTTTCAGTTTCAACGAGGAAGTCGGTAGTCTGTGAAGGTGCAGGCGCTTTAATTTTAAAATGCGTCCGCTCCATGCTTCGGGTTGTTTGGTTGAATACTTCCAGTTGCACGGTTAGGGAATCGGTAAACGTTTGCTGCGAAATATTGCGGAAGCTGTACGGTGCACTCCACGCTTCCCCTTCCAACAGCGTTTGTTGTGCCGTGGAGCCATTGAAGATCAATACGCCCTCGGCCACAGGTGTGTAAAACATCAGCCACTGGTTGAGTTGTGGCGGGGTAAGGTTTATAGCATCCTGCGTGTTGTATCGTACTTGCAGATAAGGGTATACAGTTGCATCAATGCCCGATAAGTCGACCGTTCCGTTTACATCACTCAGCAATTCAGTTTTCTCACCTTCCAGGTTTACACCGATCACATCAAAACCATACACATCGGTTTGTGGTAATTCTGAAACTTCAACATGCGTAACCAATTGCTGCCAGTGTTGCGCAGGTCCGATTAACGGAGAAGTCATCGTTCCGGAATCAAACCTTCCGGTAATCGTTCCGCTTACATTAAGCTCCTGCACATCCGGTGGTGCAGATACGGGTCTGAAAAATTTGGCTGTACCAGGCGCTGAACCCTTGCGCGCATAAATCACGATGGGTTCACCCGCTTGCACCGTATTAAGTTGCGCCTGCGAAATACCCAAGGCCTCAAATTGTTGCTTCACGGCCACCGGCCACAACGCCACACCCGGATCGCCAATGGTAAACAACACCACCGAATCGCCTTCGGGTACGTTAAGCATGTATTGAAAAATATCGTTGCCCAAACCGGTTTGCAGTTGTGCGGCAGTAAAACTGTTGATCACCTGCGGCCTTCTGCCGCAAGCACGCCCATCAAACGGATTAAACAACACAGCCGTGTACGGTATAATCGATTGCTTATCAAAGGCAATCAGGTTGATGGTGTTGTCGCGGCATTTGATACCCACATCAGCCGGATTGTATTCTGCATTGTTAATCTTCACGGATACATCCGTATGCGGAGCCGGATGGTTGCTGCCGAAGGTGAGGACATCCAGTGTTAAAGATGACTCTACATAATTCAGCAAGCGTATCGCTTCATCTCTTACCAGCCCAATACTTTCATTTTTGAGGTACTGCGGAAAATGCAGTTGCGCCCATCCTGCAGGAGCATTTTCAATATAGCTGAACGATGACGTTACCCACTCGGCCACTTCTCCTTCCTGCGGATCAGTAAAACGGGTTCGCCAGTAATACGCCAGTGAATCCTGCGCAAGCAGTTCAAGCTGTCGCGTAGCGATTACTCCGTTAACGGTAAAACTTTTTAAATACGGACTATCAAATGTGTGAACGGTATCAACCTGCACATCAAAATTTCGGGCAGCGCCCAATACATCCGTACTGGAGAACGTTAATGTTACTTCCGGCTGATTGACAATGGCATAATCATACGGAAAAAGATTTTTGGTAACGTTAAGTGGAATGAACAGGTTATACGAAGTGTTGTTATTCTCATTGTTCAATTCCTGAATGACATCAAACGGATCAACCTCCACCTGGAAAATGTTATTGCCGAATCCTTTGTTGCGTTCCTGTCTTATAAAAAAGGCAAGGGTATCGCGGTACAATACCGGTGCATACAGGGTATCGTACACTTCGGTGGAGTTGTCGCTATAAATTCGCGTTACGCGTACATGTATCGAATCTTCTTTTGCGCGACCAAAATTTTGTGTGATGATGTTCAATGTAAACGATTCACTCAATGCAGTGATGGGCTCACCGTCATTTGAAGTGGCGAATACACTGGCTTCGTTCACTTCATAATCGGGCTTTGCTGCCCCGAAAACATTTACAGCCGGGTCGCCCAACAACAACATCTGACTCACCTGTGTGAGGTTGCCTACCGTGGCTGGCTGTACTTGCATGTACCGCCTGGCCACTTCCTGCTGAATGTCGCCTACTCCCTTCCGGATAAAGACAGAGTCACCAAAAGCAACGTTGTAGAAAAACTCAGAATACAACCGCAACGTGTTGGAATACCCAAACGAGGTGTGCGCCATGAAGCCTGTCGAACCTTTGTTGGCCGCCAGCACCCAATCCTCGCCAAAGCGAATGGACGTGGTGAAAAAATCAGCTGCATTACAGCCATTGATTAAGAACATCGGGTACTTGCCCGCATTGTTGTACCCCAATGCCGGGTTGGTTACAAACCCTACTTCAAAGTCGTTGGTCTCGGGCGATGAGTGACCGAAAAACGTTATCAGGTTTATTCCGTTGTTTACTTCATCGGAAATATTAATGAGCTCACCCACGTTGGTGGTGTTCTTGGCCTGCGCCCGCACACTACCACCGAGATAAAAATCTTCAGCAACATCTTTGAAATCTTCCAGGTATAACCGGAACAACTGTGTTTCCACAGGTGTAAGTCCGCCACTCAAGTGAATGATGCGTTTGCGCCACAAATCATTAAACGGCAGCGCCTCCATTTCTTTTACCTTATTCAGGTAGGCGGCCACTTGCGTGGGATTGGTTGCTGAAATTCTACCGGTAGCCACGGCAGGTTGGTGTAATGAACTTCCCAAACCAATGGTGTAGTACATATCGGATGCGGGTTTGCCTGCAGATGGAACAAGATCCTTATAGACGTTGAAAGTAGGCGCAGTTGGGTTTCGATGGTAGTTGAGCGACCAATCCAAACCCTTGCCGATAATGAACAAATATTTTGGCGCACCATTATCGACCATGTATTTCATAAAGCGATGAATGGCCAAGGGGGAAATTTCACCGTAGTTGAACTGATTGTAAAGCTGATGAATATCTACAACCAACGTATCGTACGATCCGCCTGCTTCAGATGAACGATAACCGGCAAAGGCTCTTACGGCATCGCTGTATTCCCCTGCCGGTTTCATTAAGGAAGGATGGCTGATGACCATGTAATTGTGTTGTGCCACGTTGATGTTGCGGAAGTTTACGCGCTTGATGCCGGTAGCGGTTCGCGTTATGTTGGTGAGAAAAAGTTTTCGCGAACTTTCTGTATTGGAAACAACCGGGTTAAACGTTGAAGCAGGAGGTTGATACCAGATTACGTTGGTCAGATCGGTAACATCAAACAAGCGGCTGTTGGCAGGCACATTGGTAATATTGACAAACGATTTGCCTGACCCATTTTCGGCAAGCTGAAAATATTTTTCGGTAGCGCCTGTAGCATTGAAGTTTTGCGGATAGTTGAGTTTAATGTACGATACACTGGCTCGTGCAGCCGTACCGATAGCGAGCAAACGCATGCGCACGGTCATGCGACCATCAGCGCCAATATCCGTCCATGCTAACGGAAGGTTAAAGGTGTGCACATTAAAATTAAAAACATCTTGTGTGCCCAACAACCGAAGTCCTGAGGCATTCGGACCAGCATAAATTTCAATGCGGTGCGGAGTAGAAATTTCCGCACGACCGGCCACCATCACTTCCAGTTGTGGAAGTGCGGCTGCGGTAACCCCATTGGTAATTCCTTCCAGCACATAATCAATGTTCTGGTTTTGTGAAATCATCACACCCGTCCACGCTTCGCCTATATCAAAGTATGTATTGCGGATGTACTGCTGATAGGCAATGCCATCAGAATGTTGTTGTGTATTGACCAGCAATTTCTCATCGGTGTGGGCCGTTTCCTGCGGAATACTGGTTACGTTCACCTCCCACGTTTTGGGTATACGCTTGCCCAGCACGGCCAGGTTGTTGTAGGTCAGAAAATACCAGGTCGTATCGCTGAACAAGTTGTGGTACGTGTGCGGTTGGGCAGTTGTGGGTTTATACAATTCTGTATCGGAAGTGCCGTCATTTTTTCGCCCATAAAACTCAATGTAGTCGGCTGCATTGAAAACCGCATCGCCCTCCCCTTCAATATATATGGCTTGTTCTGTTCCACGGTGAAAAAGTTGCAGCCTGCGTGGATCAACCGACCCAACCGGAAAGCCCACGGACTGGAGGTCGTTATAGGTAACGCGATAAATACCCGTTTGCGCTACAGGAATTTTATAGTAAAACTGGCTGAATTGAATCCATTCATTGCCCGTTTGAGCATTAGCCGTTGTAAAAAAGGCAATACCGGCTAAAAAAAGCCCCAGTGAATATATAGAGCGCTGTAAACTCCTGATAACCAACTTCATCACGTTGCAATATACGGCAGGTTTGGGTTAAATACACAGAACGACACTTTGGTAAGAGATGCATAGAAAATTAGGATAGATTTCTTTGCGGCTTGGCGTCTTTGCGTGAATTTCTTCCGATAATTATCCCGGTGAAGGATTTGTTTACTATAGTGCAACTTCTAATAGAACAAGGTCGGTTTCAGACGGATCCACTCGACTTCAACCACCTTCGCGCACAAAGTCTTGAGCACCTGAAAGATTATTTGCCTGAAAACTATCCTCTCTCCACCGTACCAGAAAAAAAACGCAATCCTATTTTGTTTAATCTCCAAGCCACGGCTGCACAAATCAAAAGCGGCTACCAAACAAAAGGCGGGCATCTTGTTGTGCCGCAGCAAAAATTATTTTACGTACGCATACCCAAAGCTGCCAGTACTTCACTCTCGCACGTCATGCTTGGATTGATCAAACCTGATTTAAAAAGCAAATCCCTCAACGCCACACAACTTAATTTCCTGGCGGATGCCTGGATGCAAACCCAATGCTCAACGGATTTAAAATCATTCACAGGATTTACCGTAGTGCGCCACCCGGTAAGCCGGCTGCTTTCGGTGTACCGCGATTTCTTTTTGTCGCGCGAAAGCAAACCTTTTATCTATCAGAACTATCTCGGAGGCATCCTTCCGCAAAACCTGTCGTTTGATGAATTTGTGGAGCGCATCCATCGCATTCCCGATCGTTTTAAAGACCAGCATTTCAAACCACAGCACCTGTTTACTCATCCTTACCTTCAAAAAGGCATTCCCGTCCAGTTCTTTAAGCTGGAAGACCCTGAAAAACTTCAGGCATTTCTTCTCCCATACAACATTACCCTTCCGCACCTGAACAAAACACCCGAGTCAACACCCATTTCCTATCGCGAAAGCACGATTAACACCATCAAGAAAGTGTACACTTTTGATTTTGAGGTGTACGGATATGACCAGAATTCAGGATTTTGATTTCAACCCACTTACGAAAAAACATCGATTCAAGCTCAAAAATGGACTTTTAAGACCTCACTAATATTTTGGCTTAGTACTTGGTCATGCCAAGTACTTCTGCGTTAGAAGGGCTAACGGGAACAAAAAAGAAAGTATGGATCTGGAAAACACACAAGTGCAGATGAGGAAGGGCATTTTGGAATACTGTGTCCTTCACATAATATCGCGGGGCGAAATTTACGCTTCGGATATGCTCGATGAATTGACTGCCGCAAAGATGATTGTGGTGGAAGGTACGCTCTACCCCCTGCTTACCCGCCTCAAAAACGCGGGCCTGCTGGAATACAAATGGGTGGAGTCTAAATCGGGGCCGCCACGCAAATACTATAAGCTTACGCTGGAGGGTAGTAATTTTTTGGAGAAATTGACCGAAACCTGGGAAGGCCTCATTCACTCCACCGAAATGATTACGTCAAAATCAAAAGCAGCATCTTAAATAAGACTCAACCTACAGACTCTTAACGCACATGAAAAAGAATATAAGCATAAACATAAGCGGCATCATATTCCACATTGAAGAAGACGGTTACGAAGTGTTGAAGAAATACCTGGATTCCATCAATAAGTATTTTTCTTCGTATGAAGACAGCAGCGAAATCTTAGCCGACATCGAAAGTCGCATTGCTGAAATCTTCCTGAGTAAACTATACGAAGGCAAACAGGTAATCACCAGCGATGATGTAAACGCGCTGAAAACCACCATGGGTAGTGTGAGCGATTTTAAAGCTGCCGAGGAAGAAGAAGTGCATGCCGAAGCACCAAAAGAAGAAAAGCAAACAGAAAACAAAACGTATACACCACGCGCATCCAAACAATTTATGCGCGACCAGAAGCGTAAAATTCTGGGTGGTGTTTGCTCCGGGCTGGGTAACTACTTCAATGTAGATCCGGTTTGGATACGCCTGCTCTTTGTGTTGCTTACATTTGGTTACGGATTGATTCTGATCGCGTACATCATTTTGTGGATTGCCGTTCCCGGTTCATACGATTTGGATGAACCACAAATCACCAAAAAACTCTACCGCGACCCAGACAAAAAAGTACTGGGAGGCGTAGCCAGCGGATTGGCTGCCTATATGAAAATGGATTTGTTTGTGGTCAGGTTGATATTCGTAATCACAGCCTTCTTTGGCGGGGTCGGGTTTATCGCCTACATCGTATTCTGGATCGTAGCCCCCGAGGCACGATCCATTACTGATAAAATGCAAATGCAAGGCGAACCGGTAACGCTTTCAAACATTGAATCGACCATCAAAAAAGAACAAACGGAAAAACCGGTTGAAGAAGAAAGTGCACTGGTTAAAATTCTATTGTTTCCCTTCCGTGCCATTGGTTGGATACTCACAGGTCTGGGCAAAATTTTAAATCCATTGGCGGATGTACTCCGCGTGGGCATTGGTATATTCATTATGCTGATGGGCCTGAGCCTGGTTGTAGCTGTTTTGATTTCCGGTGGCGTATTGTTTGGCTTGTTGTCATCCGGATGGATTGTGGGCTGGCATGATGTGAGCTTTCCAATGGAAGCATTAAACCGGGCCATTCCATCATTCACTGCAGTTATGGCATTTATCGGTGCGTTGATACCCGGCATCATCATCATGCTGTTGGGTATATCGGCCATCGCTAACCGTATTGTGTTTGGCGCAACCGCAGGCTGGACATTGTTTATCCTATTCTTTTTGTCGGTAGCCGTAATGAGTGTGTCAATCCCTAAAATCGTGATCAACTTTAAAGAAGATGGCGAATACAAGGTTGAACAAACCTATAACCTGGAAGGCAAGACAGCCGTGTTGAAAATCAGGGAAACCGGTTTGGATGATTACGATGTAACCACGCTGGCGCTGAAGGGATACGAAGGCACCGAACTTAAACTTGTGCAGCTGTATGAAGCGCAAGGTGTTACCCGCATGCAGGCTTCAGAAAATGCACGGATGGTAGAGTACAATGTAACACAGGAAGATTCCGTGCTTACGTTCGATTCCAACATCCGCTTTAAATCCGATGCGATTTTCCGCGCACAACGATTACGCATGACCTTGTACGTTCCGTACAATTACAAATTCGTATTAGATGATAACACCTGGAGGTTGATCAGCCAGTATATCGACTACGACAAACGTGATGGCAACACCTGGATTATTGAAAAGGAAGGATACCTGAAGTGCATCAGTTGCCCCGAAGAAGTAAAAATTGAAGAGGAGAAAACTTGGGACAATGAACTTTATGGAGAAGGTGTGTCCACCAGCAGCCTCACCGATTTCGATGAGCTTGAAATCAGTGGCTTGTTTGATATCCGCGTAAAGCAGGGAAACAATTACTCGGTTGAACTGACCGGCCCGGATAAAGAAAAGGCCAAGTACCGCATTGTACGCTTGGGCAGTACACTGGTAATTGAATACGATGATGAAAAGCGTTTCAACTGGCGCAGCAATCCGCTGAAGGTTGAACAAGTACGCATCAACATCACCATGCCTGAAGTTGAGAAGATCGATTTGAAAGGTGCCGGCAAGGCATCTTTCACCGGCTTCACGGAAGATGATCTGAAAATAAAAATTCTGGGCGCGATTAACGTTACGGCAAACATCAATGCACGCGACCTGGCTGTGTACCTCAGTGGCGCTTCAGAGTTGACACTGAATGGTGAAGGACAAAAAATGGATGCCAACATTTTGGGTGCTTCGAAACTGGAGGGATACGGTTACCAGGTAAAAGATGCGCTTATTGAAGCCAACGGTGCCTCAAAGGCAAACGTATTTGTTACCGGCCGATTGGAAGTGGATGAGGGCCTTGCCAGCAAGGTTAGCTATAAGGGCAGTCCGACAGAAGTAATTAAAGACTGATGTTTCCCGGTTTTCTTGTAACATTTTGAAGAAAAAAACGTCAAAACACACAAACCAACCCAACCTATGTTTTTCATTCTTGTATTCATCTTCCTGATCTTTTTCATAGGCATGATCATTGGCTCCCTGTTCAGGTAGTATCTTTGATTCATGAAAAGCTCACTATGCCTTGGCCTGCTAATACTGGCCATGATACCTGCATTTGCTCAAAATCAGGGAATTTCCGGTCGTGTGGAATGGGTTAGCGGCAACCAAATGCCAGGCCCCGACAGGCCGGCCACCAAAGCCAAAGGCATAAAACGCGAAATCTGGATTTACCAACCCACTACCATAGCGGAGGTTGAAGCTTCGGAAGGCGTCTTTTTTTCCAATGTAAAGACCACCTTGGTTAAAAAAGCTAAAAGCAACTGCAAAGGCCGTTTTCGGGTAAATCTGCCACCGGGTGAGTACTCCATCTTTATTAAAGAAAAGAATGGCCTGTTTGCCAACCAATTTGACGGGCTAAACCGTATACACTGCGTGACTGTAAAACCGGGCGAATTCACTGAAATTACGGTTTTGGTGAATTACGAAGCTGCCTATTGATCGGGATTTGGCTCTTTTACCCAAATTCTCAAAAGAAAAAGTTTTTGGCTACGCAACCCCGCAAGGCAAATGGGCATCTTATTGCTGAAACGTTTAAATGGATCTGAAAATTTACCGGGCTAAAGAAGAGGAGCTGATCAACGGGTGTAAGGCACAAAATCGCAGTGCCCAACACAGCCTGTATGATCAATATTCATCGAAAATGTATGCGTTATGCTACCGGTATGTGAAAGATTCCATGGAAGCAGAAGACGTATTGGTTACTGCTTTCACCAAAATTTTTGAACGCATCGATCAGTTCAAGGGCGAAGGGAGTTTCGAGGGGTGGATCAGGCGTGTAGTGGTGAATGAAGCCCTCACCTACCTCAGGCGAAACCGTTCCATGTACCTGGAAACTGACCTCGAAGCAGCCGAACGGGAACCCGACTACCAGAACATCAGCGATCACCTGGAAGCAGAAGAGTTGATGCAAATGATTCAGGAACTTCCCAGCGGATACAGAATTGTCTTCAACATGTACGCCATCGATGGCTACTCGCATAAAGAAATAGCCGATCAACTCGGCATCAGTGAAAATACATCAAAGTCGCAGTTGAGCCGCGCACGCACCTACTTGCAAAAAATGCTTATCGACCGCGACTGGATTTCTAAAAAACAAAGCAATGAAACAACAACCTGATCACCTGTTCCACAACAAGCTGGAGAACTTTCAGCTTAAGCCTTCGGCTGATGCGTGGAATCGTATTGAAGCCGGACTGGATAAAAAATCCAACAAAGCCCTGTGGTTGAAAATTGCAGCGGGATTGCTGCTGCTTTCCATTGCTTCTGTATTGATCTGGAAAATACAACCCGCTGAAACGGATGTACTGGTAAACACAAAGCCTCAAAAAACTGAGCCCGCTTCTGAAAAATTACAGCCAACACAACCGGAAGAAACAGCCGTTGCTGCTGTTGATCCAGATAAAAAAGTTGATCAGGAAAAGACAGAAAAGAAAAACAATCAAATCGTACCAGCTTATAAAAAACAAACCGCTTCTTCCGATCAACAACTTGCTGTGGTTGAATCCACACCGGAAGAAATTTCAGTTGATGTAGTTCAACCTGAAACAAAAACGCTTATTGCGGAAGTTGAAACCTCCACCAATCAGGCAACCGAAACACAAAACAACACGGGTGTCTATATTTTACTGACTGCAACTGAAGTGAATCAAAAATATTTATTACCACAACCAGAAGATGAAGCAACCTCAGAAGGAAAAAAATCATCTCGTATGCAAAAGCTGATGGGAGTAGCCATAAACCTCGCTGATGGCGATGGTCCACTGGGCGACCTGAGGCAAAAGAAAGATGAATTGTTCGCCTTGAATTTCCTGGAGGACAAAAAACAAACAAAAAAATTAAACTGAGATGAAAAAGATTTTTGCAGTAGTGATGTTGATCGTGGCAGGTTATGCTTCACCTGCCCAACAAAAACCCGACACCGTGGTGGTGGAACTTGCCAACACAAGCCGGGTGGTGTTTACCATAAAAGATCGCAAAGACTTAACGGTGTTGCGGCAATATAATTTTCAAGCCTTGTTTACCGATATCCTGAATCGTATTGAAGGAACACCGGTTACACCCATACCCACGAACGATTCCGTTCCCGTAGAACCAATCGAACCACGTGAGCTGGAAACTGTTAACGAACCCATAACCTGGGACGATAATGACGAAGACGATGAAGAATGGTTGCGCGATCGAAAAATCAGGCACATACGCAGATCGCGTCACTCCATCAACTTTGATTTGGGTGTAAACAACTACCTGGAAGATGGAAAATTTCCGGATGAAAACAATGAACTGTATTCTGTTCGTCCGTGGGGATCGTGGTACGTAGGCATTAACTCTATACAACATACACACGTGGGCGGCAAACTCTTCCTCGAATGGGGGCTTGGCTTAAGCTGGTACAACTTCAAGTTTCAGCAAGACAATATTCTGATTGGTAAAGATGAAAACGGTGTATTCTTTGAAGAAGACCTTCGCGATGTGAATTTCATCAAGAGCAAGCTTGGTGTTACCTACGCCAACGTATCGCTCATTCCCATGCTCGACTTTGGCGGACGTGGCAAGAAGACACGCTTCTGGAATTCATATGGCAGTAACTTCCGGATTGGTGCCGGACCGTATGCGGGTTACCGTCTGAGCAGCCGATCAAAATTGGTATACAATGAAGATGGTCGTGAAAAAGATAAAGACCGCAACAACTTTTACTTGAACAACTTCCGCTATGGTGTGCGCGTGCAACTGGGCATTCGCTCAACCGACATCTTTTTCAACTACGATTTAAACGAGTTGTTCAGCACGGAAAAAGAGAACAACCCGAAACTGAATGCGTTTAGTTTTGGAATTATCTTCTAAGAAAAAGTAGAAGCCATCTCAAAAATCAGTTTCTTCTGACAGCCTGTCCCGATAATTATCGGGATGTCGAAGGCTTTTTTGAATACTAAAATCGGTTTCGACATGCGCAACCTGACACGATCAGTATTTTTGAGATGGCTTCTAGAATCGATATTACGATGATGTGAATCGCCCCGAGATCCGGGGCGATTTTTTTACCCAGGATTAAATCTTATCCATCTTATATAAAATCATCATCCGCTCATCTCCTTTCAGACGTAAATCATAACACACACGACCCGGCACCGGCCAAAAAATGGCAGGCAAAAGCAGACTAACCATAAACCCAATGGTAAGCCATTGATGTTGCGAGAGGTAATACCCAACAGCCAGAATCAACATGCCCGAAGAAAAAAGAGCTGAACGTACGGTTGTTAGGTTGGCGTATCGGCTCAGGCGTTCTCCCAAACTAACCTCTTTGCGTATTCGGTTTAATCCTACATACATAATCAAAAGGGCCATCAACCAGTCCATAAAAGCGATGGCTACAGCTGCATAAACAATCAATTCAGGCTCAATATCCAACTTTGTGTCCGGCAACCAATTCGTTTCGCTTGCCTGGTATAAAAAAATAAACACGCCAATCGGTACCAACGCCAGCATAAACATCCGGGCATAGAGTTTATAGAAGTACTGGTTAAGTGAGTGGTAGTTCATGTATAAAAAATCAGTTTAGGCAAATTATCGATTTGAAGTTTCAACGGGTAACTATTTTCTCATATTTTTGATTAGCAAAAAGTGATATGGCAGAGGTCATGACAAATTTATCGAGGAAGGAGCAGGTCATTCGAATGGCAGCAGAGCTGTTTAAAGAGAAAGGCTACTCGGCTGCCTCCATGCGCGACCTGGCACAAAAGCTCGGCATCGAAGCAGCCAGCTTGTATTCACATATTAAATCAAAGGAAGAAATTCTGCGAACCTTGTGTTTTGACATGGCCGCGGAATTCAGGGCATCGCTATCCGAAGTTGAAAAGCAAAATGTTTCAGTTAGCGAAAAACTTCGGTTAGGCATTATCGGGCACGTAAAGGTTATGGCCAAAGACCTTACCGCTTCGGCCGTTTTCATGAATGAGCATCGCCACCTGAGCCAGCCCTACCTGCGCGATTTTCTTCTGCTAAGAATCAATTACATCAATCGGTTTAAAACCATAATTGAACAAGGCGTTTCCTCAGGCGATTTTAAAAAGGACATTGATACCAAACTGGCCGTAATGACGCTGTTCTCCTCCCTGAACTGGATGCCCGCCTGGTTCAGTCCCGACAGCACCATTGAGCCTGAAAAGCTAGGCCAACAATTGGCCGATATGCTGATTGATGGCCTGAAACAAAAGGCTTAGCCATCTTGTTCTTCCACTAACAGTTGTTAGTTTTGTCATTACCAAAAAACATTAGCCATGTACGGAGGAGGAAACACGTTTGAAGGCATAAAAACCGATAGCCTGGCACAGGAAGATCCAGAAAAATTAGCCGAATTTGAAGCGCGCATTGAGCGAGGCGAAAAAATAGAACCCACCGACTGGATGCCCCAGTTGTACCGCAAGCAGCTCATCCGCATGATTGAGCAACATGCACATAGCGAAATTATCGGGGCACTACCAGAAGGCACCTGGATTACACGCGCACCCGGCTTTAAACGCAAGCTCGCCCTCATGGCCAAGGTGCAGGATGAAGTTGGACATGCCCAGCTCTTGTACAGCGCAGCCGAAACACTGGGCAAGTCGCGCGAGCAGATGATTACCGACCTGATTACCGGTAAATCCAAATACTCAAACATCTTTAACTACCCGGCTTTCACCTGGGCAGATTCGTGTTTCATTTCATGGTTGGTTGATGCGGGAGCTATCGTGAATCAACTGGCCAACGCGAAAGGAAGTTACGGCCCATATTGTCGTGCACTTGAACGTATTTGTGCAGAAGAATCATTCCATTTAAAGTACGGACACCATTGTGTGATTTACCTGGCTACCGGCACGCAAAAACAACGCGATATGTTTCAGGAAGCATTAAATCGCTGGTGGGCACCGATGATGCATTTCTTCGGCCCTTCTGATAAAATTTCTGCACACACTGAAGTGCTGATGAAATGGAAAGTGAAGATGGCCACAAATGATGATATGCGTAATCAGTTTTTGGATATGTACGTTCCGAAAATCCGGGAACTTGGGTTCATCATACCTGATCCGAAACTGAAGAAAAATCAGGAAACAGGGCGCTGGGAATATACCGAGCCCGACTGGGAAGAATTCAAGCGCGTGATCAATGGCGATGGCCCGTGTAATAAGGAGCGCCTGGAAGTAAGACGCATCGCAGAAGAGCGTGGCCGTTGGGTACGCGAAGCATTAAAAACGCCACGTACGGCATACGTTACACCATTAGCCTGATTTGTTATTGTGTAGCCGGTTCACTGCCGGCTTTTCATTTTTTTATAAACATGAATTCACTCGATCCAAGAGTAAACCGATTACCTTCCGTTGGTCAACCCGGACAAGCCGAACCCAAAGCTCCGCTTGATCAGTTCGGTACATTTGAAGTGTTTGTACAGCCTAAGGAAGGAAAGCCCTTCCAACATGAAGGCGCTGTGCATGCACCAAACCTGGAGATGGCCTTTGTACTGGCGAAAGAAGCCTTCACCCGCAGGTTTCAATGTGTATCGCTTTATGTGGCCGATACCCGTCATGTATTTGTTTCACCCATGACAGAAGGAAACATAACCGTTTTCGATTTCATACACGATACGCCCGAACAACCCGGTGCGAAACTAAGCTATGAAATTTTTATGCTGTCAAAACGGGGTAAACAACACGTACACGTTGGCTCCGTAATGGCCCGTACACCCAATGAAGCGATGAGCGAAGCCAAACGTGAACTTCAAACGGATAAAGTAGTGTACAACATTTGGGCAATCCGCACAGACGATATCCGGTTTACCAAACCTGAAGAACAGGAGTTGTGGATGACACTACCCGAAAAAAAATTCAGGGATGCATCGAACTATAAAGGTGGAGATAAATTGAAAGAATTTTTGGAACGCTCGCAATCATAAATTATGAACGACCTCGCCATAAAAGAACTGTTGTACAAAATGGCCGATGACCAGCTTATCCTGGGGCATCGCAATTCTGAGTGGACCGGCTTTGGGCCATTGCTGGAAGAAGACATTGCTTTCTCCTCCATGGCGCAGGATAAAGTGGGGCAGAGTTATGCCCTCTACACCATTCTCCATTCATTAGGCGAACAGGAACCCGATACGGTTGCCTTCACGCGCAATGCCGAGCAGTTTCACAATTCCATTTTTACCGAATTGCCCAATGGCGAATACGACTTTAGTCTCATTCGGCATTTTCTGTACGACACAGCCGAGATCATGCGATTCGATATGCTCACGGAATCATCTTTCCAACCTTTAGCTGAGTTAGCCGTAAAGGTACGGGCCGAACTCCGTTACCATACGCTGCACGCCAACACGTGGGTAAAACAACTGGGCAGTGCTACTGAAGAAAGCGTAGCCCGCCTGCAAAAATCTCTTGAACATGCTTTGCCCTACGCGCTTGGCATGTTTGAAGAATCTCCATACGAGAAAGAACTGATTGAAACCGGTGTGTTTGCCGGAGAAAAAAAACTACAGGAAAAATGGTTGGTGAAAATCAGCGCCATCATCAACGAAACACGGCTTCAGTTGCCTGACTTGAGTACCCTTCAGCCCGTATCAGGTGGAAGAATAGGAAAGCATAGTGAACACCTGCAACCACTGCTAAATGAAATGAGTGAGGTATTTCGTATTGACCCCACTGCCGAGTGGTAATGGAACCCTTCATGCATTGATTCAGTTGTTTTAGATATGATGCGATCATCCGAAGATATTTACACGTTGTTGGAAGAGGTGAAGGACCCGGAGATTCCGGTTTTGTCATTGGTTGATCTGGGCGTTATCACAAATGTTTCCGTTGAAAACAACCAGGTAAACATTGAAATGACACCAACCTTTGTGGGTTGCCCAGCCCTGGATATGATGAAGCAAGACATTAAGGACGTGCTGGCAAAAAATGGGATGAACCACGTATCCATCTCGGTCTCTTTTAAAGAGCCCTGGACATCCGATAAGATTTCTGAAAAGGGCCGAAAAGCCCTCAAGCAGTTCGGTTTGGCGCCTCCACCGGTAGGTAAAAATCTTTTTTCCGATATTGACGTACTCGAACATGCCGCCTGCCCCCGTTGCGGAGGTTCAAATACATCCCTTAAAAATCCGTTTGGCCCCACCCTGTGCCGGTCGATACACTACTGTGAGGATTGCCGGGAAGCATTTGAGCAGTTTAAGCCCTTATAAGTAAGTGATTTAGTTGAAAATTGACCATTTTAGCACGTTGCTGATAAATGTCACTTGGATAGCATAAACCTTTACTTCGATAAGCCGTATTCGTACTTCAGGAGCATTTTAACATGAACAAACATCACCACATCTGGATTTTCTTCACCGGAGCACTGATTTTAACAGGTTGCGACAATCCCAGAACCAGGGATATGGCAACCCATTTCACACACATTGACTCACTGACAGAAGTATACCTGAATTTACAAGACAGCCTGCACACCGCGTGGAACCTGATGATCAACGATGACAACCAGAAAATAAAAGCCATGCACAACCTGCTGCATGAGTTGAAAATATCGGCACAATTGGATCCTGAAAAAGCCAAATCGTTGGAGCACCGTATTGAACAATTGAAACGCATACGCTACACCCCAAAAAGCATGTCGAACCCCGACCTGGTGGCTGAATACGATTTTGCTTCCAATTCTTTGGTTAGCGAGTTGATTTCCCTGTCTGAAGCACACGCAGCCTACAGCTACAACACCACCATGCAGAAATTAGTAAACCAGATTCGTCAGGCAGAAGAAAGCATCGAACACTACCGCTCCGATTACGATTCCATTGTTGTTGCCTATAACAAGTTCATTCAGGACAACAAGGATCATATGCGTGAGATCGACCACACCAGCAAAGTAGAAAAGAAGCCTTTATTTCAAATGGTTTCGGAATAACTTCATTCAGCCCGAATTTTAAAAATGTGTATTTTAGAGGTGTGAGGCATCTTAAGAAAATCGGCTTTTTTACTGCATTCATTTTACCCGCACTTGTTGTAGTGGGCTTTTATGCGGGTGGATGGTGGAATTACCTTGCTGTCGCCTTCGCTTTTGTGCTCATACCCATCATCGATCAAGTTACCGGGCTTGATCCCACCAATGTACCGGATGCTGATGCTAAACAGGTAAGTGAAGAATATTACTATCGCTTTGTAACGTATGTGTGGACGTACATCCAGGTTGCTTTTGTCATCTGGGCTTGCTATGCAGTAACTACGGGAACCTTATCTTCCTTTGTGGAATGGCTTGGATTTGCGTTGAGTGTTGCACTCGTAACCGGAGGCATTGGTATTACGGTTGCCCATGAATTGGGCCACAAAAAATCCGCTTGGGAAAGGTTTTATGCGAAACTTTTATTGTTGACTGTTTCATACATGCACTTCTATGTAGAGCACAACCGTGGACATCACGTTTGGGTAGCTACTCCGCTTGATCCGGCAACGGCCAAAAAAGATGAAAACTTTTATCGATTCTGGATTCGTTCTGTGTTTGGTGGGTACTTGCATGCGTGGAGACTGGAAAACGAATTATTGAAGAAAAAGGGGCTCCCTGTATTTCATTGGAAAAATACCATGATTGGATTTACTCTTTTTCCATTCATCTTTTGCGCGATGATAACAGGAGCATTCCTTCTGTGGAAAGGAGAACTCTACTGGACCATTCCATTCTTTTTCTTTACTCAAAGCTTCCTGGCCTTTACCCTCCTGGAGTTGGTGAACTACGTTGAGCACTATGGAATCAAGCGAAGGGAAGTTTCACCCGGAAAGTATGAACGTGTAAATCCTCTGCACTCATGGAACGCCAGTCATTTAATCAGCAATTTTTTCTTGTTCCAACTGCAGCGCCACTCCGATCATCATGCTTATGCCGGAAAGCGATACCAGATTCTTAAGCATTACGATGAAAGTCCGCAGTTACCGTACGGATACCCTACCATGATTTTAATGGCGCTTGTTCCACCGTTGTGGTTTTCACAGATGAATAGCCGTTTAGAAGAATGGGCCACTAAAACTTATCAGCAGGCTCCTGTGCTGTAAACCGAACCTCAACCCTGCGGTTGATCATTCGTGCTTCGTCCGTTTTTTCCAATACGATTGGTCTTGTCTTTCCAAAACCAAACGACTGAATGCGCTCCGGCTTAATACCCTTTGAAATGAAATAATCGGCTACACTTCGTGCCCGATTCCGGGATAAGGTAAGGTTATATTCATCAGCGCCAATAAAATCCGTATGACCGGCCAAGCGAACATTAAATGTAGGATTGACTTTCAATAGCTCCACTACAAGATCCAACTCTTTAAATGACGATTTCATTAGCGTGTAACTGTCAAACTCAAATTGAATATTTTTTAGAATGTAATCGCGATCCAACTCTACGCGCTCGGAAGAGAATTCTGTACGTGACAAGGTATTGCGAGGCAAGGAATCAAGCGGTTCAACCAAAACGTCATCGATATAATAGTAAGCACTATTTACCAACATATTACTTTTACCGATTCGGTGCGGCAGTCGTGTGGATTTGGTTTGCTCATTAGTATAAAAATTCCCGATGGTCACAAAGCGCTCTCCGCCAGTTGCTTTGAACTCCATAACTGCATGCTCCCACGATCCCGTTGCACGGGTTAGCGCTGAATCGGCTTCGATAGAAAGAGTGGGCACGACATCAATGCGTTGATCGTGGTCGTACCAAATCTGCTCGGCAGAAAGGTGCAAGCCAATACGATTTGCCGCATACACGGCATACGATGCCAGCTTGTAATAAAACTCAACCCTGTAGCGGATACCACTTTGCAGTGGTTCTGCCAGTTCGCATTGAAGGTATTCACGATAGTTAGTATCATCGGTACGACTCATCCACACATAAATGCCTACATACCCTTTACCGGTTTTAGCGTTGGATGAGCCCGCCCAGTTATACGGCACGTCCGCTTCGCCCCAACTGCAACCATGAAACTGATCAGGTGTGCCGCGTGTTGGTGAAGTCCAGCCCGGAATAATAAAATCTTTACGATCGGTACTGAAACTGTGCGGACAACGAATGAGTTCTTCAAAGCTTGGATTAGGCACCAGGTTTTGTGCCCATGCTGAAACCGACAGAAGGCACCCGCCTAAAAGTGCCAGACGAATCATTTGTAGTAGGTAACTTCTACGCGAAAGCGTGGATCAATAGCCCCCAACCTGTCGTATGCAGATTTGGAAATTTTAATGACCAGTTTATCCGTTAATGCCGTATCCGGAAGTTTGCCGATTACACGAACAAACACCTCGCGGTTATTCATTTCATTTCTGATTTTCAGAATGGTTCCAACAGGCGCGGTACGGTGCAAAGCCAGATACTTTCGGTTACCGTCTGTTCCATCAATCAATTCAGCAAGTCCGGATTCCTTTACCTCATCCTTATTGGTAACTGACTCGGATATGGTAACTACAGGTGCCTTTACCTGAGGTGTAACTTCCGTTTTTGTTACCGGTGTTTCTGTGTTAACCGGAGTTTGCGTTATGGTTTGTTGTGTTGTTTCTGTAACCGGATTGGTTTGAGTTTGAGAAGGGTTACCATAAATCGGTTGAGCAACAAAAAGCACTTGTCCTATACTTAATTCTTCAGATGAAAGGTTATTCCAGGTCTTCAATTGATCTACCGTGGCACCATATTGACGCGAAATACTGAACAGCGTTTCCTTTTGAGCAACGGTGTGAACAGTTTGGGCAGATTTCACTTCTACAGGTTGAACCTGAGGCATACCGGGAATTGTGTTGGTGGCTTTGATCACCAACTCCTGGCCAACAGAAAGTGAATTATCGGGCAGGTTATTCCATTGCTTGATCTCCTCAATGTTAACATTGTATTGCCGCGAAATCGAAAAGAGTGTTTCCTTTTCTGCTACTTTATGAACCGTGGCGCCTTTGGGTACTTTGGGACGGGGCACATAGGGCACTTTTAAAATCTGGCCAATCTCTAAGCCAGCATCAGCTGTTTTATTGAATTCCAGAACCTGGTTAACGGTTACGCCATATCGCCTGGAGATACCATACAAGGTCTCCTTCTCTCCCACTTTGTGGACGATAAACGTTTTTCCGTTGATGGTCTCAATCCCAATCGAATCTTGCGGGGGATTAAAAAATGAGAGACCGGTAATAATCAAAAATTTAATCATACTACTCAGTAACGAACCTCCCGGTTACTTATTTTGATACCAAATTACGCAAACTTAAAGCCGGATAAAAGGCTAAAACACGTAAACCTTACCAATTGAGGTAACAAATAACCCGCCAAAAAAATGCCCCGATGCCCAATGCCTATAAGGGTTGCTTAATGGCTAATTTTGTGCGTATTTACCGCGCTATAACCATGAATTATATGAGGTTTCTTTTCTCCATTCTGCTGGTCATTTTGGTAGTTTCTGTTGTCGTAGCGCAGGAGCAAACGATTATGGTGATGGAAATCAAAAGTGAAATTGATCCACGAACCAACCGGTACGTTGAACTGGCCATTTCGCACGCAAAGAAAATCAATGCCGATATCGTCATCATAGAAATGGATACCTATGGAGGCATTCTTACCGATGCCAAGGAAATTGTTGACCGCATTATGCAGTACAAAAAACCGGTGTGGGTATTCATCAACTCCGATGCGGCTTCAGCCGGAGCTTTAATTTCGATTGCCTGCGATAGCATTTACATGGCACCCGGAGCAAGCATTGGAGCCGCCACAGTAGTTACAGGCACGGGTGAGAAAGCACCCGATAAATACCAATCATACATGCGCTCCATTATGCGCGCCACTGCTGAAGAAAAAGGCCGCGCCCCCAGAATTGCAGAAGCCATGGTCGATGAAGATATCGCCATCGATAGCGTTACCGAAGCCGGACAGATTGTAACATTCTCTACTTCTGAAGCCATCAAATTTGGTTTTTGCGAAGCCAAGGTTGAATCCATAGAAGAAATACTGAAGCGCAATAAAATTGAAAACTATAAACTTGAACGCTTTGAGCTAAAACCCTCCGATAAAGTCATCGCCTTTTTTCTGAACCCATTCATCAGTGGTTTGCTTATACTGATCATCATTGGAGGTATTTATTTTGAATTGCAGACACCCGGTGTGGGCTTTCCGCTTCTTGCTGCAGGCGTGGCACTCATTCTCTATCTGGTTCCCTATTACCTGAACGGACTTGCCGAAAACTGGGAAATCATCGCCTTGTTTTCCGGATTGGCATTAATTGCGGTAGAAATTTTCGTGCTCCCGGGTTTTGGCGTGGCGGGTATAGCAGGCATTTCCCTTACAGTGATGTCGCTTATTCTGATTATGATTAACAACGATGCTTTTAATTTCGATTTTGTACCTGCAAACGAATTGTTGTACGCAGTAGCCGCAACGTTTGGGGGGATTTTAGGAGGAATCATATTGCTGTTTGTTGGTGGTTCGCGGTTGCATGAAACCCGTTTCTTTAAACGCATTGCCCTTACCGATACCCAGGAGCGGGAAAAAGGTTTTACGGTTAGTGCTGCCGCACAATCCATGAAGGACAAAACAGGCATAGCCCATACCGTTTTACGTCCGAGCGGAAAAGTGATGATTGAAGGACAACTTTACGATGCCTATACCCGTGGAGAATATATTGAAAAGGGAGATGCTATTGTGGTGCTGGATGATGAAACCACTTCGCTCCGTGTAAAGAAAGCATAACAAAAAGGTCATGAGTTTTTACCCATGACCTTGCTCCCGTTCTTGCTCAACGCTCTACTTAATATTGTCTATACGCGTTGGCTTCCAAAAAATCAGTTCGGGTATTGTTGTACAGGTCCTTTACCCGGTAGCTAAGGGAAATGCGCGAGGCATATATTGTTCCCACACCTTCTACTTCATAGCCATTCACCACCTGGCGTGGTATAGTAAGCTTATCATAATTGATGACGGCCCGTACGCTGATGTTCACCGCATAAAAATTATCAATCCAAACTTCATCCGTATAATTGTTTGAGCGCTCAATCCACACGGTAAAAGAGGTGTAATCGTTGAACGTTTCGCTGTACTCTTCCACATCATAACGACCAATAACGCGATCGCGTGAATCGTAAACAGGTTCGTAGTAATAAAATTCGCAGCCTGATAACCCGATCAGCAAAGCGAAGAAAAGCAACCGTTTCATAACAAATTGAAGTTGGTATACTGCCTGTATTGCAAGGATGGGGCCAATCTGAATACCAAAATTGCGCAACCCTGAAACGTGGTTTTCCGTAGCGCAAAACCATAAAAAAAGCCCCGACCGTCTGTCGGGGCTTCTCAAAGGTAAAAAATGGTTCCCGTTAGGCGGGATTAATGAAAAGGCATACCGGTGCCGGCAAAAAATATTTACCACCAACAACCACTACGAATGGAGTAAAATACCAGTCGCACCGGAAATGCCATACCTTTGAAATCATTGATCGGAATCTGATCATATTTTTAAACCCAAATCAGTCTACATTATCATGCAGGAACTTGTTGTTCCCGAGAATATTGTTGTCATCGTTCAGGTTATACTTGCTTATAAACGACTCAGAAGAATGGGGCACATTGTCCATCTTGATTCCTCTGCGTAAGTATGCGGGTAATGCCCATTTTTCATTGAATTCCTCTTTGGTCATCTCCTGTTTGCGTGCCGTCTTCAGCTTCTCCTTACGTTCTTTGGCTTGTTGCTCCAGGCGTTGGCGCGTATTGCGCAACTCCATCATGCCCTCATCATTAATGATCTGATCGCTGTACTTTTCATGTGTACGATCAAACTCATCGTCATCATCAGCAAACAAACCGGCATCGCCATCATCTGCATCATCGTCATCATCAAACGTTGAATCGATGCGGTTGAAAGGTCCTGAAAAAACAACTTCATCTTCGTGTTTCTCAGGTTTCTCTTCTTTTGGCTCCTCCGATACTTTCAATTGTACTTCACGGGGAGCTCCGATGGCATTATCCTGCTCAAACAACCAGATTTGGTTGCGCTCCAGGTCATGGATTTTTTTTTGCTCAGGCTCTTTCTTTGAAGGTTGCTTTTCAACAACCTCCTCTTCCTCGTGTTCTTCTTCACGATCAAAGCCTGTAGCAATTACGGTTACGCGTAACCGATCACCCAAGCCTGCATCCACGCCATGACCGAAAATAACTTCCGCATCCTGACCAGCTTGCTGTTGGATATACTCAGTGATTTCCATCAGCTCGTCCATCTGCAACTCAGCTTCTGCACCCGAAATAATAGAGAGCAGAATTTTCTTGGCTCCCATAATGTCGCAGTTATCGAGTAGCGGAGAGGCAAGCGCACCACTGGCTGCGTTGCGTGCACGGTTTTCACCGCGCGTCTCAGCAGTTCCCATTACCGCAGGGCCGGCATTGTACATTACGGTACGCACATCCTGGAAGTCAACGTTAACATAGCCCGTAAGGGTAATGATCTCTGCAATACCTTTGGCCGCAGTAGTCAGTACATTATCGGCTTGCGCAAAGGCTTTACCGATTGGCAGGTTTCCGTAAATCTCACGGAGTTTATCATTCAAAATCACCAACACGGTATCACAACTCCTGCGAAGTGCTTTGATACCAATATCAGCGAGATCCTTCTTTTTCTTTCCTTCAAAGGCAAAGGGCGCGGTAACAATACCAACAGTAAGTATGCCCATGCTCTTGGCTATTTTGGCGATAACCGGGGCAGCGCCTGTTCCGGTTCCACCACCCATACCCGCAGTAACAAAAAGCATTTTGGTGCCTTCCAGAAACTCACGGATTTGTTCCTTGCTTTCAATGGCTGCGCCTTTACCTACTTTGGGGTTGGCTCCGCAGCCAAGTCCTTCAGTAAGTTCTTCACCGATTTGCAACTTCGTAGGAATGGGGCTGCTTTTCAGCGCCTGCAAGTCGGTGTTACACACCACAAATTCTACGTCTTTAATACCCTGACGATACATGTGGTTCACGGCATTGCTGCCTCCTCCCCCAACACCGATCACCTTAATGATCGAGCGAGGTGTACTCGCCTGATGCTTGGGAATGTCGAATTGGTAAGATCCGGATTCAATCATGATTGTATGGTTTTAGTGGTTGATTCATTTTTAAAAATTCAGTACTCGTTCTTTCCGTCCAGGTCATCAATCAGTAAACTCTTGGTCTTGGTAAGAATTTCATTAAAGAAATTCCTGGACGACACCGATCGCTTCGCTTTAGGCGTAGTCTTGATCAGCTCACGCGCTTCACGATAACGATCTTGCCGCTCATCAAGCGAACGGAAGCCCGCCAACACCAGGCCTACTGCCGTGGCGTACATCGGACTTTTTACAACCTCAACTTTTCCTTTGCCGAGGTGTTCATTCGGGTAACCGATACGCGTATCCATACCGGTCATATATTCAACCAGTTGTTTCAGGTTGCTGAGTTGTGCACCACCACCGGTAATCACAATGCCACCTGCCAAGCGGTTTTCAAAACCTGAACTGATAATTTCTGCATGCGCCATTTCAATAATCTCTTCCATACGCGCCTGAATGATGTTCGCCAGGTTTTTGGTTGAGATTTCCTTTGCTGAACGATTGCGAATACCCGGAATGGAAACAATTTCATTCGGACTGGCTTCTTCTGAAATGGCTTTACCAAATCGTGTTTTTAATTGTTCAGCTTGTTGCGGAAGCACCATTAATCCTTGCTTAATATCATTGGTTACAATGTTACCACCGAACGGGATCACAGCCGAGTGGCGAATGATGTTGTCATAGAAAATGGCTATGTCGGTTGTACCACCACCAATGTCAATAAGGCATACGCCTGCTTCCTTTTCTTCATCGCTGAGTACGGCCAGGCTTGACGCAAGCGGCTCAAGAATTAAATCTTCAATTTCCAAACCTGCCCTGCGCACACACTTGTTTACATTGTTGATGGCGTTGGTCTGTGCGGTAATGATATGAAAATCCGCCTCCAGGCGCACACCCGACATTCCAACAGGTTCTTTAATACCTTCTTCATAGTCGACCATGTAGTCCTGAGGCATCACATGAATAATCTGGCTACCGGGAGGAACCACCATGCGGTACATGTCTTGTGTCAGGCGCTCCACATCATCAATGGTAATCTCTTCGTCTTTCGCGGAGCGTGTAATTCCTCCATGTTGAATGAAGCTCTTGATGTGCTGGCCGGCAATGCCCACGTTCACCACACCAATATCAATGCCCGCCTGATCTCCGGCTTCTTTTATAGCACGTTCAATTGCATACACGGTTTTATCGATATTGAAAACAATACCCTTTACAACGCCTTCCGATTCTGCCTTGCCCATACCCAATACTTCGAGCTTGCCGAATTCATTTTTGCGCCCTACGATGGCACAGATTTTTGTTGTGCCTATATCGAGTCCGACTACTATTTTTTCATTTTCCATACTGTACGTGTTATAGTGGTTGTTAATTTTTTTGGTTTAGGTCTATTTCATTTTATTCCGCAACGATTTGGCCCGAATACTCTAAGCTTATGCGTTTGTACTTGTTCCATCCCATTTGCGGTAATATTTCTTTATAAAAAATTTTAAGCTTCCTCAATTTGATGTTCAGGTCTTCGGCTCTTCCAAATTCAATGGTCTGCCCACCAACCTGTGGAATGATGTTGATCCTTCCCTTGCTATCCATGTCAAGCTGCGCTACTTGTGCACGCCAAAAATTATCCTGACCAATTGTGTACAGCATTTCCATCAACTCTTCTCCATCTTCATGCTGCCGGATATTTTCCAATGCCATGAAGTTTTTCACATATGAACCACTGATCAGTACAACCCGGGCCGTAAATTTTTCAGATGTTGGCATGATGGTGCCATCCTCACTGATGTAGGCATCCGGCCCATCCGATCGGATGATTCTGGCTATGGGTCTTCTCAAAGTTGCCTTTACTACCAGGTTTCCTTTTACATCGCTATACAACTGCGCATTTTCAATAAACCGATCGGCCTTAATACGTTTCTCGATTTCCTTGAGATTTAACCGCCTCAGGCTTGCACCTTTTAGGTTTGCATAGTCCAACTCCATCAGGTCAATAATATCCTGCTCATCGATAAAATGGTTTTCCCGAATGTTTTCAATCTTAATGACAATATCTTTTACCGCAATCTCACCTTGCTGCCCTTCACTAAACCCAATAAGCACGAACAGCACAGCCATGGATGCACCAATCTTTAATTTCTTACCGATATTGAATTTAATTTTCATAACGCTTCACCAACAGGTTTTTAATCGGCTGAACAAACGTGTCAATATCCCCGGCTCCAACCGTGACAATAACTTCCACTTCATGGTCAGCCAGCTTTTGCATCAAGTCGGATTTTCCACACCGAACTTTTACCGGACTTGTAACATCCTTCATCAGCATATCCGAATCTACACCCGCTATCGGTAACTCTCTTGCCGGATAGATGTCCATCAAAAACAACTCATCCGCAAGACTCAGACTCTTTGAGAAACCGGGAGCAAAGTCGCGGGTACGTGTAAACAAGTGTGGTTGAAATATTACCGTTAACTTCTTGCGCGGATACATTGATTTCACCGATCGCAAAAATGCCTCAATCTCCGTTGGGTGATGCGCATAGTCATCAATGAAAATAACCTTATCATTCTGATACACGAACTCAAACCTGCGCTTCACACCCTTAAAGGACTCAAGTGCCGTTTTGATTTCACCAACCGTAACTCCACATACATGCGTAGCAATGGAAGCAGCTACTGCATTTTCAACATTATGAAAACCGGGGACACCGAGCCTGATTCGTTCACCCTGACCACCAAAACCAATCAGGTCGAACTCAAAAAATCCGCTATGCGCAGTAATGTTGCCGGCAAAAAATTGTCCCCGGCTCATGCTATAAATATATTTTGTCAGGTGCGTTACATCACCTGCCAGCTTTTCTTCAATTGATTCATGAATAATCAATGATCCGCCCGGCTTTACCTGACGTACAAAATCTTTAAACGACTGAATCATGCTGTCGTGATCACCATAAATATCCAGGTGATCCGGATCAGCGGAAGTAACCACAGCTATTTCCGGGAAGAGGCGTAAAAATGAACGATCAAACTCGTCCGCCTCTGCTACCACCAGGGTATCATCATTTACCTGGCCATGCATCACCAGGTTCGATTCATAGTTGGTAGTGATTCCTCCTAAAAATCCTACCATATTCTTTCCAGCCGATTTAAGAATATGCGCTACCATGGATGATGTTGTGGTCTTCCCGTGCGTACCAGCTACCGCAATTGTCTTGTAGTTGCGGGTAATCAAACCTAAAATTTCCGAGCGCTTCAGTATGGTATAACCAGCCTTAAGCAGGTAATTATATTCTTTATGATCCTTTGTTACAGCCGGAGTAAGTACTACCAGCGTTTCTTTCTTCTCGTGCAATACAACTTCCGGAATATGCTCTACCGAATCATCATAGTGAACCTGCATACCCTCCGCTTCAAGTTGTTGTGTTAGCGTAGTTGATGTACGGTCATACCCTGAAACTGAAAGTCCTTTCTTTTTAAACCAGCGAGCCAGCGCACTCATGCCAATTCCGCCAATTCCGAGGAAGTAAATGTTGCGATATGTATTCAGTTCGTTCATGTAATCAATTCATAACCACCGACAAGGTTTTCAGGTTGTCTGCGGATATTTTCTTTTCGCTTGCACTAATTAATTGCTCTACTTCATTCACGATATCACGCGTTGCGAATGGCTTAGCCAATTCGGTAATCTTTGCCTGAAGTTTTTTGGTGCGCTGATCATCAAACAACAACCGCAAGGCCTCTTCCACCAGGCGCGAAGCAGCCTCCTTATCGGTGATCAAAACAGCCGCTTCCTGGTCAGCCAATGCCCTCGCATTTTTAGTCTGGTGGTCTTCTGCCACATTTGGTGACGGAACCAGAATGCATGCCTTACCCGTTACACATAATTCAGAAACTGCCAAGGCACCTGCACGCGAGATCACAACATCTGCTGCTGCATACGCCAGATCCATCTCCTTCACAAAATCATGTACCCGAATTCTCCTCAGATCATGTTTAGCCACGCCCGCCTTACACGTTTCGTAGTATCCTTTTCCAGTTTGCCAGATCACCTGAACACCGGCATCAATAAGTTTCTCTATGCCCGCCAAGATGCTTTCGTTGATGGTGCGAGCGCCCAGGCTTCCACCAATAACCAGTAGCGTTTTTATATTGGCTTCAAATCCATACTTATTCAATGCTTGTTCGCGCTTCCTGCTGATGTCCAGAATATCTTTTCGTACCGGATTTCCGGTGAACACAATTTTTTCTTTCGGAAAATATTTTTCCATACCCTGATAAGCCACACAAACTTTGCTCACCTTTTTTGCCACTTGCTTATTGGCCAAACCGGCAAACGAATTTTGCTCCTGCACAACAGTTGGAATACCCAATCGCGTTGCAGCCATCATAATCGGTCCGCTGGCATAACCACCTGTTCCGATAACAGCATTCGGCTTGAAACGCTTCAGAATCACCATCGCTCGGATGTAACTGGCGATCACTTTAATCGGGAACATCAGGTTTGAAATAGTAAACGATCGCTGCAAACCGCTGATCCAGAGTCCGATGATTTTATAACCCGCTTCCGGTACCCGTGTCATCTCCATTCTTCCCTTTGCGCCAACAAAAAGAATTTCTGCATCGGGATGACGCTCACGAAATTCATTGGCAATGGCTACCGCAGGAAAGATGTGGCCTCCCGTTCCGCCTCCGCTGATGATTAGTCGATATGGTGTTTTTTCTTTCAACAAATCAGTATTCCTTATGCTGCTTTAGCCTCTATGTTCTTACTATCTTCTGTCCGCATTGTTTTCTGCGACCATGTTTCATCCCGTTCGCCACGGCTTACACTGAGTATAATCCCCAGTGAAAGACCGGTAAATACCATGGACGTTCCGCCCATACTGATAAGTGGTAGCGGCTGACCGGTAATTGGACCTAACCCCACCACAACACCCATGTTAATCATAGCCTGGCAGACGATATCAAAACTTAATCCGGCAGATAACAAACCCGCAAAGGCTCGCTCACTGTTATACGCGGCTTTCATTCCTCGATGAAGCAGCACGAGGTAAAGCATCAACACCACAATACCGCCCATCATGCCGTACTCTTCAATGACAATGGCATACACAAAGTCTGAATAAGGATGCGGCAAAATATTTCGTTGATCGCTGTTACCCGGACCCTTTCCAGCAATGCCTCCGGTAGCAATGGCAATGTGTGCATGCTTTGCCTGAAAGGGCAACTCTTTTTCTCCCTGCACATATCCAATAAAATCATTCACGCGGTTCATCACGGTACCACCACGCACACCAAACTTGAATGCCAAGGCCCCAAAGAGTATACCTACGAACATCAGCATTGCCAGGTACTTGGTTGGCACACGACCGATGAACATGATGAGCATACAAGTGAGCAGCAACAATACTGCGGTTGACATGTTGGTCAATGCAATCAACCCACATACAATACCACACCAGAAAAGAATGGGAATTAATGACTCTTTAATATCATCAATGTTTTGCTGACGCTTGGAAAGCATACTCGCCAGATTTACAATAAGCGCTAAGCTGGCGAAGTCGGAAGGCTGAAATGAGCCAAAGAACGGAACCTGAATCCAGCGTGAAGCTTCATTAATTTCTGTACCATTCTTGAACGTATAGATCAGTAACGGAATACTAATCCATAATGCAATGCGTGAAAGCTTGGAATAGTATCGGTAATCCACACGATGCGCAAACCACATGGCCGCTAAACCGATGATAACATGAAGGGTGTGCGTAAATAAATATTTCTCCGGACTCACTGCACGTTTGAAGGCCAGAGTTCCAATGGAAGAATACACTACCAATATGCTGATCATGGATAGGATGAACACTACGGCCCAAATCACCCGATCGCCTTGCAGATTTTCATCTACCCATGTTTTTACTTTGTTCATGCCAATTGATTTTCTACTTCCTTCTTTAAATCCAACACTGCTTTACGAAACTGGTCGCCTCTGTCTTCGTAATTTTTGAACAGGTCAAAACTTGCACAAGCAGGCGAAAGCAACACCACATCACCGGGTTGTGCTTCATGTAGCGCCAATCGTACCAGTTCCGAAACCTGTTGTGTTTCCTGAATACGTTTCACCATTCCACCGAAAAAATTCTTCAGCTTATCATTCTCCGTACCCAGGCAAATCAAGGCTTTCACTTTTTTGCTAACCTGATCTTTAACCAGGTTATAGTCATTACCTTTATCAATACCACCCGCAATCCAGATCAATGGCTGATCATAACTGCCGAGAGCATAGACAACCGAATCGACATTGGTTGCTTTTGAATCGTTGATAAAATCTACTCCGTTAATCGTGGCGATGTATTCCAACCGATGTGGAGCATTCTTAAAGGTTTTCAGTCCTTCGCGAATCGCCTTCACCTTTGCTCCCGCCAGGTACGCTGCAGAAACAGCCGCCATGGTGTTGATCAGGTTGTGCGGGCCTTTCAACGTGGTATCAGATTGCGCTATCTCAAAAGCTTCATCAAATGAAAAACACATGCGATTGCCATCGAATTTCACTTGTGCCTCTGATTTCAAACTGACGTTTACCAAATGTGGGGTTGGTTTTTGTTTTCTTAATTCAGCAGCAATTCGATCATCATCGGCACAGTAAATGAAGTGATCAGTAGCGTCCATATTTTGAACGAGTCGAAACTTGGAAGCCACATAGTTTTCCATTTTATAATCGTACCGATCGAGATGATCGGGTGTAATGTTGAGCAGTACACCGATGGCCGGCTTGAATGTTTTCGTTCCATCCAACTGAAAACTGGAAATCTCCAGCACATACCAATCGTGGTTACCGTGGGCTATTTTACCCGCCAGACTTTCACCCACATTGCCAGCCAGGGCTACACTGAACCCTGCACTCTTTAATAAATGATAGGTTAACAGCGTAGTGGTAGTCTTTCCATTTGTTCCGGTAATGGCAATCACCTTACCCCGAATAAAGCGGAAGGCAAACTCAATCTCATCAATTACTTCAACACCCTTAGCTTTCAACGTTGAAATAATTTCCGCTTTATCCGGAATACCCGGACTCTTGATCACCAGGGAAGCAGTCAACAGTTTTTCTTCAGAATGTCCGCCTTCTTCAAATTCTATTTTATTCCGTACAAGCTCATCACGATACTTATCCTTCATTGCTCCTTTATCGGATACAAAAACCTCGTATCCCTTAGCTTTTGCAAGCAAAGCTGCGCCTGTTCCGCTTTCACCTGCACCCAATATGACTATGCGCTTGCTCATCGTAGTTTCAAGGTTGCCAGACTGAGAATTGCCAACAGTATACCCACAATCCAAAACCGGGTTACGATTTTGGCTTCGTGTAAATTCTTTTTCTGATAGTGATGATGAAGGGGTGACATCAGAAATATCCGCCTGCCTTCACCATATTTTTTCTTGGTGTATTTGAAATACGATACCTGAATAATTACCGAAAGGCTTTCAATGAGGAAAATGCCGCAGATTACCGGTATCAATAATTCCTTGCGTACGGCCAGTGCCAGCACAGCAATGATACCACCAATGGTGAGGCTACCGGTATCACCCATAAACACCTGTGCCGGAAATGCGTTGTACCACAAAAAACCAAGGCATGCACCAACCAATGCAGTTGTAAAAATTACCAACTCACTCAGGTTGGGTATGTACATGATGTTGAGGTAACTGGAAAAGTCGACACGACCGGAGAGGTACGCAAAGATGGCCAATGTGAGCGCAATGATTCCGGATGTTCCAGCAGCCAGTCCATCAATACCATCAGTAATATTCGCACCGTTGGAGACTGCAGTCACCACCACAATCACCACCAAGGTATAGGTGATCCAGGTGAAATCAGTTGGCAGAAATGGGAGCAGATCTTTGTAATCCAGTTCGTTGTTCTTAAAAAATGGAATAGTCGTACTGGTCGACTTCACATCTGTATACTTCAACAAAGTTTCCGATTCCTGTACTTCCTCCTGCGTGAACGTGAGTGCGCTGATGCTGGCCAATGAATCGGGCTGTACTTTACGTACTACCACTTCATCGTGAAAATAAAGCGTAAGGCCAACGATCAGTCCAAGCCCAACTTGACCCACAATTTTAAAGCGACCTGCTAATCCTTCCTTATCCTTCTTGAATACTTTAATGTAATCATCCAAAAATCCGATCACACCCAACCACACGGTTGCTACGATCAACAAAATCACATAGATGTTATCCAGCCTTGCAAACAACAAGGTTGGAATTAAAATGGCAGCAATAATGATCAATCCGCCCATAGTGGGTGTACCTTTCTTTTGCAGCTGACCTTCAAGACCCAGATCACGGATATCTTCACCCACTTGCTTTCTCCGCAAAAAATTAATCAGTGCTTTTCCAAACGTAATGGTAATGAGCAGTGAAAAGAAAGCTGCCATACCTGCACGGAAAGAGATGTACTTGAACACCCCTGCTCCCATCAGGTCGAATTGCTTATCTAAATAATCAAATAGATAGTACAGCATTCTTTTAATTTGCTACAAGTTTTAACATTCGTTCTACTACTTCGCGGTCATCAAAAGGGTGTTTCACCCCTTTGATTTCCTGGTATGTTTCATGGCCTTTACCAGCCACCAATACAATATCTTTCGGGTTGGCCATCATGCAGGCCGTTTTAATCGCTTCCTCCCGATCGGGTATCACCAACGTTTTTCTGGCATCACTCGGACCAATGCCGGTTTGCATCTCCCGGATGATATCCATCGGATCTTCATCACGCGGATTGTCTGAAGTCAGTACCACTTTATCACTAAAACGAACGGCTATGCTGGCCATAAGCGGTCGCTTGGTCTTATCGCGATTACCTCCGCAGCCAACCACTGTAATCACCTGTTCATTGCCACTGCGGAACTGTTTGATGGTTTCCAACACATTTTTCAGCGCATCGGGCGTGTGGGCATAATCCACAATAGCTGTAACCTTTGATCCGCGACCAATCAATTCAAATCGGCCAACCGCTCCCTGCATGGAAGAAAGAACAGTTAACGTGCGATCAGAATCCTGATCAAGCAACATAGTCGCGCCATATACTGCAAGAATATTGTATGCATTGAAATCACCGATTAGTTTAAACCAAACCGGTTTTTGCATCACCTCCATCTCCAATCCTTCAATGGTATTGGAAAGCATCTTGCCTTTGAAATCAGTGAGCTTACGCAAGCCAAAGGTGTACTTCGTAGCCTTTGTGTTTTGCAGCATCACCATACCGCGCTTATCATCCGCATTCACCAGAGCAAACGCATCGCTGCTTAAGCCATCAAAAAACTTCTTCTTGGCTTTGATGTAATTTTCAAATGTCTTGTGATAGTCGAGATGGTCGTGGGTGATGTTGGTGAAGATTGCTCCCGCAAACTGCAGGCCGGCAATCCGATCCTGATCAATGGCATGAGAACTCACTTCCATGAACGCATAGGTGCATCCGGCATCAACCATATCCTTCAACAACTTGTTAAGTTGAACCGGATCAGGCGTAGTGTGCGTAGATGGCAGCACCTGATCAATAATCCGATACTCAACAGTAGAAATAAGTCCGCAGCGATGCCCCAACGTGCCGAAGAGCTTATACAACAGTGTGGCCACCGTGGTTTTACCGTTGGTACCGGTAACGCCAACCAGCTTCAGTTTTTGTGACGGGTTGCCAAAAAAGTTAGCAGCAATAATTCCCAGCGATTGCGCGCTATTTTTAACTGTGACGTAGGTTGCTTTTTCATATATGGTGTCAGGTAATTTTTCACAAACAATTGCGCTTGCCCCCAAATCCACCGCTCTGGAAATAAACTCGTGCCCGTCCGACTGAGTACCCTTTACCGCCACAAACAGAAATCCCGGTTGTACGTTGCGCGAATCAAAGCACACACCTTTCACCTCAACATCCATGTTGCCATAGGTTGACGTTAGGGAAACTCTGTACAATATGTCTTTCAACTCAGCCATTAACCCAGTTGTATATAAATGCGATCTCCTTTTGAAACTTTTCTTCCTGCTGTAAGCGATTGATTCACCACTCTTCCTTTTCCTTCGTATATCACAGTCAATCCGGATTGCTCTAATAAATAGAGTGCATCACGGAAGGTCATGCCCTGCACATCGGGCACAATACCCTGACCAATCGTATTCTTACGCCAGTTGATTGAATTGCCTTTGATTGAGGTGCGTACCCAATCTTCTTCCGAGGAAGAATGGTTCGAGATACCCAACTCGTTGCACAGCATCGTTAGCTCTTCCTGGTTACCCGCGCGTATTACCGGGAAGATTCCAGGCTCAACATATTTCTTCTCCATCGCCAAATGAAGGTTGATGTCGCGCGAATAAATATTGTCAGCAATTTCCTTGAACACCGGTGCGGCTACATTGCTGCCGTACTGGTGCCAGCCGCGTGGATTTTTAATCAGCACAATAGCAGAATACTTCGGCTCATGGGCCGGGAAATAGCCCACAAATGATGTTATATATTTTTTTGTGTAGCGTCCATTCTCCAGGATTTGTGCTGTTCCGGTTTTGCCCGCGATGCGATAATGTGTTCCGCGAATACCTTTTGCTGTACCATTTTCAACAACACCTTCCAGCATCATTTTCAATTTATTCAATGTCTTTCCGGAACAGATTTTATTTACAATCACATCGGTTGAGAAATTTTCCTTTTCGCTATCTGCACGCTTCACCGACTCAACAAAAACAGGCTTTATCATTTTGCCATTGTTGGCCACGGCATTGTACATGGTTAGTGTGTGTAATGGAGTGATCTCAATGCCATAACCATACGCCATCCACGGTAAGCTGATACCACTCCATCCTTTTTGGCCTGGCCACTTGAATTTTGGTTGCGGCTCACCCGAAATTTGAATACCAAGGGGTTGGTGGAGTTTTAAACGTTCCACATGATCCATAAACTTCTGCGGACGTGTGCCAAAATTTTTATCGGCAAGCTTGGCCATGGCCACGTTGGAAGAATGTTCAAATGCCTCACGTATGGTGATCTTACCCAATCCGCCTTCTTCATGATCGCGCACCCTGTTCTTATAAAACATGTGCTCACCATTACCGGTATCAATGCTGTCAGTTAGCTCAATGTTGCTGTCTTCGAGCAAAGCCATCATGGTGATCAGCTTAAATGTGGAACCTGGTTCAAATAAACCAGCGGTAGCGAAATTGAATTTCTCGTAGAAGTTACCATTTCCATCACTACTAAGATTGGCAATGGCTTTCACGGCACCGGTCTTTACTTCCATCACCACCACCAAACCATCATCGGCATTGTGCTGGCGCATGGCTTTATGCAGGGCTGTCTCAGCAACATCCTGAAGGTTGATATCAATGGTCGTTTGCAAGTCGAGCCCGTTAATGGCCTTTATGTTTTCTGCATCAAAAACCGGCTTCCATACACCACCCGCAATTTTCTGGTAGTAGGCATATCCATCCTGACCGCTAAGCTGATCATTGAAGCTATACTCAAGTCCGGCTCCTTTTTCATTTTCATTTACAAACCCGATGGTACGTCTGCTCAGGTTGGCAAACGGACGATAACGCACATCCACTTTTTCAAAGATGACACCCCCGCGTAAACGTCCTTCACGAAAGATGGGCCATTCAGCCATCATCTTCTTATCCTGATAGCCAATTTGCTTGCGGTTGATGATGATGTATTGTTTACCTGCCTTACGCGCATCAATCAACATGCGCTTGTATTCAAGGTAAGGCTTGTCTCTATAAAAAGCAGACAACTTACGCGCGAGCGAATCCACACCCGCATTAAATACTTTTTCATTGGGCAACGTGGCATCAAAGGCCACTTTATAAAAAGGTAGTGATGTGGCCAGCAAACTTCCATTATCTGAATAGATGTTACCACGGGTGGCTTTTACTTTTTTATAATCAAAAGAAATCTGTTCACCCATGGTAACCCATTTTTCGCCCTGTACCACTTGAATGTGGTTGATCTTGACCACCACAGCAATGGCAAAGAGCAGCACAAACAAAAAGGCTACGCGAACACGGAGTAATATGGATTTCTTAATATTCACTTTTCTTCACAACAATTTTATAGGGAGGACGAATGGTTTCCTTTAATCCATACGGACTCACCTTACGCGCCACTTCCGATTGCTTGCTGGCAAACATCAGATCAGCCTTCATGGTGGTGTAGTCGGCACGCAAGTCCTCCACTTCTGCCTGTACATCGTTTATTTTTCTTACGGTCTTTTCTGCGTAGTGCGTATTACTGATGTACAGCAAGCCCAACACCATCACAAAAATCATTTTCGGTAAATGCTGAACCGGAAAGCCTTCTTCAAAGTAATTTTCGAGCTTCAGCTTCTTTTCCAATCCGGAAAACACACCACTCCCGTTACTCCCTGAGCTTTTTACTTTTGGTTCGATTCTGAATTTATTGTCTGCCATGTTCTAAGTTCCGGGTTCCGAGATGCGAGTTTCGGGTTAGAACTCGTACCCCGAAACGCGTAACGCGTAACCCCTATTTCTTTTCTGCAATTCTCAACTTTGCACTTCGTGCTCTTTTATTTTCATTTACTTCTTCTTCCGAAGCTTCAATCGGTTTCCGGTTTACAGCTTCAAAGGGTTTCAGCATGTTTCCGTAAAAATCTTTCTCCACCTCACCGTACACTTTACCCTTGTTTATAAAATTTTTTACCATTCTGTCTTCCAGCGAGTGGTACGACATCACC
>JAHBUC010000002.1 GCA_019638275.1 Cyclobacteriaceae bacterium | reverse complement strand
AACCTGTTTGAATCGTGGGCGCAGGATACTCACTTTTCTGTGCGCTTTTCAAAGAAGAACATTGAAAGAACAGCCATTGATCGCACTATTCTAAAACCCTGATATGATTTTTGTCAGAGGTGACTTTCATCACAGTATTTTTCTGTGCAACCGAATAGGTTTGGGTTATTAAATCCAAGCAACTATGAAAAAGAACATGGGAAAAACCGACAAACTGATTCGGGTAATTCTCGGGGTAATTTTTGCAGCCTTATACCTGGCCGGCATTGTTACTGGAACATGGGGAATTGTACTATTGATTTTGGGTGCTGTCTTCATCACAACCAGTGCAGTAAGTTTTTGCCCCCTCTATACGCTGGTGGGTATTAATACGTGCGCAACGAAATAGGACTATCTACCCGTTGAACCAGCTGGGAAAAGACCACACCATCCAGCCATACACAGCAAAGCGAAGAACCCGTGCGGTGCAAACCAACAAGAACGTTTTGTATGGAAGACGTACCGAGCCGGCCAACATACACATCGCTGAAAACGGTATGGGTGTAATCGCGCCTACCAACACAAGATACATTCCATATTTGCGCAAGCTGTATTCGTATTGAACCAGGTATCGGTCGCGAAGTCTCTTAAAGAAGGCTGTTTTGGTAAAAGTTATTCCGATGTAATATCCCAATACGCCTGCACCATAGGAGATAACAGCCAGAATAGAAAGATTGAGGACGTACTGTGAAAGATCGCCCTGGTGTTGCCAGAGGATCATAAAAAATTCAGGAGGGATAATTCCGAATACAATCTCAGAAGCCGTGAAAATTGAGAACAGCAAAAGCTCCTTTCCGGCTAACGTTTTCATGTGCTGCGACAGCGTTTCTTCGATGTAGCCTTCCATCAAAATGTACGCTGTAATAATCACGGCAAACCAAAGCAACCCCTTCAGCAGGTTACGCAGCAAAAATCCCGATGGCGTTTCGTTTTCCTGTTGTTCCATACCTTAACCAACTATGGGCATGCGTTTAAAAGGTTTTGATTCATCAAAAAGCTTACGGTACGTAGCATGACGTTTAACCACCGGAGCATTGATTTGTTCCACCACCCGAATCATTTTTGGGTTGAAGTCGCCAATCCAATTCATTTCATAATGTTCATAAGCAAATCCCTTTGCATGGGCCATTTTTCTAAAGGCCTCAATGATAGCACCATCAACGCCTTTGCCCTGGTGCTCGGGTACCACGCCAAATAAAAGTCCAAATGCCTTCTTATTCGTTTTGCGAAACGAATGCCATACAAACTTCAATTTGCCCAGCGCATCCAGCTTACCCTTTACATGTTTAAAAATCTGGTTCACTTCAGGTAACGATAAGAAGAATGCTATCGGCTCATCTTTATAGTACCCAAACCACAATAACTTCTCATCCATGATAGGCTTCATCTGCTTAACCAAATGGCGCGCCTGAGCTTCGGTAAGCTCAGGAATTTCACCACGCTTCGCCCATGCGCGGTTGTACACATCCTTAATTTTTGTGGGCAATGTATCCCATTGTGATTTTGGTAAATAACCGAATGAGTAATCCGGATTTTGTTCTACCAAACTTGCCTTTTCGTACAAGCGATCATCCAACGGTCCTTCAATTGGCCGGCCAAAGGTTAGCTGATAGAAATAAACCTGAAAACCGTAGGCCTCAAAAAAATCCTTGTAATAGGAAAAATTGTAATTGCATTGATAGTTCGGTTCTCGGTCGTATCCCTCAATCAACAACCCCCACCACCGATCGCGGTTACCAAAATTGATGGGGCCATCCATAGCCTCCATGCCGCGATCCTGCAACCACTTTTTAGCAGCATCAAACAACATAAAAGCAGCCTGTTGATCTTGAACGCATTCAAAAAAACCAAGGCCTCCCGTAGGTTGATCGTTTCCCTTTTTTACTGTTTTCTGATTGACAAAGGCCGCAATGCGTCCGATCGTTTCACCCGATTCGTTCTGTAAAATCCAACGAATACTTTCACCGTGTTGAAAAGTCTTATTCTTCTCCCTATCGAAAACAGCTTCGACATCCTTATCCAATGGCCTGATCCAATAAGGCTCATTTTTGTAAAGCCTCACCGGCAGCATCAGAAACTCATGCTGATGTTCTTTGCTTGTAACTTCAATGATTTTCATGCCTTTTGATCTTCAACCAACCCCACACTGGCACGTTGATCCGGAAGGAGAATGGTGAACGTTGTGCCCGCCCCCGGTTTGCTCTGCACTTCAATTAGTCCGTTTAATTTTTCTACTGCGTTTTTCACGATGTATAAGCCAATACCTGAGCCGTCTGATTGCTCGGTAGCGCGGTAAAACATTTCAAATATTCTGTTCAGGTTCTCTTCATTGATTCCGATTCCATTATCTGCAAATACAATCCTCACACCGCCATCAGCTGAAGAAATTTGCACCTGAACCCGTGGATGACCTGCATCGGTCTGCCGGTACTTAATGGCATTGGAAACCAGGTTTCTGAAGATTTCGCCAATACGCCAGGGATCACTATAAAACTCGTCTTGTTCAACTGAAATTGCAAACTGAACGTCAGCCGCGCCATCCAGGTAATTCAGGTCAGTAATGGTTCGCGACAAAATATTTTTGAAATCGATTTTGTCAATTTTCACATCGAGCTTCAAATTCTTTGAATGGCTCAGCACATCACTAATAAAGTGATCCAGGTCGGCTACTTTTTCACCGATAATACGAATGTACTCGTGCAAGTCATCGGTGTTCCCCGGCAATTTGGAAAGGTTAACCAGTCCGAGAATAGAGGATAGAGGAGCCCGTAAATCGTGAGAAACCTTATACACAAAGTTGTCCAGCTCGGTGTTTCGGGTTTTCAGTTCTTCTTCCATTTGTTTATGGCTGGTAATGTCAACATACACACCATAAATACCGATTGCATGATCATCAATCATAATCGGCATACCGTATAAAATTACATCTACGCGGTGTCCGTCTTTTCTTTTACGGAACGTTTCAACCTGAATCACACGCTTTGCGGCAATCAGGTTGTTCAGGTCAATGCCTTCAATCTGCAATTCAGAAGGCACGATAAAATCGTTAAGATTTTTCCCTTTTACTTCTGGCAAGTTATATCCAAAGATTGATGAGAAGCCTGGGTTTATCATTTCTACCCTGCCATTAACATCAAGCATTACCACTGCAATTGGCACGTTGTTAAATAACTGAGTAAACAACGTTTCATTTTTTCGGATTTCTTCCGCTACACGCTTTTGTTCTGTTATGTCCCGAACGATAATCTGAACTCCCTGTTGACCCTTATAGTTAAAGGGCATGGCAGAGGTCTCAACAAAAATAATGGCACCGTCTGAGCGGATAAATTTTTCCTCGGCTACCGCAAGAGTCTCTCCCGCCATTACACGCTTCATGCGTTCAAGCACCAACGGCTTGCTGTCCGGGTGAACAAATTCCATTACATTACGCCCAATCAGATCGCCCTGCTTTGCATGCATTATTTTGTGAGCATACTCATTCGCCATTACCAGTTTCCCATTAACATGAATGCCTATGCCTAATGGAAGATGCTCAACAAGTGATTGAAAACGTACCTCTTGTTGCTGTTCCTGGATCTTCCTTTCAGTAATATCAATCATGATACCCTTACGCATAATGCCATCGGCATAAGGTGCAGGGTTCGAACGGGTTTCAATCCACCTGATTTTTCCGTTAACTGATATTCTACCTTCCCAATTCCAGGCTGAATGAGTGTCGTGACTTTGCTGAAGGGTTTCTTCAAAACCTATACTGTCATCTGGTAAAATTATCTTACGGAAAACTGTGGAGTCTTGGAGGAAAGCGTCAGCACAAATGCCTAAAATATCTTTACAATTTTCGCTGATATACCGGAATGAACGACTCCCATCCTTTCGGATGATGTATTCATAAACTACACCGGGCAGGTCCTTGAACAACTGCTGCATATCAGATGATAACGATAAATAGGTTTGGCAGAGGGCCTTTTTAGGGTTAGTTCAGATTTTAGCGTGTGCAAGATAGATTTTAGCTGAAATTATACAAACCTCCCACGCAAGTTAAGCGGGCTTCCGGCTATGTAAGGGTCGTAAAAAAGCCCATCCTCAATATGAAGATGGGCTTTTGCGTGATTTTTTATAGGTCCTGTTAAGAAGCCTTGAGTGCTTCAGCGCCACCAACAATTTCAAGAATTTCCTTGGTAATGGCCGCCTGACGGGTACGGTTATAAGTCAACCGCAACTCTTTCAATAACTCACCGGCATTTTCTGTTGCCTTGTCCATGGCCGTCATACGCGCACCATTTTCAGCAGCATTTGAATCCAACACGGCCTTAAATAATTGTACTTTCAACGACTTCGGAATCAAACCGGTCATGATTTCTTCGCGATCAGGCTGATAGATATAGTCAACTTCTGCAGTCCTCTCATCACTTGCGGGCATTACTACGGGCAAATATTGCTCAGTGCGCAACACCTGTGTGGCCACGTTCTTAAATTCGTTGTATACGATTTCTACTTTGTCGTAAGAACCCTTTTTAAATGCATCCATAATATACTCCGATGCATCTGCCACGCGATCAAAAGAAATAGAGGCTATGATTCCGGTAAAGTTTTTAACGACAGGGAATTTACGCTTACCAAAATAGTCTTCTGCTTTTTTACCAATGGATAGCACCGTAACATTTCCCTGGTGATACTGTTGCTCGTACTTTTCATTGATAACACGCAGCACACCTTTAAACACGTTGGTGTTGAATGAACCGCACAACCCCCGATCAGAACTCACTGCAACGATAAGAATCTTCTTCTCTTCACGTACCTTGCTGAACCAATTATCAGCACCATCGCTTTGTGCTGAAGAAAGGTTACGAAGAATATATGCCAGCTTTTGAGCAAACGGACGCATCTGCATAATGCGGTCTTGCGACCTGCGTAGCTTTGCGGCCGCCACCATTTTCATGGCCTTGGTGATCTGCTGGGTAGAGACCACCGAGGTAATGCGATTCTTAACTTCCTTTAAACTCGGCATCGTTCAGCTTAATATTTCGAGGCTAAATCAAGAGCTACTTTTTTGATGGTTTCCACATCCGCATCTTCAAACTTACCGGCACGTAAGTTATCCAACACGGGCTGGTGAGCAGAGCGCATCAGGGCAAGAAAATCTGCTTCGAACTCGCGCACCTTGTTTACTGGTACACGGTCAATAAAACCACGGGTTGAAGCCGTGATGATGGCAACCTGTTCTTCAACCGGAACGGGTGCATACTGATCCTGCTTCAATATTTCTGTATTTCTACGACCACGCTCAATCGTCAGTTTTGTAGCTGCATCCAGGTCGGAACCGAACTTGGCAAAGGCTTCCAATTCACGGAACTGTGCCTGATCAAGTTTTAACGTACCGGCAACCTTCTTCATGGATTTGATCTGAGCCGAACCACCTACACGCGATACCGAAATACCCACGTTAATGGCCGGACGAATACCGGAGTTAAACAGGTTTGTCTCAAGGAATATCTGACCATCGGTAATGGAAATTACGTTGGTCGGGATGTAAGCCGATACGTCACCGGCCTGTGTTTCGATAATGGGAAGTGCTGTAAGTGAACCACCACCTTTAACCAAATGCTTAATGGAGTTTGGCAGGTCGTTCATGTTCCTTGCAATTTCATCGTTGTTGATGATTTTGGCCGCACGCTCCAACAAGCGAGAGTGCAGGTAGAACACATCACCCGGGTACGCTTCACGTCCGGGAGGTCTTCTCAACAACAGGGATACTTCGCGGTAAGAAACAGCCTGCTTGGAAAGGTCATCGTAAATAACCAATGCAGGGCGACCGGTATCGCGGAAGAACTCACCGATAGCCGCACCGGTAAACGGAGCAAAGAATTGCATCGGAGCCGGATCGGATGCGGTTGCTGATACAATTACGGTATAGGAAAGTGCACCCGCTTTTTCCAATTCAGCCGCCACGTTGGCAACCGTTGATCCCTTCTGACCAATCGCTACGTAAATACAATAAACCGGCTGACCTTTTTCGAAAAATTCTCTCTGGTTGATAATGGTGTCAATCGCCACAGCAGTTTTACCTGTCTGACGATCGCCAATGATCAATTCACGCTGACCGCGACCAATCGGAATCATGGAGTCAATCGCCTTGATACCGGTTTGTAACGGTTCGTTTACCGGCTGACGGTAGATAACGCCCGGAGCTTTACGCTCCAATGGCATCTCGTACAGTTCGCCATTCAACGGGCCTTTTCCATCAACAGGTTCGCCAAGTGTGTTCACCACACGACCAACCATACCATCGCCCACCATAACGGAAGCAATCTTACCGGTACGCTTTACGGTATCCCCTTCGTGAACACCTTTTGAGTCGCCAAACAATACGGCACCCACGTTGTCCTCTTCCAGGTTCAATACCATGGCGCGAAGACCATTTTCAAATTCAAGCAACTCACCGGCTTGTGCCTGCGTGAGGCCATAGATGCGGGCTACCCCGTCACCTACTGACAATACGGTACCAACTTCTTCCAGTTCAACATCCGTACGGGATTGCGAAAGTTGTTCACGCAATATTGCGGATACTTCTTCAGGTCTGATTTCTGCCATGATATCTTCTTGTTTCTTTGTCGTTAATTTATTGTCGATCAGAATCCCTTCACGTATGGGTTCTGACTGAATTTAGTTTTCAATGCTTTCAATTTATTCTTGATGGATGCGTCCACCTGGCGATCGCCCACGGTCAGTACAAAACCTCCAATCATGTCGGCATCCACTTTTTCCACCAACTCAATTTGCTTTTTCTTACTGATCTGCTGAACAATTCCTTCAATCTCTTTGCGCAAAGCAGCATCAACCGGGAAAGGGGTTACCAACTGTGCGGTGCCTATGCCTTTATAAACATTATATGCGTTGTGAAACTCGCGTGCAATGGATGGCAACAACGGCTCACGGTTCTTACGGGTAATGATGTCGAAGAAGGCCATGGTAAGTTTGTGAACTTTACCCGCAAAAACTTTTTGGAGTACATCCCGCTTTTTATCGTGACGGATAACCGGGCTGCGCAGCATCAAAGCAAACGCACGGTTCTCGTTGCATACCTTGGTGAACAGCAGCATGTCCTTGTGCACATTGTCCAACACCTGTTGTTCCTCAGCAAGGCCCAACAGGGATTTTACGTATCGCGATGCTACCCGTGATTCAGCCATGCGTTAGTTTACTTTTAAATCTTTAATGAATTCTTCCACAAGCTCTTTCTGAGCCTTGTCGGTTGAGAGGTTCTTCTTCATTAAACGTTCTGCCACCTGAAGCGAGAACATGGCCACCTGCGTGCGCACATCTTTCATGGCAGCCTGTTTTTCAATTTGAATGGCCGCACGTGCATCATCAATAATTTTATCAGCTGCTTTTTTAGCATCCAGTTGCGCTTCTTCTTTCATGCGGTTAGTTACTTCGCGCGCTTCCTTCAGCATCTTATCGCGTTCTTCACGGGCTTCTCTCAACAATTTCTCGTTATCAGCCTGAAGACGGGTCATTTCCGCGCGAGCCTTTTCAGCTGTATCCAACGCACTTTGGATGGACTGTTCACGCTCTTTTAATGAGCTTAAAATTGGCTTCCAAGCAAGCCTTGATAAAAGCAACACTAGAAGCAAGAAAACTATTGCTTGCCAAAAAATAAGACCTGTGCCGGGTGTAAGAAGATCCATAACGTTATATTTTTAGTCCTGCTAAGCAGGTGTTCATTAAATCAAATAAAGAGCTTGTCTCAGCCAATTGCATCGACAAGCTCTTTGAGATTCAGACATTATCCCAATGTCCAGATCAGAAGACAAATAACCAGCGCAAACAAAGCAGCAACCTCGATAAGAGCCGCAATGATTAGCATGGCACCTTGAATTTTACCGGCAGCCTCAGGCTGACGGGCCATACCTTCCATTGCAGAGCCACCGATTTTACCGATACCGATTCCAGCGCCAATTGCAGCCAGACCAGCACCAATTCCAGCGCCCATGATTGCGTAGCTGATGTCTAATAAAAGTGATAACAACATATATTTATTGATTTAAGTGAAACACGTTAATGATGATCATGATCGGCCGTAGCCATTCCAATATAAACTGAGGTAAACAAGGTGAATACGTATGCTTGTATACCTGCAACTAAAATCTCAATCAGGTTAATAAACAGAACTATCAAGCTTGAAATAAACCCTACTGTAACACTCTGAAAAATAAACGCCAGACTGATAAGGCTCAACAATACAATGTGACCTGCGGTAATCGCCACGAACAAACGAATCATCAGCGAGAATGGCTTGGTGAAGATCCCTACGATCTCAACCGGTAAAATCACAATGCGAAGCGGGAGCGGTACACCGGGTGTCCAGAAGATGTGACTCCAGTATGCCTTGTTGCCACTCACGTTGGTAATGATGAATGTGAACACCGCAAGTGTCATGGTTACGGCAATGTTCCCCGTCATGTTACCGGCACCGGGCAACAAGCCCAACAGGTTACCGAAAAGGATGAAGAAGAACAGCGTTAACAGGTAAGGCAAATATTTTTCATAGTGATGGCCGATGTTCGGCTTCACAATTTCATCGCGAACGAAAACAACGATTGGTTCAAAGAACGACTGAAGACCCTTAGGTGCCTTGCCTGCATTTTGCTTTGCCCCTTTTGCAGCGGCCAGCAATAATACCATTAGCAACGCAGCATTGATGAACAACATCGCCACGTTCTTGGTAATGGAAATATCAAACACGGAATTTCCATTCAGGTAGATGTGACCATGGTCAAGTGTGTAGCCATTATAGGCAACCGCATTGTGGTGGTCGTCATAAAAATTCTTTGAAGAGAAGATCTCCAGACCGCGCTCAGAAGAATACACAATTACTGGCAGGTATAGGGTACCATAATGCCCATCCCAAAAGTGCCAGATGTGGTCGTCCATCACGTGGTGAAGAATCACCTCGCTTGCGTTAAACTCACCCCCCTCAGAAGCATCGGCTGCGTACGAAAAAACAGAAGAAAACAGCAGCGCAAGAACGAGGAAAAACCGGGTTATTTTGTGAGAAAAAGCGCTCATTTGGGCCAGATTAGGGGTTTTAAAATCCGACCGCAAAGGTATTAATTAAACCATGAGAAAGAAATCTTTTAGATTTTTTATTGGCCGTTTTCAGCGGCTGATCTGCCTCCACAAAAAGCCCACTTCAAGGGCGGTAAACACGGCATAAACCGCAATGAAAAATACCACATTTTCTAAGGCTCCGGGGCGGTCTTCCCAAATGATTAAGGCCAGGTAAGCACCGTATGCCAAAAGTTTTATGGCGATGCTCGCCAGGTAAAAATGAACGAAAAAATCGGGTCTGTCTTTGCGCACACGCAACAAGTAAAAATACAGCCCGATGGTGCTGGCTGTAAGCAGTACCAGGCTCTGATAAAAGAATGAGGGGAGTGTTGAAAACGATTGGCTCACGCCCAGGATGACCGCAACCATCAACCCCATCGTAACCAAAAAGCCTGTCAGGTTGCTCACGACTTATCGATAGACTTGTACAACTGGTACATCATTCCGGCAAAGGCCACAAACACAAATACAATCAGGAATATGGGATACTTTAATTTCAGCCACCCATCCAGCAAATAACCCAACCACGCAAACAGCCCAATGGTAACCAAAAGCTGTAGGGCAAGGCTACTATACTTCAGGTAGCTGTTAGATGGTTTTGGCTTCTGTTCCTGTAAGGGATCGCGATGTTCCGAAGCCATTGTTTTCACCTATCTTAATTTCCTTAATGGTGGCACCCATTTTACAGCTTCCGTTAAATGCAGCACCCGGTTCAACAACCAATTTTCCGGTAACAATGTCTCCGTGAATAACCGCTGTTGATTTTAATACCAGTAATTCGGCAATTTCAATTTTACCTTTTACTTCACCTTCTATATCGGCATTTTGTGCCGTGATGTTGCCTTGAATTTGTGAAGAGGTGCCCAGCGCCACTTTTGATTTTGATTTTACATGGCCCGTTACTTTTCCCTCTATGCGGATGTTGCCATACGTTTCAATGTTCCCTTCCAGGAAGGTTCCCTTTCCAATCGTGTTGCTGGAATTGCTGATTTCTTCGGCCACTCGTTTTTCTTCTTTTGAAGTAAACATGTTTTTGTCTGGTTAAAATGTTACAAACTCTTCCGGATTAAGCGGGTTGCCGTTGTACCACAACTCAAAGTGCAGGTGTGGTCCGTCCGTCATTTCTCCGCTATTGCCAACTATAGAAACGATTTCTCCGCCATTTACAAAAGTACCAACTTTTTTATAGAGTTGGGCATTGTGCTTATAGACCGAAATCAGGTTGCCTTTGTGCTGGATCATGATCACATAACCCGAGTCTTGTGTCCAGGAGGCAAAAATTACCGTTCCGTCTGCGATGCTCTTTACCGGTTCATTGGTTTTGGCTACAATATCAACGCCATAATGGGCGCGTTGTGCGTCATACTGATCGGAAATAAATCCGGTTAAGGGAGAAAAGAAAAAGGTTTCCTGCAATTCGCGGTACTTAACACTGGCCAGGGTGATCAATGCCAGGTCTGATTTTTCAAATTCTTTTCGGAAGGTAGAGTCAGATGATGCCAGCTTCAACTCATCGGGCCGCACCAGTGGCTGCCCTTCACTGCTTAAAATTTTGGCGGGGTCATTAAAGTCGCTGGTATCACCGCTTAACACACGCTGAATGCCCAATATAAACTGATCCTTGCGGTCTACTTCCAGGTAAAGGGAGTCTACCTTCTGATCCAGTTCAATCAACTGCTTGTTCATCTGCATCTGTGCAAAGCGTGGATCGAACCACTTGGCCAGTATGGTTTGCGACAAAAAGAGGCTGATTGCAAAGATGATCGCAAAGATGATCACTGAAAAAAGGATTACCTTCGAATAGGTAAAACCCATGCTGGTTTTCTCAGCAAAGTTCTCCTCATTTCGGATTACCAGCTGATATCGGTTGGTTAACCAGTTAGAAATGGTCTTTTTTGGCTTCAAATCGCGATTTTAACCCACAAAAGTAGATAATCTGGGCGTAATTAATATGGAATATTCGTTTTTTGCGTTTTCTTAACCGTTGAACTTTCTGCCTTGAAAATCCGGTACGTCTATATCATAATTGCCCTCGTTCTGGTAGCCTGTTCGCCACAATCGAACACACTTACCAGTAAGGCCTTCCACAATACAACGGCTCATTATAACGGCTATTACTATGCACTGGAAGAAATCACAAAAATTGAGGTCACCATCCGCAAAAATCATAAGGACGACTACAACCGGGTATTAAAACTATTCGCACCACTTGATTCAGTCCTGGCCAAGAGCTACGACAAAGAAATTCAGGAGGCCGTCAAGATGGCCTCCATCGCCATTCAACGACATCCGAACAGCAAATGGGTAGATGATAGTTACGTGCTGGTAGGCAAAGGAAGGCTATACAGTTTTGATTGGGGCAATGCCATTCAAACATTCAAGTTTGTAAATACTAAAGGTAAAGAATTGAACACGCGCCATGAAGCCTTGATCTGGTTGGCGCGAACTTTCACCGAACATGGTGAATTCAACAATGCTGAAGCCACGTTCGATTTTCTTCAAAAGCAAAAACTCAGCAAAACCAATCTCAAACATTTCTACCTTGAAAAAGCGCATTACTACCAGGTGCGGGAAGACGATAACAACTTTGTGAAGTACCTGACCGAAGCTGTTCCTTTACTGAAAAAGAAAGACAGGCCGGGGCGTATCTATTTTATTCTGGGGCAAGTATATCAACAGCTTGGGTTTGAATCCGAAGCATACAATTATTTCAGAAAGTGTCTGGACACTCATCCGGAATACGAAGTTGACTTCTACGCGCGCTTATACATGGCCCAGGTGGCCGAAATTTCTAAAAGCCGCAACATTGCCAACGCCCGCAAATCATTCAAAAAGTTATTGAAAGACAGCAAGAACAAAGAGTTCAAAGACAAGATCTACTACGAGATGGGGGTATTTGAACGCAAGCAGAACAACATTGATGAAGCGTTCGCCAATTTTGAGTTGGCCATTCGTGAGGGAAACAATCCCCAAATTGATGGTGAGGCGTACCTGAGAATGGGTCAAATTTATTACGACACACTCCGGAACTATGAGTTTGCAAAACTCTACTACGACAGCGCGGTTACAACGCTGAGCAAAGATCATGAGGAATTTAACGCGGTAAAAAACCGTCAGGAAATTCTTGCTGAATTTGTTGCCCACTTAAAGACGATTAGTTGGCAGGACAGCCTGATGGTAATGGCCAAAATGGATTCTGCCTCACTGGTGGCACACATTAGTGCTGTACTGGAGAGTCAGAAAAAACCCGAAATAAAATCGCGAAAGAAAAAGAAACGTGCGCGCATCGACATTGCACAAGTGAGTTCAACATTAAATACGGCAACTGGTATTGAAGGCACCGATTGGTATTTCGGAAATCCCTCCGCACTTGCACTCGGCCAACAGGAATTTAAACGTATCTGGGGCGCTGTAGCATTGGAGGATAACTGGCGCAGGTCATCGCGTGCGGTACCCACAACACAACGCACGAACACAATTGCTGCCGCAAACAATACCCCCGCAGAAGAAACAGCCCCTGCAGAAGAAACAAGCCATGTCGATCCAGTACTGGCAGAATTCACCCGGATTAGCAAGGAGCTTCCAAGAACTGAAGAGCAGGTTGCCGAGGCGTTGGAGAAAATTGAAGATGCCTATTTTCTTTTAGGTGATGTTTACTACTTCAAGTTACAGGAAAAAGACAACGCTGTGAAAACATACGAAACGTTGCTCACGCGTTTTCCACAAACAGAATACAAGCCTGAGGTTTTGTACAAACTCTACCTGATGTACAAGGACACCGATGCAACCAGGGCCGAACGATATGCCAGCGAATTGAAAAACATTTTCCCGGAAAGCACCTTCGCTAAAATTTTAATTAACCCCGATTACCTGTTGGAATCGAGCCAGGTTGTTGAAAAGCAAAAATTAATTTACCGAAACGCTTACCATCAGTTTGAAGCATACCAACTGGACTCGACCATTGCGTTACTTGATGAAGCTCTTGCCTTGGACAAAACTGCCTTCACACCAAACCTGGAGTTACTAAAGGTTCTTGCGCTTGGGAAAACCGAAGAAATTGCCCGGTACCAGTATCGGCTGGAGTCATTTATCAAACAATATCCCGAAGCCGAAGTAACGGCATATGCCGAAAAACTGTTGAAGGCATCGCGTGATTTTGAGTTGAAGCGCGAAAAGGAGAAGGGCATTAAATACATTGCCTCATTTGATGAACCCCATTATTTTGTAATGATCTTTCGTTCCGATGCAAAACTGGAAGACGTGGCAGCTAAAGCGCTTGATGGCTTTAACCAGACTAATTTTTCCTCGGCTGGCTTGAAGGTTAGTAACCTGATCTTTAATGAAACCAACTCCATCACATTTGTTTCAGGGTTATCCGGTATGAAAGATGCCCAGCAGTATTATCGTACATTTATCGAAAAGCAACCTGGCCTTAACGCCTTAAAAAGCCATAAATTCGATACTTTTGTAATTACAAAGAACAATTTCGATATCTTTTACAGGACCAAAGGCTTGCATGAGTACCTCCAATTCTTTGAAAAAAACTATATCCCGAAAAATCCGTAACCTCTTGGGTATGAACCATCCGTGGTTCAAGCGGATAGTGCGCACCATCTGGATACTTTTCTTTTGCTTCATTATCGGTTTCCCGATCTACATCTACTCCGTAAGCATTGATTTGTTTGGCTTGTTTGGCGGCATGCCCAGTTTACGGTCAATTGAAAATCCGGAAAACGATTTATCCTCCGAACTGATTTCTGCCGATGGTGTTTCATTGGGCCGGTATTTCCGGTACAATCGTGCACAGGTCTCATTCGACAACCTTTCTGATGAGTTGGTGAACACCTTGCTCCTCTCGGAAGACCATCGTTTTTACCAGCATTCCGGTATGGACTTTATTGCCTACCTGCGTGTATTGAAAGGCCTTCTTACATTCAGTCCGGCTGGTGGCGGAAGTACCATTACACAACAGTTGGCTAAAAACCTCTATACTCAAAATCCGGATATGGGTCTTGACGGCACCATTGGAAAACTTGGCCGTTACCCAAGACGAATTGTTCAGAAAACCAAGGAATGGATCATCTCTTTCCATCTCGAAAAGAATTTTACAAAGGAAGAAATCATTGCCATGTACCTGAACACGGCTGAGTTTGGCAGTAACGCATACGGTATTCAGGTTGCGGCTGAAACCTACTTTGGAAGAACGCCAGACAGCCTAAACGTACAGGAGTCTGCCGTACTTGTTGGTATGTTACAGGCCATCACGCGTTTCAATCCGGTGTTTAATCCAGAAAATTCTCTGGCAAAGCGGAACGAAGTTCTCTTCAAACTATACAGGCATGGCTATATTAAAACACGTGAGGCTTATGATTCGATTAAAGCATTACCTATTGTTTTACAATACCGCGTACAAAATCAAAATGAAGGCTTAGCTACGTATTTCAGAAGTGTAATTTCACAGGACCTGATGGCCTGGTGCAAGGAACGAAACATTGACTTGTGGGAATCAGGACTGAAGATTTATACCACAATCGACAGCCGTTTGCAAAAATATGCCGAAGAAGCAGTGGCAGAGCATATGAAATTTCTGCAAACAGATTTTGATGTTCACTGGCAAGGCAAAAATCCGTGGCTTGATGACGAAGGAAAAGAAATCCGAAATTTTTTGCAGATGCGTATCCGACAAACGGATGCATACAAGAATCTCGTAGCTAAGTACGGCCAAAATTCCGATTCGGTGAACATCATGTTGAATATGAAAAAGCCCATGCGCATTTTCACCTACCATGGCGAACGTGATACACTGTTCAGCTCATTGGACTCACTGAATTACTATAAACGCTTTTTACATACTGGTTTAATAGCCATTGACGCCAATACAGGAGCCATTAAAGCATGGGTTGGAGGCGTTAATCACAAATACTTTAAGTTTGATCACGTACGTCAGGGTAAACGTCAACCTGGCTCAACATTCAAACCATTTGTGTATGGCGCTGCACTTGAATTAGGTTATAATCCTTGCTTGGAAAAACATGATATCTCTCCGGTATTCAATGTACCCGGAGGCACCTGGTATCCACCAAACTCAGATGGCTCAAGAGGAAGTGGAGAAAAAATGACTTTGCGCCAAGCCATGGCCCGATCAATTAACTCCATTACCGCACAGGTAATGAAAGAAATAAAAGAAAAGACTGTGGTTGAATTTGCTCACCGTGTAGGAATATCAAGCCCATTGGATCCTGTCCCTTCTCTCTGTCTTGGGGTAAGTGATGTCTCCCTCTATGAGATGGCTGGTGCATATGCAACATTTGTAAACAAAGGTATTTATACAGAACCCTATTACATAACCCGAATTGAAGATCGAAATGGAAACGTAATTGAAAGCACTGTGCCGAAAACACGTGAGGCCATAAGCGAGCAAACAGCATTTAAAATGATTTATATGCTGCAAGGAGGTGTTGAGGAGGAAGGTGGAACATCGCGTGGGTTGAATAGGGAACTTAAGGTTGATAACGAACTAGGCGGAAAAACTGGTACAACCAATAACGCGTCAGATGGTTGGTACATGGGTGTAACTCCAAGTCTGGTTGCGGGTGTTTGGGTTGGTGGAGATGAACGTAGCATTCACTACAGAACATGGAGCATGGGACAAGGTACACGTACCGCCAGACCCATTTGGGAGAAGTTTATGCTTAAGGTGTATGCCGATGAAACTGTAGACTACAGAAAAGGATTTTTCCAACGGCCACGAACCGGTCTGGATATAACCCTGGATTGTGCAAAGTATCCGGGAGCTGATTCCACCCAGGTGGTTGATGAACGGCCCTGGGATGATTTCAATTAATCGACATGTCGTTTGATGAGCTGAAAGATTATGCTCTTCTGCTTCCCGATACACCCGGTGTATACCGATTCTATAATGCTCAGCACGAACTCATATACGTTGGTAAAGCCAAAAGTCTGAAGAAACGGGTCGGCTCCTACTTCAGTAAGAGCAGTGGACTAAACCGAAAAACACTTAAGCTTGTTTCTGAAATTAATGCAATTGAATACACCGTTGCCAACAGCGAGTTTGATGCACTCCTGTTGGAAAATAACTTCATCAAGCAGAATCAGCCCAAGTACAACATCCTGTTAAAGGATGACAAAACGTTTCCATACCTCTGCATCCTGAACGAACGTTTCCCAAGAATTATCTCAACCCGCAAATACCTACCCCAACAAGGAGAGTATTTCGGCCCCTATGCCAGCGTTACAGCCATGAAAAGCGTACTCGAACTGGTAAGGAAACTATACACCATTCGAACCTGTACGCTCCCGCTGACTCCCACCAATATTGAACAGAAAAAGTTCAAGGTGTGCCTTGAGTTTCATATTGGTAATTGCAAAGGACCCTGTGAAGGTCTGCAAAATGAGAACGATTACCTGCAAGACATAGATCAGGCACGTCATATTCTGAAGGGTAATCTCAGCAAGGTTGAGCAATACTTTCAACACCACATGCAAGTGGCCGCTGAAAGTTTATCGTTTGAACAGGCGCAGAAATTTAAAGATAAACTCAATTTGCTCAATCGCTTCCAAAGCAAGTCGCTGGTGGTTAACCGAAACCTCACAGACATTGATGTGATCTCCATCGCCAGCAAGAATGACTATGCATACATCAACTACATGCAGGTGAAAGAGGGGGCAATTGTATTCTCAAAAACCCTGGAAGTAAAGAAAAAGCTTGATGAACCCGATGAAGAGCTCTTGACGTACGCCCTTGTTTCGCTGCGGGAACAAACCAACTCATCACATCGCGAAGTGATCAGCAATCTCCCCATTACGTTAATTTCAACAGATATTGCGAACACCATTCCCAAAATAGGCGATAAGAAAAAACTGCTCTCGCTTTCACTCAAAAATGCCTGGGAAATGCAACATGAACGTGAACTTGTTCGGGGTGAAAAACGATCGCGCCAGGCCGAGGTGATTCAGATTCTGCAAAAGGATTTGCATCTGCCCCATCCTCTACTCATCATTGAATGTTTCGATAACTCAAACTTTCAAGGAAGCAGCCCGGTGGCCTCTATGGTGCGGTTTGTAAACGGTAAAGCCGACAAAAAAAATTATCGTCATTATAATATTAAAACCGTTACCGGCTCAAACGACTTCGAGTCAATGAAAGAAATTGTTGGAAGACGCTACAGGAGAATCCTCGAAGAAGAAGGTGAACTTCCGAATCTCATTCTTGTTGATGGTGGAAAGGGTCAATTAAGCAGTGCGTGTGAGGCCTTGAAAGAACTTGATTTATACGGTAAAATACCGATAGCCGGCATTGCCAAAAGGCTGGAAGAAATTTATTACCCGGAGGATCCCGTTCCGCTACACATCAACAAGAAATCTCCCGGACTATTATTGCTGCAACAAATCCGTGATGAGGCTCATCGGTTTGCTATCACTTTCCATCGCAAAAAGAGAGATAAATCAACCTTGAAGACAGAACTTGATGACCTGCAAGGCATTGGTGAAAAAACCATCACCAAACTGCTCGGGCAATTCAAATCTGTAAAGAAAATAAAAGAAGCAAGTCTCGAAGAGCTTGAAGAAATAGTGGGTAAAGCAAAGGCCCAGCTAATCAAAAACAAATCATAACACCCCATACAAACAAAAACCCCGGCATTTGCCAGGGTTTTGCTTTTTTCATTATTGCTGGATTTAGAACTCCCACAAGTTGTGCTCTTTTTCCATGAGCATCATTTCAGCCCACTCGCGAGCCCAAACACTTTCGTAGTACGGCCTTCCGTTATTGCGGTATGTATCCGTTATGGTCTCATCATCCGGATTCTCTATCTTATAGATTGATCCTTTGAATAAGCGAAGCAAGAAGGCGTCTGCAAAGTTCTTGTTTTCAGCCGTGTTCTGACGGTTAAACCAAATCGCCTTTTCAGGGTTGTTTCTGAAAACCTTCTCAACATCCTTGTACTTAAACCACCCGAGTGACTTATAGGTCGAGGTGTTCATGTCAAACGCCTGAAGTTCAAACGCTTGAATATCATAGTACAAGCGAGAGCGTCTCTTGTCAAAGATCACGTCTTCCACCAGGTTAATCACATCTATTTCACGAGGTAAATACGTAAGGCCCTGACCTTGGTTTGTCACAGCCCACTCCTGATTGGGAGACTGACTGGGATTCGTGCCTGAATCCTGATTAACCTGAAGTTCGTAGTTCTTACCATTAAAGGAAACAACATCACCCTGAAAATACGTGCTTGCAGGATCCCATGCAGGGAAAGTTTGTCCTGCCTGAGAAACCAAATTTGCCAAGAACTCATCCTTTGTCAGCTTGGTGCTTTCATTCAATGAATCTGTCTTATAAACCGCAGCTATCTCCCCCGATTTAACGGCATCCATTAAAAGCTTGGTGATTTCACCGCCATTGGCAAAGAATCCTTTGTTTTGCTTTTCCTTAAGCTCAAGAATTCTCCATACGCGAAGTTTATACAACTGCTCGTAACGGGGTATTGGGTTTAAAGAATTTGGATTGTACTGAATTTCTTCCGGTTGCGCCCATGCAACACAGGAAGCTACAACAGCCCCAGTCAACAACAATCCCTTTAATGTCTTTATCATAATACTACTTAGTTGATTGGAATATTCTGAATATCCTGACCTGTCATGGTTATGGGCTCCTGCCCACCTTTAAAGGTCATGCGTACTACAGATTTTGGTTCAATTACAATGCGATCGCCAGGACGCATCAAAGCACGCCACGCGCTCAGGTCAACAATTTCACTGGTTAACGTTAACTCCTGAACACGCTGTGTTCCTCTGGCTAGAATTATTGACATATTGCGAATACGGAAGTTAGCATCCTTCGGCACCTCAGACTTGAAGTTCTCATCAGCTTCAGCATTTACACGTAAACCTGCAATTGACCCGGCCTTTATACCATTCTTAAGATCGATTTCCCGGCCATTATTATCCTTGGCAATGATGCGTGGACGTGGCACAGGCTTAACATCGAAAATTTCAGTTCCAATAGGAGTTCCGGCATTGCTAACAGCAACCTCTACCCTTCTTTGATTCGGAACGATAATCACGTTTCCAACTTTAGGGCCTTTGGTTATTTCAGCACCCTTAGCTGAAAAGCCCGGGTTATAGCTTGTTCCCAAAGCTGGCACCTCAATGTTCACATCGTTACCGCAGCCCATGTACAAACGAGGAGCTGTACCCGTTGTAACACGGATAGTAGGCTTCACCACTTCGTACTCAATCGTTGATGGGTATTCTTCATCGTTCAACTTAATAACAGCCTGGTACGTCTTCTTTGCACGACCAGTTGCATCATAATTGCCACCTGAAGCTGTGAATTTCACTTTTCCCATTTTGATGCCTGTTGTTGGATCAAGTTCAACCGGAATAGATTTTCCGTCAAGCGTCATTTCAGGGCTAAGGGCCGATGATGAAGCTGAGATAAACATGTCGGCTTCGTAAGTCGCACCGGCAGCTACCACAGAAGCTTTGGGGCGAACCATTGGAATGATGTTTTCAAAAGCAACGCGCGCTGCACCTGCCTTTTCAGCCAGTTTGCGTAACGCTACTGATTCATACTCTAAAACCTCAGTTTGGATCTGAGAAACAGAAGCTAATGCCGCAATTACGGGTGTGTTCTCAAAGGTAAAAGTCAGGAAGTCCTTACGAACGTGATCTTTATCAGCTGCAAAAATCGGAATGTCCTTGGGGGCCTTCGCGAGCGTACCAAACTTCTCACCAGTTAAGGCATTCAACTCTTTAACATAGTTATCCAGTGTAGCTTCAAACTCCTTGCCCCACTTTTGCTTCTTATCAATCATCATAGTGGCCACTTTGGAACTATGATCATTGATTATCTTCTCATTTACCTCCTCACTGCCAGAAACCTTAAGCATCTCCTTCTTTAACTCATCAATCCACTTAGTGGTTGACGCTGTAAGGTCACGAACCTTCTGAGCCTTTTGAACAGCATCTTTGATTTCTGCTTTCTCACTTTTTCCACCTTCCTTCAGAATAGAGGCCAATTGACTGGCGTTGTTCTTCTCTGTATCCTCAATCAGTTGGCCAAGAGTTTCATTGATAATGGCAAACTTCTCAAGTACTGCATTACTCACCTGAAGGGCCAGAAGTGCGGTTAGTACCAGGTACATCATACCGATCATCTTCTGCCGCGGGGTTTCTTTTTTACCTGCCATTTTTTGTTGGTTTTATGCGTACTAAAATTTCTTAAACCTATTCTACAAAACGTTAATTCAGATAAAATTAATTACCGCCACCTTTCATAGCAGTGAGCATGCTGCCATAAACTTTGTTAAGTGCAGTAAGGTTATCCGATAATTTTCCAAGTTCAGTGGTGAACTTCGTAGTGTTTTCACCCACTTTAGAAAGGCCCGACATAGCACCAGTAAGGCTTTCGTAGAACTTGTTCATGTTCTTCACATGGCTATCCGCATCTTTCAACTCCATTTCATATACTGAGTTCAGGGCAGCCAGGTTTTTGGTTACTTTTTGCACCTGTGAGTGGTACTCGCCTGCGTCTTTTGAAGCATTGGCCATAGCGCCTACTGCATCAATGGCAGTTTTATAGGATGTGTTCATATCAGACAAAGCCTTAGAGGCCGTCTTCACGTTAGTAGCATACTCGTTGGTAGCCACTGCCGCGTTGGATAGGTTATTCATCTGCTTGGCAGAATCGGCCAGGTTAGTCAAACCCTTACCGAGGTTATCCAGCAGGTTTTGATCAACTTTTGCTGTCTTCAGCATCTCATCAATTTTCAAAATTGGCGAATCAGAAGCACCACCAGCTTTGCGCACGGTTGGTGCAGCGATGGTTCCTTCATAGTCTTCAGCTAATTCAGGGTATACTTTTGTCCAGTCTGTTTCTTTTGCGGGTGGTTCAAATGCACTTAAAAAGAAGATGGCTGCTTCTGTAAGCAGACCAACCATTAGCATTTCGTCTGCACCGGTAAAGTGAAGGATTTTAAAAAGTGCACCAACAATTACAACCGCAGCACCAATACCATAGACTTTGGGCATTATGGTTTTAAAGAGTAGTTCAGCAAATCCGCCTTTTTTCTTGCTCATTGTAGTATGGGTTTAAGTTTTGATGAGTCTGTTTTTATTAAAGTTAATCTAGAGTTTTCAATTATTAAAATTCACGCCCGGACGAACGACCCAGGTGAGTCAGTGCACAGCGAAATCCAATATACGCACGGGTTGAATCTTTAAATTCATAGGTACGGGTTCCTGTCTCCAGGTAATAGGCTACGTCCTTCCATGAACCACCGCGAACAACTTTCTTGGGAGCGATGCGCGCATTGTAGCGTGAATCTTCAGGGTTGGTGCGTGGATCAATATATTGTGGGTTCAAATCCCAAACGGTAGGAACAGATGCAGGGTTGAAATCATCCAAACACCACTCGGCTACGTTACCGGCCATATCATACAAGCCGTAATCGTTAGGGAAATACGCCATGATCGGTGAGGTGTACGCAAAGCCATCATCGTAGAAGTTACCACGGCCGGGCTTAAAGTTGGCCAGCATACAACCTTTTGAGTTACGGATGTATGGGTTACCCCACGGATATTTTGCAAGGTCGCGACCACCACGTGCCGCGTACTCCCATTCTGCCTCTGATGGCAGGCGGAAGTTCGGCATCGGGAAATCGCCAATGCTTTTACGGTAATCATTCAGGTATGCTGTACGCCAGTCGGAAAAGAAGACGGCAGCATCCCAGCTTACACCCACAACAGGATAATCATCATAAGCCGGGTGCCAGAAATAATAATCTTGAATCGGATCACCCATGTGGTGGGCGAAGTCGCGTACCCAGGCTGTTGTGTCAGGGTAATAGTTATCGCGGAACGTTTGTGCATCAATGGTTTCAAAACCTTCAATGCTTCCATTATCTACTAAATAAAAATTTGTGAATTGACGGTACTCGTTGTTGGTGATCTCTGTGTCGTCCATAAAGAACGAGCCAATTGTTACTTGCTTGTTGTAGTTGATTTGAGTTGAAGCAGGATCCTCATCAGCCTGACCCATGTGGAAGGTTCCAGCCGGAACGGGCACCATGCCATATGGTATAGTCATAATAAAGCCTTCGCGGCCTGGTACACCAACCAATTCACCTTGGTCGCCCCCGCGGCCACCACCGCCAATACCCAAAAGTCCACAGGCGCTGGCAGCGATCCCTGCAACGAGCAACAAAAGTTTTGAAGACACCGACTTGTTCATATATTTCAATTACTGTTTTGCCAAATGTATAAAGACCCGAAAATAGCGTTTAAAGCACTAATTTTTAAAAAACGTTTACCAAATTCTACAAAATCCGCCTAAAACCAAAATAATTTACCGTCTAATGCCTGTATCGGGGGGTTCGAACGATCTTTTTAACGCCACCCGCAATTACTGGCAATTCATAAGACAGCATGACCTCGTGCGAGAAGTTCTCCTTCGCTGCTCTATCCTTCACCACAAAGTCAATTGAGTACCCCAGCCGTAGCGACTTGTCCTTTAAGAATGCATAGCCTAATAGGAGGTTGGCCGCCTCGGATGATCTAAACGCCAAACCGCCCCACATCGTATTTCGCAGGGTTGCGATCACAGCAAGATCTACTGAAGTTTCGTTAAAATCTGTTTTTACAAGGACAGTCGGATTAATCTGCAGGTCGAAATTCGCATCGTAAAAATATCCGGCTGTAATGTTCATGTGGTTTTCCAAGGCATTGCGGGCAGACCTTCCGAAACTGAACTCAGATTGCAGCAGGTGATTAAACCCGATGCCTGCATAGAGTTTCTCGTTCCGAAACATTACCCCAACCCCAAGGTCAGGTTTGATTTGCGAGTCTTTTCCAACCTGATCCTGTAGCCACGGATCATTTGGATCAATAGCACGATACTTATCGAAATCAATTGTTTGGGAATACATCCCCAACTTTATTCCGAAGCTCAACTTGTTGCTCTCCTTTATACCCAGGTGGTAGGCATACATGGCTTGTGCCTCCAGGTTATTCTGGGGGCCCAGCCTGTCGTTAAGCACATACACCCCGAAACCACTCTTTAGTTTATGGATGGGGGTTGAGAATGTAAGGATCTGGCTGGTGGGAGCTGTTCCGTCATTAAATGAAGACTGATATCCCAGCCACTGGCTTCGATGGATAATCGTAGCCCGCGTAACCCCATCTTCACCCGCAGCAGCTGGTGTAAGGTACAAGGGGTTAAACATGTACTGCGTAAACTGTGCGTCCTGTTGGGCTAAAACCGTAGCGCTACTCGCAAGCAGAAGGCAAAAAATTATATATAAACCTTTCCTGAGCATCAAAGAATAAACATGCAAGGTTAAAGTAAATGCTTTTTTACGATACTGTCAACGTACATGTAATTAAAGTGTAATAAAAATCACCGAAATGTAAATTCCAATGAATGAACAAGTTATTTAACCCCGTTCGCCTTCTTTATATAGAGTTCAATGGCCCCTGTCATGGAGGGTGCATTGGGTAGCGGAGCCTCAATATCCAAAATCAGCCCGGCATCACGAACTGCCTTGGCCGTAGTAGGACCAAACGCTGCAATTCGGGTGTTATTTTGAATAAAGTCGGGGAAGTTCACAAACAGTGAATTTATACCCGAAGGACTGAAGAAGGCCAGAATATCGTAATACACTTCTTTCAGATCCGAAAGGTCGCTCGCTACGGTGTTGTAGATAATAGCCTCTGTATAATTGAACCCATTCTCGCTCAGGAAATCCGGAATATCGCTTTTGCGGATGTCAGAGCATGGAAACAAGTATCTTTCGTTTTTATGCTTTTTCAGTATCTCCAGTAAATCCTGGGTGGTTTTCAGCCCTGTAAAAATTTTCCGCTTTCGAATTACAATATACTTCTGCAGGTAATTGGAGGTTTGCTCCGAGATACAGAAGTACTTCATATCTGCCGGCATCTCAACTTTGAGTTCCGCGCAAATCTGAAAGAAGTGATCCACTGCATTACGGCTTGTAAAAATGATTGCCGTGTGGTCGAGGATGTCAATTTTTTGTTTGCGAAACTCTTTGGCCGGCACAGGATCAACCTGAATAAAGGGACGAAAGTCAATTTTAAGGTTATACTTCTCGGCCAACTTAAGATACGGAGAGTTAACATCGGTGGGTGCCTCTTGCGTCACCAGAATGCTTTTTACTTTACGCATCCGGTCGTTCACTTTTTCACTCATATCAACTTGTACTGGATTCACCTACTCGTAAAGCACTTTAATAATTACCAGAAAGGGTATTAGTTCTGTGGCACAAAGGTATGAAAATAAATGAAACACCGAGAAGTTTACCCGCCTCAGCAATTTCAAAAAAATCAGTATACTCCAACCCAATAAAAACCACAGCAACGATCCATAAAAAAAGGAAGTCCACCCATCACTTCCCCCTCGAATCAAAAAATTTCCGGCCGTAAAAAATACAAGAAGGAAACCGATCAGAAGCGTAAATCTTATAAATGCTAAAAAATGAAAGCCGGCCTGATCGCGAATGCCGAACAGCGTAGCCACAAATCCTACAACAATGGCTTTAATAAAGAGTGCCATCAGTATAAAGAAGCTGGTGTAGAGCCATCGTAAAAGCAAGGCAACAAAACTTTGCTCTTGAAGAAATTGCAGGAGTTTAAATGACGATGCGGTTTCCAAGGCCATGGCCATCAATCCCAAACTAAGCAGCAACGAGGCAAACAGATAAAACAAAATATTAGCACTGCTGGTAACACGCAACGATTGCCCATCATCACTTTCGCGTAAGGCTAAAAGACGTGGGGCCGAAAAATAATAGAATGTTACTTTAGGGTTAAGCCTTAGAATCAGAACAAAAAATACAGTTAACACCAGGCCCGCTACTAAAATAAAATTTCTGAAAAACTGCTTCACCCTGGGTAGAGGCCCGACATACTCATTCAATTTTTGATCCACCGGTGTGACTATTCTTGTTGTCAGTGTCCGTGTTGAAATCGGCTCTTCAGTATAAATGGCGAACCAAACCGGCTCCCTGGTGAATTTGTGCAGGCTATCAACTGAAATAATGATTTCCTTTTTGTTATCGGCTACCAGTTTCCCTTGTTGAAACAGGCTAAACGGATCAATGCCATGGATCTCAAGCCAATCGCCCCGGTAAACCTGTAAGTCAAGCTTCAGGTAAATGGTGTTGTTGACTTTGCGTGCCGCAGAATCAAAGGGTTGATATGAATTGCCCACATACACCTGCCACTCCGGCTGAAGATCTTTTTTTACAAACCACTCTTGTGCCTGAAGTGTCTGGGCTAAACAGAGAATTGTGATCGAAAAAAGAAATTGCCTCATGAATCGGTAAAAATATCAGAATCGGGTCGTATTGCGAAACGGAATCAAAACGCATGCGGTTAAACGTTAGCTTTGCATCTGATTATGCCGGGCCTATACATTCATATTCCTTTTTGCAAGCAAGCGTGTTATTACTGCGACTTTCATTTTTCAACTAACCATGAGTTGCGGAAAGCAATGGTTGAGGCTATTTGCAAGGAGATCGAAATGCAGAAAGACTACCTGAATGGAGCGCTTGTAGACACAATTTATTTTGGAGGGGGAACACCTTCCTTGCTTCCTGCCCATGAATTAAGTGCTATTCTCCAAAACATTCAATCCATTCACCCAATAAAACCATCGGCTGAAATCACCCTGGAAGCAAATCCTGATGATCTAAACAAAGACTACCTGAAGGCCATACACGATGCGGGCATTAACCGGCTGAGTATTGGCATTCAAACCTTTCATGATGACCTGCTTCGTTTCATGAACCGCGCGCATAATCGGTCGACTGCTATTGAAACTTTTGAGCAGGCCCGAGGTGCCGGTTTTTCAAACATCAGCATAGACCTGATCTACAGTATTCCCAATCAAGACAACACACGCTGGAATCAAGACATAGAACAAGCGCTACGCCTGAAACCCGAACACATCAGTTGCTACTCCCTGACCATTGAACCGCAGACTGTATTTGGTAAATGGTCGGTTGCAGGCAAGCTTAAACCTCCTGCTGATGAAGTGGCGGCCCATCAGCTCGAACTACTAATGGAGCAATTACAGGTAGCCGGATATGAACACTACGAAATTTCAAACTTTGCATTACCCGGATATTACGCACAACATAACAGCAGCTACTGGAAGCAGGAGAACTACCTGGGTGTAGGGCCAAGCGCACATTCGTTCAACCAGCTTACCCGACAGTACAATGTTCGTAACAACCACCATTACCTGAAGGCTATTACGCAAGGAGTTATTCCTTCTGAAATAGAAACGCTTACTGCGGAAAATAAAATCAACGAGTATATACTAACCACCTTGCGTACGCAATGGGGCACCAATCTGCTTACGCTGAAACAAAACCACAACTACGATCTGGTGAATGAAAATCGTGTGTATATTCAGCAATTGATTGATCAAAAGCTGATAACTATAAAGCAGGAGCTTCTTACGCTTACCCCGAAAGGAAAGCTACTTGCAGATAAAATTGCTTCTGATTTGTTTACCGTGCCTTCATGATCATTGATATTCATACGCATCAAAAAAAATATTCAGCCAACCTGGGCGAACCCCTTGATATTTCACTGCCCCTACGCGAAGGCAAAAACAATCCCAATTGCTATTGGGCCGATCCGGTGAGGTTCGAAACCATTGAGTCGGGAAATTTTATTGGTAGCGTGGCACGCGGTGGTCCTGTTAACCATCAAAAAATAACGATAACCCCGCATGGCAATGGAACACATACCGAATGCTATGGTCACATCTCACCCGATGGCATCTCTGTAACACAGGCCCTCAATCAATATCATCACGTGGCCGAACTCATTTCAGTTGAGCCTGTAAAAATTTCAACGGGCGATTTTATCATTACCCGCGAGATGATAGCAGAAAAGATTTCGCATGAAGTTCAGGCGCTGATCATTCGAACCCTGCCCAATTCTACTGATAAACGTTTGCGTCAATATTCCGGAACAAACCCTCCATACCTCGCTGAGGATGCGGCTGCATTTGTTGCTGACAGGGGCATTCAGCACCTGGTTCTTGATTTACCAAGTGTTGACAAAGAAGTGGACGGAGGCAGGCTGGCGGCACATAAAGCGTTCTGGAAATTCCCTCATTCCATACGAACCGGATGCACCATTACCGAACTTGCCTATATTGACAATGCCATAGCCGATGGGCTATACCTGCTCAACCTTCAGATTACAAGTTTGGAGTTGGATGCCAGCCCTTCAAAACCCGTGTTATACAAGCTGAAAGAAGTTTTGTAATTTTCCTGCCAGTTCTGTCGTACATGAAGACCCCCGAAGAAAAACGTGTGTATATGTTGCTGAAGTCGGTGATATTCCATTATCACGGACTGGATGAAGAAGAAAAGCAAGATCTCGACAAAACTGCACACGAACTGGATGCGCTCGAGGAATATAAATGGGCACAGGAGTTTATCGCCCAGGACTATCTTACCTCCTTTGAACGTGCCCGCGATTTTTTGAACGACATCATTGCCGATTACCCAAAAGACAAACGCATAGAATTAATCAACATGGTGTGGCAGGCCAACAACCTGAAAGGGTATGTTACCGAAATGGAAGCCACCGCCATGCTTAAGCTTGCTAAAGACTGGAATGTGCAGAAGGAGTTGATTGAATTGGTGCTGCGATAATTACAAACTCATCATATCCTTAAACTTTGCTGCCTGCCTACGGCTCACCTCAACTTTATCTCCGCCTTTCAATTTCACCATCAACCCGCCATTGAACCAGGGCTCAATAGCTTCCACCCAACTTAAGTTAATGATGTGCTTGCGGCTTGCGCGGAAGAACGCGCGTTCATCCAGTTTTTCGTCCAATGCATTTAATGATTTATGAATCATCGGACGGTTGGTATCGAAATACACCTTTATATAATTACCATCGGATTCGAACAGACGTATGTTCGACAGGCTTACAAACCAGCACCGTTCTCCATCTTTTACAAACACCTGGTCGTTCAAGCCTAACTTCTTATCCCCTTCCCCACGGGCCACATTAACCTTATTTCGTTCACGCTCCACAATTTTGGAAACGGTTTCAGAAAGTCGCTCGGCCTGTATGGGCTTTAATAAATAATCAAGCGCACTTACTTCAAAGGCCTTCAAGGCAAATTCATCATATGCTGTGGTGAATACAACCAACGGAACTGCATCCAACTCTTCCAACAACTGAAACCCCGTCTTTCCGGGCATCTGAATATCCAGAAACAACAAATCCGGATTGAGTTCATTTACCATGGCAATGGCTTCATCCGCGTTGGCCGCTTCGCCTACTACTTCAATGGAAGGATGATCCTCCAGTAGCTTCATCAATTCCTTTCGCGCCAGGCGCTCATCGTCCACAATCAGGGCTTTCATAGGTTTATGTTAACGTTACGCGGGTCTTATATTAATGATCTGTTTACGGCTACGTAGTTACTAAGGTTTGCGGAATAACTATCTCGGTGAGCACAAAATTATTATTTTCATTGACCATTCGAAAGGAAGCCTGATCACCATATAAAAGTTTCAGGCGCTGTATGGTGTTGGCAATGCCAATTCCCTTGTTTTTCCGAACTCCATTTAGAAGCTGACCGCTGTTACGGATTTGAATTTTCAACCGATTATTCTCCACCGTGGTCTTTACATGAATTACCCCACCGGCAGTAAGCTTAGAAATACCATGCTTCACTCCGTTCTCTACCAGTGTTTGAATCATTAGTGGTGGTACCCGGAAATTGGCTGATTGCGGGTGAATGTTAAAATCCGTTTTCAACCTTTCCTCAAACCGCACGCTCTCCAGGCTCAGGTAATCTTTCACAATTTTGAGTTCATCTTCAAACTTGGTGAGTCCCTTTTTTTCAAAGGTTAGTGAGTTGCGTAAGATATTGGAAAGCTGGTTGATGGCTTGCTTTGATTTCTGCGGGTTCTCATCCACCAAGGCGCGTATGCTATTCAACGCATTAAAAATAAAATGCGGATTTAGCTGCGACTTCAGGTTGTTCAACTCGATGGAAGTCATGTACGCTTCATACTTCAATGACTTGTTATATTGCTCAATAAAATGATACGTGAAGTAAAACGTTGACCACAAAAAAAAGAACAACATATAGATAGCGGAGAGTCCGGCAATCTGATCGGGTGAAAATGCCGTTTCAATTACGGTGGCTCTTCCGGTTATCAAACTAATCGGAATACGTAAAACGTATACCATCACCCCCATCAATCCGGAAGCCAGCAACACCCGTGGAATTAACTTTGGAACGCGCAGACGAAGCCAGTTTCTCCGTTTTACATACAGACGGAACAGGTGCGTGGCCAGAAAAAAAAGTGCCGCTTCAGAAATAAAAAAAGCCGTGCGCTTAAAGCTGATGGCCTGGCCAGAAGCCAGTATGCTAAACACAATCTGAATGCCTGCATACGCGCCCCACACGCTTAGTTGCAGAATCCAATAAAGTCGTTTTTTATTATCGACCATGGCGGTTAGCATAAGTCAAAAGTAAAGCCTGCGCTGTACCCTTGACAGGTTTTTTATATTAATGGAAGGTTAGAAAAATTTATACCGTAATAAATAGAAAAATAAGATTCCGGAGGTGATAATCAGCGTCCAGGTTATCATAACCAATGCCTTTTTATATGCAAACAGCCGAGGCTCGTTGACCAATGCATTTACAATAAAAGCTGATCCGGCACAGAGGTAAAGTGAAAACTCCAACATGTCGTTCAGGTAAAACTGATACCCGCCAACAGCCAGAAAAATTGATCCGAATAAATATTGTCGTGTTTGAGCGTTCATGTGCAGCAGTAACGTGCGTAAAGTTAATTTAATTCCGACTTTAAAAATTTACCGGTAAAGCTGGCCGGGTTTTTTGATACCGCTTCAGGGGTTCCCTTCGCTACAACCCTACCGCCCTGGTCGCCTCCCTCCGGGCCAAGATCAACAATGTAGTCAGCTGCTTTGATGATATCCAGGTTGTGCTCGATCACCAGAACGGTATTACCCTTGTCTACCAGCTTTTGCAGTACGTCCAGCAAGTGTGCAATATCCTGAAAGTGTAAGCCGGTGGTTGGCTCATCCAGAATGTAAAATGTTTTTCCGGTATCGCGCTTTGAAAGTTCAGTGGCCAGCTTCACCCGTTGGGCTTCACCACCGGATAATGTGGTGGCATGTTGCCCCAACGAAATATAACCCAGCCCAACGTCATGCAGGGTTTTGATCTTTCTTAAAATCTTGGGTTGGTTTTCGAAAAACGTAACAGCCTCCTCAACCGTCATGTCCAGTACATCCGAAATGGACTTTCCTTTAAAGCGAACTTCCAACGTTTCGCGGTTGTAGCGTTTACCCTTACAGGTTTCGCAATGCACGTACACATCGGGTAAAAATTCCATTTCAATCAGGCGTAAGCCGGCACCTTCACAGGTTTCGCATCTTCCTCCTTTTACATTAAATGAAAATCGTCCAGGCTTATACCCACGAATTTTTGCTTCCGGTAGTTGGGCAAACAAATCGCGAATATCCGTGAACACACCCGTATAGGTGGCCGGGTTTGATCGTGGCGTTCTTCCAATGGGCGATTGGTCGACTTCTATCACTTTATCAATTTGTTCGAGTCCTTCAATTTTTTTGTATGCCAAAGGTTCTCTTCTCGAATTAAAGAAATACTGATTCAGAATCGGGTAAAGCGTATCGTGAATCAAGGTCGACTTTCCGCTGCCTGAAACACCTGTAATGCAAGTGAATGCACCGAGAGGAATTTCCAGATCCACCATTTTCAGGTTATTGCCGCTCGCACCCGTTAACCGTAACGATTCACCAATGCCGTTTCTTCGTTCAGCATTATAGGGAATAGCCAGTTTGCCTTGTAAGTACTGTGCCGTTGTGCTCTTCGACTTCAGGAAGGATGACGGATCGCCTTGCGCCACCACCTGACCACCATGACGTCCGGCTCCCGGCCCGATATCAATAATGTAATCCGATTCGAGCATCATGTCTTTATCATGCTCCACCACAATTACCGAATTGCCCAAGTCACGCAGATCTTTTAGTGCCTTTATCAGTTTCACATTGTCGCGGGCATGAAGGCCAATGCTCGGTTCATCCAAAATGTACAACACGCCCACCAACTGCGTTCCGATTTGTGTGGCTAACCGGATGCGTTGCGCTTCACCTCCACTGAGTGTTCGAAGCGGTCTGTTTAAGTGCAGGTAATCCAGGCCAACATCCAATAAAAAACCAATGCGCTTGCGTATTTCTTTTAATACTTCTGTGGCAATGATCTGCTGCTTTTCATTCAGCCGCTTTTCCAGTCCGGTAAACCACTTGTTCAAATGGTCGATATCCAGCTCAGCCAGCTCGGCAATATTTTTATCCGCTATTTTAAAATGAAGCGATTCTTTCTTTAATCGCGTGCCATTACATTCAGCACAGGTCTTTACTACCGTAAAATCTTCTACCCAACGTCTAATCGCTTCCGAACCTTCATCGCGTTGCTTTTGCAGAAAATTTACAATGCCTTCAAAGCGCGTGTTCCACTCTGTTCCCGGGTATTTGACAGATGCCACAGCTACGGGAACATCATCGCCATACAACAACACCTGCAACACGTCTTTTGGAATATCTTTTATGGGCGTACTCAACGTAAGCTTATACCGCTTCAGTATGGCTTCCACTTTTTTAAATATCCAGATGTCGCGGTACTCGCCTAACGGTAAAATTCCACCGCGGCTGATGCTTAACTTTTTATCGGGGATTACGGATTCTTCTGTGATTTCCTCTACCTGTCCCAACCCGTTGCACACCGGGCATGCACCATAAGGTGAGTTAAATGAAAATGTGTTGGGGGCTGGTTCATCATACGAAAGACCGCTAACCGGATCCATTAAGAATTTGGAGAAGTGATGCACTTTTTGATTTTCATCAAGTACCATCATTACCCCCTTTCCCTCCTTCAGCGATCGGTTAATGGATTGCCCGATGCGCACGCGATCTTTTTCATCCGCCACAATTCGATCAATCACAATTTCGATGTCGTGAATTTTGTAGCGATCTACCTGCATCTTCGCGGTGATGTCAAGCACCTCACCATCCACACGCACCTTGGTAAAACCTTGCTTGCGAATTTGTTGAAACAGTTCGCGGTAATGCCCCTTACGGCCTTTCACTACCGGTGCCAAAAGGATCAGCTTGTTTGCTTTAAATTTTTGCAGAATCGTATCCAGAATCTGATCTTCCGATTGGCGGATCATTTTCTCACCACTTAAATACGAGTAGGCCTCACCCGCACGGGCGAACAACAGACGCATGAAGTCGTATATCTCCGTAACAGTTCCTACTGTCGACCGCGGGTTACGCGAAGTGGTTTTTTGCTCTATGGAAATTACGGGGCTCAGTCCGTTAATCTTATCCACATCGGGTCTTTCCAAATTGCCGAGAAAGCTACGCGCATAGGCCGAAAAGCTTTCCATATACCTGCGCTGTCCTTCCGCATAAATCGTATCAAAAGCCAATGATGATTTTCCGCTTCCGCTGATGCCGGTAATCACAACCAGTTTGTTGCGGGGAAATGAAAGGGTAACATTTTTCAGGTTGTGCTCACGCGCACCGATAATTTCGATGAAGTCGTACCCGGTTGAATCCTGAATGTTTTTTTGCGCTGCAGCCCTGGCCATGAATGTGTAAAGAAGGATACAAAAATGTATCGGTCAACGTTACCGAACAACAGAAAATACGGGTGAACAGTTTTTAGGTTAGAAATTTATTTCAATGCCCAGCAGCGGGGATGAGAATTTTCCGGTTTCTCCCACCAGCGAAGAATATGCGCTATCCTTTAATGAATAGCCTTCGGTAGCCTTGGTCTCGGGGTCAACCATCCAATATTCTTTTACGCCAAAGCGTTCGTAAAGTGCTTTCTTTTTCACCCGATCGTGATCTTTATTTCCATGAGAAAGGATTTCAATAATCATATCGGGCACTCCATGAATATGACCTTTTGGGTTAACGATTGATCTGTTTGCGCTCAGCACAACAACAATATCGGGTTGAACAGCATTTTGCTGCTCGTCAAGGTACACATCGAACGGAGCGATAAAAATTTCTCCAATTCCTGTATCCTCAATATTCTCAGAAAGTCTCCTGAAAATCTTTTGAAGAGTCTTCTGATGATACGCTAGCGGTGATGGGGACATAACAAGTTGATTATCGATCAATTCCGCTAAAGTTCCTTCGGGTAGAGATTTGTAAACCTCCATCATGGTTCTGGGCGGGCTATCAATCAGCGGCTTCATCATACCAAAGATACAATTAATCAATCAAATGAGTTCAGGCTACATCATGACCTGTAACAACTTTCAGCATCTCAAACCAATCTTGCCGATCCAGCTCAATGTTAATTGCACCCGCACCTTCTGCTATGCGATCCGGATTGGTTGTGCCCAATATCGGGAAAATACCAGATGGATGACGAAGTAACCAAGCGAGCAAAAGCTGACTAACACTACACTTGTATTGCGAAGCCATTTTCTCCAAGGGAATGTTCACGGCATCATCTCCGCCTGAGGATGAGAAAAATTTTCCTCCGCCCAAAGGCGACCAGGCCATAGACGAAACACGGTGCTTCATGAGCGTATCAACGGTGCCATCAAACAATGCCTGATGTTGGAACAATGAAAGTTCAACCTGATTGGTAACGAGTGGATCATGCACATAGGATTGCAGCATATCGAACTGCGTGGATGTAAAGTTTGAAACTCCGAAATGCAATACCTTTCCGTTTTGCTTTAACAAACCAAAAGCTTCCGCAACTTCTTCAGTGTGCATCAACGGGTCTGGGCGATGCAACAATAACAAGTCGAGGTAATCGGTGTTTAGATTTTTTAGCGATTGCTCGACTGAAGCAACAATATGCTCCCTGGATGTATCGTAATGCTTTACGCGATGTTGTGGGCGTTTCCCGGAAAGTAACTTGATGCCACACTTTGTTACCAATTGAATTTTCTTCCGCACAGATGGATCGCCTTTCAACACTGCTCCAAATTGTTCTTCACAGGAATAGTCGCCATAAATATCGGCATGATCAAACGTGGTGATGCCAGCATCAACCGATTGATGAATCAATCTTTCAATAGCCGATGTCGATAATTCTTTCCATCGCCAAACGCCAGTAATCAGGCGCGAGAATTCCGGGCCATCCGGATGAATCCTTTTTCTTTCCATACAACAAATTACAGGTTTTAGTCTGGCAGAAAAAACTTAAACGAAAACCTTGCATTCGGTCATCTTCTGCTAACTTGTACCACAAAAATCCCAATATGCAACTTGAGATACTTGACCGCATCAAACAGCGAAACCCTAATGAACCAGAGTTCTTACAGGCAGCAGAAGAAGTAATCGTTTCTATCTGGCCTGCCGTTGAAAAGCATAAAGACTTACAAAAACTAAAAATTCTCGAGCGCATTCTCGAACCCGAGCGCATGATTTCCTTTCGGGTAACGTGGCTTGACGACAAAGGAGAAATTCAGGTAAACCGGGGTTATCGGGTTCAGATGAACAGTGCCATCGGTCCATATAAAGGCGGCCTTCGGTTCCACCCTTCGGTTACGCCCAGTGTGTTAAAGTTTCTGGCCTTTGAGCAGATCTTTAAAAATGCACTAACCGGAATCCCGATGGGTGGTGGTAAAGGTGGTTCTGATTTCGATCCAAAAGGAAAATCGGATGATGAAGTGATGAAATTTTGCCAGGCTTTTATGAGCGAACTGTACCGCCATATCAGTCATAGACTTGATGTACCCGCTGGCGATATCGGTGTGGGCACTCGTGAAATTGGTTACCTGTTTGGGGCCTATAAAAAATTCAAAAATGAATTTTCGGGTGTGCTCACCGGTAAGGGCATTGGTTGGGGAGGAAGTTTGATTCGGCCGGAAGCAACGGGCTATGGCCTCATTTATTTTGCTGAAAACATGTTGCACACAAAAGGCGATTCGATCAAAGGAAAAATCTGCCTGGTTTCGGGATCAGGAAATGTGGCGCAATATGCCATTGAAAAAATTAACAAGATGGGCGGCAAGGTTATTTCAGCATCCGACTCCAACGGCTATATTGTTGATGAAGCTGGCATCACAAAAGAGAAACTTGAGTTCTTAAAAGATTTAAAGAACAACAAGCGTGGTCGTATTAAAGAATATGCCGATAAATACAAAAGTGCGGTATATCATGATCTTGATGAAAGCGCTGATCATAATCCATTATGGAATATAAAAGCCGACTGTGCTTTTCCGTGTGCTACACAAAATGAAATAAATGAAGCGGATGCCAACAACCTGGTAAAGAATGGTGTTCGGCTGGTTGGTGAGGGCGCCAATATGCCGGTAACCATTGAAGGCATCAATGTGCTTATCGAAAATGGCGTGATGTATTCGCCCGGCAAGGCATCGAATGCGGGCGGGGTTGCAACCTCTGGGTTAGAAATGACCCAGAACTACATGGGCACATTCTGGAGCAAAGAAGAGGTTGATACACGCTTGCAAGGCATCATGAAAAACATTCACGATACCTGCCTGGCTGCCGCCAACGAATATGGCAAGCCTGGTAACTACATGGTGGGCGCAAACATTGCAGGCTTTTTAAAAGTAGCCAATGCAATGAAGGCACAAGGAATTATTTAACAAGTAAAACCCTGTTCTTCGCTGTTACAACCTTGCTGATACGTTATGCGTATAAAAGTCAAATTATTGGCTTATGCTCATCACCACTACCAACACCATAGAAGGCAAACGCATTGTTGAATATTACGGATTGGTTTCCGGTGAAACCATTATCGGTGCCAACCTGGTAAAAGACCTGTTCGCGAATATCACCGATATTGTTGGTGGACGATCAGGCGTTTATGAGCATACACTTCGTGAAGCAAAGGACACCGCTTTAGATGAAATGACACAAGAAGCCATGCGTAGAGGAGCCAATGCCGTGATTGGCGTTGACCTGGATTATGAAACGTTGGGTTCGGGTGGCAGCATGCTCATGGTTACTGCATGCGGCACAGCCGTACGTATTGAGTAACTACTCCTGTTTACTTCGTGGATAAAACATCAGCGTGGGCATTACGCCTTTTGCATATTCGCTTAACGTGTAGTACCCGCTTCCATCAAGGGCAAAAGCAATGCTTTCACCTTGCGGCTCTTCATCATACGGCAAAATTTCGGGCGACTCACTCAGCACTTCATTCAGGGGCTGATCTTTTTTGAGCTGCCAATAATACACCTGCTTGTAGCTTTTAATCAGTATTTCCTTTCCATCGGCCGACCAGTCTGCTGCAACAATCAATGTAAAGGGCATGGCGTCAAGAACTTTCTCGGCTATCATCATTTCCGTTGTGGATTGTGGATAAGGTAAGCGGTAAAGGTTTATGGCTGCCTCACGTTTGGAAAAGATGTATAGGTCTTTCGTTTGCGGATCAATCATTAATGCTTCTGTATCCCGATTGCCATCTGGTAAAACAAATCGGATAGAGTCAACCTCATCAATAGAAATGGTTGTGTCACCTGTAAACTTTGGCTCTTTTATTCGATAGATTGATTTATGTGGATATTGCGCCAGGTTATCCCCGATTTCTCCAATGTATATGTATGTGTTATCCGGTTGTGGACCCGCACCAAGGGTAATATCCTCCCAATCACGATTTGTAGCACCCCTCAACCAAACCGTTGCCTGGTATTTGCCCACTGAGTCGATTAAAAAAATTCTGGCTTTATCGCCACTGTCGTTATGTGTCCAGAGCATACCACTATTCGCGTGGCTGGCTACCAATCCGGAGGCCTCATCTATGACCGGATTATCCAACACACCTTGCACCCTTCCATTTTGAAAAATATCATCCCGGTGGGTTGCTTGTCTTTTACAACCTGCATGCAATAAAACTGCTGACAGTAACAACAATATAATCCGCATAAACAGCAAGGAAATATGTTTTTTCGACTTGCAAAAACCACTTAAAGAAAAAATCCCTTCGTTATTGTACTTTTGCGATAACCCCGAAAGAAAATTGAAATCCATTTAAAATGAAAAATCTCACTATAATTTGTTTACTGGTCAACCTACAGTTGGCCTTTGGACAAATACCTGTAACGTTTCATTATAATGAAGACTGGGAACTAACTCAGCCAGACTCAGGCGTGTTCTATCGCACGTGCATTTTTGACACTTTGAATTTTTTTTTTGAAGGAGATGTCAAGGACTTTACAAAGAACAATCGAATGCTCATGCAGGGGCATTACAAAGGCGGAGTAAAGAATGGACTCTTTACTTTCTTCTATGAAAATGGACAGATTGAATCTGTTGGCAACTTTTTACATAACCAACAATGGGGAAAATGGAAGTACTTCTACTCAGATGGTTTACCAAAACAAGAGGTAACATTTGACGATAAGGGTTTTTTTATCAACTTCTTTATTGATTCTACAGGAAACAAAACTCTTGATAATGGGACCGGTGGTTGGTACGACATCTATAAAGAACACCAAATGCCTCATTCAGTGATTGTCCGAGGTGCCTTTTTTGAAGGAAAAAAGACTGGAGATTGGGAATGTCTTTTAGAAAATGGTGAATACGTATATAAAGAGAAATTTAAAAACGGTGTATTCAAAAAGGGATTTTTAACAACTCCTTCTGGTGGTAAAGGGGTTGAAAATTTTGCAGAAATTCAAAACAAACTACTCCCTCATTTTAAACTTGAGGTTATGGAACTCTTTGAAAGAGAACCAACAGTCACAAGAGAGGATTACCCCTTTCTAGGTTTTCTTGAAACTAAATCTCTGACCGATTCCACAGGTCAAATCTTTCATGTAGTTGAAGATTCTGCCTACCCAGTTGGTGGAATGCAGGGTTTCTACAAGCATATAGGTCAAGTTCTGCAATATCCAAGAGAAGCTAGGAAAAGGGGCATTCAAGGTAAAGTTCTTGTCGAATTTATAGTAAACACTGACGGAAGTCTCAGCGATGTAAAAACTATCAAGGGAATTGGTGGCGGGTGCGATGAAGAGGCTGAACGAGTAATCAAAACATGCCCGCCTTGGATACCTGGTAAAGTGAAGGGACGCCCTGTAAAACAAAAATATGTTGTTCCCATAACATTTAATATCAATTGACTCGCTAAAGACTGTGAATATAAACGAATCAGATACTCAAAATGACCAAGACGAAGAACTGCTCTTCGAACACCACCGCATTGTGGCTGATCCGGGGCAAAGTCTCATGCGTATTGATAAATTCCTGAACGACAGGCTGGCCAACGTCTCGCGTTCAAAAATTCAAAAAGGGATTGACGATGGATTTGTAACCGTTAACGACAAGCCCATTAAATCGAACTACAAAGTTCATCCCAACGATGTAATCGTTATTTCATTACCAGAACCACCGCGCGATACGGACATCGTTCCGGAAAATATTCCATTGAATATTGTTTATGAAGATGATGCACTGCTGGTGGTAAATAAACTTCCCGGCATGGTGGTGCATCCGGCATATCAAAATTGGAGTGGCACCCTCGTGAATGCCTTGGCCTATCACTTTAAAAACTTACCGCAGCTTCCTGGCAACGAAGGCAAGCCCGGCCTGGTTCATCGCATTGATAAAGATACATCGGGTTTACTGGTGATCGCCAAAACCGAAAAGGCTATGACGGCTTTGGCCAAACAGTTTTTTGATCACAGCATTGAGCGAACCTATCATGCTATTGTTTGGGGTGCTCCTGATCCGCCAGCGGGTACAATCAACGTAAACCTGGGGCGCAGTCTGAAAGACAGGCGCATAACAGCACCTTTCCCCGATGGTGATTTTGGTCGTCATGCCATCACACACTACAAGCTGTTACGCGATCTTCGGTACGTATCATTAGTAGAATGCAAACTTGAAACCGGGCGCACACATCAAATACGGGCGCACATGAAATACATAGGGCATCCGCTTTTTAACGATGTCACTTACGGTGGTGATCAGATTTTAAAAGGCACTGTGTTCACCAAGTACCGTCAGTTTGTTGATAACTGTTTCAAACTTATTCCGCGTCAGGCCTTGCACGCTAAAACATTAGGCTTCATTCATCCCGATACGCAACAATTTATGCAGTTCGATTCAGAACTACCGGATGACTTTAAAGCTGTATTGGAAAAGTGGGAGAACTATGTTCAGCATAATTGATCCGATTTCTCAATAAAGAAATACGGTGGGTGAGAGTCGGAAATCAGTGAAGTGTATAAGGCTCCTTCAAACACAAAATGTGTTTGTTCATTTCAAGAAGGAGTGACAATCGCTTAGGCCTGAAGCCTCAGACTTCTGTCAGTTTTCAGCGCCTTGCGAATCTCCTTCATGGCCTCGCGTTTAAAGCGCTTGTACTGATTTTCATCCTGCGAAGTAGCCAGCATATTTTTAATGTACGCCAGTACTTTTTCAGATTGCGATTGATCCAGGGCATCCAGCTTCTCCAAAATCTGGAGTTTTTGTGTTGCTGTAGTCATGGTATTAGTGGTTGTTACTGTAAAGATAACGTTTTACGGGCGGAAAAGTTTACTGTAACCCGTTGATAATGAAAAAGTAATGTGCCGATAATCTTTAGAAAACAGGTTTTTCGACCAGCTTTGGCATCGGTTAAAACAGTCAATTTTTACCGATATTGGCCCGATGAAACGGCTGGCCCTCCTTTTTTTACTCATTCATCCCTCACTTTGGGCACAGCCGATTAACCCCGGCATTGATGCGATTTTTCGTCCCGATGAACTGGCCATCATACGGCTCACCATGGCACCAACGGATAAGGCATTCTTGCTCCATCCGGATAATGTAGAAAGTGAGGTTTACCTGGAAGCAACTTTTCACATGGTCAACTCACAGCTGGATACTGTTCTTGAAAAGAAAGTAGGCATCCGTTTGCGGGGAAACACTTCACGGTACCATGAAAAGAAACCATTCAAAATCGACTTTCGTGAATTTGGGGGTAAGAAGTTTTTCGATTACAAAAAATTAAACCTTAAGCCTAACGTAAACGATCCCTCGCATTTTCGAGAGCCGCTCTCCTTACTTTGCTTTCGCGAAATGGATATTCCGGCTGCACGCACCTTTCCTTTGCAACTGTACATCAACGATGAATACATGGGTGTGTATACCAATGTTGAGCAAATTGATGATGAATTTCTAAATGACAGGTTCGGACATGAAGAAGGCTTCTTATATAAATGCAGCTTTGGTTCAAATCTTGTAAACAATGGACAGGTATTCAATGAATCGTTGTTCGAATCGGAGATTAACGAAGACGAAGACACACGGGCAGAGCTCAGCCATTTTGTGCACATACTCAACACAACCGGTACCACAACCTTCGCCACCGAAATTGAAAAAGTTTTTAATGTAGATCGGTACTTGCGCCAGTTGGCAATAGAAGCGCTGATCGGCCATTGGGATGGATACAGCTACAACATGAACAACTACTACCTGTTTTATAACGGGGAAGAAAAGCGGTTTGAATATTTTCCGTACGATACCGACAATACCTGGGGCATTGATTGGGTAAACCGCGACTGGGCTACACGTGATTTGAATGCATGGGCCAGAAATGAAATTCCCATGCCGCTTACAAAGCGAATTCTAAATGTACCCGCCTTCAGACAAAAGTATGTGCATTACCTGGCCGAGGCTTTGAAAACAGTTTTTAACGAAGCATTTGTTCTGCCAAAACTGGAGGCTTACAAATTTCTGCTCACCGATGCCGTACAGGATGATCCCTATTTCAGTAAATCATTTGGGTTTACGCACGCGCATTTCCTCCAATCATTTAGCTCAGGCATGACAAACCATGTGGAGTATGGACTTGCCGAATACCTGGATGTACGAAGACGACACGCCATAAAACAAATACCGGAGCTAAATGATAGCGATGACTTAACCGTATCTGTGTACCCAAATCCTGCAAACCAGCCTGAGTTTTATTTTGACACGCTTTCCGGTTTGGTTAAACAAGCACGTGTTTACTCTTCTACTGGAGCTATGGTGAGCATATCCGTTGAACGTATGCCTGATGATCGTATACGCATGACGCTACCGGATCATGCTCCGGGTGGGTTGTATCTTGTTCATGTAGACGGAAAAGTGTTTCGCTGGATGTATACCGCGAATTGATCAGGAAGCCATTCGTGCCACCAGCATTACATCGTCAAAGTCAATTTGAGTAGTTCGTAATGCATAAAACAACAGACGTACTTCGCGCATGTTCATATCATCATCGGCAAGAGCCATGCGGTACAGGTGAGCAAATACTTGTAGTTTTTCTTCATCTGAGCAATCTTCCAGTAATTTCATGCCATGCTCATAAACACTTTTAATGGCGCTGCTCATGATTCTCGCCTCAAATGCATGAAACACGGCATCTGAAATATTTTCCTCTTTGCGGATGATCTCCAACAGCTGTCGCTCGCGTTCATCCACTACCCCATCTGCATTTACCAGCACATGAATCAGATGAAGCAGCGCCAGCTTATAGGTTAATGTTGTTTCCATTTGCTTTGTGTTTCCTTTTCTGTAATGGTGCGCATAACCTGCACGCGCTTAATGTTCCCCTTCAAAATCTTAACCGGCTTATTGTCTTCGGTTTGCAGTTTCAGTTGTACGTCATCCTGGAAAATAATGCGTCCATAGTAAATGCGTTGATTCGTCTCAATGCAATACACGGTTGGATCTGCCAGCGTCTCAGGCATGCTGCTTTCTTGCCGACTAAAAAAATTCAACACATTCCATCCCATAACAAAGGCGTTACTGCCATTATCCAATATCGGAAATGGCTTTGTTACGCTTTTAAGGGTTAATCATGGAGGAAATCAAAAACCTCATTTTTTGATTGGATTGGGGGTTTTGGAAAATCTGGAATAGTAAAATTCTACTATAAAAATGGTAGTTTTTTACCATAAGGGTTTGCAATCCAATACTCATCCATACAGGTTATTTTCGGTCCAATCCGGAAGAAAGAATATCATCAGCCTGCTTATTGCCGAGCATGGAGGCCTGTTGAATATCAATTTTAGCTTTAGAAACTTTGCCCTGCGATAACCATAACTTTCCACGTTCCAGATAAGCCAGTGCATTGCGCTTATCGAGTTTGATGGCCTCAGTGAAAATCTTGATGGCGTCAAGTTCATGTCGATTTTTTGCATACACCATAGCCTGGATTGTTAGCAAAAATGCATACTGATCATTTGGCGCATCAATTCTGCTGTTGCGTACAGCTATTCCGATTTCATTCCGTATTATTTCCCATTCATTCATTGCCAGGTATATCTTGAATTTCTTTACAAAGGCCTCAGTAAAGTAAGGTGCAGCAGTTGTGAAATGATTCAAAGCATTGAGCGCAGTGACAGTATCCCCGATAGCCATAACCGAGTCCGTCAGGTAAATCATATCCTTAAGGTCAAAACCATTTTTGTTATTTGACCGGGCAAAGTCAACATAAGCATTCAATCGTTGGCCGTCTTGCAAATAGGCGACACCCCTGTAGCCGATTATCTCCTTATTAGTACTGTCATACTTCAAATAGGTATTATAATCGGAAATAGCTTCTTTAAACTGGCTTACGTAGTAATACGAAACACCCCTGAGGCGGTATGTGAAGAATGTCTCTGGGTCAAGTCGCAGCACGGCATTAAAGTCTTTAATTGATCCTTCCCATTCCTTCATTTCTTGCCTGTAAATGCCTCGCTTTTTATATGCGTCAAAAATTTCATCGTCAAGCGAGATTGCCCGATCATAAAGTTGCAGCGCTTTAACATGTTCACCCTTATGCTCATGCGCTACTGCTTTGAGATAAACAGCCAATGGCTCATTCTGAGGATTGCTAGTTTCATCAATTGCAGAGATACTTTTATCAAACTCTCTTAAGATAATTTGACAATATGCTCTCCGTAGTTTTGTTGCGTCCTCATCTGGCAATCCGTATACCCTTCTAATCACATAGGCTCCTACATTTTGTAAATCAATCTTCTTGTCTATCCAGGTCTGCTTGCCTTGATAATAGTTGTCATCGGCTGCTGTTGACTGAATGACATGTCTGAAATCCGAGAATGCCCGATCATACTCCTGCAACTGGGCTAAGAGCTCGCCTCGAAGAAAGCGTGCCATCATATCACCCGGACTCACACGAATAAGATTGCTCAAATCCTGAACGCTTTGCATTTGGTTTCTTTGGGATGAAAAAATACTTCTGAATAATAAGGCGCTTGGTTGCATTGAATCATATGCCAGGACCTGACTGAGGTGATTGATGGCTTTGGTCTCATCTTTTGATGAAAGGAAATCCATCAAGGCGAGCTTAACCCTGGCCTCATGAAAAAGACTGTCGACAGCAAGACAGTTTCGAAAACTTTTTGATGCCAGAATAGGTTGGTTTTGCACCAATGCAATATCACCTCTTAGATAGTAGGCAACTGGTCTTTTCTTATCTATCTGTATAGCTTTTTTAATGGCCCGCTCACTTTCCGAAAGCTGTCCAATCAAAAAAAGCACTTTAGCTTGTTCGATATAACCTTCGTATAGATCTGGATTTAATTTGACTGTGCGATTAAGATCAAAAAGCGCATCATAGTGATCATTCAGTTTAACACGAGCTGCAGCCCTGTAGTAATATGCCTGCCAGAGAAGTGAGTCCTTTTTCAAGACCGTAGTGAGACTTGCTTCTGCCAAATCTGGTCTATCCTCAAGCAAATAGTTAATTCCATCATTCAAGTCAGCTTGAAGAACCCCCTCCATGTTCCAGACTATAGCAACCGGTTCATGCTTGTAAAATCTACCGTAAGCAAAATCCTGAAGCGCAGACGACAACAGTTCATGTTGGGCATGTGATGAGAATGCCGTTAAGCTGAGCAGTACACCAAACCAATACTTCATGGGGGCAATAAAGTTTGTTGATACCCAAAAGTAGAATTTTCAATTAAAAAGAGGATGCCCTTCGAGTCATTTATTCGATAAACCGTCTTGTATTTTGGCCGTCAACTTTGAAAAGATTTAAAAGCACAAAAGTTAGCAGTCGTTCATAAACTCATGGCATGATAATACCCGAGCAAGCCAAAGCCAATACCTATTGCGCCAAAGCCAATCATGAGCCAGCGAAATAAATTACGGCCTTGGGGAAAGCGTACAATAAAACCCATGGCGCCCATTACCAAGCTAAGTTCAAGCAATAAACAAGCAAGATCGAATTTATCACCAGCCACATCCAGCACAGCTACTTCAAATTCCCATTTTCGTAAGCCTTTTATTTTACCCAACTGATTATTGATGTCGGGCATGGTCCATCGGGAAGCTTCATCCGGAACTGAGCCATTCATCAACTCAGCTTGTTGCGCTCTGATCAACTCCAGTTCCGTGTCAAACTTTCTGAGCCGGTCGTGAATAATGGAGGTGTCTTGCGGAATAATGGCGCCCGCCCGAACCAGGTCTTCAAGTAAATCGCGTTCACCTTGCAGCAATGTTTCCTTTAAAACCTTACTGTGATACAAGGAATACTCTGTCATTTTTTTGTTCACGCTAACTATCTCCCGATCGCGGAAATTATTTGCACCAATGTCAATGAAAGAAAGTGCAGCGGCAAAAAAGGCAATGAAATAAGCAATACGCATCTCAGTATTGCGTGGACGCGGCTCAGCGCCCAAGTCGCCTTCAAGTTCAATCATAGGCAGGTGTTTACAGGTAATGCGAATGTAACCAAAAATTCAAGCGAAATCAGTAGGCTACCTGCCACTCGTCAAAACAAAAGCTCCCCAATAATAAGGCTCCGGATAAACCTGTTTCAACGAAACCATTGCACGCAGAAACGACTCGCTGACCTGACCGGTTAACACCAACGATTCATAAAAAGCTGTCATGAAACGCATGGTCGCTTCATCATCTACTTTCCATAACGAGGTAACGATATGTTCAACTCCAGCCCGCTGAAGTGAGCGTTTTAATCCATATAACCCTTCACCAGGCACCACTTCACCCAACCCTGTTTCGCAAGCAGAGAGCACCACAAGTCTGGTACGGAATAAATTCATGTCTTGTATCTCGGCTGCCGTAACAATACCTGAAGGAATCAATTTGAATTTATCAGCTCCGTTACGCTCCTGCGCATGGGCCAATACTAATCCTGAACCGGATAAGGTTTCATAAACACTACGATACGAAGAACCGGAAGCCGGTTGGTCTATCCAGAAACCGTGTGTTGCCAGGTGAAGCACGTCCACCTGGTTCTTTTCAAACAAAGCTTGTTTGGTAGCGCGCGCATCGGTGAGTACGGTAACACTAACATTTTTTTGCTTCAGCAAAGCAGCAATAGTTTCAGTTTCCTTTTGGGTGCCCGGCAACCGGGTAATGGGCTGCTCCGTAAAAAATTCACGGGAAGAACGAGTGGTGTCAGCTGCAGGTGTTGAGGCGGGGCCGTAAACCGGGTTACCCAACAGCGTTGCAGACTTGATGTTTAAGGGTTGATGGGATGATAAATGTGCAATGGTAGGAATCGTTTCAATCTCCATTTCCTCTACTGCATAGCGTTGTGTTTCCGGGTTAAATAATGTGTTTATGTTAATCAGGTGAAAAACACCATCGGGCGCCCAATAAATTTTTCGCACATTATTCAACGCCTCCTTTACAGGAGCCCAGTACACAGCGTAAGAAGAAACATCTGCCAGTTTATATAGAATCGAATTCCGATACAACTTGTATTGACGGCCCTCCATTAGTTGCCCGGCTGTTGGGAATGCGATTACCTTCGTGGATGAAGGTGTTACCACTAATGCCGCATAACGCACCTTACTGCCATAATAAGCAGAACCATTTTCTTTATAGCGGATAATTTCGATTGCCGCCTCATCGGCTTTCAGTTTTTTACGGATTGAATCAACCGGAGTAATATAGTCTAATGCCATACTGGACGTATCGCGCGACAAGCGAATCAACTCCTTCTCTGTCTTCAAAATTTCAGCCTTCAACAAGGCCATTCCATTTTTGTCTGTTTCGCGTGCAACGTATAGCTTATTCAAATACTCCCGCAACAATTGCCATTTTGCATTCAGTTCGTGTACACGCGTATTTTCCGAACGATACACATCGTACAGCAACCGAAAATTTCCACGCAGGATAAACGCATGATTAAACAAGACTTGCTGATAGCAGTTTTGTAAAACCTCTTCCAACCTTTCGGTTTGTCCGCTTTGCTGATAGGCCAGGGCTACATTCAAATAGCGACTGAAATCATCTTGCATTTTTTGAGAGTAGAAAAGTTGTGCCTCCTCCGAAAATCCCAACCGGAATGCCGTTGCCTTCAGGTTCTCGATTATAAATGCATTATGATACAGGGTTAAGGATTCATCATATTTTCCATCGCGGCCCAATAAAAAGGCCAAATCTTTTAACCACTCATTGGCCACAAAATGCTGACGCTGTTCTTCCAGTTGCTTGAATTGATTCCAATACAGATTTACGTAAATGTCACTTCCTAAAAATCCCAGCTTTTGCGCTACCTCCCTATTGCTCGCCAAATCCAGATAAACCATAACGTTTTTCTTGCTTACACTTTCAAGTGCCTTCATTATGGCTTCGGCATGCCTGGCTTCCTTATTACCTTCTAGTTTTGACTTTAGCATAGCCGCATTGCTTTCATGCACCACGCTTATGGCTTCATCTCTCCTTTTTTTCTCCCGTTCTTCTTTCAGAAACGCATCACATAATCTATACAGCGAGTCTGCTTTTGTAAAAGTCCCCATTGCTTCATAAAAGTTTCCGGCTGCTTTCCAGAAATCAATCGGAGCAAATTGGTAGCCACAAGCATAAGCCTTTGACGTTTCAGCAACAGCCTCTTCTCCTTCAGCATACAAACCCGATTGCGCATAATAGTGTAATCGCGCCTGGCAGAACGCCAGCATATCATTGTGTTCACTCAATGAACTTCCGAGGCAAGCAAAATGCTTTTGTATGGACGTGTCGGCAGCAAGCAGATTCCATAATGGCTTTACCAACTTAACATGCTTGCCGGCACGTGTGACAATATTATCGGCTGATTCAAAGTCAACCACCCGGATAAAATGCTCCAATGCCGGTACGGTATGCTCCACCCAAACTACAGGCAGGTTGGTAATGTTTTCATGCTGAAACAAATCGTGTGCATCATAAAATCCTCCTTTCTCCATTTCGTTCCTAAGCCACAAACTATCCGGAAGAATTTTTTTGGTGAGTTGCTTATACCCCCTTTCTATCAGGTCTTCCATTTTCATGGCTTCGCTCAAGCGAAAGTTGATGCCTTCGCGATCAATGGGGACCTTGTAAACATCAGCCCAGCGCATTATACCCGAATACAGATTAGAGACAATACCAGGAGCCACAAACAACAGGGTGCTGGCCTTCTGACTTCCTGCCAATGCAAATGCTGAGTCAGTGTATTGAAGTGCAACATCCGCTTGCTTGTGCTGAATTGCTTTAAGCACTGACGTTGTCAGCTTGTAAAATTTCTCTGCCTCACTGTATAGGCCTTCAACATTCAACTCTCCCAATTGCTTATCCGTCGGGTCGAATTCGCCATAGGTGAGAAAGGGATATTGCTTTCTGCGCATGGCATTCAGGCTTTTCGCATCGCGAATTACCGTAAGCGGAACAGTAAAAGTCTGATCCGGAATGGTTCTGTAACCTTCTGAGAAGTAAGCCGATGTCATCCGCACCACCATAAACCTGAAACCTGAGAAGTGCAGATCGGTATAAACAGATTCCTCCAACACAAATTTATTTGAGGCTGTTAAAAGTGAATCCCGTGGATAAAATGTTTGAATAGTCTCAACGCTTCCGTTTTGCTCTTTTGCTAACCCCACTTCCCACTGGCTGTTGAATTTTCCCAGTGCATGGGCACAGCAACTCAGGTTCAGGTCAATTTCGATGTGAACCGATTTTTCATCATTAAACTCAGAGGTTTTAAAATCTGCAAGCCACGCCTCTGTTACGTTGATGGTAACATCCAACAGGTGAAGTTTTTTAAAAACTGTGTTGCTCTTTTTGAGCCATAGATTCTGGTCGTTGGCTTCATAGGATATAAACAGGTAATAGGTTCCAGGTTTCAGGTTATGCCGAACAGGGGTTTCCGTATAGCTGAAATCAGGAAGTGTGCATGCTGAATCAAGAACGATGTGATCTTTTACATCCGGTATTGAGTCGGTTGAGGCGATGATTTTCAGTTTGCCTGGGATGGTGGCATTGAATTGATAGGGATCTGCCTGCACCTTAAAGTTCAGGCGAATAGGCTGCGCAACCAGTTGAATGATTTCATCCTTCCCATCGTATCCCGATGAAACTTCGAGTTTGTAGTTTGATTTTTCCTGGGCGAGAGTGAAACTAGAAATCAACAACAAGGTTGCTGATAGAAAACGGGAGAAAAAAGGCATGGGTAAAAATAAGGACGGTGAATTAAAGGCGAAAGAAAAAATTAGTGTGCTTTACCAGCACAGCAAATACTTGCATTTTTCTGTGAAAATGTCCAAATTAAGATGTTTACCATTTAACCGGCCAATTCGTGAAAACTGCTTTACAAGTTTCAGTACCCAAGCCCTGTAGTGAGTTGTGGGAAAATTTTCAGCACAATGATCAAGGTGGACTTTGTAAATCATGCAATAAGTACGTGATCGATTTTACAAAATTAGATGATGATGCCGTTTTAAATCTACTTCAAACCAATTCAACAAAAATCTGTGGTCGGTTAAGAGCGGATCAATTAAAGATTTACACTTTGCAACCTACTCTAAAAATCCACCCTAGTTTTACTTTACTTAAAGCAGGATTCCTGAGTATATTCATGTTGCTGTCGGCTAAACCTGCCTTGAGTGTACCCTCACAGCAAAAGCACCAGACAATGGCTCTTGATGAGTCCACCACAGCTCATGTATTGCCTGGCGACAACGATTACAAGATTAAAGGAATCGTTGTAGATGAATTTGGTGATCCGCTCCCTGGCGTCAATGTTGTATTGATGGGTTCAGGAATAGGAACCAGCACTGATGCAGAAGGCAAATTTGAATTTCCGCAAAAGCTTAATGAGGGGGATGTACTCGTGTTTAGCTTTATAGGCTTTCAATCCAAAGAGCTTAAAATCCGCAAAGATGAAAACAGTGTTGTCGAAATTCGGATGAAAATGACACTTGATATTATGGGCGAAGTGTCGATCTCAGAAGTATACTCATCTCAGTCATCTGGGCTTCAGCGATTATTGCTAAGAATAAAGTCAATTTTTTAAATTCTGTTCCAGCTGTGAGGTTCTTCGCTATCATCGGTCTTTTTTTACTTTTTTCTTTTGACCAATTAAAGGCACAGACAGAAGACTTTATCGGAGTTGATTTTTCAAAAGCGGATAGCGTTGCCCGAGTACATGCAGGGCGCCCACTTTCAAACTTGAAAAGTTTGGCCGATTCTCTTACTAATCCATTTTCAACCGATGTTGAGAAATTCAGAGCAATCTACACCTGGGTTTGTCTTAACATTGAAAATGACTACCATCTATTTACTCGAAATCAACAAAAGCGAAAAAAACTAAAAAATCAAGAAGCGTTGGCTAACTGGAATGCCAAGCTCCATGAGATGGTCTTTAAAAACCTCATTGAAAAGAAGCGTACGGTGTGTACAGGATATGCCTTACTGATAAAAAAGCTGGCAAACTATGCTGGAATTGACTGCGAAATAGTAGATGGGTATGGAAGGACAGCCCAAGCGAATATTGGAGGTAGCGGGTTGGTCAATCATTCCTGGAATGGCGTTACCCTCAATGGCAAGCGATATCTATGCGATGCAACATGGTCAAGTGGTGCGGTTGATACCGAGAAGAAAATTTTTATTCCTCACTATAACGACATCTATTTTCTTTTAGACCCCGACCTGTTTATCCGAAATCATTACCCACTCGACACCACATGGACACTCATGGAAAATCCTCCTACGCTTCAACAGTTCCTGACTCGTCCCCTGATTTACAATCCTATCTTTCCCTACCGGATCACAACCATTACTCCGGAAATTTTTACAATTGTTGCGGAAAGACAAAAGCCGGTTGAATTCCACTTTACATCACCGCAGCATATTTCTGTTAATAAGATTGAACTTATCATAGTCCAATCGACCGGGCCTCGTTCGATTTCACCTACGATTCAACATGTAAACGATGAACTATCGGGCTTTAGTCACACCTTTACTAAAAAAGGAAATTATGATGTTCACATACTATTCAATAGTCTATATGTCATCACATACAACGTTCAGATCAGGTAACCTTATTTTTTCACTACCGCTATCGCTTCAATCTCAATCAAATATTCCTTTCTGAATAATGAGTAAACCCCAACCAAGGTACTGGCCGGCATGTTTGTTTCGCCCATAATTTCCTTGCGTACTCCCCGAAAGACATCCAGGTCTTTTTCTTCATACTTGACAATGTACCAGTTCATCTTCACCACATCGGTAAAGGATGCACCGGCCTGCTCCAGTTGTTTCTTCACATTCAATAAAGCTGAGCGCGTTTGCTCTTCCAAGTTTTTGCCCTCGCCCACCTGACCGGAAACATAAATGGTTTTTGCTCCGTTAGCGGTTGCTGTAACCACCTGTGTATAACCAGGGCCCGGATTGATGTATTCTTTTTCGATGGGTTGCGCATTACTCTGAAGAATCGTGGTGAGTAACAGACAATTAATTAAGATGGCTTGTTTCATAATGAGCAAATAGTGATGTTAAGCAAATTCACGCAAAGTCGCCAAGGCGCAAGTCAAACGCAAAGATGTCAAATATTGAATTTGCCTACTTAAACAAAAAATGCGCAGCACTTCCGTGCTACGCATTTTTGAACGATTGCCTCAGGGGATCATCGTAATTTTCTTACCCGTCCTTCCAACTCCCGCATGGCGCGGGAGTGGAGGGTTGGGAGCCAACTAATGTGCGAATGCACGCATTCGCTTGAGAGGGTTTTGCGTGGCATAACACTATGGTGTTACCGCACTGAATCATCAATGCGGAAAGTATTCTCCTACAATCACCGGCAGTTGCTCGGACATGTCGCGGGTGGTCAGGGTACCGGCCACCTTTAATGCCTTGTTCAAATGTTCAGCCCGAACGTCTGGCTCATCGGCCAGAAACACCACTGCGGTATTCGCGTTTACAGAACTGTTGCGTAATGAGCGCACCAGCTCAAACCCGGTGATCACCGGCAAATCGGTGCCGCATACAATCAGGTCAAACTCCTGCACCTTTGCCTGCAACAGCCCGTCCAACCCGGAAGTAAAAAACCGGATGTACGGCTCTGTGCTGCTCAATGCCTGACGAACCTGATCAGCAACCTCTTTTTGCCGATGAACCACAAGGACTTTCATAAAACCTAAATAATTAACCTGAAACGCCTTTGAAGATCAGCATAAGCACGCTATGACATTTTGGAAGAAACCACACCAACAGATACCGGAAAATGATCAAATTTTGTAAGTGGCTGATAATGAGGAATAAATGTCCAAGATGCAGCGATTGTGAGGGAAGTGACGTAGTACTTTTTTACTATAAAAATGGTACTATTCTACTATGTGGGATTTATCCGGTTTTCGGTCGTGCATGCAGCGAAATACATCGCTACGCAACCCCAAATCAACTTTTCGAGGAACCTTTTCGCAGGTTCAGATAGGTAAACTGATGGGCTATGTAATCAAACCCGATTCATAGGCAAAGCGCACCAGACCAATCGCATTTTCGGCACCGATTTTTTCCATGAGGTTGGTGCGGTGGTTGCGAACGGTGTGCTCGCTGAGGTTGAGGCGTTGGGCAATTTCCTTGATGGTTAGCTCTTTGCAGATAAGGTGCAGTATCTCCTTTTCCCGATCGGTAATGTTCACATTTGAGAATTCGGGGCGCCTTGCTTCCAATTGCTCACGTACACTCTTGCGAAGTACATTCGCCACCAAATCGTTGTGGTAAAAGTCTTTATCATGCACGGTATAGATGGCATGCTCAAGTTCTTCGGGTTCGGTGTTCTTTAACAAAAAGGCATGCACACCCAACTCCACCATGTGCAAAATGTATTTCTCACTGTCGTGCATGGTGAGCATAATCACTTTAACATCCGGGTATTTCTTCACCAGGTTTTCGCATGTCTCCACGCCATCCATTACCGGCATTTGCATGTCTACCACCACCACTTGTGGCGGCTCCTTCTTCACCAGTTCCAGCAATTCTTTTCCGTTCTCTGCATCTTTTACTTCATTCACGCGGCTAAACGTACGCAGCAGGTTCACCATCGCTTTGCGAAAAAGCGTGTGGTCATCGGCAATGTAAACGTTTATGTCGCGGGTAATTTTTTTGGTCATGTTAACGGAACGGTTAGTGTGGCTTTTGTGCCGGAAGGCTTATGTGGTTCAATGATAAACGTGCCGTGCAACACACGCGCCCGGTTTTGCATGTTGAATAAGCCAAGGCCTTTGGGTTGCTCATCAGCTGAAAAGCCTTTGCCATTATCGGTTACAACAATTAGAAGTTGCATGCCCCAATTTACGCGTACCGAAATGGCGCTGGCATTAGCATGCTTCAGCGCATTGTTGATTAACTCCTGAACAATTCGAAACACGAAAATTTCACGCGACTTTTCCATCGGAACAGCCTCTCCTTGCTCAGCATAGGTGATGCCGGCATCCGTTAAACTCTGAAAGCGCTCACACATTTCTTTCAAGGCAACATTAAGCCCGAACTTTTCCAGCGTGGAAGGCAGCAGGTCGCGACTGATTTTACGCACGGATTCAATGGTTTCATCCAGCATGGTTTTTACCGGCTGTATGGTTTCAGCACTCACCGATTCGGTGCGGGCCAACGTACCTAGGTTCATACGCACAGCCGACAGCATGGCACCAATGCCATCGTGCAGGTCGGCTGCCACGCGCTTGCGCTCACTCTCCTGCGACTCGAGGGCTGCCTCCATCATTTTTTGCTGGTACATCACCTCCAGGTTTTGCTCGCGCAGGCGTGCTTCGAGCATGCGCTTTTTATAAAAGAGCACAAAAAAAACGATGCCCCCGGCCAGGATGAGCATGCCGGACGTGGCGAATATGAATAAGACGGTGAAATCGGAAAGTGCCTGTTGTTCCACGACAACAAGTATACAAAGCGAATGCAAGAGCGCCTAATGGCGTTAACCGGATTTTTGCGCGCGAATGGATTGCAAATTAAGCCAACCCGCATAAGCAAGTACCAGCCAATAGGCTGTGCTGAAAAAGTTTCGGAACGCCCAAAAACCAGCTGTATCATCTTTTAGTACCAGTACAATGTAATCCCGAAAGTAAGACAACATAAATACACCAGAAAAGAAAATAACAACAGCTGCGTTTATCCAAAACATCGGAAATTTCATCAAGTCATCTTCTGGAAGTTGGCGAAGCAAATAGATAAAATAACTAACTGAAAATAGAATCAACAGCAGGTCTCTACCTGCTCGAATTGCAGAGAACACATACGTTGGGAAATAAAGGTAAGCGGAAAAATAAAAAATAACGTAACTGATAACTCCAACAATTATCATCCTTCGCAATACTAAGCTGTTACTAACTTGATAATACAAGAACGAAAGAATAAGTGCTTCCAAAAACACATACGCATTTATCAAATGATTGTCTCTGATTCTTATAAATTGAATAAGAGTGGAGAAAGTAAAACTGGTAATCCCATAATAAAACAATGCCTTTATATAATTCGGTCTCTTGAAATAGCTTATTGAGCTAGCTAAAATTACTACCAAGCTTATAAACCATTGAAAGTAGGTTGAGATTCTGAATATCTCAAGCTTTGTCATAACACCCCAATCAATTTAAGCGTTGAGTTGCGCGAATAGTCTTAAGATTAAGCCAACCCGCATAGGCCAGCACCAGGCAAAAAGCAAAACGAAAGAAATTTCGAAAAGTCCAAAAATGCACAAATTGATCCCGCATTACCGCCATGATGTAATCCATCAGGTATGATAAAATGAATGTGCCTGAAAAAAAGATAAGTGCAGCAGTGTTGATCCAAAACATCGGAAACTTGAGCAAATCCTCTTCCGGAAGAGTCCGCATTAAATAGACGAAATAACTTATTGACAAAAGAATCATTAACAAATCCCGTGCGCCACGAATGATCGAATAAAAATATTCGTTAAAAAAAAGAAAAGCACAACCATATATTATCACATAAAGAAAAATACCCCCTATGATCCACCTGCGATATATCGGATTTTGTACCGCGTAATAAAACACAAGTGGAAGAAGTATTCCTTCAAAAAAGACGTAGGCATCTCCTATCTCATTTAAGCCCTTGCTATTGAAAAAGAAATCTGAAAGCCTTTGAAAACCTTGAAATACAATACTTGTTATCCCGAACACGCCTAACATTCTGATATAAATAGGCCTTTCCTTATAATAAAAAACACAAACAAGCATTACAATGATACTTCCAAACCATTGTGAATAGTTAGAGAGATTGAATAACTGCATTCAACGAATAAATTATTGGCCATCAGGCTATACTTTTACAAGTCGTTCGGGGGACATACAGGTGGGCATCTTTGGCCGTCATTCTCAATAGAATACGGATCACTATCTTCTAAATCATCTTTAGAAGGCAACAGGTTATTTCCATTCGCATCTGTGCCTACCAAAAACATAGTGAATTCCTTTTTGTCCTCATCATACGCATTGTACACGCGAATGCCCGCGCAGTTGGGTTCCCTTAACAGGCGCTCAAACTGCTCGGCAGTGAAATTTACGGAGCTGATTCCTTTACCGTCTTTTCTGAACTTGTTGGCCATCTTCCTGGCCTTGGCTTTTGAAATTTTCTTGCTCATCACTTTCGGGGTTGGTGTTTGTGGCGTTTAAAGTACTAAAAAAGGTGATCGCTTTTTACCCACCCGCAAAAAAACTCTTCTGTAACATGGTCGCAACCCAGTATCTTTCGGCAAACTTGTAAAACTCCTATGGCACACGGCTCATCCAAACTGACACAAAGCGTTCATGCAGGCTCACCCGGAGATTCCCTGCACAAAGGCACGGTTAATCCCATCTTCCCGGCATCTGCCTACGACTATGAAGGCCCAGGAGAAACGCAATACCCGCGCTACTTCAACACGCCCAACCAACGAGCTGTGGCACAAAAGATGGCCGCCCTCGAAAACGGGGAAGATGCGCTGGTGTTCAGCTCCGGTCTGGCCGCAATCATGACTTCTTTCTTTGCCTTTCTTAAACAAGGCGATCATGCCGTGCTTCAAAACGATTTGTATGGCGGCACATTTAACGCGGTGGCCGTAGAGTTTCCAAAATTCGGCATCGACTTTACCCTGGTGGATGGCACCAAACCCGAAGCATTCGAACAAGCCATCCAGCCCAACACCAAATTGATCTATATTGAAACACCCTCTAACCCAACACTTACCATTACGGATATCAAAGCTGTTGGCGCTATTGCCAAAAAGCACAACCTCATCACCATTATCGATAATACGTTTGCCTCTCCGGTCAATCAAAATCCAATTGACCTTGGCATTGATGTGGTGACGCATAGCGGAACAAAATACATTGGCGGGCACAGTGACTTGTGTTGTGGTGTGGCCGTGGCCTCAGCCGCGCACACCAAGCAAATCTGGAACAGTGCGTTTCATTTTGGCGGATCGTTGGATGCGCATACCTGCTGGATGGTGGAGCGCAGTTTAAAAACCATTGTGCTGCGTGTTCGGCAGCAAAATGAAAATGCATTGAAACTGGCGCAGTGGTTGAAGACGCATAAAAAAATAGGAAAGGTGTATTACCCCGGTTTGCCCGATCATCCCGGACACACGATTGCCAAAGCGCAGATGCCGGGTGGCTTTGGAGGGATGCTTTCCTTTGAAGTACTGGGTGATCCACATGGTTTTATGAACCGACTGAAGTTGATTAAACGCGCATTGAGTTTGGGCGGAGTGGAAAGCACCATTTGTTCACCGGTAAAAACATCGCATGCAAAAATGAGCGCGGAAGAACGTGCCAGGATTAACGTAACGGATAACCTGGTACGGTTCTCAGTTGGGATTGAAGAAGTGGAGGATTTGATTCAGGATTTGGAACAGGCGCTATCATAATCATACACCAAAAATCCAAAACCACAGAGCGCACAAAGTTTTTACACGAAGGACGGATAGGTTAAAAAATACCTACCCTCTTACCGCAGAGGCCGCAAAGTAATGCGCAGAGATACGCAGAGGGTCGAGGATTTCTTAGACGAAAACCACAATAGAAATCACTAAGTTTTTTTCAGAATTGACGCTAACAAAGACGACTGAAAACTGATTATCAGCTCTGCGGCCCTCTGCGATCTTCTCAGCGCACTCTGCGGTTTAAATGAATTTACAATTTTACCGCAGAGATCGCGGAGTATGCGCAGAGATACGCGGAGGGTCGAAGATTTCTTAGGCAAAAACCTAAACCTTAGAAATCACTAAGTTGTTTTTCATAATGCACACAGACAAAGACGACTGAAAACTGATTATCACCTCAGCGGCCCTCTGCGATCTTCTCAGCGCACTCTGCGGTTTAAATGAATTTACAATTTTACCGCAGAGATCACGGAGTATGCGCAGAGATACGTGGAGGGTCGAGGATTTCCTTTTGCCCTTGCGTTCAATGCATTTTTTTGAATCGGTTTTATTTCCGCTCCACACCATGTCCACCAAACTCATTGCGTAAGGCTGCAACCAGTTTGCCGGAAAGAGTGTCATCGGTTTGTGTGCGGTAACGCATCAGTAACGAAAGGGTAATAACCGGCAACGACACGCCCATGTCCAATGCACTTTCTACCGCCCACTTGCCTTCGCCTGAAGAATGCGCTACTCCTTTAATTGATTCCAGGTTCTTATCCTTTTCAAGCGCACGCTGCGATAATTCCATTAACCAACTGCGTACCACCGAGCCATAATTCCATACGCGCGCAACCGAAGCCAGGTCCAGGTCAGGATTGAATTTATTCATCAACTCAAAGCCTTCACCTATGGCCTGCATCATGCCGTACTCAATGCCGTTGTGTACCATCTTTACAAAATGACCGCTGCCGATGGGCCCGCAATACAGGTATCCGTTTTCAACGGAGATGGACTTGAATAGTGGTTCACAGTAACTAAATACATCGGGGGCTCCGCCAATCATGGTACACACGCCATGCAATGCGCCATCAACCCCACCGCTGGTTCCGCAATCGAGTAACTGAATGCCAACTTTTTCCAGTTCCCGTCCACGGGTTTGTGTGTCTTTGTAATTTGAATTACCCCCGTCAATAATCACATCACCCGGCCGAAGGTATTGTGATAGGTTGTTGATGATGATATCAATTGTTTTTCCAGCGGGCACCATAATCCAGATGATTTTTCGCGCGGGCAGGTTGTGTACCATTTCTTCAAGCGATGAACAGGTAGACACGCCATCTTCCTTCAGTCGTTCCATGGCCGCGGTACTGGTGTCGTACCCATAAACTTTATGGTTGTTGCGTGTAAAGTTCAGTGCAAGATTGTGGCCCATTTTACCTAAGCCGATGAGTCCGAGTTGCATGCGAACGGGGTTTGGTGAACGCTAAAATTAAAACATTCTTTCATAAACCCCGACTCATGACCGGAACGATTGGCTCAATACCTGTAATTTTTTGAATTGCTCCCGCTGGACTTTGTATTGCTGATGCACCGATTCGTTTGGATAAATGGTGGTCGTCTGTACTACATTAACATGAGTAGGAATATCAAGGGTGCTGAAGCCCAACAAGGCAGCCCCCCAAGCCGAAGCATCTTCGCGCTGCGGAACATGAACCGGCCTGCCGAAAACATCCGCTACAAGTTGTATCCAGTCGAGGGAACGCACAAAGCCTCCACTTGCTACAATGTGCTCGTATGCACCGCTGTTGCTTTCAATCAGCGTGGCAATATCGTAGAGCGCAAAAACTATCCCTTCCAGCAAAGCGCGCATAACATGTTCCTGCCGATGTTGCTGGTGCATGCCCAAGAAAATACCGGATGCATCCGGATCATATAGCGGAGCGCGTTCTCCATAGATATAAGGAAGAAAAAGAAGCCCGTCAGCGCCCGGAGGTGCCGTGAAAGCGCGTTCAATAAATTTTTCTGTGCTGATTGTTTCGTTCAAAAAACTCTTTCGAAACCAATCAATTAAAACCGCACCGTTGTTGGTAGCGCCTCCCTCAATTACAGTGTCTTCATCGAGCAGGTACCGAAATACGAACGGGTTGTAGGTATTATTCTTTTCCCTTATCACTCTTCTTACCGCTCCACTTGTTCCGATGGTTAAGGAGAGCGCATTTGAATCCATCGCCCCGCTTCCCAGTTGTGCCAGGCAACCATCACTTGATCCGATTACTACCGGAACTTGCGAGGGCAACCCCAACTCACTCAACAAAGTATTATTGGAAATACTACGATGATGATAAACTGAAACGGGTGCTGATAATTTATCACTTTTAATATCAGCCAATTCCAGAGCCGGACCAAACCATGATTTCTTTTCTATATCCAATAAGCCGGTAGCCGAAGCAATTCCAAAATCCACTTCATAGCATTCAAAAAATCTGTACCAGATGTATTCTTTAATGCCAATGAATTTATGCGCGCGCTTGATTATTTCAGGCACATTTTTCTGCCACCACATAAGCTTGCATAAAGGCGACATGGGATGAACAGGGGTTCCAGTTCGAACAAGTTGATCAACAAGTTGTTTGTTCTTGCGAATGCTGTTGCTCTCCTCTTTGCTTCGCAAATCAGACCAGATAATTAACGGGGTGAGCGGGTTGCCGTGTTCATCAACAGCCATCACGCTATGCATGGCGCTGCTCAGGCTGATGAACGAAATATCGCTCTTTATATCAGTTGGGCACGATTGAATTGCCCGACAAACGTCTCTAAAAATTTTTTCCGCATCCTGTTCGGAAAATCCTGGTTCAGGATGATGTGTTACACACGGAAATTGATTTGAAAATAATTCCTTTCCATCAGCATCAACAACAAGTGTTTTGATGTTGCTGGTGCCGATGTCAATCGCCAGACCGATTTTGGGTTTGTTGGACAAGAACGCAGAACGCTTATTCCACTTCTACAATCATTTCAATCTCCACCGAAATGTTGGAGGGTAAGGCGTACATGCCTACAGCGGAACGCGCATGCTTTCCTTTCTCACCAAACACCGCCACCATCAAATCTGAAAATCCATTGATCACTTTGGGTTGGTCTTTGAAATCTTCAGTACAGTTGACCATCCCCAACACTTTCACAATGCGTTTTACTTTACTCAAATCACCCACTTCCGATTTTAAAGTCGACAGTAATGCAATACCGGTTTGCCGTGCGGCATCGTAGCCTTGCTCAATCGTTAAATCCTTGCCCACTTTTCCCTGAATGTTGGTGCCGTCTGCGCGTGTTGGGCCGTGACCGGCCAAAAAGATCAGGTTACCGGTGCGGACAGCCCGAACATAGTTCGCCATGGGTGCAACGGGTTTGAACAATTCAATATTCAATTCTTTAAGCTTTGCCTCCGGGGTTTGTGCAAACACAGAACCAAAAAGCAAAACAAAGCAGAAGATAAACGTGTACTTTTTCATAACGATTTATTTACGTGTAATTTGGTACTGACACAGGGTTGTCACCTCACCAAACTTACTTTGTTCTGCTAACTTCAACAACTTATGCCCACAAAAGAAAAGACGCGTTGCCCCTGGTGCCTGAAATTCGATCAATACATTGAATACCACGATGAAGAATGGGGCGTTCCGGTGCACGATGACCGCACCCATTTTGAATTTTTAATCCTGGAAGGCGCCCAGGCCGGCTTAAGCTGGGAGATTATTTTAAAAAAGCGTGAGGGCTATCGCAAAGCGTTTGCCGATTTTGATCCGGATAAAGTTGCCCGATTTACAGAAAAGCGATTAGAGAAACTTTTACTTGATCCGGGTATTGTGCGCAACCGGCTGAAAGTATCTGCTGCTGTTAATAATGCCAAACGCTTTCTGGAAGTTCAAAAGGAGTTCGGGAGCTTTAATCAGTACATCTGGAGTTTCGTGAACGGAAAACCCATCGTGAACAAATGGAAAACCATGAAACAGGTTCCGGCAACAACGAAAGAGTCGGATGCGCTGAGTAAAGATTTGCTGAAACGCGGATTTAAGTTTGTGGGCAGCACGGTAATCTATGCACACATGCAGGCCTGCGGGCTGGTGAACGATCACCTGGTGGATTGCTTTCGCTACAGACAGGTATAAAAACTTTGCGCCTTCACATCGCTGCGGTTGAAAGATATCACCGCAAAGACGCGAAGGCGCAAGGTGTTAATCAATCTTTTCTAGGGAACAACTCATCGCGGTTAGCGGCCAGCCAGGCAAATGCGGCTGTCATAACTGCGTTGTGTTTCAAATCCTCTTCAATAGCCTTATCGTACAAATCCATGCTGGTATGGTGTGTACGGGTGCTGTACTCTATCGGGTCCTGAATAAACTGGAACCCCGGTAAGTTAATCCCATCGAACGCCAGGTGATCGGTGCCTCCTGTGTTACGCAACGTCAATGTAGATGCGCCTAGCTTATCAAAGGGTTTAAGCCATTCACGAAACACTACGCGTGCTTTTTCATTGCCTTGCATGTACACGCCACGGTATTTACCGGTACCGTTATCCATATTAAAATACACGGAGAATTTTTCTGCGCCAGGTTTGTAGGTAATGTTTTCACCATCACGAACACCATATACACGCTTCACATAATTACGTGAACCGATTAATCCTTGTTCTTCCCCACCCCACAAACCAATGCGAATGGTTCTGCGCGGACTAATTCCTAATGATTTAATAATACGCATGGCTTCCATCATTACGGCTGAACCGGAAGCATTATCAGTTGTACCCGTTCCGCTGTGCCATGAATCCAGGTGAGCGCCAATCATTACTACTTCATCTTTCAAATCCGTGCCGGGAATTTCAGCAATCACATTAAAACCCTTTTCATTCGGTGTGAACTCAGCTTCAAGCGTCATCTCCAATTTAACAGGAATGCCTTGTTGAATCTGCCGTACCATACGGTTGTAGTGCTCCGCTGAAACCACCACCTGCGGTAAAATTTTTGGTGCATTTGCACTGCGTGACTGCAAGCGTCCTTCAAACGGAGCTTCAGGAGGATATGGAACTGTTGCAGCAGAAACCACCACCGTACCATCTTCCAGGCGTGCGCTTGAACTTGCTTCCAAAACAGCAATCGCACCTTCCTTCATACACATATCCCACTTCTTATATGCCAGGCGTTGTGGCTCTGTTGGCGCAAAAAATCTGCGGCCAGTAAACGCCTCGGTTGGACCAGAGTTAGCCAGTTGGAGTAAATCTTTCTCCTCCAACCTGCGGGCATCTGGTTCAAAGCCCGGCTTCACGGGTGTTGGCAAGCTGAACAACACTATCTTTCCTTTCAGCTTTCCTTTATACTTCTCCAGGTCTTCTTCCTTCTGAATATCCAGGTAAACAGCCTCCGCTTGAACGTTACCCTTTACTCCAGGTGTCCATGCTTTTGGAAAACCAATCACTGGAAAATAAACCGGTGCCGTGGCATGCAGACTGAATTTCTTCAGGTACCAGCCTCTGCCAAAGTCTTCATCCCAATAGTCGAAATGGGCATTCTGCAAACCCCATTTCTCCAACTCGGCCTTGGCATAATTTGCCGCGCTTTTATAACCGGGCGAATTGGTTAAGCGAGGGCCATGCACATCGGTAAGCATACCGAGTATGTTCATGACCTGTGAATTTTCAAAGCCCTCTTTTTTAATGCGTGACACCGTTGCGGTATCTACTTTCTCCTGCGCCATGGAAGGCAGTACCAGCAACAGGATAAGCAATGCGTTTAGTAGAATCCTCATAGTTAAAGATTTTGAATTTTTGGTTGGTTAAAAATAGGGAAAGCCCGACAGAACAAACCTACCGCAGGTGGAAATTCGGAACAGCACAAAACAAAAATGCCGGCTTTCGAACCGGCATTTCGTTTGGAATTTAATTCCCCTTTTTCTTCTTCAACAAATTCTGAATGGTTTTCACACCATCATCAACCACCTTCTGCTTTGGATCAGTGGTTTTCGTGCTATCGGTTTTGGTGGTATCTGATTTTGTACCCAGCAATCCTGAAACCAACTCGGTTGCTTTTTTCTCTGCTTCTTGTTTCACTGCTGAAGTAACCGCCTGTTGTGCCTGTTGCTTTTGTTCAGTCATTAACAACTGTGGTTTAGGGTCAAGAAATGTTCCGCCTAACCCAATGTTCACCGGAATCATAGCATTCGGATCAGACGTTCCGCCTGTATACTGGCTCACAAAACTGCTGAGTTGAGCGCCCATCTTTCCAGCGGGCACATCCATCTTCAAACTATAATTAATAGAGCCATCAATGCCTGTGCTGCCGGCCACGGAAGTGGTGTATTGGCCAAACTTCACATTAAATGGTTTAACACTAAGCTTGCCATCTTTAATCGAGGCCGACATCAGCACATCCTTCATGGTTACTTCATTGGAATCATCCAGTTTGGTCAGAGAGGTGATTCCTGAAACCAGTTTTGATTCTTTCAAGGCTGCCTGGGCCACTTTAACCAATCCCTCACCGTTAACGGTTTTCAGATTCGGCATCATGTCTTGCAACAACTCACCAGAAAGTTTAAAGTCGGTTGAGAAATTTCCACTCATCAAACCGGCTACGGGTGCATAATTTTTAACAATTGAAAACGCAGAAGCGGCTTGTGCCAACGCCATGTTTTCAATCTTCAATGCAAAGTCATACTTCGGATGTTGAATATCCTTTGTGTTGTACGCTCCGTTTACTGTAAACGCTCCACCCAATAAATTAAACGACAAACCACTCAGGTTAGCAACGCCATCTTTCACCACAATATCACCCTTCGCATTGGTAATGTTGAAGTCCATCATCTTTACCGTGGCAATGCTCGACTTCATCAGGAAGTCGATATTTTCGGGTACCGGAATAACGCCATAGGGTTCTGTCGCCTCCGTTGTTTCTTCAGTCTCTGCCATAAATTCATTCAGATCAAGCAAGGTTGATGAAAAATTCATGGAGCCTTTCAGCAATTGATTGGGGCTGAACAGATACCCCATGTAGTTGGAAACAGAACCGTTAAGATTGAAATCACTTTTGCCAATTGTTCCGGTTACTTGCTTCAAATCAATTTTTCGTGGATCAAAACTCATATCGGCCTGAGCAAGTGTAACAACATACGGTAAATCAGTCGATGTGTATTTGAATTCGCGCAATGAAGCACTGCCACTTGTAGGAAGTTTTTCATATCGCTCTGCCTCCAGGTCTGACATCTTTCCTTTCGTTTGCAGATCAGCCTTAACCTTTCCGGCCAACGTCATACCTTCCACCGGGAATATTTTGGTGATCTTTTCAAGATCAATGCCTCCGTTTGCCTTTACATCCCAGGTGATGTCTTCCAGATTTTGAATCAGCATGTCAGCAGAAAATTTTTCGCCATCCATCACCATCGAAAAATCATTTACGGCAATGAAGGTTTCGGCCATACGGCCAGATGTATTCTTTACACTCGAATTAAATTTCAGATCCTGCAGCGGCAAGGGAAACTCTGATGTTTTCACATATCCATTAGCCAACGACATGATTGCGTTGATGGATGGAATGGTTTTCTTCAGGCTATCGTAAACACCTTTTGCGGTTAAGTCGATAGCATAGTTACCACGCATTTCCAGGCCCTCCACCGGAAACATTTTTGAAAGCTCAGCCAGGTTAAGTTTTGCATTTACGTTCGCATCCACTTCCGTGGGATAGAGTTTGCTGATGAGGGCGCGCGCATCAAATGGATTAGAGCCGAAATCCATGTGAAACTTCTTCACATCAATAACGGTGTTGTCGATATTGCCATCCTTGTTATCCACCAACATGTTCAGGTTAATGTTGCTAACCGGAGTGGGCAGGTCAGGATATTGGAACATGGCCTCCATTACATTCAGGTTTACCTGAAAAGCCGGCATTTGTGTTTCGCTGTATGTGCCTTTTACAAAACCGGCAAACTGTAATTCGCCATCTGTTTTTATGTTGGTAAAGCTTTCGGAATACATGCCTGGCACCAACGACAACAAACTTTTAAATGTATTTTCCGGACTGTTAAAAGAGATGTCCATGCCATAGTCATTCTCATTCATTTTAAACCATCCGTCAAAGCTCATGGCAAAGTCGTTGACCTTTGCGCTGTTCTCCTTGAAGGTATACTTTGTGTACTCTTCGCTGATGGAGATAATCGCATCAATAGCCGCCCGCTTATTGGTGAGGTATTCAACGCCATCATATTTCACCGTTACCGTATCCGCAGTGGTGGTTGTTTTCAAATCGAATACATCTTGTGTAAAATCGCCACTGCCGGAGTGGTTTACACTTTTCAGGCTTAATAGAAATGGTAAGGAACGATCATCATACGTTATATCGGCATCAATCACTTGCCAGTGATCGATACCAAAAGAAAAATCACCGGATTCTTCGGTTGTTTCTTCCTGCTCTTCTGAGGCAATAGCAATATCATAGTTTGCCCGGCCATCTTCCAATACTTTAATGTTTATGAGCGGACTAACCAGTGTGATTCCCTTCAACCGAAGCTGATCGCCAAACAAAACATCCTTCAGGTTTACCTCCACCTCAAGGCGTTCGGTCGCAAATAGCACTTCACCGGCAAATGGCTCCCGGTTGATCACACCAAAGTCGCGCATCTCAACTGTTATATTCGGGAAGTTCCGGAAAAGCGTCAGGCTGAAGTTATCGGCATCAAACACCACATCGGCATTTACAGATTTGGCCAGTTCCTTATCAATGGCAGCTTTGATGTCATCTTTAAAAACAACCGGCAGGATAAAAGCAGCGGCCAACAGCACCACGAAAACAATTCCAAGAATGATCAGGATTTTCTTCAACATAAACGGGTCATTTAAAACGTGAAAACGTAAACGGATTACAAAATTACAAAACGAATTGATGCAAAAACGTTCGTTTAACCGGATGAAAAACGCTTTATCCTCAAATAAATTTCAATATCCAATCCAGTAATTTCTGCGCACCGCGTGTGTACGGAGGGTATAAGGGGCTTACCGATGTAAAGCCACTACGTTGACGCATAACCGGCTTTTCGTTTGAAAACGCCAAAAATCCGTAATGCCCATGCGACTTGCCTATGCCGCTGTTGTTTACACCCCCGAACGGGAGGTTGTGATTCAGGAATTGAATTCCGCAATCGTTGATGCAGACTGTGCCAGCAGATGTTTCCTTCAAAATTTGTTCACGTTCGCTGCGGGTGGAGCTAAAGATGTACAAGGCCAGCGGCTTTGGTCGTTTGTTTATTTGCAAAATTGCGGTGGCCAGGTTTGAATACGAGAGTATGGGCAAAATAGGCCCAAAAATTTCATGCTCCATTACCTGGGCTTCTTCCGGAATATCGGAAACAATAACGGGATGCATAAACCGGTCGGCAGCATTTACCCGGCCTCCCATATGAATCCTGGCACCTTTCTCTACAAGTTCTTCAAGCATACCGCTTAGTCGTGCAAAATGCTTTTCGTTTACAATTCGCGCATAATGTGGCGACTGTTCAAGGGGTTCATCGCCATCCTGAAATAAATTCTTTACTTCTTCCGTCAGGCGTTCAATCAATTTTGCTTTAACGGATTCATGAACCAACACATAGTCGGGGGCGATACAGGTTTGACCGTTGTTGATAAACTTGGCTACCGCAATACGCTTTGCGGCATCCTTCAGGTTGGCTGAAGGCGTAACAATGGTTGGAGATTTTCCGCCCAACTCCAATGTAACAGATGTAAGGTTTTCTGCTGCTGCTTTCATTACCAACTTTCCAATAGCGGGGCTTCCTGTAAAAAAGATGTGATCAAACGGAAGTTTCAATAGATGTTGCGAAACATCAATGCCTCCCTCACACACCGCAACCACCTGGTCATCGAAAATATCGTCACACATTTTTTTTATGAGTGCCGATGTATTTGAGGTTAGTTCAGATGGTTTGATGATCACACTGTTGCCGGCCGCCAGTGCCGAAACCAACGGACCGATTGAAAGGTTGAATGGATAATTCCATGGAGCCATAATCAGGCAAATGCCTTTGGGTTCGGCCAGCACATAGCTTCGGGTACCCAGCATGGTGATGGGTGCATCCACTTTTTTTGGTTTTGTCCATCGGTCAAGATTAGCCAACGCACATGAAATTTCGTCCAGCACATGAAACACCTCAATGGCATCAACCTCTGTGGACGGCTTCTTAAAATCATCGTACATGGCCCGATGTATCATAGGCCGATGCGACAATACCCATTGCTTCAGTTTCTTCAACCGGGTTTTCCGGGTTGATACGGGTTCGGTTCTAAGGGTGGGCAAATACTCCTGCTGACGTTTAAAAAGGTCGTTTATCCAATCAGAAACCAGCTTTTCTTCGAGGTTGGGCATCATTTTACCAAGGTATGCAAAATCCTGAATCTGCGCTCATGTTAAGTTAATGTTAAGCCCATTGCGCTTCAGTTACACCTATGTTACTTTTGGTAACATTACCATAACATTAAAGTAACATTGAACAGACGCTTTCTCCATATTACTATGTTCCTGGTGTTGATCACCAGTAGCCGGGCTCCTGGCATGGGCGAGCCTGTCGATAGACGCATTTCTCTGGAGCACTTTCTTGCAACAACAGAGACTAATGTAAGCCTCGAAAAATGGGAGAGCTTTTTGACCCGTGTTGGTTCAAAGAAAAATCAATTTAAAGATGACCGTCAGTTCCTGGAGTTCATTTTCTACCGGACACACCAGGTTTTCTTAAAACGTTACTCAGAAACCACTTCGTTTGATGAGATTTTTACACAGGGTTTCTACAATTGCTTGTCGGGCACTATTCTGTATTCTGTTATTCTGAATCATTTCGGAATCGAGCATGATGTAATAGAAACCAACTACCATATTTTTATTTTGGCGCAAACCTCAAAAGGTGAGGTGTTACTGGAGGCAACTGATGCCGTAGATGGTTTTGTAACCTCTGCTGATAAAATACAGGAGCGCATTGAGCAGTACCAGCAAAATCAAATACGAAACGAGAATCGCTATCAATTTTCGTTTGACTTATTCAACAAGGTTTCGGAAGAAGAACTGATTGGGTTATTATATTACAACTATGCCGTTGAATCATTCAATCAGCAGAATCTGAAAAAGACCGTTCACTATTTATCATTGGCAAGCGAACGATATGCAACCGCACGCATAGAAGAATTTTCGGAAATGTTGTTGTGGGCGGTGTCACTCGAAGACAACCTTGATCCAGCCGAAAAACAATCGTTGAAAAAGCAATTGCAGATTATCCGTTACAAAGCCTTGCCTGCTGTAGTCCGGTTGTAAAGATTACTCCTGTAAAATCCGAACCTCCACCCTTCTGTTCAAACGATGTCCTTCGGGTGTGTTATCGCGCGAAAGCGGCATGGTACCACCAAACGCTTTTAGCTTAATACGGTTTTTATGAATCCCTCTGGCAATAAGATAGTCGCGCACGGCATCCACACGGTCTTGTGAGAGTTTTAAATTTTTCTTTGCATCCCCAAGATAATCGGTATGCCCTTCCAATTGAATAACCATGCTCTTGTGCTCATTCATCATCTTCACCAGCAAGTCAAGTTCCGCATAAGAATCAGGATCAATTTTTGATTTGGCTACTTCAAAAATCAGGTTATCCAAACGCATTACGTAACCAGCCGAATGTTTTTTGGTTGCACCCGTAGTGTGATGTAACTCAATATCTTTTACGATGCGCTTTTCAGCATTGGCCTCTGCTGGGTCAAGCATGTATTTGGCAGATGCAAACCCCGATGCCTCCACCGTAATGGAGTAGCGTTCACCATCAAATAATGGAAATGAAAACGCACTGTTGTTGATTACTCCCATCCGGTTTCCGTAAGGAAGATTTTGATAGGTGATTCGCGCTACAACGGGTTCTTTTGTGTCTGCATTAAGTACTCTACCCTCTACCACAATCAGGCTATCCGATTGCGACTTGGTTGTGAACGTGATGAAGCAGAGCACGCAAAGAATTAACACTCTCATGATCATGTTCCGATTTAAAGTTTCACGATTTTAAACTCTACCCTTCTGTTTTTGCGTCTGTTCTCCAGGTTGGTGTTGGGAACAGCCGGCTGGGTCTCGCCAAAAAACTTCACCGAAATTCGTTCTGATGAAACCCCTTTATCGGCTAGGTATTTACTTACCGCCTTAGCCCTGCGCTCAGAAAGGCCCATGTTATAGTTATCCTCACCAATGTCGCAGGTGTGACCGGTAATTTCTACCTGCATTCCCTTGCGTTCATTCATGAGTGTGACAATACGGTTCAATTCCGAGAACGATTCAGGCTTTAAAACAGCTTTATCAAAATCAAAGAAAATGTTGTTCAAGGTAATGGTAACGTTTTCATCAATACGCGCCACCTGAATAGGTTGTAAGGTGAAGTCCTTATTCTCTATTACCATATCGGCTGTTACATTACGCAAATCCAGGTTCTGACTTTCTGAAATGTGATCTTTCGCTTCTGCACGAACACCATACAAATGTCCTGCCGGAAGTTTAATTTCATATTCACCTGTTTCAGGATTTGATTGCGCTATACCTACATCCATGCCATCAGGCAAACGCTCGTAAATAATTTTTGCACCGATCGGTTTGCCGGTTTCTGCGTCAATAAGTTTGCCCTTAACCGTAACCCACGGCTCGGGGCTACGAAGTATGGGAAGTTTTACCCGAAAAATATCCAGGTTGGTTTCAGTTATGCCGCGTGAATAGTAGGCATAGTCACTGTTATTTGGAATGTTAAAGAAGAGGTCCTCCAACGGTGAGTTTATTTCAGGGCCAAGGTTTTCAGGTTCCGACCAGTTTACCCAGGTATCATCAAGTCTTTTTGATACATAAACATCCGTTCCGCCATATCCACTGAAACCATTTGATGAGAAATAAAGGGTTACATCATCTGCGGCAAGAAATGGTGCTGACTCTTCACCGGCTGTGTTCACAATGTTTCCAAGGTTCAGGGGCTCTGTCCAAACGCTGTCGTCTTTCATAAACGACACATACAAATCCCGATCTCCATTTGAGTCTTCACGCTCAACAGACAAAATCATGGTTTTGCGGTTGTTGGCCAGAAAGTAATTTGCTTTATCGTTGAAGTTATAATCGTTGGTAATGTTGAGTGCAACCGGCTTTGACCACGAGCCACCAATGTTTGTGCTAACGGATACACCTGCCTGCATTTTATTATTATCAAGATATTTATTCCCTAACAACATAACAGCTGTGCGGCCATCGGGCGTCATGGAGTTGATAGAGTTAACAAAGTTCGGATAGGCGTTATTGAATTGGGGGCCCATGTTTTTTGCCAGCGTCCACTTGCCATCTTCTCCAAGTTCAGAATACCAGATGTCCTCTTTGTCATTAACCCCACCAATATTATCCGGATGGTTTCGTCTGCTGAAGTACAACGTTTTGCCATCGGGCGAAAGAATCGGGTTAAGCTCAGCGTACTCGCTGTTCACATTTTCATCTAACTGTTCAATTACAATGCCTGAAGCAAGCAATGCCGGTTTCGGAATAAATGCTACAATCGGATAATTTGAATCTGATATCGCAACCGCATCAATGCCGTAATAGTCAGGTACTGCGGCCCCATCAAACTCCAGCTTAACAGCCGTTACTTTATAGGAAGTTTTCTCAATAAAAATATTTCGCATCATCGCCTTGAGCGGTACTGCCCCCGGATTCAAGGTCATTACCTCGTATTCTCTTCCGGCCTCATCGTACACCAAAATTCGGGTTAGCGCGCTCGGGTTATGCGACTCGGCAACGGCTACCTGTTGTATTTGAATAGGATTATCAAAGCCCAGTTTCAAAAATTCCTTACGATTGGGCCTGTCGGGTGCCCAGGCATTTGGGTTTTGACCACCAGCCGGTAAAACATTAGGTTTACCCAATACCTGTTGGGCCGAATATTGAATGGGGGTCAATTCAGACGAAAACTCAATAACTTTTGAAGCCCACTGAACAATCTGAGCCTGGGTATAAAAGAGGGGCGCGCTAATCAGGGCAAGGACTGCTAAACATCTTCTCATGAAGCCGCTGTAAGGTTAAAATGAAGGGATAAACTTAACTAAAAATTCAAAATCGATTAAAAACAATACATGCCCTAATGGATGCATCTGTCTTACAATAAGACGCAAGGTCGGCAAAATTCCGTAAAAAATAGCGTTTAGTCCTCCAGGGTGTGCTTATTAAACAATAAAAATCCTACATGGAATAATACGCCAAATTTGTTTTCAACATCATCGTAATAATTGGCGCTTAAGCTAACCGGGCCTATTAAGGAATGGTAAACCAGCCCGGCTGAACCGGCAAAGAAAAGGGTACTCAAATCTCCATTTTTTCGGGCTTCCTGATTACCCCCCTGTGTGATGTAATCCAGCGGTTTAAACACATAGCCCTCTACGCGCAAGTCGAGAGTTCTAGGGCGAATTACAATCACGTTTCTGGCTCCGATTGCCAGGTAATTGGGCGATCGGAAATTTTCAAGTATAAGGGTGCGGCTATCCTGAATGGGAAAGAACCCAGGGGTATTGATAATGGTGCCGAAGTAATTGGAAAAGAAAGGCTGATTTGAAAACACAGCCTCGGCAAAATACCCGGGCCGGAAAGTTCCTTTGTTGAAGTACTGCTCAACGCTGGCCCGCACCCGGAACCATTGATGGTTACGCTTATCGGAAATTGAAGTGACAGAGGTTGTACCGGGTACATATGCCTCACGTGTATTAAAGTAAAAACCGCTTAACGTAATGCTTTTACCTGCAGATGCATACTGCTTCCGGTCCAGGTTACTGGTGGTGAAAACCACTCCGGTTTTGTAGCCTCGCAAACTGAGTACATCCAGCGTATCCAAACTGTTAAATGACTTGGTGTTTGAATACCGGTCTCTATTTGTAAAGCCATTAAAAACAACTGTTGATTTAATGGTGTTTCCCAGCGGCCATCCTAAACGCACTCCCGCCTTTCTGTCGAAGCGCCTGAGCACCGTGGGTGTAATTTTTTGTAACAGGTCGGTTCCTTCTACATAATCGTAATCGCTCAATACCACTTCGGGTTGAATGTAGAAGCGCCCGAGATAAGGCAAATCAATTCGCGTATTTGCCATGAGTGATTTATAGAAGCTGCCGGTTTGTGCTCCGATAAAAAAATGTGTGAGTGAATTTTTAAAGTAGTAATAGTCGAGCCCCAGGTACAGGTTGCTGATATTTCGCGAAGCCATTACCCCGCCAAAATCTACCTGGAAATTTTTTTGAGGCCGTTGTGTTAGTTGAAGACAAAAGTCGGATTTGCCCGAATCATACCGAAGGGTAGGGTGCACATTACTGAAGTACGGCTCGGTGATGAGTTTAAAATAACCTCGCTTGGCATCCCTGATGCTCATGGGCATGTTTGTTCCGTCTGCCTTTACATTAAAAATTCTACGAATGTACTTACGTTGACGCGCGTTGAAGTTTCTAAATGCAATCTCCCGAATGGTAATTGCTGTACCCCTGGAAACAAAGGCTTCCCGTTTGGCTTCAACTGCCGTTCCTTTGTCCGATCGGGCGGTCTTCAATTTCAGTTCTTCAAGTTGCCTAATCGTTTGAACATACCCGCTATCGATTAACGCTTTGGCCCGCGCGAAATCAAACGATGTATAACCCTCCAGATTTGGCTGGATGTAAACTCCACTGTCCGGAATAGCGGCCGGATCGGATTTATCCAGCAACATATACAGCAATGATCGGTTAATGAGTTTATCATCGTCTTTGTACGGATAGTCCTTAAAAATCTTGGATGACACATTGGAGCCGATCAGCACGTCAGGATTAAATTCCTGTTGAGCTACATCAACCGGAAAATTGTTATACACCCCGCCATCAAAAAGATATTTATCATCAATGCGGATGGGGGTATAAAAAAAGGGAACTGTTTGTGTGGCGCGTAAAGCATCACTCAACGACCCTCGCTTTAAAATAACCTGCGATTGCGAAAACACATCTGCCGCCATTACCCGCAGGGGAACAAACAGGCTATCAAAATTATTGCGCGAAATGGCTGAAGCCACCGCCATCTTTTCTGTAAGTGCAAAGTTTAATGAAGCATCGTTGGCCAGGCTGGTATTGAATTGAACCGAGAGTGTTGAGTCTAACGAAAGATCTAGCCTGAGAAAACCCGGGCTTATCTCATCACTATAATAATGAAAGTTGAATCCTTTCTCTGGTAAACCCGTCACCCACCGAAGAAAATCTTCAGAAAGAATCATCTCTTCAATTTGTAGCGGGCTCATACCGGCAGCGTAACAACCCCCTACAATGCCACCCATAGAAGTGCCAACAATGTAATCGATGGGTATGTTGTGTTCTTCCAGCGCCTTGAGTACACCTACATGCGCAATTCCTTTGGCTCCACCACCACTTAGCACAAGGGCAACTTTTTGGCTATACAACGGTATGGCCGACAGCAAGAGAAAAATGAGGGTGAGTTTTCGCATACCAAACGATAACGCTAGGTTAGACGAAAATAGTTGAATAAAGTTGAAAGAAAGCTATTTTAATTTTTGCCAGAGACCATGCGCTTAATTAAGCGAGGCAAACGTATTCGGAAAAACCGAAGGGATGGCATTGAGTTTTTCAATCGTTGCATCGCGGGCGATCTTGTACGCTTCACGATATTCATCTGTAATCGGCTCTGAAGGCGGCAATTCTACACGCAACGCATCAACCTGCACCCCATTTTTCCAGAACCTGTAACAAACGTGTGGCCCTGTGGCTAAACCGGTGCTTCCCACATTGCCAATCCACTGCCCTTGCCGTACACGTGTACCGGGTTTAATGCCTGGCGCAATTTTAGACATGTGCAGGTATTGCGTGGTGTATGTGGCGTTATGCCTTATTTTCACATAGTTACCATTGTTGGATTTATATTGTGCCTCCTGAACGATACCATCACCTACTGAACGAATGGGGGTGCCGGTAGGTGCGGCAAAGTCGGTACCCAAATGTGGCTTGTAAACCTTTTGTACAGGATGTAGTCTGTTTTGACTATACCGTGAACTGATACGGGTGAACTCAATCGGATACTTTAATAATGCTTTACGCAAGCTCATGCCTTCTTCATCAAAATAATCCAATCCGTTACCCTGATCGAATGGAATAGCATAATAGCTGCTCCCAAAGTGATTAAAGTAAATTCCGCTTATCTGCTTTACGCCAATAAATCTTCCATCAACCTGTTGCTCTTCGTAAATAAGTTTAAACTGATCACCTTGTTGCAGGCGTTGAAAGTCAACCTGCCAGGCAAATATGTCAACAAACTTATTGGTCAGCTCATGCGATAATCCAAGTTCATTGATCGTCTGCGACAAAGAAGACATGATTACCCCAGAAATGGATTTCTCTACAACCGTAACATCACGTTGGCAAACATCTACAGATAACGAATCGCCAAACCGAAACACAACATAGTCGATTGGGTTAGGCTCATACACAAAAACTTTTGGTATGCGTAAAGAATCTGCGCTGCGGATGAACGTAAACTTTTTATCTGGAATTATTTTTCGTGCATCGAAAACATGACGTGGAAGCGAAGCCACCTGGTTAATCAGTTTTACCGGAACATTGTACTCACGCATTATGTCCGACAGGAATTGATTACGCTTTACGCGATCTTCAATCACTTCATGATTATCCACCACCATACCATACAGCATCGTTGGCGGAGTCCAGTCAAAGTCAAGCGCTATAGATTTATCCTCAAAAACAACCTCGCCCGGAAGCGTAAGGTCACCATAGATGAGAACACCTAAAATGAGAAAAACACATACACGTAAAAGCATCCGCTTTATCATGATTGCCCTTTAATGCGTTAAAAAAATCGGCCTAAAGTTTAAAAAATTCAGGTTCAGAACCTGTAATAGTCAGGTAAATGTAAGAGATTTTGTTAAAAAGTTCAATTTTTGAGCTCCAAAGGCCATATGCAAAAACATGTTCTGATAGAACTCACCACTATGAAAATGCCATTTGGCAAATACAAGGGCACTGTACTGTGCGACTTGCCCGAGTTTTACCTGGCGTGGTTTCAACGGAAAGGCTTTCCGAAAGGTAAGCTTGGAGAGTTGATGGCTACTGCTTACGAGATAAAACTCAACGGACTGATGCATCTGTTGGAGCCGTTGAGAAAGAGATGAAACATCCCTCCTAAAATTTTCACGCAAAGGCGCAAAGTACACTATGAATTAGGCTCTAGTTTATGCTGAGCTGGTGCCTCTTTGCACAAAGTCAGTTATACAGCTCTTCGTACTTCTTCTTTCCGCTTTCTAAAAACTCCACAAATTTTTCTACACTGCGGTCGTACCCATAAGGCCAAGCCAACACGCGTTCATCCTTTCCTATCAGTACATAAAACGGCTGCGCGTTGTTGTCTAAGTTTGCAATTTGAAGATCCGCATTTTTCTTGCCGATGGTCTTTTTCACTTTACCATCGTACTGTGAAGTAATCCATTCACTTTCCGGTAGCGGAGTTTTATCATCCACGTACAGCGCCACAATCACAAAATCATTTTTCAGTCGCTCCAATACGGCCGGGTCGCTCCACACCACCGCCTCCATTTCACGACAGTTGGTACAACCATGACCGGTGAAATCAATAAACAATGGTTTGTTTTGCTGACGTGCACAAGCCAATGCTTGTTCATAATCAAAGTATCCATTCAAGCCGTGCGGCAGGTGAAGAAAATCGGTGTACTTAGGCAAATCACAAATTTCATTTGCGCGTGTGCTGCGCGTCATCGACACAAGATCAAAATCGTGCGTGTATTGTGGCGGCAAGTAACCCGCTAATGCTTTAAGTGGTGCGCCCCACAAGCCGGGCACGAGGTAAATCACAAATGAAAATACCAACGTTGCCAGAATGAGACGCGGCACCGGTACTTTCTCCATTGGGCTGTCATGCGGCATGCGGATTTTTCCGAGCAGGTAAAACCCAAGTAATGCAAAGATCACAATCCAGACAGCAATGTTTGTATCACGATCCAACAAACCCCAGTGATAGGCTTGATCGGCTATGCTGAAAAATTTTAACGCCAGTGCAAGTTCAAGAAACCCTAGCGTAACCTTTACAGAATTCAACCATCCACCTGATTTTGGCATGCCCTTCATCCACTCGGGAAAGATGGCGAAGAGTGTAAACGGAATGGCGAATGCAAGTGAATAGGAGAACATCGCCAGAATGGGTTTCAAAATTTGCCCTCCGGCAGACATCACCACTACGTTACCCACAATTGGAATGGTGCATGAAAACGAAACCAGCACCAATGTTGCTGCCATGAAAAAGATACCGGCCAGCCCACCCTTTTCGGCTTTCTGATCGGCCTTATTTACCAGTTGGTGAGGTGCATTGATTTCAAACAATCCTAAAAACGAAAGTGCAAATACAATGAAGATGATGAACACAAACAGGTTGGGTGCCCAATGGGTAGCCAGCGCATTCAATCCTTCTGCACCCAGCAACACCGCGAACAACGTTCCGGCTAACGTGTAAATGGTGATAATGGAAATTCCAAAAATGATCGCGTTGCGAATCCCTTCTCTTCTCGATTGGTTATCGCGGAGAAAAAAAGTAACCGTCATCGGTACCATGGGAAAAACACACGGAGTAACCAACGAGATGAGGCCCAACACAAATGCAAAAACCAGGTAACCGAAAAATGAACTGTCGTCCAGGCTGTTGTCGCCTTCTAAAACAGTTTTGTCCAGTACAGGACCGGCAACTGCGCCATATTGGATTGGTGTAGTTACTGTTTCTGTCTTTGCTTCCTCTTCCTGTGATGCATCTGATGGAGCGGTTGTTTCTTTTACTTGCGCTTGTTCGTTTTGCTTTGGTTTTTCCGGTGTCTTAACTTCAATGGTCTTTCCTGTTACAGCGATTCCGGTAAAGAAAAACTCACCATCAAATGGAATACATTTTCCATCTACCTCGGTACAGGTTTGTCCATCATACGTTCCTGAAAGTTTCAGATCAGTTGATAGTACACGAATAGTTTGGCGGAATTCTCCCTTGTCTTTGAATATCTTAACATCGCAACCAAAAACTTCATCGTGCTTGTCAATTGGATTGATGGCTTTGAGTTCACCAACAAGCTCAAAGCTGGCATGAGGTTCAAGCGTTATGGTTGTAAGCATTGGTCCGCAATCCGGATCAAAGTCATTGGCATAAACATACCAGGTCTTATCGGTAGTTACGGTAAAAATCAAGTCGAGCTGATCACCGGTTTTCACCGATGTTTTCGATGGTGCCCATGTCCATTTTGCAGGCTTAAGTATTTGGGCATCGGCTGAGACCAACGCGAGTAATAAAAAGGCGGCTCCTAGAACTTTATTCATAACTGCAATATTGGAACGGTACGATAACGCATTCAACCGCAAAATAGTTGATAGAATGCTGTGTATCGGTGAAAATTATGGAATTATGACCAGAGGTCGACATTTCCCCGGCCACAATTGCCGCTTTTACGTTTATCTCACTTCTCAACGAGTGACACTGAGTTGGTGAAGGGTAATAGCGAAGAAAAAAGGTCCATCTAGTTGCTCATGATAGCAGAACGAAGCTTACTAACCGCAATTTTATCCATTGGAACAGCTGGGAATTTGCTGTAAGATTCTTTGGCCAAGAATCGATTTTGTTTCATGGTACGACTACCCGACTCATTCACTGTTATCCCGGTAACATTATAGTAATCGAGACCTACTTTGCTCATTGTTTGTGCAATAAATGGTGCGATACCTGATTCATCATATTTATTCTTGTTGTTGGCATTATATTTTTCTTCATAGAATCTTCTATTTGGAAAAAATCCTTCAAAATTTCCTCCTGGGTTAAAAATTTCAACGTAGAATTCAAGATCGTCAGATGAACCACTGTAATACGTATAACTTAGTCCGATTTGGCCATCTGATAATCCCGCGGGGAACGTAGCCACCTCAAAAGCAATCCCATCCTGAGTCGATGATGTTAGCAATTCCCCATCCAACCATAAAAATAAATCCATATCGACATCACCCGGATCCTCACCTGGCTCATCAAGTGGATCCCAGCTCAAAAACACAAGCGGGTCATCTTCCGTAATAAATACCGTAAAGGTTTTCTCCGCTCCAATAATACCAGTGCCACTTACTACTTCCTCTAACGTTATTGTGATACCCTCAACTAAATAAGCAATATTGTTTAATACAAAGTATTCAAGCTCGTAATCTTCGAATACCGTAATCCAAAGCGAGGCCGTTTGTTCACCTTTATCAATTGTTAATAGATTACCGGAAGGCTCAATCTCAAAGTCAGCCAACTCTGAGGCTTCACTTCGTGTTGCTGTGCCCGCAGTGGAGAACCGGATTACTGTAGTTTCTGCCATTGGTCTGTCTAAAAAGAGCTTAATTTCATACGCTACCCCTGTACCTCCATTTAATAATGTAGGATGTAATGATGATGGCCCTCCATTAGACTCTGTTACAAAGAGTCGGCCAAACCGATCATGCTGTTCCTGATCAAACACTATGGTTGACTTTGGGGGCTCATCCTCTTTGCAGGCAAACAGAAATATTACCATGCAAAGTATGCAGGCTAATGATGAAATCAATTTTAATATTGACATTGAATACATGACAACCGTGTTTCAAGAATTCGCTTATGCTTTTGCGAAATGCTTATAAAAGGTAACAATTGTTTCGATACCCAGTAAAAAGTTCTTCACTCCGTAATGCTCATTCGGTGAATGAATGGCGTCTGAATCCAAACCAAAGCCCATCAATACGGTGTCAAGGCCCAACTCCTTTTTGAACAGCGCCACAATCGGAATGCTTCCGCCATCGCGTGTTGGTATGGGCTTCTTGCCCCACACTTCCTCAAACGCTGCACTGGCAGCCTTGAAAGCCACCGAATCGGTTGGTGTAACTCCAGGCTGTCCGCCATGCAAAGGCGTTACTTTTATTTTTACCGATTTGGGTGCGATGGATGTAAAATAGTTGGAGAATAACTCGGTGATTTCGGTATTGTTTTGATCAGGCACCAGGCGCATGGAAATTTTTGCGTACGCCTTTGAAGGCAATACGGTTTTTGCACCTTCACCTGTATAGCCTCCCCATATTCCGTTTACATCCAACGTTGGCCGGATGCCGGTGCGTTCTAATGTAGTGTACCCTTTCTCGCCTTGTATGTCATCAATGCCCAACTCCTTTTTGTAATGATCAAGATTGAAAGGTGCTTTGTTAATTGCTTCGCGATCGGCTGCACTTAACTCAACTACTTTATCGTAAAATCCAGGAATGGTTACACGGCCTTGTTCATCATGCATGGAGGCAATCATCTTGCTCAACACATTTACCGGATTGGCAACAGCTCCTCCGTAAACTCCGGAGTGCAGGTCACGGTTCGGGCCAGTAACTTCTACCTCCACATAACTCAATCCGCGTAAGCCCGTTGTAATGGATGGATGATCCAACGAAATAATGGCTGTATCTGAGATGAGAATAATATCTGCTTTTAATTTCTCCTTGTTCTCTTTTACAAACACATCCAGGTGTTCAGAGCCAACTTCTTCCTCTCCCTCTATCATAAACTTCATGTTGCATGTAAGTGCATTCAGCTTCATCATGGCTTCAAATGCTTTTACATGCATATACACCTGGCCCTTGTCATCGCATGAGCCGCGCGCGTAAATTTTTTCGTCTTTGATCACCGGCTCAAACGGTGGCGAAGTCCATAAATCAAGCGGATCGGGCGGCTGCACATCATAATGGCCATAAACCAATACAGTAGGCAACGTAGGATTTACAATTTTCTCTGCATATACAATCGGGTGGCCGGGTGTTTCGCAAAGTTCAACCTTATCTACACCGGCTTCCTGCAGTTTGTTCACCAGGTATTCCGCTGCCTTACGTACATCTCCCTTATGCCGGCTATCGGCACTTACTGAAGGAATACGCAGTAATTCAAAAAGCTCATTTAAAAAGCGTTGCTGATGGGTATCAATGTATTGCTTGACCATGGTTATAAGTTAGAAGCGTGAAATTAAGTTTTATTTGGAAATCGAGGAGAAAGCTGGATTAAAATCCATCATCATCATCCTTTTTCTCTTCTTTCTTTTTCAACACAGATCCTCCGCTCAGGTTGTACGGAACTTCAATTCCGTAATATTTCTTTCTGAAACCGTTTACAAATGCGAGCGCCTCTTCCTCAGTACCCGGTATGAAAACCATCTCGCCAATTTTTGCTTTTCCGGAATTTGTGCGCTTGGCCACGGTTGTATTGAACATTTCATTGGCTGAATACATCAGCAACCGGTTGTCTTCAAAACCAAAGTAATACCACGAATCAGGATTGGCCTTGAAGAATACGTTGAATACCGGCAGTCCGTCTTCATCCTTTCTGATTTCCATAAAACCTTCAAAGGCTCCGTTAATATCGTTGCGGCCAATGTTTGAAAGTCCGAGGCTGCCCTCGCTGTAAAACGCTTTATTTTCAGCTGACCATTTCAGGTTTACATTTGAAAACGTTAGCGGTTTAGCCAGCGCAGGGTATGTTGGCAACGGAACATGGCCCTGAGCTGTGCGCGTTTCATAATCTTTCACAGCACGCTCGCCAATAATATCGGCTATCTTATACAGCAAATCAGTAGGGTCTCCCAACCCTTCATCCACACTTTCATTCTGAATAACATTCTGCAAGTCGCGCGCCATGATATCAAAAACTGTGGAAGCCGCGGTTGTATTTACCATCACCAGGGAGTTCATTTTAATTTCATTTGTCTCCATGTTCCCTTGCCCGATGGCGCTGGCGGTGATGTCGAAATCTTTATACCCATTGAAGAATTTAATCGGACCCTCAAAGCGAACGCCTGCTGTTTCATCGTTGTAGGCAAAAACTTTTCCGGAGAGCTTATTGCCTGCAGCTTTTTCGCGGTCTTCAATCCGGTATTCTTTACTCTCCACATCATAGTACAACGTTCCGCTGGGAATGAAGAAGTCATCATCATCGTCAAGCTTCTCATTCAAAAATGAAATGTAGAGTGAGTTATCCAGTGCTGAGAAGTGCAATCCTGCATCAACCTTTCTGCCTTCCTCATTCAAGGCTTTATCAAAATCAATGAGCACTTCTGTTTCATCACCGGTTTGTTCGTAACGAATCCAGGTGTTATAGTTTTTTATTTTTTTAATATCGAGTTTAATGCTGCCACTTAGTGTAAGTGCTGGTTTTGTGGCATACATAATCATTTCACCCTTATAAAACATACCGGCTCCCAATACCAGGTGATCGCGCTCGGCTACCGAACCTGTGGTAACGGTCTGTTGGGTTGCTGTTGATTGCTTACGACCGAAAAGTCTGCTGGTCTGCACTGGCGCTACCTCCTCCAGATGAAAGTCAGTCATTTTAATGGCAAACGTATCGTTCAAAAAGTTTACGTACTGATAGGTAGCGTAACCCAAAAATTCCTTTCTTGAAATAACATCCACTACACCTTCTGTAAGCCTGTGGTAACCATTCAATGTATCAATAACAATAGTGGTGTTTTTCAGCGTGCCGATTTTTGCGTTTTCCAGAATCAACACTTCACCATTCTCAGGTGTAATTTTGGCATCGGCAACAATGATGTACGGAATGCCACTCACTTTCAACTCCTGAGTTTTGAGGTCATACTCAGCCCTTTCGGCATTGAAGTTCAATGAATCCAGATCTTTTCGGGTGGTGTAGAAGTATGAATCTTCAAGCGGAACATTCTCGCCTTTAGTCATAATGATTTTCTGATTCGTTAAATCCCACCGCGCATTGGGAATGGAGGTTTTGAATTGCGCATATGGGAAATCAATGGCTGCTTCACCGGCAATCTCCGGACTGATGTCGGCATAGTTTTGTGTCAGGTTAAACTTTACACGCACATCCGTACCGTCAATCAATGGCTTGTTCGGGTCGGCCGACTTGGCGCGGAAACGTGCATGGCGTGCGCCAAAATCTTTTCCATTGAATGACATCTCGCGCGAACGCAACTCTGAACCGCGTGTATCCAATCGTCCGGCACCGGTTACACCGTTTTTCGAAACAATCAACTGACCGGTTAACTGTGCGGTGGAATCGTACAGGTTAAATGGCGAGCGTGTGTTACGAAAGCGCATCTGATCTTGTTTGGGCAACCAGCGCATTTGATAATCGGGCATGGAGGCCTGCGGAAACGTTACTGCACCATATTGCTTTTCTTCAATGAAAGCACGATCGCCACGCGCCACTACCGAATCGGGATAAAACACGAAATCATTTGATCGTACCGTGGCTCCAAAATAATCGATCGTTCCAACCGATCGTATTCCGCGATTGTCAAGACGAATTACACCGTTCAATTTCCCCTCTCCTTTATAGAGTTGATAGCCTCCCCTGGGCACAATATGTTCAAAGCCCAACGATTTGTCGGGCATGGTGTGAAGTTTTTCCTTGAAGCTGGGGAACATGCCACTGGAAACAAACGTACCATCGAAATTGATTGATGTGGGATCAGCGTCATTTAAACTATCCAACTTAAATGGAGGGATTGCAAAAAATATAGACTGATCGTAAACACCATTAAGCACTTCAGGGCGATTGAAATAAATTACGCCACCCGTTGTTGCATCCAGTCGCGGATAGTTTGGTATTTTCTTTCTGCCCGATTTATTATCCGGCCGGCTGATGAATAGGGTTCCTGATGATTTTGAAAGATCTCCCAGTCCACCTTCTGCTGCGGCCAGTGAATCTGCCCCAACCATGGAGTTATTTATTTTCTTGCGGATCATCTGGCCCTGTGCGTTGCGCTCCATAGCAAAGAAATTAATGGAGTCGATATGCGTCAGGTTGATGAAGAAACTGTCGTACTTAAAGGTGAAGTCATGCCCGGTAATTTCAAAGTTTCCGGCTGTAATGGTTCCGTTAAACTTGATGTCGCGGTTTTGAAGAATGGTGATTACGCTGCTATCGGGTTTGATCACCACATTCAACGAGTCACTCACGCTGAACTCCTCTACACCACGCACCACCATGTTGCGATCGGCAAAATCGATTGTGGCGTTTGCATAAACCGGTTTCTTTATGTCAAGCATGGCATACGAACCAGCCACTGATTGTACTTTCAGGTTATCGTAATCTGATTCGCCTTTTGATGACAGGTATTGTGTAATGGTCTTTTCTTTCACGATAACCAGATCGCGGTTTGGCCAATATTCTACCAAACCTTTTGAAGCCAGAAACTCAATGGATTTTTGTACAGCAATAATGTCAAGCCCATACCGCTGAGCTAAATCTCCGGTATGCGTTTCTCGTGTGTTATTTTCAATGCAGTACCTGGCCACAATTCCTAACGGATGAAAGTTGAACCCAACCCCTTTGGAAAGCCGGTAATCTTCGGGGTCATAATAATCGATTGATTCTACTACCATAGGAGCCAGACCGCTGCCCAACTGTGCATAAATATCCAGGCTATCTGCTTTCAGATCCCAACGAATCATATTGGCAGAAAAATCCATGTTGAAAAAAGTTGCCGTGAACGGTGTGTTACGCAAACTTCCCTTCTCACTCAACACAACCAGCTTCTCGTTTGCATAATCATAACGCATTTGAACGGAGCGGTGGCTGATGGAATCATTCTCTTGATAAATAGTGAAAACCGAACGGTCGGCTAAAACCATAGAATCCTTAAAAACAAACTCAGCTGATCTGGCCCGAAACTTCTTGTTGCGAATGCTATCCAGCACCGTAAGGGATGCCAGGTCGCGATTCATGTTGGTGCTTTTTATCACCGGGCCTTGAAGGGAGAAGCCTCCCTGGTAAATCATGTTCTCTGTTCCCAACCCGTTAATCCTCAGGTTGCCTTCATAGGATGTAAAACGCGGGTAAGACGATGCCACGGAATCCTTGCGTGGAGATGATTTGAATTCAAACGTACCGGGTATTAGTCCGGGTGTCTTTCCGGTATAGTTTAACATTACCAGCGAAGAGGTGAGCTCCGGTTTCTTTGTATTAAAATTATACTCCTTGAAGTTGCAATACACTTCTTCATCGCTAAGCCCGGCCGCTGACCAGCCGAAACGACCTTCTTCACCAACAAACAAATTCTCGGTTAAGGCAAAAATGCCTTTGGTATTACGTAGTGTAACCGAGTCGTATGGTGTTACAAAATTCAATGAAACCCTGTTGAACCGGATTACCGGGCCTTCCACATAGGGGGGCGGAGATTGTGTCATCCAATATGGTGTAATTTCCGGCATGTTTGAACTGTCGGGTTCTGCCGGCCAATCACTCCAATCGTCATAAGTATCGCTTACTGCTGTTGTGTCAATGGGTGGCGGAATGTACTCGAGAAACTCAAAGGTGTAATCATCATCAACCGCATACAGCCGATACGATTTGTCAAAATGCAGGGCGTGATACTTGAAGAACGTATTGGATGCGGTGAGAAATTTGATCGCCTTATCCGGCTTGAAATTTTCAATCACTTTCTCGACTACACCCAAATAATTATCGAGTTGGCGCGGGTCAATGCCCTCAACACTCACGGCATTCACCAATGACCCAAAGTACTGAACAAAGTGCGGGCGTAATTTGTACCCTTTTCGCTTCATTAAATAAAACTGGCGCTGAATGCGCTGCTGGTGGTCGAGCCCCAGGTTATTCCAGGCTATTGGCAACGCGGCACCAATAACCATAGCCTCCGTATTGCGGGTACTCTCCAACGCAAACCCAATGCTGTCGGGGAAATTGAGTGTAACTGTTGGTTTTTTTCCGGCCTGGCCAAAGGCCAAAACCGTTGAAAACAGCAGGGTTACCAATACGTATGTTGATGCTTTCTTCACAGAAACTTTAACCTTCGAAATTCGCAAATAATGCCGAATAAAGCTAAACGGTCGGTTTGTAAAGGATAAAACGTTGTTCCCCGACTTTCTGTACAAAATCAGCCATTGTTCTTTTGGAGCAACAGGCAGGCCCAGTCCTCGCGGGTATCCAAGCTTACCGGATGCAAGTTAAACTCCGAAGCCCTTTCTGTTAAGTCAGCAATGTCCCTTTCATAAAAGCCACTCAATAATAATTGACCGCCAGATTTAAGGTGTGCAGCATAGTGATGCATTTCACTTAATAATATGTTCTTGTTGATGTTCGCCAGTATGATGTCGAAAGGTTCTGCAAAAGTAAGCTCATCAATTTTGCCCTGGCGGATGCAGATATTGGGACACTGATTTATCTCTGCGTTTTCATTTCCGTTCTCCACACTCCAGCTATCGATATCAAATGCTTCTATCTTTTTCGCTCCGCGCTTCGATGCCATAATGGCCAACACTGCTGTTCCTGTACCAGCATCCATTACTATTTTATTTTGATGATCCATGTTAAGCTGTGCCTTCAGCATCAGGTACGTGGTTTGATGGTGTCCTGTGCCGAACGACATTTTCGGAGTGATGATGAGTTCAATCGGGTATTTCTTTTCCGGTTGATGAAATTCAGCCCGAACGATAAGGGTATCTCCAACCATAATGGGTTCATAGTTTCTTTCCCATTCTTCATTCCAGTTTTTCTTTTCTACCCGATCGATGTAAAAAACTACTGGCGTATGTACGGTGTACCGATCTTTGATCTCCTGCAACTTTTGTTTGTCGTACTGATTCTGTTCAGCAAATGCTTCAAACCCGGTTTCCGTTTCCATAAATGTATCAAACCCAACTTCAGCTATTTCAGCCATGAGAATTTCCGAGAAGTCGGAGTTGCAGATTACCTGGAGACGGGTGTAGTGCATAAATTCAATTTGAAAATTTGACAATGAGTTGATATTTCATCTTCAAATTTTAACATTAATACATTATATCAACCCTTCGATTTATAGTGACCTTCTAAACTTCTTCGCTTTAATCAAGCTTTTTGACAAATCTGCTACTAATCCAGCCCACAATATGTGTTTTGTGAAAATCCTTATAATACTCATCACTATAAAATACGCAATCTGCAATCTTATACCTTGGGTATATTTCAACAAACCACCAAACTCTTCCGGTAGAATCTGTACTCTCCCCAAGTGCCCTACCTTGAGTACCCGCGCTTAATTTCCCAATCTGATTCCCATACTGTTCCAGATAATCATCAAAAGGCTCATCCATAATCTCCGGGCCACTTCTTAAAAAGTACTTTTCATTTAAAATCTCAAACTCAGTTGGTATTCGGAAAAACTTGTGCGGAATATCTGTTCCTGTTAGTATTTTACTTTCAAAAATTTTATCAATAAATATTTTTCGATTATCGGTGCTTACCCTGTACGTTTTGAATACTGTGGTTGGATCAGCGCAACAACCTGGCTCAGATACGTCCAGAGAATAAATGATTCCTGAGTTATAGTTTAACCTTATTATTTCTCCCATTGTCGAAAAAATTCGTGCCCATGAATCATCCGTTTGCATAAAAATCAATAGTAAAGTGCCTTCCCCAGGGTAACTCCCATTGTAAACAATTTCATTTTTTGAATCTCCATTAAAATCAATAAAATGAATTCCTTTGATCATTTCATTTAAGCTTGGATAATGCTCCATAAAAAGCCCTGCTTCTTGTAATTGATTTACTACAGATCGTTTTTCTTCAAATGAAGCCATTTTCTCATACGCACTCCATTGTAAATTATTATCTAAATGATATGGAAACATCTGTTGCGCACCCGCATGAATCCGAGATAGAATTAAAATCAGAATAATATAGTTTACACAACCTTTCACACAGGATCGATTAAAAATTGACTTGATACTCCTCCCGCATCTCGCGCTTCTCTTTCAGTAAATCTTCAGCATTAAGTACAGGAATATCAACACCATTGTAGTTAGCCATCTGCACACGTGCATAGCACTGATTAAAATCAATTTCCTTGAATGCTTTAAGGTTATGCATTAAGTCAATTTGAAATCCGGTTTCCATTAAGTTGAACACCGTGAACCCGCCTACCAACTGCATCGTATTACGCATGATTTGTGCTTCCGCAACGCCACTGTCCAACAACGCTTGACGCAATTTATCCATATTCTCCGGAGTGTTCTCTATCCAAAAATCAATATCATTCGTTGCCCGCACATGCCCATGAAAAGCCATCGCAAATCCACCAATAAGGATAAACCGAACACCATGTTTGTTGAGGTTACCTACCAATAGGGTAACATCATCTTTGCTGGCCATTGTTTTCATTTCGTTAGCTGGATTTGAATTGTATAATGCCCAGGCGAGTTCATTTACCTGAAAAATAACATCCAATGAATTTGATTTTGCCTGATTCATAACTCATGAGGATGAAGTAAAGTTAACGCATTTAAAAGGAAAGCATACATGTGAGAATCTTCAAATTTTCAATCCATACATTTTCAAATCGACTTGATAACCTCCACAAACTCCCGCGACTTCAACGAAACGCCTCCCACCAAGCCACCATCTACATCCGCGCAAGCGAATAATTCTTTTGCGTTGGCTGCGTTTACGCTTCCTCCATATAAAATAGAAATGGAGTCGGCTATGGCCTGGCCATACTTGCCGGCCAAATGCTTACGAATAACAGCATGCATATCCTGCGCTTGTTGTGCGCTGGCTGTTTTTCCTGTACCGATGGCCCACACGGGTTCATAGGCGATGACAATCTTTTTTATAGTCTCTGCATCCAGATGAAACAGACTTTCTTCTACTTGTTTTTTCACCAGTGCTTCATGCTCGTTGCGTTCGCGCACCTCAAGGGGTTCGCCACAACAATAAATCGGGGTAAGGTTATGCTTCAAAGCAACATCAACCTTCTTTGCCAGCAATGCACCGCCTTCACCAAAATATTGCCTGCGTTCGCTATGACCTAGTATCACATACGGAATGTGCATGGATGCCAACATGGGTGCAGACACCTCACCGGTGTACGCACCGGCCTCATGCTCACTGCAGTTTTGAGCACCGACTACAATACGAGTCTGGTCGCCAATCAATTTTTTCACCGGCAACAAATACGGGAAGGGTGCACACAAAACTACCTTTACATCACCCCGCACTTCATCGGCAACCATGCCGGAAATCTCCGAGGTCAAGGTGTTTGCTTCTTCCAGCGTTTTGTTCATTTTCCAGTTACCGGCTACAATTTTTGCTCTCATTACTAATCAGTTTAAAAACAAAGATAATACAAAGGTGCAACCTGAGCCCTGTCACCGGAGTCTTAGGGCAAACATTACGGTGTGAAACTTCAACTCAACGCGAAAAAAATTTTCGCCTTTTTTCTATTTGCCATGCTGATGGGTGAAGCCCATGAAATTGCCCACTTTATTGTGGGTAAAATAATCTGCGGCTGCTGGCCCGAGTACCGCGACTTTAACGCCTGGCGATTGTGTAAATCCTGCAAAGAAGCCAGTGCGTATTGGTATTGGCCCACAGCTGCGGGACCAATTTTTTCTATGACCTTGGCGTGGATCGGGATGTTCCTGCTTCGAAATGAAACAACAAAAATGCAATCGTTGGGATTTGTGTTAATATGGGCCAATGTACCCCAGGCCCGCATCATGACGGTGTTTATGGGTGGCGGAGACGAAACCGTTGTATTCAGAAACATGACCTTAGGTACAGAAGCAGAACCTTACTTTCGCTGGCTGGCGTATGGTGTTGTGCTGCTCATGGCGCTACCGCCCATCATTGCTTCCTTCCGCGCGGTAAAAAATAAACAGGGATGGCTTTACAACGTGGGCTTTATGATTTTGCCACTGCTGATTATCGGTAGTTACGGATTTGTTTTTCTGAACGGCTTGCTGGAGCGCGGATTTCTTGCCAATGTATGGATTATGGGCACACCTGTATTCATTACTCTACACACAACTTTTGTGTTTATCGTTTTGCTGCTCTTTTTCAGGAAAGAATTATTCCGGCTTGTGAAGGAAAAAGTAATTCCGTTGCAGCTTTAATTACGCTGGCTTCCGCTCCGGCTTGTACTTCGATTCCTTAAACAACTTGTCAGCATCCAGCATCTCCATCAACTGCGGTAACGTAGTTTCAGGATGCGCCTTCATGTAACTCTTCACAATCTCCCAACCAACCCACTGCCCGATTCTGCCCGGACATTTTTCGCCTACTTCAATGGTTACCGGGCGTTCACTCAAAAACTTTTGCTTCGTCATGTGGCTGGTGGAATACAACACCTGGTCTTCAATAAACCGATACCAGATCAAATCGTGATTTGACTTTGCTCCTCTAATTTCTTCGGCTGTGTACCAGATGAAAATGCTGTCGGGTACACAGGGCAACATGTGTTTGGCAAAGTAGTACGACTTTCCAAAAGCAACCATATCGGCCAGGGTGGTTTGATCTTCCGGATTGCTGTAGTTGAATCGGTTCATGCCGTACAAAAGCATTACCGATGGCACAATATTATCCTTTGTGTATTGGCGCAACAGGTACTCATACATGTTTGGACGATACTTTGCCCCAGGGCCAATGAAATAATCTAAGCTTACCACAATAAGCGAATCAGACATGAGCATATCATTATCCAAACCGGTTACCAGTGTAATGATTTTGGGAGGAACAAAATCAGGATAATAATATTTCAGGTTGCTGAATGCTTCTTCAAATTGTTGCTTTAAATTTTGTTCATCGCCAAACACACGCCTTACATCTGCGCGAAGCGTATCCATGTAATTGTTGGTGAAACGTTTGTATAAATCCTCTACAAACTCAGCATCACTCGGGTACATGGATCTGCGCAAAAAATTATCGCGGATAATCGGGTAACGCCCGAGGAATGCAATAACTTCCTCTTTTGTTTCCAGCTGAACCACTGAATCAGAAAGTTGCAGGTAGTCGACCGAAACTTTTTCGATTACCTGGGGAATAAATACGCAGGCCTCTTCCTTATCACCTCCGCAACTGCTTAGCAAGGTCACTAACCCAACAATAAAACCCGTTACGTTAAAATGTCTTTTCATAAGTTTCTGATTTATCAGTCAAACGTTAAAGTGCCTGCTGCATTGTTCCGTATCAACCGCATGCTTCTGGTTTTTTCGCGTACGGTTACGTGCACAATGTTGGATTGGTCATCGTACGTTTCCAGCAAAACCTGATTTTGAACCGTAATCGATTTCCATTTTTTTACCGGTTGTACCTGAATAAAAAAAACATGGGCATCGCCATCCTGTTCGTGCCCCAGGTAGTTAAGCTTCTGGGCTTTCCCGTCCAGCTGAATATTGATTTGTTGAAGCAGATATGGCTTCACCAGGTCATCAAGCCTGGTTGCGGCAGGCAGTTTTAATAACTCCAACGCTGGATCATTTCGTTGCGCACGGATAGCCAACTCAAGATCATCCGTAAAAATGCGGGTCGTGATCTCCAATTCCTTTTCGCGCTCATCGTATTCTATTTCCGTTACCGAAATATGAATCGGGTGAACCCAAAGGCCAAGCACATATATAAAGGAATATAACAAACCATTCATTGGATGCCAAAAATAACAAAAACCAAACCACTGCGGCTTCCGCTCATACCCTTCTCCGCAGGATTCTTTCAAAAGAAAATGTATACTTGCAGCGCATTTTTCTGACTATGAGCGAGTTTCAACTGTATTTTGGATTAGGCAAGGATCACATTCTGGATTATGCCAATGGGTATGACCACATTCTGTTCGTGGTTGCCCTTTGCGCTATTTATCTGATGCGCGACTGGAAGAAAATTCTGATCCTGATAACAGCTTTCACCATTGGGCATTCTATTACCCTGGCTCTTGCTACACTGAAAATTATTGTGGTGAATGCCGAGTTGATTGAGTTCCTTATTCCACTCACGATTTTCATAACCGCCATCTCCAATATCTTCCGCAGAACGGAAGTATCCGATCGGACTACATACGTCAATTATGGGTTTGCCCTCTTCTTTGGGCTGATTCATGGCATGGGCTTTTCAAATTACCTGCAAGCCATTTTAGGAAAGAACAGCAATATTGTATCCCCGCTTTTTGCCTTTAATGTAGGCCTTGAGGTAGGTCAGATAATTATCGTTTCCATTTTTATGATCGCTAGTTTTATATTAGTAGACCTCTTTACCTTAAACCGAAGAGACTGGAAACTGGTCATTTCATCGGCCATAGCCGGAATAGCCCTGGTGTTGATGATGGAGAAAAATCCCTGGTAAAAAAATTTACGACTATACTTTAACTACTATGCTGAAACATCTTCTTGTATTTCTGTTTGCCTGCACCGCCCTTACAGGTTGGGCACAGGAGCCTGCCAAATGGCAAGGAAAATTTGAACAATTAGGCACTACGCTACCCACACCAAACGAATACCGTACAGGCTCGGGTGCACCCGGTCCCAGGTATTGGCAACAAAAAGCCGATTACGTAATCAACGTTGAGTTAAATGACGACAATCAATCTATTACCGGATCGGAAACCATTACCTACCACAACAACTCGCCTGAAACACTGCGGTATTTGTGGATGCAGTTGGATCAGAACGTGATCGCGCAGAACAGTTTGAAAAGCCAGACACGCACCAACACCATGCGCGATTCCATTCCTGCCAAATTCGTAGCCGGATCACTTGATCTGTATGACTTCGATGGTGGGTATAAAATCAAATCGGTGAAAGATGCAAGTGGCACTACCTTATCGCACACCATCAACCAAACCATGATGCGCGTGGATTTACCGAAAGCACTCGGCCCCGGACAAACGTATACATTCTCGGTGGAGTGGTCGTACAACATTGGCGATCGCATGAAAGACGGTGAGCGTAGCGGTCTGGAATATTTTCCGGAAGATGGAAACTACGTATACACCATCGCGCAGTTTTTTCCGCGTATGTGTGTGTTCGATGATGTGAACGGCTGGCAGAACAAGCAGTTTCTTGGTCAGGGTGAGTTTGCCTTGCCTTTTGGCGATTACAAAGTTAAGATTACTGTTCCTTCCGATCACATTGTTGCTTCTACCGGAAGTCTGCAAAACGCAAAAGATGTGTTAAGCAAAACCGAACTGGATCGTTTTGAGAAAGCAAAAACTTCGTTTGATAAACCCGTGATTATTGTAACGCAGGACGAAGCCACGAAAAAAGAAAAGACAAAAGCGAAGACCAAAAAAACCTGGGAGTTTCATGCCGACAACGTGCGCGACTTTGCCTTTGCATCATCACGCAAATTCATTTGGGATGCCCAGGCCGTGAAAATCAATGACAAAACGCCATTGGCCATGTCGTTCTATCCGAAAGAAGGCAATCCCCTTTGGGAAAAAGAGTCAACCCTTGCGGTTAAAAATACACTTGAAGTTTATTCCCGCATGACTATCGACTATCCTTACCCGGTAGCCATTTCGGTTCATGCTGCTTCTATTGGTATGGAATACCCGATGATCTGCTTCAATTTCGGTAGGCCAAATAAAGATGGTTCGTATAGCAACAGCACCCGCACCCGCATGATTGGTGTGATCGTACACGAAGTGGGCCATAACTTCTTCCCGATGATCATCAACAACGATGAACGCCAGTGGACCTGGATGGATGAAGGCATTAACAGCTTCGTGCAATTGGTTACCGAACTGGAACGCTACCCGAATGATAATTGGAGTCGCGGTTTGCCCGAAGGATTGGTGGGGTACATGAAAGGTGATCAATCGTACATGCGCCCACTCATGACCAACTCAGAACAAATCATTCAGTTTGGTGCCGAGCAATACCAAAAGGCAGCCACTGCGCTGTACATCTTGCGCGAAACCGTAATGGGCAAGGATTTATTCGATAAGGCTTTTAAAGAATATTCTGAACGTTGGGCATTCAAACATCCACAACCCGCTGATTTCTTCCGCACGCTAGAAGATGCCTCAGCGGTTGATCTGGATTGGTTCTGGAGAGGTTGGTTCTACACCACCGATAACGTAGACCAAACCATTGATTACGTGAAGTGGTATAAACTTCGTAATGAGCAGACGAAGATGGAAAAGCAGGTTACTCCAAAGAAAGCTGAAGCAAGCGCAGGCTCTGGTAAAAAAGAGTACAATGATTTTTCATCTGGCGCTGAACCCATCAGTGTGCTCCCTACCGATGATCGTTTCTACCAGGAGTTTTACGGGCGAGTTGACGACAAGGCGATCGTAAACAAATTGCAGAATAAAAATATGTATGAGATCAAGCTTTCTAATAAAGGCGGATTGATCATGCCTGTCATTATCGAGTGGACATTTAAAGATGGTTCAAAAGAAATTGATCGCATTCCGGCTGAAATCTGGCGCAAGAATGAGAGTACGGTTACCAAGGTATTTGTAAAAGAAAAAGAAGTGGTGAGTGTAGTGCTTGATCCATTAAAAGAAACAACGGACGTGAACACAGCCGACAACGTGTTTCCAAAACGCGCAACCGAATCAAAGTTCGATCAGTTTAAAAAGGGGTCGAATTAATTTCGAGTTAGAGAAAAGTAGAACCCCGGCTGAAGAGTCGGGGTTTTTTATTTGTACAAGTTCTACTTATACTCCACAAACAAATTACACGCCCGCTCCAGATCCACATTACCGCCCGATAGAATAATGCCTACATTTTTTCGGGTGAATTTTTTCTTGTCCTTAAGCAAAGCTGCCAACGGAACAGCGCAAGAAGGCTCGATAATGATTTTCATGCGCTCCCACACCATGCGCATGGCCGCAATAATTTCATGATCGCTAACGGTAATAATTTCCTTTACGTGTTCACGAATAATGGGAAAAGTTTTATCACCTAATGAAGTGAGCAACCCATCGGCTACCGATTTTGCTTGCGAGGGTTCTATCTTTCCACTCTTCAACGAACGATAAGCATCATCCGCGCCTTCGGGCTCACCAGCAATTACCTGAGTACTTGATGAAAAATATTTTGCGGCCAACGCTGTCCCGCTCAACAATCCACCACCGCCAACGGGAGCCAGAATCACATCTAGTTTATCGGTATCTTCAAATAATTCTTTAGCCGCTGTTGCCTGGCCGGCCATCACATCATAATTATTGAATGGATGGATTTCTGTTGCGCCCGTTTGGGCAATCACCTCTGCCAAAGTGGTTTCACGCGCAGCGAGTGTGGGCTCACATTCAAAAATCTTTCCTTCAAAGCCTTTTACGCCACGCTTTTTCACTTCGGGTGCAGTGGAAGGCATAACAATGTAAGCCGGAACGCCTAACAGTTTTGCTGCTCGCGCCAGTGCCTGCGCGTGGTTTCCGGAAGAATGCGTGGCCAATCCCTTTTCCAGGTCTGCTTTACTTAACGAAAGTGCGGCATTCATAGCACCACGTGCCTTGAAGGCACCAATCTTCTGAAAGTTCTCACACTTGAAAAAGATTTTACAGCCCGCCTGCTCATTGATACCAGCCGAGCTGATAACCGGTGTGCGGTGGATGTAGGGTTTAATCCGCTCGTGGGCTTGTTCGATTACTTCCTTAGAAATGCTCATAGTCAATCAGGAATTCCTTTCACTGCATATGTAAGTAACAATTTGTTATTAACAAACTGTTATTACCCTGTTTAATGCGCTTCCAGCCAGTTTTTACCCACACCCACCTCTACTTCCATCGGTACTTCCAGGCGAACCGCACTTTTCATGAGTCGGGTAACCTGCTCTTTCAATACGTCCACCTCATCTTTGTGCACATCAAAAACCAGTTCATCGTGCACTTGCATGATCATCCGCGATTTCAGGTTTTCTTTTTCCATCCACCGGTGAATGTTCACCATGGCAATCTTAATAATATCGGCTGCGCTTCCCTGGATGGGCGCATTGATGGCATTTCGCTCGGCAAAACCACGCGTGGTGATGTTGCGCGAATTAATGTCGCGCAAATACCTGCGCCTGCCGAGAATGGTCTCCACATATTCTTTCTCACGCGCCTCCAGAATGGAATTATCCATGTATCGTTTGATGGCCGGGAACTCCGTGAAATAGGCCGTGATAATTTCTGCTGCTTCTGATCGTGGAATGTTCAGGTTTTGTGATAACCCAAAGGCGGTGCTGCCATACAAAATTCCAAAGTTCACTTCCTTGGCCTTGCGCCTCATGTCTGGCGTAACCTGATCGATCGGTACCTTGAAAACTTTAGCCGCTGTAGTGGTGTGGATATCGCGCTTGTTCTTAAACGCTTCAATCATAATTTCGTCTTTCGCAAACGATGCGGCTATGCGCAACTCAATCTGCGAGTAGTCAGCCGACATGAACAAAAAGTCCTTGTCGCGGGGAATAAATGCTTTTCGGATTTGTCTTCCTTTCTCTGTACGAATCGGAATATTTTGAAGGTTGGGATTATTTGAACTTAACCGACCAGTTGCAGCTACGGCTTGTCGATAGTCGGTGTGAATTCTGCCATCGCGTTTGTCGATTAGCCTGGGCAACGCATCCACATAGGTAGACCGAAGTTTTTCATATTCGCGATAGTCGAGAATTTTTCGTGCGATCTCACTTTCATTGGCCAACTTCAACAACACATCTTCACCGGTAGCATACTGCCCGGTTTTTGTTTTCTTAGGCTTATCGCCCAATTTCATTTTTTCAAACAAAATTTCTCCAAGCTGCTTTGGTGAATTGATGTTGAATTCCTGCCCGGCCAGTTTGAAAATTTCCTTTTGTACAACCTCACTGTCTTTCTTCAAATCATCCGACATTTTATTTAATACATCTTCATCAAGCGTAACCCCTTCATACTCCATACTCGCCAACACCTGCACCAACGGCATTTCCACATCACGCATCAAACTGGAGTGCCCCCGCCTCTCCAGTTCAGGTTGTAGCCTTTGCTTGAGTTGAAGTGCAAAGTCGGCATGCTCGCATAACCGATCAGCCAGTTCGCCTTCGTTGTCCTTCATTACTTGGTAACCAAAATAGAACTCAGCAAGCGTTTGAATATCGTGCGCAGATTCAGGCTCTACCAGGTAGTGGGCCATCATCGTGTCAAACAACGGTCCATTTACAGAAAGTCCGTGTTCGCGGAAAGCAAGAATCGTTGCCTTGATGTTGTGCCCAATTTTTAGTTTAGATGAATCAGAAAATACATCAGCAAATTCCTGCAATCGCTTCTCACTATCAATTGGAATAAAAAAAGCTTCATTTGGTTTTACCGAAAACCCCAGACCAACAATTGTTTTGTCATCCAAGATTTGTACCGTCCATGCAAATGCTGCGCTCGCTTTCAAATCTCTGATAACATGGCTCACCTCTTTTCCGGAAACCGAATGATACGAAACAGCTTCTTTCGTGAACATGCGGCCCTCACCTGAAACAGGGGTTGATTTCTCTTCGGCCACTTCCTCTGGTGCGGACCCCCCAAACATGGAAAGTTGTGAAGCCTTAGGTGCAACAGGCGCTGCAACTGCCGCATCGCCAAACACGCGATTTATGATGGTCTTGAACTCCAACTCCTGGAAGATGGGCTTTAGCGCAGCTTCATCCGGGCCGTTGTATTCCAACTCCTTCTCATCAAATTTTACCGGAACATTGGTAATGATGGTGGCCAGTTTTCTGGAAAGCAGTGCCTGCTCACCATACTGCTCCACTAATTCCTTCTGCTTACCTTTTAATTCTGATACATGTTCAATAATGCCCTCAATGTTCTTGTACTTCTTCAATAGCGTTGCTGCTGTTTTCGGGCCGAAGCCCGGAATGCCCGGAATGTTATCGGAAGCATCGCCTTGTAAGCCCAGCATTTCAATTACCTGACTTACGTTTTCAATATCCCACCGCGCGCAAACCTCCGCTGTACCCATTACGTCAACAGCATTACCCATATACGCTGGCTTGTACAGCTTAATGTTTTCGGTAACCAATTGACCAAAATCCTTATCGGGCGTCATCATGTACACCTCAAATCCTTTTTTCTCTGCCTGCTCTGCCAATGTGCCAATGATGTCATCAGCTTCATAGCCATCCATTTCCAGCACAGGAATGTTAAATGCTTTCAGGATTTCCTTCACCTTGGGAACGCCATAGCGGATGTCTTCCGGAGTTTCTTGTCGGGTGGCTTTGTATTCCTCAAAAATTTCATCGCGAAAGGTTGGCGCTGATGTATCAAAGGCAACACCGATGTGCGTGGGCTTTTGTTTCTGCAATACTTCCAGCAAGGTGTTGGTAAAACCAAACGGAACAGATGTATTATGACCTTTCGAATTGATTCGGGGTGTTTTGGTAAATGCAAAATGGGCTCGGTAAATCAGCGCGTAGGCATCTAATAAAAAAAGTTTTTTAGCAGCAGTACTCATGTGGGCGAAGGTAGAAAAGAAGACCTTTTATTTTAACTGTTTTCTGAGTAAATAGTCATGCCTAAAAGCCGAACGTATGAGCTCATCTCCATTAAACCAGTTTTTAAAGTGGGAAAAGGAAATCCCACAACAGTTGTTTCTTCGCCAACCATTTAACGGTCAGTGGAAAACCTGGACGTACCAACAAGCCGGGGATGAAATCAGGCGAATTGCCAACGGCATTCAATCACTGGGCTTTCCGCAAGGAAGCAAGGTGGCCTTGCTTTCAAAAAACTGTGCACATTGGATTATGGCCGACCTGGCGATTATGATGGCCGGTCATGTTTCGGTTCCGCTCTATGCCACCATAACAGCCTCCACCATTCATCAAATACTGGAACACAGTGAATCCAAATTGATCATTGTCGGCAAACTTGATGATTACAGTCCGCAGCGACAGGGCATACCCGCAAACGTGGTGAAGCTTGGTGTTGCCGCTTATGGTGTTGATGAAGATCACAGTTGGGAACAATGGGTTAAGCAATTTGAGCCGTTGAAAAATGCTTATAGCTGGAAAGGCGATGATTTACTGACCATCATGTACACCTCAGGAACCACCGGCAAGCCGAAAGGTGTAATGCATTCGGTGTCAGCTTTTGATTCTACTTTATCGAATGCCATTCAGGAACTCGGCATTCAAATACATCCGATCCTATTCTCTTATCTTCCCCTTAGCCACATTGCCGAACGACTTGGCATTGAACTGATGGGCATTTATCAGGGTGGCAATTTCTCGTTTCCGGAAACGCTCGAATCCTTTCCTAAAAATTTATCGGATACCCAGCCCACGCACTTCTTTGCCGTTCCGCGAATCTGGGCCAAGTTCCAGGAGAAGATTCTGGAAAAATTGCCTCAGAAAAAACTGAATACACTACTCGCCATTCCGCTGGTGAGCACGCTAATCAAAAACAAAATCAAAAAGGGGCTCGGTCTTTCGCGCGCCAACCAGATTTTCAGTGGAGCGGCACCCATTTCTGTTGACCTGCTAAAATGGTATCAATCAATTGGTGTACGCATTCTTCAGGCCTATGGCATGACTGAGGACTGTGTGTATGCACACTTTAACCGGCCAGAAAATAACCGACATGGTACTGTGGGATTGCCATTAAAAGGGTTGAGTGTAAAAATTGCAGAGAATGGAGAAATTAGGGTAAAGTGCCCGGGGCTTACGCTCGGCTATTATAAGGAACCTGAAATGACCAAAGAACTCTTCGATGAAGAAGGGTATTTAAAAACCGGTGACCAGGGACAAATTTCCAGTGATGGATTTTTAACCATTACCGGGCGTGTGAAGGATTTATTCAAAACCGACAAAGGAAAATACATCGCGCCCGCTCCGATTGAAATGCGTATTTTATCCAACACCGATCTTGAACAGGCTTGCGTGGTGGGTATGGGTGTACCGCAACCGATGGCTTTGGTAGTACTTTCTGCTAATGGAAAAACAAAAACCAAGGAGCAACTGATTCAGAGCCTGAGTGCAACATTGGAAGAAGTAAATCCAGCATTGGAAAGTCATGAGCATGTGGAGAAGATGGTGGTGATGAAACACGATTGGTCAGTAGAAAATAATTTGCTTACGCCCACCTTAAAAGTAAAGCGTAACGAGGTAGAAAAAATACACCTTCCGAATTACCCGAAGTGGTATAATATTGAAGGGAAAGTAGTTTGGGAGTGATGAAGATCACGTTTCCCGCCTGACCTTCGTCAGCCGCAGTCTCCTGTAACGGGGGTACTTTGAAATACTAAATCAAAGTACGATGAAAAAGCGCGAACCCGTGAGCAGCATCATGACCAAACATGTGGTGGCTGTTCAACTTGACGATACCTTAATCAGTGCCAACAACCTGATCCGCAAGCACCACATCCGGCACTTGCCCGTTATTCACGGTGAACAACTGGTGGGGATGATCAGCAAAACCGATTTAAACCGCCTAACCTTTAGCGGATTGTTTGCCGGAGAAGGCGATGCCGATGAGGCCGTGTTTGATATGCTCAACATCAGCCAGGTGATGTCGCACAAACCAAGGGCGGTAAAAGAAAGCGATACGATTAAATACGTTGCTGAAATTTTATCAACTGAAGAATTTCATGCGCTGCCGGTGGTGGATGATCATGACGAAAGCAAACTAGTGGGCATTGTGACCACAACAGATGTGATCAAATACATGCTGGATAACTATTGAATCAATTAACAGTTGACAATAGCATGTTCGACCTATTGTCAACTGTCAACTGTTTATTGTCAATTCATTGTTTATTTCAATCTCGCCTTAAAGAATTCTACTGTGTGCTTATTGGCATCAGCCGTAAACTCTTTGTTGTGCTTTGGGTTGCTTGGATTTGCAAAGGCATGATCGGCATCGTATGATTTGATGGTTAAGTTCTTTCCGGCCGCTTTCATGTTGGCTTCGAACTTATCCATAACCGCTTTATTAATCCATTGATCCTGAGTAGGCCAGATGTTCAACACATCGCAATTTAAACTTTTCAAACGATCTACATTTTCCTCCGGCATACCGTAGTACATCACACACGCAGCGGCTTGTTTGCCAACCGTCAGTGCAGCTTGTATCGACTGGCCTCCGCCAAAACACCAACCCACGGTTCCGATCTTTGCATTCTTTCCGGCATAACTCAATGCACCCTGAACAATTGCGTTGCCACGATCTTGCTTAAAGCCGCCCATCAACTGACCGGCTTCTTCGCGCTTATCGGTTACTTTTCCATCATACATATCCAACGCCAGCACATTTACATTGCCCAATGCGTTGTACAAACTTTCTGCTTCGCGCTTGATGTGGTCGTTTAATCCCCACCATTCCTGGAAAACAAAAATCCAGTTGTTGCTTTTGCTCTTTGCCTGAAGAAAATACGCGTTGGCCTCTTTTCCATCGGGCGTCTTGAATGTAATCATTTTTCCAACCGCACTCTGGTGCGTGTATGGAAGCGGATCAGCATGTGCCATATTGAAATCTTTGTTAGAGGCAAGCAAGGCGAATTTTTCAGTTGCAGGTGTGTGGCAAACAGTAATGCCATCCTGGGCACGAACGGCCACTACAACAAACAAGACTAAAATAAGTAGTTGAATTTTTTTCATCTGTTCAATCTGTTTAGTGATACATTAAACCCCAAAACATTTGGAATTGTTTACCTCAATTTTTCAATTGACCGGTCATGACCCGATCATATGTAATAAAATCGGTGTTAACCGGTTCATAGCCACGCTCGCGCATCAGCAACGCCACCTGCCCGCGATGATACGTAGCGTGATTCACCGTATGAATCATGATGTGTTCAATATTATTTTCAAATGAATGCCCTACATAATTGTGGTAGCGCAATTGACGATTGAAGTCATCTTGATCTTCAATAAATTCCAGCCATCGGGATGAGCCCTCTTCACTGAGTTGTTGCAGCCGTTCAAGCGAATATTTTTTCCACAGCTCCACATCGGGTGCAGGCAGCCCCAATATGCGATGAAGCCACAACAACTGGGCGGCCATCACATGGCTCATCAGCGTAAGAATTTTATCGTCTGTTACCTTTTGTTGCGCCAATGCACCCAATACCCTTGAATTTGCCCACGCATTATATCGGTAGAGTTTTAAGAAATATTCCTTCATATCTTCGAAAAAAATTTTTGTATGAATCGGAGTTCAATTTACAGGCTTTTCACCACAGTTGCATTCACTTTTTTAACAATGGTTGTTTGGGCACAAACACAACGTCCGACACAGGAAATAGAGCCCTATTATGATTTGAATTTCACAACAGCCGAGCGCGACTCACTGTTGCAGGGTCTTCGCGACTATCAACGCTCCATTGAAGCCATTCACCGCTATCAACTGGAAAACAGTGTGCCCATGTCGTTGTGGTTTGATCCGGTGCCTACAGGATTCAAAAAAGAAACGATTCAAAAACCAATTGACTGGGGATTGCCTAAAGATGTGAAGGTTCCTGACAATTTGGAAGAGCTGGCGTTCTACCCGGTTCATAAACTTGCTGTGTTGTTGAGAACCAAAAAGATCACCTCCACGCAACTAACCAAAATTTATCTTGATCGGTTAAAGAAATTCGGTGACACCTTGCAATGCACGGTTTTATTACTGGAAGAACGTGCCCTGGAGCAAGCCCGAAAAGCAGATGAAGAGATCGCAAAAGGAAAATATCACGGACCGCTTCATGGCATTCCGTATGGCGTGAAAGATTTATTGGCTGTAGCCGGAACAAAAACAACATGGGGCGCAGAACCGTATGTCGATCAGGAAATAAAAACAACCGCCACCATTGTTAAAAAATTAGATGAAGCCGGTGCCGTGCTGGTTGCCAAATTCACGCTCGGTGCATTGGCCATGGGCGACATCTGGTTTGGGGGCGTTACCAAAAATCCGTGGAACTTAAAGCAAGGATCAAGCGGATCATCAGCAGGCAGTGCATCGGCAACCGTAGCGGGTCTTGTTGCCTTTTCAATTGGCACAGAAACATTGGGATCAATCGTTTCGCCTTCTACACGCTGCGGTGCCAGTGGCTTACGTCCTACATTCGGCACGATAAGCCGACATGGCGCCATGGCCCTGAGTTGGAGCATGGACAAGATCGGGCCGATTTGCCGGTCGGCATTCGATGCTGCTCTTGTTTATGAGGTGATTCGTGGTGCGGATGAACTGGATAAAAGTACACGATCAGCTGTGTTTAACTATGCTGCAAAAACTGATCTGAAGAAATTAAAAGTGGGTTATGTAAAATCTTTGTTCGATGCCACTTATCCGAATAAAGAAAATGATCAAAACGTTTTAGCGGTAATCAAAGCATTAGGCGTTGAGTTGGTTGAGGTGGAGTTGCCTTCTTCCATTCCGGTTGGCGCGGTGCGCCTCATGCTCACGGCTGAAGCTGCTGCTGCTTTTGATGAACTCACGCGATCGAACAAAGACAGTCTGCTTTCCAATCAACTTCGTTGGGCCTGGCCAAATACGTTTCGTACCGCACGGTTCATTCCGGCTGTGGAGTACATCAATGCATCGCGCTTGCGGCAGCAACTCATAGAAGACTATCATAAGGCAACAAAAGATTTTGATGTGATTATCAGTCCGAGTTTTGGCGGCACACAACTATTAACCACCAACCTAACCGGGCACCCCTGTGTGGTGGTGCCTAATGGTTTTAACAATTCAGCGTCACCCACCAGCATTTCGTTTTTAGGAAAGTTGTATGGTGAGGCTGCTCCGCTGTTGTTGGCACGTGCCTACCAGGAAGCGACTGAGTGGGAAGATAAACAGCCGCCATTGTTTCAGGTGAAGAAATAATTGGTTCGATTAACTTCTAATTGTTCGTTATAACCATTGAAACAGTTAAACTGTTTCAATACTATGCTTCAGCAAGAAGACATTGACCGCGTTATAGGAATGGCCTGGGAAGATCGTGCCCCGTTTGAAGCCATTGAACATCAGTTCGGATTGACGGAACAGGATGTGATTGAGCTGATGCGCAAAAATTTAAAACCAAACAGTTGGCGACTGTGGCGCAAGCGCGTTCAAGGAAGAAAAACAAAACATAACGCAAAGCGCGATGAATCCGTGGCGCGCTTCAAGAGTTCCCGACAGCGTTCTATTTCAGCCAACAAAATCAGTAAGCGAAACTCATAAGTGTTTCAGGGCGGCAAGCCGGTCCAGCATCCAACCGGTAATGCTCAGACGTTCGCGCGTGGCCGGCAACACTTCGTGTTCAATAATATCCGACCGAAAACAAACCAGGCGGCCCGCTTCGGGTAACACATCCAATGTTTTATCCAACAGGTACATCCGCAAGGCTCCGCCCTCTTCTTCCTTCCACTCGGGGTTGAGGTAACAGATTACCGATAGCCTGCGGTGGTCATCGTACTTAAACTGATCGAGGTGGCGTTTATAAAATGTACCCGGAGGATACTTGGTAAAATGGGCTTCGTAATCTTTCAGGCTTAAATAAAGCGACTGGTTCAAAAAGGCAATCAGCTCATCCAGCCGGGTGAGGTAAACTTTTACGGGTTGTGGTGAAGTTTCCCGATCGAGCCAGTTAATATAATCGCCCCGGATACCCTCCTGAACCTGAAGCGACTGACTATTTCCAATGCCTGCCCGTTTCATGTTGGCCGTGTTGCGTAATTCTTCTAATTCCAGAATAGCACCAACCTCCTGTTGGCTTAAAAATTGATCTATCACGGCATACCCGTGCTCAGCCAGCCCATCGGCAATGGCTTCAAAGTGCGGACTCATGTAACAAAGTTAGGAAGAGAATGTCTATACTTACGATGATGGTTAGTAATAAGGAGTTTCGCCTTTCGGGAACCTCAGGGCAGTGGGTCCGGGGTACAAAATACGGGTTTGTGTTGTTGCTATTGTTGGCTTTGGTTTCATGCAAGCCGAAAGAAGATGTGCAACTCCGGCAAATCCGCGACATTATTGTGGACGCCACTTCTGATCCGCTTTTGCGAGCCAACGCCATTCTTTACAATCCCAATAACCTTCGCATGACGGTTAAAAAAATTGACATGGAGGTTTTTGTGGATGGAAAAAAGGCGGCCATCATCGATCAGCAAATGAAAATAAAGGTGCCTGCCAATGCAGAGTTTACCGTTCCGCTGGAAGTAAAATTGAACATGAAAGAAATCGGGTTGCTGGATGCCGTTTTTGCGGTGATTGGTGGCAAGCGCATGCAGATTCATTATAAGGGTTCCATCCGGCTCCAGTATAAAGGCATTCCTTTTAATGTTCCAGTCAATTATAAAGAAGAAGTCCGAATTCGTCTCTGACGGATTTATCTGGGAAGTTTTTAACTTACCACATGGCTTCTACGCCCCACGATACCGAAGATTTGCTTCGACAGATTGAATCGCTGCAGGAAGAAAAGCGACAATTGGTCAGCATCGTATCGCATGATATCAAGTCGCCCTTAAACCGGTTGTATGCACTGGTACAATTGATGCAACTGGTAGGCGACAACCTGACGCAGGAACAAAAGGATTACCTGGAAAAAATGCACATCGTGGTGGCGGATGGGTTGGACATGATCCGCAACCTGGTGGATTACCGCAACATAGAAAATAACCGCATTGAACTGTTCCCGGAAGACCTGAACATGCAAAGCATCATTCAGCAAACGGTGAAAAACTTTTCAGGTATTGCCAGCAAAAAAGGAATTACACTTTTGGTGGACAGTGAGAATATTAAACTGCATACGGATCGACAATGTTTGCAACGGGCTGTGGATACCGTTCTCTCCAACGCACTGAAGTTTTCATTTGAAGGAAAGAAAATCTGGATCAAGGCCAATCCATCCAAACCCGGAACAGCCACGATTACCATCCGTGACGAAGCGCTCGGTTTTAAACCGGATGAGTTACCTCACGTGTTTGAGAAATTCAGAAAATTCAGTGCGCGCCCAACCGGTGGTGAGAGCTCAACCGGACTTGGTTTATTTATCGCCAAAAGCATGATCGAAAAAATAGGCGGAAGTATTTCGTGTGTGAATGAAGAGGGTGTAGGGGCGACTTTTAATATTGACGTACCGACATCTGTTGCCTGAGGCACCCGAAGGCAACGGTGCAAGGTGGCTTCGGGAACCTCAGCCACCTCTGTAGGCTCAGCCACCTATGGAATCACTTAATAAACAAATTTATCTTTTGTTGCCTGAGGTACTCGAAGGCAACATCAATTAAACAAATAGTAATCGTCTTCTTTTCCCTCGAGAATGGCTTTGAGGGATTCGATAACGGTATCGTCTTTGATCACATAATCACGAACACCCTTTTTAATGAAGCTGAGCACGAGGTTGCCATCATCAATGGCGCTCATCATAATCATGTGTTGTTCTTCTTTTAGCTTATCCTTAATCTCATCAAAAAATTCGATTCCGCTTTTTCCGGGAAGTTTGTAGTCAACGATAAATCCATCCGGCATGGGGCCACCATTCAAGGCCTTCAGGCACGCTTCTGCAGAGCTAAAACTTGTAATGGTATACGCAGGACTTAATGCGCGCTTGATGAACTCCGCATAAATATCATCATCTTCAATGAGGTGAATGGTCATGGGTGCAGGCAAATAAGTCTTGCAATATATAATAAAGAAATCATTTTGAGACACGTAAAACCGGCTGAAAATAAAGCCCCGGAATGGAAATCCGGTTTGAATTCTTCCCTATCCCGCTTACCTTAATAAAAAAATAAATCCCCAATGAAACCCCACGCTTTCCTCTCTCTTCTCCTGCTGATCTGCATGTTCTGCACCACCGACTCAGCAAAGAAATCCGGAGTAAAATTTTCCATATCCTTTTCGCAGGAGATGAGCGACCAGGCACAGGACGGGCGCTTGTTGCTGATGCTTTCCAACAACGATAAAAGTGAACCGCGCTTTCAGATTGTGGATGGCCCCGCTACCCAACTGGTGTTTGGTGTAGATGTGGAAGGCATGAAGCCCGGTGATGAAATTATCGTGGACGAAACCGCCTTTGGTTACCCGATACAGTCGTTGGTAAATATTCCGGCAGGCGACTACTTCGTTCAGGCACTCATCAATCGGTATGAAACATTCACATTAAAAACGGGTCATACGGTAAAGCTTCCTCCTGATCAGGGTGAAGGGCAACAATGGAATACCAAGCCTGGAAATTTTTACAGCAAGCCTGTCAAGGTTTCTGTTGATCCTGCAAAGAAAGAAACCATCAAGGTTGTAATGGATCAGAAAATTCCTCCGGTAGCCGAACCGAAAGACACGAAGTACATCCGACACATTAAAATTCAAAGTGAAAAACTTACGGAGTTCTGGGGCAGACCGATGTTTCTGGGCGCACATGTACTGGTGCCCGAAGGTTTCGATGAGCATCCGGAAGCGCGTTACCCGCTCATGATTTTCCATGGACACTTCCCATCCGATTTCGGTGGCTTTAGCGAAACACCTCCCGATCCGAAGATGGATACGACCGATTATGCCGGGCGCTTTGGAATTTATGGATACAATAAAATCCAGGCACAGGAAGCACACAACTTTTACAAGCAATGGATCAGCAAAGATTTTCCGCGCTTTCTCATTATTGAAATTCAGCACCCCACTCCATATTACGATGATTCCTATGCGGTAAACTCAGCGAGCATGGGTCCGTATGGCGATGCCATCATGCACGAACTTGTTCCTGAAATTGAAAAGCAATTCCGTGGCATTGGTGAAGGTTGGGCGCGCTTCACGTATGGCGGCTCAACCGGTGGATGGGAAGCACTCGCGGTGCAAATGTTTTATCCCGATGATTTCAACGGATGCTTTGCGGCTTGCCCTGATCCGATCGACTTCAGAGCCTTTTGTGCAGTCGATATTTACAACGACAAAAATGCCTACTACTACGAAAGTGATTTTAAGAGAACCGAACGGCCGGGTTATAGAAATTATTTAGGTCAGCTTACTGCCACACTGCGTGAAATGAATTACCGTGAACTGGCGCTTGGTACGAAAGGTCGTTCCGGACAACAGTGGGATATTTGGGAGGCTGTATACTCACCACAAGGTGAAGACGGTTATCCAAAACGGTTGTGGGATAAAGTAACCGGTGAGATTGATCCCAGCGTTGCTGCATACTGGAAAGAAAATTACGACCTGCGTTACATCCTCGAACGCGATTGGGCTACGCTCGGACCAAAACTGGAAGGCAAGATTCACATTTACTGCGGTGATATGGATAATTATTACCTGAACAATGCCGTGTATTTGATGGAGGAGTTCCTGAAGAAAACCAAAAATCCGTTTTATGGCGGTGAAGTTGATTATGGCGACCGTGCCGAACACTGCTGGAATGGCGATCACGAAAACCCGAACTACATTTCGCGGTTACGTTATAACACCATGTACCTGCCAAAAATTTTAAAGCGTATTGAAAAGAACGCTCCGAAGGATGCAGATTTAAAAAGTTGGAGATACTAGATGTGCTTATGTGCTGACTAAGTACTGCTTACACCCTTAGCTCATAAGCACTAAAATAAAATTCACGAAAAAAATCTATTCTCTTCCCTTTAGGGTACTTAAAAAAGTACGAGAAGAAAAAATGGAGCGTTGTAAGAACTTTGTTGAACTCATGTATTATGCAGTCTGAACAACGATACGCCAACCCATATCACCCAGACATTCTTATCTTCCTTATTTTGATTCCTTTCATAGCGGGCATCAACTATTATCTCACGTATACAAACATTCGCTTCAATGGATTTCTAGTACTTACGTTTACCATTGATACCATTCAGGGCTACCTCGCAATTGCAGGTGTGCGCTATTTTATTTTTTTTCTTGACAGAAAGCTGCCTATTGAACAGCAACCCGTAAAAAGAATTTTAATTCAGCTCTTCTCCACCGGCATCATTGGCTTGTTGATTATTAGTTTAACAACCGAGTTGGTGAGCTGGATAGCACGAAACAGACCTGCACCTTCAGATTTTTATACAACTGATCTGGTGATCATCGGTATCTGGTTCTTTGTTGTGAATGGAATCTACATCGGATTGTATTTATTCAACAAGTGGAGAAATTCAGAGTCAGCCTTGCACCGTGAAGTCCGGTTGAAAAACGAAGGGCTCATGGTGCGCCAAGGGAAGCAAGACATACGACTTTCGTTTGATGAGATTGCCGGATTTTCTGTTGACAATGAATACGTGGCCGTATGTGCTGTCTCAGGAAAGAAATACTACTACGATCAATCGCTTGATAAGCTTGAGGGCAACCTGCCACGTTCCTTATTCTTCCGGTTAAACCGACAATATATTGTTCATCAAAACTTTATTTCGGGATATAAACGCGTTGAAAACGGAAAACTTCTGGTATCCCTAAAGGATATTGAAAACTTTCCTAAAGACATTACTGTAAGTCGGTTAAAAGCGCCTGCATTTAAACGGTGGTTCCGGACTGCCTGACTTCACTTCAACCGGAAAGGTGCTACACTTCGGCCCGAAACCCTTAAAATATTAGCACAAAGAGGCTTTTTTGGCGCGTAACCTTGCATAAAAATTTCACACAATGAAAACCCGTGTTGTTGTATTGGCCTGTTTGTTTGCCTATTCAGTCTCCGCCCAGGAAACACCAAAAAACTATACCGATTTCCCCATCATTGTTACCATACAATTTCATGCTTTGTCACTCCCATTTAAAAACCTGAAGGGCAACTTTAAAAATGTGGGCATTGGTATTGGCACCGAAGTGGGCCACAATAAAAAACAAACTTGGGTAACACAAGTTGGCGTGTTGTGGTATCACAACAAACATGTCGGTAATGGATTTATGCCCCACGTACAAACAGTTTGGAGGCCCACCGTTTCGGATGATGTGTACACCGAACTGAAAGCCGGTATCGGGTATCTCCTGTCATCACGACCTGTCAATTCCTGGAAACAGATAAATGGAACATGGGAGCCTGTCGGGCGCAAAGGAAAGGGAATGCTTGCAATACCCGTTGGCATTTCGGTTGGCTCCAATACTATAGCAAGTAATGCACTTCTATCACCTTTTGTTACCTATCAATTCATGTTGGCAAGTGGGTACAACACCAGCCTGCCGGTTGTACCCGCAACAATACTACAAACAGGCGTAAGGCTTCATCAGAAATCTTGATAAAGGAAAAGAAATTATGAAAATATCCGCTCAAACCATAGTTGTGTTAACGTTGCTTATCGGTTGTGCTTCTCAACGATTAGTTATAACCATTAGTCCCTGTACGACTGAAATCTATAAAAATAATGCTTATTCAAAAGCTGATGATATCAACCGTGCGCTCACCAAACTCACACAATCAGGTGTTCCCGGTGTAACGTTTGCCATGTATTCTTCCGAAGGATGGTTTGAAACATCTTCAGGTTTTGTCAGCCTTGAAGATAAGTTATCCATGCAATCCTGCCACCTTCAATATCTGCAAAGCATTTCCAAAACATATATGGCGGTGGCCCTTTTAAAATTGCATGAACAGAAAAAGCTAGACTTGAATAAATCCATCACAACTTACTTGCCAGAAAAATATTCACGATACATATCCGATGCGGAAAGTATTACCGTAAATATGTTACTCAACCATACTTCGGGTATTCCTGAATATAACTCGGTTCCATCGTATGTGACCAAATTGCTTCAGCAACCCGATTATCTGTTCACCCCAGAAGATTACCTGGCATACATCGAAAAAAAACCGCTTGAGTTTGAGCCCGGAAGCCGATACATCTATCGCAACACCAACTATGTTATACTTGCGCTGATTGCGGATGCGATTACAGGAGATCATGCAGTCTTTATCTCTGAAAACATTTTTAAACCGCTTGGTTTGCATCAGACCTTTTACAGAAATGAGTCGAACTATTTGGATTACCCTAACCTTACACAAACGTATTGGGACAGGCACAGCAATAACATTCTTGAAAATGTTTCAGCCCTGCAACGCAACAATGTCGAATGCCTGATTGGAGATGATGGCATTGTGGCTACTGCGCACGATGCCGTAAAATTTCTTAAAGGGCTGATGGAAGGAAAACTACTGCAACCCGAAACACTGGAACTGATGAAAGCGTGGATCAATAATCGCAATGGAAAACCAGAATACGGTCTTGGGTTGGATTACGCTATGCTTGGCGGCCATGAAGCCTGGGGCCACAGTGGGGGAGGTATCGGGGCAGGTTGTCAGTTGTATTATTTCCCCGAAAAGGGCTTGTATTTTTTTGTTGGGATAAATCTGGGCACCGTTACCGATAGCCCGATTCACAAACAAGCTGAAACCGCCCTGAATGAGCTGTATAAAGCGATGTTGGATTGACCGATTTGAAATCTTCAAAATAATTTATACCAATCGGTATAATTTTACGTATACTTGTGCATGGGTAAAGCCGAAGTCACCAGCCAGTATATTATTGAGACCGTAGCACCGGTTTTTAATAAGTACGGCTATGCCGCCACGTCTATGTCGGAGGTGACGAAGGCGACCAAACTGACCAAAGGCGCCATTTACGGCAATTTTGAAAGCAAGGAAGACCTGGCCTTGCAGGCTTTTAATTACAATTCGCGTAAAGTGATTGGTATGGTGGCAGAAAAAATGAATGCCGAAACCACTCCGGCCAAAAAGCTGCAGGCCATGACCGACTTTTACCGGAACTACTACCAGCTAACCAAAAAATATGGTGGCTGCCCGTTGCTGAATGTTGGCGTTGACTCCAAACATCAAAACCCGGTGTTGCTTAAACGCGTACGCGAGATCATGCGCAAACTGCAAAAAGGTATCGCTGATATTATCCGCGAAGGCATCCGACAAAAACAGTTCAAAAAAACAGTGGAACCCGATGCCATGGCCCTGCGTATACTCGCCCAGATTGAAGGCGGTATCTTCATCACCAACCTGCTGGATGATCAAAACCACATGAACGATGTTATGGATCATATCGACCGCATGATTGAAACCGAAATGAACGTGTAAATTTTTTTAACCATAAATATACCGATCGGTATAAAATACTGTACCCATGAAAACACTTATCCTCTCCCTTCTGCGCTTGTATTACAGGTTATTGTCCGCATTCAGTCCGGCAAAAGCCGGGGCGAAAGCCTTTATGCTCTTCCAGAAAACACGAAAGTTGCCAATCAAAAAAGCTGAATATGCTTTTTATGCTTCGGTTACGGAGTTTATGGTAACACATTCACAGGAAGACCTTCATGCCTACGAAACCGGTAACCCCGATGGTAAACTCGTATTGCTCGTGCACGGTTGGGAATCCAATGCCGGCAGCATGGGCGCCATTGCCAAAGCATTGGCACAGCATGGCTACCGCGTGGTGGCGCTTGATCTGCCTGCACATGGCAAATCAAAACTCACGCACACCAACCTGCGCGAATGCCGTGAAGCACTCCGTGCCTTAATCTTTCACCTCAACCCGACAGAACCCTTCTCGATTGTTTCACACTCCTTCGGCTCGGCTGTAAGCAGTTACGCATTATCCGGCTCACGCTATGAAGTAGATCAGTTCATCATGCTCACTTCCCCTAACCGCTTAATCGACATTTTTGATGAATTCAAAAATATAATTGGACTAGGAAACAAAGCGTATCAACACCTGCTGAACAAAGCCGAATCCATTTTAAATGAACGGGTTGAAGAATTAACCGTGGAGGATAAAGCTCGTGACATGCGCGTAAAAGAAATCACCATCCTCCACGACATTAACGACAAGGTGTTGCCGTACGCCAACTCATTACGACTGGGCAGCAAATTGCCGCAAGCCGAATTGATCACGTTGAAAGATGTAGGTCACTATCGCATGTTGTGGAATGCAGATGTGATTGGGCGAATTCAAACTGCTTTGAAAAGTGTAGTGAAAATAGAAGAGGTGGAGATGGTGTAGGCCCACCCGCGCCCCCTGGCCCCCGAAGGGGGAACTGCCACGCGCAGAATCGTTACATCATACTTAAGTCAAGCATCACGACTTCATAAATCCCGAAGGGATTAAATGTGCTAACCCGGAGTGCAACTCCGGTTAGCGCGCAAAACAAACTGTGTCGACTACGACTGATCAGCCAACTACAACCGCTAACCGACACACCGGCACGACAAAAGATCAAGATGAATGCACACCTTTTCCACCACCGGCACTCACGCTCTCAATCAAAACTGTTACCTTCATTGTGATTTAACCGTCACGCTTATGAAAACGCTTTTACTTCTCGTCATCACCTCACTCCTGTCCCTTCACACTTTTGCGCAAGGTACCATGCTCCTGCGCCAGCCCACCATCAGCAACGAGCACATTGCCTTTGTATACGCCAACGATTTGTGGATCGTAAACAAAGACGGGGGCGATGCGCGCAGGCTCACCTCCAACGAAGGCATGGAAGCCAACCCGCACTTCTCGCCCGATGGCAAACACATCGCCTTCACCGGGCAGTACGATGGCAACACTGATGTGTACCTCATTCCCACCGAAGGCGGCCAACCCGAGCGCCTCACCTGGCACCCGTTTCCTGATCAGGTAACCGGCTGGACACCCGATGGCGAATTCATTTTGTTTTCATCCGCGCGCGAAGGTTCACTGCCCACCAAGGAATCAAAAATTTTTAAAGTGAATAAAAAAGGCGGCATGCCCGAAGCACTGGCCATACCGCGTGCCGTAGCCGGAGAAATTTCAGAGAACGGCAACCACATCGCCTACCAGCAAATTGGTTTCTGGGATCCGGAGTGGCGCAACTACCGCGGTGGCCAGGCCAAGCCCATCTGGATTGTGGATTTGAAAACCTACGTGCTGAAGATGACGCCTCAAACCGATAATGAACGCCACACCGATCCAACGTGGTTGAATAATGTTGTGTACTTTTTATCCGAGCGCGACTACGCCAACAACGTGTGGTCGTTTAATCCGGCAACCAATGAACTCAAACAACAAACCTTTCATGCCGACTTCGATGTGAAGAGCCTCGATGCGGGTGGCGGTTTGATTGTATATGAACAAGGTGGATCCCTGCATACACTCAATCCGGCAAACGGCACCACCAAAAAATTAACCATTCACGTGCGTGGCGATTTTCACTGGGCACGCGAACGCTGGACGGACGTGCGAGCCAATGCATTACAAAATGCCTCGCTCTCACCCACCGGGCAGCGTGCGCTGTTTGAACACCGCGGAGAAATTTTTACCGTACCGAAAGAAAAGGGCAACTGGCGCAACATCACCAACACGTCTGGTGCAGCCGATCGCTTTCCGGTATGGTCACCTGATGGAAAACGCATTGCATACTTCAGCGATGCCAGTGGTGAATACCAACTCTACATCACCGACCAGGAAGGACTGGAAAAACCAAAAGTAATTGCCATTCCCAACCCCACGTTCTTCTTCCGGCCCGAGTGGTCGCCTGATGGGAAGTACATTGCCTACACCGATACCGATTACAACTTACTCTACACCGATGTAAACTCAGGCGTAACCAAAAAAGCCGACACCGAACGCTACGCACATCCTAACCGCTCGATGAACCCGGTGTGGTCGCCCGACAGCAAGTGGATTGCCTATGCGCGACTCATTGAAAGCAACTACAAAGTGATTAAAGCACATAATGTTGAGAACGGTCAAACCCTTCAACTCACCGATGGCATGGCCGATGCCATCTCACCCGTGTGGGATGCCTCCGGAAAATATTTGTACTTCCTCGCCAGCACCAACTACGGATTGAATACCGGTTGGCTTGAAATGAGTTCGTATGATCGTCCGGTTACGCGTGCACTCTATTTAATCGTGCTCAGCAAAACCGATACCTCACCGCTTGCCCCACGCAGCGATGACGAAAAAGATAAACCAAAAGAAGAACCGGCCACACCTCCTGCATCCGCCAAAGGCAAAACACCGCCAGCGCCTGCTCCGGCAAAATCAAACGCAGTGAAAATTGATATGGACAACCTCGCGCAGCGCATCCTCGCTGTTGATGTTCCGTTGCGCGACTACACCGCGCTCTATCCCGGTCCTGAGGGGTATGTGTTTTATGCCGAAAATGTTCCCAACCAGCCAGGTGCCACGCTGCATCGCTACAACTTCAAGGATTTAAAAACCGAAACGTATCTCTCGTCCGTTAACGAAGTCAGCATTTCAAACGACCGCAAGTCACTACTCTACCGCAGCAACAGCACGTGGGGCATACTCGGAACCAGCGACAATAACAAAAAGCCAGGCGATGGAAAACTTGATGCCCTTGCATCTTTAAAAATAAAAATCGACCCCATGGCCGAATGGAAACAAATCTTCCGCGAAGGCTGGCGCTACCAGCGCGACTTCCTCTACGTAAACAACACGCATGGCGCACCGTGGAATGACATATACAAATGGTACGCACCATGGGTGGATCATGTGCGCCACCGCGAAGACCTGAACTACATTGTTGATATCGTAGGTGGCGAAGTTGCCGTAGGCCACTCGTACACCCGTGGAGGCGATTATCCCGAAGTAAAAAATGTACCCATCGGGTTACTCGGTGCCGACTATGAAGCTGTTGGAAATTATTACCGCTTTAAAAAAATCTACACCGGTGAAGACTGGAACCCCAACCTCAACGCACCGCTGCGCGAACCCGGCCTCAACATAAACGTTGGCGATTATTTGCTGGAAGTAAACGGGCAGCCGTTAAGCACTGCGCAAAACCTGTTCAAACATTTTGAAGGCACCGCCAACCGGCAAATCAAAATACGCGTGAACAACAAACCTTCGCTGGATGGCTCGCGTGTGGTTACCGTAGTGCCCGTTGAAAACGACAACCAACTGCGCATGATGCACTGGGTAGAAAGCAACCGCAAAAAAGTAGACGAACTTTCCAACGGCCAACTTGCATACGTGTATGTGCCCAACACCGGCCAACCGGGCTACACCTATTTTAACCGCTACTACTTTGCACAGCAACACAAGAAGGGCGCCATCATTGACGAGCGCAACAACGGTGGCGGCTCCGCAGCCGACTACATGGTTGACATTATGGCGCGCGAACTGCACGGCTACTTCAACAGCCGCGCCAGCGATCACCGCCCGTTCCTCACGCCCAACGCGGGCATCTTCGGGCCGAAGGTGATGCTCATCAACGAGCGTGCTGGTTCCGGTGGCGACTTGCTGCCGTACCTGTTTAACAAAATGAAAATCGGGCCACTGGTGGGCACCAAAACCTGGGGCGGCCTGGTGGGCACGTGGGATACGCCTCCGTTTGTGGACGGTGGCCGCATGGTGGCGCCACGCGGTGGCTTCTACGATGTGAATGGTGAATGGGCCGTAGAAGGCGTGGGCATTCCACCTGATATTCACGTAGAGCAAACACCTGCCGATGTAATTGCCGGCCGCGACCCGCAGTTGGAGCGTGCCGTACAGGAAGCCTTGAACCTGTTAAAAACACAGGCGCTCGAAATCAAACCCGAGCCCGCACCACCAGTTAAATACAAGCGACCAATAAAAAATTAACTCCTAACAATTCCTCCCCTGATTTAGGGGAGGTGCCCGAAGGGCGGAGGGGTTTGTACCCTACAAAACTTAAAAGGCAGTCCCACACGGACTGCTTTTTTATTTAGGCTTGGGCTTGTCCTGACCGCTTAGTCGCGGCAGGGTCGGGCTGCCTGCGGTAGGCAGATCGGCACTCGCCAACCAGCCGCACATGCCACTTCGGGCCTGCCTGCAAGTAGCCGTTTCGGCAAAGGCAGGCTCAAATAGATGCCTCCATCCCTCACGCGGGGATAAGTTCATTGAAAACCTCGGAGTTTTGTCATAAATTGTCTTGATATTGCCCTACTTTTTAGACTTGATATTTCTTCATGGGAAAACTTCAATTCTCCGGTCACGAATCTTTTCATTGCCGCCAGTTTTGGTTAAAAAAGGGATTTGACTTCATTCAATCTGGCAAAAGGTTTTCAGAGGAATCTGCTGTCGTTGATTTGGGAGTAGGTAAAAACATGGTAACGTCCATTCGGTTTTGGATGAGATCTTTCGATTTGCTTGACGAAAAGGATCGCTTAACCTCAATAGCTAAAAAGCTTTTTGATGATAACGGGTTTGACCCATATTTAGAAGATGAAGGCACACTATGGTTGTTACACTACCATCTAACAAAAAATAATCTTGCGTCATCGTTCAATTTAATCTTTACGCAACTCCGTAAGTCTAAACCCGAATTTGAAAGAAGACACTTTTACGCTTTAATTTCTGATAAAGGAAAGTTTAGTGAGGCCACCTTGACAAAGGACTACTCTGTATTCCAAAATACTTATGTCGCTTCTATGTCAAACAAATCAGAAATTGAAGACAGTTTTTCAGGGATATTAACAGAACTAGATTTAGTTACTTTAAAACGAATTGAAAGCAAGACAGACTTGCTGATAATCGAGAGTAAACGCAGACCTGAGATTCCTTCAGAAATTATTCTTTATGCAATTCTTGAAAACGAGGATTACGGCAACTCTATCAATTTTGAGAAACTCTTAACAGAACCTACAAGCGTAGGAACAATCTTTGCGCTTAACCGAGAAGGCTTAACTGAAAAACTGGAGGAGATTACTAAGCATAAGAAATTTTCCAAGAACGTAGTTTTTAAAAACGAAGCTGGAATACGGGAATTACAATTCTCCAGTAAACCAAAAGTTTTCGATGTACTAGCCCACTATTATGATCGTTAAATTCAGTCCGTCAGTAAACATTATCAGAGATTCAAATAAGAGTCTCAATTACGTATCTACACCTAACGCTGAACGTGCTGCTCTCGCAATAACTGAGTCATTTAACAAGGGTGTACATGCATTTACACTTATTGGTTCCTATGGAACAGGCAAATCTTCGTTTCTATGGGCATTGCAGCAAAGCCTTCAAGGAAACAAGAAGTTACTTGAATGCAGAATTGGAAACACAAAAGCGCCTGTTAGAATTCTAAATTTTGTAGGAGCATATCAATCTTTAATCGAACATTTTGCTGAACAGTTAGAAGTCAAAAGCAATTCAAAAGGCAACCAGAAAATATTTGACGCTATTTATCAAGAGTATGAAAAGGTAAGAAGCAAAGATGGATTATTGGTTATTGTCATCGATGAGTTTGGTAAATTCTTAGAATATGCGGCCAAGTTTGATCCTGATCGTGAACTTTATTTTGTTCAGCAATTAGCTGAATTTGTAAATGACGAAAGGCGAAACATATTACTGCTTACAACACTTCATCAAAACCTTGAAGCATACACAGACGGAAAATTATCAGAAGCTCAACGACAGGAATGGAAGAAGGTAAAGGGCAGACTGAAGGAGATTACGTTTAACGAACCCGTTGAACAATTACTGGTTCTTGCGGCCAAAAGTTTAGGGCGAAAGGCTAAGAGTAACACCTTATCGCAAAACACTTTAAAGCTTGAAAAACGATATCATGTTGTTTTAGCAGATCATCACTTAATACAGGAGTTGGGAGATTCACTTCACCCGTTGGATTACTTTTCGGCTTACGTATTGACTGCTGCATTGCAACGCTATGGACAAAATGAACGATCTCTCTTTACATTTCTAGAACTCGAAGATCTCTCTTCCAAGAAATCTTATGGGCTGGTTGAGGTTTATGACTACTTGTATCAGGAATTTTACGCTTACTTAACAACCAAAAGCAATACCGATTATACTCTTTGGGCTTCCATAAAAGAAGAATTTCATTCTTATTTCCGCGCAGCAAAGACAAAAATGTTTTTTCAAATTGTTCAGGATGCTGCCCCTCGCCATCATCGTAAATAATTAATGAAGTATCCATGCGCGGTCCATCGGCAAGAATTTGAAGAGATTCAGCTTGCGCTTTCCTGAAACTTGCCAAATCCCAACTTTTTGAATCTGGAAAGAACTGCTGTACTGCCTCCTCCATTGATTTAGGCGCTCGCTTGGAAGTAGGTTCTATTCCCGTTTCAATGCATTTGCGTGTGAGAATGGCATCAATGGAATTCGTGATCTTTTCAATCAGTGCAGCAATTGGATTCGACTGCTGGTTTTCAATTACTCCGTAGTTACTGAAATTCTCTCCTAGAGGAAACCAATTCTCTTTTACAAAGTGCTTCTTGTTCCTATCAATTAGCTCATCAACAGCGCGCTCATTGGGGCACTGGAATAAATCATCAAATAATTTTTCTGATTCAGCTTGATTCATTTTTTGGGTTTATGCTTCATAATATCATCTTTCAAATACATGAATGCATTGCCCTTTTTCGTAAACCTCAGTTTTCCTTCAAGCCGCATATGGGCTAGATCACAATCGGAAATACACAATTCCTTTCTTGCTTCTTTGCTCGTGAAAAAAGTCTTTTCAGCAGCCATTAAAGTAGTGCTCTCTTCGGGGGCAAGCTTTTAAAACTAATTCACTCCCTCCTAAAGTCCAATACTAAAGGGTATAATTCTGCTCCTTTATCCTCCGAAACCATATAAGAGTGTTTCAACCGAGATCCTCAAGCCGCAGACTCATTTCCCGTAGTGTAGCGGTACACGATATACCCAAACACACCAGCAATGAGATTGATCGAGGATGGCGTACGGGAACGCGAACTGGTAGACTTGTATCTCAGGTTATAATCTGATAAAACCTATTATCAAATCTCCGGCACCAATTGGCATTTGCTACCGCTTTATGGTTTCCGGAGTTGAGCATAAGCTTACCATAAGTGCCGAAAAGTGTCTTGTTTTCGCAAGAGAGCCTACGGTTTGGATTCAAAAAGGATCATTAAAATTTACAGAATATAGGTAGTTATAATACCCATATTCACTATTATTTAATGTGATCCTTCAGATTACATTAAATATTATGTAATTTAGGTATTGTGAATACCCAAAATGAGTCAAAATTAAAGAAGATGCTGGAGGCACATAAGCCTGGAACGGTGCTTCTGGCCAAGTGGCTGGAAACCCTGGGCATATCCAGAGAACTCCAGAAGAGCTATAAAAAAAGCGGTTGGCTGGAAACACTGGGGCCCGGTGCCTACAAGCGTCCCACGGATGAGGTAACCTGGCAAGGTGGGCTATATGCCATCCAACAACAAGCCGCATTGCCATTACATGCTGGCGCGTTAACAGCACTATCCTTACAAGGGCAAAGTCACTACTTCCGTATATCGGGTGATGAAGATGTCTTCCTGTTCTCTGCACACAAAACAACACTACCCCGATGGTTCAACGTACATGCGTGGGGACAAAACGTTCAGCACATCAAAACATCCTTGCTTCCAGAGAACCTCGGATTAACACAGCATGATGAGAAAAATTTCTCTATCATCATATCGGCTCCTGAACGTGCCATCCTGGAGTGCCTCTACCTGGCACCGGATAAATTGGATCTGGTAGAGTGCTATCATGTGGTAGAGGGTCTTTCCAACGTGCGGCCAAAACTTATGCAAGCGCTTTTAGAAAAATGCTCATCTGTAAAAGTGAAAAGACTTTTTTTATTCATGGCATCGAAGGTGCAACATCAATGGCTTGCCTTTCTTGATTTGAAAAAAATAGACTTGGGCAAAGGAGACAGAAGTATAGTAAAGGGAGGTGTTTATAATGCGAAGTTCCGGATAAGCGTCCCAAAAGAACTTGCTCAATAATCCATGATAAAACCAGCATACCGGGCACAAGTAGACTTACTCTTAAGTATTTTACCACACGTGGCAACAGAAGAGAGTCTTGCGCTCAAGGGAGGAACAGCCATCAATCTTTTCATACGGGATATGCCAAGACTCTCCGTGGATATTGATCTTACCTACATCCGTTGGCAGGATGATCGGACAACCGCCATTCAACATATTACAGCTGCGCTTGATAGGATTGAAGCGCGAATAAAAGGATCAATCAAACCCGTTTCTACAACAAGAGTTCCAGTGGGACAAGGTCAAGACGTAAAGTTAAATTGTCAAACACCAAAAGCTCATGTAAAAATTGAGGTGAATACAATCACACGCGGAATTCTTTTTCCTGAAAGAATGATGTCGGTAACCGAGGCTGTCCAGAACGAATTTCAAAAATTTGCCGCCATCAAAGTAGTATCTCATGGAGAATTGTATGGAGGTAAAATTTGTGCAGCGTTGGACCGTCAGCATCCCCGCGACATTTTTGATGTTCACTACCTGTTAAAAAATGAAGGTTTTGCTAATGAGGTCAAGCAAGGCTTTCTCTTCTTTTTGTTAAGCCATGCCCGGCCCATGCATGAATTGATAAACCCAAACCGCCAGGATCAAAAGCTGGCATTTGAAAATCAATTCAGTGGCATGACATCGGAATTATTTACCTATGAAATGTATGAAGAAGTACGAGAGCAATTGATCCTGGAGATAAACAAATCACTTTCGGATGATGATAAAAAATTTCTGCTATCATTCAAAAAAGGCGAGCCTCAATGGAATCTTATTAAGTTAGATAATCTTCAATATTTTCCGGCCACTCAATGGAAACTGCAGCACATTCAAACGCTCGCACAAAACAACAAAGTGAAACATGCCAGATTGTTGAAGGGACTTGAGGATGTATTAAATAATTGAACCCTATTCCCCTCCTGGATTTTCCCCGCAGCGGATCTCGTTTCGGACCTGCCTACGCTAACACGTTACCACCAACAGAAGAGCGGTTACTGTTGGCCGGAGGCACCAGCGTTTGAATATTCAAGCCGCAGACTCATGCCCCGTGGTGTAGCGGTACACCATATACCCAAACACACCGGCAATGAGATTGGTCGAGGATGGTATACGGGATTACCGCATCAATTGAAAAATCAAGATCACGATAACCACTGCGAGCAGGCTGGAATAAATAGGTTTGTTGTACCGCGCCAGCCAGTTGGGTATGTAGATGTCAAAATTATGGCGTGTTGAGGAGGAGTACTTTCTCGCCCACAGGGTGAGCGGACAGAAATTTTTAAAGATCAGCAGCACCAGGCCTTCCACTGCGAAACACCCCAGGCCTATCCATACCCAACGGTCAATGCGGTTGGTAATCACGGCATAAAGAAGGTAGAAGATCACCCCGTTGAAGAACAACCAGATGAGGGTGTGCAGCAGTTTAATGCCGATGAGTTTGGCGCGTGCATTCATGAAGGGCAACGTTAACGCGGTGAAGTACGGGTTATGGGAGGTATCTGCAAATGACCTGTTCCGTAGTGGGATATGATAATTATCAGCCGCCTGCAGCAGGATTGGTAGTCATGTCATCACTGAAAAGTATATACCCATGCTAGCGTGAATGGCTTACGCTCTGGCGAAAGTCAGCTATGGATTAATGTCACAAGCATCGGCCGTTTTAATGGCTGAAAGGTATTCCCTTCGTGTATCTCCGGATTTCAGTAAATAAATAGTTGCGCCCCAGGTAAAAACCGGTTGGTTAAAAACTTTTTCGATCAGTAAATCGCCCATCATGCGCGAGTGTCGGCCATTACCATTAGAGAAGCAATGAATAGATACAATGCGGTGTTTAAATCGAACAGCAATTTCATCGGGAGGATAAGTACCATGGTCAATCCAATAGTTACAATCGCCAATCAGGCTCCGTAATTCAATAGCAACCTGATACCTGTCCATCCCAATGTTTTTGTTGGTCTTTCTAAATTCACCAGCCCAGGCCCATACATCGCCATACATTTTCTTGTGAACCAGCTTGATAAAATCCTCTGTTAGAATATCATCCTTCTTGAATTTTCTGATCAACGTCCATTGAATAGCCTTTTCTATGTTGCGTTGTTCAAACTCGTCCAACTCACCACGAGTTGTAATAGTAGGAATTAGCAAACCCTCTTTCTCTTCCTCATCAAGAGGCGTTTGCCCGTCAACTAATTCAAAATCTAATCCCATAAGTATCGGGGCATTTCTCGTTTAATTTCATCGGCTAATTCACGCACTGCTTTTTCAAAGCGGTCTTTGCTTACTTGCTGGTCTTCAAGCTTCATCGTGTTATCCGTGCGCATCACAATTTTTCTGGCAACAGCCATGGCTTGCTTATCCAGCATGTTCTCAAAAGAACTTTCCTTAGGAACAAAACCATACACCAGCTTCATGTCCATGGCGCGAGCCACTTCCCGCAGTTTTTTTAGGGTGATGCTCCCATTCATTTCGCGCCTTTCAATTTCCTGAGCACTTTGAGCGGTAATCCCTAAACGGGTACCCAATTGCCGGAACGACATCTTCAATGCTGTACGTATCCCATGTATCCAGCCGTTGGCAGGAGCTTCAGATAGATTAGTAAGTCCCGCTAACTTCCTATCCAATTGCTCAATTTGAAGCTTATTTAAGTTTTTCATAAGGCTGTAACCTGATAAATACTCATCAAATATCAGGCTATAACCTGATAAATTAACAAAGAGCGAAGAATGACGAAGCAATCCCACTTACATTAGGAGGAACTAAACGTGGGAGATTGGGATTGCTTCGCTCCAGCACACAACCCACCCTTCCGCTCCTACCTGCAGCAGGCAGACGCAATGACGGCAATAAGAAAAGTGAAAAATCCTTTCAAATGACCCATTATCTCTTCTTCTGATATTTTACCCAATTCAGGATCTTTAATCTGAAATTTTACCCTTCATTTTGACATTAATACAAAATATTGCCCAAATAATGGTTACTTAATCTGAAATTTTGCCCAAATTGAGGAAAAATAGATGAATTAATGGGAAAAATTACCCCCGCAAAGGTCCAGGAAATCATCTTTGCTTCTTCTGAAAAGAAGGAGTCAAAGCGAATTACGGCTTTACGGAAAAAAAAGTTAATTCGAAAAATTGCAACCCGGATTTACACTTCCAACCTGGAGGAGGAACCAGCAGTTATTATAAAAAGAAATTGGTACAGCATTCTGGCGAACTTGTTTCCCCATGCACTCTTAAGTCATCGAAGTGCGTTGGAATTTAAACCAACATCACAGGGACATATCTACCTGACGTACTCATATTCATCAAACATTCTTTTACCGGGTTTATCCGTACACCTCCTAAAAGGATCTGGACCAATAGAGGGGGATAATCCATTTTTTGAAAATCTTTTTGCATCACAAGAGGCAAGGGCTTTTTTGGAAAATCTTCAGGAGACCAGAAAGAAGGGTGAAGCGTCTAAAAGCTTACCCATTTCAGAAATTGAAGAAAAGCTCGATACGATCATTAGAGCAAGAGGCGAGAAAGGATTAAATACACTGCGTGATAAAGCCCGGGAGATTTCAACGGGTTTGGAAATGCAGAAGGAATTCAAAAAACTGAATCAGTTGATCAGCGATTTATTGGCTACCGGGAAATCAAAGAACTTAACATCTCCTGTGGCCTTATCACGATCACTTGGTGAGCCGTTTGATCCTACAAGGATACAATTGTTTGAACGTTTGTATGAAGCGTTGGCGGGAAAAGTATTTCCAGAGCATAAAGCATTAGGCTCGCTCAGCAACTATAAAACAGTTGCATTCTTTGAAGGTTACTTTTCAAACTACATTGAAGGAACAGAATTTACAGTAAGAGAAGCAAAAGAAATAATACGCACAGAAACACCGCTGCCTGCAAGGGATGAAGACTCACATGATATACTAGGAACATACCGCATAGTATCCAGTAAAAAAGAAATGTCTGTTTGTCCAGGCACAGCCACTGAATTTCTTGACTTGATGCGAAACCGCCATGCCGTGCTCCTGCAATCACGTACATCAAAAAAGCCAGGTGAGTTTAAGGACAGAAATAACAGAGCTGGCAATGCAGAATTTGTGGATTGGACTTTGGTGAATGGCACCCTAAAAAAAGGCTTCGACTGGTATGCCCTGCTCCGGGATCCATTTGCAAAAGCGGTATACATGATGTTCCTGGTTAGTGAAGTGCATCCCTTCGCAGATGGAAACGGGAGAATTGCCCGTGTAATGATGAATGCCGAGTTATCCGCCAGAGGCCTCGCTAAGATTATCATACCAACCGTATATCGGGAGGATTATATGGGCGCTTTAAGAAAGCTAACGCGTCAACAAATGGCTGAGCCGTACATTCACATGATGACAAGAGCCTATGAATTTAGTTCAACGCTCATTCAAAGCAGCATAGACGAAATGGAACAATACCTGGAAATGTGTGATGCATTCAAAGAACCAACAGAAGGCAAACTGAAGTGGATGGGTACCTAGTAAAATTAAATCGTGATTAAACGTGGAGATTGGGATTGCCTGCCTGTTCGGCAGACAGACTTCGCTCCAGCACACAACCAACCCTTCCGCTCGCAATGATGGAATTGGAAAATCTTATCAAATGACCCCATTATAGCGTATCGCGATATGACGTAAAAAATGTTAGCGTCATTGCGAGGAACGTTGACGGAACTTAATCAACTACACGAATCGTCCCGTGACGAAGCAATCCCTCAATATATAACGAGACCTCAAACGCAAAGATTGGGATTGCTTCACTCCATCACACATCCCAACGCTTCCGTTCGCAATGACGAAGTCAAAAAGTAACGACTCACGTCATTGCGAGGAATTGGGAGGAAAGAGCGAGGAATGACGAAGCAATCCCATATTACATAGTAAGGACTCAAACGTAGAGATTGAGATTGCTTCGTCACCCTACCCGCAATTCTCCGCAGTTCCTCGCAATGACGAGGAGCAGTTCACCAGTTCTTAATATCCTCAAACAAATCCCTCCACTCCGGATTCAGTGCATTAATCAACTCCTCTTTCCTTTCCCGTGAACCTCCTTTAATCTGCTTCTCCCGATCAATCGCCTCCTCAATGGAAGGAAATATTTCATAATACACGAGCTTCTTTACATTATACCGTGAGGTAAAACTATTCGGGTACTTCCCTTCCTTATGCTCTAAAACCCGGCTAACTAAATCGGCTGTTACCCCAGTATACAACACTGTGTTTCCAATGTTTGTCATGATATAAACGCACCCGCCTCTTTGCATTCTTAAATATAGCTTTCAGGGATAACAAAGCGCGGGGGATGACGAAGCAATCCCTCACTATATAGCTAAGAACTAAACTTGAAGATTGAGATTGCTTCGCGCCATTACGCTGCCCAGCCCGTCCACTCGCAATGACGGTGACAATTTTTAAACTCATAATCCGCGTCATTGCGAGGAACGATGACTAAGCCCTTTCATTTTCTCGAATCGTCTTGTGACGAAGCAATCCCTCACCCCATAACATGAACTAAACGCGAAGAGTGGGATTGCTTCGCGCCCATTACGCAGCCCGACCCTTCAGCTCGCAATGACGATCTGTTCGCAATGACGAGGAAAAAACCGTAACCTTTTCCCCGCAAATGGGTATACTGGTCTATACCCAACCCCGCCATGCTGAAAAACTACCTCGCCATTGCCCTGCGCAACATCCGCCAAAATCCGTTATATGCATTCATCAACATCTTCAGCCTCGCCATCGGCCTGGCGGCCTGCCTGGCCATTTACCTGTTTATTTCCGATGAACGCAGCTTCGATGCCTTTCACAGTAAAAAAGAAAACATCTACCGCCTCGATGAGGTGCAAAACTTCACCGGCACCAACGTACAAAGGGTTGCATTGAGCATGCCGGGCATGGGGCCCGCACTGGCCAACGAGTTTCCGGAAGTAGTTACCTACACGCGCTTCATGAACCGCAACAAGTTGCTGGTGGAAAAAGATGAAAAGCGCTTTCTGCTCAACAACCTCGCCCAGGTCGACAGCACCTACCTCGAAATCTTTGACTTCCCCCTGCTGCAAGGCGACCGCACCACCGCACTCGACCTGCCCTACAACATGGTGATCACCGAAGAAACCGCCTTGAAATTTTTTGCTTCCGCAGATGAAGCGATGAACAACACGCTGAAGTTCCGCGACCGTGAATACAAAATCACAGGCATCCTCAAAAACATTCCGGAGCAATCGCACATGCAGGTGGATGCGCTCGTATCGATGACCACGACAACCAGCGAAGACAAAGGCTTTAATGACCGGTGGGGCTCCAACTTTCTCAACACCTACCTAGTACTTCACCCCAACACCAATATTGCGGCCATGGAAGAAAAATTTCCGGCCTTCCTGTCGCGCCACATGGATGACCCCAACATCAACGACTTCTACAAACTCTTCCTCCAGCGCCTCGATCAGGTGCACCTTGCCAGCACCGACATTGAACACGATTACAACAACTACCGTAAGTTCAACGGCAAGTACCTGGATATTTTTTCCATCGTAGGCATTTTCATTTTGCTCATCGCCAGTGTAAACTTCATGAACCTCACCACCGCGCGCGCTTCACATCGCGGCAAGGAAATTGGTGTGCGTAAAACCGTGGGCGCCAAAAAAGTGCAACTCTTCTCACAATTTATTTTTGAATCGGTGCTACTCGCAAGCGTGGCGCTGGTGTTGGCCGTGTTGATCAATATCGTGTTGTTGCCCGTACTCAATATGCTGATCGGCCGGCAACTTTCCATGCTCAACTTTTTACAGCATGGTGAACAAATTGTGTATATAATACTCGGTGCACTGGCGCTCGGGCTACTGGCCGGTGTGTACCCTTCATTTTACATGACTTCGTTTACACTTACACGCGTAATCAAGGGAGGCAGTGAAGGTAAATCCATTTTTCGCAGCGGCCTGGTGGTGGTGCAGTTTGGGTTGGCGCTGGCCATGATTGTAAGTACGCTTATTGTGATCCAGCAACTAAGTTTCATGCAGGACAAGGACATCGGGTTTAACAAAGACCAGATTATGCTGGTGGACATGAACCGCGAAGCGAATGAAAAATTTGAAACGTTGCGCACGGAGTTAAAAAGGAGCCCGCATGTTTTAGGCGTTACAGCCAGCGGGCAACGGCTTGGCAATAATTTTCATCAGTGGGGTTTTAAAGTGAAAGCCGATACGGGTGTGGTGAACATCGCGCCCAGCAACGTAAACGTTGATTACGAATACCTGACCGTGTACGGCATGGAATTGAAGGAAGGCCGCAACTTTTCAAAAGACATCGCCACCGACAACGGCATGGCGTTTATCATCAACGAATCACTGGCCAACGAACTGGGACTGAAAGAAACCATCGGCACACGGGCCGGGCACGGTTGGTACCACAATGATTCATTGGGCACCATCGTTGGCATCGTGAAAGATTTTAATTTCAACTCACTGCACTACAAAGTGAACACGTTGGAAATGGTAGTACACCCAGATTGGGGGTATGATGAAATGTCGGTGAAGATTGATGCGGCCCACGCGCAGGAGGCGATTGCCTATGTCAAAAATTTATGGGAAGAACACATCCCCAACTACCCATTCGACTACACCTTTCTCGATGAACACTTTGCCGTACTCTACCGCTCCGACAAGCAGATGGGCTCCGTGGTGGCCATCATGGCCGGGCTTGCCATTTTGATTTCGTGCATGGGCTTGTTCGGGTTAGCTGCCATCATTACCGGAAAGAAAACGAAGGAGATCGGTATACGAAAAGTGTTGGGCGCGAGTGAAGGGCAAATCACGATGTTGCTGTCGCGTAACTTCATGTTGCTGATCACGGTGTCGTTTGTGTTGGTGACACCAGTTACCTATTATTTATTGCGCACGTGGCTTGAGGGTTTTGCGTATCGTGTGGGTATTAATCCGTTGTTGTTTGTGTTGGGTGGCCTCATGGCCATGGTGATTGCGTTGGGCACCATCAGCTACCACACCCTGCGCTCCGCCCGCGCCAACCCGGTGAAGGCGTTGAGGTATGAGTGATTTATCGTCATTGCCCCGAAGGGATGCCTTTGGCACGAGGAACGCAAATGAGTCTAGTCCATTACATAAATTGTTCCGTGACGCCCGCCTGACCGGACGGGGCAGGAAGCAATCCCTCACTACATAGTGAGAACTAAACGTAAAGATTGGGATTGCTTCACTCCATCACACGCCCCCACCCTTCCGTTCGCAATGACGTAGCCTAAAAAATAAATCCCGTCATGCGAGGAACATTCACGGGCTTAATCAACTATACGAATCGTTCTGTGACGAAGCAATCCCTCACCATTTAGAGGACCTAAACGTGAAGTCTGGGATTGCTTCTCGCCATCACACGCCCCCGCCCTTCCGCTCGCATGACGGCAATTAAAAGGATGAAAATTCTTGACCCCCATATTTCGAACCTTGATTTAGTTAATCAGAAATTTCACCTGCTCTTGTGCAATACGAAAGTAAATCATGATCTTGTTACACAATTTCTGAAATGCGCCTCTACGAAAACATACACACCGAATCCACGGAAGATGTTATTCAAAAACTAAAAACATCTGCAAAAACTGGTCTTTCCGCAGCTGAAGCTAAAGCAAGATTAACCGAATACGGAACAAACGAACTGGAAGAAAGGGTTAAGAAATCCGCCTGGAAAATGTTGCTCGGCCAGTTCCTGGAAACCATGGTGGTGATCCTGATTATTGCCGCCATCATTTCCGGTTTCCTGGGTAAAGAAATTGAAACGATTGCCATTGCGGCCATTGTCGTGTTGTTCGCCATTTTGGGTTTTGTGCAGGAATACCGGGCCGAAAAAGCCATGGCCGCACTGAAACAACTTACTGTTCCGCTGGTGCGAGCCATCCGCGAAGGTGTGCTCAGCGAAATATCAGCCAGGCTTCTCGTGCCAGGCGATGTCATCGTGCTGGAAGCCGGAAACATTGTGCCGGCCGATGTTCGATTCATCGAAACCGTTAACTTAAAAATTCAGGAAGCAGCATTAACGGGCGAATCCGATCCGGTAGATAAACGATCGCAAGCCATTGGTAAAGCTGACACTTCGTTGGGCGACCGGTTTAACATGGCCTACATGGGCACCATCATTACCGTGGGTCGTGGCAAAGCCGTGGTAGTACGCACCGGTATGAATACTGAAATCGGTACGATTGCCAACCTGATTCAGGATGTTCAGAAAGGAAAAACACCACTCCAAAATAAACTCGATCAACTAGGCAAATGGTTAGCGATAGCCGGTGGCATAGCCGCTGCTTTAATTCTGTTGGTCGGGTTGCTTCAAGGTGAGTCGCTGGGCGATATGTTTTTGGTAGGCATAAGTGTAGCCGTAGCTGTAATACCCGAAGGCTTACCTGCCGTGGTTACTATTACGCTTGCACTGGGTGCGCAAAAAATGCTGAAACGAAATGCGCTGATACGCAAGCTGCCGGCTGTTGAAACGTTGGGTTCGGTTACGGTTATCTGCTCCGATAAAACGGGCACACTAACAGAAAACAAAATGACGGTGACTTCCATGGAAGCATCAGAAGTGTCGATCCGCGCGTTCCCCACGGAAGGCATTGAGTTTCCAAACATTGAGCTCAACTTAATCATCGGGTTGCTTTGCAATGACGCAGACATACGACTTACTGAAAATGCTAAAACCGTTATTGGTGAGCCCACCGAAGCAGCGTTGGTTGATGCTGCATTAAAAGTGGGGCTGATCAAACAAGAACTTGAATCGAAATTTCCACGCATAGGTGAAGTTCCGTTCGACTCTGAGCGGATGCGCATGAGTACCGTGCATAAAATTGTACCCGATGCCACCATTGCTAACCTGCCTGATCTTGGCCAATCAGAAAACATCGTTTTTATAAAGGGCGCGGTTGACAGCCTGCTGAAAATTTCACGCCATGTAAAAACAAAGGAAGGAATTGAACCTTTGAATGAACATTGGATCAGCCGCATAAAAAAGGCGCACGATGAACTCGCCTCACATGGCATTCGCATTTTAGGGTTGGCCTATCGCGAATTAAAAGGCGCCTATAATGAAAATGATTCAGCAACGCTTGAAGAAGAAGCGGTGTTCTCCGGCATGGTCGGATTGATGGATCCGCCACGGGCTTCGGTGAAAGCAGCTGTTAATAAATGTATTCAGGCGGGCATCCGGCCGGTGATGATTACTGGCGATTATCCCCTTACCGCGATGGCTATAGCACGGGAACTCGGCATCCCCTCCGGGGCCGGATACCTTACCAGTGAGCACCTCAGCACGCTATCCGACAACGCGTTGGAAGAAAAAGTAAAACACGTAAGCATTTTCGCGCGGGTATCTCCACAGGATAAATTAAGAATCGTAACCGCCCTTCAAAACTTAGGCGAAGTAGTGGCGATGACTGGTGATGGCGTGAACGATTCGCCTGCATTGAAAAAAGCAGATATCGGTGTGGCCATGGGCATTACAGGTACCGATGTTTCGAAGGAAGCATCTGATATGGTATTGCTCGATGATAACTTTGCCACCATTGTAACAGCCGTGGAAGAAGGTCGTGCAATTTTTGACAACCTCATCCGGTTCATTAAATTTTCATTAGGCGGCAACCTGGGAAAAGTTTTGGTGATGCTCTTCGCTCCGTTTATCGGAATTACCATTGCGTTGAGTCCATTGCAACTGCTTTACCTGAACTTATTAACCGATGGTTTAATGGGGCTCGGGCTGGGAATGGAGCCTTCGGAAAAGAACAACATGCAACGGCCACCACGGTCAGTCAAGGACCCGGTACTTAATAAACCCGCAATCATTCATGTTACGTGGACAGGCCTGTTGATCGGGGCAATCTCATTGGCTGTAGGCTTCTTTTATTTTGATGCAGCTCATGCTGACGATCCTTATTGGCAAACGATGGTGTTCGCCACGTTGGGCTTCACGCAAATCGGGCATGCACTGGGTTTACGCGCAACGGGGCATTCGATATTCTCACTAACTTCAAACATCGTATTTACCATTGTTATTGTGTTGACGTTGATTCTTCAATTAGCGGTAATTTATGTTCCGCCTTTTGATGATTTCATCTCGCTTACTTCCCTGAGCCTTGCCGACCTTGCCATCTCCTTTTCATTGGGGTTGCTCGTGTTGGCCTGTGTTCAACTTGAGCGGAGGTGGTTAGGTAGGGGGTAGTTTCGGTCTCCCGATAGTTATCGGTATCCCTGACTAAGGTTTGAGGACGGGCAGAAAGCAATCCCTCACTACATAGTGAGAACTAAACGTGAAGCTTGGGATTGCTTCGCACCATCACACATCCCAACGCCTCCGCTCGCGATGACGGATAAAATTTAGCGTTATTGCCCCAAAGGGACTCCTGTGGTGACGCAGCCTCCGTATTGCAAGCTCTCAAGTAAAAAATAGGCCGAAATAAATCACGAGTTGGCCTATGCACTCATCCCAAACAAACTCGTGGTAATGAGTATCATAATGGCCACCATAATGCCAATGGCAAGGAAAATCGTTCTGCGTAAATTGAGGGTTTTCATAACGTAACAGCCATTAGACTGCCAAGATGAGCAAAAGGTTGTATGACCGGCAAAAATTTGTTTCGAACAGTCGGATTGACGTGACGAATTGTGGAGTTGGGCCGATAAAGTATGGTACCTATTGATGCCAGTAATCCCGTAACATTTCACGGGCATCAGCAAACGTAGATTGAATGCGAAGCGACTCCTGCAAATAGGGCTTCACTTTTTCGTAACGGCCCATTTGCTCCAGCAGCACAGCACAATTGTAGTACGCCTTGGCCGAAATTTTCGGATCCTTAACGTTAGCCAATTTTTCGGAAGCTTGAAATGCTGCCTCATAATCCGAACGTTGGATGGCTTTTCCCACCGCTTCAAAATCTTTGGCTACGTACAACCACCGGCCACGACTTTCACGGCCCTCGAAAAAGCATTTTGCGTATAGGTCAACATTAACAAGTGCGCCTTCCAGGGCATCGGAACGGTTGGAAACGATATTCGGGCCAGCTGCCAGCAATCCACTCAACACACTACGCGAACTGTGATACCTTCGGGCAACAATAGTCGTATCGAATGGTGTTTGGCCAGCACTGCGCATGGAATAACCGATTTCTACAACGATGTCGTAAAATGCTTCGCGCTCCTTGCCGGTATCTGTTTTGGTTACTTCCACCCGGGTTTGATCGAAGTACGCGTTGAATTTGGTAATGAATACGCCATGTGTAGCCTGCTGCTTGGCCAGCACCGAATCGGCTTTGGTCGTTAAGCCGGGCTCCGTGATGGCCGATGCTTCAAAACCCTTACCCAATACCTCAGCAGTGCGGCTCAGGGTTTCTTCAATCAGTTTTACAAAAAGTTCGTCCTTATTATCGCGGTAATTTTGAGCTTTTACATCAACCAGATTAGCCACCACCAGTTTTTCCGGAACAGGAACCACCGGATGTGGCGGATAGGTGATGATGGTATTTTGAAGGGCCGTAGGCATTGAACAGGCTGAAACCAGCATGGCAGGCGCCAGCCAGAATAAGAAGTGATGCTTTTTCATAAGGGGCTTTTATATACCTAAAGGTACGGCACAAGCCCGTAGAACTATCGCGAATATCGTCACTTTAAAATTTAGCATTTGCAAAAAATGAAAGCCAGAATCTTACCAGCGCATAGCTTACAGTGCGCATCAGCATATAACGGGGTTTCTTCTTATGCAGTCGGGCATGAAAGCCCCGCTTGATACGAAACCATAAAGGTGGACGCATTTCGCTGGCATCTGCCCTGGTGATGGTGAGTTCAAGTTGCCCCTCACCCTTGTGATCGGCTTCCTCCAGGGCAACAAAAAACTGCTTATAAAATTCATGGCGCATAAACCGCTGCTCCGATGGATCCTTGTCTGGGTCACGCGGTGGACGAACAAAAGCCGGGTTCAGGTTAATCTCCCACAATTGCAGTTCACCATTTACCAAGGCATAATCGGCACGGCCATAGGTAATGTTTGCTTCCTTAAAAACCTGTTGCAACCACTGGCGGTGAGGATTGGTGCGCATGTACGCTTCCACCTCTTGTTGCCGCTGTTTCATCAGTTCATCATTGGGGTACACGGTCGACTTCACCATCCAGGTCGGACTGTAATTCAGATACCGTGGCATAACGCTATCGCCCAATACAAACCCCGACATTTTTATAAACATGCCATCTGTTGAAGATGCATCAACATATTCAATGATGAGTAAATCGTAAAGCGAATAACCTAAAGCCTTCAACAGCCGAAGATGATGATTCACTTCTTCTTCTGCGTGTAGCAGGGGTGTGAGTGGTCCGGTATGACGATCGGCCTCGCGGATAAACAATGGAAACCTCAGGTGACCAAAAGTTTCGGTGGCCCGTACTACATCAAATTTATTGATCCCCAGGGCGCGCATCCGCTTAAGCAAATCGTAGCGAAGCAAAACGTGGTTGGGATTGTTGTACAGCTTCAATTCAGGATACCGGTTTTTCAATTGATCAAAAATTCGCTTAACCACTTCGCGTTGTGCGGGTGTAAGTAAATCAAAATCAGAAAAAATAAATGAGCCCGCTTTCAGTGAACGCAACCGTTCCAGGTTTTCGTAAAAAATAACAGTGAGGCGATTTTCAAAGTGCGCACCGCCAGCGCGTAAAAAGTTTCGTATCTGCTTGCTGTTTCTTCGGGTGGTCAGGAAATAAATCATACACGTGTTTGTAGTTTCGTGACAACATCATCGCGTGAAGCAAAACGAAAGGTTACCGATGTAACGGTTGCCGTCTCGGTTACATTCAATATGGTTTTAAACACATCGGGAATGGCATCGAGTGCTTTCAGCAGCACCACGCCTTCCAGCGGAATGCCGGCTGCCAGAAATACAGGCAAGCTGTACACGTTGCCGGTTTGCGGTAAGCCGGGGCTTCCAAAACTGGTTACCATCATCAATCCGAGAAAGAACAATAGATTGGGCCATTCAATAGGCAGGTTGTACAGGTGCGACAACAGAAAAAATGAAAAGGGGTTGGCCACCATAAGATTGATGCGGAAGAAGGATATAAAAACCGGAACGGCTGATCCTGCCACCTCATCTGGAATGCCCATTCGTTTTACGCTTACCAACAAGGCCGGCAAAGTGGCCAGCGATGAACAGGTACTGGCTGCAACGAACTGTGCCGGCAGCATCGCCCGAAAGAAATTTTTTACAGTGGTGTGACCGAAAAAATAGATTGCACCGTACTGCATAATTGTAGCCGTGCCCAAAATTGCACATACCCCGATGATATAAAACCCGGCAACACCAACCAGCAATGTTCCGTTGCGCATGGTGATAATCATAGCCAGACACATTACCGAAAGTGGCAATGCCATAAAGAGATAATGTAATCCTGCAAAAAGCAGTTTGTTTGTGCGGGTGGCAACATGAACAACAAGCGGCTTGATTGAGGGGATAAAATTTAGCACAGCTGTACTTACCAGCGTGATCAAAATTACGGGTATAATCATCCGCGCCAGCCACGCCTGAACAACAGAAAGTTGATGGGTGAAGCTTAGTGTTGCTTCCTGCGAGGTTGCTCCGGCCCATGCTGAAGTGGCGGGTGCTACGATTGTAAGCAGCAACATGCTTAGCATTACAGAAATTAAAGCGCCCAGCACAAGCATAATTACGTGAACACCCATTCCGTGCAAAGCCATTTTGCCAATGGCTTTTGATTGCAACAGCCTGAGTAAGCTTACCAGTAAATAGGTTGTGACCAATGGAACAGCCAGGAGCAGCAACAAAACGATCCATAGTTTGGCAAATCCTTCCGCGTAGGGCAACATGTGTTTACTGTTCCACGCGGCTGGTAATAATCCCAACAGAATACCAATCAGCATACCGATTAGTGATCCGAAAGAAAGGTATCGCGAAAAAACCTTATCAGTCATGCGGAACCGGATTTGTAGCCCCGACAACCAGACAAAGGAATTGATATAAGAGGTGGAATATCAGAAAAGGCAGATTTTAATACGGAATGTACTAAAACCGCCTTGATCGCAATAAGCAGGTAAGCATTTTTATTTTTTTCTACTCACCAAAATACCCCACACTTTTTGCCATTAAGCCGGCCAGCAGGGGAATGATGAACAGCAGCAGCAGTTCAAGGCGCAACATCCAGAAAATCTTTCGAGGTATGGTAACTACCTCTTCAGGATTGCCTTTGCGATTCTTCAAAAAGAAAACGGTTGGGTAAATGGAAAGTAATCCGATACACACAAAAAGCGAAAGCTTAGTGTGAAAAATCCAGTTCTTGCTGTAAAACTCAGCAGGCTTTCCAAAACTTCCCAGCCACAACGTTAAGCCTGCGCCCAACAACATTAACGCAGCTGCGCCATATATCGCATCAATACGCGACAGTCTGACAATTTCCTTTCGGGTAAGTTCAGGTTTCAACAATAAATGCTCGGACACCAAGGTAGCGGCAATGGCAAAAATGCTGATGAAGTGAAGGTAGCGGAGCAGCAGTTCGGTGGTCATGTGTGTTAAAGTTTCTTCCTATAAAACGTATCACAAGCAAAATGCCCTGTATTACCACAAGGCTTCGGGATTTTCTCGAAACCATTTTTCTCATACAACTTCATGGCGCCCTTCATGGTGTTGAACGTTTCCAGATAACAATAGTGAAACCCCATCTCAGTAGCGGCCTTCAGGCATTCATGCAACACTTGCTGCCCCCAACCCTTTCCTCTTCCTTCAGGCAGAAAATACATTTTCTTCAGTTCACAGGTGTCGGCATCGCCTCCCTCCAATGGAGCCACGCCTCCTCCACCCACAATTTTTCCTGCTTCTTCACAAACAAAGTACGCGCACCGCGGCTGGTTATAAGTGGCGTACATGTCATCCACTTCCTTATCGTGTATGGCAAAACCCTGGCCACTGGCACCAAACTCGGGCATTACCGTACGGATGATGTTACCAACGTGTTTATTGTCTTCGGGGCGTATCTTACGGATCGTCATTCGTGTAAAAGTGATAAACTTCGTATGCAATATATTCTATCTTGTCATCAAAAAATACAACTCCTATGCGTACGCTTACCGGTTTTCTTTTTTTGCTGATAACCTTATCGGCCTCCGCTCAGTTAACCGAACTGACCGTGGAAAAAATTATGCGCGACCCAAAGTGGATCGGCACTTCGCCCTCCAATATCCGCTGGTCGCACGACAGCAAAACAATCTATTTCAACTGGAACCCCGAGAACACTGCGGGCGATTCATTGTACAAGATCACTTTGCAAAATCGTACTCCACAAAAAGTATCCAAGGCTGAGCGCATGAACCTGCCCGGTTCAGGTTCCTACAACAACGCCTATACAAAAATGGTGTATGAAAAGAATGGCGATATCCATTTGCTGGATGTAGCCTCTGGAAAATCTACCACCATCACCCAAACCGTAGGGCGTGAAAGCAACCCCTATTTTTCTGGCGATGAGAAAAAGATCATCTACACCTACGATCAGAACTTGTACGCATGGGAAATCGGAACGGGAAACTTTACCCAACTCACCGACTTCAAGCGTGGCCGAAAACCATCCACACCTTCAGAAACCGAACAACAGAAATGGTTGAAGCAGGATCAGCTCGCCTACATTCAAATTCTTAAAGAGCGAAAAGAAAAGCGCGATGCCTCACGGGCACACCGCGAAACCGAAGGATCAAAACGCCCCAAAGAAATTTACCTGGAAGAAAAAATGTTGAGCCAGGCACAGCTTAGTCCGGACGGGCAGTACGTAACTTTTGTACTGACAAAAAATGCCAACGCGAAAGCTACCATTGTACCGAACTACGTAACCGAAAGTGGCTTTACGGAAGATCTGAACACACGCACAAAAGTGGGCGCTCCGCAAAACACACAAGAGTTTTTCGTCTATGACATAAAACGCGATACAGTGCTGCAGATAAAAACAGATGACATTCCGGGCATTATGGACAAGCCCGCTTATCTGGCTGGCAAGGATGATGGTAAGGAAAAGAAACCTCAACCACGTGCCGCATCGTTCTTCGGCCCAACCTGGTCGCCCGATGGGAAGCATGCCGTGGTACAAGTGCGGGCGGGCGACAACAAGGACCGTTGGATCATGAAACTGGATGTGGCCACTCAAAAACTCTCCCTGATTAGCAGACAACATGATGACGCATGGATTGGTGGACCGGGAAGCTTCAGTTTGGGCTGGATCAACAACAACGAGCTCTGGTTTGTGTCGGAAGAAACGGGCTATGCACATTTGTATGCGTACAATTTTACTACACAGAATACCCGTGCGCTTACTTCAGGAAAATATGAAGTGCAACAGGTATCGCTTTCGCGCGATCGTAAAAGTTTTTACCTCATCACCAACGAAGTGCATCCGGGTGAAAAACAATTCTATCGTTTACCGGTACAGGGCGGTAAAGCCGAACGCCTGACAACCCTGACAGGCTCACATAATGTGGATCTGGCGCCTGATGAAAAGATGATTGCATTCCTCTACTCGTACAGCAACAAACCATGGGAATTATTTCTTCAGGAAAACAAATCAACCGCTAAACCCCAACAAATAACGAATTCGCTTTCTGCAGAATTCAAGTCCTACTCCTGGCGCGATCCGGTACTCACCACGTTCAAAGCACGCGATGGTGCGGAGGTGTATACCCGATTATACAAACCGGAAAAACCCAATGGTGCTGCCGTAATTTTTGTACACGGTGCAGGCTATTTACAAAATGCACACAAGTGGTGGAGCAGCTACTTCCGTGAGTACATGTTCCACAATTTGTTAACCGACAAAGGTTACACGGTTATTGATATGGACTACCGCGCAAGTGCCGGTTACGGTCGCGATTGGCGAACAGGCATTTACCAGTTTATGGGCGGCAAAGATTTAACCGACCATGTAGATGGTGCGGCATGGCTGGTAAAAGAACATGGCATTGATGCGAAACGCATCGGTATTTATGGTGGATCATACGGAGGCTTCATCACCTTAATGGGTATGTTCACTACACCCGATGTATTTGCTGCCGGTGCTGCCCTTCGTCCGGTAACGGATTGGGCACATTACAACCATCCGTACACGTCTAATATTTTAAATCTTCCTTACACCGACAGCCTGGCGTATGCCAAGAGCTCACCCATCTATCATGCTGAAGGATTGAAGGGTGCGTTGCTCATGTGCCACGGCATGATTGATGTGAATGTTCACTTCCAGGATGTGGTGCGCTTGTCACAACGTTTAATTGAACTTGGAAAAGACAACTGGGAGCTGGCCGTGTATCCACTCGAAGACCATGGCTTTGTTGAGCCCAGTAGCTGGGCGGATGAATACAAACGGATATTGAAGTTGTTTGAGGAGAATTTAAAGTAACTGAAGTAAAACGCATAGAGGTCTGTGAAAACACAGACCTCTTTACATATATAAACAGTAGTACGAATTCTCTAATTAACCGACATCGTCTGCGTTAATCGCTTGATGTAGTTTGTTTGGTGAACGGTGGTGATCAAATCAGCACAGCGTCTTAAGAATGAGTTTTCCTCGTCTGTCCACTCGTGCTGTTCATCGTGCTCACTCATGATCAAACCGATAATATTTCCACGATCAAAAACATACGTGCCATAAACCGCTTTAACATTGTTAACGCTGAAATATGAATTGAGCAATTCATGCAAAGATGCGTGGCGTGTTACGTCCACAGCCCGTAAATCCTCCTCAGCAAAAATGCTGCTGAAAAAATGTGGATACTCCGTGGCGCGGAATGTTTCCAGTTGATCTGTACCGCGCTTGCGGCTGAATAACTTTTCGCAACGAAGTGTTTCTTTGTTGTCACCCACCATCCACAAACCCACACGCGACACATTCATAAACGAAAACGCAGCGCCCGTAATTTTATCAATGGCCACTTCCCAATTGCCAGCCTGCACATCCACATCTTTCACCAACTTTTTCATGGTATTGCGTATCTGGGCGGTGCGCTCGGCTTTCAGGTGCGCTGACTGTAACACTTCCTGTGCATGTTGCTCTTTTCTTCTCATCTCTTCCTGTGTCGCTTGCAGCTCTTCCATGTTCTGGCGCATCTCCTCTTCCTGTGCACGCATTTCTTCAGTTTGTTGCTGCGATTCTGCAAGTAAACGCTTCACGCGTTCGGTAACACGTGAGGCCACAATTGATGAAGCAATATTTTCGCAAACCTTTTTCAGGAAATCTATTCTGTATTGTTCAAGTGGTTTAAAGGAAGCCAGCTCCAGCACACCAACAATCTCATCATTGGTCATTACCGGAATCAGAATAACGCTACCGGGCGTGGCTTCGCCCAATCCTGATGTGATCTGAACATAATTTTGTGGAACTTGAGTCATGTAAATTACATCGCGTTCCATAAAGCATTGACCTACCAATCCCTCATCCACATTAACTTTACGCTCCAGGTATTTCTTGCGCTCGTATGCATAGCATGCGGTAAGCATAAGAAACTCTTTATCTCCTTCCTGCTCCAGCAAAAACAAGCCGCCCTGGTTCATGCCCATATACTTCACCACCGTGCGCACAAAATCATCAGAAAGCTTTTGCAGTGAATCCGGATTGTTACGGATCACGTCTCCAACCTGGGTAATCCCTATCGTGATGAACTTCTCCTGATTTTCCTTTATGCTTGCCTTCAACAGATTCTCGCGCATGGAAAGGAGTGCATTGCCTAGTTCATCCTGATCGTTCAGCAACTGATACTCAACCGTCAGGTTTCCGGAACTGATCTGTTCTGCAAAAGCGATATTTTGTTGAACGTTACTCAGCTGTCCCTCAAGTGCTATTTTGTTGACTGACTCAGAGATCGTTTTCTGTTCAAGGTCATATGCCCAGTACCCACAGATGGCAACGATTACCGCTGCCAGCGCTCCATGAAATATGAACGTTTGTAAATCCATGTAGTCAAGCTGCGTGAAATAAATTTCCTTGTAACCCAAGTACTGGATGTATGCAAAGGAAGCATGATGAATAACAACCAGAATAATCAAAGGTAACTGCAATCTCCAGTTTTGATAGGTGATCAACAGGGTAGACCCCACAAAAACAAAGAAGTGCATTTCAAACAAACCATGCATCTGGTAGATAAACTGGGCTGCAAAAATGGCAAGCACCCCGCCCAAAACATATTGGTACAGGTTGCTGCTGGGCAACAACGCCTTCACAATGAAATAAGCTGCAATACTTAATCCGCCTACGCCAATAGCAATAAAATACGTATCGTAAAAAAAGGAAAGAAAAATTCCGAACAGAAAATACGCAGCCAGTGCGTAATTCATGAAAACATCGGATTTCTTTTTGATTGCTTCAAAGATTGTTCTCCGCTCAGTCGAGGTTAGTTTCTTGGCTTCCATGGGTCTTTAAAAAAAATTCAATTGTGTTGTGCGTTCCTCTTCTTCAAGTGAGCAGCCATAGGCTTCAGTCGCAAAAAAATCAAACACGGGGGGATTCTGATTATTGAGCAATGCCACCAGGGCTAGTTCTGCATAGTTACTGGCCTTTGTGGTGCAGTAACGCGACTTATTATAATTACCTCTGTAAAATAATTTCCCTTCGCGATCAACCAATACGGCCTGGGGTGTAGCATAAACACCATACGCATTGGCTATTTGCAGTTTATCATCAATGAGGTATTGTTGTTCTTCGCCAAACTCCGAAGCGGCTTTGCGCTTTGCGGCCAGGGTTGGAACCACAATAAAAAGCTGTACACTGTCTCCATATTGACGGATCAATGATTTTAAATGTTTGGCATTGAAACGCGAACACGGACAATCCGGATTATAAAAGTGCAGGAACAACGGACCTTCAGGAAGATTTGAAAACGCACTTGTTGAAACTGCCTGACCTACCGGAACCGCCTTATAGTTTGCAGGAACGGGTGTGGGCAAACTGTATTGATACTCCTGTTCCCAAAAAATTGCCGCAATGCCACTAAAGCATGCTATCAAAAACAATATGGAGAGGGCAAGACGCATAGCTAATTACACAGCAAATCTATTTCAGCCAAATCACTGAGAATGACCAAAATACTATGTTATAAAATCAATGTAAGAAATTCAATTCCGGTTACGAAAACAACCCCGGGCGGGCTAATTGCGAAATTAAATTTTGTTCAATCTTCTAGTCTATTTGTTTGAAAAAGGAGGGGCAAAATCAAACAATCCATCTCCCATCAACCAAGGTGCCTAAAATGGCAGACGAATCGGCAGTGTACAACAAGGCTGAAAGCCCATGTTGGGTTCCGGCTTGCTTTAGTAAAGGAGCCTGTTCATTGTAAACAACCGCATCCAGAGGTTGGGCAACTTCAAAATAAGTCTGAACCTGATTTCCCATTGCCTTGCGGCCTGCGATAAGTGTTTTGTTAATTAATACCGAAGCACCATCATCAAATGTGTTTCTGCGATGCGTGGTAAACCGCTGCGCATAATCAAGCCAACGTAAATCCTCCAGCGGATTTAAACTTATGTGGCTGTCCGTTCCAATCGACCAACTGCCACCATGTTTATAAAAATCAGTTAGCCTGAAAATGCCGTCCCCCAGGTTGCCTTCCGTACCCGGGCATAGTACTGCATTCGCTCCGGATTTTGCCAGGTCATGCACTTCACGGTCATTCATGTGTGTGCAGTGCACAATATGAAAGCGATCGTTGAGCGGCAAATTTTCCAACAGCCATTCAATGGGGCGTTTGTTCAGTGAAGCGATACAATCGTCAACTTCTTTCAATTGCTCAGCCGCATGTAAATGAAAAGGAATGTCTTTAGGGCCCTGCTCAAACGTTCGCATTACGTCTTCAGGTTTAACCGCACGAAGGGAGTGAACACCGAAACCAAGTTTTGCCGTAGCGCAATTTGAAACCGCATGCGCGGTGTCATCCAACAATTGAAAATAGTCATCAATAGTTTGTGATATAAATCTTCGTTGTCGTGGTTGCGGATCTTTACCAAAACCACCTTGCTGATAAAATACCGGAACGAGCGTAATTTTTATTCCGGCATTAACTGCAGCCGCAAGTAAGCGCTCGCCCATCTCGGCAAGATTCGCGTAAGGCTTTCCGTTCTTATCATGATGAAGGTAGTGAAACTCTGCTACATGAGTGTAACCCTTGCGCAGCATCTGCTTGTAGCACGCAGTGGCTACTTGTTCCATCTCATCGGGATTCATACTCAAGGCACATTCGTACATGGCCTCGCGCCAACTCCAGAAATCATCGTTTGTTCCCGGTTCATGTTTTTCGGCCATGCCGGCCATACCAAATTGAAACGCATGCGAATGTGCATTTTGAAAACCCGGCAACGCAAAGCCGTTAATGTATTCAATCGAGACCGCGTAATCGGGTGGAGCAGTTGACAAGGATTGAATGATGCCTTGTTCATCTATTTTAAGATAAACGTTTTGCAGCCAGCCTTCCTGTTGTAACAGATATTTGAATTGAAAATATTTCATTTGTCAGATTATACTTTCACCAACCTATCAATCAACGCCTCCAACGTACGTCTCAACACATCGCGCATCTTGTCTGCACGTCCATGATCGTATTTCGTCTCACCATCATCCATGTATTGCACTTTGCTCATCTCCAACTGTAACGCATGCTGATTGTCGGTTGGCTTGCCGTACTGGCGCGTGATGTATCCACCCTTGAACGGATAATTATGCTGAAAGGAATATCCGGATGACTCCAGGTTACGAATGGCGGTTTCAATCAACCCCGGTGAAGCGGATGTACCATCGGCATCTCCTAAAATCAAATCCGGAAACTTTTCTTTGTGAATAGTGGGTACATATTGCCGGATGGAATGACAATCCCACAACAACACCTGACCAAATTGCTTTTTTGTTTCCTCCAATAATGATTTCAGTTTTTGATGATACGGCTCGTAATACAACACTACCCTTCTGCTTATTTCCTGCTGATCAACTTCTGATCGCTCATCAACATATAATGGCCTTCCAAAAAAATCGGTGGTGGGGCACAACCCGGTAATGATTCGCCCATCCGAATACAACGGTTTGCTTTGTGGGTCGCGGTTCAGGTCAATCACCCAGCGGTTGTACACCGCATGAATCAGGGTAATGCCCATGGCAGGTGCAAAATCATAAAGCTGATGCACAAACCAATCCGTGTCATCAGGTGATTGAATCAGTGGTTGCTTGTATTGAGATTTCAGCTCATCAGGGAATGCCGTACCACAATGAGGCACACTTAAGATTAATGGAACTTTATCCTGCGTAGACGGTACAACCTGAAAAGTTTCCATTATTTACCAGACTTCTTTTTCAAGGCCTCTTCTGCGATTAATCTTTGCTGTTCTGCTTCCGCCTTGGCTGCTTCAGCCATTTTTACCACCTGTTGTAATTCCTTGTCTTTCTCTTCTAACCGCTTGTACGCATCCTCCATATCCTGCAACGCTTCCTCATACTTATTTTCTAAGGTTGAAACGCGGTTCTGCTGGTAAAACCCGAATGCTGCTGCGGCCAGAAACAGTACCAGTAAAATGATGGTGGTGAGTTTTGAGTTCATATGTTGATAGTTTACTTCCTGTTTTGCTTTGCTTGCTCTTCCAGTGCCTTTGCCTGTGCATACACCTCCTCAGCACGCTTAAAGTTTTCTTCTGCCCGCACTTTCTCTTGCTCCAGTTGACCTGCAACTTCTTCATAATTTTTTTTACACTCATTAACCTCCGACATGAGCCGCTCTGACTCTGCCTTTTGTATAAAAGCATAAACCAAAAGGAGCAATGAAAGTATGGTCAGTGCAGCAAACACCAGTGCGGTTACTCGTGACCGCTTCAATGCTGTTTTATCGGGGGACACGTTTTCCATTTGTTATTCGATTTAATCTTTTTTCTTTTTCTTCTTTTTTGATTTGCCCTGTTCGGCTTTCAGGTTTTCATACAGTTCCTGCGCCACACGTTCCTGCTCTAAGGCAAGCTCCATATTTTTCCGACTAAGTTCTTGCGCTTTTATTGCTTCGCGCTCAACCTTAATCATTCTTGCCCGGTAGTAATCTGCGGTTGTGCCATTCAGTCTTTTCTTCAGCGCCATCACGCGCTTGTACGATTCATCGATCCGCTCGGGAGTGATCACGCCATCCTGTACGAATTTACGAATTATGCGGTGCACCACATCAACTGTACGCTCTTGACTACCAGAAATATTGTTGGAGAAAGTAAGGATGTCCACTCCCGCCAGAATGGAAAGTCTGATGGCTTCTTCCAGTCCGTAGTGTTTCGCAATGGCATGCATTTGCATATCATCTGAAAATACAACGCCCTGGTACCCCAACTCCTTTCTTAAAATACCATTGATGATGGAAGAAGAAAGTGTTCCCGGGTTTCCCTTTTCATCCAACTTCTTATTCACGATGTGGGCAGTCATTACTGCATCTACAAAACCTTCACCAATAAGTTTTTTATAGGGAGTCAATTCCTCTTTACTCCATGTATTGGTAACATCGGCTATGCCGAGGTGGGTATCGTCTTTCGAACTACCATGGCCCGGAAAGTGCTTTAGCGTAGTAAGCACGCCAAGCTTATGATGTGCTTTTATAAATTCTTTTGCATACAACGCAACTGAATCGGGGTTGGCGGAGTAAGCCCGCTCTACTTTTGCAATGATCGGGTTGGTGGGATTGGATGCCAGGTCAACCACCGGGGCAAAATTCAGGTTAATGCCCAGGCCCGCCAGTGTTGCGGCTGTTGTTTCACCATAAAACCGAACAGAATCCAGCGGCATCTTGCCAAGTTGTGCCGCTGTCACTGATCGTGGAAAACCATACTTCTCTTTCAAACGATTCACTCTTCCGCCCTCCTGATCAATGGCAATCAGCAACGGAATGGATGCTGCCTGCTGATATGTCCAGGTAATTTTCTTTAACGCGATGTAGGAATTCTTTGGCGGAATATTTTTCTCAAACAAAATGATTGATCCCACTTTTCCCTGCCTCACTTCCTCCAACACGGTTTTATCCACTTCAGCCTTTGGGAATCCAATCAAAATCATTTGCCCGATTTTTATATCCAGGCTATCGCGCACTTGTAATGCGTGCGCTGTAAGTGTCAGCACAAAAAACAGCATTATCAAACCAGTCTCTCTCATGCTTAAAAGTTATCGTGTATTTGCTTTAAAACTTTTTCCATCTCGCCCCGCACTTCACTTACCGGCACCGTGTAATTGCCATTCATATAACTGAAAATAAGGGTGCGGCCTTTTTTGGTTATCAAGTAGCCACTTAGAATGTGGTTGTTACTCAACGTTCCGGTTTTGCCGTAAATGTAAGGCGGATCATTTTTATAATAGTTTCTGATCGTTCCGGCTTTGCCGCCAATGGCCAACAATGGAAACAACCGATCGCGCTCTACACTTGTGTATAATTTCTCCCATAGCTTCACCACACTTCGTGGCGTAAATAAATTGTTGCGCGATAGGCCTGACCCATCCAGCCAAACCGGATTATCTGGTAAATCCTTAAGATAATTTTCTTTTACATGGCGAATGGCTATCTCCGGTCTGAGCGAATCGCTTAATACCCACGAGCATAACAGCAGTAATTGTTCAGCCAGAAAATTATCACTCGCTTGCATCATCACTTTATAAACACTATCAACTGGTACGCTGTAAAGCAATTTCCGATTGGCTGCTGATAGTCGGGTGTTTATTAAATACACAGGTTGCTTTAATGTGTCCGACAGTAAATCGGCTGTAACCAAATCACCCGTTCTGAATGGAACTCTCCACTGGCGCCCGTCAACAGCTACACGACCCGGATAAAAATCAGTTCGGTTTGATCCGATTTCGCGCACAAATGTTGATGCACGCATGGCGCTGTCTGCTAGCCAAAAATATTTTTTGAAATAGGGAGGATTTACACGAATACCAGAAGTCGTTGGTTGGGTAACCGTGTACATATTCCCAAACATGGGAAAAGCTGATCGCTCGGGCGAGTAAGAATATTGGTAATCATTCCAGGCCCAGCCCCGGCCTAAGGGTGTTGTGTAAAAGTTACCGCCAGCATAATACAAATCCTTCCCGCTGTTCTTTAAAAATTCATACGCGCGATCATTTCCAAAAACATCTTGATACAAAAACGTAGGGTCACCTGTTCCGGAAAAAATCAGGGAGTCGCCTTGAACAACATACTGCAGCGCAGGAATTGAATCACCTAATATATTAAGCGAAGCGAATAAGGTGAAGATTTTTGTGTTGGAGGCAGGAATGAAATATTTATCTCCGTTAAACGAGAAGATTGTCTTCTTCTCTTCCGGATCGTAAAGCACAAAGCCTGTATGATCCTGAAACTTTGATTCAATTTCGTGGAATTGTTTGGTAAGGCGCGGTGTGGAAACCGGAGAACAGGCTGCCTGTACAATCAGCACAGCCAGAACAAGAAAATTAAAATACTTCATGCAGGATTAAGGTAGCGTTGTTTTAAAATTGAACAATGGTGTGTTTCATGGCCGGCAATGATGTAGCCTATATTGACAACCGAAACCAGGCTATTGTTGGCCGTACCGGTCCGCTGCAACATTTCAGGAGTAAAGCTGGAAAATAAATCCAGCGTTGATGTTCTAAGGTTTTGCATTTCACGAACCAGTTGCTCCAGTGTGCGGGCATGTGCGTTAGCCTCAGGCGCATAGTTATTCTCTTCAAATCCGGCCAGTGGAGTATTGTCGTTGCGGGCAAACCGGAGTGCGCGGTAGGCAAAAATCCGTTCCGCATCCATCATGTGACAGATTAATTCCTTTATGCTCCATTTTCCATCGGCATAACGGTAAATACCTTTTTCTTCTGGGATTGTCTGTATCAGGTCTTGAGCCGCCTCGGTTGAAGATTTCAATGCGGGCAGCATCTCCAGCTGCTCCACAAACGAAACATAATTTCTATAAAACGGGGGAAGTGTATTGAAATCAGGAGAAGTTTTCATGCATTAAAAGTAAGAAAATATACTCACCCAGCTTTTTACCTGATCAAGATCTTTCTTTGAGGCGTTTCCTGTGGTTAGGCAATGCCACCGTAATCGTGGTGCCTTTACCAAACTTACTTTTCACCTCAATTTTTCCATTCAGCTTTTCTACCGCCTGCTTTACAATGTACATGCCCAGCCCCGAACCTTGCGAACTTTCGGTTGCCCGATAAAACATGTCGAAGATTTTGTCGGTGTGCTCGTCACGAATACCAATACCGTTGTCTTTAATAACGATGATAGCCTGTTGTGGTGTAACGTTAACCGCTATTTTCAATGTGCTCTTTACATGCGGATTATAGTATTTGTATGCGTTGGAGATTATGTTTCCAATTACAATTTTTACCCGAACCAGATCATTAACAAAAGGGGTTTCTGTTCCTGTAAAATTTCGCGTTACCTGAACCGCTGAAAAATTCTCCAGGTACTCAAGCTCCTGAATGCACTCCCGTGTTACGGCATCAAGATCTACTTCCTCATATCCGGTTTCATCACGACTAACCCGTGCATAGTTAAGCATGGATTTTATAAATTCATCGAGCTTTTTGATTCGACCTTCAATCTTTTCAAGGTACTCCCGCTGGCTTCCTTCGGTATCCATTCTGGCCAGGTTCACCAGGCCCAAAATGGAGCTGAGCGGAGAACGCAAATCGTGCGATGTTTTATACATAATCTGATCCAACTCAAAGTTGCGCTCCGACAATTCTTCCAGCGTTGCTTTCAACTCTTCCTCCTGGGCCGCCAGTTGTTGATTTTGTTGAACCAAAGTTTCGTTAAGCACCCTTAGTTTCTGCTCGGTTCGCTTGCGTTGGGTTATGTCACGAACAAACAGCGTTATACCGATCACTTTGTTTGCATTATCCTTTATCGGGTTGATCAAGGCTTCAACAAATCTTTCACCCATTCCCAACTCCACCATTACAGGTTTTCCTTTCAATGCCCTCTTCAAATGAGGCAATGCTTTTTGTACAATCGGCTTCGGAAGATTCTTTATAAAATTATCGCCTGGCCGCACATCCACCCCTGAGAATTGCTTTATGTTGCGCGCATGACTTTCATTAAAGAGTACATAGTTCAGTTTATCATCCAGGGCAATAATGCGATCCGTTGTGCTTTGAAGCACTCCACGCAGCGTAGCGTTGGAGTGACTGAGTGCCTGCTGTGTATCCATCATCTCGGTGATATCGCGCACGAATACCGCTACACCGTCTACCTTACCTTGCTTGTTGAAAATCGGATTGTACGTGGTTTGAATCCAGCGACTCTTATATTTTGAGTGGTCAATCTGGTGAAGTGAAATGTGGTTTTCTCCGCGCATGGCTTTGCGCAGCTCGGGCAGCAACCACTTTTCTTCTTTTGTTCCTTTTATAAAATCCAGCTTTTTATCGCCAACCTGAATATCCGTACCATATAGCAAACGGGCCATGCGGGCATGGTTATGATTGAATGCCGTGTAGCAAAAGTTTCGATCAAGCGCATAGATGGATTCACGTGTGCTCTCCATAATGCCGCGCAGGTTGGCATTGAGTTTTAGAATTTCATCTTCAACTTTTTGGATTTCCGTAACATCCATAATAAATCCTATCACGAATCGGTCACCTTTTTCGTTTTGGTATCGCGACTTGAACGTGAGCAGGTTTCGTGTATTGCCACGCTTGGTGGTTACCGTTTCGCGGCTAAGCACCACGCCACCTGTGCGCAACACTTCGCTGTCAACTTTCCAAAAAACCTTATACTCTTTTGGCGACAAAAAGTCTTTATCGGATTTGTTTTGCAACTCCTTTGCTGAGCGGTTCATGAATGAACAAAATGCATCGTTAAACATGATCCAACGGTGATGCTTATCCTTAACAAAAATTGGGGCAGCCACAGTGTTCATCACATTGGTTAAAAATGACTGCGATTCCTGTAACCGTATTTCCGATTCCTTCTGCCGGGTAATGTCTCGGATGGCGCCATCGATGATCTGACCTTTTCCTCTTTTCTGTTTGATAAGAATGCTGCTTACCGAACCCCAAAAAGTTTCGCCATTGCTTTTTCTGAACAGCGCCTCAATGTTTTGCACCTGACCGTACCTGGCTAATTCGTTACGCACTTTTTCGTAATGCTTCCGGTCAGCATAAAGCTGGCGTGGCTTTATCTTGTTCAGCTCCTCCAGCGATTTAAATCCAAACATGTTCAAAAAAGCAGGGTTAGTATAAACAAACTGCTTGCCGGGAACATTCCGGTATATTCCCTCCGTGATGTTCAGGTTTATGCTGGTCAGTAAATGCTGGGTGGTGAGCAGTTTTGATTCAGCTTCCTTCTGTTGCGAAACATCCCTAACGGAGCCAACGAAAAAACTATGTCCTTCGCTATCGCGAAAAACCGATAAGCTGATAAGTCCCCAGAAAATTTCGCCATTCTTCTTTTTGAACAAGGCCTCCATGCTTTTGATCCTTCCGGGGGCCTGTAATTGGCGGATTTTGTTCCAGACTTTACGCTCAGCAAAAAGCTGCTGAGGTTTTATGCTGTTCAAGTCATCAAGCGAAGTATATCCGGTAAGCTGAAGAAAGGCCTTATTTACAAATTGGAATTTCCGTTGTGGAATGCCCAGAAATATTCCATCCGAAATATGTTCACTTAACAAACTGAAAACCCGTTGCGATTCGGCTGCCTGATTAACCGCCTCCACCCGATCATGAACATTTCGAAAGTTTGAGATGATACCACGCACTTCCGGATTGTGCAGAAGATTGGTAAGCGTGTATTCGCACCAGATGTAGGTGCCCTTCTTTGTGAGAAACCGTTGTGTGAGCGAAATACTCTTGCCCTGGTTTAGCAAAACTTTTCTGAACGCATCGCGTGCAGCCTCCCGCTCGTCAGGATGAATAAACTCATCCCCTCGTTTGCCAACAAGGTCAAAGGTTGTGAATCCCCCAACTTTCTTTACGGATGAACTGGCAAACTGAACCACCCCCTGACCGTCATACAATACCACACCATCATAAGCATGCTCCAATAATGCCTTGTACCGGCTTGCGGATAAGTTGCCCGCGATGGGTTTACTATCGCTTTTTTTGGTGCGCACGTATTGTGGTTCAATGAGGTCACTACCGAAGAAAGCTTAATTTAATGAAAAAAAAGGAGATTTGGGAGGTCAGACCGTCTCCTCAGATGGTGTCGCAGGCTTGGGTTCCGCTTCTGTTACCGGGGGCGCTGTCTCTGTTTTCGTTTCGGCAAGTTCATACCCACCACGCTTATCGATTGAGCGTAGCATGAATTTTCTTAAAAACAGTTCTGCCGGAAGAATCAGGAACGCAATTCCTACCTGCACAAGAAACTCAACCACCGGGCTGCTATCTGTAACAAACGTAGAACCTGCAGCGGTTTGAATAAACTCGATAAGTATGATTATGGAGAGCAGGGAAAGAACCATGCTCACATAACGAAACCGGTTACTCAATCTAAAAGAGAGTATAACCAGGGAGGCAAAAATCACAAATTCAAGTGCATAGAACCATGAACGCTTCCAGTAAGGAGGCAACACTTCCATCAGTATAGGATCCATTTCTGTTATGCGACCAAAAATGTCCTTCGCCTGAACTTTTAAAGTATACTCGCCTGTGGGCAGGTACGGTATATCAACCTGATTATTACTTGCCGACCATTCCGTCCACGTTGCATTCAATCCTTCAAGAAAGTACCGGTACTCAATTGAGCGTGCGCCAATATAATCGGGTTTAACTACTGTAAAACGTAGTGAGCTACTCTCCTGATCAATCCGAAGTTTATCTTTTCGTACCTCTATATTCTCCTGCTCCATGTTGCGGAGAAACAAAGGAAAAGTAGTTTCATACGGCTGGAGTTTTTCCGTATTAAATTGAAGCAATTCATTATTACCGGTGATGATCCATAATTTATCTGAACTACGATCAGCAGAAATAAAACGAATTTCCGAGAACAGGTTTAAGAGATCAACTCCTGAATTTTTATTCAGCCCCCCAAAAGCAAACCAACCATGATCATCATTAAACCAGATTCTATCCTGTTCAGTAAAATAAACCTCCGGCTGGGGAAGCGTATCATTCGCAATAAGTGAAGTGCTTGAGGGATTGAATTCAAAAAATCCGGAAGAGTTTACAAACATCGGTTTGCCGGAAATATGAGCACCGAGAATTCTTTCGAAACGGGAGTTGGGAATGGTATAACTGACAACTGTTCTTGTGGTATCCAGATCAACGCGATACACTTTATCGAGACCGCATAACCAAAAAGCCTTTCCGGTTTCTTCAAACATAAAATTCACCGGCTCATCAACACCGCTGATTAAACCTGTTTCAATCCAGCTATTTTTGTCAGAAATCAATTCGTGAATTTTATCATCGTATGTTGAGATGAGCAGCTTTCCAGAAGTAGTTGAAGCGTACAGGTATCGCGTTGGGTAATCCAATACTGAAACGATGCCCTGATTGGTAATTTCATCAACTCCGCTGAGCCCCGCAGCAAGCAGCCGGCCATTCCAAACAACCAGTTGCGTTACTTTAGCATCAATGCCCTCAACTTTCTTGTACGAATAATGCGCTGATCGCAAAATGCGCTTTGTTCTTTTCTCTCTTTTGTATGTGGTGCCCCCTGTTTCTGATGGAGCCCCAGTAGCAGGCGCTTGTGTAACAGCCGTTTCTTCCTCAGGCTTTTTCTTACGAAGGAAAGAAAACAAACCACCCTTTCGCTCCGTCTTAACTTCAACAGGCGGTGGCTCTTCCGTCTTGCGTTGTGTCTGTGTTGTTCGTTTGGACTTAATCGGAACGTCTACAAAATATGTTATCTCATCATAAAATTCTTCCTTAACCAATTTGTACAAACCCAAAGAGGTGCCAACATAAACTTCATTATCGTGCCGGGTGGCACACAATAAATTTCCCTGCAAGCCCGCATAATACCGATACGACCGGAAAGGTAAGTAGGGAGCAATGCGCGTGAAACCATAGGTATGTGCTGCCCAGATATGTTGGTGACGGTCTTTTGCCAGCGTATAGATTTCGTTATCGGGTAAGCCGGTATTGTAATTAATTATCTCTTCCGTTGCGCCTGTATTTGGATTAATAAAAACCACGCCTCCGCGAAGGGTTCCCAGGGCCACTAAATCCTTGTTTACCCAGGTAGCACTTACAAAAACACTGGCGGATAAATAGGCAGCATCTGAAAGTGCTATCTCCCGTAGTTTCAAATCAGCCGCACATAAAAACAGTCGATTGTCGGTTGTGCCCAGTAAATATTGCTGCTCATACTGTTCGGCAAATACCAGCGCTGTGGTGTCTTGGATCAGGCTGGCACGTACCAATGAATTCTTGCCTAATGTAAGTACTCCGCGGGTTTCTGTGCTTACAAAAATGTTCCCGAAAATTTCGTGCAGCCCTAACCAATTGTCTTCTTCAGATGAGGCTAATTTTGTTACCTGATCGTTGGAAGACGTGTACACAAAAAAATGACTATCACTGAGAAAGTAAAGTTGATCGTTGATGGCGAGCATTTGAAAAATATTCCTTCCATCAGGCTGTTCGTATATCGGCACATACGTTGTGCGCCCAAACTGATCGATATCAATTCGGCCAAAGCCGCGTGATCCGGCTACGTAAAGTTGATTGTTGAAAATTTCAAGCGTATAAACCGCGCCTGAGGTTCGGATCACATCCCATGTCCGTCCGTCAAACCTGAGTACTCCGCCCTGAATAGCAAAATAGAATAAACCCCGGTCGTCTTGTTCAATATCAAAGCAAACGTTATTGTTAAAATGCTCCTTGCCGGGAACAAAGTGCGATAAAAAATAATTGCCCGTTTGCGCTGAAGCAAACAGTGAACTGATTAAGCAAAATGCAAGAATCTTACCTTTCATCACCTTGGCCAAAAAACAAAGTTAATAATTCCCGCTCGCTTAACTTATGCGGCTCCAGTTAACTACGGATTTCCGCATGCGTGCTACCTGCTCGCGTATTACCTGATTATCGGAATGCTTTAAATCAGGGTCATTTTCAAGTATTTCAATAGCTGTTTCGCGGGCAGCCTGCAACAGCTTCGTGTCTTTACCCAGGTCAGCGATTAGCAAATCCAGCACACCACTTTGTTGCGTGCCCATTAAATCGCCAGGGCCACGCAATTGCAAATCGGTTTCGGCTATTTCAAAACCATTGTTGGTTCGCACCATGGTTTCAATTCGCTTTTTTGAATCTGTGGAGAGTTTGAAGCTCGTCATCAACAGGCAATACGATTGCTCCGCTCCGCGCCCAACGCGGCCGCGCAATTGATGCAATTGTGAAAGTCCGAAACGTTCGGCATTTTCAATCACCATTACTGATGCATTAGGCACATCAACCCCTACTTCAATTACGGTAGTGGCTACCATTATGCTGGTTTCGCCTTTTGCAAAGCGTGCCATTTCATACTCCTTCGCATCCGGTTTCATTTTTCCATGCACAATGCTGATGGCCTCATCGGGGAATGCCCGACAAATGCTTTCGTAACCATCCATTAAATGCTTAAGATCTAGTTTTTCCGATTCCTCAATGAGCGGATACACAATGTAAACTTGTCGACCAGCCTGAATTTGTTCTTTCAAAAATCCATTCACTTCGAGGCGATGCGAATCGTATTTATGAACGGTTTTAATGGGCTTTCTTCCGGAAGGCAATTCGTCAATTACCGAAACATCCAGATCGCCATACAACGTCATGGCCAACGTACGCGGAATCGGTGTTGCCGTCATCACCAGCACATGCGGGTACACATCTTTGTTTTTACTCCAGAGCTTTGATCGCTGCGCTACACCAAACCGATGCTGCTCATCAATGATAGCCAGCCCCAGGTTTTTAAACTGAACTTCTTCTTCGAGTAATGCATGTGTGCCGATGAGAATCCGTAACGATCCTTCGCGCAAGCCCTGATGAATTTCCTTTCGTTCAGCCTTTTTTGTTGAGCCGGTAAGCAACGCAATGGTGATGTGCATTTGCTCGGCAAATTTGCTCAGTGTTTTAAAATGTTGTTGCGCCAGAATTTCCGTTGGTGCCATCAATGCGCACTGCGCGTTTCCGCCAAGCGCAATAAGCATACACGCAAACGACACGATGGTTTTACCACTCCCTACATCGCCTTGCAGTAACCTGTTCATTTGTTTACCGGAACGCATGTCGGCATAGATTTCTTTGATCACTCGCTTTTGCGCGTTGGTAAGTTGAAACGGCAAGTGCTCATTGTAAAACTGTGTAAGTAATATTGCATCGGTAAACGCCTGCCCACGATATTTTTCCTTGCGTACTAATTTCAATTTCAGCAAGCGCAACTGAATGTAGAAAAGCTCTTCGAATTTTAACCGTTGTTGTGCCTGGGCAAGGCTTTGATGATTTTCCGGAAAGTGAATGTGCCGCATTGCCCCTCGTTTATCCATCAATTTGAACCGCTTGATGATGGACCCCGGAAGTGTTTCGTGTATTTTGTCCTTGGCAAGTATCAACAACTCCTGCTGTAACTTAACCAGGGCTTTGCTATCGAGGTAGCGCTTGCGCAGCGTTTCCGTTATCGGATAAACCGGTTGCAAAAATCCACCCTTTTCATTTTTTGTTGTCAGCACTTCAACTTCAGGGTGAGCAATGCTAAATCGCGTTCCGTATTTTGAAGGTTTACCAAACGCAACATATTCCATTCCGGGCTGTACCTTCTCCAGCATCCATTTAATCCCCTGAAACCACACCAACTCCATTTCTCCTGTATCATCAACCAGGTATGCCACCAGCCTTTTTCTGGCACCAACGCCAATAATCTCCTTTTTGGTAACCTTGCCCTTTACCTGAACAAAGGGCATTTCTTCTGTCAACTCCTTAATGGAATAAAACCGGGTTCGATCTTCATACCGAAAAGGATAGTGTTGAATAAGATCGCCAAAGGTGAAGATATTCAGTTGCTTGTTCAGCAAGGCCGATCGTTGGGGGCCAACGCCTTTCAGGTATTCAATGGGTGTATCAAAAAATCCGGGCATGCTGATCTTAACACAAAAAAATAAAAATTAACCTTAAGTTAACGGTAGTCTGCATTAAACCTTAGTCGAAAACATTGATCTAAGTGCGCAAAGGTTACTATTTTTACGCATCCGTTATTCAGGAATGATGATTGTGAAGCCGAGCTTATACCGAGGAATTGAATTTGTTTGTGTTACTGATCTGCCCGATGAGCAACAAATCCTGTTGCAATCTTCCCCGCAGTATCCTGAACGTATTAATATTCTTATTGAAGGAGAGATTAAACGAAACTGCATTCAATACCCTGCATATGCCCAATGGTTTCAGGATGTGTACAAAACTTCGGTAGCACAAGCACCGGCCGTTAAGCAGAAAGAGGCTACCAAACCTGATCTGGTTCTGCAAAAAGCCTGATCACTCTGGCCATATAGCGTTCTGCGGAACAATTTCCAGTACATTGCCCGCTGGGTCTTCAAAGTAAAATGATTTCTTTCCACTCTGCCAGGTCACTTCCTCCAGAATTTTGATTCCCTTTCCTTCAATCCAGGCTTTGGCTTTTTCATAATCTTTGTCCTCTACTTCAAATGCAAAATGCTGCTTGCCTCCGCCATAATGCGCTGGCGGACTCACCTTATGTTTTGAATCTTCCGGATTAAACAGCAGCAACACGGATGATCCCGCTTTAAAAAACAAATGTTTTCCCTCCACGTAACTGATCAACGGCAGTTCCAGCACTTCGGCATAAAATGCTTTGGCTTGCGCCAGATCGGTTACATACAAGCAAGTCTCTTTAATCTTTAGAAAGTTCATCTTACTAACGCTGACAAAGTTCCCTTTTCAATGCCTGATACTCATTCCAGATTTCCGAAAGGATTTCGCCAGCAGGTTTTACCTCACGAATAGCAGCTGCTACCTGGCCAATCTCCAATTCCCCTTCATCCAGATCGCCTTCAAACATGCCCTTCTTTGCCCGGGCTCTGCCCAATAATTGTTTCATTTCTTCCACACTTGCACCACGTTGCTCTGCTTCCACCACCTGATGAAAAAATCTGTTGCGAATTAATCGCACTGGAGTGAGCTGCTTCATGGTGAGTAGCGTATCGCCTTCACCAGCATCAACAATCACCTTCTTGAATTTTTCATGTGCAGAGGATTCTACGCTAGCTGCAAACCGACTGCCCACTTGCACACCATCAGCGCCAAGCACTTCGGCTGCCAACATGCCCCTGCCGGTAGCAATGCCCCCGGCTGCAATCAACGGAATGGAAACGGCTTCGCGCACAAGCGGGGTCAACACAAAAGTCGTGGTTTCTTCCCTTCCGTTATGTCCGCCCGCTTCAAAGCCTTCGGCCACCACGGCATCAACTCCTGCCTGCTCTGCTTTTTTGGCAAACTTCACGCTTGAAACCACATGTACTACCGTTATCCCTTTCTCTTTTAAGTAACCAGTCCATGTTGCGGGGTTCCCCGCAGAGGTAAAAACAATCTTAACTCCTTCCTCCACGATGATACTCATCAATTTATCAATCTCCGGGTAGAGCAAGGGCACATTTACCCCAAACGGCTTATGGGTTGCGGCCTTGCACTTACGAATGTGCTCCTGAAGAACCTCGGGGTACATAGATCCTGAGCCGATAAGCCCTAACCCACCTGCTTGGCTGACTGCCGAGGCAAGCCTCCAGCCACTGCACCAGATCATACCCGCCTGGATAATCGGAACCTCAATGTTGAATAGCTGGCAAACCCTGTTTGTAAAATCTTTCATGGGCAAAAAATAGCGAAAACACCCTTGAATACTACGCTACAAATCTGAATATCTGTGATTTAGAATTCAGCGAAATTCCGGAAGGGTTTTCTTGCCTAAAAAAGTTGTCCACAAAGAATAGATTGATTTTATGCAATGTAAGTGGTTAATAATTAAGCACTTAACACGAAATATTACGGTAATGTGGATAACTGCTTCATTTTGTGGAATTCTTTTCGCAGGTTCTTTTAAGGGCTGCTAAGTGCTTGAATTTTAGCTATTTTGCGCTCCCTCCGTCCAACAGAAACCTACACGGGGTTTCCAGAGCGAAAAACAGGAACAACTTTTGCCTTTAAGCAGTTAAATACCTCATGAGAAAGCTACTACTGATACTTGGATTTGTGCTGCCCGCCAGCGTGTTTGCCCAGCAGGCAGAGATTGTGAAGCTGAAGCAGTTGCAAGACCATATTAACCGCCAAACCGATAACATCAAGATCATTAACTTTTGGGCAACCTGGTGTGCTCCGTGCATAAAAGAAATGCCCTTGTTCGAAAAAATCGGGGCTGAGCGGAAGGATGTGGAAGTTACACTGGTTAGCCTCGACCTTGACCTGAACCCGAAACCCGAAACGGTTTACCGGTTTATCGACCGAAAAAAAATCCAATCGAAAGTGCTTATTCTGGATGAAAAAGACCCCAACGTTTGGATCAACCAGATTGAAAAGGGCTGGTCGGGGGCTATACCGGCTACCATAATCATTAACGGAAAAACCGGTCAAAGAAAATTTGTTGAAAAGGAGCTTCACGAAGGCGATCTTGAAAAACTTATTGCTGAAATCTTATAAAAACTTAAAAAAACCAAATATGAAAATGATGATGAAGACCTTGTTTGCGGCCTTGGCGTGTGTGCTGTTTGTGGCTGCCAGTCCGCTGAAGAGCGGCTATGAAGTGGGCGATACCGTTGCCGATTTCAAATTGAAAAATGTTAACGGTAAAATGGTTTCCCTTTCCGATTATGCATCTTCGAAAGGTGTGATTGTAATTTTTGATTGCAATACATGTCCATATTCTAAAGCTTACAATGATCGCATCCTTGAATTAAACAAGAACTTTGCCTCAAAAGGATTTCCGGTTGTAGCTATTCAACCGAATGATCCTGCCATATCACCAGGCGATTCATTTGATGAAATGGTGAAGCTGGCTGAGAAGAAGAAGTATGACTTCCCATACTTATTTGACGAAACACAAAGTGTTGCTAAAACATTTGGCGCCACCAATACACCACACGTTTTCTTGTTAAAGAATAACGGAGGTAAGTTTTCTGTTGCCTATATCGGTGCGATTGACGATGCGCCCCGTGACGCTTCGGGTGTAAGCAAGAAGTATGTGGAGGAAGCAATCGATGCAATACTTGGATCAAAAGAAGTTCCTTCAACCAAAACCAAAGCCATTGGTTGTACTATTAAGTGGAAAAACGCGTAAGCGTTAAACCGATATAAAATTGAAAGCCGCATCCACCCGATGCGGCTTTTTTTTGCTCCCTGAAGCCAATTCATTTTCTTACCTTTCATTCATGAAACTACCGTCCCTCCAAAAACTGCTCGAAGGCTTTATTCAGGTGATCAAACGCTTCCCACTGGAAATGCTGGTTACCTTGACCGGAACAATCAGCGCCATGATGTTGATTGAGCGGAATTACAACGAAGATGAAACACAACTCTTGCGCATCATCCTGTGCTGCAACCTTGGATTGGTGTTGTTGCTGTCGACAACTGTTTTTGAGGAAGCCCATAATTTATCGCAAAATGGCAGAGTTGTTGTAAAGCTTGTGGGCTTGCTTCTGTTGGTTGGAATTTATTTTTTACTAAACCCCATCGATGAAGAAGTAAACGGATTCCGTTTTGGGTTTCTTGCGGTGGCGTTTCACCTGCTTGTGTCGTTCGCACCGTTTATACGCAGGGGATCCGTTGAAGGGTTTTGGGAGTACAACAAATTACTTTTCATACGGATTTTAACGGCAGGCTTGTACAGCGGAGTTTTGTTTGCGGGCCTCGCCATTGCCATTGCCAGCACCGATGCGCTTTTTAACCTGGATGTAGATGAAAAGGTGTATGGGCATCTGTTCGTTTTTGTAGCCGGCATTTTCAACACCGCATTCTTCCTGGCTGGCGTACCCGATAATTGGAAGGAGCTCGAAGAAACTCAACTCTATCCAAAGGGATTAAAGATTTTCACCCAGTTTGTCCTCATTCCATTAGCTACCATTTACCTCACTATTTTACTGGCATACGAAATCAAACTGATTGCTGAGTGGTCGTTACCTAAAGGCATTGTGTCGTCACTGGTGTTAGGCTATGCGGTTTATGGCATCCTGTCCATTCTGTTAGTTTACCCGATACGGTACGATGAGGGCAACCGCTGGATCAGTACGTTTTCAAAATGGTTTTACCTGTTATTGATTCCGTTAATCGTTGTGCTTGCGTTAGCCGTGTGGCAACGGGTTGATCAATATGGCATTACGGAAAGTCGCTACATTTTAATTGTACTCAGCTTATGGTTGGCGGGCATCACCCTTTATTTTCTCACCGATCGCCAGCAAAACATCAAAGTCATCCCGATGAGTTTGTGTGTCATTGCCCTGTTGGCCGTTATCGGTCCGCAGAGTGCATCATCGCTTTCGGAGCGTTCACAAGTCAACCGTTTGGTGGATTATTTTGAAAGTCGCGGAGCGCTGGTTAATGAAAAATTAGTCCCGCTGAAAAATGCTGAAGCAACCGGTGAAGGTGCCGAACTTGTGCGTTTTCTTGTGCACCGGTATGGCGGTGAACCTTTTCGGGATATTTTATCAGTAAATATTGACTCACTTTTAGCGGGAACCGATACGTTGGCACGGTACTCTAAAAAATTTCAACGAACTGATGCCATACGAAAATATCTAAATTTAAATTTTGATTACAATACCAATTTAGCAGAGTATTTTTCAGCAGAAGCAATTGATGAGCCCGTTGACATAAAGGGGTTTGATTACATCTTGTCATTCGATACTTACTCAAACAACAAAAGTGTCGCGGTTATAACCGAAAATACATTATTGACAATTGAGCGGGACTCCTTTTCTGTCGAGTTTGATGTTTCCCCCATACTTGAACGAGTTGTTAAGCTTTCACAATCAGAGGGGATGAATTATCCGAATATGCGTCCGCAAAATTTATCCGTTACAAGCGAGGATGGAAACTTCAGAATCGTGTTTAACACCATCAACTTCCGAAAAGAAAATGATGAGTTTATCTTTCACAACTGCGAAGGATACCTATTGGCAAAACATCAATAGGGCGACACAAGCTTCAACCCGATAATGGAGCCGATTAATGTGAGGATGAAAAACAGTCGCCAGAATTCTGCTGATTCCCGGAAGAAGAAAATGCCGATCAGCGCGGTTCCGACCGCACCAATGCCCGTCCATACCGCATAAGCCGTGCCGATAGGAATTACTTTAATGGATTCATTCAAAAAATGAAAACTTAAGGAGATACAAACAAAAAACGCAACCGTCCATTTTGTAACCGTAAAGTTGTTGCTCATTTTCAGGCTGGTGGTGAAGCCTATTTCAAATATTCCGGCAATAATCAGGTATATCCAATGCATAACAAGTTGGTTAAGGAAATCAAAATTATGCATTAATCATTTCACAAAATGATAACAAGCATTTCAATCTTAACCATTAGTTTTGATTTCAATTATCAACATTATGAGATACTGCATCATCCTGCTCTCAGTTCTGGCGATTTCCTGTTCGAAACACGAAAAAAAATATGCCCCACTTGTAGAGCCAGTTTCGGTTTTATTCGATGTTTCTCTCAAACCTTTCTATCACGGAGTTGCATCCGGTGATCCCTTACACGACCGTGTTATTTTATGGACGCGTGTCACGCCAGAAGATTCCCTACCTTCCATTGACGTAACCTGGGAAATTTCTGAAGATGAAAATTTTTCTTCACTGATTAATTCCGGAAAAGTAACCACAAGTCCGGCCCATGACTATACCGTAAAAGTTGATGCCACAGGACTATCTCCCGACAAACATTATTTCTATCGCTTTAAAGCGTTGGACGCAACATCCATGACGGGCCGAACAAAAACAGCACCTGCAGGTGATCGGGATAGCTTGACCTTTGCTGTAGTGAGTTGCAGCAACTGGGAGTTCGGGTACTTTAACGCGTACGCCAACATTGCTGAGAAAGATGTTGATGCTGTGCTTCACCTTGGCGATTATATTTATGAATATGCCACCGGCAAATATGGCGATACCACCATTGGCAGAATAAACCTGCCCGTGCATGAAATTGTAACGCTGCAGGATTATCGTACACGACACTCGCAGTACCGACTTGATGAAGGCTTGCGCAAAATCAGCATCGCGCACCCGTTCATCACCATTTGGGATGATCACGAAGTGGCCAACGATACATACGCAGAAGGTGCACAGAACCATCAACCTGAAGAAGGCGATTTCAACACACGCAAGGCTGTTGCCAAGCAAGCCTATTATGAATGGCTTCCCATTCGCGAAGGCGAAAAACATTACCGTGCGTTTTCATATGGAACATTGGCAGATGTGATCATGTTGGATGAACGCCTGGAGGGGAGAACCAAACAGGCAGAAGGAAAAGATGATCCGGAATTATGGAATGTTGAGCGCACCATGCTGGGCAAAGAACAGCGCGATTGGCTTTTGGCGCAACTTAAAAATTCAACTGCCACCTGGAAAGTGATTGGCAACCAGGTGATCTTTTCTGTAGTAGATGAATCCTTCAGGCCAAACGCGAAAGGAACGGATAGCTGGAACGGGTATCCCGTTGAGCGCACCTTCATTGCCGATTATATTATTCAAGATAAAATCAGTGACGTAATTTTCCTGACAGGTGATACGCATGCATCATGGGCGTTTGAAGTAGTGGCGTTTGATCTGAAAAAATATAATCCGAAAACTTCAGCAGGTGCATTTGCCGTTGAGTTTGGCACACCGAGTATCTCTTCATCGAACTGGGATGAATTCTATCCGCTGGACACTGCAAAGCTGGGTGAGCAATTGTACCAAAAGTTCAATCCGCATTTGAAATATGTAAACGGTATTGATCACGGCTACCTGGTACTTACACTATATCCGGATCGCGCAAAATCAGAGTGGTGTTATGTTGAAACGTTACGCGAAATCAACACCAGTGAGCGCAAAACCAAAACGCTTGAGGTGAATAAGGGAACAGCGAAGTTGAAATAATTACCCTTTCAATTCAAGATTTGAGAAATACAGATGCCGCCCCTATGGGGCTCTTCATGTTCTTTCTTGCTAGTAAGATATCGTTCCTTCGGAGCTCGGGGAGGTGTTATCCTGTGCTTTGCATCAACTCCCCTCCTTATCAAGAGGGGAGTTATGTAAAGCTCACCACCTGATTGAAAAGTCTAGTTCCGTAGGCGCCACATCTCATTAGATCAAATCACACCACCCGAACGGCACTGTATTTGTTTAAAACAGATTGTAAAAAATGACGCCACAATAATCATTTTGTTTCTGTAATTTTAATCTTATGAAAATACCCGTTGCTCTTTTACTTGTCATGTTGGTTGGCGCCACTTCTGTTTCAGCACAGGTTATCGGTAAAATCTTTCCAGCTATGGAGGCCGAAACCGTAGAAGATAAAATAGTCAAACTCCCCGATCACGTTCAGGGTAAATTCACCTTACTCGGACTGGCCTATTCTAAAAAATCGGAAGATGAGTTGAATGGCTGGTTTCAACCTGTTTTCGAAAAATTCATTCAAAAAAATAAGGGATTGTTTGAAGGGTTCGGATATGATGTCAATGTCTACTTTGTGCCCATGTTCACAGGCGTAAATGCAGCTGCTACGGGTACAGCCAAACGCAAAGCCATGAAGAACGTTGATCCACAATTGTTACCTTATATTCTTTTCTATAAAGGAGAGTTGAAAACCTACAAAGAAGCCCTTGACTTTGAAAGGAAAGATACACCTTACTTCTTTGTGCTCGACAAAGACGGTAAGATCATTTATGCAACAAGTGGCAAATACACCAAGACGAAACTAGACCAAGTGGAAGAAGTGATCGAATAAAAACCAACTAAGCCTGAAGGATAACCGAATAAATCCAACACATCATTATGAATTTTCTTATCCTTCTCGCCTTAGCCCTCGCCCCCGGCATTGCCATTGCCGTTTACATTTACCTGAAAGACAAACACGAACCGGAACCATTAAGTCTGCTCTTTATCAGTTTTATGTATGGCTGCGCCAGCACACTGGTTACCCTATCAATAAGGTGGCCGCTTGATTTTGTGGTGAGCTTTAAAGAAGATGATGTGCTTCATCAGTTTGGCAATGCCTTCTTTAAAGTTGCACTCATCGAAGAGTTCAGTAAATTTATTTTTATCCGGTTCATTCTCTATTACAACAAAAACTTCAACGAACCATTTGACGGCATCATGTATGCCGTGATGGTGGGCATGGGCTTCGCTACATTAGAGAATGTACTTTATGTATTTGAATATGGTGTGGCCACCGGTATTGTACGCATGTTTACTGCCGTACCTGCTCATGCTACGTTTGCTATTCTGATGGGCTACATGTTAGGCAAAGCCAAGTTTACGCATCGTCATGAAATCTTATACAGTGTAGCAGCCCTTGGCATCGCTACTGTGTTTCATGGTGCGTATGATTATTTCCTGTTCATCTCGTTTAAGCCTGGTGTGTGGATTGGCGCGTTGGTATCGCTGATTGTTGCACTTATCCTTTCCCGTAAAGCCATCCGGTTGCACCAGCAATCATCACCATTCATTTCACCACCTCATCAAGACAAAACATAATCATGATTCGTGAAGCCCTAAAGAATCACTACATCGGTATGAACAAGGAGTTTCGGTTCCGTGGCGAGGAGTCGACACGAATCGAAACGTTAAGTGATGCCGTATTTGCACTCGCCATTACGTTGTTGCTCATCTCCTCCACGCCTCCTATTACATTTTACCAGCTTCAGGCCTTCACAAAGGATCTGGTTCCGTTCGCCATTTGCATTACGTTGATCTCACTCATCTGGTATGAGCATTTCATTTTCTTCATCCGCTATGGTTTCCGGAATAAATACATTGTCTTTCTAAATGTGCTGCTGCTCTTCATCGTGTTGTTTTATGTTTACCCGCTAAAGTTTCTGGCAAAGCTGCTCGTTATCTTGTTCATGAACTTCATACACTTGTTCCGGCATGGCGCCAGTGCGGATATGTGGCAGGAGTTCAACTTCATGATGGAAGGTGGAACCGTAACACAACTAATGGTTATCTATGGGTTCGGTGCCGCTTCTATTTTTTTAGTGCTTGCGTTGATGTACCGGTATGCATTGAAAAAATCTGATGAACTTGAGTTGAGTGAAGTTGAGCGGTTTGATACCCGCACCAGCATTCGCACAAATCTGTTAATGGCCAGTGTGCCTATCCTGTCGGCCATATTTGCCTACGCTTTTGGAGAAACCCGTATGGGCCAAATGACTTCAGGTTTCATCTATTTCCTGTACACTCCCCTGATGTTTACGCATGGTGCACTGGTAAAATCTGCACGTAAGAAATTACTCGAAAACGCGAAATAATCTCCTACCGCTTGTAGGGCCGTAACCAATCATCGCTACTGCTTATCGCTATTATCGGGAACTCACCGTAGCGTTTAGCCGATTACAACTTCCGTTCGCTCTTTTTCCATGGGAAGGTGTATTTAGCCTTACTAATTGTAAAACCATGAAAGTTTCAGGATTTGTCTCCGCGTTGGTTTCTGTGTTGATTTTAACCTTCTCCATTACCGCAAAGGCGGATAATGGCGGAAACTGTGCCGGCAATTGCTTCACCACCAAAGTGGTGAGGGCAGAAAAAAATGCCAATGGCTGCACCGAGTACGAATTTGAAATTTCGCATGACGGAAGTTGCCGCTATGACCTCTCGCACTATACGGTAGAGGTACCCTGCGGAGAAATCAAAAACCTCAGCAACTCAGAAAACTGGAAACAGGTGTTTGGCAAAGACCCTAAAACCGGGTTAACCGGCTTTAAGATTGATGACATCCCTGGCTTTGGTAAAGGCAGCAAAAAAAGTTTTACCGTTTCGTTTACCCATTGTGCCAGTGAGGCCTGCTTAACACAACTAGATTGTTGGCAACCTAAAGTCGCGTACAAGGCAGGTACCTGTATCGATTATCAAACAGTACCTAATTCTTGCGCTGATGACGAACCACAATTAAAAGCATCGTTGATTAAAACCAACCCCACATGTTTTAATGTCAGCGATGGTTCGTTAGAGGTTGTGATTGATGAAGGGCAGGAGCCGTTTACTTACTTGTGGTCGAGCGGGCAGACTACTGCTTCGGTTCAAAATTTAGCTGCGGGTGAATATTCAGTTGAAGTAACAGATGCAAATGGTAACGCTGTCAACCTTTCTGAAACGTTGATTCAGCCCGATGCCATTATCGTTGAAGAGAGCATCACTCAGCCTGCCTGTAGCGGCTCATTCACTGGATCAATCGCGCTTTCGGTTTCCGGTGGTAGTGCACCTTACACCTACCAATGGAATACAGGCGCAACATCCTCATCTATTTCAAATCTTGCCGCTGGATTTTATTCCGTAACAGTAACCGATGCAAGCGGATGCCAGACAACGAAATCATTCAACCTGCAAAACAGTGTATCGATTTCGCTCACTACATCACTTACCCTGCCTTCGTGCACACAAGCAGATGGCGCTATAAATCTTACCGTAACGGGCGGAACTGGACCATATACCTACCAATGGAGCAACGGTGCAACTACTGAGGACCTGCAAAACCTGGCAACGGGCTCATACAGTGTTACCGTAACGGATGCAAATGGGTGCAAAGCCACAACTTCTCTTTTCCTACGCGAGAACAACACGTTAACATTAAGCTTCACGGTTACGCAAACCAGTTGTCTTGATGATGGTTCGGGTGCGATTAACCTGAATGTTGGGGGAGGAACCGCGCCATACACATTCGTATGGGATAACGGTGCAACCACTGAAGACCTCAGCAACCTTACAGCTGGTCAATACAAAGTAACCATTACCGACAGCAACGGTTGTGCGATTACTACAACCATTACCGTATCACGTAAAACCATTCAGTTGAATGCACAAATTCAGCCTCCGCTTTGTGCAGGTGAAAGTACGGGGTCTATTATCGTTACCCCGGTTGATGGTGTTGCCCCTTACACCTATTCATGGTCGACTGGTGAAACCGGAAATGAATTGTCTGATCTTGGACCGGGCTCTTATACACTCACCATTACGGATGATACCGGTTGTTCACGAAGCGTTACATATACGCTATCATCACCTCCGCCAATAAACGCCACAGCAACGGTGCAAAGCATTACCTGTGGAGTTGATGGTACCTCCTCAATTGACTTGTCGGTTACAGGTGGTACACAACCCTATACCTATAGCTGGTCGAATGGTGAAACCAGTCAGGATATTACAGGTGTCACTCCCGACACGTATTCCGTTACTATAACAGATAAAAATGGCTGCACCAAACAACTTGATATAACCGTTGAACCGGCCTCACCCGACTGGACGTGCCTGATAACAGAACCAACAGACACTGTACTTTGCTCAACAGATGGTAACACGTTAACAACCACAGTTGAAGGCGCAACATCCTATCAATGGACAGTTTCGAGCAGTGACGGCTCATGGCAAATAATTGCGGGAGAAAATTCGAAAACGATTACCTATACCAGTGGTGGTGAAAATAGTTCGGCAACCTTTACGCTAACCATTGTAAAAGACGGATGTGCGTTAAGCTGCTCGTACACCATTACAACGTGTGAAGTGAGTGACAATCCGGATGATCCAGGGGATGATGATGATGATGGAGATGGTGATGACGGAGATGATGATGGTGACGGAGACGATGATGGTGACGGAGATGATGATGGCGATGATGGAGACGATGATGGCGGTTCTGGCAATCCGGAAAGCTGTGAAGAATGTTTCTCTACTCAACTTGTAGTAGTTTCCGAAACAAATTCATGCAAGACGTATACCGCAACGATTACCACAACCGGTAACTGTCGCTACGACCTGTCGCACTGGACCCTTGCTATCCCATGCGGAAAGGTGAAGAACTATTCAAACTCCGAAGGCTGGAAGATGGTGTTTGGCAAAGATCCTACAACCGGGGTATATGGACTAAAGGTTGATGACATTGATAACTTTGGTAAGAAGCCAGAATCATTCACCGTAACCTTTACCATCTGCGATGGCTGCCACAACTGGGAACCGGTTGCGGCTTACAAGGCAGGTCAATGTGTAGCCTACGATAGTCTCACCATTGAAGGAGCAACTGCCATGTTCAGCTTGCGGGCTTATCCAAATCCATTTGCAGATAAGCTTAATGTTAACTGGACTGCCGATGCAAGTGAATACGTTGTGTTGGAGTTAGTTGATCAATCCGGAAATTCTGTATCGCGGTTATATGAAGGGTACGTTCAACGAGGCGAATCATATGAGGTGACTTTGGCCGCTGAACAACTGCGCGATCGCATGTACTTCTATCGCTACCGCAGTACAAGTCGATTAGAGTACGGAAAACTGCTCAAGTACTAAAATGAAAGAAAATATGCATAGCGGGTTTCCGCTATGCATTTAATTGAATCTCTTCACCTTCCTTATTCACAAAGCGGAATTCGGTTAAGCCCATAGAGGTGTCTGCCTCCATGTTTACCCATCGCTTGTATTTGAAAAACCATTTCACGCGATGCGAAATAATGCCTTTCGTAAAATACGCGTGCAGGTAAGGATGCAAGGCCAACACCAGGTTTCGCTCGTTCTGCTTTACCAATAAATAATCGAGCGTCTTCTCAATCAGATCAGAAACCAAAATAGAAGCAGTAATTTTTCCGGTACCGTTACAAGCCGGGCACGCTTCAAGGGTTGCAATGTTAACCTGCGGACGAACACGCTCGCGTGTAATCTGCATCAACCCGAACTTCGAAAGTGGCAACACGGTTGATTTGGCCTTATCGCTGGCCATCTCATCCTTCATCACCTTATAAATCGTCTTCCGGTTATCGGGGTTCTTCATATCAATGAAGTCGACCACGATGATGCCGCCCATATCGCGCAGGCGTAACTGACGTGCAATTTCTTTAGCCGCCTCAATATTTACTGAGATAGCAGTAGTCTCCTGATTTTCTTCGCGGTTGGATTTGTTGCCACTGTTCACATCAATTACGTGCAGTGCTTCCGTGTGCTCAATGATGAGGTAACCTCCGCCCCGTAAACTTACGGTTTGTCCGAATGCAGACTTGATCTGCTTTTCAATTCCGTAATGTTCAAAAATTTTGGCGCGACCGTTGTAGAACTTTACAATCTTCTCCTGATCCGGTGAAATCGATCGGATATACGCCTTGGCTTCCTCGTACATCTTCTTGTCGTCAACATGAATGTTGTCGAATGATTCGTTCAGCAGATCACGTAACAAGGATGAGGTTTTGTTCAGCTCACCAATGATTTTATCATTCGGCTGAGCTTCCGGAAGTCGGACGATGCCATCTTCCCATGTTTTCACCAGGTTGCGCAAATCGCGGTCGAGTTCGGCCACTTCGGCACCTTCGGCCACGGTGCGAACAATTACACCAAAGTTTTCAGGTTTAATGGATTGAATTAAACGCAACAGGCGTCTGCGTTCTTCGCTGCTGGTTATCTTCTTCGAAACGTTAACCGTTTTAGAAAAAGGTACCAGCACCAGGTAGCGCCCGGCCAATGATAGCTCGCAGGATAATCGCGGCCCCTTTGTAGAGATGGGTTCCTTTACGATTTGTACCGGAATCAGCTGGCCCTTTACCAACTGCTGGCCAATCTTGCCATGTTTGTCGATGTCCGGTTCAAGGGTAAATTTTTCCAGCTTACCGAAAATCTTTTTGGCCCTGAGCAGTTTCGTAAACTTTTGCAGTGAACTGAACTGTGGCCCCAGGTCGAGGTAGTGTAAGAAAGCATCTTTATCATAGCCCACATCAATAAATGCGGCATTCAGGCCCTGTACAACTTTTTTTACAGTACCCAGATAAATATCACCAACGGTGAATTTGCTTCCTTCCTGTTCCTGGTGAAATTCGACAAGCGTCTTGTCTCTCAGCAGGGCGATACGACATCCGTCTTGAGCGTTACTGATAATTAGTTCGTTACTCAAAACGATAGAATTTAAAATGTTAAAAAATCCGGATGTGTACGGCTCCCGAACAGAAAGCACCCGTTCCCTGAAAAATCAGGGAAACAGGATTACTTCTTCTTATGTCTGTTCTTTCTCAAGCGCTTCTTGCGCTTGTGAGTTGCCATTTTGTGCTTCTTTCTTTTCTTTCCGCTTGGCATAAATTTTTGATTTTTTTAGCCCCTCTACCTTCCTGCCAGGGAAGTAAGGGATGGTTTATAATTTATTTTAGGTCTTTCAGATACGAATCCGCTGTTGCCTGAACAGCCGGATCAGGATCCAATTGTTTTACTTTTTCAAACTGCTCGCGTGCGGCCTTCTTGTTTCCCTTATTCTTATACGCAACACCCAGCAGCAACTGGCCTTGTACATGTTTTGGGTTCACTTCGGTGAGTTCTTTCAGGCGTTCAATGGCCCGATCGTACTGCCCGGATTGAATGGACAACATGCCCAAATTGAATAAGGCCGACTCATTTTTGGGGTCTTCCGCCAATACCTCGCGCAACAGCGTAATGCCTTGCATCGGGTTGGCAGTCGACAAATAAGTCATTGCCATTTTAGTTTTTACCTCCAGGTTTCCCGGATTACTCTTCAAAATCATAGAAAAGTACTGCCGGGCCCTTTCGGCCAGTTCATTTTGCTTGAGCTGATCAAGGGAAAAGGTGTACGCCTGATAGTAACTATCACCCGCCTTAATCCAGCTTTCCATCGTGTTAAAGAACGTTGCGGCCTCGTTGGCAAACCAGGCAGCACTGTCAAACTTGCCCGCTTCCCAATACAGGTCTGCTAAAGAGTCGGCAAAGATAGCACTTTTTTCACCAGATGAAGCGCCATGCCCTGAGCGCATACGGGCAATAGCCTGCTGCAGGGTAACCGGTGCAGCGCCATGCGGGTCAACTTGGGGCATGGCTGTTGAATCTCCGGTTGCAAGCTGGTCGTCATTCTTCACCACTACTTTGGGTAGCATGAATAAAACTACAATCAGCACAACGCTGGCAACAAGTAAAATAATTCGGCTCTTGAACATAAAAAATCCGCCTGAAGTGGCGTGTTGAAATCAGCGCATCAGGCTTTATCTGCCAGTTGCTTTACCTTCTCGCTGTTTTTGATTTTGCTTACAAAAATCTTGGCCGGTTTAAAACTGGGAACATAATGCTCGTCAATTACCAATGCCGTGTTGCGTGAAATGTTTCGCGCAATTTTTTTCTTCCTTTTCTTATTAATGAAACTGCCAAAACCACGAATGTAAATGTTATGGCCGCTTGCCATGTTCGTTTTTACCACACTGAAAAAAGCCTCTACTGATGCGGTAACATCTGCTTTATCAACACCAGTTTTATCGGCTATTTCGTTAATGATATCTGCTTTGGTCACGGTTGTATTTGTTTTAAAATTTTAACGGGACGCCAAAGTTAATTTGTGGCCTCAGAATTAAAAATTAATATTGAAAAAATTGATAATCAGGGGGATGGATCATCGGTATTTCTCTAAAAAAGTCGTTGAGTGGTACGAAGAAAACAAGCGAATCCTGCCCTGGCGCAACACAAAAGACCCATATAAGGTATGGCTCTCCGAGATCATTCTGCAACAAACGCGCGTAAGCCAAGGGCTTCCTTATTATACGAGTTTTGTCAGGGAATTCCACACCGTACACGATTTGGCTGCTGCCCCCGTACAAAAAGTGCTTCGCCTCTGGCAAGGACTTGGGTATTACAGCCGCGCGCGCAACCTGCATAAAGCAGCCAAAGAGGTATCAAAAAAATTCAATGGAAAATTTCCGTCTTCATTTGTTGCATTGAAACAATTGCCGGGCATTGGCGACTATACTGGCGCAGCCATCGCATCCTTTTCGTTTGGTGAAGCCGTGGCTGTTGTAGACGGCAACGTGTTTCGTGTTTTGGCGCGGATATTTGGTGTAGATACACCCATCAACACACCGGCCGGGAAAAAATATTTCTCCGAGTTGGCAAACTCCCTGATTAGTAAAGACGATCCGGCCACTTTTAATCAGGCAATTATGGAGTTTGGTGCGTTGCATTGCACACCAAAAAATCCATCGTGTGCTACATGTGTGTTCCGATCAGTTTGTGTTGCTTATAAAAACGAATCACAACAATTGCTGCCGGTTAAAAGGGCAACGAAAAAAAGCAGAAAGCGATACTTCAATTATTACGTAATCAAAATAAAGCAATCGCTGTTGATGAATTCGCGCAACGGCAAAGACATCTGGACAGGGCTTTATGATTTTTACCTGGTTGAAAACATCAAACCATCTAAACCTGAAAAAGCTTTTGAAGCAAACGCATTTTTGAAAAGCCTGAAGCCAAAAATTACTTCCATTGAACCATCCAAAACCTACAAACACATCCTCAGTCACCAAACCATTTTTGCCAATTTTACCCTTATCACACTCAAGAATAAACCCAATTCCTTACCCGAAAACAATCGGTTTTACTCTATTAATAAAGTGGCCGAATTACCCAAACCGGTACTCATAAGCCGTTTTCTGCAGGATTTCCGCCTTTTATAGTTGCGCCAATCTTGGTACTTTTGTGAAGGTTAAGGGTCATTGCACTGGCATTACATCACCGCTTCTGCAATGACTTCTTTCATTACAGGACTTTATTAAAAGTGAATAAAAAATGTCGGGCGTAAATAAAGTAATTCTTATTGGCCGCTTGGGGCGCGATCCTGAAATCAGAAACCTAGAGAGCGGTGTTGCTGTGGCCAACTTTTCCATAGCAACCTCTGAAATCTATCGCGACAAAACCACCAACGAAAAGAAGGAAGTTACCGAGTGGCACAACATTGTGTTGTGGCGCGGCCTGGCTGAAATAGCACAAAAATATTTGCACAAAGGCGACATGGTGTACATTGAAGGAAAACTCCGTACACGTTCGTGGGAAAAGGAAGGTGTTACCCGTTACACCACCGAAGTAGTTGCCGATAACATGACCATGCTTTCTCCGAAAGGATCCGGAGGTGGCCCGGGCAATGACTCCGGATATGCATCCTCCAATAAGGGAAGCGGACCAGAAAACCTGCCTGCTGAAACAGGCGGTTCTGACGACCTGCCCTTCTGATGTTTCACTAAAGCTATACCTGCTTGGACGAACCTCCCAGTTACGCGTTACTTCAACTCTTCTCCGGCATCGGCCCGATGCACCTGATCAGTTTTGCTGTGATCGTGGTGTTGTTGATTTTTTCCGGACTTATCTCCGGATCAGAAGTTGCATTTTTTTCGCTCAAGCCTGAAGATCTCGAACGCTGTCGCAACAGCCGGGAAAAGAGTGACAAGACCATTATTGATTTATTAAGCAAACCCCGGTTGTTGCTCGCCACCATTCTCATCATGAACAACACGGTGAATGTGGGTGTAGTTACCATTGCTACGTTTTTGATGTGGGAACTTTCCGGTACCAGACGACCGGAAGAATTGATTGTGGGTGTGGTTACATTTGTGATCACCTTCTTCCTCACCTTCTTCGGAGAAATTGTTCCCAAGGTTTATGCAACCAAGAACAACCTATCGTTTGCGCAACGCATGGCGCGCGCTTGGGCTATGCTTCAAATACTTTGCCGGCCGATTTCATTTCCCTTAATGAAAATGACCAGCTTGGTTGAGAGACGTGTGGAGAAAAAAGGCTATCAAACAACTGTTGAAGAATTAAATCAGGCGTTGGAGTTGGCCACCAGCACTGATGAAACTACGGATGAAGAAAAAGAAATTTTACGCGGCATTGTAAACTTTGGTACGCTGAGTGTAAAGCAAGTGATGCGCTCGCGGGTTGATATATCAGCTGTTGATGTAGACCTTACGTTTCATGAGTTGATGGATTTTATTAATAAATCTGGCTTCTCGCGTTTGCCCGTTTACCGTGAATCGCTGGATAAAATTGAAGGCTTGCTCTATATTAAAGATCTGCTTCCCTACCTCGATCAGGGTGAATCATTCGGGTGGCAAAAACTTTTGAGAACACCATTCTTCATTCCTGAAACGAAAAAGGTTGATTCACTGCTGAAGGATTTTCAGGAAAAACGCGTGCACATTGCCGTGGTGGTGGATGAATATGGTGGAACAGCTGGCCTCATTACGCTGGAAGATGTAATTGAAGAAATTATTGGTGAGATCAATGATGAATTTGACGAAGCGCGTTTAGCGTATCAGAAAATTGATGCGAACACGTTTACCTTTGAAGGAAAAATCTCGCTTCATGATTTTTGCAAGGCATTGGAGATTGAAACCAATACCTTTGATGAAGTGAAGGGCGAGAGTGAATCACTGGGAGGCATTATTCTGGAAATCAACAAAGGCTTCCCAAAAGCAGGAGATCAAATAAATTACCAGCAGTTTACGTTCACCATTGAAGCCGTAGACAAAAGGCGGATTAAACGTGTAAAAGTTCAGGTGCATGAAGAAGAGAAGCATTAAAAGGTGGGCAGTGGGCAGTTGGCAGTTAGCAGTTAAATCGGCCTACTGCCTACTGCCTACTGCTTTCTGCCTACTTTTTTTAGGAACTGCTTGTCAGCGCGATTACTTACCAAAGCCATTGGGCTACAACCGCCTGGTTTTACCTGAACCGGAATATCAACCGCTACCCGATTCGTTACCCTATACGTTTGAGTACTCCAAACACGCCAAAGTGTTACCCGATACAGCCGGGTTTCACGAACGCTACTGGATTGAAATCTATTATCCGCAACTGCAATCGAACGTGCACATTACGTACAAAAAAATTTACAGCAACGAACAATTACTGCGTGAATTCATGAATGATGCCTATACACTAACCGCCAAGCATCAGATTAAAGCATACGCCATTGATGAAGTTATTGCTCAGACACTATCGGGGCGTACGGCAATCATTGCCGAGTTACAGGGCGATGTACCCAGCCAGATGCAGTTTACCATTACCGACTCCACCAAAAATTTTCTTCGCGGGGCGCTTTACTTCAACAGCAAGGTGCACAACGACTCGCTAAAGCCCGCTATCGACTACATGAAGAAAGACATCATGCACATGATTAATACGTTTGATTGGAAGAACAATTAGAAGTTCATAGCTTTCGCGAATGCTAACCTCCAAACGCGCCAAATTCACGCTGCCCCCGCAACTCACTTACCTGAACTGCGCTTACATGTCTCCTTTATTAAAAAGTGTTGAAAAGGTGGGCGTAAGTGCCGTGCGCAAAAAGCGAAACCCGGTGAACATCACGCAACAGGATTTCTTCACCGAAACGGAACTTCTGCGAATTGAATATGCAAAACTCATCAACGCTCCAGATCCCAAACGAATCGTCATCATTCCTTCTGTGTCGTACGGAATGGCCAATGTGGTGCGCAACCTGGATATTAAGAAAGGACAACATGTTATTGTGGCGACAGAACAATTTCCAAGCAATGTGTATCCGTGGCAACGGTTGTGTGAAGAAGCAGGTGCGCAGGTTATCACCATAGCGCCCCCCGATGATTATACGAACCGGGGCAAACACTGGAATGAAAAAATTTTGGAAAGCATAAACGTAAACACAAAGGCAGTTGCTATCGGGCACGTACATTGGGCGGATGGAACACGATTCGACCTGGAAGCAATTCGCAAACGCACAAATGAAGTTGGTGCCTTGCTGATTATTGATGGCACCCAATCGGTTGGTGCTATGCCGTTCGATCTTCAACGCATTCAACCCGATGCGCTGATCTGTGCCGGATACAAATGGTTGCTCGGACCTTACTCCATCGGCCTTGCCTACTATGGTCCAAACTTCGACAACGGAAAACCGGTTGAAGAAAACTGGATCAACAGATTAAACAGTGAAGACTTCGCTGGATTGGTCAACTACCAAAACCAATATCAACCAGGCGCGTTGCGATACGAAGTGGGCGAACACAGCAACTTCATTCTGGTGCCCATGCTGCTGAAGGCGATTCAGCAATTGAATAACTGGGGGGCCGAACGCATTCAGGAGTATTGTCGGCACACCGGACAACCCGTATTACAAAAACTTGCCGAAAAAGGTTTTATCATTGAAGATGAACTGTGGCGCAGTTCACATTTATTTGGCATTCGACTGCCAGGAAATGTGAATCTGGATGATGTGAAAAAATCGCTGCTGAAGAACAAGGTGTATGTTTCCTTCAGGGGAAACGCCATACGCGTGGCGCCAAACGTGTACAACACCCAACAGGATTTTGATAAGCTGTACAAAGCGCTGACGAAAGTGTTGTAACCGTAGACTTGTGAAGACACAAGTCCCGGATTTGAAATCCGGTTTGGTGTTTAATTTTTCCGGTTCGGTAGGTATACACACCCATGCTTGCAATTTTTAGTAACTTCAATAAAAAATTTATGCGTTTACTCCTATTCTGCTTCATCCTGATCAGCTCTATATCGTTGGCACAGGAAAAACAATACACCTTTGTGTTTCTTCATACCCGCAAGGATAAACCCGAACTACCCAAAGAAGAAATCGATAAACTCATGGAAGGCCACCTGGCCAATATAAATCGTTTGGCCGCTGAGGGAAAACTGGTTGCGGCCGGACCCTTTGATGGAGGGGGTGGTTTATTTGTTCTCAATACTACATCCATTGACGAGGCCAATTCATGGCTGAGTACCGATCCGGGTATCCAGGCAAACCGTTGGCGACTTGAGGTGCTTCCGTATACAGGTTCCATCTGCCCGGTGAAGGAGCCATATGAAATGGTGAGCTATTCGTTCATCCGCTTTAAATCAAACATTCACAAAGAAACCGTTGGGGATTATCCCACGCTTTTGAAAAAGCATGAGGAGTATGTGAAGCAGCTAACGGCAAACAGTCAGGTTGTTACGCGCGGATCATTTGGCGACCAGGAAGGAAGCATACTGGTGCTTAATGGTGAGGTACAAACCGAAGCACTGGAGAACGATCCGGCAGTGAAAGGTGGAACGATGGTATTTGAGATAAAAAAGTTGTGGATTGCCAAAGGGTCGTTTTGTGAATAGGTCTATTTCAACGGAAAGGATATGAATTTCTCCCACACCTGTCCGTTATGCTTGAGCAACACAAACTCGTTCACCAAAAAATTTCCTTCAAACGGTTTGTCCTTGAATTCACTCCAGGCTTTATAGAAATCCGGTTTCTTCAAATCGCGAAACGCGACTGTAAGGTGGGGGTGGTACGCATGCTCTTTATAGGTGGCGTTAAACAGGTTGAGGTTAGTTTTACAAAAACGATTCAGCTCCTGCTGCAACACTAAAAGCGATTCCGATTTTTCTACAGCAATAAAAATCACACGCGGCTCGAAGCAATCAAAACTTTTTAATCGCAATGCAAATGGTTTGATTGGACATTCTGAAACAAATTCATTCAGCAGATCGACCAATTTTTCTTCCTTCAGTTCGTCCCATTTAAAGGGCATGTGCAACGTGATGTGCGGAGGGGATTTCAATGCACCCTTGCTCCCATATTGCGCGTAAACATATTGCTTGATTTTCAGCGCTTCTTCAAAAACCGGTGACGGAGGCACAATGCCTATAAAGTATAATTTCCTTTTATCTTCTTTCTTTTCCGGCATTGTAAAGTCTGCGTTATGCGCACCAAGTAAAGATAGGTTTTGGTACCTTATACTTGAAAATCAAATCATCATGAAAAAGTTGCTTTGCCTTTTTGCCTTACTGGCCGTTAACCTGCACGTTGTATTTGCACAGCAGTGGGTCGACTCCCGTGATCGGGAGTTGGTCATCACCGGAGTAAATGTTGTTCCAATGGATGAAGAGCGTGTGCTCACCAACCAAATGGTACTGATTAAAGATGGAAAGATTGCCGCTATAGGAAACAAAGTAAAGCATACTAAAAATGCCTTGGTCATTGATGGCAAAGGCAAATACCTGATGCCTGGTCTGGCGGAAATGCATGCGCATGTTCCGCCCATTGATGACCTGGAGCCGATGAAAGAAGTGCTCTACCTGTTTGCCGCCAATGGCATCACCACCATTCGGGGCATGTTGGGGCACGCCAAACATCTTGAGCTGCGATCCATGATCAACCGTGGTGAAGTTAACGGACCAACATTTTACACCACGGGCCCATCGTTCAACGGCATCAGTGTGAAAACAGCAGAAGCTGGTTCGGATATGGTGCGCAAACAAAAAGAAGCAGGGTACGACTTTCTCAAACTTCATCCGGGCCTAACCAAAGAAACTTTTGGTGCTATCTCCTCTACAGCGAATGAAGTGGGTATTCCATTTGCCGGTCATGTTTCGTTTGGTGTGGGTGTTTGGCGCGCCATTGATGCCGGTTATTCTTCTATTGATCATCTTGATGGCTTTGTGGAAGCATTGGTTCCAGGTATCGATTCACTTACTGAACAACAAGCCGGCTTATTCGGCATGTTTGTGGGTCATCGTGCCGATGAATCAGGCGTTCCAAAACTGATGCGCGCACTTAAAGAAAAAAACATTTGGGTGGTGCCCACGCAATCATTGGCCGAGCGTTGGTTCCTCGCTTCCTATGATCCTGAATTATTCCGCAACGATCCCGACAGCAAATACATGAATCCGAAAACGGTGGATCAGTGGATTCAAAGCAAAAAAAATCTGGTGATTAACCCGAACTACAATCCGGTCAACGTTGAAAAGTTTGTGGCGCTCCGAAGAAAATTAATCAAGGAATGTCAGCAAGCCGGTGTTGGTTTATTGCTCGGTTGCGATGCCCCACAGGTATTTAATGTGCCGGGTTTTTCTACGCATCATGAGCTGGCTTACTTAGTTAACTGCGGACTAACTCCTTATGAAGCCTTGCGCACAGGCACCGTAAACGTAGCGAAGTATTTAAAGCTAACCGATTCGGGAGTTGTGAAAGCAGGCGCAAAAGCCGATTTGATTTTACTGAATGGAAATCCGCTTACTGACATTTCGAGCACAAGAAAAATTGAAGGCGTGGTGCTTAATGGCAAGTGGTTATCGAAAAGTGAACGTGATGCAGGCCTGAAAAAACTTGAAAAGTGATTAGAAGCCACCTCAAAAATATCTTCTAGTGTCAGGTTGAGCTTGTCGAAACCGGTTTGGTAACTCGAAATAGCCTTCGACAAGCTCAGGCTGACATTTAAAGCTGATTTTTGAGATGGCTTCTAACGATCTATTCATATCGAATACTATCAACCGGATTGGTCATGGCGGCCCGAAGCGTTTGAAAGAGTACGGTAGCCAACGTTATAACCATCAGGATTGTCAAAGGTAAAACAAACAATGCTGGCGTCAGCGAAAGTCGCGTGGCAAAATCCATTAACCATTGTGACGCTAAGTACCAGGAAACGGGAAGCGCTATAAGTGATGCAAGTAAAATAGTAACCATGTATTCACGCCATAACAGCATCAGTATTCCGAGTGAAGACGCACCCAACGTTTTGCGAATACCAATCTCCTTTTTGCGCACGTGTGTTGTGTAGGCCGCCATACCCAAAAGGCCCAGGCAGGTTATACAAACCGATAGTGTTGAAAAGAAATATAACAGACGTTCGAACTGTAATTCAGCGTTGTATTGCGCATTGAAATGATCGTCCAGCATTTTGTAAACAAACGGCTGCCCCGGATAAATGGTAGCAAACAATTTTTCAGCTTCCTGAATTACCGATGATGTTGCTGCTGGTTCTGTGTTAAGCGTGAAGTAAAAGCCCATGTGCGGAACAAATAAAAAGGCCATTGGTTTTACCGGCTCACGTGGTGAGTGAAAATGAAAATCTTCAACAACACGAACAATTTTTGCGGTGTCATTGAAAAATAAAATGCGCTCACCAATGGCCTCTTCCGGTTCAGTGAAACCAACGGCACGCATGGCGCTCTTGTTTAGAATGATTTCTTTCCATGGCGTGCTCTCTTCTTTAAAACCAGTGCCCGCAAGGCCTTCTAATCCATAGGTTGAATCAAAATGTTCATCTACCATAATGAACTCCAGCGTAATGGCTGACCCGGAAGGCGCATTCAATGTTCGCACATTGCTGGAATACGCCAGGTTATGATCGCCCGGCAACATGCCCACATACGAAACCTGCTCTACACCGGCAATCCGGGCCAGCTCCTTTTTGTACAAAGCTGAGTTCCGATCAAACAATGAATCGTATACCTCCGAATCACGAATCACCAACCGGTCGGTATTAAAACCCAATGGCGTGTTGCGCATGAATTTCAATTGACCCACCACCACAAAAATCCAGATGATCAGCACAAGTGACGTTATAAATTGCATCGTCACCAGCACCTTTCTCACACTCACACCTCTTCCAATTCCGGAGATTGTTCCCTTCAATGCGTTAACCGGATTGTAGCCCGACAACAACCACGCAGGGTACAAGCCTGTGATAAAAATTCCACTCAATAAAATGGTCACAAGCACTAACCAGAAATGAAGCGGCACTTCGCGCAGGTCCTGAGTAGGCAAGATAAATTCAGGCAAGTAGGGCTGACCGATGATCAAAATTCCTGCAGCAACCAGCAACGCTATACCATGCAACACGATTGATTCCCCTAGAAACTGAAGAACTAATTGCCCACGCCCACTGCCCAACACTTTTCGCACACCTACTTCGCGCGAGCGTTCAATTGACTTTGCTGTGGAAAGGCTAACGTAGTTGATTAACGCCAGCACCAAAATGACCAGCGCGATATTTTTCAGATACATCACCAACTTTCCGTCACCGTTCTTGCCCAGCTCGCCCTCCAGGTTCGACTCAAGGTGTATAGAAGTAACCGGCTGCAGTTCAATCCGAAATTCCTGGTTAATACTTCGCAGGTACTCACCTGTTTTCTCTTCAACCAATTTTGGTATTTTACTCAGGAGAGAAGCAGCCTCTGCGCTTTCACTGATTTTTAAATACGTTACCGGAATATCCCATCGCCACGGCTCCTGCGCAATATCTTTACGCATAATCGCTTCATAATTTTTAAACGAAAGAAGTGCATCCAATTTTACATGACTGTTCTTCGGAAAATCAGGAAAGACTCCAACCACTTCGTAATATGTCCGGCCTTTATAATCAATCCGTTTGCCGATTGGATCTTCATCACCAAAAACTTTTTTGGCAAAAGATGCTGACAGAACCATTGTGTTGATTTGTGATAACGCATTATCCGCGTTTCCTCTCTGGAGGGAAACCGAAAACACATGAAAGAAATCTTCATTTACGTAGGCCACATCTTCCGACTTGGTCCACCGATCGGCATAGCGGAACATGCCAACCGTTTTTATGATTCTTGTTTCATGCTCAACTTCCGCGAACGAAGCTTTCATATCCGGTCCTGCTGCAACCGGTGCATAAACCGATTCGCGTGATGACCCGTCCTGGTTGATGCGAATACCCTTTATCCGAAACACACGGTTGGCACCTGGGAAATTATCGTAGGATGCCTCATAGGCGGTGAACAGGAATAACGCCCCAAAGGCTGCGAATCCGATGGAAAGGCCCAACAGGTTGAGCAAGAAGTAGAATTTCCTTCGAAGGAAGTTTCTAAACGTTATTTGAAAGAATGTTGAGAGCATCTTGGGGGTTCAGGTTCCCGAACTTACACACAGGACTGTGTAGATGTATACTTCGTGTAAGGTTTCCGGCAAAAAGTGAAAATTCCGGATCCGCTAAATCTCCCCCTTTAACGACTTGCTGATCACTTCGGCTTTGCTGTGGACGTGCAGTTTGCGATAGATGTTTTTGATGTGAAATCGTACCGTTTCCAACGAAATACTCATGCGGTCAGCTATCAGTTTATAACTCAGGCCATCCACCAATCCTACCACAATTTCTTTCTCCTTTTCGGATAGTGGCGATGTTACTTTTTTCCTTTCGGAGCTGAAAAAATCAATCACTTTCCGCGCAATCTGTGGCGACATGGGCGAGCCGCCACGCGTTAGCAATTCAATGCCTTCTTTTATCTCTTCCAGCGGAGTATTTTTTAACAGATATCCCGTGGCACCCGCGCACAGAGATTGAAAAATCTTGTTTGCGTCATTATACACGGTGAGCATAATGATATCAACATCGGGATAATCCTGCTTGATCAGTTTCATGCCTTCAATGCCCGACATGCCCGGTAACCCGATGTCCATTAGCAGAACATCGGGTTGATTTCCGGGTGAGAGGGCCTTACGAAAACGCTCAACTGAATTATAAACCAACGTACATGAAAACCCGGGTTGCCGATCAAGATACTGTTGCAACAAGGTTCGTATCTGGTTATCATCTTCAATAATGCCAACAAGAATCATGGATTACTCTTTCACTGTGTAAATCAAAGATAGTTTAAAGCTTTGATTCATTACTTTCCGATTTATGTCTTCGTATTGATGCGTGTCTACATTATACTCTTCGTCTTTGGCTATTTTGAGCAATCCGTGTTGGTAAAGTAGCTGAACAGCCAGTTTTTCTGAAAGCTTGAATACGGGTCCGATGTTAAAACTCATATCCAGTGTATTGTAGTAATCTTTTGCATCTTCGGTGGCAGGAAGCTGAAAATTATCCTGTGCCTCCTTACTGTTTTTAACTTTTGCACTGGTTAATAGGCTCACTTGTGTGCCCGCCTGCAATGCAAATTTTTCTGATACGGTATATTGAACGGAGAGCGGGATATCCAGGTAGCTCAGCACTTTTTTGTATTCGGCTGTGAAAGAGCCTCCCTCGCCAATATCTATTTCTCCACTGTAGGTAGTGCCTTTCATGGAATATTGTATGCCGGAGATTGCACTTAACTTTTCATTCAACGGATAGCTGACAATTACACCGCCATGAAAACGAATGGCCATCTTCGGCTTCTCGCCAACTGAGCCCCAGTCTTCCGCATCACCACCAATAAAATTTGTGAAACTTGGACCCGCAACAACACTGATTTTAACCTGGGCAAAAGCCGCAGTACCGGTTAGCAACAGAATTACAAGGAGGAGGATTGCTTGTTTTTTCATAGCTGTTAATTTTTACTAAAAATCCAGCTATCTGAAACCCCGTTCAACCCCATAAACAAGGGGGCTAAGTCAGGGTTTCCCGTGTTAACCGAATGGTCGTTCCGTTTGTGTTTTCAATGGATAGCTCAGCCTGAATATCCACAGCGCGTTTGCGCATACTGCGTAACCCGTTTCCGCGGCTATCGTTCGTTTCTTCAATGCCAATGCCGTTGTCAGCAATACGCATCGTTAAATTGCTGGAATTACTCTCGATCATGATGCTGACGTGAGTGGCTTGCGCATGCTTAACAATGTTGTGCAGTGCTTCTTTAAAAATCAAATACACATTTTGCTTTAATTGAGGTGAAAGTATAACACTGTCATCACGCACGTTTATTTTGAAATCGAACCCGATGTTTTTTGATGAGAGCAATTGATCCGCTATGTCTTTCATGCGCAACAATAAATCGCCCAGTTTATCGCTTCGGTTATCGATCGACCACACAATATCACTCATCGTACCCACTACTTCCCGGCTTGTTTCCTGAATGTTTTTAAGATAGTCGTGCTTTTCTGTTTCTTCTGCCCCGTTGTTAAGCAAATCTGCGTAAATGGAAATACGGGTAAGGTTTGATCCCACTTCATCGTGAAGATCGCTGGCGATTTTGGTGCGCAATCTTTCCAATTGTAGCTTTTGATTTACTCGGTATTGGTGAGCTCCGTAAAGTGAGGCGATAATCAAGGCGGCCACACTAGCCATAAACCACCATGTTCTCCAAAAGGGTGGCAGCACCTCAATTTCAATTGATGCTGTTTTGTTGTTCCATTTTTGCGGACTCGTAGTCGCTGCGACCTCCAGCGTATAGCGGCCCGGATTCAAACTGGTAAAACTTACGAAGTTTGTCGTTCCGCCCTCAACCCATTCATCACTAAAACCTTTAAGCCTGTATCGGTAAGTAACCTGCCTGGGATTTTCAAAGTAAAGCGCAGAAAAACCAAGGCCGAAAAAATTCTCTGACGGCCTCAATTTAATCTTTGGTGTGTACGCAATATGTTGATCCAACCAACTTCTCTTTGCTGCAGAGTCTGAACCAATCGGCACTTCATGATTAAAGATCTTTAGTGATGTAAACTTCACTTCAAATGTTTCTTCCTGGCCTTCATCCAGTGTTAGCGGATCGAACCAAACAAGGCCGCTATTTGATTTGATATAGATTCTCCCTCGCCTATCTGTCGCCATGCCAAATTGAAGACCGGAAGCAACATCCAATCGTTGGGCACCATCAAAAACCCACTCTTGATTACTCTTTGTATTGTACCGTATCAGGCTTCCGTCCGTGGTTATCCAAAGCACTCCATTGCGGTCCATTACCAAATCACCAAATTGTGAGGTGTGGTGACTTCCATCATAAAGCAGCTTGGTTCTCAATGAATCCCCCGGTCGGTATTCGGCTGCGTATACCTGGTTTCCAGACAATAACAATTGTGCTTCCTTAGTAGGTGATGCAAACGCCTCCGCACCGTCATCTACAAAAACGGTATATACCTGCTCTGTGCCTCGCGATAATTTTTGAAATGCCTGCTTTTGCTTATCAAACATGACAGCGCCATGGTTGGTCTCGAATAGAATATTGCCTTCAAACTTTCTGATTCTTTTAACGGAGTGAAAACTGATCCCCATTTTCCACAACGAATCGGCATTATAATGGAGATATTTTTTTGTCTCAATGTTGTAGCGTGTTAATGGCGTACGATACGCGGTAATCCAGACAAATTCATCATCAACCAAAAGGCCGGAGATGGCATTGTTCAGGATTTCTCTCTTACCACTTTTATATTGAAGATGGTCGAACTTCTTTTCTGTCGGGTCATAAATGGCAACACCTCCTCCTTCCAGGCCAACCCAAATTCTTCCGTATTTGTCGCCATCAATGGCAATTACTGCGTTGTGTGCAATACTACCAGGCGTGTTAGGATCATGAGCATAGCGGGTAGCAAAACCGGTTTTTAAATTCAGGCGGTTCAATCCTGTGCCGTTAAAGCCAATCCAGATGATTGAATCACTTTCAGCGTACACGGCACGCGGAAGCCCTTTGGAAATTGACGTTGGATCCTTTGAGTGATGAACAATGTGGTGAAAATTCTGCGGCTTCGTGCGTAACAGGTAAAGCCCGGTTTCAGCCGTAACAACCCAAAGCAGTCCTTCACGATCAAGGTAAATACCCAGTATATTATCAGAGCCGACAGACATCGGGTCGGCCGGATCGTGATACCAATGTTGAAAAGTGCGATTATCCAGATCGTAAAAATTCAGTCCGCCTCCGTAGGTACTTATCCACAACCCATTGTAACGTTTATCATAGATGACGCTGAAAATGGAATTATTGGAAAGGCTGTTGCTGTTGCGTGAATCATGCAACACGTGCTCATGCTTGCCATCTGAAAGTCCCAGCATGTGAAGGCCACCATACGTGCCGATAAAAAGTTGATCCGTCAGGCTATCGTATGCGAGTGCTCGGATTACCCGATATTGATACGTGTCAGCAATATTCCGGTTAGTTAACGATACAAAATCAAAGTTGTCTGATTCTTCGTTGTATCGGTGGAGGCCGGCCGTTGTTCCAACCCACAGCTTTCCACGCTTGTCGTAGGTGAGTGCTGTAATAAAATTATCGCGTAAGCTTTGGGGATTAGCCGGATCGTTTTTGTACCAACGAATAGATTTGCTTTTCAAATCAACATGTGCCAGGCCTTCACCCAAATGCGCTACCCAAAAGCGTTGATCACCTGCTATCCGTAAATCTCTGGCTGACGCGCCCAACAACGTACTGCTATCATTGACTGCATTGAACTTATCTTTCAGTCGGTCGTACTGAAGAATTTTTCCCTTTGATGTTACGGTGAACAGATTTTTTGATGAGTCCTCAAACACAATCCGGGCCACCGGACGGTCTTTGGTCTCAGCGTGAAGTGCCTTGCCTGCGTACAACGTAACAGTTGATGCATCGTACTTAACCAATCCGTTCTCTGTTGCCGACCAAAGATACCCTTCACTGTCCTTAAGAATTGAAAACAGGTTGTTGTGATGCGGACGTGTGATCGGATCAATTTTTCTGAACCGTGTGGAAAATGGCTGCCCCTGTGCAGAAAGGATAACTAAAAATAAAAAGAACAGGATCAGGCGAGGAATCATGCTCTGAAGTTAAGCAAAGCCCCTGACAGATAAACGGGCCTAAACGTACCGGCTCAAAATATTTACAGCCTGCTGCAAATACCCTCCTCCAAATAAATTTACATGCACCAGTAACGGGTACAGGTTATACAGGTCGGTGCGGGCATCAAACCCGGGGCTAAGGGGAAAGGCATTGTGATAAGCCAAATAAAATTCCTGGTCAAACCCACCAAACAATTGCGTAAAGGCCAGCTCGGCTTCGCGATGTCCATAATACACAGCAGGATCAATGAGTGTTGGCTCCCCCTTTTCATTTACCATCACATTACCATTCCACAAATCACCGTGAAGTAAGGCAGGCTTTTCTTGCGGAAACAAGTCCGGAAGTTTCTGATACAATTGTTCAAATTGCTTGCGAATGCCTGCGTTAATTTTTCTTTTTCCCTCCGCCAATGCGAGTTGTGCTTCCAGGCGTTGTTCAATAAAAAATTCAAGCCAGTTTTCTTTTGCAGAATTTTTCTGAATCAATGAGCCGATGTAATTGTCATGATCCAAACCAAAACAGGTGTGGGTATTTCGATGCAAGCCTGCCAACTGTTCACCCAATAGCGACCAATAATTTTTTGCGCGCCTTCCAGCCTTCACAAACGACATGATGATAAACTGAAGGTCATCTGTTTCGCCAACGTGAATAACTTCCGGAACATCAATGCTGTTTGCGGTTCTCAGCAACGTCAATCCCTTGCTCTCTTTCTCAAACATCTGCGGATAGCGCTCACGATCATTCCACTTTAAAAAGTAACTGCCTTCTGTAGTCACCAATTCACCCCCATGATTGATACACCCACCCGAAGCTGAGGTAAAGGTCTTGATCGACCAGGAAAGCTTTTCGCTGATGTGTGTTTGTAGCGCTGTGGGAAGGTTAGTCATCTAAGCAAAGATGAAGAAAAAATAGTGTTATGCTGCGCTGATATCGGGCAGTCAAAAGCATATCAGGCTGAGCGTTGAGCCTGTCGAGCATGATGTGGGAACTGGTCACCCTTCGACAAGCTCTCCATCAGGAGTCCTGCGGACAGGGTGATAGAAAAGTTAGGTCATGCTGAGCTTAGTCGAAGCATGACTTGGGGAACTAATATGTTTTGGCAAAACCAATCTGCTGACACAGGGTTGACAGTCTTCAATTATACTTTTATGAGTACCTTCATAACACACAAACCACATAGGCACATAGGTCACATAGTTATAGGTTATGTGTGTATGTAGTTCAAAAAAATGAAACCCTCCAAAAAATCCGTTGATGAAATTATTGCCGACCTGCCCAAACACGAACAGGTAGTAGTGAAACGATTGCGAGCGCTCATTCTGGAATGTCTGCCGAAAGCCTCCGAAAAAAATAACTACGGAGTTCCTTTCTACACACGCAACCGCATGATCTGTTTCATCTGGCCACCCAGTGTTTATTGGGGCCCGAAGAAAAGTGATTATCAGGAAAAAGGTGTTTCGCTCGGCTTCTGTCAGGGCAATTTGTTTGCCAATGAAGATGGCGCCTTATTAGCCGAGGGCCGCAAGCAGGTTTATTGCATGTACTTCAACAGGGTTGATGAAATTAACGAAGAACAAATCCGTGCGCTGTTGTTTGAAGCTGATCTGATTGATCAGCAGTTTAGGAAACCTAACAGAAATCGGGGTAGAAAATCGACACCAAAAACTGATTAAATTTGTTAACTTGTAACACACATTTATGCCCGTATGTCAACAGTAGAATTAAGAAAACGGCTAATCGACAAAATCCAAAAGACTCAGGATGAAAGAATTCTGGAAGAGGCTTTTCGGCTTTTGGAACTTGAAACCGAGGACATCGAAATCTATCAGCTAAATGATGATCAAAAGAAAGCCATTAATGAAGCCAGGCAACAAATCAAAAACGGACAATTTCTAACAGAAGAACAAGCCAATAAAGAGATTGATGAATGGCTAAACAAATAATTTGGTCTATAAGGGCTCAAAATGACAGGAAGCAAATTTTAGAATACTGGAGGAACAGAAACAAATCCAACACCTACAGCAAAAAACTCGATCAAAGATTCAGGGAGGCAATCAATATCATCAGAGGTTATTCTCAAATAGGCAAGCAAACGGATGATCAAAAAGCGAGAATCAAAATTGTAAAGGACTACCTTCTTATATACGAAGAAACCAGTGATTCAATAATTGTTTTAACAATATGGGACAGCAGGCAGGATCCCAAAAAGCTTGAAAAGATTCTGAAGCCCTAAAAACAATTTCTTAAAACGAAACATTAACCCTCACCCCGCCATAAAAACTTCTTCCGGCTGCCACATTGTAATACCTCCCTCCTGCAGCATTCAAATCGTTGCCCAGACTGTAGCGCTCATCCAATAAATTTTCTCCTCCCAAATAAATTTCAAAGCGCTTGTGCTGATAGCCTGCCCGCGCACCAATAAGATAATAACTATCGGCATAAACGGTGTTGGCATCATTCAGCGGTAAAGCATCGGTGTACAAATTTGTAAGTCGCACATAAATCCCCGAACGTAACGCAACATCAACGCCAGCACTCCACACAAAACCCGGTGTGCCCGTTAATTCATTGCCAGAAAAATCATCCTCGTCTTTGATGTAATCTTTAAAGCGATAGCGGTTCAGTGAATAGTTCGACCAAAAATTTACACCATTAATAAAATTTGTTTCGCTTAAATTGACGGAATACTGAAGCGCTAACTCTATTCCCTTCTGATCCGTCTTACCCGCATTCACAAAAAATTCTGCCCCGTCTTCATCGCGCCTGATCACAATGGTTTCGCGTAAATTAAAATCGTAGGCCGTAGCCTCTACGCGCAAACGATTTTCAAACAACTTCACCCGTAAACCCAATTCATAATTGATACCACGTTCCGGTTCAAGTTCCCGATTAAAAATTCCATTTGATGCATTTATCTCCGCGAGCGTGGGTGGTGAAAATCCGCTGCTGATGCTTCCAAAAATTCCCAACTGGTTTGTTGGCTTAACCAACATCGCTACGCGCGGCATCAATACCGGATCATAATTCAATTGCTCTGGCACACTGCCCACATCCGACAAGCGATGAAACTTCAACCGCTGTGCGTTGTAACTCAACCCGGTGGTGAGGTTAACTTTTTTCCAGCGCAACTCAGCCTGACCAAAAACACTGTACTGTAAAACCGAAGCTTCATCATCGGCTAATAATAATCCTTCTGCTCCATTAATATTCTCATACGATTTGGTCGGCAGAAAGCCCCACTGAAATTCGCCACCACCCAACGCAGTAAACTGTACATCATTAAACTGATGGTTGAAAAATGTAACCGATCGCGCACCCAAACTTTGTTCATTGCGATGATCGAAATTTCTGATAGCCGCATTTTCAAATTTTATCAGGTTGCCATACACGCCTGTTTTGTTCTGAAGCTTTTTTGAAAACCGATACTCATGACTCACGCCCGTATAAAACGATTGCAAATGAACCCGCGCATTCTGTTGAACCGCTCCGGGAAACATGGCGGTTGCGGGTCGGGCCTGACGCGGATTATCCTTGAACTCATTCAACGTTAACCCACCCGGAGTTTCATAAAACAAATCGCTGTAAAAGATGAACGTCTTCAAACTTTGGTCTTCCGAAAGATCAACCTGAAACGCGTGGTTCACTACATCGCGCGACATGCGGGTGTGATCGCGATAGCCATCCGCCTGGTGGTGCAACACCTGCGTATGCTGACTGAATTTTTCTTTTCCGGTTTCGAATGAAAATGAAAGCAACTCATTACCGAACGAACCGAGTTGCAATCCAGCATGAAGTGCATTGCCAACTTTTGGTTTGATGCTCTCCAGCAACAACACGCCACCCGTGCCTGCACCATACAAACTTGAGCCCGGTCCTTTAATAATTTCCATCGAGCCAATCATGGCCGGATCGAGTTGGTTGAAATACGTGTTGCCACCCGGATCGGTAAGCGGCAACTCATTCCAGTACACTTTTACATTGCGCACACCAAACGGAGAACGCAGCGTGCTGCCGCGAATGGAAATGCGGTAACTGCCGGGCGAGCGCTCTTCCAACCGTGCACCCGGTACCGTGTTTACCGCCTGCACAAATGTGCCTGCCGCAAAACGTTGCAACTCAACCTGGCCAAGCCTATTCACGGTGGTGGGTATATTATCCATCGAGCGGTTGTAGCCATAGGCCTGCACCAGCACCTCATTCAATTGCCTTACAGAGTCCGCATTCTGGGCAAGAGCATCCGTTGCCAAAAGGCAGGTGAGGCCCAGTGCCAGAAATCGTAGCAGCATGATGTTAGGGGTACGCACAGCCAAACAACATTTTACATTTCCTGATAATCGCCCAATAACCTGTAATACAAGCAAATACACAAGATTTATCGGGGTATTTTCATAAAAAATGCCGATCTTCGCGGCCATCGAACTTATTCCCCCCTGGATAGGTTATAAAAGTGTCTTTTTGAGCTAAAAACAACATAATCAACATAAAAAATGGGAAGACCTCCAGTACTGCCAAAGAAAAAGAAAGACGGATTTTACATTGAGATTCGCAATAAAGGATCAAAATCATCAGGCACCATCATCATCCGCGACACACGCGAAGCCATGATGCAGGCCGCCCGCATGTATGAGATCACCAAAGACGTTACCATTCTCGGTGAACACCGCGATGGCAAGCGCGTAGAGGAATCCAAAAAGAAAAGTTCTGCAAAAGTAAAATAAGGGGGCAGCAGCCCCTTTTTTCTTGCCTCAACCTCTCCGCGTAACCGATGCGTTTCGTATTCTGGCTTTTCCTGTCGATCAGCTTTGCTGTTGGTGCACAGCAAAAAGACCGGCCCTATGTCATCCTCATTTCTTTTGATGGCTTCCGCAACGATTACGCTTCGAAATTCGATCTGCCAAACTTCAAGCACTTCATTAAAAACGGAGCCGCAGCCGAAGGCCTTATTCCATCTTTCCCCAGCAAAACATTTCCCAACCACTACACACTCGTAACCGGGTTATACCCCGGGCACCACGGGTTGGTCGACAATTACTTTTACGACAAAGACCTTGCACTCGCCTACACCATGCGCAACCGCGATATGGTGGAGAACCCAAAATTTTATGGAGGCACACCGCTGTGGCAACTGGCGCAACAACAAGGGTTGAAATCGGCTTCGTGCTTTTGGGTTGGATCGGAAGCGCCCGTGCAAGGCGAGTTTCCCACGTACTACTACAAGTACAACGAAAGCATGCCCAACAAAAAACGCGTTGACCAGGTGATGCAGTGGTTGAAATTACCAAAGAAGCAAAGGCCTCAGTTTATCTCGTTGTATTTTTCATTGGTAGATACGGAAGGACACAACACCGGACCCAACTCCGAAGAACTGAAGAACACCACGCTTGAAGCTGACAGCCTGTTAGGTTACCTGATGCAAGGATTAAAAAAAATCAAACTTCCGGTAAACGTTATCCTGGTTTCTGATCATGGCATGTATGAGCTGGAGCAGAAAGAAGAAACGTACATTACCCTTAGCAAATTCATTAACCTGGCCGACACTACGGTACGCATCGTGAATGGTGGCACACAAGCGCATCTGTACACAAAAAATGTTGACTCGCTTTACAACGCCTTGAAAGCCGTAGAAGAAAACTTTGAAGTGTACAAGCGCGAAGATTTTCCTGCGCGATGGAATTACAACCACGCGCGCGTGGGCGATGTGATGCTGGTAGCCAACCCCGGCCATTACATCCAAATCAACAGTCGCAACTTTGGCCGTTTGCAATCACCCGTATTTGGTGTACACGGCTACGACCCCGATGAAGTGCACGAGATGCAAGGTATTTTTTACGCCAATGGTCCAAACATAAAAGCCGGCACAACTATACCTGCCTTTAAAAATGTGCATGTGTATCCGTTTGTGGCTTTGTTGTTGGGATTAACGCCACCCAAAACAGATGGTGATGTAAACGTGTTGAAGCCGGTTTATAAAAAATAAATCTGACACATTCGGATTATCGCTAACTTTGATCATGCGCAAAGCAAGCACACCACTAATTTCATTTTTATTACTCTTGCTATCCGTATTGGCATTTGCCCAGCAAGTGGCCGACACGGTATACAATCCCATCATTTCCAATCCGGTTTATGCAAAAGCCCAAGGCCCCATTGTATTGATCGATGAGGCGCATGGTGACTTTCATACATTAAGCGGAAGGTATAAACCATTTGCCCGGCTACTTGAAAAAGATGGTTACGTTGTGAGGGCTTCTGCAGAACCGTTTACAACCGATCAATTGCGTACCGGAAAAATTCTTGTTATTGCGAACGCTTTACATCCGGATAATCAACAACGCTGGACACTGCCCACACCATCAGCTTTTACAGAAACTGAAATTGAAGTTGTAAACGATTGGGTAAAAGAGGGTGGTAGTCTTTTTTTGATTGCTGACCACATGCCGTTTCCCGGTGCCGCAGAGGCACTGGCTGCATCATTCGGGTTTAAATTTTACAATGGCTTTGCCATGAAGAAGGGAGGAGGAAAAGATATTTTTTCCATAGGGAAAGGATTAAGCGAAAGTGTGCTCACCAACGGACGGAATAAAACGGAAACCGTTACATCACTACAAAGTTTTACCGGCCAGGCTTTTGAAATACCAAAGGGTGCGCAGCCAATTATAACTTTAAATGCAACGTACCAGGTGCTGATGCCACAAACTGCCTGGGAATTTTCTAAAGACACACCGGCTATTTCGGGCGAAAGCCTTGTACAGGGCGCGTATATGAACTATGGAAAAGGCCGGGTTGTCATTTTTGGTGAAGCCGCCATGTTTACCGCACAACTACAAGGAAAAGCCAAAGCAGGGATGAATCAGCAAAGTGCCAATCAAAATTTTCAGTTCCTGCTAAATGTTATGCATTGGCTTGACGGCATCCTTGAGTGAGCGATACGTTCGTTACGCACTCCTGAGAATCTTCTCCATCTTTTTTCCCTTTGCCAGTTCATCCACCAGCTTATCTAAATACCGCACTTTTTGTGTGAGTGGATTTTCAATTTCCTCCACCCGATAACCACAGATTACACCGGTAATGAGGTTTGCGTTCGGGTTTAGTTTGGCCTTTTGAAAGAAAGCTTCAAACGTTGCCTTTTTTTCGATCAGCTCTTGCAGCTTCTTGTTATCAAAACCAGTTAACCATTCGATTACCTGGTGCAGTTCTTCCTTTGTTCTGCCTTTACGCTCCACTTTTGTAACATAGTGCGGGTATACAGAAGCGAACGTCATGGTTGCAATGCGTTCATGGTGTGCGCTGGTGTCTTTCATGGTTTCTGGGTTTCTACTTTCTGATGATATTAAAAATTAAAAGTCGAGCTCAAATTCCTCAACTATTCAAAAGTAGATTTAGTCCATGCTTCGATCATTCTTTTTCCCTGTCTTTCGTCAACATACATAATGTTCACTGAAAACTCCCTGTCTTCAAATAATCTACTATACATTATTGAATGCATCGTCATTCCATTCGGAAAGTAAATTTTCATTTTAAAGGTCTGAAAATCCAAATTGCTTATCTTTTCTATGGAGGATATAGAATCAATCTTTGCATTTGGCATTTGAGTCTTAAATGTCTCAAATAAGATTTCATTAACAGCTTTACAAGATTCAAGGTAATCACCATCTGTCTCCACATTGAAAAGCTGATAATTAGCCTCTAAGTAATTAAAATCAGCATTTTTAAAAACAAAAATCACTTTTGACTGATTAACAACTTCCTCACCAAAGGTTTTCTCAACTGCATCAAGTCCTTTGTCTTGCATTTTTGCCCATTCTTGAGGGCTAACGTTAATGAAGTTTTCAGGAATTGTAATTGTCCATTTGAAATCTTCGTTGTAGAGAGTTTCTGGCTTAGTCTTAGCCTGTCCAGTACAGCCAGGCAGAAACGAAAGAAAAAATAAGGTGCTTAAAATTGATATTCTCATGTCGTGTAGTTATTTATTTGCAGCACACGTTTTGCAGTAGTCTGCGAGTGCGGCAAGTTGCTCGTTTATTCTTGTCTCCCAATTCATCTGACCGATGGGGTTGTTGCCGTAGTTACTTTCGTTATCGTAGGCCAGCTTAATTTTTTCAAACGCGTTAGTGACCTCATCCAGGATGGCTTGATGCGCTCCCCGCAAAACCAATTCCCTGTTTTCATTCAGTCTTTTTCTTAACGCTCTTACCATCCATTCATTCATGTCAAAATGGGTTATTACATAGCGCAGTCTTGATGGGTCAGTCTGGTCAATCCATGAGCTGTCTTGCGAGAAATAGTTGGTGACTTGTGCGTTAAATGTTTTTAGGTGGGTGATTTTATCTTTGTTAACGTTTACGTCCTGGCTAAAATTAACAAAGAGGCTTTGTGCTGTTGATGGATCTGGCGGGGTTCCCTTAAAATCATTAATGGTGAGTTTTTTCGTTTCACTCCACTCGAGTTTACCTTGGGCAAAGGTTAACTGAACCAGAGCTATCGATAAGTAAAAAGTTAGAATGAATGGTTTCATGTTGGTTATTTAAGAACGTTGTTGGTCCCCTTTCTATAATTGGTGCCCAGTGTAACGCAGAGTCCCTACGGAGACTCTGCAAAGAATAAAAATTGCGCATACACATTTTGTAGGCCTGTTTGCCTGTCGGTCATCAATTGACATACAGATAAAGAATGTCAGGTTTGTCGAATGTCTGAATATATTTTAGTATCTCGTCCTTTCTAAATTCTCTGTCCAAGTATTTCTTTCCCTCATCTGTAATTCCGTATTCCGCAGCTGTCCCATTGTCAAAATTCTTGGTAACGATCACAAATTTTTGTTTTAATAACTCGTCTACACTTTTTCCGATTTCAGCGGGAAAATTTGCGCGGTCAAAATGCTTTACTAGTCCGTAAATACTTCGTATCCCCGGGTCCGAATTGATTAAATATAATATCAACATCTCCTTTTGTCCCATTTGCAAATGGCCTACAAATTTTGTTAGAGACAGTATTTATTCTCCTACTTTCAATAGTCCGTTGTCTTGTAGTTCTTTGTATGTGCTTTTCAGTTCTGTGTTTAGTTGAATTAGGTATTCTTTACAAATGTGATGATACAAGTCTTCTTTTGCGTCAGTAAGGTTAAAGTCAAATTCACCACTTTTAAGTTCTTCCAACAATTTATTGAAAACTGATTTTACATCATTAGGTTTGTCTTCTGTCAGCATAATGTCTAACACGGTTGTGCCAACTGTAAGCCTTAAGGTTGCACTATCGTCTTTTCTTTCAATTGTTGCGTTATGTGTTGCCATATATTTTTCCTCTTTCACCGAAAGCGGCTTTACCACCCTCTAATGTTTTCATGCTAATTAATTTCCAATCTAAGTTAGATTTTTTACTTGAACTACAAATTAAACTGTTAGAAAATGGATTACCGGAATATGTATAATAACCATTTTTATCATGTTCACGATAAATAGAATTATACGGCAAAGTCCTTACTGCAATATTTGCATCATGTGTTGCTATAATCACTCTCTTTCCACTTTTGGCCTTTTCTTTGATTAGGGGAACAATTACTTCGCTGATATAATCATTTCCTAAACTCTTTTCAGGCTCGTCAATAAGGTAGATTTCTTTGTCTTTCATTAGTTCATTGTGCAGCAAAACCATTGATGATTCACCATTAGATGGTGTGTAAATATCTCCGTCTAACGTGAAGTGCCTATGAAAAAGCAATAAGTCATTTATTGATAAAACTGAATCAGAACTTTCAATCCTTTTCAATTCGTCTATTTTTTCAAATAGAGTATTGGCATAAATATGTCTTGAAATGAGTTCTATTTGTGAACCGACCAATTTTTGTGGTGTCTTTGTCGTATTAGTTGTGTGTTTGTATTTGACGTCTGTGATTTTACCGTTTTGGATAAGGAAATTGGTTTTACAATACAATTTCCCTTTATCACCTAAATTGCCAACATCTTCAACAATCGGGTCAATTGATTTGGACATATTTTCAAGAATTTTCCTGACATCTTTTTCAATGTCAATTCTATTACTTGCATATTCAGCAAAACCGGTTTTTGTTGGCTTTTCTGGTTGTCCTGTTTTCTTTGATATTTCGGAAACAAATAGCCTTACTAACTTGTTGAAGAAATTAATGCTTTTATAGTCAATGAATCTTCTTTCCGATTCAGAATCTATCTTTTGTAAAATTCTATCTACAATACTATCTAATTCGTTCAATAAGTCTTCACCGATAATTTCTTGTAGTTTCAAATCAGCTGAGTAATAGCCTCGAAATTCTCGAAACTTGTTAAGACTATTTTTTACAGCTTCAAAACTTCTCTTAGATGAATTTTCATCAAGAGGGGTGAATTTATGAACCTTTATGTTTCTTGATATTTTATTGGTTGCTTCGGTGGAATAGTATTCTTTATATTTTGACAAACTTGTCACTTCCCTTTCTGCCGCATTTCTTAATGATTCGAATTCGGCAGCACAACTATCAATACCAAATTGTTCAACGTCAATTTTTAGGTGTGATCCCTTTAGGTCAAAAACATCATCTATTTTTTTAGAGTTTGATTCATAAACTTCCGTTTTGAAACCCTTTCCATTGTAATGTTTTGAAAGTGCTTTTAAAATGTCCGTCTTACCTGTTCCTTTTGAGCCGAACAGAATATTTATGTCATTGTAAATATCAAGGTCAATCAATTCCGCAACGCCAAAAGGGTTTAACTGAATTGTTTCTTTTGTTTTCTTGTCTAGAATAGTCTTAATCGTTGTGTCGTCCTTGTCCAGCAGTAAACAAAACTGCTCAAAACTTTCTACGGGTAATCTTAGTTCGGGTAAGTGTTTGGAATTAATTGCATACTCGTTCCAATTTTGAACGTCAGAGCCGTGAATAGAATTGTGTCCGTGATTTATATAAATGCCTGCCGAAATAGAATTGGATGCTTCTTTTAATACTCTTTTGGTGTTAGGAACTAGACGTAAAAGCTTTTCTACATCCTGGTCGAGTAAATTCGGCTTTTTTGAATGATAGTGAGCGATGAAAATTGCGTCAAACTCATTGAACTTACTTACAACATCGTCAATGTTGATAGTAAAAGTGTCTGCCGAAGAAGTGGTAATGACTTCATTTACCTTTTTACCGAATGCTTCTGCATTCTTAGGATTTACAATTGTAATCAAATGTGCTCTGCGTTCTTCTTCAAGTATGTCAAACTCTACGCCCGGCCATATTTGGCAAATTCCTTCAACTTTATTTTTGAAATTTGTGAACTGTTCGTAATCAAAATGGTTGTGGTTGGTTATAGCTAAAATCTTTACGTCAGTTTCTTTGATAATTTCATAGAATTTAGCAACGTCAATATTGCGATTTTCAGAGTCACCTTGTTTAACTTTTTTAGTATGTGTATGAATGTCAATTCTCATTCTGTATAACTGTGATGTCTCGTTTCAATAAATATTGCCGCTAACAATTGTGTACAAACACATACCAAATATATAGTCCCTCACAGGCGGAATATTCACCATGAACTTACAAAAAAGTTTTTTAACGGTGTGTATTGGTAGGAGTAACTCCTATGCGTGGTTGGAGAATGGTGCCGGAACGAAGCCTGCCTAAGGAAGCTTGTACGCCAACAGCGTTAACGCCAGGTTTCGGTTGTGTACGGGCAGTTCGGGGCTATCGGGTGTGGTAAAGTCTTCTATGCTGGTAAATCCAAAACCCTCATAGTAGCGGATTAACGTGGGGTTGGCGGCCCAGGTGTCCATGCGTATGTAGCCCAGCTTTTTTTGTTTGGCGTGGGCTATGGCCCAATCCAAAATAATTCCAAACAGTTTTTGCCCCTTACACTTGGGGTTCACCACAATGCGGTGCAGGTAAAGGGCATCTCCTTTGTCCAAGTCTCTCCAAATTATTTTATCGGAGTAGCGTACGCTGAATACGATGGCCATGGTGGCGTTAACCACAACTTTGTATTGGTTTTTTTGTTCCATGTCGTGGATGATCGCCTGCTTGTCGTAGTTACGCCAAACCGGGTAGCCGTTCTTTTCCTGGTACGCAACGGAGTGATCGAACAACGCAAAGATTTGTTCGAGGTCGTGCGGGTTGGTGTGCATAACTTCTGTCATTATGGTAACTGATCTTAAGCCATCTCAAAAATACCCTCTAATGTCAGGTTGTCCAAAGGACTCCTTTTGGAGAGCTTGTCGAAACCGGTTTGGTAACTCGAAATAGCCTTCGACATCCCGATAATTATCGGGACAGGCTGACATCTGAAATTGATTTTTGAGATGGCTTCTAATTATTTCTCTTTTTTGCATTGAGGGCCAAATCAATTTCGGTTACTCTCGCCTTCACCAATTTTTCAACCAGCGCTTTCGGCAACGGCTTATCGGGTGTAAACCAAACCACCGTGGATGAACTTTCATAATCGCGCAACGCGTGCTTCATGTTGTTAAGCACATGGCCTTCCATAATAAAAAAAGATAAATACCCTTTTGATGCCCGGAAGCCAACTGCGCGTTTACCCTTGTAATAGAAAAAGGGCACGCCCCTGCTCAGACGTTGTTCCGCTTCCGGCATCAGTGATGCGATTTGCTGTCGCAACGATTCCAATGCCTTGCGGTCTGCCGCAGCCAGGCCTTTCATGTATGCGTCAACGTCTGCGTGGTTGTGCATCGTTAGCCAACTTTTCCGGTCTTCACTTTGCCCGCACGTTTGTAGGTGGCCATAATAACGCCCGTTGATGTAACGCGGCTCTCGGTTACCGTAAACGCAGCGGGAATGGATCCCTTATCGAAAATCTTTTTTCCCTTGCCCAACGTTAGCGGGTGAATTTTAAGTCGGAGTTCATCTACCAGGTCGTGTTTCAGCAACAGCTGAACGAGTTTGCTGCTGCCCCACACCTGTATGTCGGGGCCTTTTGATTTTTTCAACTTCCTGATGTCGGCCACGGTTTTAATGAACACCGAATTTTTCCAGGTTGATTTCTTCCGCGTTTTTGAAAGCACATATTTTGTGCCTTCGTTAATGCCCGGCCAGAAGTCGGCATGGGTGGGCCAATAGGCTTCCCAAATTTCAAATGTTTTTCTGCCCAGCAGGTATTCAGCCGATTGATTTAATTCTTCCTGAACTACGTGGTCATAAACTTCATCACCGTACGGAGCAACCCAACCTCCATATTTAAATCCGCCTGAAGCATCTTCTTTCGGTGCACCGGGGCCTTGTATTACGCCATCCAGTGTGATCATGGATAAAACCGTTAGTTTTCTCATACCTGTTTGTGTTACTGTACAAATGTCGGGTGCAACACGTACGTTATTACGGTGCAGTTACGACAATTAGGGTGGTGTAATGCGAAAGGGTATTGTGTGTGTTACCAAACTTTTAACCACATAGACACATAGGGCACATAGCTTTATGTACTTTTCTATGTGAACTACGTGTTTTTGTTGTGGTAACAAGACCACTCGTTAGTCTTCTATTGCCTCAATGCCTTGTTCTTTTAGTTTTGCCAATCCGTCTTTCATGGCTTTAACTTGTTCGGGTGCATGCCCTTGCCAAATGGTAACCTCACCAACCACTTTGAAGGGATGTTGTGAACGGTAAGACTTTGTTGGGTTACCTGGAAATTTTTTGTCGGTTAAGTTGGGATCATCTTCAATTGAACCTGTTGGCTCCACCAAATATATTCTTTCACGCCCTTCGCCTAAAGCAAGTTCGGCACCCCAGATAGCAGCATCTAAGGTAGCGGTGAGATAGATGTATTTCGCTTTGTTATTTTTTCCATAGTTTGAGCTAAGACCGGTTTCGATGAGGTCGCCAATTTTCAGGTCGGCTTTTGTACCGTGGAAGTACGTTTGAGAAAATGGGCTCTGGATAGATTCATTCGGTTTCATCTCGCTTGTGTTTTTTTCCAATGTTGGTTCTTTTTAGATAAGGTTATAAAATGTATCGTCCTGCCAAGGAACGCTGAGCATTACCGTACAATATCGCTGACAACAAGCATGTGGTTAGGGTGCAGTTACGACAATTAGGGTGGTGGAATGCGAAAGGGTTTACATGTGTGTTGCCAAATTTTGAACCACATAGACACATAGGGCACATAGCATTTCTAAACATTTTATTCAGTGCGCTCAATCCCAAAACGAATGGCTTCTTCGAGCACATTCATGTTTATGTCTTTCAATGCTTTTAATTTAATACAATAACTGGTTACGGTTGCCTTGCCAATTTTTTTTCCATACGTCTCAACCAGGTATTTCTTATCGTCAATACCCATGATATAGACCGTGATTCCGGTTGTGTTTGCACTTATACCAATTTGATAAAACTCTCTGGTCTTACCATCAGCATATTTCAGGTGTTGAAATCCGTATCCAATACTGGGATTGGAAACCGTTTTACCCGATTCATCCTTACCGTCCAGGAACCATAATTTACAGGCTGGCTTGATCTGCAATATCAGCTTGTGCAACGCCTGCATGTCAATTCGTTTTTGCGCAGGAAGGCTTTGTAAATACGTGTTTATTTGTTCCTTGATATTCATACGGGTATTTATTTACCATACAAATATGGGTGACCGCGATGACGTTGTTACGGTGCAGTTACGACAATGATGGTGGTGAAATGCGAACGGGCTTTACAGATGTGTTACCAATCTTTGAAGCACATAGGCACATAGCTTATCTATACTTTTCTACATGGACTATGTGTCTATGTGTTTTTTCAGGGTTTGCTCAGACACCTGTCCTAATATCGCTTTCGCTTGGGGCCTGACCTTGTGTCAAAAAAATTCAACAAAATTATTTCTCTATCTGTCACTCGATAAAAAAGCCTGTTGTGCTTTGTCAACAAAAAGCCACGTATCATTTTCTCCTGATGCTCAAGCGTGCCTAATTCAGGTTGATCAGCAATCAGATCAATAATGTCATACGTTTTCCTAACAAAATTACGGGTGACGTAATGTCCCCATTCTCCCTCTAAATAATCAATGATTTTATTAAACTTGCTGTTAGCCCGTTTTGTCCAAACTACTTTCCTAGCCATTTATCATGCTGTGCTTTGACTTCTTCGTGGGTCAACAGATTCTTTGGATCAAGGCTCTCTTCGTAAGAAAGAAGGAGCTCGTCTTTTTCTTCGGAACTAAGAGCGTCCCAAAGTTTTCCCGTTTGATTGCTATTCAATCGCTTAATTAACTCGAAATAACCTTTTAATACTTCTTCGCTCTCAATTTTATCAATCAACTCGTGAAAGGCTTCCTTTGTCTTCATTTCTCAAATCTTTATATGTGTCAATTTAGTCAAATTTGCAGCGTTTAGAAAATGCACTTTGTACCTGCAGCAAACAAAATTGACTATGTTGGGATTTTGAAGGTTAAACTTTACAAAAACTCCCCCATCACCTCTTCCACCGAACGGCTGCCGGGGAAGAAGGAAACCATTTTCAGCAACACGCGGTCAACGAGCGTATCCGGGCAGGAAGCTCCGCTGGTGAGTACAATTTTTACTTGCTCTTTGGCAGGAATGAAATTGCGGGTGATTTCCTTTCGCTTCTCATCGTAAATGAAGTGATGAATTTCTTCTGGTGATTTTATTTCATTTTCGGAGTTGATGAAGTAGGTGGGAAACTTCCGTTCGCACAACTCCACAATGTGTGAGGTGTTGGAACTGTTGTAACCGCCTACCACCAAGGCAAGGTCGGCATCGGTTTCGAGTAACTCGTAGGTCGAATCCTGATTGTCGTTGGTGGCGTAGCATAACGTATCGCGGGTGTCGGCCACATGTTGCTTCAGGTTTTCTTCGCCATACTTGTCAATCATCAACGAACGAAAATATTCGGCAATGGCCTGCGTTTCGGAAGCCAGCATAGTGGTTTGGTTCACCACACCTACGCGTTGTAAATCGCGTTCCACATTAAAGCCTTCCGAAAATTTTCCAGTAAACTCTTCGTAAAAATCTTCTTTTGGTTTAGTTCCGGTAAGGTAGGCACCTAATCGTTTCGCTTCCTCCATGTCGCGCACAATTACAGATGCACCTGTGCTGGCGCTGTGCGAAAACGTGGCACGCGTTTCCTCGTGTTTCGGTTTGCCGTGAATGATGATGGTGAAATTTTCACGCCCCAGTTTTTCAGCACGGTTCCATACCTTTTCAACAAACGGGCAGGTGGTGTTGTATTTTTGCACATCAACGCCTTTGTCGAGCAGCAAGTGTTCAATTTCCAGCGTAGTACCAAAAGCCGGAACGATTACCACATCGTCTTTGCCGATTTTCTCCCACGGAATAAACTGTGTGCCGTCCGTATCCATAATAAACTGAATGCCTCGGCTTTGTAAATCCTGGTTTACTTCCTGATTGTGGATCATCTGGCTGAGCAGGTAAACATTCCTGCCTGCATTTTCTTCCAGCGCCTTATAACTTTTCTCAATGGCGTTTTCCACACCATAGCAAAAACCAAAATGACGGGCAATGTAAAATCCTACGGGTCCAAAATCGATGTACACCGGGGCAAAGTCTTGCTTACGCGGATCTTTTGCCCTGCGGGCCTCCTTTATTTTACCAGTAACTGATGACCGGTAGTAGGCGGGTATGTCAAACTTTTTGATGGCGGTTAATCTTTAGTATGCTAATAACCGCAAAGGTATCAATTAGTTCTTTCGTATTTATGATTACGGGCACAGGTTTATGCTGCGCCCGCAACACAAATCAGCTTTAGGCCGCTCTTGATAATTTGTCTTCTCGTACCTGCTTCTTCCTCACTTCCTTCGATTCCAGATCGAACGTCATCACTTCCACTACATTGTTTTTCAGGTAGCGCAACACTTCCATCACTTTTCCGTCAATTTTGCTTCGCACACGCTCACCTTTTCTAAACAGTTTTCTCATGTACACTTGGGTTTAGTTCTACATTCTGAAGGCATAGTTGAACTCGCGTGGAAAGTCATCGTACGTTCCCGTTAGGATTACGAGTTCCCCTGCTTTCTTCTTTTTTATTTCTTCGTTAAACTCTTTAACAGATTTCACAGGCACATCGTTTACTTTAGTTACAATAAATCCTTCGCGGATGTCGGTGCTCCGCGCCAGTTTACCGTTGCCTAATTTTTTGATGCGCACTCCGTTTTTGATATCCAGTTGCTTCAGCACCTTGGCGTCCACTTCTTCCACATCCAGGCCAAGTGCTGCAATGCCACTGCGCTCTTCCAGCTTCACCACATCTTCATTGCCATCGCGGTTTTTCAGCACTACCGGATAGGTAATTTCCTTCCCTTTACGGTTTACGGTAATCATCACTTTATCGCCCGGGCGATGACGACCAATGGTTTCAATCAAGGCTGCGCTTGAGCGAATGGGTGTGTCATCAATTTTTACAACTACGTCATTCTCTTTAATGCCCGCTGCCTTGGCCGCACTCTTGCCATCTTCAGCAAAGCCTGTGATCAACGCACCTTCATTCACTTCCAGGTCATACTCTTTTACCAGGGCACTATTCACACTGCCAACCATCACACCCAACCAACCGCGTTGCACTACACCGAACTTGATCAGGTCTTCTACAATTTTGCTTACGATGTTGGAAGGTACGGCAAACCCGTAACCGGAGTATGCGCCAGTAGGACTGGCAATTGCCGTGTTGATACCCAGCAAGCCACCATTCATGTTCACCAACGCACCACCACTGTTACCGGGGTTGATCGCGGCATCGGTTTGAATGAATGATTCAATCGCGGTGTTTCCCTGTGCCTGCAATTCTTCTACGCTGCGGTTGTTGTTGATGATGTTGATGTTTCTCCCTTTCGCACTGATGATACCCGCTGTAACGGTTGATGTAAGGTTAAACGGATTGCCAACAGCAAGCACCCACTCGCCAACACGTGCATGATCAGAATCTACAAAGGCAAGAAAAGGCAAATTCGTTTGATTAATTTTTATAAGGGCAAGATCCGTATCCGGATCGGTTCCAATTACTTCCGCTTTGAAAGTACGGTTATCATTCAAGGTTACATCAACCATATCGGCACCTTGCACCACGTGGTTGTTGGTAACGATATATCCGCTTGCATTCACAATTACGCCTGAGCCTGAGCTCTGGCTCGGACCATAGTTGCGCGGTATGCCAAAAAATTCGCGGAACGGATCAGCCGAATTATCCTGGCGCGTAGCCCGCTGCGTTGAACGAATGTGCACCACTGCCGGTGTCACCTTCTCGGCCACATCAGCAAAACTGGTAGGCACTTCCGATGAGGCTCCGCTCAAATAATTGACTTTTGAAATCGGGGATTCTGCAACGTATTGAATTTTCACCCCTTCATCTTTCTTAAAATACTCGTAGCCACCCAGGGTAAGCAAGCTTCCCAAAATAGCGGCAATAAAAAGTGTTGCAAATCGCTTCATAGTGTATCTCCTTTAGTTTTGTTCATAGGCAAGCAAAAACCCGGCAAAAAGGCCAAATCAGCACAAAATGAGCTGTTTTTAAGAAATTTTGTCAGTTTTAGATTGTCAAAATGTGCCTGAATCCTGTTCAACGCCTTCTTGTTCTACGGATATACTAACTACGCATTTCCCGGCAATTTGGTTTACCTGGGGCTGTTTAAGTCGAGTAATATAGAGCATCTTTGCATGTTATGCAATCACTCCGGCTTGCTATACTGCTCATACTTGGAGCACCCGCAATCGCGCAAACGCCCGATCATCCATTTGCCTGGCTGGAGGGAACATGGAAACGCCCCGACAAGCAAGTGTTTGAAGTTTGGAAAAAGGGCGAAGGAGAAATTTTGCTTCAAGGCATTGCTTTTAGAATTTCACCGGCTGGCGATACACTGATAACAGAAGAAATAAAATTTGTTCGCGAAGACGCAGCCTATTTTTACATTCCCGATGTGGCCGGTCCGCAAGGGCCGATCCGTTTCAAGCTAACCGCGTTTGATGCAACCAGTTTTGTGGCCGAAAATCCCGACCACGATTTTCCCAAGATGATTGCTTACGAATATCAACCTCAAACACAGCGCCTGATGGCCTCCATCTCCGGTGACGGAAAATCAATTCCGTTTCCATTTGAACGCGTCAACCCTTCACAAAAATGATAAGCGGAAAAGTAGTTTTAAAAAAAGGAAGGGAGCAATCTGTACTGCGCAAGCATCCGTGGATTTTTTCAGGAGGCATTCATCAGCTTGACTCCAGCGTACAAGAAGGTGATTGGGTTGAAGTGTGCGATCACAAAGGATCAACACTTTGCTTTGGTCACTATCAGCAAGGCAGCATTGCCATTCGCATTTTGTTGTTTGGTTCAGATAAGCCAACCGAAAATTTCTGGATCGAAAAATTCAGTGGTGCGCTTTCGTTAAGAAAAAGTGTAGGGTTACCAGCTACGCATACAAATGCCTTTCGCTTGATTCATGGAGAAGGTGACGGACTACCCGGACTCATCGTTGATGTATACGATCGGGTTGCGGTGGTGCAGGCGCATTCGTCAGGCATGCACAAAGACAGTGAACGTATTGCTGAGGCGTTGAAAATAATTTTCGCTGATCGTCTGCAAGCTATCTATTATAAGAGTCGTGCCACGTTGCCCGATAAAGTGAAAGCTGCACAACAAGATGGTTTTTTATTTGGCGAAATTTCCGGTCAGCAAATTATTCTCGAACACAATCATAAATTTCTTGTCGATTTTGTGGAAGGACAAAAAACCGGCTTCTTCCTCGACCAACGTGAAAACCGAAAACTGCTGGGTGAGTTTGTCAACGGAAAAAATGTGTTGAATACCTTTTGCTACACCGGTGGATTTTCGGTGTACGCATTAAAGGCCGGAGCCAACCTGGTGCATTCCGTTGATGCTTCCGAAAAAGCAATCGACCTCACCCGAAAAAACATTGAACTCAACGGTTTCGATGCTGAACAACATGCCTGCGTGGCTACGGATACCTTCGACTTTCTGAAAGGAAAAGAAAATCAATACGACTTAATTATTCTTGATCCGCCTGCCTTTGCCAAGCACCGCGATGCGCGCCACCAGGCAGTAAAAGGGTATCAACGCCTCAATGCTGAGGCGATGAAAGTGATTAAAAGCGGTGGCATTATTTTTACGTTCTCCTGCTCACAAGTAGTCGACAAACAATTGTTTTACGATACGGTTGCTTCAGCTGCGATTCAAGCGGGTCGCGAAGTGAAAGTGTTGCATCTGCTTTCACAACCTGCCGATCATCCTGTTTCCATGAGTCACCCGGAAGGTGAATACCTGAAGGGGTTGGTACTTTATGTGGTGTAAAGCTGCTTCTTACAACTTTACTCACCCTTCCTGTGTCTAAAGCTCAAACGGAAAATCTATGAAACGTTTAAGTCTGGCGATTATACTCCTGAGCACGTTAATGGGAACGGCCTTTCAATGCGGCACAGATCCTATGCCTGAAGGTTGTACGGTACCAGCTGTGGTTCGTGATCTTACCGGATTGGATGGTTGCGGGTTTGTGTTTGAACTGAATGACGGCACACGATTAATTCCCGTTTGGGATATCGGTTGGTGTGGCACCCCTCCGCTGCCCAAAGAAGTAACGGAAGATCCGCTATACAATTTTGATTACGTGGATGGCAAGATGGTTATGATTGGTTATGAAGAACGAAACGATTTTGCTACCGTGTGTATGGCTGGAAAAACGGTGAAGATTACGTGTGTTAAGGAGGCAGTTTTTACGCCTACGAATTGACGTAATCGAAACTTAGCTGGTTTCATCTTTACCGCAGAGACGCTGAGGCGCAAAGAATGCCTCGCGTGTATATAGCACCTTAGTTCATCATCAACTATTTCGCATACATATAATCCACCGTCACGTTCAGCATTGCCTTTAGTCCGGTAAGCATGGCGCGTTCGTCAATCATGAAGTCGGGCGTGTGGTGTGCGGGTGCTTTAGCCGGATCCTGATCGGGTGGCATGGCTCCTATAAAAAAGAAAAATCCTGGAATTTTTTTCTGATAGAACGCAAAGTCTTCTGCGCCAGTTACTGCATTGATGCGTACTACCTTATCTACTCCCGCTGCCTTTTGTAAACTGCCTACCATTTTTTCTGTCAGGGCTGGATCGTTGTACGTGATCGGTGTCATTTTGGTAATGTTCACTTCCGCTGTTGCACCTGCGCTCTCCGCAATCTTGGTAGCGGTTAATCGTATCTTCTCATGAATGTTATCCTGCATACCCTCATCCAGTGTGCGGATGGTACCGGCCATGAATGCTTCTTCCGGAATAATGTTTTCGCGAATACCTGCCTGAATTCTTCCAATGGTAATCACAGCCGCTTCTTTGGTAAGTTCTGTTTGTCTGCTCACAATGGTTTGTAACCCGGTAATGATCTGTGCCGAAACCACAATCGGGTCAACGCTTTTCCACGGGTAGGCTCCGTGTGCCTGAACACCTTTTACTTTTATAGAAAACCAATCCGATGCGGCCATGGTGCCTGCGGGCCGATACGTAATCATACCCAACGGAGTAATGGAGTTAATGTGCAAACCAAAGATCACATCGGGTTTTGGGTTTTCCAGCACACCTTCTTTCACCATCAAATCCGCACCACCTTCTTCACCGGCAGGTGCGCCTTCTTCAGCCGGTTGAAAAATAAATTTAATGGTGCCCTTCAGTTCACTTTTGTTCTTCGATAATATTTCAGCAACGGCCATCAAAATGGCAACGTGTGTATCATGACCGCAAGCATGCATTACACCGGTCTCCTGTCCGTTGAAAACTGCCTTTTCTTTCGAGGCAAACGGCAAGCTGTTGCGTTCCGTAACCGGCAGCGCATCCATATCGGCTCGAAGCGCAATTACCGGTCCCGGCTTACCGGTGCGCAACAACCCAACCACGCCTGTGTGCGCCACACCGGTTTGTACTTCAAGGCCCAGGGCTTTTAAATGTTCCGCAACTTTTTGTGCGGTTTTCGTTTCACGGTTTGAAAGTTCAGGATATTGATGAAAATGCCTGCGCCACTCAATTACTTTTTGCTCAAGCGAAACAGCTTGTTGATCAATCTTGGTTTGGAGCTTGGCGGGTGTTTGTGCGTGAAGGGTAAGGGTAACGACAAACAACACAGCAATCGGTACAAATTTCATCATAGGTATGTTTGGATTTGAATCAAGATAGAAAAAAGGTGATCTTCGCCAAAGCTGATTTGTATGCAGTGGATTAAAATTTTCAGCAGCATGGAAGAAGCCCAGTCGCGTATTCAGTCCGACAAACCACAACTGGTACTGATCGGTGAAAAACGCATATGCTTGGTGAAACGACAAAATCAGTTTTTTGCCGTGCAGGATAGGTGCACGCACAATGGCGAGTCGCTAAGCAAGGGCATGGTAAATTACCTGGGCGAAGTGATCTGCCCCTGGCACAACTACAGGTTTTCACTGCAAAACGGCAGGGAGTGTTCTTCCCGCTCAGCCGATCTGATAACCTATCCGGTTAAAGTTGAAAGCAACGGATTGTTTATCGGTATTTTTTAAGGTGTACTATACGTTATATTTTTTCGTTTATTGAAGCCATGAAGGTTACGCTGTTTTTTGTATTTGTCTCATTCCTTGCAGCAGCGCAAGTGGGTAATCGGGCTGCTCTCGAAAACTTAACACCCAATGCCCCGCTGCCTGAAAAAATTCTAAGCACCCGTTCGGCCGTTATCTACGATCCTTCATTCACCGCAAAAGAGATTAACGAAATACATGCAGGCTTGATCCGGGCTGGAGTTGATGCCGTTGTGTATTTCGAAACCGACCGGGTGTTTGCCGGAGCAGATGTTTCATCGGCTTTCAGTCAGTATTTTACGAATCGGGAAATCAATTGTCTTGTTCTCTTCAGCAAAGCCAATAATGCCTATCACCTGAAAATAACCACATTCAATGGTAAGCCCACTTTTGTTGAGGCCGGACAAGGTGCATGGACCGCTTCGGATGCTTACCTGAAAGAGCCGCTTCGGGTGTTGTATAGCACTGCGGTAGGTTCTTATAAAAAGGAAAATTTATTAATCAGTGAAAGACCGGAATTGCGGTTGTCGGTAACTGTACTTACGGCCAGGCGTACAGAAGCTTTTGCTACTGATTTGAAAGTTGACCGGTTAGCCGTACAAAAATTCGGAGACGAGCGCGATGGTGAGCTTGAAGAGATCATGAAATTGTATCCGTTCAAATATTCACTGGTTGACGCTTCTGTTCCTGAACCCGAGTTACGAAAACAGGGTATGTTTTACATCCTGCGGTTTGTGCATTCACGCGGGCCGGTAGCCAAAGAACTTTTGGGCTATGAAGTTCGCGAAGCTGAAACAGCATTGGTTTCGGTAACCTATCCAAATGGTGCCGAACAGTTAAAAACCATACCTGCCGAAACACCGGTTTATAAATTTTATGCGCGCCAAATTGAGTTTAATAATGTGTTTTTAGGAACAAAATGGGATGCCGATGTAACCTGGCAACAGGCTCTTCGCAACTTTATTGTTGGTTTCAAGCGGGAATTACGCATAGAATGATTAAGATCATACATGCAGCTTCCTGAAAGACCGCAACTTACTTTTTGATTCCCTCGTTGTAATCAAAAATGAATGACTTTGGCGCTGGCATGATGCTTGCAGAACCTAAACAAATACGTGGATTATGAAGAAGTTGGTATTGATGATGACCCTGATGGCAAGCTCCCTATCGTTGTTGGCATACTCCTCCAGTATTGCCATTCAAACTGCAAAAGCCTCCACCATGCAGGTGTATGTAAACGGAAAGCTGTACAACAAACAACCTGAAAAATTTGTGCGCATTAAAAGCAACCCCGGGTTATTCAAGGTTGAGGTAAAAGTGCTTAACCCGTATGATAAGGAGTGGTACATGGTGCGCAAGGAAATCCGGGTGGAAAAAGGATTTGAATTTTACTACGTAGTTGAGTTTGCTGAAGGGAAACGTCCTGTATTAAAAGCTATCAGACGGTATCCCGTATACAGCCACTACTTTTTAAACCCCGCGCTTTACAACAAACACCCGTCTACTTAACCCTGAGCTTTTTTCGATCGGGTAATCAGCACCACTACCAGAATGATCACCAGCAAGGTTAGCGGCCGCGGAAAAGAAACGTGCGGGTAATAAAAATCGCAATTGAATATTCCGCCAAAAATCCAGCCGAACAATTCTCCAATAATGCCAACGATGGCACCGAGTATCCCACCTATTGCGCCAAAAATTCCAGCAATAATTCCAATCGCTGCACCGAACAACCCAACAACCAAACCGAATATGCCTCCGGCCAGTCCGATCCATATCGGAAACGTGAGTATCAATACAATAACAATGAGCGCGGTTGAGGTTGATTTGGCCATAGGTGTTTGAGTTTGATGATTGGCCTGCCAAAATCCTTCCACTTTTAAAAAATACGCTTTGCGCCCGATTTTAAAGGAAATTCAGACTCACACAGGCGATTTTCGTTCGCATTTGAACACCTCATATGTACGCTTTTGTGGGAGGCGCCCGCTGATTTTAATCATTAACCCGCTTGTATGTTGAACGATTTTTAATCGGTTAACATTTGCCATATTGCAATGGCGCTTAAGCCTAACCTAAATTTTTGAGAAGAACTATGTACCGTTGGTTACTGCTAATCCTGGTTATCAGTTCACCTGCGTTTTCGCAGCAGGTAATTGAAGGCCGTGTGGTCGACAAACAAACGGGTGAGCCGGTGCCTTTTGCATCTATCGGTATTGTGGGTACGTCAAAGGGAACAAGCTCAAACCTGAACGGACAATTTTCACTGAACATTACCGAGCCCTTTTCTATAAAAATTTCCTGTGTCGGGTATGAGTCACAACTCATTAATTCTGTTGAAGACTTGGTGGTGATTGAACTGAAGCCCACCATTATTCAACTGCGCGAAATCATCGTAACCAAACGCAAACCGGTTGATCCTGCAAGGATTGTACGAAAAGCACTTGCCAGCACCCAACACAATTACGATAACAAGCCACACCTGCAAAAATTTTTCTATCGGCATTACTGTAAGGATGACGCTGCGTATGGCCGGCTGATTGAAGCTTTTGTAGATGTGTGGAAGCCCTCTGGCTACAAGGGCTCACAAACAACAGCAGGCGAGCGGGAAGGAATACGCGTAACACAACTGCGCAGAAGTCTGGATAAAACAATAGCGGCACAAGGCCACGAACCCATCGGCATCGGAAATATTCTTCATGCCGATATAGTCGGCTATCAACATCGCCAGAAAAAGGAACAAATTGATTTTTATAACACGGTGAGTAACCTCAAGGTAGATTTTAATTATTACACCTTTTCCTATGATGCGATTACCGTTCACGATGGGCAGGAAGTTTACCTGATCGGATACACCAGCAAAGAAGATTCTGTGCTTACTACTTCTGGATACCTCAAACGACCGCACGCAACCGGAACACTCTACATTACTACCGATACACACGCCATCGTTAAAGCTGAACAAAAGAAAACATTTGGCGCTCACACCATTGAAACGGCTGCCTTTTACCGAAAATACGAAGACAAATATTATCCCTACCATTTCATTCAGGAAGGTGAAAGTCATTTTCCTGATGGTGGCTCACACGTATACCATGTTGAATTGGTCTCAACCGAAATTCTACACGACCCGCAGCAAAGCTTTGTTGGAAAATTACCAGGCAAAGAAGAGCTCCGTAAAATTCCGTATGACTCAGCCTTTTGGAAGAACGCCACCATACTCAAAACCACTCCGCTGGAAGATGAAATTATCCGCGACCTGGGAGGTGGCGCTTCGTTAAATGCTCAGTTTGTTCGGTATCAGAAATATGAGTGGAGCACATCAGATGGAGGGAACAACAGTGAAGAAAAATTTGCGTGGCTCCGAAATTTCAACCGGGGCGAGCAATTGCTTTACCTCGTGTTTTGGAGTTCTTCCTGTGACCTGACCTGCATACGGCAATTGGAAGAGGCAAAACGACTTCAACGCCTGTACCGGAATAACCTTACCGTGGTGATGCTTTCGGTAGAAGACGATTCAACGTTGTGGAATCAGTTTGTTTTACGATACAATCATTTTGCTGACGGCATAATCAACTATCGCATTGGCAGTAAATCCGATCTGGCAAAGGAATTCCGAATAAAAAAAACACCCTCGTTTGTTCTGCTAAATAAGCATGGAGAACCGTTTGAATCAGCACATCATGATTTTACTGAACCCATACGCGAAGCAGATATCAAAGCTTTGATTGGGTCCTCCCAATAAAAAAGGGATGCGCTCTGAATCAGAAACGCATCCCCATTTTTTGTTTGTTCTACGATAATATCAGAAAGGATACGCGCCCTTTTCGATCACGTGATTGGCAACCTTTCTTCTTGCCTCTTTCAGGTTATAGGCTTCTGTTTTGGTGAAGCGCTTCAATCCCATCAGCATTAAGCGTTGCTCATCGCCTTCGGCAAACGAGGCAATGGCCTCACGACCTGCTGAGGCCGCCTTGTTCACAGCATGGTGCAGGTAAATCAGCGCCATTTCCTTCTGCAGTTCGCACGCCTGCTCTCCGCGCTGACTGATCAGCTTTTCTACGCGCAGCAACGTTGACTCGGCAACATATCCTTCAATAAGCATATCAGCTAGGTTCATCAGTATTTCCTGTTCGTCAGAAAGTTTCATCATGAACTTTTGTACGGCTGCACCCGCCACCATCAGTCCGGCTTTCTTCAAATTGGCCAGTACTTTTTTCTCCTTCACAAAAACGCCCTCTTCTTCGCTCGCGCCAAAATCCGGAATAGACATTAATTCCTTCTGAACCGCCATAGCAGGATTCATCAGGTCGAGTGAACCTTTCATGGCGCGTTTCAAAATCATATCGATGGTAAGCAGTCGGTTGATTTCATTGGTGCCTTCAAATATCCGGTTAATGCGGGCATCGCGGTACGCGCGATCCATCGGGCCTTCAGCCGAAAAGCCCATGCCTCCGTAAATCTGAACACCTTCATCAACGGTAAAGTCAAGCACTTCCGATCCGTGTACTTTCAGAATGGCACATTCAATAGCAAACTCCTCCAGTGATTTCAACCTTGCTTTTCCAGGCTCCATACCACCCGCGATAAATGCATGATAGGCATCTTCAATATTTTGCGAAGCCCGATAGTGTGCCGATTCGGATGCAAACACCTTCGTACACATTTCGGCTATTTTGTGTTTGATCGCCCCAAAGTTTGCGATTGATGTTCCGAACTGCTTACGCTCTTTTGAATAATTTACCGCGGTTGAAATGCACATCTTGCTACCACCCACAGCGGCAACACCCAATTTTATCCTTCCGATGTTCAGAATATTAACAGCAATCTTGAAACCATTTTCGCGCTCACTCAGTAAATTCTCCACCGGAACTTTACAATCGTTAAAGAAAATCTGGCGGGTTGATGATCCCTTAATACCCATTTTCTTCTCTTCTTCATTCATGGTGATGCCGCCAAAAGCTTTCTCCACAATAAACGCACTCAGGTTTTTGTCATTATCGATTTTTGCAAACACCACGTACACATCGGCAAAGCCACCGTTGGTGATCCACATTTTTTGTCCGTTGATGATGTAATGCTTTCCGTCAGCCGTAAGTGTCGCTTTTGTTTTTCCGGAATTGGCATCCGAACCAGAGTCAGGTTCGGTTAAGCAATAAGCTGCTTTAAATTCACCTGAAGCTAACTTCGGAATGTATTTTTTCTTTTGCTCTTCATTTCCATAATAAAGAATTGGCAACGTGCCGATACCGGTGTGAGCAGAAATTGCTACTGCAAATGAATGACCAGCGCCCAACACTTCTGCAATAAGCATAGCCGTGTTGAAATCCATACCAAAGCCACCAAGCTCTTGCGGAACGGACGTACCCAGCAAACCCAGTTCACCGGCCTTATCCAATAACGATGGCATCAACTCCGGATGCTTCATCGAATCAATTTCATCCAGCCGTGGATGAATTTCTTTTTTCAAAAAATCCTCGCACTGCTGCTTGATCATCAATTGTTCTTCATTGAATTCTTCAGGAATGAAGATTTCGTGTGCCTGCGTTTCGCGAATCAGGAACTCCCCTCCTTTGATTGCGTTTTTTGTTGCTACTTCGGTTGCCATTTTTTTCTTTTTAAAATTTCTTGTTTCTATAAATCCTGAAGTAGGCAATAGGCAAAAAGCAGTAGGCAACAGGATTAGCCTTGCCTATTGCAAATTGCCTTTTGCCTACTTTAATATTTCATAAATCCCCGCTACGCCCTGTCCTCCACCAACACACGCTGTAACCATGCCGTATTTTTTATTCTGTCTGCGTAATTCATTGAATAGTTGCACAGAAAGTCTTGCCCCGGATGATCCGAGTGGGTGCCCCACAGCTATCGCGCCTCCGTTAACATTCAATTTCTTACGATCGATGCCCAACTCTTTCACTACGGCCAATGCCTGTGCGGCAAAGGCTTCGTTGAGTTCAATCAAATCAATGTCATCCAGTTTCATGTTGGCTAACTTCAGTGCCTTTGGAATAGCGGCCACCGGACCAATACCCATGATGCGCGGATCAACGCCTGCCGCAGCATAGCTTACCATGCGCGCTATTGGTTTTACATTTAATTGTTTCACCATGCGTTCGCTCATCACCACCACAAAGGCAGCGCCATCAGAAGTTTGTGAAGAGTTACCCGCAGTTACAGTTCCTCCCATAGCAAACACCGGCTTCAACTTTGCCAATCCTTCAACAGTTGTATCCGTACGAATACCTTCATCGGTCGCGACTGTAAACTCGCGGGTTTTCTTTTTTCCGCTCTCGTCTACGTAAACTTCCTTTACCGTAATCGGCACTACTTCATCCTTGAACTTTCCGTCCTTCCACGCGGCCGCAGCTTTCATGTGCGACTCATATGAAAACCGATCTTGCTCTTCACGCGAAATTCCAAATTGCTTTGAAACTTCCTCTGCCGTTAAGCCCATGCTGGTATAGTAGGTGGGATTCTCGGTGGCAATCTTATAATTGAGCGCAGTCTTGATTCCCATCACCGGCACAAGCGACATCGACTCCGTTCCTCCCGCAATGATCACATCAGCCATGCCAGCCTGTATACGTTGACTTGCTATCGCGATAGTCTCCACACCTGATCCGCAGTAGCGGTTCACAATCATGCCGGGCACATCAAGGCCCAACGCGAGAAGAGAAATCATTCTTCCCATCTGCATGCCTTGTTCGGCTTCGGGTACGGCATTGCCCACAATCAGATCATCAACCATGTTGTTTTCCAAACCAGGAACAGATTTAACCAGATGCTTGATCACATCTGCCGCCAAATCATCAGGCCTCACAAAACGAAAGCCTCCCTTTTTTGCTTTACCTACTCCGGTACGGTAACCTGCTACGATGTATGCGTCCATGTTGTTCAATTTTTTGTTATCTATTTGCCTATTGTCAACTGTCAATTTCTTAAAGGTTTTCCTCCAGTCAATATTGACTGTATTCTTTCCAGCGTCTTCCGCTCACCGCACAGCGAAACAAACGCTTCGCGTTCCAGGTCAAGTAAGTATTGTTCGCTTACTTCCTGAGGTGATGTTAGATCTCCACCGCACATGACGTTGGCGATCTTCATGGCGATTTTCATGTCGTGTTCGGAGATGTAGCGGCCCATTTTCATACCGTTAACACCAGCGGCAAACAAGGCCAGTCCGGTTCTTCCCTGCACACGAATATTTTTTGCCTGCACTGGCATGGTATATCCTGCGTCAGCTAATTCTATCACGGCTGATTTTGCATCCAGAATTTGTCTGTCCTTATTTACGGTGATGCGATCAAGATCGCGGAGTACGCCATTTTCACGTGCCTCTTCTGCCGACAAGGCAACTTTTGCTGTGGCAATGTTCATGAAGGCGCTTTGCAACGCATTCATTTCAGCATCGCCCTCCAAAAAGCGATCGCTTACACGCTTTGTGTATTCCTTTGTTCCGCCTCCGCCAGGGATCAAACCCACCCCAACCTCAACCAAACCGATATACGTTTCCGCAGCGGCTACGGCCACATCTGCATGCATGGTCATTTCACAACCCCCGCCCAGCGTGCGGCCTTGTGGGGCAACTACTACCGGTACAGAAGAATAGCGCAAACGCATAACCGAGTTCTGGAACATGCGCACCATAAAGTCGATTTCGTCATAATCTTGCTCAATCGCATACATGAAAACCAGCCCCAGATTGGCCCCAAGCGAGAAATCGGGTCCCTGGTGGCCTACAACCAGCCCCCGGTAGTCCTTTTCGGCCAAATCGATGGCCTTATTTAAGCCCTCAATTACCGCGCTGCCCAGGGTATAGCTCTTGCTGCTCCAGGAGAAGTTGATCACCCCATCACCGAGGTCGGTGACTTTGCTTTCGGCATTTTTCCATACGACTTTATCGCTGAGGTTTTCAAGAATGATAAAGCCTTCTTTGCCTGATATGGATTTGTATGATTTAGAAGGAATGTCGTAGTACTTGCGCTGGCCACCTTCAACTTTGTAAAACGATTTGTTGCCGGCCGCGAGCATGTCGTACACCCACTGCGCAGGTTTATAGTTCAAGCCTTCCATAGCCTGAACGGTTTTCTCTACCCCGAGCGCATCCCATGTATCGAACGGACCGAGTTCCCAACCGAAGCCCGCACACACCGCATCATCAATGCGAAACAATTCATCGCTGATTTCAGGAATGCGGTTCGATGCATATTGAAACAATCCGTAAAAACAATCGCGATAAAATTCACCGGCTTTGTCTTTGCCCGCCAACAACACCTTGAAGCGATCGCGTAGGTTGTCGATCGTCTTCGTTGTTTCAAGTGTGGCAAACTTTGCTTTTGCTTTCGGCTTATACTCGAGTGTTTTTAAATCGAGCGTAAGAATTTCAGTTTGTCCTTTTTCGTTTTTCGATTTTTTATAAAAGCCCTGACCGGTTTTATCACCAAGCCATTTGTTCTCATCAAGCTTGTTAACTACATCAGGCAGTTTAAAAATTTCTCTTGCTTCATCGTTGGGTAAACCTGCGTATAAATTGTTGGCTACTTTCACGAGAGTATCCAAACCAACTACATCGGAAGTACGGAAAGTTGCCGACTTCGGGCGGCCAATTACAGGGCCTGTGAGCTTGTCAATTTCGTCCACATTCAGGTCGTATTTCTGCATGGAGTCAATCACCTTGAGCAGGCCCCACACACCTACCCGGTTTCCGATGAAGGCAGGGGTGTCTTTACACAGTACGGATACTTTACCCAGGTACAGATCTCCATAATGCAGTAAGAATTTGGTTATCTCCGGATCGGTATCCGCAGTAGGGATTACTTCAAACAAACGCAGGTAACGGGGCGGATTAAAGAAGTGAGTGCCCGCAAAATGCTTCTTGAAATCGGCACTTCTGCCCTCGGCCATCAGGTGAATAGGAATGCCCGAAGTGTTGGATGTAATTAGTGTTCCGGGGGTTCTGTATTTCTCTACTTGTTCGTAAACTTTCTTCTTGATCTCCAGATTTTCCACTACCACTTCTATGGTCCAGTCGTAGTTTTTGATCTTCGAAAAATCATCATCAAAGTTGCCGAGTGAGATGCGCGAAATAAACTTCTTGCTGTACAGCGGACCAGGTGAAGACTTCACACATTTATCAAATGATGATAGAACAATTCTGTTCTTAACCACTTTGCTATCAAGTGAAAGTCCTTTTGCTTTCTCTTCTTCGGTTAATTCTTTTGGTGCGATGTCGAGCAGCAATACTTCGCAACCAATGTTTGCAAAATGACAGGCAATGGATGAACCCATTACACCAGAACCAAGCACGGCAACTTTGCGGATAGATCGTTTCATAGTTATATCAGTTTCATTTTTATGTCATGCTGAGCTTGTCGAAGCATGACAATGAAAGTTAATTGTTTACTGTTTCGTAAATATTATTTCGTTCAATGATCTTATTAATTTGTTGGATCACATCGAAGAATACGTTCAGTTTCGCTTCCGGAATTTCATCGCGCACCGCCTCGTTAAACCGAAGCACGGTTTCCTTTGCCCGCTCCCGCCCTTTCTTTCCCTCTTCGGTCAAAAATATTCTTACCGACCGCTTATCGGTTTTGTCTACTTCGCGGTAAATGGCGCCTTGTTCCTCCAGTGATTTAAGCAGGCGCGTCAGGCTTCTGGGTTCAAGCCCCATCAGTGGCGCTATTTTGGTGGCCGGGGTGCCCTCGTCAACATCAATATTCAACAGCACAAAACCGATGGCCATGGTGGCATTATACTTAGCCGCACGCTGATTATACATGCGGGCTATGGCGTGCCAGGCCGAACGAATATGATGGTCAACGGTTTCTTCTCTTTTCATAACCTGCCAAACTCAATAGGCGTTTTTCTGATTCGGGCAGAACAATACCCTGCCGAAACAGGATTCGAAATATAGCAAAATTTTATTATGCATGCATACTAACTAAAAAATATTATGCATGCAGCGTAAAAGTTTGGAATCGGGAGCAAATCAAGGTTTCTGAGTAACCATGCCTGTTTTACCCCATCATTATGGGGGAAAATCTGAGATTACTTGATTCTACCTTTACTTAAAATCTAACCCTTTATGAGAAAATTCATATCACTTGCCTTTTGCTTCTCATTGCTGTCATCTCTCCTCAACGCACAGGATGTGATAACCGCAGCAGCCGAAGAAGGCTGTGCCTGTATGAAAGCGCTTAAGCCAGAAGAATTCACCGAAACCCAGGTAAGTTTCAAAATACTAAACTGCCTTACCACGCACAGAGAGGCTGTAGAAGCAGAACTTAAAAAGCAAGGAACTTTCAAGGATGAACCCTTTGAGGCCGCTATCGCGATCCGGGATGAGGCTTACAAGAAGTGCCCGGAAGAATTTGAGCGCCTGAACAAAGAACGCGAGAAAATCGAAGTTGATCCGGCACTACTGAAGGTTAACAATAACACAGAAATCATTTCTGGTTTGTCGGATGCGATTTGCCGGTGTGTGGAAATTACCAAAGAAAAAGACTGGAGTGAATGTATGTCGCGAGTGATGAATGCCAATGAAGATGTTTTGGAAACACGGCTTACGGCACATTATAAAGATCAGGGAATTGATGACGTATTTAAGATGGGTACGCTAATGGGCGTAGACATTGCTCTTGCTTTAGTTGACCAATGTGAGTCGCTTGGTGAAGATGAGAACATTAAAAGATTCAAAGCATTTCCGGCTATAAAGGATGGCTGCAACAAACTCATCTTGGGGGAATACGCAATGGAAACAATTTTAGGAGAAGTAAAAGCTGTTGTCACCACCAATCGATACAGCGAATATGATTCAGACGGAAAGCTAAAAGAAGATTATAAGCTCACCTGGAAAGGTTGTACGGCTACATTAGTGGCTCAAAGGGCAGTAGAACTGGGTGGAGTCAAAAAGGGCGATGTAATAAAGTTGGAAATCAAAAGAGCATCCGAGAAAGGTTTTTTAAGTGTGATCCACTACAAGACCATTCCTGCGCCTAATCTGTTTACCAAAAAGAACTAACGCTTAATCGCTTATATCTTATGAAATTTGCTCTATTGTTTCTGTGTTTGTTTGTGGGCCTTACCGTGCACGCGCAACAAATAAATCATTCGGACTTGAACTCAATCAAAAAATTTGAAAAGCAATATACCACCTATGTGAGCAAAGACAACATCGTATTTAACGTGGGCGATCGCATCAAAATCGGAAGGCCCTCATCGGTTGCTCAAACCTTCATGTATATTACTGAACAGGATGCATTAACCGGAACAGCAAGCTTACCAGCCGGCTATAGCGGATTTGAAACGGAGATAAAGCGCATTCGTGTTGGGGGCAACAAGCGCATTGGTTACGCAGTCATGTTTTGGACAAAAGGAATTTGGGGGCCTTCAACATTTGTAATCAACATTGAAAATGCCTTGGCAACAGGAGAAATCCGATCATCTGTAATGACCAGCGATGAAGCACTGGCCGAATTGAAAAGAGCAAAAGACAAACTTGATCTTGGCCTTATAACTCAACAAGAGTTTGAAAAATTAAAAGCTGAGTTGGCCCCGATTATAAAATAAGCTGTCTGCTACATCTTCAATCGTTGTTATCTCCCGGTCTCATGAGGCAAGTGCCCAGAGCCCTTGCACCAATCACACTTTTCTTTGCCACGTGCTCCATACCAAAAGCCCTTGCCTTCACAACGTGAACAACGTACTGTATTTGATGGTGACAAAAATGATTTAATGATGAAGAAAGCCAATCCCACAACAATAACCACCAGCAATAACCTGACTACAAGCGCAACCATCGTACTCCTTTATTCTTTTGGTGTAAACCGCTCTACAATGTTCTCAATCGGTTTAACAGTTTTCAGGTAAGCAAAAATTGCTTTAAGGTCATCTTCTTCCATGTGTGCATACATGGTCCACGGCATTATTGAATTAAACTCGCCCGGGTTTACCGATGGCAACACATACGTTGAATCGGCATACTGCTTGAATCGTTGAACAAACATTTCTTCCGTCCATGAACCAAGACCTGTTGCGTGCGGTGTTAAATTAGTTGTGCGCACAATCGATCCATCCGGAAACTGAAATGCCCTGCCACCACTATACGCTTGCTCAGTAATTATCCGGCCATCTTTCACATCGGTATGGCATTCTATACATCCGGATGCGTTGGTCATATATGCGCCATATGCAATCCAATCCGATTTGTCTGGTCGCGTTTGAGGTTGCGCTTTTTGTGGAATAAGGTTCATGATAAAGTTGAAAGGAAAATCAGCTTTCGACTCGAGGACTTCACGCTGCACCGGTTCAAGCGAACGAATGTAGGCAATCACACTGTAGATATCTTCCGGATCCATTTTGCCATAATACAAGTAGGGCATTATGGGAAACATAGCCTTACCATCTTTATTTACACCCGTAGTGATTACCCTGAAAAGTTCACCGTCTGTATAACTACTGATACCGGTGGGTGTAATGTTCTTCGCATAAAACACTCCTGGAAAACCATCATTACGATTGAACTCATCTCCTCCAGCCCCAAGTGTTCCATCTTTTGGCGGGCCCGAAAATCTTGACCAATCGCGTTCCGCATGGCAATCCATACAAAGCATAACCGCATTGGCCAGGTAATGCCCACGAGAAATGCGCTCCTGAGTATAGTCAATTGTAAGTTCTTCTGTGGGGCCTACATTGGGCAAAGCAAGTTTTACATACGTGAGTAAGGCGGCCACAGCTACAATAAGAATGAGTAGCAAGTAGCCGATGTACTTGAAAAGTTTTTTCATTGGATGGGGGGTTTGGTTGGTTTAGGAAAATTAAAAAATTCCAAACCCAAATCCGTTTGTGGCTACACTTTTCTTGGTGGCAGATCAAAAGCTTTTGCCTCGTGCTCCAGGTGGCCTTTGTGTGAGCCATCGCAAAAAGGCTTATTCTTTGACAATCCACATCGACAAAGGGAAACCAATGTTCTTCCTTGCAAGCCGTAGGTGTTTCCCTGCATATCCACTATTTCAAAGTCGCCTTCTATTTTGAGAGAGCCGTTATTGTTAACGGTGATTTTCGTAGCTGCCATTGTTCAGGTGGGTTTAGTTAAATCATTTTACGATAAAAATGTACGCCTGGCTATTCTTATGAAACCGGCTTTTGGCAATACCTTTCTCCTTCACAAAATGCGTAACGATAGCGTCAGAGTACTCGCGCTTGCACTTGAAGTACGTGGCCTTCTTCTTGGGGTCATGCGTTTTAAGTAAGGCCGACAGCAACATTTTATCGTGGGCGCCAATTTCATCCTTGGGCTTAACAACTTTGGCGATCTCGGCAATGAGTTCGTTGATTTCCTTTACTTGCAATGGATTAAATAGTGCCATATTCCTTGTTATAAGTTACAAACAAAAGTATACCGTTATAAGTTACAAACAAAAGTATACCATTCTGGTGAGCATGCAACAGGGAATTGCTCATCAGCAAAAAAGAAACTTGTAACAACCTCTTGAATGGTTATTCTTACCGGCTTATCGAAACCGGAAAAAGATAAAATTAGTGTCACAAGTAGTCGGGCGATTTTTCATACTTTCGGGCATGTCATTATTTGTAGCCTCATTGAATTCAGGAAGCAACGGCAACTGCTACTACGTTGGTAACCATCATGAGGCTGTTTTAATTGACGCGGGCATCTCCTGCCGCGAAACGGAGCTTCGCATGAATCGGCTCAACCTCCCGATGAAAAGGGTGAAAGCCATTTTTGTTTCGCACGAGCACTCCGACCACATCAAGGGCGTTGCCGGCATTTCGAAAAAATACAAATTGCCTGTTTACGTTACACCTTCTACCCTTCAACACCGCGGCTTGCGCGTGAAGAAACATTTAATTTTTCCTTTCAAAGCACATGAGCCGGTGAGCATTGGAAAACTTACCATCACGGGTTTTCCTAAATTCCATGACGCTACCGACCCGCACAGTTTTATTATTTCAAATGATACCGTGAAGGTGGGTGTGTTCACCGATTTAGGTGTTGCGTGCGATAACGTTGTGCATCACTTTAAGCAATGCCATGCGGCCTTTCTGGAAGCGAATTACGATGATCACATGCTGGAGACCGGACCTTATCCGCTTCATTTGAAAAACAGAATCAGGGGTGATAAGGGTCATTTATCAAATACGCAGGCATTGGAATTATTCAACCAGCATCGGCCTGCGTTTATGAGTCATTTATTTTTGTCGCACCTTTCAAAAGATAACAACGCACCCCTTCTTGTTGAGCGCTTGTTTAAAACAGTGGCTGGAGATACCAACATTGTTATTGCTTCCCGATACCGTGAAACAAAAGTTTTTCATATCCACGAGCAGCATGTTGTGCAGGAGATTCAGCTTTCGTTGTTCTAAGAATAATCTCCTGTAATATAGAAATAGTAGTGACTGCTTTATTACTCAGATAATCCGTGTTATATTCATCCGTCAAGGAAAACTAATCTCAGCTTATGAAATGGACCTACAGCATACAAAACAAACTGACTGCTTCCGGTGTGCTCCTTACGCTCTGTGTTTTGGTGTTGTTTAGCAATTATGTTGACCGTGATCATACCAACAATGTTAAAAACTCCATCAGCACCTTGTATGAAGACCGGTTGATTGTGGAAGACTATATTTTAAAAATGACAATCGATATTTATGAAATTAAGCAAGCCTTGCATGTTGCGGGGCGGGGCGGTGAACCTTCGGCCGGTCAGGTTACCGCGTTACTCTCTCACATCGATGGATTGAGTGAAGCTTACCTGAAAACAAAATTTACCAAAGACGAAGATGTAACGTTTGCCGAACTGCTCAGTACCTTGAACAAATTTGAAGCCTCCGCTTCACAAAGCGATGAAGATAAGCTGGAGTTGGCCAATCAGGCGCTCGTGTTGTTGAATGAATTATCTTCGATTCAGTTGGAGGAATCGAAATTGATTATGAAACAGGTTGAAGAGCTATACATATCCGGTAAGGTAGCATCACAATTCGCATTTGGTATCACGATCATCATTTTGGTGGTACTACAGGCACTTGTATTTACATCCAAAACGTTACCAAAGACATTGCCACCATCAGGTGCACAGCTTAATTAGTCAAATGTTTTGGCGAAACATGGAGCAATCCTGGTCATTATCAAATAATAAAGCGCAGCATCCAAATGAACTTAAAAATCTAGTCTCAATTGGAAAACGTGGCGTATTTAGATGTTTCGCCTATGTAAAATTTAAAGTGGTAAAGTCCTTTCTCAATTCTTGTAGTTGTTGCAGGACTAAACCACGAAATTTGTTCTTTCTTGGTTGTTACCAACTTTAATTTCGTAGCCTTACCAGTTTCATCAATCTCAATGGTGCATACATACATTTTTTTCTTCAGCAAGTTTTCCTTTGGTTTTTCGGCTGGAGAGAGATCGAAGTTTTCGGAGTTGTCATTGTACATCAGGTAAACGTTATTACCACGGATAAAAAAAGTGTGACCAATAAGGGCTGAACTATAAGGTGTAACTTGATATTTATTGATTATGGTATTCCATTGCTCAATGCCTGCACTGTTAACGGCTACAACGTAAGCAGCCGCGCCCCAAGTTGTTGATGAATGCTTTCCGCTACTAACAAGTCCACCATCAACAGAAAATACGATGTTTCCATTCTCAAGTTGAGCAATGTTCTCAACAGAGAAATACTTTGGATCGTATGCCCTTTTAAACATGATGTCGCTATACTCCTTCTCTATAAGTGTTGCAGTCATTTTTTCGAGTTGCAGTGTAGTTGTGTTTACTTTCAAAATCTGGTAGCTGATTTCCGTTTTTCCTTTTTCATAAAATAACCCGGCCAGCACCGGAGTTTCGTCATTCAAAAACTCCAGGGCAAAACCCATATCATTGATTTTATCGCCTGAACTGATGGTATGAATTTTTTCCGTTTTTGTGGTGGGGGCATACGCAATTAGAAATGGATCTTTCATGGTTGGGTCGTTCATGAGATTGCCTTTATAATACGTACCCAGAATGTACACATTTCCGTTTTCAGCTACGCGGATGTTTTTCAGCCTGTAGGTTAAGTCCTTGTCGAGTTGAAATGTTTTTGACCAAAGCTCTCCTTTTTCAGGACTAAATGCTTTCATCTCTATTGCATGATCCCTTTCTTTCACCATCACAATGTGATCCTGACTTTGGGGTTTGACGATTGTTATTTCGGTTAAACGGAGCATCCCTTGACCGATAACAATTACACCCGTGCTTGATTTGGCTCCTTTGAACGTTGCTATTTTGATGGCCGAGCCAAGCAACACCATGTTGGCACTAAGTTCTTGTGAGTATACGGTGATCACATCACTTTTTTTATCGATTAACGAGTAGATCAGATAATTTTTGCCGTTAACTACCATGGTTCCTTCGAGGTACGCATTGTTAACAGTTAGTGTTTCAGCGGTCACTGTTTTTGAAGTTCCTGGTTTGAGATACCCTTCCAGTGGGGTTATCGAAATTTTTTCGCCAGCGGCATTGACGATATACCCTGTCTTTAAGGTGTTGTTAAAAAACGGACGGGCATAGCTTCCTTTGATGGCAGGACCGAATGTGAGTTTAACGTCCTGAGCAGTGGCGAAGATAATGGTTAATACAAATACAAGTGTGAGAATTCTATTCATGAGTTTCCTAAAATTTGGGTGCAAAGATATTGATTGGGTGTTTAGTTAAAAGGTTGGAACAATCATTTCTTCTGTCTAGGCAATCGTTAATGAACCAACTTCCTCCATCAGGTGCACACTTAATTAAAATCCAGTACAAGCATTAATATTTAAAAACTTTTCCTCCGGCCATCACTTCCTGTTTTGCGTCATCAAACGTTGCCTTCTCCCCTGTGCGCGATGCGGCTGTAGTCATGATGCAGGCAATGGAGTGTTGATAACCTGCCTCAACAGGCGCATTGGGTTGTTTGCGCGAACGAACACATTCCATCCAGTTGCGCATGTGGTTTGATGTGGTGATGTCCCCACCGGTATTGGCACTAGATACCGTTTGTATAGATGAATCTTCCAACATAACCTCGGGCAGCAGGTTCGGTTGCATATTCATTGCCTTTGCATGATGTTCCGCAAGCCCACCGCCTGGTGTTACCTTATTGGTGATCAGGTTCAGCTCTCCTCCATTCGAGTAATAAATTTCTGTTGGGCGTTCTTCACCATTGTGCATGCGCGAACTAAACACCACCTGGAAACCCGATGCCAAATCATTTTTTGGTCCGTAATCAAACACGGCAGTCATGGTGTCCCAGTTTTTTCTTCCATCTTTCCACATGTAGATGCCTCCGTTGGCTACTACGCTTCGCGGATGCTCCAATCCTGAGAACCAATGAATGGTATCTATCTGGTGGCTCATCCACTGACCGGGTATGCCCGAAGAGTATGGCCAAAACAGGCGATACTCCAAATGTTTGCGCGCATCAAACGGTTCGAATGGCCGGTTCATCAAAAATCTTTTCCAGTCGGTTTCGGTTTCTTTCATTTGCGCCACCAGTTGGGGGCGTCTCCAGCGGCCGGGCTGGTTAACATTCCACGTTAATTCAACCATGGTAATGGCGCCAAACTTTCCTTGCTGAATAAAATCTGCCGCGGCATGATAGTTTGCACCACTTCTCCGCTGTGATCCGATTTGTATAATCTTTCCGCTTTTCTTTACTGCCTTCAGGGCTGCGCGGTTGTCTTCCATGGTTTCCGCAAAAGGTTTTTCTACATACGCATCGCACCCGGCTTCCACGGCTTCGATGGTATGAAGGGCATGTTGAAAATCAGATGTGCTGATGATGACGGCATCGGATTCTTTTGCGGCATACAAGGCCTCATTGTTGACATATGATTTGACCTCATAACCCAATTTTTCTTTTAAAAATTGTGCGCCTTCCTCCCTTCTCAATTTCCAGATATCCGAAACTCCGCTGATCTCAAAATTCAGTTCCTTGCTGTGATTCATGAAGGAAGGGAGCAGGGAATATTTAAGTCGATCGGAAAACCCGATTACACCCACACGTACACGATCATTGGCTCCAATAATGCGGGCATAACTTTTTGCACTGAACGCAAGCGCTCCGGCAGCGACAATGGCTGATTGCTTAATGAATGATCGTCTGGAGTTTTTCATAAGTTCTTTGTGTTTACTTCAGCGTTTTGATTTTAATGCTCCTGAACGAAACCTCATCACCATGATCCTGCAACAATATCCGTCCGCGTTCGGCCATTCCAAAATTTTCCCACAACGCATATTTGCTTCTGGCAACCAATGCCTGATAGATTGGTGTGCCCCGTTGATATTCTACAACCTTGTATCCGTTGAGCCAGTGTTCAACGCGGTTGTCGGGATAAACCACAATTCTTCCATGATTCCATTCCCCGATTTTTCGCTGACCGCGGGAAATTTTTACGGAAGGAATAAGATCATACAACGATGCCAATGTTCGGTTTCCCACAACACCCTCTTTGGCATCCGGATGGCGTGCGTCATCAAGTATCTGGTACTCCAACCCAATAGCCGATCCCTTGTTTCCTTCGCTTTCTGTTACAAAATATTTAACACCGCTGTTGGCGCCTTCTGTTAGTTTGAATTCAAACTGTAAATCAAAAGCGGCATACTCTTCTGTTGTAACAATGTCGCCACCATGTGTTGATTCTCCTCCTCCGGATTTCTGCACGCTGAGCACACCGTTATGAATTGACCAGCCCTTTTCCGGAAAGCCCGACTTGTATGCTCCGCGCCAACCGTTGGTGGTGCTTCCATCCCACAACAAACGCACACCATTTTTTTCCTCTTGCTTTGAAAGTGTATTCGGAATAAGATTTACCACGAACAACTCATCCCAGGGTGCTGGCTTCAGATCCTTTGTTTGAATGTTGATGTTACGCCAATACACGTTGCGACCTGCTTCAGCAAGACTTCCTACCGAATGCACCTGAAGAGCAATGAAACCACGTGGAGTCATATCATCCACAACATGTGCAGCCGGAACGCCATTAATAAATGTGCGTAAGGTGTTACCAATGCACTCGATACGCGCCACATTCCAAGCGTTGGGCTTAAAGGCTTCCTTGGCTTTGCCGTTATACTCAAGGGTGTAGAGCCATTCTCTTCGCGCCTCATCATAAATCCCTCCTGTCCAGGAACGTGATGAAGGATCAATTTCAAATTGATACCCATGCACGCGGCCATTCTGGTAATCGGGCTTGCTTTCGCTCCGAAACTGTATGCCCGAGTTTGTTCCATCGGCAACCTTAAACTCCAGCTCCAGAATAAAATCACCAAACAGTTCTTCTGTCGCCAGAAAGGAGTTTGGCTCATTGGCTACTGTGGTACCCACGATCATGCCGTCCTTCACTTCAAATTTTGCTTTGCCGTTCAGCACCTTCCAGCCGGTTAGGTCTTTTCCGTTAAAAAGTTTGGTGCCTGTTGTGTTGCTCTTTTGTGCAGTGCAAGTAAAGGCTAAACATAGAAGCAGAGCGGCAATTGGTACTTTCATGGGCTATCATTATGGTTGAGCGATAATTTACTGATGTTTTGGAACAGTTCCATTTATTTCTGCTGAATGTCCGTTTGATGCTACTGCTTCCACTTAATGTTGCAACCAATGCTGGCCTTCTGTTGCTCCGGAACTGGTTTACCTGAAACAAGACTATCAAGCGCCTGGCGGAGATCATGACCCGTAACCGGAATGTTGTTACCGGAACGTGAGTCATCGAATTGCCCGCGGTATGCGAGTTTCAAATTGCTGTTATACACAAAGAAGTCGGGTGTGCATGCTGCATCAAAAGCGCGGGCAACTTCCTGTGTTTCATCGTAGAGATATGGAAACGGGCACTTGAGATAGCGTGCCATTTCTCTCATTTTCTCAGGACCATCTTCCGGGTATTTTGTTGCATCGTTTGAACTGATGGCAATAAAAGTGATGCCGTGATGCTGATAATCATTTGCCAGTTTCACCAATGCCTGATTAATGTGTTTTACATACGGGCAATGGTTACAGATAAACATAATTACCGTGGCTGTTTTTCCACTATGATGTGGAATAGAAATTGGTTCTCCGGAAACCACATCGGTGAGTGTAAACGCTGGGGCGGGGGTTCCTAATGAAACCATCGTAGAAGGTGTTGCGGCCATATTTCAGAAAGCTAGGTTCAGGTGATAAACATCCGACTTGTTTCGCATAATATCCGGAATATAGAACCCACCCGGTTGTGGAATCTGTTCTACCAAATCAAAAACCGTACAGGATTTTGGTAATGCATGAAAGATCAACAGAAATGTGTAGGAAAAATTTTGGGGCACAATTGTCCACACCGGTGCAAAAGTTATGTTCTCGGCATGCACCAAAGCTGACTTATTACCAGAACCCTTATCGATCAAAAAGGTAGACTTCCAGATTCGAACGAGCATCTCCTGATTTGTTTCGCTCATGTGTGCGTGCACATATACATACGAATCGTGCAACCATTCCGGATGAACGGCAAACAATACATCTGTATCAATAAACGGACGGGCCCGTACCGGAGGCTCAGTAATGCTCATGCATACAAATTTCCATCAACCCTCACTCGATGTCAACTGCTGCACGAAGTTTTAAAACCGCTTATACACTTATTTCGGATTAATAACCAGCACAGGGCGGTTTTCGTGATTCACCAGGTCCTCGGCCAGGCTGTGGCTAAAAATAAATTTGCCAACTTTAAGTTGGGTAGTCAGGGCAATGGCATCCGGGGCAACATCTTTCGCAACATATTGAATGCCCCATTCCGGATCATTTGTGGTAATAAAGTTTCGTGTAAACATTGCCTTTGGAAACTGCTGCTCCAGCCGTTGCATTTTCTCCTCAACCTCTGCCTTTGTTTGGGTGTCCTTTTCAAGTCCTACATACAACAGGTGCGCTTTCCCTGAATAAGCGGACGCCAGTTTAATTACCGGCTCAATTACTCTTTCAGGATTTTCATGGAATGTGGTGGCAAACAAAATGTTCTTGAATCCTTTTCTTTCGGGCTTGTGCTTGATAACCAAAACCGGTGCAACCGACTGACGAACTACACGCTGTGTTTGGGAGCCTAATATTTTTTCGCGTATTCCTGTAGCTCCGTGTGAGCCCATCACTACCAGATCAATATTCAACGGCTCAATATAGTTTTCAATTTTATCAGCACCCTTACTAAGTACGAGCAACTGGCGCGCAGATAAACCCGCATGCTCTGCTTTATGCACCAATGCATCCAGCATAGCTTTTATATGTCCCAGCTCATGTTGTTTAGCTGTTCCCTGTAGCGTATGTGCGCTGCCGGAAGGGTCATCATACAAATGCTGAAAAATAATTTCAGCCTGAAATTTACCGGCTATTTCCAGCGCCACCTGTACGGCATTGTCTGCACACACAGAAAAATCCGTAGGAACAAGAATTTTTTTCATGATCCGTTATCTAGATATGCGGGTAATGTAGCATGGTTATGCTACCCGTGGTATGATACGGATCAACACGTGTGGTGACCTTTGTCAGCCGCTTTCGTTAACGCCTCCAAACCAATAACTGATTGATTGAGGAGACACGAAATGCCTCCGTGTGAACTCCCCGATCGTTGAACCATTGGATTATCTGTTTCTGGGCTTCACGTTGCGACTTCGTCTCAACAATGATATTCATCATGCCCAACCCACCAATTGCTGTAAGCCGAATCAGATTTTCGATATAAGATTCCTGGATAAGATTTTCAGGAATGTGCTTATCTACAAAAACATCACTAACAATCAGATCGTACAAGGTTTTTTCCTGTTGAACAAATTCGGCTGCATCACCGAGGTGTAAGGATAGTTTAGAGAACCGATCTAAATCAAAATACTTTTTTGCCAGCGCAATTACTTCGGGGTCGAGTTCGACACCGGTGATGTGGGGCGAGAGCTTTAATTCATCACATAAAATGGTGGCCACACTACCCGCACCAAAACCCAACACCAAAACATTTTTGGGATTTCTCTTCTTTACCTCAAATCGCTTAAATGCTTTTTGAAAAACACGATGAAGCGTATCAAATGAATAATTGGCGTCCGGAGAGTGCAAAACGTATTTACCGTTTTGGTACCATACCTCCAGCTCGCCACTAATGGTGCTTGGGCGTGTTTCAATTATGTCGTCTGAGACAAAGCTTTTTATTTTTTGAAATAACCTTGAGCTCAAGCAGCACCAATTATCGGATGTTCTCTTTAAAAATAAAATCTGCTGGAGGTTCAGCATCTTTCAAATGCCGAACAAAGTAATCCCATCTTCTTTTCATAAAGTACCGGGAATTACCAAAACCATGACCCGCATTGGGCAGAACAAGCATATCAAAATCCTTATCGGCTGCAATGAGTGCATCAACCACAAGCAATGTATTTGTGGGTGGCACGTTGCCATCCATCATACCATGTGCAATCAACAGCTTCCCTTTCAGATTGTTTGCCAAAAGCTGATTCGCCTGACGATCGTAGTTGGTTTCTTCGGGCGTCTTTTGAACCTCTCGGTTCAAGCTCTCACCTTGCCCTGCTTCATTAACTTCTTTGGAGTACCTCACCAAGAGGCCGTGCCACTTTTCACCCCAATCATCTTCATAATTCCTGTTGTCATGATTACCTGCACCCGAAACAGCTACCTTATAAAAATCCGGATAGCGAAGAATACCCGCTGTTGACGCAAAGCCTCCACCGGAATGACCCCAAATACCAACCCGATCGATATCCATCCAGGTATTTTGTTCTGCCAATTGCTTTATCGCTGCTATCTGATCGGGCAGACCGTTATCGCCCATGTTACCATAGTATGCATCGTGAAAAGACTTTGAGCGACCTGGTGTTCCCATCGCATCCACTTCAACAACAATAAACCCCAACTCTGCCAAAGCCTGCTTATCCCCTCTTGAGGGCATAAACGAACGACTGCCCACACTACCCGACTGCGGGCCTGGGTAGAGGTAGTTTAGAATGGGATATTTCTTTGAAGAAGAAAAATTAGAGGGCTTATACATCAATCCAAAAAGATCAGTGCTATTGTCGCGGGCCTTTACACTAAACGGTATAGGTGCCACCCATCCATTATTTTCCAAAGCAGTAATATCGGCTTCCTCCAACTTCATGATTACTTCGCCACTCAGACTCCTGATTACTGTAACCGGTGGCGTGGTTGGCGTTGAGTAACTATCCAGAATAAATTTCCTTGAGGCTGACCATGTAAGTACATGATTTGCAGGTTCTGGAGTCAGTAGCTGTAAGCCTGTTCCATCAAAGTTTATTTTGTATAAATATTGATAATATGGATCGCCTTCCTCTTTGTTTGATCCGATAAAGTAAATCGTTCGTGCTTCCTTATCAATATGATGAACCTGTTGAACAGCCCACTCTCCATCTGTTATTTGATTCTTCAATGTGCCCGTCTTTAAATCAAACAAGTATAAGTGTCCCCAATTGTTGCGTTCCGAAAACCAGATTACTTCATCGGTCTCCTTTAACACATGCCAGTTCACCATCCGGTTTCCTGATTCAAAATATGTTTCAACAGACTCGACCAAAACCGAACGTACGTCACCCGAATTAGGATCCGCTACCTGAAGATTGGCGACCTTATGGTCGCGGGAAGAGGATACGAATGCAAGCTGTGAACCATCATCGCTCCATTCAACATCTAAAAACTGACCGTCACGCCCGGCAATATGATCACTGATTGTTGATCGGTGCGCATCCGGTTGCATTTTTAATCGAACCAGTTTTGGTTTCGGTGTCAGGTGAATGACAACACGTTCAATTCTGAAAATCAAGCTGTCGCCAGGCAATGGGTATTTCCAGCGTTCTAACTTGGAATGACCCACTTGTGTGTTGTATAAATACATTTCACCAACACCACGGCCATCATGTTGGAATGTTGCAATTTTATCAGATTGCGGAGACCATAACAGCACCGGAGAATCTCTTTTTGTCCAGCCGGCATTGTTCGTAGCATAACCATAGTCTTCTTTTCCATCAAAGGTAAGCTGCGTATGGTTGTTTGTTTGGGTGTCGCGTATCCAGAGGTTATAATCCTTTATGTAAGCGGCTTTTAAACCATCAGGAGAGAGATACTCGTTTGGAAGCACCTTTGGTTTCCTTTGATTTAATGTGTAGTCGGACAGGTTGAGTACATACCGCTTTCTTTTAAAAGAAAATTCAAACTGCAGTTGATCCGATGAAAGCACTGGTTGAGAGAGTTCTATTTCCAATGGCTTTACTTCTTCACCACTCAGGTCTGAGAGCAGTGCAGCAACTTTTTCATGGTCGAAAAGTTTTTCCTTTGATTTTGCTTGCGGATCGACCCGTATAAACTCAGCACCATTAGGTACGGAATTTTTATAGATCAACCAATCACTCTTCTGCCATTCTGGAGATGAAACCATTCCATAAACCAGGGGATTGGTATTGACGGCTAAGAATTTTTCCGCCCGCTGGTAGTCTTCCAGGGTAACTTCCCGCTTCTCAGTACATGAGAACGACAGGGTTATCAAAATGAGTAGAAAATGAAAGGGTAACTTTCTCGTTTCACAACTAGCAACTTTCATGGTATAGGTTTTTAGCTTGGCTTTCGGGAAGGTACGAATAAGGTCAGCTTTAGCCAATGAAAATTACTTCACTGGTTTTGCTTGTTTAAATTCGGATAATGTCTGTATCAGGAGGCGCGTATCCCATCTGCCTGGCCAACATCAATACTTGTCCTTTGTGATGGAATTCGTGTGTGATTACGTGTGTAAAAATCTGAGCGTGTGTAAGAATATACTTCTTGTTTCTAATCTCTGCTTCCGGGGTTTCCAACCAACTATGCGAACTGTCCTGAATAAAACTAAGCACCATATCGTCTATTTGCTGAAATAATTTTTTAACAGAATGAATAGATTGATAGTCCGATTCTTTATAACGTTCCACCTGAAGTTTTCGCGCGATCGTCATGATCCAACCTTGATACGTATTGGCGGTATGTACATGCAGCTTGCAGATGCTTTTACCATCAAATGTTATGCCCCTGGTATAATCTCCTTCTCGAAAAGATTCACAAAAATTCAGCACCACTTTTCGTGATGATTGTACCATCTCATACTGGTGTGCAAAAAGTTCGCTCTTCATTCTTTGTGATATGTGGTGAAAATACGATTAAGTGTGATTTTATAAAAGCTACGGTTTTAAAGCGAGACCTGACAAATGTCCTTGAAATACTTCTTTTTGTGTAATACATTTAGAAGCCATCTCAAAAATCTGTTTCAAATGTCAGCCTGAGCTTGTCGAAGGCTATTTCGAGTTACCAAATCGGTTTCGACAAGCTCAACCTGACATTATGGGATATTTTTGAGATGGCTTCTAGCTAAACCTCTTTGCCATGCCGCACATTAATTGCAATAACGCCAGTTTGTTTTACATCGATGAAGGTGCAGGAGCGGAAACCATCGTGTTTTCACACGGACTTCTGTTTTCACATGAAATGTTTCGTGCACAAATCGACTTCTTCAAAAGCCGGTATCGATGCATTGCCTATGACCATCGCGGCCAGGGCCAAAGCGAAATAACCAAAACGGGTTACGATATGGATGGCCTGTTTTTGGATGCCGCTGCACTTATTGAAAATTTACAGTTAGGGCCTGTTCATTTTGTTGGTTTAAGCATGGGTGGGTTTGTGGGTATGCGCCTGGCCTCACGAAAGGCGCATTTGGTAAAAAGCCTTACGTTGATGGAAACCTCTGCGGATACCGAAGTGAATAAGCTGAAGTATAGTGTACTTAACCTCATCTTCAAGGTTGCGGGTAGCAAACCAATCTATAAAAAGATTATGCACATTCTTTTTGGAAAAAGTTTTATGAATGATCCGGAACGCATTGAAGACAGACTTTATTGGGAAAATAAAATGATGGCTATACCTAAAACTGTAACGCGTGCTGTAAGCGGAGTGATCAGCCGAAGTGGCGTGTTTGAAGAAATCAAATCCATCGAAAAACCTACGCTGATTGTGGTGGGTGATGAGGATGTGGCCACCACACCGGAAAAGGCACAACGTATCCATAAACAAATCAATGGCTCGGTGCTGGAAATTATATCGGGCGCAGGTCATAGCTCAACCATTGAAAAACCCGATGAGGTGAACAACATACTTGAAAAATTTATTAGTCATGTGAAAGATGATGGAAATCATTCTACACCTGCCGAAAAATAAAATCTTTGCTCTATGAAAATGAAGTACTCGTTATCGCTAGGTCGTATTGCAGGTATACAGGTTTTTGTTCACTGGACATTCCTGATCCTGATCGGGTATATTGTTTACGCAAACCTGAAACAAGGTATGGATACAATTGACATCCTGTGGAGTATCTTTTTCATTCTTACTTTGTTTGCCTGCGTAACCCTGCACGAACTGGGTCATGCGCTTGCGGCCAGGCGATACCACATTAAAACTGCCAACATCACCTTGCTACCCATTGGTGGTGTGGCGCAGCTTGAATCCATGCCCGAAAAACCAAAAGAAGAATTAGTGGTTGCGCTGGCCGGCCCCTTGGTAAATGTGGTAATCGCAGGGTTGCTCTTTCCTGTGTTAAGTTTAAGTGGCGGACTCGATGATCTCGATGTAACGCGGTTCAGTCATCATAACTTTTTACCCTCACTCATGGTTGTGAACATCTGGCTGGCGGTGTTCAATATGATTCCGGCTTTTCCAATGGACGGTGGTCGTGTATTACGTGCATTGCTTTCCTTCAAGTTCGAGCGCCACGTGGCCACACGTATTGCTGCTTCCATCGGACAATTGCTGGCCATCGGGTTTGTGTTTATCGGATTTTTCTCCAATCCCTTCCTGATATTCATTGGTGTATTTATTTTTCTTGGTGCACAGGGTGAGGCGCAGTATGCACAAGCACGGTCCTTACTTTCCGGATACACGGTTGCAAATGCTGTTATGAAACAGATCCCTGCACTAAAAACTACAGACACGGTCGATTCTGCTTCCGATCAACTGCTGGCCTCACAAAACAAAAATTTTCTGGTTGTTGATCATGACAACGTGTTGGGCACGCTAAGTCGTGATGAGATTATACGCGCCTTGCGTGAAGGAAAAGGAGCTGAATCAATTGAGGGGTTTATGGATCGCGATTTTCTATCCCTTCAACTGAACCAGCCGCTTGAAGAGGCCTGGACAACCATGCGCACCAAACAGAAGTCGGCTGCACCCGTTTTTTCGGGTTCTACTTTAGTTGGTATGCTGGATACCGAAAACGTGGCTGAATTTCTGATGATCAGCGAAGCCACTAAAAAAGACTGAATTTCACCCTTCTAAAGATTTTCTTGCCCGCCATGCAACCATCGGTTGTGTCGTTGCGTCTTATGCCTAAGACAATTATGTATTAGGTTCTTATGCACTCACCCGAACTCCTAAAAGGAACTCTGCAGACCATTGTGCTGAAGGTTCTGAAAGATCATGGAAAAATGTACGGCTACGAAATAACCCATCGGGTAAAAGAACTCTCGGCCGACCGGATTTTACTCACCGAAGGCGCTCTTTATCCCACCCTTCACAAACTTGAAGCTGAAGGTTTATTGAAAACAGAAATCGTAAACATTGGGAAGCGTATGCGCAAGTATTATGCCTTAACTGCCCCCGGCAAAGTTGAGGCAAAAGAGCGCGTGGCCGAGTTTGTGGATTTTATAAGAACCATGGGAAATGTGCTGAACGTACAAATGACTTCGTGAGTATTTATACCATGCAACTAAACGCAGAACATATCACCTACATCATTAAAGACCTTCACTATCGTGGAATTGTAGCAGAAGGCTTACAGGATGAATTGGTTGATCATGTTTGCTCAGCAACCGAAGAACGGATGCAACTGGGGGATCGGTTTATTGATGCCTATAACCGTGTATTGAAATCATTTGGACACACACAGGGTCTTAGAGAAACCCAAAAAGAAGTTTTACGCTCTGAAAATTTTAAAACCAAAATCATGCTTAAAAATTACCTTACTATAGCTGCGCGCAATTTGCGCAAACACAGTTTCTATTCATTCATCAACATTCTTGGATTATCCGTTGGTGTGGCGGTTTGTATGATCATCGTCTTTTTTGTGCTCCACGAAATCAGTTACGACAAACATCATGAGCATGCCAATCGCATCTACCGGATTAAGTCTGAAATTATTTTTGGTGGAAACCATTGGAACATGACCTATGCGCCAGCTCCGATGGCTGCAACATTGCCACTGGAAATTCCAGAAGTAGAAGCGGCTGTACATTTCCGTGAACGAGGTTCATACCTGGTGAAGCGGGAAACAGAAAACATCAAAGAAAAAAATGTGATCTGGGCTGGAAATGATTTCTTCAAAATTTTCACAGTGCCTATGCTCGAAGGCAACCCCGAAAAAAGTCTTGAAGAGCCAAACACCATGGCCATCAGCAAACGCACCGCTGAAAAGTTTTTTCCAGGAGAAAGCGCCCTGGGACAAACGTTGATACTTGATAATAAATGGAACTTTAAAATAACGGGTGTATATGAAGATATGCCTGTCACCAGTCACTTTCATTTTGATCTTATTCTTTCTATGGCTGGGCTTAGTGAAGCAAAAAGCCCGAGTTGGCTCAGCAACAATTTTCAAACTTACATGTTGCTGCATCCTGATGCCGATCCGAAAGCTGTTGAGGATAAACTGATGAAATTGGTGATGGATCAGGTAGCGCCTCAAATCACGCAAGTGTTTGGGGATGATTTCACCATTGATAAGTTTAAAGAGTCGGGTAACAAAATCGAGTACACCTTGCAGCCATTAACCGATATTCACCTAAAAAGCGATTTATTAGGAGAGTTTGAACCCAACTTCAGCATGGCCTACGTTTATTTGTTTGGCGCTGTAGCGTTGTTCATCCTGGCTATTGCCTGTATCAATTTCATGAACTTATCAACCGCACGATCTGCAAACCGCGCCAAAGAAGTTGGAGTACGAAAAGTAATGGGCTCGTTTCGTTCGCACCTGGTGCGTCAGTTTCTAAGTGAATCTATTCTGCTGAGTTTCTTATCCTTTATTATCGCCATTGGTATTGCCTATTTGCTGCTTCCCGTTTTCAACGATCTGGCCGGTCGTCAACTTTCCATTCCGTTCCAGTCCATTCCTTTCTATTTGCTCCTCATCGGTGGTGCCATGATAACGGGTCTGCTTGCAGGTATGTATCCTTCATTTTTTCTTTCGGCTTTCAAACCTGTGAATGTACTAAAGGGCAACGTCTCGTTGGGTATGAAGAGTGGATTTATCCGTAGTTCGCTTGTGGTGTTTCAATTTTCTATTTCCATTGTTCTTATTATTTCAACGTTGGCGGTGTTTAATCAATTGAATTTCATCCAAACCAAAAAAATAGGATTTAATAAAGATCAGGTAATTATGGTTGAAGATGCTGATGCGCTGGGGAACAATCGGATTGCTTACAAAAATGAAATACTAAAGAACAACATGATTGTAAATGGAACATTCAGCGGATTTTTGCCAGTGTCGGGCACCTGGCGCAGCGATAGTCCCTGGTGGGCAGAAGGAAAAAATCCATCGCAATCTGAAAACATGGTGAGTCTTCAAAACTGGGCCGTTGATTACGACTACCTGAAAACACTAGGCATGACCATTAAGGATGGCCGCGATTTCTCTGAGGATTTTACATCTGATTCATCAGCTGTTATTCTGAATGAAACGGCCGCAAAGAATTTCTCTTTCGATGGAAGCCCGATAGGCAAAAAGATTTTAACCTTTCAAGGTGATGAACAAGGAGTCAATCCAGATGAAACAGAATCTTTAACTGTAATTGGTATTGTTGAAAACTTTCATTTCGAGTCTCTTAAAGAAAATGTGGGTTCCGTTATGTTGTTCCTGAGCAAACGCCCGCAGGGATACATTTCATTCCGGTTTCAATCGCAAGACACCAAAGCCGTTATCGACCTGCTGGAATCGAAGTGGAAAGAGATAGCTCCTGATCAACCGTTTACATATACTTTCCTGGATCAACGATTTGGCAACATGTATGCTGCCGAAATGCGGCTCGGGAAGATGTTCGCCATTTTTGCCGGTTTTGCCATCATCATTGCTTGTCTAGGCCTATTCGCACTTACCGCATTCACTGCCGAACAGCGAACAAAAGAAATTGGTATTCGAAAAGTCTTGGGCGCAAGCGTAGCCAGTATTGTGGTGCTGCTCTCTAAGGAGTTTGGTAAACTGGTTCTTATTGCATTTGTAATTGCCTCGCCTGTAGCCTGGTGGGCCGTAAACAAATGGTTGGAGGATTACCAATATAAAATTACGCTGGGCTGGTCTTTGTTTGCAGTGGCCGGGCTGGCAGCTTTTGTGATTGCATTGTTAACCATGAGTTTCCAATCCATAAAAGCGGCCGTGAGCAATCCGGTGAATTCGTTGAGAAGCGAATAATGTTAAAATTACTTCGGTCTTTTTTTGGTGAGATGCCGAAAGGCATCCACCATTAAGATGGTTCCGGTAACACCGGTTGCCCCTCCCGCAATCAACAAACCTTTACCAAGTTCGTCATTCTTACGCCCAAGCATAAGTCCGCCAGCAATGGTTACGCTGTACCCGATGGTGGCTATTGCAATGCCCCGTTTGAATTTATTCTGTGAAGTTTTCAGATTTAACTGAATCTGATCTACATCAGCACGAAGCTCAAGGATTTCCTTCTTCAACGAATCAAGGTTTTCGTATGGTGTTTGCTGTGCCAGCAAATCTGCTGACAAACAAAGGAGCAAGATGGAAAGTATTAATCGGGACATAGTTGAATCTGAATTCGCTAAGATAATAAGCGTTTAGCGATCCAACCAAGTTTTGAATGCCTGAATACGGTCACGGCTAACCACAAGCTCATGCTCACACGGTTGCGAGAGTTTTACTTCCATGCGTGCGCTTATTGATCCTTTAATCTCATGAATGGCATCCAGGTGCAGAATGAACTTTCTGCTGATCCGAAAAAAGCTTTTGGGATCAAGCGTTGTCTCCAATTCTTCAAGCGTATGGTCGATCAGAAATTTTTTGCTATCCCTTTTCGTTACGAAATAACAAAGTTTTCCATCTGCAAAAAAATATGCGGCTTCGTCAGTTGCTTTGTACTGAAGCTTGCTCCCCGATTTAATTAGAAAACGTTCTTTGTATTTCTTTGCGCTTTGCTGATCCAACAGTTCCTTAAGTACGCTTAATTGCTCATTGCCCCAAGGCTGACGGATCTGGTTGAATTTTTTCAACGCGCCAGCCAACTCACTTTTCCGAATGGGTTTTAGCAGGTAATCGATGCTGAAATGCTTAAACGCCTGAATGGCATATTGATCGTATGCGGTTGTGAAAATAATGGGAGCGGATACATTTACTTTATTGAATGCCTCAAAGCTTTTGCCATCTGCCAACTGAATGTCAAGCAAAAGCAAATCGGCCGTTTTACCGCTTTCAAAAAAGCGGGCAAGGTCTTTCACGCTATCCACTTGCTCTGCAACCCGTATAGTCGGGTCACATTCCTGTAAAAGGTCTGTTAACCGCTCGGCCGCAAGGGGTTCGTCTTCAGCAATGAGTACATTCATTTCGCTAATTCAAGCAGCGGTATTTTAACCGTAAACCGCAAAGGCGATTTTTCGATTTTTACCTGCCGCTCTGTTAAAAACAGATATCTGTCCTGAATGTTCTTTAGCCCGGTTTGTGTGGATTCTTCCTTGATTTCCTTTTCCTGGAGGTTATTTATCACTTCAATGCTGCCATTTTCCGATCGCAACACAATTTCCAATGGGTTTTTGCGCGAAACCACATTGTGCTTGATTGCATTTTCAATCAGCATCTGCAATACGGCTGGAGCCACGTAAAATTGCTCACCGTTTCTCGTGATCTCGTTTTTAACAGAAAGATTTTCACCAAAACGAATTTTCAACAAATAGATATACGATTCAATAAATGCCAGCTCATCCTTAAGGGGTACTACTTTTCGCTCCTGGTTATACAGTAAATACCTATAAACATTGGATAGCTGCTCGATAAATCTTGCTGCCGTGTCCTGATCTTTATACACCAGCGTTGAAAGAACATTAAAGCTATTGAAAAGAAAATGTGGGTTGATTTGATTTCGTAACGCTTCAAACCTGGCCTCCACAGAAATCTTTTTGAACTGCTCCGCTTCAACCTGAGTCTTTTTCAGTTTGTTCATGTAGTACACAATTGCATTGATGCAATTGAGAAATAAGTTGACCCTAAAACCGAATGCCATGAGCAATGTGAGGTGAGCGGTGTTTACCCGGATCGGCATGTTGAGAACCGCATATAATCCCTCCATCACCAGAAAGCAAACCACACCAACGTTTAAAAGGCTAATGCCAAACAATAAGATCAGGGGATGAATTCTCTTGTGAAAAAATGATGCGATTTTATCCAGGCGGGCTTCAGCAAACCGGTTTAACTCCCAAACGGCCAACACCACCAATGCAAGCGCCAAAAAAAGAACAACTTGAGAAATGGGGAAATCAAACAGCTTATCGCCTACCGTATATCGGATGTTGACATACGAATAGACCGATAGTGCCAGTATAAAAAAATATCGATAGCGTACCCCGAACACGACTTTCGATTTTGAGTGTTTTACAAAATTAAACTTTCGATAGAATAGAAGAAGTCCCGCTTACGCGGGACTCTTCACTCCTAAACCAACCCCTCATCCTACAAGATTCCGTCTGGGATCAGCACTTTATCGATTACGTGAATCACACCATTGGTTGCGTGTACGTTCAACAACGAAGGCACAAGACCTGTTGCCGGAGTACTTCCGTTTCCATCCGTGATGGTAAGGTTAGCCACGTTAATGGTAATGTTCTGATTCAGTGTAGCTACAGGACCTGAAGTTAAATCGGTAGAGAACACGCGGGCCCCTACAATGTGGTGTTGTAACACTTCAGCAAGTTTCTGATTTCCTATAGCCGCTTCAAGTTCGTTCATGTTTTCAACATCAAGGGCAGCATAAAGTGTCTGAAAAGCCGCATCTGTTGGTGCAAATACGGTCAGGTTGCCTTCAGAGTCGGCTGCCTCAAGCAATGACGGAACTTTAGAAAGTGCCGCAACAAGCTGAGTGAATTGGGGCTGAGTTGCCTGTGAAAACTCAATGGCGATGTCGGCAATTGTTTTAGATGGAGGGAGCAATGTTCTGTCAATCACATGCACCACACCGTTTGATGCTGTAATGTCTGTAGCAATTACTTCAGTTGTTCCGTTTATAAACACTCCCGCTGCACTCTTGCTTAAGTATATGTTGCCATTAAGTGTTTCAGCTGATGAACTTCCATTAGCAATATCGGCTGCAAAAACTTCTGCACCAGCAATTACGTGGTACTGCAATACGGCATTCAGCGTGGCCTGGTTAGGTAATGTAGTGATGCCCGCTTCAGCGAAGGCCGCGTTGGTTGGTGCAAACAATGTTTTATCGCCTGCAGCCAGCAATGCCTGGAGCACCGAAGGAGAAGCAGCATTAACCGCTGCTATTAGCGTAGTGAAGTTTTTGTTGAAATAGGCAGGAGCTACGATGGTACCAACAATCGGTGTGATGGTTGGTGGCACAAGCACTGCATCAATTACGTGTACAATGCCGTTGTTGGCCTCAACATCGGCAGTAACCACACTTACGCTTCCATTAAGGCGTATGCCACCAGCTGTTGACACGGTGATGTTTTCACCGCCAACAGTTGGTACCGGGCCCGCAGTAAGTTGAGTTGATCTTACGGCAGCGCCAGCAATTACGTGGTACTCCAACACATCGCGCAACACGCTTTCCGGAATATCATCTAGGCTCTCCTGACCGATTGCATCCAACAGTGAAGCAAACGCAGCATTGGTTGGTGCAAAAACAGTAAAGCTGGTGCTTGATCCGCTGAGCGTTGTTACCAGATCAGGAAATTTGGTGAGTGCTGCAACCAGGCTGGTCAGGTTGCTGTTACCTTGCGCCAAAGCAACAATGCTTTGCGTAGGACGAGTGGATCCGTTGTCATCATCATCGCAGGCTGTTATCGTAAGCGTTACAATCGCTAACGAAAGCAGGGCGATTCTGGCTTTTGAAAACCAGTTTGTCTTGATTGTTTGCTCTGAATTCATACGAGGTTTGTTTATGGTTATTGTTTAAACTTTCAACAATCCATAAACCACGAAATCGTACGAATTGATATTCGTTTGCCTGTGATCGGGCCTTTATCCGGAGTGAGTTGCAATATTTTCGGAGTGAGCTGTGATGCCCGGTGAGTCCTGCGGGTGATCTTGTTTATCGATGCCTGTATAAGCGTTAAACCGAATGCTATAATTGTGGCTGCGCAACATCAGAAAAATCGCCACGCAAAACGCGGAAGCGCTTTCGGGCCTCGGCTGCATAAACACTGCCCGGGAATTTGTTAAGAAACTCCCGGTAGATTTCCATGGCTTTGTCTTTATCGGCCAATTGACGTTCGTAAATCTCGCCCTGGAGAAAGAACGCATCATCAGCAAGAATGTCATCAGGGTAATCGGTGAGTATTTTTTGAAGCAGGCCAAGCGATGTATCAAATTCACCTTTCTTCATCCGGATGTTGGCCTCAAGCCAATATACATCATCGAGAATGGTGTGGTTGGAAACCGGTCTCCTTATGGCACGTCCCGCTACCTCAATGGTGTCTCCTAATTTGGCATTGAAAAGTGTCGCCTCCCAATCGTATGAAACTATGATTTTATGATCATATATGGGAATAATAACATATCCCTCACGCAATTCCTTTAGCTCATTCAGTGCGTCAGTAGTTTTATTCTGATACAGTAACAATTCAATTCCTGCATACGCTTTTAATGCAAGTCCAACCGAATCAAACGCAATATTTTCTTTAATGCGCATACTCAGCTCCATCGCGTCATTGGCTATTTCGCGGGTTGTGGCTTCTTTCAAAATATCCAGGTGCTCCTGCGCCAACCTGAAATTGCCGCGGTAATAAAACAGCTTGGCATTTTTAAGTTTTGCTTCATACCCCAGTGGACTTTCTTTTAAAGCCTTTTCAACTTGTGAGTAGAGTAAAGATGATTCCCAGGTTTCTCCTTTCAGCAAATAAATATCGCCAAGGTCCAGTTTTGATTTTGATTTTATCTGAAGCGATGCCCTGGGGTTTTCAATGAGATTGTTCAGCAATTCAATCGCTTTTTCTTTCTCGTCAAGGTAGTTGGCATACAGGAGCGCTTCACTGCGTTGCGCTTCGTGTGCATTCGGATTGTCGCGGTATGACTCAATGAACTGATTATAGTCGGCTATCAGGTTTCGCACCGAATCGGCATTAACCGGAAATATATTTTTGATTCGCGCTTCGCGGGTCTTTACCAAACCCAACCTTGCCTGCAGGTAGTACGGTCCCGTAGGATATTCCTTTACAACATAGCTGTAGCTTCTGAAGGCATTGTCATAATCTTCGTTGTCGAGCGCAACACGAGCCACTTCCATACACCGCTCGCCAAATTTTTTATATCGCTTGTCATATGCACGCGCCTGAATAAAAGATGCATAAAAATTCTTTTGTTGCATGGTGACCCAAATGAGCAGATCGGAGTACACATCAACATCCGGATATTTCTGAGTCCTCTCGTACAGAATTTTCTCTAGGCTTTCCAACTCATCCGGTTTTGTAAGCAGGGCCTGCATTACATTTTTTACATATTGAATATTCGCTGAGTTTTGGGTAACGTAATTCAGGTATTCCTGCACCATTTTATCCTTCTCGCCTTTTATGCGATAAAGCATGGCCAGCTCAAGGCAAAACAAATACGGGTTACCTACAGTTTGCCGGCTTTCATTCAATGCAATAATCGAATACTCGGCCAATGATTTTCCGGACAAATAATCCGCAATCATCTTAATGCGCGAAATATTACTCTTGTAGGTTTGAATTAATTCCTTGAAATACTTGTCAGCTTTTGCGAGTTCACCCGTGCGGGCATAGATTATTCCAACATCTGTGCGGTATTGAATATTCTCCGGGTCTTTGCGCAATAATCGTTTCATGTAGTTGTGCGCTTCTTCACTGTCGCCCAGATCCAGCAGTACACTCAGGTAATTGTTGTGAATATATGGAATATTAATATCTGATTTCGCCAGGTCCCTATATAACTCAATTGCTTTTTGTTTATCTCCTTTTAATAAATATTCATTGGCCAGCTGAATGTCTTGTTGATTTTGAGCAAACAAGGAAAGGCTACACAATACCGAGGGTATTATTAATAATAGTATATATATATATTTATTATTATTGTTATTAGTCATGTGGATATGTGGACAAAACGAACTGTATTTTAGAGTGTTTAAGGTACGTTAATTTTTTATGGAAAAGATGCATTTAGTTATCAGTGGTTTAGCTCAGTTATCAACATTATGTTGATGATTTTAAGTTCGCAATTGTTTATTAAACGTGTTGTTGAAAGCTTTTGTTAGCAGGGTGGTTTTGCACATTTCATACAGTGTTTTCCTGAGTTTTGCTTAAATCTTGCTTTGTGTGTATAAATGATGTGTTTGTCCACAATGTGTTCAGGGGGTTATCAACAAAGGACCAACCTCCCAATTGGCCTTTAGGTTGGTAGTAGGAACGCCTTTTTCGGATTTGAAAAAGATCACGCGTTCAGGTTCTGTTTTGTTAAAGAAATTACCGGCATCCCATTTCTGATTGTTGTTTTTGTCGAGGATCACACGAATGTAATACTCTGAAGGAGGTAGATTTTCAAAGCGGGTCAGATGTGTATAAGATTCCTGTATTACTTTGAAGCTTTTGTTCAGAACCTGGACGATAATATTTTCTGTTGTTTTTACTTCCACTGTTATCAACCCTGAGTTCTCTGGCGTTATTGTTTTTATTGTTGACTTAATATCTGCAGAAGAATCTGATTCAATTGAGATAAGCGCGTTTTTAGAAAGTATCAGGTTATTGAGTGGAATTGGTGCAGGTTTTTCTTCTTCTTTGGGCTTAGCTTCTTTGGTTGGTTCTCCTCGTTCCCTTACTGTTCTGGACGTTGTCGGTTTGTTTGTAAAATCTGTTTCTTTTGGTAGCTTTTTGGAGAGATAAAGTTTTCTTTTATCGGAGCTGAATTGAATATCTTCCGTTGCAAACGTTATTCTGTTTACAGAGTCAAGTTGAATGTAAATGCTATCCCATTCAATGGAAGCAACGGGTTTGTTGGTATTGATTTCAGCTTTAAGAAGTGATTTGTTCTGAAGGAAATCGCAAAACTCAATCTTCGTGGTGAAATTTTCTTTTGTGGATGTTCGTGTATCGAATTTTATATACAGGAGTGTGTCGATGGTATTTGTTGCACTATCAACAAAATGAAAATTTACAGGAAGACTATCCAATTGAGGAAACGTATTGTAGATGCGAACGGTTGAGGCATCCTCCAGAAATGAGGAGACAGCTATGGAATCCACAGCTGATGTAGCTTTATACTCAGCTATTCCTTTTGTGGTTCTCACATTGAAGTATCGTGCAATCGGCCGGGCTGAAATAAGTTTGAATTCGCGCTGATCAAGCAAAACGGTTTTGAGAAGGATGTTTGATACAGACGAATCCAGTTGAATGGGTTGAGCCTTGAAAGCGAAGGCCTCGGTGCGGCTGTCAACGACCAGGTTTTTATTCTTGTCGTCAAACGCATACAACAGGTAGCTTCCCGCTTTCAGGTTATCGAGTTGATATTCTCCCTTGTCGTTTGTAATCGTAATCCACTGTGCTTCGTGCTTGAAGACATTTGTTGTGTCGTGATATGGAACCAGGCCGACTGTATAATTCTTCAAAAGTTTATCTTCAAGCAGGCTGGAGACTGTACCCGTTATTGAGAGGGAGTCGATGAGACTACCGGTACTGAAAGCGAGTTTTAAATTTTGAGCAGGGTTTCGTTCTGTAAGATCCTGTACCGCATCCCTGAACATTATGGTGTATGTAGTGTTTTCTTTTAGCTCTCCGTTAAGCTTTAGAATCACCTTGCTTTTTCTGGCCTCAGCTTCAAACTTTTTACCGATTGATGGGGTGATGATAATTTGATCGCGAGCGTTGTTTACCTGGACTAACTCATCAAAGGTGAGCTCGATCTCATTTTTGTTAAAGTTTGTCTGTTTGTTTGGCGGATTTGATTTCAGGAGCTTGGGCGGAATTTCATCTTTTTCGCCACCGGTTGGTGTAGTTTGTTTAGCACAACCCGCCAATATGATGAGGATGGCAAAGAATAGAAAATGGAACGAATCTTTCATTTTAGCCGGGCGATGTAAATGAGGCTTGAAAAGTTAGTGTTTTTTTTGGCACGCCAGTTTGAACGAAACCCGTTTATAACTGCTGCCACATATTGTTTAAGTGGTCCACTTCCCTTGTACTTTTCACTGAGCAAACTAATATAAAACGCATCCAGCATCATTGGCTTTATTGCAACCACGTTAAATCCATTAGCCTCCAACAGATGGCTCATGCTCGTTGATGAAAAATGCCAGAGGTGCCTGGGCACATCAAAGCCTGCCCAATACTTTTTGTAATGTTCCCCATCTGGTGATTTATAGTTTGGTACAGCAATAAAAACAGTGCCACTTTTATCAAGAAGTTGACCGAATTGTTTTAGGGTGTGGTTCAAATCGGGTACATGTTCAAGCACATGCCATAGTGTAATAGCTGCGAATTTTTTTTGATCGTGATAGGGGGTTTCAGAGATTTTTATTTTCGTAAGCGACTCTGCCTTTTCACGGGCTAGTTTAGACGGCTCAACCCCCGCAATTCCCCAGCCATTCGATTGCATGTGCTTCAGAAATTCACCTGTTCCGCAGCCGTAATCCAGGATGTTTGATTTGGAGGCGTGTGACTCAACTAACTTTTGCTTCCAACCGAGCGTGACTTTTCTTGCTGATTTATAGAGTGCTCCAATTAGCCCCGATGAGTTGCCCGAGTGAGAGATGTATTCATCCGATAAGTAATATCGATTAAGGTCATCATCCGATGGACGGGGAGAAGTTATGCCAAGCTGGCAATTGACACATATTTTAATTTGAAAGGTTTCATGTGAAACAGTGTGATCTTCACAGGTAAGAAAGCTTTGCAAATCTGCACATGAACAAACTGGGCACTTATTAACAGCTATCATTATTTGCCCATGTAAACCGTAAGTACAGAGACATCTGATGGCGATACTCCGCTTATGCGTGAGGCCTGCCCTATCGTTTCTGGTTTAACCTTCTTTAATTTCTCCCGCGCTTCTGACGATAAAGCTTTAACCCGGTCGTAATCGAAGTCGGATTTTATTTTGAAGTTCTCCAATGACCCGATCTTGTCAGCAAGTTTTCTTTCTCGCTCGATATAGGTTTGGTATTTTATTTCAATCGCTACTTGTTCCTGCACTTCTTCACTATACCCGTTGATTGTTTGAGCAAGTTCGCTGTTCAGAGATTTGATTTCTCGCATACTGATCTCGGGTCGCTTTAACAGACTTGAAACATTTACTCTCTCTCTTATGGTAGCCGTATTCATCTGCGTAAGTTCTTCATTCACGTTGGTCGGATCAATTTTAGTTTTTTCAAGCAGTTCGGTTAGCTGATTAACACCATTCTTTTTGTCAAGCACCCGGTCCAGCCGTTCATCAGATGCAAGTCCCAATTTGTGGCCAAGCTCTGTTAGCCTGATGTCGGCATTGTCCTGCCGTAGCAGAACACGGTATTCAGCACGCGAGGTAAACATTCTGTAGGGTTCCTGGGTGCCCTTGTTTACAAGGTCGTCAATCAATACACCGATGTAGGCCTCTGACCGCTTCAGCACAAAAGGCTCTTTTTGATGTATTTTGTTATGCGCGTTTATTCCAGCCATTAGTCCCTGGCAGGCGGCTTCTTCGTACCCCGTGGTTCCATTGATTTGGCCCGCAAAATACAGATTATCAATTAGTTGAGTCTCTAAAGTGAGTTTTAGCTGAGTGGGTGGAAAGAAGTCATATTCAATAGCATATCCTGGCCTGAACATTTTGGCATTTTCAAAGCCTTTTATCTTTGTAAGCGCTTGATGCTGAATATCTTCGGGCAGTGAAGTAGAGAACCCGTTAACATATATTTCAACGGTGTTCCAGCCTTCAGGCTCTACAAAAATCTGGTGGCGTTCGCGTTCTGCAAACCGATTGATTTTGTCTTCAATTGAGGGACAGTACCGGGGACCTAAACCCTTGATTCTTCCACTGAACATCGGGGATCGCTCGAACCCTAACTTTAGGGTATCGTGAACTGCATCATTGGTGTAAGTAATCCAGCAGCTGAGTTGCTTGTCGAGCGGCTTGGTTCCGGTGTATGAAAATTTGCCCGGGTTTTCGTCCCCTTTCTGCTCCTCCATTTTGGAGTAGTCCAGTGACCTGCCATCCACACGCGGTGGCGTTCCGGTTTTCATTCTCCCGGATTCAAATCCAAGCGACACCAGTTGCTCTGTTAGGCCCGTTGCCGATTTTTCGCCTGTTCTTCCTCCGCCAAAGTTCTTCTCACCAATGTGAATTTTTCCATTTAGAAAGGTTCCGTTGGTTAACACAACAGCCTTGCCCCTGATCTCAATGCCCAGAGCCGTTTTCACCCCCACAACCCGATTGTCCTCAATAACCAACCCACTAACCATTTCCTGCCAGAAGTCGATGTTTTTAACCGCTTCAAGCGCAAGCCTCCACTCCTCTGCAAACCTCATTCGGTCATTTTGTGTACGTGGGCTCCACATGGCCGGTCCTTTTGAAAGATTCAGCATTCTGAACTGAATCATGGACTTGTCGGAGATTATTCCAGAAAGCCCACCCAAAGCATCTATCTCACGCACAATTTGCCCCTTTGCAACGCCACCCATAGCCGGGTTGCACGACATCTGGGCGATTGTGCCCATATTCATGGTTATAAGCAGAACCTTTGACCCCATGTTTGCCGCAGCCGCAGCCGCCTCACAGCCGGCATGCCCCGCCCCCACAACAATTACATCATACTCTTTAAACATAGCGTTGTTCCACGTGGAACCCTTTAGTATTTGGAATTCTTAATCACTATTTACCGGATATCCACAATTCCACAAAAATTTCCACAATCTGTGTTTCACGTGGAACAAGACTCTACCGCAAAGATAAGTAAGCGTCCTCTTTTCTTCGCATGACTGCTTTTTGGCGAGCAGATTTGTCCTTATAGCCAAGCAGGTGAAGAGTTCCGTGAACCATTACTCTGTGTAGCTCAGAATCGAATGAAACACCAAAATACTTAGCGTTTTCCTTTACACGTTGGGTGCTTATAAAGATATCTCCTGAAATTCCGGATTCTGCTGAATAATCGAAGGTGATTATATCTGTTAGCGTATTGTGATTGAGGTACTCTTTGTTGATCTTCAGTAAATAGCTGTCTGAGCAAAAAATAATATTAACCTCGTTCAGCCCCTGGTTTTCAGCGGTGATTACTTTCTTTAACCAATTGCTGGTTTTTCTTGGTGTAGGAAGGGTAAAAGAGACTTTCTCGGAAAAGAAATGAATCGAGGCCATTTACGACATGTAAAAGCTGAGCTCAACAACTTTTCCGCCATCCTTAAATTCAACCTCGTCAGACAGGTGTTTCATAAGAAATATTCCCCTGCCGCCAGGCTTTTCAAGGTTTTCAGGAGCGGTAGGATCAGGAAGGTGGTGATAGTCAAAGCCGGGGCCTTCGTCCTTAATCACAAACTTCAGTAAGTTCTCATTAAGCAAAAGGCTCAGGTAAACGTTTTTCGAGGAGTTGCCAGAGTTTCCGTGCTTGATTGCATTGTTCACGGCCTCCGTTACAGCAATCATAATGTTCCCGTAAATATCCTCATCCAAATGAAAACGCTCTTTGGCGTTGTCAATAAAGCTTTCGATCATTCGAATGTTTTCAATAATGGAGGGAACCTGAATGCTAATAGTGTTCATCTTAACCGTAAAAGTTAGTTTTCGCGTAAGCGTTTAAAATATTCGTTTACTTCTTTCTTATAAAACGGGTACAATTTAGGGGGTACAGTTTTCAACAATTCTACTTCTTTTTCCTTTAATCGTAAATATTCCTCAATGGCCTTGGGCATTTCTTTTTCATAGTCTTTGGCCGATTCCCCTTTGCGTTCTTCATCCATATCCTGCTCTCGTAATGATTGTTCGGCCTCCAGCAAGCGTGTAAGAATGTCGCGTTGGCGTTGTATCAATTGTTCAGTCAGGCGCTTATTAACCAGGTCAATTTCTGTATCCTCCATCTTTTCGGTAAGATCACTTCCGGGGAGCTTTCCGCCTTGCTCCTGTAGCTTTCTCTCCATTTCCTGTAAGGCTCTTCTTATGCGTTCTTGCTCTGCAGCCATTTCTGCCAGTTCCTCAGAAAGTTCGCGGCCACCTTTTCCGCTATTTTTAAGTTGTTCAATCTTATTATTGAGCTGTTGCTGCATTTGGCTAAGATTGGGCTGACTCCCCTTCTGCTTGCCCTTTTTGCCGGAGGCCTTGGCATTTGCCATCATCTGCATCAACATATCAAAATGGCTGTCGAGCATGAGCGCCAGGTTATTAATGGAGGTCATACTGAATTGCATTTCAGTGGAAACCTGGGGCCTTCTTCTTTCCCGGTATGCTTCAATGGCTTTATCCAGCCTATCATTTAGTTCAGTCACTTCGCGTGTTACAAAAGAGCCCATCATCGGATCACGCTTTCCAAGCGCTAACAAGCTGTCTTCCAATACTTTAACATCATCTTTGATCTTTAACTGTCGCTGAGCAAGTTGGTTAAACCGTGGGTCGCTGGACTGCAACTCGGTGAACTCATTCATGATTCCTTCCTGATCGTGCGAGAGCTTGATTAGCCCGTGAATGATTTGACGCAACGTTTCCAGGTTCTGCATATCGATTTGCATGCTCATGGCATTTTGCATGCTTTGCATCTGCTCCTGCATTTGCTGCATCTTTTGAATGGCCTTTTGCTGCGCACCTTTCGATTCACCTGGCTTTTGGTTTTCAAGATTTTCCTGACTGTCTTGCTGCGAATCCTGAACCTCCTTGCTGTCTTCCTGATCAGGTATACTTTCTTCAGAATTCAGTTCCTTCGACATGTCACGTAGCTCCTGAAGTTTTTCTTCTGCTTCTTTAAATTCTTCCTTTAAATCTTCCTGTTCCTTGGCCAAATCGTTAGCCTTTTCACCAGCTTCATTTTTGGCTTTCTCAGCTTGCTCCTTATTCTTCGATTTGCCTTGGTTTTCCTTCATCTCCTGTTCCAGATTTTCTGTCTTTTCCAGAAGCTGTTGCTGTTTCTCTTTTATCTGCTCAAGATCTTTAGCCGCCTGGTCAACCTGAAAATCAAACTTCATTTGTTTGAAGTTTTCTAAAATTCGCTCAAGCTCTTTTTCTAGATTTTTTGAGTTTTTGTTAAGCTTGTCCAGCAGCCGCTGCATCTGATTGGTATCTGTATTTTCCTTTAAAAGTTTTTCGAGCTCCTCCAGCAGTTTCCGGGTTTCATCATCCAACAACTCTTCCATGAGTTTTTGAATTTGTTGAGCTTTCTCGCGAAGACGTTCATCTTGCTCGGTGAATGCATCTTTTTTCTGTTCAAGCTGTTTGTTCTGATCTTTCAATTCATTCAACAACTTTTCAAGAGTTTTCTTTTGTTCAAGAATGTCTTCAAGCTTCTTCTTGTCTTGCCAGTCGAGCGATTGTTTGCCCTTTAGTTTTTGTTGTGCATCATTTATCTGCTTACTCAACTCTTGCGCCTTAGCAGCACTCTGTTCAATTTTTTGTTCCGTTTGTGATTGCGACCGTGAAATATCGGTAACCAGCTGATCCTTGTCGGGTACGAAGAATGTATACACCGATGAGCGGGTTGACTTGTGTCCGTTAACACCATCGTTATCCCAAACCTGCAGGTAATACTCCAGGTATTCGCCCGGCTTGAGCGACAACGAATCAAGTGACCAGTTATAAAAGAAGCTCTGCTGTTGCTGATTGACTCCAATCGGTATGCTTACAGCGCGCTCAACAATTTTTTGCTGACTGGAGTTTTTCACATGAAACATCAACTGAAGTTTACTCAAGCCATAATCATCTGATACAACTCCACCCAAAACAATTCGCTTGTACAAAACAGAGTCGCGAAAATTGTTTACCAGAATTTGCGGATGTTGATCTTTGATTACGTCAATCCGATAGCTGATGCGTTCCTTGTTTTGGCTATGTTCGTTTTCCAGAATGATTTCATATTGGTCAGGGTTTTGAAAGCCCTTTTTATATATAAAATTCTGATTGTCAGTTAATTGTAAAGGTTCTGATTGGCCATCTGAAAAGCGGATCTGGGCCATGTTGGTGTATGCGGTGCGCACGTTCCAGGTGGCTATAGTTCCTTCAGGAATTTCAATGGTCCCGGCATTCACCATTCGTTCGGATGAGCGCTGCAGGTATCGGGGGTACTCCAACTTCAGTTCCAATTGGGTTAGCTCAGGGCGATTGGCCAAAGTGAGTTCAAATCCTGAAGAAAAAAATCCGGCAGCTTCGAAACGAACCTGCTTACTTTCCTGGAGTTTTTCAAAAACGTATTGAAAACTTCCAACCCCAGCCGTTTCCATTTTCAATCGCTGCCCATTGATATGAATGTAACAGGCATCGGGTATGGCGTTTCCTTCCAGCGAAAGCGAAAGAATAAAATCTTCATTAAAAAAACCGACAAGCGATTTGTTTTGAATCGTAAATAAAAACGGGGCCTGTGGCGTAAACGTCTGGTTGAAACGAACCAGACGATGTGTGCTTTGGGTAATGATGTTTTTGTTGAACAGGATTAACAACAACATGATCCCCACAGGTATTGCCAGGTACTTCAGATAGCGGGTATTTCCCGATAGGTCAATCGCAGATTCAAACCGGATGGGTTCAAATTCAGTGGATTTTTGTTCAACACTCGCTACAGCAAGGGTTGAGTCTTGTTTGACTTTGAGTAGTTGAATGAGGTTTAGAAGTCTGTCCTGTATTTGCGGAAAATAATTGCCGATAATTCGCGCACTCTCCTCGTCACCCATTCCTCTTCGTGCCAGCCAGAATTGAATGGGATCACGAAGAAACCGGTATGCGCAATACCCAATGGTGGCAATGAATACCACCACCACCAATGTTTTTACTAAGGGGTTTAACCAGAAGGCGTATTCGAAAATGGCTGCCAACACAAAATAGGCAAGCACAACACTGAGTGTTAACAAAACACCTTTAACCAAAAGGTTTGTGTAATACCTTTTTCTGAAGGCACTGATGTTTTCCCTGATCCGATCCTGTCCGCTTCCCATTTGCCCCGGTTATAAGTTGAAAACGTGTTTACTGTAAACAAAGGTTTGCAGCACACTAAAGATAGTCGCTGAAGGGCACGCAAGCAATTCGAAAATATATGAAAGTTATTCTGGCGCGGAGGGACGGACAATCCACTGATGTTCCAACTCAAAATATTCTATTACGGCCATCTTCAGCAGTTTCTCTTGCTCCAGCAAATCAAAGTGCGGAAGTTTTTTAATCACTTTCCAGTGTGGCCACCCCTGCTGATCAATGCCTTCCAGCTCATAGTAGCCTGAAAAGCTCAGCACTTTGCAAATGGCAATATGCAGCAGGTCCTGTTTTTCTTCTTTTGAAAAAAGCCGATAGCCCTGACCCAGCTCCTGTACGCCAATGAGAAACAAAACACCGTTAAGGTCTTTTGGCTTTTTGCCCAAAGATTGCTCAATGAAGCCAAGCAGCTGTTGCCAGCTACGTTCCAACTCAAGATCGCGCTTAAACATGGTTAAGTTCTTCCCAATACTCAAATGCTCTGCGAAGGTGCGGAATAACAATTGTACCGCCCACCAGGGTGGCCACCCCCATAGCTTCCTGAACCTGATTTGTATCCAAACCAACCTCTTTGCATTTTCCAAGATGATACTTTACGCAATCGTCACAGCGAAGTACCAGCGAGCAAGTAAGCCCGATTAGCTCTTTGGTTTTTACATCCAGGCTTCCTTCTGCGTAGGCGTTGGTATCCAGGTTGAAAATGCGCTTTATAATCAGACTATCCGAAGCCATGATTTTTTCATTCATTTTACTTCGGTATGCATTGAAATCCTGAACGAGCCCCATGGTTAGTAAAGGTTAAAGTGAATTATCTTAATTTCAGACAACAAATGTAATACGGGGAAGTTCTGAAAATGAATCTGCCGGAATTGTTTACCGACTTTATCTCGCTGGTGTACCCGCGGTATTGTGTGGCGTGTATGGAAGGACTGGTTAAGGGCGAGGATATTCTATGCAGCCGGTGCATACATGAATTGCCTCGAACAAATTTTCACCTGGTGAAAGAAAATGCTGTATTCAATCGGCTCTATGGCAGACTTCCAATTCACTCAGGTGCGGCTTTTTTGCATTTTCACAAAAAGGGAGCTGTACAGAACCTGCTGCATGAGTTTAAGTACAACAACAAGCCGGAGATCGGCAACGTTTTGGGCAGGGTATATGCTGAAGACCTGGAGAAAAGTGGCTTTTCCGATCATTTTGAAGCCATTTTACCCGTACCGCTTCATCAAAGTAAATTGAAAAGGCGGGGCTACAACCAAAGCGAAGAATTTGCAAAGGGGTTGAGCGAGCGACTTCAAAAACCCATTTTATCGGATGTTTTGGTTCGTTCAAAGGCAACGGAAACTCAGACAAAAAAATCCAGGTTGAAGCGCTGGCAAAATGTAGCCGATGTATTTATGGTAACGGATGCCGGTCAAATTGCTAATAGAAAACTGTTGTTGGTTGATGATGTGATTACAACAGGTGCAACACTTGAGGCTTGTGGCCAACCTTTGTTTGAAGCCGGCTGTTCTGCGCTTTGTGTTGCCGGCATTGCTTATGCCGCAGAATAAAAAAGCCTTCCGAGAGGAAGGCTTTTGCAAGTAGAGATTTAAAGTATCAATTAATAATTGGAACCGGCACGAATCATAGCACAACGGAAACCGATTGTCGCAGTAGCGCTATCCTGATCAAGGAACCTGCGCGTACCGGGTGACATCCAGTAGGCAACATCTTTCCAGCTGCCCCCTTTGTACACACGTGCACGATCAGTGATCAAAGAAGTAAAGCTTTCGGCATTACGTTGAGTCCATTCACCGGTTGCAGGATCTTTGATGACATTATTATTGTATCCACGGGAATCATCCAGGAAACCATCCCTGCGGATCGGGTTCAGATCATCCACATCCTGGAAAGAAAGCGGACGATAAACATCTTGCACCCACTCGCTAACGTTACCGGCCATGTTGTATAAGCCATAATCGTTGGGAGGGAATTCATAAATATAAGATGTGATGAGCGCACCATCATTTAGGCGGCCTGCAATACCGGCATAGTCACCGCGACCACGCTTGAAGTTAGCCAGCATAAAGCCCATCTGTTTGCCATACGGATTACGCACAGCGTGACCATCCCACGGATATACGCGTTGGTGGGTTTGCATTTCTTCGAGCCATTGTGTTCCGATCATGGCCTGTGCAGCATACTCCCACTCTGCTTCTGTTGGCAGGCGATAAGAAGGAATTACAATCCCTGATTCCAAAGGAATGCGGCCATCCGTTTCGGCATATTCAGTGCCGGCCTTTTCAGCTAACTGAATGTTTACCGCGCGTGTTCTCCATACTGAATAATTTGAAGCCTGTGTCCAGCTTATACCCACTACCGGGAAATAGCGGAAACCTGGATAGCGGAGATAATGATCAACGTAAGGATCGTTGAAAGCAAGCTTTCCAACCCAAACCGTAGTATCGGGCAAGGCCGCCTGATAAACCTCCTGAGAAGAATCGCGGGCCAGGTAATGCAGGTATTCTAACCAGTGAATATTGGCAATTTCGGTCTCGTCCATGTAGTACGAAGCCACAGAAACTGTTCTTTCAATGTTATCGCGATAGGACATAACATCCTCCTCAAAAGATCCCATCACGGTACGCCCACCTTCAATAAACACCATATTGGGGGCATCGGGCTGGCCCTTATAGGCATTAACCATAAAACCACCCGCGTCTTCATCATTAAATGCAAGACCAGTAGCCGTACTTACCTGTCCGGGGTTCGAGGCAGTAGGCCTGCCGCCTCCGCCACCAAAAAGTGAACATGCTGATAAAACAACAGATCCGGCAGCTAATACCAAAAGAGCCTTAAGATAATTATTCATTGTAACATTGATTTTAAAGCAACTGCTAATATAGATACATAAATACATGTTTTCCAAGCAGAAGCAATTTTATTCATAAATCATTAATCCAATACCAAAGGTCACGTAAGAACGCCTTTACGGCACCGGTATTGTTTTGAGATAGTCTAATCCCAAAAGCGGAAGAACCTCGCCCGACAAGTAACCAAAAACACCCGTTCAATGGCATTTAGCCGGTGTCAAACTGATGGCATGGAATTTTTATATGCCTTTCAAATTTTTAGGAATGCTTTCTATTCAGGAATTCAGGTTTTTGCCTTTTGAGAAGAAATGTGACCTGGTAACGTATAACGGCCACTACCTTACCTATAGAAAAATGGGCGATTGTAAGGTGTTCTTATATCACTCTGACAACTTTTTTATTGAGGTCTATTATTCCACCAAATACCAGAAGGTGTTAATGATAAATGCCTTTGAAGAACAGCGCGGCCTGGAGCCCTATCTGGATAAAATTTCGCTGGCCGATTTATACTCCAAGCCACTCATGTAGTGCAATAGCTCAATGGCCTGGTTAACGTGTTCAACCGGGTCAACCACGAGCAAGGGTTTTCCGGTTTGCTCACGCAGTTTACAATTTCTTGGATGCGCCTGAACGTATTTTAACACGTTGCTGAACATGGGCGAGTTAAAGTACTCGTCTTTGTTTGAAACAAAGTAGCCGCGCATTTTCCCGCCTTTCAGCGAAAGCTTTTCAAAACCAACCCGTTCACCCAACCAGCGCAAACGAACGGAGTTGATCAGTTCCTGAACCGACTCCGGAAACTCACCAAACCGATCGCGCAATTCGGTTATGAACTTTGCCAGTTGATCTTCATTTTTGATGTTGTCTAGTCGGGCATAGAGTTGCAGGCGTTCACTGGTGTTGTTTATGTATGTTTCGGGAATCAGAATCTCAAGGTCGGTTTCAATCACACAATCCTGAACGATAAGCTTCGCCTTTTCGGCAAGCTCAACAGCAAACAAATCTTTGAAAACGGTTTCTTTCAATTCCTGTATGGCATCATCCAGAATTTTGTGGTACGTTTCAAAACCAAGATCATTAATAAAACCACTTTGTTCAGCGCCTAGCAAATTACCAGCTCCCCGAATGTCAAGGTCGCGCATCGCCACTTTAAAGCCATCACCTAAATCAGAAAATTCTTCCAGCGATGCCAATCGCTTTCGCGAATCGGAGGTTAACAAGGAGGCAGGAGGTGTGAGCAAAAAACAGAAGGCCTTTTTATTCGATCGGCCCACGCGTCCGCGCATCTGGTGCAGATCAGATAAGCCAAACATGTGCGCCTGATTGATGATGATGGTGTTGGCGTTGGGAATATCCAACCCCGACTCAATGATGTTTGTGGAAACCAGCACATCATATTCGCCATCAATAAATTTCAGCATCACCTTCTCCAACTTGTCGCCATCCATTTGGCCGTGTGCAATACCAATGCGCGCATCAGGAACAAGTTTGAAAATAATGTTGGCAACTTCTTCAATGTCGCTAACGCGATTGTGCACAAAAAACACCTGGCCTCCCCTGCGTAATTCAAAACTCACCGCATCGCGAATAATAGTTTCGTTGAAGGTGTGCAGTTCCGTAGTAACCGGTTGCCGGTTTGGAGGGGGCGTGGCAATGATGCTCAGGTCGCGAGCGCCCATTAATGAAAAATGAAGGGTACGCGGAATAGGTGTGGCGGTAAGCGTAAGCACATCAACATTGTGCTTAAGTTCTTTTAGCCTGTCCTTAACTTTTACGCCAAACTTTTGCTCTTCATCAACAATCAAAAGTCCGAGATCTTTGAATACCACATCTTTACTCACAATCCTATGTGTGCCAATCAAAATGTCAACCTTTCCTTCACTTACTTTTTTAGCGATGTCCTTGATTTCCTTCGTTGTGCGGAATCGTGAAATGTATTCGATCGATACAGGAAAATTGCTCAACCGGTCTTTAAATGTGCGGAAGTGCTGCATGGCCAGAATGGTAGTGGGCACCAGCACGGCAACCTGCTTTCCTTCCGTAGCAGATTTGAATGCCGCCCGAATGGCCACTTCGGTTTTACCAAAGCCAACGTCACCGCACACCAGTCGATCCATCGGGTGCGGTTGCTGCATGTCGTGCTTCACATCTTCGGTGGCCTTGGCCTGGTCGGGCGTGTCATCATATAAGAAAGATGACTCAAGTTCGGCCTGCAAGTAACTGTCGGCAGCAAAGGCGTAACCGGGGGCAGTTTTGCGTTTGGCATAAAGCTCAATGAGTTCTTTCGCAATATCCTTTACACGCTTCTTGGCCTTCGATTTTTTTGTTTCCCATTCCTGCGAACCCAGTTTACTGATGGCCGGAGGCGCCCCATCTTTCCCTGAATACTTGGATATTTTATGTAATGCGTGAATGCTCACGTATAAAATATCATCATCGCGATACACCAGCCGGATGGCTTCTTGCTCATGTCCGTTAACCTCCTTTTTTTCAAGGCCGGCAAACTTTCCAATGCCGTAGTCGATGTGCGTTACAAAATCTCCGGGTTGGAGTGCTTGCAATTCACGAAGCGTTAGTGCTTTTGATTTTGAAAATTTTTCCCGAGCCCGGTAGCGGTGAAAACGTTCAAAGATCTGGTGATCGGTATAGCAAAGAAATTTTAAGGAAGAATCAACAAACCCTTGCCGAAGTGAAAATTCCAGACCGGTGAAGTGAAGTTCCGGATAGATCTCTTCAAAAATTCCGCGAAGGCGGTCAAGCTGCCTGGGCACATCGGCAGCCATAAAATTTACATAGCCTTGCGACTGATGATCCACCAGGTTGTTGGCCAGCAATTCAAAATTTTTGTTGAAAGTCGGCTGTGCGGATGAAGTCCATTCGTAGATTACAGGATTCTCCAACACGAAACGATTTCCAAATTCAATTTGGGTAAAACCAGAAAGTAGTTTTTCAAAGGCGTCACCATCATCAAAAAGTTTTTCCGGACTAAGAATGACCTGTGCGTTACTTACTCCAACTACTTTATGAAACGAGGTGGTAACTTTTTCAAAAGATTTTTGTACAACATCCACCGCTAGCTGCACATCTTTAAACCAGATGCGTGTTTCGTGTGGAATAAATTCAAGAAAGGATTGACGTTCCTCCTGCATCAGGCGGGTTTGTACATCCGGAAGAATGTTAATGGAGTCAACAGCCTCCACAGAAAGTTGTGAACCCGGATCAAACGAGCGGATGCTGTCCACTTCATCACCGAATAACTCAATTCTATATGGATATTCGTGCGCAAACGAAAATACATCGATAATTCCTCCGCGCACCGCGAACTGTCCCGGCTCATATACGAAGTCGGTTTTTTCGAAATCGTAGCCGTGAAGAAACTCCTCAAGAAAGGCAATGTCGAGCCGCTCACCTTTTTTAACCGAAAAGGTATTGGAAGAAAGCGAGCGTTTGTTGATTACCTTTTCGGGCAAGGCTTCCGGGTAGGTAACAATCAGCAGCGGTGTGGTTTTAGCCGCAAGTGCATTGAGCACTTCGGTTCGCATCAGAATGTTGGCGTTTTCGGTTTCGTCAAATTCATACGGCCGCTTGTACGACATGGGGAACATCAGAATCTCCTGCCCCAACAAACTCTGCAAGTCATTTTGAAAATAGGCAGCTTCTTCCCTATCCTGTAGCACAATCAGGTAATCCTGCGGATGCAGCGCAAACGAGGCTGCCACCAGCACGGCATCTAGGCTGCCGGCCAATCCTTTAATCCGAATGTGTGGGTTTTGCGCAGCTATCCCTGCGGCTACGGTCTTTACCAAACCATCCGCGCAGTACAGATTCAGAAACTCATTCGCCTTCAAAATCAAAAAGCCGCGTAAGCGAGGCGTAAAGGTAAGCCTATGCACACCTGCATCAAAAAGCACATGCTGAAAAATCCTTACTTTTAATACATGGACAATGTATGCCTGTTCTTTTTATTGATGAGCCTGGCCAGTTTGATGTTTATGGTGGCGGGCTTGTTTAAACCCTGGTTGCTATTGTGGTGGGAAGATGTGCAGAACAGAAGAAAGGTGATTAAGGTTTATGGTAGCGTAGCGTTGTTGAGCTATGTGGTTTATTTGAGTTTGTTGCTGGTCAACTAGGAAAATTATCCACGATTTAAATTTTTACGCTTCTCCAACTCCTGTATGTCAAGTATATCTTTTGGCCTTCTTGACATAATCTTGTTTTCAATAAGGAACTCATAGCTTATTACTTTTACCGGAACCTCTCGAAAAGATGTTCCAACAGCCGCCAGACAGGCTTCTTCAAAGGAGAACTTTCCATCGATTTTTCCCATTAATTCAATTTTCATTTCTCCAATAGGTAACCGAATGAAGGCATTTTCAAAGTTTGCTTGTTCTAATTCAGAAGGAACTTCGAAGCCAAAAGATTTAATGGCTTTTATCAGCTTATCGAAGTTTTGTTTTGCTGGATTGTACTAAATATCCAGGTCAACAGTTGCTCTTTGAAATCCATGAAAGTTTACTACCGTATCCTCCAATAAATAAATACTCAACAACTTGCTCATTCAGGAACACACACAGTTTTCGAAGTTCTTCCTCAAACATTTCGAATTCGTTTAAGGGTCCACCAAAGATGGTCATCCTTCTCGTTTTTCACCTCACGACTTTCTTTAGAGAACATGAAAGCCATTCGCATTAAATCAAACATGACCTTAATGCGATCCTCTGTTGATCGGTTAATATCTGCCCACATCCGATCATTATCTTTTTTATCAAGGGGCACTAAAACAGCTTTCTTTGCCATTGTATTTATGATAAAACAAAAATAACAATTGTATAGCATTTGTTCAGGTGCAAAAATCAAGCTAGTCTGTTTGCGATAACTACCAGCCGTTTGCCGATGGCCGTAAACCCAATGACATACTTTTCTCCCCCATCTTTCAAGCCGATTTTTTTCCTGAGGGTATCGGGTGTCAACGGATAATTGCGCGTAATCACATTCGCGGTTTCTTCGGGAAGATGGAGTTTGATGGATTTTACATCAGGCTTTACAGTGGCTTCTATTCTGAAGATCCTGCCGGGAAAATCCGGAACCAATTCATCACTGGTGTATAGGTGGGTGTTCACATGTACTTTGTGTAATTTAAATTGGGTTGCTATCAGCTTGAATGCGCCTGCTTTAAGAATGGAGGCATTTGGCTCGTATAGGTAAGTTAAGGGCGCTGAAAATGTTGGGGTTGATTTCTTTTCCTCTTCCTGGGTGAACAAGAACTCATGCACCTTTGCATGAGTCAGGTTTACGGCATGGATTGTTGGCTTTTGGTCAGCCTTTGATGAGCACAGAAAAAGCACCTCTTTACATTCATTGTTTACAGACACAATGTAAACATGCTGCGCATGCGGCAACTCCAGTAAACCTTGTGTAATATCAACAAGCGGAGAAGCTTTTACCAAAACCACATCGGATTTGTTCATCAATTGGCCGAACAAATCAACAACGTTCGGTTCGCATTCTGAAAATTTAAAAACGCGTTGGTTGGCACTTCCCCTGCGCGAAGGATCAATATAAATGAAATCAAATCTACCCTCGCTTTGCAGCAAAAAATTTTCAGCTGTTATGCTGTGATAAAAAATGTTTGTGGCCCCCAGAAGGGTATGATTATGCTTCGCAATTTCAAGCAGGCTTTCATTTGGATCAACCGCATGCACTGTGTTGCAAATTTTACTGAAGAAGAGCGAGTCAATTCCAAATCCACCGGTTAAGTCGGCACACAAAGGCAGTTTGGTGCCCAGGCGTTTTTGAATAATGGTTACTTTGAAAGCTGCGGTTTGTTCGGAGGAGCATTGCTCAAGATTAATTCCCGGAGGATAGACAATTCCTCGTGTGTGATAATAAGATGGAAGTTTTTCTTTGGTTTTCTTTCTTCCACGAATTTGCTCAGCCAATACGGCTGGGGGTATACCTAAGATCTCTTTTTTACTAAGCGCAAGCTTGCGTTCATCTTCGTGTTCGTGATCGAAGATGTATTGCTGCACAACTTCAGAAGCAATACGCGGGATCACTTTGAAACGGAAAATGACCGGGCAATTTGACGAAACGGTTCCTCAAACCGCGGGTACTCACTTTCCACAGCAATACCGTTTAAAAAGTATAGCACATCACCTTTGAGAAATAGGTAGAAGAGGTTGTAAATCACAGCCGACTTACTTTCATTGTTTGCAGCGCCATCGGCACGATATGAACAAAGGGCCCAGCGTACGGGCAACCCGCTAACGGTTTCCTTGCCTGAATTGATAACACTAAAATTCGGATAGTAATCTGGAAAATCTGTTTTGATATAGTAGTCGAAAGCTTCATCAAGGGAGAGGCCGTTCGCCTCACCGGTGCTGATGCCGAGGTACTCCTGCCACACATCCTGGCCCCCTTCATCCGGAGAGTATACATCCGTAACCGTTGCTTCTTTTTTCACGCCCCATGAATCGGGAATGGTAATGTGATAACCTCCCTCCTCATTTGTTACTTGCTTTTGACCAAATGACAGAAAAGCGCTAAGAAGAAAGAAGTAAATGCTGACTGTTTTCATAACTGATCTAAAAGTAAGGTAAAGGGATCAGGATCGAAAGTAAAAGTGTGATCGGTCGACACATGTTCACAAGAAAAACTAATTTGTCGGCATGTTTGATTTGATTGTAGTTGGTGGAGGTGCAGCGGGTTTTTTCGGGGCAATTCAGGCGGCCTCGATCAAAGCCGGCATGAACGTGCTGATCCTGGAAAAGTCATCCAAACTGTTGGCGAAAGTAAAAGTTTCGGGTGGAGGGAGATGCAATGTTACGCACCATGAGTTTCAGCCCAAGGCATTGGCGCACCACTATCCGCGAGGCGAAAAAATGCTCCGCTCGCTGTTTCAAAAATTTCAGACAAAAGATGTGGTAGACTGGTTTGCGGAAAGAGGCATAGCATTAAAAGCGGAGCCAGACGGAAGGATGTTTCCAATTACAGATTCATCACAAACGATCATTGACTGTTTTTTACAAGAAGCAACGAAATTGAAAATTGAAATCAGGCAGCACACTACTGCCGCTAAACTTGAGCAGACACAAGACGGACTGTGTGTAACCACACAAATCGGAGAAAAACTTTACGCACGAAAAATTTTGGTCGCAACTGGTGGCCATCCGCAGCGCGAATCTTATCAATGGCTTGAAGATGCTGGTCATGCGATAACACCACTCGTTCCTTCGCTGTTTACATTCAATGATTCATCGAAACGGTTTGTACCATTAATGGGCGTTTCTGTTGATCAGGCATTGGTAAAAATTGCGGGCACTAAATTTTCACAAGCAGGTCCGGTGTTGATAACGCATTGGGGATTAAGCGGCCCGGCTGTGATTAAACTTTCGGCCTGGGCGGCTGAGTGGCTTCATGAAAAGAAATATGAGTTTACGGTTTTGGTAAGTTGGATCGGTGATGTGAAGGAAGAAGAGGTTCGCACCATGTTATTATCTTTAAAGCAAGCACGACCGAAATTGAAAGTATACAATGAAGCCCAATTTAAATTACCCAATCGCTTGTGGATTAAACTGTGCGAAGAATCAGAAATAGAGGAGAGCAAAGTTTGGGGAGAGATGAGTAACCGTCAGATAAATAAGTTGACCGAACAGCTTATCCGCTGTACGTTTCACATGAAAGGCAAAACAACCTATAAAGAAGAGTTTGTGACATGTGGAGGAGTCGATCTGACCGAAGTGAACATTGAAACGATGGAAAGCAAAAAGACACCCGGTTTATTTTTTGCGGGCGAAGTGTTGAACCTGGATGGTGAAACCGGTGGGTTTAATTTTCAGGCAGCATGGACGACCGCGTGGGTAGCGGCACAGAAAATTGCTGGAAAATAAAAAGCCGAATCACTTCGGCTTCTTTATGTTTAAATCGATAGGCAAATCAATATACTAAACTCTTCTCCAACATAAACTCAGCAATCTGCACCGCATTAGTAGCTGCGCCTTTGCGTAGGTTGTCAGCTACAATCCACAAGTTAAGCGTGTTGGGTTGCGATTCATCTCTGCGAATTCGACCAACAAATACCTCATCACGCCCCTGTGCGTTGATCGGCATGGGGTAGATGTTGTTTTTCGGATCGTCCTGGACAATAATTCCCGGAGTGTTGGCCAGAATTGCGCGCGCTTCGCTGCATGTGAAGTCGTGGTGGAACTCTGCGTTCACCGCCTCAGCATGCCCACCAATGGTAGGAACACGCACGGTAGTTGAGGTAACGGCAATGGTTTGGTCACCCAGAATTTTACGGGTTTCGTTAACCATTTTCATTTCTTCCTTGGTATATCCGTTATCCAAAAACACGTCAATATGTGGCAACGCATTCATATCAATTTTGTGCGGATATACTTTATTGCCCTTCACTCCCGCACGCTCATCATTCAGCTGTTGCACAGCATCCTTACCGGTACCCGTTACCGACTGGTAAGTAGAAACAACAATGCGTTTCAACTTATATTTAACATGTAGCGGGGCAAGCGCCATCACCATTTGAATCGTGGAGCAATTCGGGTTGGCGATGATGCGGTCATCAATCATAAGCTCGTGCCCGTTGATTTCGGGAACGATCAGTTTCTTGGTTGGATCCATCCGCCAGGCCGAAGAATTGTCGATGACAATGCTACCCATTTCAGCAAAACGGGGCGCCCATTCCAATGACGTGCTTCCACCCGCTGAGAAAATAGCGATGTCTGGAGCCAGCTTGCAAGCTTCTTCAATGCTTTTGATCTCGTATTCTTTTCCTTTAAAGGAAATTTTTTGCCCTACCGATTTGGCAGAGGCCACTAAGTACAACTCATCAAACGGGAAGTTTCTCTCTTCGATAACTTTCAGGATCTCCTGGCCCACCAAGCCGGTGGCCCCCACAACTGCTAGCTTCATTGCTTTAGGCATTTCTAATAAGGGTGCAAAAATAGTATTTTTGGTAATAGCCAAATGCCCCCGAACCAATTATTAACATTCATCGTGAGCCGCATTCGATTGCTGCCCATCAAAACGATACTGTTACAAGTATCGGTGGCACTTTACTTTCCGGTAAATGCGCAGTTTTCTGACAGCTTTACGGATGGCGATCTGACCAATAGCCCCGAATGGACAGGAACGGTTTCTCATTTCACCGTTAATGCAAACAGTCAACTTCAGCTGAACAATCCGGGTGAGGCAACCACCTCTTTTTTATCTTCCGCCTATCAGGCTTCATCATTATCCGGGTACGAATGGCAGTTTTTCATCCGGCTGGCATTTGCACCCTCCGCTAATAATTTTGCCCGCGTATACCTCGTGAGCGACCAACCCAATCCAACAAGTTCATTAAATGGCTATTTTTTGCAATTTGGAGAAGCGGGTTCGGCTGATGCAATTGAATTGTTCAGGCAAACGGGCCTGAGCACAACCTCAGTTTGCCGTGCGTCAACATCAGGCGGAATAGCCTCGGCTTTTACCGTTCGCGTCAGGGTGCTGAGAAGTGAAGCGGGACTGTGGCAATTATTTGTTGATTATACGGGCGGATACGATTTTGACCTTGAGGCATCCGCAACAGACAACACATATTCGTCTTCTGCTTATTTGGGAATTCGCTGCACCTATACTTCCGGCAATGCTTCGAATTTTTTCTTCGATGATTTTTATATGGGCACGGAAATCATCGATGAGTCCCCTCCGCAAATTCAAGCGGTACAGGCAATCTCTTCCACAGAATTAAATGTTGTATTCGGTGAGCGTATAGAAAGTGTTACCGCACAAAGCCCTTTGAATTATTTTGTGAACAATGGCGTGGGCCAGGCCACCACAGCAATTTTACAAGCCGACCAGAAAACCGTAAGGCTCAGCTTTGCACAATCTTTTCTGAACGCAACCACCAGCCAGTTAACCGTTACAAATGTTGAAGATCTTGCAGGCAATGCCATTACATCTGCGCAGGCAAGTTTCTTTTTCTTTCAGCAACCTGTTGTTGAATATAAAGACATCATCTTCACTGAAATTTTTCCTGACCCAACTCCCGTAATCGGTTTACCCGAAGCCGAGTTTGTTGAACTATTCAATCGAAGCGATAAACCCATCAGTTTACAAGGATGGAAATTTTCGGATGCCTCCTCGACAGCAACGCTGCCCGCTCACATCCTTATGCCTGGCGATTATGTCATCATTACGCCAACAGCATCCGCTGCATCGTTTGCCACATTTAGAACCGTAATCGGTATATCGGGTTTTCCAACGCTAAACAATGGTGCCGACAACCTGAAACTGCGCGATGCCGCGGATTTGCTTATAGATGAAGTAAACTATAATGACGCGTGGTACAAGGATGACGATAAACGACAAGGTGGCTGGACGCTAGAACTCATTGATCCGGAGAACAGTTGTGCAGAAGAGGAAAATTGGGTTGCCTCTGAACATGTGAGCGGAGGCACACCGGGCACAGAAAATTCAGTGAAAGCATCAAAGCCTGATTTAACTGGTCCGCGCTTGTTATCCGCTATCCCCACTTCAGCTATTCAATTGAAATTGCGGTTTGATGAAAAGCTAAATAAAGATATCCCACCGGTATCAGCATTTATGATTTCACCTGCATTGGTTGTATCACAAATTAACTTTGCAAACACATCACTTCGCGAGTTGTTGGTGGAATTAGAATCTCCTATTCAGTTGCAGCAACGTTATATTATAACCGTAACATCAATTTATGATTGCAGCGGAAACAGCATTCAGCCGGATCATCGGGAGGTTTCGTTTGGTTTTCCTGAACCGGCCGAAGCAGGAGATGTGGTGATCAATGAAATACTGTTTAACCCACGGCCATTCGGTGTTGACTTTCTGGAGTTGTTCAATTATTCAGATAAGTACATCAATTTAAAAAACTGGAGCGTTGGAAATTTTGAAAGCGGAAACGCAGTAAACCTGAGAACAATTACGACAGATGATTTTCTGCTTCCACCAAAAGCCTTCATCGCATTAACGGTTGATCCGTTTACCATTCATCTCATTATCCAAAAGCACAGGATTTGCTAAAGGTTAGCGCCCTTCCCGCTTTCCCCGACAACGAAGGAACAGCAGCCATTGTAACGGATGCTTCAGTACTGATTGATCAATTCCGGTACTCAAGAGATTTTCACTCTACCTTTCTTCGCGACAAGGAAGGAGTGTCGCTGGAGCGCATTCATGTAGATAGACTAACCAACGATCCAAACAATTGGAAATCGGCCGCATCGGTTATTGGGTACGCCACACCCGGCTACAGAAATTCGAATGCAATAGAAGTTGTCTCGTCAACGGGGAAGGTTCATGTTGAGCCTGAAATTTTTGTCCCGGTATTCGGCCAGCCCGACTTTACCGAAATACGATACAGTTTCGAGCAGGGCGGAAAAGTAGCCAACCTTAAAATTCTTGATCACCAGGGCCGTGAGGTGAGGCAACTTGCCAACAACGAATTGTTAGCCACGGAGGGGTTCTTTCGTTGGGATGGTGAACGCGATGACGGCACGCGGGCACGACCAGGCTATTATGTAGTGTGGCTTGAGGTGTTTGATGGTAACGGGAAAGTAGACACATTCAGAAAGCGTGTGGTGATAGCCGCACGGTATTAAATTGCAACTCAGGACAATAAATCCCCTCATATTTTTTGTTTTACACCCCACCCCGTATTTTTGCGCAACTTTTTACACAGGGAAATTATGGCAAAGACCAAGAAAACAGCCAAGGCAGCAAAGAAAACCGCTTCCAAGGCAAAAGTTAAAAAGGCAGCCCCTAAAGCAAAGAAGGCAGCCAAAAAGCCCGCAACCAAAAAGGCCGCTAAGCCGGTTGCCAAGAAGACTGTAAAAAAAGTGGCTAAAAAGGCTGCACCAAAGCCAATTGAAAAGAAAGTTGAGAAGGCCGTGGCCCCCAAAAAGTCGCCCTCAGTAAAAGTTGCTGAAAGACCGGCTGTAAACCTGAATACGTTCTTCCCTCCGATTACACAACGCCCGATTGCACACAAGCCAGCAAAGAAAATTTCCGTTCCTGAAGACAAAACCCGGTACTCGGATGAAGAACTGAAGGAATTTGAAACACTGATTCTGGAAAAACTGGAAAAGGCACGCAGTGAATATAAAATCTTAAAAGAGACCCTGAACCGTAATAACGATGAGGGAACCGATGCCACTTCCGGAGGAAACACGAAAGTATTGGAAGATGGCGCTGAAACAGCCGAGAAGGAAAACCTCAGCCAGTTGGCTGCGCGTCAGCAGAAGTACATCATGAATTTAGAGAACGCCTTGGTGCGCATCAAAAACGGAACATATGGCATTTGCTCCGTTACCGGAAAACTGATCCCGAAGGAGCGTTTGATTGCCGTGCCGCACACTACGCAGTCTATTGAGGCTAAAATGATGAAGAAAGACTAACGTGGATTTTCTTCAGAACCATATTGAAGCCCTGATTTTTTGCTCGCCTACTCCGGTAAAGCTTGCCGATATAAAATCATGTCTTTCGGAAATGTTCAATGCGGATGTTCCCGAAGAGGATATTGTAGATGCAATCAAACGCCTGGAAGAAAAATTCCTGTCGGATGAATTTTCGTTTCAACTAAACAAGGCCGGTGGAGGCTACCAGTTTTTAACCAAGCCGGCTTATCAAACCAGTATCGCTATACTGCTGAAGCAGCAATCGAAAAAAAGATTGTCAACATCAGCGATGGAAACCTTGGCCATTATAGCCTACAAGCAACCCATCTCTAAAACCGATATTGAAAACATTCGTGGTGTAAACTGCGACTATGCCGTTCAGAAATTACTGGACAAAGGATTGGTGGAGATCAAAGGCAAAGCCGAAACCATTGGCAGACCCATGTTGTACGGAACTTCACCAAAGTTCATGGAATATTTTGGTATCAATGACCTGGCAGACCTGCCTGTGCCAAAAGATTTTACCAGCGAAATAAACGTTATTGGCGAGAGCACCGATTTAAAAGAGCCCGATGCGCAAGCGTAATACATCGGGCCCCGCGCGCGGCAAAAGTGACCGCTCTTCAGGCAAAAAATCATTTGATAAACCATCCGGCTCACGCTTTTCAAAAGAAGGCAAAAGAGATTCATCTGACGATGAGAAGCGTCCGTTTCGAAAGAAAGACAGCACCACCTCTTTTGGTAAAGGAGGAGAGCGAAAAGGAAAATCGTTCGACAGGCCTAAGGGCTCGGGCTATTCGAAATCAGAACGGGGCTCTTCTTCAGACTCACGTTCTTTCAGAAAGAAAGACAGCACCGCCTCTTTTGGAAAAGGTGGAGAGCGAAGAGAAAGATCGTTCGACAAGCCCAAGGGCTCAGGCTATTCGAAATCAGAACGGGGCTCTTCTTCAGACTCACGTTCTTTCAGAAAGAAAGACAGCACCACTTCTTTTGGAAAAGGTGGAGAGCGAAAAGGAAAATCGTTCGACAAGCCTAAGAGCTCAGGCTTTTCAAAATCAGAGAGAGGAAGTTCGTCCTCCTTTGAAAGAGGAGATGAGCGCAGAAAAAAATTCTCCAAGCCAGGATCATCGTCATTTTCATCGGGCCCTGTAAAGGCAAGGAGAAAGGATGAAGAGGGCGAGAAGCCACGTGGCTTTTTCAATAAGCAGAAATTCAACAGAAATAGATCCGGAAAGTATTCTTCAAAGAAAGAAGAGGCACCAACCATAGCTAACCAAACCGGTAAAATCAGACTTAACCGCTACATCGCCAACAGCGGCATTTGTTCCAGGCGCGAGGCAGATGAGCGCATTAAATTAGGACTGGTTTCCGTGAATGGAAAAGTAATTACGGAAATGGGTTTTCTGGTAAACCCTGGTGATGAAGTTCGCTATGAAAGCAAAAAGCTTCAGGCCGAAAAGCCGGTTTACATTTTAATGAACAAACCGAAAGGTTACCTCACCACAACAAAAGATCCTCAGGAGCGAAATACGGTGATGCACATCATCGGCAATGCCGTGAAGGAACGCATTTATCCCGTTGGTCGCCTCGATAGAAACACAACCGGTTTGTTGCTGTTTACCAACGATGGCGAACTTGCCGAGCGACTCTCCCACCCTTCATACAATGTGAAGAAGATTTATAAAGTGGAATTGAGTCGTCCGCTTACGAAGAATGACTTTCAAAAAATAGTTGATGGCGTTCAACTTGAAGAAGGCCGTGCCGTGGTTGATGACCTGGCCATTGTATCGGATGATGGAAAAACGGTTGGCATAGAATTGCACATTGGCTGGAACCGTGTGGTGCGCAGAATTTTTGAGAGACTGGAATACGAAGTAGTTAAACTTGACCGCTCCGTATACGCTGGCCTTGACAAGAAGGAACTACCACGAGGTCATTTTCGCCACCTCACCAAAGAGGAAATTGTTCACCTGAAACATTTCAAATAGTTCAGGCATCATGCAGCGTGATGATGAAGGTGCTACCAAAACCATATTCTGATTTTACCTCAATCTTCCCGTTAATTTTCGCAAGGGCCTCTTTCACAATATAAAGACCCAGCCCCGTGCCCTCTACTCCCGTCTCGGCCCGGTAAAACATATCAAAAATTTTCGGAAGTGCTTCTTTCGGAACCCCCTTGCCGTTGTCTTCTACTTCAATGCGAACGCTTTTTCCCGTACGCTGAAAGGCAACACGGATAAAAGGGTCTTCCTGATTGATGTTGTGATATTTAACCGCATTGGCGATCAGGTTGCTGAGAACAATTTTTATTTGAATGTAGTCAGCCCGAAACGAATCATCAGGAGTTTCCGAGTAGCGAAGTGAAATCTCGGGAGCATTTTGATTAAACTTCACATCGGCAATTGTGTCTTTCAACAAATTATCAAAGCGAATGGATTCAATTTTGACATCAAGCTTTTTGCTTCGCGATAGCTTAAGAATGTCACTGATCACCAGGTCAAGCTTTTTGATGCGCTCCTCAATCATATTCATGTACTGAAGTGCGGTTTCATCCGTGAGTTCAAGTTTTGCGACATTCGTAATGCCAAGAATGGAAGCAATGGGTGAGCGCAAATCGTGTGAAGTGCTGTACAGAAAACTGTCCAACTCTGAATTGATTTTGCTAAGTCGGTCGCGCTCGTCTTCCAGTAGCCAAAGCACCATGCCCAGCCCCGACAAGGTAATGAGCAAGAGTTCCACCATGCCAAAGAAAAACGGAAAGCTGAATGTGTTTCCAAAGTAGTTGAATATTACAATGGTGAAATAATAACTATATGTGACCCCATAAAGCAGGAAGGCCACAATCAGCAAGCGTTGACCAATCCCTTTTTTAAACAGCGGACTGCGCCAGGCCAAAATGCCCGCGCACAAAAAACTGAATGCGATAACGAAATACCGTGTACCAATTCGTAACAGGTAGCGATTCAGTGAGCCCTGAACACCTTCAGCATCATAAAACACCCAAATGGTTAAAAAGCTTAAACCCACAACTACAGCTGCCCAACCGATCAGAAATTTTAGCTGGTAAGCACCGCCCCGAAAAAGCTCAAAAAGACCAATCAACAGAAAAAATGCATGCAGAAAAATGCCGGCCTGAGCTACAAACGATGAGATCAGTTTAAAGCCCTCAGTTAGCTGCGCATTATACAGAGTTGTTAACCCCACCGCAAAAACAGAAACGGCAAAACTACCAAAGCTTAACGCCCACGTTTTCAGGTAGGATCTTTTATAAATGTGGGCAAAGTATAGGAAAGCAATTACAATAACGGAAGCAATCAGCCCCTCGACCAGGTAGGTGGTCGCAATGCGTGCGGTAACTTCATTGACGGAACGGTCAAGCATGGGCGGCCTTCAATTTGGGTATAAACAAAAAAACCTCAGCATGCTAACTGAGGTTTATTATGTGGTGACGGAGGGAATTGAACCCCCGACACAAGGATTTTCAGTCCTTTGCTCTACCAACTGAGCTACGTCACCAGGAAAAATGAACACCCTGAGTGCAATCAGGGGCACAAAAGTATGTAAATTTATATTCGGTGCAAAACCCCACTGTATTTTTGGATTTAAGCAATTTCAGAATTAACTATCACACATGATTCAACAGGTAGTATTTGCAATCGTTCTGCTGGGCTTCTCCTACTTTATAGCGAGACGGATTGGCCTGATTAGTAAGGGCATCCAACTGGGCAAGCAAACCCCATTAACAGGCGACTCTTCATCACGCTGGAAAAATGTATTGCTTATCGCCTTCGGGCAGAAGAAGATGTTCAAGCGGTTTATTCCAGCAGTGCTGCACTTTTTCATTTATGCCGGGTTTCTGATCATCAACCTGGAGGTTTTTGAATTTATCATCGATGGACTGGCCGGAACGCACCGCTTTTTTGCGCCCTACCTGGGATCAATCTACCCGGTGTTGATGAATGTATTTGAATTTCTGGCGGTGGCTGTTCTGCTGTCGTGCGTATTTTTCCTCATCCGAAGAAATGTACTGAAAGTTCCACGGTTCTGGTCGGCTGAAATGACGCGTTGGCCAAGGCTGGATGCCAACACCATTCTTGTGGTTGAAATTGTGCTCATGTTTGCCATCTTAACCATGAATGCAACCGATCAATTGCTGCAATCCCGTGATGCACACTACACGGCAACGGGTTCACTTTTCTTCAGTAGCTTTTTAATGCCGGTTTTTGAAAATCTGGAAATCGGTTCGTTGATATTGGTGGAGCGTTTTGCGTGGTGGTTTCACATTGTAGGCATACTTGGTTTTGCCTTGTACGTAACGTACTCCAAACACCTGCATATTTTCATGGCGTTTCCAAACACATACTATGCACGACTGGAACCGAAAGGTCAGATTCACAACATGCCTGTGGTAACACAGGAAGTTAAATCGATGCTGGGCTTGGCAGAAGCTTCAACTACACCACCAACGGAACCGGGTCGGTTTGGGGCGAAAGATGTTAACGATTTATCGCGCGTGAATTTAATGGCCGCCTTTTCGTGTACAGAATGTGGAAGGTGTACATCAGAATGTCCGGCTAATCTTACCGGTAAAAAACTTTCACCACGTAAGATCATGATGGATACGCGCGATCGCGTGGAAGAAGTAATTAAAAATGGTGGCAAGTTGGATGATGGTAAATCGTTGCTGGGCGATTACATCACCAAGGAAGAAATTAATGCGTGCACCAGTTGCAACGCCTGTGTGGAGGCTTGCCCGGTAATGATTAATCCGTTGGATATCATTATTGAACTAAGGCGATATGTGGCTATGGAAGAATCCGGATCTCCGGCCTCATGGAACTCCATGTTTCAAAACATTGAAACCAATTTTGCTCCGTGGAAATTTGCATCGAGCGATCGGTTTAACTGGGCAAAAGATCAGGCATGAAATCGCCATCAGCAAAACGGACCAATAGCGTGATAATTAGCATGGCGATTTCATGTGACTACTTTCAAACAATTATTAGCGCATGAAAAATCTCTTTAACCCAACTGATGCGCAGGAAATTCTGACCCGGATTGAAAAGCTCACTCCGGAAACACAACGCCTTTGGGGAAAGATGGATGTGGCGCAAATGTTGGCGCACTGCTCCATTCTGTTGCGTATCGCACGCGGATTGGATAAACCCAAACGCAGCGTGTTGGGCATTTTGTTAGGCTGGGCGGTTAAGGATAAATTTTTTGGTGAAAGACCTCATCCGAAAAACAGCCCGACAGGGAGAAATTTGATCGTTGCCGATTCAAAAAAGTTTGAGGAAGAGAAAGAGAAATTAGTCAATCATATAAAGGAGTTTGCGGCAGGTGGTCCTGAAGCGTGTACAAAACACCCGAATCCTTTCTTTGGAAAACTAACACCGGAGGAGTGGGCACGCGGGCAGTACAAACACCTTGATCACCACCTGCAACAATTTGGAGTTTAAAATTCTGATTACATGAACGTACCCACACTGGCTGAACTTACAGCAAAAGGCGAATCACCTGAAATTTTGTTTTGGGTTGGTTGTGCCGGATCATTTGATGATCGATACAAACGCGTAACAAAAGCGTTTGTAAAAATTATGCATGCACTGGAGATTAAGTTTGGTGTGTTGGGAACGGAAGAATCCTGCACGGGCGACCCGGCCCGTAGAGCGGGCAATGAGTTTCTGTTTCAGATGCAGGCCATGAGCAACATTCAGGTATTGAATGGATATGGTGTGAAGAAAATTGTAACAGCTTGTCCGCATTGTTTCAACACCCTAAAGAACGAGTACCCGGAGTTGGGCGGAAATTATGAGGTGATCCATCACGCCACTTTTCTTCAGCAATTAATCAATGATGGAAAAATCAAATTGAAAGATGGCCACGCATTTAAAGGAAAGAAAATAACCTTTCATGATTCATGCTACCTTGGCCGCGCAAACAACATTTATGAAGCGCCCCGCGAAGTGCTGGAAGCACTGGATGCCGACCTGGTAGAGATGAAGCGTTGCCGTACCACCGGATTATGTTGTGGCGCAGGCGGAGCACAAATGTTTAAGGATGCCGAGAAAGGCAAAAAGGAAATTAACACGGAGCGCACTGAAGAAGCGCTGGCAACAGGCGCTACCACCGTTGCCGTGGCGTGTCCGTTTTGCATGACCATGATGACCGATGGCGTGAAGAGCAAGGAAAAGGAGGCAGAGGTGAAGGTGAAAGACCTGGCCGAACTTATCGCAGAGGCTAACGGTTTATAAACTAAGATTTTGCAACATGTTTGTACCCTTTGAAACACTCCCCGATTCAGCACGCGTTTGGATTTATCAGTCCAATCGGGCCTTTAAACCGGAGGAGGTAAATACAATTTCAACAGCACTGCAGACGTTTACCAATAGTTGGGTTGCGCACAATCAGCCGCTTAAAACCTCGTTTCAGGTATTGCACGATTATTTTATCGTGTTGGCTGTGGATGAGGCGCACCATGAGGCCAGTGGCTGTTCAATTGATTCATCGGTGCACGTGATCAGGCAACTGAGCCAGCAAACCGGAATCGACTTTTTTGAACGCACCAATGTTGCCTTGTTGTTGGATGAAAAGGTTCGTTTAATAAAGCTGCCGGAGCTGAAGCAAGCGCACGAAAACGGAGTTTGGAATAGCCAGACAACCGTGTTTGATAATACGGTGTTGACCAAAGGCGATTTTGATAAACGATGGAAATCGCCTGCGGGCGAAACCTGGCTAAAACGCTACCTCAGTAAGGCCGCAGTTTAAGCCGAAATGGGTTATTCTTTTTTTTGTAGCTTTAACGCTTAGTCGGATAGATTATGAGGTTTGTAGTATTTTTTGCAGCGGCCCTCCTGTTTGCAGGCTGTAGTGTGGAGAAAAAAGCCACGAAAGCTTTCGTGCGTGGTGAATATCAAAATGCCATCGACTTGTTCAAAAAGAGCAAGCCCAAAGATCAGGCAAAAGCCAACTATTTTGTGGCGGAATCGTACCGGTTATCAAACCGCGCCAAGGAAGCGGAAAAATATTATGCAAAAGCAGGTGGTGCAGGGGTTGACAAAGACTCAGTAAAGTTTTTTTATGCGCAATCCCTTAAGGCAAATACCAACTACAGCGAAGCCCGTTCGCAATTGGAGAGCCTGATTCAGCAGACCTCGAATGTTAAGCTTAAAGATCGCGCAGCAGCTGAATTAAATGGGTTGGAGTATCTCAATAACCTGCGCAATAAGTCGAGTTATTACAAGGTAAAAAACCTTGAACTGCTTAATACACCAGCCAGCGAATACGCTCCGGTTTACCTGAACAACGAATTATACTTTACCTCATCCCGAGGCAACGGAAGAATTTATGAGGCAGAAGGCAAGCCTTTTACATCAATTTATAAAGTGACTACACGTGGCGCCAACGTTGATGTAACCACCATTCAACCTTTGCCTCAAGGCATCAATGATGATTTCAGAAATGTAGGCTGCCCAACTTTTACACCCGATGGAAGAACCATGGTGTTTGCGATGGGCAACACGCGCAAAAAGAAAGGAGGCGCAGATGTGGATTTGTACATATCGCGTTTTAGAAATGGCGTGTGGGGTGAACCGCAGCGCCTGAACATCAACACACAATTTAAAGATGAGTTTGATCCGATAGCACGCAACAACAGTTGGGATTCATCACCCGCATTTTCGCCCGATGGCCGCACGCTTTATTTTGCCTCTAACCGAACCGGTGGTTATGGAGGAACGGATATTTACTCAGCTCAAATGGATTCGCGCGGAAGATTTTCACGTGTGCGAAATTTAGGCCCAGAGATCAACACAGCCGGTAACGAGCTGTTTCCTTATGTGGCGGAAGATGGTAAGCTGTATTTGGCCTCTGACGGGCATCCCGGCTTTGGTGGTCTGGATTTGTTTGTGGTAAAGCGCGCCAGTGGAAAAACGGTTGTTGAAAACCTGGGCGAGCCTATGAACTCACCTGCCGATGATTTTGGAATTTTTCTGTTCCGTCCCGATCGTGGATTCTTCACCTCCAACCGCGAAGAGGGGAAAGGCGATGATGATATTTACACCTTCGTCAATGAAGATCCGGATCTGAAAGTTGTTAACTACTACCTGGCGGGCGTTACCTACACACCCACCAGCGACAGCACCCGCACCATTTTACCAAACGTACGCGTTTCCATGTTGGATGGCGAAGGCAGCATCATGCAGGATTATGTGACCGGTGATGATGGTAAGTTTTTATTCCGTGTGTATGAAAATGAAGATTATACGTTGGTAGGAGAAACCGATGGCTACCTGGTGAAACGCCAGGGATACACCACGCGCGGCAAGTCGGTTGATCCAAGCACACTGAAAGATATGATTACCAACATTACGTTAGACACGATTTTGGTGTTGGATAAGATTGAGATAAACAAAATTTTCAGGCTGGAGAATATCTATTTCGATTTCGATAAGTATGACATCCGCACGGATGCAGCGCGTGAACTGGATAAGCTTGTTCAGTTGCTCAGTGATAATCCGGAAATTAAAATTGAGATGGGTTCACACACGGATAGTGTAGGTTCGCTGGTATACAACTATGAATTATCGAAGAATCGAGCGGAAGCTACTGTGAAATACCTGATCTCGAAAGGCATTGCCCCCGACAGGCTAACAGCAAAGGGCTACGGTGAAGAAGTGCCCATTGCCCGCAACACCAACCCCGATGGAACAGATAACCCGGAAGGCCGCGCAAGAAATCGAAGAACGGAATTTAAAATTCTGGAAGTGGGCGTTATGCCCAAACCCCTCAGCGAAGATGAGTTTGACGAAGACAAGTATTTCCGAAAGGGAACGGAGTTGAAGAAGAGTGGGAATTGAGGGTAAACAGCTATTAATTAATGAAGAATGCCGGCACAACAGCCGGCATTTTTTATGGTATCTTTTCTAACTTTGGCCACCTTTAAATGATTCGTAATATGACCTACCGCATCGAGAAAGACACCATGGGCGAAGTACAGGTGCCCGCTGATAAATACTGGGGCGCGCAAACCGAGCGCTCACGCAATAATTTTAAAATCGGACCTGAGGCCAGCATGCCAAAAGAAATCATCTATGCTTTTGGTTATTTGAAAAAAGCTGCGGCTATGGCCAATCACGAACTCGGTGCGCTTTCGGCTGATAAAAAAGATCTGATCGCCAAAGCGTGCGATGAAATTATTGCCGGCAAGCTTGATGATCAGTTCCCGTTAGTCATATGGCAAACCGGTTCGGGCACACAAAGCAACATGAATGCGAACGAAGTGATCGCCTATCGTGCGCACGTATTAAGTGGCGGAAGATTAACGGACGACAAAAAAGTGTTACACCCGAACGATGATGTAAACAAGTCACAATCCTCGAACGACACCTTCCCTACCGCCATGCACATTGCGGCCTACAAGCAGGTGGTGGAGATCACCTTGCCGGGAATGAAAAAACTACGTGATACGCTGGCGAAGAAATCAACAGCGTATAAAAATATTGTAAAGACCGGACGTACGCATTTCATGGATGCCACACCGCTTACGTTGGGCCAGGAGTTTTCAGGCTATGTACAGCAGATCGACAACAGCATCCGCGCCATCAATAACGCGTTGGAGATGGTGCTTGAACTGGCGCTTGGTGGAACTGCAGTAGGCACCGGCCTCAACACGCCTAAGGGTTATGATGTGTTGGTGGCAAAGAAAATTGCTGAGTTAACCGGTTATCCGTTTGTCACAGCCCCCAACAAGTTTGAAGCACTGGCTGCGCACGATGCGATGGTTGAATTATCGGGTGCATTGAAACGTGCCGCTGTGGCATTGATGAAAGTAGCCAATGACATCCGCATGTTAAGCTCAGGTCCGCGTTGCGGCATCGGTGAAATCATCATTCCGGATAACGAACCGGGCTCATCCATTATGCCGGGTAAGGTAAACCCCACACAACCGGAAGCCTTAACCATGGTTTGCGCCCAGGTTATCGGTAACGATGTGGCGGTATCCATTGGTGGGGCAAGCGGTCATTTTGAGTTGAATGTGTTCAAGCCGGTTATTGCGGCTAATGTGCTGCAATCGGCTCGCCTGTTGGGCGATGCGTGTATCTCATTCAATGATAAATGTGCGGAAGGCATTGAGCCAAATGAATCGATAATCCGCCAACACCTGGAGAATTCACTGATGCTTGTAACGGCACTGAATACGCATATTGGCTATGAAAATGCGGCTAAAATTGCCAAGAAAGCGCATAAGGAAAACAAGACGTTACGGGAAGCCGCTGTGGAGCTTGGCTTGCTTACATCCGAACAGTTTGATGAGTGGGTGCGGCCGGAGAAAATGGTTGGAAGCCTTTGAAAATAGGAATTTCAAAATAATTCGTACTTTTATTAAACTTTTTAAACTATAGCAATGAAAAAATTAGCACTACTCTTCTGTATGGCTTTACTTTTTGCGGGCACGCAATCTTTCGCCCAGCTTTCCAAGCAGGAAAAAAAGGAGTGGAAGAAAAAAGCCAAAGAATACGCCAAGCAACCCGCTAACCTGAAGCAGTTTGTTGAAGACAAACAAAGTGCCGATAACCAGGTGGCCACGTTGAACAAGCGCGTTACGGATCTTCAAAAGACAATGAGCGACAAAGATGCGCGCATTGCCGAATTGGAAGATCAGCTTTCACAAGTTCGTGGTCAGCTTACCGCCACACGGGCAGAGTTGGCGCAGCTTAAAGAAAACCCGGTAGTAAACCCGATGGATTTTTCAAGGGGTGTTGTATTTAAAGTGCAGGTTGGCGCATTCAAAAACAAAGACCTGTCGAAGTACTTCGACAACAACCCTAATTTTGGTGGAGAAGTGAAGGAGAGTGAGCCGCAGCGTATCACCATCGGTATCTTCCGCGATTATTGGGAAGCCGACCAGTTTAAAAAATACATGCGCGAAATGGGCGTGAAGGATGCCTGGATTGTACCCTATAGAGATGGCCAACGGACAGAAATTAAAGATGTATTGGAAGGCGTAACTGCAGAAAAGCCTAAAACAGAGGAATAAAACATATATTCGTTCGTTAGCAAAAAGCAGCATGATTAATGCTGCTTTTTGTTTTTTATGTTGATCAACTATATTGAGTTTTGTGCGATGAAGCGAATCGGATTCATAGGATTATTGTTGTTAATGACGACTGCCGCATGGTCGCAAGTGCGTGTAGATAAGCTCGTGATTAAATCCGGTGAGGCATTTGAGTTCGACAATGAAACGGATATTCTCGTAGCCGATACGTTGGTGATGATGGATTCGTCAAGACTGATATTGAACGAACTCAAGCGTGAAAATTTCATCCGTGCAAAAGTGGCCATCATTGGAAAGGATTGCTACATCATAGGCATTGGCATTCATGGAAAGACAGGCCGCGATGGAAGGGCCGGAGTAACACAGGTTGGGCCGTGTCGCGATGGATCGGATGGAAGCAATGGTGTATCTGGGTTGTCTGGCGGGCCGGGTGTTAACCTGTCGTTCTACGTAGAGAATCTGACGGTTGATGGCCGACTGATTATTGATCTCTCAGGAGGAAATGGTGGCGATGGTGGCGCTGGCGGAAAAGGTGGCGATGGTAGCCCGGGAACTGTGCACTGCCACGGTGGCGATGGCGCCAACGGTGGAAATGGTGGTCGCGGTGGCGATGGTGGACACGGAGGCAACTTGGTTATCAGTAGCGTAAACGCAGATGTTATTCGCAATTGGATCGGCACTAAAGTGTTGTTCAGAAATTATGGAGGTAAAGCAGGCCAGGGTGGTCGTGGAGGATACATTGGCTCAGCTGGATTGGGTCCCAATCGCAGAAACGGCACAGATGGAAAACCCGGTGAATATGGAGTTAATGGTGTTCGCGGAACGGAAGGAACACTTACGTTTGAAATGAATCAGTAAACCCATGGAGAAGAAGTGGATATACAAACCTCTTCCTTCTAAAGAGCAGATTGAAGCGCTCGGCAAAGAATTAAACCTTAATCCATATTTAACAACGGTCCTGATTCAACGGGACATCACTACGTTTCAACAGGCAAAAGATTTTTTCAGGCCGTCATTGGATCAGCTTCACGATCCGTTTTTGATGCGCGACATGGAGCAAGCGGTGCAGCGGCTAAAGCAAGCGCTTGATGCCAACGAGAAAATTTTAATCTATGGCGATTACGATGTGGACGGAACAACCGCTGTGTCGCTGGTGTATAATTACCTGCATCGGTTTTATCCGAATTGCTCCATTTATATTCCCGATCGGAATAAAGAAGGCTATGGTATTTCACGTGCCGGTGTAGAGTGGGCGGAAGAGAATAATTTTTCGTTGATCATCGCGCTCGATTGTGGCATCAAGGCATCCGACATGGTGTTGCTGGCCAACCACAAAGGCATCGACTTTATTATTTGCGATCATCACCTGCCGGATGAAAAAATTCCGAATGCCGTAGCGGTGCTGGATCCAAAACGAAAAGATTGCACCTATCCATACACCGAGCTTAGTGGATGTGGATTGGGTTTTAAATTGATACAGGCGTTTGCGAGAAGATACCGAAACGAAGAAGAGGTTTACGAATTCCTCGATCTGGTTGCGGTAAGTATTGCATCTGATATTGTTCCGATTACCGGAGAGAACAGGGTACTCACTTATTTCGGTTTGCAAAAGCTCAATGAAAATCCGGTACCGGGCCTGAAAGCGTTGAAAGAAATCTCTCAACTAAAAAATGAGCTTGATGTTTCGGGCATTGTGTTCACACTCGGTCCACGCATCAATGCAGCCGGTCGTGTGGCACATGGCAGCGCAGCGGTTGATTTGCTCACCGCCACAACGGAGGAGGAGGCATTGGAACTGGCGGAACAAGTGAATGTAAAGAATGACTTGCGAAGGGAGTTTGACAGCAGCATTACCGAGGAAGCGCTGGCCATGATTAAAGAGGATGAATCGCTGCACGTGGCAAAATCTACCGTATTGTTCAAAAACTCCTGGCACAAGGGGGTAATTGGCATAGTTGCTGCTCGGTGTATCGAGAAGTACTACCGCCCCACCGTGATCTTAACCGAATCGAACAATAAAATAACCGGATCAGCCAGAAGTGTAAATGGCTTTAACTTGTATGAAGCCATGCTGAGTTGCAGCGATTTGCTGGAGAAATTTGGAGGGCATAAGTATGCTGCAGGACTTACCATGGATGCGGGTAACCTGAAAGCTTTTCAGGAGCGGTTTGAAGAAGTGGTTTCTCAATCCATAACCGAAGAGATGCTGACACCGGTTATTGAAATTGATGTACCGATTTTGTTTGACAAGATTACGCCAAAGTTTCTGAGTATTCTCAAGCAAATGGCGCCCTTTGGCCCTGAAAATCAGAAGCCCGTTTTTGAGGCCAGCCGGGTATACGTGGTGAACGCGCTTTCAAGTTTTAAGGAACGACACATTAGATTTTTGGCTGGACAGGAAGGAAACGAAACCGTGTTTCAGGCAGTGGGTTTTGATATGGCGGAATACTATGATCAATTAGCATCCGGAGACACGTTTAGTTTGGCTTTTAACATTGAAGAGAATGTGTTTAATGGAAACACGAGCATACAATTGCGCATTAAGGATATTAAATTTGACAACGCATGATTCTTCGGGCAGAAAATCTGGTAAAGAAATATAAGAGCCGCACCGTGGTGGATCATGTATCTGTACAGGTTGGTCAGGGCGAGATTGTAGGGTTGCTTGGCCCGAATGGTGCCGGCAAAACCACTTCATTCTACATGATTGTGGGTTTGATTAAACCCAACGAAGGAAAAATTTTTCTGGATAGTGAAGACATTACTGCCCTGCCGATGTATCAACGCGCACGCAAAGGCATCGGCTATCTGGCGCAAGAAGCTTCCGTATTTAGAAAGCTGACGGTGGAAGAAAACATTTTGTCGGTGTTGGAGATGCGGGATTTTACCCGGCAGCAACGCATGGAAAAAGTGGACGAGCTTATTAATGAATTCAGTTTGCATAAAGTGCGCAAAAGCCTGGGCATGTCCTTGTCGGGAGGTGAGCGCAGAAGAACAGAAATCGCGCGGGCACTGGCGGTAGATCCCAGCTTTGTTTTGTTGGATGAACCGTTTGCGGGGGTTGACCCGATTGCGGTGGAGGAAATTCAATCCATCGTAGCAAAATTGAAAAGCAAAAACATCGGCATACTCATTACCGATCATAATGTAGACGAAACCCTTTCGATTACCGATCGCGCTTACCTGATGGTGGACGGAAAACTCTTTAAATCCGGAACGGCAGAAGACCTGGCCAGCGATCCGCAAGTGCGCAAGGTTTACCTCGGCCAGAATTTTGAGTTGCGCAGAGCTAAAGTGGTGACCCAAAACACCGATACCAGGACGGACGAATCCTTGTAATTTCAATCTTTTCCCGTTCATAAAATGCTTTGGCGTTAGCCGCTCTAAAGCCTTTTTATTCATCCTATTATGTCTATTTTTGAGGTTACCGGATACCTATGGGACTGCTGAATTCGATACTGACGTGGGTGATGAAGAAGCGTATTCATCAGATAGAACTTTTCATGAAGTATCCACATGAAGTGCAGGACGAAATCTTCAGAAGACTGATACAAACTGCGAAGGGGACTGAGTTTGGAAAGAAGTATGACTTTGGCTCAATTGGCACGTACGGCATGTTTCGCGAACGCGTACCCATCCAAACCTATGAAAATCTTTTTCCGTACATCGAGCGGCAGATGCGTGGCGAGCAAAACATTTTGTGGCCATCAGAAATAAAGTGGTTTTCGAAATCATCCGGCACCACAAATGCCCGAAGTAAATTTATTCCCGTATCGCAGGAAGCGCTTGAAGATTGTCACTTCAAAGGTGGAAAAGACTTGATCTCGATTTTTGTCAACAACTACCCCAATACAAAAATTTTTGATGGCAAGGGTTTGGCCGTGGGCGGAAGCCATCAGGTAAATGAATTTGATCCTTCGGCATCGTCATATTACGGAGATGTGTCTGCCGTGATTATGCAGAACCTTCCCATCTGGGCAGAATTTATTCGCACGCCAAAACTTCAAACTGCCCTTATGAGTAATTGGGAGGAGAAGATTGAAAAGTTGGCGCGCGAAACGGCTGAAGAAAATGTAACTAACATTGCTGGTGTGCCTACGTGGACGATTCTGCTCATTCAACGCGTGGTACAACTCACCGGCAAGAAACACATTAAAGAAGTTTGGCCTGGACTGGAAGTTTTTTTTCATGGCGCAGTTTCATTTAAACCGTATCGTGCCTTGTTTCGGGAATTGATTCCTGATCCTTCCATGATTTATTGGGAGATATACAATGCAAGTGAGGGTTTCTTCGGCATACAGGATAAACGTGATTCAGAAGAAATGCTACTCATGCTCGACTATGGAATTTTCTACGAGTTCCTTCCCATGGAAGAGATGGAAAAGGAAAACCCAAAAGCATTGCGGTTGAGTGAAGTAGAGCTGGGAAAAAATTATGCGGTGGTGATCAGCACCAATGCGGGTTTGTGGCGTTACAACATTGGCGATACCGTAAAGTTTACCTCGCTATCACCTTACCGCATAAAAATCTCAGGACGCACCAAGCACTTCATCAATGCTTTTGGAGAAGAAGTAATAGTTGAAAATGCAGAGGTAGCCATTACCAAAGCCTGTGATGCCACCGGTGCCATCATTGAAAATTTCACGGCAGCGCCTGTGTTTTTAGAAGCGAATAAGAAGGGTGGCCACGAGTGGATCATTGAATTCAAAAAACGACCGGGAGACTTGGCCGAGTTCACTCACATTCTGGATTCAGCTCTGCGAAAAGTAAACAGCGATTATGACGCCAAGCGCTCACACGACCTGGCGCTTGTAGCACCCAAAATTCACAGTGCAGAGCCTGGCACTTTCTATAACTGGATGAAAAGTCGCGGTAAGCTGGGCGGGCAAAACAAAGTTCCGCGCCTGGCCAACTCGCGCGAGTATGTGGATGATATTTTGAAGATGATGGCTTCTGTCTGAGTCAGCAACATTTCGCTATTCCGGCTGCTCCTTTCTCTTCCGAATCCTCCTCGGGTTATACCACAACCAAAACCCGGTAAAGGAAAGCAACACCATGCCACCGCCTGTTAAGGTTGTGTACACCAATTTTATCTGGCCGTCAGAAGTGTCAAACAAAAAATCCAAAATGGAACCATCGTGTATTTGTTCAATGATATCGGAAGTGCGTTGGTTTACGGCTAATACTTTTCCACTTGTTGCATCCAGTTGGATTTCGGTGTAATGATCTTTGAACACAAACTTTACAATCCCTTTATCAGGTCGTGCATCAATGCGATCCAACCGAGGCGATTGACCAGGCAATGAATCGCTTAAAGCCCGAAGCGCAATTGTATTCAGTGAATCGTAACTCAACCACCCTTTTAGGTCAGCGGAAATTCCTTTTTGTGTTTCAGGAAGGATTAATCCACCTGAATGTTTTTTCCATCCCAACAACAACCCGGTGAGGGAGATTAGAAAAAAGAAGACCAGTAAAAACGATCCAACAATGCGGTGAAGTTTTCGGTGTGTTCGGGTTGATTTAGCTATTTCTTTTGTGTCTTTCATGTATAAGCTCGTGTGTGTTAGATTTTTCCCCGCAAAGAGATGATAACATTTCTTCCGGGTGCGGAAATACCGGATGAATACGGACGGTAGCGCTTGTTGAAAATATTTTCAACACCCGCATCAATTGTTAAAAATTTTGTTGCGTTCCAGGAAGTTTTCAGGTTCATCGTCCACCAGGCGGGCGCATACGGATTTCCGTTATTATCTTTTGCATACAAATGCGCATCGGCCTGTTCTGAAAAGGCAAGATTTCGGAAAGGGATTGCTCCGTTATAAACAGAATAAAGATCAAGCCTCCATTTTGCTTTAGCGAAAATGACATGCGTAGCACCGAACGTTGGGGCAAGGTGGGTTGGTGGAGCGTTTAATCCGGTTGATGGATCTTCTTCTTTTCCTTTTTGAAAGTTTATGGATGAAGTCAGCTGTAATTGATTAGTTAGTCGCCAATCAAGTCCAGCCTGAACGCCATACACATAAAGCGAGCTGATGTTTTGCAGGGCCAACACACGACTTAACGTACCATCAAAATCGATGCTGTCTTGTCCGTTGAATGCAAACGGAGCGCGCGACATGGCATCCTTCATGAAGGTGTAATACAAGCCACCATCAATTTTGATTTTTTTATTAAGATTGGCAGCTGCCCCAATTTCAACATTGTGGGCCACCTCAGGCCTCAAAGTGGGATTGGGCACTACCACATTGCCAGGTTGCGAGTCAAACACTTTTCCAATGTCGTCAACATTAGGCGCGCGAAATCCGGTGGAGAAGTTGAAAAACACTTTCCAGGTTTCCTCCGGACTGTAAACACTTCCGATACTATAAGTGAGTTGATTGTTTTTCAACTCAGTACGATCGAATGGAAAATCAAAGAAGCTTTTATCAAAAGAGGCTTCTGTAAGAACGTGCGTAAACCGGCTACTCATTGTAAACAGCATGGCTTTGCTCCATTTGTACTTCATACTCAGGTATGCGGCCGCGGTTCGCCAATTTGAATTATCGGGGTAGCGGGTTGATAAGGGCGAAGTGCTTTCCGTATTTATATTAAGCCGATGAGCCGAAGAGTTTACGGTATTGGTTATGAACTCCGCACCATAAAACAATTGTATTTTATCAGAAAGCACTTTATCCAGATCAAGATTAGCCGACCAGGCTAGTACCTGTTCAAACCGGTTGTTTCGGTTAGCGCTTCCAAAATTTCGGTTGTGCCGGCTTTCCTCATAATCCTGGTAACCGATTACCATGCGCGCGGCATCAAACAGTGACGTTGATTTTACATAGTTCACGTGCAGGCTGTGCATTTGCCATTTCTGCGGGCCGTAGTACCATTCAGCACTGGTAAAATCTCCATTCTCATTTTTTAAAATCAACCGGTCGTACCGATCATAGCGTGATGTTTTGGAATAATGAAAGGCATAGTGAATATCCCAATTTGAATTAGGACGAAACCTCACCTTTTGCATGGTGTTGAGCTGGTTATAACCGGAAGTAAGTTGCAGTGTTGGATCAGCATTCAGGCGAACGATATCATTATCATTTACACGCGCTACATAGTCATTACGCAAATAGTCATCCGGTCCGTTTTTACCTTGTTTCAGATCACCAAAGTCAGCGTAGGTCATGCTGGAAACAAAGCCCCATTTTTTTGTTCCCACATTCACATCAACATGTGCTGTGTTTTCCTGGTTGGCGGATGAATAGCGCACCAAGGCGTTGGCAGCTACGGTAAACGGTTTGTCAACGGCAAGTTTGGGTTGAAGCGTATGAAAATCCATAACCCCACCAATGGCATCGCTGCCATACACCACGGAGCCGGGCCCAAAAATTACCTCTGAGTTTTCGATAATGTTTGGATCTAGCGAAATGACGTTCTGCACATTACCGCTGCGGAAGATGGCGTTGTTGAAGCGCACACCATCCACAACCAACAGCACACGGTTGGTGGCAAAGCCACGAATCATCGGGCTGCCCCCACCAAGCTGACTCTTCTGAACAAACACCTGATTGGATAGGCTCAGCAGATCAGCCGCGGTTTGCGGATTTTGAAACTGAATGAGTGAGGCATCTATTTTCGTTACGCGGTTGGGAATTTCACGAAGATTTTCTTCCCACCGGTTTACGGAAATCACCACCTCTTCCAAAAGTTTGGTTGTGTCTGCCCGTTGTGCATGCGTATAGAAATGCAGCACAAGCAAGCACACCACAAGTACGATTCTCATGTTATACGAAAGCGTTTAAATCAAATATGTGTTCCAGCCTTAAACTCATAGGAACATAGATCACATAGAATTTAGGAGAAAAAACTATGTGCCCTATGTGCCTATGTGGTTCAAAATATTGGGAGAATTTTTTGAGATTCTCTTAACTTATTTGGGAGGAGGAGAATCGATAGCTGAAATGAAATCAACAAAAGAGGTATTGTAAAAAGTCGGTGATAAGGATTTTGAGGGTAGTGCGGTTAAGCTGTATTCAAATTGAATCGGCAGGTAATGGAGCACGCTGAACAACGAAAAAGAAGGAGGCGTTTGTGTGGAGTCATGTTGAAGATTATTAAGCACAGCATTCAAAAGTGAAAACAGGTTGTCTTCATCTTTATCGTATATACCGTAAACAAAAAGTTTTGAATCCTTTTCGACAACACGCGCAATATCAAACATGTTGCCGTTAACTTTTATTTCGTGTTCTTCCACACGGGCTTGTTTGAATTCTTCCGGTGTTAATATGATGAGTTCAAGTTCTTCTTCCGGCAATGTAGCCAGGAGGGCTCGCATCTCACGCTTGATCTGCAGCGCGCGAAAGGTAAAGTAGATATACGAGCCGGCAAAGTTTGCCAGCAAAAGTGTAAGCAGCAATATGGAGATGAAGCGCCTCACAAGGCGAAGGTAGATAAAAGAAAGATGTCCCGCACTTGTTGATGCAGGACATCTTTAATGGATTATCGTATTCCGGGTAGTGATGGAGTTGGTTTACTCTGTTGCCAGTTGAAGTTTGCCTTTTTCGGATTGGGGTAAACTTCATCCAGCGTATTACCGTCATACATTCTTCCGTTTTTAATCACCTTGTTAACCGTGTTGGTGTTACGGATATTTTCCAACGGGTTTTTATCGAGGATGATCAGGTCGGCCAGTTTGCCCGCTTCGATCGAACCTAAATCCCCATCCAAGCCAAGCGCTTTTGCCCCATGAATGGTGGCTACTTTAAGCGCGTTGTGTTCTGATAATCCACCTGATTGCATCGACCACAACTCCCAATGGTAGCCCAAACCTTGTAACTGTCCGTGCGAACCCACACCGGCATTACCACCAGCCGCCACGTAGTTTTTCAAGAAGGCAGCATGATCGGGAAACACGTGCTCTTCAAACATAAACCATCCTGGTCTTCTCCGCGATTTGGCATCCAGTTCCGATTTCGGTGTGAAGTAATTCAGCTTCGGATCGCCATTTACATTTTCAGTTGCGTAGAAAAAGTTCTCTGCCCAAGGTCCGCCATACGAAACCAATAGCGTTGGTGTATAGGTTGTTCCTGAGTTAGCGAGAAACGTATTGAAGTCGTTGTACAATGGATAGATCGGGAAGGAGTGTTCATGTCCCGGGTAGCCATCCTGAATTTGGGTAAGATTGAGTTTGAAATCCAAACCGCCTTCTGTTGTTGGCATCAGTTGTTGTTCTTTGGCAGCCATGATAATCCACTGCCTGTGCTGACGATTACCCGTCAGGTACATCTTGATGGTTTTGGTGTTGTAGTATTCGGAGTATTGCTTCAAAACACTGCGTGCATGATCCAAATCTTTGATGTTGTAACCCCAATAACCTACACCTGGACCGGTTGAATATACACGCGGGCCGGGAATTTGTCCGGCATCAACCAAATCGGCATACGTGAGCACATCAGTTGTTGCTGTTTGTGGATCGCGTGTGGTGGTTACACCGTATGCTAAATTGGCAGCATACATCCATACTTCATTTTTGTGTAAGCCCCACTGCGGCCACATGTGTGCATGGGTATCAACAAAGCCCGGCACAATGGTCTTTCCGGTCATGTCCATTTTTTGCACGGAGCCATCAACGGTTATGCTGCCGGCAGCACCAACTTGTTTGATGCGATTGTTTTCGATTAAGATATCACCACGCTCAATGATTTCATCTCCTTTCATGGTAATGATGCGGGCATTGGTGAGCAGCACTTTACCGGAAGGAATATCGCGGGGCACCGTAACCTTTACCCGGATTTCTGCAGGCTTGTAGCCTTCGTCTTTCTTTTCGTTACCGTTCTTTTTCTCTTCAGTTTTTCCTTCTTCCTTGGCTTTTGCTTCTTCTGCTTTCTTTTTCTTTAGCTCTTCTTCTTTGGTTTTAGCCTCATCGATGTCGTAGGTGAAGAATGCATTACCGATTGACCAGTACACTTTTTTACCGGTGTGGTTCCAGCTTGCAAATTGCCCGCCAATGGTGGTGAGTTTGCGCGCAGGGAATTGTGCGTTCTCAGGATTTGATACAGAAATCTTTGGTGTTTCCCCTCCGGTTTTCGGTACAGTCACAATATAAATTTCATTGTTGATCTGCGCCATTGCCTGGTCACCTTCAGGCGCCATCATCACCACACTGGCGTTGGAAGGTTGCTGCTGCGGCTCACGTTCGGTTTCGGCAAGCATGCAGTGGTTTACATTGTCGTGTTCGTGATCGTGTGTGGTGCCATATACGGTAATGCCGGTAACTTTTACATGCTCCTTTTCATCCGTTCCGTCCCAACGAACGGAAATCAAACCCTTCCCTCCATGATACAGGTAAATACGATCATCATTTTTTACAAAGTGTGGAGCACCCCGGCCTTTGGATTTATCGATGACGGTTACAGCGCCACCTTCTGTTGAAATCCACGCCAGACTTTCTTTTGCTTTGAATGCAAATGGACCATCGGCATCTTTGAAAAATTGTGCAGGCCCTTGCAAGAAAATAATGCGGTTGCTTTTGTATGACCAGGCCGGATCGGAATACACACTGGCAGAAGATGTAAGCTTAACGGGCTTGGCACCCTTGGCTTTGAAGTTTATTTTATACAAACCTCCACCAACATTTTCTTCCCAGCTTACCCACGCAAGCTGACTTCCATCCGGGCTCCAGGCAGGCATGGCTTCGGTAAAGTTAAAGTTGGTAACGCGCTTAGGTGTACCATTTGGCAAGTCCATAATATAAAGTCGGTTCAGCGCAGTGAACGCGAGCTGTTTGCCATCAGGCGATACTTTTCCATCACGGATTTGCGTTACAATCATTTCCTTTTCATCACTGATCGGGTATTTGAAATCAAGTTTTGGCCCGAGCTCTAACTGAACATCAACCTCAAATGGAATTTGAATAGCGTTTCCTCCTGCTACCGGAATGCGCCAGATTTTGCCACCATAGGAGGCAACTACCTCTTTGCTATCCGGTGTAAATGACATGGCCGGAAGAACACCCATAGGAGCGATAGATTCTTGTTCATCGCGTTGCACAGGATAAGCAAGCCAACGTTCTTCACCTGATTTTAAATCGCGAAGCATTAAACCGGTATGTTCATTGTGACGCGTACCGTAAACCAACCACTTTCCATCAGGTGAAAGTGTTGGCGTGAAGGCTGAACCATAGCGATTGGTTTGTGTTTCGGTTTCACCCGTTTCGCGATCGTAGGTGCCCAACTGATATTGCGGCAATTGTGCATTATAATTCCATGAGCCGATACGTTGTGCAAACCAGAAGTACCGACTGTCAGACCCGAAGGCAGGCTCAACAACCTTAAGATTATCAGGCTTGCTGATAAGTGACGCACCCCCGCCACCATCTTTGTGATACAAAAACATTTTCAGGTTTCTTCTGCCCTTTGAAACCACCACGTAGTTTCCATCGGGCGTCCATTCGGCCGATTGGTAGGTGTCGGTGTTGCCTTTTGTAATTTGAAGGGAATCTTTTTTGTCGAGTGAGAAACGCCAGACATTTTCTCCGCCACTTCTGTCGGAAATGAAAAGCAGGTGCTTTCCGTCCGGGCTGAATTTGGGATGGGAGTCAAACGCTAAACCGCTGGTAAAGCGCTCGGCTTTTCCGCCACCAAACGGGAGTAAATAAATGTCTCCTAAAAAATCGAAGGCAATGGTTTTCCCATCCGGACTAATATCCAACGACATCCAGGTTCCTTCCGTAGATTTTATGTGAACCGTACGGTCGGATTCAAGGGGCAGGTCTTTCTTCTTTTTGGTTTCTTTTTTTGTGCTGTCGGGTTTTACTTCTTTTTTATCATCCTGTCCGCTAACGAGCAAGGCGGACAGCATGAACAACGCCATGTAAAATGATTTCATAAAATGTATGTTAATGAATACAAAGAATACCGATAAATGTATTCAAAGTTACCGGAATTATACAGGAGGGTTTAATCGTACTTAAGAGAACAAATTGTTGATCTCCAGGTCGATGCGGTTAACGATAAAGGAAAAGTCCTCTATCCGTTCTACAAAGTCGAGGTCGTTTACATTTACAATTAACAGCCTGCCGTGTTTGTAATTGCTGATCCAGTTTTCGTAGTGTTCGTTCAGGTTTTTCAGGTAGTCGAGCCGCATGGCGTATTCATATTCGCGGCCCCGTTTTTGAATTTGCCTAACCAGTTTTGGGATATCGGATCGCAGGTAAATCAGCAAGTCGGGTGCCTGAACAAAGTCGATCATCGAGTTGAAAATGTCCAGGTAGCTTTGGTAATCGCGGTCGCTGATGTGCCCGCTTTTGTGCAGGTTGGCGGCAAAAATGTAGGCATCTTCGTAAATGGTGCGGTCCTGCACGGTCGTGTTATCGTTAGCCCGGATTTCATTTACCTGGCGAAACCGGCTGTTCAGGAAATAGATTTGCAGGTGGAAAGCCCAGCGGGTCATATCATTATAGAAATCCTTGAGGTAGGGGTTTTTGTCCACAGATTCATACAGCGGGGTCCATCCATAGTGTTTCGATAGTTTTTCGGCCAGGGTGGTTTTGCCCGAACCTATGTTTCCGGAGATGGCAATGTGCTTGAGCTTTTTCATGTAGGGGGGCAAATATAGCGTGATTGACAAAACAATAAATCTGTTATTTTGGTGAAAATTTTCTGTCCCCCTTATGCGCCAAACATTATTGATGCTGCTAGTCGTATGCTCCGTTCATGCGTCAGCACAGGATATCGCCATTCGCGATATTGATTACCGTTCCGATTATTATCTGTCCGAAACACTGGATAATAACCTCCGGATCATCTACAAAGTTAAAAGTAAGAACCAGGTACAATCCCAGTTCAGAAAAATTGATTTTGATTCTTTACTGAGATTATCCGATACAACCGAAATCAAGCTTAATGGTAATTTCAAACTCGTAGCTTCAGCTGAGGGTAGTCAGTATGTGGTTTCGGCAATGGGAAACAGGGATTCTGGCGTTTTACAGTTGCATTGGCTGGACAAGCAATCGGAAGAGCAATTTGCAACACGCATTTTCACCACGGGTTTGTTTAGCAAGCGAATGCAGGTAAGGGTTCATCCTTCCAGTGATCCGGAGATCTTTTTTGTGCTTTACTCAGTTAACAAACAGCAGTGGGATGTTTTAATGGTTTCCAGGGAAGGAAAAATTAAGTCCAAGCAATCAATCAATTCAGGAGGTAAGCGATTAGCGATTGCTCAATCTTTTTTTATTAATGATGACCTTGTAATGGTTGTAAATAAGAATCACAACAGCAGGGCATCGGCCTATGAGACGTTAATTCTGGATGGTTTAACCGGACAGGAAAAATCAAATCAAATTTTATCAAGCAAGGATGCGCGAATGGAGATCGACAATAGCTTTATTGTTGACAGCACCCTTTACCTTGCTGGCCGAAAATTTTTTACCAACCGCATCAAACACAATCAGCCGGGCATGCCAAGCCTGGTTTCTATTGATCCACTAACCGACTCAATTCGTGATAGTCGACTGAACATAGCATCAATTCCAAATAATGTGTTTTGGATGGATGTAGTTAAGCTGCCAGATGGCGAAAAATATTTGGTAGGTGAGACCTTTACCAGCGAACCGTTTGGGGCTTACTTTGCAAAGGCCTTGATTACTTCCTTTGCCACACTTGGAATGTTTTCTGTTACGTGGAGCAGCTTAAAGTGGAAAGATGTGGTTGTTCTGCCAGTAAATGTTGATAACGCGAAACCAATTTACTGCACAATCGCACAGCGAAGGGTTCAGATTGGCTCGCATTTACAGGCCTATCCTTTTGCAGGTTATGCACATCGTACCGGACAGATTCGTTACTTCGGACACAGCAGTGATGGCAGCTTGTATCTATTGGACGGTGGGATTTTCAAGAAATACACGCCTGATTTAAAACAGTTCACCAATCTTGGTCAGCTACCGGCACCTGACAATGCCGTGGTATTAACAACCAAAGATGCATATTCCGTAGTTGCAGTGAAGGCTATGGGAGCCTTGAATATTGCTGTATTCAGGTTTGTTGATGTTGGTCCGGGTAAAAAGCGTAACCGATAGTATGAAGGGGAATCTTCTATTTTTACTATGGACGGTAAGCATTACATCGGCATCAGCACAAACTGTTTTTGAGCTTTCAAAAGATGAGCAAAGAGAGCATGACTTGCGTCCGCGGTTCTTCCTGTCCACTTCCATGGGCCCGGTTTCACCATCGGATGTAAATCGGTTTATTGATCAATACATTGACGACAGGCTAGGCTCTGGCCATATTAGTTTTGGCTCATCCGATATTTCGGCTGTTGGCATGGTTGGAATGGGACTAGCCATACCTTTAAACAAAGTAATACAAACAAGAATTCTGTTAGAATATGCAGGGGCATCTAAAACTGTTCGACTGGATGGTGATACAGAACGTTTTGCGGTGAACCGTTATGCACCAGGAGTACTATTGGGTTATTATTTTTTTAACAGCGGTTTCAGTTCGGTTTATATTGAAGGTGGGGTGTATTATGGGTTTACATCATTTCGCAATGTCAATGCTAACGGGCCTGGGTTTAAGTTTAACCTGGGTTATGCGTGGCATCGGCCACAGACAACATGGGATATACTCATTGGTGTTGATTTGCCATCAACAACGGCAGAAGAGAGCTCTTATAATATTTATAAGATTGACCTGACAGCTCCTGTCTTTGGGTTTCGTATTAATTTTTAATCTCGTCAATAACAATAGTAATTTTTGATGAAGAGGCGTTAATTGCTAATCGGGAAATACCTTGAAGCGTCATTCCTTTTGGAAGAGTCACACGACTCCAGGCAGAGTACTTATTCGGCTGGATGAAAAAGAGATTCACACCATCACTCATCAAAATCTTCCCATCTTTTGTCCACGCCATGTCCTCCCGATTAGGTAAAGTTGGTGCTATCGTTTCAATCGTTCCGTTTTTACTGTTGTATTTTTTGATTTGCCACTCGACATCTTGCTTATCGATAAAGCTAATGTCATTTGTGCCTGGAATGCGGTGAAGCGATCTTCCGATGTTCTCGGCCAGTACCAAATCCTTTTTTTCGGATATAGAATATAGCCGGAGTGTGTTCGGGCGCCCCAACACAAACAGAAGGAGTACATCATCATTTATCCAGGTGTGGTAGCCAACAATTAGGTTATCAATAATGACTACCGGCTCTCCTCCTTCAATCGGATATTTGCCTAAATCCTGCGCGCCATTGTCGCGTTGTATGATGCACGAAATGAATTTGCCATCTGGGGTTACCGTTGGCGAATATTCCCGTTCGGATGTATCCGTAAGCTTTGTTGTTTCTCCGGTAACATGATCATAAACCATAATGTCTGTTCTGCCCGATTCATCAGCTGATGAAAAATAAACGAGCGGTTTTTCCGGATGGAAATGTGGTTGGTTGTCGTATCCGGTTCTGTTGGTAATATTCTTTGGATTCAATAATTGAATACTGTTCTTGGATTGTTTTAAATCAAACAGAAGGATTTCTGTGCCGGGAGGCTGCTGGGCAAGTAAAGAACCCGTTAGGAAGACGAGTAAGGGTACAATTTTTTTCATAATTGATTTTAGGAACTAAAGCTAACCATAATTTTTTCGTCTTTGATTCCCGAAATGTAAATGTCTTTTTGATTTACCGGGCTTATCGAGTCCGGAATACAATAAAAAAGACCTGACGAGTATATCAGGTCTTCTTTCGTAAAATACGGAGTAAGGTTGACTCACCGAATCTCACTCATCACCCTCCGCTTCGAGTCTTTTTATCTCCTCGTCAATAATCTCTTCAATTACGGCACGCTGACGTTCATCAATGGTCTGGTCTACTTTGGCTTGCTTCTTCATGAACCGAAGCATTGCATTTTTCTTGATTTCATAGGCCATGAAAACCGTGTACTCCTTTGTTTTCTCGTTGTAAAATTTCTTCTCCCCTATCTTCCGTAAATCGGCAATGTTGGTGTTCATGGTCTGGCGCACCAGGCTTTGAAATTTGTCGGCTATATCTGCTGCACGCTCATTTCCGGTATCGCTTAAGTACTGATCAGCAACCTGCTTCATCGTGGTGTTTACCTGTCCCGCTAACTGCGCTTTGGCATCCAGGTCGGCCTTGCTGCGGGCAATGTTATCTTGTGAACTGTTTCCTTTACCGGTGCCCCGCCAAAATCGGTTATTGGATTCATAGGCATTGCCCATAAAGGGCTCGTTTACTTTTTTTCCTAACACGCCCGAAGAACAGGCGCCCAAAACAATCAAAAAGGCCAGGAAGGGTATTTTTCTAAGGTGTACCATATGCGTTTTTATTTACAACCATCGAAAGTACGAAAATTGTGCCAGATCGGGCTTTATCTCTTCGGAAGACCGTTTTCATGGGTATGGATGATCAATTGCCACCGGAAGGCCCATCGCCAGCGTAGTTTGTAGGGTTCTATTCCTGCTTCTGTTAAAATTTGCTGAAGCTCCGCCTTGCTAAAACCTCGTAAAACCGAGAGCGGGGCATCGTACTTTACCATAGCCGATCGCGAAAATAATCGGGTTAGAATTTTGATGGAGTAATAGGCTAAAGGATGTCTGTGCAGGTCGTTCACCACAATTCCAATGCGTGCCTGTGCCTTAAGCGTCCGAAAGATTTTTACCAATTGATCGTGTGTAAAGTGATGCAGAAACAATGTGGCAACAACCAGGTCGAATGAATGCTTTTGAAAATCCGGATCGAAAATGTCTGTTGTTTTAAGACGGATGTTGGGTATACCGGCACAGTGTTTTTCTGCAAAAGCAATTATGTTCGGATTGGCATCAATACCAGTAAGTTGAATAGCTGGATAGGTTGCCTTTAATTGTCGGTGAATCAATTTCAACATTTCGCCACTGCCACAGCCCAAATCAGCCAGGTGAAGCGATTCAGTATTTTTCTGATTTTTAATCAGCGATTTTAATCCATCCAGTGTTACCTGATTCCCGCCCAACCAATGATTGATGAAATCCAGTTCGCGCAATGTTTGAAGTACCACCTCCCCCGAGCACAGCAGGTCATCCATAATTTCCGGGGCTTGCGACCGGGCAGCAAAGCGGCTCATTGATAATGTGTTTTTAATAACATACTTTCAAGCGTGAGGCCTGGCCCAAAAGCAAAACTCAATACCAGTTTATCAGTATCCTGTGGTTGAAGTTGGCGCATGATGCGATGCAACACAAACAAAATGGTAGCTGATGACATGTTTCCATATTTTTTTAACACAGCATAAGCCGGCTCATTCTGTTCACAACTTATCCCCAACTCTTGTTCAATCGCTTCTAGTATTTTCTTTCCTCCCGGATGAATGGCAAAGTAAAAAATGTCATCAATACGCTTTTGAAATTGATTCAGTAATTCGGTTGTCAGATTTTTGATGCCGGTACGAATGGTATCCGGAACGTAGGAGGAGAGTTTCATTTCAAAACCATGATTGCCGATATCCCATGCCATGTGTTCTTTCCCATTGAAAGCAAGTCCGTTGTGAAAGTGCTCAGGCACCAGGTTCCAACCGGGTTGGGGTGATGAAGTTACCAACAAGGCACCAGCGCCATCAGCAAAAAGTGCGTTGGCCAACAGGTTGTCTTCGGTAGGTTCTTTTTGAAAGTGAAGGGTACACAACTCTGTACACACAATCAACACTACTGCATGATGATCGGCTTTACAAATGGCATCAGCAAGCTTGAGTGCATTGAAAGCTGCGTAACAACCCATAAAATTTATGCAGGTTCGCTGAACATGTTCATTCAGTTTTAGCTGCCGGATCAAATCGATGTCGAGGCCAGGCGCATACATACCGGTGCAACTCACCTGAATGAGGTGGGTTATTTCGTTTGGTTTTATAGAGCCCTGCTCAAAACAATTTTCAACGGCACGAAGACTAAGGGGTAGCGCATGTTTTCGATATGCTTCGAGCCTGGTTTGCGTGGAGGGAAACGGCTCAAAGTTTTTTGTGTTCGAATAGAAACTATAATTATCCTGTTTACCGTAATCATCCAAAACCGAATGCCTTGTTTCAATACCACTCGCACGAAAAATGGCTTGGAGTTTTCGACTGGCCGTATAGTCGGGTTGCATGGCGCGCTCCATAAACGCAGCAATAACAGGCTGAGTAAAAACGTGTTCAGGCGCAGCAACTCCAATGGCTGAAATAAAACTCATGATTTCAATAATAAGCCAAAAAGGGTAATTTTAGTTTGTTGAGTTGTTCCTAAAACTTTATTCGTTTCAAAACATGTTCTCTTTGTCATCCTGGTTACACCTGCGTATTCCTTTCTCCTGGTTTTTGCTACCGGTATTTTTGTTCAGTGTAGCCATTTCTCCTAACCTGAATCCCGACCGATTGTTATGGGTATTTATCATCATTCACCTGTTTTTGTACCCGGCCAGCAATGGGTATAACAGTTACTTTGATAAAGATGAGAAAAGTATCGGTGGACTTAAGAACCCTCCGCCTGTTAAAATGGGATTGTATTACCTGGCCCTATTGTTTGATGCGCTGGCCATTGTTTTGGGTTTCCTTAAGATAAGCGCACTGTTTGCAGGCATGCTTTTGATTTATGGATTGATTTCCAAGGCGTACAGCCATCCCACCATCCGGTTAAAGAAATACCCGATTGGAGGATGGTTGGTTACGGCTCTTTTTCAAGGATGCTTTACGTTTTTAATGTGCTATGCCGGTTTGAACAATTTTGATTTGGAAACCATTCTGAAGCCACATGTAATTACACCTGCCCTGCTTACCACCATGATGTTGCTGGGCAATTACCCCATGACACAGGTTTACCAACACGAAGAAGATGCCAAGCGAGGCGACAGAACGCTAAGTTTACGCCTGGGCATTCGCGGAACGTTTTACTTTACCGCCCTGGTGTTTGGGCTGGCGGTAGCGGGGTTCTTTTTTTATTTCAATCACTATTATAAAATCAGTTATGCATGGCAATTTCTAATGGCGCTCTCACCAACGCTGTTATTCTTTTCGTATTGGTTTTTGCAAGTGAGAAGAAATGAAAGTGCCGCGAACTATAGTCATACCATGTGGTTGAACCTGATTTCCTCCACCAGTTTAAACATCTTTTTTATATGGTTCTTTCTTGATAGCAGCAACATACTTGATGCATTTAAATGATCTTTATAATCATTCAGGTCTTTGCGATTCTCTTTGCGGCTTTGCGTGAAAAAATTGTAATCAATTTTATGATCTATTGAATCACCTCTCCATGCGTTCTGCGAACAATAAAATTCGCAATGAATTTAGAGTTGACTGCTAAGGAAACCGCCAATCGGCTTGACCACTCGCTTCCAAAGAGGTAATGCTGAATCAGTCTTCCGGTACGAAGTCTTCCCGCAAAAAGATTCTCCCATTGTTTCGTATACATTTCCTTAAGCCAAGAATTGGAATGCTGATTTTTGGTTGCCTCAATAATCAAATCACTGACTAGTTTCCCCGAATGAATGGCCATCGCCATACCGTTACCACACAAGGGAGCAATCATACCAGCAGCATCACCGGCCATGAGCATATGATTGCAAACAGGCTCTTTTGTTTCAAATGAGATTTCGTTAATCGTTTCAGGTTTTTCAAACAGAAATTCAGCTGAAGAAAAAATGTTTTGCAAGTGAAGATTTTCAAACAACACCGCTTTCTCCAGTTCATGGATTGATTTGTGCTTTTTCAACAAATCACGATGAACCAAATAACATAAAGTTGATTTGCCTTCTTCAATGTTGCTTATGCCGCAATACCCGCCATTGAAATTATGCAAGGCAATGGTGTTGTCGGGGTGTTGCGTTCGGATGTGATATTTTACACCCACATAAGGTGAACGCTTGTTCATAAAGCCTCTTTGCAGATCGGCATCTAGTTTGGATCGCTTTCCAAACGATCCGATAACCTGATCGGCTTGATGGAAGGCGCCACCAACACGAACAGAAAAATTTTTTTTCTCTTCATTGAAAATGATCTTGTCAACTTCAGCATGAATAATTTCAACTCCGTAATTCCTGGCTTGCTGAGCCAGAAAGTGATCAAACGTATAACGACTGATTCCGAAACCGCCCAAATCAAGCGAAAGTTCTGTTGTTTTTCCGCTTACCGAGGAGAGACGAAGCACATTAATGTTTGGCAGGTTAAGGTTGGTGGGAAGGAGATGTTCTTTTTTGAGAAAGGGGAACACTTCGTTGGAAATGTATTCGCCACACACCCGGTGGAATGGATATGTTTTTTTTTCGAAAAGTGTACAGGTAAATCCGGCCTTCTGAAGACGTATTGCCGCGATTAAACCGGCTAAACCACCACCCACAACGACAATTTCTTTACTCACGAAATAAAATTTGTTAATGATGGCCTCGTTTTTGAACTGGTTTCACAGCTTGTAAAAATTATTACAAAACACGAATCGTTCAAAGTAACCTTTTGTTTGTTTACTATGTTTAATTCATCAGTTGGCTATGGTACAAGAAAAACAAAAAATAACTTCCCGGCAGGATTCTGTCAGCATTCTTTTGGTTGGAAACAACCCAATTGAATTGAGCAGAATGTTGGAAACCGTTAAAAAGCTACCCAACCGGGTAACTGCCGAGATTGCTTTTGACCTGACCAGCATCTGGCAGCGGTTGATAAAATTTAAACCAAATTTTATTCTGATCGATGATAACATTGGCTTGCAGGAGTTGAGTCAGACGGTTAGTACACTTTCGTCAAATCCGAGAACCAGAAATGTTCCCATTACAGTTTTAAAGAACTCAAATTATTCCGGCTCGATAGTTTCATCAGATATTGCAGATTACATTTTGAAGCAGCACCTCACTCCGGAATCACTGTACATTACGCTGCGAAACTCACTTCGTTTTCAACAGGCACGAAAGTATCTCGCGAAAGCTTACGCAAAAAGAAAGAGAGAGCTGTTAAAGCTGATTCGTTAGATCTGGTCTTCCAGCCTGAACTCAAAGATTTTCAACTGGCCGCTGCGTCTCACCTCCAACCTTATTTTTCTTCCCGGTTTTGAGTTTAACAGCCCGTTTATCTGATTCAGGTATAAATCTTTTACCGAATAACTATTAATGGAGGCAATCAAATCGCCTCGCTGAAGTCCAACTTTATCAGCTATTGAATTAGCCCTCACGTCAGCAATTTCAAAAACATTTAACGATGATCCCTTTGCCCGGATGGTTAGGCCACTCAGGTTAAAATAAAAGGCTTTCTTGAAATCACTGTTTTTTTTGAGGTAGATTTTTTCTTGTGGGAAATTAAAGATCACCGTAAATCGGCTGAGTATTTCGCCCCCCAATGTTCCGTTCCGATCAATGGCCAGGTATTTCAACGAATCTGAAAAATAGGCGTTTGAATCGGGGAAATTAGCCAGCGGCTTTTCGATGATATAATTGCCCAGTTCGAGCGATTCAATCCTTCCGGTTTTGCCCGTGATCTCTCCACCTAAGCCACGACCAATAATGTTTGGAATATTTCTTTCAGGAAGATGGATACGTGAATCGCTTTCAGGTTCCAGCATCAATCCATGGCTGGCGCCAGTATCCACCAGCAGTTTCGCATTTAATGCGTGCTCGGAGTTGATGTTTATCGGAGCTAACAAATAAGGTTTTGTGTCTTGAATACGAATGGGTATTACTTCATACTTCTTTTTTTGTCTGAATTTGTCGGGCGTCATCAAGGTCATGAATTTTTTCTGATAATCCACTTCAATTATAAACCGACTAAATAATTCGTATCCCAATATTCCGTGAACATCTGTACCCAGGTGATTACGCAACTCAAGGTAATCCTCTTCCAACACAAGCAAAGCATGTCCCTTGCCGGTAACCCCTGGCAACGTGAGCGATACGTTGTTGGCTACATAGGCATCAATAAGTTTTTCTCCACCCGGACCCGAGATGGTGTACTTTCGGCTATAGGGAAGCTGAAGAATATCAGAAAATGATTTTTGAGTTAAGATGGCCGTGCGAACCCCGGTGTCAATTATAAATTTAAGCGGTATGGCATCGTTAAGAATAACCCGCACAACAATCAGGTTGTTGTGTACCTCAATCGGTATTTGAACTTTCTTTTTACCATCAGCAATATGAAAACCAAGATTTTGATTTTGCGCCCAAAGCGATGATGAAATAATGCACAGCAGAAAACCAATAGCACGAATCATAGCATACCCTTCACATTGAAAGTTATACAATTTTGCCGTTAGCGACCTAACCTAAATCAGTGGATTATTGCGTTCAGAATTTTCTGTGGCGAATCAGCCACAACAACAGTATCCAGGTTTTCTTGTTTGAGAAACCCCTCTTGCACCATAACAGCCATTTGGGCGAGCAGCGTGTCAAAAAAACCATTGAGGTTCAGCAGTCCTACTGGTTGATGAATTAACCCAAGTTGCTTCCAGGTAAGAATTTCAGCTGTCTCATCCAGGGTTCCCCAGCCACCGGGCAAAACCAAAAAGCCATCAGCCATATCGGCCATTCTGCGCTTGCGCTCGTGCATGCTCGGCACAATTTCAAGTTGGGTGAGCCCTGTATGCCCTACCTCCTTTTTCATTAAAAAGTCAGGAATAACACCAATTGCTTTTCCTTGATTTTCAAGCACACTATCCGCAATAATGCCCATCAAACCAATATTTCCGCCACCGTAAATCAGGGTATGACCCGACCGCGCCATCAATACACCCAATTCACGGGCAGCATTAGCATAGCCGGGACTGTTTCCTACGCCAGAGCCGCAGAAAACACAAATGTTCATAAACCGTAAAAGGAATTAGTATTTATTGTCGTGCTTGTTTTTGCTCACCATTTTATTGGGGAATATCCACGGTGAGATGATGGCCAAAACAAAAAGAGCAATAACAACGTAGAAAGGAGTCCAGGATGCATCCATGATTTCTGACAGTTTGAAGCAGTAAAAATAAAGCCTATTCGTGTAATTTTTATATAAAGAATTGAAAATTGTTTATCAGCTTTAACCTTTGTTTTGCCACTTATTTTGACGACCGGACTCGCGCATGAAAAAATTTCTGATCCTGCTGGCAATTGGAATTCTGTTAATTGCAGTTCTCTGGACTGTGGTGAACACCGTTCGTCACAGGCAAACCAAATCCTTCAGCCCTGAGGATGAAGCATCCTATACCGATGGGGAATTGAAAGTTTCAGTTCTCTATAACCGTCCATATAAGAAGGGCCGTGAGATTTTCGGAGCGCTTGTGCCATTTAAGGAGGTTTGGCGAACAGGCGCAAATGAAGCCACCATGTTTGAAACCAACCGAACTCTTATGTTTCAAGGAAAAAAACTTCAGGCAGGTAAGTACACGTTGTGGACTATTCCAGACTCAACCCAATGGCAAATAATTTTCAATTCGCAGCATGGCCAATGGGGCATTAACACCAAGGGCGAAGCCAACCGCGACCCAGCACTTGATGCGCTGACTATTTCGGCACACGCAATTGTTCAGGACAGAGAGTTTGAGCAATTCACCATTCAGTTTGATAAAATGGGTGAAGAGGCAGAAATGATTCTGCTGTGGGATAAAACCGTGGTAGCGGTTCCATTTACCTATTAAACTACCGGATCAATACACGCAATCGCGTTCTTCTTTCTTGCGGCAATATGGCCGGCTTAATGAACACGTTGTAGCTCAGTTGTGCCGGATCAATGCCCTGCTCAATCAGTTCATTCACCAATGTTTGAGCCTGTTGTGCTGTACGGTTGTTATGGTACGTGGTTTCAATTATCGTACTGTCGCGCGAATACAGTTGACCCAATGTATCAATATCCTGGATTTGATAGATAATCGTATCTACACGAATTTCGGTTAGGTCCGGATCAGATTTAAGTGAATCTTCAAAGTATCCTTCAAGCTCAACCTGAATTTCAAACCTGCGATCAGGAACAGTTTTGATTAACCGTACGAGTCTTCTGATTTCATTACCGGCATCATCCAATAGTGCTGAATGCGGCTTAAACTCAAGGCCTTCGAGTTCAATTACATCACCGGCTGAAACTTGTTTTAACGTAACATCAACTTTTTGCACCAATGGGCTCTCCTCCACAGTCATGTCAAACATTTTTGAGAAGAACGTAAAGTTACCTTGCTCCGGATCAACTGACAATTCGTATCGGGTTCCTTCTGTCAGATACAAAAAGTAGTACCCGTTTTTATCAGGTCGCGCGGTAAAGAAGCGTTTACGTGTGCCAAGGTCTTCAACGGAAATATAAGCAGGTGTAGGCGCGCCATCAGTTCCCAGGATTTGTCCCTCCAACTTCATTACGGCTCGGGGGCGCCATTGCTCCGGAACGAGAAACTCAACCAGTTCTGATTTTAATTTTCCTGGAGCATCTTTCAATAGGTAACGTCCATTTGAAATGGAGCTTACAAATTGATCATCGCCTGGGGTGTTGACAAAATCAAGCGGTTGCGGATCGGACCATGTGTCGTTAAGGCGCCTGCTCACATACAGATCCATGCCGCCTTTGTTAGGACTAATGACATTCGAAGAAAAAATCAAAATGGTTCCGTCAGCCGAAATGCGTGGTGTTTGTGAGTTGCCCGTATTGATGTTTGAAGGCAGTTCAACAGGCTCTTGCCATAGTCCATTGGCCGCCTTTTTTGTCATCATAATTTTGCAACCCTCAGCTTTTTGCGAATCCATCTTTTGGCAACGCATAAAGTACATGGTTGATCCATCGGGTGAAAACGTTGGTGTTGCTTCATGAAGCCTGGAGTTAATGGGAGCATACATGTTTTGCAGATCGCCCCATGATGCCCCGGAAATTTTTCCGGCCCAGATGTCGTATCCACCCACGCCACCTGATCGGATTGTAGTGATGTAAAGGGTGCTGCCATCGGCACTTAGTGTATACCCTTTTTGAAAGTTCAGCCTGGCGTTGATATGCTTCGGCAATGCCTTTGGCTCCGTCCAGTTAGCCCCCTCTTTTTTGGCCATGAAAACAGTGGGCACATTATCCTCAGCATAATCTGATGTAAAAAGCAGGGTGCTGCCATCCAGGCTGATAAATGGAGCCGTAAGGTTTATGGTAGGCCGGTTGATGTTTTGGGGGAGTTTTCGTGTGGCGGCTTGTCCGAATCCCTGAAGAATGGGCAATAGCACAGCAAGAAGAAGGATAGTCCTGTTCATGAAGCTAAAGTTAATGCATTAGGCTGGCAAATAGGCTGCCAATCACCGCTTCTTATTATTTTCAACCTGATGGTTTTTTGAAGCGTATGTGATAATTTAGCCGCTCGGTAAGAAAAGCAATGATCCAGGTAATTCCATCCATAGCCATACGAAAAGGGCGTGTTGTTCGAATGCGGAAGGGCGATCCCTCCAGCGAAAAAGCTTACGATGAAAATCCACTTGACCTGGCCAAGCGGTTTGAAGATAGCGGCATTGAAGTCGTTCATTTGGTCGACCTTGATGGTGCGGAGCGAGGTTCTCCTGTTAACTATCACATTATTGAGCAAATATCCGCTTACACTGATCTTAAGATTGATTTTACCGGAGGCATCTCAACAGATGGAGACATCAGCAAAGCGTATGAAGCTGGTGCGGATTACATTACAGCGTCCAGCATTGCCGTAACCAATCAGGAGTTGTTTGCTTCCTGGATTGTTTCATTCGGTCGGGAAAAAATTACGCTTGGCGCAGATGTTACCGATGTGAAAAGCATGAACCTGTTGTTTCGCGGCTGGCAGCGTAAATCAGAGTTGACCTTGTTTGAACACCTGGAGTACTTTCATGAACGCGGATTGAAATATGTAAAGTCAACCGATGTGTCACGTGATGGTGTACTGGAAGGCCCCAACTTTGAGTTTTATCAAAACATACGCGACCGTTTTCCTGAGTTGAGTGTGCTCGCCAGCGGAGGTATCCGCGGAGTTGATGACATTAAACGCCTGAATGAAATGGGTGTGTTCGGGGTAATTTTTGGTAAGGCGTATTACGAAGGGATTTTGAAGTTAAAAGATTTGGAGCAGTTCTTTGTGAAAAAGGAATCTTGAAAAAGAAATAAAAAGCCCCCGAGTAATCAGGGGGCTTTTGTTTTATTGGATGGCTATATTAAAGGTAACTTCAATGTCTGTTTCTCCAGGTCCCGGACAATCGCCTGTTTTAGTACCAGGCTGGTGACGAAGAATAATGGTTACTGTCCCTTCTCCTGTGGTAGTGGTTGTCCACGTAGTTGCCAATCCTACAACCTTGGTTGATCCGCCAGCTATGTAATCGGCTTCAGTATCAGCATAGGTAATTGTAAGACCGGTTAAACCGGTTTTGTCAAAGCAAAATAAATGCTCATCGGCTTCTTCTTCGACTTCTTCAGTAATATTTTCTGCTGGAGTAACAGACTCATTCAACAATGTTATTTCTGCTGTGTATGTTGTTGATGCAGACAGCACAGCGGCATCACCTCCTGAGGAATAGATATATTCAGGAACACCAGCACCTTCACCATCGAGGTCTTTAAAAGTCATAGTAATTGGAGCTCCTCCCGTTGGCGTTAATGTTACCGTTAAGGTAGTAATCAACTCCTCTTCATTAGCAGGTTCCGGATCATCACCACAGCTCACCAGCAACAATGTTGCAAGTAGAAATGAGCCAAGAAAAAACCGCGACAGCCAACGGGTAACTAAATTGTTTTGTGTGTTCATAAGTAATCTGGTTTTAGTTATGTGAATGAAAATTATAATTCAATCGGATAATAAATGTTCGGCCAACATCATCGGCAAAGTAACGCAACCGGTTCATGTAGTTTCGGTAGCTGACGTTTCCCAGGTTTTCACCTGCAACACTTAGTGACAATGTATTTTCTTTAACGGGCACTTTAAACCCCATCTCCACATTTACCAGCGTGTAACCAGCTGGTGCAGGAGCAATGTCATACACACGCTCACCGTTATAATCCGGAATATCCCAGGGATAAACGGTTATCGGGGCCCTGGTTTGTTTCAGCACAGTGGGTACGCTCACCTGAACAAAAAAATCTTTGAACTTACCAACATCGGTGGTGTATGTTAAAGCATTTGCCAGGGTGACGGGCGGAATGAAAATAAGTACATCGTTTCGCGTGGCATCTTCACCATGGATGTAGGCGAACTTACCAGCGTATTTAATTCTTTTTGTAGGATACCAGTTCAGGGAAACATCGGCCCCCTTTAATATTGCATCGGTCTGCTCATATTGCCACACTGGAAAATAACCACGGATAGTTAATCGTGAAGCAATAGGTCGTAAAAAAACGTAGTTGTCAATGGCGTTTACATAAACCGAAAAATCAGCCGACAAACGTTCTCCGCCCAGTTGTAAAGAAGTAATCCACTTGGTGCTCGTTTCCTTTCTTATCAACGCCTTATCGGTTAGCAACTCGCTATTCGGTCGCATTAAACCCTCCTCAATGGCAGCCGTTCCATGGTGAAGTCCTTCGCTGTACAATTCACTCACATGCGGTGGCCTCGATGAAACACCCAGATGGGTATTTAACCTTGCTTGTGGACTAATGTAATACGTGGCACCCAGCGATCCGGACAGGTAATGAAAATTGAATGATGGTTTTACTAAGTCGTTAGTGGTTGTAAAGGCAAGAACATTTAGGCGTTGGTAATCATACCGTGCTCCTGCTTCAAACAACCAATCCCGCTTTCGTACTTTTTCAATAAGAAACAATCCGGAAGAGAAGAGCCTGTAATCCGGAATCATCGGACGAATACCGGTTTCTTCGGTTTCGTTGATGTTCTGTTTATAGGTTGCATTTATGCCAACACTGCCGGAATGTCGCGGATGATCGTGATCCAACGATACATCCAATACATTGGTGAAGAGTTTCATAAAGAGTGCAGGTCGGTCGCTTCGTCCACCTCTTCGGATATCAAATTCCCTGCGTTGATTGTATTGACCTCCGTATAGAACGTTAAGTTCTCCGATGCCTTTTAATTTTTGTGAAGCCTGAACTTTTAGTAACTGATGATTAATCTTTTGCTTTGGATTGTTGATGTCGTACGAGAACGGAGCAACATACCAGGGCTCTCCATTTTCAATGGATGATTGAAGGTCGTTCAGGTTTCCGGTATGTGCCGCACGTAATATTCCAATCGTTGAGTTAAAACTGCTCATGTAGACTTCAAGCGAACGCTCATCTCCCTTGTATCCAAGGCTTCCCGAAAAATCAAGTTCACGAACACCCGTGTTTGAAAGCACATAGTCAGGAGCCGTGAAATCTCCGCCACGCTTGGCCGTTCCCTGCAGCCGCCAACTCCACGGTTTTGATTTGCTCAACTCGCCTTCCACCATTCCTGAGAGAAAAGCCATGCGACTGTTGGTCATCAAGCCGGTATTGATTTCACCACCAAACGAGTGCGCTTTATTATGAAGCGATGGCGGATTGATAATAATAACACCACCAATGGCGTCAGCGCCATAGCGTACAGCCTCTGCACCTTTTACCACAGTAATTTCAGATGCTATGAATGGATCAATTTCAGGAGCATGTTCAATGCCCCACTGTTGACCTTCCTGGCGAATGCCGTTGTTAAGGATGAGTATGCGCTGACTGTGTAAACCATGAATAACGGGTTTGAAAATGGCAGGCCCAACCTGCAGTGCATTTACACCGGCTACAGTTTTTAGACTTTCACCAAGCGATTTTCCGTGCTGGTGCTCCAGATCATATTCAGTTAAACTAACCGATGTGTTGCTGATTGCCGAACGCGTTTGTAGCCCAACAACTTCAATACTTTTTAGTTCGGTAACATCCTCACGCAGCGTAATGGTAACCTGGTGGTTTTTGGTTAACTCAATTCTTGATTCGTATGGCCGAGATCCAACAAATTTCACCGAGAGTGTGTATGCGCCTGTGCATAGGTTTTTGAATGTGAAAAATCCCTGAGCATCTGTAACGGCACCATTTTCATTAAGCATAACCGTTGCTCCGGGCATCGCCTGCCCGTCACTGTCGCGCACGATGCCCGAAAGTTTTAATGTACAGTTCTCCTGACTCAAAAGTGGTCCGGAAAAACCCACCAGGAGCAATATGAATATGATGTGGAGCCGTTTCAAACTATTTGCAACAAGGTTGCAAATATAACAGTTGTAACGATAATATAGAGTTTACCTTAACTGTCTTTTTCTTAAAAATCAATCGACAATATCAGAGAGCTTGAAGCGCTCAATGAGATAATACAGAAAGTTGAAATTGAGTACGGATTCGTCCTGATCAGTTTTTGGCTTGGATTCAGGCTTTTTAGAAGCTGGTTTTGCTTCCTGAGCAGTGTCGCGAACCGTTGTTGAAGAAGAGGATGGAGCCGAGGTATTTGATGGATTTGGGGCGTTCTTTTGACTTTTAACCTCAATATCGGTTAGCCCATCGGGCGATGGCTCTACGCGGTTTTCCCTGTTATTTCCTGCACCATAATCCAGATCGGGCAAGCGATCATCCTGCCCAAAGGCATGGCTGAAGCAAAAAATGCCCAGCACGGATAGGAAAGCGGTCAGGTTGGTGCGGATTTTCATACGCGTAATGTTGTACAAACGCAAAACAATAGCTTCTTGTTTCAGGAAAGGTAGAAATTTCGTTTGGTGCAAACTGGCATTATTAGACAAATCTTGGGTTAAAATAGACAAACAGGCGTTTTTACCTATATTTTTAAGGCATTATGAGCATTTCGTGGCAGGATTTTGAAAAAGTTGATATCCGGGTTGGTACCGTTGTTAAGGCAGAGAATTTTGAGGGGGCCCGTAAACCAGCCATAAAAATATGGGTTGATTTAGGCGAAATGGGCATTAAAAAGTCAAGTGCACAGGTTACCGATTTATATCAACCAGAAACGTTGATTGGCAAGCGCGTGGTTTGTGTTGTGAATTTTCCGGTAAAGCAAATTGGAAATTTTATGTCGGAAGTTTTGGTTACGGGTTTTCCGGATTCCAAAAACCGTATTGTTCTTTGCACTACCGATGGTGACGCACCCAACGGAGCCCGACTTTTTTAATGATGAATTTTTCAACCTTACCCGATATTACAGGAGGCCAACTGCTTCAACTGGCGGAAGACAGGCCACTGGTGCATTTACTTACCGACAGCCGGAAACCGGTGTTGCACGAAGGCTCCTGTTTTTTTGCTATAACAGGTGAGCGGCATGATGGCCATGATTATATCCGCACGCTGTATGAATCGGGGATACATCAATTTGTTGTCGAGAAAAATTTTCCGATAAAAAATTTTCCACAGGCCAACGTGTTGTTGGTTGATTCAGCTGTTCAGGCACTGCAGAAAATTGTGGCCCATCACCGCGCGCAATTTTCTATTCCGGTAATCGGCATAACCGGTAGCAATGGTAAAACCATTGTTAAAGAGTGGTTGTACCAATTGCTGACTCATGAATTTACGATTGTGAAAAACCCGGGAAGCTACAACTCACAAATTGGTGTGCCGCTATCGGTGTGGCACATGCAGCAACATCATCAGCTGGGTATTTTTGAGGCCGGTGTTTCGCACGTTAACGAAATGAAAAAACTGCGCGACATCATTCAACCTGCTTATGGTATTTTCACCACCATTGGCTCGGCTCATGATGAGAGCTTTAAAAGCCGAGAACAAAAAATTGAAGAGAAGCTCAATTTATTTTCAAGTGTATCTGCCCTGCTCTACTGCAAAGATCACCAGGAGATTGATGCGGCCATAAAAAAAACAACTATTCCCACAGTAAGTTGGGGCAAGAGCTCACAAGCAGATATTTCGGTCAGTGGCCAGGCCGGTAGTTTACACTTTAGTTGGCCAACCAAAAAAATTGAGTTTCACACTCATACTCCGTTCGGAGATGCGGCATCCATAGAGAACGTAACGCATTGCATCGTAATGATGCTGATACTGGGATACACCCCGTCAATTATTCAGCAACGCATAAACATGTTGCGTGCTGTGCCCATGCGCCTGGAACTGAAGGAAGGAATAAATCAGTGTCAGGTTATTGATGACACCTACAACAATGATCTGGCGGGCCTTCAGATGAGTATTGATTTTTTACGTAATCAGCATCAAAAGCAAACCAAGACGATTATTCTCTCGGACATACTGGAGTCGGGGTTAGATGGCGAAGAGCTGGTAGGGCGTATTGCAGCTTTAATCAGCACAAGCGGAGTTTCAAAATTCATAGGAATCGGAAAAAATCTTTCGAAGCATTCACATTTCTTTCAGGCAGATTCAAGATTCTTTATATCAACGGAGGCATTTCTTGAATCCATGAAGCCGGATTGGTTTCAACAGGAAATGATTCTGGTTAAAGGTGCCCGTGTTTTTCAATTTGAGAAAATTGTAAACGCCCTTCAAAAAAAGGTGCACGGAACAGTAATGGAGATTAACTTGGGAGCCCTTGTACACAACCTGAATGAGTTTCGTGCACGACTGAAAACAGGTACCAAACTGATGGTGATGGTAAAAGCCTTTGCTTATGGAAGTGGCAGTATTGATATCGCAAACGTGCTGCAGTTTCATAAGGTAAACTATTTGGGTGTTGCATATGCAGATGAAGGCGTTGATCTGCGCAGAAACAACATCACCATCCCCATCATGGTCATGAATCCTTCATCCGATGGCTTTCAGGCCATGATGCAAAACAACCTGGAGCCGGAGGTTTACAGTTTTAAAATCCTGCGTGAACTGATTGCTTTTTTGAACGGTCAGCCCATGACCATTCACCTGAAACTGGATACAGGCATGCATCGGTTGGGGTTTGAAGAGGAGGAAACCGATGAGCTGGTTGAAACACTTAAAGAAAATCAGGGCATTCATGTTGCCAGTGTGTTTACCCATTTGGCAGGAGCTGATGAGAAAGCACATGATGAATTTTCAGCTACGCAAGTTGAGCGGTTCACCCGGATGACCGAAAAAATTTCCAGAGCCCTAAACATTCACCCGATGTTACATGTATTGAATACATCGGGCATCATGCGCTTTCCGGATTGGCAATTTGATATGGTGCGACTTGGTATTGGGCTGTATGGTGCAAATCCTACGGCCGGGCTTTCAAAGTTAAGACCGGTTGCTACGCTTAAAACAGTAGTATCGCAAGTAAAGAAGATAAAGAGAGGAGAGACGATTGGTTATGGACGAAGAGGCATGGCAGAGCAGGACATTACACTAGCCACCATAGCCATTGGCTATGCCGATGGGTTTAACCGGGCGTTTAGTAGGGGAGTGGGAGAAGTGTTGGTAAACGGGCAACGCGCCAGGGTTGTGGGTAACGTATGCATGGATATGACCATGATTGATGTTACCGGAATTGATGCGCAGGAAGGTGATGAAGTTATTGTTTTTGGGGAACGCCTGCCGGTGGAGGAAGTTGCGGCAAAAATAAACACCATTCCGTATGAAATACTGACCAATACAAGTGAACGCGTAAAGCGTGTATTGGTGGCGGAGAGTATATAGGTTACATTTTAGATTGATTTGGGATACGTTGATGAATAAACAAAACGTTTGAGGATAATGAAAACAGGTTTAACATATATGCGGAGAATAATCCCGGCAGTTGTTTCGGTGGCTTTGGTAGTAGTTATGCTCACATCCTGCAAGGATGATGAAGTGGGCGCTGGTAAATCGTATGTAAACAATTGGATTTATACGAACATGGAGTTCTGGTATTATTGGAACACCCAAATACCCAATAGCCCGAATCGCTCACTTGAGCCAACTGATTTTTTCAACTCGCTCCTTTCGTCTCAAGATCGTTTTTCCTGGATACAGGATGATTTTGAAGAATTGTTAAAGTCGTTGCAAGGCATTACTAAGGAAGCAGGTTATGAATTCAAGCTTTATCAAAAGGAAGGAACAAATGACCTGTTTATGCAGGTAATGTATGTGAAACCAAATTCACCGGCAGCAAATGAAGGCTTGTTGCGTGGCGATATCATCGAAAAGGTGAATGGTGTGCAACTCACCACAGGAAATTTTAATTCGCTGCTGGCCAATTTAAGTGAAAACCATTCGGTTAATTACAGAAGGTATGATGGAAATGAATTTGTTGAACTTGGCACGCTTAATTTAACCACGCTTGAATATTCTGAAAACCCCAATTTCCTATCTACAATCTTTGAAATTGAGAATAAGAAAATCGGCTATTACGTTTATAACTTTTTTGCGGAAGGCCCCAACAAACAGTTCAACAATGAGATGGATCAGATTTTCGCTTCATTTCAGGCGGAGGGGATTACGGACTTGATTATTGATTTACGTTTCAATCGAGGAGGCTCTGAAACGGCCACCATTAACCTGGCAAGTCTTATTGCCAAGAATATTACGGCTTCTACAATTTTTGCCAAGCGCGAATACAATGATCTGGTTGAAAATGCAATCATAAACGATAACGAGTTGGGGCCTGAATTTTTGGTTTCAAAATTCAAGTCGTTGCCGCAGAACATCGGTTCACAAATTTCTAAAGTATATATCCTTACCGGTAGAAATACGGCATCCGCCAGCGAGCTTTTGATTAATGGCCTTCGTCCGTTCATGGAGGTGACACTGATTGGTGCACAAACGGTAGGCAAAAATTATGGATCGGTTACGCTAACCGATAATCAAAATCGAGCAAACAAATGGGGCATGCAGCCGATTGTTGTAAAGTCGTACAACAGTTTGGATCAATCCGATTACGACAATGGCTTTACACCCGATATTTTGGATATGGACAATAGCCTCGTTATTTATCCATTGGGTGATGTAAATGAGCGCTTACTTAATCTTGCACTGGAAGATATTGTTGGCGGTACCGTAGGCGGGCGCAAGGCAACACCAGCCGTTGCTGGTACTTCTGTTGGTTTTAGGTCATCGGCAGAAAAACGATCGATGTACCTCGAGGGCAACGATCAGCAGAAGCGGCTGATGCGACTAATGGAGAATGCAGCACTCATCCGTTAACCACAACCCAGGTTCTTCTTCAGGTCGCGATCGGGCATCCCGCCAAAATCAAAAGGATTTTCATCGGCTTCATCCGCTTTGATTGGAGCCGCAGGTTTGCCTTTTTTATCCACTGGTTTTGTATCCCTTTTTTTGGTCTTGGGTTTTTTCATGGATTAAAGCTAACAACTGATAAGAATCATTGCACAGGCCTGATTTTGCCGTATCTTTGTTTAAAATTAATCTAAATAAGGGTGGCAAACGGAAGACGAAGTGTTGCTCAAATGCGGCCGGGGGAAGTGGCGATTATTGCCGGTTTAGAAGATGATGATCTTTCGACCAAATTGATGGAGATGGGCTGCCTGCCGGGTGCATCAATTCGTTTTAATTTCAGGGCACCGTTTGGCGACCCGGTTTGTATCAGTGTTTCCGGGTATGAACTTTCCCTCCGCGTAGCGGAAGCCTCAACGATTTCTATTCTTAACTAAGCGAATGCAAACTTCGGGCAAACATGTGAAGATTGCGTTGGTTGGTAATCCGAATTCAGGAAAATCATCGCTGTTTAATTACCTCACCGGGCTTAATCAAAAGACCGGAAACTTTCCCGGGGTTACCGTAGAAAAGCGTACCGGGTATTCCAAAATGCCGGAAGGTTACCAGGCGCAGTTCATTGATTTACCGGGCATTTACAGTCTGTATCCGCGTAGCCTTGACGAACAAATTGTTTCTGAAATTCTGCTCAACCACAAATCACCCGAATGCCCGGATGCCATTGTAGTTATTGTTGATGCTACCAACCTGAAGCGGAGCCTGTTGTTGGTAACGCAGATCAGCGATTTGGGATTACCCGTTGTACTGGCGCTCAACATGATGGACCTGGTAGCAAAAAAGCAGATCAGCTACAACCTGGTGGAGATGTCACAGCAACTCGGTATTCCGGTTGTTCCGATTAATGCCCGCACGGGAATGGGAGTCGATCAATTGAAATCCATTTTAAGTAAACCCATTACACTGCCGGAGAAAACAATCTTTCCGGTTTTTGATGAAGCGAAAGCAGGTGTACAGGAATTGCGTACTACGCTGGATCTGGATAACGATTACGAGGCTTATCAATTTTTACAACAGCCCAGTACACTTGGGTTTCTCAAACAAGAGGAGCACGATCTGATTCATGAGGTAAAAGAGAAGTACAAATTCTTCCCCGGTAAATTTCACGGAGCAGAAACGGTTCAACGGTATAGCTTCATTCAGGCGCTACTTGATAGCATTACCATTAAACCGGCTGTCGAAAATAAAACCAGTCGTTCAACTGACTTTGATAAAATTCTTACGCACCGCATCTGGGGTTATGCCATTTTCTTTGGAGTTCTCTTCCTGATTTTTCAAGCCATTTTTGCCTGGGCAACTGTACCCATGGATTTTATAGATGGCGTATTTGCTTCGCTCAGCAATTACCTGAGTGAAACATTGCCTGACGGACCCCTAACACGAATGCTGGCACAAGGCATTGTGCCGGGCATTGGTGGTATCGTGATCTTCATTCCGCAGATTGCCATCTTGTTTGCCTTCATTTCTATTTTGGAAGAATCGGGCTACATGGCACGCGTGGTTTTTTTGATGGACAAGATCATGCGCAAGTTTGGCCTGAATGGTAAAAGTGTAGTGCCGTTAATTTCCGGGGTAGCCTGTGCTATACCCGCCATTATGGCTACACGTACCATTGATAATTGGAAGGAGCGAACCATTACCATATTGGTAACACCATTGATGAGTTGTTCGGCAAGGCTACCGGTGTTTACCATTTTAATTGCCTTGATTGTTCCGGAGGATATGGTGTTCGGATTTTTTAACCTGCAAGGCCTGGCTCTTATGGGTTTGTACTTGCTGGGGTTTGCAGCGGCCATGCTCTCAGCGGTTGTTATTAAGATGCTGATTAAAGTAAAAGAACGCAGCTACCTGATTATGGAAATGCCCACCTACCGTTGGCCCAAATGGTCGAACGTGGGGTATACCATCTATGACAAAACAAAGTCGTTTGTGTTTGAAGCTGGTAAGGTAATTCTGGCAATAGCGGTTGTGTTGTGGGTGTTGGCTTCGTATGGGCCGGGCGATCATCAGGAAAATGCCAGGGAATATGTACTCAAAGAATCGGAGAACTTGCGCCTTACGGAACAGGGCCTTGAAGATCGCGTGGCTGCCTATAAGCTTGAGCATTCGTATGCCGGTATTCTTGGCAAGAGCATTGAGCCGATCATTCGTCCGTTGGGGTATGATTGGAAAATTGGCATTGCCCTGGTGACTTCATTTGCTGCGCGGGAAGTTTTTGTGGGCACCATGGCCACCATCTATAGCATTGGAAGCGAAGAAGATCAGACCACGATAAAGAGCCGCATGAAGGCTGAAATCAATCCCGAAACCGGGGGGCCGCGCTACACTCCTGCTGTGGGTTTTTCGCTGCTTGTATTTTACACGTTTGCCATGCAATGCATGAGCACCATCGCAGTAGTTTACCGTGAAACCAAAGGTTGGAAATGGCCGATGATTCAACTGGTTTACATGACTGCACTTGCTTACGTTTCAGCCCTCATCGTATTTCAATCGCTTAGCTGAGCGGATAAGAGGATTTTCCTTTATATTTATTGGCTAATCAAACGTTATGACCTCAAGCTATCATTTGGGTATTTTAAATCTTACACATTTGCTCGTAAGTGCCGATGGTATTGTTGACGACCAGGAAAAGCAGGCACTGGCCCGTCTACGAAAGCTTGAGCAGATTGATGATGATGTCTTTGCCTCTTTCTCAGAGGCGATCCAATCAAAGAAAGAGCGTGATATTTATAAAGAAGGCATTGACAGCATAAATGCCTGCACAGATGAAGAGAAACTACGGGCACTCGCCTTACTCTATAAAATGTCGGAAGTAGATGGTCGTGTCCACGCTAAAGAAGTGCGGCTATTGCTATACTCCATCAAGTTAACCGGTATTGAGTTTGATGATGTAGTAAAAAAGGCCGGTACACTCCAATCTTTATTCTGATTATCATGAGACATGTTACTGTATTTTTGTTGATCATAATTTTATGGTCATGCGGAAAGCCCGTGCCCACACCCAATGTGTTTTCCGATCCGGTACGCGTTCAGATCGCTGAACTTCAGGATCGCAGACAAACCGACAGCCTGCTTGTTTTTTTAAATCATGAAAATCCGGAATACCGGAGAGCAGCGGCATTAGCTTTTGCATCGGTACAAGACACCCTTGTTGTTGAAAAGCTTGCCATCCTTTTGCTGGATGCAGATAAAAACGCTCAGGAAGCAGCAGCGTTTGCACTTGGTCAAACCGGAGGGACAGCTGCATTTCAAGCGCTTTCTTCCTGGGTGGGTGATTCTCACGTTGTGCAGGAGGCCTTGGGCAAAACGGCAACCCAAATAGAATCTTCAAAACTTAACGCATGGGGCTTATATCGTCTTGCATTAAGAGGCAAAGCAGACTCCACACACACCAGTCGCGCTATTCAACTTTTGGCTCCAACCATCTCGGAACAGGATCGCTTCGGTGCCGCGCATTTTTTTGGTAGAACTACATTGAAAATTGATTTGGCTGAGCAACAACTGCTGCAAGCATTACGGTCTGATTCATCAGCCTATATTCGTATGGCTGTTGCTTCAGCTTTGCGCAAGATTGTTTCAGCGGAGGTATTGCAGGCGCTTAAAGAAGCGGCTGCCAACGACAATGATTATCGTGTGCGGGTAAATGCGGTTCGTGCGTTAGCTGCTTTCGCAGTTGATGACGTTGCTCAAAATCTGATTGAGGCCTTGAAAGATGAAAGCGAACCGGTTACCATTGCTGCTGCTGAAACCATAGCGTCCTTGAATTTTGAAGGACACGCACAACAATTGTCGGAGTTAGTCCAAAGCACAAATTCGTGGCGGGTAAAAGGAAATTTGTACGAGTCACTTTTAGCAAGCGGTAAAAATTCTGAAGCTATTGTTATGGAAATTATTGCCCAATTCAAGAGCACAGAAAATCCATACGGTCAAGCTGCATTATTAACGGCATTAAGGCAAGCGCCAGCAGCTCATTCATTTGTTCAGGAGCAATTTGATTCATCCGTTCCGGTAATCAAGTCATCAGCTGCGGCAGCGCTGGTGTCTATGAATCGTCACCGGCTGTTTCAACCATCCATGCAGCAAGCTTTTATTGAAGCCTACCGCAAAGGCATGCAAACCGGAGATGCGGCTGTGATCGGTACCGTTGCTGCGGCACTTATGAATCCTTCGCTTAACTATAAGAAGCTGATCACAGATTACCAGTTTTTATACGAGGCCAAATCAGAACTTTCATTACCACGCGACAATGAAGCACTGCAACCGCTGGAAGCCGCGATTGCGTATTTTGAAGATCGTGAGTTGGAAAAACCGGTTGCGAATGAATTCAACCATCCAATCGATTGGGCATTTGTAAAAACCATTCCGAGGGACCAGCAAGTGCGCATTCAAACCTCAAAGGGTGATATTATTATTCAATTATTTGTTGAGGAGGCTCCAGGCTCGGTGGCCAACTTTCTTCAGTTAACCAACGCGGGATATTTTAACGGAAAGAATTTTCATCGGGTAGTTCCAAACTTTGTTATTCAAGGCGGATGCAATCGGGGCGATGGATGGGGTAGCGAAGATTACTCCATCCGGTCAGAATTTTCTATGCGCAAGTATAAAGAGGGTTCCGTGGGCATGGCATCCGCAGGAAAGGATACGGAAGGAACGCAATGGTTTATCACCCATTCTCCAACGCCACACCTGGATGGTCGTTACACCATTTTTGCAGAAGTGGTTTCGGGGATGGATGTGGTTCATCAAATGGCGGTGGGCGATCAAATAATACAAGTGCAAGCGTTATAAGCATAAAGCATCCATTGTCGGCTGAGCCGATTGCCTTAACTTCGTGCGCAAAATTTGTACAGTTGAAAAAGCCTTTCAGTCAGAATTTTACCATAGGCATACTCGGTGGAGGCCAGCTTGGTCGCATGCTCATTCAATCGGGTATTGATTATAATCTTTCCTTTAAAGTACTTGATCCTGATCCGGAGGCACCTTGTAAAAATCTGGCTGATTTCCACGCAGGTAAACTAACCGATTACGATACGGTGATGCAGTTTGCAAAGGACTGCGAGATTGTCACCATCGAAATTGAGAACGTAAATACGAAGGCATTAAAAGATCTGGCGAAGCAAGGCAAGAAAGTTTATCCGCAGCCGGAAGCAATTGAACTCATTCAGGATAAGCGCAGCCAGAAAAAATTTTATAAGGAGAATGGAATTCCAACCGCGGAATTTATTTTGACCGAAACACGGGAGGATGTTGAGCAGCACACCGATTTCTTACCTGCCGTACATAAGTTGGGTAAAGAAGGGTATGACGGCAGGGGAGTACAAATCCTTAAATCCAAATCCGACATTGCAAAAGCATTTGATGTACCTGGTGTACTTGAAAAACTTGTTGATTTTGAAAAAGAGATTTCCGTTATCGTAGCCCGCACGGAAACGGGGGAAATAAGAACCTTCCCTCCTGTTGAAATGGTTTTTCACCCCGTTCACAATCTGGTGGAGTATCTTTTTTCTCCGGCAATGATCACGGATAAGGTAGCTCAAGAAGCAGATCGCATTGCCCAACACATCATTGAAGCGTTGGATCTCGTAGGATTACTGGCAGTTGAAATGTTTGTAACAAAGAGTGGAGATGTGTTGGTGAATGAAGTGGCGCCACGTCCGCATAACAGCGGGCATCAAACTATTGAAGCCAACGCCACTTCACAGTATGAACAACATTTGCGTGCCATCACGGGTCTTCCGCTTGGTAGTACTGAAGTATTGATTCCAAGCGCAATGGTAAACCTTTTGGGAAGCGATGGACATACCGGCCCTGCCCGCTATGAAGGTTTTGAGGAGGTGGTGAAAGTGCCGGGGGTACATGTTCATTTATATGGGAAGAGGAATACAAAGCCTTTTCGTAAAATGGGCCACGTGACAATCGTGGATCACGATATCGATTCATTGAAAGAGAAGGCTAACTTTGTAAAGAACACCCTTAACGTTATCGCATGACAAAACCAGTTGTGGGCATCATTATGGGCAGCCAATCAGATTTAAAAATCATGAAGGAAGCTGCCGAAGTACTGGAAGAACTAGGTGTAACCTATGAGCTCACCGTGGTTTCGGCTCACCGCACACCCTTGCGCATGGTTTCGTATGCCCAGGAGGCCAGAAAGCGTGGCTTAAAAGTAATTATTGCCGGGGCAGGGGGAGCAGCCCATTTGCCCGGTATGGTGGCTTCCATTACCTCGTTGCCGGTAATTGGCGTTCCGGTCAAGTCCTCAAACTCCATCGATGGCTGGGATTCAGTGCTTTCCATTCTACAGATGCCCGCAGGTATTCCGGTTGCCACAGTTGCCCTGAATGGGGCCAGAAATGCCGGAATATTGGCCGCTCAGATTGTGGGAAGCCATGATAAACCGGTTGCCACAAGGCTTGATAAGTTCAAAAAGGCTTTGCAATTAAAAGTGGAATCTGTTGCCAAATCGATAGAAAAGAAGGGTTGGCGTGAAGCAGATAAGTAATTTTTCCTAAAAAGCCCTATCTTCCGATCCCTAAAACATGGAAATATGAAGCCTCGGGAAAAAGGCTGGCTCAAAGAGTACCTCGAATTCAGAACAGAACTATTCAAAGATCTGACCCATGAGAAGCGGGCTTCTCATCCGGAACAATCCTTGTATCGGATCATGCATCCTACAGGTTTAATGTACGGACAATCCGTAGGAAGGATTGATCATCCTTATGCTCAGAGGTGGGATGAAAAAGACCGAATGAAAATTCTATTGGCGGAGAGCCTGATCAGCAGTTCGTTGGTTTATCATAACCGGCAGTTAAATTCAGTTGAAGAAATTTCCCAGGTATTTGTTCAGTCTTTGGAAAGTATTGGAAGTTTTTACAACAACATTTTTCCTGAACTGGCCACCCCAACGAAAACGATCTTCGGTAAAAAACGATCGGCCATTGATTTGGCAGAAAGAATTTTGGAAAAGCGAATTGATCGGGCTGCTTCATTTAAAGGAAACTTCTGGAGCAGCTTTTTTCATAGCAGCTTATTGTTTTTAGATGTTTACATTTTCGGCCAGTGGATTCACACCAATGCCGATCGCATCGTGGCCGATTTCTTTCGGTACGAACGTGAAGAGTTGAGGTTCTCCGTAATCAAAGTTATTGCAGCTGCAGCGCACTCTGATCAGGTAATTAATTATGAAGAGAATAAGCTGTTGGAGTATTTTCTGCAAGGAACAGAGCTACCACCGGAGAAGCGAAGAGAAGCGCTGATGATTTTTAGCAAGGGGATAAGTGTTGATGAGATCAATTTGCCTTCTGAAAATTCATGGATACTGAAGAAATACTTTTTGGAAATAGCCATACTCACGACCTGGGCTGACCGTAAAGTTGAGCGGGCTGAGCAGGCATTTCTACGCTACTTCGCGGATTACCTCGGATTTACTGAAGATGATCTGGAGCACAGCATGATTGCCGTAGAAGGATTTGTGCTGGAGCATTGGGAGCAGCTTGAGTATTTGCAGGATAAGCAGGATTATCACCGCGTGAGCGAACATTATATTGGGAGATTATCCCGGTTGGCCGAGAAAAATAAGGGCAGGCTGATCAGAGAAATTCAGGAGAACAAAAGCCTGGTGGCGTTATTGGAGAAAGCGCGCGCTCAGGAGTTAACGCCTGTCGAATCGGAGCATGTTCAGGATCAATTGCTCAACGTATTGAAGGCTATACCGGCATTTGGTATTATTACGTTACCACAACGTTTTTTAACCTTAGCTGTATTGCTGAAGGTGCTGCCCCGCGACATCTTCTTTGACAAGGATCAATATTTCGATAAGCAAAGCTAGTCCTCCTGCACTTCTGCTTTGCGCGGAATAATAATCGAGAATAGGATGGACAGGATAAGTGTTGCGATAATCACACTGAAGGACAAGTAAACGCTAATGTCTACATCTACGATTTCAAGCAACATCTTGGCGCCAATGAAAAACAGGATAATGGAAAGGCCTTTTTGTAATAAGTAGAACTTATCGATTATACCCGCCAGCAAAAAGAACATTGCCCGAAGGCCAAGCACCGCAAAGATGTTTGAAGTATAAATCAGGAATTCATTTGTTGTGATGGCAAATGCAGCCGGAATGGAGTCGACTGCAAAAATCAAGTCGGTTGTTTCAATCAAAACAATTACAAGAAATAATGGTGTGAAAAAGAGCTTGCCCTTTTCAATGAAGGCAAATTTTCCTCCACGGTCATCAATAGAAATCGGAAGATATCGCTTGCAAATTTTGAGGATCGGATTTTTCTCAGGCTCAATCTTTTCATCCCCATCTTCAAAATAGATACGAATACCTGAATAGATCAGGAATACTCCGAAGATGTACAGAATCCAATGAAACTGATGGATGAGGTAGGCGCCCACAAAAATAAACACCGCACGAAAAACGATGGCCCCTAAAATTCCCCAAAAAAGTATTTTATGGTAATAGGCTTCATCAACGCGGAAGTATTTCAGAATAAGCAGAATAACAAAGATGTTATCAATGGACAGGGCCTTTTCTGTCAGATACGCTGAGAAGTAAAGGAGCCCCGCATCTGTTCCGCTGATAAACTTTTCTACCCCCTTTTCCAGGTAGGCATATGGCCCCATAAAGTAAATCAACAGCCCAAACAGGGTAGAAACAAAAACCCAGAAGATGGACTGCCAAAGCGCGGATTTTGTGGTGATCTTGTGGGCTTCTTTGTTGAAAATCCCAAGATCCAAAATCAGGAAGATTATAATTACAACACCGAAGAGGCCGAATAACAACATTTCGTTGTCACTCCCTTCGAACAGTGAAATCAGAAGAATATTTAGAGGGCTATACAAGGGTTACGTATTTCTTTCCTCAAGCAACCTAATTCGCTCATAATCAGCAAATAGGGGTACTCGAAGATTTCAAAAGTACAACTATTTTTCTAACACAAAAACTACCAAAGGCGATTTATGAGTGATGCTAGGTGTAGAGAATGCCTAGCCGCAGTTTGAGCAGACCCCCTGGATCAACAGGTTAATCTCTCCCGCTTGATAGCCCTTGGGTAGCTTAATTTGAGGAACCTCAACGTTCAGGCAATTGGTTTGCCCGCACCGCACGCACTTGAAATGGACATGATCATGGTGATGCCCGGTAATCGTACAGGCCTCCGTACACAAGGCATACTTTAGCGCGCCCTCGTCATCCAGCACTTTATGAATCAGGCCTTTGTCCAGAAAAGTTTTTAAGGTCCTGTAAACGGTAACCCGATCAAAATGTGAAGCGATACCCTTTTCAATGTCGGCATGAGCGAGGGCATAATTTTTCTTCAGAAAGAAATTCAGAATGGCCTTCCGGCTTGGGGTTGACCGAAGCTTGAATTCTTTTAAAAGTTGCGGGGAGCCATTCATTGTTCGTGAAGCTGCATTTTTAGCAGGTTGCTGTACAAACCATTGTTAACCTGGGTAAGTTCTGCATGCGAACCCATTTCTGCAAGTTGCCCCTGGTTGATTACGAAAATACGATCAACTTTTTTGATGGTGCTTAACCTGTGCGCAATGATAATGGTTGTTCTTCCTTCCATTAATTTTTCAAGGGCTTGCTGTACCAGGTATTCAGATTGGGAGTCGAGTGAACTGGTGGCTTCATCTAAAATCAAGATAGACGGATTTTTAAGAATGGCCCGGGCAATGGCAATGCGTTGACGCTGACCTCCCGAAAGCTTCACTCCTCGTTCGCCAACCCGTGTATCAAACTGCTCCGGAAAACTTTCAATAAAGTCTAATGCATTTGCCTTTTTCGCAGCCAGACGAATTTCTTCAAAAGATGCATCGGGATTGCCATAGGCAATATTTTCGCGGATGGTGCCACCAAACAAAATCACTTCCTGAGGTACAATACCAATGTTTTTGCGGTAGTCTGTCAGGCTGAATAACTGAATACTTAACCCATCTGCCTTGATGCTTCCTTCCTGTACGGGATAAAAGCGTAGCAGCAGATTAATGATGGTGGATTTGCCGGAACCACTTTGACCAACCAGGGCGATTTTTTCACCGGCACCAATATGGAAATTCAAATCTTTCAACACAGGAAAATCAGGTCGCGTGGGGTATGCAAAATTCACATGCTCAAAAACAATATCGCCCGAGAGTTTAGTGTCAACGGATGACGGAAGTTCTTCTTCATCTTTCTGATCTAAAATTTCAAGGAGCCGTTCAGAAGCCCCGATAGATCGTTGAAGTTGTGTATACAAATCGCCAAGCCCGGCAATTGAACCTCCGATAAATGATGTATAGATAATAAACGAAAACAATTTGCCTACGGAAAGCAAGTCACTCTGAACTAACCACGCACCATACCAACCCACTGCTACAATGCCACCAAACAAAGCGAGAATGACGAACGAAACAAAAAAGCCACGATACTTTGCTGTTCGTAGCGCTACCTGAACAACCTCGTTGAGTGATTTTTTAAAACGCAGTAACTCGAACGCTTCATTGGTAAACGCCTTAACAACCTGAATCGATTGCAACGACTCCTCTACAATTACATTTGCTTCGGCAAGCTTATCTTGAGTTTTTCTGGAAAGTTTTCGAATATTTTTTCCAAAAACCAAGGCTAGAATAACCAACACCGGAAAGGTGAGTAACATGAAAACTGTTAGCTGCGGTGCCAGCACGAAAATAATCGCTGTTCCGATAATTAACGTAAGTGTTTGCCGAAGCAACTCGGCCATGGTGGTGGTAAATGTATCTTGAAGGGTACCTACATCCGAGGTAATCCGACTCATCAACTCACCAACTCTTCGGTTATCGAAAAAGGTTAATGGCAGCCATACAATTTTATGAAAAACGTGTTGCCGAAGATCAGCGAGTGTGCGTTCACTGGTAACAGAAAACGTGTACACGCGCATAAACGAAAAGAAGCTCTGCACCAATAGAATGCCCAGCAACGTAAGTGCAACCTGATTGATAGTGGTGAAGTATGGAATTTTCTTGCCAGATGCCAGATCCAACAATTGACCTGCCAGAAAGGGAAACGATAGAATGGTAGCACTAGAAAGTACAAGACAGATTAATCCGGCAATGAAAAGCCATTTGTGCGGAAGCATAAAGCGAAACACGCCCGCCAGTCTTTTCAATGAATCTTTATTAACCTTTCGTTTATCTTCTTCCCGTAAAGGTTCTTGCATCTGTCTTCGCGCCATGAATATTAATTAAACTGAATGGTGCCGCTAAGGGTAAAATGTACAGAGTCTCCGGCAAGCATTTTTTGTCCTCCTTCTATAGAGTAGGAAGTGAGCACGTTTTTATTGTACACGTCCGAAAATTCCATAACGAGTTTTTGTTGGGTCTTTAGCAAAGCATTCTCTTGCTGGATCAATGCTTCAATTCTTCGCAGTTTTTGCAAATTATCGAGGTAAAAGAGTTTTAAGGATTGAACAGGCAGCTCTTCATCCGTCTCAAATTCACGAATGGTGAGGTTGCTTGATGCATCGCGCAGGCCGTCTTTCACTGTATACAATGCCCGATAAGCGGGTTTATTGACCAGCCCGATTTCGGAGAAAATATCGAGCTCCTTTTTCCAACGTACTGTATCAAGTGATGTGAGCAGCGTGTCTTGCCGGATATCGCCTATACTGCCTTCTTTAATTAATGCTGCCTTAAGCAACCATAAATCAACTACCTGTTTTGCCACCAGGCTGTCGATGTTGAAATGGGTGGCCTCGGTTTTGTTTGGTTTGTTGCATGAAGCCATCAGCATAGTGAGAAGCAATGCAATCCAACGGAAAGAATATTTCAGATAATTGTCAGGCATCGATCAACACATTACCAGTCATTTCCTGAGGAACACGTACACCAATCAGCTTAAGAATTGTAGGCGCGAGGTCACCTAGCTTTCCATCCTTCATGTGCCCTTTGTAAAAATCAGATACCAAAATGCACGGAACCAGGTTGGTGGTGTGTGCCGTGTTTGGCGTGCCATCGTCATTGATCATGCAATCGGCATTACCGTGGTCGGCAATGATAATGGTTGCGTAGCCATTTTTTAATGCAGCTTCTGTTACTTTCCCTGCGCAGAAGTCAACCGTTTCGCACGCCTTCACTGCGGCCTCAAATACACCGGTGTGTCCTACCATATCCGGATTGGCAAAATTCAAACAGATAAAATCTGCTTCTTGTTTGTCCAGTTCGGTAATGATTTTATCTTTTATTTCATGCGCACTCATTTCCGGTTGAAGGTCATATGTGGCAACTTTTGGTGAAGGACATAGAATGCGACTTTCTCCGTTAAAAACCTCTTCACGTCCTCCCGAAAAGAAGAACGTTACATGCGGATACTTTTCAGTTTCGGCAATGCGGATTTGCTTTTTTCCTGCACGGGCCAACACTTCGCCTAGTGTATTTTCCAGGTTATCCTTTTCAAAAATGACGCGAACATTTTTGAAAGTTTCGTCATAGGTGGTGAGTGTGGTGTAATGCAGGTCCAACTTTTTCAGGCCAACTTCAGGGAAATCCTGTTGCGTCAACGCTTGCGTAATTTGTCGGCCTCTGTCGGTTCGGAAGTTAAAACACAGCACGGCATCACCAGCTTGAATAGTGGCCAACGGTTGATTGTTTTCTGTTACCACAATGGGCTTGATAAACTCATCGGTAACACCTTCTTCATAAGATTGCTTCACAGCTTCTATTGCGTTTGTTGTGGCTTTGCCCGTTCCATGAACCATCAGGTCATACGCAAGTTTAACCCGTTCCCAGCGCTTGTCGCGATCCATGGCATAATATCGTCCTACCACACTGGCAATTTTTCCGGTTGCTTGCTTAAGGTGATTTTCCAGGTCATTCAAAAAGCCGACACCGCTTTTTGGATCGGTGTCGCGGCCATCCATAAACGCATGAATAAATACGCGTTCAACGTTATGCTGATGGGCAATTGATATAATTCCTTTTAAGTGATTGATGTGGGAATGGACTCCACCATCAGAAACCAATCCAATGAGGTGAAGCGATTTTTTGTTTTCCTTTATATGCTTGAAAACATCAAGCAACACCGGGTGGGTATCGAGTTCCTGATCTTCGATCGCTTTGTTTACACGAACCAGGTCCTGGTAAACCACACGACCAGCACCAATATTCATGTGCCCGACTTCCGAGTTACCCATCTGTCCGTCAGGGAGACCTACAGCAAGACCGGAAGCCTGTAGTTTGCTGTACGGATAGCGCGGGTAAAGCGAATCCATAAAGGGTGTATGGGCTTTATCAACAGCCGAAACATTTTTGTTGGTGGCAATTCCCCAGCCATCCAATATCATCAGCAGCACTTTACGGTTCATGGGCATTAAAATGAGGTGCAAATATACCATGTATTCGACCATTTTGGGGTTACTTTGGCTTGCTTATAGCATTCATGAAAACCCACTTTCTTTTCACTGGAGAATAGGGCATTATGGCATAATTTTGGGTTAGATTTATGGTTATGAACAGGGTTTTGATAGTTGCGGTGTTGTTTTTCGGGTCGTTGCCTGCGTGGGCCCAAACCGGGAATGTTGTTGACCTGGTAAAAGAGTCTATTAAGGCAGGTAGTGCAAAAGAGCTAGCCAAACACCTCAACACCTCGGTTGATGTGACCATAGACGGCAAACCCGAGACCTATAGCCGGGCCCAGGCTGAATTTGTGCTGCGCGATTTTTTTAAAGCAAATCCCCCGTCTGAGTTTAACATCATTCACCAGGGTCAATCCAAGGGTGGGCAGCCCTTTGCCATTGGCCAGTACAAGAGCGGTAGCAATGCCTTTCGGGTGTGGATGAAAATCAAGGTTTCGGGAAACCAGTCGTTGGTGCAGGAAATCTCCTTCACCAGTATCAAAGAGTAATGTTTCTGTAAATTTTCATCCGTATAGTTTCCGTTAGCAGACGCTGTATATTTTTGCAGCGTGAAACCTCCATACATTACTGATTCGTTCCTAAAGCAATTCATTTCAACGTCTCTTGCCGAAGATGTAGGTGATGGCGACCATTCCTCATTGGCATCCATCGCTGAAACCGCTTCAGGCAAAGCGCGTCTTTTAGTTAAGGATGATGGGATTTTGGCTGGTGTTGAATTGGCGGTTGAGATCTTCAAGCATTTTGATGATAGAATTGAGCTGGAGATTTTTATTCAGGACGGAGCACTTGTAAAAAAGGGAGATGTTGCGTTTACCGTTTCGGGATTTACACGCTCAATTTTGACCACCGAGCGCCTTGTGTTGAATTGCATGCAGCGTATGAGTGGCATTGCCACTACCACAAAGCGATTGGTTAAACTTGTAGCAGGAAGCAACGCACAATTGCTTGATACCCGTAAAACAACGCCTAATTTCAGGTTATTAGAGAAGTGGGCCGTGCTGATTGGCGGAGGGCGTAACCATCGCATTGGGCTTTTTGATATGATTATGTTGAAAGACAACCATATTGATGGCGCTGGCGGCATTGAACAGGCAATCAATCGAACAAAAGAGTATCTTCGCACCTCCAAAAAAGACTTGAAGGTCGAAATAGAGACCCGGAACCTGGATGAGGTTCGGGAGGTTTTACGTGTGGGCGGAGTTGATGTAATCATGCTTGATAATATGAGCCTTTCAGATATGAAGGCAGCTGTAGAGTTGATTGACGGAACATGTAAAACAGAAGCAAGTGGTGGAATAACAGAAGAAACCATTCGCCAGGTTGCTGAGTGTGGTGTGGACTATATTTCAGTTGGGGCACTTACGCATTCTGTTAAGAGCCTTGACCTGAGTCTGAAAATGTTTTAGAAAAAAATTGTTGTTAATAGAGTTATGATTGTTAAAACAAAAAATTACAAGCTCGAAAAGAAAACCTATATCCGGTTAGCGTTAAAAAATATCCTAAAGCAACAAGGCTGGATAGCCTTACTGGGTGCATTGGCTATTTGTTCTGGGTATTTCTGGATCCCCAGCATCTGGTGGTTTATTGGTGCTTTTATTGGAGTAGGCTTATACTTGCTTTTCTGGTGGATACAGTTTTTTGGTGTAACTCAGCTGGAGCAAGGTAAAATGCTGTTCGAGAAGTTTTCATACGAGATCAGCAGTCAGCAGATTTTGATGAAGATTAATCCGCGCGAAGGTATGCCCATGAAGTGGGATCAGATTAAAAAGGCCGCTATCGGTAAAGATCACTTTGTGTTGTTTGTGAATAAGGCACAGATGATTTACCTCCCATTTAAAATTTTTAATACGGATAATGAGCGTAAGTTTTTAACGAGCATCCTAAAAACAAAAGGTTACGTAAAGTAACCTCATGCAGCCTCCATGTCGAAGCGCGTTTCACCGGAAGAGGCACGAAATAAGATACTTCGGTATTGCGCCTATCAGGAACGTGCGCACCAGGAAGTAAAGAACAAACTGTATTCATTCGGCCTATACTCGTCACAGGTGAATGAGCTTATATCTTACTTGATCACTGAAGGGTTTTTAAGCGAAGAGCGTTATGCAAAAGCTTTTGCAGGCGGAAAGTTTCGAATGAAGAAATGGGGCCGGCTAAAAATTGTTCGTGAGCTGGAAGCAAAAGGCCTCACAACAAACTGTATAAAAATCGGTTTGCGGGAAATTGATCAAGCAGATTACACGCAGACACTGAGGCAACTTGTGGCCAAAAAAGCAGCAGAAGTAACAGAAGAAAATCCTTTCGCCAAACGGAATAAAGTTGCCCGGTACATCATTCAAAAAGGGTATGAGCCCGAGTTGGTGTGGCATGAGGTAAAGGAATTTCTTCAGGATTAATTCGTTAATGTCAACGTGCTGACATTTCGTTTTTTTGAGTATCCGCATCTTTATCAAAATCGTAAAGTAGATTATGATAAAACGAACACTCTTCTTCTTGCTGGTTTTCTTCTTTTGGGCTGATGGAAGCGCGCAATCGGAAATACGCATCAAGCAGTTTAACCTTTCAAAGGGAATCGCAATTGACGGTTATGATCCTGTAAGTTATTTTGATGGTAAGCCTGCTTTAGGAAAACAGGAATTTAAGTATACGCATGCTGGCATAACGTACCTGTTTAGTACAGCAACCAATCTTGCACGCTTCAAGCAATCACCTTCAAGCTATGAACCTGCATATGGAGGGTGGTGTGCCTATGCTATGGGTAAGAGTGGTGAAAAAGTGAAAATAGACCCGCTCACGTATAAGGTTAAAGACGGTAAGCTTTATTTATTTTATAATTTCTGGGGCAACAATACCCTTCAGGACTGGAATAAGGACGAAGTAAAGCTAACTGACAGGGCCAACCAAAACTGGAAGAAATTCGTACAGTAACCGTCTGCATACTGCATTTACCGACTGTTTCCAGCTCCTTTTAAATTCTGATTTTCTTTACTCTATATTTGTAGAATTCACCGTTCACTATGAACCTCCAAACCGCCTGCACAGGCATCTTAGCTCAACTTACCGAACTGGTAAACCAGCTCTCCGAACAGGATTATAACAAGCCAATTTCAACATTAAGTCAATCGTCCATAGGGCAGCACCTCCGGCACACGCTGGAGTTTTTTATTTGTTTGGAGCAAGGTTTTGCAGAAGGGATTATCAACTACGATAAACGTGGTCATGACAAGCTGATTGAATCAGATAAGTTCATTGCCTTATCCGTGCTTTCCAAAATAAAAGACTTTGTTGCTCAGCAACGTGAAAATTGTGCCCTGAAGCTTGAAGTAGGGTACGATCTGGCAACGCATGATTTTGTTATCGTAGACACAAATTATCAGCGCGAATTGATTTACAACATTGAGCACGCAGTGCATCACATGGCCATTATAAAAATTGGTGTGCGTGAGGCCGCCCCATACGTTTCGCTCCCTCCCGATTTTGGCGTAGCGGCTTCCACGATCCGGTACCACGAAACCAGCTCAGCTCCTCATCAGTAGGGTGTGCATGAAATTGCTCCGAAGCATTTGGTATAGTAACTTTTTTATCCGGCTTCGAAGCTGGGAGTATTGGCCTTTTGGAGTGGTTCAGTTTCCGTTAATGATCTATTGGCTATGGCTTTCGCTTAAGGCACGTTCGCTGTTCTTTTTCTCGGCATCAAATCCTTCAATTCTTTTGGGTGGCATGTTCGGTGAATCAAAGTACGATATTCTCAAGCGCATGCCTGAGCGACTTTTACCTAAAACCCGATTCGTCAGGCATGCAACATCACGCGATCAACTGCTTTCAATTTTGAATGAAGACTTTACATTTCCAGTGATTTTTAAACCCGATATCGGGGAACGGGGTTTTCGGGTGAAAAGAATAAACAGCAACACGGAAGCAGAAGAATATCTGAACTCATCAACCGGAGATTTCATCATTCAGGAGTTGATCGATTTACCCGTAGAGTGTGGGGTGTTTTATACACGTTTTCCTGATAATGAAACGGGAAAGGTGACTTCCCTTGTATTGAAAGAGATGTTGGCAGTAACCGGTAACGGCCACTCCACCCTACAAGAACTTATCTTCAATCACGAACGCGCAAAACTTCAATGGGAGCGATTGAAGATAACCTTTGTCGACAGGCTCAACTCAATTCCAGAAGAGGATGAAGTGATCGAGCTAAACCCGATCGGCAATCATTGTTTGGGCACAAAATTTTTGAATGGAAATAAACACATTGATGATGAGCTGTCCGCTTCGTTTGATGCAATTAGCAAAGCCATTGGTGAATTTTATTTTGGACGCTTTGATTTGAAATGCGCTTCACTTGATGACTTGAGAAAGGGGAGGGTAAAAATTTTAGAAGTTAATGGTTGTGGTGCTGAGCCGGCACACATCTATCACCCTGGCTTCCCTCTTTTAAAGGCGTGGCAAACATTGTTTGTTCATTGGAAAAATTTGTACCGTATCAGCACGCAGAATCACAAGCGGGGGATACCATACACATCAACAAAGGAGGGTATTCAAATTTATAGAAAGTTCAACGAAGCCATAAAGGGAAACAAAAAAGCCCCGGTTTAATCGGGGCCTTCTTTTTTTATAGGATAAATTTTTTAATTCTTTGGAGGATTTGCTGTAGAAGCTTGTGGGGTAATGCCCATCTTTTTCAACACCAGGTCAGAGATGTCGGACTTATCATCAGCATACAACACCACGTCCAGGCCGCTTAACTGGTTTGTTAAAATCATGGTGAAGCTGTTTTCTTTGGCTACATCTTCAATTGCTTTGCCTACTTTGGTGTAAACAGGCTCCATCAGCTGTACTTGCTTGCGCTGAAGATTTTCCTGAGAATCCTGCTCTAGTTTTTGAATGTTTTGCTGAAGTTGTTGCAATTCGCGTTCCGTGTTTTGCTTGACAGCATCAGGTACGGTGGCTCCAAAAGCCTGGTACTCCTGAAGTTTTTTCTGGAACTCAGCAACCTTGTTATCGTATTGCTTTTTCAATTGTGCTTGTAATGTTTGAAGCTCAGTTTCAATTTGCTTGGCTTCCGGCATCTGGTTGAAAATATATTCAACATCAGCAAAGCCGATTTTAGTAGGAGTTTGTCCGTAGGTTACCAGCGTAGTTAATCCAAGTGCCAGCAGGAAAACGATTTTTTTCATCTCAGTAAAATTTATTCAGTTTAGTTAATTCTTAATCTTATCGTTGGGGTCTCCTAACCCCAGTTCATCCAAAACAAAGTCGGTGTAGTCATATCGAGGGTCCGTATAAATCATCACCAGCTCCCCCGATTTATCAAACACAATAGCCAGGTTATTTTGTTTGGCCACTTTGTCTACTGCATCCCACACCTTGTCCTGCACGGGTTTTATCAATTCAGCTTTTTTCAGGAAGAACAGCCCATCGAAACCAAAAACTTTATTCTGGTAAACTTTAAGTTCCTCTTCCTTCTTCTTGATGGACTCGGTTCGTTCTTTTCGCATCTCTTCGGTCAGCAAAACTTGTTCTGCCTGAAGCGCGCTGTACAGGGCTTCGATTTCCTTAGCCATGCCTTGAATTTCCTTCGTCCACAATTCGGATAACCGGTTTATTTCTTCCTGCGCCTTTTTATACTCAGGCATTTTATTCAGAATGAAATCCGTGTCAATGTATCCGAACCTCTGAGCATTGACAAAATTCAGGCCGAAAATGAGAAAAAATATTGTAATAAGGTAAAACCGCATTTTTTAACGGATTTGCTGACCAATAGTAAACTGGAATTTAGCGCCACTTCGCTGATTGGTGCTGCCCAGCGGGAAAGGATCAAACCCATACCCCCAGTTCAAGCCAATCAACCCGAATGCCGGCATAAAGATACGGGCGCCAAAACCAGCCGTTTTGTACATACTAAACGGATTAAAGTCCTCATAATTATTCCAGTTGTTTCCGGCCTCAGCAAAAACAAAACCATAAATGGTGGCTGCATTGCCGGTTGTTACCGGATAACGGAGCTCGAGCCCGAATTTGTCGTATACAATACCCCCGCGTACAGAGGTGCCCAGGTTATTGAACGGAGGTGTAATCTGGTTATCGTCATATCCGCGCAAGGCGATAATATCCTGCCCGAGTACAAAAGCACCAAAACCACCGGCAAGTCCTGCGCCTCCTAAATAAAAGCGCTCAAATGGTGTGTATTCAACTTGTCGTGAGTAGCGACCAATGAAACCAAAATGCGCTTTTGCTTCAAGCACAAGCTTGTTTTTGCGATCAAGCGATATATAGTACTTGGCATCAAACATCCATTTATGGTACTCAACCCATTTGTTAAGCTGTTGCGGGGTTGCTTCTGAATAGTTGATGTTTCGCCATGATGAGTAGGGAGGCGTAAACGTGGCGCTTAACGAAATTTCAGATCCTTGCGAAGGATACATCGGGTTGTCAATACTTCTTCGGGCAAGTGTGGTGTTCAGCGTAAAGCTGTTGGCCACGCAATCCGGACAACCCGGTATGTAGCTTGGGGCATTCTTTAATGTGTAAACCGAGTAAGATATCGAGTTTGTTAGAGTAAAATAATTGTCAGGCCACTCAAGCACTTTACCTAACCCGATGGAGATATTATCTACTTTCAATACAGAGTTAAGATCAAAAAAGCTGGTTGCCCCTTGTCCGGCAAAACGCGAAATGGATTTGTTGGCGCTTACAGAAAGCGATTGCGGCTTACGTCCGCCCAACCAGGGCTCTGTAAACGAAATGCTGTAGTTCTGGAAGTTTCGTCCGTTTGCCTGTACACGCAACGATAAACGCTGACCATCACCAACCGGTAGTGGTCTCCATTTTTTTGGATGTGGAATGTTGCGTAACGAGAAGTTGTTGAACGTTAAACCGAGTGTTCCCACAAAACCAAAGGCACCGCCCCATCCACCGGAAAGTTCAATCTGGTCGTTTGATTGTTCTTCAACGGTCCATTCAACATCAACCGTGGCATTGGCCATATTTGGTTGCAGGTTTTGCCCAATGGTTTGAGGATTAAAATAGCCAAGCTGGCCAAGCTTTTGTTGCGTACGAATAATGTCTGAACGTCTGAATTTTTGACCAGGTACTGTACTGAGTTCCCTTCTGATTACGTGATCGCTGGTCCGGTCGTTACCGGAAATAGTTACTTCGTTTATGGTTGCTTGTTCGCCTTCGCGGATACGCATTTCAACATCAATCGAATCACCAACAACAGCTACTTCAACATCATTAATCTGAAAGAAAAGATAACCATCATCCATGTACAGTCCGCTGATATCTGCCCCTTTTGGATTGAAGGTTAACTTTCTGCTAATCATTTCCCGGTTGTACACGTCTCCTTTTTTAATGCCCAGAATGGCATTCAGCGTTTTGTCGTTATGAATGTAGTTACCTGTCCAAATGATGTTGCGGAAATAATACTTGGGCCCCTCTTCAATTTTCAAATCGATGTTGATGGTTCGTTTATTGTAATTGTAAAGGGTGTCCATTACAATTTCAGCATCGCGGTAGCCTTTTGAGTTATAATGGGCAATGATTTTCTTCTTATCTTCTTCAAACTCGCTTTGAATAAACTTGGAACCTTTGAAGACATTTAACTTTACGTTGTCACTGAAGAACTCTTTAACATCGCGCCAACTTGCCTCGTGTGATTCGGTAAAGTATGTTTTAACGTCTCGCGGCTTGAAGCCCAATGCTTTTTTAATCAGCGTTCTGTGTAAAGCAAAGCGCGGATGCTCTGCTGTTTTTTTCATCTGTTTTTTAATCTTACCATCCGCTATGTTGTCATTTCCTTCAATTGAGATTTTGTTGATTTTTACTTTCGAATTTGTGTTAACAGAAATTTTAAGCCGGATACCATCGGTGGCAATGGTATCGCGTTCCTGAAGAATTTTTACCTCGGTATTCAAAAAGCCCTTCTTCACAAAAAACTTCTTCACGGCTATTTCCGTGTTTCGAAGCATCGCATCGTTTACAATTTTTCCGCGAATAAGTGTAAGCTCCTCTTTCAATGATGACTCCTGTCCTTTGCTTATTCCGGAAAAGTAAAAGTTGGTAAGCCTGGGGCGTTCAGCCATTTTAATTTCAAGCCACACATTTTCGCCTTCAATTTTCTGAACACCAATGGTAACATCACCAATAAGTCCGTGCTTCCATAGCCTGCGTATGGCATTGGAAATAGCGTCTCCCGGAATTTTTATTTTATCGCCAATGCGCAACCCTGTAAGGGAGATCATGGCGTTTTTATCCAAAATGTTTAGGCCGGTAACTTCAATTCCTGCAATGAAGTACTCAGCAGGATTAGCATAATTCAGGTTATCGGTAGGTGAAGATTGGCCGGAGCGGCTTCTTCTAAATTGCGCCATGGTGTCGAGTCCAACCAACAGGAGGAAAAAAATCAGAATACTCGTTCTCATCATTCAACTAACCGGATTCAATTGTTCGCTTGTTTTACCAAACCTGCGTTCGCGTTGTTGGTATGACCAGATGGCTTCGTATAAATGTTCCTTTCGGAAATCGGGCCATAAGGTTGGTGTAATATATAATTCTGTATAGGCAATTTGCCACAGTAAAAAATTGCTGATGCGCATTTCACCGCTGGTGCGGATGAGCAACTCAGGGTCAGGAACACCAGTGGTTTGTAAGTGAAGGGCAATACTTTCTTCGCTGATGGTTTCAGGATCAAGCTTTCCGTCTTTTACTTCCTGAGCAAGAGCCCTTACAGCTTCTTTAAGTTCCCACCTGCCGCTGTAGCTAAGTGCGAGAATTACGGTGAGTCCGGTATTGTTTTTAGTCTCTTCCATGGCCCAAGCTAGGTTTCGCTGACAATCCCCCGGAAGGTGAGATGTTTCTCCTATGGTAATTAGTTTTACCTGGTTGTCCATTAACGACTTTATTTCTTCTTTCAGCGTGTTCACCAGCAGTTCCATAAGACCATCAACCTCCTCCTTCGGGCGTGACCAGTTTTCGGTTGAAAAGGCATATAGGGTCAGGTAATTCACGCCCAACTCACCGCAGCCTTCTGTTACTTCCCGAACGGCCTTTACGGCATTCCGGTGACCAAAAATGCGCATGGCGCCCTTCTTTTTGGCCCAACGTCCGTTGCCGTCCATAATTACAGCAATATGCCGAGGCACATTATTGGGGTCAATATGTTCTTTAAAAGAAGCCACAGGGGGCCAAAATTAGCGTATTTTCAACAACTTCTATGTAATTGCCCGATTCGTTTTGGCCGCACTACTTATAAGGGTTTTTGGGGCAGGGAATATCGTAAAAGGTTCGTGTAAGGGTTATCCCAACAAAAAAATAGTTATCGAAGTCATTCGGGCTTCCGTACTGATAATTCTTCTGTGTAGGGTCCCCGTCCGATAGGTTATCGAGGTAATCAAAAAAGGTTTTACGAATGCCCACTTCCAGGGCTATATAGTACTTTGGGTTTACAATGTATTTGAATCCTCCTCCAAATGGAATGGCAACCTGAACGTTGCTATATTCTTCAGGCTTTACATCATAACCGGAAATACCAAAAAGGCCGAGGCCTGCGAACACATAGGGCGTGTACCGCATCGGTCGTTTATCATCACGCCAGTTTAAAAAATGATACTCAAAACCCAGGCTTGTTTCCAATAGGAAGATATTGAAGGAAGCATCGCGGGCAGAAGCAAAAGCATCAATGGGTGTTTCTTTTGCGCCAAGTTGCCCTGCTGTAATGGTTGCCCGAAAGCTTACAACCTTGCTGATGTTTGAGCGATAATATACAGTACCAGCAGGTTTCAGGTTTTTAACATGGTAGGTGCGAACAAGATCGCCTGTGTAATTGAAGGTACCAATTCCAAAGCCCACTTCCGATCGTTGCGCGTAAGCAATTGCACTGAGCAATAACAAACCAAGAAGTAACGATCGGGAGGCTGTCATCTGAACTTGGCGCGGTGGAAGGTTTTGCCGAGAATATAGGTAAGCCTAACGGTGGTTACCATGTAGATGTCACGCGCATCTGTGCCGCGAAGATTTTTATCTCCGTTACTGTTTATATGACCATAACCGGCAACTGTGTCGAATCCGGAATAACCGGTATACTTATTGGCAAGTATTTCCTGAACCTTGGCATTTACAGGCTGCACCTCATTTGAACGATACGACATAGCCCTGGCCTTTTCGCTGTCTAATGTTGTCAGATCAACATAATAGCCGCTCACATCATCCAGGTAATCAGTGAATGTGTATCTGAAACCAAACTCTGCCGACAGGTCCATAACTTCGTTTATTCTGAAACGAGCGCCAAGGCCAAATGGTATGGCAGCCTGTATTAAACTGTAAGATTTTCCTTCTGTCTTTAAGGGTTGAAGATCTACCCATTCACCCGCATCCGGAAATGGTGTTCCAAGCAAATCGGTTGCAGGAACCTGCGCCTGCGGATTATGATGAAATACAGCAATACCGGCATAAACATAAGGCGTCCACGGTACCCGGCTAATGTACGTAGCCTGATTCTCAAACAAATCAATCTGCCCCACTACGGATAATTCCTTGATTCGATTACGAAATGAAAGATTTCGAACATATCGGAATGCCCCGTTATTCACATCATTGGGATCGGCCGATTCGCTGTCGGCACCACGAATTCCACCATACATGAAGTTGGCCATTAGCTGGTAGCGGGGTCCAAAACGATGTGTAAAGGAAAGGCCAATGGCGGGCCGTGTAAACCCGATATCAGTACTGATGCGTTTTGGAGAAGGGGAAAGGTCGCCAAAGTAATTAAACGCATTCAGTGAAACACCGAGTGAGTTATAAACCTTGTCTTTTCCAAAATTAGACTTACGGCCACGGTAACTGGCTATACGTTTATTGTTTTTCTTGATGCTTCTCCTGTTCATCTGTCCTTCTGCCTCATCCGTTACAAAGGTCATGAACAGGGTCGCCAGTACGAAAAAAGCCAACTTTCTCATTAGCGGTAAGTGTTTAAAAATCAGTAAGCTACAAAGGTAAGTAAAAAATCAATTTCTGATGTCGAGTCCCCAATTTAGCTTTTGTCGCAAGGTTTTAAAATAATGTTGCCCTTCCAGTTGAATGAGGTGTGCGTGGAACGACTCCTTCTTTACTTTAAGCTTTATGGTATGATCAACAGTTGACATTCTGGAATCAAGAGAAACCAAAAACTTTTTGCTTCTTCCCTCAATTTCAAACGTGATTTCCGATTGGTCGGGAACCACAATGGGGCGTACCGTAAGGTTATGCGGACTAACCGGAGTGATAATGAAATTGCCCGAACGGGGGAATACCAATGGTCCGCCACAACTTAATGAATAGCCGGTTGAACCGGTGGGCGTGGCAACAATAATTCCATCGGCCCAGTATGAGTTTAAAAACTCACCATCAATGTACGTGTGCACGGTAATCATTGATGAAGAGTCTTTCTTCACTACGGTAAAATCGTTGAGCGCAAAATTAAGTTTGCCAAACAGGTTTTGATTGGATTCAAGCCGCAGAATCACTCGCTTATCAAGCGAGTATGCTCCTGTAAATAACTTTTGTAATGCCCGTTCAGTTTCATCACGGCTGATGGTCGCGAGGAATCCAAGTCGACCCGTGTTGATTCCAAGTATGGGAGTTTCAGCAGCGCCAACATGGGCAACCGATTCCAACAGGGTGCCATCACCCCCGATACTTAAAAAGACATTTAGTTTTTTTAGTGAACTCCCGGCCTCATAAATTTTATAGTTGAATTTTTTAAAGGCGGCAGCTTTTAAAAAGTTTGCGAACTTGGCGGATACAAAAAGTTCGGCCTTATGCTGTGTAAGCACCTGAAAAATAAGTTGAATAAAATCGGCTGACTGCCGGTTAAATTCTTTACCGTGAATTCCGATTTTCATGTGCTTTCGGTTAATCCCTGAGGATTAAAGGTACAACCGAAATGTGGAAGTGTAAAGCAACAACCTGGCCTTAAATATCCAGGTAGCGCAGTAGCATATCAATGCGATCGCGTTCTGAGCCCATTGGTTTTGATTCTTGGTAACGGCCAACTACTTTATAACCAAAACGCTCAAGCGTAGCTACGGTGCGTGAGAGATCAACCTGATTTAATTTTAAGGTGAGTCGGATTTTTCCAGGGTCAAGTGGTTCTTCTTTTACAATGCTGCTTAAAACCTTGGTTTTATTTTCTTCAATAAGCCTGCTGATTTCTGCCAGCGAATAGTCGTTGTGATTCATGGAGAGCACCAGTATCCCTCCGGGCATTTGTACGGCCGCTGTTTGGGCAAAAGATGCGATTGTATCCTGCACGGTAATCACTCCATGGTATAATTGAAGATCATCCAGTACCGCAACAGATTGAAGTTTGTTATCCGCGGCAACTTTAAGGATATCATAAAAATGAGTTGATGCGCTGACAAAACATTTCTCTCCTACCAGGTTAAAATCACCAACGTGCCGGTCTATATCATTTGCTTCGAGAATAATTTCTTCAGAAATAAAGCCTAACAATTTTCCATCTTCTACTACCGGCATGTGATTGCACCGAAATTCTTCCATCCACACAATTGCCTTGTGCGCATCATCGCTTGCTTTCAGCGGAGGGATCATGTGGTTTATTAAATCTTCAGCAATCACGGGCTATCGTTTACGCATATATACCTTAATTCAGCAAAAAGTCTTCCACAAGTTCATTAAATTTTTCAGGATGCTCCATCATGGGCGCATGGCAGCATTTATCAATGAATTTGAGGGAAGAACGGGGGATCAGCCGGTTAAATTCATGAGCCACCATAGGCGGTGTAATCGTATCATTCAACCCCCATACTAACAATGTGGGTATATTTATGTTTGGAATTTCATCAGCCAGGTTGTTTCGTTGGGCCGATTTTGCAATAGCCACTATGCGCATACACTTGGGAATGCTGTTGGTGGTTTCAAACACTTCGTCTACCAATTCTTTGGTGGCAACTTCGGGGTTATAAAACGTATAGGCAACACGTTCCTTTATATATTGATAGTTGCCTCGCTTAGGGTATGAGCCGCCCATGGAATCTTCAAATAATCCTGAACTACCTGTGAGGATGAGCTTCTTTACTTTTTGTGGATTCTTTAGCGTATAAACCAACGCCACATGCCCACCCAAGCTGTTGCCCATGATAGTCATGGCTTCGAGTTTTTTAAAGGCGACAAACTCCTCAACAAATTTGCACAGGCCTTCAAGGCCGGCTTCTCGTACCGGCATTTCATAAATGGGCAACATGGGAATGACCACTCGGAAATTGACCGAGAATCGGTTAACAACACCCTCCCAATTACTGAGCGCCCCAAACAAGCCGTGCAATAACATCAGCACCGGCCCCTGGCCCTCATCAACAAATTTAAATCCGCCTTCTTCTTTAACGTTTAGCGCCATTGCGTCTTGTTTTATAACCAAAATGTAAAGAAAAAAAATTCAAAATGTTAGGTGGAGGCTCCAGAAGCTTTAGTTCTGGGTTCCAAAAAGATTTTTGAAGGTGGGAAAAATATCTCCAACCCACTCGGTTACGGTTGGCGCAAAGTTGGCAGTATAGGAGTAAAGTTGTGAGTTGGCCACCCAATGTTCAGGCAGATCAAAAGACAGCGCGCTTAATATCCAAAAGATTACGCTTACCATAAAGGCTGCCTTAAGCAAACCCAACACACCGCCAGCCCATTGGTCGGCATTACCCAATACAGTTTTGTCGATGGAAGATTTTGCCAGTTTGCCGATAAGATTTACAACAATGATCACAATCACAAACACAAGACCGAACGCGGCATAGGGAAGAATTTTATCATCAATGTTATAAGCGCTGGCAAGTTTAAGCATGGCAACGCCCATAAGTTTAAAGCCCAATAAAATACCCAGAAAAATTCCGGCCAGAGAAAACAGACTCACCAAAAATCCCTTCTTATACCCCGAAACGGCACCGATAATGAACCACACAACTAAAATGATATCGAGAATACTCAAGCGGACAGTAATTTTTTTACAAGTTCAGAGATCAATTTACCATCAGCCTGACCGGCCAGTTTTTTTGTCGCGGTACCCATTACCTTACCCATGTCTTGCGGACCTTTTGCCCCAACTTCTTCAATAATTTTTTTTAGTGCATCAGTTATTTCCGTTTCAGACAGCTGCTTGGGTAAATACCGACTGATTACTTCCAGTTGAAACGATTCCTTTTCGGCCAAATCGGTGCGCCCCTGTTGACTAAAAATATCTGCTGATTCTTTTCGCTGCTTCGCAGCCTTCATAAGCAATTTGTTCTCCACATCAGAAGAAACATCACCACTTCCACCCTTTTCGGTTTCTGCCAGTAAGATCAACGATTTGATGCTTCTCAGTGCTTCCAGTTCTTCTTTGTTTTTAGCCAGCATCGCTTTCTTGATGTCGGCATCGATTTGTGCTTTCAGGCTCATAACAATCAGTCTTTTCACAAAAGTAGCAGTATGGAATAAATTAAAAAGCCTTACGGTTTGATATGATGTATTTAACATGCGCTATTTGTAATTTGGTAGCTGAGGTATGACGCGCTTAAGTGTAAACATAAATAAGATTGCTACCCTGCGTAATGCACGGGGTGGTAACAATCCGGACGTGGTGAAAACCGCGATGGATTGTGAGCGCTTTGGCGCGGAGGGCATTACGGTACATCCACGCCCGGATGAACGGCACATTCGCTATAGCGATGTGATGCGGTTGAAAGATGTGGTAAAAACGGAGTTCAACATTGAAGGCTATCCGGATGCGCGATACATGAAAATTATTCGGGATGTAAAGCCCGCCCAGGCAACGCTTGTGCCGGATGGTCCGGATGTGATCACCTCAAATGCCGGATGGGATACGGTGAAGCATCAAGCCTTATTGAAAGACATTGTTGCTGAATTGAAAAGTTACGGCACACGTGTTTCAATTTTTGTTAACCCGGTTGCGGCCATGGCCGAGGGAGCAGCTAAAGTGGGTGCTGATCGGATTGAAATGTATACGGAACCTTATGCGCAACAATACCCTTCCAATCCTGAGAAAGCAATTGTTTCGTACGTGCAATGTGCAAATGCTGCGCATGAAGCCGGACTGGGCATTAATGCCGGGCACGACCTTGATCTGAATAACCTCCGGTTTTTGAAGCAATCCATTCCTTATCTGGATGAAGTTTCCATTGGCCATGCGTTGGTTTGCGATGCCTTATATTACGGACTGGAGAACACCATTCAGTTGTATCTGCATCAGCTGAGAGATTGAAGCTTATTCGCTATCTTTAATTCTTAAACCACGTCCTATGAAACTTCGCGAGAAATTCAGCAACGAAGATCTGGACCGTATCAAGTCTGCCGTTCGCACGGCCGAGACGGGCATATCGGGAGAAATTGTGCCCGTAATTGTAGCCCGAAGCGGATACTATACAATAGCAAATTATAAAGGAGCTCTGTTGGCTGCTTTCACCGTATTCAGTTTGATCGTGGTTTTTGATCGGTATGTTCCAACACTTGCGGTGTATGATCCATTGCACATTTTTTTGTTGGTATTGTTGGCCGCAGTTATTGGTGGGGTGTTGCCTAATGTTTCAGATGATGTGAAGCGTTGGCTTGTGTCTCAGCGTCATCGGGATCATGCCACACGCCAACGTGCCGAAAATGCTTTTCTGGAGCAGGAAGTTTTTAATACGCGCCACCGTACAGGCATCATGATTTTTATTTCATTTTTTGAACATGAGGTGATAATAATTGGCGACCAGGGCATTAGTAAAGTGGTGGAACAAAAAGTCTGGGACAATCTTGTCAATGATTTAATCTCCTATATCCGAAAAGGAAAAACGGTAGAAGGCCTTGAGGTTACAATTAAGCGTTGTGGTGAAATCCTAAAAGAAAAGGGATTCAACAAAACTTCGGATGATGTAAATGAGTTGCGTGACGATTTAAGAATCAGCTGATGCGCACAGTTTCTCCAGGTACGGGTATCGCCATTTTGTTTTTTTGCATTGCGTTTTTTGCGGCAGAAGCGCAACGAGCCATTCCTGAACTTTGGGGCGTTCGGGTGCACGATGAGGCTAAGATTTTATCGTCATCAAAAGTTCACCAACTTGAAGCTCAACTCAAGCAACATGAAGATTCTACTTCCAATCAAATTGCCATTCTGATCATTCCTTCTCTGGATGGTGAAGTGCTGGAGGAGTATTCATTAAAGGTTGCTGAAAAGTGGCAATTGGGTAAAAAAGGAAAAGACAATGGTGTGTTGTTGTTCATTGCCGTTAACGATAGAAAGATGCGCATTGAGGTAGGCTACGGCCTGGAAGGTGCATTACCCGATATTACCTGTAATCAGATTATACGCAATGAAATTGCCCCGGAGTTCAGGCGAAATGATTTTGATGCCGGAGTTCAGGCAGGCATTGATGCCATAACCAGTGCCATAGCCGGTGAGTATGTTGCCGATGAAGGAACTACTTTTGAGGGTGAAGAAATCCCCTGGTTTGTTGGCCTGTTTGTATTTGGAATTTTGGGTCTTTTCTCCCTGATGGGGTTATTAATTAAAGGTGGAGCAGGCTGGTTCTTGTATATCTTTTTGATTCCCTTTTACGCAGCCTTTCCCTTTGCATTATATGGCTGGGAAACCGGCAAAATGATCCTGCTTGGTCATATAATCGGATTTCCGATACTCAAAATAATCTTTAAGATGATGGGCTGGAGCACACTGGAAAGTTCCGGAGGCGGGGGATCATCGGGTGGCGGTTGGTCTTCCGGAGGAGGCGGCGGCTGGTCGTCAGGTGGTGGGGGCTTTTCGGGTGGGGGAGGAAGTTTTGGGGGTGGCGGCAGCAGCGGAAGTTGGTAAACGCCTGCTGTTTTAAAAAGCTTTCTGATTTAATCTACATTTTTCATTCAGGATTATTGAATTGCCTTATTTTTGGCCTTTCTTATCCTAACATCTTCCCGAATGAAAAGAGATAAAGTTGTTTTCGACCTCATCGAAAAAGAGAAAAAACGTCAGCAAACCGGAATTGAATTAATAGCCTCTGAAAATTTTACATCATCGCAAGTGATGAAGGCTATGGGCACCGTGCTCACCAACAAATATGCAGAGGGCTTGCCTGGCAAACGGTATTATGGTGGCTGTGAAGTGGTGGATGAGATTGAACAACTGGCAATCGATCGGGCTTGTCAGTTATTTAATGCCGATTGGGCAAACGTACAGCCTCACTCAGGCGCCCAAGCCAATGCTGCGGTTATGTTGGCTTGCTTAAAGCCGGGCGATAAAATTTTAGGTTTCGACCTGGCACATGGTGGCCACCTTACACATGGTTCGCCTGTTAATTTTTCAGGGAAGTTGTATCAACCAACTTTTTATGGTGTTGAAGAAAGCACAGGCCGAATTGATTTTGATAAGGTTATTGAAACGGCAAAGCGCGAAAAACCAAAATTGATTATTTGCGGAGCATCGGCTTATAGCCGTGATTGGGATTATAAAAAATTACGCGAAGCGGCTGATGCTGTAGGTGCTTTGTTATTGGCTGACATTGCTCATCCGGCAGGATTAATTGCCCGTGGATTACTGAATGACCCGATGGAGTATTGCCACATTATTACCACCACAACACACAAAACCCTACGCGGCCCGCGTGGGGGAATGATTATGGTGGGCAAAAACTTCGACAATCCGTGGGGATTGAAAACACCTAAAGGAGAAATCAGAAAGATTACTTCCATACTGGATTCAGGTGTGTTCCCCGGAACACAAGGCGGTCCGCTGGAGCATGTGATTGCAGCCAAAGCCATTGCGTTTGAAGAAGCGCTTTCTGATGATTATTTGAAATATGTGGTGCAGGTTGTAAAGAATGCAAAGGCGATGGCAGCGGCATTTATTGCGAAGGGTTACCGGATTATTTCAGATGGCACAGACAATCATTTGATGTTGATTGATCTTCGCTCAAAGAATCTTTCCGGCAAGCAAGCTGAAGAAGCGCTGATCAAGGCAGACATTACCATCAACAAAAACATGGTGCCGTTTGATACCCAGTCGCCATTTGTAACTTCGGGTATGCGCATTGGTACACCGGCCATTACCACACGGGGATTAAAAGAGAAGGATGTGGTGAAGGTGGTAGACTTGATTGATGACGTATTGAAAGCACCTGAAAACCCGGACAACCTGAAGGCGGTTAAAAAGAAGGTGAACAGCTTTATGCGGAAGTTCCCGTTATATACTTGACAAAGTTGCAGCTATGCCCGTATAAGCAGGGTTGGTTTTTCACTGTTATTCATTGTAAGTTTGAAAAATGAAGATCAGCCAGATTCTTGACGAAATTCATAAGCTTTCTCAGGAGGAAAGGAGAATCGTATTGCAGGAGCTCTTGAACTCTCTTCAAAAAGACAAGCCCCAACGAAAAATTACTGAGTTGGCTGGGTTGGGCAAAGATATTTGGAAAGGCCTGGATGTAGAGGATTATATACGGAATGAGCGCAACTGGGATTAACATTCCTCCGGGTGGAAGAATATTTTTAGACACCTCTCCTTTCATTTATTACATAGAAGAAAAAGGAGAATACATCGGCACCTTAGCACCTCTTTTTGAAATGAATAGCAAGGGAGAATACCAGATCGTCACTTCTTCCTTAACGCTAACTGAAGTTTTGACCTTGCCCTATCGGAAGAAGGAGAAATCTTTGGTTGATGACTATGAGCAAATACTCCTGCATTCTCCTTTTGTATTTATTATGTCTATTGATTCACACGTAGCAAAACGAGCTGCAAAAATTCGGGCAGAATATAATTTTCGTACACCTGATGCATTACAACTGGCAGCGGCCATTGAATCTTCATCAGATATATTCTTGACTAATGATCGGCAGCTAATGCGGACCAAAGAAGAAATTGAAGTGGTAATACTTAGCGATTTACATGGCTGAAGAAAATGAAATGACTTTCCTCGATCACCTCGAGGAACTGCGCTGGCACATCATCCGGTCGCTGCTTGCGGTGGTTATTCTAACCATCGTTGCGTTTATATATGGCCCCTGGATTTTTGATAATATAGTTTATGCAGTTGCCAAACCTGACTTTATATTTTACGATTGGATGTGTGCGCTTGGAAGGCTAGTAGGGTATGAAGAAACCTTGTGTGTAGAAGATATTCCCATTAAAATTCAAAGCCGCCAAATGACGGGGCAGTTCACCATGCACATTGCATCCTCGTTATTCATAGGTGTGGCAGTTGCCTTTCCCTACATCGTTTGGGAAATCTGGAGGTTTATAAAGCCGGGATTGGTAACGAAAGAACGCAAGTTTTCGCGTGGAGCAGTTTTATCTATTTCATTTTTATTTTTCACCGGTGTTTCGTTTGGGTATTTTATCATGAGCCCCTTGGCGGTTTATTTTCTTTCCAGCTATTCGCTTAGCGATATGATAGCCAACGAGTTTGATATTACCTCATACGTATCAACCATAATTACCCTTGTGTTTGGCAGTGGGCTGCTCTTTCAGTTGCCTGTAGTGGTGTATTTCCTTACCAAGATTGGCATGATCACACCTGCATTCATGCGCAAGTATCGCAGACATGCCATTGTTATCATTCTTATTATTGCGGCCATTGTTACACCCCCTGACCCATTCAGTCAAACGTTAATTGGCATTCCGTTGTACCTGCTGTATGAATTCAGTATTTTCATATCGGCAATGGTGCTTAAACGCCAGGCAAAGCGCGATCGTGAACAAGATCAATATTCAGAAATCTGATCAATATGAAAATAGCCATTGGAAGTGATCATGCGGGGTTCGAATCCAAGGAAGCATTAAAAAAGTGGCTGACTGCCAATGGCCATGAGGTAGAGGATTTTGGTACACACAATCTTGATTCCGTTGATTACCCTGATTTTGCCCATCCGGTAGCAGAAGCGGTTGAAAACAAAAACGTGGCATTGGGTGTGTTGTTGTGCGGCAGCGGGAATGGGGTTGCCATTACAGCCAATAAGCACCAAGGCATCCGGGCAGCGTTGTGTTGGACGGAAGAGATAGCCGCCTTGGCGCGTCAGCATAACAATGCCAACGTGGTTTGTATTCCTGCTCGCTATGTTACGCAACAGCAAGCTGAAAAAATTCTGGAAACATTTTTACGCACAGAATTTGAAGGGGGCCGTCATTCCCGTAGAGTTGAAAAAATCAGTTGCTAGAAGCATCGCGCAACACCCATCGCCCTTCTCCCGATTTTCTGTATTTGTTTTGCAGTGCAGGAATGCGATCAAAAAATGGCTGCATTCTGTTTCCAGTATCAATGATCAGTTCAGGAGGATCAGCCTCAAATAGCCGATGAACCCGCAACACATGTTCATAATAATGCGGATGATCAAAAATTTCACGGGTTAATTTCCAGTTAATAAAAGGTGGTGAGATAAAGTTGTTTACATAACCTGGAGCAGAATCTTCAAGAATCAACAAACGTTTTGCTGTTATTCCATTTTGATTTTTTTGTACAACTAACTTTGAGTAGTCGACTTCAAGTTTTGAATAACGTGCCAGGTAAAGGGTGGTAAGGATTCCCAGCAAAAGCACCCATACGTTTATCTCTGCAAATTTTCTTCTTCGAATCAGCAGCAGGAAATGGGTGAAAAAGAAACTTACCGCAGGCATAATGGGCAACAGGCTTTGTGCCCGGAACTGAGGTGTAAAGTAAATCTGTATCAAGCCGATAATAAACCACAGGAACATAGCTGTTAATAACTGCGACTGATACTTTGTTAAGCGGGCTTCGCGGTTAAGCACAACAACAGCAATTAATAGGTATGCCAGAGGTACCGCGCATAGTATTAAAATGCTTTTAAAAGAGACTAACGAAGCAGTTGGAAATGCAAGGTTTGTTATATAGAGACTGCTCCAGATATCCTGAAGGTTTCCGTTAATGAAATACGTTGCCGTAATGATTAAGTGTGGAAGCACAAACCCGGTGAGCATGAGCAAGTACTTCCGTACCTCATTACGAGTAAACAAAATCAGGATAAGCACAACACCGGGCAGGTAAATAATGTAGGAGAAATTGAATAACGTAGACAAACTAGTGAAAAGCCCAATCGAAAAAATGGTCTCATCGCGCTGAACCTTAAATTCAATTTCCGTGAGCAATGAATTCAGAGCCAACAGCAGAAAGCCAAATGCGCCAAGGTCTGCTGTGAGTGAGAAGTTATCAAACGACAGTAATGTGAGCGTAAGAAAAATCAGGGAGGGTATGTAGGTATTTTCGGTGAAGGCTTTTTTGTCAATCAGGATAATGCCGAGAAAGGCTCCCTGAAAAAAGAGAATTAAAAAGGCGCAGATATGACGAAGCGTAAGGTTTTCACCGAAAACCCAATCGATCAAACCGTAAAACCAGGCCGCAAGCGGAGGCGTAGCATCAACAATTTCACTATAGAGACTAAACCCTTCAGCAACTTTCTGACCTAACATAAAGCTTTGGAGTTCTGGCACCGTAAGCGGAGCGGAATCAATAAAAAGGGGCAGAACCAACAGAATGAACAGCCCGGCTAATGCCAGTAACCGATAGGGATCGTTAATACGAAAGTAGCGCAGCAAAGGGATAAACTCGTTTGACGTTGAAAAATAGACAGGATTTTCAAGCTTTGAAATGAATACGACTACAATTGGCAAACTTCTTTGGTTTTCGTTGCCATGCAGCGGATATTTGTGCCATGGCAGGTACCACTCGTCAGCAAAAGTTTGCCCGACTCATTCATAAAGAACTAAGCGACATATTGCAACGCGATAAGCGCGGCATACTTGATAACGCATTTATAACGGTGGCTGATGTGAAGGTTAGTCCTGATTTGAGTGTAGCCAGGATTTATTTGAGCATGATGTTGGCCGAGAACAAGAATGCCATTTTGGAAAAGATAAATACCCGAAAGAAGGAAATCCGTAAGGCACTGGGTGATCGCATTCGCAACCAGGCGCGTATAATTCCCGAATTGATTTTCTATATTGATGAGGTAGAGGAGCAGGCACAGCGAATAGAAGACATTATTCGTAACCTGAATATTCCGCCCGAGAAATAATCATTAGCTTCAAGTTCACGTGAGTTTGGAATTCTTTATTGCCCGAAAATATTTACTGTCCACACGGAAGAAGAATTTCATCAACATCATCTCCATCCTATCCCTTATTGGTGTTTCGGTAAGTGCCGCTGCGCTCATCATTGTGTTGTCGGTATTTAATGGGCTGGGTGATCTGCTTCGTTCGTTGAACAATTCATTTGATCCGGAAATAAAAATTGAAGCAGCGCAAGGAAAATCCTTTCCGGTAGACCGGGATTTGATTGCTAAAATTGAAGCGACTGAAGGTGTTTCTATTGTTACCGAAGTAATTGAAGATTATGCCTATTTGCGTTATCGAGATGCCAATCAGGTAATTACGTTAAAAGGTGTGAGTGATAATTTTATTGATCAGCATCGCATAGATGATAAGATTGTAGCGGGTGAGCTGAAGTTAACCGATGGAGATATCAATTATGCGATAATTGGTCGGGGTATTCAATACACATTGTCAGTGGCTGTGGGTGATAACATGTTTCCATTGCAGGTGTATTACATCAATGATGTTAAATCGGGTACACTTGATCCCTCTAGACTCTATTCACGACAAATTATATTACCTGGAGCGGCATTTTCCATTGTGCAGAACTTTGATGAAAATTATGTGGTGGTTCCTTTGCGGTTTGCCCAGGAATTGTTGCGATACGACAATAAGCGTACCGCTCTTGAAATTAAAACCACAGCGGGTCATAACATTCTGACGGTTCAACAGCAATTAAAGAAAATTCTGGGAGGCCAGTTTGTTGTGCTCAATCATGAAGAACAACACCGCGATTTGTACCGATTGCTTAAAATGGAAAAGCTGTTCACATTTCTTGCGCTTTCTGTTTTACTCGGCATAAGTGCTGTAAATATTTTCTTTAGCCTCATGATGTTGGCACTTGATAAGAAAAAGGACATTTCCATTTTATCTGCCTTGGGTGCGGATGGTGCGCGAATAAAGAAAATCTTCATTGTTGAAGGCGCCATGATTGCATTGGGCGGAGCAACCCTAGGCATTTTAATTGGTGGAATTTTTTGCCTGTTGCAACAGCAGTTCGGTATTGTAAGTATGGGTATGGAAACATCGGTTACGGCCGGTTACCCCGTAAAAATGCAGTTGGCTGACTTTATCAGTACCCTGGCAGTGGTTTCTATGCTCACTTTTCTAATTTCCTGGCGCCCTGCCGTTTTGGCGGCCCGCTCAGTATCGGTTCATAACCTGTAAGGTTCATGTATGAAATAGGCTAAAATTCAAACTTTTTGGAAGCCTGAATCGCCTATTTTAGAAGTTCCGTTTTTAGTAAATCGACTGGAAACGGCTAAATCATGAAGGTTTCAGCGTCTCAGCCGTTTCAAATCATCTATTCGTTGTTCCAACACGAATACTTGGGCTTCCTTTTTGAGTCCTATATCGTGCATTTGGATGAAAAGGGGAGACTAACCTACCAGCACCAAAACATCTCATCAAAGAACGCACGCGAGTTTTCAAAAGGTCTTGATGACCGTGATTTTGAGCTGATCAAACTCATGGATGCGATGCAACAAGACTCGGTTGCAAGGAAGTTTGCCGGAAAACCGGTAAAACCTGAAGAATTTTTTCCGAAGGTATTTGATAAGAAGAAAGGCAACGAAGCGCTGCAAGAGATGATTGAGTTGCACATGGAAACCAAACGGGCCGAGGTACTGGAAATATTGAAAGGCAAAATGCTTTTCGAAACCGGAAACGATGGAGAGCCAACGCATCGTAAAGTTGAAGTGATGGAGAGCCGGGCTTCCATTCAGTTTCATTTTATGCGAAGCAATGACAGCACCAATTATTTCCCAACCTTGTTTTATGAAGGCAAGAAACTCGAGTTGCCAAACCCTACAGCATACCTGATCTGCAAAGAGCCCGCCTGGATGGTAATGAACGGGAAGCTATATGGTTTTGAAAAACATGTTGACGGTAAAAAACTTCTTCCTTTCCTTAACAAGAAATTTGTAGTGATTCCAAAAAACCTGGAAGAAACGTACTACAATAGATTTGTTGCTCCTTTAATCGCATCATTTGATGATATTGAAGCGAAGGGCTTTGATATTATAAAGACAGAATACGATCCACGCCCCGTACTCACCATATCTGAGTTGCCCTCCGTTCAAAACAACGGAACACTATTCGATTCTAAATCTGGTGAGGATAAGAGTGATGAATCGGGAAAAATTGTGTTTGACCTTTCGTTTAAATACGGCAAGCATAAGTTCCAGGGGAGAAACCGTGTACCGGTAAGTGTAACCGTTGAGAAGCACGATAACGATTATGTCTTTCACCGTGTGCAGCGCAAAGCAGAGTCGGAAAAAAACTTTTTAGCCACGCTTCAAAAGTTGGGCCTTCCCATGAAGGATTTCAATGTGGCCATTGCAAAGTCGGAAGCATTTTCGTGGCTCAATGAAAACCGGGTGAATTTATTAAACCTTGGCTTTGAGGTTAGCCAGCCACAGAGTAACGATAAAAAATATTTTGTAGGCAAGGCAGTTATTGAAGTTGAAGTTAAAGAGAACATCGACTGGTTCGACATTCATGCACGCATTCGTTTCGGTGAATTTGAAGTTCCATTTAAGGAATTAAGAAAGCTCATCCTCAAGAAAAAAGTAGAGTTCAAATTGCCCAATGGTGAAATCGCCATCATTCCTGAAGCGTGGTTAACCCGCTATGCCGATTTGTTTGCGTTAAGCGAAACCGAAGGGGATAAAGAGAAGCCGGTTTTACGCAAACATCACCTCAACCTGGTAAAAGAGCTTGAAGATGGCAACCTGGCGAAAGTACACATCAGCGAAAAGCTCAGGTCGCTTGATTCCTTTAGCGGAATTAAAAACTACGCATTGCCCAAAGGCTTTGTTGGAGAGCTTCGCCCCTATCAAAAGGCGGGATACAACTGGCTTCGTTTTTTGAATGAATTCCGCTTAGGCGGATGTTTGGCCGATGACATGGGTTTAGGTAAAACTGTACAGACGCTTGCCATGCTTTTGGCTGAGAAGGAAGCAGGAGGAGGAACCTCCTTGCTGATCATGCCGACTTCATTGATTTACAACTGGGAAATGGAAGCTTCTCGCTTTACACCCGAGTTGAAAGTATTGAACTACACCGGAACGTTGCGTAACAAAGACATTAAGCGATTTGAAAAGTATGATGTTGTGCTTACATCCTATGGCATAACCCGGTTGGATGTTGACCTGTTGAAAAACTTTTATTTTAACTATGTTATCCTGGATGAATCGCAGGTAATCAAAAATCCCTCATCCATAATTGCCAAAGCCGTTCGGGAGTTGAAATCCCGCTTCAAACTGGTATTAACCGGAACTCCGTTGGAAAACACCACCATGGACTTATGGTCGCAAATTAGTTTTATCAATCCGGGTTTACTGGGCTCGCAAAGCTATTTCCGACAAGAATATCAGGTGCCTATTGAAAAGAAAGGTGACGAAGCAAAATCCAAAAAGTTAAACTCGATAATTAAGCCGTTTGTGTTGCGCAGGCACAAATCGCAAGTAGCTACTGAGCTTCCTGAGAAGGTTGAGAATATTCAGTATTCGGTTATGACATCCGAACAAGAAAAGCGATACGAGGAAGTGAAATCGTACTACCGCGGAAAGATTCTTGATTTGATTGATCGTGAGGGTATGGGTAACAGCAGGTTTATGATTTTGGAAGGCTTAACCAAACTCAGGCAGTTAGCTAACCATCCTAAAATGATTGAGCCGTCTTATTCTGGTGACTCGGGTAAGTTGGAAGATATTATTCACATGCTTGAAAACGCTATGGCAGAAGGACACAAGGTGTTGGTGTTTAGCCAGTTTGTGAAGCATTTAACGCTGATTCGCCAATATTTGAAGTCGCATAAAATTGATTATGCTTACCTGGACGGTTCCAGCATTGACCGTAAAGAACAAGTTGATCGATTCAACAAAGAACCAAATGTAAAAGCATTCTTGATTTCCATTAAAGCTGGTGGTTTAGGCCTGAACCTGACAGAAGCTGATTATGTGTTTATACTTGATCCGTGGTGGAACCCAGCCGTTGAAGCCCAGGCTGTTGATCGTGCCCACCGCATTGGACAAAAGAAGAAAGTGTTTACCTATAAGTTTATTACACGGAACACCGTAGAAGAAAAAATACTGACACTTCAACAAAAGAAGCTCAAGCTTACGCGTGAACTCATCACTACGGAAGAGAGCATTATGAAGCAGCTTACTCGCGAGGACATCGAACAAATGCTGGCTTAAGATTCAGCTTTTTTCAGGTGTCGTTTTTTCCAACGGTTATGCGACCATAACCATCCGGCAGGATCTCTTTGTATGACCGATTCAACAATCTTCGCATAGTTGTTAATTACATCCTCCGAATCGGGTGTATAAGGGGGTTCCGCAACTTTAACCAGTGTGCAGGTATAGTATCCGCGCTTTACTTTTTTTATCGATCCGTAAAGCACCGGGTACTGAGTCAGGCTAGCCATTTGCTGGCTTCCATAAAAGAATACCGTTGCTTGGTTAAGGAAGGTGGTTTCGAATTTTTTGTTTTGCTTTTTGCCCGGATATTGGTCGGCAACAATGGCAATTCCGCGCAAAACATTTTTTCGTTTAACCAGTTCACGGGCAACCTCATTTCGTTTTATGGCATGCCCACCGAAGCGCATACGGCAGGTTTGCATCAGGTTGTCAATAAACCTGGTGTTGATGGGCTGGTAAACAAAATCGATGGGAATATCTAACCAAAGATTTCCAGAAACGAGCAGCCACTCCCAATTAAACTGGTGCGAAGAAAGCAATAAGATAGATTGATTTTTTTCTTTGTATTCGTCAAGCATTTCTGGATTAGTATACACCATTCGGCTCTTCAGTTCCAATCTGGAAATGGTAAGAAGCTTTAAGGTTTCAACTGCATAGTCGCAGAGGTTCAAGTAAAAATTCCGTTCAATTTTTTTTAGCTCAGATTTTGAAAGGCTCGGGAATGAATTTTTAAGATTTTTTCTAACCAACCCCCTTCTGTATCGTATCACATGGTAGCTCAACAGAAACAGGATATCGGCCGCCAGGTAAAGGGCGGTGAAGGGTAAACGTGAGATGAGTTTGAGAAATAACATGTTCGCTGTTAAACGGGCCAACAAGTTAAATAAGTATTGCTATTTTTGATGATTAAACGAGTGAAAAGGCAATCCGGATCACTCACTCTTATGAAGGATAAAGTTGTTATCATCACCGGAGGCACTTCCGGAATTGGCAAAGCCCTGGCTTTTGAGTTTGGCCGTCACGGTTCGCGAATTGTGATTACCGGGAGAAATGCCACGGATCTCAAAGCAACGGAGAAAGAATTACAGGCCGCGGGGATTGAGGCATTAGGAATACATGCAGATGTTAGCCTGGAAGATGATAACAGAAGAATGGCAGAAGAAACGATTCGTCAATTTGGTCGAATTGATGTGTTGGTGAATAATGCTGGCATTTCCATGCGGGCTGCTTTTCAAGATGTGCGAATTGAGGTGATTAAAAAGGTGATGGATATAAATTTTTATGGAGCACTTTATGCCACCCATTACTGTCTGCCAGAAATCGTAAAGAACAAAGGTTCCATTGTGGGTATCTCGTCCATTGCTGGCTATCGGGGATTACCGGGGCGAACGGGCTACTCGGCATCAAAATTTGCGCTCAATGGTTTTTTGGAAGTATTGCGGACAGAGTATCTGAAAAAAGGAGTTCATGTATTAACCGCTTGCCCCGGGTTCACTTCTACGAATATCAGAATGCGCGCCTTGCTGGCAGATGGACGTGAGCAAAAGGAATCTCCACGAGAAGAGAGCAAGGAGATGTCTCCTCAGGAATGTGCACGGCACATTTATCGGGCCACGGTAAAGCGCAAGCAAATTATTATTTTAACTTTAGAGGGTAAGCTGGCCGTGTTTTTTAATAAGTGGTGGCCCTGGTTGGCGGACAGACTCGTATTTAACGCTATGGCTCGCGAGGCACATGCACCTGTAAAATAGTTATCTATGAAAAGTATATTGATCCTAACATTTTCTGTTTTAAGCGCAACAGTTGCTTGCTCTCAGCAAGTTTCAGACTTGCCAGCAAATAGTTTTCCTTTCAATCTTTCAGGTAATACTATTCAGACGTTTGACAATCGTTACGAGGGGGTTCGGGGACACTATACATTTTTTGAAGACTTTTCCCCAGGAGTGGTTGAGCTAAAAAATAAGGAGGTTTACCAGAACGTATTAATCAACTATGATGCAGTTTCAGACAACCTGATTGCAAAAAGTGAACGGACCTCATCAAATATGGTTGTAAGGAAGGATTTGGTGCAAAAGTTTGTATTGCGTGATGGCTCCCGCGAATTTAGATTCGTTAAGCAATCAGTCAATGGACTCGCCACCTTCCTGTTGGAATTGGTTGAAGGGGAGACAGCGTTTTATTGCAAAGTTAGTAAATCGATAAGGCGGGCTGAGTTAGGGGGTGCCTACAACACCTCTGAAAGCCGATACGATGAATTTAAATCTTCGCTCATCTATTACATTAAAGACTTGAAAGGTTTTAGAGAAATTCCTCAGACTAAAAAGGGGATCATTCGATCTTTCCCAAGCCTGGAGAACAAACTGAGTACGTTTTTCAAGAAGAATAAAGTTGACTTCAATGACTATTATGAGGTTCAGTTTTTGTTCGAATACATTGCTGAGAATCTTTAGGTCTTCGTGAGGAACACTAGTTTTTGATTATCAGCCCTGTTTACAGCTTTATAAAAGTCGATCATGTCATTGTATAAACTGGCCGGAAACTCACCCTTGTACACTTGCATTTTACGAATGTAGATCACGTTCCCTTCATTAATCTTAATCGTAGATTCATATACTCCAAAAGGAGAGACAATTTTTACAGGATCAGGTAGAAATTCAGGATAAATATTATCGGGCAAATGATACGTTATAGTATCTATATCCGTGAACCCCAATCTTTGATACACATTCGTCCTTCGATTTTCAACCTTTTCAGGTATAAAGGAGGAACGGTTCATTAGGTTAGGATTTAGGGATAGACGTTTGCCGCTCACAGTTGAGAATCTTCTGAGCGTTAAATCAAGCGAGACAACAGCAGATGGTATCTTGTTTTTATGATTCGTTATTGAAAACGAATTAATATCGAAACTGGGAATAGCTGTGGACCTTAAGATCCATTTTTTCTGATCCTCTGCGCCCTTGCTCAGGTAGAAATTCAGGTCTTGATGTTCATACTTTAAGCCAGAATAGGTGGTCTTCACAGCACTCCTGGCATCTCCATTAGCTTCAACATAAACGTCACCAGTTCGGACTTGAAAATTTGTTTCATGTGTGTACTTGGGGGTATTTGCCCAAACTCCCCCAGACTCAGTATGCAAAAGGGCCATACGGTTTCCGGTGAAATGACCCAGGTAACCAAATGGAGAACTTTGATTTGTGCATTCTAGCCATAAGGTATCAGACTGAAGTGGTACGGCAACAATTATATGATTACTTTGATGGCTTGGAAAATCAAGAATCAGATCATCCCTAAAGTCTCCAGCTTTAATCGAAGAGTAATATCCTTTTACGCCTATCACATTAAGCATAGAAATCATATAATTTGATAAGGCTTTACAATCACCATATCCAACTTTATCCACCAGAGATGCTTCGAAGGGCTGTAAGCCCCCAATGCCAAGAGCAATGCTTACATATCTTGTTTTGTTTTGAAGATATTCGTAGAGCACTTTGACTTTTTCTTCGGAAGTAGGCAAACTATTAGTGATACTTTTTATCGTTTGTTGAGTTTCTAAAGGAAGGGCATCACGTCCCTCAAGGAGCTTATTTTTCCAAAGGCCATAGCTCTCCCAAGTACTCATGTCGCCAACATATCCCTCATATTCAAAGCCGCTTGGAGCTGCCATAATTCTCGAAATTTGTTCGTGAACAAATGGGCCGTGGGGCTCAACCTTTATAGGGTGAAGATTTTTGAATGCCCAACTAAGGGATTCAGTCCCATCGCTATTTTTATCATGCTTAGGAGGAGAATCAATATTGATAAGCTTATACCTTGGTGCAAGGTCGGGAGGGAAGATCAGCGTATAGGAGAAATTCTCTACAGATACTTTTTCACCAGGTACAAGTGCAGAACCGGGGATTGCGTATAGAAACCGGAATTCAACCTCATACTCGAATTCTATGGTATAGGGATAAACACTATGGCTCAGGTCAGCCGATTTATAGCGATTGTCGCTAAATAGGCTGTAGCCATCGTACGCACTACGGTCCTCAATTTCACTTGATTTCAACTTGCGAATCAGTCCACCACTTCCATCATACACACTTCCTTTAAAAGAAGTAACCTTTCTAAGTTTATCGTAGTCAACAACGGGTTTAGCGTACGATTTTCCGTTACCATTAAGTATAGTAGCTACCATTTTAACGGAGTATGTTGCTTTTGACCGTGAGTGTAAACGGAAAGTCGTATGATCTTCACGAACAACCACGTGAACATCCTTTCTTAGGTCTTCCGGAATCAAGCTTATCGCATACTTCTTTTGGCTAAATGTCTGCATACTGATAGTAGCAAGACAACAGAGTAGAATGAGAATCCTCATGGCAGATTATTTTTTCTTCAAAACTACTTGCTCTGCTTGTTTTGCTACTATGATATTGTAGAACTCACGAAGTACAGGGTATTCATCTTGGGTAAACATGCCCTTGTTTATATTTAGCATGCTGGTAAGACTTAAGGTGTTGCCAGTTACCTGAGTATTGTAGATAAAACGTCCGGCATTTCCAGGCAAAGAAATCACTTTACTCTCGGGCACCTCATCAAATTCATAGTTCTCTGGCAGCTGTAATTTCAATGTATAGACTTTATCAAAAGCACTTCCAAAATCAACGGGGTAGTCTCTCTTTTCAAGTTTAAATGGATTAACTGACTCCTGAAGATGGAGTATAGGCGAAATAAACAATGTGTTTCCTGTGCTATTGTCTTCTTCCCAGGTAAAATCATACAGCTCCTCAAAGGATTCGTTTATATCTTTTAGGTTAATAAACTCCTTTGATGTGATAGCTAATGTTTTTGCTGGCTCAAAGTTTTTCATGTAATCCTCTTCTCCTTTCGAAAGATATGCATAACGGAACCTTCTGGCTGAATACCCATTACTGGTTATCTTTAATTTGCCCTCAAATTCACCATTTTTGTTAAGCGTAAGTTCAGCCGCTGAAATAACTTTTGATTTGGGAGCGCTTAACTCAATCCAACCAGGATTATCTTGAGCGATCACATACCCCCGGCCATTTAAGCAGCGTTCTGGCAAGACTCCGATTGGCAAAAGGCGATCAGTTGCGTCAAGCAATATGCGGTTTCCATCAATGATAACCAAAGCAATAACGTAATTGAATTGTGATGACAAAGCAAAATTTTCGCGAACAAACCCATTGCTTCTCGTACTCAAAAGAACCGGGTGAGCTGTCAATCCGGCTTTTTGAAGCATTGACACCAACATAAGATTTATATGCGATGAGCTGCCCTTCTTTTTATCAAGCGCATTTTTCAGATTATCATCATTCAGGAACTTTCGACTAGTTCCGTCCCACTCAATGTTGTTTGATACAAAATTGTAAATCTTAGTAACCTTATCTTTCGGTGTGTTAGCGTCTGCTGTTACTTCCTCAGTTATCTTTTTCAAAAACCCTGAGCCCTTAACGGCTCCACCAAAATTTTCACTTTCTAAAAAAGATTTGTTCAAATCGGCCCAGGTACCCATAACATTTTTAATAGGCTGGTTTGGGAATTTGTAGTATGCTAGTTCAAAATTGATCTTTGAGATATAGTCTTGGCTTGACGTCATGTAAGGTTCACTTCGAAAAGCCGGAACATCTTTACTCACCCATCTGTGGTTGATCTCTTTGTAGTCGATTTTATCAGTCTGAAAGCTTGTTTGGGTTACTCTACCCTCAGAGCGTTCCTTTGAAGTAATTAGAATGCTTTTCGGCATTTCCTTTGACTCATTTACATAGGGAGTAATATATCCCTGCATAAACTTTTCATAATTGAAGTATTCAGGAATGGCTGCACGGTATTCGCTCCACACCACTGGTATTGTAGATTGAAATTCCCAGTCTCTGAAATAATGCAGAAAATCAGATGTAATCTTGTATGAGACTTCAACCACTGAACCCTCCTTTACATTAGGTGCAGTAAACTTGATCAGATCGATGTTTTGATCATACTTTTCTTCAAAAACCCCATCGGACTTCATTTTGGTTTCCACAATTTTTCCGTTTTCTAAATTGTAAGTAACCACCTTCAGTCCGGTTAGTTTCTCTTTTGCAGAAGAACTATGATAAAGAAGGACCTCAAAATCGGCATGTTGATAGCCGTCTTTTGTTAAGATCTTAATACGAGTGATTCGCTCAAAGCCAAGTTTAAACCAATTGTCGGATTGGTTGTACGAGATTGTTGAAGAACCGTAATCACATAGGACAACCGCTGAGGCGGAGGAGTCTGATGAGTAGGAAGTCATGTTGATCTCCTCTGCTGATACATCACCGAATTTCAGAGGAGGTTTCTGACAAAACGAAGTAATGGCAATACTTACAAAAGCAATGATTAATAACCTTTTCATGTTTGGGACAGTTTTGGTTTAGGGGACATTAATGTCGACAAAAAAACTTAAAAATGGAATTCTTACAAACCCCATGTGACTTTTCCTGTATTTTTAGCGAAATAAATTTTAGCTAGTGGCCAAAACCAAAACGCTTTTTTTCTGTCAGAACTGTGGGCATGAGTCGCCCAAATGGATGGGAAAATGCCCCTCTTGCAACCAGTGGAATACATTTGCCGAAGAGGTTGTAAAAAAGGAATCTGCTGCTCGGCAGGGTTGGCATCAGGATGATGAGAAGCGAAGAGCAAACAAGCCACGCACCATACAGGAAATTGAATCAGGTAAAGAAATCCGCATTGCTACGACTGATCAAGAACTAAATCGTGTATTGGGTGGAGGCATTGTGCCAGGCTCATTAATTCTTATTGGTGGTGAACCGGGTATAGGCAAGTCGACCTTAATGTTGCAGTTGGCGCTGTCGCTCAAACACCTGAAGGTATTGTATGTGTCGGGTGAAGAAAGTGAGCAGCAAATCAAAATGCGGGCCGATCGGTTGTCTGCATCAAAGAATGATGCCTGTTACATTTTCACTGAAACAAACACGCAAAATATTTTCCAAGGCATTAAGCAGCTTCAACCCGAGTTGGTGATTATCGACTCCATTCAAACACTTTTTTCGGATGTATTGGATTCAACTGCCGGTAGCATCGGACAGGTGCGCCAATGTGCTGGTGAGCTAATGAAGTTTGCCAAAGAAACAGATACACCTGTTTTTCTCGTTGGCCATATCACCAAAGATGGTATGCTGGCCGGACCGAAAGTGTTGGAACATATGGTTGACACGGTGCTTCAGTTTGAAGGCGATCGCCATCTGGCTTATCGCATTTTACGTACAACCAAAAACCGCTTTGGCTCCACATCTGAAATTGGCATTTATGAAATGCTAGGAAATGGCTTGCGCGAAGTCTCCAATCCCTCTGAAATCTTAATCTCACAAAAAGACGGGCCGTTGAGCGGGGCAACCATTGGCGCCACCATAGAAGGCAACCGTCCCTTGTTGATTGAGATTCAATCGCTGGTAAGCCCAGCCTCGTATGGTACGCCTCAGCGAACACCAACTGGGTTTGATCAAAAGCGATTAAACATGTTACTGGCCGTGCTGGAAAAACGGTGTGGGTTTAAAATGGGTGTACACGATGTATTTGTGAACATGGCTGGAGGCATTCGTGTGGAAGACCCGGCTATCGACCTGGCCGTTTGTGTTTCAGTGATTTCTTCACTGGAGGAGCTAGCGGTTTCAGAAAAAATCTGTTTTGCTGCTGAAGTTGGATTGGGAGGAGAACTTCGCGCGGTGAACCGGATTGATCAACGCATTTCAGAAGCGGAGAAACTTGGGTTTACCGAAATCTACATTTCCCGGTTTGGCCAGAAGTCGGTTGATTTGAAGAAGACAAAAATCACGGTGAAGTCGTTCGGAAAATTAACAGAGGTTTTTCAGGATCTGTTTGGTTAGTAACCTTGCGAAGGACCATCTTTACGCACAATTTATTTTATGGAAACATTCTTTACCGAAGCACTTGGGCTACCCGAGAATTTGTTTGCGTATGTCATCCTTCCGTTGCTCATTTTTCTGGCGCGGATCATGGATGTTTCCATCAACACCATCCGGATTATATATGTGTTGGGTGGCCGCAGGGTTACGGCCACGCTGCTTGGTTTTTTTGAATCCTTTATCTGGCTAATGGCCATCCGTCAGATTTTCGAGCATCTCGATAACTGGGTGTGTTACATTGCCTACCCGGGTGGTTTTGCAATGGGTATTTTGGTAGGGATGATGATTGAAGAACGCATTGCCTACGGCAAGGTGATTGTGCGGATTATAACCCGTAAAGACATAAGTGAGTTGATTGCATTTTTAAACAGCCAGCAGTTTCGGTATACACGCGTGGATTCAGAAGGCTTTGATGGCCCCGAGAGCCTGGTGTTTACGGTACTGCCTCGCGAGAACCTGGAGGAGTTGCTCAGCAAAATGAAAAGCATATTGCCCACGGCATTTTATACCGTAGAAAAAGTTAACCGCGCAGCTGAAAGTGGTGCAGTGGTGCAGGAAAGTACGCGATGGAGTATAGCCAGTTGGTTGAAGGACAGGAGGAGGGTTTAGTGCTTGATAACCTTTGTAACTCTCCTTCCCCGACTTGTTCGGACTTCAACTAGGTAGAGCCCGTTTAGAAATTCCCGCATGTCAATTATGGAAGATTCGGTGATGATATTCTTTAGTACAATTTTCCCGGACTGGTCGAGTAGAGTTAGTTGAATGGATTGTGGTTGGGTAAGTTGAATTTTTAAAAAGTCGGTGACAGGATTAGGTGCTACAGTTACGCCCTCTAATGTATCCTCTGTTCGGGTAATAATCTCCGGATACAGATCACGTGTGTAGAACATATAAACAATGTCGGATGCAAACATGGTATTGCTTTCGATATTATGTGCTCCCCGGATACTTATTATGTAAGGGTTATCGCGAGCAATAGTTGAGTTAGGTGCAAGGGTAAGTATTCCGACTTTTATATCTGTTTCAGTAGAATCATAGGTGGAGAATGAAAATACATCAGCGTTTTCTGACAGTGTAGTGTAGGCACTAATTGAAGTGTTTTCTGACAGATTAGGTTCATAAAATATTTTGATTGTTTTACTGTTTCCTTCCGATAGATAAATCCGATTGTTTTCATCCAGATTTACATTATCAGAGATCATACCACCAGGTTCATCATCTACCAGAATAATCTGAAAGTCACGTAACATTGTACAGAGCCGGTACAGATTCCCATCAATATATTTTGAGAGATGAATTTTAACAGCAAATAAATATTCTCCGGCATAGTAACCATCAAGATACTTGGTATCCCAGGTTATTAGGCCATTGTGTGGGTTTACTTTGAAATTTTCAGGAAGGTGATAGTTGTTTGTTGAAATACCTGATGGGACACTTAACTGATAAGACACTACAAGATCTTCATTACTGTACCCACCAATAGAAAGAGAGAGAGTGCTCCCCAGCTTTGCCACAAAATAAGGTTCAATCAGAAAGTCAGGCGTATCATACTTCCCGAGAAATGGATCCAGGTTTATAGTTGTTTCAGTGATGAAAGGAGTGGAGATAGAGTTATCGACATTTAAAATACCAGCATTCCTGCTCGCTTCAATATAGGAGATCTTGTATTGCCCCGGCCCTGCATAACTATGGTTAATTGTAAATGTGGCCATGCCGATGTTGGTACCTAAGTCTGGGCGAGCAACAATGGAGTTTTCCGGAATCAGGACATGGGTACTGCCATCACCGAAATTAAGATGACCATTACCAAATGCCACACCTGAACCAGAATTAACAAATACAGTCAATGTTATTGTGCAGGTTAAATTTGTACTGCTTAGCCGCTTTACTGAAATATATCCACAGCGTAAGTGAGAAGCATTTGTAATGAAGGGTAACGCAGTAACAATGATGAGAACGATAATCTTTTTCATAGTCTACTTTATTTGAAGGCCTCCTGAATGCACTGCTAAGATTGTTGCCCCCCTTCCAAAATAGCCCACTTGAATCAAGTCATAAACCCCGGCAACAAGCTTTCCTGTATAAACGCTATCAAGCGGAAGATTATTTTTTATGGATTGATCTTTTATGAACTTGAGTAGTGCTTCTGTCGTTTTGCCATATCCGCCAAAATGATAATCTGTTTGTATGCCCCAATTTTCAGTTTTTTTTTCAAGCATTCGCTCAACCTCACCATTTAAAAAGTCACCCCCCTTAAGCACTGAAAGCCCAAGTATCGTTTTGTCTGCAGGTGTGCCCTTCACCAACCCCGTCAAAGTCCCTCCTGTACCCACCGCACAGCACAAGTAATCAAACCCATCTCCCAGTGTTTGTGCGAATTCTTCAACACCCTTTACAGCCAATGCATTGGTACCGCCTTCGGGTATTAAATAGAAATCACCAAATTCGTGGCACAACTTCTCAATAAACGCTGGGTTCGTTTTCTGCCTGTACGCTTCACGTGATATATACTTCAGTTTCATTCCACAACTTTTCGCAAAGCTTAATGTTGGATTAAGCGGTAGGGTTTCTTCACCCCGAATGATACCAATGCTTTCAAAGCCCAACTCATGTGCTGCAGCAGCGGTAGAAAATATGTGGTTGGAGTAAGCGCCACCAAACGTGAGCAATGTTTTATATCCAGGCCTTTTTGCCTCTTCCAGATTATACTTCAACTTCCACCACTTGTTTCCCGAAACATAAGGATGATTCAAATCTTCGCGCTTAACGAGCACACGAACACCCGCCTGGTCAAACAGCGGATCGTGTATTTCCTGTATCGGGGTTGGTGTATAGGTTAACAAGGTCTGACAACTTCTGTCGTGCAAGTTAAGAATGTTTTTAAACCGAGCACGGATACGGTAATTTGAGAACTTGTTTCTATGGATGAGTATATAAAAGGTCGGGGTTCACAAATAAAAACACAAAACCGGTTTTTAAAAGCAGGCTATGTTACCGAGCATATTGAAGGGCTTGATGAACCGCTAATGGAGGCGCCAACTACGCAGATTTTTTATGAGCAGGCTAAGAAGATTGTAAACAAAGTAACCAGCCCCGATCTGGGCATGATGTATTCGCTCAACCCGTACCAGGGTTGCGAGCACGGATGCATTTATTGTTACGCGCGTAACACACATGAATATTATGGGTTCAGTGCCGGTCTTGATTTTGAAAGTAAAATCATGGTGAAGAAAAATGCTCCGCAATTGCTGGAGAAATTTATTCTTCATTCGGATTGGCAACCTGTTCCAATTGCTGTTTCAGGAAATACAGATTGTTATCAACCCCTTGAGCGCAAATTTCAAATCACCAGAGGACTGCTGAAGATTTTTGCCCAATACAGACACCCGTTGGGTATGATTACCAAAAATAGTTTGATTCTTCGCGATCTGGATTTGCTCACCGATCTTTCTCAGGAGAACCTCGTTCATGTGTACATATCACTCACAACACTGGATGAAGATTTGCGGAGAATGATGGAGCCACGTACAGCCAGTGCAACCAAACGACTGAAAACAATTGAGGCATTGGCAAAAGCCGGGGTTCCCGTTGGGGTAATGACGGCTCCGATTATTCCAGGATTGAATCATCATGAAATCCCATCCTTGCTAAAAGCAGCCGCTGATCATGGCGCTTTGGCTGCAGGTATGACAATCGTTCGGCTGAATGGAGCCATTGGGCAACTTTTTGAAGACTGGCTGCGGAAAAATTTCCCGGATCGTTTTGATAAAGTGTGGAATCAAATTTCTGCCATGCATGGTGGCCAGGTAAACGATTCTCAATTCGGAAGAAGAATGACGGGCGAAGGAAATTTTGCCGAAACGATTCATCAATTGTTCAAAGCATCAAAAAAGAAACACCTCACAGGAAGACACATGCCACCTTACGATCTTTCAAAATTCAGAAAAGGAGGAAACCTGAGTTTGTTTTGAACTAAAGGTCTATTTCAACCTGGCCTTTAAGTAAATCTTCAAAGACTTCGCGCTCCCGAATAAGTTTGGCTTCATTGTTAATTACCAGAACCTCAGCAGGTCGCAGGCGTGAATTGTAATTAGACGCCATCGAAAAGCCGTAAGCTCCTGCATTTTTTATAGCAAGAATATCATCTTCACGCACTTCGTTTACTTTTCTGTCGGTGCCGATGGTATCGGTTTCGCAGATGTAGCCAACAACGGTATATGACTTTTCCTCTCCTGCGGGGTTGGAGATATTCAGAATATGATGATAGGCATCATACATCATCGGTCGCAAAAGGTGGTTCAAACCCGTGTTAACACCAACAAACGTGGTGGAAGGGGTTGATTTGATCAAGGTTGTTTTGGCTAACAAATGCCCCGATTCACTTACAATGAATTTGCCGGGCTCAAACCATAGCTCCAGTTTTCGTCCGTATTGTTCACAAAAGACTCGAAACGATTCGGTGAGTTTCAAGCCAAGGTCAAATACATTCGTGACCTTATCCCCTTCCTTATAGGACACTTTAAATCCACTACCAAAATCAATAAACCTAAGATCAGGAAAATCTTTTGCCACACTGAAGAAGATATCAGCCATCTTTAGAAACACATTGGTTTCAGTTATGTCCGAACCGGTGTGAATGTGCAAGCCCTGAATGTTAATGTTGTATTGATTCACCACCTCCATTACCTGCTGAAGCTGGTACACTGAAATACCAAACTTCGAATCGCTGTGCCCGGTTGAGATTTTGATGTTCCCTCCTGCCATGATGTGCGGGTTTAACCGGATGGAGCAGGGGTATGAACTTCTAAATTGTGTTCCGAATTTTTTCAGAAAAGGAATGTTGTCGATGTTCACCACCAAACCCAGCTTAACGGCTTCTTCAATTTCACTGAAGTCGGCACAGTTTGGCGAAAACATAATTTCAGAGGGCTCAAATCCGGCTTTCAATGCCAGGTGGGCTTCTTGAATAGACACCACATCAGCCCCTGAACCATTTTTCTTCAGTAACCGGAGAATGGACAGGTTAGATAAAGCTTTAACCGCATACTTGATCTTAACATCGGCATCTGCGAAGGCGGTTTTCAACGTTTTAAGTTGGTGCACGATTTTATCAGCATCATACACATAAACCGGTGTACCAAACTGCTCGGCAATATCAAGCGCTTTTATGTTCTGAATAAAATATGAACCTTCTCTGAGCTCCATGTTCTGTGGTTATTAAACTTCAAATATACTCCCCTATTCCGGTTCATGGATTTGGATTGCTTATTTTTGAGGAATGAAATTATTCTACCGCGAATACGGACAAGGCCAGCCGATGATTATCCTCCATGGGTTGATGGGCTCATCGGATAACTGGCTACCCCAGGCAAAGATGTTGGGTGAATACTACCATGTTTGGGTGGTTGATCAGCGGAATCACGGCCAATCTCCGCACAGTACCGAGTTTAATTACAATGTTCTCAGCAACGATATTCTTGATTTTATTCAGGAACACAGAATCGATAGACCTGTTATTATCGGCCACTCCATGGGGGGAAAGGCTGCCATGAGTTTTGCGCTGGCGCATCCTGAAAAACTGGACAAGTTGGTAGTGGTAGACATTGCACCAAAGGCGTATGATGTTCGGCACGATCATATTGTTGAAGGATTGAAAGCTGTTCCGATTGATAAGGTTCAGTCGCGTCAGGAAGCCAACGATGCGTTAGCTCCGCATATTTCAAGTGAGGCCGTACGGCAATTCTTATTGAAGAACCTGATGCGCAAACCCGAAGGCGGTTTTGGCTGGCGAATCAACTTGCCCGTAATTGATCAAAGCCTGGAAATGATTAGCGGTGGTTTGGTGAATAATGGTGTATTTGAAAAGAAGACCTTGTTTATTCGGGGCAGTAAGTCCGATTATATTTTGGATGACGATCGGGAAGCGATGAAGAAAATATTTCCCAATTCAACATTGGTAACCATGGAAACCGGGCATTGGGTACAAGCCGAGAAGCCGGAAGAATTTGTTCAGGTTGTTTTATCTTTTTTGAATGCCGGGTAAAGGAACACTTTATTTAATACCCACAACTATTGCGGATGACACGGCCGGTCAGGTAATACCGGCACATGTTACCGATAACATCCGGCACCTCCGGCATTTTCTTGCAGAAGATGTGCGCACCGCGCGCAGGTACCTAAGCAGCCTGAAAATTTTTCCCTCGATTGAAGACCTTCAGTTTTCAGTGCTCAATAAACATACAAGCGAGACTGAACTCGCTGAGAAGCTTTTACCGCTTACTAACGGTAACGATGTGGGGGTGCTCTCTGAATCAGGTTGTCCGGGAGTGGCTGACCCAGGTGCATTGGCTGTTGCATATGCGCATCAACAAGGCATTCGTGTAATGCCATTGGTGGGGCCTTCTTCTCTTTTACTTGCATTAATGGCTTCGGGATTAAACGGACAGCACTTTGCCTTTCATGGCTACCTACCTGTCGATACAGCGGAATGTCGTAAAGCCATAAGAACATTGGAGCAGGAATCGCGACAAAAAAATCAAACACAGGTTTTTATTGAAACGCCCTATCGAAATAATGCTGTTTTTTCAAATCTATTGAAATCCTTACATGATGAAACACGCCTTTGTGTGGCGATTGATGTAACGGGTAAGGAAGAGTCGATTCAAACCATGTCGGTTAGGGTTTGGAAAAAGGTCTCAAAATCATGGCCAAAGTTGCCTGCCGTGTTTCTGTTTCTGGCCTGAAAATACCGTTTTTGGTTTTACCCGCATTCGGCTAAATTTGCCGACTTGAATCATGCACTAAATCCCTAATCAAAGAAAAATATGCCGTATCTATTCACCTCAGAGTCTGTTTCTGAGGGCCACCCCGACAAAGTAGCTGACCAGATTTCTGATGCACTTATTGATTACTTTTTAGCATACGATGCCAACTCGAAAGTAGCCTGCGAAACACTGGTGACTACAGGTCAGGTAGTTTTGGCTGGTGAAGTGAAGTCTGAAGCTTACCTGGATGTTCAGGACATTGCGCGTGAAGTTATTCGCAAGATTGGCTACACCAAAAGCGAATATATGTTCGAAGCAAATTCATGCGGTATTCTTTCTGCTATTCACGAACAATCACCGGATATTAACCAAGGTGTTGAACGTAAAAAGAAAGAAGAACAAGGTGCCGGTGATCAGGGCATGATGTTCGGTTACGCTACCAACGAAACGGACAATTACATGCCGCTTCCGTTGGAGATTGCGCACTCGCTGTTACGGGAGCTGGCGGCTATCCGTAGAGAAGGAAAGCAAATGACTTACCTGCGCCCCGATTCAAAATCGCAGGTAACCATTGAATACGATGACAACAACCAGCCGGTACGCATTGATGCCATTGTGGTTTCCACACAACACGATGATTTCGATAAGGATGGTCCGATGTTGAGAAAGATCAAGGAAGATGTAATCAACATTTTGGTGCCCCGCGTAATGAAGAAATTACCGAAGCGTGTTCACAAGCTCTTCAACAGTGACATCAAGTACTTCATTAACCCTACAGGCAAGTTCGTAATCGGTGGTCCGCATGGCGATACGGGCTTAACCGGAAGAAAAATTATTGTAGATACCTACGGAGGCAAAGGCGCACACGGTGGAGGAGCATTCTCAGGAAAAGATCCTTCGAAAGTGGATCGTTCAGCTGCCTACGCCACCCGCCACATTGCCAAGAACCTGGTAGCTGCCGGTGTGTGCGATGAGGTATTGGTTCAGGTAGCGTATGCCATTGGCGTTGCTAAACCGGTTGGATTGTATGTAAACACATACGGTACCAGCAAGGTGAATGTAAGCGATGGAGAAATTGCAAAACGCGTGGAGAAGATTTTCGACATGCGTCCATATTTTATTGAGCAACGTTTTAAGTTGCGTACACCCATTTATGCGGAGACTGCAGCATACGGACACATGGGCCGGGAAACAAAAGTAGTGGAGAAAGTTTTTAACAAGGGAAGAAAAACCGAGAAACGTGTAAAGGTAGAGTTGTTCCCGTGGGAAAAACTGGATTATGTAGCACAAGTAAAGAAGGCATTCAAGTTAGCCTGATTGTAACGCCCAAAAAATAAAATCGCCCCTCGGTATGACCAAGGGGCGATTTTTTTTGCGTTTAAATTAAATGGACTACGCTCTTCCGTTGTTCACTTTTGTTTTAAACTTCTTCAACTGATTTTTCAGTGCTTCCGTTGCCTGGTCGGTCGCGGCTTCAAAGGATCTTGCTTTTTCTGTGGCAAAAAGTTGGTTACCCGGCACATTAAGTTTGATTTCTACAGTTTTGTTTTCAACACCTTCGTTGTTTAGCCTAAGGAAGACCTCACCATCCACCATTCGGTCAAAGAATGTTTCCAGCTTGTCAACTTTCTTTTGAATAAAATCAACAAGCTTGCGGTCGGCATCAAAGTGGATGGATTGCACTTTCAGTTTCATAAAAAATTAATTTAAAGGTTAAACATCAATTCTGGTTTTCACCAGCACAAAGCACGTAGTAATCATTTCATAGGCATAAATTTTTAAGCTTTTGGATGGGCCTGATCGTAGGCCTTTTTAATTTTTTCCATTGAGTTGTGGGTATACACCTGCGTAGCGGCTAAACTGCTGTGACCAAGCAGGTCTTTTACTGCGTTGATCTCTGCACCTTTGTTTAACAGGTGTGTAGCATATGTATGTCGAAACACATGCGGACTTTTCTTTTCGGTATTGGTATTTTCTTTCAGATAATGCTTCACAATTCTATACACCATCATCGGGTAACACGGGTCGCCATTATCCGTAACAAAAACATAACCATGACTTTTTATCTCCACTTCCTTGTTTCTGATTTGCCTGTAGCTCTTATAGATAGAAACGATACTTTTGGGAAAAGGGATTAGCCTTTCTTTGTTTCTTTTTCCTAAAACTTTAATGGTATGATTGGTTGCATCTACCTGAACTTCTTTTAATGTGATTAGTTCCGACAAACGAATACCGGTAGAATAAAACAACTCCAGAATAAGCCTGTCGCGCCACCCGTCAAGCGTATCTTCAAACTCAACCGTGTCCAGCAGGTTTATCATTTCTGATTCCTTAACAAAAGAGGGCAATCGTTTTTGCGTTTTCAGCACCCGTATTTTGGTCATCGGATTTTTTTTGATGACCTCCTGACGCATCAGAAACTTATAGAAGGTTTTCAGGCTGGCGATTTTTCGGTTTACCGAAGCGGCTTTAATTCCACTGTCTACTAGTTGAATAATCCAGGAACGTACAATACCGTAGTCGGCTGTTTCGGGTGAATGATCCGGGAACACTTCCTGAATAAATACTTGAAACTGATCCAGGTCGCTTTGGTAGGCCGTGAGCGTATGTTTGCTCACGCGTTTTTCGTATTGGAGGTATTTCAGAAACGTTTCAACCATGCAGTACTACACCAGTCCGTCAAGTAGTACCAATGTAAAAAAATAATCCCCAAGGAGAAAGTATCCTTGGGGATTAAGACGATATTCTATACCGTAAAGCCGATTGGCTAAACAGCAATATTAATTCAACTTATAAATTAAGCGCTTTCCAAGCCTTTCATGCGCTCACGGTAAGCAGCACGAATGATTTCGTTCCTACGTCTTACAGAAGGCTTTTCAAACGATGTTCTTGAACGTAATTCCTTCAAAACACCGGTTTTTTCAAACTTCTTCTTGAAGCGCTTCAGGGCCTTGTCGATTGATTCGTTCTCTTTAATGTTTACTACCAGCATGTTCTTAATAATTGGACTGCAAATATAGCAAAGAAGGTGTCAATAATGCAAAATCACTTCAAAATTGCCCTTGAAATCACCAGTTTCTGGATTTCAGAAGTGCCTTCCCCAATGGTGCAAAGCTTGGCATCCCTGTAATACTTTTCGGCTGGGAAATCCTTGGTATAGCCATACCCGCCAAAAATCTGCACACCTTCATTGGCAATTTCAACAGCAATTTCGGAGGCATACAATTTGGCCATGGCCGATTCCTTGTTCACGTTGAGCCCTTTGTTTTTCATATCGGCAGCCCGGTAGGTTAACAGTTTGGCCGCTTCTACCTTGGTTGCCATGTCGGCAAGTTTAAAGGCAATACCCTGAAAGGTCGAAATGGGCTTGTTAAACTGATGCCTTTCTTTGGAATATTGAAGTGCGGCTTCAAACGCACCTTGTGCAATACCTAAACTGAGTGCTGCAATGGAGATTCTTCCACCATCCAACACCTTCATAGCTTGGATAAATCCTTCTCCCTCCTGCCCCAGCATTTGCGATTTGTGAATCCGGCAATCAGAGAAAATTAACTCCGCTGTTTCAGAGGCACGCATGCCTAGTTTGTTCTCTTTTTTTCCAGCAGAGAATCCAGGAGTTCCTTTTTCGATAACAAAAGCTGTCATGCCTCGTGAGTCACCAACTTCACCAGTACGCACTATTACCACAGCGACATTTCCAGACTTACCGTGGGTAATGAAGTTCTTCGCGCCATTAATAACGTAGTGGTCGCCATCACGTACGGCAACCGTACGCATATTCCCCGCATCCGAACCTGTGTTGGGCTCGGTTAAGCCCCACGCCCCAATCCATTCGGCAGTGGCAAGTTTGGGCAGGTATTTTTGTTTTTGCTCTTCGGTTCCGAATTGAAGAATATGATTGGTGCACAATGAATTGTGCGCAGCCATTGATAAACCAATAGAACCATCGATTTTGGAGAGCTCGGCAATTGCCGTAACATACTCCAGATAGCCGAAACCGGCTCCGCCATATTGTTCGGGAACCAAAACACCCATCAAACCGAGCGATCCCATCTTTTTGAACATATCGATCGGGAATTCCTGCGATTCATCCCACTCCATCATAAACGGTTTGATCTCGCGACTACCAAAATCGCGCACCATTTGGGCGATCATTTGTTGATTTTCACTTTCTGCAAAAGAGATACTGAGGCTATCTGTCATTACTTCCATTGATTCTGTTTTAAAAATTTTGGGACACGAAGGTACACATTTAACGGGATAACCAAACGAATGTTAGTTTGTTGGTTTAAATCTTTGTGAACCACCTCGAAAACCCATTAAAAGCCTTAGTTTTGGGGTCTTTTTTAACCCTATCACATGAAAATTGCAGTAATTGGAACAGGATACGTAGGTCTGGTAAGCGGAACATGCTTTGCCGAAACCGGAAATACCGTAACCTGTGTCGACATTGACAGCGAAAAAGTCAAAACCCTCAGAAGTGGCAAAGTCACCATTTATGAGCCCGGCCTTGAAACGCTTTTCGAGCGAAACGTAAAGGAGAATCGATTATTCTTCACCACAAGTTTACAGGAAGGTATTAAAGATGCACAAGTCATTATGCTTGCGCTGCCTACACCGCCAGGTGCTGATGGTTCAGCAGATTTGCAATATGTGTTGAAAGTGGCCGGTGATCTGGGCCCGATGCTGGAAAACTATACAGTAATTGTTAACAAGAGCACAGTGCCGGTAGGCACAGCAGAACTGGTTCGTAAAAAAGTTGCTGAAGGAGCTAAGGTTGAATTTGATGTGGTTTCCAATCCGGAATTTTTACGCGAAGGTTTGGCGGTTGAGGATTTTATGAAACCTGAACGCGTGGTAATTGGAACGCGCTCTGCCCGTGCCCGCAAAATTATGGAAACCCTGTACGCTCCCTACGTGATGCAGGGCAATCCGGTGATTGTGATGGATGAGCCTTCGGCAGAACTTACCAAGTATGCAGCGAATGCATTTCTGGCTACGAAGATTACTTTCATGAATGAGATTGCCAACTTGTGTGAACGACTTGGTGCGGATGTAGATTTGGTACGCAAAGGCGTAGGTACGGATAGTCGTATCGGCAAGCGATTTTTGTTTGCCGGAATTGGTTATGGAGGAAGCTGCTTCCCTAAGGATGTTCAGGCACTGTCACAGTCTGCGCAACAGGTAAAGTACGACTTCAAAATTTTAGATGCCGTAATGGCGGTGAATGAGAATCAAAAAACAAAAATGATTCACCGCATGAAGGAGCATTTTGCAGAAGGCCTGAAAGGCAAGCGCATTGCTGTTTGGGGTCTTTCGTTTAAACCTCAAACCGATGACATTCGTGAAGCACCGGCTTTGTTGAATATTGAATTGCTCCTGAAAGAAGGCGCTGAGGTTCATGTGCATGATCCGGAAGCCATGGAAAATGTGAAAAAGATTTTAGGCGATAAAATCCATTATCATACCAACCCCTATGATGCCTTGAATAAAGCTGATGCGTTGTTGGTCGCAACGGAATGGCCGGAGTATCGTACCCCCGACTTTGACCGGATGAAGTCGCTGATGAATGCAAAGGCGATTTTTGATGGCCGCAATATTTATGACACCTCAAATATTCGTGAACTTGGGTTCACTTATTATAGTGTTGGCCGTGAAATCGTAAAAAATTAATGTTGTGAACGACAAAAAAAATATCCTCATAACAGGCGGTGCCGGTTTCATAGGCTCACATGTGGTGCGTCTTTTTGTAGAAAAGTACCCACAATACCGTATTCTGAACCTGGATAGCCTGACCTATGCGGGAAACCTGGAGAACCTTCGGGAGATTGAAAATCATCCGAACCATAAATTCATCAAGGGTGATATCCTCGACATTGAGCTGCTGAATTCAATTTTTAAGGAATATCCTGTACAAGGGGTAATTCACTTAGCTGCTGAATCGCATGTTGATCGCTCCATCCATAATCCGGATGAGTTTGCCATGACCAACATTATTGGCACCATCCGTTTGTTGAAAGCAGCACATTCGGCATGGCATGGCCAGATGAACGGAAAGATGTTTTATCACATCTCAACGGATGAAGTTTACGGTTCAATAGCTGATGGTTATTTCACCGAGCAAACTCCGATTGATCCACGCTCTCCTTACTCCGCATCGAAAGCGAGCAGCGATCACTTTGTTCAGGCATTCGGTAACAGCTACGGACTTCCAACCATCATCAGCAGGTGCTCCAACAATTATGGCCCCTATCAGTTTCCAGAAAAACTGATTCCGCTTATGATCAATAACATGGTGAACAGTAAACCTTTGCCGGTGTATGGAAAGGGCGAGAACATTCGCGATTGGTTGTATGTGGAGGATCATGCGAAAGCCATTGATGCTATTTTTCACAAAGGAAAATCAGGTGAAGTGTACAACATTGGCGGTAACAACGAATGGAAGAATATTGATCTGGTGAAGTTACTCTGTTCAATTATTGATAAGAAGCTGGAGCGAGCTGATGGTACTTCCGCGAAACTGATTACTTACGTTAAGGATCGCCCCGGTCATGATATGCGTTATGCCATTGATGCTTCAAAGGTAATCAGTGAAATAGGCTGGCGCCCGGAAACGGATTTCCCGGAAGGTCTGGAAAAAACGGTTGCCTGGTATCTTTCAAACCAGCAATGGTTGCAACATGTTACCTCGGGTGAATACCTGAAGTATTATGATAAAATGTACGTTAATCGCTGATAATCAACAAATTATGAAAGGGATAATCCTGGCAGGCGGCTCTGGCACACGACTTCATCCGCTTACACTTGCGGTAAGCAAACAATTGATGCCCTTGTACGATAAGCCAATGATTTACTATCCGCTTTCGGTGTTGATGATGGCTGGCATTAGGGAAATCCTCATCATTTCTACACCGCATGATTTACCCATGTTCAAAAAGCTGTTGGGTGATGGCAAACAACTCGGTTGTTCATTTTCATATGCCGAACAACCAAAACCTGAAGGGCTCGCACAGGCATTTATCATTGGTGCCGACTTTATTGGTAGCGATAGTGTTGCCTTGATTCTGGGCGATAATATTTTTTACGGAAGTGGTTTCGGCAAATTGGTTCAGTCTTGTGTTGATCCAGAGGGCGGGATTGTATTTGCCTACCACGTGCACGATCCCGAGCGATACGGTGTGGTTGAATTCGATGCAGAGATGAATGCCGTTTCAATTGAAGAAAAACCAAAGCAACCGAAATCAAACTATGCAGTTCCCGGCCTTTATTTCTATGACAATGAAGTGGTAAACATTGCCAAAGCAATTAAGCCCAGTCCGCGGGGAGAACTGGAAATCACAGATGTGAACAACACCTATCTGAAAAGGGGCAAACTGAAAGTAGCGGTTATGAATCGTGGCACAGCCTGGTTGGATACCGGTACATTTGATTCCCTCATGCAGGCGTCAACCTTTGTTCAGGTAATAGAACAACGCCAGGGATTGAAGGTAGGATGCATTGAAGAAATTGCTTACCGGATGAAGTTTATAAATCGGGATCAATTGCTGGAGTTGGCCAAACCTCTTGAAAAAAGCGGGTATGGTGAATACCTGAAGAACCTTTCTTAAGACAAATATTAAGTGTAGCTATAAAGAATCAGTTCATATGTCAGCCTGTCCCGATATTTATCGGGATGTCGAAGGCTATTGTTTGAGTCTCCAAACCGCCTTCGACAAGCTCTCCAAAAGGAGTCCTTTGGACAACCTGACATTGGGTGTTTTTTTTGAGGTGACCTATTCAATGGATTTGCGGGCGCTTGCCTTTCCCGTTTAAATCGTATACATTTGCACCGAAATATGATCAACTAGACGAGGGGACGACAAAGTCCCCTCTTTGTTTTAGCGGTTTTATGGAAACAACGGAACGCATACAAAAACTGGCAGAAAAGCATCTGAAAAGTGATAGCCAGTTTATTGTTGAAGTGGTTGCCTCCTTGAAGAAAAAGCCGAATAAGTTGATTGTAATTGTTGATGGTGATCAGGGGGTAACCATCGATGATTGTGCTGATTTAAGTCGTGCCCTTTCCGCAGCACTTGATGAGGCCAACCTGATGCCCGATCCGTATCACCTGGAAGTGTCAACACCCGGATTGGACCATCCGCTGAAACTGGTTCGTCAATATCATAAGAACAAGGGGCGGCAGGTGAAAGTGAAAACGGCTTCGGGAGTTCACCAGGGAAAATTGATGGAGGTGACCAATCAAGCCGTAACCCTGGAAGAAGTGAGTGGCACAGGAAAAAAGAAAGAAGTGAAGGAAGTTGTGATTCCTTTTTCGGAAATAGATAAAACGTTTGTAATGGTATCATTTAAATAATTATGACAACGCACGACACAGCAGCAGGCCTGATAGAATCGTTTGCAGAGTTTGCGAAACAGAAAAACATTGATCGTCCTACGATGATCCGCATCCTGGAAGATGTTTTCAGAAACATGATCCGGAAGAAATATGAAACGGATGATAACTTCGACATTATTATCAATGCCGATAAGGGTGATTTGGAAATCTGGCGCTTCCGCGAAATCGTTGATGACGATTCAGAAGACATCTGGGATCACGACAAAATCAGCCTGACCGATGCCCGCAAAATTGAGCCCGATTTTGAAGTGGGCGAAGAAGTGGCAGAGCAAATTTACCTGGAAGACTTTGGCCGCAGGGCTGTAACCACTGCCCGCCAAACGTTGATTCAAAAAGTAAAAGATCTGGAGAAAGATATTCTCTTTCAAAAATATAAGGAGCTTGTGGGTGAGATCATTGCCGGTGAGGTTTATCAGATCTTAAGCAAAGAAGTGTTGTTGATTGATGCGGAAGGAAATGAGATTTCCATTCCACGAAACGAACAAATTCAAAAAGACCGTTACCGGAAAGGTGAGAACGTGCGTGCGATTGTTCACAAGGTGGAAATGGTGAACGGAAACCCGAAAATTATTTTATCGCGTACATCCCCTGTTTTCCTGGAGCGTTTGTTCGAGCAGGAAGTACCCGAAGTGTATGATGGCCTGATCACCATTAAAAAAGTAGTTCGTGAGCCGGGTGAACGTGCAAAAGTCGCGGTTGAATCATACGATGACCGTATCGATCCGGTGGGCGCTTGCGTGGGTATGAAGGGTTCTCGTATTCACGCCATTGTGCGTGAGTTGCAGAATGAGAATATTGACGTTATCAACTTTACAGAAAACCTGGAGCTTTATGTGCAGCGTGCATTGAGCCCTGCAAAAATTTCGAGCATTAAAATTGATAAAGACAACGGCCGCATTTCGGTTTACCTGAAACCCGATCAGGTTTCACTGGCAATCGGTAAAGGCGGATTAAACATTAAGTTGGCGAGCCGTCTGGTAGGATATGAAATTGACGTATTCCGCGAACTGGACGGCCAGGTTGAGGAAGATGTTGACCTGGACGAATTCAGCGATGAAATAGAAAGCTGGGTAATTGATGAGTTGAAGCGCATCGGTTTGGATACCGCGAAAAGCGTGTTGAGCTTATCGAAAGAGGAATTGGTGAGAAGAACCGATCTGGAAGAAGAAACCATTGAGGATGTTCATGCTATCTTGCGCAAGGAATTTGAATAGGATTAGCCTGCGCATCAAAAAATAACACTTAGAGACTAACAGTAACGTATGGCAGAAGAAAAATTGATCAGGTTGAGTCAGGCAGCGAGGAAACTCAATGTGGGGCATCATACCATATTGGATTTCCTGGCGAAGAAGGGGCATGAGGTTGAGAACAACCCCAACGCAAAACTTACACCCGATCAGTTTGCGCTGCTATCAAAGGAGTTTGCTGCTTCGGCCACCGAAAAAATGGAGGCGAGCGGATTAACCATCGGGGCAAAGCACACCGATAACCTGGTTATTGAAAGCGAAAAGGAAATTGTCGCTAAGAAAAGCAAGGACGAGGAGGAGAGCATCATGATTAAAAACCTTGGTGCCACTGAAATCAAGACCAAGGAAGAGACCAAACCTGAAAAGCTTGAGCGCGAAAAGCCCAAGTTGGAAGGCATTAAGGTTGTAGGCAAGATTGAGTTGGAGAAAAAAGCGAAGAAAGAAGAAGAGAAGGTAGAAGAAGAAAAAGTAGAAGAGGAGCAGCAGCCTGAAGCCAAGAAAGAAGAGAAAGTTGTTGAGAAGCCGGAGCAGGAAGTTATCAAGGCCCGAGCGGATAAGTTGAAAGGCTTAAAAGTTGTCGATAGAATTGAGCTTCCGGTAGAGAAGGAAAAGAAGAAAGATCAGCCGGTTGCCTCATCGGATATCGGGGATGACAAAAAAGGTAAACGTCCGCGTAAGCGCATCATTACCCAGGATAACAAGAGCCAGCGCGGCAAACCCATGCAGCCGCGTGTGCAAAAGGAAGAACCTTCTGAAAAGGAAATTCAAGATCAGATTCGCGCCACGTTGGCCAAGTTAAGTGGTGGCCATAAGAAGGGTAGCGGAGCAAAATACAGACGTGAAAAACGTCAGGCAGTTTCTGAGGCACAGGAGCAACAAATGCTTCAGGAGCAGGAAGCATCAAAAACGTTAAAGGTTACTGAGTTTATTTCAGCCAATGACCTGGCTTCGTTAATGAACGTTTCAGTTAACGATGTAATTTCTACATGTCTAAGTCTGGGTATGTTCGTTTCCATTAACCAACGCCTGGATGCAGAAGCCATTACCGTAATTGCTGATGAATTTGGTTACGATGTTCAGTTCACCACAACAGAAGAAGAAACTGAGGTAGAAGAAGTTCCGGATACGGAAGAAGAACTGCAACCTCGCGCCCCGATTGTAACCATCATGGGTCACGTTGACCACGGTAAAACATCTTTGCTTGACTATATCCGCAAAACAAAAGTTACCGCATCCGAAGCCGGGGGAATTACCCAGCATATTGGAGCTTATGATGTAACCACGAAAGGTGGAAACAAAATTGCCTTCCTCGATACACCCGGCCACGAAGCCTTTACGGCCATGCGTGCACGCGGTGCCAAGCTTACGGATATTGCCATTATTGTGGTGGCAGCCGATGATGATGTGATGCCGCAAACCAAAGAAGCGATCAATCACGCGCAGGTAGCTGGTGTACCGATTGTAATTGCCATTAACAAAATTGATAAGCCGACTGCTAACCCGGAGAAGGTTAAAGAATCGTTGGCAAAAATTAACATCCTGGTAGAAGATTGGGGTGGAAAATATCAGTGTCAGGCAATCTCGGCCAAGTCGGGGCAGGGCATTGATGAGTTGTTGGAGAAAGTATTGCTCGAAGCTGAGCTTCTAAATTTAAAAGCGAACCCGGATCGATCTGCCACCGGCTCAATCATTGAGGCTTCGTTGGATAAAGGTCGTGGATATGTGGCAACGGTAATGGTGCAAACCGGTACGTTGCACATTGGCGATGTGGTGCTGGCGGGAGCACATTACGGTCGTGTAAAAGCGATGTTTGATGCGGCCGGTGGAAAGATTAAAGAAGCCGGACCGTCAACACCGGTACAGGTACTCGGGTTAGATGGTGCGCCACAAGCGGGTGAGAAGTTCTCGGTGATGGAAAGTGACCGGGAAGCTCGCGAACTCGCTTCGAAGCGCGGACAGATTTTGCGTGAGCAGAGCATCCGTACGAAGAAGCACATTACACTCGATGAAATTGGAAGACGCCTGGCGATCGGTAACTTCAAGCAATTGAACGTGATTGTTAAGGGTGACGTGGATGGTTCGGTTGAAGCCTTGTCGGATTCATTGTTGAAACTATCAACCAAAGAAATTCAGGTAGCCATTATTCACCGTGGTGTGGGTCAGATCTCCGAATCGGATGTATTGCTGGCGTCAGCTTCCGATGCGGTTATCGTGGGCTTCCAGGTTCGTCCTTCATCATCTGCCCGCAGGGTTGCGGAGAATGAAGAAATTGAAATTCGTTTATACTCCATCATCTACGATGCGATCAATGATGTGAAGGCCGCTATGGAAGGTATGTTGGCGCCCGAGCAGCAGGAAGTTATTGTGGGTAATGCCGAAGTGCGAGATGTGTTCAAGATCACCAAGGTGGGCACCGTTGCCGGCTGTATGGTTACCGATGGTTACATCAAACGCAACAACCCGATACGCCTCATCCGCGATGGTATTGTGGTGTATGCCGGTAAGCTGAATTCGCTGAAACGCTTTAAGGATGATGTGGGTGAAGTGAAGTCTGGTTACGACTGCGGTATGGGCATCGAAAGCTTCAACGACATTCAGGTAGGTGATGTAATTGAAAGCTACGAAATGCGCGAAGTGAAACGTACGTTGTCATGAAACAACTAAATAAAATAAATGAAAAACCCGGTGATGAGCCGGGTTTTTTGTTTTGCTTATGTATCTATTAGACCGTTCCCAACTTCTAAATTATTAAATTGACACCTCAACATCATAAAATGGTGAAAGGACGACTTTGGGACTTTGGTCTACTCTAACAATCACTATAGTATCTGTTTATACTTATGATCATCAGGTAATTGGGGAACTAGGGTATTAAATTTGACTGGGTATTGACATGAAAGAAATTGTATATACTGCTGGATACATAGTAGTGATGATTACTTGTATGGTTTTGATTGATTCTAAATATGGTAATTTGCCTACAGGATCTTGGGGCGTGTTATTTGTAATAGCAGCCATTTTAGGTAGGGTTGGCAAAAGATTAGAGCCATGGCTAATAAACACCTATCTTTTTTTTGGTGTTGCTGTTCTTGTCCTCTTGCTATTGTTTGAGAAGTTGTACAAACTATTGCATTATTTGTCATAGAATGTTTTAAAGCAACTGTAATATGAGCAAACGCAAAATGGGCCTTGTCCGAATGGCCCGTTGTCGGACGAATTAAGTAAGCTCAACATTCCGGAAGTCAACACCAACCTTGGTGAGGTAACGGATAAGATCTCCGCCATTCAACAAGAACTTACGCTTTAGGGCGAAGTACGAGTTTCTACGGATGCCTATAAAAAGTCTTACTCACAATCTTCCAGCCTTCGTTGAATTTATACAGCGACAGAAAATCAGTAAAGATCAGTTTGCCTCCGCGGTGTAATTCCAGTTTAACGGTAGCCGCATTACCCACCACGTCAACAGCCAGAAACTTTCCTTCGGTACGGTTGGCCGGAGGTGCAGGATTTTCCTGCCTTCTTTTTTCAATGGCGGCTATCCACTCACTAATGGGCAATGGTTTGATATCATTGTCCATGAGCCGCAACATGTTGAAGCTTGGATGAAAACCATTTTTTATATCCTCAATAGGTCCGTTGTTTTGAATGCCTTCAATGTATGCTGACGTGACTACTTGTTTTACCTGATCATCATCGGTTTGTGAAAAGCAAGTTGTGGTTGTGGCAAACACCAGGAGGAAGAGAATGGTTTTCATAAGCTTATTTAGTTAGAACTATTGCACAGACCTACTTAGCGATTTTCTTGGCGTACTTGGCGTCTTTGCGTGGTTATCTTAATACCCTTTCTCCTGCATTTTCTTCATCACCTTACCCGCAACAACCTGCCCCCATTGTTGCCCGGCCTGCATCGACTCCTGTGTAATAACGGGTGCTTTCTGCGCAAGTTTCTTTCCTACCGAACTTTCATAAAATTTTATGATCTCTTTTAAGTCCGCCTCTGACAAATGAGCCTTGTATACCGGAACCATGAGTGTTACGAGGTCATCAATGGAGGTTTTCAGCATTTCATTTTCCATTTCTTTCCAGAATTCTTCCGGCACCTGCGCATTCATGTTTTTGAAATTCGTCATCATGGAGGTTACGGCTGTCTTAAACGCTTCAGCCGATCCGCTTGCCTCGAAATATTTTTTTAAAGCAGTGGTGTAGCTGTCTTGTGCCTGGCAAAAGGAAATAGTAGTGAGCAGAATTACTCCACTCAGGATGTACTTTAGTTTCATGTAAGTAGGATTAATTAAAATTTACTTTAGGGGCCTGATCAGCACCTTCCGATGCCTCAAAACCTTTACGAACACTGAAATCTTCTCCACCACCAAACAAGCTTAGTGCGAATCGCTTGAAAAAACCACGCACATAGGTGTTGTATAATCGGATAGAATCATTGTAGCGTTGGCGTGCCACATTGATCCTGTTTTCAGTGCCTTCCAATTGGGCTTGCAGGTCAAGAAAATTCTGATTGGCTTTCAGATCAGGATAGCGTTCAACCACCACCATTAAGCGGGACAAGGCAGAACTTAAGCCATCCTGAGCTTGCTGGAATTGAGCCAGTTGTTGTGGTGTTACGTTGGAGGGATCAATTGCTACAGAAGTTGCTTTTGACCGTGCTTCAATTACGCCAGTTAATGTTTCTTGTTCAAAGTTGGCATATCCCTTCACGGTTTCTACCAGGTTTGGAATCAAATCCATCCTTCGTTGATAGGTCGATTGTACATTAGACCATTCAGCGTTTACATCTTCCTGAAGCTTTACAGCATTGTCATATACACCTGCTCCCCACAGAACAAAGCCACCAACGAAAACAATCAAAATGCCGACAATAGCTAAAACGGTAATTAAACCTTTGCTCATACGAATTAAAATTAATGAGTGAAGTTAAGAAATTAGAACCCATCTCAAAAAATGAGATGATAATCGGTGATAAGTGTTTATTGCGTTGCCCCCTCGGCCATCTTTTCTGCACTATCGGCAATACGAAGCTGCTCAATAAAACTATCGATATCGCCATTCATAACAGCGGGTAAATTGTGCTGGGTATACCCGATGCGATGATCCGTAACCCGGCTCTGCGGATAATTATAGGTTCTTATTTTTTCTGAACGATCACCACTGCGTACCAACGATTTGCGGGTAGCCCCAATTTCACTTTGTTGCTTCTGCACCTCCATTTCGTACAGCTTGGCTTTCAACATTTGAAAGGCACGTTCGCGGTTTCCGTGTTGAGACCTTTCAACCTGACAGGTGATCACAATGCCGGTTGGCTTGTGTGTCATCTGCACTTTGGTTTCAACTTTGTTCACGTTTTGTCCACCCGCACCACTTGAGCGTGCCGTTTGAACTTCAATATCAGCCGGGTTTATTTCGATGCTTACATCTTCTACTTCGGGCATTACCACCACCGAAGCGGCTGAGGTATGCACACGGCCTTGCTGCTCGGTAGCGGGTACGCGCTGCACACGGTGCACTCCCGATTCAAATTTTAATTTTCCATACGCATTATCTCCACTCACACTGCAAACAATTTCTTTGTATCCACCGGCTGTTCCTTCTGTAAAATCTACGGTGCTCATTTTAAGTCCTACCCGGTCGCAGTAACGCTGGTACATGCGCCACAGGTCGCCTGCAAAAATAGAGGCTTCATCGCCCCCGGTACCGGCCCGTATTTCAAGGATACAGCTTTTGTCATCGTTGGGATCTTTTGGAATAAGCAATTCTTTCAGTTCATTTTCCAGCGCCTCAATCTTTGGCTCAAGCTCATCAATTTCCATTTTTGCAAGCTCACGCATCTCGGCATCCTTTTCCTTTTGCAGCACTTCCTTGGCATGCTTAAACTGACTTTGCGCGAGCTGGAAGCTGTTGTATTTGCTCACAATCTTTTCCAGATCACCATACTCCTTGCTGAGCTGGGAATACTTTTTGGGGTTACTAACCGTGTCGGGCTGTACCAGCAATTGGCCGATTTCCTCAAAACGGTGCTTTATTTCCTCTAATTTCTCAATCATACCTGTAAAACGGGCGTAAAGTTAGCAAAAGGGATCATTCGTAAGATTTGCCGAGCTGCATTACCTTTGAGTATGCGATTACTGTATTTTCTTATTGGTTTTGTTTTGCTTGGTTGCGGGGGCTCGCTGAACGAAGAGCAACGCAAGCAAATGCGGGAGGCCCGTGAACTGAAGAGCATCAAAAAAGTGTCGGAAGCTGAGATTACGGAGCTGACTTTTTCCAGGGGCAGGGATATTATGAAGGAGATCATTCGTTCTCCTAAAGCGATTGATTCGCTGGAAGCCATGCATCAGGTGCGCATTTCATGGTTGACGCCTGGCTCATCAGGAGGGTCGGAAGTAGAAAAACAACTTATAGATGCTTACCTGAACAGCATACTTTCAGGTACACCTGTAAGCGATAATGTACAACGCCTGGGAGAAGATTCCTTGCTTTATTCCCGACCGGTAACCCGCGAACTTCCGGACGGCACCGTGGCAGTTGATGGCACCTGGAACATCAGTTTGTCGAGGAAGCAACTTGTGCTCAGCATCGAAAAATAATCAATCGATTTTTTTGAAGGTTTGATCGTTGAAGTATTCTTTGCGGATGAGTTCCAGTAATTTTTTGGGAGAAGGATCAATGATGTAATGTGTCTTTCCATCAACCTCTGTTTCGGCTACGGGAATATCACGCGCCAGTACATCCTTGAAAATGCCGCCTTTGTATTCGGAGGTTGCCTCTGGCATTGCCATGTAGCGTATATCACCGTTTTTCTCCTGCTTCACTACGCGTAGGTACCACGCCACGTCATCGCGAATGTTTATGAAGTAAAAACCTTTGTGATACTTCAGTACCAGGCTGTCACTCAGCGAAGCTACATCATCTTTCCCTATCCGGTAACCTTTGTTGAATACAATCAGTGTATCAACTGAACCGTTTTCATCGCTTACCATATACCGGCCATGAAGTTTTCCAGGTATCTCTGTCAGGGGCCTGACTCCTTTGGGTTGAGGCTCCTTATAGCAGATTTCCGAGCAGGAAATAAGGAAAAGGAGCACCAGGAAGCATGGAATAATCCATTTCATAGTGGAAGTTACAAATAACTTTTATTGATTGGCCAGGTTTTGAAGAGTATCCAACCTCTGGCCGGGAAGGTGTGTCTAATCGGCTCAGAAACGCTAAGTTTGTATGGTGAAGGGGCTAAGAATTATTGCTTTTTGTATGAGTGTGGCTGCCCTGGCCACGGGGTGTATGTTATCCAATGATAACATTACCGTTTTCTCCTATTCATACGAGTTTTCAACTTCTGATGAAGGCTGGGATGGTGATTTTGCTGATTACCCGGAGGGCGATTCAATTTTTTACGAGTTAAACTTTAAACGCGATACCGTGCCGGGTACCAGCGGCAATCGAAAGGGCTTGATGCTAAGCGGAAACAATCACAGCGATGATTTATTCATGTTTGTTCGTAAGAAGCTGACCGGGCTGAAACCAAACACTACCTATCGGGTGCTTTTTAATGTGCGGTTTGCTTCCAAAGAAAAAACCGGAGCAGTTGGTGCCGGTGGCGCTCCGGGCGAAAGTGTTTTTGTGAAGGCAGGCATTACACTTGAGCGGCCGGAAAAATTTTTAACAGACGGCATGTACCGCATGAATGTTGATATCGGCAGTCAGTCGCAAGCAGGAAATGATGCAATGGTGTTGGGCCACATTGGAGTAGCAGCAAACACCGAGAGGTTTACCGAGGTTTTCAGGAACAACAACTCGACAAACTCATTTCTAATCACCACGGATCAATCTGGCGATGTATGGGTATTAATTGGTACCGATTCGGGTTATGAAGGCATTACAACCGTGTACTACACCACCATTGATATTTTCTTTAACGAGGCCGGGTAGTTTTTTTCTTTTTCGGCTTTGGAATTTTTCCAATGCGGTTATCTCCTTTTCGTATAAATTCACAAATGCGGGATATACTCTCTTCAAAATCAGGAGCATGGGCGGGCAGATTTTGCCATAGCGTTTCTTTGTTACCCAGTAATTGAACACTGCGCAGGGAAGGGAATTCTTTCTTGAATTCGTTCAGGTGTTCAGCGGTTAAGGCAACCCAAACTCCATTATCTTCCGCATGTTGTGGTTTGTTTCGGGTTATCAGCATTATTTTTTCACCAACATAAAAGGCGTGACATCCAAACATGGGCTTTACGATGGGCTCAATCGGAAACAGTAATTCCAGCACAAAGCTGAAGGCTACTGGATTTCTTTTGTCTGTAGAAGCTTTAGTCATTATAATAAAACCTGCTCGTTCATTTTACGTATCTTTGATATCATTTCGTAACAACCAAATTCAATATCCAATGAACAAAAAAATCTGGATGACCGCATTATTGGTTGCAGTCATTTCTTATGCTGGTTTGGCACAGGGTGTAGTAGGCAAGCTTAAGCAAAAAGCTGGTCAGGCTGCCGATCGTGCTATCGACAAAAAAATTGATGAAAAAGTGGGAGGGAACCAACCTGCCAACACGCCTTCCGGGCCCGGCCAGCCGGGAAATTTGCCCGGAAGTGGTAACAATCCTTCCAATACCACCGGTGGTGGATTGGTAGTAACACCTCCGAATGTCCGCGAAAACATGGCAGATGCGGAGAGTGCCTACAAGTCTGCGCGTTACAGTGATGCCCGTTATGCATTAAAGCAGGCCATGTTGGGCGTGGAGATGGAAATCGGAAATAAAGTACTTAAGTCGTTGCCGGAAAGTGTTGCGGGTTTATCGCGCAAAGCAGATGCTGACCAGGTGACCAGTACCGGCTATGGTTGGGTGGGGTTAACGATTCATCGCGAGTATGCATCGGGCAATAAACAACTTAACGTTACCATTGCAAACAATTCAGCATGGATGTCGGCCGTAAACATGTACCTGAGCAACGCCAACTACGCCACAACGGGTGAACAAAACTGGAAGCAAACAAAAGTAAAAGGATATCGTGGGGTAATTGAGTACCATGAAAGTTCAGGCTACAAATTAAGTGTGCCTATTGGGCAGTCATCGCTCATTGTTTGGGAAGGCATCAACTTCGCCAGTGAGCAGGATATGATGAACGCAGCATCATCATTTGATCTGGATGGCATCAAAAACAAATTGGGAGAGAAATAGAAACCTGTAAAGAATAAATTGTATGAAGAATATTTTTCTATGTTTGATCACCATCGGTTTGTGTGTGACCATGATGGCAGAGGCGCAGGAATTCGACAAGAGTTTGGCCAGTGCAAAATCTGCCTACAATTCAGGCGACCTGGAAGATGCACGTTTTAACCTCGAGAATGCACTGCGCGAAATTGATGCAGCGATTGGCCGCGAAATTTTAAAAGTGTTGCCAACCTCATTAGGAGGATTAAGCAGCGATTCAAAGAATGATCAGGTTACAGGTATGTCGGGAGGCCTTACAGGCGGACTTTATGTACATCGTGCCTATGGCAATCAGGATAAGGGCGCTACAATCGATATCATTAGTGATTCGCCATTAATGGCCGGTGTAAATGCCATCCTGTCGATGCCCATGATCATGAACTCTGGAGACAGCAACCAAAAGGTAGTGAAAGTTCAGGGCTACAAATCACTGCTTACCCGCGAGGTTGATGAAAACAATCAAACCAGCGGGTATCAGTTACAAACTCCGTTTGGAAGTTCATTGCTTACACTGGATTATAACGGAGCAATTTCTGAAGCTGACCTGTTGAAAGTAGCGAACAGTCTTCCGCTGGAAAAAATTATTGCGTTGGCGCAGTAATGAAATAGATTTTTGCACAAAAGGCTGACTCCGACATGGGTCAGCTTTTTTTATTCTTTTACCCAGCGAATTTTTCCTTCAACCGGTTTTCTTCTGCCGGTTCGGGTTGCCGGTTTCGGAATGCCCACATGAAGGAAGCCGATAATGCGGTCATCATTAGCAAGCCCGAAGGCTTTTCTCGCCTCAGGGAAATAGGTAACTCCTCCTGTGCTTAAATAACAACCAATTTGATAAGCCGTTGCTGTGAGGTACATGTTTTGTACGGCACAGAAAACAGCACCCGCTTCTTCAATTTCGGGCACAGATTTTTTTTCATCGCGTTTCATATAAGCCAGTATGATGTGCGATGACTCCAATGGTTTTGTTAACAGGTTGTTGTATCGGTCTTCCTTGAATGTTCCGTCACGCTGCGTTACTTGCTTATATACTTCTGCTTGAATGGAAGCAAGCATTCTTCTGCCGTCACCACTGTAAACAATAAACCGCCAGGGTTCGGTAAATTTATGGGTGGGTGCCCAGTTGGCGTTCTCCAACATTTCATGGATCACAGCATCATCAACCACTTCACCCGTATAGTCTTTCGGAAAAATGGATCGCCTGGATTGAAGCAGTGTACGTACATCTTGCGGAGTCATAGTCAAATAAATTTTATTTGATGGTGAAAGTACGTGATTGTATAAAAGCAAAAAAGCCGTCTTGTTAGGACGGCTTGAATGGTTCATTTATAACGTTTTACAGATTCGTTGGTCGTACGATGGCGTTGGCAATAAACCACACCCCATCACCCGCCACATCATTATTCACAAAATTGATTGAATGTGAGTATACATACGTTCCGGCAGGAAACGTATAGGTATGTCCATAGGTTGCCGGGTCTGCAGAAGAAGGAGCCAGATCACCTGCGTAAAGATTCAGTGACTCCATTACCCATCCATCATTCAATATTACAGTAAGTGATCCGATGCCGGTCGGCACACCATTAATATTCCAGGTTGTGGTTTCCACTTCAAGTCTTCCAATCTTCTTACCGACAGATGTGTCATTACCAGCGGCAGAAGCCCAGATATCATACGAGCGACCAATTGGACCGGTAACGTTAATAGCCCATCCCCAACGAACATTGGCAATGCCCAGGCCTGGTAAACATTCGGGGTTAACAGCACTGCACCCGTCATCCACAAAAACCCAGTTGCCCTTGGCAAATGCAACTTCACGGCCTTCACCTGGTATTGGGTTGTCATCATTTTCTTCTTCATCATCGCAGCAGCCTAACGTGTAGGTCATGTAATAGGCCCAACGCTTGCAACCCGGTATTTGGGTTGTACCACCAAAGGCAGACTCGCGACCAACTTCAGCGTGCGCAACAACAACCAGATCCTGGTCGCAAAGAATTCCTTTTTCCTCCAGTTTGCTTAATGGAATAGTAAAGGTGTATTGTTTTTTTCCAGTAGCATTTGCTTTTAGCGGGAAGTGCCCGATAACAGGATTGCCAGCCGGGTTAACCGGAAGTTCCGCTAAACTTTTTCCATACCACAAATGAAGTTTGCCGAAGTTCTTGGTTGTGAAATAGGTGATGTACAGGTTTTCAGCATCGTTGGCAAGGGTTACACTGCCAACATCATCATGTCTGCCGGCAAATAAATCGTATGATGCTTTGGCGCAGGCTTCAACACCGGAGGGAATTACTTCAGGTCCATTATTGCCATTGCGGTTACGCTCGGCTTCAGCCTGCATTAATTGCTGGGCAAGGACTTCCTCATTAACCGGCAACTCAGCTTCCTGTAACTGGCAGGAAAAAATGGAGCCTGCCAATACCAACATCCAAATGAGTTTTTTCATATCAAATTTTTACCAAAAGTTATGAGAGGGCTTTTGGCGGCCATTCCCGATAGCCAAATCAACCGATATATTCCCCAGAAGCTAGCGGGGTAACACCATCAAATGTAAGAAATTATACCTTTTTTGAGAAATTCAGAAAAATGGCCAATTACTTCGGAAACTGCGTTTTATCGACTTTTGGCAGCAGTTTTAAGGCATTTTTGTAGTAGATTTTCTTCAAAACCTCATCGGGCAGTTCCAGTCCGTACATCCGCCAAAAGGCGTGATAGCGTTTGTGGTATGGAAAGTACTCATCGGCAGTTTCCAATACCCGGAAATAGGTTTCGTATTCCTCAGGCACCCATGAGTCTTTCCCGAACAAAATCCGATCCTGATACTTAATCATGAAGTCGCGTGCCGTGCGCGGTTGCCTACCCAGTTCGGCAATCACCGCTCCTATCTCTACGTACATGTTAGGCATCGCTTCCAACAGTTCACTTAATTTTTTCAGATCGTTCGGGTACCAGCCCATGTGCGCATTAATGAATTTTGTTTTCGGGTGTTTCTTGAACACGTTGTGTTGTTCCCGTATTAATTGTTCCCACGGAGCAGGATCTGTTTCTGAACGCTGCCGTCTTGGGTGGGTTTTTAATTCGAGCCAGCGCTCATTGGTTGCATCCATCGGATCCCAAAATGATTTTGGGTCTGCTGTGTGAATCAATACCGGTATGTTTAACTCGCCACATTTTGCCCAGATGGGATCGATGCGTGGATCATCTACAGCAATGCGGTTACCTTTGCTATCGCGATTATTCATGCCGAGGCTTTTATAAATCTTTAAACCCATGGCACCACGTCTTACATCCTCTTCCAGTTGCTTAACGGTTCGGGCCTGCCATTCGGGTTGATCAATGTTGCTGAAATCTACATTGGTAAAGAGCACAAAACGTTTGGGATAAAACCGGTTGATCGTATCCATTGAGCGTTCAAGGTGATCACCGCTGCCCCGAAATCCGCGGCCACTTAGGTTAATCATAACGCCCATGTTCAACTTGTCCATTTCTTCAATCAGTTTGGCAAGTGTGCCGGGTGAAGTCATGTAAGCCTGGTGGTTGTGAATATCAATGAAAGGAAATTTGGCGCGGGTTATTTTGTTTTCAGGTACCACCAATGTTGAAGGGGGATCATACGCCTCAAAATCCATTTTTTGTTCAGCAGGTTTTTCCTGCGCTATTGTGCAGAAGGTTACCACCAACCCCAATACGGTAGCAAAGAGCTTGTTCATTCAAGTTAAATTTTCACCAAAATACACATCCTCGGGCAGTTGTTTCCAAAAATAAGGTTGCCGGAAATTCAATGATGTAAGCGGAAAATAGGTTAGTCGGAGGTGATTGGCTTATGGGTTTTTAGTGCCTTCAAGTCAAATTTTCATAACTTGGCTCCGTTAACCACTTACCATGAACAGGACGCGTATACCTTGGCTTTTGATCGGTTTTATTCTTATGTCCTTAGTTGGCTTTGCGCAGGATCTGCAACTGGAGAGCGCCAGAAAAAAATTAAAAGCAAACGATTTTGCAGGAGCAAAAGCTGAGTTAACCAAAGTGTTGGAGGCGAATCCGAAAAATAAAATGGCCCTGCGCTTACGCGGTGAGGCACGTATGGGTCTGGAAGATTTTTATGGCGCCATTGCCGATTTAACATTTGCCATTGAAATCGATTCGGCTTTTGCTGAGGCATACTGGTACCGTGGAGAAGCGAAGGTAGCCCTCGTTGATGATGAAAGCGCCATTCGCGATTTTGATAAAGCCATTCAGTTTAATCCAAAATATCCGGATGCCTATACAAGCCGCGGATTTGCAAAGTATAATATTGAGGATTTGACAGGAGCATATTTTGATTTTTCAAAAGCCTTGGAATTGGGCCCACCTGATGCCGATAAATTTTTTAACCGGGGGGTTGTAAAAGCTGAGCTGGGCGAGTTCATCAGTGCCATCGATGATTATACCAAAGCCATTGAACTGGATAAAACCGATGCCAGTCTGTTTAATTATCGCGGTGTTGCCTACTATAACATTGGTGATTTCAACAAGGCCATAACTGATTACGATGCGGCCGTTAAACTGGAGCAGAAAGATCCATTGATTTATGAAAACCGGGCACTTGCCAAAAGCGCCAAGGAGGACTTTAAAGGAGCATTGGAAGATTACAACAAGGCCATTGAATTAAATCCGGACGATCCGGAAACCTATAACCTGCGTGGAGTGGTGAAATTCAACATGGACGATCAGGAGGGCGCAATAAAAGATTACACGAAAGCCATTGAGCTCGATCCAACCAATCCGGTGTATTATGATAACCGTGCATTGAGTCGTGCTGAAAAAGATGACTACCAGGGTGCCATTGAAGACTACACATCATCTATTGAACTCTATCCCACCGACCCGGAAACCTTCTATCAGCGAGGCTTGGTGAAGCTGCAAATGGGCAACAAATACGATGCCTGCCTCGATTTCAAAACAGCCGATGAGTTGGGGTCTCCTGAGGCGAAAGCCGCTATGAAGAAGAATTGTAAGTAATGGAGGAGGCACAGGGGGGTGTAAAATCTGTAATCATTATCCTCAACGGCATTTCGCTTCGAAAAAATTATTTCTATTCCAGAATTCTTCCCGCACTACAACATGTTGTAAACGCTGAGGTTTGGGAAACACGATCAAAGAATGATGCCGTGTTGCTCGCAGCCAAAGCAGTTACCCGTTCAGTTGATGGCATTATTGCTGCAGGTGGTGATGGCACCCTGAATCAGGTACTCAACGGCATATTGCAAGAACATGAGCAATCGAATAACCTTCCGGTATTGGGGTTGATTCCGTTGGGCTCCGGAAACGACTTTGCCCGAACGATGGGCGTGCGGGGCGACATCCGTTCATTAGAAAAATTGTTTACTGATTTTTTTTACAAGTCTGTCGACTTGGGGAAGATCACGTTCAATGACTCAGGCGAACAGCCACGCTACTTCATTAATATTGCCGATGTGGGCATGGGGCCATATGTTGTTCAACGGTTACTGAGCAGCGACCGGATTTTCGGATCATTGGTGGCTTATTATGCTGCCATCATCAAAACATTTTTTACATACCGCCCTTTTGAGTTACACATGAGTACACCGTTGTGGAAATGGTCGGGGGTGATTCGTTCAGTAGCCATTGCCAACGGAAAATTTTTTGGTAACGGTATTGGGATTGCTCCGGACGCGAAGCCGGATGACGGATTGTTTTCTTGTTTTATAGCTGGTAGAATTTCGGTTGTTGATTTTATTTTACAGAACGGAAGGTTGCGCAAGGGTAAGCGGCCGATTCACAGCGAAATTCAATATCGCGAAACCGATTCGGTTACGTTACGTGCCGATGAGACACAGCCCATTGAAGCCGATGGGGAGTTGGTGGGTAAACTACCCGTTACCATAGACGTGCTGCGCAAGCGGGTGAAATTTTTGTGTTAATAAAAAAAAGCCGCCTTAATTCAGGCAGCTTTTCAATTCAATAATTATCAGGTCTGGTTAATCCTTAGGCGGACCAACATACTTGGCATCGCCAAAGGCAAGCATAGGATATCCTACAATCGGCAGAATAATCAGCAAAATGGTCATGACGATATCTTTACCAAACGATTTTGCCAGCAAGTGTGCTACGTAGATCATAACAAAAAAGTTGACGAACGGAATCAGCATCAGAATGATCCACCAAACCGGTTTGCCAACAATCTCAAGTAATACAATAATATTATAGATGGGGATAATGGCTGCCCATCCGGGTTTACCAGCCTTGATAAAAATTTTCCACATGCTGATGATGATCAGCAGGATAATGGCAAAGTACACAAAGCCGATTGCGCCAAGGATTCCACTGGCTGCACCATTGTCGTAAGAATATTCTTCCATAATTATTTAGGGTTTTGGTTTTTTTAGGTTCTTAAAGATAATAACCAGAATGATATCTGAAATACTCCTGATGTGAAGTTTTTCACTTAATTTTCGATTATCCCGAATCTATGAACACAGCATTTAGTCAGGCTTTTAGTGAACTGGAGAAACAACGCGAGGATCTTTTACAGTCTGTAAGGCATCTTTCTGATGAAGCCTTTAACCAGCCACCTGAGCCAGGCAAGTGGTCAGTTGCGCAAATCCTTACGCATATACTTACCTCAGAAAAACTTTCGCTGGGCTACATGAAGAAAAAGGTTAATGCCATCGATCAGCTAAAAGATTCGGGAATATCGGAATCCTTTCGGCTCTGGGTGCTGATTGCTTCACAGCGAATCCCGATAAAGTATAAGGCCCCGAAAGTAGTGGTTGAAAATACTCCCGCAGCCATGTCCTTAGATCAGCTTACACACGAGTGGGATACTACCCGCAAGGAGTTGGCAACCTTTCTTGATTGTATTGAGGACAAGCATGTTAAGCGGATGATTTATAAGCATCCGATGGCCGGGCGATTTGACACCCGTCAGACGTTGATCTTTTTCCAGGAACACATTCGCCACCACCAACCTCAAATTAACCGCATCCTGCAACAGCCGGCTGCGTAAATTTTGTAATTAATCTTCCGCCAGTTTTCTATCTTTTCGCATTAATCAACTTGTATGAAAAAGTTTCCGGTACTCCTACTTCTTTTCAGCATGGCACTTTGTGCTTATGCGCAACAACAACTGCTTAAACCTAATGAATTTCTGGGCTACGAATTAGGTGATCGGTTCACGCGCCATCACCGAGTAGTTGAATATTTTCAGCACGTGGCCAGCGTAGTGCCGAATGTTGAGCTTTATAAGTACGGAGAAACCTATGAATACCGGCCGCTTGTTTATGCCGTGATTACTTCACCAGAGAATCTCAAGAACCTGGAACAAATCCGGTTGGATAATTTGAGAAGAACAGGATTGGAATCGGGTGCACCCGCAACCAAAATACCCATTGTTTGGCTGAGCTATAACGTACACGGTAACGAAGCCAGCTCCATCGAAGCCAGTATGCAAACACTGTATGAACTGGCCGATCCGGCCAACGGTACTTCAGCAAACTGGCTTAAGAATACAGTAGTGATAATTGATCCGTGTATTAACCCTGATGGTCGCGACCGCTATGCCAATTTTTACAACTCCTTTGGCAATCGTCCGGCAAACGCCAGTCCGGATGCACGCGAGCACCGCGAATACTGGCCGGGTGGCAGAAGCAATCACTATTGGTTTGATCTGAACCGCGACTGGGCGTGGCTTACGCAGATTGAATCGCAACAGCGCATTAAAGTGTACAATCAATGGATGCCGCACGTTCATGTGGATTTTCATGAACAGGGATATAACAACCCGTATTACTTTGCCCCTGCGGCAGAACCGTATCATGAAGTAATCACTCCGTGGCAGCGCGAATTCCAGGTGATGATCGGAAAGAATCACGCAAAGCATTTTGATAAGCAAGGCTGGTTGTATTTTACCAAAGAAGTGTTCGATTTGTATTACCCCAGCTATGGCGATACGTACCCAACCTACAACGGTGCTATCGGCATGACTTATGAACAAGCCGGAGGAGGTTTTGCCGGCTTATCGATTACCACACGCGAGGGTGATCCGTTAACCTTAAAAGACCGGTGGATGCATCACCACACCACGGGAATGTCAACAGTAGAGATTACTGCTGTCAATGCACAGCGTGTAATCGATGAGTTTGATAAGTACTTCAGGGAGAACAACAACAATCCCGCATCGCCTTACAAAACCTATGTGATTAAGGGCGACAACCAACCCGATAAAATTCAACGCCTGGCATCTTTGCTGGAGGCTCACGCTATCAAATACGGGCATCCTTCTGCCGGTAAGAGTACCCGTGGATTTGATTACAGCACACAAACGACACAAGCCGTTAACCTGAGTTCGGATGACATCATCATCAATGTGTATCAACCGAAGTCGCGGTTTATTACTACGTTGTTTGAGCCGCAATCCAAATTACCAGATTCCGTTACGTACGACATTACCGCATGGAATCTTATGTATGCGTATGGTTTGAAAGGCTTTGCGCTAAATGAGCGTATCAATGTAGGCAAAGCCTACCAGCCGAAAGAAGTGGTGCAAGCACCGGTTACCGGAAAGCCTTATGCCTATGTGTTTCGGTACCAAAGTCTGAGTGATGTAAAATTCTTAGGTGCCTTGCTGAACAAAGGTGTTAAAGTGCGGGCTGCCATGAAACCTTTTAAAGTAAATGGCGAATCGTTTGATGCAGGCTCACTGATTGTTACGCAGCGAAACAATGAAAGCATTGCTGATTTTGATCAATACATTCAATCACTCGCCCGCGAGCACAGCCGCAGATGGTTTGCAGCCACCACTGGTTTTGTAGATAGCGGAAAGGATTTCGGATCGGGATATGTGAATTATATCAAGGCTCCTAAAATTGCTGCACTGGTAGGCGATCAAACCTCTTCTTTGTCGGCTGGCGCTACCTGGCACTTCTTTGAACAAGAGTTGCAATACCCGATCACCCAAATTGGAACGGATTATTTCCGCTCAATTAACCTGGGCAATTATGATGTGTTGTTGGTGCCCGAAGGTCGTTACCGGATGTTTGACGAAGAGACGATGAAGTCTGTTCAGGAATGGGTTTCCAACGGTGGGCGGTTGATTCTGGTTTCGGGTGCGTTGAATGCGTTTGCTGATAAAAGTGGATTTGCGTTGAAGAAATTTGCAACTGAGGATGCAAAGAAAGAAGCAGAGAAGAAAGATAAAGAAGAGCAGGCAAAAGATGTATTGCTTCCTTATGATGCAGCGGAACGAAACGCCATCTCCCAAACTATTTCAGGTGCGATTTACAAAGTAACATTAGATAAAAGTCATCCGCTTGCTTTTGGGTTAGGCGATGCATACTATACACTCAAGACCAATGAGCTGTATTATTCATACTTGCAGCAAGGCTGGAACGTGGGTGTGATCAAAGGCAAGGCAAAACCAGTTCAAGGATTTGCGGGTTACAGAATCAACAAGAAGTTAGACAACAGTTTTGTGTTTGGTGTGGAGGATAAGGGCAGAGGAACTATTGTATACTTTGTAGATGATCCATTGTTCCGCAATTTCTGGGAGAGCGGCAAGATGTTGTTCGCGAATGCGGTGTTTATGGTGGGGCAATAGATTCTAAATTCGGGATTCAAAATTCAAGACTAGAAAACTCCAGTCTTGAATTTTGAATCTTGAATTAAAAAATCAAAGCGTTGCCAACGCTGCATCATAATTTGGTTCTTGGCCAATGCTCGGAACCAGTTCTGTATATTTTACTTTTCCGGTGTTGTCAATTACAATTACAGCACGTGCATGTAGGCCGGCAAAGCCACCGTCAATCAATTCCACACCGTAAGTAGTAGAAAAGCCACGATTACGAAAATCGGTTGCGGTCAACACATTATTGATGCCTTCTGCGCCACAAAAGCGCTTCATGGCGAATGGAAGATCTTTTGATACACACAGCACAACCGTATTATTTAATGAAGCTGCACGTTTATTGAATTCACGAACGGAAGTTGCACATACGCCTGTGTCAATCGATGGAAAAATGTTAAGGATGAGATTCTTTCCGGAAAACTGACCTAAGGTTACATCCTTCATGTTTGATCCGGTTAATACAAAATCCGGAGCGGTTGAGCCAACGGTTGGAAGGTTGCCCGCAGTGTTTACGGTGTGTTCGCCAAGTTTGGTTTGAGCCATAGATTATTATGTTTTTGTTGAATTAAGTACTGCGATAATAACAGTAATTTTTTCGCAAGGTTTCATAACAGCCTCGAATTTGGCGGAATATTTGCTTCATGTGCATAAACCCCCACGTTATGCGCTTAGCATTTGTTAGTTTAACAATTCTTGTGATCCTCGCAGGATGTACCAAGCACCAATTTATTTCCATTCAAACCAGTGCTCTGCCTGAAGACAGATATGGAGCCTTTTTTCATGAAAATGATTCGCTTAAGATAACGTATAAATTTTGGGGACACGGGGGCTCCGTTCAGGTTGAAATACTAAATAAACTGGAAAAGCCAGTATTTATTGATTGGAGCAATTCAGCTATCATTTCAAATGGCAGATCACTATCCATGTGGAAAAATCAATCACGACTTGATGCAGATTCTGATGGATTTCAAATACGATGGTCAGAAACCTTTTCTTCGACTAGTTCACAAATTTCTGGAGTAATATCCGGAGATTCAAGAGTAAGTATGGCTCCTCCGCAATCAGTGGTAGTGGCTCCAAAATTTAGTTTGAGAAATACATTTTTCCCACTTCCTGATCCATTACCAGTGAATAGGGTTAAGGAAACTAATGAAGGTCAGCCAATCCGAGGATTCAAGTATAATTTTGATCGTACAACTACTCCTCTTTCTTTTCGCATTTATCTGGCTGTAAGATTTACCGAATCAGGTGACCCTGTCTATTTTGATACTGAGTTTTGGGTACAGGAAATTCTTCAAACACAATTGAAACCGGAGGAGTACTATAAAAAAAGACAGAAGCAGTTTTACATCACGGAAATGACAGACGGAGGAAAAGCCGGATTTATTCTTGCCGGCTCAGCAATACTTGTTGGTTACGCAGCTCTTAAAGTTCAGGAGTAATTTTAGTACCCGACAATAGCTGTCGGGTACTATTATACTGTTCATTAATCAATTCCTTGCCGTATACCTTTCTCAATAGCAGGCACTCCTTTCTTCATCCAATCAGGCATGGGCGCATCTTTCAGGTAATGATCAAAGAATTGCATCATGCGTTTGGCAAAGTCTGTACGGTGATGGCGTTGGGTTAGTCCGTGGCCCTGGCCGTTGTAGTTTAACATCCATACGGGTTTATCCAATCTTCGTAACGCCATGTAGTATTCAATGCCCTGATACCACGGCACAGCACCATCTCCATCGTTGTGCATCATGAGCAAAGGTGTCTGAACTTTATCGGCAAAGAAGATGGGCGAGTTTTCGATGTAATGCATCGGCTTTTCCCAAAGGGTTCCACCAATTCGACTTTGAGTTCGTTCATATTGGAACATGCGGCTCAGCCCACTTTCCCAACGAATGCCTCCGTATGCACTGATCATGTTTACCACGGGTGCTCCGGCTTCAGCAGCGCGGAACAAATTCGTGCGTGTAACCATGTAGGCAATCTGGTAGCCGCCCCAACTGTGGCCTTGTATGCCGATGCGCTTTTCGTCAACAAAACCTTTTGCGATTAATGATGTAACCCCTGGCATAATGCAGTTCATCGCACTCTCGCCAGGGAAACCGATTTTGTAAACGATATCTGGTACAAACACCAGGTAACCGTTGCTTGTGTACATGGAATAATTGATGGAAGCACGTATCGGAGCAGGAGCAATGTGTTGGTGGATGTTCTGCGAATTCTTTTCGTAGAAGTATACCATCATCGGGTATTTCTTTTTCGGATCAAAGCCCTCCGGTTTGTAGAGCATACCTTCCAGCAGAATGTTGTCGGCTGAAGTCCATGAGACCGGCTCAACACTTCCCCATAGGTATTTGCTCATTTGCGGATTGGCCGTAGAAAGCTTTCTCGGATTGCTCAAGTTGAAATCGCTTGTCCAGATGTCTGGAAATTCGGTGAAGCTTTGGCGGGTAAATAACATGACATTGGCCTGCAACGCTTTCATGGCGTTACCATAGCGATAGTCGCCCATAATGAGTTTGGTGAGCTTACCATCTTTCAACGATAACTTGTAGAAACCGGATTGTTTTGTGGTTTCATTGAAGGCGCTAAGCAACATTTCCTTTTCAGGATCAATGAAGCGTTCTTCCGGATCAAGTTGGATGTAGCGGAAGGTTATTTTTTGATCTCTTCCAACCTTTGTGAGATTAACGGGAGCCTTTCGGTTTTCCGGATCAAACGCCCAGATGTCGTAGCGGTCATAGGCCAACAGCAATGCATCGTTAGCGGTAAAACCGGCAACGCCATAACTGTACGGATAATAGGGATGGTCATCTTCTTCATCTGCAAATTTTACGTTCAAGCTCTCGTTTAGCTTAACAACTTTTTTATTCGCTACGGAATAGCTGAAGTATGTGGTATCCGGATTGCTAAACCACACCACGTAGTTTGCTTTTGGCGAAAGCCGTGCGTTACCTTTTACTTTTTGCTGAATGGACTGTACAGAACCATCGCGCAGGTTTACGAGCTGAAGGTCTTTATATACATCCGTGTCCCACGTGCGCATAACCAGGTAAGGCGTTTCATTTTCAGCAAGAGCCCATGAAGCATTTCCTTCATCACCAAGTTCAAGGGAGGGTATGGTTTCATTAGCCAATTGAACAATTCGGTTGTCGTTCAGGTGAATTACCGAAACGTAGGATCTCCGTTTGTCGGCATTTAGCCTGGTGTTTTGTTGTGGATAGATGTAATCATCTTTCCAGGTCCACACTTCCACGTTTACAATTTCTTCTGTGAGAAGAGTGGTATCCTGCACTACCGGCTTGGGGGATGTTCCGAAGTATAATTTCGAACCGTCTTTAGAGAAGGATGGTGTATAATTTTCATTCACGATCCACTCTGCTGGAATTCCTGTTGATTTTTCATTGGCCAATACACGCGCAACCGGTTCACCTTTTTTCCAGTGATAGAGTTGGTAGTAGCGAATCAGCGCTTTGGTGGTATCAGCATCTACCAGAAAAGCTGCTTGAGTGCCATCTTCATTTATGGATAAACCTTTAACCTTGTATTTGCTCTTACCCTCAAATAGTGCATTGAGTTGATTCGATTGCAAATCATACCAATATACACCCGGTTTCAACGTACTGTCGTTGCCCGTGGTTTGAAACAATAATCCCTGCCCGAATTTGGCTAGTGTATAATCCTTCACATACCCGAACTGCGACTCCTGATTGTTGTTCAGATTTCGGAGAACAAGTGTGTAGCCATTGTCATCCGTGTTCTTTTTAACCTTTTTTGGTTTAGCCGCTTTCTTTGCGGTATCCGGTTTTGGTGGCTTTGGTGCTTCCAATTGATATGCCAGCCATCCACCGGCTTTCTCCGGAATCTTGTATGACTTTACCTCCGCAATTTTTTCTGTTTTTCGGTTGGTGAACGAGTAAATGCCCAGTGAATCGTTAGGCAACTCATCTTTTTTCTTTTTCTGTCTGCGTAAATCTTTTACCAGTTCTTTTTGAGGTGTGATTTTGAAGATCGCATGTCGACTATCCCACGTAAGTGAAATGTTGGCTGCGCGGTGAACAGAATCCTGTACCAGCGTTTTCAGGTTATGAAACACTACTTTGCCATCCCCATCCTGTGGGTTGATGGTGTAAGCGGCATGTGAGCCATCGTTGGTTAATGCCCGATAGGTGATTTCTTTCCAACCATCATACACATCGTGTGTCAGCGGCTTTTTTTGAACGGGGGGTTGTTTGGATTTTGATTTCTGAGCCTCAGCCGGAAGCGTAATGACCAGGCAAAGAATCAGGGCAGCGTAGAGGTATCTCATAGGTTTTGGATTATGTGTTAAACATAGCCAAACCCATGTTTTTGCCCAATGGTTTTTTTATGATCGGAGACTAAAACGTTAACGTGTTGGGATGGAAAGCCTTACCCCGGTGGTGAAATAGAATGTGTTGTTCAGTTTTTCCTTTTCGGTCTGATCGTTTACCACGACTGTTGCAGGGTTAACAGGGAAGGCCCAGTTACCCACGACAAAGAATCGAAAGCTGTTGAGTTTATACGTTACTTGAATACTCGTTTCGTAGTTCAACACTTGAAATTTATCGGACTCAAGAACGCCCACCACAGGCATTGGCTGTGGTGATCCTCCGGGTCCTTTTCCATTTCCTCCGCCATCTCTTCCAAATCCGGATTGCGGACTTCGGTACTGATAGTATTGATCATAGTATTTTTGTGTGCCGGCCTGAATAGTGAAGGAAGGCATGATGAGTAATTTGTTTTTTAGGGTATAGAAAGTGCGACTTGCATCAAGAGTTGCAAAGACATCGGTGTTGTCGCTCAACCCCAATCCAACATCAGCAAAAACCATCAACACATTCAGATCGTAGCCGGTATAAACGTTTGCAAATGTGTTCATTTCGGCCTGCACCACATAACTGGCATCACTGAAAATGTATTGTGAGAGAGAAGCGCCAAGCAATATTGTTTCTCCGGTGTATTCATAACCACCCTCAAATCCGTATAAATCAATTCTGTTCTGATCTTTTGCGGTGAGGTAACTGAAGTAGCCACGAATAAAAAATCCGGATTTATGATAATACGCAAGAGACGGAATTAAATAGGGGGCAGCCATGGAGTCTGTTCGGCCCATGTATACATAATCACTGGTGTATCGGATTCCTATTTTAAACTCTGACGTAGTTAAAACGGAATCAGTATAAATGTTGTTGGGTTGAGACAGAACCAAGGAATTGATCAACATTGCGCCCACTGTAACGAAATATTTCATAGCGCAGTTATTTTAAGAGAACCGTACCGCACCGGAAAGATGTGGTACAGTTTTAGGTTAATTGAAACTATCGGTTTCCGCCTTTCTTGCCAGAACCTGTTCCTTGCTTCATTTTCTCCTTACCCTTGTTGGGCATACGTTCGCCTTTTTCTTTGAATTTTGTTTCCATTTCTCGCGGAAGCGTTCCTGATTTTGGTATTTCAAACCATTAGGATCCAGGCATTCACCATCCCTCAATTGCATGCGGGTTTGATTTTTGAGTTGATAACTTCCATCGGGATTAATGATCATACCATTCTGAAGTGTTACCCTTTCCTGCATGCGGGTTTGTTGCTGATTTTTCACCTGAAACATTTCTCCGTTTTGATAAACATAATGTTCCTGATTCATGGCCTGATTGCGCACTTGCACCTGAGCACGGAATTGTGCCTGGTTGTTGTACTTGTTTCCATTCATGTCCAGGCACTCGCCATTCTTCAGTCTTAACTGTTTCTGATTTTGCAGTTGATACGAGCCATCTGGGTTTACCACGATCCCATTGTGCAACCTCAATTGTTCCTGAAGCTGAATTTGTTCCTGATCTCTTACCTGGTACATTTTGCCGTCTTTAAGCATCAGGTGCTCCTGCAGTTGTTGTTGTGTGCGTTGCTGCTCTCTATCCTGCGCCTGTAAACTAAAAAGTGCAAGTCCTAGAGCCATTCCGAAAAGCATGAGCTTTTTCATATTTCCTCCTTTTTTAATAGTAATTATATGGTCTATTACAGGAAGTAAAATTTAAACATGAGCAGATAAAAGTCTGTGACTTCAGGCACGGAGGCTTGATGACTTTTGTTAGGTTTTAAAAAGAAAATGCTCCCGAAGGAGCATTTTCTGTAAAGTAGTTTTAGAACCTCGCCCGAACGCTTACGTATCCACCGGAGCGTCTGCGATCCAGGTACCAGGGCAGGTCATCATCGAAGTAATCCATGTCAATGTAGGTGATCCGATGAAAATCTGCGCGGTGCATGTGGGCAGGAACGCGATGCGTGTATACCCAGTTTCTTCCCGACAAGGTTATGTATACGCCACGGTAGCAGTCGTAGTAAACATTATAATCGCGGTAGTACACATAACGTACAGGCCGGTAATGATACCCATGTGCAGGAGCCCAATGTGGAGGCCTGTGGTATGAATACCTTCTGCCTTGACGATCGTGTGTTGGGCCGCGCCAGTCTCTTCGGGAGTCTCGGTCAAATCTATCCCAGTCATTGCGGTGGTTATCTTGACGGCCACGATGGTTATCCCAATCGCGATCGCGTTTGTGATCATGTTTGTGCTTGTCATCGCCCCGGCCATTGCCTCTTCCCTGTGCAAAGGCATCGGCACCGATCATCAGCACACCAACCACCATCAGGACACTCAGGAGTTTCATATTCGTTTTCATAACACAAATAGTTAGTTGCGTTATGAAATGCAACGGTCGTGCCAAACCCTGAAAGCCCCCTGAAATGCCCGAAAAGCGCTTTTTTAATTAACGATTGCTATCCCAGGAGCAAAATACATCATCTGTTCCGATGGGCTGACCCGGAGGAGGCGATAGCAGATTTTCAGCTTCGTACTTCTCCGGATTATCGCGGAAGGCCTGAATTTGGTTTAAGGCATAGGCGTAATGTGCTTTCCAACTTTCATAGGATGTAGTTTTTGTTTTTTCCGTCAGCCACGTTTTTAGTTGATCGATTTTCAATGAAGCAATCGCTCGTGCTTGCGCGGAAGCGTTTTGATTACGATTTAGTTTGATCAGATTATTCAACACGCTGTGATTAACCGTCATTTGTAATAATCCTTCATAACCAGGTTTGTTTGCACCCTTGAATGAGCTGTTAACGATTTTATCAATCACACTTTCCAACGAAGGTTGCTGATTGTTGAGTGCATGATGTTGCACCAACCGTGTAGCACGTGCCGGATGAAAGATCAATCCGAATACCATATCGGAGGCACTTTCTGCGTATGCTAATGGATCGAATGTAAGATCAGTGCGTGTGCGCATCACTTCGCGCGTACGTTGGTACCCGATGGGATGTGGTGGGATGGTTGCGATTAAATCTGCCGGTAGAGCAAGTGCTTGAGGCGAAACAGTATTGAGCAGGGCATCCAAAGCTTTTTGTTGTTGTACAGTAGAAATCATCTCGGTTATTGGCTGACCATCTCCACGCAAGGCATAGCGGTAATTCAACCCGCCAATAATTTTTGAAGTGGCTTCCGCTTGATAGCGATGAAAGAAGTATATCGGAACAAGCGCTTCTTCCAATAAGGCCATGGGGGTTCCTTCACGAATATTTTTCTCACCAAAATTTTTGAGTGCCAGGGTGCGCACTTGCATCACTCGGTTTAACTCATCGGTTGCGTCTTTGCCATTATCCCACAGGTGTGCAAACGGATGTGCGCCACCGGTTGGACGTGCATCCTGATCGGAAAGAAAGGTCAAGCCTTGCTTCAATCCATCTTGCAGAATTTTTTCCAACGCAGCATCTTCGTTGGTTCCTTCGGGGAAATGGGAATAGCCATACATCACGGCCACTTTATCCCACGCTCCAATTTTATCATCATATGATTGACTCAAATCAATCTTGCCATCTTTGATGGTGGCTATTGGATGTGGATAGTCCATTACCGAAGCAAGGTTTTCGGTGCTGGAAGCATAACTGTGGGCAATGCCGATGGTGTGCCCCACTTCATGCGCAGAAAGTTGGCGCAAACGGGCGAGTGCCATTTCCAGCATGTGGGGCGGAATGGTTTTACCTTCTTCATAAGGAGCAAGTAATCCCTCAGCAATCAAAAAATCTTGCCGTACACGAAGCGAGCCTAACGATACATGGCCCTTAATAATTTCACCGGTTCGTGGATCACTTACTGATGCTCCGTACGACCAGCCTCGGGTTGAGCGATGTACCCATTGGATTAGATTGTAACGCACATCCATTGGGTCGGCATCTTCGGGCATGATTTCAACACGGAAGGCATTGATGAAACCGGCCGCTTCAAACGCCTGGTTCCACCAACGCGCGCCATCTAATAAAGCCGAGCGGATGGGTTCCGGTGTGCCACGATCTAAATAATAAATAATGGGTTCAACCGGTTCGCTCTTGGCTGCGTTGGGATTTTTCTTTTCTAACCGGTGACGATTGATGAACCGCTTTTCAATGGGCTCATGAATGGGCGTGGCGTAATCGTAAAAGGAAGTACCGAAGTACCCTGCGCGCGGATCAAATTTGCGAGGCTTGTACTGATCATCCGGAAGTTGAACAAACGAATGGTGTTGCCGAACCGTTACCACATTTGGTGTTGGCGTTACACTGCGAATGAAGCTACCGGTTGCCTGACCGGTGAAGGTGAGCGTTACTTCCACTTCGGTGTTTTGCGGAAAGTTTTTTGTGCGGGGCAAGTAAAACGCTGAGCGTGATTTATCCAGCGAATAATTTCCTTGCTGTTGTCCACGAAGCCTTCCGATCACATCGTGTGCATCCTGAAAATAAAAATCGCTGGCATCAACCAATACCTTATCTTTTTCTTCGGCAGTAACCGTAAAGCCCCACAGTACAGATTGTGCAAAGGCTTGCTCTACTGCGTTGCGTTCATCCACATTGCTGGTAATCGCGCGAAAGCGATAGTTGGGTTGAATCATTAATACTTTTGGCCCTCTTCGCTCAAATTTTACAATTCGATCATCGCCCAGTTGGCCACGGTCAAGCCCGATATCATTGGAACCAATACCTGCCGGCAAAGAATTGACATACAAAAATTCGGTATTGAATTTATCGATGACAAGAAAAATCTTGTCTTGCTTCTCATCATAGTAAAAATCGAAATAGCCAGGAAAGTGTTTCATGCCTGAAACCTTGGCTGCAATGCCGGTGGCTTGTGGTGCGGGAGTAGGTTGTGTCTCGGTTTTCTTTTTCTGGGCAAAGGTTATGCAGAGAACAAAAACAAAAGGGAGAAGTAGTAATTTTTTCATGATCAGATTTTAAGGATGTAGAAAGCTACTAAGAATTGCAGGCACACCAAAACCATTGTTACAGGAGCGGGCATAACGGTTTTTTCATACCTTGGTAAATATGTTCAACTTCTTTAAATCATCGGCCAATAAAGTAAGGGTGGTGGATAAGGTGTGGATGACCAGCTCGGCCAGGTTACAGGCATGCCGCGCCATGCATGGGGCCAATCCTCAGTGTTTGTTTTTGGTGTGGTTTGAAGAGAGCGCAACTGCATTGAGACAGGTTGTTTCGGAGGATGCGGTTGTTCTGGCTGGTAATGTTGAAATACAACAAACACAAAATCGAATGCTGGTTTTTGCTGAGCATTATCCCCTTAGAAAAGCGGAGGATGAGCTTTACAAAAGGCTCAACCTTACGGAAGTGAATGTACTTTCCGCGCTTGACGAACCGCTATTTAATTTTTTTGGTGGCGAACGTTTACAGGAAATGATGAGGCGTATGGGAATGGACGAGCATGAAATTGTAGGGCACAGCATGATCACATCGGCCATTAAACGCGCCCAGCAGAAACTGGAGCAACGCGTTGTCTCCGAGCAGAAGACTACCTCGCAACAGAAGTGGTTTGAATTGAACTTTCCTGCCTGAAACCTTGTACCTTTGATGTAAACCTAAATCCTATGTTAAAAAAGATTCTCCTCGGCATTGGCATGCTGGTACTGATTGTGGCTGGCTATGTTGGTTATTTAATGCTCACCACTAAAAATCACAGCCCCGCTGCAGTTGCCGAATTCAAAGACGGTGATTTTCTGATTCAAGTGAACTACTGCCAGCCCTTTAAAAAAAATCGACTTGTTTTCGGAGATGAGACTGAAGGAGCACTTGTTCCTTTTGGAAAAAAATGGCGCACCGGTGCCAATGATGCTACCGAAATCAGTTTTAGTCAGGATGTACAAATGGATGGCCGCTTGTTGAAAGCCGGACGTTATTCGCTTTATACCATTCCGTACGACTCAACCTGGACGGTTGTGTTCAACAGTAAGCTTGGGTATTGGGGAGCGAAATTTAACGGAGACCCTTTTGAAGAAAGCATGGATGTGATGCGCGTACCGGCAACCGTGCGAAATGACTTGCCGGAAATTGAGCAATTCACCATTTCGTTAACGCCTGCTGAAGGTGCGGTTAACATGCATTTTTACTGGGCCACTACCCGTGCCTCGTTGCACATACAGCGGGTGCAGTAATTAACCGTTTTCGAATCGTTCAATCGCTTTTCGTTGCTCCTCCGGGATGGGGATAGTTTCTTCGTGTGTGTAGTCGTAGCACACCAGCACGGCATTGCCCTGAGCCACTACTTCTTCCTGATTTTGCTTTTCGCGAACGATAGCCCAATCGAGGGTAAGGCTTTTATTGCCGATGCGGGAGCAACGCGTGTAAACAAAAATTGTATCGTGTAAAAACACAGGAGCTTTATAATCAATTTCTATACGCGCCAGGATGATGCCCACCTGTTGGCTCCATTTTTTATCTGTACCCACCACATCTTCAAAATACTTGACACGCGCCAGTTCAATGTAGGTTAAATAGTTGGCGTTGTTCACGTGGCCCATCTTATCGATGTCTTTAAAACGAAGTTGAATGGGGACTTTGTGTTTGAAGTTTTGCATGGGGTAAAGATAATAAACCAACGATTTGAATACCCTTAGGATCAGCTATTGTCCGTAACCTCAACCCGAACCGCTTCACTTAATGGCTTGAGTGTGGCCATCAGTTTTTCCTTATTCTTGGTTTTTTGAAGATGAATTTTTTCTCCATTACTGAATTTCAGGTAAGCATTGTAAAAGTCATATTCAAATGTAGCTGAATGCGAAGTGCGTGCCGTGTACAACTGCTGACTCTCTATTGAGCGATTGATAAAAATTTTTTTGATGTGATCGTAGGATTCAAATTTTCCAGTCTTGAAGAGAAAGAAGGAAGTGTATTCACGGTAGGTTTTAGTAGCCGGATCGATTTCGGTGCCTTCGTGTGCCACCAATGCAAAAAATCCGGCTACACCTATTGTAATGGTAACCCAGGGGTTTGTTTGCCATGCACTTAATCCAAGAATCATGGCACATGCAGCTAAAAGACGAAATGTCCAGGGCAGCAGCAGTCCGTATTTGATACCAATCATAAATTCTATAAGAAAGAATTTATGAAACTACTAAATTTTTATGTGATGAAGACCAATACGATCATCATTCATCCTTCAGCACCTCAACCGGGTTAGTCAAAGCAGCTTTTATGGAGTGGTAACTGGTAATAAGCACCGCTACGACTAACGTGCTTAAACCTGTTCCAACAAAAATCCAAATGGAAGGCGTAATGCGATAGGCGAAGTCTTGCAGCCATTGTTGCATTAGCCAATAGGAGAATGGTGCGCCTATAACGAATGCTACAAGTATCAAATAAGTATACCCCTTCGAGATGAGTTTGAGAATATCCAACACGGATGCTCCTGACACTTTACGGATCCCGATTTCTTTTGTGCGTTGCTCTAATGCATACACGATCATCCCCAGCAAGCCCAACGCGGCAATCATAATAGCAAGAACAGCCATTACGGTGAGCACGCTTCCAAACTGCTGCTGCGATTTGAATGATTCAGCAAAAGCTTTATCGATAAAGTAATAATCAAAAGGAGCATCGCCAGCGTGTTGTTTCCATACCTGTGCAAGTTCTGAAAGTGTTTTTTCCCACGCTTCGCCCGACTGTGGTTCTATACGCAGTGTAAGGTATTGCCTGACTTCACCGTAGAGGTTCTGGCCGTTTACATGAAAGACAGCCATGGGTTCAATTGGAGTAGACAACGGCCAATAGTTGAAGTCGGCCATTACACCAATAATCTCGTATGATGCATCCTCGTAGGTGAGCTTCTTGCCAATGACTGATTCATCCACATTCCAACCTATTTTTTTGATGGTCGATTCATTCACGATTACCCGCTCAACGTCACCGGGATTATCAATCGAAAAATTCCGGCCGATTTTCAGCTGCACGCCTAACGTGGGAAGGTAGCGTTCATCGGCTGTGGTATAGTTCAACGGAAACATGATTTCGCTGTTTTCTTCAACTCCGAAGGAATCTCCTCCCCAAATGCGGGGCGGAACAGAAGTACACAACGTAGCGTTGCTCACACCCGGAACGCGCAAGGTCTCATGTGTAATACTCTCACCGCTTTTAAGCGTTTCTACATGCCGGAGCACCAGCAGGTTCTCACGGTTAAACCCGATGTCTTTGTCGGCAACAAATTTCAATTGCTGAAATACAATGGCAGTACAGATGATCAGAATGATGGAGACGCTGAATTGAAAAACTACTAATCCATTGCGAAATGTTTTTCCCTCGCGACCTGTTTTTACTTTTCCCTTCATGGCTTCCACCGGATGGAACGTGCTTAAAAAAATGGCAGGATAACTTCCCGATACGATGGCCATCAACAATACAAGTCCTGCCGCAACCAGCATTACGTTACTACCCAGTATGTTTAATTGAAGTGATTTCTCTGTGATCAGGTTGAATGCAGGAAGAAACAATTGCACGAGGGCAATTCCTGCGATTAGCGCAATAAGGCAGAAGACACAGGCTTCGAAGAAGTATCCCAGGCTTAACTCCATTTTGCCAAGCCCCAGAATTTTTCTTACCCCGGCCTCCTTGAGTCTACGCGTAAATTGCGCAGTTGATAGGTTCATAAAATTGATACAGGAGAGCAGTACGATAAAAAAAGCAGCACCAATGAAAGCGTAAATTACGGTGCGGTTGCCGGAGTTGCTCAACCTGTTAATCACAGCTTCATCAGGCAGGTGAATGCTCGTCATGGGCTGCAGAAACAATTCCCACTTTTTACCAGCCGCGATGTATTCATCCCAGGTTGTGTTGAATGCATTCTTCAATGTCTGTCCGGCATGCTTCTGTGGAATTTTTTCAAGTTTGGCGTGTACCTGATCAATATCGGCAGCGGGGCTAAGCTTAATGTACGTTTCCAGTTGTGTCCATACCCAGCTCCACGTTCTCAACACAGCTGGAAAGCTCTTCATAGAAATCAGTACATCAAACCGGATATATGAATTGTCGGGCGTATCCTCAGCAATTCCGGTTACTTCATAGGTTTTTTGTTCACCATCAGGTCCCTCCACACGCACCAGCTTTCCTATCGGATCTTCATCGCCAAAATATTTTTTTGCGGTAGATTCAGTCATCACCACGTTGTTGGCCTGCTCAAACACCGACTCTATGTTTCCTTTGACTAACGGAAAGTTAAACACCTTGAAAAAATTGGAGTCGGCTGCCAGTACCCGGGTTTCTTCGAATGTGATTACATCATTATTTCCCGCTACATATGAAATAAAGAAATTACCGGTAGTGTGTATGCTGGTGATCAACTCAATCTCCGGCAACTCTTCCTTAAGGGCATAGGCCACACCGGGGCCGGTTGAAGCAAACTGACTGTTGTTATTTTCTCCCCAGATAAATGTTTGGTTTACCCGGTAAATGCGATCTGCATCGTGATGAAACCGGTCGTAGCTGAATTCATGATCTACATAAATGTAGATGAGAAGCGTGGCGGCTATACTTACCGTAAGGCCCAGCAGGTTGATGGCTGAAAACAGCTTTTGGCGCCTCAGGTTGCGGAACAAAAGAAGGAGGGTGTATTTGAACATGGTTCAGGCTTTGATTTCATGTTGCTTTGCCAAAGCCATACCATCACGCTATTCAGGCTGTTTTGAAAGATTTTGATTTAGTTACTGTTCACGAACGTGACGAGTTGTTCGGAATTGGGACGCTAATATTCGAAAGTTCCTTGTGTTGTTTTCAACGTTACCTTTTTTGTATCCGAAGACTCCACCCTTCCGATCACCTGCGCATCCACACCAAAGCCTTTCGAAATATCAATCACTTGTTGGGCATATTTTTCATCCAGGTACACCTCCATGCGATGCCCCATGTTAAATACTTTGTACATTTCTTTAAGGTCAGTGCCGCTGACCCCGTGAATGAGTTTGAACAAGGGAGGGATTTCGAACAGGTTATCTTTAATGACGTGAAGATTCTCAACAAAGTGCAGTACTTTGGTTTGTGCGCCACCGCTGCAATGCACCAAGCCATGAATATGGTGCCGAAGTTCTTTAAACACTTCCATCATAATGGGCGCGTACGTACGTGTAGGCGATAGTACCAGTTTGCCTACGTTAAGTGGCGTGTCGGGCAATTCATCGGTCACGTTGTATTTTCCAGTGTACACCAAATCGGCCGGTACATCTTTATCGAACGACTCCGGATATTTTGTGGCGTACGTATTGGCAAACACATCGTGGCGTGCGGAGGTGAGTCCGTTGCTGCCCATGCCGCTGTTGTATTCGTTTTCATATGAGGCTTGTCCGTATGAGGCCAACCCAACAATTACATCCCCTGCTTTTATGCGAGCGTTATCAATCACATCGTTTCGTTTCATGCGGGCGGTAACAGTGCTGTCAACAATGATGGTTCGAACAAGATCGCCCACATCAGCGGTTTCTCCACCGGTACTACGGATGTTTAAACCATAGTTGCGAAGCATCTCCAGTACTTCTTCGGTACCGTTGATGATGGTGGAAATCACTTCACCAGGAATCAGGTTTTTATTACGGCCGATGGTGGAGGAAAGTAAAATGTTATCGGTGGCACCTACGCATAACAAATCATCCACATTCATGATGATGGCATCCTGCGCAATGCCTTTCCACACCGAGAGGTCGCCTGTTTCTTTCCAGTATATGTAAGCTAAGGATGACTTTGTACCGGCACCATCGGCATGCATTACAGTGCAATACTCCGGATCGCCACCCAGGTGATCTTCTACAATCTTGCAAAAGGCTTTTGGGTATAAACCCTTATCAAGTTTACTGATGGCCTGGTGCACATCTTCTTTGCTGGCGGATACCCCGCGTTGGTTGTAGCGATCGCTCATGAAGAACCGGAAATTTGTCGCTAAGGTAACAGTTGAAAAGGAAAGCGACTAACGCGTAATTTCATTTATCCGCCTGATAATGGCATCAACCTGCTGCGCTTTTTCATGTACGGCAGCCAGTTGTGGGTTTGCTTTTTCCTGCTCCATTAAAACCGCAAGACCAAGTATGCGGCAAAGCGGGCCTCGAACAAGGTGCGCGTTAATGAATGCGTATTCTTCCAACTGTACATTGCGTTCTTCAATTTTCTTTATCCGCTGCTCAATGATTTGTTCCAGGTTTTCATTGATCGAACGGATTTCTTCCTGGCTGTACTGCAACTTATCCGTTTGTTTCAGCAGGGTTTCGGTTAGCTTCTGCAACTGTTCATGTCGGTGTTCAATGCGTTTACGGTAGGCCAGGAATTTATTTTTCAGGTACATCAAGAAAGTCATGAGAATAAGCGCAACCACGAAGTAGTCGATGGACAACTGAAGCAACGACAGCTTTTCGGGATTGGCGACCGGAATACCGGTTAATGACGGAAACTCCGTAAGGGCTATAAACACAATCAGGTAAATGCCCAGCATGATGATCTGCAACCAGCCGCGCAAGGTAAGAATGATCCAGCTTGCATACACAAAAAGAATAAGCGGCACAGTTCCGGCAAGGCCGCCAAAGTTTTTCCAAAAGTGAATCAGAATGGGAATGAGGGCCAGGTGAAGAAAGAAGGCCAGGTACTTGATGTTTCTCACTTTGAAACTCAACACAAAAATAATCCCAAAGAGTAAGGTGATGGAGGTGTTGAGCAGTGTGGTTGTAGCGGCAGAAAGCAAACCGTTTACCACCTGGTAAAGCTGATAGACTATCGCCAGTATCAGTGTGAACCGAAAAATGGTTTTTTCAAGCGTTCCTTTCATGGTTCCTGATCACTTTTCGGTCTAACAAGGTGTTTTCTTTTAATGATGTACGAATAGACTCCACCACTCCGGCTAATTCTTCACTCGACAGTTTCAATTTGTCAGCATACGATGATGACGATTTAACGGTATGCATAGATGCCAATAGTTCATCAACGGTATGTATTAATTCGGTTGTGTTTAATTCAATAAACGTTTCTACCGATTGATTTTTTTTTCGAAGCATTTCCGTTCTTCTGCTTACTTCATTTTCCAGCCGGGCTTGTGCCTGTTTTAATTCAAGATTAGCTTGCTCCAGCCGCTTACCTAACTTTCGTGATTCCCGAACCTGCTCTGCCATTTGCAGGTTGAGTTGAGAAAGATTATCCCCTTGTGTAACGGTAAGGTCTTTCAGGTATATGGTAAAAACGGAGATAAGCAACAGCGTAAACCAGAAGTCGAGTGTTTGAAACGATACACCAAAATCGATGTGTTGAAGCCATGCCGGTGATGTGTTACTGATATATAACACAGCCAGCAATAGTAACAAGTTAAAAGCTATGGTGGTGTACAGTGCACGCTGTGCATACACCATAACAATGAAGTAGATGGAGGCAAAATAATTGAAGCGCCCATAACCCGCTATGCCGCCAAACTGAAGAAAGTTGAAGGCAAGTAACAGCGTTATGACAAGGCCAAACCGAATGTGAATTTTCTCAAATTCTTTTTTCCAACTCGTGTAAACAAATGTAATGATGGCGGCCAGCAATAAGAGATCAATGAGCATGTCTGCACCTGGAACAGCTCTGCTGAAATCCATGATCAATGCCGACAGTATGCGCACAACACCAAACCCACAAATAAGCAAGATGATTTGCGGCTGGTACGACAGGGTATTGTATTGGCTGATGAGGCGGTTAATCACGCAGTGGCTTTAATGCAAAATAGCAATTATCGGATTATGCAGGTGGCTTATTGGAAGGGCGGCATATTTCCCACAGCACCACTCCAATGCACACGGAAACATTTAGTGAGTGTTTGGTTCCCGATTGGGGAATCTCCAACGCAACATCGGCATGATCGATAACCGCATCGGTTACTCCGTTTATCTCGTTGCCAAATACAAGGCAGACTTTCTCGTCTTTTAATCGGTTGAATTCGTGTAACGGAGTGCTGGAATCGGTTTGCTCAATTACAATGATTTTATAGCCGGCAGTTTTTAATTGTTGAACAACATCTTCCGGTTTTTCTGTGTACTCCCAGGCTACCGACTCGGTGGCGCCCAGGGCTGTTTTATGAATTTCGCGGTGCGGAGGTGTTCCGGTAATGCCGGTCAGGTAAATTTTCTCAACCCGAAACGCATCGGCTGTACGAAAGGCAGACCCTACGTTGTGGAGGCTGCGCACGTTATCCAATACAATCGAAACAGGAATTTTTTCTGCTTCTTTGAATTGATCAACCGAAATGCGGCCCAACTCTTCGAGTTTGAGTTTTTTCATAGTCAAAATTAGACATAAGTAGCAAGAAGTAAGACACAAGTATTTTGTAGTTTGGCAATATGGGGATCCACAACAGTATTCAACAAGTTAACAGCCGGGTATTGCTATTTTTTATTTTGTTGGCACACTATGCTCATGCCCAAAACCCCTACACCGATGTGTACAAAGAAAGCGCCTGGGTTGAACGAGACAAATGGCAGAAGCCGTTGGACATTATCCGCCTGATGAATATAAAGGATGGAGGCGTTGTAGCGGATGTGGGGTGCCATGAAGGGTATATGACGGTAAAACTCGCCTTTGTGGTTGGCGGCTCTGGAAAAGTGTATGCGGTTGATGTGGAGCAACGCAAACTGGATCGGTTGAAGAATCATTTGGAAACCCGCATGATTTCAAATGTATCATTGGTTAAAGGCGATTATGATAATCCTAAACTTCCCGCTGGCAGTTTGGATGCCGTCATCATTCTGGACACCTATCATGAGATGGATGATCACGATGAGATATTGCAGCACATCAAAACTTCTTTAAAACCCGGAGGTCGTTTGGTTATCTGTGAACCGATAGCCGATGAGCGAAGAGATCTTTCGCGCGCTGAACAGGAACGCAAACATGAGCTGGCCATGAGGTTCGTACTTGAAGATTTGGAAAAAGCAGGTTTTCAGGTAGTCAGCAAGCAGGAAAATTTTGTTGACCGTACTTCGGTAAAAGGCGATCGCATGTGGGTGGTGGTGGCAAAGAAATAAGAATATATTTGCCCCATGGCCGGAAAGAACGCAACCGAAACCCCGTTGATGAAACAATACAACGCCATCAAGGCGAAGTACCCGGGTGCGTTATTGCTTTTTCGGGTGGGCGATTTTTATGAAACCTTTGGGCAGGATGCCATCTCGGCCTCAAAGGTGTTGGACATTGTACTTACCAAACGCGGCAATGGCTCGGCTTCTGAAATTGAGTTGGCTGGCTTTCCGCACCATGCGCTGGATACCTATTTACCCAAACTTGTTCGCGCTGGGCATCGCGTGGCCATTTGCGATCAACTGGAAGATCCTCGTTTTGTAAAAGGCATTGTAAAAAGGGGCGTTACCGAACTGGTAACACCCGGTGTTTCTTTCAACGATAATGTGCTGGAGAAAAAGCAGAATAACTTTCTGGCCTCAGTCTTTTTCAGCAAGCAGGGCTATGGTGTTTCTTTTCTCGATATCAGCACCGGTGAATTTTATGTGGCACAAGGCAGCGAAAATTATATTTTCAAGCTCATTCAAAGCTTTGCGCCTGCCGAAATTATTTTTAGCAAAGCACATCGGGAGAATTTTGAAAAGCAGTTTGGTGAAGACCACGCCACGTTTGCGCTCGATGATTGGGTGTATGCCTTTGATTTTGCGCAAGAGAAGCTGTTGAATCAATTCAAAACAGCAACGTTGAAAGGCTTTGGCATTGATGGCTTATCCGAATCGATTATAGCGGCAGGCGCTATTCTGCATTACCTGGAAGCGACCGAGCATAGAGACACACAGCACATTGCTTCTATCTCGCGCATTGATGAAGATAAATATGTGTGGCTGGATAAGTTCACCATCCGCAACCTGGAGTTGATTGCCTCACCATTTGAAAGTGGTGTGCCGTTGATCAACGTGCTTGACCACACGGTTACGCCCATGGGTTCGCGTCAGTTGCGTAAGTGGATGGTGCTTCCGCTGAAGGAAAAAGCGTTGATTGATGAGCGACTGAAAGTTGTTAACATTTTCTTTCAACAAACCGAACTTGCTGAAAAGTTGTCGGAAGAGTTGCGGCACATTGCCGACCTGGAGCGCCTTATTTCAAAAGTAGCCGTTGGCCGGATTAATCCACGCGAGATGCTGCAGTTGAAAAAGTCGCTGCAGCGTACCGTGCCGATTAAAAATTTATTGGAGCAGCACACCTCATCAGAGCTCAAAAAACTGGGAGATCAACTAAACCGTTGCGAGTTTCTGTTGGAGAAAATTGAAAAGGAGTTGCAAGAGGATGCACCGATGCTGACACATCAGGGCGGCATCATTAAAGACGGTATTCATGCCGAGCTTGATGAGTTGCGTCAGATTGCCTTCTCAGGAAAGGATTATTTGTTGCAGATTCAAAAACGCGAAGTTGAACGAACGGGAATTAATTCACTGAAAATATCCTACAACAAGGTTTTTGGTTACTACCTGGAGGTGAGCAATGCGAACAAGGATAAAGTGCCTAATGATTGGATCCGTAAACAAACGTTGGTGAATGCAGAGCGCTACATCACCGAAGAGTTGAAGGTATACGAAGAGAAAATCCTTCATGCCGAAGATAAGCTGGTGGTGATTGAGCAAAAACTTTTTCAGGAATTGGTACAGCATGCCGGAGATTTTGTTGCTCAGATTCAACAAAACGCCCGCACCTTGGCTGTGCTGGATTGCCTGTTGTCGTTTGCGCAAGTGGCAAAGCTCAATAAGTACGCACGACCGGAAATTAACGAATCCACTACAATCGATATTAAGGCCGGTCGTCACCCGGTTATTGAAAAGCAATTGCCGATTGGCGAGAGCTACGTGCCCAACGATGTGTACCTCGATAACGAGACACAGCAGATACTGATCATTACCGGTCCGAATATGGCGGGTAAGTCGGCCTTGCTGCGACAAACGGCATTGATTGTATTGATGGCGCAGATCGGCAGTTTTGTTCCGGCCGAAAGAGCCAGCATTGGATTAGTGGACAAGGTGTTTACCCGCGTGGGCGCCTCTGATAATTTATCGAAGGGCGAATCCACATTTATGGTGGAGATGATTGAAACGGCCAGCATCCTTAACAACCTGAGCGACCGCAGCCTGATTTTGATGGATGAGATTGGAAGGGGAACTTCTACATACGATGGTGTCTCCATTGCCTGGGCGATTGTGGAGTACCTGCATCAACACAAAGATTTTCGCCCGAAGACATTATTTGCTACCCACTACCATGAACTGAATCAACTCGCAGAAGATTTTGTTCGAGTAAAAAATTTCAACGTGAGCGTGAAGGAGGTAGGTGATAAAATCATCTTCATGCGCAAGTTGAAGGAAGGTGGTAGCGAACACAGCTTTGGTATTCATGTGGCGCAACTGGCGGGCATTCCCAACAAGGTGGTAATCCGTGCGAATGAAGTGTTACATTTTTTGGAAAAAGAAAAACACAAGAACGAACCGAAAACTAAATTACAGGATTTGCCGAAGGCTATGCATCAAATGAGTTTATTTGAGATGGATCCGAAGTACAAGCATGTGCAGGAAATGCTTGAGACCATTGACATCAACACCATCAGCCCGGTGGAGGCGTTGCTGAAGTTAAATGAGATTATTTCTACTTTAAAAAAATAGTAATTCATATAGGTTTGTGTTTTCACAGACCTGCAGCACCAAGAGTATACCATGAAAACAATTTATTTGTCATTCATCCTTCTGCTTTGTTTTGCTTGTAGTCAACCCACAGCAACTGACAACACAAGTGATGAGCCGGAAACAGAAATCGATTCACCCACACAAGATGATATTTCTGAAGATGAATCGGAGCAAGCTGAACCGTCTTCATCCGATGGCCCGGTGGTGTACATTACCCACGATGGCGACAAATACCACACAGCCGATTGTCGCTATTCCAAAACTGCCCATGCGGTAAAGCTTAATCAGGCGAAAGCCGATGGCAAAACCGTCTGCGGTGTGTGCAAGCCGAATTCAAAAACCGGAGAGAAGCAGGTGCGTTGTTCGGGTAAAACGGCTGAGGGTAAACGTTGCTCCCGCACCACTACGGATGCAAGCGGCAAGTGTTTTCAGCATCGGGAATAACAGTCTTGCAAATGTTTGAAGAGGGCATTTACAATCCTGATTATGTAAAGAGATTGTTCAATAGAATGAGCAATTCTTATGAGCGAATGAACTACATAACATCTTTTGGATTTTCCATTCGTTGGAGAACTCAATTCCTAAAGCCATTGGAAGAATCCAATGATGAAATCAAAGTAATAGATTTGTTGACGGGTATGGGGGAGACATGGGGGGCAGTAAAACGCAGATTTCCAAATTCCACTTTTACAGCTCTTGACTTTTCATATGAAATGTTGAAATACGCAGGTCACAGGAATCAATCGAAATTCAACAAGGAGATTACATTGATACAACAAGATATTCTGAGTAATCAACTTCCTAGTAACCACTTTGATATTGTTATCTGTGCATTTGGGCTCAAGACATTCAATGTTGAGCAAATAACTGTTTTAGCAAATGAAACTAAAAGAATTTTGAAGGAAGGTGGAAAATTTTCGTTTATCGAGATTTCAAAGCCAAGTAATAAGATATTGAAGCTGTTATATGGATTTTACCTCGCTCAAGTAATACCAATTTTTGGAAAACTTTTGCTTGGTAATCCTGAAGAGTATAGAATGCTTTGGAGATATACTGACAAATTCGAGAATGCAAAAATAGCTCAGAGAAAATTTGATGCAGTTGGACTTAAGACAGAATTTATATCATATTTTTTTGGCTGCGCAACCGGTTTTTATGGAAAAAAAATAGAAGGTTGAGATTCTTTTTTAAGTCAACATTTTACTCTTTCGCAAAATTCCGAATAATCGACATGGATACAGCCGGGTTGTTGCTCAGCTTCAACAGACTTTCGTAATAATCAGCGGTTACAGAAATGTACCGGTCTGCCGGAAGGGCTTCTGTCCATCCTGCTTTTATCAACTCCAGTGCTTCCGGATTTTTGATGTGTAGATCAAGCAATGCTTGCTGAAGTTCATCGCGTAGACTTATGGGTAATTTTTTTCGATAGACCACTGGCCCAAGTGGAATGGGGGGTGACTCCCACAGTTTTTTCAGCTTCACGGTATCGGCAGCCAGGTTATAATACTCGCCACTGCCAAAGGCGGACAAAGCAACCTCTCCCTTCAACGCACGTTGTGCAGCAAGCGCATGGTTATTGGTGTACTGTACTTCCAGAAAAAAACGTTCAGGATAACCCGGTTGCAGGGAGGCCAGTTTCAATCGCGGTACCAGGTTGCCCGAAGTAGAACCCGGACTGACTAACACCAACACAAAATCGGATGCATCGGCTACAATTTGCTCCAATGTGTTTTCAGGAGTACTCGCTCCTGTTGCGATTATACTTTTGTAGGCATTTTCTTTTTCCTTCGGAATGTTGAGCACTACACCTGCTTCATAGGCTTGTGATTTTTCTTTCAGCATCAAATAACCGAACGTGTTCATAAACGCTACATCAACTTCTTCTTTTTCCAGGGCTTTGAGTAACTCCTGCACAGAAGGGTAGCTTTTTACCTCAACCTGCAGGTTGTTGGCTTCACCAAACTGAAGGGCAAAGGGCTCGATATTTTTAATGCGCGGGTTATCGGCATACTGATAGGTGGCTACCACCAGTTTTTGAATCGACTGAAGTGTGTTTTGGGTAAACCCGTGTAGGGTAACCAGGCTTAACGTAAGTATCGTAATGGTTTTTTTCATGGATGCCTATTCTTGTTGGGATAGTCGTTTACGTATACGACTAAGTGCCTCGGGGGTTACCCCAAGATAGGAAGCAATGTATTTGAGTGGCACATTGGCGATAACTTTTGGCCGCTCCTTCATAAGACTAAGGTATCGTTCTTCGGGCGTGTTAAAGAGCAAGGCTTTATTCCGTTCTACGATAAAGAGTAAGATGTACTCTACAATCAGTCGGCCAAATTTTTGCCACACCATCGCCTGTTCATATAATCGCTGATTATCCTCGTAATGAAGTTGAAGCACTTCCAAATCTTCCATCGCCACGATATAGTCTGTGCTTGGTTTGCGTGGAAGTAAACTGGCAAAATCGGTGGTGAAGTTTCCTTCAAAGGCAAAATTAATGGTCAGCTCTTCATCGTGAACAACATTATAAATGCGCACAAAACCTTTATTAATAAAGGTAACGTGATTACAAACTTCACCCGCCCGAAGAAGAAACTCTCCCTTTTTTAAAAACCGTCTGCTCAGCATGGACTGAAGCATCTGCCATTCTTCTTCCGTGAAGGTTAAAAATCGCGAAACGAAATTCCTGATGTTGGTGAACTCATCCATAACCCTTGCCAAGATACAATTCCGCAAGGTTTAACCGATGAGGTTGAGTTTTGTTTATCCGGCCGGATCTGGTTTCTGCGACAGTCGTTTGCGAATCCGGCTAAGTGCCTCGGGTGTTATGCCGAGGTAAGAGGCCACATACTTTAACGGTACACGTTCCAGAATAAAGGGCTTTTCCTGCATCAATTGCAAATAAAGCTCCTCCGGTGTACGAAGCAGCAAATCCTGGCTACGGTAAGCGGTAAATACAAAAACATATTCTGCAATCAGGCGTCCAAACTTTTGCCATACCGCGTACTTCTCGTATAGTTTCTGCATGGCGTTATACTCTAGTTGTAGCACTTCAGCATCTTCCATCGCAATAATGTTATCGCGCGATGGCTTGCGGGTTACAAAGCTGCAATAGTCGGTTGTGTATTCGTTCTCAAAAGCTAAGAATTGGGTACGTTCCTCATCGTACACCATGTTGTAGGTTCTGAAGTAGCCTTTGTTGATAAAGGAAACGTGATCACAGACTTGCCCTTCGGTTAGCAGAAACTCACCTTTCTTCAGCCAACGCCTGGTTAGCGCGCCTTGATGGGCTTTCCATTCTTCCTCGGTGTAAGGAACAAACTGAAAAATAAATTTCCGGATGGAAGAAAATTCATCCATCCGGAAATATACAAAAGGATTGTGATCAGAATGTGAAGCGTACGAAGGGTACGGGGAAAAATCCTTGCTGATACTGGGTTACAACCGAATTTGTTCGTGGGTTATAGCTCTGGGAAAAGATGTTTTGGTTGTTGGTCACGTTTTGCAGGTCGATGGCAAACTCCAGGGTGCTCTTTTTGTATTCCTTGCGGTAGGCAAGTTTTATGTCTGTCCGGAAGTAGGCATCCTGTTTTTCAGTAAAGGCCTCATTTTCATTAAAGATGGTTCTGCCAAATTGCTGTGAAGCTTGCACATCAATCGGGGTAAGGTACTTGCCGCCAATGGTTGTAACCTTCAGGTTAACCGAGAAGAATTTTTGTTTCGACCCCAACCGGAATTCTTTACCGAACAATCCGTTCACCACATATCGCGTGTTGTAGGCGGTGTTACGCTCTATGCCATCGCTACCGGCATATTGTGAATCAAAAATGGATGACGTGATCAGGAAATAGTATCCCTTGTTGAAAAATCGTTCCAGGGTTAACTCTATGCCATAGTTTCTACCGCTTCCGGTGTTTACCAAACTATCCTGATCAGATGGGATGAAGCTTGAGCCTGTGTTGATAGCCGAAAAAGAAGAGGCACGTTGTTCAACCGGAACGTTCGAAAGATCCTGATAATAGGCTTCAGCTTTTAATCGCAAAGTTTCAGAAATGTTCCAGTCGTAGGTAAGTACCACATGCTGGCTGGTGGTAAAGTCGAGATTGGTATTGGTTAACCTATACTCGTCATCCGCAATTTTGGTTTGAACATACGTTGTATACGGACTTTGAATCTGATTGTGTATGCCGTAACCTAAACTGATGGACTGGTTTCCATTAATCATGTACTGCAAACCCAGGCGCGGTTCAACAACGGCCTGCTCGTTTAGCGCGTAGTATTGCGCGTGCAATCCGGTGTTCAATGAAAGGCGGTTGCTGAACCGATGTCTCCAGGTGGCAAAGGCCTGATAGAGTACAGTTGCATCTTCTACATTGATGCGGACAGAATCACTTCCCGCATTGGCAAAGATGTCGCGGTTGTATAAGTCGAAGTTGAGGGCATCTACATAAAAGCCATACACCAGGCTGTTCTTTGAACTGAACTTTGTGCGGAAGGATCCAACTACGGAAGCTTTGGATGTAGTGAAGGCGGCTTGTGATCGTTGGAAGCGTGCAACCACTTCTTCATTTCCATCTCTAACCAATGAGTCGGATGTAAAACTTTCTTCTGTGGCGCTGACACCTGCTGTTAACTTCATGAAGGTTTTGGAGGAGATATTTTTCTCGAAGCTGATACCTGCTATGCCGGTTTTATATCGCGGAAAGCCATCTTCATTTTCATTTCCATATAGATCAGTGTTGCTTCCGAGGTCGGCTTCGCTGCCCAGCAAATCAATTTCGCTAATACCACCCAAGCCAAAGATGGACAGCTTTCCATTGTTCTTGGTCGGAAAGGAAACCTTGAAGTTTAAGTCTTGATACAGTGGAACATTTGATCCCGTTCCGAATTCAATGCCCAGTGCATCAAAAATACCAAGTGTTGAATAGCGGTAGTTTACCAGGTAGGATCCTTTATGATTTTTTGAGAGCGGACCTTCTGCACCCAGCTCAAAGCCATTGAACCCCATTTGCGCAAGAAATTCACTTTTCTGGTTGTTGCCATCGCGCAAGCGGATATCGAATACACCGGCAACGGCATTTCCATACTGTGCGGGAAAAGCGCTGGTCATAAAATCCGATTTGTCGAGGTTATTGTTGTTGAGCATACTCACCGGTCCGCCCGTGCTGTTGAGCGAGCCAAAGTGATTCGGATTTGGAATGTTGAGGCCCTCCAATTGCCACAGCATGCCGGTGGGTGAGTTCCCGCGAACCACAATGTCGTTGCGGGAATCATCACCACCGATCACACCGGCAAAGTTGGCTGCCATGCGCGAAGGATCACCCAATGCACCTGCATAGCGCTTGGTATCATCCAGGTTAAATGATCGGGCACTGACAATAGCAAATTCATTATTCGTTGCCGTTTTGTCATCTTTCGTATTGGCAACTACTACCACCTCATTAAGTTGACTAATACTTTCTGTGAGCGTAAGGTTAAGGATTACCTCCTTGCCTGCAGTCACTACAATGTTTGGTAATAATTGTTCTTCGTAACCGATGTACGTGATTTTTAACGTTTGCCTGCCAACCGGCACATTTTCGATGCGGTAATTTCCATCCACATCTGTGGAACTACCGAGTGGCTGGTCACCGGTTCCGATAACCATAAGGTTAACACCTATCAAAGGCGTTTTACTGATTTCGTCTACCACCTTACCGCGAATGGTTTGGGTGGATTGACCGAAAGCTGACAGGGCCAGCAGCATGGCTACGGCAATGCCAACTAACAATTTTACTGTGTTTGCTTCTTGTGTTTTCATGATCGGGTTTTGATTTGTTTGATGAAGCAAAGGTGGGGTGCTTCAGGTGGGACATTACTTGATGGAAGTCAAGAAAAGCAAGGGTCGGAATTGATCCAGATCAATAAAAGAAGATTATGGAAGAATTTGAGCAGGAAAAAAGATCAGTTACGTTTAAAAAGATTATCGCCTATAATCTTTTGCATCACTTCATCTTTCAGGTTGCGGCTTATGGGAACACGCGCATTTCCAATCAGAATTTCGTTGCCTTCTACGGCTTTTATTTTGTTCAAGGAAACCAGAAAGGATTTGTGCACTTTCAAAAAGCGATCGATTGGGAGTTGACTTTCGAGGCCGCTGAATGTAATGTAGGTAATCATCTTTCGTTCGGCTGTATGAATAATGCAATAGTTCTGCATGGCCTCAACGTAAAGCACATCGCTGTAGTTAACCTTTTCGAATTTGTGGTCGCATTTAATAAAGAAATAGTCTTGCGAAAGAGTAGGGGTTGCTTCTGCTTTTTGTTTCAGTAAGTAGAAATCGTGTGCCTTTTGCACGGCCTTTAGAAACCGCTCGAATGGAATGGGCTTTACCAGGTAGTCGATAATGTCAAGCGCATATCCTTCCAGGGCGTATTCCGAGTAGGCGGTGGTGAAAATGACCATGGGAGGATTCTTCAACGTTTTTAAAAATTCAATTCCTGACAATTTAGGCATGTGAATGTCCAGCAGGAGCAAATCGATGTTACCTTCATGAAGAAGCGGAGATGCTTTCACTGCATTCTCACATTTTCCAGCCAGGTGAAGAAAATCTACCTCGTTCACATATTCTTCCAGCCCCTTTCGGGCCATGGGCTCATCATCAATTATCAGACAGTTAAGTTTCATTTATTGTTTCTTTTATGAAATCTCAATGATGAGGTTAAGCTGAACGTTGAAGCTTTCCGGCCGATCATCAATATCCAATACATATCGATCATGATACAACAGTTCGAGCCTGCGCTGAACATTTTTTAAGCCGATGCCGCCATTAACAAGTACTGGTTTTGTGTCTTTTGTGTTGAATATTTTCAATTGAAAGGTGTTTTCGGTCTTTTTTAGCTCTATGTCGATGATGTTCTTTTTGTCAGTAAAATGCGAAACGTGCTTGAAAGCATTTTCTATAAAGGGAAGTAGTAGCAGGGGAGGCAGTGCAAAATTCTTCAACTCATCCGAACACGAAAACCGGATGTCGTAATGTTCATCCTTACGCAGGCGTTGAAGTTCCACATAATTTTTCAGGTATCGGATTTCTTTTTCTACGGCAATTTCTTTCCCGTTGCATTCGTAGAGTTGGTAGCGCAGCATATCCGAAAACTTTGAAAGGGTTTCACGTGCCGCAGTATTTTGCTTATCGATTTGAAAGAAGACAGTATTTAACGAGTTGAACAGAAAATGCGGATTGATCTGTGCTTTCAGGTATTCCAATTCAGTGTTCAGCTTTTCAAGTTCAATTTTGCGGATGAGTTCCTTTTGAATGTACCATTGTTTGCTCAGGTAAAGCGTGGAAGCAAAAGCGAGGTAGAACACAACAATTGAAAAATTATAGAAGGTGTTGTGAAAAAATCCCTGACGCGCGGGATTGTCCATCATAATTCCATAGAGGTATACATCATGTAGATTTTTTAACCCCACATAGCAAATTAGTGTTATTGGGATCAGCAGAATAAATAAGCCGGTACGTTTTTGTTGGTTAAGCCCTGGTATAATGACCAACAAGTTGATGTATATAACACAGGCAAGCAAGCCATCACGCACCAGTATCTCCAGAACAAATTGTCCAAATCCGGCCTGATCAATAATGCCGGAATGTGTGTAGGCATGAAAGCCTATGGTTAACATCCAGAATAGAATGTGATCAAGCTTGTACCTGAAAAGTCGTTCCATTACTGAAAATTACAGTTTTAAACGAAGCATAGCGTACACCCGGTTTGCATTTCATCAAGAATATTAAGCAGTTCATCAGACGGGCACACCCGGTTTAACCAGCCTGCGTAAATTCAACAAATCCATATTGATATGAAACCTTTTCTTCCTTACCTGTTGATTCTTAGTATTGCTGTTACCGGCTGTTCACAATCTCCATCAGCCGAAAGGCAAGTTGGCGGAGGTTGTGAAGATTGTGAACTGATGTTTGCCGGCATGCCATCCGTGCTTTCATGGAAAACAAAACTCGCACCTGATGATGAACCCGGTGAACCGCTGATTATCAACGGAACGATATACAAACGCGATGGCAAAACCCCGGCACGTGATGTAATTCTTTATGTTTATCAAACTGATAACAATGGATTATACTCACCCGGACCTCAGCAAACTCAAGCCAAACGGCATGGGCACTTGCGTGGCTGGGTAAAAACTGATGCACAGGGACGGTATGAGTTCCACACCATTCGTCCGGCTTCGTATCCAAACAGTCAGAATCCACAGCACATTCATCCCATCATTAAGGAGCCGGGGCTTTCACTTTATTGGATTGACGAATTTCTCTTTGATGATGATCCGGTCCTTACCGAACAGGAAAAAGCGCGGCAGGAGAAACGCGGTGGCTCGGGAATCATTAAGCTCAGCAAAAATTCTGAGGGGGTTTGGATTGGTAAGCGTGATATTATTCTGGGCTTACATATTCCTAACTACTAATTATTCTATCATGAAAGACATCACTATGTTTTCAATCCTGACGGCAATCTGTTTATTGATTGGCACAAGTAATACATCAGCACAAGCCACGCTGAATGTGGTCACATCAGACTCAAAAGTGATGTGGACCGGCACCAAAGTGGTGGGCTTTCATCAGGGCATTGTAAAAATTAAAGAAGGAAAGGTAACGGTGAAGGATAATAAACTGACAGGAGGTCATTTTGTAATTGATATGACAACCATAACCTGTACGGATATCCCTGAATCGGACCCTGTTCCGAAAAGAAGGTTGGAGAATCATTTAAAGGATGCTGACTTTTTCAATGTGGCAAAGTTTCCAACAGCCCGATTTGAAATAACGGAAGTGCGAACACATCCTGACAATCCCGCCCGGTACCTGGTGCTGGGAAATCTTACCATCAAGGAAACTACAAAGCGATGGAAGATAGAAGTCACCCCCACCACACAAACCGACAACCTGTTTATCGGTCAGGCCGATTTGAGATTTGACCGCCAGTTGTTTGGCGTTTCATACAAAGGTTTGAAAGACGAGCTTGTTCATGATGAGGTAAGGTTAAACATCATCATAAAAGCCAAACCTATTTAAGATGCGCATACCGTTATGGGCCTCCACGTTCGCATGGAGCGGATAGCCGTTGAGGGAAAAATGATAATCTATTAACGGCCTAGCTTCAAAATTTTATAACCTACTGAAACCTGGAATACCTGGTTTTTGATATCCTTTGGTCCATTATCGCCTTCTTAAGAATCAATGCTTCGCAAGCCGAGGCTGTATCGCAAATCTAAGGTTAGACCAAACGGCAAATCCCAACCGAGACCCAGGATGAGTCCGATGTCAGATTTTTGGTACTCTTCTTTAACATCACGTTTGGGGCGCTCTTGAGCTCCGTCTCCATCAAAGTCAGCAAAATTGGTTTCGGCTTTTTGTAAAATGCCATACTGAGGACCAGCCTGAATATTGATATTGCCGAGTCCGGTTTGAATAAGTTGGTATTTTACAACTACAGGAATGTTGATGTATGTAAAATTTGACTCCCAATCTTTTGGATCAGGGTTGAACTCAGTAGAGTAATCCAACTTAGTGCCCTGTTGTGAAAATAAAATTTCAGGTTGAATGGAAAGTTTATTGAATTGAATCGAAGCGAAAACTCCAGCGCGGTAAGTTGTTAACGATGTATACTCCTTATTCGAATCTTCATATTCATGCTTCACATTAAAACTCGCCAGGTTTAAACCACCTTTTATGCCAGCAGCAACTTGTGGCTGAGCATACGCGCAAATTGTTACGGCAAACAAAGAAATAACAACGATTATTGTTTTCATAAGCTTGAATGATTTGCTGGTTTATCAAAACAAACTTACAGAACATATAAAGTCCGTCAATCACATGATCATGTTACAAAGAGGGAATAATCAGGAAGATTTTTTCGGATGTCGGTTTCTTCGAAACTTGTTTCCACGCGGTTTAAAGTTTCCTTTCCTTTTTGTTTGTGGCGCATAGGCTGGGCCTTCGCCTAAAAATTCAGGTAACGCAAGTTTCTGAATTTCTGATCCGATCAGGTTCTCGATACCCGAAAATCTTTTCTGATCAATTTCATTCACAAAGGTTATGGCTGTACCGGTTGTGGCGGCACGTGCCGTTCGGCCAATGCGGTGTACGTAATCTTCCGGATCGGGCGGTACATCCCAGTTAATGACCATGCTGATGCCTTCTACATCAATGCCGCGTGAAAGCACATCGGTACCAATAAGGAAATTGATTTGCTTGTTTTTAAACGCCCGCAAAATTTGTTCGCGTTCAGGTTGTTCCAGGTCGGAGTGAAAGGCCTTAGCCGCAATCCCAGCTTTTCGTAGGGTGCTGTCCAGTTTTTTTACCATTTCCTTACGCGAAGCAAAAAGGATAATGCTGTTCCAGGTATAGGTTTTAAGTATATGATCCAGTAGTTTTTCTTTTTGGCTGTCATAAACTACATACGCCTCCTGCTTAATGCCTGCCGCAGGCTTGGCAATGGCGATGTTGATTTCTTCCGGTTGGTTCAGGATTTTGTTCGCGAGCGCCCTGATCTTGGGCGGCATAGTTGCCGAGAACAACAGTGTTTGTCTTTCTTTCGGCAGGTAGTTTACAATTTTTACAATGTCATCGTAAAAGCCCATGTCGAGCATGCGGTCGGCTTCATCTAAGATCAAATGCTTAAGGTGATCGAACACCGTAGTGCCGGCAGCCAGCAAGGCTATTAACCTGCCGGGAGTTGCCACAATGATGTCGGCTCCTTGTTCGAGTGCTTTTTTCTGCACATCCCACGTGGCGCCATCACCACCACCATACACGGGAATGGAACTGATGCCGGTGAAGTAGGCAAAGCCCTCAATTTGTTGATCAATTTGTTGGGCCAGTTCGCGCGTGGGCGCAATGATTAACGTGTTCAGGTGCCGGTGATCTGTGCTGATCATCTTGTTAATTACCGGCAAAATGTAGGCGGCAGTCTTTCCGGTACCGGTTTGGGCGCAGGCAATCACATCTTTGTTTTGAAGAATGGTGGGAATGGCCTTTTGCTGTATGGGAGTGGGCTTTTCGTAGCCCATGGAATCAAGCCCCTCGTTGAGCTTCTGATCGAAATTAAAATCCTGGAATGTCATGAATTGATGCAAAGATAAAAAAAACAAAGCCAGACGTTGAGGGCCTGGCTTCGTACTTGTGCGTGTGGAATATTAATTATTGACCAACCGTACGTTAACGGCATTCAATCCTTTTCTTCCTTGTTGTACCTCAAAAGTGATTTCGTCATTTTCACGAACCTGATCTACCAGGCCTGATACGTGCACGAAAAACTCTTCGTTGGTTGCTGTTTCTCTTACAAAGCCGAATCCTTTGGCTTCGTTGAAGAACTTTACTGTTCCTTCTTTCATTGTGTTGTTTGTTGTTAAAGGCCACCGGGTTTAGCCCGCTGACCGGTGTTAAAATTGTTTAAGGCTCAAAGGTAGGTATAATAAACCGTATCTTAAGCTTTCCTCAATTTTTATAGTGATCAGGCTGCTTTTTTGATCTCGGCTACCTGCAGCTTACGGGTTTTAACCAGTTGAATGATCCCCACTTTGTCCAGCAACTTAATTACCAGGTAGGTGGGGTCAATTTCGTGCCAGCGAATGCCACCAAAGTTGGCACGTGAGCCATGCTTGTGGTGGTTGTTGTGATAGCTTTCGCCCATCATCAGGAAATCAACCGGTAAAAAGTTTTTAGAGGTATCCCCTACTTCAAAGTTGCGGTAGCCGTACTTGTGTGCAAACCAGTTAATGATGGCGCCATGGATGGGGCTCATCAAAAATTGAAGCGGCAATAACAGCCACAACCACCATTCGGTGGCAAACTGAAAATAAACGAAGGTGTAAACAGCACCCCAGAAAATGCGTGACGGCCACGAGCGGGCAAACTTATCGAAAGCTTCCCATTGCGGCACCCCTTCTGTAAAACGCTTATCAACCACCATTTTACCATTGGCAATAGCCGAGTAAATGGTTTTGGTTTTCCACATCATGTTCCAGATGGTTTCATCGTATTTGGGCGAATGCGGATCGTTTTCTGTATCGGCAAAGGCGTGGTGCATGCGGTGCATAACACCATAACCATAAGGGCTTAAGTAATTAGAACCCTGAAAAATCCAGGTAAGCACATAGAATACTTTTTCCATAAATGGACTCATCGTAAACGCCTTGTGCGAGGCATAGCGATGTAAAAAGAAGGTTTGAAAGAATAGCGACAGGTACCAGTGCGCTATAAAAAAGGCAAAAATGATGATCATGAAACAGTTTAGGTTTTATTGTTATACAATACCACCAGCTTTGATTTTATGGAAATCAGGCTGATTTACTGTAAGACAAACCTGTTTCTGTTTTGTGACAGGATTGAAGAGAAAATTTTTTAATTAAATCGGTAAGGGTTGAGAGTCAGTTGCACTCAGTAGAATCATGACATGCTGAGCCTGTCGAAGCATCGGGTTGAAACCAGATGTCGCGCTTGAGCGAGTCAATTAGCTCGTCCGTATCACCCTGACAGGCCTTTTTGAAGCTTTCCATCAGCGAAGTGGCGGAAGGAAGATCGAAATGGATTTTAGCTTTTTCTTCTTCCAGTTTCTTTTTTGCCCGGCTTAATAACTGGCGAAGGTGATCTTTCTTTTTGTCGAGGGTGGTATGTAACGTATCGTAATCCACATCAAAAACCTCTTTCAGCAAGAAAACGGCACGTTCCAGCGGTTCAAGTTTTGTATGCAACACCTTCATGGCTCCGGTTAGGTACGCATCCAGGTCGATGTGCGCAAAATTTGTTTCCTTGATTTTGGTGATGAATTCCGGTACGTGAATCGATTCCAGGTATTCTTCTTTTTTGCGCTTCAGCGCATTGAGGTGGTTCAGGCAATTGTTGGTAACGGCTTTAATGAGGTAGGCCTTCAGGTTTTGAATTTTCTCCTGTTCGGCACTCAACCATTTTAAAAAAGTTTCCTGCACAATATCTTCTGCATCCTGCTTGCAACGCACCAGGTTGTAGGCGATGGCGTAAAGCATCGGTTGATAGAGTGCTATGGTTTGTGCGTGATTCATAAAAGCTCAAAGATACGGTAATTAATTGGCGTTTTCAGTGGCTCGTCCTGCCATACAGCCGTTAGTCCGAATTTTGAAGTAACAGGCTCAGGATCAACATAAAGCTGTACCTTTGTAACGATGAAATAAAGCTGAACGCTTTCAACAGATTACCGGTTCATTAAGTTCTCATGTCAGCAACAACAGTAACACCCGAGGTTCGTAGAAAACCGATCATCAAGCAGGAAATTGCCTTTGCATTCATGCACCTGATTCCCATTGCCGCCATCTGGACGGGTGCCACGTTTTTTGATTGGATGGTGTGCATTTTTCTGTATGTATTTCGCATGTTTTGGATTACCGGAGGGTATCACCGATACTTTGCTCACAAATCCTATAAAACATCGCGCTGGTTTCAGTTCGTGATTGCGTTTATGGCGCAGACGTCAGCTCAGAAAGGAGCGTTGTGGTGGGCAGCGCATCACCGTCATCATCATCGCCACAGCGATACACCGGCCGATCCGCACTCCATGAAAATTTACGGATTCTGGTACTCGCACATTGGCTGGATCGTTGGGCCCGACTTTAAAGAAACGGATTACAAAGTGATTGGTGACTATGCCAAGTACCCGGAGTTGGTTTGGTTGAATAAGCATTACCTCGTTCCGCCCGTGTTTCTGGCGGTTGTAGTTACAGCCCTTGGCGGGATTGTGAACGGAGGAAGCATAACCATGATGTTCACCTCAGCCGGATTTTCAACCTTACTGATCGGGTTCTTTTTGAGTACGGTAATCCTGTATCACGGAACATTTTCCATCAATTCCATCATGCACAAGTTTGGGCGGCAGCGTTACAATACCCATGACGAATCGCGCAACAGCGTATGGTTGGCCCTGATTACGTTAGGTGAGGGTTGGCACAACAACCACCACTATTATGAAACCGCTTCGCGTCAAGGGTTTTTCTGGTGGGAGATTGACATTACCTGGTACATTTTAAGGGCACTTTCGTGGATGGGCCTGATCTGGGATTTGAAGGGTGTACCGAAACATATCAAATACTCAAAAGACAAGGAACATGCCCGCCAGCTAAAGCTGGAAATGGAGGACGAATTGCAAAAAACCGGCTAATATTTTTGCCGTGTTGGAATTTTAAATCCAGCTATTAAATTTGCAGTCCCTTTTGGGAACAAGCGGGAGTAGCTCAGTTGGTAGAGCACGACCTTGCCAAGGTCGGGGTCGCGAGTTCGAGTCTCGTTTCCCGCTCAGAACCCCTCTCCATTCCGATAGCTATCGGGAGAGAGGGGATTCTTTTTTAAGGACGTTCATTGTTTGCCCGGGTGGTGGAATTGGTAGACACGCAGGACTTAAAATCCTGTGGCTAGTAATAGTCGTGCGGGTTCAACTCCCGCCCCGGGTACTCAAATGAAAAGTAAGGCACTGATTGTCAGTGCTTTTTGTTTTTGTAGGTGGTAAAAAAGCGTCAAAATTTGTTTTTGGAATCATCAGCACCACTTATTAATCACTCAGAAGTTTGAACTATCAATTACTAATTGTCGTATATTTGTACTAACAGTACTCGCTACGCTACCCATAAGAACAGCGTCACGGGGCGAGTCTTTTGCAAAGCTAGTTCGTAAACTAACAATAACAGATCCCACCACGCTTCCCGTAGACCAGCGCACCAGGGTGGGCCTTTTTTTTAATAGCTATGGAATATAGTAAACTCCCTTTTACCATAGCCCAACAGATTGAGCAGCTAAAATCAAGAGGATTAAAGATTGATGACCCAATTCTTGCAGAGCACTACTTGTCAGTCATTAGCTATTATAGGTTAGCCGGATATTGGTGGCCTATGCAAGCCGATAAAGTCAAGCACATTTTTAAGCCTGAAGCTCGCTTTGAGACTGTTATCGATCTTTATAATTTTGACAGAGAGCTTCGCTTAATTTTATTTGATGCCATTGAGCGCATTGAAATAGGCGTTCGTACGAAACTTATTTATTACTTATCGTTAGACTATGGTCCTTGGTGGTTTGAAAACCCCGCCCTGTTCTCAGACAAGCAGCATCATGCCGAAACTCTTAAATTTATTGATGAAGAGTTAGCTAGAAGCAAAGAAACGTTTATCCTCGACCACTACAAGCGTTATACAAATCCATCACGACCGCCAGCCTGGAAAACGTTAGAGACCGTGACCATTGGCAACCTCTCAAAGCTTTATAGAAATCTGATAAGTTGTGAAGCAAGGACCAACGTAGCTAAAGACTTACATGTTCCTAAACCGGAATTTTTAACAAGCTGGTTTGCTGCAATAAGCATAGTGAGAAATATTTGTGCTCATCATGGCAGGCTATGGAATAAAAAACTTCCTTCAAGGATTAAACTCTTTAGCAATACCAGCCAACCTTGGTTAAATCAATTTCCTTCAGCTTCGAATAATGTTAAACTTTACACATCTCTTTGTTGCGTTCAATATTTGCTAAATGCCATTAGCCCGGGCAATCATTTTAAGCAAAGACTGAAAACATTACTTAAGCGGTATACAGTAGTTGACTTGGCTGCAATGGGCTTTCCTCAGGACTGGCAAACTGAAGCACTCTGGAGTTGACCTAAAGACTGGTAAAAAGGAAAGCCAACTACTAACAGATTTGATGCCACAGAATTGACATAGAATGATTTCTGAAGTCTGTGAGTTGTAATATAAAAAATCACCGGTTGTTCTTCTGCTTCGTCAAGTCATTAAATAAACTATTAAACAACGACAGGATCAAACTAAACAACAGCGCCCACCAAAAGCCGTCTACGGTAAAGCCACCCACCAGCCAATCGACCAATAAAATCATCAACGCGTTAATCACCAACAGAAACAAGCCAAACGTAACAAAGGTGATGGGAATGGTGAGCACCACCAATATGGGTTTAATGAGGGCATTAACCACCGCTAATACCAACGCCACCAATAAAGCATAACCGTAATGTTCCACATGCACACCAGGCAGCAAGTACGCAGTAAGCAGTACGGCCAAGCCATTTAACAGAAAACGAATAACTCCATTCATAGCCGAAAAATATTCTTTCAATATCCGCTTTTCCGGCCTTTTATCAAATACTAACTTGCTGGTTATGTACGCCATTGTGGATATTGAGACGACCGGAGGCTACGCGGATAATCATCGCATTACAGAAATAGCCATTTACCACCACAACGGCATTGAGGTTACCGATCATTTTTATACGCTGGTAAACCCGGGAAGAAAAATCCCCTATTACATAACCGGACTTACCGGCATTACTACCGAGATGGTAGCCGAAGCTCCGCCCTTTGAAGAAGTTGCGGATTCTATAATGACTTTATTGGAAGGCCGTGTATTTGTGGCGCACAATGCACATTTCGATTATTCATTTTTAAAGAAGGAGTTTGAACTGGCAGGCATAAGCTGGCAATCAAAAAAGTTGTGCACCGTTCGGTTAAGCCGTAAAATTATTCCGGGTTTGCGTTCGTATAGTTTAGGAAGCTTGGCAGAAAGTTTAGGGGTGGGCATTCAAAACCGTCACCGGGCGGGTGGTGATGCGGAAGCAACCGCAAAAATTTTTTCCAAGTTACTTAACCGCGATAAGGAGGGTTACATTCTGCGTGCATTGAAGCGCAATTCTGGTGAAACCATTTTGCCACCCAACTTGCCCAAAGACGAATTCGATAAACTGCCTGCAAAGCCCGGTGTGTATTATTTTTTAAACGAACGCGGTCATGTGATTTATGTGGGCAAGGCCAACAACATCAAAAAAAGAATTGCCGGACATTTTACCGGTGACGCACGCGAATGGAATCGCTCGAAAATCAGAAATGAAATTCACCACATCACGTATGAGTTAACGGGTAACGAATTGATAGCGCTTATCCTTGAGTCGCAGGAAATACGCAGGTTGTGGCCCAAGTACAACATGGCCCAAAAATTCAGGGTTGAAGAGTGGGGCATCTACGATTATGAAGATCGCGCGGGTTACCATCGGTTTAATGTGAACATGGTAAAGCGTGGTTCAAAGCCATTGATCAAATTCAGTTCAAAAGGGGACGCCTGGAATTTTTTGTGGGAGAAGGTGCGTGAGTTTGATTTATGCCCGAAGTTAAGCGGACTGCAGGTTTCAAAAGGTCTTTGCTTTCAATACCAGATTGGCGACTGTAAAGGTGCTTGTATGGGTGTGGAGAAAGTGAAGAAATACAACAAGCGTGTATATAAGGCTATTGAATCGTTCAATGGTTTAGGTGAATCGGTGGCCATCATTGGCAAAGGAAGAAAGCCGCGCGAACACTCGCTCGTACTTGTGGAGCGAGGGAAATATGTTGGCTTTGGTTTTGTTGACCGGGATATTTCCATTCGGGATATGGATGAAGCGAGAAACTATGTACGCAACGGAGTCGAAACGGCTACTGTGCAAAACCTGATTAATTCATACTTACAAAATCCAAGAGGGTTTGAAGTAGTGTGGCTGTAATGAGAGAAGTAGGCAATTAACAATAGGGCAGTAGGCAAAATTTTGTGGAAATGATTTGCCTACTGCCTGCTTTTAACTACCGTCTTTTCCTCCCCTCCACACCCGGATACAACAGCGGAACCGGATCGCTGGCGAATACTTCTTTCGTGTGTATGTCCATCATGGAAAGCACACCCGACCAACCCGCACCGGTGTCCATCAACCAGATCTCACCTGATTGTATTGGCTTTTGAAACGGTACCGGAGTATGACCGAGGTACACTTCATCATACTCAGTATGCTTACTGTGTACGCCTTTGTAATAGAGGTCGAGTGCAATACGTGATAAGTTTCTGTCCCACAAAAAAACCTGTAACGATTGTTGGTGAATGGGTCGTAATGGATTGATGCCTGCGTGAACAAATAGTTTGTTATCGCGAATGTGATAAGGCAATGCGCCTTCTAAAAAGGCCTGGTGTTTTTCAAAGCTCGTTCCCTTAAATGAATTTACGGTTGCTTCCCCACCCTGTTCCCGCCACACCTCATCGGCATGGCCGTAGCGCATCCACTCCAACGTCCAGAAATCGTGATTACCAAAAATGTAGGTGAGGTTTTTAATGCGCATCAATTCTTCAATTGCGTGGCGTGTTTCGGGCCAACCGTCACACACATCGCCCAGTGAAATAAGGTAATCCTTTTCATAATCAAAACCAGCTCGTTCCAGGCATTGCTGAAGTGCCCGGCAGGCACCGTGAATATCACCGATAACAAAAGTCCTTGCCATTATTTTATACCTTCACGTGCGAAAAATAACATAACATGTCTACCATTGAAATTGTCGGGCACATGGGTGCCTTTTTAAGTTCCATCACCTTTATGCCCCAGGTTTACAAAGCGTGGCAATCCAAAAGCGTAGGCGACCTGAGTCTGGCCATGATGCTGATTGTTTTTTCAAGCACCATTGTGTGGCTGATTTATGGCTTCGGACTGAATTTGTGGCCGGTAATTATCTGCAACGGCATTATTTGCGTACTCAGTCTTGCCCTCATTTATTTCAAATTCACATTTAAAAAGTAGCATTTCGCCATTAACCGCTACGTTTTGCTGTTTATCACTTTTTGGCACGAAATCTTTAAAATTGCGCTACTTTAGCGGCTTATTCCCGTTAAGAAGGTACACATTCAGGTTGAATTGAATACAGTTATGGAAGTTGTAGTTGCCGAAAAACACGTTCAGCATAAAGAAAAAATCAGTCAGGTTATTGCCGAAGTAGGCAAGGTTGTAGTTGGGCAGGAGTACATGGTTAACCGCTTGCTCATCGGCCTGTTTACCAACGGCCATATCTTATTGGAAGGCGTTCCTGGTCTTGCAAAAACATTAACCGTAAGCACACTGGCACGCGTGCTGCATCTTGATTTTTCGCGTATTCAATTTACTCCCGATTTGTTGCCGGCTGACTTAGTAGGTACGATGATCTACAACCAGAAGGAAGCCAAGTTTGAAGTAAAGAAGGGCCCCATTTTCGCCAACATTATTCTGGCGGATGAGATCAACCGTTCTCCTGCAAAAGTTCAATCGGCTTTGCTTGAAGCGATGCAGGAAAAGCAAGTAACGATTGGTGAGACCACGTTTCAACTCGATCGGCCTTTCCTGGTATTGGCTACACAAAACCCGGTAGAAAATGAGGGAACCTATCCGTTACCGGAAGCGCAGATCGACCGGTTTATGATGAAGGTGTTTGTCGACTATCCTACCAAAGACCAGGAACTGGAAGTGATGCGTAGAATTTCAAACATGAAGTTTGATTTTACCGTTAATGCGTTGCTTACCAAAGAAGACATTTACGACATCCGCGATCAGGTAAATAAGGTAAAGATTTCCGATTCGTTGGAGCGTTACATTATTGAGCTGGTATTTTCCACCCGCAAACCACTTGAATACAAACTCAACGACATTGCCCCGTACATTCAGTTTGGGGCATCACCACGCGCCAGCATTAACCTGAACCTGGCTGCCAAAGCTGCTGCCTACATGGAAGGCCGTGATTACGTGTTGCCCGAAGACATCAAAGAAGTGGCGTTGGACGTGATGAACCACCGCATTTTGCTCAACTACGAAGCCGAAGCCGATAACGTAAAGACCAATGAAATCATCAAGACCATTCTGAATAAGGTACCTATCAGCAAATAATCTGCTGCGTAACATTACGATAAGAATTTTTTAAACTGAATAACAGAGAGATAACCACTGTTCTCAGAAATCAAAATCGCAATATTACGATTGACTTGATAATCAATTGCTTATAGCGCTTTACACCCTTTAACAATTTGGTAATACTGGCTTGCTGATGGGGTAATAGTAAGGGCTGACCTTTGCGGGAAATAATATCGTATGAAGCTGAAATTTATTCCTGCGCTAATCTTGTTTATAGCAATCTCATCATTTGCATTTGGTCAGGGATCTATCGGAGGAACTGTAAAGGATGCCTTAACCGGAGAACCCATTATTGGGGCCAACGTTGTAATTCAAGGCACTCAAACTGGTTCACCCACTGATCTGGAGGGTAAGTTTCTTATCTCTAACCTATCAGCAGGCACGTACATACTTCAGGTCTCCTTCATCACGTACAAAACCCATATTTTAAACGATGTTGTTGTTGAAAATGGAAAACGCACGAATATTGATATTCAGTTATCAGAGGATGTTTCCGAATTGAATGAAATTGTTGTTACGGGCACACGCCAGATGGACAATGACTTTGCTTTGATTTCAGCTATCCGGGAAAGTAAACTCGTTGTTTCCGGGATCTCATCTGAAATGATAATTCGCACTCCTGATCGTGATGCAGCAGAAGTTGTGAAGCGAATTCCGGGCGTTACCATTATGGGAGGGCGTTTTATTGTTATTCGTGGTTTAAGTGAGCGGTACAATGTATCTATGCTTCACGGGGCATACGCGCCCAGTATGGAAGCTGATAAGCGATCGTTTGCTTTTGATATTATCCCGAGTGCGCAACTAGACCAACTCCTGGTGTTTAAAAGTCCATCGCCTGAATTACCGGGTGATTTTGCAGGAGGCGTAGTAAAGGTTACTACGAAGAGTATTCCAACAGAAAATAGTTTCAACGTTAGTTATGCCGTGGGTTTCCGTAATGGAACTACATTCGGTGATTTCAATCAGAGTAAACGCAGTGGCGTTCAAATGTTAGGCTTTAACGGAGGCGCCAATGATCTGCCAGGTAATTTCCCGAGCGATATTCGCCTTGTTGATGATAACCAAAAAGCCAGAGCAGGCCGGTCGCTGCCAAACAACTGGGCGCCTGAGCCGACAACGGCCTTTCTGGATCAAAGCGTTTCTGTAACCGGAAATTTCAAATTCAACATCAATAAAATCAAGGTAGGAAACATAACCTCAGTTAACCTGAGTCATAGCCGCACACGTTTTGATGTGCAGCGTCAGGATTTTAATGAGTATGATTTTTCAGGCAGCAAGCCAAGCCCCATCTACGATTATTCCGATGACCAGAATAATCTTAATGTACGCATGGGGGCCTTGTTTAATTGGGCGTTCCAGTTTGATGAAAACAATACCATCGAATTCAAAAACCTGTTTAATCAGATTAACAACTCTCAGTATATTTTCCGCCAGGGCCAGAATTTTGAAAGTAACTACTATGGAACCTTTGGTAGCTTTACCGACATCTACCGTGGTGTTTACTCAGGCCAGCTTTTAGGAAGGCACTCGTTGTTTAGTTCCAAAACGAAAGTTAATTGGGTGGCGAATGTCGGAAGTTCATTCCGTGATATCCCGGATATGAGACGATACAGGAGAGACATTGATTTGCAGAATGGTAGTGAGCGTACGTACGTGCCCGTAGGTTCAGCGCAAACTTATTTTTTAGGGAGGTTTTATGCTAAAATGACTGAGATCAACTATTCCGGATCTTTGGGTATTGATCATACGCTTGAAATTTCAGATAACTTTTTGCCGGTTGTTTCCGCTGGTATATTTTATGAAAAGAAAGATCGTGCATTTGATGCCCGAAACTTAGGATACGTTCGAGGCAATAATTGGAACACGGAACTGGAGTTTGTTTCTATCGATCAATTATTTACACCGCAAAATATAAACGGAACAACGGGTCTTCAGTTTGACGAGCAAACCAATAAAAGCGATGCGTACGACACACAAAACAATTTAGTGGCATATTATGCATCGTTAAGCGTTCCTTTTAATAAAGTTACTTTATCCGGTGGTGTTCGTATTGAAAACAATGAGCAATTGTTGCAAAGCGCACAGTCAACAGGAGAGCCCATTGATCAGAAAATTACTGTTAACCGATTACTTCCCTCCGTTAATGTTTCCTATAATTTTACTGATAACATGTTGGTGCGGGCCACTTATGGTCAAACATTGAACCGTCCTGAATTCCGCGAAATAGCTCCTTTCGGTTTCTTTGATTTTGAGTTTAATATGGTTATCTCAGGTAATCCGAATCTGAAAACAGCAAAAATCAACAACTATGATGTTCGCTGGGAATGGTACCCTTCCAAAACGGAAATGGTAACCGTGGGGGCTTTTTATAAAGACTTTACAGACGCCATTGAAATGCGATTCCGTCCCGGTGGAGGATCAGGCGGCATAAAGAATTTCAGTTTTGATAATGCCGGAGCTGCAACCAACTATGGTGTTGAAGTAGATGTGCGCAAGTCACTTTATCAATTGACGAATTCACAAGTAATAGATAAATTAAATTTATTGTTCAATGCGGCTCTGATTAAAAGTGAGGTAACTCTTGCTGGGCAACCAAAGCGCCAGCTTATGGGACAATCTCCGTACGTGGTAAATGCCGGTCTATATTTTAATGATGAGGATAAAGGATGGAAGGTTTCTGCGCTTTACAATGTTGTTGGCCGCAGACTCTTTGCGGTTGGTGGTTACACCGAATCGGGCGAGGTGGCATATGAAGATATTTATGAGATGCCACGAAACATTCTGGATTTAAGCATCAGCAAAACCTTTAAACAAAAAATTCAGGTAAAATTATCTGTGGCAGATGTGCTCAATCAGAAGTTTGTGCTTATGCAGGATGGTAATCGCGATGGAGATTTTAGCCGCAGTGATGATCAAATTATCCAACAGAATCGATTTGGTGCACTGTACACATTAGGAGTTTCGTACAAGGTCTTTTGATTTACGGTCATTCATAACTTAAAGTTCGGCCACTGTTAACATTCAGGTAACAGTGGCCGAATAGTTTTGTGACGAATTAAAAACCTTAAATACGTTTCGATGAAAAATTTCAAATGGACACAATTGATTGTTGGCTTAACGCTTATGGCCACGCTAACGTTGATCTCTTCATGTAGTGAGGATGACATTGCGCCACCACCATCTGTATCGGTTGCGCCAACCGCAACTTCCGGATTACCGGGCACTGAAATATCTGCGGCAGTTACAATTACAGCTCCGGCAGGATTGCAGGAATTAGTCATTCTGAAAAATGGAGGAACGTTTGATACCGAAATTTACGCGGGTGAAAAAAATGCTACCTATAATTTTGAATATGTTATTGAGAGCTTGCCTATCGGAACGGTAACCAATTTTACCTTTCAGGCACTGGATAATGAAAACCGATTCTCTAATCTGGCAACTATTGCTGTAACAGTTTCCAGTAAAACGGTTGTTCAGGTTTCAGGTGTTATTTCGCAAAATGCAACCTGGACGAACGATAAGCTTTACGTGTTGAATGGCTTTGTTCGCGTAGGTGACGATAACAAGCGTGCTGGTGGGCCTGCTAATTCTATTACAGGCGTAACTTTAACCATTGAAGAAGGAACTGTTATTGTTGGTGACAGGGAAACAAAGGGTACACTGATTGTTCATCGCGGCAACAAAATTATAGCAATCGGTACAGCAGAGGAGCCTATTGTATTTACTTCTGAACGTGGCCCAGGACAGCGTCAGCCGGGTGACTGGGGAGGTTTGGTAATTGTTGGCCGTGCTGTTAATAACCAGGGAGCAAATGTTGAACTTGAAGGAGGCTATGGTGCATATCACGGAATTGGTGACAACCCATTGGCCGATCCGGATGCTGATGATTCTGGAGAACTGCGCTACGTACGTATTGAATATGCCGGGATACCCATTAACCCGAATCAGGAAGTTAACTCATTAACCATGGGTAGTGTCGGATCAACAACAAAGTTATCATACATTCAATGTTCATACGGACTTGATGATGCTTTTGAGTGGTTTGGTGGTAAAGTGAATGCTAAGTACCTGATAGCTTACAGGGGTCTTGATGATGATCTGGATGTAGACTTTGGATTCTCCGGAAATGTTCAGTGGGCACTGTGTATTCGCGATAATGCCTTAGCAGATCAGTCTGGCTCAAATGGGTTTGAAGTGGATAATGACGGTGCAGGTACAGCAGCAACACCTTTTACATCTGGTGTATTCTCTAACGTAACTGTAATAGGCCCAAAGAAGAATAGTGGATTGAACATTCAGGATAACTTCCAAAACGCCATGCACTTGAGAAGAAATAATAAGTTAAAGATTTACAACTCATTCTTCACCGGGTATCCAAATGGGTTATTCATTGACGGAACAACAACAGCTACTAATGCATCGAATGACGAACTTCAATTGCGCAATGTGATCCTTGCAGGGGTTGATGCATGGGGAGGTAATGGATACGGCTCAGTGGCAACCACTAAAGAGCAGGAAGTTGCTGGAATTCCTTTTGGTGCAAATGCACAAAACCCGCAAGCACCACGCGGATTCATTTTTGCCAACACTCCAAATATTGGTGCTGAAGTTCCGCAGGATTGGTTCCTTACCACGGCATTCAAAAACACCATCATGCCTAAGTGGACAGATGCCGGAATCAGCGAAACGTTGTTTGATATCGGTACACCTAATGTTCTACCAACTGCCGGCTCAGTATTACTGAACAAAACAAATCTGTGGGATAATTGCCCTGCAGCAGGGGCCTTCTTCGATAAAACTATTAATTATATCGGTGCATTTGGTGCAACGAACTGGACAACGGGTTGGTCCAATTTCAACCCACAAGCAACCGTTTACCAATAACAAACGGAAATATTATTAGGAAGTCGGGGAGAATGTACTCTCCGACTTTTTATTTTGTACTTTGCTTAACTTTATAGTGTTATGCGTTTAAGTTTTTTCTCCCTTCTTATAATTCTGGTGTCCTGTACTGAAAAAGATAGTGTAAACTACTATTACTCTTCAACCGAACGCGACTCATTACTGACGGATATAATCACCTACATTTATGTACAACCCCAACAGGCAACTTGGCAAAGCCGGTTCGACCAACAGTTCAGGAAATATTATGTTTCTCAGTTGAGTAAATTCAATTTTGAAAAATATTGGGTTGCCGATGATGGCTGGCATTATTATTATATAATTCGTCCGGCCCGAAGTGCTCAGGGAACTATTCGTGGAGTTGGTGGAAGATTAAAATTGGATGAAAACAAAAGCATTTCGGAATTTGAAGAAATATTCAACACTCCTGTTGGAGACTTGCCTGAGCTCAGAACAAAGGGCAACGAACTTTTTAAGTGGATGATAAAGCATGGGCATATCAACGAATACGTGAACAATCCTGATTTCGTGGAATGGCCCAATGAACAGACTTATTATGACACAGTACGGCACGAGTGGTTGATTAGACCCGGCCTTTAAAAGCTAACCTAATTCACCTTCTTCTGCTTCTCCTTGTGCAATTCAACTACCTTCTTTATCTGCTCGGCTGCCACAGCCACCGAATCCTGACTCTTTTTATTCTGTTCAATTTTCGTGAGCAGGCTTAGGTTTTCAAGCTTATTTACCTCCAGCGATTTTTCCAGTTGTACTTTTTCCTTTTCATTGTTCTCCAACCTGATGGTCAGGTTTCGGTTTTCGGTTTGTAAACGTTGTTGTTGACGCTCTACTGCCTGCAAAGCTTTCAGCGACTCTTCAACATCAACCTGAATTTTGTCGCGGTAAAAACGAACACCAAATTCGTACATAACCCGTTCCAGTTCTTTGTTCACTTTCTCTGCCTCATCGGCACTGCCCCATTCCGATGGTTTTAAACCAATCCAGGCCAGGGTAGTTTTATCCCGCTCTTTTGTGGTGGCATAAATGGGGCTTTTGTACGATGTACCGCCAAGCACGGTTTCGGTTAGCGTCATCGGGCTTGCACCAAATTTCATCTTCGAAAACGACTTCAGGTATTTGCTGAAGGCAGCGGAGACTTCATCCTGGGTGCCCTCCAGTTCAACCGCAAAACCTTCAATCTGATCGCCCTTAATCCGTGAACTTTCCTTGCTTACCTTTACCGTTTGGGCAAAAGCAGCGCACGACAGTACGGTAAATAAAATGAGGGCAAACTTTTTCGGTGCTTTCATGTTGAATAATAATTAATGATGTAAAACTAACGCAACAAAATTGATTCCAAAAAGAGTATTGATTACCGGGGCATCTGGCCTTATTGGAACAAAGCTTACTGAAATGCTTATAGCCGAAGGCTTTCAGGTTGTTCATTTGGGTCGCTCAAAAAAGCAAGGAGTGGTTCCTTCGTTTACGTGGGATGTAAACCGAGGGGTAATGGATGCGGAGGCGCTAACCGGTGTGGATGCCATTATTCACCTGGCCGGTGCCGGTATTGCCGATAAACCGTGGACAGAAAACCGCAAGCAGGAAATACGCGATAGCCGAACCCGGTCAACCCGCTTGCTTTTTGATCTGCTGAAAAAATCAAATCATACAGTTAAAACATTCGTTTCAGCTTCAGCCATTGGATACTACGGTTTTGAGGGAGGAGAAACGGTGTTTGCAGAAGATAGCAAACCGGGTTCCGATTTTCTGGCCTCGGTGGTAAATGATTGGGAAACGGAGATCAACCATATCCAGGAGTTGAATATTCGTACGGCTAAAATCAGAATCGGCATTGTGTTGAGTGAGAAGGGGGGTGCCTTAAAGGAAATGGCCAATCCTGTGCGATGGGGCGTAGGCGCACCGCTCGGTTCAGGGCAGCAATACATGAGTTGGATACACATCGATGATCTATGCCGAATGTTTGTGTATGCCATGAAGAAGGAACACCTGCAAGGTGCTTACAATGGTGTAGGACCGTTATGGGTTAGTAATAAGGAACTAACCAAAGCCATTGCCAAAGCTCTTAAAAAACCGCTGTGGCTTCCACCTGTTCCCGGCTTTGTGCTAAAGCTGATGTTGGGTGAAATGGCCGATCTGGTGTTGAAGGGAAGTAAAGTTTCGGGAGAGAAAATTGCACAGGCCGGATTTACCTATCACTATCCGGATTTGGATGGAGCGCTGACCAACTTGCTGAGCGAACCAAAATAGCAGATCAAATCTTTTTCAAATCATACTCGTATATTTCGGATACGTGGCAGATCTATCATGCCGTTGAAAATTTTGATCTATGAAAAGCAAGAAGAGCAGTAAACGCAAAGCTGATCCCGAACTGATTCAACAAGCTATTGAAGAGGAACATCGCATTCGCAAAGCCTTTAAAGACAAAGACTGGGCAGAAATAAAGGGTGCCAACAGTTGGATGATCTTTAAGGTGATGAGCGAGTTTGTGGAGGGCATGGAAAAACTGGCGAAGATCGGCCCGTGTGTTTCTATTTTTGGATCAGCGAGAACAAAGGCTACAAACGGTTATTATAAAACAGCCGAAGAGATTGCTTACAAACTGGTGCAACATGGATACGGAGTTATTACCGGTGGTGGCCCCGGTATTATGGAAGCCGGTAACAAGGGCGCGCACCGCGCAGGTGGTAAGTCCGTAGGGTTGAACATTTTTCTTCCGTTTGAACAAAAAGGAAATATTTACATCGATCCAGACAAGCTTATCACGTTCGATTACTTTTTTGTGAGGAAGGTGATTTTTGTAAAGTACTCGCAGGGATTTATTATCATGCCTGGGGGCTTTGGAACATTGGATGAACTCACGGAGGCGCTAACACTCATTCAAACTAAAAAAATCGGCCGGTTCCCGATTGTGATGGTGGGTAAAAAATTTTGGCAGGGTTGGCTGAAGTGGGTGAAAGATGTATTGATTGAAGAAGGTATGATCAGCCCGGAAGATCTTGACTTGTTTAGTGTGGTGGATACGCCTGAAGATGCTGTGAAGGCCATTGATGATTTCTATTCGAAGTATTTGCTGGCTCCGAATTTTTAACACAGTGTGCTCTGTGGTTAAAACAAAAAATTAAATAAGCTTATGCTTACACGAAACCTTCCATTACTTATATCATTGCTCTCGCTGGCCATTGTGTTGGGGTTTGTGCGGTACACGCACGATCAGGTAAAGGAACTGGTAAAGAACAACAAACAAGCTGAAGGCCTGAAAGATGGCACACTTTCACCGGCTGAATTTGAAGGCTCTGTTCCGCAATACTATGCTGTTTCGTACGACCTTCCGGCTAATTTGAATTTCGCAGGTGAACGTGTTCCCATCGAAATCCCTGATGTACTTGAACGTTTAGATCGCGAATTGCAGATCAACATTTACTTACACAGCAGCACCATCTTTTTAATCAAACGCGCTAACCGCTGGCTACCGCAGATGGAAGAGATTCTGCGCAAGCATAATATCCCTGACGATTTTAAGTATCTCCCCTTGATTGAATCGGGATTACTGAATGATATTTCTCCCAAAGAAGCCGTGGGTTTCTGGCAAATATTGAAAACATCTGGCCGGGAATTGGGTCTTGAAATTGACAAGGAAGTAGATGAACGCTATGATCCGTTAAAAGCAACGGAGGCTGCGTGCAAGTACCTGAACAATGCCTATAGAAAATTTGGAGACTGGACGCTGGTAGCCGCATCCTACAACCGGGGCATTGCCGGTGTTGGTCGCGCGCTTGAAAACCAACAGGTAGATAATTTTTATGATTTGCATTTGGTTGAAGAAACCTCACGCTATGTATTTCGGATAATCGCGATTAAGGAGATTATCGAGAATCCAGCAAAATATGGATTTAACGTGAATGCCAAGCACTTATATCAGCAAGAGCAACTTCGTTACGTTGAAGTGAAGGAGACCATTCCTGACCTCATTCGGTTTTCCAAACAACAAGGCGTGAACTATAAATTACTGAAGCGTTACAATCCTTGGTTACGCGATGATCGACTCACGGTAAAGCGAGGAAAGGTTTACCAGGTTGCGCTTCCGGTATCTGATTATTAATCGGTTAGCTGCTTGATTCGATTTGATTTGTAAGGGATCTTTGCCTAAGAAACAGGCAATAGGCAAAGGCAGTAGGCAAATTGCCTACTGATAATTTGCCTACTGCATATTTTAGAAAATACGAAACTAGTGAGTTGATCATTAATAGACTTTGTTACATGCGTCCCTACATCCTGGCAGAAACAAACTGGAAACACATCAAGGATGCTTCATTTGATGTTGCCATTCTTCCGTGGGGAGCCTGTGAAGCACATAACTATCATTTGCCTTATGCCACAGATATCATTGAATCGGAACACATAGCTGCTGAAGCTGCGCGATTGGCATGGGAACAGGGTGCGAGATTAATTGTGTTGCCCACAATACCATTCGGAGTAAACACGGGTCAGTTTGATGTTAAGCTTGATATGAACATGAATCCGTCAACGCAACTTCTGGTGTTGAACGATTTGATTGAAGTACTAAACCGGCAAGGCATTCATAAACTTATTATTCTGAACAGTCATGGTGGTAATGAGTTCAAACAGATGATTCGCGAACTCGGCCTCCGTTTTCCAGCTATGTTTATCACCACCTGCAATTGGTTTCAGGCGCTTGAGCAGTCACAGTTTTTTGAAAATAGAGATGATCATGCCGGTGAAATGGAAACCAGCCTGATGTTGTATTTACGCCCCGACCTGGTGTTGCCTTTGTCGGAAGCGGGTGATGGCGCTGCTAAAAAATTCAGGTTTACCGCTATTCGTGAAGGCTGGGCTTGGGCCGAACGCAAGTGGACTCAGGTTACGACATCAACCGGTGTGGGTAATCCGCGCAAAGCAACCCGCGAAAAAGGAGAGAAATATTTTAAGGCGGTAACGGAGAAGGTAGCGCAGTTTTTTGTTGAGGTGGCTAAAACAAAGCCGGAAGATTTCTACGCGTAAGCCACTACCGCATCATGGTAATTGTTTCGCCTTCCAGGGTTTTGTAAGTCTTCATCACATCAGCCGTCAGGCAAGAGTGTATCGGTAGCACACCCAGCCAATTACCAACCTGAAAATTTTTAGCTTGATTTTTTTCCGCATGAATGATTCCGTGTTCTTGCGAAAGGGATTTGATATACATACCGGTTTCTTCGGTGCTCCATCCGGTTTCCGTCAGGCGAACAACTTTACCAAAGGAGTTTCCATTAGGAAGTGCAAGTGAATCTTTTGAGAAGTGAACTGCTCCACCGTGCACAACAATTTCATTTCGCTCCGGATAGGTGGCAACTACCGGGCAAGCCATAGCCACAGCAATTTGTTCCAGGGCACATGAACCAATGGCAACTTGCATAAAATCATAAAACACAAAATTACCCGGCCGTATCTCATCAATATCATAAAAGGAATCGGCCACGCTGCAAGTTGGGGTGTCACCAATGGAAAAAATTAAATCAGGATAGCGTTGTGAATACTTTTTCTTGAGTGTATTTGCAATTAAGCTGCTGTTTTGATGAATGTTGCGTATAGCCTTTTTGTCGTTTCGGATTTTATAGCTGTGACCATCATGTGTCAGAAATCCTTTTAACGTCAGGTTTGGATAGGCATCAATACGGTTTAGAATGGCATCAAGCAAATCAGTATTTTCCGGATCAACACCGGTGCGGTGATACCCGGTATCTATTTCAATGAATAAATTGATCGGATGGTGAATTTCCTTGCCAAGCAATTCAGCAGTCTCAGGTGAAACAACCAACAGGTTCAGGCTTATTTTTTCAGCCAACCGGTTCAGCCGATCTTTCTCGTGAATGTTTACCGGAAAGGCAACGGTTATATCATTCCAGCCATCCTGCGCAAAGTATTCGGCCATCTTCACAGACGACACCGTAATTTTATCCACACCAAACTCGCGAAACCACCTGCCTACTTCATGCGACTGGTGGGTTTTAAAATGCGGCCGAAAGATGACGTTGTTCTTTCGGGTCTTTTCTGCCATGATGGAGATGTTCGACAAACATTTTTGTTTATCAAGAAGAAGTGTAGGCTCAATCAGGGGAAACATGCAGTACGATTGTTTATTCTGTTTAGTCTACAAGTTAGCATTTACATATGATTGCCTACTGCCTACTGCCACTGCCCACTTTTTTACCACCCAATCCCATAATCCTCTCCATGGTTACTCGACCCACCCCAGAAACTTCCGTTTTTCCAATCGAAGAAAATCGCGTTTACCGGTCCGCTTGTACGCTCACGGTATGATATCCGGTAACCCATTTGTCCGAGTTCCTTTCGCGACCAGGGAGGCATTTGATTGTTCAGTATCAAGGAGCCGGGTTGTTTTTCATGGTTGCCGAAGCTGGAATACATCTGGTTAGTTAAAAAGCTTGGCGCTTCACACGCTTCCTGAACGGTCATGTTAAACTCAACCATATTCAGAAAAAACTGAATCAACAATTGATCTTGCTCATCACCGGCTTGCTTGGCAAATGAGATGTACGGTTTGCCATCTTTCAACGCCATACTTGGGGTTAGCGTAACTCGTGGGCGTTTGCCGGGCTCAACAACATTAAACGGATTTTCTTTTTCGTCTAACACAAAACTTTGCATACGCTGACTCATACCGATACCGGTGTTGCCTGCAATACAGGCAGGCACCCAACCGCCACTGGGCGTTACAGAAACCACCCAGCCTTCTTTGTCGGCAGTTTCAATAGACGTTGTGCCTGCTGCAAAGTCTTCAAAATATTTTTCATTCATGGGTGTATACAAATTGCTTTGTTGATTGCCCCAGTTTTTCAGCAAGTCGTTGTACGGATTTACTTTTCCTTCATAGGGGTATGGATCGCCCGGTCCGATTTTCGGATCGTTGCGTTCAGGATTAATCAGCTTTGCACGTTCTTTTGCATACTCTTTCGAGAGCAAGCCTTTCATCGGTTCTTCGGGAGCAAATGCCGGATCGCCATAGTAGAAATCCCGATCGGCAAAAGCCAGGTTCATGGATTGATACAGCGTATGAATGTATCGCGATGTATTATATCCCATCGACTTCAGGTCGAAGTTTTCCAGGATGTTCAACGTTTGCAACATCACCGGCCCTTGCGTCCATTGCTGCAGTTTATACACCTCAATGCCTCTATAAGTAGTCATCAACGGTTCTTCAATTTTTACTTTCCAGTTGGCTAGATCTTGTTCGGTAATCAATCCGCCCTGCTCCTGACAGCCCCTGGCAAATTCTTTCGCGATGTCACCTTTATAAAACCGATCGTAGGCTGCATAGATGGCATCTTTGCGGGATTTGCCTTTTTTCAATGCCTGTTGTTCGGCTTCTACCATTTTCTTCAGTGTCTCCAATAAATCTTTCTGTACAAAAATTTCTCCGGCATAAGGTGCTTCACGCTCTTCACCCGGATGGGTCAGAAAAACTTTTTTTGAATACGGCCACTCTTTGATTCTATTTTTTTCGCGTTCAATCGAGTTGGCAGTTTGCGCTTCAATCGGATACCCTTCGGCCATTTGCATGGCAGGTGCCAATACATCTTTTAAACTCATGGTACCATATTCGGCCAGCATGGTTAACAAGCCACCCGGTGTGCCGGGTGTAACCGCTGCCAACGGACCGTACTGTGGCGGGTATTTCATGTCTTTGTCCTTAAAGAACTGAGCAGTTGCTCCGGTAGGGGCTACACCCAGTGCGTTGATGGCCATTACTTTTTTTGTTTTCGGATTGTAGATGAGCGCCTGCGTTTCGCCTCCCCAACTCAGCACATCCCACATGGTGCAGTTGGCTGCCAGAATGGCGCAGGCTGCATCAACGGCATTACCCCCTTTGCTGAAAATCATCGCTCCGGCTGTAGCCGATAAGGGCTTGCCCGTTACGGCCATCCAATGCCGGCCATGCAGCGGTGGTTTTTGCGTGGTAACCGGAAAGGTGTTGAACGATTGGGCCAAAGCCGCGAAGCTGAATAGCCAGGCAGATAGAATGAGGATGTAATTCTTCATAGAGATAAGGTTTACGCTTTCGTTAGTAAAAACAAAATCGAAGCAAGGTTAAAGGTAGCGTTATTTGCTTTGTAAAACAGTAACTTTTGATGAGCAGCAAATTGATTTGCTCGTCCGGATACAGTTGAGTTTGAATTGTTACATTTGACTTTCAGCAAGTGATGATATGCTTAACCAGATAAAAGAAGCAACAGAATTTATTCAGAAGCGAATCGCTGCTAAACCGGAAGTGGGAATAATTCTGGGTACCGGCCTGGGCGATCGTATGGTAGAGGAGATTGAAGAACCGGTTGTGATCAACTACAATGCCATTCCCTACTTCCCGATTACAACGGTAGCCACGCACAAGGGTCAGCTGATTTTTGGAAAAGTACATGGAAAATCGGTTATGGCCATGCGCGGTCGCCTGCATTACTATGAGGGTTACACCATGCACCAGATTGCACTGCCCATTCGGGTGATGCATATGCTGGGTGTTCAGTACCTGTTGGTTTCAAATGCTGCGGGCAATGTAAACCTGAATTGGCGAAAAGGTGAACTGATGTTATTGGAAGACCACATCAACCTGCAGCCGAACAATCCGTTACGCGGAGAGAACTTTGAATTTTTTGGCGAGCGCTTTCCGGATATGAGTGAGCCTTATTCAAAAGAACTTAACAAGAAATTGTTGCGTATTGCGAAGAAAGAAAAAATAAACCTCCATACTGGAGTTTATGCAGCAGTGCAAGGCCCAAGTTTGGAAACCCGAGCCGAGTATCGTTACCTGCGAACCATCGGAGCAGATGTTGTGGGCATGAGTACAGTGCCTGAAATTCTGGTTGCGCGACACATGGATTTAACGTGTTGTGCCATTTCTGTTTTAACCAACGACTGCGATCCGGATAATCTGCATCGCGTGGAGTTGCAACAAATTGTTGATACCGCAGCCACATCAGAAAAGAACCTGGTGAAACTTTTTACCGGGTTGATTGAACAACTTTAATTTAGTGCGTAATGATCCGAGAGATAAAAGAAGCAACTGATTTTTTATATAAGCGCGGCATTGAAGCGCCTGAGGTTGGCGTGATTTTAGGCACGGGGCTCGGTAATCTGTTTGTCAAGGAAATCAAGAAGCCCCTTATCATCAATTACAATTCCATTCCGCACTTCCCGATTTCAACTGTGGAGTATCACAAGGGCCAGTTGATTTATGGAGAGGTGAAGGGAAAGAAAGTGCTGGCCATGCAGGGTAGGTTTCACTACTATGAAGGCTATAGCCTGCAACAGGTAACGCTGCCAGTGCGGGTTATGAAGTTGCTTGGTGTGCAGCATTTGTTGATTTCCAACGCAGCAGGAAACCTGAACCCGGATTGGAAGAAAGGACAACTCATGTTAATTGATGATCATATCAACTTGCTTCCGGATAATCCATTGCGTGGTGAGAATTATGAAATTTTTGGTCCGCGCTTTCCGGATATGAGTGAACCCTATGCCCTATCGCTGAATAAAAAACTGAAGCAAATTGCGAAAGCAAAGAAAATCAAACTGAATGAAGGTGTATACACGGCAGTAATGGGACCCAACCTGGAAACCCGTGCCGAGTACAGATTTTTGAGACGCATTGGAAGTGATGCCGTAGGCATGAGCACCGTGCCCGAAGTGATTGTAGCCAACCACATGGGCCTGCCCTGTTGTGCTGTTTCCGTGTTAACGGATGATTGTGATCCGGATAATTTAAAGCCGGTTAACCTGAAGGAGATTGTGAAGGTGGCGGGTAAGGCTGAGCCAAAGCTGACTGAACTTTATGTGACGTTGATTAACGCTATATAGTGCTATTTTTACCGCTATAGCATCTTTTATTGTACTGCAATAACAAATTACTTTAAATATATATATAATTACTGTTATAACAGTAATTATATACTAAATTTATACTACAAACGCTTATTTGACCTAATTTTACTTTTATAGCAGTAAAATATGATTCAACAACCAATACTTGGGCAAATTGTGCGGTATCACAGAAAAAAGGCGGGTCTTACACAAATCGAGTTTGCCAGATTGATTGGTGTAGGTAAGACCGTTATTTACGACTTAGAGAAAGGAAAGGAGACAATACAACTGGACACACTTAATAAAGTACTTGAAGGCTTGAACATTACAGTTGAGCTTCGAAGTCAATTAATGGAAGAGTTTAACCATGCGAAAAGCTGAAGTCTATATCGACAAATTATTGGCAGGAATACTGATTGAAGAACCTGATGGTCGGTATCGTTTTGAGTACGAACCCGGATACAAAGGTTACCCTGTTTCACTAACGATGCCAACTACTTCAGAGGTTTATCACTTCGATACCTTTCCCGCATTCTTTGATGGGTTATTACCTGAAGGTCCACAGTTGGAGGGATTATTACGCCAGCGAAAGATTGACCGAAGTGATTTTATGGGACAATTGCTTGCGGTTGGTCAGGATGTTGTAGGTAATGTAACAATTAAAGGGGCTCGGCAATGAACCGTTGTCCAATAACCTATAATTTATGTGGAAACCGAAAGTACTCCGCAGAAGGGCTCCATCTGTTGTCACCGCGTCTTCAACAATTAAATGATTTCCCATATACCAAGGAAGAGCAAGTTCGTGAGGCGATAGCGAGAGCAGCAAAATTGTCTATCCAGGGAGTTCAACCTAAATTAAGCGTTCGGTTAAGCCCTACCAAAATGCTTTTTGAAGCAGTCGATAGCAATGGAACCTATATCATAAAACCACAGAATGAGTACTATCCACAATTACCAGAAAACGAAGATCTGACGATGCGTTTAGCGGCTACAGTAGGTATTGAAGTTCCTTTGCATGGTATGATTTATTCAAAGGACAATAGCCTGTCGTACTTTATTAAACGCTTCGATAGAACGTCTCGTGGAAAAAAAATCGCTGTTGAGGATTTCGCCCAGTTAACGGGTAATACCCGGGAAACAAAGTACAGGTCCTCTATGGAAAATGTGGCACAATGTGTGAATCAATTTTGCACATTTCCCATTATTGAAAGGGTAAAGCTATTCAGACTTACGCTATTCAGCTTTTTATGTGGCAATGAAGATATGCACCTGAAAAACTTTTCATTAATAAGGCGTGAGGGAAAGATTGAACTTTCACCTGCTTATGATCTAGTGAATTCGACCATTGCCCTTTCGAGCCCTGTTGAAGAATTGGCGCTTCCAATAGAGGGAAGGAAAAATAGGCTAACACGAAAAAATATCGTTGACTATTTTGGCAAGGATAAACTCGGTATAAGGAATAGTATAATGGAAGAGATAATACAGGATTTTCTTGACACAAGATCCATATGGTTAAACCTGATTGATATAAGCTTTCTGTCTGAATCTATGAAAGAGAAATACAAGGATGTTATTGATAGTAGGTTTGCAAGAATTTTTTAATCACCAAGTTTCCCCTTCAAAAACTCAGCCGTATAACTTCCCTTCGCTTTCTTCACCATCTCTTCCGGTGTTCCGGCAAACAACAATTTTCCGCCCTTCTTTTCACCGCCTTCTGGGCCAAGATCAATTATCCAGTCGGCACATTTAATCACTTCCAGGTTATGTTCAATAATCACCACGCTGTTTCCCTGATCAACCAACGCATTGATCGCTTTTAGCAGTTTGGAGATGTCATGGAAGTGAAGTCCGGTGGTAGGTTCATCGAAGATAAACAACACATGACCATCGGATGAATTTTTTCCGAGAAAGGAAGCCAGCTTAACCCGTTGGGCTTCTCCACCACTTAAGGTGTTAGAGGATTGCCCTAGTTTCACATAACCCATCCCCACATCAAACAACGGCTGAATTTTCTCAAAGATTGATTTTTTATCCCTGAAAAATTCCAAACCTTCTTCCACCGTCATGTCGAGTACATCAGCAATATTCTTTCCGTTGTATTCAACTTCCAGTACCTCTTGCTTAAAGCGTTTGCCATGACAGCTTTCGCATTTCAAAAAGATGTCGGCCATGAACTGCATCTCCACTTTTATTTCGCCTTCGCCTTCGCATGTTTCGCAGCGGCCGCCTTCTACGTTAAAAGAAAAATGAGCGGGCTTATAACCGCGTTGCTTGGATAGCGGCTGATCGGCATACAGTTGGCGAATGGCATCGTATGCCTTCACATACGAAATCGGGTTTGATCGCGAAGATTTTCCAATCGGATTTTGATCTACAAATTCCACTTGTGTTATTCTGGAAACATCTCCTTCCATCCGATCGAACTTACCTGGGGATTCCGCCACAGAACCATGCATGCGTCCGATAGCAGGGTAGAGAATTTTTTTGATCAACGTAGACTTTCCCGATCCGCTGATGCCGGTAACTACGGTTAACACGCCCAGCGGAAATTGTACGGTTAAATTTTTCAAGTTGTTCTCGCGTGCACCCAGGATAGTAATGGCATCTTTCCACTTTCTACGCTTTTGCGGAACTTCAATTTTATCTTTTCCGGTAAGGTAATTGGTAGTGTGTGAAATGAACCTTCCCTGCCCGTTGGTCAGGCGGGCATTCAATTCTTTTAATGTGCCCTGATATACAAGCTGACCGCCATGCGCACCTGCATCCGGGCCAATGTCAATAATCTGATCGGCCGCACGCATGATTTCCTCTTCATGTTCCACCACAATTACAGTGTTCCCCAAATCACGCAAGGATTTCAGCACCTCAACCATACACGCAGTGTCTTTTGGGTGAAGCCCGATGCTTGGCTCATCCATAATATACATGGAGCCCACCAAGGCACTTCCCAATGAGGTGGCCAGTTTAATGCGTTGGTATTCTCCACCCGAAAGTGTGGAGGTAATTCGATTCAGGGTCAGGTAGCCTAATCCAACTTTTACCAGGTATTCCAGTCGGGTGCGAATTTCAGTGAGGATGCGGTTTGATACTTTCTGATCATACTCCGGTAATTTCACTTTGTTGAAAAAATCCAATGCATCTTCAATCGGCATCAAGGCCAGATCAATGATGGAGGTGTTGGCAATTTTTACATAGTGCGCATCTTTACGTAAGCGCGTGCCTTTGCAATCGGGGCAGTTGGTTCTTCCACGGTATCGCGAAAGCAACACGCGGTATTGTATTTTGTGTGTTTTGGATTCCAGGTGTTTGAAGAAGGCATGAATACCATCAAAGTATTCGTTTCCACTCCAAAGAAGATCTTTTTCCTGTTGCGATAATTCGTGGTACGGACGATGAATCGGGAAATCGAACTTGATGCCATGTTTCAGCAGGGGTTTCTGCCATTCACCCATCACTTCGCTGCGCCACGGAGCCACAGCGCCTTCATATACCGATAGGGATTTATCCGGAATAACCAGATCTTCATCAATGCCCAGTACTTTTCCAAAACCTTCGCAGGTGCGGCAAGCGCCATACGGGTTGTTGAAGCTGAAGAAGTTCACCGATGGCTCCGTGAACTTCATGCCGTCCAACTCAAACCGATCGGAGAAGTGCATGGGCTTGCGACCTTCTGCATAGATGATGCATTCATCATGCCCTTCGTAAAACGCAGTTTGCACCGAGTCGGAAAGCCGGAAAACGGTGTCCTCATCCGTTGGGTTTACAGCAGCGCGGTCGATCAATATTTCGATTCGTAAATCCTTGGTTGCTGGTTTTTTCTTCTCCGCGAGCAGTTCTTCAATAAATTTTGGTTCGCCATCGATCAACACGCGGGCAAAGCCCTTGCTCAACAGCAGGTTTAATTCATCTTGAAGTTTTCTGCCTTTCTTCAGCGTAAGCGGACAAGCCACCATAATGCGGGTACCTTCAGGCAACTTGTTGATTTCGTTTACGACATCCGTAACCGAGTCGCGCTTTACTTCCTTGCCGCTAACTGGTGAATAGGTTTTACCAATGCGGGCAAACAGGAGTTTCAGGTAATCGTATACTTCGGTGGTGGTACCCACGGTTGAACGCGGGTTACGGGTATTTACTTTTTGTTCGATGGCAATGGCCGGAGATACGCCCCGGATATAATCTACTTCGGGTTTTTCCATGCGGCCCAAAAACTGGCGCGAATAGGAACTCAGACTTTCCACATACATACGCTGGCCTTCTGCAAAAAGCGTATCGAACGCCAGAGAAGATTTACCCGAACCTGAAAGCCCGGTAATGACTACCAATTTGTTTCGGGGGATGGCTACACTCAGGTTTTTCAGGTTGTTTACCCGTGCCCGCTTAATGATGATGTATTCTTTTGGATCGAGGTTGTCGAGATCGGATTCGTTTACTGGCCTTGTCACGTTCACTTTGGAAAATTAGCAATTAACAACTGATGTTAGGCAAAGTAGCAATGAAGTGTCAGGTTGAGCCTGTCGAAACCTGCTTTTAGACTCCGAATAGCCTTCGACAAGCTCAGGCTGACATTGTTTTCAAGTGTTTTGTGTAACATCAGTTTAATAAGTTAGGTATGTGGTCGATAAAAAATAAAAACACCATCCGCGAAGATGGTGTTTCCATTTACCTGAGTTTATTTTATTAGCTATCAAAATCGGGATCGTAGCTGGCCTCGCGGCTGCGTTTTGCTCCCCCGCCTTCATCGTCATAATCGTCATCACCACCCGATTCAAAATCATCGTTGGTCCCGTAATCATCGTCTCCATCCCCGGCACTGTCAAATTCCTGTGGAGCACCCGATTCAACATCGTACTCCCCATCGCTGTTTTTGGTGGCGGGCACTTTTACCAGGTAAATCGCGTCCTCGGTTTCCAACGGAAAGACAAAAATGGGCTCTTTTTTCGCATTGGTGATGCGGGTAATGCTTCCCTCGTACCCGTTGGGGTATTGGCGTTTCAGCAAATCATGCAGGTCATCGCCCAGGTTTTCCAGGCTTTTAATAACGCGTTTTTTATTGGTAGACATCGGGTTTCAGGCTAAAAAATCGAAAGCAAATACCTTAAGAATTTTAGTTACAGGCAAGAATTTTGCAGAAATTATTTGTGCTTTTTGATAATCTTAATATCTTTTCAACCTTATTGTTCCACTAAACCCCCACAATATCGAGCGCTACTTCTACGTTACCAAAATGTGAGTTAGATGATTGAGAACAGATGTAGTGACAGCGAATTGGTGTCACGCTATCAAAATGGTAACGAAGGAGCTTTTGAAGTGCTTCTGCACCGCCATAAGTCGAGGTTGTATACCGCTATATACCTGATCGTTAGGGATCGCTACGTAGCTGAGGATTTGTTGCAGGAAACGTTCATCAAGGCGATTAACACCATCCGATCAGGGCGGTACAATGAAGAGGGCAAATTCTTACCATGGATCAGTCGCATTGCGCATAACCTGGCCATAGATCATTTCCGGAAAAACAAACGACATCCGGAAATTGTGTTGGAAGATGGGAGCCGATTGTTCAACTCAATGGATTTCTCCGAAGAGTCGATGGAGTCGAAGCAGATCATGCAAGACAACAAATCCAGACTCCGCGGATTAATCAAAGAGTTGCCAACCGAGCAGAAGCAGGTGTTGATTATGAGGCATTATCTGAAAATGAGTTTTCAGGAAATTGCCGATCGCACCGGGGTAAGTATTAACACAGCTTTGGGCAGGATGCGTTACGCACTCATTAACCTGAGAAAAAAAATGTATACAAACCATCTTGCCTATGATAAAGACTTTTACCCAAGACGACCTGATCAGGTATCTATACCACGAGACTACGGAGAAGGAGGAGCGGGAGATTGACAAAGCCCTGCTGACCGACAGCGAACTTCGGGCGATGTACACGAGTATGCTGGCCATTAAAAAGGAAATGGACGCCTCGCACGTGGAACCATCTGCCAAAACGGTTCTGAATATCCTGAGCTATTCCAAAAGCAATACTCCGGTAAAGCATTAGCATTCCGTTAACAGTTGACTGGGTTTCAAGCTGGCTTTGTGCGATTTGCCAGCAGAGGCTTGTCAGCTGTTAATTGTATGTTTTCTTTGCTGCGTGAAAGTTCTGCTGATCCATCAGTTTTATAACACGCCTGCCTCCGGTGGTGCTATTCGCTCGTACTACCTGGCCAAGGCATTGGTGGAAAAGGGTATTGAGGTTGTGGTTATAACCACGCACAATCAACCTTCTATTGAAAAAAAGATTGATGAGGGCATAGCCATTCATTACCTGCCGGTAGATTACAACAACCGGTTTGGATTCTTCAAACGCATTTACTCGTTCTGGCTGTTTATTTGGCACATTGTGAAATATGCAGGTCAGTTTCGTGATGCCGATGTGGTGTACGCCATCTCCACTCCGCTTACCACGGGCCTTGCTGCAATGTGGATTAAACTCCGGTATAAAATTCCATATTATTTTGAAGTAGGCGACTTGTGGCCGGAAGCCCCGGTGCAGATGGGCTTTATTAAAAATCCGGTATTGAAAGCGATACTCTACAGACTAGAGAAATTCATCTACAAAAAATCAATTGCGGTAATAGCCTTGTCGCAACCCATTCAGGAGGCAATCGAAAAAACGGCACCCGGAAAAACAGTTTATCAGATTCCAAACATGGCCGACACGGATTTTTACAAACCTGAGGCCAAGCGACCCGAACTTGAACAACGTTTTGGTGTTCAGGGCAAGTTTGTTGTTTCCTATATCGGTACATTGGGTCTGGCTAATGGATTGGAGTACATGGTGTATTGCGCACAACACGCGCAGGCAGAAAACCTGAACATTCATTTTTTGATTTGCGGAGATGGGAAAATGCTTAACGAACTATATGGCATGATCATGGATAAAAAACTCACCAACATTTCGTTAACCGGATTTCTTAATCGTGAGGAAGTGCGTGAGGTGTTGAATGTTACCGATGCTTCAGTGGTGAGCTACAGAAATTTACCTGTGTTGGAGACTGGCTCACCGAATAAATATTTTGATGGGCTGGCAGCCGGAAAACTTATGGTGGTTAATGTGGGTGGGTGGATGAAGCGTGAACTTTCGCAACATGCCTGTGGAATTGCTACGGATCCAGAAAATCCGGCAGATTTGATTGACCAGCTCAGGCCTTTCCTTACGGATTCAGCGCGTTTGAAAAACTATCAGCAAAATGCCCGCAGGCTGGCCGAAACAATATATTCCAGAAAAATATTGGCAGACAGATTTATCGAGATTTTTAAGAGAGGATAGTTTTCTGGACTTAGGCAAACCTTTAAGTTTTGTATTTTTCTTGGCGTTCTTGGCGGCTTTGCGTGAAAAAATTAAAGAACACGCGTAGTAGATTTCACTACCTTTATCTATGCAAAAACTTTACCTTCTCCTCTTTCTGTTAGCGCTGGCCTGCTCACCATCAAACAAAGAACAAACTGAACAAGACCAGGCATCCGATGAACAAGAATCAACCGGATCCATCAGCCTGGATGATTTACAAGGCGAATGGCAACAACTAACCGAACGGGAAGATGGTTTTTACATCATCTTTCGCCCGTGCGATGCCGATAATATGATGATACAGGTAAACAGCGATACGCTGATGATTGGCTGGGGACAGGATGCTTCGTTTGCACTGATCAAATCGTTTTATGTAGATGAAGCCGGTCGCGTGGTGCTTTCCGTTCACGATCAGGATGAGAACGCGACCAAAACCTATTTCATGCAATGGGAAGATGACAACGAACCTTTAGCTGGATGGTTTTTGTTTGGCCTTGAGGAACCTCCGATTTTGATGGCACATGAGTCCATTTTAGATCGGTACACCGTTGTTCAGCAGCCCTGCCGCGAATGTTGGGATGATTGCGAGGAGGAATAATCAGGATTGTCGGGCGATCAACTCTTCCGTAAAAGCTTTTAATACTTTTTTAGCAGTTTTATTTCCGCCAACTTTTTCCAATTGTTTAAATCCTTTGTCGAAGTAGTGTTTGATTTTGTCTTCGGTTAATTCAGGAATCTGAAGTTCATTAAAAATCTGTTTGACTGCTTTAACCTTGGCCTGCTTGTTAAATTTCTTAGTCTGTAACCATTGTTGAAGCTCAATGTGTTGTTGCTTGTTGGCGCGTTCAAGCGCAGTGATCAGTAAAAAAGTTTTTTTGTTCGCAATGATATCACCACCTACTTGTTTGCCGAATTTTTTCGGATCGGCATAGGCATCCAGTAGATCATCCATAAGTTGAAAACCAATGCCGATGTTAATGCCAAATTCGCGCAATGCCTTGCAATCGGTTTTGGAAGCGCCTGCCAGCATGCCACCCATCTCCAGGCTGAAACCCAATAGCACGGCAGTCTTCTGACGAATCATATGGATGTATTGTTCTACGGTTACCTGATTCATGGTTTCAAATTCCATGTCCCACTGTTGCCCTTCACATACTTCGGCCGCACAGGTGTTAAAGGCTTTTAAAACCGGCTTCAATGCTTCCGGTTTCAGCGATAAGAACATGTCGTACACCTTTACCAGCATCACATCACCCGAAAGAATGGCGGTGTTTACATTCCATTTTTCGTGCACGGTAACATTTCCCCTCCGAAGTGGAGCGTTATCCATAATGTCATCGTGCATCAGCGTGAAGTTGTGGAAGGCTTCTACGGCCACCGCATAGGGCACGGCTTGCTTTACTGATTTTTTAAAGAGCGAATAACCCAATAACACCAGCAAGGGGCGCATGCGCTTACCCCCGATGTTCATCAGGTAGCGGATCGGTTCGTATAGGGAAGCAGGTTCTTTTCCAAAATTGTGGAGTTGGATTTCCTGCTCAATAAGACGTTTGTATTCAGCGATTGACATGCACTAATAAATGAAAAAACCGGATTATTGTTTAGCAAAAACCAAATCAATCAGCCTGCGATCAACATCGGTTTTCTTAACGCGCACCCGAACCTGATCGCCCAACGTGAAAATCTTTTTATTACGTCTGCCCACAATGCAGTAGTTCTTTTCATCAAATTCGTAGTAGTCGTCATCCATGTCGGCCATACGAATCATGCCTTCGCATTTGGTTTCAATGATTTCCACGTAAATGCCCCACTCGGTAACACCGGAAATTAACCCATCGTATGCCTTATCGCCCGCCATCATCGACATAAATTCTACCTGCTTGTATTTGATCGAAGCCCGCTCGGCATCGGCTGCACGCTTTTCCCGGTCAGAGGAATGAACGCATTTAACTTCATACTCGGCTTTGTTCACAGGGTTGCCGCCATCCAGGTAGTGTTGCAACAAACGGTGCACCATCATATCCGGATACCTGCGGATGGGTGAGGTAAAGTGCGAGTAATGATCGAACGCCAAACCGAAGTGCCCCTTGGCATCGGTTGAGTATTTTGCTTTGGCCATGGAACGCACGGCCAGCTGTTGTAAAACATTTTGTTCCGGTTTGCCTTCAATCTCATTCATGAGTTTGTTCAAGGAACGGGAAATAGATTGTTCGTCCACATTTAACCGATGCCCAAACTGTTTGGCAAAATTGGCAAAGTCTTTTACCCGATCCGGATCGGGATAATCGTGAATACGATAAACAAATGTATTTTTCTCCGGTCCTTTCTTTTGGTTGTAGATGTGTGTGGCAACACGCTTATTGGCCAGCAGCATAAACTCTTCAATCAGCTTGTGTGCATCTTTCCGAACTTTGGGCACAACAGCCAATGGCCTGCCTTTTTCATCAAGCTTGAATTTCACTTCCGTGGTTTCAAAGTTTACCGCTCCTTTGGCAAAGCGATCTTTCTTTAGTTTAAGGGCAAGTTCGTTCAGTGTTTTTAGTTCTTCTGCAAACAACCCCTTGCCACTTTCAATTACCTCCTGCGCTTCTTCGTAGGTAAACCGATGATCGGAATGAATGATTGTTCTTCCAAACCATTCAGTAACAATGTTGGCATGTTTATCCAATTCAAAAACTGCCGCAAACGTTAACTTGTCTTCTTTTGGACGTAGCGAACAAAGCTCATTGGAAAGTCTTTCCGGTAACATCGGAATGGTACGATCAACCAGGTACACGGAAGTAGCCCGATCGAAAGCTTCTTTCTCCAGGTTTGAATTAGGTTGTATATAATGCGTTACATCGGCAATGTGCACACCCACGCGATAATTGCCGTTGGGCAATACTTCCAACGAAAGGGCATCATCAAAATCCTTGGCATCTTCCGGATCGATGGTGAACGTAGTCATCAGTCGGAAGTCCCAGCGTTTTTTGATTTCGTTTGGTGTAATGCCTTCGTCAATTTTTTTAGCCTCTTTTTCGATGGCGGGAGGAAATTTAAACGGCAGGCCAAACTCGGCCATGATGGAATGAATCTCAGCTTCGTTTTCACCGGCTTTTCCGAGAATGTTAACCACCTTGGCTTCGGGGTTACCCTCGCCATCGCCCCAATTCAACACTTCAACAATTACCTTGTCATTGGATTTTGCTCCTTTAATGTTTTCCTGGGCAATGAAAAAATCTTTATGGATTTTCCGATAGTCGGCCACTACAAACGCAAAATTTTTGGAGAGCTCCAGCTTGCCGACAAATTGCGTGCGCCCTCTTCGAAGTATTTCAACCACACGCCCTTCCGGATGTTCACCATGGCGGGTGGGAAGGATGGCAATGTTTACAGTGTCGCCATCAATGGCTGAACCCAGGTCGCGGGCTTTGATGTAAACATCCGGTCGGTCTTCACCAACCGACACATAAGCGAAGCGCGAACTCACATGATCAACGATACCGGTAAGGGTCTTTCCTTTTTGCGATGTGGCGTACGTGCCGTTACTCAGTTCTTTTATTTTTCCGGATTCTTCCAACTCGTACACCGAAAATGTCATCGCTTTGATATCGTCTCGCTTTTTTAATCCCAGCTTCTTTGCGATTTGTTTGATGCTATAGGCCCGGCCGGGCGTTTCATTCAGTACAGAAAGTATTCCGGATTCAAATTGTTGTTTGAAGGAAGGCGTGTTTTTAGTTTGTTTTTTCTTTTTAGGCATGTTTAATAATTCAATTTTTCAGGATCCATCCGATTGTCCCAAAATCGTAAAAGTTCAACCTGATTATTTTTTACCTTATAAAATAAGCTGACCTGACTTACAATGACACATCTGTGAATATCAGGTTTTTTGGCAGAAGAAACGAAAAGCAATGGGTTATCAGAAATGAGTTGCATGATTTGCTCTGTGCGATCAATACAATTGATTACCTCTTTTTCAGTCCAACGTGAACTCAGATATTCCAGAATGGCAAAATAATCGCGCCTTGCGTCAGGTGACCAGCGTATTTCATACGCCATTAACCTTTAAATTTTTGTTTCACCTCCCTCATCACCTCCTCATGTGAGAGTCCTTTTCCTTCATTCATATCTTTCTCAGCTTTTTCGATACCGGATTTGAGTGAAGCGGGTAAATCATCCCAAAAATCTTTACCCAGACTTTTTGCCAACAGATCATCAACGATGGCATCCAAATTTTCAAGTAATTGGGTGTCATTGATCCGATTGATCTTTGCCGTAATTTCTTTCTTTACTTCAGCTGCGCTCATTTCTCGTCAAAAAGTAGATAAATATACGAAAAACACCGATCCAACCCGTTAGTTCAAACCGCAGATAATTCAAGCATTGATGATATTGGGCTCAGCAATCAGCGGCACACCCTTCATGCGAAGGTAAAGCTGCGTCAATACCACCACATCGCTTACGCAGTAGTCTTTGATCCTTTCAAGATCTTTTTCTTTATAGTATACGGAGTTCACCTGGCTTCCATCAATGCCGTTTTTGCTGGAAGGAATATTGAAAATGGCGGCCAGTAAATCGAGTGAAGTATAATGTTTGTAGTCGCCAAACTTCCAGAGCTCCATGGTGTCGAGGTGGTTTACTTCCCACGATTTTTTTCCGGCCAGGTTAAGCGGAACCGGCAACGCAATGCCATTTACCAGCATTCTACGACTCATGTAGGGGTAATCAAACTCTTTACCGTTGTGTGCGCAGAACCGGATATTCGAATCAAGCTTGTCGAGCATGGACTTGAACTCAGTGAGCAGAACTTTTTCATCGTGCCCGTAATAGGCCTTTGTCTTTAAACCAAGCTCGCCCGATTCGGTATCATATAACTTGCCCACGGCAATGCAGATCACTTTTCCGAATTCGGCATAAATGCCTGCACGTTGATGGAACAACTGTTCATCGGTTACACCTTCTTCGCGTTTCAGGAATGAGGCCTTGCGTGACCATTGTGTTTTTAACCGCTCGTCCAACGAAGCGAAATTGTCGGTGCTGGCAACCGTTTCAATGTCTAAAAAAAGAATGTCGCGTAGTTCGGGTATCATGAGTGCAGTATTCCCTCCATTTCCAATTCCTTAATATAGATAATATTATCTTCTTGTATGGAATCAGGGACAAAAACAAAGCGCTTATCGTAGATTTTATTGTCAATGTAATAGCTTACCCAATACTCATTATTCAAATGAAACACAGCTGGGTCAATCGACTCGACAAGTGCAACACTTTCCGCGGCAACTGTTTCCAGGAAATGACGCAACGTAGAAGTTTGTTGTTCTTCGCCATCTTTTATTCCGTATCCTTTGCTGGTCACCAAGGCATTCTCTATCGGGAATGAATTTTTATTGATCAGGTAGACTCTCCATTCATCGCTTTCACCCGTTTGTTTTTTGCGGGCAATGGCAACAGTTACATTTTTTACTTCAGGGATTTCAATATCGCGAATCATACTAGCTCCATTTCAAACAGGTGTGCAAGTTTTGTTTTTAAGATTTCTTCAACCGCTTTCATGTCTTGCTTTTTTCCCAGTTCAAATTCCATAGAGGTAACGGCTTTATCATCAATGCCGCATGGAACGATGTAATCGAAATAATTCAAATCAGCATTCACGTTAAAAGCAAAACCATGCATAGCCACCCAGCGACTGGTTTTTACGCCCAAGGCGCATATTTTTCTAGCACGACTTTCATTGTCCGGATCAAGCCACACACCGGTAAGCCCCGGAATGCGGCCTGAAGCAATCCCAAATTCAGCAAGGGTTTGAATTACGGCTTCTTCCAGCAGGCGCATGTATTGGTGTATATCGGTGAAGAAATTTTCCAGGTCAATAACCGGATACCCAACAATTTGTCCCGGGCCGTGGTAGGTAATGTCGCCACCACGATTGGTGTGCACGTAAGAAGCCTGAATGGTGTGAAGATCTTTCTTTTTGATTTTCAGGTTTGATTCGTCACCACTCTTGCCAAGCGTGTATACATGTGGATGTTCGCAGAAGATCAGGAAATTTTCGGTAGGCTGTTGTTGTTCAACCGGTAAGTCGCGGTTTGCCTTTTTAACCTCCAGTATTTTTGCAAAAAGCGAAGCCTGGTAATCCCAGGCTTGTTGATAATCGATAAGACCGAGGTGAATGAATTGCGTTTTGCGGTTGATGATCGCGTTCACTTTATTTTATCCAGTTCCCCCTTTAAATAATTAATTGATTCAATTGGGTCGGGCTCTACACCGTTTTCTTTGGCCAGGTAAAAGGATACCCAATCCGTAAGGTGAATGAGGTAGTAGTATTGTTCGAGCAGAGAAGCGCCTTCACCAACTACATCAATAATCGGGTTCGATCGTTTCTCAAAAAGATTGCGGCAGATTTCCATACGCTTTTCCACACGCTCATGATCGTGATCGGAATACATATAGATTACCTGGAGCATCGGCATCAGGTTTTCAGGAAATTGCCAACCTACCAGTTCGTTGTGGTTCATTTCCGGAAACGTATTGATATGTGCCAGGTGTTTGGCGTTTTCATTTAACTGTTGTTGAAAACGCAAAGCCATCGCGTACAGTCGGTTGTCGCAATAGATCACCGGTAATTTACCTTTCAGTTTCCGCGCAATCAGCTCGGCTTCGTTTTGAATGCCCTTCTCCCCACGATCCAAAAACTGGATGGCATTCTCTGTTTCTTTAATATAGGTCGATCCGATCAGCCCGGTATGATACAACACCGAAAGCAATGCAATCATGTTGTAGGCAAGCATGGCACGTGGACTATCTGAACCTGCCGGCAACTGGATATAAAACAAATTGTACTCGCGCGCGATGTCAATCAGTTTACCACCCGAAGCGACAGCAATTACGTGCGCGCGTTTCAGCAACGCTTTGTTTAACGCGGCAATGGTTTCCTCGGTGTTGCCGCTGTAACTGCTGGCAATAAACAACGTATGCGGACTAACAAACTGGGGGATGTTGTAACTCTTGCACACCGTTATCGGAATGGGAATCCGGCCAAAGGTGAGCGACTCCACCAGGTTGGCGCCAATGCCCGATCCGCCCATTCCGGCTATTACCACATTTCGGATGTCGCTGCCCGGGCGTACCAGGTCAATAGACTCACTTATTTTCAGCGCCTCGGCCAACTGGCGGGTAAAGCTTTCAATGTATTTCTTTGTTGCGGACATAATTCTAAATTCACATCAAAGGTATTACTTAATGCATGAAATTAGAATGCTGATAACGGAATTGTAACATTTATGTCGGATAAGGCCGCCATCGGAAAAAAGGGTGAAGACCTTGCAGCTGCGTACCTGGAGCAAAAGGGTTACCGGATTGTGGCGCGTAACTTTCGCCACAAGCATGCTGAGATTGACCTGATTGTTCAGAAGGAAAACTGGTTGCTGTTTGTAGAGGTGAAGGCTCGCAGTTCAAGCGCATTTGGTGAGCCGGAATCGTTTGTAGATTTTAAGAAGGGAAGAAAAATTTTTGAAGCGGCAGAAGCGTACATTTTTGCCAACGACTGGCACGGGCACATCCGGTTTGATATTATTTCTGTGAAGCTGGGCAACCCGCCCGAGATCAGGCATTTTGAGGATGCGATTAATTAAGATGCGTAATCAACCGCCCTTATTATTCCGATAAATTTCTCTACCCTTATCGCTCCACTCAACTTTTATAAAGGGAACTACATTTTTATCGAAGGGTTCTTTTGGGTAGGCTATTAATTTCTTTCTGCGACCGCTTGGATAATACTCATACCAATCCCCTACGCGCTGATCCCATCGGTATTCACCGGTAACGGCAACTTGTCCGTTTTCAAAAAACATATAGTAGTTGCCTTCCTTCTCTCCGAACTCGATGGGAATGATTTCTTTCGGTTTCTTGCGCTCCACCGGATCGTAATAACTGATCATGGATTCGCGCGGCCAACCTCGGAAATATTTTTCTTTGTCCGTAAGCGTACTGTCGCGGTTATACTTCATCCACCGACCGTGTTTGGTGCCTTTGTAAAAGATACCGGTTTCCAGGATCACATTGTTTTGTGTTTTCTTATATGGCCCATGAACCAACACGCCTTTCTTCGGATCGAACCGACTGGTACGTACAATTTCCCTGCGGGCAAAGTCGTAGTAGTAAATGTCGCGCACCAGGGTTTCAGGCAGTTCCGGTTTTTTCAGGTAGTAGAAGTTTTCGTACACGGTGCGTTCACCAACCCCTTTTCGCGAAAAGCCTTTCTTGGTTTTGATACCGTAAAAAACTTTCTTCTTTACCTTCTTCTTTTTCGGAGTATTGATCGGCTCTTCTTCCTTTTCAAAGTCGAGGTTTACCGGGGTGTCGATCATAAACATACGGTCCTGCTCTTCTTCCTGGGCAAGCAGGGAAGTGCCTGTCAGAGCAAACAATCCGGTTAAAAGAAGAAGCTTTACGCGCATACGCTTTTAAAAACGATGCTAAAATTGAAAAAGTATAGCCAAAATCGCAATTACCCCCTCCGTCCTACGGACACCTCCCCCTGTCAGGGGGAGGAATTAGGTGTAGGCTTTATGCTACAAACTCCACACTACGCTTAATAAAATTAGTCAGGTCAGCACCGGTCAGCATATTTTGAGAGAGCAACGCAAGGTCATAAGCCTGCTTGGCCAACTTGATTTTCTGCTCTTCAGTTTCAGCTTTTATTATTTTCTGCACAATGCTGTGGTTGCCATTCACGGTTACTGCATAGCTGTCGGGCATGCTGCCCATAAAGGCGTAACCGCCACCGCCCATTTTGGCCATGTCTTTCATCCTGCGCATAAATTCGCTCATGGTAATCACCACTGGAAAATCATCGGTAGCCATGGCCTCAACGGCAACGGTCATGTTGGTGTTGTTAATGGCTTTTTCAAAGATGCCCTTTACCTGCTCTTTCTCATCGTTGCTCAGCACGCTTTCTGTTTTCTCATCTTTATCGATAAGCTTATCAGCAGTTTCGCTGTCTACGCGTTTGATTTGGGTTTTTTCCAGTTTTTGTTCGAGCGTGTTGATGAAGTGATTATCGAGAATGCCATCCAGCAACAAAACATCGTAAGCCTTATTTTTAGCCGATTCAATAAAACTGTGCTGCTTGCCGGCATCTGAAGCGTAGAGGTAAACCAGTTGCTTTTCTTTATCGGTTTGGTTCGGTTTTACTTTCTCTTTGTATTCATCAAATGTGAAATATTGATTGTCCACATTTTTGAAAAGTGAAAAATCCTTGGCGCGATCATAGAATTTTTCATCGCTGATGATGCCGTATTTTACAAAGATGTTGATGTCATCCCATTTCTTTTCAAAATCCTTGCGATCCTTCTTGAATAGATCCTGAAGCTTGTCGGCTACTTTTTTGGTTATGTGCTGACTGATCTTCTTTACGTTGGCATCGCTTTGTAAATAACTGCGCGATACGTTCAACGGAATATCCGGTGAATCGAGCACTCCGTGTAGCAGCATGAGGAAATCGGGCACCACATCTTTCACCTCATCGGTGATGAAAACCTGGCGCGAGTAGAGCTGAATTTTATTTTTCTGGATTTCGAAATCGTTTTTCACCTTGGGGAAGTAAAGCACACCGGTGAGGTTGAACGGATAATCCACATTCAGGTGGATCCAGAACAGCGGGTCTTCACTGAACGGATAAAGTTCTTTGTAAAATTTCAGGTAATCTTCGTCCTTTAAATCATTGGGTGATTTCGTCCAGATCGGTTGGGTGTTGTTGATGATGCGATCAACGGTAACCGACTTATACTTTTTCTTTCCGTCTTTATCTTCACCGTCTTCTACACTTTCTTCTTTCGTTCCAAACTTGATTTCAACCGGCAGGAACTTGCAGTATTTTTCGAGAATACCTTTTAAACGGAATTCATCCAGAAATTCTTCTGAGTTGGCATTAATGTGGAGGACAACATCTGTACCACGGGTTTCTTTTTTGGCCGCACCGATTTCAAATTCAGTTGAGCCATCGCAGGTCCACTTGGCTGCTTCGCTTTCTTCTTTGTACGATTTCGAAATCACCTCAACTTTATCAGCCACCATAAAGGCAGAGTAAAAGCCCAACCCAAATTTTCCGATGATGTCTTTTGCATCGGTTTTGTCCTTGAACTTTTCAACAAATTCGGTAGCGCCCGAAAAGGCAATTTGGTTAATGTATTTTTTTATCTCATCAGCCGACATGCCAATGCCCTTGTCGCTAACGGTAATGGTCTTTTTCTTCTTATCGAAACTTACCTCGATTTTCAAATCGCCCAGTTCGCCATTAAACTCACCAAGGGAGCTGAGTTTTTTCAGTTTTTGCGTGGCATCCACTGCATTGCTCACCAACTCGCGGAGAAAAATTTCATGGTCGGAGTAGAGAAACTTTTTAATGATGGGGAAGATGTTCTCGGTATGGATGGAGATGGTACCTTTTTCCTTTACGGCTGCCATAGTGTATAAATTTTCAGTTTTTGGGTTAAAAAATGGGCAGGAACAATAAAAATCCCTGCGCGGGGCAGGGATTCAAAAGTTATTCCAAAGGAGTTAGGGTGACAGGTTGGCAGATCAATACCGAGGCACATGCCGGGAAAGAAACTGATCCGTCATCTTATTCCATTGATCAAGGGCCTGCGTGCGCTTTTTGTTCAGGTCGTTGTGCACTACATTAACTTTGTTCACCGCCTCATTGTACTCTTTTACGGTTTTGTTATAGAGATCCACATCGGCCTGGGTGCGTTCGTTAGGTCGCTTGGCATCAAAGGCCTTCTTTATTTTTTCAAAATTTTCTTTTTTCAGATCAAAGTCAATAACCTGAGGTATGCCTGTTGACGCCTCCTGTTTGTAAAAATTAAGCAACTGCTGGCATGCCGCTTTTAATGAAGCATCACCTTTAAAGGGAGATATTGGTCCGAGTTTTTGCAAACCCGCTGTAGCACTGTTTAACAATGCATTTTTAGTTTGCTCTTTTTGATTGACATCGCCTTGTTGAAGCGCATCCATTAAGTACACTTCGTCTTTATAGCTTTTAAAAAAGATCAGGTAAATTTCATTGTAGTACTTAATCACTTTTCCGGAGGCCTCCAGCTTCTGGCTCAGCTTGGAAGTGTTTTCAACAATTTTGATGTTATGCACTGCTGTAAACTTATCCTGCTCACGCGACACCATTTCAGAAGCCTGATCCAGTTTTTCGCTGGCCAATTCTTTGGCCAGCAAGTAGGCTTCCATGGCATCATACGATTGTTCCGCTACATCTTCCAAATCAATTATTTTACCGAAGTCCTCACTCAATACACTATGTGCCATGTTGAAATAGAGCACAACGGTATCGCGAAGAGATGCATCGTTTTGAAAGGGTTTCATGCGCCTCAAGTTGCGTTCAGCTTCTTTAATCTGGCTTAATAACTCCTGGCGTTTCTTTTCCACCTTTCGGGCACCTTTACCGTGGGCGGCTGCACTGGTGTAGCTCATCATATTTTTGGAAACCGCTTGAAATTCCTTGCCGATGGCCTCCAGGTATTGAACGGCTTCGGCTGTTTGCTGAGCAAAGAGTGGTGTTGCCAGGCAGAATGCCATCAGCAACCCGAATAGACGATTCATCATGTTTATTTTTTCTTTAGTGCGATATAATCACACATGATCTGAAATGTTTCAGTAAGATAAATACTTTCTTCGAGTTGATGTGCAAATTTTTCGAGCTGTTCTTTCTTGTAGCCGTCCATTTTTAAAACCGAAGCATCAAAAGCGAGGGGATTGGCCACAAAAAGTTTTTGTTCACTCTTCAGCAGATCAAATTCATTGTAGTAGTTTTCCAGAGAAGTTTTGTATTTCAGGTATTCATCAGCTTTCAGCGGTATTGGTTTCAGCAATTCTTCCGTCATAGCATTCACCATTTTAAACTGTGCAGATACTTGCTGCCGTTTTGCGCTGGTTTCAATCAAAGGCTTTATGGATACTGTGGGCAATGGGGTGTAATAGATTTTTTTAATCACAGAATCGGGGAGCAGGCTGTTTTCATACAAACTCTCTCGTTCGGGAATGGAGGCGGTGATGTCTACCAACCGAAGATCAGGTTCAACACCTTTGTGTTGGTACGATTTGCCGGTAATCCGGTATAATCTATCGGCTGTTACCTTCAAAACTGCTTTTGAGTCTTTAAGCGAAGCGCCAGGTTTATCCGGAAAGGGCAACATTTGCTGACCGGTTCCTTTCCCAAATGTTGTTGATCCTACAATTAGTGCGCGGTTATAATCTTGCAGCGTAGCCGCCAGCAATTCCGAGGCAGAAGCACTGAAGCCATTCACCATTATGATAAGAGGGCCATCGTAGATGGTACCTTTATTCAGGTCTTTCAATGTTACTACAGGCTCTTGCTTCTCCTGATATAAAATCAATGGACCAACATCTATGAAAATACCGGCAAGCCCCAATGCCTCATGAAGCGATCCGCCACCATTAAAGCGTAGATCAAGTATTAATCCTTCAATGTTTTCTTTTTTCAGCTTTACCAGTTCGCGTGCAACATCTTCGGCACAGCCTTTTGCTGTTTCGTTTTCCCACTGCGTGTAAAACCCGGGCAAGTTGATGTAACCAAGGGTATGTTTTCCTTTCAGCACAAAGCCCTTCACAATATTTTCAATCTGCTCCAGGTTTTCTTTTAACAGCTTAACCTGCCTGGTTTGACCATCCGGTTTTCGAAATATCAGTTCAGCTTGTGTGAAGTCAGCTGCGCGCAGGGTTTCATTTACTTCTTCTGCATCGCGAAAAGCAAAATCTATGCGGTGACCATCTTCATCAATCATGGCTTCCAGCACATCGCCTTGGTGAATTTCATTCGTATTCCAGGCAGGCCCTCCCGGAACCACCCGCTCAACCACAATCTCACCACGAGCGTTCTCACCAATTTCAAAACCAAAGTCAGGGGCATTATCCGACAAGGAAGCTTTGAATTCTCCGGCATCGGTTTGCGAAAAATATTGTGTGTGTGGATCGAATGCCTTGGCAATGGCTTTTAATAATGAGGTTATGATGGCTCTATCAAAACCCTCTTTTGGATTCAACAACTTTTCAAGTTCTTGTAACTCGTTTTTAAGCAAAACTCCCCGAACTTCTTTTTCAAAAGCGAGTAATGGCTTGTTTGTGGAATCTACTTGCTGTCGTTTCAACATTCCTTCCAGCAGGTCATACTTGATTAAGCGTTTTCGATGATCAAGCAATTCACGGTTGTCTTTAGATCTTTCATCGCGGAAATGAAAAACAGACAGGTAATCAGCGGCAGAAAAGTCAACACTTGTTTTCAGTGTTTGTTCAACCCAGGTTTTGTATGAAGTAAGTTGTTTTAGGTAAAGGCGATTTAGTTCGGAAAGAAATACCTGATCATTATTGCTGAACTGCTTTACCAGAGCGGTTTCGTAAGAGTTGAGTTGCTGAATGTCCTGCTTCGAAAAAAATTTCTTTTCAGGGTCGAGTGTGTTAAAAACTTCGCGGAATACTTTTTTTGATAAAGTGCTGTCAGGTTGTGCTGCCCTAACGTGATTATTGTGAATGAGTGTGAGTAAATCTGTTGCTTCCTTACAGCATGATGGCCCCGATTGGCCAAAGGTCGTTGTGCAGGCAAGTAGTAAAAGAAGGTGAAGCAAGAATCTCATCTTCCGGTGATAGTGGTTACCGCAGCCGATCCGATTCTTTTACAATACGTTCATCCCTGCGAATAAACCGTATCGCCAACCAGTTTGAAATTACTGCCACTCCCGCAAGGATGAGCCATACTTTTCCTGTAGTGCCCTGGTGCTGCTCCATCAGTTTGTGGGTGAACATTACTGCGCTCACCATGAATCCCGCAAGAATTAAGGAGTTTAATGCACCCAGCTTTATTTGAAGTTGACGGTTGTCGAAACGCCTGATGGTAAAGATGGCTATCGTAATGGCCGCTACCGCAAGTATGGCCGTTACGGAATAGGGTAAGTATGAATAGGTTGTGTTTTCGAGCAGGTAGAAAGGTGTAAGCACCAACGTTGTTTCACCAGTCTGGACTTGCCAAATGGGTTGTACAAGGGCTACAAGTAGTGAAACAATGGTTATTACCAGAAATACAGTTTGAATTCTTTGCCACATAAATGGGTTGCTTTAACTTGGTCGGCAAAAATAGCAAAACCACCATCCTCTGCCTAAAGCATTTCTGAACAACGGCAAGGATTTATGTAACCTGATTTGATTATGAGAAGCGCCTACATTGTTGATATACTCCGGACCCCCATTGGAAAATATGGTGGAACGCTGGCTTCCGTGCGCCCGGATGACCTGGCCGCCCATGCTATAAAAAAACTGATCGAACGAAATCCTTCTGTTGATGTGAACGCCATCGAAGATGTAGTGTTTGGTGCGGCCAATCAGAGCGGTGAAGACAACCGGAATGTGGCCCGCATGGCGTTGCTGTTGGCAGGGCTTCCCAAAGAAATAGGTGGGGTTACGGTTAATCGCTTATGTGCCTCCGGACTTCAGGCGATTATGGATGCCTCGCGGGCTGTGATGTTGGGTGAAGCGGATGTGTACATTGCCGGTGGCGTGGAAAGCATGAGTCGCGCGCCTTTTGTGATGGCCAAAGCCACGGAACCTTTTTCACGCAAAGCGGAAGTGTTCGACACGACTATGGGCTGGCGGTTTATCAACTCAAAGCTTTCTAAATTATATCATCCGTATTCGATGGGTGAAACAGCCGAGAATGTGGCGGAGAAATGGAAGATCAGTCGCGAAGAACAGGATAAATTTGGATTGGCTTCGCAGGAAAAATACCAACGTGCGCATGAAGCAGGAATATTTAACGATGAACTGGTGCCTGTTCCTGTTTCGCAAGGAAAAGAAGTAATTGACTTTACCAAAGACGAACACCCACGCGCAACATCATTGGATAAGCTTGCTTTATTGAAGCCGGCATTTAAAGAAGGAGGTACTGTTACAGCAGGAAATTCTTCGGGCATTAATGATGGTGCTGCAGCCAGTTTGATAGTAAGTGAAGAAGCTTTGAAGAAGTATAACTTAAAGCCCCTCGCCAAGGTTGTGTCTTTTGCCATTGCCGGTGTTGATCCGGCCTACATGGGTGTTGGTCCTGTGCCCGCAGTTCAAAAAGCATTGAAGCGTGCAGGATTAAAAATCAGCGACATTGGTTTGGTTGAATTGAATGAAGCGTTTGCGTCACAATCACTGGCTTGTGTTCGTGATCTTGAAATCAATCCCGAAATAGTAAATGTAAATGGTGGCGCAATTGCCATCGGTCATCCGCTTGGTTGCAGTGGCGTACGCATCAGCGCAACCCTGATTCACGAAATGAAAAGACGGAATGTAAAATACGGTGTGGCTACCATGTGCATTGGGGTGGGGCAGGGAGCGGCTGTCGTCTACGAAAAGTGTTAGCAGATGATTTTAGTTGGACTTGTTCAAATACTATATAGGGTAAGTAGGCAATCAGCAGTAGGCAATAGGCAAAGTACGCCTATTGCCTACTGTTTACTGCCTACTGCTTACTACTCCTCATGAGATACTTCTTCGAAATAACCTACAACGGCTCAGGTTACGCAGGCTGGCAAAGTCAGGCGAATGCTACGGGTGTGCAGACAGTGGTGGAAGATGCGCTGAGTAAATTATTTCGAACAGCGGTTAAGATTGTTGGCAGCGGAAGAACAGATACTGGAGTGCATTGTGCACAACAGTTTTTTCATACGGATATTGAAAGACCATTCCAACCTGATGATTTGATCCACCGACTCAACTCTTTTTTGCCGAGGGATATTGCCATACGCTCCATACAAAAAGTGAAACCCAAGGCCAGCGCACGCTACGATGCCATCGCCCGATCGTATGAGTACCACATTACAACAATAAAAGATCCGTTGCTGATCGGCTTGGCGCTCCATTATTTTAAACCGGTAAATATTCAAACCATGAACCGGGCCGCTGCGTTATTACGCGGTGAGCACGACTTTGAATGCTTCAGCAAGGTAAAGACCGATGTAAATCACTTTCTTTGCAACATTAAAAAAGCAACGTGGAAGAAGGAAGGCAGTCGATTGGTGTTTACCATCACGGCCAACCGGTTTTTGCGAGGCATGGTGCGGGCCATAGTAGGTACCTTGCTGGATGTGGGTACCGGAAAAATTTCTGTTCAGGATTTTCAGCAGATTATCTCCAGCAAAGACCGGAAAAAAGCAGGCGCTAACGTTGATCCTCACGGACTCTACCTGGTGCAGGTTAAGTATCCGAAATCAGTTTTTATCGATTAATTGAATTTGAAGAAATCTTTTGCAGGATTGATGTTTGGCGATGGAAAAAGAGCAAGTCAGTAGCGGAAATATTATCGACTTTAAGGTACTCAGGCGCATTATGCGCTTTGTAAAGCCGTATAAATCCAGGTTTTATTTTTTGATCTTTTTAACGTTGGCCATCGGTATACTTACACCGCTTAGGCCGTTGCTCATTCAATGGACACTCGACAATCAGGTGGCCAACGGTGATTATCAGGGCATGCTGATGATGATGCTTGGTCTTGTCGGCTTGTTGTTTCTGCAGTCGGTGGCACAGTACGTGCATACCTACATGTCGGGTTGGATGGGCCAGCAGGTGATACGCGATATCCGAACCAAGCTGTATGAGCATTTGGTAAATCTTCGTTTGCGTTTTTTTGATAAGACCCCCATTGGCCGTTTAGTTACCAGAACGATTTCCGATGTAGAAACGCTAGCCGATGTATTTAGTGAGGGCCTGGCTGCCATGGTAAGTGACCTGCTTCAGTTGATTTTCATCCTTGGGTTTATGTTTTACCAGGATTGGCGGTTGGCACTGCTGAGTTTGGCCACCTTGCCCCTGCTGCTCATCTCCACATACATCTTCAAAGAAAAAATTAAAGTTGCCTTTAACGATGTGCGCAATGCAGTAGCCAACCTGAATACGTTTGTGCAGGAGCACATTACGGGCATGAACGTGGTGCAGATTTTTGCCAGTGAAAAACGGGAGTATGAAAAATTTAAAGCCATCAACGAAGAGCACAAGCAGGCCAACCTGCGCTCGGTATTGTATTACTCCATATATTTTCCGGTTGCAGAAATTATTGCCGCAGCCGGTATCGGGTTGTTGGTGTGGTATGGCGCGAAGGGGGCTATTAATGTTGAAGAGACAGGCATTACCCTCGGTAAGCTCATCGCCTTTATCATGTACATTCAAATGTTCTTCCGTCCCATCCGGATGATTGCCGATCGGTACAACACGTTACAAATGGGCATTGTCAGTTCATCGCGCATCATTAATCTGTTGGATAATGATGAACATGTTCAAAGTAATGGAACAAAGCAACCTGACCATATTCATGGTGAAGTGAAATTTGATCACGTTTGGTTTGCCTATAATGGCGAGGAGTATGTGTTGAAAGATGTGAATTTTGACGTGAAGGCTGGGCAGACCATTGCGTTGGTTGGTGCAACCGGTGCAGGTAAGTCATCAATTATAAATCTACTCAACCGCTTTTACGAAATAAACAAGGGAACGATCTCCGTAGATGGTGCGGATATCCGCGAGTATGACCTTGGCTATCTGAGAAGAAATATTGGTGTGGTGCTTCAAGATGTATTCCTTTTCTCCGACACTATTTTAAACAACATCACCCTTGGCAACCCGGAAGTAACGGAAGAAATGGTGTGGCATGCTGCCGATCTGGTAGGAGCCCGTAAATTCATTGAGCGTTTACCCGGCCAGTTATCCTACAATGTGATGGAGCGGGGTGCAACGCTATCGGTAGGTCAGCGGCAATTGATTTCTTTCATTCGGGCGATGGTGTATGACCCGCGTATACTGGTGCTGGATGAGGCCACATCTTCGGTGGATAGTGAAACGGAAGAAATGATTCAGCAGGCCATTGAAAAAATGATGAAGGGCCGTACCTCAATTGTTATTGCGCACCGCCTGTCGACCATTCAAAAAGCCGAAAAAATCCTGGTGCTCGATCTGGGTGAGATCCGGGAAGTCGGAAAGCATGATGAACTGTTGGCGCAGGATGGCTACTATGCGCAGCTCTACAAAATGCAGTACAAAGAGTTTGTATGACGCTTGTCCGTCCTGTAAGGTAATCCAACATCGCAAAATGCCTTAAGGATCAGCGATTAAGGTCAAATCGGTTATATTTGCTCTTAATGCGCTTTTCAACCTACCTGTTAACCTTGTTTTTGTGCGTCTTTGCGCTCACGGCAGCATGGGCACAACGGCCAAAAGTGCATCATGGTGGTAAACTGATGCATTCGCGCAGCAATCATAATTACAATACGATCAAGGTATCGCGCTCCAAGGCTAAAACCATTTGCCCGATTTTCGAAGATACCGGCTATCCCTATCACGGCATCGGCATCAAGTTGGGTGATCCTTTTGCACTTACTTATAAGTATTATGCAAACAAGCATTTTTCATTTGGCGTGGATCTGGGCCGTTCAGCCAGTGGATTGTACAGTAGTTATTACAAAGAAGCTTTCAACGAATTTACCCGACCGGATACCTTGCAGGAAAACCAGAGCACGGTGTACCTGGCACATAAAGCCAAGTCGGATTGGGTGGGAGAAATTAAAGTGCTCTATCACATCAAAGCTGATAAGATCAGCGCAGGCTTGCAGGTTTATACCGGCATAGGTTGGGAGTGGCGGAGTTTGAATATCCAATACGATTACCTGTTGAACGATGGTATTTTTGATAATCAGATTGAGTTCATCACGCGCAAGCGTTTTACCTATGGCGCACAGGGAACATTAGGCATTGAATACTCTTACTTCAAGATGCCGGTTTCAGCATTTATGGAGTTGGAAGTATTTGTTGATCTGCTTCGCGATCCGGGCTTTTATAAAGTTCAGGGTGGTGTTGGCTTACGCTATGTCTTCTGATTGTTCGCTAACCTGAATCTCATCCGCTTTCGTCTGTTTGTCGTACAGGTCTTTGTAAAAGCCACCCTTTTCCAATAACGATTCATGTGTCCCCTCTTCCACAATTTGTCCGTCATTCAACACAATGATTTTGTTGGCCAGTTTGGCCGATGAAACACGGTGCGAAATGATGATGGTGGTACGTCCTTGCATGATGCGCTTCAGGCTGTTGAGAATGTTGTTCTCCGTTTTGGTGTCTACCGCTGATAGTGCATCGTCCAGCATGAGGATGCGGGGCTCGTGAACAATAGCCCGTGCAATGGAAACGCGTTGCTTTTGGCCGCCAGAAAGTGTGATGCCCCGTTCGCCTACACGCGTACTGAAACCTTGTGGGAAAGCCATGATGTTGTGGTACACATCTGCATCGCGAGCCGCTTGTAGAATTTTTTCTTCGTGCGGCTCTTCCATACCAAATGCAATGTTATTGGTAATGGTATCGCTGAACAAAAATACATCTTGTGGCACGTATCCCATCTGCTTGCGCAATTCCTGTAGGTTATAGTGTGAAATCGGAATGTCATCAATGCGGATTTCACCTTCGCGAACATCGTACAACCGTGAAATCAGTGCAGAAATGGTACTCTTCCCGGAACCCGTTGTACCAATAATGGCCAATGATTCGCCCGGATTAACCGTGAAGGAAATATTTTTCAATGCTTTTATTCCCGTATCCGGATAGGTAAAAGAAACCGTGCTGAATTCTACTTTACCCTGAATTTCTTTTTGCAGGTTTTTCTCCGACACAATGGTGGATTGCGTTTTCAAAAATTCGTTGATCCTTTTTTGTGACGCCTCAGCACGCTGCACCAGGCTGCTGGTATAACCCAATGAAGTCACCGGCCAGGTTAATAAGTTCACGTAAATGATAAACTCGGCAATGTTGCCAAGGGTAAGGTTGCCACGAATTACTTCTGTACTTCCGGCATAAATGGTGAGGATAGTGCTTAATCCGATGAGCCCCATGATGAGTGGGAAAAATAGCGCCTGAACTTTGGTGAGCTTAAGCGATTGATGTTTGTACTCATCGCTCTCCAGTTCAAATTTCCGGATGGATTCATGTTCGCGGTTAAAGGATTTCAACACACGAATTCCACTGAACGCTTCCTGAACAAACGTGGAGAGCCTGGACTGACTTTTTTGAATTTGCTCGGAGCGTCTTTCAATAATGTTGTTTACAAAATAGATGCTCAGTGAAAGAAGCGGTAATGGAATAAGTGCATACCACGTAAGCATGGTGCTGATGTGAAACATCCACGGGATAAGCATCATGAACAGGGTGATGAGTTGTAACCCGTACATGATGGCTGGGCCAAGGTACATGCGTACGCGGCTCACATCTTCGGAAATGCGGTTCATTAAATCACCTGTGTTGTTTTTGCGGTAGAAGCTTAACGGAAGCGCCTGGTAGTGTGCAAAGATTTCATTCTTCAAATCGAACTCTACATGCCGCGACATAACAATAAGCGTTTGCCGAACGAGGTAAAGAAAAAATCCGCGCAACAACGCCATCAGCAGAATCAAGCCCGCATACATAAGAATGCCAAAAGCGAAAACCTTGAAAAAGCTACCCTGAATAGAAAGTCCATCGAAGGAACGATACACCCGGATATTCTCCGAAACCAGGTCAAGTGAATGCCGTACAAGTTGTGCCGGAATGATCTGGAACACGTTAGAGATGACCACAAACAGCAATCCCAGCAAGATCAGCCGTTTGTATTTGAGTAGGTATTTATTGAGGTATTTAAGCTCCTTCATTTAATAAAATTTGGCGAACCTTTCTTAAAACGAAACAAACCACTATTGGTTTTCGCAAACGTTTGTTTTGGTTGTTAAGCAGGTAAAAAGCGGTACCTTTGTGCATCGCTTTTTAACGTGATTTCCGCCCGGTTGCGGCCTGTAAAAGTAGTACAAACATTACTAAAACAAATTTGATGGAGATTAAAGCGCTAGAGAAAGTTGAGCAGGCCGGATTGTTCGGCACTGTCGCTCAAATGGGTCATGAGCAGGTTGTGTTTTGTTATGACGAAGCCACCGGCTTAAAATCAATCATCGCCATTCACAATACCGTGCTGGGTCCTGCCTTGGGTGGTACACGCATGTGGCATTACAATGACGAACACGAAGCCTTGATTGATGTACTCCGGTTATCAAGAGGCATGACATTCAAAGCCTCCATCAGCGGGTTGAACCTGGGTGGTGGTAAGGCTGTGATCATTGGTGATGCCAAAACCATGAAGACAGAAGCCTTCATGAGACGGTTCGGAAAATTTGTAAACAGCCTGGGCGGCAAATACATTACTGCTGAGGATGTGAACATGAAAACAGCCGACATGGAGTACATCAGCATGGAAACCAAACACGTTACCGGTTTGCCCGAATCATTGGGTGGAGGAGGAGATCCTTCTCCTGTTACGGCATATGGTACCTACCTCGGCATGAAAGCCTCTGCTAAGAGAGTTTTTGGCAGCGATTCACTGGAGGGCAAGAAAATTGTAGTGCAGGGTGTTGGCCAGGTGGGCATGTACCTTGTGGAGCACCTGGTAAAAGAAAAGGCGCAGGTGATGATTGCCGATATTAATGAAGAAAAGGTTCAGGTGTTGGCTAAGAAGCATGGTGTTAAAGCCGTTGCTCAAGATGCCGTGTATGATCTGGATGTAGATATCTATGCCCCATGTGCATTGGGCGCAACCCTGAATGACGATACCATTCCACGTTTAAAGTGCAGCATCGTTTCGGGTGCAGCCAACAACCAGTTGAAGGATGAAATAAAGCATGGCTACATGCTGATCGACCGCGGCATTACGTATGCGCCTGATTTTCTGATTAACGCGGGTGGTTTGATCAATGTGTACAACGAATACCTGGGCAACTATAACCGCGCCCGTGTATTTGAGCAGGCAGAGAAGATTTATACCACATGCTTGAATATTTTCGCTTTGGCGGAACAGGAAAAAATCAACACGCAGGAAGCGGCCATCAAATTGGCTGAGAAGCGAATTGAAGAAGTAGGTCGTGTGAGAATTCCACGTTAAGAAAGGAATTGCTATTTTTGAAGTCGCTTGTTCAGGTTAGCCCGGCAAGCGACTTTTTATTTTACTTTATATTGTTCTTTGAAACATGCTTAATCGCAGAAGCCTCCGCATAAAAGTCATGCAAAGTCTCTTTGCTTTCCAACAAAGTAAAGAAGCAAACTACCTGTTGTGTTGCGACAGCATTGAGCAGGCCTTTTCTCCGGATTTAAACTCCATGGAGCCGCAGGATAAGAAGGAGCTAAATAAGCAGAAGAAGGAAGCGCTCAAATTGTTGGATAAAGTTTTTGAGACAGCTGCTTCTGTTGAACATGAAGACGAGAAAATCAAAAAAGTTGTAGAAGAAAGCCTTGTTCACTACCGTAAATCGGTTGCTGATGATGTGCGCTTTTTCAAAAAAGGCCTGAAGCAGGATGTAGAGAAAATCTACCGCTATTATCTATCGGTGTTAACATTGGCTATTGCTATAGCCGAAGCGGCAAAGGCAGATAAAAAAATCAACCATATTAATTTTGTAAACAACCGATGGGTGCAAGCCCTGCAGGAAAGCAACGACCTCAAAAAGGAAGCGCTTCGATTGAATGCAACCTGGGACAACAAATTTGACCGTGTTCAGCTTTGGTTGCGTGATGTGGTGAAGCAGGACAATGAGTATATGGCTTACCTCGACAAGAAGTCACCTGCGGTTGATGATCAGAAGCGAATCCTGAACCATGTATTTCGCAGGGTTATTCTGGGCAAAACAATCATCAACGATTATTTCGAGGAGGAAGTACTTCATTGGTCGGAAGACCGTGAGATTGTAAAGGGCATGGTGGAGAAAACGGTAAAGTCGTACGATCCGGCATCGGCCGAGCCACTCCAACTGCATCAACTTTCACTCAACTGGGAAGACGATCTTCATTTTATTGAAAACCTGTTTACCGGCTCCATTAACCTCGCGCCAGAATACAGCAAGCTCATTGCTGACAATACCCGCAATTGGGAGGTTGATCGCCTGCCGCTGATTGACCGGGTGATACTGGAAATGGCCATTACCGAAATGCTGAGTTTTCCGAGCATACCCGTTAAGGTTACCATGAACGAGTACATTGAACTGGCTAAGAACTACAGCACCCCGAAAAGTCGCCAGTTTATCAATGGCATTTTGGATGTGATTACCAAGCATCTGAAAACTGCAGGTAAAATCAAGAAGAGCGGCCGCGGCCTGATGGACAATAAATAATTGTTAAAAACCCGTTAACGGGTCATTTTCTGGCCGGTTTATCTGTTACAAATTATCGCGCTGGTGTATTTTTGGATGATTTTCCACCGTTCAACCGGTTTGGCATGGAAATCCGGAAATTAGTGGTGAAATTTGAGGTTCTATGAGCAAAAAAAGTGGAAATACATTAATAGCATTTCTGGCTGGCGCTGCTGCCGGGGCTATTTTGGGTATTCTTTATGCCCCCGATAAAGGAATCAACACCCGTCAGAAATTATCCTTCCAATTGAGAAGTATAAGGATATGCTTCAAAAAACCTGTTGAACGATTTTGTGGAAGGTAAGGAAACCCCTCACTACCGAGGCAAAATCTATGGGCCAAAAAGTGGTGGATGAGGCAAAGCTGAAGGCTGAGAAACTTTTGGAAGATGTGGATGAACTTTTAGACCAGATTAAGGGTAAGAATAAATAAACTGAAATAACTATGTTGATGAAAAGAAGCATTTGGATGTTGGGACTTGTAGCACTGTTGTTAGTGGCCTGCAAGGACAAAGACGCGGAAAAGAAAATTGCAGCACTTGAAGCACGGTTATCAGAGTTGGAGGGGAAGAAGCCGGCACCTGTTTCCGTTACGCCTACTGAAAATCCTGTTCCTTCACAGCCGAAGCAAAAGCCGGAAGGTCCACTTCCCGCAATTCAGTTTGAAAGAACCGAGCATGATTTTGGAACCATACAGGAAGGACAAAAGGTAACGTACACGTACAAGTTTAAAAATACCGGTGAAGCTCCGTTGATTATTCAAAGCGCTCAGCCAACCTGTGGCTGTACCGTACCCGATTGGTCAAAAGAACCAATTCCTGTTGGTGGCGAAGGATTTGTAAAGGCTGAGTTTGACAGCAGCGGCAAGCCAAACATGCAAAACAAAACGGTTACGGTAACCGCCAACACCTGGCCTGAGCAAACGGTGTTAAGTTTCAAAGCCATGGTTATCCCTAAAACCGATTCACAGGGGCCGGCAAAGTAATACCGATTATACAAGCATTGGCGCATCCCAAACCCATCGGGTTTGGGATGCTTATTTTTAAGCCTAACTTTAAACCGAAAATTTACACTGACTAACCATATGATTTATTCCATTTTAGCACAAGCACAGGCACAAGGAAGTAACTACAGTTTCTATATCATGATGGGCCTCATGATTGTTATCTTCTACTTCTTTATGATCAGGCCACAACAGAAAAAGGCAAAAGACCAAAAGAAATTTACTGATGAAATTCAGCGCGGTGATTATGTGGTTACCATTGGCGGGGCTCATGGTCGCATTGCTGAATTGGAGAAGGATACATTTATTCTGGAAGTTGAAAAAGGCGGCCGAATTAAGTTTAATAAGTCTGCTATTTCCATGGAAGCCACTAAGGCAGCCACCAAAGGGGCATAATGAAACGCCCCTGAACTTTTGCGGTAAAGAATGGAATTGATACGATCGATACTGGGTTTATTCCGATTCAACAATAAAAACTGGAAAGCCATTTTATTGTGTGTTTTTGCCGCAGCTATTTTCTGGATATTTAACTCCCTGAACAAAAGCTATTCGGCTAGTATTGATTTTCCGTTGGCTTTTGATTTTGATGAAGAGGCTTACATTCCTGTTAAGCCCTTACCGCGTGAAGTAAAGCTCAATGTGAGTGGTTTGGGATGGGATCTTTTGCGAAAAAGCTCGGGATTAAAAGTGCCTCCGCTTCGAATTCCGCTTGAGAATCCATCGGAAGTAAAAAAAATTGTAGGTGCCACCTTACCACCATTATTTACCACTCAAATGGAAGGGTTGCAGATTAACTTCGTAATGACGGATACGCTGCACATTCAGATCGATCCAAAAATAAGGCGGAAAGTATTGGTTGCGCTTGATTCGGTAGATCAATACATACGAGAGGGATACGGTTTGTCAAGTGCGGTAAGTATCGTTCCGGATTCAGTTTGGCTGGAAGGCCCACAGAGTTTGCTCAATGCATTCTCTAAAAGGTTGGCTTTGCAGCCGGATATCCGAAACATGAACACATCGGTAAATGAGATTGTTGAAATTGGATTTCCTGGCGATTTAATTTTTGCGAACCCCAATACGGTAAACATCCGGTTTTCAGTAAGCCGTTTGGTTCAGAAAAGTGATTCGGCCGACCTTCAGATTTTAAATATACCTAAGGGTTTAAAATCAACATCCGGTATTTCCAAGGTGTACTACCGTTATTCCATACCGGAAGATCAGCAAGATTTAATGAGAAGCACGCAGGCTTTGCTTGACCTGTACGGGTTAGGCAAAGGCGCGCATAAGCTGGTTCCGCAACTGATCAACCTCCCTCCGTTTGTTCGCCATGTAGAGGTGGACACGCTGCACATAAGTTTTTAACTTTTACAGATGAAAAGACCGCTTCAGGTGGGTATTACAGGAGGCATTGGCTCGGGCAAAAGCCTGATATGCCGCATATTTCAATGCTTGGGTATTTCCGTATACGATGCCGACAGCCGAGCGAAATCCTTAATGACCACCGATGGAATACTCATCTCCCAAATCCGTCAGGAATTCGGAGATTTGTCGTACCATGCTGATGGTAGCCTGAACCGAAAGTACCTGGGAGAGCGAGTATTTAACAATCCGCAACAGCTTCAAACGTTGAATAAGCTGGTGCACCCACGGGTAGGTGAAGATTACAGGCAATGGGTGGAGGCGAACGGCAGAGAAACCTACGTTATAAAAGAAGCTGCTCTTTTGTTTGAAGCAGGTTCGGATAAGGCGCTGGATAAAATTATTGTAGTGTGTGCACCCGATGATATAAAAGTATCGCGGGTGATGAAGCGTGACCCGCATCGGAGTGAAGCGGATGTGCGCGCAATAATTCAAAACCAGATGCCGGATGAAGAGAAGCGAAAGCAGGCAAATTATGTAATCTTCAACGATGATTCTCAGCTGGTAATTCCTCAGGTGCTGTTGTTACATCAGCAATTTTTATCAGGGAACTAAAACTGAAGCGCGATACTTTTATTTACTATGAAGAAAAAAATTCTGACCGGGGTTGTTGTTGTAGGCATATTGTTTTTGCTGGCGCTGCCAAAACTCAATCTGTTCAGCTCAAAAGATGAACAGGGTCCGGCAGCAGGCTCAGCACAACCGAAACTTCCGGTAGAGGCGATTGTGTTAAAACCGGAGCGGCTGGATAACAAACTTGTCATTACAGGATCCGTCCTGCCAAACGAATCATTGGAAATCAAGAGTGAAATATCGGGTAAGATTTCGCGTATCCATTTCAGGGAAGGAAAGCGTGTGAAAAGAGGCGACCTTTTGGTTGAAATAAATGATGATGAGCTTGAAGCTCAGCTCACCAAAGAGCGGCACAACAAGAAGCTCAACGAAGATAATGAGTTCCGCCAGCGCAAACTTCTGGAGAAAGATGCCATTAGCCAGGAAGAGTACGATAATGCCTTGAACCGATTAAACGTTACCAACGCTGACATTCGCTTGCTGGAGGCGCAGTGGGAGAAAACAAAAATTCGAGCACCTTTTGACGGAACCATCGGCCTTCGTTTTGTTAGTGAAGGAGCATTTATCAACTCCAGCACGGTAATCGCAACGCTATACAACCTGAGTCCGGCAAAAATTGAATTTGCAGTACCCGGCCGGTACAGCACTCAGGTTCAGCCTGGTAAGAAGATATTCTTCACCATTGAAAATGATGCACGTGTATTGGAGGGCGAAGTATATGCTATTGAGCCGCAGATTGATGCCAACACCCGCACATTACGGGTTCGTGCATTGGCAGATAATACAGGAAACATTCTTTTACCTGGCCAGTTTGTTCGTGTTGAGTTGATCCTTCAAACGATTGACAACGCCATATTGGTTCCGTCTGAGGCTGTTGTGCCCGAGCTAAGTGGTCACAAAGTTTATTTGAGTAAGGCGGGAAAAGCCACAGAGGTGAAAGTAGAAATAGGTTTAAGAACTGACCGCAGTGTTGAAATTGTTACGGGTTTGAATCAAGGGGATACACTGATCACCACGGGTATGTTGCAAATGCGTAATGGATTGGATGTGGTGCTAACCAAAGTGCAGTAGCCTTGTTTGTACGTATAACACAGTAAAGAAAGAAAATGGCGAGTTTATCAAACATCAGTATTAAGCGACCAGTGCTGGCCATTGTAATGTCGCTTGTAATCGTGCTTTTCGGCATCATTGGGTTTTCCTACCTCGGTGTGCGCGAATTTCCCAGTGTTGATCCTCCGGTAATTTCGGTTTCTACAAATTATGTGGGCGCAAATGCTGATGTTATTGAGTCGCAAATAACAGAACCCCTTGAAGATGCGATTAATGGAATTGCCGGTATTCGCACCATAACCTCAGCCAGCCGCGAAGGAAGAAGCAACATTACTGTGGAGTTTGAATTGGGTATTGACCTTGAGGCTGCCGCGAATGATGTTCGCGATAAAGTTTCAGGGGCCATTCGAAACCTGCCACCGGATGTTGATCCGCCCGTGGTATCAAAAGCTGATGCCGACTCCAGCCCGATTATTTTCTTTTCTATAGTTAGTGATAAACGTGATCTGCTTGAGCTTTCGCGTATAGCTGAAATAACCTTTAAAGAAAGACTTCAAACCATACCGGGTGTAAGTGTGGTGAACATTTGGGGGCAGCGCAGGTATTCCATGCGCATGTGGATGGACCCGATCCGATTGGCTTCCTTGAGGCTGGCGCCATCCGATGTATTACAGGCACTGAATCGCGAGAATGTTGAATTGCCCTCTGGTCGTGTTGAAGGTGAAGCTACGGAACTAACCGTTCGCACGGTTGGCCGATTGGTTACGGAAGAAGATTTCAACAACCTGATCATTAAAGAGGATGGCGACAACATTGTACGCTTCAACGACATTGGTTACGCCAAGCTTGGCGCAGAAAACGACAGAACATTATTAAGACGTGACGGAATTCCGAGTGTTGCGCTGGCCATAGTAGCACAGCCGGGTGCGAATAATATTGACATAGCCGACAGGCTGTATCAACGCCTTGAACAAATTAAAAGAGACTTGCCACCAGACGTCTCCATACTATTGAGTTACGACTCCACACAATACATACGCGCCTCCATACTGGAGGTGCAGGAAACGATCATCATAGCATTTGTACTGGTGCTTTCCATCATCTTTATCTTTTTGCGTGATTGGCGCACAACCCTTATCCCGGTAGTAACCATTCCCATTTCACTCATTGGTACTTTCTTCCTGATGTATCTTCTGGGATTCACTGTGAATGTACTTACGTTGCTCGGTATTGTATTGGCGATTGGGCTTGTGGTGGATGACGCCATTGTGGTGCTGGAAAACATTTATACAAAAGTTGAAGATGGAGAAGAACCTGCCGAAGCAGCAAAGAAGGGCGCCACTGAAATTTATTTTGCGGTAATTTCCACAACCGTAGCTGTGGTTGCGGTTTTCTTACCGGTAATCTTTTTACAAGGACTAACCGGGCGCTTGTTCCGTGAATTTGGATTGGTGGTGGCAGGTGCGGTGGTAATTTCTTCATTTGTTTCGCTTTCACTTACACCGATGATGTGTTCGCGCATCTTAAAAAAGCGGGAAAAGCAGCCGTGGTTATACCGGGTAACGGAGCCGTTCTTTATTTGGTTAAATGATCTGTACACGCGCTCACTCGAAAGCTTTATGAAAGTGCGTTGGGTTGGGTTCGTTATCATTGTTGCGGCAGCTGGTTTGATTTACCTGCTGGGCTCAAATATTCCAACCGAACTGGCGCCCATGGAAGATCGCGCAGAGTTTCGCCTTCAAATGCAGGCAGCTGAAGGGGCAACGTATGAATACATGGATCAGTATGTGAAAGCAATTACAGATTCAATCAATCTTTCGTGGGTTCCTGAAATGCGAGGAACAATTTCAGTGACCGCACCGGGATTTGCCGGAGGTGGAGTAAATTCTGGTTTTGTTCGGGTGATGTTATCTGATGCTCATGAGCGCAATCGATCACACCAGGAAATTTCTGAAGACCTGAGCAAAAGGCTGCGTTCAATGACCGGCATCCGGAGTTTTGCGGCATTGCCTCAAACAATTGGCGATCGCAGAGGAGGTTTACCGGTACAGTTTGTGATTCAAGCACCGGAAATTGATAAGCTAAAGGAAGTACTGCCTGAGTTTGTTTTACAGGCCTCCTCCAGCCCTAAGTTTACTTTTGTTGATCTGGATTTGAAATTCAATAAGCCGGAGATCAACATTTCCATAAACAGAGATAAAGCCCGAACACTGGGTGTAAATGTTTTTGATATTGCGCAAACCCTTCAACTGGGGTTAAGCGGTTCTCGTTTTGGCAACTTCATTATGGATGGTAAACAGTACCAGATCATCGGTCAGGTTGAACGTCAAAACAGAAATGAACCGCTTGATTTGAAGACTTTATATGTAAAAAATAATCGAGGTGATCTCATTCAGTTAGATAATTTGGTTACGATCAGTGAACTCAGCAGTCCGCCACAACTGTATCGGTTTAACCGTTACTCATCAGCAAAAGTAAGTGCGCAATTGGCGCCAGGCGTTTCACTTGGCGAAGGAATTGAAGAGATGAGGCGAATTGCCGATGGCGTATTGGATGAAACGTATACGACAAGTCTGGATGGCACTTCGCGCGAATTTGCAGAAAGTTCTTCCACCATTTATCAGGCGTTTATTATTGCCCTGGCCATTATTTACCTCGTATTGGCCGGTCAGTTTGAGAGCTTCCGAGATCCGTTTATAATTATGTTTACGGTGCCCCTTGCCCTTGCCGGGGCGCTGTTATCGTTATGGTATTTTGATCAGACGTTAAATGTATTCAGTCAGATCGGCATTATCATGCTTATTGGGTTGGTAACGAAAAACGGTATCCTCATTGTTGAATTTGCCAACCAACGTAAAGAGCAAGGTTTAAAGCGTTTCGATGCAGTTGTCGATGCAGCTGAATCACGTTTCCGCCCCATCCTCATGACCAGCATGTCTACCATTCTTGGTATTCTTCCAATTGCATTGGCGTTGGGTGCCGGCTCTGAAAGCCGGGTATCGATGGGCATTGCCGTAATCGGAGGATTGTTGTTCGCAACCATTTTAACACTATATGTAATCCCGGCCGTTTATTCGTATTTCAGCAGTAAAGAAGCACGGGCCGTTATCGAAGAGTAACTATGAGGTATTTTGTTCTGGTATTTTTTCTTTTGCCTTTTGTTGGTGCAGCACAGGAGCAACTCAGTCTTGCACGTGCTATTGAGCTTGGCCTGCAGAATAATTTTGATGTACAAATACAAAAGCTTGAGATTGATATTGCCAGTCGCAACAATAAGTGGGGGCAAGCGGGAGCTTTGCCTACGGTTAATCTGAACGGCAATCAAAATAATAATATAACGTATCGTCAGCCGGCCAACCCTTTCGCGGTACCCGGTCAAAACATTTCCGATAACCTTGTCGGGCAGCTGGATGTACAGTTTATTCTTTTCGATGGTTTCTTTGTGCGCATTTCAAAACGCCAGCTTGAGCAACTCGAAAAAGTGAGTTATGGTAATGCTACGCTCGTTATTGAGAACACCATCCAGGCAATTATTCTTAATTATTACCTGGCCTTAATGGAACGTGAGCGCACCGACTTGCGAAAAAAAGTAATGGATTTTTCCCGTGAACGTTATGACTATGTTAAACTGCGCAAAGAATTAGGCGGGGCCATTACGTTTGATGTGTTACAGGCGCAAAATGATTACCTGACAGACTCAACAAACTATCTACTGCAAGAACTAACGTACAGGAACACCATCCGCAACCTCAATGTGTTGTTGAATGAAGATATAAGCAAAACATATAACCTCACCGACTCACTTACATTTGTTAATGAAGTTTATGCGGTTGATGATTTGCGCAGAAAGATGTCTTCTACCAATACTAACCTGCGCAATCAATACATGAATCAGGAGTTGATGCGCCTGGCCACAAAAGCTGCTATGGCCGACCGGTATCCAACGGTTACCCTTAATACAGGTTTGAATGGCTCGTTAGACAGGCTGAATGCAAATTTTGGTTCAAGAATCGGCCCGCCACAAACCATTGGCTATGTAAATGGTGATGAGAATACGCCTGTTATAAGCAACCTTCCGGGCGTGGTTCAGGTACGACAAACCAACGATGGTTATTCGTATGGTGCGTATGGCAATTTCACCTTGCGCTATACGCTTTTTAATGGCGGACAGATTAACCGCAACATTGAAAACGCAAAAGTGCGGGAGCAGATCGCGCAGATGAATGTTGATCAACTGAAACTTTCATTGGAGAATGGCCTTCAGGTAACGTTTGATGAATATAATTTACGAAGGCAGTTGGTTGAAATTGCCAACGTGAAATTCAAAGCAACCGAATTAAACCTGGAGTTGGCAAATGAACGTTACAAGAACGGTGCATTAAGCGCTATTGATTTGCGCATTGTGCAGGAAGCGTATCAAAACGCAGCCCTGGAGAACTTTCTGGCGATTTACAATGTGCTCTTTAGCAAGACAGAACTTGTGCGAATTACTGGTGGCCTGGTGGATGAGTTTAATGCGAGACCGTAAAAGTCTGAAACAGAAAGTACAGATTACTGATTTTCAGCATTAACTTCCTCAGCCTTCGTTATCCAGAAATTATTATAACCCTCTCCAACTTGTATGCCTAACTGACCTACAGCCAGTAGTTCAAGAATGGAAAGAAAATTGAAGATTAACGCAATTCGTGTTTTAAAAGCCTCTACAATTTCAGTAAAAGAAACCCGCTCTTTTGTAGCCACTTCGTTGAGCAAAAATTTCTTCTGATCTTCCATGGTGTACGGATATTGAATAACCTGGTGTACCGGTTTGTTTTTCTCAGCCTCAAAACGTTTCAACACTTTTTCGAAAACTGTCATCAGCTTAAATAAATCAACATCCTGAAGTTCGGCTTCTACGTTGCTGCTTTCAGCAAGCGACCTCAGTTCCTTCATCAGGTTGCCGCGCTTTTCCTTCATCAATTCAGTTTCTTCCATTTTCTGGAAGTTATCGATAACGGATTTGTACTTCTTGTATTCCAACAAGTGCTTTACCAATTCTTCACGCGGATCAATTTCGTTGCCCTGCTCATCAATCTGCGGACGGGGCAGCAACATTTTTGATTTGATGCGCATTAGCGTAGCGGCTACCAGGATAAATTCGCTGGCCACCTCAACGTTCAGCGTGTCCAGGTGGTGGAGGTAATCCAGAAAGTCTTTGGTGATTTTGGCGATAGGAATATCGTAGATATCCAGCTCATCGCGTTCGATAAAAAACAATAAAAGGTCGAAAGGGCCCTCAAAAAGGGGTAATCTGACCTCGAAATTTTCCTGTGTTGTTGTAGCCATTGAGGGGGCAAATTTATTCCAAATTTCGTTAGCAGGGGCGCAAAAATGGGTTCGGTTACAATAAATAATGCCCTAACTGACGAATTATGTATTTTTACGGAATTGTGAATGGTTCCACCCGGCCAAAACAATTGGTTTAAGCCCATTGTTAAACGCTTTATACCTGGAAAAATATGCTTATCACCCCCGGCCCTCTTTTGGCAAAAATCAACAGCCCTGATGATGTAAAGAAACTTGATCAGGCGCAATTGGTACAACTCTGTGACGAACTGCGTCATTTCATTATCGATAATGTGTCCGTTTATGGAGGGCATTTCGGAGCAAGCCTTGGTGTGGTTGAACTTACCGCTGCGCTGCACTACGTTTTCAATACCCCCAACGACCAATTGGTTTGGGATGTAGGGCACCAGGCATACGGGCATAAAATTCTTACCGGCCGGAAAAATGTGTTTCACACCAACCGTTTTTATGGCGGCATATCAGGGTTTCCGAAACGTAGCGAAAGTATTTATGATGCTTTCGGTGTAGGCCATTCCTCCACTTCAGTTTCTGCAGCACTGGGTATGGCGGTTGCATCGCAATGCTTAAACCAGGAAGACAAGCATCATATTGCAGTTATTGGTGACGGAGCACTTACAGGGGGTATTGCGTTTGAAGGGTTAAATCACGCAGGCGTTTCCAATGCCAACCTGCTCATCATTCTAAACGACAATTGCATGTCGATAGACCCAAATGTGGGCGCATTGAAAGATTATTTAACCGACATAACCACTTCCAAAACCTACAACAAACTGAAAGATGAGGTATGGAACCTGTTGGGTAAGCTCTCCTCATTTGGTAAGAATGCTCAGGAAATAGTTTCGAAGATTGAGAATGGTATAAAGTCAACATTGTTAAGTCAGAGTAACTTTTTTGAATCGCTTAACCTGCGATACTTTGGCCCGGTTGATGGACATGATGTGAATCATTTGGTGAGCATACTAAATGACCTGAAGTCGATTAAAGGTCCGAAGATTTTGCATTGCGTTACGGTTAAAGGCAAGGGCTATGCTCCGGCTGAATCAGGGAACGCTACCACATGGCATGCACCTGGTACCTTCGATAAAATTACAGGTGAGATACATAAGAAAGTTTATGACAAGCCTCAGGCGCCCAAGTACCAGGATGTATTTGGTCATACGCTTGTCGAGCTAGCCAAACAGAATGATAAAATTGTAGGTATAACACCCGCTATGCCTTCGGGCTCTTCCATGAACATCATGATGAAGGAAATGCCTGATCGCGCTTTCGATGTAGGTATTGCTGAACAACATGCGGTTACGTTTTCTGCCGGCCTGGCAACGCAAGGCATCATTCCGTTCTGTAATATTTACAGTTCGTTCATGCAACGTGCCTACGATCAGGTAGTACATGACGTGTGCATCCAGAATCTTCCGGTGAACTTCTGTTTAGATCGTGCCGGGTTTGCCGGTGCCGATGGGCCAACCCACCACGGTGCTTATGATATTGCTTACTTCCGTTGTGTACCCAATATTATTGTATCAGCTCCCATGAACGAGCAAGAGCTTCGTAACCTGATGTACACGGCATCTTTGCCCAGAGCAAAAACAGCATTCTCGATCCGCTACCCGCGCGGTCAGGGGGTAATGCCGAACTGGCGAACTCCTTTTGAGGAAATCGAAATCGGTACAGGAAGAGTCATTCGCGAAGGCGAAGAAGTTGCCATTCTTACTATTGGCCATATTGGCAATTATGCAGTTGAGGTATGTGAACGATTAGAGAAAAAAGGAATCTCCATCGGGCATTACGATATGCGCTTTGTAAAACCACTTGATGAAAAACTGCTGCATAAAATATTCTCATCGTACACAAAAATCATTACGGTAGAAGATGGCTGCATTCAGGGAGGGTTTGGAAGCGCTGTATTGGAATTTATGGCCGACCATCACTATCAGGCTGAAGTAAAAAGATTGGGAATTCCTGACAGAATAGTAGAGCATGGTGAGCAATCAGAGCTTCACCACGAATGTGGCTTTGATGCCGGGCACATTGAAAAGGCCGTACACGCAATGCTTGAACTGGCGAACAAACCCGCCTGACTTTTTCATGATACATTACACGGAGGAGGGCAAGGGTTTTCCGATTGTGCTGATCCATGGGTTTTGCGAAACGCATGAGGTATGGCTCAAGGTTGCCCCGTTGCTGGCCACCAACTACCGGATAATCTCCATTGATTTGCCCGGGTTTGGCAAAAGTGATGCCCTTACCAGGCCCTTTACCATTGACGATGCCGCGCGTAAAGTCATCCACTTTATTGAGTACGACTTAAAGCTTACCACTTGTGTTGCGTTAGGTCATAGTTTGGGTGGGTATGTTGTACTTGCAATGGCCGAGCATAAGCCACACCTATTGTCAGGCTTCGGACTGGTACACTCCACAGCCTTTGCTGATTCAGAAGAGCGAAAAGTTTCCCGCGGAAAGGTGATTGAGTTTGTAAAGGAAAATGGCGTAAGTCCATTTGTTCAATCCTTTATCCCTCCCTTATTTTTCAGTCGATCCCATCCGGCTGTAGCCGATGCAGTTAATGTGGCAGAGCGCACCCCTCCTCAAACACTGATAGGCTATACCGAGGCTATGCGCGCAAGGCCCGATCGTACGCGTATATTAAGAGAATATAAGAGCCCAGTCCTCTTTCTGGCTGGAGAGAAGGACAGCATTATACCTGTTCAATCGCTGGAAGAGCAGGCAAAACTTGCAACCCTGCCAAGCCTGGTTATACTACATAACGCTGCCCATATGGGCATGCTTGAAAATGTACCTGAGACAACCCAAGCCATTCAAATGTTCATGCAACGTCTTGACGTTTAGCCGGGCATTAGCCTTGAAATCAAATGTTTTTTTTATTTTTTAGCTAAAAGTGTATTAAATTGTGCTGGTTATTCCGAATACCGTTCAATCCAGTTAGGTTAAAATAAAAGAGGCACATATATTTGTTTAGACATTACCATTAAAACCAAAACCCACTTATGGAACTTATAGAAGCGGATTTTCAACCCTGGAACAGGCTGGCCGAATACGTTGCTTACGGCTGTTGGGCGTTGGCGCTGTTAATAGTTCTGTGGCACCTAGTAAAACTAGCCACAACCAGCGATCCAAAGTTAAAGTACGACTACATTAGCCGCAACGAAATCAAGTTACTATGGATTGCTTCCATTATTCTGATTACCGGTTGCTGCTTTTATGCCAATGCCAACATTGTGGAACTCAATGCCATTTTGATCTTCGTACGTATATTCACCACGGTTTCAATGGGCTTAATTGCAGCCCTGATCGTACAGAATCTGCTTAAATTCTACTATCCATTCTACATTGAAAAGCGCCTGAAGGTATTGCGCTACAAGCCAAGAATTTCTCCGAAAACCGGCCGCGCCATGAAGCTGTTGAGCGAAGAGGAAGAAGATGCATACCTCGATGAAGGGATGCAGGCAGAAGAAAACATTTTCTCAACTGACTATGATGTGTGGAAGGATGAGGAAAGTGGTTACATTAAAATTGAAAAATATGCCGGTCACCTGCATGCACTGGAGTGCCCTGAGTGTAACTACCAGACCTTTAAAGTGGTGAAGGAAGAAATTCTTAAAACACCAACTACAACTGAGGAAGGCGAACTGTTAAAGCACTATACATGCGGATACTGCGGTTACAAAGCCAGGAAAACTGTTACGCTTAAAGCCTCTGCCAAGTTTGAAGAAACTGCCGCTACGGCCTGATCAAAAAGCAAGAGCATAGAAAAAAGGCCTTCCGAACGGAGGGCCTTTTTGTTTATGCGATTTCCTGTGGAAGCTTGATCTGATCCGAATAGAATTTCATTCGGGTGTGGCTGGTGTCGAGCAGCGAAATTTTTTCAATGCAGGCATGTTTGTGATTCACAAAAACCTCAACATAGTTTTGCCCGAGTAGGTACAAATTGATTTTGTAGTTGTAATACCGAATGGCCATCACAAATGTACCGCGTTCGTACAATACGCTGATTTTTTTGTCGAGTGTATAGCTTCTAAACTCAGTCCACGTGATCATGAATTAAACTTAATGAAAAAACTTCTTGATCGAAAAAATTATCCGTTAAGCTTCTCTTTGAAAAATGCAACGGTGCGCGACCACGCCAGTTTTGCAGCTTCTTCGTTGTAACGGGTTGGAGCGGTATCGTTATTGAACGCGTGTTGTGCTCCCTCATAAATGTAGAGTTGGTATTTTTTACCGGCATCTTTCAAGGCTTTTTCGTATGCCTCAATTCCTGCATTCACACGCTCATCCATGCCCGCATAATGCAATTGCAATTCGGCCTTAATTTTTGGCACTTCTGTCAAATCGGGTTGGCGGCCGTAATAGGGTGCTGATGCCAGTAAATCCGGAACCTGAACGGCAAGGTTGTTGGCCATAGCGCCTCCCCAACAAAAACCGATGCAGGCAAATTTCCCGTTGCAATCTTTTCGGGTTTTCAAATAGTTGAACCCATGCGCGAAATTGCTTATTGTTTTTTTTGCGTCAAGTTGCTGAAACAATTCCCGGGCTTTGTCTGTATCTGAAGGCGTTCCACCCAATGGAGCCAATGCATCGGGAGCAATGGCGAGAAAACCTTCCAGCGCCATGCGCCTGGTCACATCCTCAATGTGCGGATTAAGCCCACGATTTTCATGCACCACCATTACACCACCGTAAACACCGTTTTGTTTAGGTCGGGCAACATACGCCCGCATGGTAACATCATCAGCCGGATAATTGATATATTCTGTTGTCAACCGATCATCCTGTAAGGGAATGGTTTCTGCATGAGCATAATTAACTTCAAGTAATGGCAATACGGCAAGTGCAGCTGCTGTACTTCCCGTTATAATGGTGAGCCTGCGAATGAATTCTTCCCGCGAAAGCGGTTTGTGTGTGTACTCGTCAAACAGGTTAATGATGCGCTGATCCATAGGTATAACGGTTGTTGCACCAGTAAGATCAAAAGTTCCTGTGCTTATTGCAAGGCTTTATCCAATGCTTTTGCAGCACGAATAATCGCTTCTACGCTTTTGTGGTAGAAATCAAGGTTTACTTTGTCGAAATCATCCGTAGGGCGGTGATAATCCGCATGATCTTCTACACCAAAATACACGAACGGTATTTTCTTTAGGTGAAAATTCATTTGGTCGGATTGACTGGTCCAATCGTTACGGCCCGAACCGGGTTGATCATGACCAAACAGTAAGCTAAACTTTTCGGGTAAAGAAATTTTTTCAATTGGTTTTTTCAACTGTGGATAGTGGTGGGTGCCGCATGCATACAATTCATTTTTATCGCTGCGACTGATCATGTCCATGTTGATGTTCAACACGATGGATTCACGTGCAAGATCAAGTGCGTTTACAAAATGCGCAGAGCCGCGTAAGCCCATTTCTTCAGCATCAAAGAAGGCAATAATGATGCGATGTGATGGTTTGTTTTTGGCGAAGTATTCGGCAATTGCTAAAAGGGCAACAGTTCCGGAAGCGTTGTCATCGGCTCCGTTGTAAATTTTTCCACCCAACAAGCCCAGGTGATCATAATGAGCGCTGATTACGATGGTTTCTTTTTTAGTTCCTTCAATAACGGCAAGCACGTTTGATGCATCGCCTGGCTGCACCTGTCCAAAGGTTTGCGGAAAGGAAAAGGTTTGCACATAACCACTTTCAAGAAGAGGCTTAATACCCAAAAGCTCCAGCCGTGTAATGATATAAGTGCGGGCTTTGGCATTCCCCTCTGATCCTACCTTACGGCCTTCCAGGCTATCAGAAGAAAGAATCTTCAGATCGTTAGTAAGCTGACCCGCATTAAATGAATACTGAGCAAATGCAGTTTGAGTGAAGAAAAGAACTGCAATAAATAAAATCCTGCAAACAATCATTCCCATAAAATATAAAGCCCCTTTTCGGGGCTTAGGTTTTTAAGATTTTTGGGTGAAAGACGGGACTCGAACCCGCGACCCCCAGAACCACAATCTGGTGCTCTAACCAACTGAGCTACATTCACCGTTAGTTTTTGCCCGAAAAACCCATAGGGCTCCGGGAAAGGACTGCAAATTTAGCAACTGCCAGACAATAACAAAACCAGACTTAATCCCGTTCGAATGTGAGCCGTTTGCCTAACCGGCTTTCATTAAATTGGCCATTTTCATACGCCAGGTGCCCGGAAACAAAGGTATGGGTAACACGCGATTTAAAGTTTACCCCTTCAAAAGGAGACCACTTGCATTTGGCCAGGATGTTCTCCCGGTTAACCGTCCACGGGTTGTTCAGGTCAACCAACACCAAGTCGGCAAAGTAGCCTTCACGTATAAACCCGCGCTTCTCAACCTGGAAAAGGGTGGCTGGGTTGTGGGCCGTTTTTTTCGCGATCCAATCGAGTGAAACCTGCCCGTGATGATAGAACTCCAGCAACGCATTTAAACTGTGTTGCACCAATGGCCCGCCAGAAGGTGCCTTGAAATAGATTTGTTGTTTTTCCTCCCACGTGTGCGGAGCATGGTCGGTGGCGATTACATCAATCCGATCATCAAGCAGTCCTTGAAGAATGGCTTGCTGATCGGCTTCCGTTTTAATGGCCGGATTCCATTTTATGCGTGTGCCTAGGCGATCATAATCAGTATCATTAAACCACAGGTGGTGAATGCACGCCTCAGCTGTGATTTTCTTTTTGTCTAACGGAAGTGAATTGTCAAAAAGTGAAACTTCTTTGGCTGTGGAAATGTGCAGGATGTGCAGCCGTGTACCAAACTTTTTGGCCAACTCAACTGCAAAGGATGATGATTTGTAACAAGCCTCTTCGCTGCGGATGTTCGGGTGATATTTTACCGGCATGTCTTCACCGTATTTCTCCCGGTAGTCGGCTGTATTTTTTAGAATGGTGGCTTCATCTTCACAATGGGTAGCGATGAGAAACGGAACCTTTGCAAACAGATTCTCCAACGTGTTGGGATTATCAACCAATAAATTGCCGGTAGAGGAGCCCATGAAAATTTTCAAACCACAAACCTTTTTCTGATCGGTGCGGAGAACTTCATCCAGGTTATCATTTGAGGTGCCCATGAAGAACGAATAGTTCGCCAATGAATCGCGCGAAGCGATGTTATATTTATCTTCCAGCAGTTGCTGTGTGAACACGGGCGGAACCGTGTTGGGCATTTCCATATAACTGGTAACGCCACCGGCAACCGCAGCGCGTGATTCCGTGAAGATGGTAGCTTTGTGTGTAAGTCCCGGTTCCCGAAAGTGAACCTGATCATCGATTAAACCAGGGAACAGGTGTTTTCCATTAGCATCAATCACCACATCCGTCTGATACGCTGACAAATCGGTACCAATGGCTTCAATGTATTCGCCTTTGATAAGTACTTCACCCTGAAAGACCTTGCCTTCATTGACTATATTTGCGTTAACAATTCGTGTTGACTTCATAGCCGTAAAAATACGCCCGCATGGCAGCAATTTCATCGTTTGAAGATTTTAAATTAAACAAGCAGTTGCTGAGTGCGATAGCCGATGCCGGTTTTGAACGCCCAACGGAGATTCAGCAAAAGTGTATTCCCATACTAATGGGCGGGCAAGAAGTGATAGGCATTGCCCAAACCGGTACGGGTAAAACGGCAGCCTACGTTATTCCGGTGCTGATGAAGGTACGATATGCACAGGGAGTTGAGCCGAGAGCCATTATTCTTGCGCCTACCAAGGAGCTCACTATTCAGATTGCTGAGCACACAAAGCAGCTTTCAAAATATACTGATTTGCGTATTCTTCCGATTTATGGTGGTGTTGGACCCAAGACACAAATTGAAGCGATTCAACAGGGGGTGGATATTCTGGTAGCCACTCCCGGCAGGTTTATGGAACTGTACCTGAAAGGAGATATTCCAACGAAACAAATCAAAACATTGGTGCTCGATGAAGCTGACCGCATGATGGATATGGGCTTTATGCCCCAGCTTCGGAGAATATTTGAAGTGATCCCGAATAAACGCCAGAATATGTTGTTCTCGGCCACGTTTAATCCACGTGTTGAAAAATTATCGGCTGAGTTTTTGGAGTTTCCGATACGGATTGAAGTAACGCCACCCGCAACGGCCGCAAGCCAGGTGCATCAGGAAGTGTATTATGTGCCCAACCTGAAAACAAAAATCAATTTTCTGGAGCACCTGCTCTCCGACCGTGAAACGTTTACCCGTGTGATGATTTTTACACGAAACAAAGGTACAGCCGACAATGTGTTTCATTACCTCGACCGGAAAGATCTCGGCCCCGTTCGGGTGATTCATTCAAACAAAGGTCAGAACAGCCGCATTAACGCAGTGAATGAATTTAAAGAAGGCAACCTTCGGGTTTTGGTTTCAACCGATGTAACGGCACGCGGCATTGATGTAACCGGTGTAACACACGTTATCAATTTTGATGTGCCTGTAGTGTATGATGATTATGTGCATCGGATTGGCCGCACCGGTCGCGCGTTTCATGAAGGCACAGCCATCACCTTTGTAACCGATGCGGAACTGTATCACATTAAGAAAATTGAACGGTTGATCCGCGAGCAGATTCCGGTAAAGCGCATACCCAAAGCGGTGGAGATTACCGAAACCTCCTTTGAGGAGGCGCAAGCCATGGCCCGCGAAATTGACCGCCAGAAACGCAAAGAAAATCCTGACTTTAAGGGGGCGTTTCATGAAAAGGGGAAAGCAAAGAAGAAGTAATTGTGAAGGGTGTAGCGGTATACATTTTATTTCTGCTTTCACCTTATGCGTTTGCACAAGTAGTCAACGATAGAATTGATAACCGAATTGAATTACATCTTGATTCAGTTCCGGTTTATTCCAACACGCATAAGGCTACAGTTCAATGGGGTTGTATTAATAAAGCGCTTACCAACAGTTGCCTGGTTTACCATAACGATCAATGGTTTTATTTTACTCCCACCGATTCAAGAAAGCAGTATCTGAATATTACCAATCAGCAATGTAAAAACTTTAAAGGTGTGCAGGTTGTAGTTATCGAGGGCAATCCGTGCGAGACCCAAACGTATAAGTTGATGCACTGTACCTCTTTTACCGATCAGAATGATGCATTTATAGAACTCGGTTCGCTAAAGCCGGGCACTCAATACCTTGTTCTGATTGATGGTTTTCTAGGAGATCAATGTCACTTCAATATCCAATTGAGCAAGTTGCCGGTTGGGCTGTCTAACCAACGGGCTAGCTTAGACACACTTTCCTTGATTGCAGACCAGACGGAAGAGCGCATCGTGCTGCATTGGCAGGCACATCAGCAACTGCTTGAAGAGCTTGATCATTTTGAGATTTTCAGGCAACGATCAACAGATTCGAAGGCAGAGCATTTGGGTAATGTGGAGATAACTACAAATGCGTTGGGCAGGCATACTGAAGCGTATGTATACAATGATAATCTTTCAAAACCCGGCACATACGTTTATAGAATTGTAGGTGTGAATAAGGAAAATTCACACCGCTTGCTGTTGGATGAAAAGCAGGTTGCTTTTTACCCACCCGGGCAGCACGTTGTAATTGAAGAGCGCATCATACAATTTCCAGTAGCCTTTTCCGGAGCTGTTGAAATTGTAGTTGCTGATGCCGTCAGGGGTACCACTTTGTTTGGCTTCACCTTGCCGGAGATAAGGGAGAATATTATTCCTGTTGATGTGAGCCGGTATGTAGCGAGTGGAAAACGTTTTTTCAGGATCAAGGTAGTTCATCTGAAATCAAGAAATGTGTTTACCCAAACCTATGCCTGGGGTGAAGACGGAGAGTGGATAGTTGTACCGAAGTGATAATGGTATAGCTTGACTTTTGAAACTCATGTATAAAGCGTAAAATTGTTCAACATGATGTATTCAATCCTTATCATATTTTCCCTGACGATTTTAGCGGGCATTTATTTTCTTTTTTTAAGGTTCAATGCGTTGATAAATACCAATCATGAACTGCAGCGTGCTCTTGCACAAGCGCATAAAGTTTTCTCAGACGAGAAAGCAGCATATCAACAACAAGCGAACTTATTGCAAAAACAGGCACGGTCTAACGAAGAACTGCTGACGGCTGAAAGAAAAAGAATTGCCGCTGATCTGCACGATGACATCATCCAACGTATGGTGGTAGTACGATTTCGGCTGGAGCAGTTACTTTATTTCGTGTTACCCAAGCGTGCAGAAAGCGAAGTGCAGTCACTCCACAAAGAGTTGGAACATATTATGGCCGACATTCGATACCTGATTGATGATTTGGTTCATCCAAAATTTGAGTCTCAAACATTTACCGAATTGGTAAAGGGCATGGCTGAAAGATTGAGCCGGGTTCTGCATCGTAAAGTTAAGTTTGAGCTGCAACATGAAGAGCAGGAGTTTCATATTGCGCCTTCAATTAAGCGTGAGCTCTACTACATCGTTCAGGAAGCAGCTCAAAATTCACTCAATCATTCCGTAGCCTTCATTCTTCAAATTTCATTGTCGTGGCAGAATGGCTTGCTGGTTATTATTGAGGATGACGGACAGGGTTTATTGGAAAGAGGACGGGGAGAAGGATATGGCGTGTCCTCCATTCAAAGACGGGCTGAGGCCATTGGGGCCAACCTGGAAATAAAAAGTACCTCGCGTGGGTTGGTGATTGTATTGGAGTACAAGAACTTATAGTAAACCATTACGCATGGCAAAGGCCACTAACCCGGCCGTACTTTTGGTGCTGGTCTTTTTCAACATCCCTTTGCGATAATCTTCAATGGTTGATGCCTTAAGGTTAAGGTGTTCGGCAATGAGTTTACTGGATTGCCCTTCACTGAGTAGATTTAGTACCTGCATTTCACGATAGGTAAAATTTGTGCGGGGCGCACGTGATGGATGTAATTGCTTTACCTGAACAAGTTGTTTCAATTCATCAGTAAAATATGATTTACCCGCGCTCACCATTTCCAGGCAAGCGTTGATCTCACGACTGGTGGTGCTGCGTTTAAGCAATATACCCGCAAGGTTAAGCTGTAGCATTTCTTGCATCGTCTCCTCATCATCAAAGCTAGTCATGCCCACAATTTTTACCGTTGGATGCTCGTGTTCGATGCGTTTCACCAGGTTACTACCGCTGAGGCCAGGCATGCGGATATCAACCAACGCGATGGAAATGCGTTCTTGTTTAAGGATGCCGAGCGCTTCTTCGCCACTGTAGGCCGGCATGGCTTTTTTGCACAGTCCGGTTTTTTCTACCAAGGCCACCAACGCATCGCATACCATACTGTGGTCATCCACAACCAAAATGGCATTGCTTTTATTCATAGAATAACCTATACAATAATACCCCATAAATGGGGGAAAAGGCAACCCCTGTTTATGGGGGTATTTGATTTTGCAGAGGTTAAAAAAATCAGCCAACAGATTACTCCATTGGCTGATTGAGTCATTGATAACTGGCTAATTAATACTACCCATTCATCGATAACAAAAACTCTTCATTATTTCGGGTTCCCTTCATTTTCTGCAACAGGAATTCCATCGCTTCATTACTGTTCATGTCGCTCATGAACTTGCGAAGGATCCACACGCGCTGAAGTTCTTCTTCCTTCATCAACAGGTCTTCACGTCTGGTGCCGGAAGCCGGAACATCAATAGCCGGGTACACACGCTTGTTGGAAAGTTTGCGGTCGAGCTGCAATTCCATGTTGCCGGTACCTTTAAATTCTTCAAAGATCACTTCGTCCATTTTTGAACCGGTGTCAATCAGGGCAGTAGCAATGATGGTCAGCGATCCGCCATTTTCGATGTTACGGGCTGCACCAAAGAAACGCTTGGGCTTATGCAAGGCGTTGGCATCCACACCACCGGAAAGAATTTTACCGGAGGACGGAACAACGGTATTGTACGCACGCGCCAGACGCGTAATAGAGTCTAACAGAATCACTACATCGTGTCCGCATTCTACCATGCGCTTGGCCTTTTCCAACACAATGCTGGCCACTTTTACATGGCGTTCAGCCTGTTCGTCAAACGTTGAGGCGATCACTTCTGCTTTCACGTTACGCGCCATGTCTGTCACTTCTTCCGGACGTTCATCAATCAACAACACGATCAAATAAACTTCCGGGTGGTTTTCGGCAATGGCGTTGGCAATGTTTTGCAACAATACGGTTTTACCGGTTTTAGGCTGGGCCACAATCATACCACGTTGACCTTTACCAATAGGCGCAAATAAATCGAGTATACGGGTTGACATATTGTCGTGTGTGGTACTCAATCTGAGCTTCTCCTCAGGGAAAAGTGGCGTCAGGTATTCGAACGCTACGCGGTCGCGGATTTCTTCTGTGGTTTTTCCGTTTACAGATTCAACCTTTAATAGAGCAAAATATTTTTCTCCTTCTTTCGGAGGGCGTATGGTTCCTTTTACGGTGTCTCCGGTTTTTAATCCGAACAGTTTAATCTGTGAAGGGGAAACATAAATATCATCGGGACTGGCCAGGTAGTTGTAATCGGAAGACCGGAGGAAGCCGTAGCCATCCTGCATAATTTCCAATACGCCTTCGTTGTCGATTACACCGTCAAAGTCGCGGATGTTGGGACGTGACGCTTGTTGTTGTTGTGGGTTGCGCTCATCGTCACGTTTTTCGTGACGGGGCTGCTGTTGTTCAACTTGTTTTTTGGGGGCAGGTTCTTCGAAGGTGGGGGTGGTGGTTTCCAGATCAATGTTGATGGACTCCAGGAGTTCATCGGTTGAGAGGTCCTCTTTTTTTTCTTGCTTTGGTGCTGGCGCTACATTTTCGCGCCTGCGTGGCCTCAGGTTTTTTCCTTCGCCTTTTGCTTCACCGGAAGGTGCCGATTTTTTTGGAGCCGGTGCTTCTGGGGTGATGGCTTGCTGGTCGAGTATCTTGTAGACCAGGTCTTGTTTCGAAAGTTTTTTGGCGTTCTTCACGCCCATTTGCTCTGCAATTTCTTTCAGCTCGGAAAGAAGTCTGACATTCAGATCGTCAATTGTGTACATGTTAAAAAATGAATAGAGTTGTTTTGATGGTTGTTAATCCGGTTGGGTGTTCATCAGAGAAATTTCTGAAACGCGTTCAATGAAAACAGGGTCGTTTTTAAAGTTCAGCTAAAGTTCAGTAAGCTAGTGCGGTATATATGAAAGGGCTTTAGAATATGCCCGATGACGTTGCAAGTATAGGCCAAAATTGATTACAAACAAAAAACCTTGTAGAATTTGTTGGGTTTTAGCCCCCTTTCGATCATTCAAAAACCTAATTTTACAGCCGAATTTAAAACGCATTGAGTATGCTTCAGGTTTCCATTTTGCGCGAGCAGCGCGACCGTATCATTAAAGGACTTGAAAAGCGGAGGCTGAAAGATGCCGCTACGTTGGTGGATCAGGTGATCAACCTGGATCAGTCCCGCAGGGATACCCAAAAGCAGGCCGATGACTTGAAGGCAAAATCCAATGCTGAAGCCAGGCGCATAGGTGAGCTCATGAAGGCCGGAAAAGCAGATGAGGCTAACACCTTGCGTACGGCCATTGCCAGTGAAAAAGATCAGTTGAAGAGCCTTGAGCAAAAGCTGACCGGGTTGGAGGAAGCATTGAAAGTACACCTGTATAAAATTCCGAATGTACCAGCTGAAAAAGTTCCTGCAGGTGGAGGCGCGGATGATAACATCACCGTTCATGAACATGGAAGCATGCCACAGCTTGGAGCGGATGCATTACCGCATTGGGAGTTGATCAAGAAATATGACATCATCGACTTTGATTTGGGAATAAAAATAACCGGTGCTGGATTTCCTGTTTATAAAGGCAAAGGCGCCAAGCTGCAGCGTGCCTTGATCAACTTCTTTTTGGATGAAGCGGAGAAAGCCGGCTACCGTGAAATGCTTCCGCCTATTGTAGTGAATGAAGCTTCAGGTTATGGAACAGGTCAGCTTCCGGATAAAGAAGGACAAATGTATTTTGTTCAGGAAGATGGGTTATACCTGATCCCCACAGCCGAGGTTCCCATCACTAATTTGTATCGCGATGTTATGCTTACCGAAGGTCAACTTCCCGTAAAAAATGTTGGATACACACCCTGCTTTCGTAGAGAGGCCGGAAGCTGGGGCGCACATGTTCGTGGGTTGAATCGCCTGCATCAGTTTGATAAGGTTGAGATTGTTCAGGTGCGCAAAGCGGAAGAATCGTACCAGACATTGGATGAAATGTGTGCGCATGTTCAGGGCTTGCTGGAGAAATTGGAGCTTCCTTACCGCAAGCTGTTGCTCTGTGGCGGAGATATGGGTTTCAACTCCGCCATGACCTACGACATGGAAGTATTTGCCGCAGCCCAGCAACGTTGGTTGGAGGTGAGCTCAGTGAGTAACTTTGAAGCATACCAGTCGAACCGGTTGAAACTCCGGTACAAAAACAAAGAGGGTAAAACCGAATTGCTGCACACACTTAACGGTAGTGCGTTAGCGTTGCCACGGATTGTAGCCGGCATCCTGGAAAACAACCAAACCCCTGATGGCATTAAAATACCTAATGTATTGGTGCCTTATTGCGGGTTCGACAAAATCAGTTAATTCAGCTACGCAATCGTATGAAGTAAGTTTTAAAGAGGCTTTATTGATTTTTCTCTTAAAAATCATAGACCTTTGTAGTGTTGATTGCGTATATGACCCTACGTAAAGCCATTTTTCTGATCCGTTTACTACTCATAGTAATCTGCATTCAGTTTACAGCGCCTGCTGTAATGGCTATGCCTTTAACAGCCGGAGGGCATGAGCAGGGCACCTTCGTTCCCATAAAAAAGACGGGTAAACCCTTAAGCACTTCTTCACTATTTGAAAAAACAGAAACTGAAGGCGAAAGCGAAAGGCTTAAGTTCGATGCAGTTGAAATCGAAGATATTTCAGCCTCATGCCATTTTCGTTCTCAAACGTTTCAATCACCTTGTACCAATGGCCCGATTGTTCTTTACGGGCATCAGCCACCACTCTTCAGGCTGCATTGTGTTTTCCTGATTTGATTTTTAAGGATCGCTGAATCATCAGCATGGGTTTGAACCTGGCTTCGAACTCTTGGCATTGGCTTTAAGTCCAACGTCATTTTCAAATTCTTAAAACTAAATTTTATTCGAGTGAAACACGCTCAGTTTAATGAGCATGAAGTACTGAAGGAACTCAGCCACTATTTACCTGCACAGGCTCCGCTGAAAGACTTTATCCATCACAACACACTTCATGCTTTTCAAGATTTGCCTTTTGAAAAGGCTACCCGACAGGCTGCAGAAATGTTTGGGTATAAAACATTGCTCACATTAGAGGAATACCGGTCATTATTCCATGCCGGAAGAATCAACACATCCATTCTGGAGAAAATAGTTTCTGCCCGAATGGGAAATGCGCTTGTTGATGTGTGGAAACGGAAACTTTTACACGAAGACTACCCTGCACAACAACCGCCAAGGATTGGTGCCCTGCGTTCACAATGGAAAAGGGATTACCGTGTTGACCTTGATTCGCTGGTTCACCCATTCTTGTTTCGGATTCTTTGCAGTTACCTCGATCAGGGGATTTCCATGTGGGGATTTCCGGTCTGGCACAAAGGTTTTCTGGCATCTATTCGGGAAATAGAGCGCACCAGCCTGACCAGTTTTTTTAAGTCGAAACGTGCACGGCATTATTTACTTCATCACCACAGCCTGACCAGCTTATTACGGGAGGTAGTAGGTAACGAAAAATATTTTAAGCAGTACGTGTTCGATCAACAGTTTGCCCACCAGGGTTGGTCGGGAATGGTGGCCGTAATTGAAAGCGATCCACAAGCTTTGTTGGACCGCAAGAAAATCTCGTTGCATGATCTGATCGTTTTTGAATTGCTGTTGGAGATTGATGCATTGGATACTCATTTTGAAGAAGGGTGGACACCACTTGGGCACCTGGCAGGTGAGAAGCCAAATGATTTGTTTGAAGAAGTCGGTTCAACAGAGCACCATGAGGTTTTGATGCTGTGGCAGGAAGCTTTTGAATGGACGTATTACGATGAAGTACTGCTGGGTTTAAAATTGGGATCAAACGGAAAGCAGGATTCGTTGGCTAAAACCTTTCAGGCCATGTTTTGCATTGATGATCGTGAATGTTCATTGAGGCGGTATCTGGAGCGATTCGATACCCGTTGCGAAACGTATGGCACGCCTGGCTTTTTCAATGTTGAGTTTTTCTACCAGCCCGAGCACGGAAAATTTCTAACCAAGCTATGCCCGGCACCGGTAATGCCTCAGTATCTGATTAAAGAAAAGGGCACGCGTAAAAAGCATGATCGTGACGTTCATTTTACCAAACACAGTCATGGTCTATTCAGGGGCTGGCTGATTTCGCAAACACTTGGCTTTTGGTCGGCATTAAAACTCTTCATTAATATTTTCAAGCCATCGATGAGTCCAGCAACGGCCACTTCGCTGCGGCATATGGACAAACATTCAACACTCACTATAGAGTGTAAACATCCTGAGCATCGCGAAAAGGATTTACAGGTTGGCTTTACAATTGATGAAATGGCAGATCGGGTGGAGGGGTTGTTAAAGAGCATCGGACTGGTGAAAAATTTTGCACCGTTGGTTTATGTTGTGGGCCACGGATCGAGCAGTGTCAATAATCCACATTACGCAGCTTATGATTGTGGCGCATGTTCAGGAAGACCAGGCTCAGTTAATGCACGTGTGGTTTGTCACATGGCCAATCACAAGGCAGTGCGTGAAGTGTTGAATACACGCGGTATTGATATTCCGGAAACAACCCGTTTTGTGGGTGGCTTGCACGATACAACGCGCGATGAAGTGGTGTTCTTTGATGAAGAAACACTTTCTCAGGAATTAGCAGGAGCACATATGCGCAATGTGCTGGTGTTTCATACGGCTCTTGATTTAAACGCAAAGGAACGTTCACGTAGGTTTGAGATGGTTAACAGCAAACTCAATCTTGACAAAGTGCATGATGCTGTGCGCAGAAGATCGGTCTCGTTATTTGAACCACGACCAGAACTTAATCATGCTACCAATGCCTTGTGCGTAATCGGTAGAAGAAACCTAACCCGGCACGTATTTCTCGACCGAAGATCATTTCTTAATTCGTACGATTATCGGGTTGATCTGAAAGGAAAATACCTGCTCAACATTTTGAAAGCAGCTGCACCTGTATGCGGGGGCATTAACCTGGAGTACTTCTTTTCGCGCGTGGACAATCAAAAACTTGGAGCGGGCACAAAATTGCCACACAACGTAATGGGGCTGTTTGGGGTAGCAAATGGAATTGATGGCGATTTGCGCCCCGGCTTGCCCAGCCAGATGGTTGAGGTACATGACCCGGTTCGTCTGCTTACCCTTGTGGAGCATAAACCCGATGTTGTGTTGCGTGTAATCCAATCTTCTCCGGCTACATACGAGTGGTTTAAAAACGAATGGATTCACCTCGTAGTGGTTGATCCGGAGACACATGAGTTTTGGTTATACCGGAATGGTGCATTTGCTCCCTATGATCCGGTAGAGAAGCTCATGTTACAGGCGGATGATCTCGCTCCTGTATTTGAAACCCATTCAGAAAATTTACCTGTTTACTTAATCCCCTAAGTCATGCGACCAGAACTTTTCATTCAAGTGTTTGTGGGGATTCCGCTGCTGGGATTTCTGCTGAGTTTAATCATTTCGCGAAGCCGGGAGATGTTTATTTCGCGACTTGCATTTGGTACCATTGGCGTTAACCTGTTAGCGGTGATGATCTTCACTGGATATTGGTTGATGGAAGGACAGCCTACACTTAACCTTCGCGATTTCTCCATTTTCAAAACGCAGGGATATGAATTCTTTGTCGATTTCTGTTTTGATAAGATAACGGCTGTGTATTTGTTGGTGGGATCGATACTCTCTTTTTTGGTTACGTTGTACAGTCGGTATTATATGCACCGCGAAGAAGGATATAAGCGGTTTTTCAATACGCTGTTGTTCTTCTATCTCGGGTACAACCTGGTGATCGTTGCGGGCAATTTTGAAACAATGTTTATCGGGTGGGAGATGTTGGGCATATCTTCCTTTCTGCTCATTGCATTTTATCGCGACCGATACCTGCCTGTAAAAAATGCGGTTAAGGTTTTTTCTATTTATCGTGTAGCGGATGTGGGTTTTCTGCTCACCATGTGGATGAGTCATCACTTATGGCATGAGAATATCACGTTTGTTAAGTTAAACGATGCGGCATTTGTCAATGAACACCTGGCATCTCATTCGGCAATCGGAGTATTCATTTCTTTGATGATTCTGATTTCAGCCGCTGCCAAATCTGCACAGCTTCCGTTCTCATCGTGGCTACCACGCGCGATGGAAGGGCCAACACCCTCCAGCGCCATTTTTTATGGATCGCTTTCTGTGCACATCGGTGTGTTTTTGTTGCTGCGCACCTTTCCGTTTTGGGAGCACCAGTTTTCTATTCGCATTTTAATTGGTGTGCTTGGCCTGGTTACCAGTTTGGTGGCCACCGGCATTGCACGTGTTCAGTCTACCGTTAAAAGTCAGATCGCGTATTCCTCCATCGCCCAGATTGGTTTAATTTTTATTGAAGTGGCAGCGGGTTTTGAAAACCTGGCGCTTTTTCATTTTGCAGGAAATGCTTTTTTGCGAACCTACCAACTTCTGGTATCACCATCGGTTGTAAGTTATTTGATTCGCGAACAATTCTATCATTTTGTGCCACGCGAACACACCGTGGAGGATTCTTTACCAAAGCGAATCGAATATTCCATTTACATGTTGTGCCTCAAAGAGTGGAATCTTGACTCTTTCATGTACCGGTATTTATGGAATCCCATGAAGGCAGCTGGAAATGCATTGGGATTTTTTTCTGTAAAGCGTGTGGTCGTTTTCTTTCTCGTGGTTACGCTTTTGGGGTTGGGTGTTCATGCCATTGCGCCAGTGTTGCCCGATGCGTTCGTCAGATCGCTTCCATTTGCATTTGCTTTACTGGCAGTAACCATGGTGTTGAAATCATTTACAGAACGAAAAAATGTGCTGGCAAGCTGGTTGTTGATAATTGCCAACCATTGTTTAATTGCTTTAGCCGTTTCATTCAATGAGCATTTCGGGTTGGATCATATTGTCATCTACCTGAGTGGTGTTGTCTGCTTTGGCATTCTTGGTTACCTCGGTTTGCTTCGGTTGAAAATGCTGGAGGGAGATATAAACCTTGATCGGTTTCATGGCTACGTGTATGAACATCCAAAAGTAGCCTTTACTTTTTTATTGGGCTGCCTGGGCATTGCGGGCTTTCCGATATCGCCAACATTTCTGGGTGAAGATTTAATATTCACGCACATTCACGAATACCAGTATGGCCTTGCCTTTTTGGTGGCGCTGAGTTTTATCCTAAATGGATTGGCGCTTATTCGGATTTATGCGCGTGTTTTTCTGGGACCACATGTCAAGTCGATGTATGAGATGGCGTATCGGTCATCATAATCAACACAATTCATCAAACAATTAAAGAATTCAATATGAAAACAATAGATATTCCTAAAGACGGTTTTGAAGGATTTAAAAAGCATTGGAGGCAGGATGCGCTCTCAGGCTTTCTGGTTTTTTTACTGGCGCTGCCACTCAGTTTAGGTATTGCCAAGGCGAGTGAGTTTCCGCCAGCGATGGGTGTGCTGACCGCCATGGTTGGCGGATTGTTTGTGAGCTTTTTTGCCGGATCGCGCCTTACCATTAAGGGCCCTGCAGCCGGCTTAATTACCATTTGTGCAGGCGCTGTTACCGAATTGGGTGGCGGTGCCGAAGGCTGGCACCTGGCACTTGGCGTAATTGTAGTGGCATCTTTAATACAGGTAATTTTTGGCTTCCTGAAGTTCGGATCACTAAGCGATTTTTTTCCGCACTCCGCAGTTCACGGCATGTTAGCCGCCATTGGTCTTATTATTTTTTCTAAACAGATTCATGTGTTGTTGGGTATTGATCCGGCCACACTGAAAGGGCTTGGACCGGTTGAATTGTATGAACGTATCCCGCACTCCATTATGCATGCCGATCCGCGTGTAACGCTGGTGGGTATTGTAAGTCTGGTAATCATTTTTGGTATGCCATACTTAAAGGGAAAAATTTTCAAGCGTATACCCGCGCCTATGGTTGTGTTGCTTGTCACTATTCCAATGGCACTAATTATGGATTTCAAGCATACTGAGCCCGCCTTTGGCATGGTAAGCATTGGTGATTTTTGGAGCAACGTGGGTTTCAATGCAAGCTTCGCAGCTATCGGTACGTTCGTTTTCTGGAAGTATGTATTTATGTTTTTGTTTGTGAACAGCCTGGAGTCGTTGCTTACAGTTAAAGCAATTGATGGATTGGATCCCTGGAAAAGGGTAAGTAACCCAAACAAAGACCTTGCAGCCGTTGGTGCTGGTAATGCTATTGCCAGTTTGTTGGGTGGTTTGCCGATGATATCTGAAGTGGCAAGAAGTTCTGCCAATATCAATTTTGGCGCGCGCTCACGTTGGAGTAATTTCTTTCACGGGTTCTTTCTGCTTGTAGCCATGATTTTTTTTATTCCGGTAATTGAGATGATTCCCAATACCGCATTAGCAGCTTTGCTGATTGCTGTGGGTTATCGCCTGGCCTCACCAAATGAGTTTTTCAAAACGTATAAGATTGGTGCGGAACAACTGGTGGTTTTTGTGACAACCATTATTGTAACCGTTGCCACGGATTTATTATTGGGTGTTTTCTCGGGTATCCTGATGAAGTTTGTGTTTCATATCATTAATGGCGCGCCCTTGCGGTCATTGTTCAAGGCCCGTTATGACCTTCAGGAATCCAGGCAGGAGTATGCGATAAAAATTAAAGACGCAGCTATCTTTTCCAACCTGATCGGATTTAAAAAGCTATTTAACCGGTTGAAACCGGGCAAGGTGGTGACATTGAACTTTGCTGAAGCCAAGATTGTAGATCATACGTTCATGGAGCAACTCCATCATTTTGAAGAGTCGTTTGAGCATAAGGGTGGAAAAGTAAATGTTACCGGATTTGAATATTTCCAGAATTTCTCAAACCATCCCCTGTCGGCCCGTAAGGTTTCACTGAATAACAACAAGCTTGAAATTAAACTCAATGATCGCCAGGTTAGTTTGCGCAAGTATGCGAGTGATTTTGGCTTTACGTTTTACCCACAAAAGGTAAGGAATACCTTTAAGTTTAAGGACTTCCCGATTTTGCAAGGTGTTAAATTTCAGTATGAAGAAAATGTTCTCGTTCGATACACAGAGTGGGCCAGGTATGAAATATCAGACATCAAACTTTCCGAGTTTGCCTTACAGGCACAATCCGACCTGGTGATTACCGCGCTCATGATCAGTGAAGCTGAAATTCATCTGCCTGACTTTGCACTTGAACCAGAAGACCTTTGGTCTAAATTTTCTGAAGGTGTTCAGGGGAGAGACATTGACTTTTCAGATAATCCGGTTTTTTCAAAGCGCTACTACCTGCGCGGTTCTGAAGAAAAAGCAATTAAGGAATTCTTCAATGAACCTGTTATTAATTTCTTCGAATCACACAAAGGCGTTCATGTAGAATCGCATCGAAACAAAGTGTTGATTTACCTGCAGCGAGAAACGCTTAATACAGAAGGCATCAGTGAGTTGATTTCTTTTGCAGATGAGCTTGTACAGTTGTGTCAATTTCAACCTGAGGTGAGATAGCATGCGTACACCTGAAACTTTGGCGGGTAATAGCACATTAGTTATTGCCTGCACAGATTTTTTGGAGCCCGTTTTGGATTTAGGCCAATCTGTAGTTTTGCGCACACCCTGCAATGGATTGGATTATTCAAGACCTGGAGTGCTGGCGCATGTCCTCAATATTCTAAAAACAGAACAATGTACGCGTGTAGTAATCATAGGCCACCTCCCGTGTCAGGCTTTGGAGAATTTTATCGATACCAGGTCGTTATCATCCTTCAATCGTGCAATTCATGAGCGAGTTCATGCACTGATTCGTGTGCTTCACAATGAACCATTTTCGGCACACGCCAGTAAGTTGGAGCGCGTAGCAAAAGAGAATGTTCGGATGGAAGTATTAACCTTACAACATCTGCTGACAAAGGAAAATGCCAATATGGAAGTTGAGGTATCTGGTCTATTGATTCTGCCAACTGGAGACAAAGTGTCTATTGAAAACCCTGTTCGTACTTTATAACCCAAGCTCAAATGAAAATTAAAATATATTTATTTATGATTACCATTTTGGTAAACCATTTGTTAAGGGCACAGACCGAATTTCCCGATTTGCAATGGAAGTTTAACGAATCGGGCAGCCACTATATTAAAGCTACTTTTTTGAATCAGATTTGGCTGCGTTACAACCGCAGTAATCCTGGAACGATGGTATTAGGTGACCCTGCAGATCAAACCTTTGATATTGGATTGAGACGAACGCGAATTCAATTGTATGGGCAGCTAACAGATCACGTATTTTTTTATTTACAGTTTGGCCAAAACAACTTTAATTACTTAGCTGGACAAAATTCTACCAATACCGGGAATAGAAAAGTACAGGTTTTTTTTCATGATGTTCTGGGAGAATATAAAGTTTGGAAGGACCATGATCGGCTTTATATCGGATCAGGTCTTACTATTACAAATGGATTGTCTCGTTTCAGCCAGCCGGGAGTGACCTCTATTATGACCATGGATGTACCCGTGTTTGCACAGGCTACGGTCGATCAAACAGACGAGTTTTCCCGAAAGCTAAGTATTTATGTGAGGGGCCAATTAAGTAAGATTGACTACCGCTTGATTGTGAGCGACCCGTTCCCGATTACCTCCAATGGTCAACCACAGCAAAGTTTATCATCGGCTGCTGGATTTGCGGCACAAGGACATCAAAAGCAATACCAGGGTTTTTTTATTTATAATTTTTTTGATGAGGAGCCTCATACTACACCCTATATGTCAGGGACCTATTTGGGTAAGAAAAAAATATTCAATGTTGAAGCTGGGTTTATCATGCAGCGTAAAGCAACCTGGTCACGTGAGAGCATTGCATCCGATACGGTTTTTCACGACATGAAATTGTGGTCTGTGGCCGCTTATTATGATGCACCCTTGAATGCAAGTAAGGGTTCGGCACTCTCAGCATACCTGGGGTATTTTCATTACGATTTCGGACCGGAATATCTCCGATATAATGGTATTATGAATCCTGCCAACGGATTGTCTCCCGGTTTTCCTTCAGGAAGCCAGGGCAATGCCTTTCCAATGTTTGGAACCGGCAATGCATTTTATACTCAAGTGGGTGTATTGTTACCCCGAAGTATTATGCATCAAAATGCTGGACAGTTTATGCCATATGTTTCGTTGATGTCGGCAAAATGGAATATGCTCACGGACACTATGAATGTTATCGATATTGGGATGAACTGGCTACTCCAAGGTCATCACACTAAAATTACGCTCGACTATCAATTAAGGCCATTCTATGAACTGAACTCCAACGATTTGGTCAAGCAGGGAACTCGTGGACAATGGGTTGTGCAATATCAAATATTTATTTAAAAGAAATGAGGGCGGTTTTTAAGAGTGAGAAAAGAAACAACAACCCACATAGAATAGTTAAAGATGCAGCGGTGATGTAAATCAATTGACTATCGCCATTTAGTGATCGTAACCAGATACCCGCCAATGCCCAGGTAACCACTGCAGCAAAGGCAGGTTTCTTATACGTTAGTGTAATGTAGACGGCAAGCAAGAAGGCAATCGCCATCATGATCACCGTCCAGGTTTCCGGTGAAAGCATGTACGATGATAATTTCAGGGAAACAAGTGCGGTGGCTATGTTGGCAATGGTGGCTACACAAATCCACGCAAAGTAAGTTGTGAGTGGTAGTGAAATGAAGAAGCGATTTGCGCGCGTGTTCAGGTTTGCTTGTTGAAGTTTGAGAAAGGCTAGCGTAAGTGTTACCAAAAAGGCAAGCATAATGATTACGGATATCCACACATAGAGAAAGTGCCAGACTAAAATCCAGGAAATATTGAAAACAGAAGAAAGGATAAAATAAGGTGATAGTTGCCAATAGATTTCCTGTGTGCGCGTGTCGCGCAGGCGAATCCATTGCCACAAAACGAATGCGAGCAGCAACAGGTAGATCACACTCCAGATGGAGAAAGTAATACCTGCCGGGGTGAACAGGCTTGGGTACAAGGCAGAAACCTCTCCCGTGTTCAAGCCATTGATGGGTAGAATGTTGGCCAGTGCATTAACAGTAAGTACTGCGATGAGTACGAAAGTATGAATGAGCGCGTTGACAACCGGATTTTTCATATGTACACAACATGGAGTTACATAGCTTAGTTTTTCCACTTATCATAAATCAGTTGAAAAAAACAATGGGTAATTGGTAAACTTGTATATAAACCTCAAAATTTATGAAATCACATGCTTTATGGGTGTCTGGCCTTATCCTGATTGGCCTTAGTGGCTGTCAGAAAAAGGAAGCAGAAACAGCACTAACCTACCCGGCTACGCAAAAAGTTGACACAGTAGATGTGTACTTCGGAACAGAAGTGCCTGATCCGTACCGTTGGCTGGAAAATGACACTGCCAAAGCCACAGCAGATTGGGTTACCGCGCAAAATGATGTAACGTTTGGTTATCTGAAAAACATCACCTATCGCGATGCGGTTAAGCAGCGATTGTTGGAGTTGAATAACTATGAAAAACTCGGTACCCCTTTCCGTAGAGGTGAATATTACTACTTCTACAAGAATGACGGACTTCAGAATCAATATGTATTGTACCGCAAGAAGGGCGAGAACGGTGAGGCTGAATTGTTTCTGGATCCCAATACCTTTTCAAAAGATGGTACTACCACCATGCGTGGGTTATCGTTTTCAAAGGATGGTTCTTTGTTAGCCTTTCAAATCGCTAAGGGTGGTGCTGATCGTGCCGAAACCGTGGTGATCAGGACATCCGACAAATCGTTGGTGGAAGACACCATTCGAAACATGAAGCAAAGTTCCATTTCCTGGAGAGGCAATGACGGTTATTACATCAACCGGTTTGCTGAAGGGTTGAACAAAAGTCTTGGAGCAAAAAATGAATATCAAGTACTCTATTATCATAAGCTGGGTACCCCCTCTTCTCAGGATAAGGTGATTTTTGGTGAAAAGGAAAAGCGGAGATTTGTAAGCGGATTTGTCTCTGAAGATGAACGTTATTTGATTATGACAACTGCCGAAGGTACCACTGGTAATGAGTTATATGTTCAGGACCTATCTAAACCTGATGGTAAGATTCTGCACATCAAAACAGGATTTGAAAGCGATCAATATGTAATCGAAACCGAAGGGTCAAGATTGTTTATAGAGACAAATTATCAGGCGCCTAATTCAAAAGTAGTGTGGGTAGATGCCGCCAACCCTTCGTACGAAAACTGGAAAGATCTGATTCCGGAAACGGAGAACACCCTAAGCACATCAGCAGGTGGAGGAAAAATTTTCGCAAGCTACCTGGTTGATGTAAAGACTCAGGTTAAGCAGTATGACCTGAATGGAAAGTTTGAACGGGAGATTGAGTTGCCTGACATTGGAACAGCCAATGGATTTGGTGGATGGAAAGACGATCAGGATCTGTATTATACCTTTACCTCATTCACTTACCCGCCAACCAGCTTTAAATACAACATCGCATCCGGTGCGTCAACGGAATACGCTCGGCCAAAAATTGACTTTAATCCAGATGATTTTGAGACCAAGCAAGTATTCTACACCAGCAAGGACGGTACAAAAATTCCCATGTTCATTGTTCACAAAAAGGGGATTGAACTTAATGGTAAGAATCCAACGTGGTTATATGCCTATGGAGGCTTCAACATTAGTTTAACACCATCTTTCAGCGCATCAAGAATGGTGTGGCTGGAGAACGGTGGAATTTTTGCACAACCAAACCTTCGTGGTGGAGGTGAATATGGGGAGAAATGGCATTTGGCCGGAACAAAGATGAATAAGCAAAATGTGTTTGATGATTTTATTGCAGCGGGAGAGTACTTAATAAGTGAAAAGTATACGTCAAGCGAGTACCTGGCTATCAATGGAGGATCGAATGGTGGTCTATTAATTGGAGCGGTGATGACTCAACGACCTGATTTGGCTAAAGTGGCTTTTCCTGCGGTGGGTGTGATGGACATGTTGCGTTATCATAAGTTTACGATAGGTGCGGCTTGGGCTCCGGATTATGGAACTGCTGAAGATTCAAAAGAGATGTTTGAGTATTTGAAAAAATATTCGCCAGTTCATGCGTTAAAACCCGGAACAAACTATCCAGCTACAATGGTCACTACGGCTGATCGTGATGATCGGGTTGTGCCGGCACATAGCTTCAAGTTTGCTGCAGCACTACAGGGAAATCATGCAGGGAACAATCCTGTTTTAATCCGTATTGATGTGAATTCAGCTCATGGTGCCTCAAACCTGAGCAAGGGAATTGAATCCATTGCCGATCAATATTCATTTGCATGGTATAATATGGGTGTAATTCCGCCTATAGCGAAAGGTGATATGTAATAACAATTGAATTTTTTTAATTTAAGGGGCTGTCTACCGATAGCCCCTTTTATTTTTATGAAAACAGACATTACCATACGAAAAGGTACAAAAGCCGATCTGCCGCGTGTTCTTGAGTTGATTAAGGAACTTGCCTTGTATGAAAAAGCTCCGCACGAAGTAATCAATACGGTTGAATTGATGGAGAAAGATGGTTTCGGCCCGAATCCGATTTATGGCTTGTTTGTGGCTGAGAATGAAAAGGGAGTTGTGGGCATCTCTATTTACTATTGGCGTTACTCTACCTGGAAGGGCAAGCGACTTTACCTGGAAGACATTGTGGTAACCGAAACAGAACGTGGCAAGGGAATCGGTAAATTACTGTTTGATCGTACCATGCAACATGCGCTGGATGAGGATTGCTCGGGCATGATGTGGCAGGTGTTGGATTGGAATGAACCGGCTATTAATTTCTATGAGAAATATTATAAGGCGAAGCTGGATGGTGAGTGGATAAACTGCAGTCTGGAGCGCGATGAGATCATAAAACTGATTTCAACCAAATAAATCAGATCTCCTCCAGCAACGTTCTGAACGCCACGTGCCGGCCGCCATATTTTTGTTTGTGTTTTTCTATCAAGGCGGGGGCAAACTTTTCGAGATACTGCACTACGTTTTCCAGGGTTTCGGCAAAATATTGTACGCTATACGAAATGCTGCCATCGTCATTGTCGTGCAACACCTTGTACATTTTATAATTTAAAAACAGACCGGTGTTGAGCACATCGGGAATGTGTTCGGTCTTCATCCAGGCAACCCATTCTTGTTCAATATCCTTATCAATGCCGATGGTAACGTTGTATAAAAACATATCTCTTATTTTTCTGCTACGTAGTCTTCAAGGTAAGCAAAGTTTTCGGTTAGCTGTCCGCCTTTAGCTATAGTCGCACGCTTCAAAACACCATCCGCATCTTTTACAAAAAGCAACGGTAAAATCCGGTCAATTAAATCACGACCAAACTCTTCCGAGGCGCTGCGGGGAAGTTCACACGGGAGGTTATCCACCGCCATTACCGTTATGTGTTTATCATTACTTAAAGAAGGTTTTTCCTGCCCGGTTTGTGGATCGTAATCATATAAAGGCTCAGGAATGGTACTGGCCCGAATGGTACTAGGAATGGAGCCGCCCACATCGCAGGTGATATCGGCAATAATTTTAATCTTGAATTCGGGTGAACACATGTCTTCACGCGTAAACAAAACGGGTGCTTTCGGATTCCAGAATGCGCCTGCCATCAGAATGTCGGCAACTTTAGTAAACGACAAAAACGTTGAATCATAACGTTCCGGATGCTGATGAAATTCATCGCGGTTAAAGTGCCTACCCTCATGCCTGATGTGGTAATCGGCACTGCCAAGCTGAACGTAAACCGGCTCATCAAATGTTTTAGTCAGAAAATCGTACACACCAACTTTGCGTATGCCCGCGGTATCAAGTGTTTCCATAGCACCTTTTCCAACACGGCCAGCACCAGTAAGGATAATTTTAACGGGAGGCAATTTCACTTTGCGCAACTCAAGCTTGAGGTCATTTACATCAAAACAGTCAAACGCTCTACGCAAAGAATAATCTCCGTAGCGTTTTCCATAAGTCCATAAGCCATTGTAGGCACCAACTATTCCTGCATATCGACCAAACGCTACAAGCCTGTTCCCCAATCTGTCTTTTAAGGTTTCGTAATCGATTAACCTGATTTTTCTTTTGAGTATCTCCTGCAGTAGCTTTTTGTTGTAAGGTTGCTTTTTAATCGTATGCGAAAAGAACAGGTAGGTTTTATTCGGAATAAGACCAGCTATGGGCACTTCTTTTATGCCCATCAGAACATCGCAATCGGTTACATCAGGCCTAACCTCAATGCCTAATTCACGGTACTCATCATCTTTGAAGGCACGCACTTCACTTGATTGACAAATTACCTTGACGTTCGGAAACCGTTGTTCGATTTCTTCTGTTTGCAAGGGTGTAAATGGAACGCGCTTATCGGGTGGAACTTTACCTTCGCGAATGATGCCGAGCTTAATAGATTTCATAGTCATGGAACTATCCAAAGGTAAGGAGGTTTTTAATGTAAATTGGAGTTGTGGAAAAATACAGTTTGTTGGTTTTGGGCTGGATAGCTTACCTCGGTCTTCACAGCGTTTTTGCGGCTGATGGCGCAAAGCAGTATTTCAGCCAGAACATGCGTAGCGCATTTAGGTATTATCGGTTGTTGTATGTTTTCTTTTCAACGATCGGGCTTTTTGCCATGTTGTTGTTGAATGCCTCCATTTCTTCAGCTTATCTTATTGAATCCAGTGATTGGAACCGATACTTCAGCCTGATACTGGCCACCTTTTCCATTTTTATTTTCAAGGCTGCCTTTAAACAATATAGTCTGAAGGGTTTTGCAGGCTTTGAATCGGATGAACATGAACAGTTTAGAGCAGACGGAATACTGAAGCATGTGCGCCACCCCATTTATTCAGCCACGATTTTGATGGTCGTGGGGTTTTGGTTATTTATCCCAAACGTTACTACGCTGATTTCGGCTTGTTGCATTTTTATTTACCTGGCTATCGGTATTCCTTTGGAAGAAAAGAAGCTGATAAAAAAGTATGGGGAGGCATATATCAGTTATAAGCAGCGCGTTCCCGCCCTGATTCCGTGGTTTCGAAGGAGTTCCTGAGTTATTCTTTCTTCTTTTTCTTTTTTCCTTTTTTCAACTCATCATAATCATCCCGCTCAGCCAGTTTTTTATCGTCCACATTTTTATCCAGAAAGGCGTTGATTTTTTCAATGTCCATGTTGGATTTCAACTCACCAAACTGGTTGATAGACACTTCGAAGCCTTCCAGATCTTTGTGAACACGCGGCTTTTTTGCAGCCGGTTTTTTTTCAGGTTTTGATTTTTTTGTCATGCTAACCGACTTTGATTTTCAGATTATTCAACGCAAAAGTCAACCGGCTTACCACTTCTTCCTTGCCGATGATCTCCATAATCATCATCAGATCTGGTCCACCGCCCATTCCACTCAGTGCTACTCGCAACGCCTGAAGTATTTTTCCTGTGCCAATCTGGAGTGAGGCCGTAACCTGTTCCAGGGTTTCTTTTGCTATCGCTGCATCGAATGTACTCAATTTTTCAACGGCATCGCGGTAAGTGGTTAATACCTTCACAGCATCATCGTTCCACTTTTTTGACACAACCCCATCATCAAATGATGCAGGAGCATTGAAGAAAAATTTACCCTGCTCCCAAAGATCTTGCGGGAAGGTGATGCGCTCCTTCATAACGTCACAGATTTTTTCTGCCTTATCCTGTGAACAGGTGATATTTTCTTTTTTCAGATGGTCAACCAAATGTGTGGCAAGTTCAGTGTTGGATTTAGCTCTTAAATATTGCTGGTTATACCATTGGGCTTTTTGGATATCGAATTTTGCTCCGGCTTTTCCAATTCGCTCCACGCTAAAGGCCTGGATTAATTCATTCATTGAAAAGATTTCCTGTTCTGTACCGGGGTTCCATCCCAGAAAGGCAAGAAAGTTAATCAACGCCTCGGGCAAATAACCTGCTTCGCGATAGCCGGTAGATTGTTCCTTCGTATTCGGATCAGTCCAATTGAGAGGAAAGATGGGGAAGCCCATGCGGTCAGCATCTCGTTTGCTGAGTTTGCCGTTGCCATCGGGTTTTAACAACAAGGGCAGGTGTGCAAACTGCGGCATATCTTTTCCCCACCCGAAGGCTTTGTACAATAAAACATGAAGTGGAGCAGAAGGAAGCCATTCTTCGCCACGGATCACATGCGAAATTTTCATCAGGTAATCATCCACTACGTTAGCCAGGTGGTACGTGGGCATTCCGTCTGATTTCATCAAGACTTTATCATCGAGCTGGGCGGTTTGTACAGAAACCTCACCACGAATCAAATCATGCAACACTACCGTTTCGTTTTCTGGAATTTTGAACCGGATAACATACGGATGACCCGTTTCAATAAGCTTTCTGGTTTCTTCCGCAGATAGCGTAAGCGAATTGCGCATGGTCATGCGGGTGGCACTGCTATACTGCTGTTGATCGGAGCCAGTGGCTTTTTGCCGTTCGCGCATGGCCTCCAGGTCGGCCTCGGTATCAAAAGCATAGTAGGCATGCCCGCTTTGCAACAGCTGCTGTGCGTATTGGCTGTATATTTCTTTGCGTTCCGACTGGCGGTATGGCCCGAATGGCCCGCCCTCGCGAACACCTTCATCAATCTGTATTCCGGCCCATGCCAGCGAATCCATTATATACTCCTCGGCACCGGGTACATACCGGTTTTGGTCAGTATCTTCAATACGGAGAATCATGGTTCCGCCCTGCTGCCGGGCCAGCAAAAAATTATAAAGGGCTGTACGAACCCCCCCGATATGTAACGCCCCTGTCGGACTCGGGGCAAACCGCACGCGAACATCTTTCATAGGGCAAAGTTAATCGTTCAATTATAATTCTTCTGTAAAACGGTTTTACCTTTGCACCTTTTACACACAACTGCCATGGCTGAGGAAAAGAGTCTAAACTTTCTGGAGGAAATTGTTGAAAACGACTTGCGGGAAGGCAAGCACCAAACCATACTCACCCGTTTTCCGCCCGAGCCGAATGGCTACCTGCACATCGGCCACGCCAAAAGCATTTGCCTGAATTTTGGTCTTGCCCTGAAATACGGTGGCAAAACCAACCTGCGGTTTGATGACACCAACCCCGTAACAGAAGAAACCGAGTATGTTGAGAGCATCAAAGATGACATTCAGTGGTTGGGTTTTCAGTGGGCTAATGAATTTTATGCTTCCGATTATTTTGAGCAGTTGTATGAATTCGCGGTGAAGCTGATCGGGAAGGGTTTGGCGTATGTGGACGACAGCACCAGCGAAGAAATTGCACAGCAAAAAGGTACCCCGACACAGCCCGGTACGAATAGTCCGTATCGCAACCGCAGTATTGAGGAAAACCTGCAGCTGTTTGCCGATATGCGTGCAGGCAAGTATAAAGACGGCTCGAAGGTTTTGCGGGCAAAGGTTGACATGGCGCATCCGAACATGCATATGCGCGATCCGATTATCTATAGGATTAAACATGCGCATCATCATCGAACTGGTGATGCCTGGTGCATTTATCCGATGTATGATTTTGCGCACGGCCAAAGCGACTCGATAGAGAAAATAACGCACAGCATTTGCACACTTGAGTTTGTGCCGCATCGTGCGCTGTATGATTGGTTTATTGAAAACCTCGAGATATATCCATCTCGTCAGTATGAATTTGCGCGATTGAACCTGACGTATACGGTAATGAGTAAGCGTAAGCTGCTACAATTGGTAAATGAAAATCACGTTAGCGGATGGGACGACCCGCGCATGCCAACGTTGAGTGGTGTGCGAAGAAGGGGATATACCCCTGAGAGTATTCGCGATTTTTGCGACCGTATTGGTGTAGCTAAACGCGATAACCTGATTGATGTGGGCTTGTTGGAGTTCTGTGTACGCGAACACCTGAACAAAGTTGCCCTGCGCAGGATGGTGGTGTTTGATCCGGTTAAGGTGGTGATCACCAATTATCCGGAAGGAAAAACTGAAATGGTTTCGAGCGAAAATAATCCGGAAGATGAGTCTGCCGGAATGCGGGAAATTCCATTTAGTCGCGAGTTGTTTATTGAACAGGAAGATTTTATGGAAAATCCTCCGAAGAAGTATTTCCGTTTGGCACCGGGGCAAATGGTTCGATTAAAAAGTGCCTATATAATTAAGTGCGAGTCGATGGTAAAAGATAAACATGGAAATGTAACCGAACTGCACTGTACATATATTCCGGAGAGTAGAAGCGGTTCGGATACATCAGGTATAAACGTAAAAGGCACTTTACATTGGGTGAGCGCTGCCCATGCGGCAAAAATTGAAGTGCGCTTGTACGACAGGCTCTTTAAAGTTGAAGATGTAGCCGATGCCGAAGGCGATTTTAAAGATCACCTCAATCCCGATTCATTGAAAGTTCAAACTGTTTTTGCTGAGCCTGATTTGCTAAAAACAAAGGCCGATACACGCTATCAGTTTATGCGTAAGGGATATTTTGTTCTTGATCCGGATGCAACGGAGAGTAACCTCGTGTTCAACCGAACGGTTACGCTCAAGGATATGTGGGCGAAAATTAAGGCTTAGGGCTTAGGACATAGGTGTTTGGGACTTAGGACTCAGGTGTTAGGATATTGCGCCAACACCTAAGGCCTAATACCCAAGACCTACTTTACAGCAATGCAAGAAATCTCTACCCGCACATCCTTGGGCAGGCGACTAACCTCTACCGTTTCGCGGGCAGGAGGGTTGGCGTTAAAGTATTCACCATAAATCGCATTTACTTCGGCAAAGGAATTCATGTCTTTTAAAAATATGGAGCACTTTACCACGTTGGTGAAATCCATGTTGGCAGCGCTCAATACAGCTCTCAGGTTTTTCATCACCTGGCGTGTTTCATCGGCAAGGCTTCCTGACACCAGATTTCCAGAATTGCGGTCGATGGCAATCTGACCACTTACAAACAGCATATTGCCGGCCTGTATGGCCTGGCTATACGGACCGATGGGTTCAGGCGCCTGGTCGGAATAAATAACAGTTTTTGACATAAGGGATGATTTTTAAAACATTAATTTAGCAACGGCTCAAAGTACGTGAATCATGAACATTTTAGTGATCGGTGACCCGATAAATCTTGAAGAATGCAAGCTTAAATTTGGCGATCAGCATGCGTATACCTTTGAGCAGGATCATCGGGAAGCTGAACGGTTTGTTTCCGGCAGCGATCTGGTGTTTGATTTCATTCTAGATGAAGAGCCTTTTCAGTCTGAGATATATGCCGAAAAGGAAGCCAACGTGTTTGTGAATACTGCCAAGTTGTCTTTGGCAGAACTTTTTAGCCTATCCGATCACAAGATTAAAGCAAACCTGTTTGGCTTTAATGGGCTTCCAACGTTTGTGAACCGTTCGGTGCTGGAAGTAAGCGTGCTGCGTCCAGCCGATGTAGTGAGTTTGAAAGGCTTATGCGATAAGCTGGGTACAGATTTTTTGCTGGTGGAAGACCGTGTAGGATTGGTTACACCGCGTATCATATGCATGATTATCAACGAAGCGTATTATACCGTTCAGGAAGGAACCGCTTCTCGCGATGACATTGATCAGGCCATGAAACTGGGCACCAACTATCCGCACGGGCCGTTTGAGTGGTGCGGTTTAATTGGTATCAAACATGTGTACGAGTTATTGGAAGCGGTATATGAAGATACCCACGATGAACGCTACAAAGTGTGCCCGTTATTGAAGCGGGAGTATTTGATGGGTTAGCAAAATCTTATTTTCAAGTGTAAATGAGAATAGTTTTTGGGTTTCTTTTGATTTTCTTAGTCAACTTATTACACGGCCAAGACTTAGTGGAGCGGATTTCACTTACCACCTTGGCTGGTATTAACGAATCAATTCTCTACGGATCAAAGTCTCCATTTTCAGACTTAAATTATAGAATGCGAAGAGTCTATGGTGAGTTTTACGGAGTTTCAGCAGGGGTAAGGTTAAAGAGGAATGCTTTATTTAGTATTGGACTTATGCAAGAAAGTAAAGGTGGAGAAGGTATTTACAACTCTCTGGTTCAGCAAGACAACAGTATTTATTCACAATATCGAAAAGTTACTGTGCAAAATAATTACGTTACAGTTCCTATAAGTTTACAGATTTTTACCGTGGAGGATAAATACAGATTTTTTGGTGAAGTCGGATCATACATATCATTCTTGACTCGCACGCAAATTAGGTCTTACCTTAGAGAGATTCACACCATTGATGATGTAGTTTTTTCGGAGAGAATTGAACACGTATTTGTAAGAGAGAGGCAACTAACAAATTCGTTTGATTTGGGGTTTTTAGCCGGCTGCGGTTTTGAATACAAAATAGCAGAGAGAATTTACCTCCAAGCAAAGTTATTTGGTTTACTAGGACTGCTAAAAGTAGATGGCAAATATTCAAATGACACCAGAATTATTGTGGACACTTCAAACACTCTCGTTCTGGAGTTAGATTATTTTGGATTGAATTCGTATTCAAGAAATTTTAGCTACGGAATTGGCTTAGGATTTCGATACAATTTTTTGACAATTGAAAACCAGTAGTCTCGAAATATCAAATTATTAATCCACGTCACAGTTGTACTTGAACTCACCTGTTACAGCAAGTGCACTCGATTGGCGGGTTAACAAAAATCCTTTTCCTGAAAAGGTGTACGTGTAGGTTGTGATATCTCCGGATTCGATGTGTTTAATGCTTACAGGATTGTTCTCGCTTAGGTTCCAGATGCTGAACAGGTATTCTTCCCCACTGAACTTGGTTTCGAAGTATGGGTTTTTTTTGTTATCGTATTCAATTTCATAACTTTCTTCAAGTTCATCCCACTCGTTGTAAATGCGGACCAAGGTAATATTATTACCGGTGTAGGTGTACACGGTTGAGTCACCTTTAGCAAAATTATTGCTGCGAAAACGTTCAGTGAAACTAGCAACCTTACCAGTTGAACTTAAAAAATAATATCGGTATGATCGAAGATTTTCAAGTGCGCTGCTCGACCGGTAAAACCTTTCTTTTATGGTGTCGGTAACGTGAATAATTTGAACAAAATCGTCCGCAATACTTCCGTTTACATAAAAATTTATCCGAGTGAGTTTGTCATCGTTATTATACGTGCGAATACTGGTGAATGAGAAATCATCATCATCTTCAAACGTGTAGTTAATTCCTGCTAATCGACTTCTTGTGTCATAGGTAGCAGTCATGATGCCATCCTCTTGTTCAAAGGGAAATTGAGTAGGTAAACACTTGGATGATCGCCTTACGATTTCATTTTCTCCGCAATTGGAAAAGAAAAGGGCGAGTGCTCCCGTGATAATGAGTAATGAAAGTGATTTTAGAAGCTTCATATTTCTTATTAGCATCATTAAAAGAAAAAACCCTGCACAAAAGCCAACAATAAAAATCAGAAATACATTCATGGATCGAGTTTATTCTACAGTTACGGATTTGGCGAGGTTTCTAGGTTGATCAACATTGCAACCACGCATAACAGCAATGTGGTAAGAGAGCAGTTGCAAAGGAATTACCGACACAATGGGTATCAAGGCATCTTGCACAGCAGGAATTTCAATCACGAACTCAGCCATTTGTGGTATTAACTTGTCGCCTTCTGTGACCACAGCAATTACCCTTCCTTTTCTGGCCTTTACTTCCTGAATGTTGGAAACGACCTTTTCATAAGAACTGTCGTGCGTTGCAATAAACACCACGGGCATTTCTTCATCGATCAGCGCAATGGGGCCGTGCTTCATTTCAGCAGCCGGATACCCTTCTGCGTGGATATAAGAAATTTCTTTCAGTTTTAGTGCGCCTTCCAGTGCCACCGGAAAGTTATATCCGCGACCCAGGTACAGGAAGTTGGAAACATCTTTAAAGGTGAAAGCGATATCACGAATCGTATCGTTAAGCTTCAGTACCTTTTCTACTTTTTCAGGAACGGTCTCTAGCTCCACCAGCATCTGGTGAAAAGCTTGATCGGTAATCGTGCCACGCTTTTGGGCGATGATCAGGCAAATCATGCTTAGCACCGTTAACTGTGCAGTAAATGCCTTGGTACTGGCAACCCCTATTTCCGGACCAGCATGCGTATAGGAGCCCGCATGCGAAGAACGTGCAATGGAGGAACCAACAACATTGCACACACCTATAATAATAGCGCCTTTGGATTTGGCCAATTCAATGGCAGCAAGTGTGTCTGCTGTTTCACCGGATTGAGAAATGGCAATCACCACATCGCCTTCGCGGATAATCGGGTTACGATACCTGAACTCAGAAGCATACTCAACTTCAACAGGTATCCGGCAAAATTCCTCAATCATATATTCGGCTACCAAACCTGCATGCCAGGAGGTACCGCATGCAACAATGATAATCCGATCGGCATTGATCATCTTATTCACATACTCACGTATACCGCCTAACACAAGCCTGTTTCCTTGTGAATCAAGCCGGCCCCGAAGGCAATCCTTTATTGATTTAGGTTGCTCGAAAATTTCTTTAAGCATGAAATGATCAAACCCTCCCTTTTCAATAGCCTCCAACTCAAGCTCCAGTTTTTGAATGTATGGAGTCGTTGGTGCATCACCTTCAATGGTTTTAATGAGCAACTGACCATTATCAATAACCGCTATCTCAAGATCATTGAGGTAAACTACATCCTTTGTGTATTCGATGATTGGCGTTGCATCAGAGGCCATAAAAAATTCATCTTTGCCAATTCCAATTACCAACGGACTACCCTTACGGGCCGCAATAAGTTGATCAGGATTGTCATTTGACATGATTACAATAGCGTATGCGCCCACAACTTTGGTTAAAGCCAACCTCACGGCTTCTTCTAATGAACAGTTGTTGTTTTCCCAAATATCTTCAATAAAGTGTATGAGAACTTCTGTGTCTGTCTCACTCAAAAAAATGTGCCCCTTGTTTACGAGTTCCTGTTTTAGGGAGCTATAGTTTTCGATAATTCCATTGTGGATAATGGCAAGCTTGCGCGAAGAGGAGTAGTGGGGGTGAGCATTTACGTCATTTGGTTCCCCATGTGTTGCCCAGCGTGTATGGCCTATGCCAATTGTGCTTTTCAAAGTTTCATCTGTAATGTATTCTTCCAGATCCGAAACCTTGCCCTTCTTTTTATAGACATTTAAACCGTTGTTCAATAATGCTATACCGGCACTGTCGTAACCTCTGTACTCAAGCCTTTTAAGACCTTTTATTATTACTTGCTGCGCTTCGCGATGGCCTACGTAGGCTACAATTCCGCACATGGTTCAGGTTGTTATAGATTTGAGTTATTAGGTTGCGTATAGTGCACCCTAAGTTTTATGTTTTCTTTCATAAAAACGGTGCGATCAAGTGTTTTGCCTGATGCGGGCAAAGTTGTGACACCGGTAAGATTTGTCCCGGGATACAGCCCTATGTAAAGAGGTTTGTACTGACTGTTTCTGTTTGCAAACAGGGTTTGTACAAATAATGTAATGGAGCCTGAATAACTCTTCTTAGTGCTGTTATAAAATAAGTTTCCGGCAATGCGATTTTGACTTTGAGCTGATAAATCGCTACTTACATAGTAATTGATCAAATTTGTGAAAGTAAAAAACTTGCTGAGCGAATCTCTTTCGGTTTGCCCAATTTCACGGAAATCTTTAAATGAGTTATCCTCTTCCATCAACCGGAGCTCCAATACGGGCAGCGGGTTGTAATCGCCAGTTGTATTAACTGATTCAATAATCAATTCTGCAGAATTTATAATGATGTTCTTGTCTGTTATTTCATCAGCGAACTCTTCATAAAAACTACTCAAATCAATTTTGGTAACCATTGGATAACCTGCCTGTATCACGCGCAGACTACCTGTAGCTTCTCCTGCAATGTAGGGTGGGTCAACAGGGGGTAAGTCATTTACTCGATCAGGAATAATGTTGTGAAAAGAAACGCCTGGGAATGTAAAGTCACGAGCCAAAGTATCTACATTCTCTCCGGCAAGTTCGGAGTGATAGTAAAGTCTTATTTGCGAAAAATTGCTCGAAGGATCAACTCCATAAACTGCATTGCACCCTTCAGGAATAAATGCTAATCCTTTGAATCTTGCCCGGAACTTGGTCGCATTGGAGAGCTCTTCGTTGTCATTATTTAGTGCAACATTGAACAATTCAAGGCCAAAGTCATCATCCAGCCTGGCATAGGTTACAAGAGTGTCTCGCTTTTCCAGCTTTTCGCGTGTAATGCTGGTTGCGGAACGTCTGTCTTCTCCTTCAAATCTGAATAACTGCTCGAAGCGCGTTTCCCCAATAGCATCAACTTCACCAGCATAGCTTACGGTTGAATTGGAGTAATACCGATTGGCTACATTTACCAATACCTCTTTGTTGGTTCCCGGTATCGTATAATACTCCTGACGGATATTTAAAGGGTCGTCTTCCGTAATTCTGCGAATGCTAAACTTACCGGTTCCAAAATTGCTGCTGCTCAAACCATAGGAGTAACCATCCAGCCTGAGCTGAATGGTGATGGAATCATACACATAAGTATGATCATCTTTTTGGGCGAGTTTTGAAGTGAGAACCGGAAGAAACTCTGCAAAGGCTTCTGTTCTTATAGTTCCAACAACAAGATCAGTATGTTCACCAATCAATAGTCTCCGTGTGCTGGTACCCTGATCTGTCAGTTCCGGGTCAATGCCCACAACGGCTCCTTGCCCCACCGGAAACTCCTGATACTTTACATTAAATCTGCTATTACCCTTGAATCCCAGAAAAACGGATTCATCTTCACAAGCCATCAAAAACAAAGCAGCTAATAGAAGCTGCCCTGTTCGCTTAACCCACAAGTTCATTATATAAATTGAAGTATGATTCGGTGTAGTTTTCGTCTTTGTCGATGGTTTCGACTTTCTTTTCTTTTATTTTTTTGAAGAGACCTTCCAGTTTTTTGTTCTCGCCTGCAACAATAACGGCATCAGAGAACTCAACACCCATGCGAATGAATCCTTCATAGTCGGCCGACTTCAGGTTGCCCAACATCTTGTCTTCAATGTCCATCATTTTCACTTTGCTCATAATGTCTTCCTTAAACTTATGGGTAAAGCTATTATTGTAGATGGTAAAAACAGTTTTTGCGCTTTTGAACAATGGATCATTCTTGTACGTGGTTTTCAGGTACAATGGAATGAAACTGGTAATCCAATCGTTACAATGCACCACATCTGGAGCCCATCCTAACTTACGAACGGTTTCAATAGCACCTTTGCAAAAGAAGATCGCGCGCTCATCGTTGTCGGCATAAAAGCGATTTTCCTTATCGTGGAATACAGACTTTCTGTGGAAGTAATCTTCGTTATCAATAAAGTAAACCTGAAGTTTGGCGTTAGGGATAGACGCCACCTTAATGGTTAGTGGCTTCTCCTCATCACCCACGGCAATGTTAATCCCCGATAATCTGACTACTTCATGTAACCGGTTCTTTCTCTCATTAATAATCCCAAAGCGCGGCACCAGTATGCGGATCTCCATTCCCTTTTCCTGCATGGCCTGGGGTAACTTGCGTACAAAATCGGCTACCTCAGAAGTTTGCAGAAAAGGGTTGATCTCGCTGGCTACATAAAGAATACGGAGTTTCGACATAATATGATTGATTAGTTGACTGAACGGAAAATGAGCCACAAAAGTACGAAAATAGCACCCCTTATTCAACTCTTTTTCTGATTAAAGCCTATATTTGGCGCCTTTATCCGAAGCTGTAACATGCAGATTTTCAGGGAAATTAAGCCCCTAAGGGCATTTTTGGTTGAAAAATGGAGGGCTGGACAAAAGCTTGGATTTGTGCCTACCATGGGGGCTTTGCACCAGGGACATTTGACTTTAATTGCCGCTTCACGTGCCGGCCATCCGTTTACCGTTTGTTCTGTTTTTGTTAACCCCACCCAATTCAATAATGCCGAAGATTTTGCCAGGTACCCACGAAATCTTGAACGGGATGTCGAAATGCTGGAAAGGGCGGGTTGCGATGTGCTTTTTTGCCCCGAAGAAGCTGAGATGCATTCGGATAGCCAGTATCTGAAATTTGATTTTGGACACCTTGACAAGGTAATGGAAGGAAAATTTCGTCCGGGACATTTTAGCGGAGTTGCCCAGGTGGTATCGAAGTTGTTTCATATTGTTCAGCCTGATACAGCCTATTTCGGCCAGAAGGATTGGCAACAATTTGTGATTATCCGCACGTTGGTAAACGAGTTAAAATTCAATGTAAAGCTCCAGGCCGTTGAAACGGTTCGTGAGCCTGATGGGCTTGCCATGTCTTCAAGAAATGAGCGGCTTTTAGAAGCGCATCGAAAAGAGGCCACCGTGTTGTCAAGATGCCTGAAGGATGCACGAGAGCAACTCCTGCACGGAAAGTCTGTTGAAGATGTAAAGAAAAATGTTCTTGATTCGTTTAATCAAAGCGAAGCCGTGAAACTTGAATATTTTGAAGTGGTAAACACCGAGAACCTAACGCCAATCAAATCTGTTGGTGATGCTGATCGTGCCATATTATGCATGGCAGCGTATGTGGGTGGAGTGCGATTAATTGATAACATGTTTGTTTGATTTATGAGAATTGAGGTTTTAAAATCGAAAATACATCGGGCGAAAATTACCCAGGCCGAATTGCATTACGTGGGCAGCATTACCATTGATGAAGCACTCATGGATGCGGCCGGTTTTGTAGAAGGGGAGAAAGTAACGGTTGTAAACGTAAATAACGGTGAGCGTTTGGAGACCTATGTAATAAAAGGAGAACGCGACTCAGGTATGATTTGCCTCAATGGGCCGGCTGCCCGCAAAGTTCAGGTGGGCGATATCGTAATCATTTTTTCATACGCCTCCATGAAGCTTGAGAAGGCAAAAACTTTTAAACCCACTATTGTTTTTCCAACACCCGATAACCGACTAAATTGACAGCTTAATTCCATTGCATTGGGTTCTCGCATACGGGTATTTGTTCAGTACATCCTTATTCTGGCAGCCACTGCTTTTTTGGTGTGGTTTTCCCTACGTGCTATTCATGTTGAAGAAGGTGAAAATAAGTGGGACTACTTATTAAAAACCTGGTACCGGGCCGATAAATTCTGGCTTTTGGTTATGCTGGTGTTTGTGATGATCAGCCATGTGTTGCGGGCCGAACGCTGGCGTATGTTGTTAAAGTCGGCAGGCCACAGTACTTCGTTATATAATGGTTTTCTTTCGTTGATGGTGGGCTATCTGGTAAATCTGGTAATACCCAGAGGCGGTGAGGTGTCGCGGTGTTTTAATTTGTATAAACTAAATAGAATTCCGGTTGAGGTTTCGTTCGGTACCGTGGTGGTTGAACGTATTGCTGATTTGTTTTTTCTGGTGATTGTGCTGGCATTGGCTTTTGTGGTTGAGGCAGACAAACTTTTTGGTTTCATGGAAACGCTTCCCATTCAGCCTGTGCTTGGCCGGGGGAAACTGGGTTTGATTGTAACGGTGATTGTTGTACTGATCGTGATCGGCCTGATCGGATTTTACATCTTAAAGAGAAATCAAAAGCTCCGTGATCGGGTTCGCAACGTGTGGAGAGGGTTCAAAACCGGTTTGACTTCGGTGCTTACCCTTGAAAACAAAGGCCTGTTTATTCTACATTCTGTGGTAATCTGGGCTTTGTATTTTCTTATGAGTTATGCGGTTATCCGGGCATTTGATGAAACCGCTCACCTTGGCTTTGGTGCAGTACTTTCACTTTTTGCCATTGGTACCATTGCTATGGCGGCACCGCTTCCAGGTGGGGCGGGGTCGTATCATGTGCTTTTACCTGCCGGACTTTCTCTATTATATCAGGTTCCGCAAGCAGATGCTGTGGCGTTTACCTTTGTTTTTCATGGCTGGCAAACCCTGATCATGATTGTTGGGGGTGTAGTCTCATTAATCCTCACATCCATTTTGCTCCGAAAACAAAAGACTGCCCCACCTGTATCGGATGAACAACCTTCTGCTTAGCTTTGTAGAAGCCTGTTATGACGAATTGTCAGGGAATTCAACTGGCGTGGAAGTTGTTAATTGTAGAAATCTAAAAACTTAGAAGAATATGGGTGTTTTCATTATTGGTGGAATTTTCATGGTGATCGGAATGATCGTAAGTGGCAGACTGAAAAGTAAATTCCGCAAGTATTCTGCAATCCGGTTAAACCGTGATTTATCAGGTGCTGAAATTGCTAGGCTGATGTTGGCTGATAACGGTATTCACGATGTGCAAGTGTTGAGTGTGGAGGGTGAACTTTCCGATCACTACAATCCTGCAAACAAAACCGTAAACCTTAGCCCTGAAGTTTATAATGGCAGAAGCGCTGCTGCAGCGGCTGTTGCCGCGCACGAATGTGGCCATGCCGTGCAACATGCTACGGCATACTCCATGCTTCAGTTTCGTTCGGCTATGGTACCGGTGCAGAATGTGAGTGGCAAAATCATGAACATGATTTTTTGGGCCATGATTTTAGGAGGTTCATTCATGCAAAGCATTTTGCCTTGGAATACCGCACTGCTTATTATCATTGGCTGCTATGGCGTATTTACCCTGTTTGCTTTTGTAACATTGCCGGTTGAGTTTGATGCCAGCCGCAGAGCATTGGCCTGGATTGAAAACCGGGGGATTGTAAATCGCCAGGAACATGACATGGCAAAGGATGCGCTTAAGTGGGCAGCCATGACCTATGTGGTAGCCGCTATTGGTGCGCTGACTACCCTGTTATATTATGTGATGATGTTTCTTGGTGGTCGCGATGATTAATCCGATAAAGTTTCAAGGATTCAATTAATTTTGGGCCCGGAATTAACCCCGGGCCCTTTCTTTTTGTTTAATTCGGAAAAAGCACAAACCATGAACTTTCAACTTACCGAAGAGCATTTAGCTGTACAGCAAGCCGCCAGAGATTTTGCGCAGAATGAATTATTGCCGGGTGTTATTGATCGGGACACCGACCAAAAATTTCCAACCGAGCAAGTGAAGAAAATGGGTGAACTCGGTTTCATGGGCATGATGGTGGATCCGAAATACAATGGTGGAGGAATGGACACCATCTCGTATGTACTGGCTATGGAGGAAATCTCTAAGATTGATGCCTCGGCTTCGGTGTGTATGTCGGTGAACAATTCACTGGTGTGTTGGGGGTTGGAGAAATTCGGAACCGAAGAGCAGAAGGAAAAATATCTAAAGCGATTGGCTACTGGTGAAGTCATCGGTGCCTTTTGTTTATCTGAGCCCGAAGCAGGATCGGATGCAACCAGTCAGCGTACTACTGCTGAAGATAAGGGTGATCACTACCTGCTGAACGGAACAAAAAACTGGATTACAAATGGCAACAGCGCCAGTGTTTATATTGTCATTGCGCAAACCGATGCAGCCAAGCGCCATAAGGGTATCAATGCCCTGATTGTTGAAAAGGGTATGCCCGGTTTTGTAGTGGGCAAGAAGGAAGACAAGATGGGTATTCGTGGCTCGGATACACACTCGTTAATGTTCACGGATGTAAAAGTGCCTAAAGCAAATCGAATCGGTGAAGATGGGTTTGGTTTTACCTTTGCCATGACCACCTTGAATGGTGGACGAATTGGTATCGCCTCGCAGGCGCTCGGCATTGCTTCGGGTGCATACGAGTTGGCATTGAAGTATTCAAAAGAACGAAAGGCATTCGGAAAACATTTAGCGGAGCATCAGGCCATTCAATTCAAGTTGGCCGAGATGGCTACAAAAATAGATGCCGCACGTTTGTTGGTATGGCAAGCGGCTTACCTCAAAGATCAAGGAAAGGATTTTGTTAAGGCTGCTGCGCAAGCCAAATTATTTGCTTCACAAATCGCACAGGATGTGACAACTGAAGCCGTTCAGATTCATGGTGGTTACGGATACGTGAAAGAGTTTCATGTTGAACGCCTCATGCGCGATGCAAAGATCACACAGATCTATGAGGGCACAACGGAAATTCAGAAGCTGGTTATTTCCAGGGAGCTTCTTCGTTAAGGGACGTATTGGCTATCTAAAAATTTATCGCCTCACATATTTCGGTGGATCAAAAGGTATTAAAAGTTAACGGTGAGTGTAATCACCTCTCCGCCACGCTTCACCTTCACCGGAATGGTTTGCCCTTTATCAAACTTGCCCAGGGCGCCCATGTAATCCTGAATATCTTTTATGGTCAGGTCACCCATTTGAATGATAATGTCTCCGGTTTGTATGCCCGCTTTTTGTCCGGGTCTTCCATCGGTTACTCCGTCTACTTTTACACCTGCTTCATCAGCCGTGTAGCTGGGCATAATACCCATGGTTATTTTAAAAGCAGAGCGGCTTGCCATCGGCTTAGCTTTAGTAGGCAGAAAGGCAAGTTTAGGTTGGCTATCCAGTTCGTTAATCAGTTTGGCAATCAGGGTTAGCACATCGGCCTGACCTTTGGCATTTATTTTCTCCCAATCATCTGTGGGTTTATGATAATCGGCATGCGCCCCTGTAAAGAAATGCAATGCCGGAATATTTTTCAGGTAAAACGAAGTATGATCCGAAGGCCCGATACCTGAAGAATCCGTTTTTATTTTCAATTGATCGGATGCTAAATTCTGCAACAACGGCTCCCACACCGGACTGGTTCCTGTTCCGTTCACGGCCAAGACTTTCGTTTGTGGATCAAGCCTACCGATCATATCCATATTAATCATATAATTTACTTTAGTCAGATCAAGTGGGGCGTTCTCAGTAAAATACTTTGATCCGAATAAGCCCATCTCTTCACCCGAAAAGCAGATGAAAACGAAATTGTATTTCTCCTTAATCTTGTTGGTGCTGAAGTATCGGGCAAGTTCAAGTACGCCCGCTACTCCTGAGGCATTATCATCCGCACCGTTATGAATTTTTCCGGTAGGGTTTGCATCTAAAGAATTCCCCTGCTCACCAATTCCTAGGTGATCGTAATGCGCACCAATAACAATAGTGTATTCGGCTTTATTATCGAGAAAGCCCACCACATTATGGGCAGTGCCTGGCTCACCTTCGCCATGTGCCCCACGTTTAAACTCAAAAGGCTGCAGGTAGCTTTTGGTTTTACCTACCGGTTTTAGCTTTAGCGATTTGTATGTTTTTGAGATGTAATCGGCAGCCATTTTTTCGCCTTCGGTGCCCGTGCCCCGCCCCTGAAGGGAGTCATTAGCCAGAATTTTAATGTGCGAAAGGATACGGGCCTCATCAAATTGCTGTGCAAAAAGTGTGGCGGAAATGAATAATCCAAATAGACCAAGAAGTGCGTTTTTTTTCATGTGGGTATAACTAATGAACCGCAAAGATAGCGTAAGCCTACAGTTTTATGCCAGCATGGAATAAAAAGTGATAAATTGGAGGCATGGGTTATCGCATGGATTTTTTTGCCGTATTTATATTGCTCGGCCTGGTACAAGCGGTATTCCTCACGCTTTTTTTCTTCTCTAAAGAGCATCGGTTACGACAATATAATGTGCTTTATGGATGGTTGCTGATTGCCATTATTGCCTGCGAACTCGAGATATTTCTCATGTACACCGGGTATATTGATCACATCCTTCACCTGGTGGATTTCTCCGAGCCTTTTGCTTTGCTGATCGGGCCTTTCCTTTTTCTGTATGTCAGATCACTTGCTCGCGGACCGGTAAACCGGAAGCTAGTTATTGCCCACACTGCTTTCCCGATTATTTATTCATTGCTGTTGATTCCCTTTCTGGTTTCATCAATCGATATAAAGTATAATGCATGGATAAATGCCTATCATCCCGGCTCTCCATTGAAGGATGTGGTTTACAACTACGACCCCTGGATGTTTTTGGTAACGGAATGGCATACGGAACTGGTGTTAATCAGTTTGGCGTTCTATCTAATGCTTAGTGGAGGTGTTATCATTCAGGCCTTCAGCAAGAAGAAGGAATCATTTTGGTTTCCTCAGTCCTTATCGTTACGAACCTTGCGCAACGGAGTAATGCAAATTGCATGCTTCACCATATTTATTCTGGTTGTGAAACTGATGAATAAAAACGACACGGGCGACCACTTGTTTGCCACATTTGGTGCGTTGATGATTTATGCCACTAGTTTTTCTGTAATGCGGGGTTCAGGTTTTTTCAAACAGGCATCGCTTAACGAACAACAGAAGTATAAGGGTTCTTCACTCACTCCCAACCAACAACAGGCACTTATTGATAAACTGAATAGCTTAATGAAAGCTGAGAAGCCGTACATGCGTTCTGATTTTTCGTTGCCTGAGTTGGCGCAAGAATTGAGTGTTTCAGTTCATGTGCTTTCGCAAGCCATTAATGATGGACTAGGTAAAAGTTTTTTCGAGCTGATAGCCGCTTATCGCGTGGAGGAAGCCAAGAAATTATTGAAGGAGCAGATGAACATCAAAGTAGAGGAAATTGCTGAACAGGTGGGTTATAACTCCAAATCGTCATTCAACACCGCCTTCAAAAAAAACACCGGCATGACGCCTTCGGAATTCCGGCAACAATAACGCGATGAATCCTATCCTTCAAATTCTTCAACAATTGTATCCTGTTTCGGTTGAAACGCAGGAAGCCTTTTCATATATTCTGCACAACAAGCAAGTAAAACGAGGCGATCACCTGGTTCGCATCGGTCAGGTTCCGGATAATTTTTATTTTGTGAAAAGTGGGTTAGCGCGTGTTTATTATTTGCGGAACGATCAGGACATAACGGATTACTTTGCTATCGATAATCAATTTATCGGGGCCTTGCCAGCCTTGTTTAGTCAGCAACCTTCGCATAAAGCCATTGAAGTGCTGGAAGATTCCGAGATAATTTATTTCTCGTATGCAGTTTTCGACAAGCTTTGTGAGCAACGCCACGATCTTGAACGGGCTTCACGCAAAATGGCGATATATGGAATGTTGGAAGGGCAGCAGCGCATTGAGAGCATTCGGTTTTTGTCGGCAAAGGAACGCTATGAAGAACTGGAAAAGCTGTATCCCGGTATAACCAATCGGGCACCGTTGAAACACATTGCTTCCTACCTGGGCACAACACAGGTAAGCATCAGTCGCATTCGTGCCGGCAAGCAATAATTTAACATATGTAAAATTCCTGACCGCAAAGTTGGCGTATAAGCAGTTGATGAATGACAAGATTTTAATTCTGGGTGGCGGTATTGCAGGGCTCACTGCTGCCATTGCGCTACACCGCAAGAACATCGACTTCACCGTGTATGAAGCTGTTCCTGAAATCAAAGCCATCGGCTCAGGCATAAGCCTGGCGGGTAACGCCATGAAGGTACTCGAGCAACTTCAGGTAGCGGAGCAGGTAAAGGTGCGAGGACAGCTCATTACCTCTATGATCATTCAGGATGAAAAGGGTAACTTCATTTCCGCACTGGATACACGAAAGTTCACACACAAATATGGAATGTACAATGTAGCCATACACCGAGGCGCGCTGCATGAAGTACTGCTCGGAGAAATACCGCCCGACCGAATTAAGACCGGAAAAAAAGCAATCAGTTTTTCTGAAAAGGAAAACACCGTTGTACTGAGGTTTGATGATGGCACCGAAGCCGAAGGCGCGGCTGTTATTGTGGCTGATGGCATTCACTCAGCCATACGCAAACAACTATTACCCGATTCAACACCGCGTTATGCGGGCTACACCTGCTGGCGTGGAATTGTTGAAAGCACGTGGGGCATTGAAGATCAGGCTGTAGAGACATGGGGCACAACGGGCCGGATTGGATATGTGCCCATTGGCGATAACAAAGTGTACTGGTTTGCCTGTAAAAATGCGCCTTATCAGAATGAACACATGAAGCGGTTATCACGTGAAGCGTTGAGGAAGAATTTTGAAGGATTCGCTCAGCCTGTTCCGCAAATTATAGAGCAAACGCCAGAAGAAAATATCATCTGGAATGATATTGTTGATCTCAAACCAATATCCCGGTTTGCTTTCAACCGGATATTGTTGATTGGCGATGCCGCGCACGCCACAACACCCAACCTCGGGCAGGGTGCATGTTTGGGTATAGAAGATGCTGCAGTTGTGGCTGATGTGCTGGAGCAGCAATCTAATCCTGTTAAAGCCTTTCAGATTTTTGAGCACACAAGATTAAAGCGTGTCCAATTTATTGTAAACACAAGTCAGCGGTTAGGTAAGGTGGCACAAGTGCAGCACCCATTACTGGCAAAAATGCGCAACGCGTTGTTCCGCCTGCTTCCTGATGCCCTCAATGAGCGACAGTTAAAACAGGTGCTGAATATTGCATCATAAAACTTTTGTGTTGGATTTTCCGTAAAAGGGTCACTTATCAACCCTTTCAAACATGAGCTTGCTCTTTGGCACCACGGCAATAGGCTTTGTTTTGCTCACCGCATTATTTTATGGGCTCGTTTTGCGACACCTGCGTGCTGCATTGGTTAAAACGGGCTGGACGGAAGAAAAGCAGAAGAAAATCCGCACAGGCGCATTCCTAACCATTATGATCTGGTCGATACTGGTAGCAGTGGTAGCGCTTACAGGCTTTGCCGGAAGATTCGAATTGTTTCCGCTTAACATTGCTCCATTTCTGTTTATTCCACTAATCGGGATAATGTGGATTACGTTTTCAGCAGGAACAAAACAAATTCTAAAGCATGTGCCTATCCAGGCGCTTACTTCACTTCAGGTTTTTCGTGTTTTTGTAGAAATTTTATTGTGGATGCTGTTCATTCAAAACCTGCTGCCGGAACAAATGACGTTTGAGGGAAGAAATTTCGACATCATCGCTGGTGTTACCGCGCCATTGATGGCTTACTTCTTTAGTGAGAATAAAAAATTGATGGTTGTATGGAACCTGCTAAGCCTGGCGTTGCTCATCAACATTGTGACCATCGCTATACTGTCAATGCCTTCGCCTTTTCGTGTGTTTTTTAACGAACCAGGCAACACCATCGTCACTACATTCCCGTTCATCTTTCTTCCTACTTTTTTAGTGCCCCTTGCGTATGGATTACATTTTCTTTCGCTAAGAACACTTTTAATGAAGGACTAAATTTTTTTGACACTAAAGTCTTTGAGTGGTTTAGCTTCAAAGTATCGTCAAAAAAAGAGGCTTTCGCAAGCCTCCTTTTTAGTGTAATACATTGGGTTAAATAACTACTTCTTTGGCTTATTCAGTTTATCCAGTTCGGGTAGCTTAAAATTATCCAACGGACTTGGTTGTTTCATCATTGCTTCAATGTCGGCTGTGGTGCGTGGCGCATAGGTTGAAAGATGTTCACATCCATCTTTTGTTGTGAGGTAATCATCTTCAATGCGCACGGCAATACCCCACCACTTTGGATCTTTGGTGGTGTTTTCCTGAATGTAAATGCCAGGCTCAATCGTAAACGTCATGTTTTCTTCCAGGTCGCGAAGACCGCGGTCGTGTACATCAAGTCCGATGTGATGGCAGCAACCATGCGGATAGTACTTGCGTGCTTCCTGATCGGTGGTGACAATGCCCAATTCTTTTAATCCTTTAGTGATTACTTGCATGGTGGCATCACTTAGCGTGCTAAAGCTTACGCCCGGTTTGCAAATTTTCATGGCGGCCTCCTGAGCTTCCAGCACTAAATCATAAATCTGTTTTTGTTCAGGTGAAAATTTTCCACCCACCGGAATGGTGCGGGTAATGTCGGCAGTGTAGCCATGATACTCTGCACCAAGATCCATCAATATTAATTCTTTTGGATCAAGCGCAGGTTTATAATTATCAATGTAGTGAAGGATACAACCGTTGTGTCCACCTCCAACGATTGAGGGATAACCAATGTCTTCGGCCTGGTATTTTTTAAACACATATTCATGTATGCCCTGAATTTCGCGTTCACTCATGCCGGGTTTCATCGCCTTCATTACTTCGGCTTGACCCACACACGAAATAGTAACGGCCTTGCGGATCATGTCAATTTCTTCAGGTGTCTTTACGCCACGCAACTCAGCCATAATCCTAAAAAGTCCACGGGTATTTAAGTTGTTCTGCGGTTGTTCGCGCTGCACACTGAGCGCATCCTTGCGTGGGTAATTTACTTTTACCTTGAATTGTTCAATCAGGTCGTATAAATCGGAAGAGTCGCGTGGCTCATTGCGCACATCGTTTTGAAAATCAAAAAACAAGATCTGATCAAACGATGCGAAGTTTACGTTGTACTTCTTGAACTCCGTATTGTTAAAGGCCTGTTGAATACCCAGTTGTTCTTTTGTGCCCAGGTTTCCGAGCCTGCGTCCTGTCCACATTTCCATAATGGGATTTTTAGGCTGTACGAAGATGATTTCATTATACTCATCGCCATTGGCGGCTTTCTGTTTGTCTTTGAACACTAGTAAAACGGCATGCGGTTCGCGGTAGCCGGTTAAATAGAGAAAGTCGGTATCCTGATGATATACATAGTCGACATCGTTGCTGCGGTTGCGCACGGCATTGGCAAAAAATACGGCTACCGAATTGGCGGGTAACTTTTCGCGCAGCTTTTGCCTGCGTTCTTTGTGCCACTCTTTACTTAAGAAATCAGACGGCATGTTTGGGTTTTGGGCAAACGCCATCCCATTCAACACCATTAAAGCGATTAAAACGATACGGTTCATCATAGTCAAAAATTTTGAAGACTCAATAACGGAAAAGTTTCAATATGGAAAAAGTGAAGTGGGTTGAGCGGTTCAGGAAATGGTTTTCTCCATAATCATAAACTCCAATGGTTTTTTCGGAAACCCGAAGCGGGGATCAGTGAACGCAAAGGGCATACGTCTGCCTGAGTCGTGGTAGCCATGACGCACATACCAATCGATTAACTCCTTTCGGTCGGTGAGCACATTCATAAAAATGGCATGGCAATTTTGTTCCGCGGCTTCTTCTTCTGATGCTTTTAATAATGCCTTGCCAATGCCTTTACCCTGAATGGTGGGGTTAACAGTGAGCATGCCGAGGTAGAGTTTATCATTTTCTTTGCGCAACTCTACGCAGCCGATAATCTTGCCGTCCTCCACATATTTCAAAATCATGCTTCCGGGTGTATCAATAACAGCCTTTAATAGTTCAGCATCGGTACGGGAGCCGTCAATCAAATCGGCTTCCGTGGTCCAGCCTTGCCGACCTGTATCGCCCCGGTAGGCAGCGTTGACCAATACACTGAGTTCAGGTGCGTCTTCGGGGAGGGCGGTTACAATTTCAGGCATTCGTTAGCTGGTGATCTTACCAAAGATAGTAACTATGTACAGTTCTTGGGACACATAGTTTTTCTTTACCGCAGAGAGTCGCGGAGGATGCGCAGAGTAACGCAGAGAAAAGGATCGCCTAAGCTGTACTCTCCGCACTTAAAAATCTTCAACTATCAGATTTAAAAATTGTTCTTCAACTACGCTGCACAGCTAACGGTCATTAAATAAGGTCGGCAAGCGGCACTCAGTTTCTTCTGCTCGCTAAGAACCTCTTCCAGGGGTAAATTTAGTTCTTTGTGGTAGACTTTATAAATCAATTGCCATTCAACTTTCTCCATGAACCCATCCGCATTTGCGATCACGCACATCCACGCAATGCAGCGAATCTGTTCTTCACAACTCATGGTTTTAAGTGCTTTAATCGACTCGTTCATGATTGCGGCTCGGTTTTCAGCCTTCAGCACAAGCAACGTCTCTGCAAACGAACGGGCTTCAATGCCCTCAACCGAACACATGGCATCACCAATGGCTTCTTCTTTGGGTTTGATGGTTCCATCAACGGAGGCCAGCAAAAAGTACAGTTTCGAAAGGGTGGTCTTGTTTTTCATTTTCCTGATGTAAGGTAATTACCCTTAGAGCAAAATTATACCAAGTCCAAAATGGGCCAAAAATGCAATATCTGCAGCATACTCACCCCAATAGCATCCCAATATGGGATGAACAGTTTTCAAATAGCGCGAAATGGAATGTAAGGAATGAGAGGGATGGGGTGGTTTTTGGTGGCGATAGTTGTGAATGAAGTTTAGTTTCACACAACCAAAGTCAGTGATTATACAAAGTGGTTAGTATGCCGTTCGACTTTATAAAATCGTCCTTCCAGCTTATAAAAACAGTCGTATTTTGGAGTAATGTGCCTGTTTCTTTGGGCAAAAAAAGAAAACTATGGAAACAACACTTACTGTATCCGCCCGCAGGCACGACCTCGACTGGCTCCGGATTATCGCCATTTTAATATTGCTTTTCTTTCACACCGGCATGTGGTTTAACCCGTGGGACTGGCACGTGAAGAACAACGAACTCAGCGGCAGCTTCCGCTACTGGATGATCTGGCTGCATTTCTGGCGCATGCCGTTGCTGTTGTTTATCTCCGGTGCAGGAACTTACATGGCGTTGGGCAAGCGCACCATAAAACAATATGCCGGTGAACGTTTCAAGCGACTGTTTATTCCACTTGTGTTCGGCATGTTTGTAGTTGTGCCGCCTCAGATTTATTACGAACACATCACGGAGTACACCAGTTACTTCGATTTCTATAAAACAGTATTCAATTTCGTTCCCTACCCGGAAGGAAGTTTTAGCTGGCACCACCTGTGGTTTATTCTCTACCTGTTGTTGTATTCGTTACTGCTCATTCCGTTTTTTAAATTTATCCGTTCGGAACGTTCAGCCAATTTTAAAAGTAAAATAAGTCGTTGGTTGTCGAGCCCGGCTGGTATGTTACTGATTCCTTCTGTCGTTATCATTTTTACACAAGCTGTGTTGCGTCCGTACTTTCCGGACGAGACACACGACCTCACCGACCTGGGCTTTTTTATTTTCTACATGTGCTTTTTCTTTTTCGGAGTGTTGTTTTATTCTGATAGAAATCTTTGGCTGTCCATCGGGCAAAACCGAAAACATCTATTGGTAGCCGCTCTGTTTGTGTTGATTCCTTTTTACCTGTTGTACTTTCACTTTCGTGGGATTGTTACGTTTCCGTGGCCGGAAGACACCATCGAGACGCTGTTTGATATTACCGGCATGTTCATGAGTTGGTTTACGGTACTTACCGTTATCGCATACGGACAATACTATTTGAATAAACCACATCCATGGATCAGCAAGCTCAATGAAGGGTTGTATCCATTTTACATTCTGCACCAAACGGTAATCATTGCCATTGGCTATTACATCTGCCAATTGGAGTGGAGCATTGCCGCTAAGTACTGGTCGATTGCCTTGCTTACGCTGATTAGTTGTGTAGGATTTTATTTGCTGCTGATCAGGCCGTTTAACGTGATGCGTTTTTTGTTTGGGATGAAGCCAAAGTAGAGTTTGCTACCTTTATTTAACCGCAGAGATACGCAGAGTTTACGCAGAGGTACACAGAGAGAAATGTTTTGAGAAAAGACTAATAACTGATCACCAACTCAGCGGCTCTCTGCGATTTTATCAGCGCACTCTGCGGTTCAAAAGAGTTTGCAGAGTAGCGTAGAGAAAAATATTTTTACATATGACTGAGAACGAGATTACTGAAAAAATTATCGGATGTGCGATTAAAGTGCATAAGGCGTTGGGGCCCGGTTTGTTGGAATCCGCTTATGAAGCATGCCTACACCACGAGTTAGTGAAATCAGAGCTTTACGTAGAAAGGCAAAAACCAGTCCCTTTGATTTACGAAGAAGTTAAGCTGGATTGTGGGTATCGGGCTGACCTTGTTGTAGAAGGAAAAGTTGTAATTGAAGTTAAATCGGTGGAGGCGCTTAATGATATTCATCTTGCGCAAATTCTAACTTACTTAAAGCTTATCAATTGCAAAATTGGACTGTTGATGAATTTCAATGTACTCAGACTAATTGATGGTGTTCGTAGAGTAGCCAATAATTTTTAACGCTTTAAACTCCGCGGCCCTCTGCGAGTGCTCAGCGTACTCTGTGGTTAAAAGGAACTGCAGTTTAAAAAGAATTCTCTATCTTCATACTCACTATGAAAAAACTTCAGTTTGTTTTACTCGCCTTGGTTCTTTGCTGGGCGTGCACCGAAGCCCCCAAAGAACCAATCGTGTGGAAATCCATTGAAAAGGATTTACAGGCACAATTTATTTTGGCTCAGGATGATGATGTGATTGAACTTCCCGAAGGCAACTTCATGTTCACCCGCACATTGAGCATGGATGGAAAATCGAACATTACCATTCGTGGCAAAGGCATGGACAAAACCATTCTTTCCTGGAAAAACCAAACGGAAGGGGCGCAAGGCATGCAGATCAGCAATGGGAAAAATATCGTGCTTGAAGATTTTTCAGTGGAGGATGCCAAGGGTGATAACCTGAAGGTGAATGACACAGACGGCATTGTGCTGCGTAGAATTCGTTCTGTATGGGCGGAAGGCCCGAAAACTGAGAACGGTGCCTATGCCCTTTACCCGGTGCTGTGTAAAAATGTGCTGATGGAAGAGTGCATCGCTATGGGCTCATCCGATGCCGGCATTTATGTAGGGCAGTCGGATTCAGTTATTATTCGCAACAACAAAGCCTATTGGAATGTAGCCGGTATTGAAAGTGAAAACTCAAAATGGGTGGAGATTTATGGCAACGAAGCATACGACAACACCGGTGGCATTCTTGTTTTTGATTTGCCCGGACTCACCACGTACGGTCATTCCACGAAGGTGTACAAGAACACCATTCGCAGTAACAATTATAAAAACTTTGCACAAAAGGGAAATATTGTGGCCAGCATACCACCTGGCTCCGGCATGATGGTTCTAGCCACACACGACATTGAAATTTATGATAACGATTTTAAAGACAACACCACGGTAGGTATTGCCCTGGTAAGTTATGAGTTGGTGGCCGCATTGAATGAAGGCGAGCAGGAACAAGAAAGCTCCATTGGTGGCGTGCAAACGGTTAATAATAATTACAAGGCAGACTCTTTATATAATGCGTTTCCCTATAACGTGTACATCCACGACAACCGGTTTACCAATAAACATTGGTTTCCAACTTTCCAGAATGATATTGGCAAACTGCTTGCCATGAAGTCGATGTTTAACCCACCCGATATTGTATATGACGGAATACCTGATCCGGAGCGCAGCGAACGTGGCATCTGTATAAAGGAAAACGAAAAAATTATTTTCATTAACCTGGATGCGGCCAATGAGTTTAAGGGCTTGTCGAAAGATGTGAAGACCTTTGCATGTGAAGATGAGAAAACACTTTCATTGAAGTGAGACTAGTCTATTCAATAGTGTTGTTGTTGGCACTGTCGTGTGTGCGCCAGAAGCCTGAGGTAATTGTGGTAGAAGAAGAATCGTTGAGTGGAACCACGCTTGCTTCACTGGGCGAAGAAAAACTCTCGACATACGGATTTTTTAAAGGAGCGTTAAAAAACCTTGACCCAACAGAAGGTGTGATTCATTATGAACTGAACTCACCCTTGTTCAGTGATTATGCATACAAGAAACGTTTCATCAAATTCCCGACAGGCACCTTTGCCAACTACAGCCCTGATGATGTGCTTGATTTTCCGGAGGGCACAGTGTTGATCAAAAACTTTTATTACCCGTCTGATTTCCGAAAGCCAGATGATAATATTCGCATTCTCGAAACCCGCTTGCTGATGTTGGAAAACGGAGTATGGAAAGCGTTGCCCTACATCTGGAATGATGAACAGACCGAGGCATACCTGGATGTAAGCGGAAAAAATATTGATGTAAGCTGGACACACGATGATGGAACCGTAAAGCACGTAAACTACTCTGTTCCGAACATGAACCAGTGCAAAGGTTGCCACCTGCGAGGCGATAAGGTAATGCCCATTGGGCCAACCGCGCGTCAATTGAATGGGGCTATACGAGGCCAACAGAAAAATCAATTGGAGCAACTTGCTGCGTTGGGTTTGTTGCACAACCTTCCACCCATCAACACCGTGGCGCGTTTGGTGGATTACGATAATGCAACGGAGCAACTTGATTCACGTGCTCGCGCGTGGCTTGAAGTAAACTGTGCACATTGCCACCGGACGGATGGCCCGGCAAAAACCAGTGGTCTGCACCTGCTGGCCGATGTAAAAAATCCATTTGAGTTGGGTGTGGGCAAACCGCCCGTTGCGGCTGGCCGAGGTTCAGGTGGACTGAACTACGACATTGTACCGGGCAAACCGGAGCAGTCCATTTTATACTACCGCATTAAATCTGATGACCCGGGAGTGATGATGCCTGAACTGGGAAAGAAGTTGGTGCACGAAGAGGGCGTGAAGTTGATTGAGCAGTGGATCCGGGAGATGAAATAGGTGAATATTATCTACCTTTATTTGCAGAATTATATATGCGCAGCATACTCACCATATTTACTTTAATGATCATTCTGCTTTCGTCTTGTTTAGAAGAAAGGAATGAAACAACAAAGCGATGCCTAAGTGTTAATGAGGCTCTTGAAGAAATTCAGACATTGAAGGCGATTGTGAATAGTGGCATTGTGGCAGGTAGAAAGGATTGTACGGTTTATGCCGGGGCACAAATCTATTCAGGAATATACAAGGGAAATCAGGTTTTCTACTTTATCAACCCGGCTTCGTCTTTGGCTGTATGTGGATCTATAGCCTACAATTGTCAAGGGGAAGAAATATTGAACCGCGCACTCAACAACCAGGGGTGGGAAGATTTTATAGTTGAACTTACAGGGGTTGAACAATTGTGGGTTAAGAATCCCTAGCACCGTTCTACTTTACTTTTCAAGTTTATTAGTATTCACCAAGATTCTGAGTTCTTTCAGAACTAAAGCCAGATCCCTCACATCTTCAGGTATTAAAAAATAATTCTGCCTCAGGCAGCGAAATGAGGCCATCATGCATTTTACTAATACCAAACCATTCCGGGTGAAAGAAGAAGAGCTGGTCAGGCAATGCAAACAGGGAGATCTTAAAAGTCAGCAAAGGCTTTACGATCTTTTTTCAGATCGGTTTTTTCGATTGGCGTTCCGGTATGTGAAGGACCAAGCGGAAGCCGAAGATGTGGTGATGTTGGCGTTCGTGAAGATTTTTACCAGCCTGAAAAAATTCACCTGGCAAGAAGCAGGAAGTTTGGAGGCATGGATGCGAAGAATTCTCATCAATGAAGCATTGATGGCCTTGCGTAAAAAGCACAACTTTTATTTAACGGAAACACTTGATGTTGAGAATCCAATCCATGATGCCGAGATTTTTGAGGAAACTGATGCTGAATATTTGTACCAGTTGATTCTGGAACTCCCCGATGGCTACCGTACCGTGTTTAACCTGTTTGCGATTGAAGGATATGATCATGCTGAAATAGCAGAACTGTTACGCATTACAGAAAGCACATCACGATCACAGTTGTATAAGGCCAGGCAGTTGTTAATTAGAAAAATCAATCAGGAGGGACTTCATTATGGAACCTGAAAAAATACTCACTCAAAAAATCAGAACGCTTGAACAGGAATCAGTTCCGTGGAAGAAAGCGGAAGTCTGGTTTATGATTCATGAACAAATCTCAGCTACGGAGAAGAGTTACAGGTTTTATTACTACGCAGCGGCAGTGGTCTTTTTTATGTTGTTCAACATATATCAATTACAACAGACACACATTGCCCCGATTACAGATAATCAACTCTCTACAATTCAAGAATTTCAAGTACAAGCGGTAGAGGAAAGCAGACATAACCAGGTTACAGAGACTCATTCGAATTATGTAGGGCAGGGAAGTCAACCGCACACAACAAACATTCAGAGTCATGAAGTTTTGGATTCTTATAATGAACCTGTTGAAGTTGATGTTCAGCTTGCGGTGGAAGAACCAGTTATAGAACCTGTTGAAACTGTTGTTTTGCAAGAAAAAGTTAAGCCGATTGTTGGTGTAATCCAGTTGCCTGTAAACCATGTCGTATCAGTGAAACCAAAACGAAAGAAATTGTTCCATAAACTTGAATCTGTTGAAAAGGAATTTGACAAGAATCATCAAAATACAATCGTCATAGCCCGAATAAAATAATCTATCCATTTTAAAAATTATATTATGAAGCTGTTAATAACCTGCATCACGCTATTGCTATGTCTTTATTCATCCCGGCTAAAGGCCCAACCCAAGCCTCTTCCCGACTCAATTCGGGTTGAGTTTCCCGATCAGCAGTCCATTATTACATTCGAGCTGCGCCAATATGCAGTGAACAAAGCAGTCATAAAAGATTTTCCGTTGCAGCTAAGCGATTTGCTCAAGCATATTATGAATAGCACAACAGAAGGCGACAGAGACAAGCCCAGGCATATAACATTTGTTTACACGACTGATGACGATGATGTTGAGCGAAACGCATTAACTATTCGCGAGGGCTCTCCGGAAACGAAAGCTGTAGTAAGTCAGAATACCGTGATCGAATTATTGCCTCCGGGTTGGGAAGTCAATATTAAAATGAAGCACGCTGAAATTCACGTGTATGCCCCCAGCCTTGCCCGGTTAACAGAACTTACCCAACTGAATCTTGATCCGGTTATTCAGCAGTTGGATGGTGACCCTGAAACATACAGACAAAAGCGAATGGGGCTCATCTCACGAATTATTTTCAGGGAGAATAATGTGCTCACAGCAAAGACGACACACCGTTATCCCAACGATATGTTGGGGTTACATGCCGGTGCCGGTGTGGGCCTTGTACGCGATAAATTTTATCCTGAATTTAATTTCACCACATCATTTTACTTCGCAAACCGGTACAAAGAAAATCACCAGCGAATCTCAGCTCATTATGAACTTAAACTGTTTACGGGTCAGTCGCTGGAAGGAGAATATCGCTCCTGGCCCTCAAGCTTTGTTTCGGTTTCATACGCCATGAATTTTCGTAAGGATCGTCCGCGATGGACAGGCCTGGGGGCCGGGTTTATGGTAAACAACAAATCGGATTTGTTTACCGGCAAAACCCTGAAGCTCTTTCTTGAGTCGGATATTGGAAGTTCCAAGCTGAACATCATTCCCGAACTTTATCTTACGGATGATTACAAATCAGCGGTATTTGGATTGAAGTTGAATTATAAGTTTTAATATAAGCGCAACAGGGTAACCGGAATTTCGTTTACAAAAACTGTGAGCGAAATTCTGCCTAATCCAAACCCGGCCAAATGGATCAAAGCAACCTTCTTCGGTTGGTTTCTGGGCATCATCCTGATTCTTGTATTGTCATCCTTATTCGATGCGATTGGCATTGAAGGCTTTCAGTTTTTCTTGGGTATTGGTATGGGCGCAGGGGTTGGGTTTATGCAGGGAAGACTACTGCGAACCACATCATTCGTTGACAAGCTCTGGTTGTGGACGTCCATCATCGGAATGGGGTTGCCATTCATGATTTCTGATCTGCTTATCCTTTATGGAGATCTTTCCCTGGGCTCTTACTACATCCCGGTTTGCATTGCATCAGGCAGTGTTTTGGTTAGCGCGCTGCAATATCTTTATCTAAAGAAGCTTTCACCAAAAGCCATGTTTTGGATTTTAGGTTGCAGCTTGGGTTGGATACTGGCAGGCATCACGGTGTTCGCTGTTGACTATACCATGCGCATCATTGATCATGTAATGGTTGGTTTCTTTGTAAATCTTTCTTTGATTCTGGGCGGAGGAGCAGTATTGGGACTGGTTACTGGTCCTTTTCTACGGGTGATTTTACGAAAAGATAATTTGTCGTAATCGACCCCTCATGTGTCGTTTTTGTACATGCTCAAAATGATTTGAGTCTAGTAGGTTTGTATTACCAATTCAGACATAACCCCAAAAACTATGACAGCAGAAAAAACTACTATTACTATAAGCGCAACCATCAGCGCTCCGGTTGAAAAGGTATGGGCGCTCTGGACGGATCCCCGGCACATTGTGAAATGGAACAATGCATCAGACGACTGGCACACGCCACACGCAACGAATGATTTACGCGAAGGCGGAAAATTTGTATCGCGTATGGAAGCACGTGATGGCAGTATGGGTTTTGATTTTGAAGGTATATATAGTGTGGTAAAAAAACACGAGCAAATTGCATATGCCATGAGTGATGGCCGCAAGGTGAACATTGTGTTTGAGTGTAAAGAAAAAACAACCGAGGTAACGGAATCCTTTGAAGCTGAGCAGATGAATCCCGTTGAGATGCAACGCGAGGGCTGGCAGGCTATTCTCAACAATTTCAAAAAGCATGTTGAGGAAAGTCCGAACATGGAGAAGATGAAATTTGAAGTTTCCATTCATGCGCCTGTCGAAAAGATCTACCAATCCACCATCGATGCAAACAGCTATCCGATCTGGACAGCCGAGTTCAATCCTACATCGCGTTTTGAAGGATCGTGGGAGAAGGGTTCGAAAATTCTTTTTCTGGGTACCGATCAGGAAGGTAAGGTTGGCGGAATGGTAGCGCGCATTAAGGAAAACATCCCGAACAAATTCATCTCTATTGAACATTATGGTGTGGTGGGTAATGGTAAAGAAGTTACCAGCGGCCCTGAGGTTGAAGGTTGGGCAGGAGCATTGGAAAATTACAGTTACGAGCAGAATGGAAACAGTACTGTTATGAGCGTAGAGGTTGACACGAATTATGAATACATGGATTACTTCAATGAAGCGTGGCCAAGAGCATTGAATAAACTCAAATCAATCTGTGAAGCTTAAGTCAATTAGGAAATACGAATTTTCAACTTTTAAACTTTGAATCACGATGGCAACTGTAGGCACATACCTCAACTTTGCAAACAACACAGAGGAAGCATTCAATTACTACAAATCCATTTTCGGTGGAGAATTTGTTGGTCAGATAAATCGTTTTAGCGACATCCCTCCGATGGAAGGCATGCCACCCATTGCCGAGCAGGACAAGAAGTTGGTGATGCATGTTGAACTTCAGATTCTGGGCGGCTTTCGCCTGATGGGTTCCGATGCGCCTGCGTCATTAGGGTTTAGCATTAACAAGGGCAACAACGTACACATCAGCCTGCATCCCGATACACGCAAGGAAACCGAGCGTTTGTTCAAAGCACTTTCGGAAGGCGGGCAAGTAACCATGGAATTGGCAGACATGTTTTGGGGCTCGTACTACGGAAGCTGTACCGACAAGTTTGGTGTGCAATGGATGTTGAATTGCGATGAGAAAGCAAGCTGATCCGGTAGACCAATACATCAAGGGATTTCCTGAAGAAATCCAGGAGAAGCTAAAGCAACTTCGTTCCATTATTCGCAGCGCAGCACCAAAAGCGGAAGAATACATCGGCTATGGATTGCCGGGTTACAAAGCATTCGGGAAGCCACTCGTGTATTTTGCCGGATTCAAGAATCACATTGGTTTATATGCATTGCCTTCAGGGCATAGTAAGTTTAAAGAGAAGCTTTCCAAATACAAAGGCGGAAAGGGATCCGTTCAGTTTCCAAACGATGAACCGCTTCCGGTTGCCCTGATTAAACAAATGGTGGTGTTCAGATGGAAAGAAAACAGAGAACAAGAGGAAGCAAAAGCACAAAAACCCAAAGATGACTTTATGCACGAACTCAGTGCTCCTGCAAAAAGAGCGCTGGCGAACTTCGGCATAAAAAACCTGAAAGATTTGTCGCGATACACGGAGAAGGAAATTTTAAAACTCCACGGCATGGGACCATCCTCCATACCGAAACTAAAAATTGCCTTGAAGAAAAGCGGCTTGCAATTCAAAGAGAAGTAAACGAATCAGTACCCATTCGATATGAAAAACCCGATCTATCCTTGTCTTTGGTTTGACGGACAAGCCAAAGAAGCTGCAACGCTTTATTCGGCTGCTTTTCCGGATACAAAAATTACAGCCGATACACCTATAGTGGTAAGCATTGAATCGGCTGGCCAGAAGTTTATGCTGCTTAACGGTGGCCCGCAGTTTAAACCGAATCCATCCATTTCCTTTTATGTGGTATGCGAAACTAAAAAGGAAGTAGATATAGCCTGGAAGAAATTATCAGAAGGTGGAAATGTGTTGATGCCGTTGGATAAATACGATTGGAGCGAACACTATGGCTGGGTTCAGGATAAATTCGGTGTGAACTGGCAATTGTCGTTTGGAAAGCTCACCAGCACCAGTCAAAAATTTTCGCCTACGTTAATGTTTACGGATGCTCAACACGGCAAAGCCGAAAAGGCGATCAACTTTTATACATCTGTTTTTTCTCCTTCATCCGTAGTGGGTATTTTACGATACACAGAAAAAGATGGTGATGTACCCGGCACAATAAAACACGCACAGTTTACGCTTGGCGGTTATGTGATGATGGCGATGGACAGTTCGTTGATGCATCAGTTCGGTTTCACAGAAGGTGTTTCGTTTGTGGTGGATTGTGAAACGCAGGAGGAGATTGATTACTACTGGAACAAACTCACTGAAAGCGGTGAAGAGAGCATGTGCGGTTGGCTGAAAGATCAATTCGGTGTTTCGTGGCAGATTGTTCCGGCCATCTTGCCCGACTTGATGCGCGATCCGGTAAAAGGTCAGCGCGTGGTGCAAGCTTTTTTGAAAATGAAGAAGTTTGATATTGAGGCATTGAAAAAAGCGTACGAAGGAGATTCTGCTTAGAAGCAGGAAATTCTAAAATTCTTTTTTGATCTTGTGCATGCAAAGCCACTAAACGTGAACGAAAATCCCGATAACCTGCAAGAACCGCTAGCGCCACGCCCTTCCATTTGGCAGGAACTGGGCAACGCCATTCGCGGCACCGAAGCCGACTACACACAGATTGGCCTTAGGCGTGCCATTTTTTTACTGGCTGTACCCATGATTCTGGAGTTGGTAATGGAATCAACCTTTGCTGTAGTTGATATTTATTTTGTCGGCAAGCTGGGACCATCTGCAGTAGCAACGGTTGGCCTTACGGAGACATACTTGTTCCTTTTGTATTCGATCGGGATGGGATTGGCCACAGCCGTTACCGCGATCATTGCGCGAAGGGTAGGTGAGAAGAATATGGATGATGCGGGCCTGTCCGCCATTCAATCTGTTTTTCTGGCGTTGCTGGCTTCTGTTCCTTTTGCTATTGCTGGAATTTTTTATTCGAAAGAGTTATTGCAGTTAATGGGTGCCGATGCGTGGGCCATCAGCGAGGGTTACCGGTACACCCAATGGATGTTGGGCAGCAACGCAGTAATCATGTTGCTGTTTGTAATCAATGCGATTTATCGTGGCGCTGGTGATGCCGCTATCGCCATGCGTATTCTCATCATATCCAACAGTATTAACATCGTACTTGATCCCTTGCTGATTTTTGGTTGGGGATTTATTCCGGCCATGGGCATTGAAGGGGCCGCCATTGCTACAACAGTTGGTCGTGGTGTGGGTGTTTTAATTCAGCTATGGATTTTATTCAATGGCGGAAAGCACATTCGTGCCAGCCTCATACAATTTTACTGGGATGGAAAAACGATTCTGCACATTTTCAAAACATCATTGGGTGGCATTGGTCAGATGATTGTAGCCATGACCTCCTGGATTTTTCTCATGCGCATTTTGTCGGATGTTGGCAGCGAGGCGGTGGCAGGTGCAACCATTGCCATTCGGATCATGATGTTCACCATGATGCCGGCTTGGGGTCTGTCAAACGCAGCAGCAACATTGGTAGGACAAAATCTGGGCGCTGGTAATCCCGATCGTGCCGAGTCGAGTGTATGGAAAATCGGATCGTACAACATGATTTTTCTGATCGGGGTATCGGTGATTTATTTTGTGTTCAATGAAGAGTTGATGAGTATTTTTACTGACGATGCCATCGTTATTGCGATGGGTGCAGAATGGATACAAATTCTTTCCTATTCATTTTTTGTGTACGGCTGGTGGATGGTTGCTACACAAGCATTCAACGGATCGGGTGATACACAAACCCCTACCAAAATCAACCTTGTATTTTTCTGGATGATTCAGATTCCGCTGTGCTGGTACCTGGCCATCAAGCTGGACTGGCAGCAGTCGGGCGTGTTTTGGGGTGTGTTTATTTCCGAAACATCGGTTGGTTTGTTTACGTTATGGCTTTTTACACGGGGTGGTTGGAAGAAGACGAAAGTTTAATGTTTGGTAACACAATAATCGTTCATGTTAAAAAACTATTTCAAAATCATCGTCAGGGGTTTTTCGAAAAACCGGGGATTCAATTTTCTTAACCTTAGCGGATTGGCCATTGGCTTTACCGCCTGTATGTTAATTGTCATCTATGTGGTGTATGAAACAAGTTTTGACAATTTTCATACGCAGGCTGATCGGGTTTATCGCCTGACCGTTCATTATACTTCCGATACAGGCTATGATACACATTTTGCCCGTATAGATGCGGATTGGACTAAATCAATTCCGGATGAAATTCCTGAAGTGGAAAAATTGATTCGCTTTCAAAATCATGAGCCAAAGTTTGTAAAGATCGGCAATGAAAAATTCACACCGCAACATGCTTATTCAACGGACCCGTATGTGTTTGATGTTTTTGATTTCAACTTGCTGAAGGGAGATCCGAAAACAGCACTTGCACAACCATACTCCGTTGTGTTGACGGAATCCATGGCAAAAAAATATTTTGGAGATGAGGATGCATTTGGTCGTGATCTGGTTATTACACGGTATTGGACTACCGATGAAGAGGTATATAAGATAACGGGTATTATGGAAGATCTTCCAGGCCACACCCATCTTCCGGTTGATATGTTGTTTTCGTTTCGCAATGAAGAGGATCGGGGTTGGTGGGCATATACCTACTTTCTGCTAAAGGAAAATGCGACTATTGCCGGATTAAAAGAGAAAATTGAAGACCTGATGGTGAAAAATCAGGGAGAGCAAAGCAGGTCCGGAACAGCTTACGTATTATGGCCATTGCAAGATATTCACCTGCATTCCAACCTGGCGCGCGAAATAATACCTAATGGAAATCTGGCAAACGTAAAGATTTTTACTGGCGTAGGCATTTCTATTTTGCTATTGGCCATGATCAATTTCATAAACCTGAACAGCGTGATTGCGATTGGTCGTGCGAAAGAAATAGGTATTCGAAAAGTAATGGGCTCAAGGCTTCGTCAATTGATTTTCTATTCGCTTACCGAATCTACAATATTATGTTTCATTGCTGCGATATTGGCGGCAGGGCTTACCTATTTGGTTTACCCGTATTTTAATCAGGCACTGAATGTTTCGAATTTGTTGAGCTGGGAGACTATGTTGATCGGATTGGGAAGCGTGGTGTTAATAACCGGAATTATTTCAGGTTTTTATCCGGCATTTGTGCTGTCCGCAGTAAAGCCGTTGAATGTAATGAAGAACACCAAGGCCGTAACCATGAAGGGAAATTCGTTCGGGATAACTTTTCGTAAGGCTTTGGTTACAGCACAGTTTGCCATCTGTATTTTATTGGTAGGTAGCGCCTTCATTGGCAGGCAGCAGTTCTTCTATCTCAAAGAAAAAAACCTGGGAATGAAAAAGGAGCAGGTTTTGGCGCTGACTACAGTGCCGGATACCGTGAAGGATAAATTCAAAACATTTAAAGATGAGCTTAGCGGCAAATCGGGTATTGAAGGCGTAACCGCTTGCCTGGAAGTTCCATCTCGTGAAATCCGCGATGGTGGAAACGTGTGGTATGAAGGTATGACCGGGCCTGTGGTTGAAGCGCCAATCATGGACATCCAGGTAATTGACCATGATTTTATTGAGGTGATGGGCCTGGAGTTATTGGCCGGTGAGCCGCTTTCAAAAACCTTAACCTATGATCCATTGCCTGAGTTTACCGGAACTGAATCCATTCAGGAATATCTCATCAGCAAAGAGCGCGCATACATTATCAATGAAACCGCTATGCATAAATTAGGATGGGCAGACCCTAATGAAGTCATTGGAAAGCAAATAAGCTGGACACAAGGGACGTATAGTCTGGAAAAAGGCCCTGTTGTAGGCGTGGTAAAAGATTTCCATCAGGAAACATTGAAGAACGCGGTTGATCCGGTTGTTATGGTATTTGAACCTTTGTGGTTGCGTACATTCTTAGTGAAGCTTTCGGCAGACCAAATCAGTGAGCGTGTAGCCGAGGTAGAGAAAACATGGAATGCGTTATTTCCACAGTATCCTTTTGAATATGTGTTTTTAGATGAACTCTTCGATAAACTTTATAGGCAGGAGCGAAACCAGCTCAATGTATTGTTTACGTTCAGCGGACTGACCATCATCATCGCTTTTTTAGGATTATTCGGTCTGGTGGCCTATTCATTGAAAACCCGCACAAAGGAAATCGCTGTGCGTAGGGTGTTTGGAGCGACTCAGATGCGTATCATAAAATTGTTTGGCAAAGAATACGTGATGGTCATTCTCATCGCGACATTAATTGCAGTACCGTTGAGTTATACGTTTGTGTCATCCTGGCTAAGGGATTACGCCTATCGTGTTAATGTTTCCTGGGGATATTATGGCATAACGCTTTTGTTAATCATAACGCTTTTAGGTGTTACGATTATGTATCATACCCTTAGAACCACTTCCGTAAATCCATCTGTTAGTTTGCGCGAGGATTAATTACGCACCTGCATCGGACTGATTCCAAAGCGTTTTTTGAAGGCGGTTGAAAAATGGTTGGGATATTTGTAGCCCACAGTTGATCCCACTTCTTCAACACAATACTGACCGGTTTGCAATAGCTCCAGTCCGTGTTCCAACCTTTTGTTAAGCAGGTATTCAAACACGGTGGTGTTGAAATTTTTTTTAAATCCTTTTTTAAGCGAGAATTCATTGATGCCAAAATGCCGGGCAATGTTCTTTAATGAATGATCCTGCAAAAATGTTTGATCAAGATAGTGCCGGATACTTTGAAATAAATCGGTTGTAATTGGGTTTGCGTTTCCATACACTGCATGCATGGCGCTGTTCAGTTGCAATGCAATAAGCTCGTGTACCTTGGCTTCTATCAATAATTTTTTCAATGATCCGCTGATGGGGCTATCAAAAATCGAATGAATCACACGCATCATCTGCATCGATAGCTGAAATTCACCGGTGTAAAAAACCTGACTGTCCAGCAACTTTTGCTTCATTTCAGCCGACCATCTTTCTGAATCGCACAACAAAGAAGTATAATAATCACGCTTCACTTCTACATGAACGTTTATAAATGTGCGTTGCATGCTCAGGTGATATTCCTGGCCGGGCAGGTACACCTGGTGAAAGGTTTTCGGGTTCAGGTGTGCGCTGAGTTTCAGGTGCTGAAAGTGCGCCCCCATTTCCCCATCTACCGACATGCAGTGGTGTACATTGTTGCAGAGTGAATGATCGGTAAAGTGAACATTTACCTTCCGGTTCAAATCAGCCTTATGTTCGAATACCTGTATGTGTCCGAGGTCAATACTCCGTTGTCGCCAGTATCCAAAGTCAGGATGATGGCGTTCAGAAACCTGAAAGCTTTCGGTCACTTCCTGCCGGACGGTATGGCTCAAAAATTCATCAACGGAAATAACCGGAGCGGTTTTCATAAACTCCTTTTAGCGTATAAGATGCTCCGTTTAACGTAGGCCTTTGTTTTTGGTTTCTCCGTTTTTAGCCCTTAAACGAACAATTTAACGTATGTTAATTAGAATTTTAAAGGGTACGGGTATTGCCCTCCTCTCCATTGGTGCACTGATAGCCGGGGTGTATGGCTACATGTACTACCAGGTTCAATCCCGAATCAATCAAAAGTATGTTGTGCAGGCACCGGTGTTGAATATCCGGTACGACAGCGCCCAATTGGCTTATGGCGAACGCCTGGCCATTGTAAAAGGCTGCCGCGATTGCCATGGTGACGATATGGGTGGAAAAGTTTTTGTAGATGATCCCGGCTTGGGTTTACTCATCGGTAAAAACCTGACCAAAGGCAAGGGCGGCTTGCCCAACGATTACAGCACGGAAGATTGGGTGCTGGCATTGAAGCACGGCATCCGCAGAGACGGAAAGACGTTGCTGTTCATGCCCTCGTATGAATTCACGCACTTAAGTGAAGAAGACATGAGCGCGATCATCGCGTACGCGCAAAGTCTGCAACCGGTTGATCGTGAGCTGCCCGATCACAACCTGAAACCACTTCAGTTACATACATCGCTGGATAAACTGGGTGATTGTGGCTGAAGAGTGATCACTCAACCGAACTGATCAAACAAGTTAAGTCAGAAGTGTCACGATTTCGGCAAATACCTTTCTACTTCATGTACAGGTTGCCACAGACCCAACATGAAGGGTGGCGATCCGATTGCTCCGGGTTTTCCGGTAGTGCCCGATGTGACAACATCCGGCAACGTAGGTAAGTGGACAGAAGATCAGTTCGTAACGGTTCTTAGAACGGGCAAAACTCCGGAAGGAAGAGAAATTGATCCGAAAAATATGCCATGGCCTATGACGGCCGCTTATACGGATACAGAATTAAAAGCTTTGTATACTTATTTGAAAAGCATTTAAAATTAATTAGCTATGAATACAACCAATCGATACAACAGTTTTAACCAGGTGCACAAAGGTTTGCGTGCATACTTATACGACACCGCATTGAAATTACAACAAACTGATCTGGCAGATGCAAAGGCAGGAGAAGCAGCCATGCAACAGGTAGAGGAGGTGCTGGTGTTGTTTGAAAGTCATGCGCACAATGAAGATGAATTCTTTAACCGCCCACTGGAGGAAACCAGTCCTGAAGTGGCCAGGATGTTTGAAAAGGAACACGAAGAAGATCATCGGTTAGGGCAGGTACTTACCGACCTCGTTGCACAGTGGCGTGAAGAACCGGATGATCATGCTCGTGCCATTACCGGAAGAAATTTGTTTTATGCCTTCAACGAGTTTATTGCCTTTAACCTATACCACATGAATAAGGAGGAGATTGAGTTGAATGCAGTATTGTGGAAGCAATATTCCGATGCTACGATAAAAGCAACGGAACAGGCTTTGGTGCAATCGGTGCCTCCTCAGAAAATGATGAAGTATGCGAAATGGATGGTGCGGGGTATCAACAACACCGAATTGATAAAGTGGTTACAGGAAGTACGCGTATTTGCACCTGCTGAATTGTTAACGGCTTTGCTTTCTATACTTGAGCATGAGTTACCTACTGAGCGTTTTGATCGGGTAATGCGTGGACTAAACAAGCCAGCCGCTGTGCTGTAAGTTATTCGAGTTCGCGAATTTCAAAATCTTTTCCCTGGCCGAATTTGATCAGGTCTTTCAGTAGGTAGCGTTCTAAGGTGTGGATGTTCTTTACCTTAAAGTCGCCATTGCCTAAGATGTGCTCCACTACAAACTCATTAACCTCACCGTAGTTGATGAGTTTGTATTTTTTGCCCACGCGTAAAACATCAAATGCTAATCCTTTCACTACAAATCCTCCTCCCGTTCCAGCATCAGTATGGATGATTGCGGAACAATAAAATATTTTTCGTCTTCATACATCACTTCAATGGCACCCTTCTGTACAAAAATCGCCAGGTCGCCTTCCTGCGCCTGTAGCGGCAAGTATTTTATTTGTTCTTCACGACTTTTCCATAAATCCTCCTCATCTGCAGGTAGTGGTAGTGGGTAGCCCGGGCCTACTTTTATTATATAGCCACTTTGAATTTTTTCCTTTTCCTGAACGCCCGGTGGCAGGTAAAGTCCGCTGGATGTTTTGTCGGTTTGTTTGGAGGGTCGGATAAGCACCCGGTCACCCACCACGATTAGTTTTTTCAGTTTATTGTCGGCAGTAAGTTTCATGGGGCAAAAGTAATAGCTAGTCCAACAATAGTCGATAGTCCATGGTCGATAGTGAGGTAGAAATTCTACAGGCTATCGACTATGGACTGCGAACTATCGACACGTATTACTTCCGTCCCAGCACCCAGCCAATTACCCCACCGGTTATCCCCATCATAACACCCGAAACAAACGGATCAACCAACGAAGCAGTAAGATTGGAGATATTCATGGTACCATACATGCTCAGGTTAAAAGCAAAACCGAGAATGAGCCCGATGATCAGGCCTGCAGAAAAACCACTGCCAAACGTGGTGATGTTGGCCCACTTGCCGAAGACGTACACCAGAAAGTACGCCTGAAATAAATTGCCGAGAATCAGCGCCCACCACACCATGTCTGTTTCAGCGCGCATCACATTGGTGGCCGCGCCAGAGTTTTCAGCATAAAAACCCATGAGCAGGAAACCATAGAACAGGTAGCCAAGCAAAAAGAATACAACAAACCCGACCAGGGTTGCGAGAATACGTTTTTTAGCGTCCATAAGATTAAAGGTTTAGGTTTAAGGAGAGGGAAGTTATGGAATTTTGAGCTTCAACGTATTTGAAAAAGATGCGGCTCCTGACCAATCGGGTATTCAGGCTTGCAAAGAATTGAATGAAAGTGGTTAGTTTTATCTATGCCAATCTTCATGGATCGCCATTTTGTGCCGGAGGCCAACGCAAAAGCGGTAGCAGAAGCCCATCGGGAGGACCTTGCCATACAGGGGCATTTTGGTTGCAAGTGCATGACCTATTGGATTGATGAAGACCGCGGCAATGTTTTTTGTTTGATCGATGCACCCGATAAAAGCGCGGTGGTAAACATGCATCAACGAGCACATGGCCTGGTGCCGCATGAAATCATTGAGGTTAGCGCAGAGTTGGTCAACGCTTTTCTTGGAAGAATTCATGACCCTGAGAGTGTTCAGAAAAATTCTGATGATGATTTAAAAGTATTCAGTGATCCTGCTTTTCGGGCTATCCTGATAATTGAAACGCTGGATTATGTTTTACTTCAGCATAAGGTTGGCAAAGAAAGCGCGGTTGAAAAATTCAGGCAGTACAACAGCACGGTGCATCAGCAAATACGAAACCACAAAGGATTAAACATTGAGTTGGGAGGCGTAAGCATTGTGGGCTCATTCGCATCCATAACAGAAGCGATGGCTTGCGCACAAATGATTCAACTGGCTATGGCAGAACTGGCCGATGAATTGGAATTACGTTTGGGCTTGCACGCAGGTTTTCCTGTTAAGGACCATGCTGAATTGTTTGGCAGTACCATCCGGCTCAGTAAGTACCTGTGCAGAACAGGAGTAAAAAATCAGCTTTCCGTTTCTTCAACCATCCGCGATTTTTATAAACAGGAACCGAAGCAGGAAACCCCTGTTCGATGGCTCTCCGCAAATGCAGAGCTTGCCCTTGTTAAGTTAATGGAGGTGCTGGAAAGTTCATGGCAGAACAGTGAGTTTGATACAACTGAATTCGGGCGACTGATGGGCATGAGCAAATCAACACTTTACCGCGCGTGCCTGGAGTTAACCGGGCAGTCGCCCAACGCGTTGCTGCAGGAGTTTCGCCTGAACCAGGCATTGGCGTTGTTGCGCTCGCAGGGAAGAAACATTGCACAGACAACATTCGAAACGGGATTCAGCAGCCCGTCCTATTTTTCAAAATGTTTTCAAAAGCGCTTTGGTTTGCTTCCGCTGGCTTATTTGAAAGCCACCTCGGAAGCCTGAATCAATTTTACCATTCTCTGGTCTTTTTGTTTTATCGCCTCGTCATCAGGGGGAATACATTTGATTAACAAATCAAAACCCCAAATACCTATGAAAACCAATCAAACCGTAAAGACCATGTTTATCGTGGCAGTGATGTTCTTATTTGTTGTGCCTGCGATGGCACAGAAGAAGGAAAAGGAAAAAGATAAAAATGCACAGGCGGCAGCCATGAAAACGTATGTAATTGAGCGCGAAATACCGGATGCCAGTAAGTTAACAGCCGATGATTTGAAAGGCATTTCGCAAACCTCGTGTAAAGTACTGGATGAGATGGGCCCAACCATTGAGTGGCTGCACAGCTACGTTACCGAAAATAAGATTTACTGTGTGTACCGCACAACCGACAAAGAGTTGTTAAAGCAGCATGCTGAAAAGGGAGGCTTCCCGATAAACTCCATCAGTGAGCTATCCGCACAAATCAGCCCGGCTACGGCTAAGCAGTAACGTGCCAAGCACAACCTGGTACCGGTGTTGGGCCGGTCCAGGTTTATTACAATTTCAGGGTTGCATGTTGTACTTCAACGGAAGGTAAATACGGAAGTATCGCGTTACCCAAATCATAGATGCAATGGTAAATGCGATCAATGAAACATTGACGTAGCTTATTATTGGACTATTGCTGAAATAGATCAGGCATGCGCACGAAGAGATCAATCGAATAATTTCAGAAAAGAATAACCATTCTTTTGATTCCAGTATTCCGCTCCAATTAACAATCATGTGCCAAAGCATCAGGCTTCCAATCCACCGTTCAATAGTTCCCCATGATGATTGGGGATCAATAATAAGCATCATTAGCACGATGCCTGAAATAACATGTGCGATCAGATACGGCTTAGCTCCATAGAACATTTTTGTTTGAAAGCGAACCTGATTTTGCTGTGTTACTTCTTTCAGGTCTGGTTTTGGCGGTAAACCACGAGGACGCCAGCCCAACGGCATAAACCATATTTTGAATTTATCAATCCAGTAAGGTGCTGCAGCGGCATCCTTCCAAAGCTGTACATAGTAGTGAAAATTAATAGTGATGGGGTTCCATGAACGCGGGGGATAGTACATGCCGTAAACTACTTTTTCTTTCTCTTCTGCATAGGTATTAAAAAGCCGATCCCATATGATCAGGAATTCTCCAAAGTTTTTGTCCAGGTAGGCAAAATTTATTCCATGGTGCACCCGATGGTGCGAGGGAGTAGTAAAGATAAACTCAATCCAGCGCCACAGTTTGGGTATAAGTTCAGTATGGTGTAAAAACGATATGAATAAGTGCAGACCAGTCATGGCATAAATATCAATTGGTTTAAAGCCGATAATGGTTAAAGGCCAAAAGAACAGGAATGAGCACAGCCGTTGCGTAACACTGGCTCGAACGGCAACAAAAAAATTCATTTCTTCGGCTGAGTGATGAGGGGAATGAGCGGCCCACATAATGTTAATATGGTGTCCCCATCGATGAACCCAGTAAAAAATAAAATCGATGCCTAACAGGAGTATTATGAAGGTGCCCATATTCATTTCGATATTATCGACCAACCGATAGTTGTTCCACAGGTAGCCGTATACTATATAGACCCCCGAAGCAACCAGCACATTCATGGTTTGGTTTCCTAAGGCAGTACCAAAATTGGCCACTGCTTCCTGAAAGGAGATTAAATTCTTTTTGAAGTACCAGCAGGCCAGAATTTCCAGCACAATAAAACCAAGAGCAATTGGTGTAAGTAATGCATAGATGTTTGTTTCCATGGCGGTAGTTTTTTTACCAAAAGTACTTGTGGGAGAAGCGGTGAGATTTTCATTCTCCGCGAAGTCGGAAATCAATTTTTTTAAAATTTATTTCTCTGTGTAGCCCCAGCCCGTGAGGTTTACGACTTTTTGCAAATGGGCCCTTTTTAAGTAGCAGTATTTGCAACAAAGCAGTTGATACAGCGGACGATTTATACAGACCTCAGGTATTTTTAGCCCTTACTGAACGGCAAGAAAAGCTTTCATGACTGATTTCACTGCATTAACATTACTCATTTTAGGGAGTTATGATGACTGTGTTTCAAATGCGTTGTTGGTGAAGAACACCAACAACGGCTAGTGTATGCCAATACTTGTTGGAGATTATCGTCTTATTGAATCAAACTCAACTTTTATTTCTTTAAAAGAATTTGCTTGATTAATCTGTAAAGCCGTTTTACCGTGTACAGTTATTGAAGTTTGTTTGAGATCGTTAATCGTTGAAATTTCATAGGTAAAAACAAAAAGGCAATTGCAATCTGCGACTTCAATCAACTCATATATTTCGCCTTTCTTATTCTTGTATTGAGTAGGTTTTGTTTTAAATCTTAAATCAAGAATCCCTATACTCTTTATTTCAATTTCTCCAACAAAATTGCCACTGCAAGGCGCATAGGTTTTAAGTGTAATGATTGTTAATTCTTTTGAAGCCTGGGTAACTTGAATTTTAGTACTATCATTGCCGGTATCTTCATGACAGTCTGAGTAATTAAATTTCTTTAATGTCTGCCCGAAAAGCATAATGCTTATTGATAAAAATGTTACTGTAAGGGTTAATCTGTTCATTTGTAGGTAAGTATATGCTTTGAACACATTGTTAAGAACACCAACAACGGCTAGAGTTGTGACGATTATTATAATTGTAATTCCTTTTTCATTTTATTTATGATAGCTCCCATGTCACTGTTGTCGCCAGTTAACCACCACACTGTGCCATAAGGTGTAAAATAAATTATATTTTCATTTTTTAATTTGAGTTCGTAAAGCCCCCAAAACCGATCCAGGCTGATGCTTTCAACATCAAGCCAACTATATTCAATTTCTTCCCCGCCTTTTTTAACTATTAATTTAGTTTTTCCTATGGCAACATATTTTAGTTTGTCTTTTATCCAAAAGAACAGAATAAACAGCAGGACAGAAATTACAAAGGGAATTATTAGACCTAATAATATGGCGGGCCACTCTTCAGAATGATCGCTAATTATGAGAGGGATGAGTCCAAATAAAATAAGTAGCCCGAATGCTAATGGGCCATATTTAAACATCAGGAGTTTTGGAAGGTTACATTCGTATAGCATGATCCTTTCGTGGTACGTTTACTCATGCGGCCCAATATGAAAATTCATTGTGGTGACTTTACTATCGATGTATGTTAGCGGTCGATAGAAATAATAAATCCAAGTCTGTCCCTTTGGGAAGATTACATATTGCTTGCCGTCTTTATCCCAAGTCTCAATATTTGTATTTCTGAAAATCAAGTAGCTCAGTACATAAACTGTCGCAAGTATCCCGATTGTTAGTAATCGCTTTTTCATTTTGTGCACTACTGTCAACGTTTTGTGTTTAAGGAGTTGCGGGCATAGGAGGGTTTAAAAATGGGAGTGCAACGGAATGTTAAACCCGACCTGCTGCGCAACTCTCCACGGTTAAGTACAAACTTAAGAAACCGATTTGAATAAGGACACAAAACCCCGCAATTACTTAAACACGGTGTTGTGTGCAATGCTCATTGCAGTCTCTCATTTCTATTTTTTACAATATCGTAAACAAGTACTCCGTTGGCTATTGCATAATCCGATAAACCCGAGTCTGATGTAACCAAAAAATCACAATCTTTTGCACACTCTAATATTAAAGAGTCTGTAAGTCCTAAGTCGTAATAGGTATAACTTTGAACTGCCTTAATTGATTCAATATATTTTTCTGAACTCAATTTCATAGTGTCAATTGTTCTTGTAATGTATTCATACTTTTGCTCTCCCCCGAAATCATTCAAAAGATTGTCTACTTCAGTCCATACATTTGGTAGGACTATAAGCTTGTCGATACTACCTATAACTGAAATTAAGTCATTGAAATCCTGTTCTTCATAGATGGACGTCCTTTTATGATTATTAATTAGTCTTGGGTCCATGAGTCCAAGAAGCAACACAACTAATGCATTAGTGTCAATTAGAATCATTCTTTGTTATTGAAAATGTAAAAGCCAATAATCTCCCCGTTCTCGTTGATTTTTATTTTTTTATACATGCGGAGAAATAGAAACTCAGATGTCAACGCATTTAAAGGGTTTGTCCGCCTGTTAGTGTTTTCGACTAAGTAGGAAACAACAATATCCCAAGAGTTCTCGTCTTTGTTAAACTCTGCCTGCTCTAATCTAAAGTCAGGATTTGTTAACGTTGACATATCCTTTAAATGTATTTTCGCTAAACTCAGAAGGTCTTTAAATGTCAGTTTCATAATAGTTTACTTTTTTTTCAGAGCATTGCACACAACTTCTAAATATATTCAGCCCTCTACCGCTTCCTCATCGCCTTAAACGGAAACACCATTCCCATGGCCGAGAGGCCGCCTTCCATCTGGTCTTCATTCATAGCAGCCTGAAACTGAACGGGTGTGCCGGAGTAGTTGAGTTCACCGGTGGCTTTCAGGGCGCTTTCATCCCAGTTGAAGGAATCAAACGGTAAGTCGTTGCCGTTGGCGTTTAAGGATGCGGTATAACCTTCGCCATTTTTTGTTACCGTCATGATGCCGGAAAAATTACCTTCAGGCGTATCGGAAATGGCGTATTCCCATTGGCCTTCGGGTGAGGGCGCTTTTTTAGCGGATGATGTTTTTTGAGTGGTGGAACAGGCAGCCAGTACAACAGCTACCAGGATGAACAGGAAAATCTTTTTCATATAAAGCATGTAGTTAGGGTTTCCCTAAGATACAGGATTGTGTTGAACAAAGACAAGAGAAAAACTGCGTATAAGAGTATTTATCTATTTAACCAATAGGCTACGTATGTCCCAACCGGTAATGCAAACCCTAATATGATCCTCAGGTTTAAGTTTTTTCTTGTTTGAGTTGATGATTCTTTTTGAATTACCTGGGTGCCTAACAATAAGTCGTGAAGTCCTTGTCTGTTAAGTTTGATGATTGAAAAATACATGATGCCAAATACAAAGATCAAAAGTATATGTAAAATGTATCTGAATGGAAGATTGTGGATGGTTAAAGTTAAGGCAATCAAATACCAATGAATCAATAGAACTATTGGCAGACTTCTTAGAAACGATTTCGTCAGACTTATAACGTTTCCATTTTCGCTGGTTACTTTTATTTTAAAAACCCTTTTACCCAATGTTTGTCCGTCTCCAATTTTACTTGTTAGAATGGCAAAGTATGAAGTGCTTATGGTAAGATTTATTATTAGGGTTATATGTAGCTCCAAATCAATCACTGTTCCAAATAAATGAGCAATCAGAGGGATTACATTGATAGCGAAGACCACAATGAAGTCGACTATAAATGCAAGCAGTCGCCTAAGAATTGGATGATAAACATCTTCTCCCCAAAATTCATTATAAAGTGATTCTGCTGATATTTTCAGCCAACTTTTTAGTGACAGTGAATTTTTTTGAGCTTCCATGATTAGGGAAATCTCGCCTACTCAAACAAATCCTTCTGCGTTTCTTCTTTGGGCTTATCGGTATACAAGGGAAGTTTGTTCAGGTTTTTGGTAAGCATGGACTCATCCATCTCAATGCCCTTTTGTTCGGCATCGGTTTTACGCTCGCGTATTTCAATTTCAAGTTCCTTGTTGCTGATCTGTCGTGCCCTGCGCTCAATTGGCGGGTTGAGTTTTTCGGCTTTCTCAAATTCAATCACCTTGTCGAGGAAATCTTTTGGCAAGTCGGCCTCGCTGCGGTACACCAATTCAAAAAACTGTTTGGCAAAAAATCCGTCAATCTGAATCCTTCTTTTCGAGAGGTGCACAAACTTGCCAATCACACGGCAAATGTTTTCACGCTCCTCCGGACTTAGCTGTTCGGCAAATTCATACTCTTCAATTTTTCGCAACGAAAGAATGATGGGTTCCAGCGCATCGATGGAAATCACATAAACTGTATAATCGCTCAGTTTATATTCGAACTGCTCCACTACATCAAGCGTGTTGGTGGGCACCACCAAAAAAACTTCTCTTCGTACATTTTCTTCCTTTACGTACTTGCTTACACTTTCAGCCTGGTTTCGTAAGTACAACGGAAAGTTGGATAAGTCATCGCTACCCGGACTTTTTGCATCAAACACAATAAACTCATCGTTGATCTTTAAGGTATTATCCGGTTTGCCTTTAAAGGGCACAGACTCCAAGTACTCTACGCCATGACGGTTGCAAATAATTTTTATCCGGTTTTTTACATCGGCTTCGTGTTTCGACCAGGTTTCTTTTAGCCTGCGGAGTTTTTCGTAGGCTGCCTTCTTTTCTTTCTCTTCTTTGTCGTGGCGTTCTTTCAAAATATCTTCACGCAATTTCACCAGTTGATGGATGGCCTTCTCATGTTCCGTTCTGCGTTGTTCGTCTTTGGTTTTCAGTTGAAGAATTTCTTCGCGTAACCGGTTACATTCCCGGTCTAGCAGGTCAGCTTTATTTTTAAACGATTCCTTTTCGTTGGCCAGTTCTGTGCCTCGCTTTAAGTAGTTATCGTTTTTCTCTTTCAGTACACTGTTTTCTTTTTGAAACGTGATTTTGTCATCGGATAACCGCTCAATCGAACTTTCAAGTTTTCGGTTTTCGGCCTGCAACGCGCCCATCCCGGATACCAACCGTTGAAGTTCAGCGCTTGTTTCAACCAACAACGCCCTGATTCTGCCCCAATGGAATAACCTATCCCACAGCGTGAACGTCTTCAGCTCGTTAAAAAGTCGCTTAATGTTATCAATGCCATTCTCCATAGCGGTAAAGTTAATTCAATTCTGTTGATGCTGTGGCCAATATCCTTACCGACAACTGACAAAGTGTGTCAGTTGGTGAAGGAGATAAAGAACGCATTGGCTTTCAGTGCCTTATTTGGTATCTTGCAGTCGATTTCAGTAGTAAAAACACACAATATTTTATGGTAGAAGCGATTACAAACAGCCGGGAAGCTATTTTGTTGGAAGATCAGTATGGCGCGCACAACTATCATCCGCTGCCGGTGGTATTGAGTAAGGGCGAAGGCGTGTTTTTGTGGGATGTGGAAGGCAACCGCTACTACGATTTTTTGTCGGCTTACAGTGCCGTAAACCAGGGGCACTGCCACCCGCGCATCATCAACGCGTTGATTGAACAAGCCAAAGAACTCACGTTAACCTCGCGCGCGTTTTATAACGACAAACTTGGACTGGCCGAAAAATATGTGTGTGAAACATTTGGCTACCAGAAAGCGCTGTTTATGAACAGCGGAGCCGAAGCCAATGAAACGGCCATTAAGCTAGCGCGCAAGTGGGGCTATACGTACAAGGGTATACCAGAAAATGAAGCCGTGATTGTGGCGGTGAAGAAAAATTTTCACGGCCGAACCACCACCATTATTTCGGCCTCTACGGATCAAGCGGCACGCAAAGGTTTTGGTCCGTTTATGCCGGGCTTTGAAATTGTTGATTACGATAACGTGCCCGCACTTGAAAAAGCATTGGCCAATCCCAATGTGTGTGGTTTGTGGATTGAACCGATACAAGGTGAAGCCGGGGTTTATGTGCCGGCTGAAGGTTACCTGAAAGCAGCGGAGAAATTGTGCAAGCAGCACAACGTGTTGCTGATGATGGATGAAATTCAAACCGGCATTGCGCGCACCGGAAAAATGCTGGCCAGCGAGCATGAAGAGGTTCGCCCTGATTTATTGATTTTAGGTAAAGCCTTAAGTGGCGGGGTGCTTCCGGTTTCGGTGGTATTGGCCGATGATGAGGTTATGTTGGTGATCAAGCCGGGTGAACATGGTTCCACGTTTGGCGGAAATCCATTGGCTGCCGTAGTGTGCATGGAAGCCTTACAAGTAGTGAAAGATGAAAAGCTGGCCGAGCGTGCCGAGCATCTTGGAAAAATTTTCCGCGACCGCATGACCGCGCTGATTAAAAAATCGGACATGGTTACGCTGGTGCGCGGCAAGGGTTTGCTCAACGCGATTGTGATCAACGATACTCCGAAAAGTGAAACCGCCTGGAACATTTGTGTTGAGTTTTCGAAGCACGGTTTACTGGCCAAGCCAACGCATGGAAATATTATCCGGTTAGCACCACCGTTGGTGATTACGGAAGAGCAGCTCCATGAGTGTTGCGATATTATTGAGCGGGTGATCTTGAATTTCAAGAAGTAAGCTCGAGACTCTTCCACAAGTACAACGTAGCGTAAGCCTCCCAACCTGCGTATTTCTTAAAGATCTTTTTAACGCGATCAAGGCTTGGTTTTTTATCAAGACCAAGTTGATTTTTCAGCGCATTGTGTAAGCCGGCATCTTCCAAGGGAAAGGCATCCGGGTAACGGAAGGTTTTCATGAGGGCATAATTGGCTGTCCAGTTGCCAACACCTTTATGGTCATTAATTTTTCTTTTGCTTCTGCGAGCGGTAACCCCATAAGCTGATTTTTCGAAACAACTCCTTCAGCAAACACCTGCGCGATGCCCACCGTGTATTTACTTTTCTGCCGCGAAAACTGGAGGGGGAGCAGGTCATCATCAGTCAGGGTTGCTACTTTTTCGGGTGATGGAAAAAGGTGGTAGGCATTTCCGTTCCAGTGTATGGCATCCCCAAATTTTTCAACAAACCGTTGCTTGAGGGTGTAGGCAAAACCAAGGTTAATTTGTTGCCCGAGTACGGCCCATATCAGTGACTCAAATAAATCCGGCTGACCAACAATGCGGTAGCCTGAGTATTTTTTAATCAGGGGTTTCAACAATTCGTCTTTTCGGGCGAGCTGGTAAAATGGTTTGAGGTTTGTTTCCAGGTCAAACCATTCGGTTACAAACCGTTTTGTTTTTTCCTGCTGTGATGTTGAGGGCTTGGTTTTTATAAAATCGATTATCAGCGTATTCTTTTTCTCACTTACAGAGAACAAAACAATTTCATTGTCGATTGGTATGGCCTTGTAAACCGAGTTACCCTCAAGGGTATGAAGCAATTCCTTTGGTGAGCGCTTTAAAAACTGCAGGCTATGTTCGTAGCTGAATTCTTCCGGAAGGGTGAGCGTAAGCTTCATGCGTAAATGTAAAGATATCGGAAGCGGGAAAGCAAGCGGTGCGGGTAAGTCCGCAAGTTTCAGGTTGAACCGGGTTGATACTGCGGTCAACTTTGAATTCAAAATTCAAAACCATGAAATCGATTCAAGCCATGAACTGGAATGAGATAGTTGAATCTTTAAACACAAAGGGATACGCCATTATTCCAGGCGTGCTTTCAAAGGCGGAGTGCGAGCACCTGCAAGGTTTTTATAATGATGATCAACTCTTCCGAAGCGTTATTTCCATGGAACGGTACCGATTTGGCAAAGGCGAATACAAATATTTTAATTACCCGTTGCCGCCTTCCATTCAGGTTTTGCGGGAAGGCCTGTATCAACCCTTATCAATATTAGCCAACGACTGGATGCAAAAACTGGGTATTGAAATGCAATATCCGGAGCAGCATCAGCAATTACTCGAATTATGCAAAGCAAAAAATCAACTGCGCCCGACACCGCTTATACTTCGTTATCAACCTGGTGGGTATAATACCTTGCATCAGGATTTGTATGGCGAAGTTTACTTTCCCTTTCAGGTGGTTTTTGTGTTAACGCAGCAAGGTGTTGAACACGAGGGTGGTGATTTTGTGCTTACCGAACAGTTGCCACGCGCACAATCGAAAGCAGAAGTTATCCGACCTAACCAGGGCGATGCGGTTATTTTCACCACCAACTTTAGACCGGTTGCTGGCAAACATGGGTTTTATAAGTCGCGCATGAAGCACGGGGTAAGTGAAGTCAAGCACGGACAGCGATTTGCGTTGGGATTGATTTTTCACGATGCTGCCTGATGTGGTATCATAAGCACGTAACTGAGGAAGAGCTGAGGCGTTTGTTGCGCAACGGTGAGGTTTTGCTGGCGGGGAACCTGCGTTTAAAAATTTATGGAACCTTGCGTTGTTATTCCGGGAAACGCATGAAGCGCGAAAATCGGGTATTTTTTAAGCATGAAGGGGAGGCAAGGTTACTCGGATTCAGGCCGTGTAAGAATTGCTGGCGAAAAAATTCAAGTTTAAAGTCAGTGTAGATTTTTTGCTCAATAAGAATTAGCTTGAAGTCTTATAATTATGGAGCTACATCCACTCATTACCATTTTGTTCGCACATTGGGTTGCCGACTTTCTGTTTCAAACCGAAACGATGGCGCTAAATAAGAGCAAAAGCATAAAGTGGCTCACCGTTCATGTGCTTACGTACTCAATTGTGTTACTCGGCTTTTCATTGCTGTTATTGGATTGGCATACGGCTTTACTTTTTGCCGGAATAAACGGAGCACTACATTGGGTTACTGATTTTTTTACCAGCAAACTCACCACAGCTTACCACAATAACCGCAGAGTTTTCTTCCTCATCATCGGTCTGGATCAGTTTATCCATTCAGCCACCTTGATTATGGCGTGGGAATATTTCAGTCTTTAGGTTACTCGTTCCGTAACGAATTTACCGGGTTGGCCATAGCCGCCTTCGCTACTTGATAGATAACTATCAAAAGAGAAAGCGCCATCACACCAATTGCGGTGAAAACGAACACTTCCCAGCCAAGCACAGTACGGTAAGCATAGTTGTTCAGAAAGCCCTTCATTAACCACCAGGCAATCGGACAACCAACGACAGCAGCAATCAGACTGAGCACTACAAAGTCGCGGGTAATCAAGGTAACGAGTCCACTTACAGAAGCGCCCAATGTTTTTCGAATGCTGATTTCCTTTTTTCTTCGTTCAGCGGTATAAGCAGCTAAACCAAGTAAGCCCAATGCAGAGATGATAATTGCCATGGCGGTGAAGCCGAGGGCCAACGTACCGGTAACCTGTTCGGTTTTGTAAAGTTTGCCAAAGCTTTCATCCATAAAGGTGTATTCAAACGGATATTCAGGGCTGAATTTTTTGTAAGTAGCCTGAATGTGTTCGATAGCTGCCTGTGCTTGAGCCGGTTCAACGCGGGCATATACCAATCCACCCCATTGCGGATTGCACATAAATACAATCGGGTCAATGGCTTCATGCATGGAGCGGCTGTGAAAATCATCTACAACACCAACAACGGTTCCTTCTGTTCCCCACAAGGAAATACGCTGACCAACCGGTTCAGTTAATCCCATTTGTTCAACAGCGCGTTGGGTGAGCACGAAATTGCTTGTGTCGTTAAACTCGCGTGAGAAAAGACGCCCTGATTGCAGGGAAAAGTCAAGCGTTTGCAATACATCAAAGTCGACAACCACGGCACGGAAGTACGGACTTTCTCCCTCCGGCTTACCCGACCAGTTTACCGATGAGGTTTGATTTTGAATCTGGATAAAAGAACCGTTGGCTTTACCCATGTTGGTAACGGTGGCATTCTTGAGTACTTCATTTCTGAATACTTCAAAGTCGCGGTTGGTGGCGCCACGCACAGCAAACATGATCACCGATTCGCGGTTGTACCCGAGGTTTTTCTGTTGAATAAATTGCATTTGGTTATGTACTACGATGGCGCTGGCTATGAGTACCACGGTAAGTGTAAATTGAAAAATAACCAACGCCATGCGCAGGTTCATGCCACTAAAGGTGGTGGAGAGATTGCCCTTCAACACGGAAGCAGGACGATAGGAGGAAAGCACAAGCGCGGGGTAACTGCCTGCAATAATGCCTGTAATGAGCACGATGCCGAGGGCAACTAACCAAAGCCCTCCATTACCCAAATCAAGCACAATGTTTTTGGAAACCAGCAAGTTGAACAATGGCAGCAATGTGTACACCACGCCAAATGCCACCAACATGGAAACTGCACTGAACAGCATGGCTTCCATCATGAATTGAAAAATCAGACTTCTACGCTGTGCGCCAACCACTTTTCGTACACCTACTTCACGTGCGCGGGTTGCCGCTTTAGCGGTAGCCATGTTCATAAAATTGATGCAGGCGATGACCAATATGAAAACTGCCACGATGGAAAATATTTTAACATACTCCATTCGCCCGCCAGAAGGCACTCCATTTTCAAAATTGGAGCGCAGGTAACGTTCTGAAAAAGGCTGTACATACAGGTCCATGTAGTCTGTACCCTCTTCTGATGCCGTAACCTTGTCGAGTTGAACATTTACTTTTTCACGAAACGCATTGATGTCGCTTTGTTCAGCTAAGGTGAGGTAAAGCCAATAGTCGGCATTGTTCCAACTGAAATTTTCCCCACGTTCATCGCGGTGGATATCAAATGGAAGAATAAAATCAAACTGTAGTGTTGAGCTTTGGGGTGGATTAGCAAATACGGCCGTTACTTTTTGTTCATACTGTTTACGAACGGTTACGGTTTTACCAATCGGATCACCGTTACCAAAAAGTTTTTGGGCCAGGGTTTCGGAAATGGCTACGGAGCGTTTATCGCGAATCGGATTTTCTGCATCTCCGCGAACGATCGGAAAAGTAAAGACCTTGAAGAATTCAGAGTTACTGTAGTACCCATTCTCCATAAACCCCTTTTCGTCAACCTGAAAGAGGTGTTCGCCTTCATTGTAAACCTGTGTGATGTGGGTTACTTCCTCAAAATTCGTTTTGATTTCTTCGGCAAGCGGCCCCGGTGTGTTGTCCCAGGTAATTACCTGATCGGGGCGCTTGATGTTTAATACCACCTGGTACAAGCGGCCGATGCGCTCATGAAACGAATTCATATTTACCTCATCGTGCACCCACAGGTAAATAAACAGGGCACAAGCCAACCCTGTAGCAAGACCAATCACATTAATAAAGGAGTAGAATTGCTGGCGGGTGAAGTTGCGCAAGGCAACGAGCAGGTAGTTACGAATCATGATAATTTTTTTGAAAGACTGTTATTTATGCAAAATGTTGCAACCATCACCTGCTTTTACTGAAATGGTTGCGCAGGGTTACAGTCGGGCAAATATTCTTTTAAATAATTAGCCTGAGAAGCCTAAATCAGATAGGAAATTCATTAAAACAAGGATGAGAACCAAGGCCATTCTACCCCGTTTGAATATCCTCCTGTTTCGTTAATTTAACCGTTGTAATGTCATCACATCACATTGTACGGGAGGATCAGGAGCCTGCGCTGCTTATTGCGAATGCTGATACTATTTCATTGTCATGGATAGAGCAACTGCTTGAATGGAGCCCGACTGTTAGTGTACTGGAGCCTGCGCTCGAAACCGTACTGAGTTGGGGGATAAAACTCGATGTTGTGATCTGTGCACCGGAACATGTGAATGAATATGTGGAAATGTTGCACAATCAGGCACCGGTGAAGATTATCAGTCATCACACCTCCGATAGTTCTATCAATACAGCCATGATGTTTTTGATCGCGGGAAAATACAGAGCGGTGAATGTTGTGGGCATAGCCCCTTCACAGGTTGAGGAATTCACAGAACACCTGGATGTAGTGACTTTTTTTGAAGGCAAGCGGTGGGTTTATACCCGCAACGGAAAATTTGAAAAGTGGGTAAGTCGGGGAACGCAATTTGAATTTCCAGAGAATGTAAAACCAATTGGTGGCTTGGATGAAAATGGTTGTGCATCATCAGATGGTATAGTAAAAGCAGAAGCCGATTTTCCATTTTGGGTTGGAGAAGTGCTTCAGTAGTCTGCTAAAATGTTAACAGCTTACCTAAAGAGTCCACGAAGACACCAAGGCACTAAGTTTCTATCAACTCAACAAGTCGATTCAACTCAACTTTTTCAATGGGATGAGGTGTATTTTCCAATAGTTCGAACGTTCCGTTCTGGAAGCAATTAGCTATTTGTTCAGAATAATTTCGGTCAGCCATATCATCCTGGTCACCCAAGCAGATTAAAATTTCATGCTTTAGGGCTTTCAGGTTCTCTTCAGTAAGCAACGGCTGATTCCCCAAACTCAGCATCATGTCGCGGGTTTTGCTCAGCAACTCTTTCCAGTCGTTCGGGGCATGTCGGTGTTCCAGTATGCGGGCAAAGGCAGGCACCTTCTCCAGAATTTTTTCCGCGTTCAGTTTTCGTACTTCCTGTTCGGCTGATGCAGGCGACCAATCGAATTTGGTACCTAGTGTAGTAATTTTTCCAACACGTTCCGGATGTTTTAAGGCGAGCCATACTGCCACATAACCGCCCATGCTGTATCCAAACACATCAACCCGATTTAGATTTTGCTTGTCGAGAAACGCCAATACATCATCTGCAAAAATTTCAATGCCAAATGATCCCCGAAAGGGCACACCGCTATGCCCTGAAAAGTTGAGCATAAAAACATTTCTTCCTTGGGCTACCAGTTTCTGTTGTAACGATTCAAGTTGAGATGATGAGCCGAGGGCTCCGTGAAGCAGGAGAACAGGATTCATGCAGGGTTCCAGGTTGCAATTACAAAACGATTTTTACCATTCATGTCTTTAATAAGGGCAACATCCGTATAGGTTTCAGATTCAAATACGGAAACAGTTTCATTACCGTACAGGGCGTTGATTTCCACAACCACTTTACCCCCAGGTTTCAGCACCTGTTTTCCCCGCGCAGCGATCGCTTTATAAAAAATTAAGGGATCATTATCGGGAACAAACAATGCTACATGGGGCTCGTGATCCAACACATGTTGCTGCATGGATTTTTTTTCCTGCTGTGCCACATACGGTGGATTGCTGACAATTATGTCAACATCCTTTATCGGAATGTCTTCATGCAGAATATCATGTTTAAGCAACTTCACCTGTGGCTCCAGTCGATCGATATTTCTCTGGGCGATTGATAGCGCTTCATCGCTTACATCGGTGGCGTATACCTCGGCATGAGGCATCAACGATTTTAGCGAGATAGCAATGCAGCCACTTCCGGTTCCGATATCGAGAATACGCACTGTGGTTTCTTCACCGGTAGCAGGAGGAAACGGCACTTGTTTTACCAGCTCTTCTGTTTCGGGACGCGGAATCAACACAGCCGGACTAACCAGAAATCGTTTGCCAAGAAATTCTTCATCGCCCAAAACATATTGTATCGGCTCGTGCTTATTCAGTCGTTGAACGATTGCACCCAGCTTACTTTGTACATCCGTTGAAACCTCAATGTCCTTCTCCATTAAGATTTCGGTGGTGGATAACCCCAACTCATGCTCCATAACCATGAAGCCCAGTTGTTGAATCTCCTCAGCGGATTCCTCCAACTTGATTTTTTCTATAAAATCGGAATACAGCTTTTTTGCATTCATAAGCCTGTCAGAAATCTTTCTTCTCAAAAACTGTTGTAAGTTTATACCCGCCTGTAAAATTAACAATGAAGAAACACGATCACCACTTGGATGAGCTTTTTATGCAGCGTTGTCTGGAATTGGCTACCCTCGGTCGCGGATATGTGAGCCCGAATCCGTTGGTTGGCTGTGTGATTGTGCATAATGAAAGAATTATTGGAGAAGGATGGCACAAGAAATTTGGTGAAGCACATGCTGAAGTAAATGCAGTGGCCTCGGTTGAAGATCAGGAATTACTGAAAGAGAGCACCGTGTATGTTAACCTTGAACCCTGCTCGCATTTTGGTAAAACACCACCGTGTGTTGATTTGCTCATTCGCCATCAGGTAAAGAAAGTGGTAATGGCGAATCTCGACACACATCCAAACGTTTCTGGTGAGGGAATAAAAAAATTGCGAGAAGCTGGTGTAGAGGTGATTACCGGTATACTGGATAAACAAGGTCGTGAATTGAACAAGCGTTTCTTTACTGATGTTGAGAAGAAGCGTCCCTATATTATTTTAAAGTGGGCGCAGACTGCGGATGGATTTATTGCGCAAGCCAATTACGATTCGAAGTGGATCAGCAACGAGCTTTCACGACAGCTGGTGCATAAATGGCGCAGTGAAGAAGATGCCATATTGGTGGGAACCAAAACAGTTTTCCACGATAACCCGCAACTCAATGTGCGCGAATGGACGGGAAGAAATCCTGTGCGCGTGGTGATCGATCGCTTTTTGAAGCTGAGTGAAAAACTCAAGGTGTTTGACAGAAGTCAGCAGACGATTATTTATAACGTATTGAAGCACGAAGAACACGATAACCTGATTCTGGCGCGCGTTGATGAGGCCGAATTTCTGCCGCAACTTTTACAGGATTTGCACAAACGCGGCATTCAATCGGTGATTGTGGAAGGTGGGGCGCAAACCCTCAATTTTTTTATATCGAACGGACTATGGAATGAAGCCCGTGTTTTTCAGGCTACCCGCACCTTTGGAAAAGGAATTAAAGCACCTGAACTGAAAGGAAAACTTTCTTCAACGGAAACCGTTTCGACAGATACCTTGTTTACATACCACCCGATATATGGAGAAAATTAATCTGAAGGAAAAATTTGCCCAGTTTACGGATCACTGGAATCCAAGGATCATCGGTGAACTGAATGGACAACAAGTAAAAGTTACCAAATTAAAAGGCGAGTTTTTCTGGCATCATCACGAACATGAAGATGAACTCTTTCTCATCATCAAGGGGAAGTTAAAGATTGAGTTTCGGGATAAAACAGTAGAAATTGGTGAAGGTGAATTTATTATTGTTCCCCGCGGTGTAGAACACAGACCAGTAGCGGATGAAGAGGTGGAGGTCATGCTGTTTGAACCGGCCTCTACGTTGAACACGGGGAACGTGGAGAACGAAAGGACAAAAAGAGTTTTGGATAAGATTTAGTAACTTGTGTTATGAAATTTACAATAGTAATAGAAAAGTCGGAAGATGGATGGTACGTAGGCCAATTGGAAGAAGTGCCTGCAGCCATTTCTCAGGGGAAGACAATCGAAGAATGTAAAGCCAATGTGTTGGACGCCCTGCTTGAAATATTTGATACAAATCGTGAACTGATAGAAGTAGAGTACCGTGGTAGAAATGTAATTAAGGACTCTGTTGAATTGGTTGGATGAAACGAAAAGAATTCCTGAAGCATTTGCATGCGCAGGGATGCGTTTTGTTGCGGGAAGGAAGCAATCATTCAATCTATCAAAATCCAATAAATAAAAAGCAAACTGCAGTAGGGCGTCATCCCGAACTTTCTGATTTATTGTGTAGAAAAATCTGCAAACAACTGGAAATTCCCTTTACAAAGTAATGGCTGAAGAACTCATCATATCCACATCAACTGATAAGCAGCAGCGTTACGAAACGCTGGTTCTACAAATTGAGGCACTTGTTTCTGGCGAACCGGATGTTGTGGCTAACTTATCGAACATTGCTGCAGCCCTAAAGCAAACCATGAATTATTTCTGGGTTGGGTTTTACCTGGTTAAAGATAGTCCAATGCCTATTGGCAGGCAGGAACTTGTACTCGGACCATTTCAAGGGCCGATTGCCTGTACGCGAATCGGATTGGGTAAAGGTGTGTGCGGAACTTCCTGGAAGGAAAAGCGCACGATCATCGTTCCCAATGTGGATGAATTCCCCGGCCACATTGCGTGCAGCTCGGCTTCAAAATCTGAGATAGTATTGCCCGCATTTAAAAACAACGAAGTTTTTCTGGTGTTGGATGTCGACAGTGATAAACTGAACGACTTTGACGAAGTGGATGAAAAATACCTGGAGGAGGTGATGCGGATTATTGAACGCTTCATCTGACAGTTTGATTTCCCCCATAAGCATGGGGGCTATAGCCAATGCTATAAATTCCTCTTTTTAATAGAATCTACATTTGCTACATTCGTAAGCCTTCTCAATCAGGCTGGTATGGCTAAATTCATTACGGGCGTTTTTGTAACGCTTTCCATTTTAGTGAGTGCACAAATCGGCTCAAAAGTTCAACAACAATCAGGTGTTCATGGAACCTGGACCAACAACCAATTTGGTTATCAGATGACCTTGATGTTAAACAAAGATGGTTCTGGCGAATTTGATGGTGCGCCCATGAAGTATGTACTTTCCGGAAGCACGCTTTCACTGACTATGGATGGAACGACAACAAAGTACACCTACGCACAGCAGGGAAATTCACTTACCCTATCGGGTGGTGATATTGATGGTAATATTATTTTTTCGCGGCAGGGGTCAGGTGTCAGCAACGCACCATCACAATCTACACAGACTTCAAACCTTCCTGCGGTACAACAAGGTAATTCTACGAATGCAACTCCAAGCGGAAGTATTGTAGGCACATGGAGTGGCAATGGCGAAACCATTGAGTTCAAGAATAATGGCCAATGTTTATACATGGGTCAAACCATGGCGTATCAAATATCCGGCAATAATATTGTACTGCAAACGCAACAGGGTCAGGTTCCGTTGGCCTATTCATTGAATGGAAATCAACTGACCATTTCTGGTGGGGGATTGAGTTACACTTATTCGCGAGGTGCAGGAAGCGGTAACTCAGGTGGTGGTGTTACTTCATCATCGCCAGGTACTGGTAAAGGTCGTGTTGCACCTGAACTTGTGGGCAAATGGTGCTGGACAAATGTAACGTCCACCAATTCGGGCGGAACAACATCAGAGCGATGTATTACCTTGAACGCTGATGGAACCTATCAGTATGCAGCAGAACGTTCATCGAGTGTCAATACAAGTGCATACTATGGCGGAACGAACTCGCAAAGCGGTGATCAGGGTACATGGTCGTACGATGGTGTCAGGATTTACTATAATTCACAAACGGGACAAGGGTCAGGATCTTATGTGCTTGAAAAGCGCAATCATCCTAAAAACAGTGATCCTATGATTGTGTTGGACGGAGAGTCTTACGTAACGTATTATCAAAAACCAAGGTGGTAAAAAAAACATAAGAGATGACTACACGCAGACAATGGCTGAAATCCGCACTGGCAGCCGGTGCCGGATTACCTTTGAGTTTAACCTTAGCCGATCAGTTAATGGCCGCACCGGTAAGTCGTGCTGAGTGGCTTCATGGCATTGAGCCAAAAAACCTGAATCAACTGGTCCGGTTGGGGTCAAATGAAAATCCATATGGCCCTTCTGAAAAAGCAAGGAAAGCGATCATTGCCGGCATAAGTGAAGGGAATCGGTATGCCCATGGTGTAGCGCAGGATTTGCGCAAAGTAATTGCTGCGCGTGAAGGTGTAGCGCCTGAAAACGTGTTGTTGGGTGGTGGTTCTTCTGAGTTGCTTTGCCTAACCGGCATGTCTGTTGGTCTGGAAGGGGGTTCCGTATTGTCAGCGTTCCCGACTTTCCGACTGCTGATGGATTATGCCACGAAATTTAATGCCCGGTGGGATCAGGTAAACCTGGATGAAAACATGGTGCATGATCTGGAGGCCATGGCATCAGCGGTTAAGGGAGATACTAAAATTATTTTCGTGGTGAATCCTAACAACCCTACTGGTACTGTTTTGGATACTGAGAAACTAAAATCGTTTTGTGTAGAAATGGGTAAGCGGGCTACTGTGTTTGTGGATGAAGCCTACATCGAATTCCTTGAGCAGTACGAAAAGAAATCAATGGTTCAGTTGGTTAAGGATGGGCATAACGTGATTGTGTGCCGAACATTCTCAAAAGTTTATGGTCTCGCAGGCTTACGGATCGGGTATATAATTGGTCAACCCGATACGTTGCAGAAAATTGCTTCAAAGCAAATGTGGGGCAACTACAACCAAGCGGGTTTGGCAGCTGCCGCTGCCAGTTTGGATGATACCGATTTTGTTTCCATGACACGCAAGAAAAATGCAGAAGCCCGTCAGCACCTGTTTAATTATCTCGATAGCAAGAAATGGTCGTATGGAAAATCAGTAGCCAACGTAGTGTTCTTCCCCGCCCCGATAGATGGGAAAACTATTTTGGAACAAACCGAAAAGAAAGGTTACCAGATTCGCGTGTGGGATTATGCGGGTAAAGAATGGTGCCGGGTAAGCATTGGTACGCTTGAGGAGATGAAAGGATTTACAAAAGCATTTGATCAGGTAATTGCCTAATTAACCAAAACCAGTCGATGAAAAAAATCTCACTTGCAAAATATAACATCGACTGGCCCAATCATATTATTGGTTTTTTCAGTGCCCTGTTCGGAATTTTAATTGCATTTGAGTTGGATGAGTGGCGTGAACGGCACAACCAACAAGAGCTTGCTGACATTGCTTTTAGCCGAATGCTGACGGAGATTGAGTTTAATCAGAATATTCTTCATGCTAATGTAAATGAAAACCTGAACCGTATTCAAGTATTGGATAACCTAACCTCGAAACTCAATGATCAACTTCTCTTTACCGGTGAGGCACACGAAGCTGATTCTCTTAATCAACTTTACTCCGATTATATCCACATTGATACTGATCTTAGCGAGACAGATCGGGCAGGAAAACCAACCTATATTGGTGTATCATCACTGTCGATGATTCCTCAACACACATCAGCCTGGGAGTCGGCTAAAGCAACTGGCGCACTTAATTTTTTGGGATATGAGCGGGTAATTGCGTTATCAAGTGTTTACAACTATTCCAGCATTGTTGAAGAGCTTGAAGCTATCCACAACCTTTCTAAGAAAGCAAGTGATATAACCACAACATCACAACTCAGACTTTACCTGAATGAAGTTGAAAAATCCTTGAAAATTGTTGAACGCGAGTTGGCTGAATACGATCAATTCGTCAGTATACTCAAGTCATTCGAATGATGTTGTGAGACTGCCATTGCCGGTCTTTTACCCAACTCTTTTAACAACCGGGTGTGACCCGCCAATGCACTGATAAATGTAGGTTCGCTTTTATAAGGAAGTCCAAACTCATGAGCAGTTTCGCGAACAATCTTTGAGATCTTCCGGTAATGCACATGACAAATATTGGGAAACAAATGATGTTCAACCTGATAGTTTAACCCGCCTACGTACCAGGAAAGAATTCTGTTGTTGTGGGCAAAATTGGTTGTAGTATGCAATTGGTGAATGGCCCAGGTATTTTCCAACACCCCTTCATGGTCAGGTTCCGGATATTCCGTTCCGTCAATCACGTGTGCCGGTTGAAAGATGATGGCAAGGATGAATCCGGCAATGTAATGCATGCCCATTATACCGAGCAGAACCTGCCACCAGGCAAACGGAGTAAACAACACCGGTATAACAAAAATGTATCCTACGAAAACTGCTTTGGAGACTAACAAAATAGTCCACTCCGTTAATGCATTTGTTTTTTGTTTTTTTACGAGTCCATCTTTTTGATAGCGAATGATCCTGACAAAATCTTTTACCAAAATCCATACGATAGTCATGAGGCCATAAAAAAACCATGCGTATAAATGTTGAAAACGATGGAACGGTCTCCATTCAGAGCTTGGATGCATGCGCAGAATACCACGTGGACTGATGTCTTCATCGGCATCGTGAACGTTTGTATAGGTATGGTGCAATACATTGTGTTGTACTTTCCAGTTAAAGGCGTTTGCACCTATAAGATTTAGAGAATAGCCGATAAGGTTATTCACCCAGGCTTTGTTTGAGTAAGCACCATGATTGGCATCGTGCATAACAGAAAGACCAATGCCGGCAACACCAAGGCCCATGGCAGCCACCAACGCCATAACGCCCCAACCACTGGTGACTACACCAGAAAGGATAATACCATAAGGAACAAAGTAGAGGGCAAACATGAAAATTGTTTTGATGATCATGTTTGTATTAGCCTGACGGCTGATGTTGTTGTTTTTAAAGTAATCGTTAACGCGTTGATTGAGGGTGACGAAGAAATCTTGTTTAACTCTTGGAAACTTAATGGAGGAAGCTCTACTCATAAAATGTGATGAAAATTGTATTAACTAATTTTCAAAGATACGAATAAGGCAGGAAAATGCCTTTTTAAAGCGGTTGAATTATCAGGAAACGGCCAATAGACCGTATAAACGGACGAATTTTGAATTTAAAACTCGGCAATAACCGTCTTGCCACCGGTGGTTTTATCGCCAAGGTTTACGGTGATTTTTGCATCAAGGGGCAAAAAAATATCTACACGCGAACCGAATTTAATGAAACCAAATTCGTCCCCTTGTTCCAGTTTTTGACCTTCCGACACATAACATTTTATTCTGCGTGCCAATGCACCGGCAATCTGGCGGAAAAGAATTTCAACACCGTTATCCATTTTCGCAACCACGGTAGTGCGTTCATTTTCTGTGCTTGATTTCGGATGCCACGCAACCAGGTATTTACCTTCGTGATAGCGATAGTAGCTGATGGTGCCACCAACGGGCATGCGGTTAACATGTACATTAACGGGCGACATAAAAATGGAGACTTGTTTGCGTTTACCTTTCAGGTATTCGGTTTCTTCGGCCTCTTCAATCACTACTACTTTACCATCAGCCGGAGCAATAACCTGTTTCGGATTTTTCTGAACGGTGAAAATCGGGTTTCTGAAAAACTGAAGAACAATCAGATAAAAAATCACACCCACTCCGATGACTACATTGCGGATCAGTTGCTGCTCGGGGAAAAAGTAATCGAATGCCCAGATAATCGCTACCAGAATAATCAATAATACAAACAGTAACGTGCGGCCTTCTTTGTGAATGGTCATTTTAATTGAATTGTGTGAGTTTCAGTAACAAAGGTAAGGCATTTACCCGAACGAATAAAAAAAGCAGCAAGGTTGACTTGCTGCTTCAGGTGATGAAATAATTTGTGAATTAGTATCCTCCGCGAAACTTATACGTTTTGGCAACCTTATCAATGGCCACCATATACGCGGCTGTACGCATGGGCACCTTATAATCGTTGGCGGTTTTGTACACGTTGTTAAACGCATCTTTCATAATCCTGTCCGATCTGCGGTTAACACGTTCGGCTTCCCACTTATATCCCAACCGGTTTTGTACCCACTCAAAATACGATACGGTAACACCGCCAGCATTGGCCAAAATATCGGGCACTACAATAATGCCTTTTTCATTGATGATGCTATCGGCTTTGGATGATGTTGGTCCGTTTGCACCTTCCACAATTAATTTGGCTTTGATGTTTGGTGCATTGCTCGCCTTGATCACATCTTCAGTGGCCGCTGGCACCAATACATCTACCGGAAGAATCAACAGATCTTCACCACTGATTTTTTCAGCGCCATCAAAGCCTTCGAGTGATCCTTTGTTCTTATCCCGATAGGCAACTGCAGCCTCAATATCAATTCCCTTTTCGTTGTAATAGGCACCTGAGATATCACTTACGGCTTGCACGATCAGTCCGCGTTCGGCCAACAGGCGCGCAGCCCATGAGCCTACGTTACCAAATCCTTGTACCGCACAGGTAGCCTTGTAAGGATTGATTTTCATTTTCTCCATGGCGGTAAGTGTGGAGACCATTACGCCTCGGCCTGTAGCTTCAGTTCGCCCGAGTGAACCGCCAAGCACCAATGGCTTACCGGTTACTACAGCATTAACAGTCATGCCTTGTGTTTTGGAATATTCGTCCATTAACCACGCCATTTCTCTTGGGCCGGTTCCCATATCCGGAGCCGGAATATCACGATCAGGACCGAAGATGTCGATCATCGCACTTGTATAGGAACGTGTTAAGCGTTCAATTTCTCCTGCCGACATTTGACGAGGGTTACAGGTAATGCCGCCTTTGGCACCACCGTATGGAATATCAACCACGGCACACTTCCACGTCATCCAGGCGGCAAGTGCTTTAACTTCATCCAGGTTAACATGCGGATCGTAGCGGATACCACCTTTTGACGGACCGAGAATGTTAGAGTGTACTACGCGGTACCCTTCAAATACGCGGATGGTTCCATCATCCATGGTTACAGGGAGCGAGACAATAACCTGACGGGCAGGTGATTTTAATACGTTATAAATTTCATCTTCCAATCCGAGAATTTGGGAGGCTTCGTGAAACCTCGACATCATTGCTTCAAACGGATTTTCCTTGTCTTTTAAAGGTGCAGGTTCTATGTATGCCATAATTGTTAAAAAGTAGCGGTAAAAGTAGTGTTTTTTAAGTGAGCGTATTCTGATTTAAATCACTTAAAACGGACAGCTAAATCGGTTGCAAAGATATAGGAATTTCCTTGTGCCAATCGTTGGTTTTACACGAAAAAGGGATTTGGGAAAGGTTAGAAAAGTTCCAGGTAAGCAACAATAAAAGGGGCTGAAATAAACAAGCCATCAAACCGGTCTAAAAAGCCGCCATGTCCAGGCAAACTATCCCCCGAATCCTTAATAGCCATGCTTCTTTTAAGGAGGGATTCTACCAGATCACCGAACGTGCCCCCGATAATAATCAGCAAGGCAACAATCAGCCAGTTAACAACACTCAGGCTATGAAAATACAGGCTTAACCCGTAGGTCATAGCCATAGCCAATGCGGCACCCCCCCAAAATCCTTCCCACGATTTTTTGGGCGAAATGCGTTCAAAGAGTTTATGTTTTCCAAACAATGTTCCGGCAAAGTAGGCACCGGTATCACTGGCCCATAAAATCAAAAAAGAACCCAGAATGATCTCATAATTATAGTAGCCGTCATCAAATGCTGCATGGTTCAACAGTGCAAAAGGAACAGCAATGTAAAAGATACCCAGAAACGTGTACGCGATGTTGGTGAAAGGCTTCAGTTCCGTTTTTTTATAGAGCTTGATCATGTATGCCAACGAGATCAGTGGAAAAAGCAACAGGTAGTACCGGGGTGAAATATTTCCCCGCTCAACAAAAAAGGAAAGTGCGTAAATCACCACACCGCTTAATGTTCCCAATGTTTTTAGGGGAATTAATCCGTCAAGACCAGCCAGCTTGTAAAACTCAAGTAATGAGAAAAAGCAGATGAACAGGAAAACAGCAAAATACGTCCACTCGCCATAGGCCACACCGGTAATAATGGCAGCAGCTCCAAATACTGCTGTAATCAGTCGCTGGGTGAGGTTGTTGTAGCCGGATAAAATTCTACTCACGCGTAAAAGTTGAAGGTTTGGTGGCGTAAAGCTTTCGGAAATAAACCAAAAGTGCAAATGTTGATACGAGGCCAACTACTACCCAGGGCCAGGGCGCTGCTTCTTCACTTTCCATATTTAGCTCAATAGCTCCCTGATTGTATAAGTGCAGCATAAGCAGTGTGAAGCCATTATGAAAGAAGTGAGCGAACATGGGAATAAACAAATTACCCGACCAATGGTACAGGTAACCAAACAACGCGCCCAGCAACACGCGCGGCACAAAACCAAAAAACTGCATGTGAATGGCGCTGAATAAAATGGCGGCTAACCAAATGGCCAGATGCGGATTTCCGGTTCCGCGTTTGAGTTCATTCTGAATCATGCCACGAAACACAAGTTCTTCACCGATTCCGGGAAGGATGGCGATAACAATAAAACCAATAATCAAATCGCGTTGCGATTGAAAGTTGGTGAGCACTTTCGTTAGTCCCATCAAGGCATCTTCGCGTTCGCGTGCCCAGTCGGCAAAGCTTTTCATGAACTCCGGAAACTGCAGGTGCATGTTCCATTCAATTACCGGAGAAAGCGCCACCTGAAATCCAATGCCGATTACCATCAGCGCGGGAATAAGTAACAACCACTTTTCGTTGAAGTTAAAGAGTTTGCTTACCGGTTTTCGTTCCGAAAACTGAATATATAATAGAGGGAACAAGATCAGGCCAATAAAGGCGGCAAACGCCTGGGTGATCATAAGCGGAAGAAATGCGGAATAATCCGGGTTAGCCAGCATGGATAGCAAGTCGCCTTCATAGAACAAGGCAGCAACGGCCAACCCAATGCCGGGACCAACCAGCAAAAAACCAACGCCTATCAGGATGATGATAAACAATAGGGAAACAACAGGGTGACGATCGGAAACTTGAATGTCTTCAGTGCTCATGATGCGGAAAGTACCAGGCGGCAAAAATCTGCAAATCCATTGAAATACATGTTATCTTTGCGGTCTTAATCCGCTGAAAAGCGTAATAATGGTCAAAATCGGCAAAATAGAACTGGGGGATTTTCCGCTGCTGCTCGCACCCATGGAGGATGTGAGCGACCCGCCATTTCGTGCCGTTTGCAAAGCCAATGGCGCTGACCTGATGTATACCGAGTTTGTTTCCTCCGAAGGGTTGATACGCGATGCGGCCAAGAGCAAACAAAAGCTCGACATTTTTGAATACGAGCGGCCCATAGGCATACAGCTTTTTGGAAGCGACATTGAGCACATGCGTCAATCGACAGAGATTGCAACCGCTGCTCAACCCGATTTAATTGACATCAATTATGGTTGCCCGGTTAAAAACGTAGCATGTCGGGGGGCAGGTGCTGCGTTGCTTCAGGATATTCCAAAAATGGTGAAGATGACCGAAGCCGTTGTGAAAGCCACGCATCTTCCGGTTACCGTTAAAACCCGGTTAGGGTGGGATGACAATACCAAAAACATTTTGGAAGTTGCCGAGCGTCTTCAGGATATTGGCATACAAGCGTTAACCGTACACGGACGTACACGCGTGCAGATGTATAAAGGTTCAGCCGACTGGACACTTATCGGCAGGTTGAAGGAAAATCCACGCCTTACCATTCCCATCTTTGGCAATGGTGATATTGACTCGCCACAAAAAGCATTGGAATATAAAAACCGTTACGGTGTTGATGGTGTAATGATCGGTCGTGCCGCTATCGGTTATCCATGGATCTTCAACGAGATCAAACATTATGTACAACACGGTGAACGTTCGTTGCCGCCCGATGTTGCCGATCGTGTAAACATTACGAAGAAGCACCTGGAGTTTTCGATCAAATGGAAAGGTGATCGTACCGGAGTGTTTGAAATGCGCAGGCACTACACCAACTACTTCAAAGGACTTCCTGATTTCAAACCCTTCCGCATGCGGCTGGTAGAAACTTCGGATATACCTGAACTCTTTGCCATTCTGGATGAGATTAGTGAGGCGTATTCAGGCGAGTTGATTTCATAGTAAAAGAATAGCAAGAATCAGATTTGAAATGGCTGACCGAATGTCAATCTTTGCAGCCTGTTATTCCCTATGTCTGAGTCTACAAAAGGCACTGCCATTTTCTTACTGATTGTTTGCTCCCTCATCTGGGGAACCTCTTTCATCCTGATCAAACAAGGGCTGAAAGTTTTTGATCCGGATGAAGTTGGAGCCATGCGTGTTTCTGCCGCAGCATTGTTTCTGTTGCCTGCCGCATTGCTCAAGCTTCGTGAGTTAAAAGCAACTCACTTCCCCAAACTGCTGCTCTCTGGATTGATGGGCATTTTTATTCCAGCATTTCTGTTTTCGGTGGCGCAAACGCGGATGGATAGCTCCATCGCAGGGATACTGAACACCCTTACGCCCATCTTCACCATGATTATTGGTGCGGTATTGTTTCAACAACGCTTTCGCCTGCTGGCTGTGGTGGGAATTATACTTGGCTTTGCTGGTACGTTTATGTTGATGTTGTCGCGCTCAGGAGGAAAGGTAGAAGGTGTAAACCTGTATGCCTTGCTGATTGTGGTGGCGTGTATTCTCTACGGCTCGAACCTGAATTTCATAAAGTTTAAGATTGCTGATGTAGGCTCGTTGGCCATTACCAGTGTATCGCTTTTGCTGATCGGGCCGCTGGCCATGCTTTATTTATTTTTCTTCACCGACTTTACGGCAAAGTTTTCAACGCATGAAGACGCATGGCCCGCCTTTGGCTACATCGTGTTATTAGGTATGATGAGCACGGCCATTGCTACCTTTCTGTTTAATCGTTTGGTAAAAATAAGCACACCACTTTTTGCCAGTTCTGTAACCTATGTAATGCCTATTGTAGCCGTAATGTGGGGCGTGCTGGATGGCGAGCGTTTATACCTCGGCCACTACATTGGTATGGCAGCCATTTTAGGTGGCGTTTACATGGCCAATCGCAAGAAGGGGTAATTTTTAGTGCTTTACCTTGAACGTTAAGGCATTAGTCATACTTTTGCGCTTTCGTTAAAAGTCGCATCCATGTCTGCCCGCAAAATTTCCCGTGCCCTCATTTCTGTCTATAATAAAGAGAATCTTGATCCCATCGTTCATTTGCTGGGCAAAGCCGGTGTTGAGTTTGTTTCTACTGGCGGAACACAGCAATACATTGAAAAGCTCGGCTATAAAGTAGTGCCCGTTGAGTCGTTGACAGGATACCCTTCCATTTTTGGAGGACGGGTGAAAACCTTACATCCGGCTATTTTTGGCGGCATCCTCTACAGGCGGGATGAAGCAGGCGATTTGAAAGAAGCCAAAGAGCACAAAATCGAATCGATTGACCTGGTGATTGTAGACCTATATCCGTTTGAAGAAACGGTTGCTGCGGGTGGAACGCCTGAGGCCATCATCGAAAAAATTGATATTGGTGGAATTTCCCTGATACGAGGTGCAGCTAAGAATTTTAACGATGTGTTGATTGTTTCTTCGCGCAATCAATATGGTAAACTTCAACAATTGCTGGAGTCGAAAAATTGTTCTTCCGATCTGACCGACCGCAAAGCATTTGCCGCATTGGCCTTTGATGTTACTTCTCATTACGATTCGGCCATCTTTGCTTACTTTAATCAGGATAAAGAAATCCCTTCTTTCAAAAAAAGTATTCAACAGGGCAGAACGTTGCGTTATGGTGAAAACCCGCATCAGCAAGGAAAATTTTATGGCAACCTTGAGGATTTGTTAACTCAACTTCATGGCAAGGAGCTTTCGTACAACAACCTGGTGGATGTTGACGCAGCCATTAACCTGGTGCAGGAATTTGACGAAACGGCTTTCGTGATCATCAAACACACCAACGCGTGTGGCGTGGCCACTGGTTCGTCAGTTAAGGAAGCTTACCTGAAAGCTTTTGCTGCCGATACGGTTTCTGCTTTTGGTGGTGTGTTGGCCACCAACAAACCGGTTGATCTGGCTGCTGCCGAAGAGTTGAACAAACTTTTCTTTGAAATACTGATTGCCCCATCATACCATGATGATGCGTTGGAGCTATTGAAATCAAAGAAGAACCGCATGCTGCTGGTTCAGCGCAAGCCATTGAATGAGCAGGTTCAGTTCAAGAGTTTACTTAACGGTGTAATCGAGCAGGATGCCGACAAGAAAACGGATAGCAAAGCCGATCTGAAAGTGGTGACCAAGGTTGCGCCTTCGGCTGATCAGGTAGACGCACTGCTCTTTGCCAGTAAAATTGCCAAGCATACCAAGTCGAATACCATTGTGTTAGCTGTTGAGGGCCAACTGTTGGCCAGCGGTGTGGGGCAAACCTCCCGGGTGGATGCCTTACGTCAGGCGATTGAAAAGGCAAAAGCTTTTAACCTGAGCCTGAAGGGAGCGGTGATGGCTTCGGATGCCTTCTTTCCTTTTGCTGACTGTGTGGAGATTGCCGACAAGGAGGGCATTAAGGCTGTTATTCAGCCGGGTGGATCGGTGCGCGACCAGGACTCTATCGACTACTGCGATGCCCACGGCATGGCCATGGTGTTTACGGGCACCCGGCACTTCAAGCACTGATCGACAAATCTGTAAAAAGTGCCTAAAATATTACGGTTATAAGTCACCCATTAAATATTTTGGTAAATTCAACCCTTTAATCTGTAAACCCTTTACCTGACGCATGGGCTTTTTTGATTTTTTCACCAGCGATATAGCTATAGATCTTGGCACAGCTAACACCCTCATCATTTACAAGGATAAAATCGTTGTGGATGAGCCCTCCATCATTGCATTGGATAAATCAACCAGCAAGGTGTTGGCCATCGGACGTGAAGCCATGCAAATGCACGAGAAAACCCACGACCACATCAAGACGATTCGCCCGTTGAAAGAAGGTGTGATTGCCGACTTCCAGGCAGCCGAGTTGATGATCCGCGGGTTGATTAAGATGATTGACACAGGTAAGCGTCTGTTTCCACCCTCATACCGCATGGTAATTTGTATTCCTTCCGGAATTACAGAAGTGGAGAAGCGTGCCGTGCGTGATAGTGCCGAACATGCGGGTGCCAAAGAAGTATACATGATCTATGAACCGATTGCCGCGGCCATCGGTACGGGTATAGATATAGAGCAGCCTATCGGTAACATGATTGTCGATATTGGAGGCGGTACAACTGACATCGCGGTTATTGCGCTTTCGGGTATTGTATGTGATCAATCCATTCGTGTTGCGGGCGATACCTTCAACCGCGATATTCTGGATTACATGAGGCGCCAGCACAACCTGTTGATTGGTGAGCGTTCAGCAGAGCGTGTAAAAATTGAGGTAGGCTCAGCGCTTACTGAATTGGATGACGGACCGGATGATTATGAAATCCGTGGTCGTGATTTAATGACGGGTATTCCTAAAACGATTAAGATATCCTACTCTGAGGTTGCTTTTGCGTTGGATAAATCAGTTTCCAAATTAGAGGAGGCCGTGTTAAAAGCACTGGAAACTTCACCGCCTGAACTTTCGGCTGATATTTACGAACGTGGCATTTACCTGACGGGTGGAGGAGCCTTGCTTCGTGGGTTGGATAAACGCCTGGCGTTAAAAACAAAACTGCCTATTCATGTAGCTGAAGATCCACTGCGTGCGGTAGTACGCGGAACAGGGGCGGCTTTGAAAAACCTCCATCATTTCCGCAGCGTATTGATGACGTGATTCCATGGAGCGGATATTCCTTTTTATTTATCAATTCCGCGCCTTCTTTACTTTTCTTTTGTTGGAATTGTTCTGCGCCTGGCTGATCGTTCAAAACAATCGGTATCAGGGGGCACAGTTTTTTAATTCAGCCAACAGTTTTGTGGGTGGGCTTAACAATTTCTCGCAAAATGTACGCGATTATTTCTCGCTTCGCGAAGTGAACCTGGTGCTGTCGGATGAAAACTCGGAACTTAGAAAAAAGCTGGAACAACAAAGTCAGTATATCAATGCGCTACCCATTCACGGCAATGTCGATGATCAAATCATTAATCGATTTGATTTTGTAAGCGCAAAGGTGATCAACAATTCAACGGATCGCTTTACCAACTTTATCACCATTAATAAAGGAAATGCCGAAGGCATCAAGCCAGGCATGGCAGTAATCAGCGCGGCCGGAGCCATTGGCAAAGTAAAACTTACCTCAGGACATTTTAGCGTTGTTACCTCGTTGCTCAACACAGATTTGCGTGTGTCCGGATTACTGAAACGCACGGGCCATTTTGGTACGGTGCAATGGGATGGGAATGATCCCCAAATAACAGAATTGAATTTTATTCCTCGCCACGTAAAGCCAATGGTAGGCGATACGGTAATTACTTCGGGATACAGCGGCATATTCCCTGAAGGAGTATTGATCGGAACCATATCGGAAGTAAGTTTAAGTGAAGAGGCGCCATTTTTTGAATTGAAAGTAAAATTGGCGCAGGACTTTCATAAACTTTCTTTTGTTACCGTTATTAAAAGTAACCTGTTGCATGAGTTGGATTCGCTTGAGCAACATATTCCGGAAATGAAAAAATGAACCGTTCGATTGTACTAAATGTGTTCGTCTTTTTTGTGTACCTGTTTTTCCAGGTGCTTATACTAAAGAACGCGGTCATGTTTCATGTGGCGTTTTGCTTTCTGTACATCGGATTTCTGTTGCTGCTCCCTGTTGAAACCAATCCACTGGTATTGATGCTGATAGGTTTTGCGTTGGGCTTTTCTATCGATGTGTTTTACGACAGTCTCGGTTTGCATGCGTTGGCCAGCGTTTTGGTGATGTATTTACGTAGTTATTGGCTTGCAGCGCTTACCCCCCAAGGTGGCTATGATGCCAATGTATTGCCGAGTGTAGCCAATAACGGCCCTCAATGGTTTTTAACTTATGCGCTTCCGCTGATTTTTGTGCATCATCTGGTGCTGTTTTATACAGAAGCGGGCGGGTTTGATTATTTTTGGCATACGCTTATTAAGGTGTTGGCCAGTACGCTGTATACGTTGTTGGCTATTGTTATCGTTGAATACATCTTTCCCGGAAGAAGGTCATGAATGAAGGAAGGAAAGAAATATTTCAGGTTGTTTTCGTTTTAACCGGAATCGTTTTTCTGGTTAAGCTCTTTTTTATTCAATTGCTTGATGATCGGTACGTTCAGTTAGCCGACAGCAACTCCATCATGAAGGAAATTGAATATCCTTCACGTGGGCTGATCTTCGACAGAAACAGCAAACTACTGGTTTACAATTCTCCTGAATACGACCTGCATATTGTCACTAAAGAAGTCGTCAATTTTGATTCAGCCCGCTTTTGCGAAGTGTTCGACATTACGCAACAGGAACTGAAGCAGCGTTTTGTCGAGTTGAAGAAGCTCAAGGAATATTCGCCATACCGGCCTACCGTGTTTATCAAGCAGTTGTCCAACTATGACTTCGCAAAAATTCAGGAGCGATTGGATGAGTTTACCGGATTTTACATTCAGCCGCGTACAACCCGTGCATACACAACAGATGCGCTGGCAAATGTACTTGGCTACGTCAGTGAGATCAGCAAGAACCAATTGGATCGCGATAGCCTGAAACTTTACCGACAAGGGGATTACATTGGTCAGAGTGGTATTGAAGCCCGGTACGAAGCCGTGCTTCGTGGACAACGTGGTGTGCGGTATAAACTTCGCAATGTTAAAGGCATTGAAAAGGGATCGTTCAAAGATGGTGATTACGATACCCTTTCCGTTCCCGGAAAAAACTTGATGACGACCATCGACCTTGACCTGCAGCAATATGGTGAGTACCTGATGGCCGGCAAGGTGGGAAGCGTGGTGGCACTGGAACCGGCAACCGGAGAAATCCTTTCCATAGTGTCCGGCCCTTCGTACGATCCGTCCATGTTAACTGGCAGGAAATTTAGCTCAAACTTCATGCTCATCAGCAGTGACACAACCAAGCCTTTGTTTACGCGCCCGTTAATGGCCATGTACCCACCCGGGTCAATTTTTAAAATTGTTCAATCGCTGATTGGGCTGGAGGAAGGTGTGCTCTCTTACGATACCCGTTTTCCTTGCGATCGTTCTTTGGTGAATTGTCATGGGCATCCTAACCCAACAAATTTGCATGGGGCTATTCAATATTCCTGTAATCCGTATTTTCATCAGGCTTTCCGCAGAATTATTAATCAGAGCAAATCACCAAACACATTTACTGATTCACGTATAGGTCTTGATAATTGGAGAGAATATGTAAAACGATTTGGCCTTGGTGCACCATTGGGTGTTGATTTGCCAAGCGAAAAAGGCGGGCAAATGCCTACCAGTAATCTGTACAATCGCATCTATGGCGAAGGCAGGTGGAAGTATTCAACCATTTATTCACTTAGTATTGGCCAGGGTGAGATGCTGGTAACGCCTTTACAAATGGCAAACATGGCAGCCATTATGGCAAACAAGGGTTACTACTACACACCACACCTGGTGAAAGTAATTGAAGGTTCAGACATTGATTCCCGCTACCGAACCCGTAACGAAACAGGCATTGATTCAGCGTATTTCTCTTTTGTTCAGGATGCGATGAGCGATGCGATTTATGGCACAGCGCAACGCGCCATTATTCCAGGAATTGAATTATGCGGAAAAACCGGAACAGCACAAAACCCACATGGTCACGATCATTCCGTATTTATGGCATTTGCACCAAAGGACAATCCGAAAATTGCCATTGCTGTATATGTTGAGAACGCAGGATGGGGTGGCCGCTCGGCTGCGTCAATTGCAAGCCTGATGATTGAGCGATACCTGAATGGCGAGATCAAACGCAAACATTTGGAGGCTTATGTGTTGAAAGGCGATTTTCTTGATCCGGTTGTTCGCGCAACACCTACGCCCACTGTTCAGCAAATTGTTCCGGTAGATATGGAGTGAGTATGAGGAGAGAGGAAGCCATATCGAACAAAATGGATTGGGTTACGGTGTTAATCTATATGGTAATGGTGTTGTTGGGTTGGTTCAACATCTTTGCGGCTGTGTACGATGAAACAGCTAATCAAAGCATATTCGATCTGTCGCTTAACTCAGGACGACAACTCATGTTTATCGCTGCTTCAGCAATCATTATTGTCGCGATTCTCATTGTAGACATGCGTTTCTATGAAGCCGCTGCTTTTCTAATTTATGGTATTGTAGTGTTTTTATTAGTACTCGTTCCGCTTATTGGAAAGGAAGTAGGTGGAAATAAAGCCTGGCTAGGTATTGGTTCTTTTGGTGTGCAGCCTTCTGAATTTGCCAAGTTTGCAACGGCTCTGGTGGTTGCCAAAATTATAGGTACAGTAGGGTTTAGGATGGATCGCCTGCGTAATCAGGTAATTTTATTCGGTATTATTCTTGTGCCGATTGCACTTACGCTGCTTCAAAAGGATTTTGGAACCGCCCTGGTGTTTACTGCATTTCTGCTGGTATTTTTTCGCGAAGGCATGTCACCATTTTTATTGATTATTGGAATGGCCATGGCTGTTATCGCCATTCTTACCTTGATTGTAGACAATCAATGGTATTTACATGGAGGTATTGTTGTGCTGGCCCTTGTTATTGTGTTTTTTGGGAAACGCACGGTAAAGCGGATTTTAACCATTGGCGTTGGAGCAATAATTATCATCGGCACGATTGAAAGTTTTGATTATGTAATCAATAATGTATTGCCGGTTCGTCATAAAAAGAGGCTGGAGGCGCTCGTTAATCCCGACTTTGATCCGATGGGTATTAACTGGAACGTTACGCAATCAAAAATTGCGATCGGCAGTGGTGGATTTTCCGGCAAAGGATTTTTGAAAGGCACTCAAACCAAGTTCGACTTTGTGCCTGAACAAAGCACTGATTTTATTTTCTGCACCATTGGTGAAGAGCACGGCTGGTTGGGCAGCCTGGTTGTTGTGGGGTTGTTTATTACATTGTTACTGCGAATTGTTTTCCTCGCTGAACGACAGAAAAATCGGTTTGCACGAGTTTATGGTTATAGTGTGGCCAGTATTTTTTTCTTTCACTTTGCCGTGAACATCGGCATGACTGTCGGGCTGTTTCCAGTAATCGGTATTCCATTGCCCTTCTTCAGCTATGGAGGATCAGCCTTGTGGAGCTTTACAATCTTGTTGTTTATTCTGCTTAAGCTGGATGCACACCGCAGCCAGATGCTGGGACGGTTGTAAAATTTTTAACTGAACCTTTTCTCCACCATCTCCATAAATTCATGGAACTCCTCGCTTTCGCGGTCCCATTCATCGTACAGCCGCTCAAGGTATTTTAATGCTGCGGGCATGTCGTCCAACCGGTCAAGGTCGTCAATGGCTTTGCTGAAAAGCTCAAAATCGCCATGGAACAATACCTTGGTAAACATAAACTTCTGATTGATGGTCAACCGGTCTTTGATCCGGTCAATCTTTCTGAAATTATCGGCCAGCGTGGGCTTGGGTTGGCTCACCAATGAGTCATGTATGGAACTCTTTTCAGTTTTTTCCTGCTTAACAGGCTGAATCGGGTCGGGTTTCTTAACGTAAAATTGTTCCGGGTCGAGGGGTTCAATTGTGCTAAACCTGCTGATGTATCCGTCAACATCTTCCGGTGTAAAGTTTACTTCTTCCAAAATATGATCCAACATGGCGAAGGCTTCGTTTCCGGATAATTCCTTTATCTTTTTTTCATCGAAATGCTGAAGCAATTTCTCAAGAGGAGCTTTGTTAATGCGAAGATACTTCAGGTCCTCGCGAAATGACTCAACCTGTATTTTGCTGTTGGCGCCTGAGATAATCACCGAAAAATAGTCGTATGGATTAAAGATTACCAGTAAGGTTTGGCTTACGGCTTTTTTAAGAAGGGGCGCAAAATGAGCCCTGTCAACAGATATATTTTTAGAGAGCACGTTCATGAACGTATCCAGCGCTTCTTTTACCTCTTCATTTTCGTAATTGAAGAAAGGGCTTTTCAATTTCCGTATCTCTTCTCGCCAGGCCTTAAACAGATCTCGAATAATAAAAAGATTGATCTGCTGCACATCTGAAAACACGAGAATTTCCTGGCCACTGATTCTTTCCTTGTCAGCAAAAGATTTCTTCAGCATTTTCTCTGCATAGGAATCGCTGTAGATGGCAATCGCTTCAAGGCTTATCTTTTCGTCCATAGTGGTTGTAACTGATTTAACGTATACTTGCCGGTTGTAAAAATACAGGGTAGAGTTCAATCCCTAAAACGCAAGATGACAAGAATTGTGATACAGAATCTGGGAAAATCGATAGAAGTGAACGGTTTTTCCAAAACAATTCTGAAGGCGGTACAGGAGGAGGGCATCGACTGGATGCATGCATGCGGAGGAAAGGGCAGATGCACCACGTGTAAGGCGATTGTTTTGGAAGGGGAGGCTAACCTGGAGCCGTTAACCGCAGCGGAATTGAGGTATCAAAAGCAAGGGTTGCTGCGAGCTGGTGAACGATTGGCTTGCCAGGCTGTTGTTACCGGAGACGTTACTGTTCGTGTACCAGAGGAATCAAAGCTTCCACATCTGCTGTACATGGACTAACTTACTGTGGACAATCTACTGCTGACTGTTAACTTGCAGCTATGTTTATTGAACCTCACTTAGGTAAAAAAGAACCTCACGGCCGTACCGGATGGATTGAAGTGATCTGCGGATGCATGTTTTCGGGCAAAACAGAGGAACTTATCCGCAGGCTCAACCGTGCCCTGATAGCCAAACAAAAGGTTGAGATTTTCAAGCCGGTTACAGACACGCGTTATCACGACCAAAACATTGTTTCACATAATGAAAATGCCATCCGTTCAACGCCCGTAAACTTCGCGGCCGATATTCTGCTCCTTTCGGGTGATTGTGATGTGGTTGGAATTGATGAAGCCCAATTTTTTGATGAGGGTATTGTGGACGTGTGTAACACATTGGCAAACGGGGGCAAACGCGTAATCGTGGCTGGTCTCGATATGGATTTTGAAGGAAAACCCTTCGGCCCGATGCCCTACCTACTTGCGGTAGCTGAATTTGTAACGAAAGTGCACGCCATCTGCGCACGAACAGGTGAACTGGCTTCGTTTTCCTATCGGCTAACAGAGGATAAGGATCAGGTATTGCTGGGTGAAAAGGCAGAGTATGAAGCACGCAGCCGAAGAAGTTTTGTGGAAGGATTGAAGAAGCGCAAGAAGGTTAATGAGTAGACTTAGTTTATTTATTGTTACAGCAGTTACAATTATCAATTGTCAATTCTCAGTTGTTAAGTGTTATGCGCAGGAAATTGCCTTAGGTACGTGGCGCACCCATAATTCGTTTCAAGCCATTCACACTATCACCATAGGAAATAATCAGGTTTATGCGGCATCCCCAACCGGTATTGTTGTGGTGAATGCCGATAACAGTTTGTCAACCATTACACGATTGGATGGTTTGGGAAGTGCAGACATTACCTCACTTGCCTATGATGCTCCGCGACAACAACTATTGGTGAGTTATGCAGACGGATTACTGGATATTGTTAAGCCCGGTGAGATTACTTCATTCACCACCTTAAAGAACTCACCTACTATTACAGGTTCAAAAAAAATCAACCACATAGTTGTACGGGGGGCGCTGGCTTATTTGGCTGCCGATTATGGCGTGGTGGTGTTTGACCTGAATCAACTTGAGGTAAAGGAAACCTGGCGCGACCTGGGTCCGGCAGGTCAGTTGTGGTCAATCAAGCAAAGCACATTTTTAAGCGACAGTATTTTTCTGGCCACACAGCTAGGCGTTTTAGCCGGCTCGTTAAATGATAACCTGCTTGATTTTGCCAACTGGAAACGGTTTAGTACAGGTGTATTTACAAATGCAGTTGATGCTATTGCTTCTTTCAACAACCGTATTTATGCAGCCATTGACGGACAAGGATTATTCGTTTATGATGATGGAGTTTGGATGTTACAAAATTTTGCCGGTTCTGATTTTCACTCAATCAGCACAGGAAGCGACCTGTGGATAACGGAATCTGACAAGCTTTGGAGGTTGAGTGCATCTGAAGTGCTCACGCAAGTAACAGATTCCAAAATTGAGCGCCCGGTTTTCGCAGCCGAAAGCAGTTCGGAAAATGTTTGGGTTGCTGATCTGAGAAACGGATTGGTTTCTGATCGTTCAGGTTCGTTCGAATCGTATATTCCTAACGCCCCGACTTTCTCAGGAGGTTTTCGTCTTTCAAAAAATTCAAGTCATGATATTTTTGCTGTCTCTGGTGGATACACCTCAACCTTCGCACCTGCTGGAAAAAATGAACATGTAAATTCTTTTTCTTCTGGTGTATGGAAACAAGAAGAGTCATTGTTAACCCATGATGTTACCGATGTTGATTTCACATCAACAAAAAAGATTGTTTCAACTTTCGGTAGCGGGCTACAGGTTTTTGAAAACAGTAACGCTGTTGTTTACACAAATGGAAACAGTCCACTCTCTACCAACCGGGTTACCGCAACAGCGGTATCAAAAGATGGAGTGTGGGTAACCAATTATGGCGCTGCACTTTCGCTCCATTTATTGAAAGGAGATAATACCTGGGAGTCTTTTTCATTTCCATTTATAGCATCCCAGTACCCAACTTATATATTGGTTGATGGATTGGGCCAGGTTTGGATGATCCTCAATCCAGCACAAGGCGGAGGCGTTTTGGTTTTTGACCGAAGCAAAAATTCTCATGCTTATCTAACAGAAGTGAATGGTTCGGGGTCGCTTCCATCCCGACAGGTTTACTCATTGACACTTGATCGAAATGGTTTTGTTTGGGTGGGTACCGCTGCCGGTGTGGCATACCTGAATCCCGGGCAGGTGTTATCAGGAAGTGTGAACAGCGTTAAGCCCATAGTTAACGGAAGATTTTTGCTTCGTGATGAAACAACAACAGCGATGGCTGTTGACGGAGGCAATCGTAAATGGCTGGGTACCCGCAATGGCGTTTGGTTATTCGATGCCTTTGGCGAAACACCGATACACAACTTCACCACCACCAACAGTCCATTGCCATCGGATGAAATTCTTGATATTGAAGTTCATCCGGTTACAGGAGAAGTTTTCTTCGCTACACCTCGCGGTATCGTTTCCTATCGATCGGATGCCACAGCGAGTTCAGCTACATTTTCCAATGTGAAGATTTTTCCTAACCCGGTATTATCAACGTTTTCGGGCCAGGTTAGTATTTCAGGATTGGCAACTGATGCACGCGTAAAGATCACAGACATTGCCGGCAAGCTGATTTGGGAAACCTCGGCCAATGGCGGCACCGCCACCTGGCATGTACGTGATTACAACGGCAGGCGTGCAGCAACCGGCATGTACCTGGTTATCGCGATTTCACAGGATGGATTGGACAGCGTTGTTGGAAAGATTGCCGTTGTGAATTAACTGGCATCGCGGCCTCCGAGCCGCAAATTACAGATACCTTTGCACCATGCTTCATAAAACCCCCGGCATTGTTTTTCGCTTCACCAAATACGGGGATACGTCTATTATTGTTAACATCTTCACAGAATCTTTCGGTTTGCAGAGTTACATTGTAAATGGCGTGCGCAGTGCTTCGGCAAAAGGAAAAATTGCGTTGTACCAACCGCTTACGTTGTTGGATATGGTGGTGTACTACAAAGAGAATGCGCAGGTAAAGCGCATGAAGGAAGTAAAATGCCTGCATCAATACCACTCCTTACATGCCGATGTGAAAAAGTCAACCATTGCCATGTTTCTGGCTGAATTGCTGAACAAAGCGGTGAAGGATGAGAGCCATGCACAGGAATTGTATGCGTTTATTTCTGAATCACTAATAAGCCTGGATGACGCCAGTCATAATTTTGAAAACTTCCACTTGATTTTTTTGGTGAAGCTCAGCCGGTTTTTGGGATTTGGAGCCCACCACATACACGAAGTTACAAGTCGCAGAATGGTGGATAGCGCATTGGAACCGCTGCTTGAAGTGTTATTGAATGCGGAGTACACTACGCATCTGTCCATGTCGGTAGCCCAACGCAGGGATTTGTTGGATGTACTCCTTAATTTTTATAAAGATCACCTGGATACCTTGGGCGAGTTTAAATCGGTGCCGGTTTTGAAGGAAATATTCACGTAATTTGCCTGCTGCTGAAATCTATGAATATGAAAGCCCTGGTTTGCGAAGACGATAAAGTAGTGTTAAAAGTAATTGAAGTGGCAATGGCCGAAGAGGGCATTGAAGCTACTTTGGTTAATAACGGACAAAAGGCATTGGATCTGCTTGCGCAAAACGATTATGACCTGATTGTAACAGATATTCACATGCCCTATGTGAATGGCGATGCTGTTTTGGATTTTGTACATAAGGAGCAGGGAAAGAAAACTCCCGTCATCATGATCTCTTCTGATAATCAGGAAGAAGTGGTGACCATGGCCATGAAGGCCGGTGTACATGCGTTTGTTTCGAAACCGGTAAGCGTAGAGCGTTTACGAAAAGTTATCCGCGAGGTGCGGGGCTAACTGTCTGGGCAATTTCCAGTTTAAATCCAACTCCGTGATAATTCACAATTTGAACGGTGGGGTCATCTTTTAGATACTTACGCAGTTTAGAGATGAACACATCCATGCTTCGGCCTAAAAAATAGTCATCATCACCCCAAACTGATTTCAGAATTTCATCACGCTTAAGCACACGATCGCGGTGAACGAATAATAACCGAAGTACTTCTGCTTCACGCGAAGTAAGTGTACGTTCGCTTTCATGATTTTTCAATTTGAAATTCGCGTAATCGAATTGATAGGCGCCCAAGGCAATGGTTTTCTCTATCTCAACTACAGATTTAGCGCGTTTGAGAAAAACCTCCACCCGACAAAATAATTCTTCGAGGCTAAACGGCTTGGTGATGTAATCATCCGCTCCGGTGCGAAAGCCCTCCAGTTTATCTTCCGTCATGGCTTTCGCGGTAAGAAACAAGATGGGAACATCGCGGTCGTGTTCACGTATGGCCCGCGCCAGACTAAACCCATCTTTTTTGGGCATCATCACATCGAGAATGCAAAGCTGAAATTTTTGTTCCTGAAAAAGTTTTAATCCCTCCTCACCATCGCGCCCCAGCGTAACGGCATAGCCTTGCATGCTCAGGTTATCCTGGATAACAAACCCCAGGTTCGGATCATCTTCAACAACAAGAATAGCAGGTTTACTCATGCGATTGGTAATAATATGGTGAATGCACAGCCCTTTCCAGAGTCGCTCGCTACCGTAATCCTTCCACGATGGGCTTCCACAATTTGTTTCACGTAATGCAACCCAAGCCCAAAACCTTTCACATCATGCACGTTTCCGGTAGGCACCCGATAGAATTTCTGAAATATCCGTCTTTTGTTTTCATCGCTGATGCCAATTCCGTTGTCTTGAACGGTTAGGGAAATGTTGCTTCCATTTAATTCGGTTTGAATGGTGATGGAAGGCTGGTTTGTACAATACTTTATCGCGTTATCTAGCAAATTGAAAATCACGTTGGTGAGGTGATGCCGGTCGGCCTGTAGGTTAGCTGAAGAAGCGTTTAAACGCAGGTGAATCGAACCTTGCTTTTCGCGCAAGGCGAGGTCAATACTTTGAACCACCTCGTGTATGATCTCGTGTAGGTTAACGGTTTCTTTTTTCAAGCCAACATCTTCCTTATCAAGCTTGGCCATTTGCAATACGCGTTCAACGTGTTGCTTTAACCGTTTGTTTTCATTTTCGATAATCGTGGCGTATTGTAATAAACGCTCAGGTTGTTGGGTAATGTTGGTGTCTTTCAGTACTTCCGTTGAAACCGCAATGGTAGAAATGGGTGTTTTGAACTCGTGCGTCATGTTGTTGATAAAGTCTTTCTGGATTTCAGAAAGCCGCTTCTGCTTTAGAATAACAAATAATGTGTACCCAAAAAACACAATTACAATCAACAACACAGCCGATGAAAAAGACCAGATGCCCATTTGGTTTAAAATCTGTGCTTCGCGATTGGGAAACTGTACGCCAAAATAATAGCCGGCATTGACCCACTTGGGTAGGTTCGGATTATGTTCGCGTTTGCTCACTTTGTCGCTCAGTTTCACATAGTTTCCATATACCATTTTTTCATGGGTGCAGTCGTAGATGCCGTATTCAAAATCGGCTTGGATGTTTCGCTTTTCAAATTCTGACCGCAATAAAAATTCCAGCAGGTTGGCATCAATATCACTGTTCACCATTACCACGTAGTAATTGGTGGAGATTTGCTTTACTGGATTGTTGGCAGGCGAGGGTGTATTGTTGAGCGAAAAAATCTGTGATGCCACATTAAATAAGGCTGTATTCACCTGCCGATCGAATTCAGCTTCCTTTAATCCAAAGGCACGCTTCACCCAATAGATCTGGGTGATGGAAATACCCAGGATGCTAATCGTGGCCAATACAACAATAAACCGGATGGTAGAACTTTTCACAACCTAAAAGTACGAGGAAAATCTGCCGGGAAACAGGGTTTAACAAGTCGTTAACATTTGTTACCAATCCATTAACACCTGTTGATAGTGAATTTCACGTGTTTTGAATCACCGATCGGAAATACATGTTTCAACTCAATCAATTATCACCAATGAAAAAAACCATCATTTTAATGCTGGCCACCGTAGTAGCTATGGTAGCCGTAGCCCAACAGTTGGCACTAACCACCAACACCTCACCCATCGTTCGCATCGCTGATGCAGCTTTTGTGTGGGACGAGACTGTGTATGATTTTGGCAAGATCAAACTGAATGAACCGGTGGCCCATGAGTTTACGTTTACAAACGCTGGCGATGAACCGCTGCTAATTGCTGCTGTAAAAGCATCGTGTGGTTGCACGGTAACGGAGTATACCAAAGACCCGATTCCTTCTGGAGGAAAAGGTTATGTGAAAGCAACCTATAATGCAGCAAAAGCCGGTGTATTTTCAAAAACGGTAACCATAACCGCAAACACATCTGAAAGTACGGTGTTGCTTACCATTAAAGGAGAAGTTGTAGAATAAGCATAACAGGAATTTAACCACAGAGCTCACAAAGCTAAATGCTCACAAAGATTCACAAAGAAGGATCACTTCGTGTACTTTGTGTAAGCAACTTTGTGGACTTTGTGGTTTAATGAGCTTACAGTGTGACCACAGTTAGTAATGCCATAATCCTGATCCGGTAGAGTTTCGACAAGGCGATCTTTCCTTTTTATTACAAAACACCTACCTGTTTCCTTTGATTATCCGTGCATCAGGAATTAGATTTGTTCATGGCTTCAGCATTTGATCAAATCGTTTCCACACGTTACCACATCTACAACAGCCTCTTCTTGAATCTGCCGTTCAGCAACATTTACCGTACGGGTACCTTGCTGCCATTCGTTCAGCAGTATGCAGAAGATGGTTTCGAACAGGGAAAAGACCCGCAAGATATTGCTGAACAATTCTTCAGTGACTTTGCCCCGCAGGCATCAGCTGATGAGCGCTTTAATATGCTCTTCAGTTTTATTCAGTATGCCGAACGCCAGGTGGTGTTGTTCGATTCAATTGAGGATGCCGCTTTCGACAAAGTAAATGACCTGAATGGAAAGGGAACTGTATCAGCATTGCTGGTACGCGCATCGTCTGACGAGAAAAAAGCAAAACTTAAAAGGAAACTCGAAGAATTTAGTGTACGTGTGGTATTGACCGCGCACCCGACCCAATTCTATCCTGGCAATGTGCTGGCCATTATTAATGACCTGGAAGAATCCATCCGACAGGATGATCTTGCCGGCATCAACCAGTTGTTGCAACAACTTGGCAAAACACCCATCATTAACCGCGAGAAGCCTACGCCATTTGAAGAGGCTGTGAGCTTATGCTGGTACCTGGAAAACGTGTTCTATCATGCAGCGCCACAGATTGTGAGTCGGTTGCTCAGGGAGTTGCATGTACCTGTTACGGATTGGAAAAACTTCAATTTATTCCGGATTGGCTTCTGGCCGGGTGGCGACAGGGATGGCAATCCTTTTGTAACGCACGACATTACCTTGAAGGTGGCCGCTCGTCTGAAGGAGACTATACTCAAGTGCTATCATCGCGATCTGCGTGTGCTCAGACGCAGACTTACCTTTCGTGGAGTTGATAACCTGATTGTGGAAACGGAGCGCAAAGTATATGAGGCAATCTATTTTGACGGGAAGGGATACCAACGAGCTGATGAATTATTGGGTGACCTGTTTCGTATCAGAAAAATTCTTGAAGAAGAGCACGATGGATTGTTCCTTAATCAACTCGATTCATTCATCATCAAGGTGAGCATGTTCGGGTTCTTCTTCGCCAGTATGGACATCCGGCAAGACAGTCGTAAGAACCAACTGGCATGGGATGAATTGCTGAGAATAGCCAAGGTGAAAAATGTTGATGCACTTTCGGAAGAACAGAAAATAAAATTAATCCTCAAGACTAAGGTTGATCTACGAAAGTTTAAGGTGAAGGACCCCTTTGTACGCGAATTGATTGAAACAGTGTACAGCATTGAGAAGATCCAAAAGGAAAACGGAATACAAGGATGTCACCGCTACGTAATAAGCAACTGTGGCAGCGCACACGATGTAATTAATGTGTTTCAATTGGCCCGGTTAGCCATTGGCACCAAGCAGGGATTGGCATTGGATGTTGTACCGTTGTTTGAAACCATTGATGATCTTAAGAATGCAGCAGAAGTGATGGAGACGCTGTACGCGATACCCGAGTATCAAAAGCATTTACAAAAGCGAGGAAGCCGTCAGACCATTATGCTTGGATTTTCAGATGGCACGAAAGATGGCGGCTACCTACGTGCCAACTGGTCGATTTTTAGAGCGAAAGAAAATCTCACACGCATTTCGCGCAAGTACGGTATAACGGTTTTATTCTTTGATGGAAGGGGAGGTCCACCGGCAAGAGGCGGAGGGAACACGCACGATTTTTATGCCTCGTTGGGAAGCTCCATTGAAGATTATGAGGTTCAGCTTACCGTTCAAGGGCAAACCATCAGTTCAAATTTCGGTAAGGTTACATCCTGCCGGTTTAACCTGGAGCAACTGCTCTCCGCAGGAATTGAGCAAGATGTGTTCGGTGAAGAATCGGAAGACCTCACAGCCGAAGACAAAGCTTTACTCGATTCATTTGCCGATGCGGGATACCGTGCTTACCTCGGGCTGAAGTTGCATGAAAAGTTTGTGCCATACCTCGAAAAAATTACACCGCTTTCGTTTTTTGGCGAGACCAACATTGGATCACGACCGGTAAAACGAAATGCATCGGATGGATTGAAGTTTGAGGACCTAAGGGCCATACCTTTTGTGGGCGCCTGGGCGCAGATGAAGCAGAACATTCCCGGGTTTTATGGTGTGGGCTCCGCACTTGATGAAATGAAAGGCCAGGGGCAATTCACCAAGCTGAAGAATCTGTACAAGCGATCGCTTTTCTTCCGCACCTTGCTGGCCAACAGCATGATGTCCCTTACCAAAACGTACTATCCGGCCACACGTTACCTGGCGCAGGATAAAGAGTTTGGGGCATTCTGGAACATCATGTTCGAGGAGTTTGAGCGTTCTCGCCAACGCGTATTGGAGGTAACTTCGTTGGGTGAGCTGATGGAAAACAATCCTGTAAACCGCGCCTCGGTAAAACTGCGCGAGCGAATTGTGTTGCCGCTTATTGCCATACAGCAATTTGCACTGCAACGGCTTCGTAGCGGTGAAGATAAAAAACACACGCGCGAATACCAGAAACTGGTGCTGCGCTGCATGTTTGGGATTATCAATGCTGCGCGAAATTCAGCCTAACGTATTCAGCCTTGTGTAGACACTAGTCTGAAATATGTACCTTCATACAAAATTTGCGCCCATGAAAACCTGTTTACCCATCCTTTCCGGCTTTTTGCTTATTGCATTGCTGGTTTTTGACTCCTGCTCATCCGGCAAGAAATCATTTGTCCGTGGAAATTATTTTGATGCGGTTATGACATCAACCAACCGCCTACGAAGAGATCAGGATCATAAGAAATCTGTAGAAACACTTCGGGAGGCGTACCCACTTGCTGTCGCGTATTATGAAGATCAGGCAAAAGCCGCATTGGCCTCAAACGTACAATTCAAATGGTCGAACGTGGTGAATGCCTACAGCACCATCAATGTGATGTATGATGAAATCAGACGCTCACCAGGTGCGTTGCGGGTAATTCCTAACCCGGTAAATTATTACGACAAGCTAGCCGATGCCAAGCAACAGGCTGCAGCCGAACGCTACGATGCCGGTGTGGCAGCACTGGCCGTGAACAATCGCGATAAGGCAAAAGAGGCTTATCGGCACTTTCAACAGGTAGAAGCGTTTGTTCCCGGTTTTAAAGATGTTCAGGATATGTTAAAGGCAGCTTTATGGGCTGCTACGGTAAAAGTGTTGGTAGAACCTATACCCGTTCAAACACGCAATATCGGTGTAAGTGCCGATTTCTTTAATGATAAGGTTTCTGAGTTTTTGCACAGTACTTCCATTAATGAGTTTGTAAAATTTTATACGCTGAAGGAGGCTCAAACGATTAACCTGACTCCTGATCATGTAGTGAAGATTTCATTTGATGAGTTTGCCGTGGGCGAAGTATTTTTATACGAGAAGGAGTATGCGCTGGTGAGAGATAGTATCGTGATGGCTACCTATGTGGCTCAAACTCCAGTAACAGATAAACCGGCTGACGGAACGGATAAGCCGAAGGATACAGAGAAGTCGCAAGATCAGCCAAAGGATGAAAAGCCAGTTGACGAGAAGAAAGAGGAGCCTAAAGAACAACCGAAGGATGACAAGAAAGAAGAACCAAAAGATGATAAATCTGACAAGCCAAAGGATGAGGAGCCACTACCGGGTGATGATGACTTTGAAGAAAAAATTGATGAAAAAGATCGGGTAACGGTTTGCCACATTCCACCCGGAAATCCGGCAGCTAAACATACACTTACCATTTCCAAAAATGCGCTGGCAGCCCATTTGGCGCATGGCGATGTGTTGGGTAAATGTGAAGATGAAAAAGGGAAGGGCAATCAACCCGATAAGAAAAATGACAACAAAGGGAAGGGCAGTGGAAATGGAGGAGCTCAAATTGCATCTACGATGAGGTTTGATAAATTGTTCAATGCGGCTGAGGCATTGAATGGGCAGCTAAGTATCACAGATGACACCGTGAAAGTGTATGGCTCAGTAAAGGCCACGTATTACTATTCCCGCAAAACCACCACATCGAAGGGATTGGTGAATTTTCAAATTGTTGAATTGCCCTCTAATCGCATACTGGCGGTTGAAAAAATGCCCGGTGAATTTGTGTGGGTATCGGAGTGGGCAACCTTTAATGGGGATGAACGTGCCTTAACACCTAGACAATTGCAAATCAGCAAACAGAAAGAACAATTGCCGCCTCAACCGCAAGAGCTATTCATCGAGTTTACCCGCCCGATTTATGACCAACTGACTACGAAATTGCGCGAGTTTTATAAAAACTACTGATTATAATCTTACCGGATCTGAGTTTCACAGATCCGGTAAGATATTGTTTACGAATTTTTAACCTCTTCCATTTTTGTTTGCTCGTTGTTGTATTTTTTATCAACGAGTTCTATTCTGGTTTCTTTGTCATGATAACGATGCCGGGTGTTTGTAAAGAAAAACCCGAAACCAAGACCTGATGCTGCCAATAGTATAAGGATCACAAGCCCAGCTATACGCAGGACTTTTTTAAAACGGCTCATAGAAAATGCAGTTAAGACTTGGACACGATGGTACAAGCCATGCTTTGTAATGATTAATTATGGAAACTTTCCGAAAGGGTAAGTCTAGCCTTGAAGCGGCAGACTGTGCAGAAAAAATTCAGCTTTACTTCTTGGTGTGTATGGCGTAATCCTTACGTGTGGTGAAGACAATCTCTTTTTATGACGAGTATAGGTTAAACACGTTTGTAGTGTATAAGCTTGCAGTTGAGAAATATCAGAACCACACTTGAAAAAATCTGGTTTTTCAGACTGATAAAATGAAACAACTGAAGTGACACGGGTTCCTGGAAAAACCCTGATTTCTGTTCGGGGCGGAATTTTTCCGCCAGGGGTAACAGAAACCGTGCCTCCACCAATAGCGAGTAATCCAACAAGCAGGAACCCGGCAAGAAGAATTAATGAACCTCGGTTTGACTGATTTTGAAACATATCTCGCCTTAAGCTACAAAAAATCTACTACTGCTTTGCAAATCGCAAATTCCTGACGCGGCCACTGGATACTTTCAGGGCAGTTATTTTTTGTGCGTTTCGCTCAAACTGTACCAACCCCATGAAAAACCGATTTCCGGAAAACAGATCGGCCATGATGGGAGTAAATTCAATGTCGCTGAGCCGAGGATGAATGGCTGTTAGTTTTTCATTTTTGACGACAAGCTCATAAAATGTACTAAGTTCATCACTGTAGTACGTGCCTTCAAATTGTTTTAATTGCTCGGGCGTATAATTGGCGGGCTCGTAGGCCACAAAGTAACTTGGATCATTCCCACCGATACTCACGGTCATTGTAGCTTTTTCACCATTCTTTCCAAAAACGATGCGCAAGTCATCTGGTACATTTAGCATTTTGAATTCGGTTGAACTAACCGGGACAATAGCGCTTTCGCTATTGTCAGTCCGATGATAAAACAGCGTATCATTTTTAACATAAATTTTTCGGGAGCTTTTCGCCTGATCATCCCAGTAATGGCCGCAGAAGGATTCAAGTTGCTTGGTGGTGAGCTTAACAACTTTTGCAGGTTTTTCTTTTTTGAGTTTTGGTGGTTCCGATTTTACAAACAGAGTTTCCAAATACAAATCGGCAACTTTTAAGGCCAAATTACCCGGATTAAAGGAAGCTTCATTACCGAAAACAATAAGGGCAAAATTCTGATCGGGGAAGCGACCGAGGTATGTTCGGTAACCGGCATCGGCACCACCATGTTGAATTTGCTTTAACCCTTTATAATCGTTAACAAACTGGCCTAATGCGCCACCGAAATTTTGGCCATTGTTTAAGGTTGCTTGTGTATTCATTTGCTGAACGAGTGAAGCTACTGATGCCGGTGGATTGTTTAAATGCATGGCCCACTGAGCAAGATCTTCAACGGTAGTAAACAAACTCGTGGCTCCAACGTTGGCATAACTCAACACACTTTTTTTGTAAACCTCACCATCGCGGTAGTAGGAGTATGCCCTGTTCTTTACGATTTTCTGATGATCATCATAGAAAAGAGTCTGGGTCATTTTCAGCGGCTCGAAAATCCGTTCGTGTGTGAATTCGGCAAAAGTTTTTCCGGATACACGCGCCACCACTTCTGCTAGCAAAGTAAAGCCGGTATTGCAATAGGCATATTCCTCACCTGGGTTAAAATTCAATTCTTTCTGTTTGCTCACCAGTTTCAACACATGTTCTTTGGTGATCACATCATCCATGCGCCAGCCCCCAAGGGTTAATAAATTCCACTGGTCGCGCAATCCACTGGTATGATTGGCGAGATGCCTCAGCGTTATGGTTTTACCAAAATCAGGAACTTCCGGAATATGCTTTCGGACATCGTCTTCCAATGAAAGTTTTCCGTCTTGTGCCAGCAGCAATAGGGCATACACGGTAAATTGCTTGGATACTGAAGCAACATGGAAGACGGTAGTCGGACTGTTAGGAATACCATACTCCAGGTTGGCCATACCGTAGCCTTTGCTGAACACCAGCTTTCCGTTTTGGACAACGGCTACTGCCGCTCCTGGTTTTTCAGGATTGTTCCACGGAGCAAACAGCTCATCAATACGTTCAGGTATTGTTTTGGTTTGTGCTGTTGCAGATAGGGTAATAAGGGTAATGCTTGCGAGCAGGAAAAATCGTACGGCTTTCATGGATGTGGGGTTTGATAACTAGTATACGCGATTGATAAAGATATGGCTATGGAATACTTAAATCCTTTTACCAGCCTTTACCTGTATTTCAGAACCTTCTGCCAGAAATACAGAAACCGGCTTTTCAGTTGAGAGAAATGAAAATCCGGATCCGTACACTTTTCCGAAATCAACATCAATCGTGTAGTTCCGGGTGGGATAAATTTCCCACCGCGGATGTTCCACCTGGTATTCAGAGGTTTTATGGGCATTGATTTTGGTATAGCCCCAGTAATGTTCCGTGATAAATTCGGCTTCGCTTCCGGCCTCCAGCGGAATGGCTTTTGAATCCGCTTCAACAGAAAACGTATGCCACGATGATTTCTTCCAGCGGTATTCAACTTTTAACGTATTGGCTTCTGTTTTCCACGTGTGTTGCATGGGCATGGTTTCGTAGTGTTCGCCATACAGCGTATTGGCTACAAAGGTTAGCGCGGCTCGTGGCACAATCTCTTTGATAAACACAACTCCTCGTTTCCATTCACCCCGATCATGATAACGAACATAAAAACGCAGGTTCACTTCTTCAAAGTTGATATGAAACGGAACCTTTATGCCCAGCACACGGGTGTTCAAAAACATAAACCCCACCAAACTCACGTAGCAGGTGTTGTTCCATAGATCCAGTTCTGTTTTGGCAGGCACAAACGGCAATAGCAACTCGGGTTTAACCGCATAGTTGGCCATGGCCAGTTTGCGCCATTCGGCTTGGAGGAAGGCAGTTTGAGATTTCAAAACATTAAAAGATCAAAAATGAGTTTATGGTGTCCTTGTCAAACCCTTGCATAAATTTATTCAAAAACCTGACAGGATTGTTCTGCCTACATTTCATTGCATCTAAAAAATTTATCCTTAGACAAATACGAAGATCAACCAGGAGTTCGTAGCCCGGTTTTCAATTTTATGATTTGAGTGATTCAGATTTTGGTTCAAATAGTGCATCTTTAGGCATAAAAATAATTCAACCAAATCATGCGCAAGTGTATTGTATTGTTTCTTTTGTGGTTTTCTTTTTGGAGAGTGGCTGCCCAGGTGCCAGACACCATCGACCTGGCTCAGCTTCAGAACCTGAGGGCCGAGACCGAGGCTAGCGATCTGCAAAAGAAATTAAACGAGAGTGTAGGCGCTGCTTCAAAAAAGGCGCTTTCCTTGCGTGAAACTCCCGGTATTGTTTCGGTAATTACTCAAGAAGACATTCAAAAAACCGGAGCCCGCGATTTAATGGACGTTCTACGTCTGGTGCCCGGTTTTGATTTTGCTGCTGACGTAAATTTTGTGACAGGCCTTACCCTGCGGGGAGCATGGTCATTGGAAGGCAAAATACTTGTGCTCCTTGATGGATTGGAACTGAACGACCTGTTGTATCAGAACGTGGGGTTTTTTAATAGGTTCCCTGTCGACCTGATTGAACGTGTTGAAATTATCCGCGGACCAGGCTCTGCTGTTTACGGAGGTACCGCAGAATATGGTGTGGTAAATATTGTATCAAAAGGTGCTGCTGCAGATGAAGGCCTGATGGCTTCCATGTCGTATGGATTTTTACCAGACACCTATGGCCGAAAAAATGCACAGCTAAGCTTCATAAAAACTATTAGTGATCAGGTACGTGTAGATCTTTCTCTTTTTCGTGGCCAAGCCATTAAGAGTGATCAAGAGTATCAGGATCTTTATGAGGAATATTCTCCCGTAAATCTTACTGGTATAACCGAGACCAATACCTATCACGTCAATATGGGTTTGCAGGTTAAAAAATTTCAGGTTCGCGGCCTTTTTGAAGACTACGCCAGCGGTGATCCAGACCTTAGCACACAGTTTAAAAATTATTTTATCACTGCTAAAAACGAATTTAAGGTAAATGATCAATTCACCTTAACCCCATTTGTATACGTTACCCACCAATCTCCGTGGAAACAGAAGTTAGTATCAGATGGCTCGTCTTTCTTCGATAATGAAACCAGTCGTATCAAAGGTGGTCTGTATGGCTCATACAATATTTCGAGGAGGATAAATCTGGTAGTAGGAACTGAGTATTTCCGTGACCGTGCCGAGGCAAACCATGACCCGACCTACTTCAACGGCAACTCCAGCATTGCATTCAATCTTTACTCATTTTATGCACAGGGTTTAATTAAGAGTCCGTTTGTTAACATTACAGGTGGCTTTCGCTTAGACAAGCACAATGCTTTTGGCGTTGCATTTGTTCCACGATTGGCGTTAACAAAGCGCTTGAATAATTTTCATTTTAAGATTCTCGGAAGTGGAGGTTACCGGGCCCCCGGCATTGATAACATTAACCTGAACAATGACATCAGCCCGGAGAAATCATTTGTATATGAGCTGGAGTTGGGCTACCAGCTTACACCCGACATGATTTTAAGCCTGAATGGGTACTCTGTAAAAACTAAGGACATTATCGTTTATTTCTACACAGATATTGGAAATGGAGATTTTGTGGAGGGATACGAGAATAATTCACAATTCGGTACACGTGGTATTGAGGCAACCTATGCATTTAGAAAGTCGCGCTTTCAGGTTGAAGCCAACTACTCGTTTTATCAGGCCGGCCAAAGCACAGTCGATCGGTACGTAGTTCCAGGCAACGATCGGCTATTTGTGGGAACACCTGCAACCAAAGCAACCGTTATAGCGGGTGTAGACCTTACAAAGAAGTTTTCTGTAAATACTACAGTAAATTCATTTGGTAAACGCTACGCATACACCAGCCTTGACCCTGATGGTTTCCCACAAATTGGAATGCTACCAGCCTATACCCTGGTAAATCTGAACCTCATGTATCGTAACCTGTTTGCGGAAGGACTTAACCTAAGCGCAGGTGTGTACGATCTGCTCAATGAACGACCCTCAGTACCACAAGCCTACAATGGTGATTGGGCTCCACTCAGCGGCCGTAGCCGCGAGATTCTCGTGAAAATTTCATACCAGCTTGCTTTCCGGGCAAGGGAATGAAAATCCCAACCTTGATAAATTCTTTAGTATTCAAAACCGACTTTATGCAACGTGTCAAAATCAAAATAGCGATTTTTATTACCCTCCTTATGGCTGGTAATGCCTTAGCGCAAACAACCAACTACAAAACATATGCGGTAGTCTTATATAGCTTCACAAAATACATTGAATGGCCTGTTGAATCTAAACAGGGTGACTTTGTGATAGCTGTTTTTGGAAATTCGAAAATGGCCAGTGAACTTCAGAATAGCATGGTTGGTCGTAAGGTGGGAACGCAACTGGTTAGAATTGTGGAAGCTAAATCCCTGTCTGAACTTTCGGATGCCCAGGTTATTTTTGTGGGTGATTTGAAAAGCGGCTCTACAGCCGAGGTGGTTGCACTTACTAAAAGCAAGCCGGTATTGGTGGTTACGGAACGAGATGGACTTGTAAAAAAAGGAGCGTGCGTAAGTTTTCTAGTAACAGATGATGGCTTGTTGAAGTTTCAACTTAATGATCAAGCCCTGTCAGATCAAAGACTAAAAGCAGCTTCTGCTCTCACCGCATTGGCATACCGAGGTTCGTGATGAAATGACAGCAAGTCTTATTACTAAAGGCGATTTGCAACGGCTTCCCAGTTGATTATACTCCACCAGCTGGTGATGTATTCATTGCGCTTATTCTGATATTTTAAATAGTACGCATGTTCCCAAACATCCAGCGCAAGCAAGGGCGTGCCTTTAAAATCGCTGATGTCCATGAGTGGGTTATCTTGATTAGCAGTAGAGCCAATCTTCAGTGTTCCGTTGTCATTTACCAACCATGCCCAGCCCGAGCCGAAGCGGGTCATGGCGGCTGCTGTAAATTGTTCTTTAAATTTATCAAACGATTCAAAACTTCCGTTTATGGCATCAGCCAACTTACCGGGAGGAACTCCGCCACCGGGCTTCATCACCTGCCAAAAGAAATTATGATTGTAAGCACCGCCACCATTGTTGCGTGCCTTGCCCGAGACTTTTGAAACATTGGCAAAAAACTCAGCCTCAGTTGCGAACGCTATTTTCTCTTCAGCAATGGCATCGTTTACATTTTTTATGTAGGCGGCATGATGTTTATTGTAATGTATGTCCATGGTGGTGGCATCAATGTTCGGCTCAAGCGCAGCATAGTCGTACGGCAGTTTTACCTGCGCAAAGGTTAAGGCGGCAACTGCGGCTGCGGCATCTTCACTGGTTTCTTCAGATGATTTGGTTGAACATGCCGCAGAAATAATGGTAGGCGCGCCCACGGTAGTCAACACGGTTGCTTTCACTGCGGTTTGAACAAATTCCCTACGATTGGTTTTTTTCATGGCGATTGCATTTTGGTATAAAGACATCTCCGTTTGGAGAATTTAAGATAGAAGTAAATTTACTTAAAAATCCGTAGCTTGCAGATGGTCTTAACACCAACGGTATGAGCGAAATACTTTACGATGAAGTGCCTTCTCTTGACCTGGCCGATTTCACCAGTGGAGATGAAGCAAGAAAGAAAAAATTTGTAGCCGATCTGGGCGCAGCTTACAACAACATCGGCTTTGTAGCCATAAAAAACCACTACCTTACTGATGACCTATCGGCTAAGCTGTATGATGTAATCAAGAAATTTTTTGCACTGCCGGATGATGTGAAACAGAAATATGAAATACCGGGTTTGGCCGGTCAGCGTGGGTACATTGGCAAGGGTAAGGAGCACGCCAAGGGTCGTAATACAGGCGACTTGAAAGAGTTCTATCACATCGGTCAGGAGGTTGAAGATGATGATCCGATTAAAAAGGAATACCCGGACAATGTTTGGCCCGATGAAATTCCGGAGTTTAAAGCGATTGGATTGGAGGTTTACCGCAGACTGGAAAAAACCGGTGTGCACATGCTGCGCGCCATTGCACTTTATCTCGGTTTACCTGAAAATTATTTTGACGCGAAGGTCCGTCATGGCAACAGCATTTTACGCCCCATTCATTATTTCCCCATTGAAAATCCAGATGCGGTACCGGCCGATGCGGTGCGTGCAGCCGAACATGGTGACATTAACCTGATTACGTTATTGATGGGCGCCAGTGCCGATGGCTTGCAGGTGCTACGCAGGGATGGTAAATGGATTCCGATTACTGCCTTGCCCGAACAATTGGTGGTGAATGTAGGCGACATGCTGGAGCGTCACACCAACAAGAAACTGAAGTCTACCATTCATCGGGTGGTCAATCCGCCAAAGGAAAAAATGAACACACCCCGGTATTCCATACCCTTTTTCATGCATCCACGAAGCGAGATGAGTTTGGCAGCATTGCCCGGATGTGTAAACGAGGAGCATCCAAAACTATGGCCGGATATTACAGCGGGAGAATTCTTAGATGAGCGGTTGGCAGAGATTGGCCTGAAAAAGAAATAGCCAGTTTTTCGCTTAGACCGTTGATCAGACAGGTTCGATATTACATTTTTCTACGCGATGTGTTGCAGCTCGCGCTTACCACTTTTGGTGGTCCGCAGGCGCACCTGGCACATTTTCAAAAAATTCTGGTTGACAAACGCGGCTACCTTTCAGCCGAAGAATTACTGGAGTTGAATTCACTTTGCCAGATTTTACCCGGCCCGAGCTCAACACAAACGTTAACTGCAATTGGTTTTCGAATTGGTGGGCCAAACCTCGCATACCTGACATTGTTAGTCTGGATTTTGCCCTCGGTTTTGTTTATGGCGTTTGCTGGAATTTTCCTTTCGGGTATACAGGAAAAGAACTGGTCGTTGGAATTTACCCGGTTTATCCAACCAATTGCGGTGGGTTTTGTAAGTTATGCGGCCTATACCATCAGCCTGAAAACGATTCACACCAAAACAGGCGCGATTATTATGGTTGCAGCGGCAGTCATTTCTTATTTTATTCAAACACCTTTTGTCTTTCCTGTTATCCTGTTAATTGCGGGCCTAACAACAGCATTAAAGTTTAAAGCACAGCCGAAGGAAATCAAGAAAAAGATTGAGATACAGTGGGCAAATTTTCTACTGTGGATTGGCGTACTTGTATTGGCAGCTGTACTTGGTGGTGCAACAAAAGCCCGACCCGTTTTGCTATTCGAAAACTTTTATCGTAACGGCAGTTTGATTTTTGGTGGCGGCCAGGCGCTAACACCATTGCTGTATACAGAATTTGTAAAGAAAGAAGGAGAAAAGCGCCCGCTTGAATTCCGCAAGAAGGAATACCTGAATCACAATGAATTTCTTTCCGGGTATGCTGTAGCACAATCCTTGCCGGGCCCCGTATTTTCTTTCAGTGCGTTTATTGGTTCACTATCCATGCGCGAGTATGGGGTGGCTGGTGAGTTGCTTGGCGCGATTATGTCGGCAGCCGGAATTTTTCTTCCGGGTACATTCCTAATATTTTTTGTGATTCGCTTTTGGGATAGTTTGAAAAAATATCGGGCTGTTCGTGCATCGCTGGAAGGACTAACGGCTGCCAGTGCGGGGCTTGTGGCCGCTGCTGCCGTTATTCTTTTTCAGCCGCTTGACAATACGTTTATGAACTTTGCTTTTACGATCGGCACATTCAGTTTACTGACTTTTACGCGCATACCGGCACCGGTAATTATTGTGCTGGGATTTTTATTGGGACTGATACTTTAAGTCTTGCTGAAAATATTCAGCAAAAAATAAGGGCTGCCCATATCTGAGCAGCCCTTTTATAATTTCTGAACCTGTAATTAGCCTAACTTGAAGGTAATAGGCACAACGTAGCGCTGACGAACAGGCTTACCGCGTTGCTTGCCTGGGTTCCAGGGCGGAGCACTTTGTACTACGCGAATCGCTTCTTCATCGCAACCGGCACCAATACCTTTAATGGCTTTTACATCGGTAATGGATCCGTCACGGTTGATAACGAACTCAACGAATACTTTTCCTTCAATGCCCATTCTTCGGGCCTGGGCAGGGTATTTCATTTTATCACCCACGTATTTGTAGAAAGCAGCCATGCCACCTTTAGGTGTGGCAGTTTCCTCCACAACCAAAAAGATCTGATCAACGTCTTCTTTCTCTTCAACGGGAGCAATAACAATTTCTTCAACCTTGGTATCCTCCGTTACTTCAACGTCAAATTCTACCTTGATTTCCTCCTCAATCACTTCCTCATCGGGCACTTCAATAATTTGAGGTTGTTGAATTTTTGGTGGTGGTGGAGGTGGTTGTTCCGTAGGCGGAACCTCCATAATTTCATCGATAATGGTTTGATTCTGCGCCAGGTTTTTGGCATCGGCATTATCCCTGCCAGAATACTCGAAGGCTGATACAACAATAAGCAAGGTAATTACCAGGCCTATGTTGAAAAACAGCCATGATTTGTTGGTCAAATCCGCTTTTTCACTCTTTTTTGGTTCCATAGGTTCAGCTTTTGGCTTATAGAATGCCAAATATAGAAAAAGGTCACATTACAGGAATAAAAAAATGTTATTTACGGCTACCGTAAAACAAAGTGATAAAAAGGGTGGGATATGCAGCATATTTCTTCGCTGCGGGCATAAGTTCAATGGGACGGGTATATGCATCCAGTAAAAAACCCACTTCAAAGCCTACGACTGAGCTTTTTATGGCCCCGGTTTCGAAATTAAGGGCTGCTTTTACGTTTCCGCCTAAAGCTACCTTTGATTCACCAAGGCCTTCAAAAAGACGCCCCGTGCCCCAAATCTGATCGGGAGGGATACCCAGGCTGTATTGATCGCGAAAAGTAAAAAATCCGTTATCCGGAGAATACTCAACATAATACGGGGCAACAAGCCCCAGGCTTGGTCCGGCCGCAAATACTGCTTTTATTTCTACACCCTGATGTGGCGCTTTTTTGTAAATAATCAGATCCCTTCCGTATTGAAATCGAAAAGCGTATAAGTAGTTATTCTTTCCGAAGATGAAGAAGTTGCCAGTGATCAATGAATTTCTTCGTACCTCCTGCGGATGCTTTACGTTCATGATTTCCAGGCCATAGGTCTCGAGCACTCTGTCGTTTAGTTTTCGGGCCTTCTTAAAAACAAACCCGCCAATAAGGCCACCAGAGGTATTTTTGTTTATACCCCAGGTAAATTCTGACTGGTAATCATAGCTGTCCTGCGTTTGCCCAAAGGCGTTTGCAGACAATATGAAAGTCAACAGAAGAAGAAAAAATGTATGGTTTAACCCGCGCATCCCAATCTTTCAAATACCTTTAAAACGTTAAAGTAACGCAAAATACGAATTTAAGTTATTCAACATGACAACATTAACATCGGTTTACAGGGGAGAATTACGGACGGAATCCACGCATACCCGCTCGGGAAATACGCTGATTACGGATGCCCCCGTAGATAACAAGGGAAAAGGGGAGGCATTTAGCCCTACTGATTTGGTATGCACTGCCCTGAGTACTTGCATGCTAACCACTATGGGCATATGGGCTGATAAAGAAGGACTAGATATGACCGGAATGCAAGTTGAGGTGGTGAAGGTCATGGCTTCGAACCCCAGAAAAATTGCCGAGATTCAGGTAAGGCTTATGCATCCAGACTTAAGGGCTTCTGATGAACAAAAGGAAAAGCTGAAAGAAATTGCGCACACGTGCCCGGTTGCGTTAAGCCTGCACGAAACCGTTAAGCAGACTGTTCAGTTTGACTTTTGATAACCTTTTTGAGGTCAGCGTAGCTGATACCAAAATGTGATTGCGCGTAAACAGCCTTTTCTCTTTCAAGGATAATCAATTGGGGAGATTCATGCTCAATGCCGAACTTCTCTGCAATGGCATTTGAAATCTGGCGATAGCTGATCAGGTCGAGGAAGTATGGTTTAACCATTTTCATTTCCTCACTATTCCAGCTTCTTTCCAGCCTGTCAAGTACCGCGCGACTGACTGAACAACGTGTGCTGTGTTTGAAAATCAGAACCTTTCGCTCACTTGATTCACGACTGATCTGTTCAAGTTGATTCAGGTCAGTCAACTCACTCCACTGCATAGGATTTTGATTAATCGTACCACAACCCCTGTTCGCGCTTATCGTAACGCGGCTTCTGAATTTTTTCTTTCAGATGGTCAGGCTGGGTATCACTTTTCTTGAACCAACGTGCCCACAACAGTTTAAAGTTCGTGAGTAAGCCTTTTTCTTCTTTTACATTATTCTTGTTGAGCTTAACAAACTGGGCATCAGGGTGTAAATTTTTCTTTGCGAAGAGCTCGTACTTCTTCATTTTAATATTTCCCTGGTAGTCGGTTGCACGAGCAAAGGCTTTTCCGGGTTCACGTGTTTTTAACGCCTCATCGGCACTGCTGGGGTTTCGTTTGTAATTCCATTCCAATTTTATTCCGCGGGCATATTCGCTGGCCTTAATAGATGATTTAGAAGGTCCGATTCCTGGTAATGAACCGTCAGCCGCATGGGGCTTTTTGCTGTAATCCTTCTCTTTCACTTTTACTTGCAGGCCATCAACTTTGTATGTGCTTTCTCCTGGCTTACGTTTTTTCAATGCTTCCTCCGCTGAGTTTGGATTTCGTACATAATTTTTCTTGAACCGTGAGAGCTTGGTGTAGCCTGTAAAAGTCTCACCCTGATCGCGCATGTCAGGATGCAAATCAAACTCCATGAGCTTTCCGGGAAATCCACCTACATCTTTACTTGGCTCTTTCTTCTTTACTTTTACTGTTCCGCCAAAAGCGGCCATACGCTCATCGTTGCGGCCCGGTGGATAGCGACCGGGTATGGGTGTTTCTTTGTTGTTCCAAAGTTTACCACTCACGCTGCCCCCGCCTTTCAAGGGCTTCTTTGCTTTTATATTTCCTGAATATCCTTCACCCTGATCACCAAAAGCTTTTCTGAATCGAAGATTTCCCTGGTAAGTGGCTTGTTGTTCATCTGTTTTACCAGGTGGGCGACCCAATATCGGTTGACCATTATTGTTCCAGAGTTTGCCGCTAACACTACCACCACCTTTCAAAGGCTTGCGGGCTTTAATGCTTCCGGTATACCCTTCACCTTGATCGCTAAAAGTTTTTCTAAAGCGTATGTTGCCCTGATAGCGTGCACCTAACTCATCCGTTTTTCCCGGAGCACGCCCTTGAATAGCCTGACCTTTGTTATTCCAAAGTTTGCCACTAACACTTCCTCCGCCTTTCAATGGCCTTCGCGCTTTAATACTTCCGGTAAACAATTCTCCCTGGTCGCCAAAAGTTTTCCTAAAGCGAATGTTCCCCTGATACTTATCGATTTTATTAGCACCAATACCGGGTGTACGAACGGGTATAGGAGCTTTACCTGTCCTTTTTTCTCCAGGCTGTGATGCCGACTTGTATCCACCACCCGGCATCATGCCTTTGTAGGGCTTGTCGCGATATTCTGGTTTTCTTTTCTTGGGTGAAAAGATGGCGCTGATCTCTGTGCTGGGTTTGCTCGAAAAATTTCTTCCCCGTATGCGTCTTCCGGTAATATCACCCTTCCAGGCTTTACCACTTTGAGTGGCTGACCGGTAGCCGCCATAAGCAGGGCCCTTGTAGGGCTGATCTCCCTTGCGTTTTCTTCCGTAATATGGTGTTGTAGTTGGTTTGATTACACCTGGTGTTGGTGTTTGGTAATTTTTGGTTCGAAGTCTTCTTCCGGTAATATCGCCCGAGTAAGCACGCTCACCTTTCTGTTTTTTATTCCAAAATCCGGCATACGGATTTATGCTCTTGTTTCGGATGTAGGGTCGTGAAGCACTTACCGGAACCACTCTCTTTTTACGAGGTGGTTGTGGCTGTGTTTGCATCTTCTTCAGTTTGGCCAATTGAGGCGCATTGGAAACCGGTCGCTCAATGCGTTGTGGTTTACGGGAAGGATTGTTCACGTAACGATTATACTGCGGATAAACATTGCGGGTTTTTCCGGTGGCAGAGCGTACCTGAATGCGTTGTCGTGAACCGGCCCGCCAGCGTTGCTGCGGATCTTTTTCTGACGGCCCCTTTTGTGCCATGTACTTTCCGCTTTGTGGATAAACATTACGTGCTTTATCAGATTGCGATCGAGCAGCCGGAATTCTTCTTCCGGTAATGTCGCCTTTCCAGGCACGCTCTTTCCCTTGCGGAGATTTTGCCCGATAGAAAAAAGGATTGATGGGCCTGCCTGCCTTCTCTCCTTTTTGTGTGGCGGTTGCAGCACGAGCCTTATTTCGTGAACCGATTCGCTTACCAATGCCTTTCGATTTTGCTTTTGGCGTTTTCGATTTAAACCTCGCTTCGCGCGATGGCTTGGCGGGCTGATCACCTTTGGTGTTTTGAGCATAGGCCGGAATCAGAAATAACGCAAATAGCACAGCCAGACTTAACCGGAAGATAAGGCGTTGAAGGGTGGCGCTATGCTGTTGTGTCTGCTTCAAAAAATGGGCGCTGAACCTGCTAAGATAGTAAAAATCAGGATTTTGGTAAGTTTTGATTGCGTCTGTATCAGAACGCTGCCAATTCTTCAATCTTACTTTTTAAGCGGTCTTTAGGTAAAAAGTTTTGTTCAAGTGTGGGCGCAAAGGGTATGGGGGTATCCAGGCTAGCCACCCGCATTACGGGAGCGTCCAGGTGTTTGAAACAGTGCTCGTTTATCCATGCACTTATTTCTGCGCCAACGCCACCAGTCATGGTGTCTTCATGAAGGATAAGCACACGATTGGTTTTTTTAACTGTTTTTTCAACCGCTTCTTTATCCCACGGAAGTAATGTCCGCAAATCGAGTACATCCGCTTCAACATTCATCGACTCCAGAATTTCAATGGCCCAATGAACACCCATGCCATAAGTAATAATGGAAAGATCAGCACCTTCACGAACAAGTTTGGCTTTGCCGATTTCTACCGTGTAATAATCATCCGGCACAAGTTCTTTTACGGAACGATACAGGAGTTTGTGTTCGAAGTACATTACCGGATTCGGATCTTCAAACGATGCGCATAACAATCCTTTCGCATCGTAAGGATTTGAAGGATAAACAATCTTCAATCCGGGAGTATGAAAAAACCAGGCTTCGTTGCTCTGCGAGTGAAATGGACCAGCGGCAGTACCCGCACCTGTTGGCATGCGCACCACCACATCAGCGCGTTGCCCCCAACGCCAGTGTGCTTTTGCCAGGTTATTCACAATTTGAGTAATGCCCTCCGATACAAAATCAGCAAACTGCATTTCCACCATTGCCTTCATGCCTTTAATGGAAAGGCCAAGGCCCGCACCGAGTATAGCCGATTCGCAAATGGGTGTGTTACGAACGCGCTCTTTACCGAACTGCTTCACAAAACCATCGGTGATTTTGAAAACACCTCCATACTCGGCAATATCCTGCCCCATCAAAACAAGATTAGGGAACCGTTCCATGCTTTGACGAAGTCCATCGCTGATGGCATCGATGAAACGTTTTTCAGTAGATTTTTCTGAAGATGGTTTTATTTCAGTTGAAATATGTGAAGCAAAAAGATCGTTGAGTTCGGTTTCTGTATCAGCTTGCGGATGTGTTTCCTGAAAGGCAACGTTCAGTCCGGCTTCAATGTCTTTCTTGATTTTCTTTCGGATGTTCTCGATGTCTTTCTCGCTTACTATCCCTTCAGCCAGCAAAAACTTTTCATAATTCTCTACGGGGTCTTTTTGTGCCCACATGTCCATCAGTTCTTTCGGAACGTACTTGGTTCCTGAAGCTTCTTCATGTCCGCGCATGCGGAAGGTGATGCACTCCAATAAAATTGGTTGTGGATTTTTACGAATGTCTTCAGCAAGTTTTTTTATGGTACGGTAAACTTCTAATATGTTGTTGCCATCCACCTGTACACCCTCGATACCATAGCCTATTGCTTTGTCGACAAAACTTTTGCAGCGGAATTGTTCATTGCTTGGGGTAGACAATCCGTAACCGTTGTTTTCAATAACAAAAATTACGGGCAAATCCCACACAGCGGCTACGTTAACGGCTTCATGGAAATCGCCTTCGCTGGTTCCGCCATCGCCATTAAAAACGGCCGTAACCTTGTTTTCCTTTTTCAGTTTAGTGGCCAGCGCAATGCCATCGGCTACTCCGTTTTGCGGGCCGAGATGGGAGATCATGCCCACGATGTGGTGCTCGTTTGTTCCAAAGTGAAAGGAGCGATCGCGACCTTTCGTATAACCCATCATGGTTCCCTGCCATTGCGCAAACAGCCTGTCGAATGGCATGTTGCGGGATGTGAACACACCCAGGTTACGGTGCATGGGTAAAATGTACTCGTCTTTGTCGAGCGCTTCGGTTAGTCCAACAGCTATGGCCTCCTGCCCGATACCGCTGAACCACTTGCTGATTTTATTTTGCCGCAACAGGATCAGCATTTTCTCTTCAATCAAACGCGGACGAACAAGTGCTTCGTAGAGGTGTTTAAGTTCTGGGTCGGAAAAGCCAGTTTTAATGAACTTCATAAGTTGTAAAAAAAACAGTCAAAGGTAATGGAGTTTTTTACCGAATCGTCAACCCCGCTTAACAATTAAGTTCTGTATTTTTGGCTCCTATGATAGCGTACACAGAGTTTACACTTGATAATGGCCTGCGCGTAATTGTACACGAAGATCACACCGTGCAGATTGCCGTCATGAATATCCTATATGATGTGGGCTCACGTGATGAAGACGAAAATAAAACGGGCTTTGCCCATTTGTTTGAACACCTCATGTTTGGAGGCTCGGTTAATATTCCCAATTATGATGAGCCGTTGCAGCGTGTAGGTGGAGAAAATAATGCTTTCACCAATACCGACATTACCAACTATTACCTCACCGTTCCGGCTGCCAATATTGAAACCGGCTTTTGGCTGGAAAGTGATCGCATGCTGAGCCTGTCGTTTGACCCGAACGTGTTGGAAGTTCAGCGCAAAGTGGTGATTGAAGAATTCAAGCAGCGTTACCTCAATCAGCCGTATGGAGATGTTTGGTTGAAACTTCGCCCGTTGGCGTACCAGGTACATCCCTATAAATGGGCTACTATTGGTAAAGACATCAGTCATATTGAGCGCGCTACGATGGATGATGTGAAAGAATTTTTCTTCTCACATTACGTCCCGAACAACGCGGTTCTTGTGGTGGCGGGTAATGTTACTATTGATCAGGTGCGCAGGCTGGCTGAGAAATGGTTCGGACCGATTCCGGCTGGCAAGAAAAGAAGACGTGCATTGAAGGCAGAACCTGTACAAGCCAGCAAGCGACAATTAATTGTAGAGGCCAATGTTCCCGCGAATGCATTTTACAAAGTGTATCACATGCCGGGTCGTTTTCATGATGATTACTTTGCTGCCGATTTGTTAAGCGATGTGCTGGGCCGCGGCCAATCGAGCCGTTTGTACAATACCCTGGTGAAGGAGAAGGAGATTTTCACATCACTCTCTTCTTTTGTTATGGGTACGCTCGATCCGGGTTTGTTGGCGATAAGTGGTCGGGTAAAGGATGGTATCGCTATTGAGCAAGCCGAAGATGAAGTGCAACAGGTAGTAAATGAGGTATTAAAAAATGGAGTTGAACAGGAAGAGTTAGAGAAGGTAAAAAATCAATCCCAAACCACGTTTGAGTTTGATGAAGTGGAAGTGATGAACCGTGCGATGAACCTGGCCTTCGCTTCACTTTCAGGCGATGTAGAGCGGGTAAATAAAGAACGTGAAATGATGAACAAAGTCTCCACACACGACATTATGCATGTGGCAGAAGCGATGTTGACAGAGGAGAACGCAAGTGTGATGTATTACAAAACAAAATAACGGGAATGAAAATACGTATTGGTTTAGGTTTCGATGTACACCAATTGGAAGAAGGCCGTGATTTTTGGCTTGGTGGAATAAAGTTACCGGCATCCAAAGGGGCCACCGGCCATTCCGATGCGGATGTGTTGATTCATGCGATTTGTGACGCACTGCTTGGTGCTGCCAATCTCCGCGACATTGGTTTTCATTTTTCAAATAAGGATGCCCGGTGGAGCGGTATGGACAGCAAGTTTTTTCTGAAAGAGGTGACGCGCATGCTGGAAGACAAGGGTTGGAAGATTGGCAATGTGGATTGCACCATTTGCCTGGAACATCCGAAAATCAACCCGCATATTGACGAAATGAGAAAAGTGTTGGCGCCCCTAATGAACATTGAAGAAGATGATGTTTCCATAAAGGCTACTACTAACGAAAAGCTGGGGTATGTGGGTCGTGATGAGGGCGTGAATGCTTACGCTGTTGCGCTCATCACAAAGTGAGTAAAATTACGCTTCTTTTTTCGATTCGCCCCCCAAGAGTATCGACCAGGTTTTCAGGTCTGGAGTTCTGTCTGAAATCATTTTCATAATCCCCAAAAAGGGAATGAACAAAATTAATCCGGCAACGCCCCAAAGAATTCCACCAATAACGATAGCCGCAATCGTAACAAGGGCATTCAATTTTAATCGGCTGCTTACGGCAAGCGGAAAGATTACGTTAGCCTCAAGGTATTGAACCACGGAGAACACCGCGATCACACCTACTGGATACCAGATTGAATTATAGGTGACCCAGGAAATGGTAATGGGCAAAAGGGCAGCAATGATAATTCCAACATACGGTATGAAGGTGAGGATGGAAGCGGTGAAGCCAAACAGCACCGGGTGCGGTATGCCTAAAATGTAAAGCCCTAAGCTGTTTAGTAAGCCTACGATCAGGTATACCAGCAACATGCCTTTGATGAAATTATAATAAGACTGAATGCTGAGGTGAAGAATTTCGCGTATGCGTTCTTTACGTTGAGTCGGGAACAATCGGTATAACACTTCTACCCAACGTTCCCGATGATAGAGTATCAATACTACATAAACAGGAATCAGAATAAACAACACACCCGACACGGTTCCTGCGGAAATGGTTTTTTGTACAAATCCCATCGCATCTGAGCCGGACTGCTGGCTGAGATTTTTCAACCACTCGTTTTGTTTTTCAACACTGATGTTCAGTTCCTGTGTTACCCACACGCTCAACTCACTGAAGGTTTGAGCAAGCTTATCCTGTAAAGCGCCCCATTCAGTTGAAAAACTTAACAGTTGTAGCACAAATAAATACAAGATGCCTGCCACCAAAATAAAAACCAGCGACAGGCTCAGCAGAATGGCATTCATTTTCTTAATCTTGCGTTGCTCCAGCCAAATGCAAATCGGGTAAAGAATGCAACTGATGAGCAAAGCGAAAGAAAGGGGAATAAAAAGCGGTCTTCCGACATACAGGATAACGCCTCCAAAAACGATATATTGAAGTATGGTGAGGTAGGAGGGTGCAGTGTTTACCTGTAGTTTCACAAAACGAATGTAGCGGAAAGCCCGAAATTTACACCATGATAGAAATCATCTTTACAAAGGACGGATCGCATACATTGAAAAATCTTGACCTGAACGAGACCTATCATTCCATTCATGGTGCGGTACAGGAATCGCTTCATGTTTTTGTCCGACACGGGTTGGAGTTTGTACGAGAAAAGTCTCTTCAGAAAATCTCCATTCTTGAAATTGGTTTCGGAACCGGGTTGAACGCTTGGCTTACAGCCAGGCATCTTCAAGGTGTGGATATGCAAGTGGAGTACGAAACACTTGAATCATTTCCGTTGAAAGAACCGGTTTGGTCAAAGTTGAACTATGCGGAGGAAGTAATGGATAAAGAATTATTCATTCGTCTTCATTTGGCAGATTGGAATAGCGCTGTTCAGGTTAGCGAAAATTTTAACCTTCATAAGAAGCACGTGTCGGTTCAGGAAGCTGATCTCCCACTATCTAAATTCGACCTCATTTATTTCGATGCCTTTGCACCTGAAAAGCAACCTGAAATGTGGTCGCATGTTGTTTTACAGAAAGTAGTCGCAGCGATGAAGCCCGGTGGAGTATTCGTTACGTATTGTGCAAAGGGACAGGTTAAACGGGACCTAAAGAATTTAGGACTTTCGGTTGAAGCATTACCTGGTCCTCCGGGCAAGCGGGAGATGATTCGCGCCCACAAATCTTAGTCAGCCATGTGCTCGCTGGTTATCGGAATATCAGGTGCTGATGATCCTGAATTGCTGATTAAAATTTCCGAATACGTTTGCAGCAAACGTTTGTTGTAATTTTTTGGCCTTTATTCTGTTTTTATTTCATTATATGTGGTTATTTCAAAATATTATTTTGACACACTAATCATTTACAGAATTATCTACAACCACAGATAATGAGAAAAAAGGCCAGTCAAGGGCTCTATACCCCAACCCTCGAGCATGATGCCTGCGGCATCGGATTTATCGCCAACATTAACGGAGCGAAGACATACACGGTATTAGCGGATGCACTTTCCATGCTGGAGAATATGGAGCATCGTGGTGGTAGGGGCAGCAGTGCAAAAACCGGTGATGGCGCTGGGGTGTTGTTTCAGATTCCGCATGATTTTTTTTTAGTGGAAGCACAGCGCTGTGGACTAACACTTCCTGAACCCGGCAAGTATGGTGTGGGCATGATTTTTTTCCCACGCGACAAAAAACTCCGACAGGCATGCAAAGACATTCTTCAACATATTGCGCATACACTTCAGTTGACTTTAATCGGGTATCGTCCGGTGCCGGTGAATCACAGCATTCCCGGCCCGGGCGCTGCTGAAGTTGAACCGCGGATAGAACAATTGTTTGTCAAACCACAGGATGAATCGTGGGATGTGCAAACACTGGAGCGAAAACTTTTTGTTTTCCGGAACTTTGCTACACACACCACTACAAAAAAAATAAAGGGAGCCGGTAAGGAATTTTATATCGCCAGTTTTTCTACACGTACGATTATTTACAAAGGCCAGTTGCGAACGGATCAACTGCGAACATATTACCAGGATTTGCAAAATGAAAATGTCACTACTGCCCTTGCGTTAATTCACTCCAGGTTCTCTACCAACACCTTTCCCAACTGGAAACTTGCGCAACCTTTTCGCTTCATTGCACACAATGGCGAAATCAATACCATTCGTGGCAATGTCAACAAAATGAAATCCAAAGAAGCATTGTTTAAGTCCACTCACTTTACGAATGAGGAGTTGAAGATGCTTCTACCGATAACCAATCCCGATAATTCTGATTCTGCCAACCTGGATGCGTTGGTAGAGATGTTGGTGCTATCGGGCAGAACATTGCCGCACGTGTTAATGATGCTGGTGCCTGAAGCGTGGCAGGATAATAAACTGATGGATACCCATCGGAAGGCGTTTTATAAATATCACGCATCCATGATGGAGCCATGGGATGGGCCTGCTGCACTGGTGTTTACAGATGGTTGCAGAATTGGTGCTACGTTGGATCGAAACGGATTAAGGCCCTTGCGCTATTGTGTAACGCGTTCGGGAAGAGTTGTGGCCTCATCGGAAGCTGGCGCGTTGATGGTTGATCCTAAAGATGTGTTGGAGAAGGGGCGTATCACACCCGGTAAAATGCTGCTCGTTGATCTGGAAAAAGGAAAAGTTTTTGATGATGAAAAAGTGAAGCGGTCTGTCTATGAAGGCAAACCGTATTACCAATGGATAATTGATAAACGCATCAAACTAAGACAAGAACCCATACCGGAAACTTTTGAAGAAAGATTTCAACCCGATACCCTGCTTCAACGCCAGCAAACGTACGGATATACCAGTGAGGATATCAAAACAATTCTTACACCCATGGCCGAGAAGGGATATGAACCCATCGGCTCTATGGGTGATGATACACCGTTAGCGGTATTGTCGAAAGAAAGTCGGCACATTTCAAATTATTTCAAACAACATTTTGCTCAGGTAAGTAATCCACCCATTGATCCGATTCGTGAGCGCCTGGTGATGTCGTTGTTTACAAGGGTTGGAGCCAGCTTAAACGTGCTGCAGGAGAGCGCTGAACATACCGCTCAAATTCACATCTCGCAACCGGTATTGTTGAATTCGGATTTGGCAAAGCTGAAAAATTTTGTTGATCGTGGTTATGATTATGCAGTGATCAACTGTGTCTTTAAAGCCGATAACAAACCTGGTCGATTGAAGGAAGCGCTAAAAAAAATCTGCGCTGAAGCCAAGCAAGCGGTTGAAGCGGGTAAAAGAGTAATTATTCTTTCGGATAAATCAATCAGCAAAGAATATGCGCCCATTCCCTCTTTACTGTCATCCGGTACGGTGCATCATTTTCTTGTTGAGAACAGAATCCGCACACACATCGGACTGGTTGTGGAGGCTGGTGATGTTTGGGAAGTACATCATTTCGCCACCATTATTGGATTTGGTGCAAGTTCGGTAAATCCATACCTCGCGCTTGAAACCATTTATGCATTAAATGAGAACGAAGAGCTAAACAAGCGACTCGAACCAAATCAGGTTTTTGGAAATTATCAGCGAGCCATTGGCAACGGCTTACTGAAAGTGATGTCGAAGATGGGCATCAGTACATTGCAGTCATATCAATCGGCTCAGATTTTTGAAGCCATTGGATTAAGTTCAGAAGTAATAGAGACCAGCTTTCGCGGAACAATCAGTCGTATTGAAGGATTAAGCTTTGATGATCTGGCAACGGAAGTGTTGGTGCGACATCAATTGGCATTCGCCACAGACAACGCATCCTTACCGGTTGGCGGAATTTATCAATGGAAGCGTAAAGGCGAGAAGCATTTGTTCAGTCCGGAAGTTATTCACTGGCTTCAGCACTCAACGAAGACAGATGACTATGCATTGTACAGAAAGTACACCCAGAAAATCAACGATCAGGCAAAAGATCAATTGACACTTCGTGGGCTGTTGGAATTTAAGAAGCGTAATTCCATACCGGTTGAAGAGGTGGAGCCTGTTGAAGAAATTTTCAAACGTTTTGCAACCGGGGCCATGTCGTTCGGCTCCATATCTTTTGAAGCGCACACCACGTTAGCCGTTGCCATGAACCGTATTGGAGGAAAAAGCAACAGCGGTGAGGGAGGTGAAGATGAAAGCCGCTATGAAAGAAAGCCGAATGGTGATTGGGAGCGATCAGCCATTAAACAAGTGGCTTCCGGAAGGTTTGGTGTTACCAGCTATTACCTCACTCATGCCGATGAGATACAGATCAAAATGGCTCAAGGTGCAAAACCTGGTGAAGGTGGTCAGCTTCCGGGTGATAAGGTAGATGATTGGATTGGTCGGGTTAGGCATTCAACGCCAGGTGTCGGGTTGATTTCTCCGCCACCTCATCACGATATTTATTCCATTGAAGATTTGGCTCAACTGATCTTCGATTTAAAAAATGCTAATCGCCATGCGCGCATTAACGTAAAACTTGTTTCGCAAGCCGGTGTAGGTACTGTTGCGGCTGGGGTAGCCAAAGCAAAGGCGGATGCGATTTTAATTTCAGGTGCTGATGGTGGTACTGGCGCTTCGCCTATCAGCTCGGTTCGTCATGCAGGTTTGCCCTGGGAACTTGGACTGGCAGAGGCACATCAAACGTTGGTAAAAAATAATTTACGCAGTCGTGTTACACTGCAAACCGATGGACAGATACGAACCGGACGGGATATAGCTATTGCTACGTTGCTGGGTGCAGAGGAATGGGGTGTAGCAACAGCGGCACTGGTTGTGGAGGGCTGCATCATGATGCGCAAGTGTCACCTCAATACCTGCCCGGTGGGCATTGCTACCCAGGATTCTGAACTACGGAAACTCTTCACCGGGAATCCGGATCACGTAGTAAACTTTTTTCACTTTTTGGCGCAGGACTTACGCGAGGTGATGGCTGAACTCGGTTTCCGCACCGTCAACGAAATGGTTGGCCGCACAGATGTACTTCGTGTTCGTCAAGATGTTAACCACTGGAAGGTGAAGAAGCTCGACTTCTCCCCGATTTTATATCGTGACGCTATTGCGGAAGGTGTTGGTCAGTACAAACAAATCGATCAGGATTTTGAATTGGAAAAAGTGCTCGACTGGAAACTATTGGCAGTAGCACGAGAAGCACTTGATGAAGGTAAGCCGGTTTCTGCATCGTTCAACATTGAAAATACCAACCGATCAGTAGGTGCCTTACTTTCCAATGAGGTTTCTAAAATCTACAAGAGCAAAGGACTTCCTGAAGACACGATTCATTTTCGTTTTAAAGGATCGGCCGGCCAAAGCTTTGCGGTATTTGCTGCGCCTGGTGTCACTTTTGAATTGGAGGGTGAGGCCAACGATTATGTGGGTAAGGGTTTATCGGGTGGTAAACTCATTATCTATCCCGACAAGGAAGCTACATTTAAACCAGAGGACAACATCATAATTGGTAACGTGGCATTCTATGGCGCCACTTCCGGTGAGGCGTACATCCGCGGTCAGGCAGGGGAACGTTTCTGTGTACGAAATTCAGGTGTTAAGGCTGTAGTGGAGGGTGTTGGTGATCACGCCTGTGAATACATGACCGGTGGACGTGTGGTCATTCTGGGTAAGACCGGTAAAAATTTTGCGGCAGGCATGAGTGGAGGAATTGCCTATGTGTTTGATCCGGAGCAAACTTTAAAGGAATTGTATAATCCGGAAATGGTTGATCTGGAAAGAATGGATGACGATGACAAGGTTGACGTGTACAGCTTGATTGAAAAACATTATCACAACACCAAAAGCGATCCGGCTGATTGGATTTTGGAAAACTGGGAGCTTGCTGCAGATATGTTTATTAAAGTGATGCCACGCGATTATAAAGCGGTATTGCAGAAGCAGGCTAAAATAAAATTGACTGAAAATTTAGCACACTAAGCATGGGACAAGTTGATGGCTTTATGAAGTTCAACCGTGAGATGCCGAAAACCCGCCATCCGAATGAACGCATCAATGACTACAAGGAGATCTATCCCTCTCTAGATCATGGCCATGTAAACAAACAATCGGCAAGGTGTATGGATTGTGGTGTTCCGTTCTGTCACAGTGGTTGTCCGCTAGGTAACAACATTCCCGATTTCAATGAGGCGGTATACAAAGGCAATTGGGAAGAGGCCATTCAGATTTTAAGTTCGACTAATAATTTTCCTGAATTCACTGGAAGAATTTGTCCGGCACCGTGTGAAGCGAGCTGTGTGTTAAGCATTAACAACAAGCCGGTCACGATAGAGTACATCGAAAAGTCGATTACTGAAACCGCATTTGAAAGAGGATACATCAAACCGCAGCCGCCTAAAGCAAGAACCGGTAAACGGGTTGCCGTGGTAGGTTCTGGTCCGGCTGGTTTGGCGGCAGCAGCACAACTAAACAAAGCCGGACATTGGGTAACCGTGTTTGAGCGGAGTGATAGAATTGGTGGCTTGCTTCGCTATGGCATTCCGGATTTTAAGCTGGAGAAAAAAGTACTTGATCGAAGATTGAAACTGATGGAGCAAGAGGGCATCATCTTCCGGCCAAACTCACATGTTGGTGCAAATGTGAGTGCACAATTTCTTCGGGATGAATTTGATGCGGTCGTGGTATGTGGTGGTGCTTCTGCCCCACGTGATCTTTCCATACCCGGAAGAAATCTATCTGGCGTTTACTTTGCTATGGACTTTTTATCGCAACAAAACAAGCGTGTTGCAGGCGATCGGATTTTTTCAGGTGACATTTCAGCAGCCGGAAAAAATGTGCTCGTAATTGGCGGTGGCGATACAGGATCGGATTGTGTGGGCACATCAAACCGGCAGGGTGCCAAGTCGGTAACTCAAATAGAACTTTTGGCCAAGCCCCCGCTTACCCGAAATACCGAAACCAATCCATGGCCACAGTGGCCGATGATTTTGAACACTTCTTCATCGCATGAAGAAGGCGTGGAAAGAAAATGGGCTATGCTGACAAAAGCATTTGTTGGCGATCACCTGAATCGTTTGACCGGACTAAAAGTAGTGGATATTGAATGGGGTTTGTTGGAGAATGGTAAGGCCGGATTCAAGGAAATTGAAAATTCTGAACGCATTATACCGTGCGACCTGGCGCTTCTTGCCATTGGTTTTATCGGAGCAGAACGTGGTGGACTGGTAGAGGAACTAAAACTCAAACTGGATGAGCGCGGTAATATCCAAACCCATAACTACATGACTTCAAAGAAGGGCGTATTTGCAGCGGGTGATATCCGCAAAGGCCAGTCGCTGGTGGTTTGGGCTATTTCCGAAGGGCGTGAAGCGGCCAAAGCCGTTGACATCTGGTTAATGGGCGATTCTCAACTTGAGTCGAAGGATGAATCGCTGCTGAGCGTTGCTCAACACTAAATCCTCTTTTGCGAACGCGCAACGAGTAAAGCCATCCGGTACAGCAAGCGCGCGCCCACGTTGGCGTCCCATTCATCTTTACCGGGGCTTACCTCATTCAGGTCGAAACCAATAATAGTTTTACCGCTTTTCATTACACGTTCAATCAGGTAAAGGGCCTGCTCCATTTCAAAACCCCCGGCAACGGGTGTGCCTGTGTTAGGGCAAAGTTTTGGATCAAGACCATCGATGTCAAAACTGAGGTAGACATTGTCTGGAAGCTGATTGACGATTTCGTCACAAATTTTTCTCCACGTATCGCCTTCAAACATTCTTCGTTTGATGTCACGATCGAAGTAGGTTGTTATTCGGGAGGGATTATTTTTAATGACATCAACCTCTTCTTCGCAGTAATCACGAATGCCCACCTGAACCAGCTTACTTACAGCATTAATTTTCAACGCATTATACATAATGGAAGCGTGAGAGAACTCAAACCCTTCGTATGCTTTTCGTAAATCGGCATGTGCATCAACTTGAAGAATGCCAAATGATGCATATTTTTCGCTTAGTGCCTGCATGAATCCGAGTGGAGTGCTGTGATCACCTCCCACCAGTCCAACGGTTTTATTTTTATTGAGAAAATTTCCGGTAGTCTTTTTTACATGCGCATTAAGTTCACGAGCCGCCTTGTCCACCTCCGCTACAATGGCTTTCATCTTCTTATTCGACTCAGGATTTTTTCCTTGTTCCAGCAGACTGATGTAAGCCTCAGTTTTTTTTCTCAGGCGAGTGCTTTTTGTTTTGATACTCGCTGGAATTTTATCCATGGCAATACCCATCTTCCAGGCATCCTTGATGTTGGCATCATACAGGTCTACCTGAAAGGAGGCTTCAAAAATTGCTTTCGGTCCGTTGGCAGTTCCTGATCCATACGACACAGTTACTTCCCAAGGCACAGGAATCAACACTACCTCCGACTCTTCTGCTGTAAAGGGGAGGCCAAAGATGTTGTTATTGAGATTACCGACACTGTTGGGGTCGAACGAATTTATTTTTTCTTTTTTAGTCATAATGCCGATGTTCAGGAGGGCAAAGATAAAGGGTTAATGAGCCTTGATTGAATACAGTTGAAATAAAAAATTAGCCGTCATCGTAACTTTTTTTCGATGTTCCGTTTAATAAGCGTACTTTTCCCTATCAAATCATTTGTTCGTGTATTCCAGATTTCTGATTTGCCTCTTTATTGGTTTGTTTTGTTCAGCTCAAGGCCAGAATAAATTCTACAACCAAACCTTTCCGATTCAATCGCAAAAACCGGTAGTTGAGTTTCTGAGTGAGGTGGAGCGGGATAGCAAAATCAGGTTCTTTTATCTGGAAGAATGGCTTGAACCTTTTGCTGTAAAGCCTTCTGAAAACGGTCAAACCCTTGAGGAGATTCTTGAATATGTGTTGATGGGATCGGATGTCCGATATGTGTTTTTATACGATTATGCGGTTGTGTTTTATAAGGACCCTTTGCGGGAAATTGAGCGGGATGCGATAAAGAATGATGCGCTACTGAAGAAAATTTCGGTTGAAGAAAAAACTGTAGGGTCTTCCCGATCATATGTTCCGGGCACGCAGGTAAAATTGAATGGTTCATTGCGGGACAAAGAAACCAATGCGCCTGTAATCGGTGCAACCGTGCACGTTAGTGATCTTGATATTGGCGTTCAAACAGATGCCAGAGGAGTCTATCAGCTTGCACTACCGGGTGGGGAATATATACTCACGTTCAGGCATATCAATTATGAGCCAAAGTTATTGAGCTTAAATATTTATGCTGATGGGGAGGTAGCTACACTTATGGATGAAGTACCCACCACATTGGAGGAAGTGGTTGTATCAGATCAGCGTATAACCACAAAACGCGTTGGTTTAACCACCATAAAAATGAATGAACTTGCTCGCTCGCCATCTTTTTTAGGAGAGAAGGACATTATTAAGCTACTTCAGGTACAAACCGGTGTAACAGCAGTAAGTGAGGCAAGTACAGGCTATAATGTTCGGGGCGGTGGCGTTGATCAAAACCTTGTTTTATATGATGGCGTGCCCATATTCAATACAGGGCATGCTTTTGGTTTTTTTACAGCCTTCAATTCAGACGCTATAAAAGAAGCCTCTTTTTATAAGGGAGGAATTCCGGCTGAGTTTGGAGGTCGGGTTTCCTCTGTCTTGAATATGGTTTCCCGTGAGGGAAGTTATCATAAGTGGCAGGGAAAGGCTGGTATCGGTCTTGTGTCTAGTAATTTGGCATTAGATGGCCCGGTAAAAAGAGATACCAGTTCAATAGCACTTTCGGTAAGATCCACCTATTCTGATTGGTTATTGGATGTTCTTCAATCAAATTACAGCGATATTGAAGAGAGTGCAGTATTTTTCTTTGACGCTTCAGCAAAGTACACGCATAAGCTTAAGAACGGAGGTAAGTTCTTCATCTCTGCTTATCAAAGCCATGATAAATTTAGATTGGCGAATGATACAACGAATGCGTGGCAAAACACTGCCCTTGCATTGCGCTACGATAATCAAACGCAGAACCTCTATTACAGTGTGGGACTCAATTTTGGACGATACGCGTATCAGGTAAGTGAGGTTGATCCGGAAAACGCATTTGATCTAACATACAAGATTTTGTATCCATCTCTGACAGTCGACTTTAACCGTGATGGACTGAATAAGCAATCTTTCGGATTCCATACTACATTTTACAACTTTCAGCCTGGCCGGTTAGAAGCGTCCTCACCTCAATCGAATGTGGCAAACATTGTTATGCCAAGTGAAAATGCAATAGAGAGTGCGGTTTATTTTAGTAATAGTTTCTTCTTAGGAGAAAGGCTTCAGGTTGATGCAGGATTTCGCTTATCTGTTTTTAACAGAATTGGATCAGGAATCAAGTATATCTATGAAGAAGACGAACCGTTGGAGCCAAGAAATGTTGCTGATTCTATTCAATATGGATCAGGAGAACTCATGAAGTCTTACTTCGGGCCTGAGCCCCGACTTTCTTTGCAGTTCAAGTTGAATTCACAATCATCACTAAAGCTCGGTTACAACAGAATTTATCAATACGTTCACCTGATTTCCAATACGGCAACCATTACACCAGTTGATATTTGGCAATCGAGCAATGCTTACTTCAAGCCACAGATTGGCGATCAGATTTCGATTGGATATTTCAGGGTCTCAAAGAATAATGCAATTGAAGGATTTGTTGAGCTTTATGTCAAGAATATTCAGAATATTCTGGACTTTAAGGATGGTGCAAACTTGATTTTAAACCCAAAACTTGAAACTGACTTGTTAGTAGGAAGAGGCCTGGCGTATGGTGCAGAGTTTTCGGTTGAAAAAACTAGTGGAAAGCTGGTTGGAAGCATTAACTATTCATATTCCCGATCATTTAGAAGAGTGAACGGAAAATTTGACAGTGAAAAAATAAACCGGGGGGAGTATTATCCATCTAATATTGATCAGCCAAATATTATCAACTTAAACTGGCAGTATGCGGTTAGGAGAAAGATATTTTTCTCGGGCACTTTTACTTATCATACGGGCCGACCGGTTTCTTTACCGGTTGCTGCTTATGAAATAGATAATACCCCGATTATTGATTTCTCGGAGCGAAATAACTACCGTTTACCCGATTATCACCGGTTGGATCTGGCACTGGTGGTTGAAGGAGGAAACCGCAAGCCCAAGCGTGTTATCAGTCAATGGATATTTTCGGTTTATAATGTCTATGGGAGAAAGAACCCATACTCTGCTTTCTATTCCTACAACGTAGCTGGAGCAATCAAGCCATATCAATTGTCGATTATCGGGGTTCCGGTTCCATCTCTTAGTTATAGTATTAAATTTTGATGAGCATGTCTCGAAGATTCTTGTTCTGGATTTTAGTAATTTTTTCAGCGTGTGTCGATCCGTTGCAAATCCCTATTCCTGATGAAGATAGACGAATCGTGGTTGACGGCCTGATTACCAATCAGCCAGGTCCTTATCAGGTAAAATTGTTCTATACCAATAGAATCAGTACTTCCCGTCTTCAGCCTTTTGAACCTGTCTCTGGGGCGGTAGTTTCAATTAAGAGTGATTTCGGACAAATTTATACACTAACCGAAGTGAAAGCAGGGCTATATGAGTCTGACCCTGATGAGTTAACAGGTGAAATTGGCAGAAGCTACCAGGTAGTTATTCAAACTCCTGATGAAAAGGTCTATGAATCAGCCTTGCAACAATTAACCAATCCGGGCGAGATAACAGATGTGGATTTCGTGTTCGCTCCAGCCTCTTTACCTGGATTCAGTGGAACGATTTTAGATGGATTGGAAATTTTTATCGATTCAAAAGGTTTCTCTTCTGGTAATAATTTGTTTCGTTGGAGATGGAAAACAATTCACAAAGTTCGGGCGTATCCTGAATTGGAGGTTATCTTAACTCCTTCAGGACCAATTCCAAACCCTGAGCCGTGCAGTGGCCACGTTCGAAGAGGTATGGGAACTGAGCAGATTGGTGAGTGCACTTGTTGTTATTGCTGGTCGTACGATTACAGTGAGCAGGCACGTGTGTCGAAAAATCGGTTTGTTAGTGCAAACACATTTCTGAATGAAAGCATTGGTTTGATACCCGTAACCTCTATGCACTTTTTTGATAAGTATCATTTGGAGGTGCAGCAACTCAGTCTGTCTGAAGAAGCATATTATTTCTGGGATCTTGTTGAGAAGCAACAAAATGGAAATGCCGATATATTTCAACCGAATGCAATTAAAATAAGGGGAAATATATACCGAGTTGATGATCCTGATGAAGAAGCATTAGGTTTTTTTGGTGTATCAGGTGTTGCTTCAAGATCACTATATATAGATCAAAATGAAGTGCCTTATACATTTGGAGATATTGAAATTGTACCCTACTCCTGTTTGTCCTATTTCAAGAACTCCACAAATCAACAGCCTGTTTTTTGGTAAAATGAATCCGATGCCTTTTCGAACGTTTATCCTGCCTTTACTGATTGCAATACTTTCGGTTGATACCTACGGTTTTCAAACGGATGAGTATACACCCACTGAGATGATTGTGATTTGTCATCAGCCTATGTATGTACCTGGGGATACTGTCTTTTTTTCTGTTTTTGCCAATCCTGCAAACAGAGAACGTCAAATCATTACAATAAAAGTCGGCAGGGCTGACTCTTCCTTTGTTCACAGGCGCTTCATTTTGGATGCGGGCAAGGCTACTGGCCATTTTGTAATCCCCCCATACATTCAGGCAGGCCAATATACATTGGGAATGCTACCCGAGTCATCTGATAAGGAGCTTCAATGGTTTTCAAGTGATTTCATGATTTTTGATAAAAGGAATAAATTAACCGATAAGGAACCAGTCTATAAGCCTGAACCCATTGATTTAAATTTTAGCAATTTAGAAGAGTCGTACCCCATCAGGAGTTCTGTAGATGTTGAGTTGACGGTTCCCCTTAAACCCTCTGCAGTTAAATTGGTTACTGTGGTTTGTTGGAATGATGAGGTTTTTGGAGAGGAAAATAGAAGCAGAAACATCCTTCAGCTATTGCCGGCCCCAAGTCAGCAACAAAGGTTATATGTAGATGAACAAAGTGGTAAGAATTATTTTCAGGGCAGAGCGCTATTTAATTCTGGAAACCCGGTACCGGCCTCAAGTGTAGTTACTTTTTATTTGCATCGAAATGACTTTATATACAAAGTAAAAACTGAAAAGGACGGGTACTTTACTTTTCCGCTGTTTCAGGAATTTGGAAGTGAAGAAGTTTTCTATTCTATATCCCACAATGGCATCAATCTTAATGATGCTAACCTGTCATTGGTGGATTATTTGCTTCCTTCGGCCGCATGGAATAATGGCTCATTTAGTTCGGGGAATAATCTGTATGGAACCTATACTTATGAGCGAGAAATCATAGTGGATTCCTACAATCACTACCTGGCAAAGCGATCTGATGATAAGACTTATAGGCAAGAAAGTGATGATCGGAATGCGGATATTGTTGTTGAGATGAGCAAGTATGAGCCTTTCAAATCAATGACCGATGTTTTTGTCAATGTTGTTCCGATGGTGCGGTACAAACGTGCAAAGACAAGCGAAGCGCTTCGTGTCTTTCTTCAGAAATCAGCTATGCTCGCTACAGAAAGCCCATTGTTTATTGTTGACGGTATTATGACAGATAATTTTGAGTATGTAATGAGCCTTAATCCTTCATTGCTTAAGCGTGTAGGTGTTCTTAGGTCAGAGTATGGCCTTGCGCGGTATGGTGATTTAGGTGCTCATGGTATTATTTTGATTGATACATCTATTCCTGATCATTCGCGTATCTTGCCCAGAACTTCACGAACGATATATGTGACAGGTATTTCTTCTTTTGGAAAAGCAAACACCAAACAATTTTTCAATTTTTCTGTAAATGATAAACGAGTTCCAGATTTAAGACCGGTGTTATACTGGTACTCTGGAAGGCCCGGTGATGAAGGAATGAAATTGAAGTTCATCACGAGTGATGATGTAGGTAAGTATATTCTTCAAATCTATATTGTTGATGGTTATGGTGTGCTTCGTACAGCCTCAACTTCTTTTCAGGTTGTGGCAGATTGAACATAGTATCAAAATGGGATTTGATTAAAAATCTATTTATGAAAGATGTATACTTCAGTGGGGGTGATGCAGTGATCAAGTTGTTCATCACTGTTTGTGGAGGGAATTTCTTCTTCTGAAGAAAAAAATGAGATACCTATCTTTTTTGTTTTTTGTGGACATGAGCCTAAAAACCGATCATAATATCCTTTGCCATATCCAACCCGGTTGCCTTGATTATCAAAAGCAAGAAGCGGAATCAGTACCATGTCAATTTTTTCCGGTGGTGTAGGAATCCCTTGAGTCGGCTCCAAAATCCCCCAGTTGTTTTTTTTAAGCTGGTGTAATCCCTCAAAGTAAAAATTTTCAAGTTGATCGGTCTCGGTGTTTACCCGCGGAATGCTTAACCGGACATGTGGGAACTCCCTGCGGATGCGGTCAATGATAAGCCATGTATCAGGCTCACGTTTTTCAACCACGGGAAGAAAAGTGTGTAGCACATTAATAAATGAAAGATCAACGCTGCTAAAGAAAACTTCTGTAAGGCGATGATTAAGTGCCAGGTACTCAGCTTCGCTGAGTACCTTCCGTTTCTGTAGATACAGTTTTCGTAATTCTGATTTGGTCATGCGTAACGCAAAATAGAAAAACTGAAATCAAAAGGATCAAGCGATTGAATCAAGGTTGGAATAAATTGCTGATCAGTCTGAGCGAAGTTTAGGAAATTATCTGTTCGCTCCTGCAAGCTTCCATTTGGAAACAGTGAATCTTTCACCGCTTCAATCTGGCGAAGCAGATCAGCATGTTTACGCTTTTCGGCTTTCAAAACTTTTTGTTCGATCCGCAGTAAGCCCTTGATTACACGCTGTTGTTCAGCGCCAACCAGCGGGCCTAATGTTTTGTCGATCTGCGTTACATTTTCCTGGATGCGTGAGAAATAATCTTCAATGGCCTTTTTCTCACCATTCAAGGTAAGGTCAGCAGTGGAAGTTTTAAGTACCGCCTGGTTGAATAGTCTGTCCTTAGGCAGAAAGAGTTCTTCTAAGTTGAGACCAGTCTTATCAAATTTACGTGCCAATGGAGCGTCCACGATCAAAGCAAAATTCCGTGGCATCAACATAGGGAAGGGAATGTGGTGATGATCAAAAATACCCTTGAGCTGTAACCAGTATACCAATTCAGCAGGGCCGCCCACATAAGCAAGGTTAGGTAAAATCATTTCCTGGTAAAGCGGGCGCAACACTACATTCGGACTGAATTTTTCGGGATATTTCTGTACCAACTCGCGTAACTCAACTTCTGTAAAGGAAATGTTGGTATCAACAACACTATATTTCTCACCAATTCTCTCAATCCTGCTTCTCAGCCCATCTTCCAGGTAAAACAAGTTTATTTCGCGACAATGAATTTGGGTTTTATACCCGTTTGCTTCCAATGCCTGATCAGTCTGATCAACCAATGGTTTGTGAAGTTGTTCAAACAGGTCATCTTCAATAGCAGGAATGAATAACTTCTTTAATGAATGATCGTCACCATCCACAACAATTAATCCTTCGCTTCCAAACAAGGCGTTTACATAGTAGCGTACTGCTTCGCTTAGCTTTTTGTGTTTGGTATACGCTTCTTTGAAAAACGTTATGTCTCCGGGTAATTCAGAAAGCAATTTTTTAAAATCATCCGTATGGAAGCGACCAACAGCACCTTGTTGTTTCGTTTCCCATGTGTACTTTTTTCCGTAAAGTCTGAAACTTTTTATTTCATCATAATCATGATCTTCGGAAGCCATCCAGTACACCGGAACGAAATCATGCTGTGGGTAAGCTTGTTTGAGTTGCTTACAGGTATTAATGACGGTTACAATCTTATAAATGAAATAGAGTGGACCGGTAAAAATATTGAGTTGATGGCCTGTGGTTATGGTAAAGGTATTCGGGCGCTTTAGTTTTTCCAGGTTGGCTTTTACTGCATCCGTTTTGTCAACGTTCTCATATTGGTTGAGGAGTGAAGCAACCAATATTTCACGATGCTGCACTGGAAAGGAGCCTGATTTTTCCGCTAACTGATCTTTAAAATTTTCAATAGTTGGGAATCGGTTATAAAATGGTTTCAACGATTCCTTTTGATGGATATAATCCAGAAAAAACGGGGTAAACGCGTGGATGGCCTCAAAGGGAATCTTCTGGATCTGCATGGGTTAACAACAACTGGTGAAGAGAAAAAACATACCGAAATAACGTTTATTTCGTCCTTGAGTTCCACAAAATTTACACGAAGATTTACCGCACAACCTCTCCGTACAGGTCGAATTCGGTAGCTGAGGTGACTTTGATCTCAGCAAAATCTCCAATGCGCAGGTATTCCTCTGAAGCGTTGACGATTACTTCATTATCTACTTCCGGTGAGTCAAACTCCGTTCGCCCGATAAACTCACCGCCTTCTTTCCGATCAATCAAAACCCTAAATGTTTTTCCAACCTTATCCTGATTGAGTTCAAGCGAAATTCCCTGCTGCAATTCCATGATCTCATCGGCACGCTGCTGTTTTACATCATCCGGAACATCATCTTTCATGGAGTACGCATGTGTGTTCTCTTCATGCGAATAGGTGAACACACCCAACCGATCAAAGCGTGAACGCTCCACAAAATCTGCCATCTCCTGAAAATCTTCTTCGGTTTCGCCAGGGTGTCCGGCTATCAGTGTGGTGCGAATAGCAATGCCCGGAACTTTGGTGCGAATGGTTTGCAACAATTCTTCTGTTTTTTCGCGAGTCGTGCCCCTGCGCATCAGTTGCAGCATACGACTTGAACCATGCTGCAGGGGAATATCCAAATATTTACAGATGTTGTTTCGCTCAGCCATCACATCCAACACATCTAACGGAAAGCCGGAAGGAAAAGCATAGTGCAACCGGATCCAATCAATTCCTTCCACATCGGATAAGCGTTGAAGCAATTCAGCCAGGTTTCTTTTTTTGTACAGATCAAGACCATAATAGGTTGAATCCTGTGCAATGAGTAACAATTCTTTCGTTCCGCCTTTGGCTAAATTCTTGGCTTCCAGCACCAGTTCTTCCATGGGACGCGATACATGCATGCCGCGCATTAATGGAATGGCACAAAACGAACAAGGTCGGTCGCAGCCTTCCGAAATTTTCATGTAGGCATAGTGACTCGGGTTGGTAAGAATTCGTTCACCCACAAGCTCTTGCTTGTAATCAGCTTTGAATTGTTTCAATAACCGCGACAGATCACGGGTACCAAACCATGCATCCACATCCGGAATTTCTTTTTCAAGATCATCCTTGTATCGCTGCGAAAGACAGCCGGTTACATATACTTTATCTACGATGCCTTCTTCTTTGGCGTCCACGTAACGCAAAATGGTGTCAATCGATTCCTGCTTGGCGTTATCGATAAACCCGCAGGTGTTGATCACCACTACGCTTGCATCATCGTTTTTTGATTCATGCACCGCATCAATGCCATTGCCCCGCAACTGGGTCAACAATACTTCTGAATCCACCACGTTTTTAGAGCACCCCAGGGTAACGATGTTGACCTTTGTTTTTCTGTTTCCTTTTGTTTTCACGTATGCCGGCTAAGAATTTGCAAAAGTACGAAAAATAAGCTGGCCCGAAGTTTGGCCTTGTAGATCAAAAACTATCTTTACAACCGTGAAAAACGCGTTTTGGTTACTGCTTTTGCCCTTGTTCTCCTGCCTGGATCAGCCCGACTGCCTGCGGACAGCCGATACAGCTCTGGTAATCGCCTTTCGAAAGCTGGAGGGTGGCGCACGCGATACGGTGGTGCTTTACCAAGTAACGGCTGTAGGGACAGATAGCATTTTCTACAGCCCCGGCAATGAACCCGATACGCTAAAAGGTACCAATGCCTTATTGGCCGTAGATCCGTTTAACACAGAAACTTCATTTACCTTTTATTTCCATGAAAATGAGAGAGAATTGCGCATAGGATACAATCGCGAGATGCGTTTTGTATCGGATGAATGTGGCAGTGAACTTTTTCTTTCTTCGCTGGAGATTTTAAATACAACCTTCGATTCTGTTCGAGTTGTGAATCGTCAACTTACCAAAAGCCGGACTGTCAACATTGAGATTTTTAATTAGCATATTTTTTTTCCTGATAGCGCTAACCGCGTTGGCTCAAAAAGCCGATACGGTTAAAAAGAGTTACATGCCTACCGGTGTTCGGTTTGGCGTGGATATGATCAGCATAATCCGTACGCCCATTGAACCTGAATTTGGCGGCTGGGAAGGTGTTGCCGACATCGATATTGACAGGTACTACCTGGTCATGGAGGCGGGCCGCTGGTCGCGCGATTTAACATCAGAAAACGATACATATTCCAACAGTGGAAATTTCTGGCGGGCAGGTGTTGATGTGAATTTTTTAACGAACGACCCGGAGCGAAATAATTTCTTTTTGGGTTTGCGCTATGCGCGCGGAACGTTTTCGGAACAACTCACCACATTCATCACCGACCCTGTGTTTGGAGACGGCACCATTCAAAATGCCAATAACGATGTGCGCGCATCTTGGGCTGAACTAACTTCCGGACTGCGCGTAAGGATGTTTAGTGTATTTTGGATGGGCTACACGATTCGATACAAATTCGGACTTAACACCAATGAATCAAGCGGCCTGGTGCCCTACGATGTGCCGGGTTACGGACGAACAGACAAGAACAGCACGTGGGGTTTTACCTATTATGTGTTGTTCCGGGTGCCGTTTGAGGGAAGAAAGAAATAATTTACCTCACTAACCTTTTCTGAAAAGTGAGTCAACAAACTCGGCCTTGTTGAATACTTGCAAGTCGCCAACTTTCTCGCCAACGCCAATGTATTTCACGGGTATTTTAAATTCATCGGATATGCCAATGACTACGCCACCTTTCGCTGTGCCATCCAATTTGGTAATAGCTAAAGAAGTAACATCGGTGGCTTTGGTGAATTCGCGTGCCTGAATCACCGCATTTTGTCCAGTGCTGCCATCCAACACCAGTAACACTTCATGAGGTGCATCTGGTATCACTTTCTGCATCACCCTTTTGATTTTCGATAACTCGTTCATCAGGTTTACCTTGGTGTGCAACCGTCCGGCAGTATCAATAATGATAATATCGGCACCCAACTTAACGCCTTCCTGAACGGCATCAAAAGCCACAGCCGAAGGGTCGGTGTTCATGCCTTTGCTAACCACGGGTACACCCACGCGTTCGCCCCAAAGTTTTAACTGGTCAACCGCAGCTGCACGAAACGTATCGGCTGCGCCCAAAACAACGGATTTGCCGCGCTCTTTAAATTGGGCAGAGAGTTTACCGATGGTAGTGGTTTTACCTACGCCATTTACACCCACCACCATAATCACATACGGCTTCTTGTCTTCCGGGATTTCAAAATCAGCTTGATCGGTAGATTGGTTTTCTGCCAACAAGGCAGCAATCTCTTCTTTCAGGATTTTATCAAGTTCGCTTGTGCCCAGGTATTTATCGCGGGCAACGCGCTGTTGAATGCGCTCAATGATTTTCAAGGTGGTGTTAATGCCCACATCGGATGAAACCAGAATTTCTTCCAGGTTATCCAATACATCATCATCCACGGTGGATTTTCCCACCAAGGCTTTACCTAGCCGATTGAAAATATTGCTGGAGGTTTTTTCCAGCCCCTTATCCAACGACTCTTTCTTTTCTTTCGAGAATAATCCACCTAAAAATGCCATGGCACAACTTAGTAAAAATTAAGCCCCGCTCCATGAAGGGCAGTTACTGATTGGGTATAAAAAAAGTCCCGGGTGGGACTTTCCATGAATGCGTTAACCGAAGCTTACTTCTTGGCCAAAACGTCTTTCACCAATTCGGCAGGAACGATTTCTTCCTTGAACGTATAGGCGCCTGTTTTTTCAGACTTCACAGCGCGGATCACTTTCGCAAAGTTTTTTCCGTCTGTCTTTTTCAGTGTAGCAACAACCTTCTTTGCCATGATTACTTAATTTCTTTGTGAACGGTTACTTTTTTGAGGATGGGGTTGTACTTCTTCAACTCCAAACGCTCGGTGGTGTTTTTGCGATTCTTGGTGGTGATGTAACGGCTCATGCCGGGCATACCGGTAGCCTTGTGCTCCGTGCACTCTAAAATCACCTGAATCCTGTTGCCTTTCTTTGCCATGATTCTTTACTGTTTATTAATTAAGCCAGGTGTCCTTTTGCTTTCGCTTCTTTCAAAACGGCAGAAATACCCAACTTATTGATCGTTTTAATTGCCTTGGTGGAAAGCTTCAACGTAATCCATTTTCCTTCCTCTGGAACGAAAAAGCGCTTCTTTTGAAGGTTCGGGTAGAACCTACGCTTGGTTTTGTTGTTCGCGTGCGATACGCTATTTCCAACCTGTGGACGTTTTCCGGTAATTTGACAAACTCTCGCCATGTCTCTATTCGTTTACCCCTAAAAAAGGGACTGCAAATATCGGGAAAACGACCCCAATTATCCAAGTTTAACCTGAAATTACCTTGAAATGATCGAAACTGCTGAAAATGACCCTTTTTGCGCTATTGAATAACGATTCTGCGCGCAAAAGACCGGCCATTAATATAGAAGTGCAGGATGTAGATCCCGGCTGATAACCCATCTGCCCGAAACTGATATAGTTGCTGGCCCTGAAGCAGGATGGGGCTTCCAAGCTGCTGGCCGGTAGTGCCCACCAGGTATACAAAAGCCGGGCGATCAACACTTATGTTAATTACGGTCGAATTTTCGCGGATAACGGGATTGGGATAAACACTGATCTGAGGTGATTCTGGCAGGGCCTGACTTTCATCGTGTTGCAAAATTTGAAGCCCACCAAGGGTACTGCCCACCACAATGGCGGGTTTGGTAGTGTTAAACAGGTTGGCAACAGAAGGCCAAACCCTCCCCCCCAGGTTTTGATTTATGTACGTTTCCGTTAGTGGATTGTAGATGATGTTGGTTGTGCCCGAAGCCTCCGTTTTGTTTTTGAAGTCATCAATAATAGTGAGTCGTCCGGTCTGATCTCCCAATACCAGATCGGGTTTGCCATCAGCATTTAAATCGGCTACAGCTATGGAAAGATTTTGGCGCAGAATACTGGAGCCTAATCCAAGGTATGTACTGTTGGTTAATTTGAAATTAGGAGAAGTTGCTGTACCCGTATTTTGCCAGTATTCCAATGAACCATTTAGTTTTCCCACTAACAGATCAGGCAGGAGATCATCATTGATGTCTGTGAGAAGCACATTTTCCGCATTCCAGGGTATAGGAAAATTAAGGGACTGCACCTGTTGACCGGAAAAATTTAACCCTGCGCTGCTCGTGTTGGCTACATAGTAGAGGTTAGTATTGGTACCAAACTGATTGGAGGCTGTAAACACAAGATCGGTTTTTGCATCGCCATTCACATCGGCAAACTGGGGCTTAATGTTTGTGAAATTATTGAACGACAAGCCGATTACATCATCGGTAAAAAATTTAAAAACCGGCTCGGTACGGGTTCCGATATTTTCATAATAAAAAATAGAAGCCCGGTTTCCGTTAACAAACGTTCCGATAAACATGTCCAGATCACCGTCAGCATCGGCATCAAAAAAAGCAGGCACCGAGTTATCGCCAACATCAATCATGTTGCCTTGCAAAAAATTTCTTTGCTGAAATGTGAACTGCGGCAGGGCATTGGTTCCGCTGTTTTTGTAAAACCAGGTCGACTGGTTGAGGTTGGTTTGAAGGAACTCACGGCCAAAAATGCTGGGAGAAGCAATCAAATCTTTGTTGCCATCAAAGTCAACATCTTCAAAGTATGCTGTTGGAAACGGAAGGATGTTAATGGGATTGTTGGCCGGAAACGGTGAGGCACTGTTGAACAATGGGTTTTCGTTGGTGCCATTATTAGTAAGCAAATAGATGCCTGTACATTCGGCCTCCGAAAAGAGCACATCCATATCACCATCGTTGTCAACGTCAAGCACCAGCAAGCTTTTTCCGCCTGCGTGTTTTTGCCGGCCTCCGGTGGAGCATGGCTCACCAAATGCAAAAACACCACAGTCACATTCTTCTACTCCACCCCAGTATTGCGTAATGCGTTCAAAATCCAGCGAGTCGCAGGTACCGTAGCGTTCCATGCTGAAGTTTCTATGATACTCAATGCGTGATCCGCCAGGGTATTGGAGCGACACAATGTCGAGATCACCATCACCGTCTACATCAATGATAGCCGGGAAATCATCCGTCTGCATTTGAAGGTTGATTTTGCTCGAAAATCCTTTAGTAAGGAGAACAGGGCTCTTTCCATTTTGTGCATCAATATAAAAGAGGTAGGGTTCCCATTTTGGCGGCTGCCCTGCTTCGCTAATGTTCCTGAAAACCTTTACACCTTGTATTACTTTGGTGAACAGATCCTTTCTTCCATCACAATCGTAATCACGTAAAATCATAAACCCTTCTGTCTCCGCAGGAAAGAACGGCTCGTATTCGGGAGCGTGAATGTATTGATTGTCAACATTCAAAAAAGTAATTACCCGGTTCGCCATGCGGTCAAATAGAATCAGGTCTTCCTTTCCATCAAAATCAAGATCCAGGGTATTGAACTGGGCAGCATTTAGTCCACCTGTCCACGGAAGGGTCAGTGTATCCTGATTGATGATAACCGGAATTTGCGAATTGAGCACATAGGTGAATTGCGCCAAGGCAAGGTGTGCCGCAAATACAAAAACCGTGGTCAGGCGCATAAAACTTTTTTACAAGGATGTAACGCTTACGTTCATCCTCCTGTTATCTTGGTGGGTAAGATAATCATGGATATTCAGAACTTATATCAAAACTACCGGAAGACTGGTAAAGTTTCGACTGATACACGGCAGATTACACCCGGTTCGATTTTTTTTGCATTGAAAGGTGAGAAATTTAATGCCAATCAGTTTGCTGGGGAGGCATTGGCGAAAGGCGCACAACTGGCCGTAATTGATGAGGCTGGTTTTGCGAAAGATGATCGGTATGTGCTGGTGGAAGATGTGTTGAAAACGTTGCAGCATCTGGCACGCTACCACCGCGATCAATTGACGATTCCCGTAATCGGGCTTACCGGGTCAAACGGTAAGACTACTTCCAAGGAATTGCTACATGCCGTACTGGCGAAGAAATTTAAAACCTTTGCCACGAAAGGTAACCTGAACAATCACATCGGGGTGCCGTTGTCTGTTCTCTCCATCGATAACACCGTTGAGATTGCGGTGATTGAAATGGGGGCAAATCATGTGGGGGAGATTGCAGATTTGTGCAACATCGCCAATCCAACGCACGGGTTTATCACGAACATCGGCAAGGCGCACATCGGTACGTTTGGCGGGTTTGATAATATTATTCGCGGAAAGTCGGAATTGTATATGCACCTGATCAACCATCAGGGCACGGTGTTCATTAATTCCCAAAACCCGATATTGTTTAACATGGCCAAGCGGTTTAAAAATCCGCTGTTGTATCCGGCCAAAGGCGATTACTTTCATTGCGAATTGATTGGTGCTGATCCGTATGTAAAAATCCGGATGGAGGATGGGAGAGAAGCGCAGACCAAATTGATTGGCGCTTACAATTTTGAAAACATTGCCACCGCGTTGTGTATCGGTAAATTTTTTGGTGTTGATGCCAACCTTGCTTTGCAGGCAGTGTCTGAATACGAGCCCGCTAACATGCGCTCGCAGGTAATTAAGAAAAACACAAACACCATTATTCTCGATGCCTACAACGCCAACCCAAGTTCGATGGAAGCGGCCATCAGAAACCTGGCAGACATGAAGGCCGATCATAAGGTTTTGATACTGGGGGATATGTTTGAATTGGAGGAGGAGGCTGAGACTGAACACCGCAACATAGGTAAACTTATTCGTGATTTGGGATTTACTGATGTTTTGCTGTGTGGTGAATTGATGAGTTCAGCGCTAAAGGAGTTTCCACGAGCGAAGCATTTTTACAAAAAAGAAGATTTGCTTGAATACCTGAAGCAAAACCCGATCAGTCAGGCTACCGTTTTAGTGAAAGCATCGAGGGGGATTGGGTTGGAAGCGGTGATGGATGTGAATTAGGAATTACGTAAGCTCCATAGGAGCGAGCTTTTGGTAAGAATAAATGACCTGTGTGTCTACCCGTGCCGACTACTATAGTAGCTATGAAAAAATGCCTGAATCCGGCACGTACGCACAAACCTATGATCAAAGGCGTAGGACCGCGCCATGAACATGTGCATTTCAAATACATGGTATTTGTGGCGCGAAAATAAATACTTCAAAGGTAGCCCCGACCTTATGGTCGGGGCTACCAAAATGACGCCCTTACAGGGCTTAGTGGGTGACTCTGATTTAATTGAATGAATAAATAAAGTTTTGGTGACTATGCAATTCGATAAAATTCTAAAATTTCTAAAGGACATCGCGAAGAATAATAACCGCGATTGGTTTGAGAAGAACAAGCCGCGTTATGTAGAAGTGAAAAACCTTTTTGATGATTTTTTGGAAGGCCTGCATAAAGAATTGTTAAAGTTTGATGAAAGCCTGGGAGGAATAAATCCGCGCAAGCTGGCTTTTCGCATTTATCGCGATGTGCGCTTCAGTAAAGACAAGCGCCCTTATAAAACGAATATGGGTGCCGGTTTTTCCTTTCGTGGGAAGATGGAGCAGGAGCCCGGCTACTACGTTCACATTGAGCCAGGTAACAGCTTTGTGGCAGGCGGCCTGTATATGCCTAATGCTGAGAACCTGGTCAAGGTACGCCAGGAGATTGATTACAATGCCGATGCGCTTTTGAAAATTCTTAAAGGCAAAAAATTCAAAAAATATTTTTCAGGACTGGATGAATTCGATCAGGTGAAAACCTCCCCGAAAGGATATGCGAAGGATCATCCGCACATCGACCTGTTAAAGAACAAGAGTTTTATTGTTTCGCATTACTTCAGCGACACGCAGGTGAAGGATAAAAAATTTACGAAGCAGGTTGCCGAGGTGTGTAAAGCGGTAAAACCACTGAATGATTTTTTGAAGGAGGCAATTCAGTAATCTTTACTGATTTTCATTATCCCAATCAAACTCCTCGGCTGAAAGTTCAACTTCTTTTTTCTTCTTCTTTTTGAAAATGTCTTTCAGTTCCTGTACTTCTTTTTTCAGGTCGGCAATAATTTTTTTCTTGACCGCTTCGGTGTCATATAAAACCCGGTAGTTGTCGGTTGTGCCCACAATTTTTAAAAACAGCTTTGCCCGGCCTTCCATTTCCTCTATGGCACCAGCGGCTTCGTTTATATCGATTTTACGCCTGTTGTTTAAGGGGGTAACCACCCGGTAATCGATATGCTGATCAAATTTGTGTGTACCGCTTATTTGAAGCACAGTGGCATTGCTGCGAACTTCCATCATGGGAATGTAAACTGTTTTGTTTTCGATGTGAATGTCGTTTTTCAAATCCGCAAAGCGAAGGGCGCTTAAACTCTCATCGTCTAAGTACTTGTTCAGACTTTTTAACGGCTCGAAATTATTCAGTTGTCCATTCTTTATGGTTGCACTTATGTCAGCCACCAGTGTTTCCGGAAAGAGTCTCAGATTTTGATTTAAGGTCATGTCGAGGGTAACATCGGCATAGGCTTGCCCTTTCAAATGTTTATCTTGAATAAAAGTCTGGTAAAAATTTTCAAACACATAAAAAATGCTGTCTACTGCAAGCCCGTTTAATTTGAAGGTGCTCATCACATCAATGGCTTTCGGGTTGTTGGCATCCACAATGCCCGAGAGGGTGAGCGCACCGCCCATAGCATTCACCTGTATATTACGCGACACAGCCACCTGATTTTTTACCAACAAATCACCCTTGAGGCTTCTGCCGACAAAGCGTTTGTAATTCAATCGCTGCACATCGCAGTTAAAATTCAGGTTGATGTTTCTGGAAATTTTAAACTCATAATCACTGGTAGCCCCTTGCTGAGCAGATTCACCCCCAAAGGCATAGGCAAATAGTTCATCCACGTTAAGTGAGTTCGATTTCAAATCGGCCTCAATGCCTACGGGCTGGTCTTCGAACAGCAAAAACGTAACGATATTTTTAAAGAATCCATTGAGCCTGAAATCGCTGTTGCCTAACAAGCCGCTTACGTTACTTAATGCAAGATCGTTGTTGTTAAATTGAAACGTACCATTCAGGTTTTTAACCGGAATCTCATCTTTACCATAAACAAAATTCAAATCGGTGGCTAAAATTGACCCACGCGTGGAGGTGCGTTGTGCGGTAGCCTTGTTTTTCAGAAATGACAACCGTCCTTCAAAGGCAATGTCGGTAGCGAGTGTACCACTTACCTGGCTTAACGCAGCAATGGGATAGAAATCCATAATTGCCTGTGTTTCGAGATCACCTTTAAAATCAAGTATAACATCCGGGTCTGAAAAATTGCGTACCACCAGGTTGGCCTGAAAGGGCTTGCCGTTGAGTTTGCCGGTAATGTTCTTTAATGCCAGCACTGCGGCTGCGGCATCTGTTAGGTTCGATGTTGCAAATGATCCCTCCAGTGTAGCCTCTTCAATTTTCGATGTGTACTTCGGATGGGTAAACGTGGCCTTATTAAAACCAAAGCTTGATGAGAATGAAGGGCTTTTTGTTTTACTGATTTCGCCTTGCAGACTTGCCCTGAAATAGATGTCGCCACGACTTTTATATTGTTGATATGCCATTGAAGCCTTTTCTGGCAGCAGCGATATCAGGGTTTGAATGTCCGTATTCTCTCCTTCGGTTACCAGGTTTATTTCATTCTTGTCTTTCCACCGGTATGTTCCCTGCACATTAAAGAGGGATGTGCCCAACTGCAAATCGCCTGCCTTTATAATCAATGATTTTTCAATGTCATTATAGTCGAGCGATGTGTTAACCAGAAAAGTTTTGCCAGCCAGCAGATCAACATTGCCCACATCCAGTTTTTCGGTGGTTACATCGCCTTTGGCCACAATGGCATACACATCATTAAACGAACGAATGGTGGTGTACAATTGCTCGCTGGTAAAGATCATTTCATCGGTGCGCTCCAGATCGATGTACCGCACGCGTGTGTTTTTTAACACTACATTCTTCAGTTCAAATTTTATTGGCCCGCCATTGCCGGTTGATTTGGTGATGGTGTAATTATTCTCACCCTTCGCATTGATCTTCAAGTTGGTTTCGCTGTCGGAAATCTGTAAACCCTGTATGGTGTATTGCCCACGGTAAACTTCTATCGGGTTGAGGTGAAAGGAAATTTGCTTCGCGGTAAGCAATGGGTATTGCCCGGCATGGCTGTCTTCCACGTAAACATCTTTAAACACGATAGACATGTGTGGAAACCGCTGAAATACCGACACATCAATTTTTCCGATTTTCACCGGAGTGCTCAATTGCTCATTCGCCTTCAGAATGAATTGCTTGATGATTTGATCCTTGAAGAAAAAAGCAGACAACACCAGGGAGATAACCGCAACGGATACCACGAGAGCAACATAGAAAAATACTTTCCGGAAGGTTTTCAAGCTTAAAAAATGGTTTTACAAAAATACTATACAAAGTTCAAACCAAAGCCTGGAGGGCTTTATTGTTTAGAGTGGGTATAATTTGCCAGCCGCTGATCAAAGTTTTGTGAAGTAATGATCATGATTTGTCAATATATCCCTATCCTTATAGGATTTTGACCTATGCGCCTGCTCTTTTACCTGATTATTCTGCCCGTCAGCATTGTACCATTCTGGTTTTTATACAGATTATCCGATGTCATGTTTGTATTCATGTATCACCTGATCGGGTATAGAAAGCGGGTGGTGCGAACAAATATTCAAAACTCATTTCCTCATTTCACAAAGCAGCAATGCCGGCAAATTGAACGAACCTTTTATGATCATTTTTCCGATTTGATAGTGGAGTCAATCAAGGCATTTACCATTTCGAAATCGGAAGTGAAGAAGCGATTTACGCATCGTAACCCTGAAATTTTAGACAAGTATTTTAAGCGCGGGCAGCACGTTGCGCTTGTGGGTGGGCACTATGGAAATTGGGAACTGTTCGCGGTTTCTATCGGCATGGATATTTTGCATCAGCCGGTTGCCCTTTATACCCCATTGGCAAATGTGTTCATGAACACGAAAATTCTGGCCAGCCGTTCGCGCTATGGATTATGGATGAAGAACTATAATCAGGTGAAGCAACTTGTAGAAACGGAAGGACAAAAGCCTTTGGCTGTTATCTTCGGCTCGGATCAATGCCCCAAGCGATCACAACAACCGTATTGGCTTGAGTTTCTCAATCAGGAAACGGGCGTGCAGTTTGGCACCGAAAAATTTGCACGCGACTATAACACCCCCGTTATCTATGGGGTAATTCACCGGCTAAAGCGTGGACATTACGAAACGGAGTACCGGTTGATTTGTGAACAACCTGATACCATGCCTCATGGCAGAATCACTGAACTGCATACACAACACCTGGAAGCCGACATAAAAGCAAGCCCTCCATTCTGGTTATGGTCGCATAAACGGTGGAAGAGGAAGAAAAAGGATTTTGGGTTGATATAATGCAAAGAGCCGCCCCAACTGATGAGACGGCTCCGGCTTAAAGCACAACTAGCCCAACTGTGATTAATGCGCTACGCCATTTCCGTTGGTGGTTACAAACACATGTGCTGAAGCATGTTTTACCGTGGTGATTATTCGTGCGGCAACCTTGTATGGATCTGCCGATGAATTGGGCCTGCGGTCTTCCAGCCAGCCTTTCCATCCATTTTCAACGGTGGCAATGGGAATGCGAATGGAGGCACCCCTGTCGGAAATGCCGTAAGAGAATTTGTCAATGGATTGTGTTTCATGTTTGCCGGTGAGCCTCAAATGATTATCGGCACCGTATACAGCAATGTGTTCTTGTACAAAAGGTGCAAATCCCTGGCAAACTTGTTCGTAGATTTCTCTCGACCCACATTCCCGGAGAAGAGAGTTAGAGAAATTAGCGTGCATGCCTGAGCCATTCCAGTCGGTTTGGCCGAGTGGTTTGCAATGCCAGTTTATGGAAACCCCCGATTGTTCGGCAGTACGTTCCAAAAGGTAGCGAGCTACCCACACCTGATCTCCTGCTTCTTTGGCACCTTTAGCAAATATTTGAAACTCCCACTGGCCGGGTGCAACTTCTGCGTTGATGCCTTCAACGTTAATCCCTGCGGTTAAACAATAGTCGAGATGTCTTTCTATGATCTCGCGCCCATAAGCATTCTGAGCGCCAACCGAGCAATAATAGGGCCCTTGTGGTGATGGATAGCCATTCTCAGGAAATCCAAGTGGTTTGTTGGTTACCGGATTCCAAAGGAAATATTCCTGTTCAAATCCGAACCAGAAGTCACGGTCATCGTCTTCAATTGTTGCGCGGGCATTGGAAGGATGTGGTGTGCCATCCGGGCTCAGCACTTCGCACATAACGAGATAGGCATCTCTTCGTGCAGGATCAGGAAACAACGCGACCGGCAGTAACAGACAGTCAGACGATCCTCCTGGTGCCTGCTCGGTTGAGCTTCCATCAAACGACCACATCGGACATCCATCCAGCGTTCCGTCAAAGTTGCGGATGATTTTTGTTTTGCTTCTCAGGCTTTGTGTGGGCGTGTATCCATCCAGCCAGATGTACTCGAGTTTTGCTTTTGACATTGTTTTAAAATTTAGGTTATAGTGGTTTTAAAATTTATAAACTGCAGCAAGGTTTAGGGTAGCCATCATATCCTTGGGGCTTGTGCCGCTGTAGAAAGAGTTCTCCGTGGTTTTATCAATGCGCACTTCCGGAATGAACATCAGGTTGCCCACTTTGTAATTTCCGGAAAGCGTGAACTCAACAACGCTCCCATCACCATCCTCACTAAGGCCGAAGATGTTTAGATGATTGTGCTTGATGGAAAAGTATTCGGCTCGGAATCCCAGATCAAAACTTTTTGAAACACTGATTTTTGGATACACAGCGAATCCAAGGAATGAAGAGGTTGGCCCGACTGTTTTCACAATGTCCCCGTTGTCATTCACCTCTTCCCCGGCCACAGTACTTTGCATGGATGCATTGAACCCGAGATAAAATACCGGTGATAACTCATAGCCCAGTGTAACATCGGCTTGAAATAATTTTCCGGCTGAGGTTTCACCGATGGTAGCATCCTCCTTCACCAATTTTCCATCTTGGTCACCGTACAGAAAGTTTAACCAGATTCCACCCGCATCGGAAGTTTTTCCAATCTGTGCACCCAAAGTAAAAGTGTTCACCGGGTTGAACTCAACCAGATCGGTTGGATTCATTACGGCAATCTTGGCAACAATTCCTTTGTCTAATACAAAATCAAGCCGTGCACCTGTGTGACTGAACGGTCCATATGAAAACAGGTAAGAAGTGGAGTAATGAAAGTTAACGGCCGGTGAAATAACTTCATAACCAAGAAAGGTATTGAACTGCCCGACATTGAGTGTGATTTTATCGGAGAAGTTGTAGTACACAAAGGCCTGGTTGATAATGGACTGACCGGATGCCGATCCGAACACGGCAGCTTTTCCACGGGGGCCGAAAACGAGGTCGGCTGTAAATCCCGCTTTACTTCCGGCATAGGAAGCAATGAGGTTCACCATGCCAATGGAAAAGCCTTTTGAATCTGCAAATGATGAGGAGGGCGCAAAGGCATCGTCATAATAAAAGTTCTTGGTTTTGAATGAGCTGTGAAAGTAGGTATCAACCGAACCAGAGAAAGTTAGTTTGGGTATTTCATCTTCTTCACCCTCTTCTTTCTTTAACAGTTGTTCAGCCAGATCACCGGCTGTAATAATGGGTTCTTCTTTTGGCGGAAGCTTTGCTACAGAAGCAACTATTAAATTCTCCTGGGCCATTAAAATGGAACCATTCATCAGGACTAAAAGTATAACGACATATTTCGAAAAGTGTAAAGCTGAATTTTTCATAATTTTGGGTGTGTTTTTTTAAACAATAAGCTAAAGTGGTTCCGGCAGGGTCTCTTACACCCTCCGGAACGCTTTGGTGATTAATCAGGCAGCAAGCCCCTTCTCCAATTCTAATGCAGACAGGTTTTCGCCATGCTGACTGTAATCTGAGCCCACCTGTTTTTCTTCATTACTTACAGTCATTGGTGAGATGAGATCAGTGATCTTAAGAATGATATAAGATCCAACAGTGATGAAGGCTACAGCCACCATTAAGCCAATCATCTGCACTTTGAATAATTCGTATTCACCGAAAAAAAGACCATTGCCGGTTGTGTTTCCGCCATTCACTGCGGTACTTGCCAGTAATCCGGTCATTACCATGCCTACCGCGCCACCCACCCCGTGACAGGGGAACACATCCAATGTATCTTCAAGCGTTGTTTTGGATTTCCAATGAACCACTACATTACTGATCAATGCGGCCATGGTTCCGATAAACAGACTGGAAGGAATTGTGACAAATCCTGCAGCTGGTGTGATGGCCACAAGCCCCACTACTGCACCAATACAGAAGCCAAGGGCTGAAGGTTTTTTTCCGCGAACAGAATCGAATAATACCCAGCATAATCCGGCAGCAGCAGAAGCTGTGTTTGTAGCAGCGAAGGCTGAAGCCGCAAGTGTTCCTGCGCTGAGCGCACTGCCAGCGTTGAAGCCAAACCAACCAAACCAAAGTAAGCCAGTGCCCAACAGTACAAAGGGTATGTTAGCCGGTTTTATCGCTTCTTTTACCTCTGATCTGTTTCTCAGGTACATGGATGCGACAAGCGCTGCAAAACCAGCCGACATATGAACCACCGTTCCTCCAGCAAAGTCCAATACACCGAGTTGAAAGAAGAATCCATCGGGATGCCAGGTCATGTGGGCAAGTGGAGCATAGATGAACAAGGAGAACAGTACAAGGAAGATGATGTAGGACTTGAACCGGATGCGCTCAGCAAATGTGCCGGTAATAAGAGCAGGTGTGATGATAGCAAACTTGAGCTGGAAGAAGGCAAAAAGTACCAGGGGAATGGTTCCGAAAACCGGAGCATCCAGCACGTTTTGAAACATGAAGTACGAGGCAGGGTTCCCGATAAAACCGCCAATGCTGTCACCGAATGCCAGGCTGAAACCCACCACAATCCACAGCACACTGATTACTCCCATAGCGATGAAACTTTGGAGCATGGTGGAGATGATGTTTTTGGTATTGATCATGCCTCCATAGAAGTAGGCAAGTCCTGGAGTCATTAATAATACAAGGGCTGTGGCTGCCAACATCCAGGCAACGTCTCCAGAGTCAATACCCTCGGTGTTAATGGTATTGGGCACAGCTGGCATAAAAACAGCCAACACACTTATGCCTACCAGAAGGGCAAGGTAGATAATCGATCTTCTCATAAATTTTGGGTTTAGGTTGAACGGTAGTTTTTTATTTCGATTTCTAGTTAAAATTCAGAATGTTAGTTTGAATTTTTACCAAATTGTTAAGAAAAAGTACAGAAATCGATTTAGATAGGGTATTTTTGAGCCTTATGTTTCCAAAAAACCACCTGTTTTTTAAAAAAATTGGTTCAAATTTCATCCTGTACCCAGAAATTTCAACAATTCCGTTTTAGCGAATCGCAGGTTGTTTTTTTATCAAATAGTTATTTGGTTGCAGGGTGACCCGTACGCTGTTTTTTTGGATTTTTTTGTTCTCGCTGCCCGTAGATGTACTTGCGCAAAAATTCGATTTGTTTGAAATCGAAAATGATGAGTTGGTTTGGCGGGCGAATTATTTTTATCAGGGTACTGAGGACAGTCTCAGGCGGGAAGTAGTCTCCATGTTGAAATCAAAAATATTTACCCAAAACGTTGTTCGTAATGAGTTGGGTTACAACGGGGAGATTCGTCACTATCAGGTAGACTGCCAGCGTTACGGTAGAAAATATAGCAACACGCCATTGATTTACTGGAGTGGTGAATGGAGGGGGAAATTTGTAGTGGAAATGGCTAATGATGGCTATCGGGTAACCATTTATGGACTGTATTTTGAGAACGATCCCCAGCCAGTTGCCAGGCATCAGAGCAAGCCGCCCAGAAAGGGTTTCTACAAAAATGAGGTCTGGAAGCGGGGCGAACCTTCCTTCAGAAAGAACAAATTGGATGACATGACGCTGATGAGCGTTGGTTTACGTGATGCGTTTGATATTAAACAGTACAATTCTCCAATAAAAGACTGACGACACGGAACAACCATTTAAAAGTTATACACTGATAAAGTTTTGGTTGTGGACAAAAGATTTTTGTGCAAATAATTTTCTCTGCTACATTTGCAGTCCTTAAACGGGAGCTTAGCTCAGCTGGTTCAGAGCATCTGCCTTACAAGCAGAGGGTCGGGGGTTCGAATCCCTCAGCTCCCACTTAAATAGACAAAGACCTTTGCACACGTTTGTAAAGGTCTTTTTGTTTTTAGAGTGCCTGTTAAAAACCTCATTTCTCTGACAATTTGAGGGTTTTTTCTTGTTGACCACCCCGTAATTCCCGATTTTTGCGCCTCTTGTTTAACCAACCACCTGTTGTCAATGGAATCAAAAACCAAGAAACGACTGGTTGTGGTGTCCAATCGGTTGCCCTTCAAACTTCTTGAACGAAGTGGCAAAATTACCTTGCAGCCCAGCGATGGCGGATTGGTATCGGCACTAAAAAGTTATTTCGACCGGCACGCTACCGATGCTGAGTTCTCAGAAAAACTATGGATCGGCAGCGCAGATTTTCCCGAAAAGCGTTGGGAGAAATTTGTTTCTCTGCCACAACCCGAAACCCAGTCGTTTGAGATTGAACCGATTTTTTTAGAAACCAAACTTTATAGTCGGTACTACAACGGCTTTTCAAATGCTACACTTTGGCCAACGTTGCACTACTTTGCTACCTATGCCGTATTCGATAGTGCTTACTTTGAAGCGTACGAACAGGTAAACCGCATGTTTGCTGAAAAGCTGGCCGCCATCATCCGGCCCGATGATGTAGTTTGGATACATGATTACCAATTGTTTTTGTTACCAGAGCTGATACGCGAAAAGTTTCCGGAAGTTTCCATCGGATTTTTTCTCCACATTCCGTTTCCTTCCTACGAAGTGTTTCGGTTGTTGCACCGTGCCTGGAAAGAAAAAATTGTTCGTGGCATGTTGGGTGCCGATTTGATTGGCTTTCATACGCATGAGTACGTGCAACATTTCTTAAAGGCTGTTCGCATGATTGCCGGCTACGATCACCAATTCCGCTCCATTAATATGGGTGATCGCATCGCCAAAACTGATCTGTTTCCGTTGGGTATTGATTATGATAAATTCCACAGTGCCACACAGGACGAAAAGGTTATTGGGCAGAAGAACGAGATCCTTAAAAATTTCTCCGGCAGGAAAATCATCTTCTCAGTCGATCGGCTGGATTATACAAAAGGTGTTACCAATCGCTTAAGCGGATATGAGCGCTTTCTGGAACTTCATGCCGAATGGCACAAGAAAGTGGTGTTGGTTTTAGTGGTGGTTCCGTCTCGTGAAATTATTTCGAAATACAACGAACGTAAAAACCTGATTGAAGAACAGGTGGGCCGCATTAATGGAAAGTGGTCAACACTGGACTGGCAGCCGGTGATTTACCAATACGGTCACTTGGCTTTCGATGAGTTGTGTGCCATGTATCAGGCAGCTGATGTAGGACTGATCACACCACTTCGTGATGGGATGAACCTGGTAGCCAAGGAGTATGTGGCGAGCCGTGTGGCCCAGCGAGGTGTGTTGATTTTAAGTGAGCTGGCAGGCGCAGCTAACGAATTGGGCGAAGCCATCCTCGTAAATCCGTTGGATATTGATGAGTTGTCTGACTCAATTAATAAAGCCCTTACTATGGAAGTGCCGGAGCAACGGGAACACATGGCGCGTATGCAAAAGCGATTGGTGGAATATACCGTTACGGATTGGGTGAAGGATTTTCTGGATCAATTAAAGGAGGTGAAGGTTTTGCAGGAAAGGCGAAAACTCAAACTGGTCAATGATTCGATTCGTAAGCAAATCTTAACAGACTTTTCAAAAGCAAAAACGCGTCATTTGTTTCTGGATTATGACGGAACGCTGGTTCCGTTTGCCCGCCATCCGCGTGAAGCGCGCCCCGATGAAAAATTGTTAACGTTGTTGGAAGTATTGGCCTCAGAGAAGCATACGGAAATCACCATCATCAGCGGGCGCAACAGCGATATATTGGAAGAATGGTTTGATGATTTGCCGCTAAACCTGGTGGCGGAGCATGGCGCCTCCATTCGCATGAAGGGTGAGCCGTGGGTGCACGGCAACTCAATCGATCAAACCTGGAAGCCCCTTATCCGACCGAGCTTTGATATGTTTGTGCAGCGTTGTCCCGGTTCGTTTGTGGAAGAAAAAAATCATACACTGGCGTGGCACTACCGAAATGTAGAAGCGGAACTGGGATTTGTGCGTTCACGTGAATTGCTTGACAATCTCTTTCATCTCATTCGGAATGCACAACTTCAGGTCATTGATGGTAACAAAGTAATTGAAGTGCGCGTAGCGGGTATTGACAAAGGCTCAGCCGCACGCAAAGTACTCGAGCGAAAGCCCGCAGATTTTGTATTGGTAATCGGTGATGATAAAACCGATGAAGATATGTTTCAGGCACTTGAACATTCGGCCATTACCATAAAAGTGGGTCCGGGCATTACGCAGGCACAATACGTGTTGCCTACACAAAAAGAAGTTTTAGGATTACTAACCCAATTGAACAGATGAGCATGCACAAATACAACATGGGTATTGTGGGTAACTGCTCCTACATTGCCTACATAGATACAGCAGCAAAAGTAAAGTGGATGTGTATGCCACGGTTCGACAGTGATTTTGTATTTGGTAGCTTGCTGGATTCAAAGCAGGGGGGAGAGTTTTCAATTACACCGGTTGGTGAGTACAAAAGTCATCAATATTACATACCCAACACCAATGTGCTGTGTACGGAGTTTGAATGTGCCAGTGGAAAATTTAAAGTGATTGATTGTGCACCGCGCTTTTCACAATTTGAACGCTACTTCAAGCCACTGATGCTTGTACGGAAGATTGAACTGTTGGAGGGCAGTCCGCAAATAACAGTACGCTGCAGGCCGGTGAGTAATTACGGAAAAAAATCACCGGATGTGGTGCAAGGCAGCAATCATTTACGTTTTCTGAATTTTTCTATGCAGGTGCGCCTTACCACCGATGTTTCCCTATCGCATATTGTAGAAGAGCAGTCGTTTGTGTTGGACCAAAACCGGTACCTGGTGTTCACGTATGGAGAGCCACTTGAAGCAGCGCTGAAAGCCACCGCGGAGGATTTCATAAATAAAACTGTTCGCTATTGGCAAAGTTGGATTAAGAGCACCTACCTGCCGGATATTTATCAGGATCAGATTATTCGCTCGGCTCTGGTGTTAAAGTTGCATCAGTATGAAGATACGGGAGGCATTATTGCATCGGGCACAACCAGTTTGCCTGAGCATCATGGAAGTTCGCGCACATGGGACTATCGCTATTGCTGGTTTCGCGATGCATATTACACATTGAAGGCATTCAACGAGATCGGCCACTTTGATGAATTGGAGCGCTACTTCGAATACATTCAGAATATTCTGATCACAGAGGAGGAACGAATTCAACCCATGTATAGCATTACGGGAAAAAAGGACCTGGAAGAAATTCACATCGACCTGGAAGGCTATCTGGGCAATCAACCCGTGCGCATCGGCAATAAAGCATACATCCAGATTCAAAATGATGTGTATGGGCAGGTGTTGGTAAGTTTGCTTCCGTTGTTCATTGATAAACGACTCTCCATCGCCAAGAAAAATTCCTACACGCGATTGATTGATCGGCTGCTTACCTCCATTGAGAGAACTATGGACGAGCCCGATGCAGGTTTGTGGGAATTCAGAAATGTAAAGCAAGTACATTGCTACACCATGTTGTTTCATTGGGCAGGCAGCAAAGCTGCATTGAAGATCGGCAGGCTTACCGAGAATGCCGACCTCTGTGCACGTGCATTAAAAATTGAAGCGTTGGCGATTGATCGCATCGAACGTTGTTACGATCCGCAGCAACAGGTGTACACACAGGCGGTTGGCTCAGCCAATTTGGATGCAAGCACGCTGAAGCTAATCACCATGAACTACCTCGATCCGCGTTTGCCTAAAACACAGGAGCACCTGAAGCAACTGGAAGCAAAATTAAAAACCGATCAGGGGCTTTTTTACCGTTACGTGCATCCTGATGATTTCGGAAAACCGGAGGCCACGTTTTTGGTGTGTGCGTTCTGGTATGTAGATGCACTGGCTTGCGTAGGGAGGGTGGATGATGCCATAAGAACGCTGGATGGAATTTTACCTTATGCCAACCACCTCGGTATTTTCAGTGAAGATGTTGGGCTCGATGGTTCGCAGTGGGGCAACTTTCCGCAAACCTACAGCCATGTGGGATTGATCAATGCGGCATTTCGTATTTCCAGAAAATTAGATATGCCGACTTTTAAATAGAAAACTCAGGACTGTCATCATGTATTTAATTCCTATCTTGATCCTATGAAGCAGAAAGGATTAAAAGCATGGGTATTCATCAGCTTGATCTTTACAGGATTTCAAGCAACCAGCCAGACAAAGGCCGAATTGAAAGAGCTTAATTTCATTTCCGGAAAATGGGTTGGCAGTATGGCGTGGGGCGATATGGAAGAATACTGGAGTGATGCCATGGGCGATAACATGGTGTGCGCCTTTCGTTGTGTGAAGGATGGAAAAGTGATGTTCTACGAGTTTATTGTTATCGAACAATCCGATGCGGGTGTGCCGGTGATGAAACTCAGGCATTTCAATCGCGGCAATATTGCATGGGAAGAAAAAGATAAGCCCTACGAATATCCACTGCTAAGCCTGAGTAAAAACAAAGCTGTATTTGAAGCGCCCGATAAAAAGACACGACTGATTTACGAACGCCTCAATGAAAACCAGCTCAAGGCCGTGCTTGAGCGAGAAAAAGATGGTAAGTGGGAAGTAGATGAGTTTCTTTATAAACTGTCCTGGTAGATCAGAACAATTGTCAATTGCTAATTGCCAATTGTTAACTGTACTTATTCCGCTTCTCCTCCCGCAACATTTCCGGAAAACCCATTTTTCGTGCGAGCGCATTTACAGCCATCACAATGCGTTTCGTTTGGGTTTGTGTTGTCTTTGCGCTATCAATCCATTTACTGAAATAACGTTGATGGCCGGCTGGTAAGGTTTTGAAAAAGGCGTTCGCCATCGGATCATCTTTCAGGCAGGCAACAAAATCTGCATTCATAGCAAACTTGCTTTCATCTGGCTCAAGCACAACCTTCACTTTATCCCCGTGTTTTTTACCGGTGCCTTTGCGCATGGTAGCGTTAAAGGGAATGATGAATTTTCCATCACCCATCGGGATTAGGGCAATTTGTTTGATGGCGAACTGATCCAGTTTTCCTTTAACCCGAAAAGAAGTCTTGGTGTCTGGTTTCAGTTTTTTGGCATGTGCAGCACTTATTTCAATGTAACTCCAGCCGGTTTTTTCTCCTTTCTTGTCGAAGCGTTGTATGGTGGCGGTAAAAGCGATCATGAGATATAATTGTATATACAACTATTGTATTAATTTTGATTTGTCAAACTATTCAGTGCTATGCCTACTATCGAAAGTGAAGTTAAACAGGAAAAATTTCAAAGCGAATTTCAAAAAGCAGCGGTAAACATTTTGTTTACCGGAAGCTGGCTGTATAACCTGAACGCAACGTTTCTGAAAACGTTTGATGTTACCCCAGAACAATTTAATGTATTGCGTATTCTGCGTGGCAGCCACCCCAAACCCATGATGCTGGCCGACATAACCTGCCGCATGATTGACAAGAACAGTAACGCCACACGATTGGTGGAGAAACTTCGTGTAAAAGGTTTGGTAAAGCGTGAAATCTGCAAGAACAACCGCAGGCAAGTCGACATTAGTATCACTGAAAAAGGGTTGATATTATTGACTAAAATTGATCGCTCATCTGATAGCTGGCAGTCGACTTTAAAAAACCTGACAAAAGCCGAAGTGCAGCAATTGAATTTTTTGTTAGATAAACTGCGAGGTTGATTTATTTATTCTGAGCGCAATGTTTCAGCCGGATTGGTAAGGGCAGTTTTAATGGTTTGTGAGGCAATGGTAGCCAACCCTAAACTTACCAGCACAAGTGTGCTCATCAGTACATCCCACAAATTTAAGGTAACACTGTAGTACTGGATTTTTGGCATAACCATATTGAACAGCATCGCTGTGATGGGCGCCCCAATCGAAATAGCGATTAGCATCAATTTCAAATAATCTTTTGAAAGCAGATATGTGAGGTTGTAGGTGCTTGCACCCATTACTTTGCGAATACTGACTTCTTTTGCTCTTGTTTCGGAAGTGTATACCACCATGCCCAACATACCCAGCATGGAAATGGTGATGGCAAGTAATCCCAGAAAACCAATGATTTTAAGGAGTGTCTGGTACATGCTGTAGCCTTCATATAATTCGTCATCGAAAAACCTGGCCTCTAATTTTCTTTCGCTTATTTTTTGCCATTTGGTTTCGAGCTGTGTAAACAAGGTGTTTGGATCTTTAGATTGAACATTCAAATGGGCGTGTGCAATGCGTTGTGGGTGCTGACGGAAGAAAAACTTGTTGATAGGAAAGCGAAGCGGGGCATAGTGAAAATTTTTAACTACACCAATAACCTCCAGTTGGTTCCTCTCCACTTCAAAGGTTCGTCCAATTGCATCCAGTGGCCGCGAAATCCCATACGCTTCCAAGAACGCTTCATTTACAATGATGAAACGTTCCCGCTGCCAGATTTCTTCTGGAAAATTATTACCAGCCAACAGGGTAAGTCCAAATGTTGGAAGGTAATTATGATCAACAAATACCTGGGAAACTTCCAATGAATCGGTTGATGCGCTTTTGACCCAGGTTGTGGAATGACCCAACCCGAGCACATCGGAAGCAAACGTGATGGATTGAACGGGTGCGAGTTGTGAAAATTCACTTAATACGCGCTCCGGGCTTACATCCTGAAGCGGCACTGTGACAATGTTGGTTTTATTGAAACCGAAATCAAATCCCATTGAATAGCGGTATTGCCGACTGAATACCACTAAGGCAAGGATGAATCCGAAAGACAAGGCAAACTGAATAACGGTAAGCACTTTTCGAATACGCATGGCAGAGGAGCGCCCATGAATTTTGTTTTTCAGCGCCTGTACGGGATTAAGTCCACCGAAATAAATCGCAGGAAAAATTCCGGCAATAATTCCGGTGCCAAGCGCAAAAAGAACAAACCATAAAATAGTTTTAGGAGTAAGGCTAAGATCAAGTGAGGATGCTGCTGCCAACATCGATTGAAACTCTGTACGCGCCAGCATGAAGATCAGCATGCTTATTCCAAGTGCGAACAGCGTTATGACTACGGTTTCGGTAATGAATTGAAAGAAAATTTGATTTCGAACACCGCCCATGGTTTTTCGCAAACCAATTTCTTTTGCCCGTTTCAAAGCACGTGCAATGGAAATGTTGGTGTAGTTGAAACACGCAGGTAGTAAGATCAGTGCTGCAATTACTGCAAAAGCAATCATCCCCGACATCTCCCACTTGGGGCCAATGGCCTGCCTGTAGTCAGGCCCCATGGTAATGTCGCTGAGGTGTTGTGTTTCGAAAGTGGCCTTAATGGGCAGATCAGTATATACGTGTTGTGCAATTTTGTTGAGTTCGGTTTGAATACGTTTTACTTCGCCATCTTTGCGCAATAAGAAGTATACATATTCACGTCCGTAGTGCATCCACTGATCATTTATGGATTCATTGACTTCTGGCAATGTGGTATAGGAAATCAACGCTTCAAATTTCAAGTGTGAATTGACAGGATGATCTTTCATAACGGCTCCAACCTCGAACAATCCTCCGTGCTCTAATTCCAGGGTTTTCCCAACCACGTCTGTTAAATTAAAAAATCGCAATGCGGCAGATTCCGTAATGACTATACTATTAGGTTTTGTAAGCGCTGCTGTAGCATTTCCATGTGTTATCGTATAGGAAAATACATGCAAAAAATCAGGCTCTACATAGTAACCGCTCAGGGACATTGATCCCTGGGTATGTTTTATTTCCTCTGAAAACCCTGCACGGATGCGCACTACTTTGTCAACTTTCGGATGGTCAGCAATTTTTTCAGTCAGCAAAACGGGCGCTGTAGCATATCTAAGTTGTTGAACGCCTTCGATGCGCTCGCTCACAATGGTGTAGATGTTGTCCTTATGTTCATGAAAGTTATCGTACGTTTTAACGTAGCTGATGAGTGCGATCAGCAGCAGACTTACAGACATACCGATGGCTAGCCCAAATACATTGAGCAAGGAAAAGTACTTGTAGTAATACAAGTTGCGTACTGCTACTTTGATGTAGTTTCTTAGCATATCGGGGTTTATAGTTGAGTGTGATGGAGTTGATTTTTTAATGTTTCGAAGACGGCAGAAGCGCAATACATTCCAGATAAAGAGCAAATCGGCTTTTCGTTTGCTTTTCCTGGCTACGCGATTGTAAAGTTCATATGCATCGCCCTGGATTTCTTCCAACAGATCGGCTCGGCAGTACCACTGCAAAAACCGATCGGCCCAGCGAGGCGGGATATTTTTATGGATTTTACTCACTTCGTAATGCTAGCGTTGGATTGGTGCATATTGTTTTCCGTCCTTGTAACCAGATAATGATCAGTATGAGCAAAGCCGCCCCAGCTACTGTAACGGCAAATACCCACCAGGGAATAGCCGTACGATAGGCAAAGCCGTTAAGCCACTGAGTTGAAGAATACCAGGCAAGGGGTGCAGAAACTGCAACTGCGAAGAGAAGCACCCATGAAAATTCTTTAAAGAGCACGCCTAAAACTTCCGTAATGGATGCCCCAAAGACCCTTCGGATTCCGATCTCTTTTGTTTTACGCATCACATTAAACGTGGCCAGGCCAGCAATGCCGATGATGGCGATAACCAATGCCATGATGGAGAAAATCAGAACCAGTTGTGAAGCCAGAATTTCTGTTTTATATAACTCATCAAATGTTTCATCCTGAAACCAGTACTTCATGGTAAAGGTTGGTTCTATTTTTTTGTAAGCAGTATTAACAATTTCCTGTGCCTGCTGAGCCATGCCTGGATTGTACTTGATGTAGATGGCTGAAACATTGAAGATTTTTTTCCGATAAAGAATTATAGGTTCGATTTCATTGTGAAGAGAAGCAGTATGAAAATCGTTGACAACGCCCACAACTTCACAGGCAGCATTCCCGATTGTAATTTTTTCCCCAATCGGATTATCGAAGCCCATAATGCCTGCTGCTTTTTTTGAAATCAGTACCTCAGTTGCAAGAGAGTCACGAATCTGTCGGTCGGCACGGAAGTTGTTTCCTTCCAACAACGCTAAACCAATCGTTTGTGGAAAATCATAAAAGCAACCAATGGTCTTAAATGAAACTCTCAAGTCAGGTGATTTGCCTTGCCAGTCAACACCTATATTTCCACCACCTGTGTTTAACGGGTTGGAGTCGGAGGCGCCAACACGTTCAATTATCGGATTGCCAAGTAAATCGTTTTTGAAAGCATCGTAATTCTTGAGCAGCGTAAAAGTTGGCTCAAGCCGGATGGTGTTGCTTCGATCAAAACCGAGATTGGTTTGGGTGATAAATTCTAATTGACGATAGAGGATGCTTCCAAAAATAATGATCCCCACAGAAGCACTTAGCTGAACAACCATCAGTATTTTTCTTAAGCGAAGTGATCCGGTAGTGGCATTTGACAGTTGTCCTTTTAAAATGGTAGCGGGTTGAAATGATGAGATAATAAGGGCAGGATAGAAACCGGCCAGCAGCGCTATAAGGATTAGCCCCCCAGCCAAATAGAGTGGCATTTTATCACTCAACAGATTCAAGGTTAGAGGCTCACCGATCAATTGATTGAAGAAGGGAAGCGCGAGTTGAGTCACCAGCGCTGAAATCAGAAAGGCTGCAAAAACAATAAAGAAAGCTTCGCCCATAAATTGAACAATTAAGCTGCCCCTGTAAGCACCGGTAACTTTGCGTATACCGATTTCTTTTGCGCGTAACGCGGCACGTGCGGTTGCCATGTTTACAAAATTTATTACGGCCATTGACATCACCAGTATGCCGATGATGATAAATAAGGTTACATATTCAATTCTGCCACCGCTGTTGTGTCCGTTTTCAAATTTGCTCTGCAAATGCCAATCGGTGAAAGCGTACGCTTCATATTTGATTTTTTGAGCCTTGTATGCTGCGCTGATAACCTGTTCGTTGTTCAATTTTTCAGACAGTGTTTTTACATCAACTGGTATTTTTGTTTTCAGGTAAATGTTAAAAAATTGTTGCGCCAGCATGTTGTCATCAATACCCCATTGTTTTTTGAGAATGTCAAAGGGTAATGCAAAATCAAATTGAATGGATGATTGCCCCGGAATATCCTTGAAAACGGAAGCGATTAATACTTCTCGTGTGTCATCAATTTTTATAGTTTTCCCGATTGGATTTTCTGAGGGATAAAGCGTTACCGCCATTTTTTCTGAAATGGCTATTTGCGCAGGCTCGTTCAATGGATTCGGATCACCAGAGAGAATAGGAAAGTTAAAATTGCTGAACAGCGTTTCATTGCTATAAATGCCGTTAAAGTAAATACACTCGTTTGACTTACCCTCAGGCCGAAAACACAACTCATGCGGCCAGCGATTGCCGGATGAAATTCGTGTAATGCTCTCAACTTCCGGTACAGTTGAGACATCAATGTTGTTACCGGCCACATCGTAAGTTTGAATGGTGCCGTTGGCGTCTACATGGGTAAGTACTTTATAAAGTTGTTCTTTTTTGGTATGAAATTGATCGAATGAATATTCATGGCTTACCCATAACAAAATCAGGAAGGCACAAGAAAATCCAGCGGCAAGGCCTGTAATGTTAATAAAGGAGTGTCCGGGATAGCGCAAAAGATTACGAATGGAAACGGTTAGAATATTTTTTAGCATAGCAGTATGGAGTATAGTGCTTTCCTGATAAGGTTTTCTTTTCTTAATGTTCTTCCAACGGAAGAACCGGATCACATTCCAGATGAACGATAATTTTGCTTTTCGCTCGCTCTCTTTAGCATTCCGGTAAAACAGTTCGTATGCATCACCCTGAATTTCTTCGAGTAGTGCCGGATTGCAGTACCACTCAAGAAAACGATCGGCCCAGCGTGGAGGTGAAATTTTCATAATGCGATCAGGCAAGCCTGAATTGTAGTGCCATTTTTGGTATCTGGTTATAAAGCTGAGTACGTAATTCATTGGCTTCTTCCAATGCCCGTTTTCCCGTAGCGGTCAGCACAAAAATTCGTTTTCTGCGTCCACCCCGTTCTTCGGTGGGTTCGCTCATGCTGGATTTTAAGAATCCTTTTTCTTCCAGTCGGGTAAGTACGGCATGCACGGCACTAATGTTTAGACTTCGGCCTGCTTGCTTTTCAATTTCATCCATAACGGCAACGCCATAGGCTTCCGGAAACAGAATCCCTACGGTTAGCAGCACGAGTTCTTCAAGTTCGCCTAAATAGGTACCCTTCATATTTTTAAGAATTAGTTCTACGAACGTGAAAGATATTGATATGTTTCATTTTTGTAGAAGTAAATATTCAGCGTGTTTGAAATCCTTATCTTTTGAGCATAAAATCAATGTTTTTGAAAGCGCTTTCCATTTATCCGGCCGGTGAAAATGCCCTAACGGTTTGTTTGGGTAATAAAATGGACGCTGCCACAAACGACCGGGTTTTCAGGTTGTTTTACTATTTGCAGCGTTATCCTAATCCGTTTTGGAAAGATTTGATACCCGCCTACTGCACATTAACTATTGTGTATGATGTTCATGTCATCCGCAAGTACCATCCATCAGCATGCGCATGGGTAAAAAATGAAATAGAACGCGCCTTAAAAGCATGTGAGGAAAGTGAAATATTGCCTGCTCGAAAACTCCGTATTCCGGTATGTTATGATTCTGAATTTGGCTTTGATATAAAGTCGCTGGCCAAAACCCAAAAACTTTCCGTTGATCAGGTTATTGAATTTCATACACAACAAGCTTATCGTGTGTACATGCTGGGGTTTTTACCGGGCTTTGCCTACATGGGCATTGTGGATGATAAAATTGCAACCCCCCGATTAACTACCCCCCGAAAGCATGTGCCCGCGGGCAGTGTGGGTATTGCTGGTAATCAAACCGGCATTTATCCGCTGGATTCTCCGGGCGGGTGGAACATCATTGGACGTACACCGCTGAAATTGTTTGATGTAAATGCTCAACAACCTGTAATATTTCAATCAGGCGATGAGGTGAACTTTTATCCCATCAGCAAGGAAGCGTTTAATTCATTTGATATGAGAACCTTCAATCCGTTAGCGACATGAGCATTGAAGTAATCAAAGCGGGCATGGGCGATTCTGTTCAGGATCAAGGACGGTTTGGTGTTCAGCACTTGGGCATAAATCCAAATGGGGTAATGGACCAAAACGCCATGATGATTGCCAATGCTTTGGTGGGAAATGAATTGAAAGATGCTGTTCTTGAAATGAGTTTCCCGGCTCCCACATTTTGTTTCACTAGACCTGCCTTAATAGCCTTAAGTGGTGCCGACTTTACAGCAAAACTGAACGGAAAAAGTATTCCGTTGAACCAACCGGTTCGGGTGGCGTCAGGAAGTGAGTTGAAGTTTACCAAAGTTGTGGATGGCGTGTGGTGTTACCTGGCGGTGCGGGGTGGATTTGAAATACACGATTGGTTGGGAAGTAAAAGCACCAATACAAAAGCCAATGTTGGTGGATTGGATGGTAGGTTTTTAAAGAAAGGGGATAGGCTGGATTTAAAGGTGAGTATGGAAGTTGCTGAAACAAAAGTTTTTCCATGGCGAGCCAATGTTTCTGAGTTTTATACTCCAAGATCCAGCTCCACACAAACCATGATTCGATGCATTCAGGGAAACGAATTTGACTGGCTGACGAAGAAATCGAAACAGGATTTTCTTAAAAAAGAATTTACTATCAGCAGACAAAGCGATCGTATGGGTTATCGGCTAGCCGGCACATCACTAAAGCAAAGCCAAAAGCAAGAGTTGTTATCAACTGCCGTTTCGTTTGGAACGATACAAGTATTGCCCAATGGTGAACCAATTGCGCTTATGGCTGATCATCAAACCACGGGGGGTTATCCGCGAATAGCGCATGTTATTGGTGCCGATCGGTCGCGGTTGGTGCAAGGCAGGCCAAATGAAAGGATTTCGTTTTCATTTGTTTCGATTCAGGAAGCTGAAGATTTATTGATGATTCAGGAAAGAAGTTTACGACAACTTCAGAAAGCATGTAAATTCAAACTTCAGGAGATTGATTATGACGATTGATATCAATTGTGACATGGGTGAAGGCATGACGAATGATTCGTACATTATGCCCTACATCAGCAGCGCCAACATTGCCTGTGGTTATCATGCGGGCGATAAAACCACGATGTGCAACACGATTGATTTGTGTTTAAAGCATAAGGTCGCGATTGGCGCCCATCCCGGTTTTAACGATAAGGAAAGTTTTGGCCGTAAACCGATACAACTTTCAAAGGATGAATTGCATCAATTGATTTCGAAACAATTGGAGATCATCCAGGCTATTTGCAAAGAAAAGCACACGAAGCTGCACCACGTGAAATTGCACGGGGCGCTGTATAACATGGCCGCAAAGGATAAGTCGATTAGCAAAATCACAGCTCAGGCTGTTAAAGACTTTGACCCCGATTTGATCTTCTATGGTTTAAGCGGAAGCGTGATGATTGAAGAAGCTAAATCATTAGGCTTAAAAACCGCTAACGAGGTGTTTGCCGATCGCACCTATCAACCGGATGGTACATTGACTCCGCGAACGCATCCGCATGCCTTGTTTGAGCATGCAACTGATGTGGTGAGGCAGATTGAGCAAATTGTGAAAGAGAAATATGTTACAACCCTTACTGGTGAAATCATACCTTTAAGTGCAGATACAATTTGTATTCATGGTGATGGTGACCATGCACTTGAATTTGCCAAACACGTTCATAAGTCCCTGCAATCAATGGGCTGTAGAATTTCTGCAGATTCAGTGTAACATCCGGATATCTAAAGCGTCTGGAATCAAAAAATCGTAGCTTATGCTTGCTTTCATTGACCACCTGAAGCAAAAGACCTTTTTGCAAATCTTTACCATTTATTTGCGTTACCTCATTGGTGGAGCATTTGTTATTGCTGCATTTGGAATGGGAAAAATTTCAGGCACATCAAACCTGATGTATAGCATGGATAAACCGATTCAGAATTTGGAACCCATTCAGCAATTTTTCAGGGTAATGACCGATTCAGGGTTGTACTGGAAATTTATTGGCTGGACACAAATTGTAGCAGGGTTTCTGTTGATGACACAGCGTTTTGCCCGGCTGGGTGCACTGATTTTCTTTGGGTTGATCCTCAATATTTTCATCATTACGGTGGCCTACAAATTCACGGGTACTCCACTTGTTACCGGGTTGATGTTGCTGGCCACCACGTATTTGCTGGTTTGGGATTTAAGAGCTTTGCAATTTTTAGTTCGTGATGATGTTCAATCGGTTCCTTTGCCGCTTTCGGTCATTCAACGTTCGTATTGGATGTGGTTAGGATTGTTGATGTTCATAACCATTGTTTTCTTCGCAGTATTCAACCCCAATATTTTTATTGAATTGAGCGTTCCTTTTATCGAGGGCTTAGTCGCTTTTATTGTCTTCTTTACGGTGGGCAAAAAATTCAAGGCCAGACAGGTTAATCCGGTATGATTTCATTTAGTTTTTCCCACAAATCATCTTGAAATAAAAACGGCACCAGCGATGTATCGGGCACATCGCCCATTCGAACAACAACTAAATTCTGTGAGGGTACTATATTGATGATCTGTCCGTTTTTCCCCATGGCCGCAAACATATCGGCAGGTGCACTGGGTGAAACCGAACCGGGAATGCTGACCTGCGTGTTGGGTAAAATGTAGGAGCTTTTCCCGTTTAGCCAAGTGAGGTAGCCGTACGAAGGATTTAAACTTTGAGAAGACGATTTCATCAGCGTAACATACGCTTCCGGAACCACCTGTAGGTCATTCCATTTGCCTTCATTAAGCAACAGCAAACCAAACCGGGCCATGGAACGCGCGGTACTGTAATATACATTGTTGTCACCAGTTTGAATGTACTGGCCATCCATACCGGTTTTCGATTTCAATTCATTATTGAGGTAAGCATTTAATGTTTTACCCGTTGCATTGGCAATCACGCCATCCAACAACGTGTAAGGGGCATTGTGATAAGCCCATCGCGTGCCGGGTGAGGCTTTAAAAATCAAACATTCCGGATCAGTGCAATCGCGGTTAGGCACATCATCATCCAATCCGGTAGTCATGGTGAGTTGATGGCGCACGGTAATGTTGTTTTCATGTTCGGGCGTAAGATCAGTCCAACCCGCTCCCAGATAGGTGGACGTTTTTTCATCCAGCTCAATCAGGCCCTGTTCTTCGGCAATACCAACAACAGCAGCGGTCAAGGTTTTCCCGGCTGAAGCCCAGTACCAATTGCTGTTGACCCCAAAGTCCGTCACATTATCGAATTGTTTTCCCCGGTATTTCTCCAACACAATTTTTCCGTCTTTGAGTACGATTAGTGCGCGGCTGTCCGAGGCGTCCAGAAATGCATCAAGGTCTGCAATTTTTGAAGTGTTCCACCCGAGGGTTGCAGGGCTTACCGTTTCCCATGCGGATGTACCGATTGGGGGAAAGTATAATACGGTAGGGGTAGGAGCTGGATCTGAATCCTTGCTACAGGAAGTGACAAGACAAATAAAAAGCAGTAGTCTGAGCAAATGCATAATCCGGGTTTAGACAAAAATTGTGCATGAAAGTTTAATTATGAAACGATTATCGAAGAGAAACTTTCACCATCTTCCCATCCTTCTTCGCTTTAGTTCTTCCCCATAGGGCCATTGCCTCCAGAACCGGAACAAGCGATTTGCCTTCTTTGGTGAGTTCGTATTCAACCCGAGGTGGCACTTCCGGGTAAATGGTTCGCTTCACCAAACCATCCGCATCCAACGCGCGCAATTGAAGCGACAACATTTTGTCGGTTATGTCTGGAATAACATCCTTTAATTCCTTGAATCGCTTTTTGTCTTTTCGCAAATACCAAAGCACTACGGTTTTCCATTTTCCGCCAATGAAAGAGGAGGTCACGTCCAATGCACAATGGTAATCCTGTCCGTCAATCACGAACTTGTACTGCTCATCGTTGATTTTCATAAAATATTTTTAAGATTTTTTCTGCACACGCATGGAATTTTTCCAATTCCGTCAATTCTGATAGTAACTCCCATAATCAACACGATCTTGATTTGTTGCACAACAAAACTATACTTTTGATAGTAAATAACTAAGATAAATTTAAAGGTCATGAAAATTGCCGTGTTCGGAACCGGTATGGTAGGAGATACCATTGGTTCCAGGTTAATCGAATTGGGTCATCAGGTAATGATGGGATCGCGCACAGCGAACAATGAAAAGGCGTTGGCATTTGTAGCGAAGCATAAAAGCGGTGCAAGTGCAGGTATGTTTTTAGAGGCTGCAACGTTTGGCGAGATTATTTTCAATTGCACCAAAGGTGAAGCTTCTATGAATGCTTTGCGTGAAGCTGAACGTGCGTTGGACGGAAAAATAATTATTGACGTTGCCAACCCGCTAGACTTCAGCAGGGGAATGCCACCTTCCCTAATCCAATCTTTATCAAACACGAATTCATTGGGTGAAGAAATTCAGAAGACATTTCCGAAAACCCAGGTGGTGAAAACACTCAACACCATGTGGTGTGGTTTAATGGTCAATCCCAATTTGATTGGTGGCGGTGATCACATTAACTACATCTGTGGAAATGATGCCGGTGCAAAATCAAAAGTTAAATCATTACTGAAGGAGTTCGGTTGGCAGGAAAAGAACATCCTTGATCTGGGAGATATTACAAATGCCCGGGGAACGGAAGCTGTGCTGCCCATCTGGCTGCGGGTTTGGGCTGCTACTCAAAACGGTGCCTTTAATTTCAAACTGGTAAGTTGATTTCCGGCCGGAATGATTGGAAAATCGGGGGTATCTAAAAATTCCTGCAAGTTGCCATTGAAAAAGCTCAAAATCTTATTCAACTTTAGTAATGGACTTACAACAAACCTCAGCTTTAGTCGAGGAAAGCATACGCGGACTAAAAGTTGACCCTGTAGCCTGCCGGGGACAAAAAGAAGGCCAATGGTCGTTAGTATACCGCGGTTCTACCGTGTGGATTGATGTCTTTAATTTTCAGGACAACCCCGCACGCTGGTATTTCCAGATTATGAGCCCGTTGCTTGCTGTGCCGGATAAGAACGTGGAAAGTTTTTATCAGAACTGTCTGGAAATTAACCACAACCTGTATGGTTCCTGGATTTCAAAAAAAGGCGATTGGTTGTATGTGATGTTTCTGCGCGAGGCAGCAGGACTTGATCTGAATGAAATCAACGCAACACTTGATCGCGTAGCTATTTACAGCAGCGATTACAACGGCAAATTGAAGTTCAAATTTGAAGGAAGCTGGTTGCCAAAAGACACTCGCCCGAAGGCTACTACCGAAGACGGCAATTCATAAATTTAGTTGTTTGCCATCATTCGGCTTACGGCCTCAAGTTCTTCTTTTAGAATGGTGTGCGGTCTGTTTGGAAAGACTTGCAACGAAACAACTGCACCCATACTTTCCATAATTTTTTTGGATTCTTCGCTTCGCGATAAGGGTACGTGCGGATCGTTATTGCTGTTGCTGATATAAACGGGTGTTCCACTGAAGTTGCCAAGATAATTTTCGGGATGGATTTTTTCACCGATTAATCCTCCGGTTAAAGAAGCAACGCCACCCCATCGCCTGGCGTTTCGCGTAACAAATTCAAGTGTAAGGCAGGCACCTTGCGAAAAGCCCAACACAAAAATATTTTCAGATTTGATTCCGCCCGCTTCAATATCAGTTACGAGCGAGTTCAATACTTTCAATGCGCTACTCAGCCACGGTTCGTTTTGCGGAACCGGAGCCATAAAGCTGTACGGATACCAGGTAAAGTTGGTGGCCTGTGGTGCTGCAATGTAAAAATCATCAACCGGAAGGTATTCCGTTAACGAAAGAATATCCTGCGCACTGGCTCCACGACCATGCAACATGATCAACGCTTTCTTTGCTTCCTTTAACGGCTTACCCGCTTCAATAATATTTTTTTGATGTGCCATTTTCTGTTGCTCCTCAATCCATGAATTTATCCGTTTGAACTTTTATGGGTTGTAATCCCTTTTCAATTTTATCGCGCGATTTTTCATACCAAGGTGGAAGCTTCAGCGATTCGCCCAAAGCTGCAGGTGCTTCATCGATGGCAAAGCCTGGAGGGTTGGTAGCAATCTCAAACAAAATACCACCCGGCTCACGAAAGTAAATGGAATGAAAGTACTGCCGATCCATAACCGGTGTTACATGATAACCTTTCGACAAAAGTTTTTCACGTGCTTCTAATTGCGTGTTGTCATCGGGTGTAGCGAATGCGAGGTGATGAATGGTGCCGCCGCCACCCAATCCCCGGGTGCTTTCGGGTGTCCAGAGAATATCTACAAAATCGCCCGGCTCACCACTGGCGGAATAGCGAAAGCGATTTCCTTTCTCAATAAGAAGCTTGTGATCCATTCCTTCCAATAGCAAACCTGCTGTACGTTCATACCCTTCTTCAGAAAGCACTACACCATAAAATCCTTTTACGGCATGTTCAATCGGTATTTGTCCGTATGAAAAACCGGGGCGCTTGTCTCCTTTATTAAATACGAGTTCCAATCCCAATCCATGCGCATCTTCAAAGTACACAAACACTTCATCTTCAAACCGTTTTTGTGGTTCGGTGTGTTTGATATTAAATTTCTTTAGTCGCTTCAACCAATAATCGAGGCTTGTATCGGGAACCGAAAAAGATGTTACGGTCATCTGCCCTTTTCCATGTCTTCCTTTTACCATCCCCGGAAAGGGAAAGAACGTCATGATGGTGCCGGGGCTACCCGTTTCATTTCCATAATATAAGTGGTATACATCGGGTGCATCAAAGTTGATGGTTTTCTTCACCATGCGCAGGCCCAGCATGCCGGCATAGAAATCTACGTTTTTCTGGGCATCGTCTGCCAAAGCGGTAACGTGATGGAGTCCGGTAACCAATTGAGTGTTCATATGCTTTAAATTATTAGTAAAGTAACCAATTCTGCCCGTTTTGGTTTGCGGGTCTGGTGAAAGAACGAAAATCAAATCAAAATAGTTGTATAGACAACAATTGTAATAACTTTGTTTAGAACCCTATGAAATACAGATCCGTTTCCCGTTTACTTTATGCCCATCTGATGGATATGGGCGGTTTTCCTGTTCGTCAGCCGTTGCCAACCCAGCAGGTAGATCAACTTGATCCATTTTTATTGCTCCATCATGCCAACATAAAAGTGCCAAAGCATGTCGACACCAGGCATGCCGGTGTAGGTCCGCACCCCCATCGGGGTTTTTCACCCGTAACCTTTATTTTTCAGGGCGGAGTACATCATCGCGATAGCCGCGGTAACAACAGTGTAGTGTATGCCGGTGGAGCGCAATGGATGAATGCCGGTATGGGCATGATGCACAGCGAACGACCACCACACGATATTCATGAACTGGGCGGGCGGCAGGAAATTATTCAGTTATGGATTAACACACCGGCAAAACACAAGATGGATCAGCCGGCTTATTTTCCGGTAGCTGCTGAACAGGTGCCCACTTTTAAAAGTGATGATGCAAAAGCTGTAGCCAGGATATTTTCAGGCAACATACTTGGATTAAAAGGCCCGATTCCCTCACAGGTTGAGGTGAATGCCGCCACCCTTGAAGTGGAAGCGGGTGGTAAACTGGAGATTCCAATTCCGGAGGATCACAACCTGATGCTTTACTTGTTGGATGGTAAACTGCGTGTGGAAGGTTTTGGAATGGTTGACGCATTGCACCTGATTCATTTCAAGCAGAATGGCCAAGGAATTTTGATTGAAGGCTTGGAAAAAACAAAGGCGTTACTGTTAAGCGGAAAGCCGATTAACGAACCGGTGGTTTCGCATGGCCCGTTTGTGATGAATAACCAAACGCAGATCATGGAGGCGATGCGCGATTATCAGATGGGGAAAATGGGTATACTCATTGAAGATTAAGGTAATACAGAACTGTTTTTATGCTGTGTTGTTAACTTATTACCAGATTTAAAAACCATGATTTCAATTTTAGAGAATGCAACACCCGCAACCGGTTTCGAGGCATCGGTGCTTGAAGTAATAAAAGACAGAAGGAGCAAAAGGGCTTACTCGAATCAACCGGTTGAGGAAGATAAAATAAGATCGTTGTTCGAAGCCGCACGCTGGGCGCCATCCAGCATGAATGAACAACCGTGGACATATATCTACGCAACCAAAGATGAACCTGAACTTTGGAACAGGATTTTCGAAACGTTATCGGAAGGCAACCGCATTTGGGCTGTTGATGCTCCGCTGCTGATTATGAGCCTGGCCCGCACAAAATTTATTCGTAACGGCCGAACCAATGCTTCCGCGAAATATGATCTGGGCGCAGCCAATGCATTTTTATCGTTACAGGCAACTGCACTTGGCTTGAATGTTCACCAGATGGGTGGATATGATAAGGAAAAGCTGGTTGAGAATTTAAATGTACCTTTAGATGAGCTCGAGCCGGGTGTGGTGATCGCGGTGGGTTATTCGGGTGATGCAGAAAAGCTTCCCGATAACCTGAAGCAACGTGAAGAAGCACCACGGCTACGTTATCCGCAGGAAAGTTTTGTTATGAATAAAAGTTTTTAACATGCACGATGAAGGAATTCAAACAGCCGTAGCTACCATTGGTAATGATGTGTATAAAACCGAACTGGTAGCGCGAAGCCACGTAGTAGTAGCGGATGAGCCACTGGATGTTGGAGGGAAAGATCTCGGTCCACGGCCTGGAGATTTCATTCGGATGGGCTTAGCTTCATGTACAGCTATCACACTTCGCATGTATGCCAACCGAAAGAAATGGGATGTGCAGCAGATCCGCGTGCAGGTTTCAAATGGCCCGTTTGAAGGAAAAACTTCCTACAAGACTGAAATTGAAATAACAGGAAGCATTGATGAGGAGCAGCGAACCCGCTTGCTGCAAATAGCAAAACTGTGTCCCGTTCACAAAGTACTCACGAACCCAATCGAAATCGACACATCACTTTCAATAGCCTAAACAACACCCAAGTCCCAATGCCTAAGCCCCAACACCTAACGCCATGAAAGACATCACAAAAAAATACACCAACGGAGAAGTAACCATTGTCTGGAAGCCCGAGATGTGTATTCACTCTGCTATTTGTTTTCGCGGATTGGGTGACGTGTTCGATCCACAAAAGCGACCTTGGGTGAATCCGCAAGGAGCCGAGACAGGAAAAATTGTATCACAGATTAAGAAATGTCCAAGCGGTGCGCTTAGTTACTTCATGAATGAAGAAGCAGATGGCGGACAAGTTCAAGTAGAGGCTGAAACTATAGTAGAGACAGTTCCGAACGGTCCGCTTATGGTGTATGGAAATGTGACGGTGAAAGATGCGAGCGGAACGCTTACCCAAAAGAACAAAGCAACTGCCTTTTGCCGATGTGGTGGATCATCGAACAAGCCGTACTGCGATGGCACGCATAGAAAAATCAATTTTCAGGGTTAACTACCTCGCTTTTCAGGAGATCGTAAAATCTTTCCTAACTTCGGGAAGTATGAAACAAATTTTACTTCCCATTTTAATTATCTTTTTACTGGTACATTGTTCACCAAAAGAAAAAGCTTTAACGTTTTCTGATGAGATTGAGAATATTTTCTCAAAGGAATTCAATGCAGAAGAACCCGGAGCATGTGTGTTGATTCTAAAAGGAGATTCAACACTTTTTTTGAAATCATACGGACTTGCAGACCTGGTCACCAAAGAACCAATCTCTCCTAAAACATTATTTAACCTCGGCTCCATTTCCAAACCCTTTGTGGCGTATGGCATTTTAATGTTGCGCAATGAAGGTAAACTTTCGTTGGATGATCCGATCAGCAAATACTTTCTCGGGTTTAAGAACAAGAGCATAGCTGAATCAGTAACTATCCGACACCTGTTAACGCACACATCTGGTTTACCCGATATTCGTAAAACCAGGGAGGACTCCGTTTTTTATCTCACCGCAAAAGATGCTGAAAACTGGGCGCCCATTATGCTGGCAGATTCGCTCGTATTTAATCCCGGAGAACAATACGAATACTCCAACCCTGCTTTTAATGCTCTTGCCTTGATTATTGAGCAGGTAAGCGAAACGAAATGGCAAAAATTTATTGAAGAAAGGATTTTTATGCCTGCAGGAATGGTGAAGAGTACCATAACGGATGGGCCGCATCCGGAAACCGGTGTTTCACATGGTTATGTAAAGGTGAGCGATCAATGGCATGAGAAGGACTTTGGCGAAGAACCAACGTTTGCAGCAGCCGGAAATGGCGGGGTATGGAGCTCAGTCGATGAACTGATTTTGTACGAACGCACCATGCGCCATGCGGTGTTTACTTCGCATGAAACCATAGCTGAATCGCATCAGGTTGTTAAACCAAAGAACTGGAAAGCCGACTACGAACCGTTTATTGGTTTGTCGTGGTTTATTGAGGCCACCAAAGCCGGAGATAAGATTGTGGCACACACCGGCACGCAAGGCGGATTTTATTGCCACTATGTTTCCGTTCCGGCAAAAGGGATTTTATATGTGGTTTTGGCGAATCGGTACTATGAGCGCGAAAGCAGGTATGAGCAGGTATTTACCGCATTGGAAAAACATGGGTTTCTCAATTAACACTAGCTTTACTTTGCGCTCTTCACGTCTTTGCGTGAAAGTTTCAGTAGTTGATTTAGCACTTTAATAAACTGAATTTAAACTTTCTTTGTTTTTACAGTGTCTAATGCACGATAGAACTGTCTTTTTACGTTTTTTTATAACTATGAAAAAATTCCTGTATAGTGTTCCGTTTGCGTTGCTACTGGGCGCCTGTGAGTTGCAGCCTCAATCGGGCGAGTTGGCGCGTGATATGGTTGTGCAAACCCAATACGATCAACCCTCTATTACTGCTGATATTTTCAGCACATATAACACATTTATTATTCGTGAGGATACCATCGGGTATGTAAAACGCGGAATTAACCCGAATGAAGCATATTTAACGGATGGCAACTTTACGGGTATTCCGGGTGGTTATGTGAAACCAATAATTGCATTAACGAAAGAAAATCTTTCAGCGCGAGGTTTTGATCAGGTGACAGAAGAAGATGAGCCAGACTTTGCGGTGAATATTGTCATTCTGGATGACTTCAGTTTTTTTCAAACCGTGAATTACCTGCCTTCCTACGGTGGATACTACGGGTATTACGGATATTACTTTCCGGTAGTGAACACCTATTATGCACAATATGCCAGCATGGTAATTGAAATTGTCAATGTAAAAAATGCAACACCAGGCAATTACAAGGTTATCTGGAAAGCTTTTATTGGTGACTTGTACACTACGTTCGATTTGAAAACAAAAACATTGGAAGCCATTGATCAGGCTTTTGTTCAATCACCCTACATTTCAAAGGATTAATATGAGAGTAATAGCCATAGTTTTTTTTGTTTTAATGCTGACAACGGCTCAGGCACAAATTGCCGAATCGGGCTTTCATATTAACTGGACGATTGTAAAACCCACGTACACCGATTATGTGAGTAAAACCAGTTCGCGGGGTGTGCGTCTTGGCTTCACCAAGTTTATCAATGAACAATTTGGTGCCGGTATTGAAGGTGGGTTTAATGTGTTGGATGATTATGTTCCACGCCAAACCTATGAATACCCGGGCGGAGCCATTACTACAGACATATTCAATTATATGTACAACTACACGCTAACCGCAAACGGACAGTACTATTTTAAAAAGTCAGGCTTGTTTGTTCCGTATGCAGCCTTACATGCAGGTGTGATTTTTACAGAGTACACCTTGTTTTATAACGCCTACTCCGAAACTGAAAATAAAACCGGTGCCGTAGTGCGACCAGAACTTGGCGCCATGTATCGGTTTCAGACCTATGGTGCACTTGGGCTAAAAGCCGCTATTGGTTATGAATATGCCACCAACAAAAGTGAAAGCTATGGCATTGATAATTTCAGCGGATTGAATGTGCAGATTGGGATTGTGTTGTTTAATAATTAGCACTCCAGGCATGAAAAGGCTATTATTTATCATTCTTCTTGTTGGGTTAATTTCATGTGAAACAGGAAATGTTGATCCAGCCGTTGTGGATTTTGGAAAGTTCACCATGGAAATGCCTAAGACTTGGACCACCACAATACAACAGGGGTATGATTCATTTGTTGGGCAGATAGAAACAGATGACAATCAAATAATAACTTTTGATTTAGGTTGGTATTCTGATCGATTAAATGTTGACCCGAACACACATGATATTGACGTTGTGATAATTGATAACAAGAGAGCGAAGAGTGTAAAACCGAAAAATTTAGACCCTGGAACAACGGGAATATATTTTGATAGTCTTGAAACAACTAAAATCAATAAGTTTCAAATAAGTGGGATTAATTTAAATTCGAGCAATCAAAAGTTGTTAATGAGAGCAGCCAAGTCTTTAGAATTTAAAGATTAACCCACCGTAAAGTGATACCCAATCCCCTTAATGGTGATGATCTGTACCGAAGGGTCATCTTTTAAATAATCGCGCAATTTGGTAATGTACACATCCAGGTTGCGGGAGTTGAAAAACGAGTCATCGCCCCATAACTCCAGCAAAATATCTTTACGGCTAATAGTTGTGTTTTTGTTTTCGCACAACTGCTTTAACAAACTGGCTTCGCGGTGCGATAGTTTTTTTACACGGTCCTTGTATTTCAATTCATAGCGCGAAACTGAAAACTCGTATTCACCGATAGTCAGCGATTCTCGCGCATGAGTGTTTTTTTGCTGCGTCATGTTCAGCAGGTTGGTGATGCGAACAATCAGCTCTTCCATGCTGAAGGGTTTACGTAAATAATCATTCCCGCCCGATTCAAAACCTTTCAACACATCTTCGGTTTGTGTTTTGGCCGTTACGAAAATGATCGGCACTGAGGGCTTAAGCTGCCGGATTTCCGAGGCCAACGTGTAGCCATCCTTTATCGGAAGCATAATATCGAGTACACAAATTTCAGGTTGCACTTCACGGAAGGTCGCCAGTGCCTGCTTACCATCGGTTGCCATGTGCACTACAAAATCACGACTCTCCAGGCTTTCCTTTACAATTCTGCCCAAAAAGGGTTCATCTTCTACGTAAAGAATATTGGTTTTGCTCATACCGATGTTGCTATCGGTAAAGTTATGGTAAAGGTGCTTCCTTTTCCAGCTTCACTTTTCAGATCAATGGTTCCACCGTGAGCTTTAACCACACCGGCAACATAGTTTAGCCCAAGCCCGTAACCTTTTGCATCGTGTACATCACCTGTAGGCACTCTAAAAAATTTTTCAAAAACTTTTTGCTGAAATTCCTCCGGTATACCGATGCCGTTGTCTTCAACAATCAGTTGAAGGGTATCTGTATGACGAATTAAGGAAACTGAAATGGCACAACCGGGTTTGCTGTACTTGATAGCATTGTCGAGTAGGTTATACACTACATGCGTCAGGTGTTCTATATTCCCAATTAAGGTGAAGATATCGCCTTGCCTGACAAGTGTTATGTTTGCCTGATGCTTCTCGAAAACCAGTTTGAGGGAGGCCAAAACATCCTGAATAATTTTTTCGAGATCAACTTGCTCGCGTTTTAATTCCAGGCCATGTTGTTCAAAAACGGAGGTCTTTAAAATTTTATCTGTAATCAGCGAAAGCCGACCCAGTTCATTCTGAGCAATGGTCAGGTATTCCTGTGTTAAGGCGGGATTGTCGAGCGCTTTAAAGTTCTGAAGCGCTTCCAGTGCAACGCTTACAGTGGCAACTGGTGTTTTAAGTTCATGCGTAATGTTGCTGATCAGATCGTTTTTGAGTTGCATCAGTTTTTGTTGTGATACAATGCTGCGGTACATCAATATAAAGGCGGTTACTGTCAATGCAGTTAGAATAACGGAGAAAGCAATCTGCGGACTGATTTTAGCCAGTAGCATGGGTTGGATATTTTCAAACCTTGCCTGATAGGCTGGTGAGTGTGGTAAAAAGAAAGGCTCTGTTAAGAAAGCGTTGACGTTTGCAGATGCGGGTTTTTCAAAGCCTGCATCCAGCATATCAACTTTTCCAACCAAGGGAGAAAGTGTGATGCCAACTGCTTTTAGTGTATCACTATAGTTTCGCTGTATATCATTAATGCGCAGTGAATCCCGATCAAAACGAAAAACAAAATTTCTTGTTTCCCTCATTCTTCTAACTCCGGAAACAATTGGTCGAAGCACCTGCTTGATGCTGTCACCTGGCCTATCGGAAGCAATGAAAATCTGAATCGTGGAGTCACGCACCTGAATACTCGAAACCTTCTCAGGTGGAATCCGGGAGAGCACAGAGTCAGAAGCTATTTTTGTGCTCCAGATTCTTACTTGTGATTTGTCAGCCGATCGTTTTATCTGTACACTATCGAATACTGGCTCAATTCCCCGCATAATCAATGAGTCATGCATTCCGATTATGGTGGTTCGAAAGAGCGTGTTTGTCTCTTTTTTGAACGATTCCAACTCTTCATTGTAGGAACTGCGCAACCATAGCAACTGAAGAATCAGCAGGAGTACAATGCTGCTGATCATTAAAATAATAGTGCCGATGTTTTTCTGACTTTTCACTATGCAAAGGTAACGGCAAACTGCGGCTAAAGGATCGGACATTAACATTAATTAACATTGCTTTCAGAACTATTAACCACCGGGTGCCATCTCAAAGCGTACTTTTACAGTGAAATGTTTTTATCAAAATGCAAAACTCTATAACCATGAAGCGAATATTGATTGTAATCGGGGTGCTGGTATGCCTGGTAGCAGCCCAAATGGTTTTTGGCCAGGTGGCCGAAGGCGTTATACACTATGAAACAAAAATCAACATGCACCGGAACATCCCGACTGAGCGTGAGGGAATGAAAGCCATGATTCCGGAATTCCGCACCGTAAAGAATCAATTATTTTTTAATGCAACCGAAACACTTTACAAACCCGTGATTGAAGATGAAGAAGAGGAATGGACCGGAGGTGGAGGTATGCGCATGCGTTTCGGAGCGCCACAAAGTGAAACGTATATTAATACAGAGTCGCAGATGAGAACCGTGTCGCAGGAATTTATGGGAAAGAAATACCTGATTGAAGACTCGTTGAAAATGTTACCCTGGAAGTTCGGTACGGAGACCAAAACCATTCTCGGGTACGAATGCAAGCAGGCTTATTTCACAGAAGAAGTTCAAATCATGATGAACCAACAACAGCAAACCCGCACGGTGGAGATCACCGCATGGTATACGGATAAGATCAGGCCATTTCTTGGGCCTGATCGCTTCAACACATTGCCCGGAACAGTATTAGCTGTTGATGTTAACGGAGGCGAACGTGTTACGCTTGCTGTGAAAATTGAAGATAAGCCCTTAAAGAAAAATGAATTGAAGGCACCTTCGTCCGGAACAAAAGTTACACAGGAAGAGTACAGAAAAATAGTTGAGGAGCAGATGGAGAAAATGCGTCAAAGCGGAGGCAATGTAATTATCCGCAACTGATTTCAGAGCTAAAATAAATTAACACATGCGTTTCATTTTACTTTTATCAACCTTTTTGGGGTTGGCCCTGGCGGCTCATGCTCAAAAAATATCGTTGAAAGGTCAGCTTGCTGATTCTGCGGGTACAGCGCTTCCTTCGGCCACCGTGCTGATCCTGAGTCCTAAAGATTCATCGTTGGTGAATTTTGGTGTGAGCAACAACCAGGGATTTTTCGAAATCAAAAACCTCAATCGTGCCGAATATCTTTTTCGCGTTACGTACGTAGGCTATGCTCCGCTAACGGTAAAAGTTTCTCCAAAGCCGGAAGAAACGGTTATTGATTTGGGTTTATTGAAAATGGAACCTGAAAGCAGAATTCTTGATGAAGTCACTATTCGGGCTGAACGCGCACCCGTAGTGGTAAAGAAGGACACGATTGAGTTTAATGCGGCATCCTTTAAGACAAAAGCAAATGCCAACGTTGAGGACCTGTTAAAGACAATGCCAGGCATTGAAGTAGAAACAGATGGAACCGTTCGGGCTCAAGGCGAACAAGTGCAACGCGTTACCGTTGATGGACGTGAGTTTTTTGGCAGAGATCCGAAACTCGCTACCCGTAACCTTCCGGCCGATGCCATTGATAAGGTGCAGGTATTTGATCGTAAGTCTGACCAGGCACAGTTTACCGGGATTGATGACGGTCAGCGGGAAAAGACAATCAACCTGGAGCTAAAAGAAGATAAACGTAACGGTTTCTTTGGAAATTTAATGGCCGGTGCGGGTACAGATAATCGCTTTCAGGCAAATGCCAGTGTAAACAGGTTTTCCAAAGGGCAGCAGCTTTCTTTTCTGGGTATGGGAAACAATATTAATGAGCAAGGATTTTCTGTTGGCGATTTCATGAATTTCTCCGGAGGGACACAAGCCATGATGTCGGGCGGTGGAGGGATACGGATTACGGTTGGCGGCCCGGGAGGCAACACGGGAGGAGGCCCAAGTATTAATATGGGTGGTCGCCAAAGTGGTATCATGACCAACTATGCCGGAGGAATTAACTTTAATAAAGACCTGAGCAAGGACACGAAGATTACCTCCAGTTATTTTTATAACCATCTGGATCGTAATGTAAGCAGCTCGCTTTTCCGTATTAATACATTGCCCAATGGCGGAAACTATAACTTTATTCAGGATAGTCGTCAGTTAAGTAACAGCGATAACCATCGGGGCACACTTGTGTTGGATCACACAATTGATTCAGCCAATGTAATCCGGGCAACCGCTAATGCATCATATACCAATTCTGAGTTTAGATCATTCAGTGAGAGTCAGACGATGAATGTCGGGAACACGGAGGTGCGCAACGAAAGTGAAAGGAGTATCTACACAGCACAAACGGGCATTAACCTGAATGCAAATGTATTGTGGCGGCACAGGTTCAATAAAAAGGGAAGGAATATGACCACCACACTTTCGGCCGGATTGAATTCGTCCGAGAGTGAAGGCAATCAGCAATCCACTAACATCTACAACACCCAAGGAACTGAGGAGCAAATCGATCAGACCAATATCCAGGAGACAATCAATCAGACGTATGGAATATCGGTTTCCTATACCGAACCGCTTGGAGGAAGAAAATACCTGGAAGCAAACTATAACTTCTCCACCAATCAGAATGACGTTGATCGCGAAGTGTTCGACTGGAATTTAGGAACACCTGAATTCAACACGGGGCTTAGCAACAAATTCAAAAGCAATTACATCTACAACCGACCGGGAATAAATTTCAGAATGAATAAGGAAAAATACAGTCTGACGGTCGGAACAAGTTACCAGATCACAAACCTGAAAGGAGAATTGTTGTTGCATGATGTTACCATCGATCGGACTTTTAAAAATCTGTTACCGGTTGCACGCTTTAACTATGATTTCTCCAGTGTAAAGCACCTGCGCCTGGATTATGAAACCTCTATGCAGGAACCTGGTATTCAGCAACTACAGCCGATTATTAATAATAGTGATCCGCTGAACATTTCTGTAGGTAATCCGGATTTGAAGCCTGCTTATACGCACCGCATTACTGCAAATTATACTGCCTTCAATCCAGTAAAATTCATGAACCTGTTTGCATTTGTTACCGCATCATACATGCACAACGCCATTACGAACTCACAAACCGTTGACGAGGATTTTGTGCGAACTACCAAACCGGTCAACGTTGATCGGGCAACAAACCTGAACATAAACATCAGCGCAGGATTCCCGATCAGCAAGCTGAAGAGTCGGATTAACATTGGTCCAACCGCATCGATTTCTGAGAACATCAATGTGTTAAATGAGCAGGAGAACAATACCCTTCAGCGAACCTTAGGTGGCTCAGCGCGCTATAACTTCACATTCAAGGAAATTGTAATTCTGGATTTAAGCGCGAACCTGAGCAGTCAAAAATTGAAATATGATTTCGAAACACCTGATCAAGATTATTTTAACCAAACCTATCGTGGTGAACTTAATTTGAGTTTTCTCAAAAAGTATGCATACAACACCAGTTTCGATTACCTGATCTATACAAGCACTACATCCGATTTCAGAGAAACTATTCCATTCTGGAATATGTCCATCTCTCGCTTTGTACTGAAGAACAATGCCGGTGAAATTAAAGTAGGAGTGAACAACCTGTTGGATCAAAGCAACAACGTAACGCAAAGTGCGGGTGAGAACTTCGTGCAGCAACAAACCATGAATAATTTGGGTCGTTTCTACATGGTAAGCTTCACCTACGCCCTGAATAAACACCTTAATCCAATGGGCGGTCGCAGAGGCGGCCCCGGTATGATCAGGATAATGCGGTAGTGGTGGCTTCGTGAACCTTAGCCACCGTTACCGCGTTGCCTGAGGTTCTCGAAGGCAACCTTCACAATCCTCACTGTTGCTGAGGCCCTCGAAAGACTTCTGTTGTTGCCTGAGGCCCCCGAAGGCAACGAATCTTCCTATCTTTGGTGCATGAAGTATTTCGTGCACCTTATTTTTTTTATGGCCATAATGGAAACACAAGGTCAGTACATCCCTAAGTTTGACCTGCAGGGTCATCGCGGGGCAAGGGGGATCTATCCTGAAAACACTATTCCCGGATTTATAAAAGCACTCGATTATGGCGTGACTACCGTTGAGCTTGATCTCGCCATTACCAAAGACAAGCACGTAATCGTTTCGCATGAGCCGTGGATGTCGGCTGAAATTTGTTTGCAACCGGATGGAAGCGAAATCTCTAAAACAGAGCAAATGAATTTTAATATTTATCAGCTTACCTACGATGAAATAAAGCAATTCGATTGTGGCTCAAACGGCAATGAGCGATTTCCCGAGCAGGAAAAAGTTAAGGCAATTAAACCCTTGCTGAGTGATGTGATTAAAGCCGTGGAAGACCACATCAAAAGTTATTCGCGATACGAAGTGGATTATAACATAGAGATAAAGAGTAGAAAGGATGGAGATTATATTTATCACCCCTCTCCCCAAGAGTTTTCTGACCGGGTATATACTTTAGTTGATCAGTTTCTTCCGTGGGAGCGAATTGTTATTCAATCGTTTGATTTACGCGTGCTGAAATACTGGAAAGAAAAATACCCGCATGTCAGGCTCGCATTGCTGATCGAGAATACGAAAACGCCTGAGAAAAATATTGAGGAACTCGGGTTCGTTCCTTCAATTTACAGTCCATACTTTAAACTGTTAAGAAAGGAGCAGGTTGATTATCTTCATACGCTTTCAGTGACGAAACCGCCATCTGCAACAACAAATGGGCGTAACGGCAAGCTTCGCGTTATTCCCTGGACGGTGAACGAAGTGGAGGATATGAAGAAGATGAAAACCATGGGCGTTGACGGTTTGATCACCGATTATCCTAACCGTGCAGCTGAAATTGGATTGGGGTTAAAAGCAAATGGTAACGGACCATCAAACGGTTCAAACAAAAAATAATCCTATCATTGCAGAAATTTTTAAACCCCGCTTTTGATAAGGCGCAAAGCAATTTTTATGAGTAAATATGATGTATATGGCATAGGCAATGCCATTGTGGATATTGTAACTGAAGTTGATCACGATTTTTTTGAAAAGAATAACATTGAGAAGGGTGTAATGACCTTGGTGGATGAGAAGCGTCAATTGGAGTTGCTCAAAGCAATCGACATGAAAAAAAGTCGCATGTCGGGCGGTGGCTCTGCCGGCAATACCGTTGTGGCCATGAGCCAGTTTGGAGGTAAAGCTTTTTACTCATGTTTGGTGGCGAATGATGAAATGGGCAAGTTCTTTCTGGATGACCTCAAGCGTAATTCCATCGACACCAACCTTACCTATGAGAAATGCCCAGAAGGTCATACAGGAAAGTGCGTGGTAATGACCAGTCCGGATGCACAGCGAACATTGAATACATTTTTGGGCGTTAGCTCGTTCTTGTCTCCGGAACATCTGGATGAAGAAGCCATTAAAAACTCAACATATCTATATCTCGAAGGCTATCTGGTGGCCAGCCCCAAGGGTTTGGAGGCCATGAAGGAAGCCAAGAAAATAGCAGAACGGAATAGGGTGCGCACATCCCTGACATTTTCGGATCCAAGTATGGTCAAATACTTCTCAAAACAAATGGAAGAAGTGGTGGGTGCCAGCGTGGACCTGTTATTCTGTAATGAAGAAGAGGCTCTGATTTTTACCGGAACGGATAACCTGAATGAAGCCCGCGAAAAGTTGAAACTGGCCGCCAAACATTTTGCCATTACACTGGGTGCAAACGGGGCGCTTATATATGATGGCGACACCTTTATACAGATTGAACCTTATAAAGTACGGGCAATCGACACAAATGGTGCTGGGGATATGTTTTCAGGGGCGTTTCTTTACGGCATTACCCATGGCCATAGCTATGCCGAAGCCGGAAAAATAGCCTCATTGGCCTCATCTCGTGTGGTTTCGCAGTTTGGCCCACGCCTTCAGCCCGATCAGGCCAAAAAAGTACTGGCCGATCTGATTGCCTGAAGACAGGGAATTTATTGCTCCACGGGGTTGTAAATCCATGAATGTTCATTATTTTTGCAGCCCTCATTCAATGGGGTAAACCGTTAAGAGCATGAAACGTACGTATCAACCATCCAAGAGAAAGCGCAAAAACAAGCACGGTTTCCGTGAAAGAATGGCCTCTGCCAATGGTCGCAGGGTGTTGGCTTCGCGCAGAAGAAAAGGCAGAAAGAAACTGACCGTTTCTGACGAAACTACTTTTAAGAAGAAATAATACCCTTTTTGCCTCCCGATAAAGGCTAGCCTGCGGGAAGGGCAGGGGTTACCAACCTCACCCCATGGGCAAATTTAGTTTTAGCAAATCCGAGCGACTTTCCAGTCGAAACAGCATTCAGGAACTCTTCAGCAAGGGTTCCTCTTTTTATTTACCGCCATTCAAGATTTTGATATTGAAAAGTCAGGAGCCGAACCACCAGGTGCTTTTCTCGGTTTCTAAGCGAAATTTTAAAAAAGCGGTTGATCGTAATCTGATTAAACGGAGGCTTCGGGAGGCATACAGGCTTAACAAAGCTAATTTACCCGAATCACCTGCCCTGCAAATCGCGTATATTTATACAGCCAAAGAAATTTTGGATTTTCATCAGATCGAACAGAAAATTAAAGAGACCTTTAAGCGTTTACAGCAGTATGCAGAAAAGAATTAGGTGGGTAGCAGGTATTGGCATCATCGCGATTTGTCTTGTTGCCTTTAAACAACCAGCTGAGAATTATTTCGAGATCGCGAAGAGTCTTGACATTTTCGCAACCTTATTTAAGGAAGTAAACACCTATTACGTTGATGAAGTGGATCCTAAAAAATTGATCCGCCATGGCATTGATGGTATGTTGGAATCACTTGACCCATATACCGACTTCATTCCTGAAGAAGAACTCGAAAATTTTCGAATAACAACCACCGGTCAGTATGCCGGTATCGGGGCATTAATCGGAGTCATTAATAAAAAAATTATCATCACCCATCCGTATAAAAATTTTCCTGCATATAAATCCGGATTGAAAGTTGGCGATGAACTGATTGCCGTTAACGGTATCAATGTACAGGGAAAAACAACTGCCGAGACAAGCACATTGCTGAAAGGTCCGGCACGAACAGAAGTGGAAGTGAAAGTAAGAAGATACGGGCAAAAGAATGACCTTGTATTCAAGATAAAACGGGAGAAAATTACTGTGGGTAACCTGGCGTATGCCGGATTGGTAAACCCGGAGGTTGGTTACATCAAGCTGGACGATTTTACACCCGGAGCTTCAAAAGAAGTCGCTGAAGCAGTGACAAAGTTGAAGGCGCAGGGCGCAAAAAAAATCATTCTTGATTTACGCGATAACCCAGGTGGCCTGCTTCATGAAGCAGTGAATATTGTAAACCTCTTCATCCCAAAAGGAAAAGAGGTAGTAAGCACACGAGGGAAAGTGGAAGAGTGGAATAAGTCCTACACAACACTGAACAATCCACTCGATACCGATATCCCGCTAGCTGTTTTGATTAACGATGGTAGCGCTTCGGCATCGGAAATTGTGGCTGGTGCGCTACAGGATTATGATCGTGCTGTATTATTGGGCGATCGCACGTTTGGCAAAGGCCTTGTTCAAACAACAAGACAGTTATCCTATAACGCACAACTGAAAGTCACCACCGCAAAATATCATATTCCAAGTGGAAGATGCATTCAAAAACTTAACTACACCAATCGTCAGCAAGATGGTTCGGTTGCTGCCTATGCCGACTCGACTAAATCTGAATTTAAAACCGTGAATGGCCGCTCGGTGTATGATGGCGGAGGACTGGATCCGGATATTGCAATCGGCCAGAAATACCTCGGAACAATTACCTCATCGTTATATACTTCAGGATTATTGTTTGAATATGCCACAAAGTATTGTGCTGAGAATCCGGCACCTTCAGATTTTAAAGCGTTTAATTTTTCAGATAAAGAGTATGAGAAGTTCCTGTCGTGGTTGAGGGAACAAAAATTCACGTATGCCACTACACTGGAATCTGAGGCCAAACAATTGCTTGAGTTGGCAAAAAAAGAACGCTACTATACCGAACTGGAATCTGAACTAAAATCACTTTCCTCAAAAATTGAAGCGAATAAAGCATCGGATTTGGTACGTTTCAAGGATGAAATAGCTACAGTATTAACTCGGCAAATAGCATTTAACTATGCGCTTAATGAAGGTCAGTACGCGGTTTCGTTGGCTCACGATACGGCAATTGCCGAAGCTGTAAAAACACTTCAGGATCAGCAAGGCCTGAATAAAATTTTAGCCAGGCATTAATGGCTATTCTCAGTCTTGAAACATCAGCGAAGGTTTGCTCCGTAGCCCTTCATAGCAACGGTCAATTGATTACTTCGGCTGAAGTTCATGTTGAACAATCGCACGCAACCCGGCTTGCCCCATTAATCGATGACTTAATAAAATTTTCGCAGCTTGATTTCAGACAGCTTGAGGCAGTCGCAGTTTCTTCAGGCCCCGGATCTTATACGGGATTACGAATCGGGGTGTCATTGGCAAAAGGATTATGTTTTGCCTTGAAGGTTCCACTGATTGCGATTAATACACTTGAGCTGCTGGCCCATCAAGTGAGCAAAGAGGTCGATTCAGATATGCTTCTCTGCCCCATGATAGATGCCCGCAGAATGGAGGTATACAGCATGATTGTTAACGCTGATCTTAATCCGATTTTGCCGATTGCGCCGCGGATTATTGATGAGAGTTCGTTTCACGATCTGCTGCAGGAAAACAAAGTATTTTTTTTTGGAGATGGGTCCACAAAATGTAAAGCAGTTATTCGGCATGCTAACGCGCATTTTGTTGATGGCGTTTATCCACAGGCTTTAAAAATGGGGGAGTTGGCGTATACCAAATTGCACTCGGGTGAGGCTGAAGATTTGGAAAGCTTTGAACCGTTTTACTTAAAGGAATTTATGATTAAGACGGCTAAGCAACATTGAAATTTTTTATATTGAATTAGTGTTATTCGCACGAAGTAATAAGTATGATTAACAAAGGAGATGAAATAGTAAACAGGGTATCTGCCAGCGGATTGATAACGTTCGATCTGGAAACATTTTATCAGCCGGGCGAACGGATATTGCTGGATATTAAAGATCAACTCTTTCAGGGTTTGGTGTTGAGAGAAAAAGATTTTCGTGACTTCGTGAAGTTGCACGATTGGAAACAGTACCAGGATAAATTTGTTGCCATAACCTGTTCAGCCGATGCCATTGTGCCAACCTGGGCGTACATGTTAATTGCCACTGCCCTTCGTCCTTACGCCAAATTATTTTTCTTCGGATCGGTTGAACGGTTGGAAGAAAAAATATTTGAGCAACAACTGAGTTATGTTGACTGGCAGGAATTCAAAAGCAAAAAAGTTGTTGTCAAAGGCTGTAGTAAAGTTGAAGTTCCGGTTTCCATTTACCTGGAAGTGGTTCGCCATTTGCAACCGCTGGTCTCTAGCCTGATGTTTGGTGAGCCATGCTCTACCGTCCCTCTTTTCAAGGCGCCAAAGCAAACATCTGACAAAGTTTGAATTTTGTGGATAACTTTTTTTGTTGATCCGCTTTATCAACATCATAAAAATCTAATTATCAACAACTTGTAACAGCCTCATTACCGAAGAAAATTTGGGGCGATGTTGCGTAAAGAATATTAATACATTACCTTTGCACTCCTTTTGCGCCAAAAGGCAAAAAGGAAGCCCCAACAAGTAGTGTTCGGGTATAATTGAAGAGGGTGAAGGCCTGTTTTAATTACTGTTCAAATCCTGGTTTAGGATT